>NZ_HE978634.1:0-153465 GCF_000312045.1 Noviherbaspirillum massiliense JC206
CTTAAGTTGAACGACGCCGCGCTGGCGCGGTGTTCGTGCCGAACGACGTGTTAGATTGCATGACGCACCTTCGCGTGTTCATAGCCGACAATGGGGACTGCCGTCAGTATGAAGGCTCCATGAGCCGCCTGCTCATGCTCAATATTGCGCACTGCCCGTTCGTTGTTTTGCCGTGCTTCATCGATTGTGCACAGTGAATTGATGCCGTCCCAAATGCAATCGATGCGTGCCTCAAAACCAGGTGAGTGCCAGATGCCACCTTCCACGCGAACAATCACCAATCCGTAACTCGCAGCCTGAGTGCATACAACACGTGCCGCTGCAGGGGTGAGCTTCAACCACGAGCTTCCCTCCATTTCGAAGAATAGCTCCGGTTTGTCGTGAAGTGAGGCGCGGTCGACACTCATGCTATCTAACGATTTAAATGACCCGCGCCGAAGGCGTCGGTGTCGAATGGCGAGTTAAGTTCGCATACAGGGGATACACGCACACAATCGCCTTGAAAGGTACCATCATCATATTGTGATGACAAAAAAAGCTCATTGATATCGGCAGATAATCGCAGCACCTGATGGCCTTTATCGACATAGTCAAAGCAGATGTGTTTTCCGACCAATCCTGTCCAGTAGGAATGCGCACTGACATCGATGTGTTTTGTTACCCCGCCAGGCGAGAAAAATGACTCAGACCGGACCTCAATTGAGTATTGAAGCGGCTCGTTCCCCCACGAGACAAATTGTGATGTTCCATCAGCCATGTCCAGACGTACTTGCCCGTCGAGCTGATGCCATCCTGATGCCTCGTCGGCAGCAAAATACAGCTCCTCGAAGGGAAGCAGCTCGTAAGTAACGTGGCTCAGTATCATGCGAATTTAACTTGTTATAAATCGCAAAATGCCAATTTAACATGGCGAAGTGTCGTTTAACACGGCGATGTTGAATTAACGAAAATGGCTTGCCAGCTTGGGTTGTCATTTATATACTGTATTTATGTACAGTATTAACAAAAACACGAAATACGACAAGCCACCTTTGGTCTCGTCCAAACTACTGGATCAGCTTCGCGAGCGGCTGCGCTACCTGCATTACAGCCTACAGACAGAAAAGAATTATGTGTATTGGGTGCGCTGGTTTATCCGCTGGCATGGCATCCGCCATCCGAAAGACATGGGCGGCAAGGAGGTGGAAGCTTTTCTGTCCATGCTTGCTAATGAACGGAAGGCAGCTCCCTCTACTCACCGGCAGGCATTGAGTGCCCTGCTGTTTCTCTACAAAGAAGTGTTGGACATGGAGTTGCCTTGGATGCAGGACATCGGGCGCCCCATTCCAACCAAACGGATTCCCGTCGTCCTGACACCTGCGGAAGTCAAACAGGTTTTGGGATTGATGGATGGAGTTGCCGGTTTGCTGGCACGCTTGATTTATGGCACTGGCTTGCGCCTGCGGGAAGGCTTGTCATTGCGGGTAAAGGACATTGATTTCGATCGACGTGTAATCATTGTCCGCGAAGGGAAAGGCGGCAAGGACCGTGCGGTCATGCTGCCGGAGGTATTGAAGCCCGCTCTGAAGGAACAGCTCGCGTACGCGCGTGCAGTATGGGAAGCGGATCGGCAAGCCAACTTTCCGGGCGTGTATTTGCCGCATGCCCTGGAAGTCAAATATCCTCGGGCCGGACAGAGCTGGGCATGGCAATGGGTGTTTCCGTCGCCTACCGTGTCGCGCGATCCCCAAACCGGAATCATTCGGCGTCACTATTTGTATCCCGAACGCTTGCAGCGCGCGCTCAAGCATGCCGCTATTCACGCAGGCATTCAAAAACAGGTCAGCGTCCATATCCTGCGGCATTCATTTGCCACGCACTTGCTGCAAAGCGGGACTGACATCCGGACAGTGCAGGAACTCCTTGGCCACAGCGACGTGAGCACCACGATGATTTATACGCATGTGCTCAAGATAGCAGCTGGAACAACGAAGAGTCCGCTCGATACCCTGTCTTGATTCATGGCCTGAACGATAGATCAGCCATCGTTCATCCGCGCGGATGATGCTTCTCGTGCAGCTTCTTCAAACGCTCGCGCGCCACATGCGTATAAATCTGCGTGGTCGAAATGTCGGCATGGCCGAGCAGCAGTTGCACCACGCGCAGGTCGGCGCCGTGGTTCAGCAAATGCGTGGCAAAGGCATGGCGCAAGGTGTGCGGCGACATGGGCGCATTGATGCCGGCCTTGAGCGCGTATTTCTTGATCAGGGTCCAGAACATCTGGCGCGTCATAGCGCCCCCGCGGCCGGTGACGAACAGGGCATCGTCGGCCTGGCCCCTGAGGATGGCGGGGCGTGCCTGCTTGAGGTAGCGCTCGATCCAGCTGCGTGCTTCCTCGCCGAAAGGGACGAGGCGAGTCTTGCTGCCCTTGCCGGTGATGCGCAGCACGCCTTCGTTCATGCCGAGTTCGATCGACTTGAGCAGCACCAGTTCCGACACCCGCAAGCCGCTGGCATACATCAATTCCAGCATGGTGCGATCGCGCAGGCCGAGGGGGGTGTCCACATCGGGTGCGGCCAGCAGCGCTTCCACCTGCGCCTCGCTCAGGGTTTTCGGATGGCGCGGCGGCTGCTTTGCCGATTTCAGCCTGAGGCAGGGATCAGCGCTGATCTTGTTCTGGCGCAGTGCGAGCTGATAGAAGCGCTTGAAGGCGGCAAGACGACGATTGGCCGAACTGGCCTTGGTGCTGGCGTGCTTGGCGGCGAAGTAGGCATTCAGGTCGGCCGCCTCGGCCTGGTGCAGGGTCTTGCCGCGCTCGGCTTCCAGCCATCGCGCGAACAGGGTCATGTCGCGCCGGTAGGCATCGAGCGAGTTCTTCGCCAGCCCGTCTTCCAGCCAGAGCGTGTCGCAGAATTCGTCGATCTGGCCCTGGCTGGCAAGTACTGCTTCTGTCATCGGTATCCCTCGACGCCTTCATGGGCGAGCAGCCAGCGCTTGACGCCGAGATGAAAGCCGGTCTCATCGTCATGGTTGGCAAAGCCGCCAAGGCCGCCGGATGCGGTGACGCGGTGGCAGGGAATCACGAGGGGGAACCAGTTGGCGCCGCAAGCTTGGCCGACGGCGCGCGGGGCGGAACGAAGCATGCGCGCGACTGCGCCGTAAGTCAGCACTTCACCACGCGGAATGGAAGAAATGACATCCCAGACCCTGCGTTGGAAGGAAGTACCCACCTCGGCCAACGGCAAGTCGAATCGGAAGTCGGGTTGCGTGAAGTACTGTTCGAGCTGCCGCGCCGCTTGTTCGGCCAGCGGGTCCGTAGGTGCCTTTTCATCAAAATGCGGCGGCAGGTACACCAGTTCGCGCAGCAGGCCGGCTTCGGTCCGGATGCCGACAGCGCCGAACGGCGCCTTGACGATGGCGGAAAACAGGTCGCTGCGGGAGGAAGTGTTCATGGCGATAGGATAAAACAAAACCTGCCGGCCATGACAGCCCGGACAGGTTCTGCGCTGCATCCGGACGCACAAAATAAAAAAGCGCATCTCACGACGCGCCTCAAATTGCTGCATGTGTGTCCGGTGCCGCTTGTGTGGTTTGCAGACCGAGTCTGCAGCGGCTTTTTGGAACACACGTCTCCATTGCGGACGGTATCAATACCGTTTCTCGTCCCCTCCAATATCCTCCTTCAACGGAAGGCCGCAGCCTTTTGCAGGTCTGCGGCCTTAAAGTGGACTCATTTTATAAAATGAATTTTCACTTGTAAATCATGTTCGGCAGCCAGAGCGAAATCTGGGGCACGTAGGTGATCAGCAGCAGGAACACGACCATCGTCAGCAGCCACGGCATGACTGCCACCGTTAGTTCGGTAATGCCCATCTTGGTGATGCCCGAAGCCACGTACAGATTCAGGCCCACCGGCGGATGGCACATGCCGACTTCCATGTTCACCACGATCAGGATACCGAAATGGATCGGATCGATGCCGAGTTTCATTGCCACCGGGAACAGAATCGGCGCCATGATCAGAACGATTGACGACGGTTCCATCACATTACCGGCGAGCAACAACAGGATATTGACCACCAGCAGGAAGCCGATCACGCCCAAGCCCCGATCCGTGATGAATTGCGCCATCGCCTGCGGGATGTTTTCGCTAGTCATCAGGAACGAGAAAAGCACGGCATTGGTGATGATATACAGCAGCATGGCCGACATCGATGCCGAATCCAGCAGGACTTTCGACACCTGCTTCAAGCTCATGTCCTTGTAGACGAACACGGCGATGAAGAAGGCGTAGACGGCCGACATGGCGGCGGCTTCGGTCGGCGTAAAGGCGCCGGAATAAATGCCGCCCATGACGATCACGATCAGCAGCAGGCCCCAGGCGCTCTGGCGGAAAGCGCGGAAACGCTCACCCCAGGATGCCTTCGGCAGACGCGGATAGTTGTTCTTGCGTGCCAGGAACCAGGTTGTCATTCCGAGCATGACCGCCAGCATCACGCCCGGCACGACACCAGCCATGAACAGCTTGCCCACCGAGGTGTTGGTCGAGACCGAATACATCACCATCACGATCGATGGCGGGATCAGGATGCCGAGCGCGCCCGAAGTAGTAATCACACCCGCGCCGAAGCGATTCGGGAAGCCCTGCTTCACCATGGCGGGCAGCAGGATCGATCCGATCGCCACCACCGTTGCCGGACTGGAGCCCGAGACCGCGGCAAACAGGGCGCAGGCCAGTACGCCTGCCAGCGCCAGACCGCCGTGCCAGTGACCGACCATCGAGGTTGCGAAGTTGATCATCCGGCGCGCTACGCCACCATGCGTCAGGAAGTTCCCGGCCAGGATGAAGAACGGAATCGCCATGATCTCGAAGTTCTCGATCCCGGTAAAGAGCTTCAAGGCGACCGATTCGATCGGTACCTGGGTCATGGTAAACAGGAAGGTCAATACCGTCAGGCCGAGCGAAATCGAGATCGGCATGCCAGTCAGCATCAGCACGATCAGCAGAATGAAGATAATGGCGGCGTTCATGCGCGGTTTCCTTTGCGTTCCAGTTCTGCGATCTCTTCCTGCACTTCCTGCTCATCCAGTCCTTCCACGTGAGCGTGGTCGTGCTTGGGCAGTTCTCCGGTACGGATGAATTGCCAGGTCACTTGCAGGAAGCGGAACGACATCAGGTAAGAACCGAGAGGAATGGCCAGATAGACGATCCACATCGGCACCTCGAGGTCGGCCGATACCTGTTCGGTGTGCGCGATGGACCAGACGAACTTTGCGCCCAGGGTGCCGACGATCGCGGTGAACACTGCGCCAGCCAGCAGGCCGAACACGATGAACTTGTTGCGCCACGGTGTATTGAGTTTGTTGATCAGCACATCGACGCCGACGTGGATACCGGTGCGCACGCCGTATGCGGCGCCGAACTTGGCCATCCAGACGAACAGGTAAATCGTCAATTCCTGCGCCCAGCTGGTGTTGAGCTGGATGAGCTCGTCCTGCAGGACAGGAATTGGCAATCCCGATGCATAGCGATGCAGCACCGCGACAAAGGTGATGAGAGTGGCCAGTGCGATCAGCGTTGCGATCAGCCACTCCTCCAAATGATCCAGAAACTTCACGAAATCCCCTCGATATATCGGAACAGGAAAGACCCCTGCCGGCTTTCTCTGCCCCTGATGGTGCAGCGGCTTGCGCAGCGTTCCCGCCCGCAAGCCGCGTCATGTCAGGAAATTACAGCGCCGCATCCGCGTTGGCGTCGGATGCAGCGCCCAGGCATCAGTTCTTGAGCGATGCCGTTTCCTTGTTGATGGCGTCGATCAGATCCTTGCCAACACGGCTTGCCATCTGCTTCTGGACAGGCAGCAGGGCCTTGCGCCATTCAGCCTGTTCCTTTTCGGTCGGCTGATAGATCTTGGTCTTGCCGCTCTTGCGCACTTCTTCCAGCGCCCAGTCATTTTCCTTCTGGGCGATGTCGTTGGCGTACGTGGTCGCTTCCTTCATCGCGCCTTCGAGCGCGGTGCGGATGTCGGCCGGCAGTCCATCCCAGAACTTCTTGTTCACGATCACCGCATAGCCGAGGTAGCCGTGGTTGGTCATGGTCAGGTTAGATTGCACTTCATGCATCTTCTGGGTGTAGAAGTTGGAAGGCGGGTTCTCGGTGCCGTCTACCACGCCGGTCTGCAGCGCCTGGTACACCTCGGAGAAAGCCAGCACCTGCGGGTTGGCGCCCAGAGCACGCATCTGCGCATCGAGCACCTTGGACGACTGGATACGTACCTTCAAACCCTTGAGGTCGGACGGAGAATGCAGGGGCTTGTTGGCGGACATGACCTTGAAGCCGTTATCCCAGTAGGCCAGGCCAGTAATACCCTTGGATTCCAGCTTCTTGAACAGTTCCTTGCCAACCGGACCTTCCGTCACCTTGTACAGTGCCTGCTTGGTCGGGAAGATGTAGGGAATGTCGAACACTTCGAATTCCTTCACGCCGAGCGGGCCGAACTTCGCCAGCGACGGTGCCAGCATCTGCACTGCGCCCAGTTGCAGTGCTTCCAGCTCTTCCTTGTCCTTGTACAGCTGGCTGTTCGGGTAGACATCGACCTTTACGCGGCCCTTGGTGGCCTTTTCGGCGAGTTCCTTGAATTTCTCGGCACCCTTGCCCTTGGGCGTATCGGGTGCCACCACGTGGCTGAACTTAATTACGATGGGGGCCTCGGCAAATGCATTCGCGCTTACCAGTGCAGCAGCCGACAAAGCCAGCAAAACAGCTTTCAATTTCATTATTGACTCCGGAATGGTCGTTGAAACAAGGTCTTGCAATTTCGCGGTGTATTGTCATGATCCGAACAGGCATGCAACAAGTGTGGATAACCACAATTTCCGTCAGATGCATGAAATGGTCCGGCACTCGGATACACTAGCGCCACGATGATGGATTCAAGACCCGACAGATCATTTCGGCCACGCTGGCGCGGCCGCCGGCAGATATGGCGCTGGCTGCTGCCAACTTCGCTGGTCCTGCTGTTCTTGTCGACGCTGCTGTGGCTCCCCTGGCAGGCGCAGCGCATGGAAGCAAATGAGCGCCAGGAGCAGCTGATTGCCGATACGCTGTGGGTGGAGCAGGCGATCCGCTTCCAGCTCGGCCGCAATGAGGAAAGCCTGCGCCTGGTCGGCGCCGAAATCACGGCGGGCAGACTGCCGCCTGCCAAGTTCCAGGAACATGTCGCGACGCTGTTGCGCAATGACCGCGAAATCGAGTGGATCACCTGGCTTGACAAGAATGGCAAGCCGGTGGCGGCAAGCCACGACTTCCCCGCTTCGCTGGCCGACTATCCGGCCCCGTCGCAGGACACTTCCGAACAAGCTCGCACGAGGAAATCGCCGCAGTACAGCCAGCCGACCGCAGCACCCAGCAAATCCGAAGCAAAGTCCATGCACTATCATCTGCCGCTGTTCGTCAGAGACAGGTACATCGGCAGTCTGGTGACGAGTTACTCCCTGTCCAGCATCCTGGATGAAATGGTGCCATGGTGGTTCGCCCAGGATAATGAAATCGCATTGACCGATGCCGAAGACAACGTCCTGCAAAAGCGCGCAGCCGGCGGCCCCGGTCGCAATATCTATACGCACGGCAGAAGCCTGGACCTGCCCGGACTGACGCTCATCCTGCGCACCAATAGCGTAAAGAGCGCACCCAGGCTGCTGCCCAACCTGCTGGTGGGATCGGTGATCGCACTGAGCCTTGGCCTGCTGTGGAGCTTGTGGGCGCTGTGGCGGGACATCAACCGCCGCCTCGCGGCCGAAGGCGCCTTGCGCAAAGAAGTCGCCTTTCGCAGCGCGATGGAAAATTCGCTGCTGACCGGCCTGCGGGCACGCGACCTGGAAGGCCGCATCACCTATGTGAATCCCGCGTTCTCCGACATGGTCGGCATTCCCGCAGAGGATTTGGTGGGCAAGGCACCGCCCATGCCCTACTGGGCGCCAGAGGGCATGGAGGAATACCGGCTCCGCTTTTCCCAGGTCCTGTCCGGAGTAGCGACGCCGCAGTATGAAACGGTTTTCCAGCGCAGCAACGGGGAGCGCTTCCCGGTACTGATCTTCGAATCGCCGCTGGTCGATGCAAGCGGCCGGCAGACCGGGTGGATGGGTTCGATCCTGGACATCTCCGATCGCAAGCGCGTAGAAGAACTGAACCGGCAACAGCAGGAAAAACTGCAGGCGAGCGCCCGCCTGGCGACGATGGGCGAAATCGCGTCGACGCTCGCACATGAGCTGAACCAGCCGTTGGCAGCAATCTCCAGCTATACCACCGGGGCGCTGAACATGATCCTCCACGCTTCGTCGCAATCGCGCAGCATCGATGCAAGCATGCTGCAGCCTGCGCTCGA
This sequence comes from Noviherbaspirillum massiliense JC206, assembly GCF_000312045.1. Lineage (GTDB taxonomy): Bacteria > Pseudomonadota > Gammaproteobacteria > Burkholderiales > Burkholderiaceae_D > Noviherbaspirillum > Noviherbaspirillum massiliense. The sequence continues at coordinate 8,364 of NZ_HE978634.1, forward strand.
AAAGGCCAGCGCGCAGGCGCAGCGTGCCGGGCACATCATCCGCAGCGTGGCCGCCTTCGTGAAGAATCGCGAGCCCCTGCGCGAGGCGGTCACGATCGCCGCCGTGATCGACCGGGCGATGCCGCTGATCGAAATGCAGGCGCAGCGTTTCTTCGTGTCGGTCACCACCCACGTCGCACCCGACCTCCCCAGCGTGCGCGCTGACCGCACACTGCTGGAACAGGTATTGCTGAACCTGACGCGAAACGGCATTGAAGCCATGCAGCACGTGCCCCCTCTGCGCCGCATCCTGCGCATCACGGCGGAGCTGGAACAGGGGGACGACACGCAAAACGTGGTGGTGTCGGTGGTCGACCAGGGGCATGGCATCCCGGAGGAAGTGGCCAAGCGCCTGTTCTCGCCCTTCTTTTCGACCAAGGCGGAAGGGATGGGCATGGGATTGAACATCTGCCGCACCGCGGTCGAGTTCCACGGCGGCACGCTCGAGCACACCGAGAATCCGCAGGGCGGCACCATCTTCCGGTTCTCGCTGCCCGCGCTCCATCAGCCTCTGCCCAAGAAGAAATCGAGGCCAACAACTGCCGCAACAAGCTAGCTAGCCAATGCCGGCTGCGTTCAACTGATACAATCGATTTCCTGCCAGGGTGGACAAGGCGTCTTCCGGCAGGCCTGACTGATTAGATTGGCTGGAAACTGAATGTTGCACATAGTCGATGACGAAGAGGCGATCCGCGATTCCCTCGCCTGGCTGGCCGAGTCGAGAAAAATTGCCGCCACCGCTTACGAAAGCGGCGAAGCGTTCCTTGCGATGCTCGAGCACAAGGCCGCTTTCGATCCGCTGGGCGAGTGCATTCTGCTCGATGTGCGCATGCCCGACGTGAGCGGCGTCGCCCTGTTCGATCTCCTTGCGTCACGCGAACTGACCCGGCAGTTGCCCGTCATTTTTCTCACCGGCCATGGTGATGTGCCGATGGCTGTCGATACCCTGAAGCGCGGGGCTTTCGATTTCTTCGAAAAGCCATTCAACGACAACACGCTGATGGACCGGGTAGAGGAAGCCCTCGCCGCTTCGCAAAAGGCAAGCGCGAGTGCCGCGGTGCAGGCGCGCCTCGCTGCCCTGTCCGCCAGGGAGCGGGAAGTCCTCGATCTCATCCTCGAGGGCAACATGAACAAGGTCATCGCCGACAAGCTCGGCATCAGCATGCGTACCGTCGAGGTGCACCGTGCGCACATATTCGACAAGATGAATGTGAAGACGGCGGTGGAGCTGGCGCGAATGCTGAAATAAGCCGGACGCGCGAACAATACTCCGGCAGTGCCTGCGCAGAATCAGGAACGCCAGTAACATCTTCGGGTTTCCATTTTCTCCACTGCATCTCCATGTCTCTCGCCGCCATCCTCTTCCCGGACTTCACCCTGATCCTGCTCGGTTTTCTTCTCATGAGGATCACCGACTGGGGGCAACCTTTCTGGTCCGGCCTGGAGAAGCTGGTCTATTACGTCCTGTTCCCGGTGCTGCTGTTCTACTCCACTGCTCGCACACCGTTCGACTTCGCCAGCGCGGGCAAGCTGCTGCAGGTTGCACTGTTTGCAACGGGTTGCGGCATTGCGCTCGGCTGGCTGGCCAAGCCCCTGTTCAGGAGCGGTCCCATGGTATTCGAATCCGGCGTGCAGACGGCCTTCCGCTTCAATTCCTACATCGGCCTTGCGATCGCGTCGCGCCTTGGCGGAGAACAGGGTACCGCACTGATGGCGCTGATCGTGGCTTTTGCCGTCCCGCTCTGCAATTTCGCCGCGGTACATGCGCTGGTCCACAAGAGCGGCGGCCTGTTGGCGGAACTGGTCAGGAATCCGCTGATCGTCGCAACCGCAAGCGGAGTCCTGTTCAATTTGCTGGGCCTGCATTTGCCTGAAGTGGTCGCGGCGACGATGTCGCGCATTGCAAATGCGTCGATTGCAGTGGGATTGATCGCGGTCGGCGCCGGGCTGCGCCTGTCGGGCCTGCATGAGGCAAAGGGACTGGCAGCCTATTTCATTGCAGTCAAGCTGCTGGCCTTGCCGCTGATTGCTTATGCGGCAGGCAGCTGGGTCGGATTGACAGCCTTGCAAATGCAGATCGTCATCATGTTCTGCGCCCTGCCGACTGCGTCGACTGCCTATGTGCTCGCGGCCCGGATGGGCGGGAACGGCCCCTTCGTCGCCTTCCTTATTTCGGCCGGCACTGCGTTGTCGGCCGTGACGCTGCCGCTGTGGCTCAGCCTGGTGCGCTAGCGCCTGTCATTGTTTGTGGTGCTGGGCGAGCGCCCACGCCACATGCTCCCTGACCAGCGCGGATTCATGATCGGCGCGTGCCCCGAGCGCTGCCACGATTGCTTCTGAATCCGGTGCCCCGTGCGCCGCATTGCCCAGTCCCACTGCGAGATTGCGCAGCCAGCGCTCATGGCCGATGCGCCGGATCGGGCTGCCTTCCAGCTTGCGGTTGAACTCATCCTCCGACCACGCGAACAGTTCCACCAGGCTGGCGCTGTCCAGGCCGTTGCGCGCATCGAAATCCGGAATTACGGCGCGCTGCGCAAACTTGTTCCAGGGGCAGATCAACTGGCAATCATCGCAGCCGTAGACCCGGTTGCCGATCAGCGGCCGCAACTCGACCGGGATGCTGCCCTTGAGTTCTATCGTCAGGTAGGAAATGCAGCGACGCGCATCGAGCCTGTAGGGCCCGACGATAGCCTGCGTCGGACAGACATCGATGCATGCGCGGCATTGGCCACAGTGCGCCGTCACCGGCTCGTCCACCGGCAAGGGCAGGTCGGTGAACAACTCGCCGAGGAAAAACATCGAGCCGGCTTCACGGGTCAGCAGCAGGGTATGCTTGCCGCGCCAGCCGAGGCCGGATTTGCCCGCCAGCTCTTCTTCCAGCACCGGCGCCGAATCGGTGAACACGCGGTAGCCGAAATCGCCGACTTCGTTCCGAATGCGTTCGGCCAGCTGCTGCAGGCGCGCACGCAATACCTTGTGATAGTCACGCCCGCGCGCATATACGGAAATGACGGCCGCCGACGGATCCTGTATGCGCTTCAGCTCGCGCGCGCGCCACTCGTCCCCGGCATCACGCGGCAGGTAATCCATGCGCGCCGTGATCACGCGCACCGTTCCCGGCACGAGTTCCGCCGGTCGCGCACGCTTCATTCCGTGCGCTGCCATATAATCCATCTCGCCGTGATGTCCGGCATCGAGCCATGCTTTGAGGCCGGGCTCCGCATGTGCCAAGTCCACATCGGTGATGCGAACGTCGGCAAAGCCGAGCTCGCGCCCCCATGCCTTGATCGTCACGGCAAGTGCAGATAAATTGTCATTCATAAAAACCAAGTTCCCGCAAGGGCAGGAAGCGCGCAGGCGCATTTGCGGTACAAAGCACCATTTTACGAGATGCAGCACTTCAAGACCCACCTCCACGACGAAGCTGGCACGGCCGCCATGGGCGCAGCGCTGGCGCGCGCGCTGGTGCCGGGGCTGGTGATTTACCTGCACGGTGAACTCGGCGCCGGCAAAACGGCACTCACGCGCGCCCTGCTGCATGCCGCCGGCCATGCGGGTGCGGTCAAGAGCCCGACCTATACGCTGGCCGAGCCCTATACCGTGAGCCTCGCGGGCCAGCCCCTACATGTCATCCATTTCGACCTGTATCGCATGGCCAGTCCGGAAGAATTCCTTGATGCCGGATTTCGCGATCATTTCAATGAACAGAATGTATGCATCGTAGAATGGCCGGAAAAGGCCGCTCCGGTGTTGCCCTCGCCCGACGTCGATGTGTTCCTCACGGTTGCCGGTGCAGGGCGTGATATAGAATTGCAAGCGTTGTCCGAACAAGGAACTCGATGCCTCGACCGACTGAATTTCGCACCCAACCTCTGACATCCCGGGCGCGCCGTACTCTCCTCAAGGCCGGCGGCACACTTCTCGTTTCCGTATTTGCATCGCTCCCGGCGCGCGCTGCGCAAATCCTTGCCGTGCGCGTGTGGCCGGCGGATGACTATACCCGCGTGACCCTCGAGAACGACACCGACCTGAAGGTCAATCATTTCATCATCAAGAATCCGGAGCGGCTGGTCGTCGACATCGAAGGCATCGACCTGAATCCGACCCTGAAGGAGCTGGTTGCGAAGATCCAGCCGAATGATCCGTACATCAGACAGGTGCGAGTCGGCCAGAACCGGCCGAATGTGGTTCGCCTGGTATTCGACCTGAAGGAAGAAGTCGATCCCCAGGTGTTTACGCTGGCGCCGATCGGTGAGTACAAGCATCGCCTGATATTCGACCTGTATCCGGTCAATGCGCTGGACCCGATCGCCGAGCTGATCAAGAAGGGCGAATGGGCGCGGGATGACGGAATGACGGTCAAGCCGCCCGCAGTGGTGGCTGAGCCGGAACCGATGCCAACCCAGCCGGATCTTCCCGCATCAAAAATCGGGCGGGCCGACAAGCCATCCACCTTGAGCCGCATGATCACGATTGCGCTCGATCCCGGCCATGGCGGCGAAGATCCGGGCGCGCTGGGACGCGGCGGCAGCCGCGAAAAGGACGTGGTACTGGCCATCGCCAAGCGACTCAAGGCGAAGATCGAGCAGCAGCCGAACATGCGCGTGATGCTGACTCGCGACGGCGATTATTTCGTACCGCTCAATGTGCGGGTACAGAAGGCGCGCAAGGTCCAGGCCGATCTGTTCGTCTCCATCCATGCCGATGCCTTCGTTGAAGCCCGCGCGCGCGGCTCCTCGGTATTCGTGCTCTCGGAAAAAGGCGCCAGTTCCACCGCCGCCCGCTGGCTGGCCAACAAGGAAAACGCGGCCGACCTGATCGGCGGCATCAACATCAAGAATCATGATCGCCAGCTCGCGAGCGTGCTGCTCGATCTGTCGACCACGGCGCAAATCAATGACAGCCTGAAGCTGGGCAAGGCTGTGCTGAACGAGATCGGCGGCATCAACCGCCTGCACCGGGGAGATGTTGAACAGGCAGGTTTTGCTGTTCTGAAGGCGCCGGACATTCCCAGCATCCTCATAGAAACCGCCTTCATCTCCAACCCGGAAGAAGAGGCGAAACTGACGGACGAGAGCTATCAGAACCAGATGGCGGATGCGGTGCTGAATGGCATCAAGAAGTATTTCGCGAAGAATCCGCCCCTGGCAAAGAACAGGATGACCTGACGCCACTGGCGGCCAAGGGCATCACGCACGCCGGACCAACAAAAAAGCCCGCATTCTTGCGGGCTTTTTTTATGCTCATGGTGAGGATTCACCCGGCACGGCGCGGCCACATCCGCCTGCACAGCTTCCACACCGCTCCGAGTGCGAGCGGTATCACTGCAGCGCCGACACCTACCAGCACGATGGTATTCAGATGATCGCGGATGACAGGGATATTGCCGAAGAAGTACCCCCCTGCCACGAGGCCGACTACCCAGACCACTGCGCCGATGATGTTAAAGAACTGGAACTTGGCGAAGGTCATTGCCGATACGCCGGCAACAAACGGGGCAAAGGTACGCACGATCGGGATGAAGCGCGCAAGGATGATGGTCTTCCCGCCGTGATTTTCGTAGAACGCATGCGTTTTTTGCAATGCCGCCTTGTCCAGCCACTTGTAGTCATGGGTGAACACCCGCTGCCCGATGGCTCTGCCTATCCAGTAGTTCACGGTATTTCCGGACACAGCGGCAATGATCAGCAAGGCCATCAGCAACCACACATTCATCGCACCGGATGCACAGAATGCTCCTCCGATGAACAACAGCGTATCCCCGGGCAGAAAGGGCAGCACTACCAGGCCGGTTTCACAGAAGACGATGGCAAACAGCACGATATACACCATCGTTCCGTACTGGGCGATCACGGTGCCGAGATATTTATCGACATGCAGGATCATGTCGAAGAATTGCATGAAGTCCATTGCCTCTCCAGTGAATTTCCGGTCGCATCATACACTAGGAACTTGGCGGAAATATGTATGGCGCGCAAACAAAGTACGAAAGCCCGCGAATCGTTCTCATGCCGTATTGCGTCGCTTACCGGTCAAGCAAGGCCACTCGCGCCACGGCTCAACGCCTTAGATGCGTGAATCATCCGCGATGTAAGCCGGAAGATGCCCAGAGCCACATGCCGACGGGCGTTATAATTTCTCGATGAACGCGCGCCAGAATCCCCATCGCCCCATCCAGGCCCTGTCCGACCAGCTGATTTCGCAGATCGCAGCGGGAGAAGTCGTCGACCGCCCGGCCGCAGTCGTGAAGGAATTGCTGGAGAACGCACTCGATGCCGGCGCCACTCAGATTACGGTACGCATCGAGCAGGGTGGGATCAAGCGGATCGCAATCACCGACAACGGGCGCGGGATTGCACCGGAACAGTTGCCGCTTGCATTGGCGCGGCACGCCACGTCGAAAATCGCTTCCCTGTCCGACCTGGAAAACGTGGGCACGCTCGGGTTTCGCGGCGAGGCGCTTGCATCGATTGCATCGGTGGCGCAGCTTACCCTGACGTCGCGCACCGCCGATGCGGCGCACGCCTGGGAAATCACGGGCGACCACACCAGCCAGCCAACGCCTTCGTCCGGCGCGCCCGGCACCACGGTGGATGTGCGCGACCTGTACTTCAATACTCCGGCGCGCCGCAAATTCCTGAAGTCGGAACAGACCGAGTTCGGCCATTGCGCCGAAGTCGTGCGCCGCATCGCGCTCTCCCGCCCTGACGTGGCATTTTCACTGTCGCACAATGGCAAGACGGTCGAACACTGGCAGGCCAGCCCGACCGACAAACGCAGCTCGCACATCCTCGGCAGCGAGTTTGCCAATGCGCGTCTGGCATTGGATGAAGCCGCAGGCCCGCTGCACCTGCACGGGCATATCGGTCTGCCGACCGCCTCCCGGACGCGCGCCGATTCGCAATATTTTTATGTCAACGGCCGCTTCGTACGCGACAAGCTGCTCACGCACGCGGTGCGCGCGGCTTATCAGGATGTCTTGCACGGTGACCGCTATCCGTCGTATGTGCTGGCCCTCGATCTCGATCCGGCCCTGGTCGACGTCAATGTGCATCCCTCGAAGATCGAAGTGCGTTTCCGCGACAGCCGTGCCGTGCATCAGTTCGTGTTCCACGCCGTCAGCCGGGTGCTGGCCCAGACGTCCGCCACAGCGCACGGCACGGCGCCGGCACCACTGCCGCCCAACCCGGGTGCGCTGCCCTGGATGCGCGAACAGAAACAGGCGTCTTTCGGCGCGCAATTCACGGCCGCCCCCGGAGTAGCGCAAACGCTCGCCGATTACGGAGCACTGTTTACCGGCACCGCGTCTGCAACGCCGGAAGCTTACCAACCGGCTTCCATGCCCCTTGTTCAGGCAGGCACCACCTCACCCTCGCCGGCAGAAGAATTCCCGCTCGGCTTCGCCCTGGCGCAATTGCACGGCATTTACATCATTGCGCAAAACACCAAGGGCCTGGTCCTGGTCGACATGCATGCCGCGCATGAACGCATTCTTTACGAACAGCTCAAGAATGCGCTGGATGAAGGCGCAATGCAGGTCCAGCCTCTGCTCATCCCGGTCACCTTCCATGCAGATCCGGTGGAAGTCGGCACCACGGAAGAAAACCAGGCTGCACTGCAATCGCTCGGATTCGACATCAGCGCCCTGTCGCCGACCACACTTGCGGTGCGTGCCATACCGGTACTGCTGAAGAATGCGGATGCGCAGACCCTCGCGCGCGATGTTCTGCGCGACGTGCGCGAATTCGGCGGCTCGCGGGTGCTGGTCGAGCGGCGCAATGAATTGCTCGGCACCCTGGCCTGCCATACTGCCGTGCGCGCCAACCGGTCACTGACCGTGCCCGAGATGAATGCCCTGCTGCGCCAGATGGAAGCTACCGAGCGGGCTGACCAGTGCAATCACGGCCGGCCGACCTGGGTGCAGCTGGCACTGTCGGATCTCGACAGGCTGTTCCTGCGCGGACAATAAGGCGTGCTGCTGCATCAATTACCGAAATGAGCGCACAGAAAAAACCCGTGGCGATCGCACTCATGGGACCGACCGCGTCCGGCAAGACCGCGGCCGCGCTGGAGATTGCCCGCCACCTGCCGGTGGAAATCATCTCGGTCGATTCCGCCCTGGTCTACCGCGGCATGGATGTCGGCACCGCCAAGCCCTCGCTCGAGGAACGCGCCGCCGCGCCCCATCATCTGATCGACATCCTCGATCCGACCGAAGCTTATTCGGTGATGCAATTTCGCGAAGATGCATTGCGACTGGTGAGCGAAATCAGCGCACGCGGCAAGCTGCCCTTGCTGGTGGGCGGCACCATGCTGTATTTCAAGGCCTTGCAGGAAGGCTTGGATGCGCTGCCGCCGGCGGATCCTGACATTCGCAGGCAACTGGATGAAGAAGCGGCCGCAGTGGGAATGCCAGCCATGCATGCCAAATTGGCCACCATCGACCCGGAAACGGCGGCACGGCTGAAGCCGAACGATTCCCAGCGCATCCAGCGCGCATTGGAAATTTTTGCATTGACCGGCCAGCCGATGTCCGAGCTGCTGGCAAAAGCGCCCAAGGCCGAACTGCCCTTCGACCTGGTGTCGATCTCCCTTGAACCTTCCGACCGCAGCGTACTGCACGCGCGCATCGCGCAGCGCTTCGATGCCATGCTCGATCCTGTCACAGGCGGGCTGCTCGACGAAGTGCAGGCATTGCGTGCCCGCGGCGACCTCCACCTCGGCCTGCCTTCCATGCGCTGCGTCGGTTATCGCCAGGCATGGGAATATCTCGATGGCGCTTACGACCGGACCGCCTTGCGCGAAAAAGGCATTGCCGCGACGCGCCAGCTGGCAAAACGGCAATTGACCTGGCTGCGCTCCATGCCGGGGCGGCTCATGGTCGACTGCACCGGCAACGATCCGGTTCGCGACGTCATGGCCGCGCTCAACAAGGCGTCTGGCGGGCTTTGAGACGGCAAGCGGCCGGGGCAAAGGGTGCCATCAGTCAAATCTTGACAGCGGTAACGAAAAAAAGCATAATACGCGGCTCTTTTGGTGATATAGCTCAGCTGGTTAGAGCACAGCACTCATAATGCTGGGGTCGGTGGTTCAAGTCCACCTATCACCACCAAGAATTCGATGGGCTACGAATGACTTCGTAGCCCATTTTGCTTTTTGACCGCGTGCCAAAGCAATTGCCCTGAGGGATCGAGTGATTGGCAACATGCAAAACCGCTCGCTCTCATTCCTTCTCGCACGTCCGGCATGTGCCTTTTCCGCGCATGCCGGATGGTATAATTTCGAGACTTTTACACCGTCCCCGGCAGCATAATCAAGGCGAAATCAGGCCGGACTTGATTCAGCGCGAGACGGAGCATGCGGCTCCTTCTTTCAGGACGGTGGACAATGCGCATGCAACCTCTTCACTCGCGGCATTTTTTGCAATTTCCTTCCTGTTCAGAAACGGTGCTCAAGATGCGGATCCAGCGTTTTCTTATTGCTATTTTGTCTGCGGCCATCATGCTTCCGGCTTTGGCCTTCGAACGTCCGTTTCCGGCAGGCGCCAAGCGCGGCAAAATGACGCCGGCCATGTATCCGTCAATCATCATGGATGGCAAGACGCGCCGCCTGTCAGCTGGTGCGCGTATCTGGAACCAGAACAACACCATCGACATGCCGGCATCGCTGCGCGGAAATAATCTTGTTGTCAATTACACGGAAAATGCCCAGGGCGAAATCGACCGTGTCTGGATATTGAGCCCGGAAGAGGCGCGCAAGCCGGCGCCGAAGCCGGTGAACGCTTCCCAGTAAAGCCATGCCGAAAAAAGTATTCATCAAGACCTTCGGCTGCCAGATGAACGAGTATGACTCGGACAAGATGGCAGATGTGCTCAATGCCTCCGAAGGCCTCGTCAAGACCGAAACACCGGAAGAAGCGGATGTGATCCTGCTGAACACCTGCTCGGTGCGAGAAAAGGCACAGGAAAAAGTTTTCTCCGACCTCGGCCGGCTGAAAGAACTGAAACAGAGCAAGCCCGATCTGGTGATCGGCGTCGGCGGCTGCGTCGCGTCGCAGGAAGGTGCCGCGATCGTCAAGCGCGCGCCTTATGTCGATGTGGTGTTCGGCCCGCAAACCCTGCACCGCCTGCCGGAACTGATCCACCAGCGTCGTGCCACCGGCCGCTCGCAGGTCGACATCAGCTTCCCGGAAATCGAAAAGTTCGACCATCTCCCGCCGGCGAAAGTCGAAGGCGCCACCGCTTTTGTATCCATCATGGAAGGCTGCAGCAAGTACTGCAGCTATTGCGTCGTGCCGTATACGCGCGGCGAGGAAGTGTCGCGCCGTTTCGAGGATGTGCTGACCGAAGTGGCGAGCCTTGCCGATCAGGGCGTCAAGGAAATCACCCTGCTTGGCCAGAACGTGAACGCTTACCGCGGCGAAATGGCGGATGGCGAAATTGCGGACTTTGCCCTGCTGATCGAATACATCGCCGAGATCGACGGGATCGAGCGCATTCGCTTCGTCACCAGCCATCCGAAGGAGTTCACCCAGCGCCTGATCGATACCTATGCCAAGGTGCCGAAGCTGGTCAACCATCTCTACCTGCCGGCGCAGCATGGTTCTGATCGCATCCTGATGGCAATGAAGCGCGGTTATACCGCCCTCGAATATAAATCCGTGATCCGGCGCCTGCGCGACGTGCGGCCGGATATTTCTGTCTCCAGCGATTTCATCGTCGGCTTTCCCGGCGAGACCGAGGCCGACTTCGAAGCGCTGATGAAGCTAATTAACGACATCGGCTATGACAACAGCTTCAGCTTCATCTTCAGCCCGCGCCCCGGTACGCCGGCCGCCAATTTGCCGGACGACACGCCGCATGAAGTGAAGCTGCGCCGCCTGCAACACCTGCAAGCCACCGTGGAAGCCAATGCGCAGAAGATCAGCGAAGGCATGGTCGGCACCACGCAGCGGATCCTGGTTGAAGGTCCTTCGAAGAAGGATCCGCAGGAGTTACAGGGACGCACCGAAAACAACCGGGTTGTGAATTTTGATCCCGGTCAAGATGCGGCGCACCTGATTGGCCAACTCGTCGATGTCAAGATCGCAAAAGCATTTCATTATTCGTTGCGCGGAGAACTTGTTGGCAAACAATGAATCTCATGGCGAAACGACACTAAATCCATTTTGAAAACACCCTCCCAGACCTTTCATTTCATTCCCGAGCCGGTAGACAACAAAAGGCTCGCGCACCTGTGCGGGCCGATGGATGAAAATCTCCGGCAAATTTCCGCCGCGCTCGATGTCACCATTTTCCGGCGCGGTGAGAAATTCGTGGTAAGCGGCGACAACGCCGCACGCGCGCTCGAACTGCTCGAACAGTTTTACGAAATCGCGGACGACCCGATTTCCGTCGAAGACATTCAATTGGCCCTGGTCGAGCAGAGGGCGGTTTCGGAAAGCGACGACCGGCCTGAATCGGAAGCCGAGGAAGCGCCGGAAGAACAGGCGCCCGTCCTGAAAACCCGACGCAACGATTTGCGCGGCCGCACACCGCACCAGACCCAGTACATCAAGTCCATCCTCGAACATGATGTGACTTTCGGCGTCGGCCCGGCCGGCACCGGGAAAACCTATCTCGCCGTTGCCTGCGCAGTCGACGCTCTCGAGCGCGATGCGATCAAGCGCATCGTGCTCACGCGCCCTGCCGTCGAAGCCGGCGAACGTCTCGGCTTTCTGCCGGGCGATCTGGCCCAAAAGGTCGACCCCTATCTGCGCCCCCTGTACGACGCCTTGTACGATCTGCTCGGTTTCGACCGCACGCAGAAGATGTTCGAAAAGCAGGTAATCGAGATTGCGCCACTGGCCTACATGCGCGGCCGCACCCTGAACCATGCCTTCATCATTCTTGATGAAGCACAAAACACGACGCCGGAACAGATGAAAATGTTTCTGACGCGCATAGGCTTCGGCAGCAAGGCGGTAGTGACAGGCGACATCACGCAGATCGACTTGCAGCACAACCAGAAGAGCGGCCTGATCGACGCGCTGCAGGTGCTCGGCAATGTGCGCGGCATCGCTTTCACCCGCTTCACCAGTGCCGACGTGGTACGACATCCGCTCGTCGCCCGCATCGTCGATGCCTATGAAGCGGCCAATCCTAGCCAGCGCGCGCTAACCAGACATGCCGGCAAAAAGAAATAGCCTGACCCTGTCTGTCCAGTATCCGGACCCGCGACTCAAGGAAATCATCCCGCGCAGCAAGTTGCGCCGCTGGGTGCAGGCGGCACTGTTCGCGCCGGCCGAGCTGGCGATCCGCTTCGTGGATGCAGAAGAAGGCCAGATGCTCAACCGCGATTACCGCGGCAAGGATTATGCGACCAATGTCCTGACCTTCGCCTACACCGAAGACGAAGACAGCGAAGTGACGCAGGCCGACATCATCCTGTGCACCGACGTGCTGCAGCGCGAAGCGACGGAACAGGGCAAGCCGCTGGAAGCGCATGCCGCCCATCTCGTCGTGCATGGCGTACTGCATGCACAAGGCTATGATCACGAGGACGAGGACGAAGCGGCCGAGATGGAAGGGCTCGAAGTTGACATCCTGGAAAAACTCGGCTTCGCCAATCCCTATGCTGTGCATTGATCCTGATGAAGGCTGCCGCTTTTTTGAGCTTCCCTGCGCATTGTTGTATCCTATTATTTGGTAGATTACTTTTCCGACAACGGCTTTTTGCCATATGCAAGATCACCCTAGTAGCGTCAAGCTAATTGACGCTAAACCCCAAAGGTCATTGTTTGAAAAACTGACCGCCCTCATTTCCCCTGAGCCTGAAAACCGCGCCGAACTGCTCGACATCCTGCATGACGCGCATGAGCGCAAGCTGATCGATGCCGATGCGCTTTCGATGATCGAAGGCGTATTCCAGGTATCCGACCTGACCGCACGCGACATCATGGTGCCGCGCCCCCAGATGGATGTGATCGACCTGACCAAGCCGATCGAAGAATGGATGCCATACGTGTTGAAAACCGCGCATTCGCGGTTTCCCGCCATCGAAGGCGACCGCGACACGGTGGTCGGCATCCTGCTGGCGAAGGACTTGCTGCGCTATTACGCCGAAGAATCCTTCAATGTCCGCGACATGTTGCGCCCTGCCATCTTCATCCCGGAATCGAAGCCCCTGAACGTGCTGCTGCGCGATTTCCGTGCCAACCGCAATCACATGGCGATCGTAGTGGATGAATACGGCGCGGTTTCCGGCTTGCTCACCATCGAAGACGTGCTCGAACAAATCGTCGGCGAGATCGAGGACGAATACGATCTGGATGAAGACAAGGACAACATTCTTCCCGTCAGGGATGGCAAACTGGGCACGCGCTGGCGCGTCAAGGCCCTGACCGAAATTGACCAATTCAACGAAACCTTCGGGACCAGTTTTTCGGACTCCGATGTCGTCACCATAGGTGGCCTGGTCGCCCACGAACTCGGCCGAGTGCCTCGCAAGGGCGACGTGTTCGAGATCGACGGCTTCCGCTTCGAGGTGGTCCGCGCCGACGCCCGGCAAGTGCATGTTCTCCTGGTAGAGAAATTGCCGGAGATGCCGGCGCAGCAAGCTTCCTGACCCGGGATCTATCCGACAAGAATCTCCAGGCGGACAAACCGCCTGGATTCCGGCATGCGACAATTGCTGCCGTTTCCCTGATGCCCTATTGACTGCGTGAATATCCGCCCATCCGCCCCATTGCCGCTCACCTTGCTCCTTGCACTGGCTCTGGGCGCGCTGAATGTGTTCGCATTCGCTCCCTTCAATTTCTGGCCCCTGCAGATCGCAACGCTCGCACTGGTCTGCTGGATGCTGCTGCGCGCGCCGTCGCCGAGAGCGGCCGCGTGGATAGGCTGGGCTTATGGGAGCGGCTGGCTCGTCGCCGGTGTGCACTGGCTGTACATCAGCATGCACCGCTACGGCGGCATGCCGGGATGGATGGCAGTTCTGGCCGTCGTCATTCTGGGGGCCGGTTTGGCCAGCCTCTGCGGGCTGGCAACGGGTGGCACCGCATGGCTGCGGCAGCGCTGGTCGCTGTCGCCAGCCGTGACTGCCCTGCTGGTTTTTCCTTCTGCCTGGGCCCTCTCGGAATGGACGCGCGGCTGGATATTCACCGGCTTTCCCTGGGTAAGCTCGGGTTATGCCCACAATGTCGGGCCGCTCGCGGGCTTTGCGCCTGTCATCGGCGTCTATGGACTGGCCTGGATTTCCGCATTGGCCGCGGGATGCCTGGCCCTGCTGCCATATCGAAAAGCCGCCATCGGATTGCTCGCGCTCATTCTGGCCGGCGGCATCGGGCTGAAATCCGTCGCATGGACCGAGCCGAATGGCGAGCCGATTTCGGTACGCTTGCTGCAAGGCGACGTGCCGCAGGAAATGAAATTCGCGCCCGAGCAGATCGAAGCGACCCTGAAGCTGTATTACGACATGATCAGCGCGGCACCAGCCGATCTGATCGCCACGCCGGAAACCGCAATTCCGCTGCTGTCGAGCCAGCTGCCGCCAGATTACCTGGGTGCGCTGCAAGACTTCGCGCAGAAATCGAACAGCCATCTGGTTCTCGGCCTGCCCATGCGCGATGGACCCCAGCAATATTCGAACAGCGTCCTCGGCCTCTCGCCGCAAGCAGCCGCCGGCGCGCCCTACTATCGCTATGACAAGCACCACCTGGTGCCCTTCGGCGAATTCATTCCGCTCGGCTTTCGCTGGTTTGTCGACATGATGCATATTCCGCTGGGCGATTTCCATCGGGGCGCATTGCTGCAGCAGCCATTTTCGGTGCGAGGCCAGTGGATCATGCCGAACATCTGCTACGAAGACTTGTTCGGCGAAGAAATCGCGGCCCAGCTGGCTGTCAGCCGCTCGCCCGGCGTGCCGCAAGCCACGATACTCTTGAACGTTTCCAACATCGCCTGGTTTGGCGATTCGATCGCCTTGCCGCAGCACTTGCAGATTTCGCAAATGCGCGCGCTCGAAACCGGCCGCCCCATGCTGCGCGCCACCAATACCGGCGTCACTGCCGTCATCAATCCCGAGGGCGAGGTGGTGAAGCAGCTGCCGCCTTTCCAGCGCGGGACGCTGAGCGCGCTGGTACAAGGCTACAAGGGCTTGACGCCCTATAGCCGCTACGGCAATGCCCCCGTCATCACATGGGCGCTCCTGATGATCGTACTGGCGGGACTATTGCGCCGCACCAAGGACGGCAAACCGCATCAGCACGATAAAACCCGTTAAAATCTCGGGTTTGGCGAACCACTCCAACTCCTTGCCGCCCTGGCGCCGGGACGGGAACACAACATGCTCACATTTCAACAAGTCATTCTCAAGCTGCAAGAGTATTGGGATGCGCAAGGCTGCGCCCTGCTCCAGCCCTACGACATGGAAGTCGGCGCAGGCACGTCCCACACCGCGACCTTCCTGCGCGCGATCGGCCCGGAGCCCTGGCGCGCCGCTTATGTGCAGCCCTCGCGCCGACCGAAGGACGGCCGCTACGGCGAAAACCCGAATCGCATGCAGCATTACTACCAGTACCAGGTGGTGCTGAAGCCGGCGCCGGAAAACATCCTCGACCTCTACCTTGGCTCGCTGCAAGCGCTCGGACTGGACCTGAAGCAGAACGATGTGCGTTTCGTGGAAGACGATTGGGAAAATCCGACGCTGGGCGCCTGGGGTCTTGGCTGGGAAGTCTGGCTGAACGGCATGGAAGTGACGCAGTTCACGTATTTCCAGCAGGTCGGCGGCCTCGACTGCAAGCCGGTGCTTGGCGAGATCACCTACGGCATCGAGCGCCTGGCGATGTACTTGCAGGGCGTCGAGAATGTCTACGACCTGGTATGGACCGAATGGGAAGAACATGGCGTGACCCGACGCCTGACCTATGGCGACGTATTCCACCAGAACGAAGTCGAGCAATCGACCTACAACTTCGAGCATTCCAACACCGAATTCCTGTTCTCGCTGTTCGGCAACTACGAAGCCGAGGCCAAGCGCCTGATGGAAGTGTCGCTCCCGCTGCCAGCCTATGAAATGATCCTGAAGGCAGCACACACCTTCAACCTGCTGGACGCGCGCGGCGCGATTTCGGTGACCGAGCGCGCCGCCTACATCGGACGCATCCGCAATCTTTCACGCGCGGTGGCGCAGGCCTACTACGAGTCGCGCGAAAAGCTGGGCTTCCCGATGTGCGGGGATGCGCGCCAGGCGGCATGAACGAGATCAGAACTCCAGGAATAACAACAAAGCCCGGTAAGGACGGGATAAACGCAGATTAAACATGAACCAGACACTGCTAGTCGAACTGCTTACCGAAGAACTTCCGCCCAAGGCGCTCGCGAAGCTGGGCGATGCATTTGCCTCCGCAATTTTCAATGGCCTGAAATCGCGCGACTTTGTCGAAGGCGATTCGGTGGCGACCGCCTATGCCACACCACGCCGCCTGGCAGTTTCGATTACCCGGGTGAGGCCTGTGTCGCCGGACAAGACCATCCGCGAAAAGGTCTTGCCGGTCGCAGTCGGCCTGAATGCCGAAGGCCAGCCGACTGCGCCCCTGCTGAAGAAGCTTGCCGCGCTGGCACAGGCTGCACAGCGCGCCGAAATCAAGCCGAGCGAACTCGAACGTGCCATCGACGGCAAGACGGAAAGCCTGTTCTTCACCTATACCGCGTCCGGCATCGCCCTGCATCTCGGGCTGCAGGCCGCACTGGATGACGCGCTTGGCAAGCTGCCGATTCCGAAGCTCAT
Organism: Noviherbaspirillum massiliense JC206; assembly: GCF_000312045.1. Classification (GTDB taxonomy): domain Bacteria; phylum Pseudomonadota; class Gammaproteobacteria; order Burkholderiales; family Burkholderiaceae_D; genus Noviherbaspirillum; species Noviherbaspirillum massiliense. The sequence continues at coordinate 25,170 of NZ_HE978634.1, forward strand.
GAGCTATCAGCGCCCGGACGGCAGCACGGTGCAATTCGTGCGCCCTGCGCACAAGCTGATTGCACTGCATGGCAATACCGTCGTGCCGGTCGCAGTCCTCGGCCTGAGCGCAGGCATGACGACGCTGGGGCACCGTTTCCTGGCGCCGGGCGAGTTGTCCATTGCGCAGGCGAACGAGTATGCGCCGACGCTGGAAGCCGAGGGCAAGGTCATCGCCAGCGTGGCAGCGCGCAAGGAAAGGATACGTGCAGCCTTGCTCGACAAGGCCGGTGCCGACCAGGTATTGATGCCGGAATCCCTGCTGGACGAGGTCAGCGCGCTGGTGGAATGGCCGGTGGTGTATGAGTGCCATTTCGAGGAAGCATTCCTGTCGGTGCCGCAGGAATGCCTGATCCTGACAATGCAGACCAACCAGAAATATTTCGCACTGACCGACGCCAATGGCCGCCTGCGTTCGCGCTTTTTGATCGTCTCCAACCTCGAGACTGCCGATCCGCAGCACATCATCGGCGGCAACGAGCGCGTGGTGCGCCCGCGCCTGTCGGATGCGAAATTCTTTTTCGAGCAGGACAAGAAAAAGAAACTGGCAGACCGCCTGCCGGGTCTGGCCAATGTCGTCTATCACAACAAGCTCGGCACCCAGGCGCAGCGCACGGCGCGCGTGCAGGCGCTGGCTGGCAAGATCGCCGCTGCACTCGGTGCCGACGTCAAGCTGGCCGAGCGTGCCGCACTGCTGGCGAAGGCCGACCTGCTGACCGACATGGTGGGCGAGTTCCCGGAACTGCAGGGCATTATGGGCACGTACTATGCGCGCCATGACGGCGAGCCCGAAGAAGTGGCGCGTGCGATTTCCGAACATTACCAGCCGCGCTTCGCCGGCGACGCCTTGCCGGCTACTCAGAGCGGCACCGTCGTCGCGCTGGCCGACAAGCTGGAAACCCTGGTCGGCATCTGGGGAATCGGATTGCAGCCGACCGGCGAAAAGGATCCGTTCGCATTGCGCCGTCATGCGCTCGGCGTGCTGCGCATGCTGATCGAAAAGCGCCTGCCTCTGGCGCTGTCCGGCCTGCTGCGCGACACCGCCCAGCTGTTTGCCGGCAATGCCAGCTTCAAGGATCCGACTGCCGAGCTTGCCGCCTTCATGCTGGACCGCCTGCGCGGCCTGCTGCGCGAACGCGGCTTCGCGCAAAATGAAATCGAAGCCGTCGTGGCGCAAAGCCCGGACCGCCTGGACAACATCATCGAACGCCTGGATGCGGTGCAGGCCTTTGCCGCCCTGCCGGAAGCCGAGTCGCTGGCCGCGGCCAACAAGCGCATCACCAACATCCTGAAGAAGACCGAAGGCGTGGCTGGTGCGGTGCAGCCCGGCCTGTTGAAGGAATCCGCCGAGGAAAGTCTGTATGCAGCGATGCTGCAGCTGAAGCCGCAGGTGGATGCAGCGTTTGCGAAGGGCGACTTCACCAGTACGCTGAAGATGCTGGCGCACTTGCGCAATCCGGTCGACGCCTTCTTCAACGACGTGATGGTGATGGCCGAGGATGAGCAATTGCGCAACAACCGCATCGCGCTCTTGTCCGGCCTGCATGGAATGATGAACCAGGTGGCCGACATCTCGAAGCTGGCCGCCTGACGTCTTTGAGCTGCAATGAAACTGATCATCCTCGATCGTGACGGCGTCATCAACCACGACTCGGACGCCTTCATCAAGAGCCCGGATGAATGGATTCCGATCCCGGGCTCGCTGGAAGCCATCGCCCGCCTCAACCAGGCCGGCTACCGGGTTGTGGTGGCCACCAATCAGTCGGGCGTCGCGCGCGGCCTGTTCAGCATGCTGACCCTGAATGCCATCCATCAGAAGCTGCATGAATCCGCCAAGCTGGCGGGCGCCGACATCGATGCGATTTTCTTTTGTCCGCATGCGGCCGACGACAACTGCGACTGCCGCAAACCCAAGTGCGGCATGCTGCATGAGATCGGCAGGCGCTTCAACGTCAGCCTGAAAGGCGTACCTAACGTCGGCGATTCCCTGCGCGACCTGCAGGCCGGCTTCGTCGTCGGCTGCGCCCCTTACCTGGTATTGACGGGCAAGGGAGAAAAGACTAGGACGAAAGGCGGCCTGCCGCCGGGCACTATAATCTTCCCGGACCTCGCCGCCGTCGTCGATCATTTGCTGGCACGCCCTGTCGACGCGCAGGCCGTGGCCTGACGCACAGGCGAAACCTTCCGCTCCTCATATATCCTGGAGATCCGATGTCGCGCATCAATCTGTTCCTGCGGTCCCTGGCATTCATGATGCTCATGACCATTGCAACCCTTATCTGGGCAACCATGTGCTTTTTGTTTGCCCCGTTCCCCTACAACCAGCGCTACTATCTCACCACGCGCTGGAACGTGTTCGTGATCTGGGCAGCGAAGGCTATCTGCGGCATCCGTTATCAGATCAAGGGCTATGAAAACCTGCCGGACGCGCCGGTGATCCTGCTGTCCAAGCACCAGTCCGCATGGGAGACGATTTTCTATTGCTTCACCATGCGCCGTCCGCTGGTGTATGTGTTCAAGAAGGAGCTCCAGTACATTCCGTTCTTCGGCTGGGGCATCGCCTTGCTGCGCATGATCCCGATCGACCGCAGCAAGACCAAGGACGCATTTGCGCAAGTGGTGGAACATGGCAGGAAACGCCTGGCCGACGGCCAGTGGATCATTATGTTCCCGGAAGGTACGCGCATCCCGGTCGGACAGAAAGGCAAATACAAGACTGGCGGCGCACGCCTCGCCGTCGAGACCAATACCACCGTCGTGCCGATCGCGATGAATTCCGGCGAATGCTGGCCGCGCAATTCCTTCATCAAGAAACCGGGCGTGGTGACTGTCTCGATCGGCCAGCCGATTTCGCCGGAAGGGCTGACTCCGGCCGAATTGATGCAGCGTGTTGAAAATTGGATAGAATCCGAGATGCGCGAAATTTCTTCGCCCGGCATTTATTCCGACGACCACCTTCCGAACACCCTTGAAGCTGCTACGCCTGACTCCGCCTGATCCCAACCAGCTCGCACTGCAGCTCGACTTCTTTGCTCCCGAAATTCCTTCGCAGCCGGCGATCGACCGTCCGGCTCCGGAACAGCGGCCCGGGCCGCGCGCCCAGTTTCCGGAAGAGGCGCTGCAGCCATCCGCAGGCCCTGCCGGAAAACAGGGCGCGCAAGGCAGGCGCCGCATCCACGTGCTTGATCATGTCCTCGAATACCAGCTGCTTCGCTCCAAGCGGCGCACAATCGGGTTTCTGATCGACGAGGAAGGCTTGCGCATCACCGCGCCGAAATGGGTGCCGCTCGCCGAAATCGAAAGTGCGATCCGCGAAAAGCAGCGCTGGATCTTTGCCAAGCTCAAGGAGCGCCGCGAGCGTTCCGCGCGCCGTCTGCGGCCGGAAATGCAGTGGCGCGACGGGGCAACGCTGCCCTATCTAGGCAGCGACATCACGCTGCGCATTCTTGCCAACCAGGCCGCCGGCATCGCCTATGACGGCGCGACGGGCGAACTGACCGTGAGCCTTCCCCCGGATGCGGGCGAGCAGCAGTTGAAAGACCGGGTGCAGGGATGGCTGCAGGCGGAAGCGAAGCGCATCTTCGCCGAGCGCCTGCCGGCGTATGCGGACAAGCTCGGCGTGCGCTACCACTCTTTCGCCCTGTCGTCCGCCACCACGCAATGGGGCTCCTGCACCATCGATGGCAAGATACGCCTGAACTGGCGCCTGATTCATTTCGCCCTGCCACTTATCGATTACGTGATTGCCCATGAATTGGCGCACCTGCGCGAGATGAACCACAGTCCGCGCTTCTGGGCGACGGTGCAATCAGTCTTTCCGGAATTCCAGGCAGCGAAAAAGGAATTGCGCGACCACGCGCCGGAGACCTTGCCCGTTTTCTGAGGCGAGAGCCGAACCGGCGCACCTATTAAGTTATCGCAAAGAAAAAACAGTCCGGGGGAGCGGAACGTCGCCCCGGATTCCGCCTCGCCGCAGTCGCATGGCATGTCTCCTGTCTGGCAAACGCCCTCGCCCGCTTCAATCTTCCCTGCAACAGGAAAGAGCGGAAATCACAGGTTGGTTTGAGCGCCGCTCAAGAAACCTCGCTGGATGAATTCGATCTTGTAACCATCGGGATCGGTGACGAAGGCTATCACCGTGGTGCCGCCCTTGACCGGCCCGGCTTCGCGCGTGACATTGCCGCCGGCAGCCTTGACCGCTTCGCATGCCTTGTAGGCATCTTCCACTCCGATCGCAATATGACCGTAGGCGGTGCCCATCTCGTATTTGTCGACGCCGTAGTTGTAGGTCAGTTCCAGCTCGGCATGTTCCGGATTGCTGCCGTAACCGAGAAAGGCCAGAGAGTACTTGTATTCGGGGTTGTCGCTGGTACGCAGCATTTTCATGCCCAGCACGCGAGTATAGAAATCGATGGAACGCTGCAGGTCGCCGACGCGCAGCATGGTGTGAAGAATACGCATATCAGTGCTTTTCCTAAGACTTGATGGGAAAAGCAGATTGTATTCCTGTTCACCCTTCCCTGCCGCGCCCGCTTCCTTGATTGCTCACAAGCGATTTGCCAGTGCCACGAATTGTTCCAGGGGCACTTCTTCCGGCCGCGCCTGCGGATTGGCGCCGGCAGCAAACAGATCCTCTTCGTCCAGCAATCCGGCAAGGCAATTGCGCAAGACCTTGCGCCGCTGCGAGAAGGCCTTGGTCACCACCTGCTCCAGCTTCGCTCCATCGCAGGCGAGAGGCTGTGCGACCGGGATCATGCGCACGATCGCCGACTCCACCTGGGGCGGCGGATCGAATGCCTCGGGGGGCACGATGAACATCAGTTCCATGTGGTAGCGCCACTGCAGCATGACCGACAAGCGGCCATAGGCCTTGCTGCCGGGTTCCGCCACCATGCGCTCCACCACTTCCTTCTGCAGCATGAAATGCTGGTCCTGCACCCGGTCTGCGATGTCGGCCAGGTGGAACAGCAGGGGCGTGGAAATGTTGTACGGCAGGTTGCCGACCACGCGCAGCTTCCTGCCAGGCGCAAGCGGGATCGATGCGAAATCGAATTGCAGCGCATCGCCGGCATGGATGATCAGCCGGGCAGGGTCGAAGTTCTTCTGCAGGCGCGCCACCAGATCGCGGTCCAGTTCGACCACATGCAATTGCTCCAGCGATTCGAGCAGCAGCCGGGTCATGGCGGCCAGCCCGGGGCCGATTTCGACCATGACATCCGCTGGCTTGGGGTCGATGGTGCGGATGATGTCGTGCAGGACAGATTGGTCGGTCAGGAAGTTCTGACCGAAGCGTTTGCGTGGAATATGTTTCATGTGGTTCAGGCGGAACGGGATGCTGCCGCCATCTGCGCCGCTACCCGGATGGCTTCCAAGATGCTGCCATGGTCCGCGCGCCCCAGTCCCTGTGCCGCAAGATCGAGCGCAGTGCCATGGTCCACCGAGGTGCGGATGATGGGCAGGCCGAGGGTGATATTGACGCCGCGGCCGAAGCTCGCATGCTTCAATACCGGCAAGCCCTGGTCATGGTACATCGCCAGCACGCAGTCGGCCCGCTGCAGATATTTCGGCTGGAACAGGGTGTCGGCCGGATAGGGTCCGGTGACGTCGATGCCTCTGACTTGCGCGGCTTCGAGCACCGGGGTGATCACATCGATTTCTTCCCGCCCGAGATAGCCGCCTTCGCCGGCATGCGGATTGAGGCCAGTGACCAGGATACGCGGTTGCGCCAGGCCGAACTTCTTCTGCAGGTCCGTATGCACGATTTCGATGGTACGCAGCAATCCGTCGAAGGTGATGGCATCGGACACCTCCTTGAGCGGCAGGTGGGTGGTCGCAAGCGCGACCCGCAGCAGCGGATCGCCACCGGCCAGCATCATCACCACCTGCTCCGTGCCGGTCTGCTGCGCGAAATATTCGGTATGCCCGGTGAAAGGCACGCCGGCATCGTTGATCGTGCTTTTCTGGAGCGGTGCGGTGACGATCGCGTCGAAACGCTTCTGCAGCGCGCCTTCGATCGCGACATCCAAAGTCTGCAACACCGCGCGCCCGTTTCTTGCATCCAGTTTCCCCGGCGTGACGGGAATCTCCACGGGACAGTCGATGACCGCGATGTGATCGGCGGGAAGCGCAGGCATGCCGTCATTGCGCCATGCCTGCACCGACAATGCACTCAGACGGATTGCCGGATCGATGTCGTTGGCCAGCATGGCCAGCAGGGCGGCATCGCCTAGCAATACCGGATTGATCGAGGCGCGCATCTGCCAGGCGGCCTTGATGGAAATCTCGGGCCCTATGCCGGCAGGTTCGCCGCAGGTGATGGCAATGGTCGGACGCTGACTCACGCTGGTCTGGGTCAAGGCTCAACTCGCATCGACATTGTCGAAGCGGTATTCGACATAGGCGCGGTCGCGCAACTGGCGCAACCAGTCCTGGGTGGCTTCCTCGAGTTTGCGCTCGCGGATGGCCTGGCGGGCAAGGAGGCGCCGGCGCTCCTGGGGCACGTCCTGGGTTTTGCGCTCCAGCACCTGGATCAGGTGGTAGCCAAAAGGCGATTCGATGGGTTCGCTGATTTCGCCAGGCTTCAGGCCATTCATCGCACGCTCGAATTCCGGCACCGTGTCGCCAGGATAAATCCAGCCGAGGTCGCCTCCGCGCGATGCAGACAAATCGTTGGAATACAGTTTGGCCAGGTCTTCGAACTTGGCGGCCTTGTTATCCAGGCGCTCTTTCAGTTCGACCAGCTTGCGGCGCGCATCCGCGGCCGACACGATCTGGGAGGTCTTGATCAGAATATGGCGCGCATGGGTCTGCTGCACCGCCTGGGCATTGGCCTTCATGATGCTGGCGCCACGCTTGCCGACCAGCTTCAGGATATGGAAGCCATTGGCGCTCTTGACGATGGGCGACACCTCCCCCGGCTGCAGGTTGGCGACCGCATCCATGAACAACTGCGGCAGCCTGTCCTGGTTGCGCCAGCCGAGATCGCCACCGCTCAATGCGTCGCTCGAATCGGAATAGGTCGCAGCCAGTTTCGCGAAGTCGCCACCGTCCTTCAGCTGACTCATGACTTCTTCCGCGCGCTGGCGGCGTGCCGCGATCTGTTCGGGGGAAGCATTTTCCGGTATGCGGATCAGGATCTGCGCGAGGTTGTATTCCTGCTGCGCCTGGGCGGAGCCGGCTTCCTCGGCGAGGTAATTGTCCACTTCCGATTCGGTAATCTGAATCTTGTTGTCGACTTCCCGTTCACGCAGACGCTGCATGATGATTTCCTCGCGCACCTCTTCACGGAAGCGATTGAATGGTATGCCTTCGCGCTCGAGCTGGTTGCGCAAGTCCTGCAGCGACATCTTGTTTTGCTCGGCGATGCGGGAAACCGCGCGGTCGAGCATGATGTCATCGACGCGAATGCCGTATTCCTTGGCAAGCTGCAGCTGCGCCTTGTCGACGATCATCCTTTCCAGCAACTGCCGCTGGAATTCTCCCTGAGGCGGCATCTGCACGCCCTGGTTGCGCAAGCGGCGCTCCACCGAGCGCATTCTGTCGATGAATTCCTGGCGTGTGATCACTTCATTGTTGACCACCGCAAGAATTGCGTCGGCCAGCACCGGCTGTTGCCGGCGCGAGCCGGCCTGGCTGGATCCGGATGAAGCATTGTCCTGGGCTCCGGCATTCGCCGCCGTCCCGAGGATCGCGCAAATCAGAAGCACTGCGAGGCTGATGCGTCGCCCGGGTTTCCCGGCATTGCGCATAGTCTGAAAAATTTCCATGAGCTGACAAATTCCTTAAGGGTTGCTCGGCGTGCTGATCAGCTGGTAGCCGGGAATGCTGGTGCGCAGCACCTCCAGGGGATTCGACCCCACTCGCGCCAGTCCGGTCAGTTCGAGCTGGAAAAACAGTGATGTGGAGGATTGCCCGGTCCCCGTCGCCGTCTGTTGGCTGACCACACGGAAAATCCAGCAATCCGCCTTGTACTCGACTCCCAGCAATCCTTCCGCGACCTTATCGTCCGGCAAGGAATAGTTGATGCGCCCTACGCCATACCAGCGTCTTGCGATCGGCCATTGGGCCGATACATCGACTTGTTCCAGATTGTTCAGCAGGTCGCGGCGGTATTGCAGGTTGAGCACTTTCTTGGGCGCGGGCTGCCAGCGTATGCTGTGGCTGGCGCGCTGAGTAGTGCTCAGGTTTTCACTGTACTGCACATTGGTGTCGATGCCAATGGCGGGTGTGATCTGCCCGGATGCCGAGAGCAGCAAGTCGGAACGGCTGTCGTTGCTTATCACCGCTTGGGTTGGCGGGAAAGGCGGCAGCGTTACGCGCTGGTCTTCGAAGTAGAAACGCTGCCCGATGGCGAAGCGCATGCGTTCCGCGCCACTCGATTCGATATAGCGCGATACCAGTGCGCCGGTCAATTGGTTGGCATCGCTGATGCGGTCATTGCCGACGAAGCGGTTCTCGCTGAACAGCTGCGCAAAGCTCAGGTCGGCCAGGGCGCTGTCGAAGTTCGGCAGCCTGCTCTGGTCGCGGAAGGGCGTGTACACATAGAACAGCCGAGGCTCGAGCGTCTGCGACATGGCCCGGCCAAAAAATTGGGTGTCGCGCTCGAACACCAGGCCGCTGTCGATCGAAAAGGTCGGCACGACGCGCGAAGGTTCGGATGGCATGCCGGGTACGGTATCGTCCAGATAATACTTGGTGGCGTGCAGAGAGACTTTCGGCGTGATGAAAAAGCCAGGCTGAATGATGGGATAGCTGAATTTCGGATTGACCACGATCCGGTTGCCCGGCGTGATAGGTTCGCCGGTCAAGCGGAACTGGTCCGGATGCGTGAACCGCGTCACTTCCGAATCGACTGCCCAGTCGAAGCCCATGAGGTCCTGCCGTCCGGCGTGGAAATTCACCTGCGGCATGCGATCGTATGGCCGTTCGATCGGTGCCGCCGGATCCTGCAGCACCTGGTAATTCGTGGCCCGCAGGCCGGCGCTCCAGAAGGAGCTGCTGTAGTTGAGATTCACATCACGCAACAGCAGGCGCTGGATGGTGCCGGTAGTGCTATGCGAAAAATCGGTCGGATAGTTGTTGTCGGAGGCCGTGTTGATATTCCATCCGAATGCCAGGCCAGGTGCAAGCGTCTGAGTGTGCGTCGACGAGACTGCATAGCGGGTAATGCCAGCCTGCCTGTCGTCAGGCAAGATTTCCGCCCGTGTCTGGCCGGCATAGGTCTCGCCCAGGTAGCGGCCTTCGGCACCAAGCTGCAGGCCGCGTCGGGAAATCAAGTTGGGATACAGGGTCAGGTCCCGGTTCGGCGCGATATTGAAATAATACGGCTGCATGATTTCCAGGCCGCCCTTGCTGGTCGTGCCGATGGTCGGTGGCAGGAAGCCGGACTTGCGCGCATCGGACAAGGGAAAGGACATGGCCGGCGTACCGAGGATGGGCACGCCCTTGAAGTAGACAATGGTGGTCGAGGCCGTCCCGACATCGCGTGCGGTATCAAGGTTGAGCCTGCTTGCCTTGAGATACCAGTCCGGATCCGGCCCTTCGCAGGTACTGTAGGTGCCCTCGGTGATGACTGCCCGTTCCTGCGATTCGAAATCGATACGTTCTCCCCTGCCCTGTGCATTATTGAGTTCCAGCTTGTAGCTTGGGTTGGTGACATAGCCCTGGCCGGCATCGATCTTCAGCCTTATCTCGTCACCGGCATAACGGTCCTTGAAGCGGCTCATGCGCACATTGCCGGTCGCGTCGACTTCATCCTGCAGGACATCGTAAGTTGCCTTGTCGGCATTGATGGTCAGCTCACCGCGCGTGATTTCAACGTTCTCTTCCAGAATGATTTCGCGGTCGGGACGGCCGCTCATGCGCTCCGCGCTGACCCTGACCGGTGCATTCTTGTCATCGGCCCCGGGGCGCTTTTCCGTGGATTGCGCATTGGCAAGCACCGGCATCCATGCAGCCGCAACCAAGGCCGGCATCAGACGAAGCATGAAACGAGGTTGAGAAGAGGCGAGAGACCGGGTCATGAAAAGGTCGACAGGCGATTTTTTGACTTGAATCCCTTATTATATGGGAACTCATTGCTCCCAAACGCATACTCCAGGTTGCTTCATGTCTTTAAACAATTCTCCTGATCTTCGCCTCACCCAGTTAAAGCAGTGGCTGGCAGATCTGCCAGCCAATCCGGTACAGACGGATTCCATCCGCCCCGCTTCTTCCGACGCCAGCTTCCGCCGCTATTTCCGCGTCGACGGTTCTGACGGCAACACCTATATCGCGATGGACGCCCCACCGCCACAGGAAGATGTGCGCCCCTTCATCCATGTGGCCGAGGTGTTTGGCAAGACGGGGGTTTCCGTCCCGCACATCCTTGCCCAAGATGTTGAACGCGGCTTTCTGCTGCTTACCGATCTCGGCACGACCACTTATCTGGGTCAGTTGAATCCGGACACCGCACACAAGCTGTATCTGGATGCGATCGATGCATTGATCCTGATCCAGACCCAGAGCAAACCGGGCATGTTGCCGGAATACGACCGGGCATTGCTGCTGCGCGAACTGATGCTGTTCCCCGATTGGTATATCGGCAAGCATCTCGGCGTTACGTTGTCAGATGCGCAGACCGCCGAACTGAACAAGGTATTCGATGCCATTCTTGCCAACAACTTGGCTCAACCTCAAGTTTATGTGCATCGCGACTATCATTCGCGCAACCTGATGGTGCAGTCGAAAGGCAATCCCGGCATTCTCGATTTCCAGGATGCGGTCTATGGCCCGATCACCTATGACCTGGTGTCGCTGCTGCGCGACGCCTATATCCAGTGGGATGAAGAAATGGTGCTTGACTGGACGATTCGTTACTGGGAGCGCGCCCGACGCGCCGGCCTGCCGGTCAGCCATGATGTCGATGCCTTCTACCGCGACTTCGAATTCATGGGCATTCAGCGCCACCTGAAGGTGCTCGGAATTTTTGCTCGGCTTTATCATCGCGACGGCAAGGATGGCTATCTGAAGGATTTGCCGCTGGTCATGGAATACACCCGCAAGGCGGCGAGCCGTTACAAGGTCCTGATGCCGCTGGTAAAGCTGCTCGACCAGCTGGAAGAAAAGGCGCCGCAAGTCGGTTATACCTTCTGATTCAACAGATCATTTGCCGCGCCGGCACGATGGAACCGCGCAAGTCGTGCCGCGCTCAACCTCTCCAGTATCGAACCCGATGAAAGCCATGATTTTTGCCGCCGGGCGCGGCGAGCGGATGCGTCCGCTGACCGACCACTGTCCGAAGCCGCTGCTGGAGGTGCGCGGCCGGCCGCTGATCGTCTGGCACATCCTGAACCTGGTGCGCGCCGGCATCAATGACATCGTGATCAACCATGCGCATCTCGGCCACATGATCGAGGAAGCGCTCGGCGACGGTTCGCAATTCGGCGCCCGCATCACCTATTCCGCCGAAGGCACGGCGCTGGAAACGGCGGGCGGCATTGCCAAGGCGCGCCATCTGCTCGGCGACCAGCCCTTCGTGGCGATCGCGGCCGACGTGTATTGCCCCCACTTCGATTTCGAGCAAGTAAAAGAAACGCTGGAAGACTATGATATGTGGGGCAATCCGCATGCGCATGACAAGCGCGACGTCGCCTGGCTGTACCTGGTCAAGAATCCGGCACATCATCCGAAAGGCGATTTCGCCCTGAACAGCTTTTCCATTGCCAATGAAGGCGAGCCGCGCTACACCTTTTCCGGCATCGGCGTGTACCGGCCCGAAATCTTCGATGCCATCACGCCCGGCCAATCCGCGCCGCTCGCGCCCATCCTGCGCGAATATGCATCCCGCGGCCAGGTCGGCGGGGAAATCTATCGCGGCGACTGGACCGATGTCGGCACGCCGGAACGACTGGCGCAATTGAATGGATAAAACCATGAATGCACTGATGAAGACTTATGCAGCCCGGCGCGCCAGGCTGATCGAACAGATGCAGGCCAAGGGCGGCGGCATCGCCATCATCCCGACTGCGCCGGAAGTCATGCGCAACCGCGACGCCGACTATCCCTACCGGCATGACAGTTATTTCTACTACCTGTCCGGCTTCACCGAACCGGAAGCGGTGATCGTGCTGGTCGCCGGCAAGAACAACCAGTCCATCCTGTTTTGCCGCGACAAGAACCTGGAGCGCGAAATCTGGGATGGTTACCGTTACGGCCCGGAAGCAGCGCGCGAAGCCTTCGGTTTCGATGCCGCTTTCCCTATCGATGCCCTGCATGCCGAAATGCCCAAGCTGATGGCGGACGCGCCGGCATTGTTCTTTGCCCTGGGCAGCGACGCGAAGCTCGATGCCCAGGTACAGCAATGGCTGAACGCGGTGCGCATGCAATCGCGCGCCGGCGTCACGGCCCCGGCGGCAATGCACGACGTACATGTGCTGCTGGATGAAATGCGGCTGATCAAGGACGCGGAAGAAATCGCCGTCATGAAGCGTGCCGCCGCGATTTCCGTGGAAGCGCATCGGCGCGCCATGAAAATCTGCCGCCCCGGCTTGCGCGAATATCACCTGGAAGCGGAATTGCTGCATGAATTCCGGCGCCAGGGTTCGCAATTCCCCGCGTACGGATCGATAGTCGCCACCGGCGCCAATGCATGTGTGCTGCACTACCGCGCGAGCGATGCGGAAATCAGGGATGGCGACCTCGTGCTGATCGACGCCGGCTGCGAGCTCGATGGCTATGCATCCGATATCACCCGCACGTTTCCGGCAAACGGCAGGTTCAGCGGCCCGCAAAAAGCCTTGTATGAAATTGTGCTGGCATCACAGGCCGCGGCCATTGCCGAAACCGCGCCCGGCAAGCGCTTCACCGACGGTCATGACGCCGCAGTGCGCGTGCTGGCGCAAGGCATGCTCGACACCGGCCTGCTTGACCGGAAAAAAGTCGGCACGCTGGATGAGGTAATCGCCCAGGGCGCCTATCGCCAGTTCTACATGCACCGCACCGGACACTGGCTGGGCATGGATGTGCATGACGTCGGCGAATATCGCGAAGCGTCGGCAGACAGCGGAGAAAGGCCGTGGCGCAAGCTGCAGCCGGGCATGGTCCTCACGGTCGAACCCGGCATCTATGTCCGACCGGCGGAAGGCGTCCCGGAGCAGTTCTGGAACATCGGCATCCGCATCGAAGACGATGCCCTGGTGACCGCCACGGGCTGCGACATCATCACCAGCGATGCGCCGAAGACCGTGGCCGATATTGAAGCGCTGATGCGGCAATAAGAGACCGATGACAACCGGGTCGATGACAACCGATTTCGACATCGCGATCTGCGGCGCCGGCCCGGTCGGGCTTGCGCTGGCGCTGCTGCTGGCCAAACGCGGCGTTCCCGCAGGACGGATCGCCCTGATCGATGCGAAGACGCGCGAGCAGGCAGCCAAGGATCCGCGCTCGATCGCGCTGTCTTACGGCAGCCGCCAGATCCTGGCAGACATCGGCGCCTGGCCGATTGCCGCCGATCCCATTCATGAAATCCATGTCTCGCGCCGCGGCCATTTCGGCCGCACCATGATCAGCCGCGACGATTATGCACTGCCCGCGCTCGGCTATGTCACCCGCTATGGCGCATTGGTGGATGCCCTGGACTCTGTCGCACGACGTACAGGTGCCGCAGTATTCCGCCCCGCCCACCTTGAGTCGGCAATCGAACGCGAGGAACGCGTCGATCTGACATTTTCGAACGGTAGCCAAGCCAGTGCACAAATCCTGGTGCAGGCCGAAGGTGGCGTATTCTCGGAACAGAACGCGAAAGCTCGCCGCCATGATTACCGGCAGATCGCCATCGTCGCCCATGTGAAAGCGAGCGCACCGATTGCGCATCGTGCATTCGAGCGCTTCACCGGAGAGGGCCCGCTGGCCATGCTGCCACAGGACGACGGCTATGCGCTGGTATGGTGCATGCGCCCGGAAACGGCTGCACGGCTGTCAGCGCTCGACGATACCGGATTTCTTGCGGAACTGCAGGAAGTCTTCGGTTCACGCCTTGGGCGCTTCATCTCGGTATCGCAGCGCAACGCCTATCCCCTTGGCCTGAACGCGGGAACATCAGTTTCAGCAAGGATGGTCGCCATCGGCAATGCCGCGCAAACCCTGCATCCGGTTGCCGGCCAAGGCTTGAACCTTGGCTTGCGCGACGCTACAGTCCTGGCGCGACTGCTGGCGCAGGACCTGTCTCCGGCAGCGCTCACGCGCTTCACTCTGGACCGCAAGGCCGACCGCGGCCTGACCATCCGTCTGACCGATACCATGGCACGCGTATTTGCCAGCGCACCGGATGGCGCGCTGTCGCAGTCGGCGCTCGGCCTGTCACTCGGCCTGATCGATGCATTTGCGCCCGCCAAGCGCGTGCTCGCCGAGCAGATGATGTTCGGCTGGCGATAAAAAAAGCCGCGCAAGCGCGGCTTTTTTCTGTTGATGCGCAAGGTGATCAGGCAGCTTTCAGCGCCGCCAGCACCTCGTCCAGCATCTTCTTCGCATCGCCGAACAGCATGCGGTTGTTTTCCTTGTAGAAGAGCGGATTGTCGACGCCGGCATAGCCGGATGCCATGCTTCGCTTCATCACGATCGAATGCTTGGCCTTCCACACTTCCAGCACCGGCATGCCGGCGATCGGGCTGGTCGGATCTTCCGCCGCCGAAGGATTGACGATGTCATTCGCACCGATCACCATCGCCACATCGGTATCGGGGAAATCCTCGTTGATCTCATCCATTTCCATCACGATGTCGTAAGGCACCTTGGCTTCGGCCAGCAGCACGTTCATGTGGCCGGGCATGCGACCCGCGACCGGATGGATGCCAAAGCGTACGTTCACGCCCTTCTCGCGCAGCAGCTTGGTGATCTCATACACCGTATGCTGCGCCTGCGCGACCGCCATGCCGTAGCCCGGCACGATGATCACGTTCTTGGCTTCGCGCAGCATTTCCGCTGTCTCGACGGCGGTGACCGGTACCACTTCGCCCGCGGGCTCGGCGGGACCTCCCTTGGCTGCGGGCTTGCCACTATCGGAACCGAAGCCGCCGGCGATCACGCTGATGAAATTGCGGTTCATTGCGCGGCACATGATGTAGGAAAGAATCGCGCCGCTGGATCCGACCAGTGCGCCGGTCACGATCAGCAAGTCGTTCGACAGCATGAAGCCGGTCGCCGCCGCCGCCCAGCCGGAATAGCTGTTGAGCATGGACACGACCACCGGCATGTCGGCGCCGCCGATCGCCATCACCATGTGGATGCCGAACAGAAGCGCGATCACCGTCATCACGACAAGCGGCAGCATGCCGTCGCTGATCGATTCAGCGCGGATGAATTGCACGCCGAACCAGATCACGACCAGCAGGCCGATCAAGTTGAGCCAGTGGCGCCCCGGCAGCAGCATTGGCTTGCCGCCGATGCGCGCCGACAGCTTGCCGAATGCGATCAGGGAGCCTGAGAAGGTGACGGCGCCGATCAGGATGCCGATATAGATTTCCAGTTCATGGATGGTCTTTTCCGCACCGCTGAAATTGGCCGATGCGGCCGGATCAATGTAGCTGGCATAGCCGACCAGTGCAGCCGCGAGGCCGACCAGGCTGTGCATCAACGCAACCAGCTCCGGCATCTGCGTCATCTGCACCACGCGGGCGGCATACAGGCCGATCGCCCCGCCGACCACCATGGCGCCGACGATCCAGGGAATGCCGGCAGAAGTGACATGCGGACCGAATACCGTGGCCAGCACGGCGATGGCCATGCCGATGATGCCGTAGAGGTTGCCGCGGCGTGAGGTCTCCGGATTGGAAAGACCGCCAAGGCTGAGGATGAACAGGATGGTCGCGCCGAGGTAAGCGACGGTTGTGAGGCTTCCGGACATTGTTATCGCTCCCTTATTTGCGGAACATCGCCAGCATGCGGCGGGTCACGGCGAAACCGCCGAACATGTTGATGGTGGTCAGCACGATGCCGAGGACGGCGAGCCAGCGGATCCAGCTGTCCGGCCGCGCCAGTCCTTCGGAGATCGGCGGCGCGATCTGTACCAGCGCGCCGATGGCGATGATGCTGGAAATCGCATTGGTCACGCTCATCAGGGGCGTATGCAAGGCCGGCGTGACATTCCACACCACCATGTAGCCGACGAAGCAGGCCAGCACGAAGACAGTGAAGTGTCCGAGGAAAGCGGCGGGCGCATACGCGCCGATGATCCAGAACAGCACCGCTGCCACGCCGAACAGGATGGCGATGCGGCTGCCGGATGCCGGGGCGCTCGGGGCTCCATGGCCATGTGCCTTGGACGGCGCAGCGACCGCCGGTTTGGCCGCGGGTGCGGCTGCCGGCGGCAGCTTGGGCGCCGGCGGCGGCCATGTGATCTCTCCGTCCTTGATGACGGTCAGGCCGCGAATGGCATCGTCTTCCATATTGACGTCAATGATGCCGTCCTTGTTCTTGCACAGCTCCTCGGTCAGGCGCAGCAGATTGTTCGAATACAGCGTCGAGGACTGCTTCGACAGGCGGCTGACAAGATCGGTGTAGCCGATGATGGTCACGCCGTGCTTCACCACCGCCTGGCCGGGCTCGGTCAGTTCGCAGTTGCCACCCTGTTCGGCTGCCATGTCAACGATGACGCTGCCCGGCTTCATGCTCTTCACCATGTCGGCAGTGATCAGCTTGGGCGCCGGCTTGCCGGGGATCAGGGCGGTCGTGATGATGATGTCCACCTCCCTGGCCTGCTTGGCGTACATCTCGCGTTGGGCCTGCTGGAAGCCCTCGCTCATCACCTTGGCGTAGCCGCCACCGCCGGAACCCTCTTCCTCGTAATCGACCTTGACGAATTCGCCGCCCAGCGACACGACCTGGTCTGCCACTTCAGCACGGGTGTCATTGGCGCGCACAATGGCGCCGAGGCCGACGGCAGTGCCGATTGCGGCTAGGCCGGCGACGCCCGCGCCGGCGACGAAGACCTTGGCTGGCGGAATCTTGCCGGCTGCGGTCACCTGGCCGTTGAAGAATCGGCCGAAGGCGTTCGCAGCTTCGATGACGGCGCGATAGCCGGCAACACCGGCCATGGAAGTCAGCGCATCCATTTTCTGGGCCCGGCTCAACGTGCGCGGCAGCGAGTCAATCGCCAGCACGGTCGCCTTCTTCGCCGCCAACTGTTTCATCAGTTCGGCGTTCTGCGCCGGCCAGATGAAGCTGACCAGGGTGCCGCCTTCGCGCATCAGGCCCACTTCTTCCGGGCTGGGGCCGCGCACCTTGAAGACGATGTCGGAGCCGGCCCACAGCTTGGCCGCGCCATCGACGATCTGCGCGCCAGCCGCCCGGTAGGCATCGTCGCTGAAGTTTGCCGCATCGCCCGCGCCGGATTCGACGGCGACCGAGAATCCAAGCTTGATGAGCTTTTCGACGACCTCGGGAACGGTGGCAACCCGCTTTTCATCCGGAAAGACTTCCCGTGGTACTCCTATCGTTAGAGGCATACGCTTTCCCTTCGCTTATATATAAATGTTGTTCTGTTTGACGGGACCCGGGCCGTGCAGCCCATCTTGCTTACTGCTGTTTCTTTATCCCCTTGATCCGGTTCTTTTCATCGACGAACACGATTTTCGGCACATACGTCTCGACCTCGGATTCATTCATCGGCGCATAAGTGCAGATGATGAGCAGGTCGCCAAGATGCGCGCGGCGGGCTGCCGCACCATTGAGGGAGATCTCGCCGGTTCCACGCTTGCCCTTGATGGCATAGGTGGAAAAGCGTTCACCATTGTTGACATTGTAAAGTTCGATCTTTTCGAATTCCCTGATGTCTGCGGCTTCCAGCAGGTCCTCGTCGATGCCGCAAGAACCTTCGTAATCCAGGTCGGCCTGCGTGACTTTCGCACGGTGAATCTTCGACCTGAGCATGATGCGTTGCATTATTTCTCCTAAATACCCAAACTTTGCCGCAAACGGTTTTGCGGCTTCCAATTCATTGCCGGATTAGGCCATTCCCGGTCGTTCATCCGCCAGGTGCTTCCGGCGGCATCGAACCGATCGCCCTGGCCAAAGGCGACAATTCTTACTGGAATCTTACATGCAAACTGGAATTCGAAACGGCCGCTCGCAATTCGAAAGCCCGATGCTTGCCAAGATGAAAAGGCAGAAGAATAAGATGAAAACCGTGCCAAGCAAACAATTGTGATGTTTTTTTGATTAATCACCAAATGTTTCTTGCAAAATCACTATCGAATCTCAAGGCTTGAACAAGAAGCGAAGTTAAAAATGTTCAGTTCGGAAATTTTTTCCCATTGCGCGGATCCAATTGCATGTCAGCATGAACCGCACGCCCGGCAGGTGCGCGGTAAAATGGCGCCCAATTTCGAGAGATACCATGTCTGATATTTGGAAACCTTCTGTGACGGTAGCGGCCGTGATCGAGCGCGAGGGCCGTTTTTTGCTGGTCGAAGAAGAAACCAGCGACGGCATTCGCTTCAACCAGCCAGCCGGCCACCTCGACCCGAATGAAACCCTGGAACAGGCGGTCACGCGCGAAACGCTGGAAGAAGCAGCATATGATTTCGTGCCCACGGCACTGGTCGGCATGTATATGGCGCGCTATGTGTCCTCGCGTACTGGCCTGGAAGTCACTTATCTGCGTTTTGCATTCTGCGGCGAACTCGGCCGCGAGCATGACCGCCCGCTCGACACCGGCATCCTGCGCACAGTCTGGATGACGCGCGAGGAAATGCTGGCCTGTCAGGACAAGCACCGCAGCCCGCTGGTGCTGCGTTGTGTCGACGATTATCTGGCAGGCAAGCGTGCGCCGCTGTCCCTGCTATACACCCATCAGGATGCGGCGCATGCCTAGTAAGAAGGTTGTCATCGGCATGTCGGGCGGCGTCGATTCCTCGGTCTCCGCCTGGCTGCTCAAGGAACAAGGTTATGAAGTCGTCGGCCTGTTCATGAAGAACTGGGAAGACGATGACGATTCGGAATACTGTTCGACCCGTCAGGACTGGATCGATGCGGCGAGCGTGGCCGACGTGGTCGGCGTCGATATCGAAGCAGTCAATTTTGCTGCCGAATACAAGGACCGGGTGTTTGCCGAATTTCTGCGGGAATACCAGGCCGGACGCACGCCGAATCCCGACGTGCTGTGCAACGCCGAAATCAAGTTCAAGGCTTTCCTCGACCACGCGATGAAGCTGGGTGCCGACCTGATTGCGACCGGCCACTATGCCCGGGTGCGGGAAGTGGATTCGGGGCCGCATGCCGGCCGCTTCGAATTGCTGAAAGCACTGGATGCGAGCAAGGACCAGAGTTATTTCCTGCATCGTCTCAATCAGGCGCAGCTGTCGAAAACCCTGTTCCCGCTGGGCGAGATCCCCAAGACGGAAGTGCGTAAGATCGCCGAAAAGCTGAAGCTGCCGAATGCGAAGAAGAAGGACTCGACCGGCATCTGCTTCATCGGCGAACGGCCTTTCCGTGAATTCCTGAACCGCTATCTGTCGTTCAAGCCCGGCCCCATGAAAACACCGGACGGCACGACCGTCGGCAACCATGTCGGCCTGAGCTTTTACACGATAGGCCAGCGCAAGGGCATCGGCCTTGGGGGCATGAAATCGCACAAGAATGCCGATGGCAATCACGACGCCTGGTACGTCGCGAAAAAGGATGTCGAGAACAATACGCTGTATGTCGTACAAGGCCACGACCATCCCTGGCTGTTGTCTTCGGCATTAGGCGCGAGCCAGGTCAGCTGGATCGCGGGCGTGGCGCCGGAACAGGATCAGCTCTCTGCAAAAACCCGCTACCGCCAAGCCGACGTGCAATGCATGTTTTCCGCACAGCATGACGACAGCTTTGCATTGCACTTCCGGGATCCGCAATGGGCGGTTACGCCGGGCCAATCTGCCGTACTTTATGACGGCGACGTCTGCCTCGGCGGCGGCATTATCGATACCGCGACCCCGGCTGCCTGATGCAGGTCCGGGCACAACCCCGGATCCATCAGAGGCACTAATCTCCGGCCTTCATTGTCAAACAGAGCGCATCCTGCACCGGGCCGCACGGCCCGGTCGGTCTTTCCACATCCATTCCGGGGCATGCAATGAAAGGTGACGCCAACATCATCCGGCTGCTGAATGCGCAATTGACCAACGAACTCACCGCGATCAACCAGTATTTCCTGCATGCGCGGATGTACAGGCACTGGGGTCTGGAAAGACTCGGCAGCAAGGAATACGACGAGTCGATCGAGGAAATGAAGCATGCCGACAAGCTGATCAATCGCATCCTGATGCTGGATGGCTTGCCCAATCTGCAGGCATTGAACAAGCTGATGATCGGCGAATCGACTCCGGAAATGCTGGAATGCGATTTGAAGCTGGAACAGGCTTCGCAAATCACGCTCAAGGACGGGATTGCCGCATGCGAAGCGGCGAAGGATTATGTATCGCGCGAGATATTGCGGGAAATCCTCGACGATACTGAAGAACACATCGAGTGGGTGGAAACCCAGCTCGAGCTGATCAACAAGGTTGGCCTGGAAAATTATCTGCAATCGCAAATGGGCGACGATAGCAGCGACTGAAGCTTCACATCCGTTCACAAAAAAGCAGGCGGACCTTGCGGCACGCCTGCTTTTTATTTATCCCGGCCGTGCTTATGCCTGCGGGACCGTGTCCTTGAAGGAAGGTCGGTCCGACAGCCTGTCGAACAGCTTGGCGAGATTCGGATATTCCTCGCGCCAGCCGATTTCCGGGAAGCGGAAAGACAGCCAGCCAAGCGCGCAACCAACGGCAACGTCCGCCAGGGTGTAGTGAGTGCCGGCGCAGTATGGAACACCATCCTTCAATCCGGCGGACATCGCCTTCAGGCCGGCCTGCACCTTCAGCATCTGGCGCTTGATCCAGTCTTCGCTCTGCTGCGCTTCCGGACGCTGGGTGCGCTCGAGGCGGATCAGGACGGCGGCATCGAGTACGCCATCAGCCAAGGCTTCCCAGCATTTGACTTCCGCGCGTTCGCGTCCGTTCGGTGGAATCAGCTTGCCGACCGGCGTCATGGTATCGAGATATTCGACGATGACCCGCGAGTCGAACATCGCGCCGCCATCTTCCATGATCAGGCAGGGCACTTTTCCGAGCGGGTTGGATTGCTGGATTGTGGTTTCGGGACTCCAGACGTTTTCCAGAACAAGCTCATAGTCGAGCTTCTTTTCCGCCATCACGATGCGGACTTTGCGCACATAGGGACTGGAGAGGGAGCCGATGAGTTTCATAGATCCGTATAGTAAAAATTGGCAAAAATTATAACATTGAGATATGTCACGGGATTGGACCGGGCATTGTTGGCCGCTTCTCGGGCGAAGTCAATTCGGCCAATCCGCAAATGGTAAAATGCCGCCTTTCCGACCATTCCAGCATGTCCCCGGTCGCAAGGCAATCCCCGCAATATTGCCCACCGCTTTCATCCATATCAAGGTTTTACACCATGTCGCTTTCCACCCTTTCCGCCCTTTCGCCTCTCGATGGCCGCTACGCCGCCAAGACCGACAAGCTGCGCCCGCTCCTTTCGGAAGCCGGCTTCATGCATCACCGGGTCAAGGTGGAGATCGCCTGGCTGCAAGCCTTGTCCGAGGCCGGCTTCGCGGAAATCAAGCCCTTTTCCGCCGCCTCCAGCACGCTGCTGCAAAAGCTGGCGAACGAATTCAGCGAAGCCGATGCAGAGCGCATCAAGGCGATCGAGGCCGTCACCAATCACGATGTCAAGGCGGTTGAGTACTGGCTGAAGGAAAAGGTCAAGGATGTTCCGGAACTGGTCGCGGCCTCCGAGTTCATCCACTTCGCCTGCACCTCGGAAGACATCAACAACACTTCGCACGGCATGATGCTGAAAGCCGCGCGCGATACGGTTCTCCTGCCCGCGCTGCAGGCGCTGATCGCAAAGCTTACCGAACTGGCGCACGAGCATGCGGATGCCCCCATGCTCTCGCGCACGCATGGCCAGCCGGCGAGCCCGACCACGCTCGGGAAGGAAATTGCCAATGTGGTGGCGCGCCTGAAGCGCGCAGAGAAGCGGATCGCCGATGTCGAAATTCTCGGCAAGATGAATGGTGCGGTCGGCAACTACAATGCGCACCTGTCCGCCTACCCCGGCTTCGACTGGGAAGGCTTTGCGCGCAAAGTGGTCGAGCAGCGTCTGGGACTGGTCTTCAATCCCTACACCATCCAGATCGAGCCGCATGACTACATGGCCGAACTGTTCGATGCCTTCGCCCGCGTGAACACCATTCTGCTCGACCTGAACCGCGACATCTGGGGCTATATCTCGCTCGGCTATTTCAAGCAGCGCACCAAGGCCGGAGAAATCGGATCGAGCACGATGCCGCACAAGGTCAATCCGATCGACTTCGAAAACTCGGAAGGCAACCTCGGCCTGGCCAATGCAGTATTGAAGCACCTGTCGGAAAAATTGCCGGTGTCGCGCTGGCAGCGCGACCTGACGGACTCCACCGTGTTGCGCAATATCGGCGTGGCGCTCGGCTACACCCTGCTGGCCTATGACAGTTGCCTGCGCGGCCTGAACAAGCTGGAAGTGAATCCGGGCCGGCTGGCGGAAGACCTGGATGCGACCTGGGAAGTGCTGGCCGAGCCGGTGCAAACCGTGATGCGACGCTACGGCATTGAAAATCCGTATGAACAGCTGAAGGAACTCACGCGCGGCAAGGGCATATCACGGGAAGCGCTGCGCGAATTCATCGGAAAACTGGCCATCCCGCAAGAGGCGAAGGAACAGCTGCTGGCCATGACCCCGGCAAATTACATCGGAAAAGCGGCCGAACTGGGGCACCGGATCTGATCTTTCCACAACACTGACACGTCGCGGCTGATCCGGAGCTTCCGGCGCCGCGGCTTTTTTTCTGCTATATTAGTTCTAGTTAAAACTAATTGCTAAAAAGAACACCCATGCCACGCTACACCTTGCCCGCGATCGTGCTGCACTGGCTGCTTGCCCTGCTGATCATCTCGGCGTTTGCGCTGGGCGTAACGATGGTGGATATCCCGGGCCTGACGCCGACCAAGCTCAGGTATTTCTCATGGCATAAATGGCTGGGCGTCACTGTGCTGGCACTGGCCTGCCTGCGCCTGCTCTGGCGGCTTGCGCATAGGCCACCTGCCTATCCTTCCGCCATGCCTGGCTGGCAGCAGAAATCCGCGAAACTACTGCATGGTCTGCTGTATGTGCTGATCTTCGCCGTCCCCATATCTGGCTACTTCTACAGCCTGGCTGCCGGCGTACCGGTGGTCTATCTCGGCGTGCTGCCCCTGCCGGTATTGATGGAACCGAGCCCGGAATGGAAGCCGGTCCTCAAGCAAGTCCATTACAGCTTCAACATGGTGCTGCTCGGCGCTTTCATTCTGCATGTAGGGGCGGCGCTCAAGCACCAATTCATTGACCGGGATGGCGTGTTCAAGCGCATCCTGCCCTGAATAACATTTTCAAGAAGGCATTCCATGCAGATTCACTCCATCCGGCGAAGCATCATCTTAGGAAGTGCCGCGCTCGCACTGGCCATTCCCGCCATCGCTGCCATGCTCAAGACCGATGCGGCCAAAAGCAGCGTCTCCGCCGTGTTCCAGCAAATGAACGTGCCGGTCGAAGGCAAATTCCGGAAATTCAATGCCCAGATCGATTTCGACAATGCGAAGCCTGAGGGATCGAAGGCCATGGTGGAAATCGATGTCGCCAGCTTCGATCTCGGCGATCCCGAGTACAACAAGGAAGTCCAAAAGAAGGAATGGTTCGATGCCGCGAGGTTCCCGAAAGCGAGCTTCGTCTCCAGCATGCTGAAACCGAACGGTGCAGGCAAGTTCGACGTCGTCGGCAAGCTCACCATCAAGGGCAAGACCGCCGATGTGCGCTTCCCCCTGACGCTGAAAAAGGAAGGCGGCAACCAGGTTTTCGAAGGCACCCTGCCGATCAAACGACTCGCCTTCAACATCGGCGAAGGCGAATGGAAAGACACTGGCATGGTCGCCGATGAAGTCCTCATCAAGTTCCGCGTCGTCACGACGCAATAATCCGTCGCAACCGCGTCTCTCAACCAAGGAGTCCCCTAATGCAAGTCAAGCTCATCGCCGCCGCCCTTCTGGCCATCGGCACCTCGTCCGCCTTTGCCCAGACCTACAACATCGAGCCCAACCATACTTATCCGAGCTTTGAAGCCGACCACATGGGTATCTCGGTCTGGCGCGGCAAGTTCACCAAGACCAGCGGCAAGATCACGCTTGACCGTGCCGCGAAAACCGGCACTGCGGACATCACGATCGATGCCAACTCGCTCGATTTCGGCCATGCCAAGATGAACGAGCACGCCAAGGGCAAGGACATGTTCAATGTCGCGCAATTCCCGACCATTACCTACAAGGGCAAGTCCATGAAGTTCGAGGGCGACAAGCCGGTCGCGCTGGAAGGCGAGATGACGATGCTCGGCGTGACCAAGCCGCTTACCCTCGTGATCAACAAGTTCAAGTGCATTCCGCATCCGATGTTCAAGCGCGAAGTATGCGGCGCCGATGCCAGCGGCGAGTTCAAGCGCACCGATTACGGCCTGAACTATGGCGTCGAAAAGTTCGGTTTCTCTCCAGACGTGAAACTTCAGATCCAGGTCGAAGCGCTCAGGGCCGACGACTGATCACGCATCGCACACTACCCGGGCCGGTGTTCCCATACCGGCCTTTTTTTCGTATTCGCCATCTGCAGCAATTCAGCAATCATGAAAGCCCGCTACCTGCGCAGCATCCGCCTGCTTGCGGAGTGCTACCACGCCTTCGAACAATTGTCTTCCTCGCATGTCCGTACGCTTGGACTGACGCCGGCGCAATTCGATATCATTGCGACCCTGGGAAACACGTCCGGGATGTCGTTCAAGGAACTGGGAGAGAAGACCCTGATCACCAAGGGCACGCTTACAGGCGTGGTTGACCGGCTGGAAGGGAGGGGTTTGGTCAGGCGCGCCACAAAAACCGAGGACCGGCGCAGCACCATCGTGCAGCTGACGAAGGCAGGCGAGCGTGAATTCGAGCGCATCTTCATTCCGCACGTGGACTTCTGCAAGGAAAAGTTCCTGGACTACAGCGAGGAAGAGTTCGTAGCGCTTGACAAGGAACTGGCAAAACTGAAATCCCGACTGGAGGAAGCGGTTACCCGGCTTCATGTCTGAAGCAGGAGGCAGTCGGGACAAGGCGCACACCGCAACAAAAAAGCCGGCGCAAAGGCCGGCTTTTTCAATTACGCCTCAGAGGCGTCGTACGTCGTTTCACACCACTGCGCCGCCGGCCTCATCCTTGCTCTTGGCCGGCTTGATCATGTCTTCGCGCTTGATGCCGAGCCACATGGAAACCGCAGCCGCCACGAACACCGAGGAATAGACGCCGAACAGGATGCCGATGGCGAGCGCGATCGAAAAATAATGCAGGGTTGCACCGCCGAACAGCATCATCGACAGCACCATCATGAGGGTCGAGCCGTGAGTGATGACAGTGCGTGACATGGTGCTGGTGATCGCATGGTTGAGCACCGCGGGCGTGTTCAGTTTTCCAAAGCGGCGGTCGCGGAAGGTCTCCCGCACCCGGTCGAACACCACCACTGACTCGTTCACCGAGTAACCCAGCACGGCCAGCACTGCCGCCAATACCGTCAGCGAAAACTCCCACTGGAAGAAGGCGAAAAAGCCGAGGATGATCACCACGTCGTGCAGGTTCGCGATGATGGCGGAAACCGCGAACTTCCATTCGAAGCGGAACGCGAGGTAGATCATGATGCCGATCACCACTGCCAGCAGGGCCATCAGGCCGTCATGCGCCAGCTCCTCGCCGACCTGCGGACCGACGAATTCGACGCGCTGCAGCCGGACCGAATCATCCTGCGCCTTCAGCGCCGACATCACTTTTTCGCTTTGCTGGGCGGAGCTCACGCCTTTCTGCGACGGCAGGCGGATCATCACATCGCGCGCCGTGCCGAAGCTCTGCACCTGGCTGTCGGTATAGCCCAGGCCTTCGACAGCACCGCGAATCTTTTCCAGTTCCGCGGGTTTCGCATAGGTGACTTCGATCACCGTGCCGCCGGTGAACTCGATTGACAAATGCAGTCCCCGGTGCAGCAGGAAAAATACCGCGGCAACAAACGTCAGGGCCGAAATCACATTGAATACCAATGCGTGGCGCATGAAGGGAATATCTTTTTTAATCCGGAAAAACTCCATTGCATTCCTTCCTTTCGCGGATTCCTGACAGTGCCCGGCGGTGAATTGCGCCAGCTTCTGCCAGGAACGCTATGTTTAATGTCCTGCGTCCCTGCAAGCAAAGACGGAATCAGGCACTTGGCACTCAGTCTCAGGCATTCGGCTTCCAGACCTGCCCGATCGACACACCGGCGAGCTTCTTCCTGCGGCCGTACCAGAGGTTCGCGATGCCGCGCGAAACGAAGACGGAGGAGAAGATCGAGGTCAGGATGCCGAGGCAATGCACGACCGCAAAACCGCGGATCGGGCCGGAACCGAAGATCAGCAGGCCGAGGCCGGCGATCAGCGTGGTCACGTTGGAGTCCAGGATGGTCGCCCAGGCGTGTTCGAAACCACCCGCGATGGCCGCCTGCGGCGACTTGCCGCCGCGCAGCTCTTCCCGGATCCGTTCATTGATCAGCACATTGGCATCGATCGCCATACCGAGCGTGAATGCAATAGCGGCAATGCCCGGCAAAGTCAATGTTGCCTGTAGCGTCGACAGGACGGCGATCAGCAGCAGCAGGTTGACCGCCAGCGCGATCACGCTGAACATGCCGAACAGGTGGTAATAGATCACCATGAACACCGTGATCGCGGCAAAGCCGTACAGGGTCGACTTGAAGCCTTTTTCAATATTGTCCGCGCCAAGCTGCGGTCCGATGGTCCGCTCTTCGATGATTTCCATCGGCGCCGCCAGCGAGCCAGCGCGCAGCAGCAGGGCGAGGTCGTTGGCCGCTTCGGTCGAGCCCATGCCGGTGATCTGGAAGCGCGAACCGAGCTCGTCGCGGATGGTGGCGACCGTCAGCACTTCGCCCTTGCCCTTTTCGAACAGCACGATCGCCATCAGCTTGCCGATCTTGTCGCGCGTCGCTTCACGCATCCTGCGGCCACCGTCGCCGTTCAGGTCGATGCTCACCGACGGCTCGTGGTACTGATCGAAACTGGCGGTGGCATTGGCAATGTATTCGCCGGTGATCACCGGGTCCTTGTACAGCACGACCGGTGCGCCCTTGCCCACCTTGAACAATTCGGAGCCGAAGGGGACGGCTGCGGTTTCTTCGGTACCGCGCATGACCGATTCATCGACCATCCGCACTTCCAGCGTTGCCGTGCGGCCGATGATGTCCTTGGCGCGCGACACGTCCTGCACGCCCGGCAGCTGCACCACGATCCGGTCCGCGCCCTGGCGCTGGATCACCGGCTCGGCTACGCCGAGTTCATTCACCCGCTTGGACAGGGTGGAGATGTTCTGCTGTACCGCGGCTTCCACCGTCTGTGCCAGGGTCTGAGGCCGCAGGGTGGCAACCAGCGTGAGCTCCGTGCCATCGGTTCCATCGGCCAGCGCCAATTCGGGCAGTTGGGAAGCCAGGACATCTTTTGCCTTTTCCCGCGTTTCCGGCTCGCGGAACTTGATGTCGATGGCATCGCCATTGCGGCTGATGCCGGCGTGACGCACATTCTTGTCGCGCAGCACGCTGCGCACGCTGGCCTGCAAGCCCTGGATACGCTTGTTCATGACCGCCCTGGTATCCACCTGCATCAGGAAATGCACGCCCCCGCGCAGGTCGAGGCCGAGATACATCGGCAGGGCATGGATGTTCTGCAACCACTGCGGCGTGTTCGACAGCAGGTTGAAGGCAACGACGTACGTCGGGTCGGAAGGATCGGTGTTCAATTCCTGCTCGAGCACCGACTTGGCCCTGAACTGGATATCGGGATTGTCAAAACGTGCCCGCACCGATCCATGGGTGGCGCCTGCATCGTAAAAAATGCCGCTGGCGCGCATATCGTGCTTTTGCAGCGCCTGCTCGACTCTTGCGAGCATCGAGCTGTCCACCTTGACCGTGGCCTTGGCGCTGCTGATCTGGACGGCTGGCGACTCGCCATAGAAGTTCGGCAATGTGTACAGCACCCCGAACAGCAGGGCGATGACAATGATGATGTATTTCCAAACGGGATAGCGATTCATGATTTCAGCGTTCAGTATTGGGCATCGGCAAGAGCCTGCGCAGCATGCGTGCGCAGGCTCTTCCGGGTGCGGGCGTCTGATCTGCTCAGATCGATTTCAGTGTGCCTTTTGGCAACAGGGTCGAGACTGCGCTCTTCTGTACGGCGATTTCGGTACCATCGGCCACTTCGAGCAGGATATAGGCATCGGCGACCTTTGACACTTTACCGAGGACGCCGCCGGCAGTGATCACTTCATCGCCCTTGGCCAGGGCATCGATCATCGCTTTCTGTTCCTTCTGGCGCTTCATCTGCGGGCGGATCATCAGGAAGTACAGCACCACGAACATCAGGATGATCGGCAAAAAGCTCATCAGGCTACCTTCCACACCTGCGGCCTGGGTTTGTGCATATGCATTGGAAATAAACACGGGTTGCTCCATTTCTTTTGATGAATAACCCGGCATTTTAGCATCGGGATATCGGGTTTCTACGCTAAATCAGGTTGACAGAGAGTGTCATGCCCTGTTTTGCGGACCGCGTTCGCGCCAGAAGGGATTCAGCACCAGGAGCGGGACGCACCGCAGTGCCAACACTGCAAGCGGCACGACACCGCGCGGCGCCCTTCTGGTGCGAACCCTGCGGGCAGTCCCGCACACCAATCGCCTGCGGCGTTGCGGCTTCTTGCCCCAGCACCACTACGTCGCGCCGCCGCGCCTTGCATTCGACCGGTTTGCGGGGCTGCGCGGCCGAAAAACAGAAAATGGCATTCTCTAGACGCCCCTTGCCCGATCGGCATGGAAACGGACGACGAAGGCCTGGAACTGGCCGGCATCGATGGCGGCGCGCATCTCGCGCATCAACTGCAGGTAATAGTGCAGATTGTGTATGGTATTCAGCCGCGCGCCGAGGATTTCGCCGGCCCGGTGCAGGTGGTACAGATAGGCGCGGGAAAAATTGCGGCATGTGTGGCATTCGCAGGTTTCATCCAGCGGCAGCTCGTCATCCTTGTAGCGTGAATTCTTGATCTTGATGTCGCCGAAGCGGGTGAAGATCCAGCCGTTGCGCGCATTCCGTGTCGGCATCACGCAATCGAACATGTCCACGCCGTTCGCCACACCGGCCACCAGGTCTTCCGGCGTGCCCACACCCATCAGGTAATGCGGCTTTTGTTCCGGCAGGCGTGGTCCGACATGCTCGAGGACCCGCATCATTTCTTCCTTCGGCTCTCCGACCGACAGGCCGCCGATGGCGACGCCGTGGAATCCGATTTCTTCCAGCCCGGCCAGCGATTCGTCGCGCAGGTGTTCGTACATCCCGCCCTGCACGATGCCGAACAGGGCATTCGGATTTTCACCCTTGTCGAATTCATCACGCGAGCGCTTTGCCCAGCGCAGCGACATGCGCATCGACTTTGCCGCCTCGGTTTCGGTCGCCGGGCGGCCATCGATCGAATACGGCGTGCATTCGTCGAACTGCATCACGATGTCGGAATTCAGCACGCGCTGCACCTGCATGGAGACTTCCGGCGACAGGAACAGCTTGTCGCCATTGATCGGCGAAGCGAACTTGACGCCTTCCTCGGTGATCTTGCGCATCGCGCCCAGCGAAAACACCTGGAAGCCGCCGGAATCGGTCAGGATCGGCTTGGTCCAGCCCATGAAGCGGTGCAGGCCGCCGAATTTGGCGAGCACGTCTAGGCCGGGACGCAGCCACAGATGGAAGGTATTGCCGAGGATGATCTGGGCATCGATTTCATGCAATTCCTGCGGCGACATCGCCTTGACGGAACCATACGTCCCGACCGGCATGAAGATCGGCGTCTCGATCACGCCATGGTTGAGAGTCAGGCGGCCACGGCGGGCCTTGCCATCGGTTTTCAGAAGTTTGAATTCAAGCATCAGGAAGTCCGGGTTAACAACATCGCATCTCCGT
This sequence comes from Noviherbaspirillum massiliense JC206, assembly GCF_000312045.1. Lineage (GTDB taxonomy): Bacteria > Pseudomonadota > Gammaproteobacteria > Burkholderiales > Burkholderiaceae_D > Noviherbaspirillum > Noviherbaspirillum massiliense. The sequence continues at coordinate 55,360 of NZ_HE978634.1, forward strand.
AGCTGAAGAAGCGGTAGCGCTGCTCGATCGCGTGGGCATAAGCGGCGCGGATCCGCTCATAGCCGGCGAACGCCGACACCAGCATCAGCAGGGTCGACTTGGGCAGATGGAAATTGGTGATCAATCTGGTCACGGTCTTGAAGGCATAACCGGGCGTGATGAAGAGTTCGGTGTCAGCGCTGCCTGCCTTGAGCACGCCCGATTGAGAAGCCGATTCCAGCGCACGCATGCTGGTGGTGCCGACCGCGATCACGTCGCGCCCGGCTGCCTGGGCTGCGCGCACTGCCGCCGCCGTCTCTTCCGAGACGGTGTACCACTCGCTGTGCATCTTGTGCTGCGACAGGTCTTCGTGGCGCACGGGCTGAAAGGTGCCGGCACCGACATGCAGGGTGATGAAGGCGAGGTTGACGCCCTTGCTGCGCAGGCGATCGAGCAGGGTCTGGTCGAAATGCAAACCGGCGGTCGGTGCCGCGACCGCGCCCGGCTGTTTCGCATAGACGGTCTGGTAACGCTGTTCATCGTAGCTGTCGGCCGCATGCTCGATGTAAGGCGGCAGCGGCAGGCGACCATGGGCTTCGATCAGTTCGAACACATCCGAGGGAAAGCCCAGTGTATAAAACTCGCCAGCGCGCTCGCCGACCGTCACGTCGAAGGCATCCGCCAGACGAATCCTGCTGCCGGCGTGCGGCGACTTGGACGCACGCACCTGGGCATGCACCGTGCGGTTGTCGAGCACCCGCTCGATCAACACCTCGACCTTGCCGCCGGTTTCCTTGACGCCGAAGAAGCGCGCCTTGAGCACGCGGGTATCGTTGAATACCAGCAGGTCGCCCGGTTGCAGCAAATCGACAACATCGGCAAACGAGCGGTCAACCAGTCGATCCTGACCAACCTCGAGCAGGCGCGATGCGCTGCGCTCGGGCAGCGGCGTCTGGGCGATCAGTTCTTGCGGCAATGTAAAGTCGAAATCGGAAAGCGAATACATGGGACTGGTCACAGGAGTGCGCGGGGACGGCCGGTCTTGAAAAGATGGCCATAAAAGATAGCCATTCAAGCGGCTGTCCGTACAATGGCGGTCATGCTCAAGCATGACCGTTTTTGATTAGAATCGTTTCACCAACGCCGCGCAACGAAAACAATCGAACCCGTTATTTTACCTCTTGCCGACCGATTTACGGCCTGATATGCCTGCACCGACAAAAAAGGCCGCCCCGGCCCGGAAAAAGAACAGGAGCGAAGACAAGCTCGCGAAGCTCGGGCTGCGTTCGGACATGGACCTTGTGCTGCATCTGCCGATGCGCTACGAGGATGAAACCGAAATCGTGCCGATCCGCGAAGCCGGCTTCATGGCGGGCACACCGAGCCAGGTGGAAGGGGTGGTCGTCTCCTGCGACATCCAGTACCGGCCGCGGCGCCAGCTGGTCGTGACCATCGCCGACGATTCCGCCCAGCTGGTAATGCGCTTCCTGAATTTCTATGGCAGCCAGGTCAAGCAGCTCGAGGCGGGCACTCGGGTGCGTGCCCGCGGTGAAGTACGGCACGGTTTCTTCGGCGCCGAAATGGTTCACCCGACTTACAGGGTGGTGAAGGAAGGCGAGCCCTTGCCGACCGCGCTCACGCCGGTGTATCCCTCGGGCGAAGGCTTGTCACAGGCTTTCCTGCGCAAGGCGATCGCAGCGGCAATGACGCGCATCGACTGGCGCGACACCCTGCCGCCGCGACTGCTGGAAGCACTGAAGCTGCAGCCCTTCGAAGCGGCGGTCAGGCTTCTGCACAATCCGCCTTCCGACGTGGATGAGCATGCCCTGGAGGACCGCTCGCATTCGGCATGGATAAGGATGAAATTCGATGAATTGCTGGCCCAGCAGTTGTCGCTGAAGCGGGCCCAGGAGGCGCGACGTTCGCGGGAAGCCGCCTCCCTGCCGGTGGTCGGCGCCCTGTCCGAAGCCTTCCTCGCTGGTCTGCCCTTCGAACTGACCGCCGCCCAGCAACGGGTGCTGCGGGAAATCCGCGCCGACCTGCGCGAATCCTTCCCGATGCAGCGCCTGTTGCAAGGCGATGTCGGCAGCGGCAAGACGGTGGTGGCGGCGCTCGCCGCGGCGCAGGCGATCGATAGCGGCTTCCAGGCGGCCTTGATGGCGCCGACCGAGATCCTGGCCGAGCAGCATTTCCGCAAGATCGCGCAGTGGATGGAACCGCTCGGCGTGCAGGTGGCATGGCTGACCGGCAGTCTGAAAAAGAAGGAAAAGATGGAAGCGCAGGCGCGCATCGAATCGGGCGCGGCGCAGCTGGTGATCGGCACCCATGCGCTGATCCAGGAAGGCGTGCAGTTTGCCAGGCTGGGCTTGGTGATCGTCGACGAACAGCACCGTTTCGGCGTCGGCCAGCGCCTGGCCCTGCGCAACAAGGGCAAGGATGCCGGGGGCGCAGGCGATACCGCACAGACCGTGCCGCACCAGTTGATGATGTCGGCCACGCCCATTCCGCGCACGTTGGCAATGACCTACTATGCGGACCTGGAAGTGTCGGTGATCGACGAGTTGCCGCCGGGCCGCACGCCGGTCGTCACCCGCATCATCGACCAGAACCGGCGCGACGAAGTGATCGAACGCGTGCATGCGGCGGCCCTCGACGGCCGCCAGGTGTACTGGGTCTGCCCCCTGATCGAGGAATCGGAAGCGCTGCAGTTGCAGACCGCCACCGACACTCACGCCATGCTGTCGGCGGCACTGCCCGACCTGCGCGTGGGCCTCGTGCATGGGCGCTTGAAGCCGGCGGAAAAGCAGATGGTGATGGATGCCTTCATCCGCGGCAATATCCACGTGCTGGTCGCCACCACCGTGATCGAAGTCGGTGTCGATGTGCCGAATGCATCGCTGATGGTGATCGAGCATGCCGAGCGCTTCGGCCTGTCGCAATTGCATCAGCTGCGCGGACGCGTCGGGCGTGGAGCCGCAGCCAGCGTCTGCCTGCTGCTGTACCAGAGCCCGCTCGGCCCGGTCGCCCGGCAGCGCCTCATGACAATGCGGGAAACCACCGACGGCTTCGAAATTGCACGGCGCGACCTTGAAATCCGCGGGCCGGGCGAATTCCTTGGCGCCCGGCAATCCGGCCAGGCAATGCTGCGCTTTGCCGACCTGCAGACCGACCAGTGGCTGGTGGAACAGGCGCGGGATGTGGCACAGGCATTGCTGCGTGAGGACCCGGCAACCGTGGATGCGCATCTTGCGCGCTGGCTGGGCGGACGCGAGGATTACCTCAAGGCGTAACGGCCCGCGGACCTGTACATGCAACGTCCGGTCTCAACCGGAACATGGCGCATTTGCATTGTCCGACGCACAAGAGAATATTGTCTTTATACTTGCAGGATGATTCCGGCAATGGACTGTTCGGCCCATGCCCGTGCCAGTCCTTCAATGCGAACCTGACCGTATGACCCTTACTGAACTGAAATACATCGTCGCCGTCGCCCGCGAAAAGCACTTCGGCCACGCCGCGGAAGCATGTTTCGTTGCGCAGCCGACATTGTCGGTCGCCATCAAGAAGCTCGAAGACGAACTCGGCGTCGTCATCTTCGAGCGCGGCGGCACCGAAATTTCCATGACCCCCCTGGGCGCGCAAATCGTGGCGCAGGCGGAACGAGTACTGGAACAAACTGCGGCCATCAAGGAAATCGCCAAGCAGAACAAGGATCCTCTCGCGGGCCCCTTGCGCCTCGGCATCATCTATACCGTCGCGCCCTACCTGCTGCCGCCCCTGGTCAAGACCATGATCGAGCACGTGCCGCAAATGCCGCTGGTGCTGCAGGAAAATCTGACGGCACGGCTGGTGGAGTTGCTGCGTCAGGGCGAACTCGATGCCGCCATCATGGCCTTGCCTCTTCCCGAGCAGGGGCTGATGATTCAGCCCCTGTATGACGAACCCTTCATCGTCGCCCTGCCCAAGCATCATCCCTGGGCCAACCGCGAAGCAATCGATGCACATGAATTGAAATCAGAAACCATGCTGCTCTTGGGCAGCGGCCACTGCTTCCGCGATCAGGTGCTGGAAGTGTGCCCGGAGATGTCGCGCTTTTCAACCACCGGGGACGGCATTGCGCGCACCTTCGAAGGCTCCTCGCTGGAAACCATCCGCCACATGGTAGCGTCCGGCATCGGCATCACCGTACTGCCGCAGGCTTCGGTACCCGACATGCATGCCAAGGATGGCATGCTGCGCTATGTGCCTTTCAAGCCGCCGGTGCCATCGCGCCGCATCGTGATCGCCTGGCGCAAGAGCTTTACCCGGCGCGCAGCGATCGAAGCAGTGCGCCAGGCCGTGCTGGCCTGCGACCTGAGTGGCGTGACCATGCTGGGCGATGCCGAAATGGCCGAAGCCTGATTGCCGGTTCCCGACACACTTTGCATTGCATCTAAAAGCTGTCCGCACATGTGACGGCGAACGCACCATCCTTGTCATCAAGCCCATGAATAGACTGAAACTGTATGCACGACTGGTCCGCATGGACAAGCCGATCGGTATCCTGCTCCTGCTGTGGCCAACCCTGATCGCACTCTGGCTGGCGTCCGACGGCAAGCCGGACTGGAAGCTGGTCCTGATTTTTTCGCTCGGTACGGTGCTGATGCGCTCCGCCGGTTGCGCGATCAACGACTATGCCGACCGTGACTTCGACAAGCATGTCAAACGCACCGCGGAACGTCCGCTCACCAGCGGCAGGATCGCGCCGCGCGAAGCGCTCGCGGTGGCCGCGGTGCTGGCCTTTCTCGCCTTTGCCCTGATCCTTCCGCTCAACGCGCTGACCAAGGAACTGTCGGTCGCGGCAGTGCTGATCGCCGCCAGCTATCCCTACTTCAAGCGCTTCTTCGCCATCCCGCAAGCCTATCTGGGAATTGCATTCGGCTTTGGCATTCCGATGGCATTTGCAGCGGTACAAAACCAGGTGCCGCCGGCGGCATGGCTGCTGCTGCTGGCCAATATCTTCTGGGCAGTGGCCTACGACACCGAGTACGCAATGGTGGACCGCGATGACGATCTGAAAATCGGGATCAAGACATCGGCCATCACCTTCGGCCAATTCGATGTGCTCGCAGTCATGTTTTGTTATGCGGTGACGTTTGCGCTGGTATTCCTGGTCGGATGGCAGTACGGCCTGCGCCTCTGGTTCATTGCCGGCCTGCTGGTCGCGGCCGCCTGTGCCGCGTATCACTACACGCTGATACGCGAGCGTGACCGCGCCGGATGCTTTACGGCCTTCCTTCACAACAACTGGCTGGGTGCGGCGATCTTCGCCGGCGTTGCTCTCGATTACCTGTTCCGCTAGCGGCTTGCATCCATGTCCTGAGGATATAGTTTGATTCGTCGCAAGATACCGGGAAACCTGTTCAATACACTCCAAGATGAACAGTTGAATAACCGGACGGAATACGCATGGATAACATGGGACAGAAATTCGAGACACGCAGCAGGCTGATGGACGACCTGAAGGCGGTGATCAAGGAGGCGGAGGAATTCCTGCGCAACACCGGCTCGCAGGCGGGCGAAGGCTACCAGACTGCCCGCGCGCGGTTCGAATCCACGCTGAGCAATGCCAAGGATGGCTTGTCTTCGCTGCAGAGCCAGGCCATGTCCTCGAGCAAGGACGCCATGGAAGCGGCCGACCAGTATGTCCATACCAATCCCTGGCAGGCAGTTGGTATCGGCGCCCTCGCCGGCCTGATCGTCGGACTGGTCCTCGGACGCAAGTAAGGCCATGGTGCTTGCTGATTCGCTGACGCGGCTGGCGTCCAGCCTGCTCGCGACCATTCAGACCCGCGTGCAGCTCGTTGCCGCCGAAGTGGAAGAGGAATCGCTGCGATATTTCTCTTTCCTGATGCTGTCGCTGGCGGCGATGTTCTGCCTTGGCATAGCCATCGTACTCGGGGTCCTGTTGCTGGTGGTACTGTACTGGGACACCCACCGCGTGGGACTGCTTCTCACCCTGATCGCCTTGTTCGGTCTCGCAACCCTGATCCTGCTCCTGCGGCTGCGCGCGCGCTACCATGCCAAGCCGCGGCTGCTGGGACATACCATGGCAGAACTGTCGCGCGACCGGGAATTGCTGAATCCCCCCGCATGAACGCGCACGCACGCATGCTTGCCCAGCGGCGCCAGCAACTGGTCGCGCTAAGCCGTGCCCAGCGCGCCGACCTGGCAGACCAAATCCAGTCATTGAATCACTCGGCCATCGCCATGGGAATCGGCTTGCGGATTCTCGATCGCGTTCGCAGGCATCCGGAATGGCTGCTCGGTCTCGCGTTCGCACTCGCGGCGATCAAGCCGCGTCGCCTGTCATCCGCCTTGCGCCTGGGTGCCGAAGGCTTGCGCACCTGGCGCAATGTCATGCCCATGCTGCAGAATGCCTTGCTGCGGCGGGAATAAAGCCCGCGCAAGACGGCATACGCCAATAATCTCGCCACTCCATACTTCTCGCAGCCAAGCCGCAATACAGCCTCACTCGCGGCCGAATTCCTCGCCCAGCTCCTTGCCGCGCGCAGCCGCTGCTTTCATGGCCTTGACGATCGCCGCCTTCACCCCGCTCTGTTCCATGCTCGTCAGTGCGGCATAAGTCGTTCCACCCTTGGAAGTCACCTTGTCGCGCAGTGCGGAGACCGGCTCGGTCGAATCGGCTGCGAGCTGGGCGGCACCGACGAAGGTGGCGATCGCGAGCTGCGTCCCCTGCTCTGGGCTCAAGCCCATTTCCTGCGCCGCCTGCTGCATGGCTTCGATGAAATAGAACACATAGGCCGGGCCGCTGCCCGACACTGCGGTCACCGGATCGATCAGCGCCTCGTCATCCAGCCACACTGTCGCACCGACCGCGCGCATGATTGCATCCGCCACGCTGCGCTGCTGCGGCGACACGCCCTGCAGCGCGACCATGCCGGCAATGCCCTTGCCGATCAGTGCCGGCGTATTCGGCATGGTGCGTACGATGGCCGTATGCCCGTTCAACCAGCGCGACAAGTCGGCAGCGCGGATGCCGGCGGCAATCGACAGGATCAGTTGCGATGACAATTGCGGCTGCAGCTGCGCCACCACGTCCTTCATCTGCTGCGGCTTCACTGCAAGCACGATCACGTTGGCTTGCCGCACCGCTGCATCGATCTGCGTGGCCGTCGTGACGCCGAACTGCTGCGCAAGCTTCTGCAGGGAGTCCGGGTTGATGTCGACCACATGGATATTGGCCCCCGCCGTCAGTTTGCCGGCCAGCCCGCCGATCAGGGCCGTGGCCATGTTGCCGCCGCCGATGAAGCAGATTTTCACATCATTTTGCATAGTCTCTTTTTCCAAAAATTGCCGTACCTATTCTGACGATGGTCGCGCCTTCCGCGATCGCCGCCGCGAGATCGGCCGACATGCCCATCGAGAGCGTATCCAGCTTCAGTCCTGACGCGCGCAAGCGTTCGGCCAGCATGCGCAATTCGCGGAACGGCGCGCGCTGTTTTTCTGGATCGGCAACCGGCTCGGGAATCGCCATCAGCCCGCGCAAATTCAGCCGCGGCATGTCGGCAATCCTGCGCGCAAGATTTTCGGCTTCCTCGGCGCTTGCGCCGCTCTTGCTTGCCTCGCCACTGATGTTGACCTGCAAGCATACATTCAATGGCGGCAGGTGCGGCGGCCGCTGTTCCGACAGGCGCAGCGCGATTTTTTCGCGGTCGACGGAATGCACCCAGTCGAAATGCTCCGCGATCGGCCGTGTCTTGTTGCTCTGAATCGGGCCGATGAAATGCCATTCCAGCTGCAGGTCCGGATGCAGGGCGCGGACCGCTTCCATCTTGTCCAGGGCTTCCTGCAGATAGTTTTCCCCGAATGCCATCTGCCCGGATTGCGCGGCCTCGATCACTGCATCCGGCCCGAAAGTTTTCGAGACCGCCAGCAGGTGAATGTCGTGGGGATCGCGCGACATTGCGCGCGCTTCGGCCATGATCCGGTCTCGCACAGCTTGCAAGTTGTAAGAGATTGAAGACATAATCAATTTACTTTAGGCAACACTCTGCCGGTGTTGCTCTTTTCTCATGGCATTTTGCCAGCTCAGGGATTATAGGCTCACTATGGATATTTCCGAACTGCTCGCTTTCTCCGTCAAGAACAAGGCTTCCGACTTGCATCTGTCGGCAGGCCTGCCGCCGATGATCCGCGTGCACGGCGATGTACGGCGCATCAACCTGCCGCCACTGGAACACCAGGATGTGCACGGCATGATCTATGACATCATGAACGACGGGCAGCGCAAGATTTACGAGGAAACCCTGGAATGCGATTTCTCCTTCGCGATTCCCGGCCTCGCACGCTTCCGCGTGAATGCCTTCAACCAGGACCGCGGCGCGGCTGCCGTGCTGCGTACCATTCCCTCCAAGGTCCTGACGCTGGAGCAGCTGAATGCCCCCAAGATCTTCGCCGACCTGGCCCTGAAGCCACGCGGACTGGTGCTGGTGACCGGGCCGACCGGCTCCGGCAAATCGACCACGCTGGCGGCGATGATCAATCACCTGAATGAAACCGAATACGCGCACATCCTCACCGTCGAGGACCCGATTGAATTCGTGCATGAATCGAAGAAGAGCCTGATCAACCAGCGCGAAGTCGGCCCGCATACCATGTCCTTCAACAATGCCTTGCGTTCGGCATTGCGTGAAGACCCGGATGCCATCCTGGTCGGCGAATTGCGCGACCTCGAAACCATCCGCCTTGCGCTGACCGCCGCCGAAACCGGTCACCTGGTGTTCGGCACCCTGCACACATCCTCTGCGGCCAAGACCATCGACCGTATCGTCGACGTGTTCCCGTCGGAGGAAAAGGAAATGGTGCGCGCGATGCTGTCGGAATCGCTGCAGGCGGTGATTTCGCAAACCCTGCTCAAGACCAAGGATGGCTCGGGCCGCGTGGCGGCGCACGAGATCATGCTGGGCACCCCGGCGATCCGCAACCTGATCCGCGAAGCGAAGATCGCCCAGATGTATTCCGCGATCCAGACTGGCGCCAACATCGGCATGCAGACCCTGGACCAGAACCTGACCGACCTGGTCCGCCGCAACGTGATTTCCAACGCAACTGCGCGCGCCGCAGCGAAAACGCCGGAAAATTTCCCGGGATGAGCGCGGGGTTTCACAAAGCATGCTTTACGCCCTGCGAATCCGGGCCGCTTGCAAGTCACGAGCTGGGCCGCTTGTCGGCAGCGCGGGGGCAAGTCGGGGCGGCAGACGGATTGCCATCTGCCGGCGAACCGAAGCAAGCTTTGCACCGCTTGAAGCCGAGCGGCTTGCAAGCCGCGAGGTGGTGGTAGTGTACTGATATCTCTTCTCCCTCGAAGAGCTTGAAGAGGGGAAGCAAAGACTAAGGAAACCCAAACATGGAACGCGATCAGGCGACTAAATTCATGCATGACTTGCTGCGGCTGATGCTCAGCAAGAATGGCTCCGACCTTTTCATCACCGCCGATTTTCCGCCGGCATTCAAGATCGACGGCAAGATGACGCCGGTGTCGAACCAGCCTCTGTCCGCGACGCATACCGTCGAACTCGCGCGCGCCATCATGAATGACAAGCAGTCGGCGGAATTCGAAGCGACCAAGGAATGCAATTTCGCGATCAGCCCCGGCGGCCTGGGGCGCTTCCGTGTCTCCGCCTTCGTGCAGCAGGGACGGGTCGGCATGGTGCTGCGGACCATCACCACCACCATCCCGCGGCTGGAAGACCTGGGCGTGCCGGAAGTGCTGAAGGATGTGGTCATGACCAAGCGCGGCCTGGTGATCATGGTCGGTGCTACCGGTTCCGGCAAATCGACCACGCTGGCCGGCATGATCGGTTACCGCAATGAAAACAGCTACGGTCACATCATCACCATCGAAGACCCGGTGGAATACGTGCATCCGCACAAGAACTGCGTGATCACCCAGCGCGAAGTCGGCGTCGATACCGCCGACTGGAGCGCGGCGCTGAAGAATACGCTGCGCCAGGCGCCGGATGTGATCCTGATCGGCGAAATCCGCGACCGCGAGACCATGGATTACGCGATTGCCTTTGCGGAAACCGGCCACCTGTGCATGGCCACCATGCACGCCAACAGTTCGAACCAGGCGCTGGACCGGATCATCAACTTCTTCCCGGAAGAGCGCCGCGCCCAGCTGTTGATGGATTTGTCGCTGAATCTGAAGGCGATGATTTCGCAGCGGCTGATTCCCGCGAAGAGTGGCAAGGGCCGCTGTGCCGCGGTGGAAGTCATGCTGAACTCCCCCCTGATTTCCGACCTGATCTTCAAGGGCAATGTGCATGAAATCAAGGAAATCATGAAAAAGTCGCGCGAGCTGGGCATGCAGACTTTCGACCAGGCTTTGTTCGATCTGTATGAAGCCGACAAGATTTCCTATGAAGATGCCTTGCGCAATGCCGACTCGGTCAACGACCTGCGCCTGGCGATCAAACTCCATGGAAAAGAGTCCAAGGACAGAGACCTGAGCAAGGGTACCGAACATCTGGGAATCGTATGAACAGCATCTATGACATCCAGGCCCCGAGCCTGACCGGCACGCCGGTCGACCTCGCCAGCTTTCGCGGCAAGGTGCTGCTGATCGTCAATACCGCAAGCAAATGCGGCTTCACGCCGCAGTATCAGGGCCTGGAAGCGCTGTACAAGCAGTTCAAGGACAAGGGCTTCGAAGTGCTGGGCTTTCCTTGCAACCAGTTCGGCCGGCAGGAGCCGGGCACGGCGGACGAGATCGGCACGTTCTGCGAAAGGAATTACGGGGTAAGTTTCCCCATGTTCGCGAAGGTCGACGTCAACGGGGACGGCGCCCATCCGCTGTTCCGCCATCTGAAGAGCGCGGCACCGGGCATCCTGGGCACGCAAGCGATCAAATGGAATTTCACCAAGTTCCTGGTGAAAAAGGATGGCACGGTGTACAAGCGCTATGCGCCGAAAACGCCGCCGCAGGAATTGATCAGCGACATCGAGAGCTTGCTGGCGAAATGATGGGAGCCAAGCGCTTCCTTTCCCCTTGATCGTTCCCTGCCCTGTTCTTCCAATCCGTTTCGTCCATGAGCAGCAAGTCTTCTGCCCGGCCCGCCGGCGGGCATTCCTGAATTATTGGAATCGGCCGCGCCGCGCTGGTTGCTCTGGGCGGTCCGATTCAGTCGTTTCGTAATCGCTCAGCATCTGGGCAATATCAGGATCCCTATCGAACGCGTCGGAAAAGAAATCGACAAAGCTGTTGATTTTCAGGGAAGGCCGGCGTGCGGGCTGGAACACCACATTCAATGGCAAGGGCGGCGGCCGAAAGCGAGTCAGAATCGGCTTCACCCGGCCGGCGCGAATATCATTGCCGTAAATCCAGATCGTTGAATAGCTGATGCCGAGCCCTTCGCATGCGGCCTGGCGGATTGCTTCCGAACTGTTCGATTGGAAATTGCCGTTGACGCGTACCGTGTGCTGCTGGTCCTTGTCGTCGAGATATACCCATTCGTTAATGTTTGCAAGACCGGTATAGACAAGACAGTTATGCTCCAGCAGCTCGTCGGGATGCCGTGGTTCGCCGTATCTTGCCAGATAGTCGGGCGATGCCAGAGTGGCGCGATGGGCAGTGCCGATGCGGCGCGCAATCAGCCGGCTATCCTTCAGTTCGCCGACCCGGAACGCCACGTCGATTCCCGCCGCCACAAGATCGACAAAGCCATCCTCGAGCTGCAGGTCCACCTTGATCTTGGGGTGGCGGTCATAAAACGTCTGCAAGCGCGGCACGATATGCAGGCGACCGAAGGCCACCGGCGCAGCCACACGCAGGCTGCCGCTGATTTCATGTTCGACCTGGTGCACTTCGATGCGCGCCTCTTCCAGCGTATCCAGCACTTGCCGGCAACGCTCGTAGTACAGGTGGCCGGCTTCGGTCAGGGCATGGCTGCGTGTTGAACGTACCAGTAGACGCGCCCCGACCTGCGCCTCCAGCGCCTGTACCTGCTTGCTGATGGCCGATTGCGTCGTGCGTCCTTCCCGCGCTACGGCTGAAAAGTTGCCGGTCTCCACCACCCGCACGAAGGTTTCCATCAAGCGCAATCGGTCCATTTTCCGCTCCATTCCAACCAGGAATAAATACTATCACCCTGAGTGTGTATTCATCTCCGACAGGAATACGCATAATTACACCTTTCGGCTCCGCGATGATGTTACGGCAATGCCCGGTGGATAGCCGGTTGCCTTGCCTTCATCCATCGTGCCGAAGGTTTCAGCTATTGTTCAACAATAAGCATTTTTCCAAAGAACTCGAAAATATGAAGACTTCCTTGCCACAAGAAAATACCAACCCTTCCCGCTCCGCTCTCCCCAAACTGTTTCAACCCGCCCGCATTGGCGACATCGAAGTCGCGAATCGGATCGTCATGGCGCCGCTGACGCGCAGCCGCGCCGACGAAGCCAATGGCGACATTCCGGGCAGCGAAATGAATGTCGAATACTATCGCCAGCGCAGCAATGCGGGACTGATCATCAGCGAGGGCACGCAAGTATCGCCGGCAGGCAAAGGCTATATGGCGACGCCGGGCATTTATTCCGACGCGCAAGTCGAAGGATGGAAACCCATCACGGAAGCGGTGCATGATGCGGGCTCGAAAATCGTTGCCCAGATCTGGCACGTGGGCAGGATTACCCATCCCGATCTCACCGGTGGCGTGCAACCGGTAGCGCCTTCCGCAGTGCAGCCGAAAGCCATTGCCTATACGCACAAGGGCAAAGTCGATATCCCGGTACCGCGCGCACTGAGCGTGGAAGAAATTGCAGCCGTCGTCGATGAATATCGCCGTGGCGCTGCGAATGCCATCCGTGCCGGTTTCGACGGCATGGAAATCCACGGCGCCAATGGCTACCTGATCGATCAGTTCCTGCGCGACGGCGCCAACAAGCGTGATGACCGCTATGGCGGCTCAGTGGAGAATCGCTGCCGCTTCGCGCTTGAAGTGGTGGATGCCGTCATTGCCGAAGTCGGTGCCGGCCGCGTCGGCATTCGCCTGTCTCCCGTGACACCCGCCAACGACCTGTCGGACAGCAACCCTCAGGCAGTCTTCGGCTATCTGATCGAACAGCTGAACAAGCGCGGCATCGCCTTCATCCACTTCATCGAAGGCGCAACCGGCGGGCCGCGCGATGTGCCGGGCTTTGACTTTGCCTGGGCGCGCAAGGCCTTCAACGGTACCTACATCGCCAACAATGGCTATGACCGGGACATGGCGATCGATGCCGTGGAGTCTGGCAGAGCCGACGCGGTTGCATTCGGGCGCCTTTTCATCGCCAATCCGGATCTGGTGCAGCGTCTGCGTGTGAATGCGCCGCTCAACACCCCGAATCCGCAAACCTTCTACACGCCGGGGCCGGCCGGGTACATCGACTATCCGGCTCTGGACAAGAAGGCAGCCTGAGCAGCGCTTCCATCGGTGTTGGAGCAAGGCGGCATGCGCAAGCGCATGCCGCCGCCACGCAGTCTTCGCGATCGGAACGATGCCATCCATCCCTTGTCAGCATCATGGCAAAGGAATGCCGCATGTTTGACCAGACAGGATGATTCGATGAACCCTTGGCTAATGTTGACCGTCGCCATCGCCGCGGAGCTCTGCGCCACCACCGCCCTGAAATTCTCAGACGGCTTCACCAGGCTCGGCCCCTCCTCGCTGGTGGTCGCAGGTTACATAATTTCCTTTTACCTGCTGTCCCAGGTGCTTAAGACGCTGGAAGTGGGGATTGTCTATGCGATCTGGAGCGGCGCAGGGCTGGCGATCATCGCCCTGATCGGAGTGGTTTTCCTTGGTGAATCGGTCAGCCTGTACAAGATCGCCGGATTGATCGCCATTCTCGTCGGCGTGCTGCTCCTTAATCTCGCGGGCACGGCACACTGACGCCTGTCCTGAAGAATGAAGAAGCTTGAAGGCATTCAATCCGACCTGCTTACGCAGCCGGGCAACGGGCATCAGGCAACCGTCCCGATGACTATGCTGTCGCGGACACTCGCCCGGGATGGATGCTAAAACACCCCAAACAGCTTCAATAACAGCGGCAGCAATACCGCGGTCAAGACGCCTGAAATCCCCATCGCCAGTCCGGCGAACGCGCCCATTTCCTCGCTCACCTGGAACGCGCGCGCAGTGCCGATGCCATGCGAAGTCACGCCGAGCGCAAAGCCGCGCACGGCATGGTTCTCGATCTTGAGGAAATTGAAGAGATAGCGGGCAGTGGCCGCTCCCAGCACGCCCGTCAGCATGACCAGCACTGCCGTCAGCGAAGGCAGGCCACCCACCTTCTCGGCGATGCCCATCGCAATCGGCATGGTGACGGATTTGGGTGCGATCGACAGAACGGTCGCCGGCGAGGCGCCCAGCGCCCATGCCACACCCATGGCCGACGCGATCGCAGCCGCACAACCTGCCAGCGCGCTGGCCAGCAAGGCGAACCAGTTGCGCCTGAGCTTGTCGATCTGCTGATAGAGCGGAATCGCCAGCGCGACCGTCGCCGGCCCGAGCAGGAAGTGCACGAATTGTGCGCCGTCGAAATAGGTCCGGTAGGGCGTGTCCGTGAGCACCAGGATCAGGACCAGGATCGCGATGGCGATCGCAACCGGGTTGACCAGGGGATTGAACTTGCTGCGCGCATAAAGCGAATACGCCAGCTGATATGCCACGAGCGTGGCGGTCAGCCACAGCAAGGGCGAAGTCGCAAGATAAACCCAGATCTGGTTGAGGCCGGACGTCATTTCTGCAACCAGCGCAAGACGTAAGCGGTCACCACCAGCGACACCATGGTGCTGATGAGGAGTGCTGCCGCGATCGGCAGCCATTCGGTCGCGACGCGGTGTGCATGCACCATGATGCCCACGCCGGCGGGCACGAACAGCAGTGACAGGTGCTTGAGGAATTCGACCGTAGTGGGCGCCAGCTTTTCCGCCGCGCCACGTTTCACCAGCAGATAGCAGAACAGCAGCAGCATGCCGATCACCGGGCCGGGGATAGGCAGCGAAAGTGCATAGGCCAGACTCTCGCCCAAGGTCTGGAATATGAGCAGGGTGGCGAAGGTATTGATCATGGTTTTGGCATTTGCATGCGCATGAGGGAGATCATGCGATTTTAATACCGTGAAATAGTTGCGGTGCAAAGCATTGCTTTGCACCGCAACCATCCCCGCCGCTTGCAGGCGGCGCGGCGAAGGGAACAACCCGGATCAGGCAGCTGCCAGCGCGCTGTCCACCAACTCGATCCAGTGCCGGACCGGCGTTTCGGTACCCGATTGCAAATGCGTCAGGCAACCGATGTTCGCGGACACGATCATTTCCGGATTGCCCGCCTCCAGGTTGGCCAGCTTGTTGTCGCGCAGCTGGTAAGCCAATGCCGGTTGCAGCACCGAATAGGTTCCGGCCGAGCCACAGCACAGGTGGCTGTCGGCGCACAGTTGCACATCGACGCCGATTGCGCGCAGCAAGCCTTCGACCTTGCCGCGGATCTGCTGGCCATGCTGCAGCGTGCAGGGCGGATGATAGGCTACGCGCCTGGTCACTTTCCCGTCGAGCTTGCGCAGCAGTTCGCTTTCAAATGCGGGCAGGATTTCGCTCAAGTCCTTCGTCAGCGCCGAAATGCGCTTTGCCTTTTCGGCGTAGTGGGGGTCGTCCGCCAGCAGATGGCCGTAATCCTTCACCATCACACCGCAGCCGGAGGCGGTCATCACGATCGCTTCCGCTCCGGCTTCGACATGCGGCCACCATGCATCGATATTGCGGCGCATGTCTTCCAGGCCGCCCGCGTGGTCGTTCATGTGATAGCGGATCCCGCCGCAGCAGCCCGCCTTGGGCGCGACCACCAGTTGCACGCCGAGCGCATCGAGTACGCGTGCCGTGGCGGTATTGATGTTCGGCGCCATCGATGGCTGTACGCAGCCGTCCAGCAGCAGCATCTTGCGCGCATGTTCGGTGCGCGGCCACTTGCCCGCCTGCTGTCTTGCCGGCACCTTGTTGCGCAGGGCTTGCGGCAACAGCGGACGCACCGCCTGTCCCACTTTCATCGCGGGAGAGAACAGCCACTTGCGCGGCAGCGCTTCCTTCAGCACGGTGCGCGAGATGCGCTGCGACAGGGGCCGCGGCACCTGATCCTCGACGATCTTGCGTCCGATGTCGACCAGGCGGCCGTATTGCACGCCGGAAGGACAGGTCGATTCGCAATTGCGGCAAGTCAGGCAGCGATCCAGATGCAGCTGGGTCTTTTCGGTGGCCGGCTTGCCTTCCAGGACCTGCTTCATCAGGTAAATGCGTCCACGTGGTCCGTCGAGTTCGTCGCCGAGCAATTGGTAGGTGGGACAGGTCGCAGTGCAAAAGCCGCAATGCACGCACTTGCGCAGGATGACATCCGCTTCCTTGCCTTCGCGGGTGTCCTTGATGAAATCAGCCAGATTGGTTTGCATGGTTAAAAATCTTGGTACATCCGGCCCGGATTGAAAATGCCGGCCGAATCAAATGCCTTCTTCAAGTTGCGATGAATTTTGGCGACGGCGGGCGCGAGCGGATGGAAGACGCCAACGCTCTTGTCGCCGCCATGGAACAAGGTAGCGTGTCCGCCGACATCCTGTGCAGCCTTGCGGACCGCGGCTGCATCCACCTCGGTTTTCAGCCAGCGCTGGGCGCCGCCCCACTCGATCAGCTGCTCGCCCGGCAAGGCCAGCGGCGGCAAGGTGGAAGGCACCGACAGCCGCCACAGGCTGCTGCCCTCGCCCAGGCTGGTGAAGTAATCATTGCTCTGGTCGCGCAGGCCGGCCCACAGCGGTTCGGCTTGTGTAATTTCTTCGCCGCCCATCTTCTGCTTCGCGGCTTTCAGCGCCGCTTCGGAACCGGACAGGCGCACGATCAGGTGGCCGCCGTGCCAGGCGCTGGCCGAAATCGGCAAGGGCTGGCCGCCCCACTGGTTCAGCTGGCGAATCGCATCGGTCTTGCCCATGGTGAAGCGCAGCGTGGATTCGGCGAAGGGCTTGGGCAGCACCTTCAGCGACACTTCCAGGATCAGGCCGAGCATGCCGAGCGATCCCGCCAGGAGGCGCGACACGTCATAGCCGGCGACATTCTTCATCACCTGCCCGCCGAAATGCAGCACTTCGCCCTTGTCGTTCATCAGGACAGCGCCGAGCACGAAGTCGCGCACTGCCCCCGCTGCCTGCCGGCGCGGGCCGGACAGACCGGCAGCAACCACGCCGCCGATGGTGGAAGCCGCGCCGAAACGCGGCGGTTCGAAAGCCAGCATCTGATTGTGCTGCGCCAGCGTCACCTCGATCTCGGCCAGCGGCGTGCCGCTGCGCGCGGTGATCACCAGCTCGGTCGGATCGTAGGCGACGATGCCGCTGTAGCTTGCCGTATCCAGCACATTCCCTTGCAGGGACTGGCCATACCAGTCCTTGGTGCCACCACCGCGGATGCGCAGGGGCGTCTTGTCGACGCTCGCCGCTAGGATGCGGTCCTTGAATTGTCGCAATGCCTGTTCCATGTTCAAAACCGTGGTAGATCCGCGAACTTCATCTGCCCGCGCTTGATATGCATCTTGCCGTACTCGGCGCAGCGATGCAGGGTGGGGATGGCCTTGTCGGGGTTGAGCACGAATGCGGTGTCGAATGCACGCTTGACCGCAAAGAACGCGTCGCGCTCGAGCGGCGAGAATTGCACGCACATCGAGTTGATCTTTTCGATGCCCACGCCGTGTTCGCCGGTGATGGTGCCGCCGACTTCGACGCACAGTTCGAGGATTTCGGCGCCGAACAATTCGGCACGATGAAATTCGCCTTCCTGGTTGGCATCGAACAGGATCAGCGGATGCAGGTTACCGTCGCCCGCATGGAACACGTTCGCGCAGCGCAAGCCGTACTTGCTTTCCATCTCCGTGATGCGGGTCAGCACGTCCGCCAGCCGCTTGCGGGGGATCGTGCCGTCCATGCAATAGTAGTCGGGCGAAATGCGGCCGGCTGCCGGGAAGGCATTCTTCCGGCCCGACCAGAATTTCAGGCGCTCGACTTCATTCTGCGACACCGCGATCGCGGTCGCGCCCGAAGCCTGCAGCACGTCGGTCATGCGCGCGATTTCCTCTTCAACTTCTTCCGGCGTACCGTCGGATTCGCACAGCAGGATCGCTTCGGCATCGGTATCGTAGCCGGCCTTCACGAAAGGTTCCACCATGCGCGAGGAAGTCTTGTCCATCATCTCCAGCCCGGCCGGGATGATGCCGGCGGCGATCACGTTCGCAACCGCATTCCCGCCTTTGACCACATCGTCGAAGCTGGCCATGATCACGCGCGCCAGCTGCGGCTTGGGCACTAGCTTGACCGTCACTTCCGTCACCACGCCGAGCATACCTTCGGAACCAATGAACACTGCCAGCAGATCCAGTCCGGCCGCGTCGAGCGCCTCGCTGCCGAGTTCGACGATCTCGCCTTCCGAGGTCACCATCCGCACCCGCAGCACGTTGTGCACGGTCAGGCCATATTTCAGGCAGTGCACGCCGCCGGAATTTTCCGCGACGTTGCCGCCGATGCTGCAGGCGATCTGCGAGGAAGGATCGGGCGCGTAATACAGACCGTGCGGCGCCGCGGCCTCGGAGATGGCGAGGTTGCGCACGCCGGGCTGAACTACCGCGGTGCGTGAATACGGGTCGAGCTTCAGAATCCGGTTGAATCTGGCGGTCGACAGCACCACGCCATCGGCAATCGGCATCGCGCCGCCGGACAGGCCGGTACCTGCACCGCGCGGCACGATCGGCACCTGCAGCTCGCGGCAGGTTTTCAGGATGGCGACGACCTGCTGCTCGTTCGAAGGCAACACCACCACCATCGGCAGCTGGCGGTAGGCCGCCAGACCGTCGCATTCATAGGGGCGCGTATCTTCCTCGTTAAAGAGGACGCTGCCTTCGGGCAGGAGCTGCCGCAAGGCGGCAACCACTTGGCGCTGACGCTCCAGGGTAAATCGGTTTTCTACGGGGGCATTCATAAGCAGCCTCTGGGGACTCAATGCTTGCGCCATGCCGACATGGCAATGGAGAACGGAAACTCATGCAGAATAAGGGAATTGTAGGCTCCGGCGAACCAAAAATGTGCATCTGCAAACGTGAAATATTTTCACGCCGGCATGTTCGCCATCGAGAAGATTCCGGCGAAGCCTTTGGCCGAACTGCTGCCGCACTGAGGCAGGCAGCGAAGTTCATCTATTGCCGAAGACCTCCAGCAGCCAGTCGATGAAAAGGGCCGTGGCGGGCCGATCACGGGCCGCATACTCGTGCACCATGTAGTAGCCGTGCGGCGGTGTGGCCAAACAAATATCGAAGAGTTGCACGATCTCGCCGCTGTCGATCAAATGCTGCGCGAAGTGCGATCTTGCCAGACCCACTCCGTATCCCTGGCGAATGGCTTCCATCAGCAGGCCGAGATCGTCTAGGCGCAGGCCGGTGGATGGTTCCGGCCAATCGAGGCCAGCCACTTCGAACCAGGGCTGCCAGGGTTCGAGTGCGGACCGCAGCAGGGTTGCCCTTTGCAAGTCCGCCGGAGTGTTGATCGGGCCAATCTTTTCCAGATATGCCGGGCTGGCTGCGGGAAATGTCGGTTCGTCAAACAGCTTTTCAGTGACCAGATCCGGATATTTCCCGATACCAAAACGCACTTCCACATCGCTTTCGGCAAGACTCAGGTCATACAGCGGAACCGAGAGGAACAATTCGATGACGATGTCCGGGTGACGGCTGGTGAATTCATGCAGGCGCGGCACCAGCATGCAGCGGGCGAAGGTCGGAGGCACAGTGACCTTCACCCGTGGCTGCGCCGGCGTGCTCTTGTGCGGCATCGGGAAATCGCTCAGCGCCCGCAAGGCGCCACGCACCACCTCGAGGTAGCGGCGACCGAATTCCGACAGGCTGACTGTACGCCCGTCGCGGATGA
Source organism: Noviherbaspirillum massiliense JC206 (assembly GCF_000312045.1). Taxonomy (GTDB): domain Bacteria; phylum Pseudomonadota; class Gammaproteobacteria; order Burkholderiales; family Burkholderiaceae_D; genus Noviherbaspirillum; species Noviherbaspirillum massiliense. The sequence goes on from NZ_HE978634.1 coordinate 75,319, forward strand.
ACAGGCGCTCGCCGACGTATTCTTCCAGCAGACGAATGCGGTGCGAAAGCGCCGAAGGGGTAATGCACAACTCTTCTGCTGCAACTGCGAAAGAGCCGTGGCGGGCTGCTGCCTCGAAAGCGGACAGGGCATGAACCGGTGGCAGGCGTGTGGCCATAAGAAACTAATCCTCGTGCTGGCAAGCTGTTCTGAAAGACTTCGAACAGATCTCTTACCAGCGAATAATTTTACCGGGATTCATGATGTTCTTCGGATCGAAAGCATGCTTGAGGGTGCGCATGGTGTCGATCGCGGCTTCGCCATGTTCCTGGACCAGGAAATCGATCTTGTGCAGGCCGACGCCATGCTCGCCGGTGCAAGTGCCATCCATCGAGATTGCCCGTGCGACCATCCGTGCATTTACGCCTTCCGCTCTTGCCAGATCGGCAGGATCGTGCGGATCGACCATGAGCAGCACATGGAAATTGCCGTCACCGACATGGCCGATGATGGAATAGATCATGCCGCTCTTCTCGCAATCGGCCTGGGTGTCGAGTATGCATTCCGCCAGCCGCGAAATCGGCACGCAGCAGTCAGTGGAGATTGCCCGCGCGCCGGGCCGCATCTGCAACATCGCAAAGTAGGCATGATGGCGCGCCTTCCACAGGCGCGAGCGGTCCTCCGGCCGGGTCGCCCATTCGAAACCGGTGGCATGGTACTCGGCGGCGATTTCCTGCACGACCTGCGCCTGTTCCTGCACGCCGCTTTCGCTGCCATGGAATTCGCACAGCAGCAGCGGCTTTTCCGGCAGGTTCAGCTTGTCATGGGCATTGATCGCCCGCACGCCGTTTTCATCGAGAAATTCCACGCGCGCAATCGGCACGCCCATCTGCATCGTCCTGATCACGGTATTGACCGCATCCGCCGTCGAGGAGAAGGAGCACACTGCTGCCGAGACGGCTTCCGGCTGCGGATACAGCTTGACCGTCACTTCGGTGATGATGCCGAGCGTGCCCTCGCTGCCGACGAAGATGCGCGTCAGGTCATAGCCGGCAGACGATTTCTTGGCGCGCGTGCCGGTCTTGACGATGCGGCCATCGGCAGTGACCACGGTCAGCGCCAGGACGTTTTCGCGCATGGTGCCGTAGCGCACCGCGTTGGTGCCGGAGGCGCGCGTCGCCGCCATGCCGCCAAGCGAAGCATCGGCGCCCGGATCGATCGGGAAGAACAGGCCGGTGTCGTGGAGCTCGCGGTTCAGTTGCATGCGCGTCACGCCGGCCTGCACCGTGGCCGTCAAGTCGTCGGCATCGACTGCGATCACATTGTTCATCTGCGACAGATCGATGCATACCCCGCCCTGCAATGCCAGCACATGGCCTTCCAGCGAAGTCCCGGCGCCATAGGGAATCACCGGAATCTCATGGCTGGCGCAGAGCCGCACGGCTTCTGCGACTTCTTCCGTAGTCTGGGCGAACACGACCGCATCCGGCGGCATCGGGTCGTAGGAAGATTCGTCTCGGCCGTGCTGGTCGCGCATTGCCTGGGCGATTGACAGGCGGTCGTCGAACAGAGATTGCAGCGCTGCCAGCAGGGTTTCGGGAAGCGGCTTTCGCAGGGCAAGTAGTTGGGCGGGATGGTTCATGGGCGTCTCCTTTGCAGCCGATTCTACTCCCTGCACGTGCATGGCGGCATGGCTGAGCATGACATTTAGCAAAGAGGAGGGTTTTGCCTTATCCTCGCTTCGTCTTCAACCAATTCCGCGGAAATCAGACATGGGCAACCGACTCTCCAAGATCGCCACCCGTACCGGCGACAATGGCACGACCGGACTGGGCGACGGCAGCCGCACGACCAAGGACAGCCTGAGGATCCAGGCGATCGGTGACGTGGATGAATTGAATTCTCATCTCGGCCTGCTGCTGTGCGAAGACTTGCCGCAGGCAATGGCGGAGGAGCTGATCTCGATCCAGCATGACTTGTTCGACCTGGGCGGCGAACTGTGCATTCCGGGTTATGCCATGCTTGGCGAAACGCATGTGACCCGCCTCGACGGACTGCTGCAGAAATACAATGCGGACTTGCCGCCCTTGAAGGATTTCATCCTGCCGGGCGGGTCGCGAGCCGCTTCGCTTGCGCATGTCTGCCGCACGGTCTGCCGCCGCGCGGAACGCTCGCTCGTCAGCCTCGGCAATCATGAAGCGCTGAACGATCCGCCGCGCCAATATCTGAACCGCCTGTCCGACCTGCTGTTCGTGCTGTCGCGGGTTCTTAACCGGCATGCCGGCAGAGGAGATGTGCTGTGGGAAAAGGACAGGAAACGGGATGGATGAGACAGGAGCGGTTGATGCCGCTGGCGCGGTCCGCTCCTCTCAGGCCGGACACCGGCGATAGCCGCCGGCCCGCATTTTTACTTTCTCAGGATAGTTTCCTGATTGTTGACAACCAGGCGCGGCTCGTTCTTGCCGAAACGCCTCCTGATCGATGCAGCAATGCCCTTGCCATCCAGGCCGCAGGTCGCAAGCAATTGCTGGGCGTCGCCATGGTCGATGAACTTGTCCGGCAGGCCGAGATGCAATACCGGTTTCACGACGCCGGCCGCCGCCAGTGCTTCCGCCACTGCTGAACCTGCACCGCCCATGATGCAACCCTCTTCCACCGTCACCAGGGCATCGTGGGATTGGGCCAATTGCTTCACCAGCTCGACATCGAGCGGCTTGACGAAGCGCATGTTGGCAACCGTGGCATCCAGTTCGTCGGCCGCCGCCAGGCTGGGAGCGACCATTGTGCCGAAAGCCAGGATGGCAATGTTCTTGCCTTCGCGCCGGATCTCGCCCTTGCCGATTGGCAGCGTGCTCAACTCCTTGTCTACTGCCGCGCCGATGCCGGCGCCACGCGGATAGCGCACCGCGGCCGGACCGGAATAATGGAAGGCAGTCGACAGCATCTGGCGGCACTCGTTTTCATCAGAAGCCGCCATCACCACCATGTTCGGGATGCAACGCAGGTAGGCAATGTCATAGTTGCCGGCATGAGTCGCGCCGTCGGCACCGACCAGGCCGGCGCGGTCGAGGGCGAAAGTCACGTCCAGGTTTTGCAGCGCGACGTCATGGATCAATTGGTCGTACGCGCGCTGCAGGAAGGTGGAATAGATCGCCACGACCGGCTTCAAGCCTTCGCAGGCGAGACCGGCGGCAAACGTGACCGCATGCTGCTCGGCGATGCCGACGTCATAGTAGCGGTCGGGGAAGCGCTGCTCGAACTGCACCAGGCCGGAACCTTCGCGCATGGCCGGCGTAATGCCGATCAGGCGCTTGTCCTGCGCCGCCATGTCGCACAGCCAGTCACCGAATACTTGAGTATAGGTGAGCTTGCTGCTGGCAGCAGGCTTGATGCCTTCGGCCGGATTGAACTTGCCCGGGCCGTGGTATAGCACCGGGTCGGCTTCGGCCAGCTTGTAGCCCTGCCCCTTCCTGGTCACCACATGCAGGAACTGCGGGCCTTTCAAATGCTTCAGGTTTTGCAGCGTCGGGATCAGGGAATCGAGGTCGTGGCCGTCGATGGGGCCGATGTAGTTGAATCCGAATTCCTCGAACATGGTGGCAGGCACCACCATGCCTTTCGCATGTTCCTCGATACGCTTGGCGAGTTCCAGCATCGGTCCGGGCAGGACCGACTTGCCGACATTCTTCGCCGCCGCGTAGAACTTGCCCGACATCAGGCGCGCCAGATAGCGGTTGAGCGCACCCACCGGGGGTGAAATCGACATGTCGTTGTCGTTCAGGATCACCAGCAGGTTGATGTCGTCATACACCCCGGCATTGTTCAAGGCTTCGAAGGCCATGCCCGCAGTCATCGCGCCGTCGCCGATCACCGCGATCGAATGACGATTCTCGCCTTTCGTCTTCGCTGCCAGCGCCATGCCGAGCGCCGCGGAAATCGAGGTCGAGGAATGCGCCGTCCCGAAAGTGTCGTATTCGCTCTCCACCCGGCGTGGGAAGCCGGAGATGCCGTTCAGCTGGCGCAGCGTGCCCATCCGGTCGCGACGTCCGGTCAGGATCTTGTGCGGATAGGTCTGGTGGCCGACATCCCACACGATGCGGTCTTCCGGCGTGTTGAATACGTAGTGCAAGGCGATCGTCAGTTCGACCGTGCCGAGATTGGACGAGAGGTGGCCGCCGGTCTTCGATACCGAATCGAGCACGAAGGCCCTCAGCTCGTCGGCCAGCGGTATCAGCTGCGTGCGCGGAAGTTTGCGTAAATCCGCAGGTCCATCAATCTGTTTGAGCAATTCCATAAGGCCTATACCAGTCTATGCTTTACGCTGCACGATCAAATCAGCAAGTTCGCGCAGGCGCCGTGCGCCGTCGCCGAACGGAGCAAGCGCTGCATGCGCGTCATTGCGCAGCTTTTCCGCCAGTACCCGCGATTCTTCCAGGCCGAGAATCGACACATAGGTCGGCTTGTTGGCCGCCGCATCCTTGCCGGCAGTCTTGCCCAGCGTTGCGGAATCGGCGGTGGCGTCGAGCACGTCATCCACCACCTGGAAGGCGAGGCCGATGGCACCGGCATAAGCATCGAGCGCTGCCGTCTCCGCTGCCGTCAAGGCCTTGCCGGCCAGAGCCCCCAGCAGCACCGAAGCCCGCAGCAAGGCGCCGGTTTTCAGGCGATGCATTTGCTCCAGCTCCGCCAGCGACAATGTAATGCCAACGCTTTCCAGATCGATTGCCTGACCGCCGCACATGCCGCAAGAGCCTGCCGCATGTGCCAGCACCCTGATCATTGCCAGGCTGCGGCGGGCGGCATCGCCATCACTCATGGCTTCACCAAGCTCCGATAGCACCAGAAAGGCCTGCGCCTGCAGCGCATCGCCCACGAGTAGCGCGGTGGCTTCGTCGAACTTCACATGCACAGTCGGCTTGCCGCGCCGCAGTTCATCATCATCCATGCAAGGCATGTCGTCATGCACCAGCGAATACACATGGATCATCTCGACCGCGGCCGCCACGCGCGCCAGCGCTTCCGCATTTGCATGAAACAGATCGCCTGCCGCAAAGGCGAGCAGCGGCCGGATGCGCTTGCCGCCGTCCAGAGCCGCATACCGCATCGCCTGATGCAATCGTGCCGGCACTTCGATCTCTGGCGGCAGGTATGCCGCCAGTGCCTGCTCCATCCTCGACTGGACGCCTTTCATCCAATCGCCGATATCCTGGGTCCCGGTCATTCGTCCGCCTCGTCCGTGGTGTCGCCTGGGAAAGGTTTGAGCATGTCGCCTTCCAGCACCTTGACCTGGCTGGCCACCTTGTCAAGCTGCCCGGAACAAAACTTGACCAGTTCGGAGCCGCGCTTGTAGGCAGCGACCGAGGCTTCGAGCGGCAAATCTCCCGCCTCCATCTGGGCAACCAACTGCTCCAGCTCCGCCATGGCTTCTTCGAAGGATGCGGGCTGATTGGAGGAAATCGGGTTTTTCGGCATGATGAAGAAAAAAAGTTTAGCCCGGTATTTTAGAGCAAACGCCCCTCTTGGGTTGAGAATCAGCAATTGCACCGCAGTGCCAGAGCCTCACAAAATTTCCGGGCGAGAAGGCCACTGTGAAACTCCCCTACACTTCGGCGACAGGCCGAAAACATCTTGAAAACCTGGCAAACAATGACCGGTCCAAGTTTCAGGCGAATGCATGCACCTTCTGCAAGCTAGGAGTACAACAAAATACTGCAAGTTTCATTATAGGTTTCATCACAAGTTTATACGCCCAATTTTTGTGCATTGACGATTTGCAGGGCCGAAATTGTCATCTCGGGTATAATTACAGGTTCTGTCCAAAATTTCCGTTTCATCTTATTTGAATACTGGTTTTTGCGGATTCTTTCTCTCTTAGGTTGGTGCAAATTAATTTGGGGGTGGGGATGTCCGATCTGGCTCAAATCGCCAAACTTGCGCGTTCTGACGCGCAACTTCCTGTCAACGTCTACTTCGACGAAGCATTACTAAAGCAGGAAATCCAGCAACTATTCCAGCAGGGGCCACGCTATGTCGGGCATGAACTCATGGTGCCGAATGTCGGCGACTATGCGACGCTGGCCTGGGAAAACGAAGGGCGCATGCTGGTGCGCAACAAGCACGGCATTGAACTGATGTCCAACGTCTGCCGCCATCGCCAGGCGAAGATGTTCGACGGCCGCGGCAACGCGGATCTCATCGTCTGCCCGCTGCATCGCTGGACTTACGACTTGAAAGGTGAATTGATCGGCGCGCCGCATTTCGGCGAAACGCCGTGCATGAACCTGTCGAAGACACAACTGCAAAGCTGGAACGGCCTGCTGTTCGAACGGAACGGCATGAATGTCGCACAGCAGATGGCGCAACTGAGCGTCACCAGGGACCTCGATTTCAGCGGCTACATGCTGGACCACGTCGAAGTCCATGAATGCGACTACAACTGGAAGACCTTCATCGAAGTCTATCTGGAAGACTATCACGTCGAGCCCTTCCATCCGGGCCTGGGCAGCTTCGTGACCTGCTCCGACCTGCGCTGGGAATTCGGCGACACCTACAGCGTGCAGACTGTCGGCGTCAACCACGCGCTGTCGCGCTCCGGCACGCCGAAGTACAAGCGCTGGCAGGAACAGGTGCTGAAGTTCCGCAACGGGGAACCGCCGCCCTACGGCGCGATCTGGCTGACGCTTTATCCGAACATCATGGTCGAGTGGTATCCGCACGTGCTGGTGGTATCCACCCTGTGGCCGAAAGGTCCGCAGAAAACCGTGAATGTGGTCGAGTTCTATTATCCAGAAGAAATCGTGCTGTTCGAGCGCGAATTCGTCGAAGCCGAGCGCGAAGCCTACATGGAAACCTGCATCGAGGACGATGAAATCGCACTGCGCATGGATGCCGGCCGCCGCATCCTGATGGAGCGCGGCACCAGCGAAGTCGGCCCGTACCAGTCGCCGATGGAAGACGGCATGCAGCATTTCCATGAGTGGTACCGCAAGCACATTGCCGTCTAAGACCGGTTTCCGAGATTGACCATCACAAGGCCGCCCGGATCATTTCGGCGGCCGTTTTTTTGGTGCAGCACAAATTGAATCCTCCTCAATCCGACCGCCACGCATCATCCGCGGCTGAGTCTTACTACCCCAGTCATTCCATGCAGTCCCTCTGGATGCTCTTTGCCAGCTTCATGTTCGCCATCATGGGCGTATGCGTCAAACTGGCTTCCGACCTGTATTCAACCTCCGAAATCGTGATGTACCGCGGCATGATCGGCGTGTTTTCCCTGTTCATCCTGATCATGCTGCAGGGCGGTACGCTCAAGACCTCCCTGCCCTGGCATCATCTGTGGCGCGGCACCGTCGGCGTGATTGCGCTCTGGCTCTGGTTCTACGCAATCGGCAAACTGCCGCTGGCCACCGCCACCACCCTCAATTACATGGCGCCGATCTGGATCGCGGCCTTCCTGTTCACTGCGGGACTATGGCGCGGGGACAAGAAATTCGAGTGGGGCCTCGCGGCCGCCATCCTGATGAGCTTCGTTGGCGTGACGCTGCTGCTGCGCCCGGCGATTCATGCAGACCAATGGCTGAGCGGATTGATGGGACTGGGATCCGGCGTGCTGTCCGCGCTTGCCTACCTTCAAGTCAAGAAGCTGGGGCACATGGGTGAACCGGAATATCGGGTCGTCTTTTATTTTTCCGCCACGGGCATCGTGGCCGGCTTCCTGGGTGCCCTCGCAGGACCTTACTTCTCCGGCGCGGATACGGCGGGCTGGCATGCCCACACCGGCACCGGCATCGCCCTGCTCCTGGGCAGCGGCATCTGCGCCACGATCGCGCAAATGGCCATGACCCGCGCCTACCGGCTTGGCAACACCCTGGTCACCGCCAACCTGCAGTACACCGGCATCATCTTTTCAAGCTTCTGGGGCATCCTGATCTGGAAGGACACCTTGAGCTGGATGGGCTGGACCGGCATCGCCGTGATCCTGGTCAGCGGGTTGACTGCAACGTACTACAATACACGCGGCTTCCGGAAAATGACGCCGAAGGCTGCGCAAGCCGAAGCCGATGCGCCGAGCGCCACCTAGTGCCGCGGCAGGATTGATCGCCCGAATTCCGGCCGGCAGTGCCGGCAGAAGAAACAAAGAAACTTCACGGTATGTCTCAATTATTGAAGCGAGCGGAGCAACTCCTGGCGGCCGGCGAATTCGCCGCGGCAGAAGAACTGTGCCGGCAGGTGCTTGCCGCGCCCGGGCCAGCGGGAGCTGCACGAAAACTGCTTGGCGAGTGCCTGTACAACCAGGGCGTACTGCTGATGTACAGCGGGATGCACACTGAAGCGGAGGAGCGCTTTGGCGAAGCATTGCAGGCCAATCCGAAACATGTCCTCGCGCTCAACAATCTTGGCAGCTTTGCCGAAAGCGCCGGCCTGTTCGACAAGGCGATTGCGCTTTACAAGGAAGCCCTGGCCGCGGATCCGCGCTCGGTCATTTGCCTGCGAAACCTCGCGACCTGCTACCAGCGCACCGACCGGATAGAGGAGGCTGCGCCCCTGTTCGATCGCCTGGCACGACTGGACCCGGGCAACACCGGCCTCTACATGCTGAGAAATGCGACACTGATCAAGGCCATCATTCCGGACCGGTTTTATCCGGAACAGGTCCGGGAACGCATGCATGCCATGCTGGGCAAATGTCTCGAAACCAGATCGAGAAGCAGTCATCCGGAAAAGCTGGCCTCGCCCTACTTCTATCTTTCCTACCACGGCAAATCCAACAGGGAACTTCACTCCAGGATTGCGCAGGCTTACCTGCATGTCTGCCCCTCGCTCGGATGGGAAGCGCCGCACATCAGGCATGAACACAATGCCTCGAACCGCATCCGGATAGGCATAGTGTCGGCGCACATGTACAACCACAGTATCGGCCATACGACTCGCGGCCTGGTGGAGCATCTGGACAAGGCGCAGTTTCATGTCACTGTCATCCGTCTCGGAAGCCATCCGCAGGACGAGATTGCAACCGCAATCGACCAAGCCGCCGATGCCGTCATCAAAGTCGGGACTTCGGACCTGCAACAGAGCCGCGAACAAATCGCGGCGCTTGAACTGGACCTCCTGTTTTACCAGGACATCGGGATGGAACCGTTCAGCTACCTCCTGTCGTTTTCGCGCCTGGCACGGGTACAAGTCACGTCGTTCGGGCATCCTGATACGACGGGTATTCCGAACATGGATTACTTCATCTCGTCCGAATTGTATGAACCGGAAAACGCGCAGGACGACTATTCGGAAAAACTGGTGCTGATCCCCAATGCGGGCACGCTGTCCTACTACTACCGTCCATTGCCTCCGGCGGAAGCGATGCTTCGCTCCGAATTCGGTTTGGACGAGAGCGACCATATTTATTTCTGCCCGCAAACGCTCTTCAAGATCCATCCCGACATGGATGCGGTTTTCGCCGGCATCGTTCAGCGCGACGCGCAAGCAAGGATCGTCCTGATCGAACCCAAGGATGCCTTCTTCCGCCAGGCACTCGAAAAACGATTCCAAACCATGCCGCACGCCGCTTCCGAGCGGATCCAGTTCATCAAGCGCATGCCGCATGCCGCCTACCTGAGGCTGATGAGTTGCGCGGACGTCATGCTGGACACGATCCACTTCAACGGGCAAAACACGAATCTCGAAGCGTTTTCCATCGGAATCCCCGTCGTGACCTGGCCCGGCACGATGCAGCGTGCCCGGCATACCCTGGGCATGTACAAGAAGATGGGCGAAGACCTGTTCGCGGACCTGATCGCTGAAAGCGCGGATGACTATGCCGACAAGGCGGTGAAGGTCGCATCCGACCAAGCACATCGAGAAACGCTGCAGGCCAGAATTGCCAGCCGCCGGTCCATGCTGTATGAAGACATCGAGTTCGTACGGTCCTGTGAAAGGCTGTTCCGGCAGATGCTGCAGGCGCCGGCGAAACCCGCAAACTGATAAGCGCTCCAGGAGTTTGTCATGCGACACACCACACTTATTTCCGCCACAGATCTTGTGCAGCATATCCAGGATCCAAACTGGGTCGTGCTCGATTGCCGACACGACCTGACCAACCCCGATGCCGGCCGCCTGGCCTTTGATGCGGGACATATCCCGAACGCGCAGTTTGCGCACCTGGATGTCGACCTGTCCGACAAGCGCCCGGACCCGAATGGCGAATTCCGTGGGCGCCATCCTCTGCCCGACCGGAATGCATTCGTCGACACCTTGCGCCGCTGGGGCATCAACCAGGATACTCAAGTAGTTGCTTACGATGCGCATGGCGGCATGTTTGCCGCACGGCTTTGGTGGATGCTGCGCTGGGTCGGGCATGATGCCGTCGCCGTACTGGATGGCGGATTGTCTGCATGGCAGGCGCAAAGTCTGCCGTTAACTTCCGAAACCATCACCAAGCCACAGGGCAACTTGCAGGCAGCCGCGCCGCTGGTCTCCGCCGTCGGCGTCACTGAGGTATTCGACAATCTGAATGGGGGCTCACGGACCGTCATCGACGCACGCGCGCCCGACCGCTTCCGCGGCGAGAATGAAACGCTGGATCCGGTCGGCGGCCATATCCCGGGCGCGAAGAACCGCTTCTTCAAGGACAACCTGCAGGCCGACGGGTGCTTCAAGCCAGCCGCGCAACTGCATCAGGAATGGCAGGCACTGGTTGCCGCGCCGCAGGATGCGATCATGCAGTGCGGCTCCGGCGTCACTGCCTGCCACAACCTGCTGGCGCTGGAAGTTGCCGGGCTGACGGGAGCTGCGCTGTATCCCGGCTCGTGGAGTGAATGGTGCGCCGATGGCTCGCGGCCGGTGGCGACCGGAAGCTGAGTTTTCAGGCGCTGCAAGACCGGCGCCGCGCCATCAGTGCCGGTGCGCCGAATTCGTCAGGAACAGCACGACGGCGACGCCGACCGCGATCAGCAATACTTGCGGAATGGTTTCGCGGATGGTGGCGCGGCGCTGCATCTGGGGCATCAGGTCGCTGACGGCGATATAGATGAAGCCGGACGAGGCAAACACCAGCACATACGGAATCCACCCTGAGGCGCGCTCCAGCGTCAGATAGCCGAGCACGCCTCCCACCACCGCCATCAGGCTGCACAGCAGGTTGTAGACGTAAGCGCGCGCACGGCTGAAGCCGGCATTGAGCAGCACGATGAAGTCGCCGATCTCCTGGGGGATCTCGTGCGCGATGATCGCCAGACCGGTGATCACGCCAAGGTTCGGATCCGCGAGGAAAGCCGCGGCGATCAGGATGCCATCGGTGAAGTTGTGCAAACCGTCGCCGATCAGGATCATCCACCCAGCCTTGCCCGCTTCATGCGCGTCGTGGCCATGTTCATGGGCATGGCCGTCGCCTTCGTAATGATGAGAATGGCGCAGGATCGCGAGCTTTTCGAGCAGGAAGAATCCGAGCAGGCCACCCAGCAGCGTGGCAAACAGCGCATGCGCATTCGCCTGCGACTCGAAGGCCTCCGGCAGGGCATGCAGGAGCGAAGTCGACAGCAGGATGCCGACCGACAGACTGACCATGCGCTCGACCATTTTCGACAGCAGCGAAAAGGAAAATGCCGCCGCCGCCGAGATGCTGATCACGCCGGAAATGGTGGTGGCAAGCAGGATGGAAAGCAGTGTCGGATTGATTTTGGGCCCCGGGTGTGATGCGGCAAGGTTGCAGATTATAGATCACAGGGCGCAGAGGTTTCAGCAAACGACCTGGGAAACCCCGCTTTCGTCAGACGGCGAACCTGGCGCCGCAGACATTCATGCATCCTCAAAAAGAAACATCCCGGCCTGAGCCGGGATGGATTTGGATCGGCAAAACTCTTTTCCAGTGACGCGGATCAGGCGACGCCGTGCTGCCGGAACCATGCCAGGCAACGCTTCCAGCCTTCCTTCGCATCGGCCTCCACATAGCTCGGCCGGTAATCCGCATGGAAGGCGTGGCCGGAATCCGGAAACACGACGATCTCGGACTTGCTGCCACCTTCTGCCAGCGCCACCTTCATCTTGTCGACAGTGTCGAGCGGAATGCCGCTGTCCTTGCCGCCATACAGGCCGAGCACCGGCACCTTCAGGTCGGCGGCAATGTCGACCGGATGTTGCGGCGTACGCGCATTCTTGTCGCCAACCAAGCGGCCGTACCAGGCCACGCCAGCCTTGACCTTGGGATTATGGGCGCAATACAGCCAGGTGATGCGCCCGCCCCAGCAGAACCCGGTGATGCCGACCTTGCCGGCATTGCCGCCGTTCTGCCCGGCCCATGCCACCACCGCGTCGAGATCTTCCATGACCTGCTGGTCCGGCACTTTCGATACCACTTCCTTCATCAACTCGGGAATCGAAGAATAGGCAGCCGGATTGCCCTGGCGTATGAACAGGTCCGGCGCCAGCGCAAGATAGCCCAGCTTGGCAAATCGCCGGGCCACATCGGCGATATGCTCATGCACGCCAAAGATTTCGGACACCACGATCACCACCGGCAAATCCTTCTTGCCTTCCGGCTGCGCCCGGTACACGGGCACCGCATGGCCATTGACGCTGATCTTCATCTCGCCCGCCGTCAGTCCCGCGGTATCGGTTTTGATCATGCTTTGTGCAGCCACCGGCAGTACGGCGGCGGCAAAACCAGTGCCGAGCGCCGTCTGCAGGAATGTCCGCCTGTCCATGCCATCGGACAGCGGAGTTCTTGCGACCAGACTATCGAAATCTTCCTTCAAATCCTGCATGGCAATCCTCCAGAAAAATATTCAACTTCCGACTTCACCAGGAGACGTCCCGATTCCTCAGTGCGCCTCATCCCAATTGCTGCCGACACCAACCTCTGCGATCAGCGGCACTTTCAGCTTGGCCACGCCGCTCATCAGTTCCGGCAATCTCTGCCGTACTATTTCCAGTTCCTCCTGCGGCACTTCCAGCACCAGCTCGTCATGCACCTGCATCACCATCATCGACTGCATGCGCTCGGCTTCGAGCCAGTCCTGCACCGCAATCATCGACAGCTTGATCAGGTCGGCAGCCGTGCCCTGCATCGGCGCATTGATCGCAGCGCGCTCGGCTGCCTGGCGCCGCGGGCCGTTCGGCGAATTGATCTCGGGCAGCCACAGGCGACGGCCGAACACGGTTTCCACATAGCCGCGTTCCTTCGCCTGCACACGCGTATCGTTCATGTATTGCGCCACCTTGGTATAGCGGGCGAAATACCTGTCGATATACATCTGCGCCGCCGAACGCTCGATGCCGAGATTGGAGGCCAGCCCGAAAGCGCTCATGCCATAGATCAGGCCGAAATTGATCACTTTGGCATAGCGGCGCTGCTCAGCGCTCACTTCAAGCGGCATCACGCCGAAGATCTCGGCGGCAGTCGCGCGGTGGATATCCTCCCCTTGCGCAAAGGCGCGCAACAGGCTTTCATCGCCGGAGATATGCGCCATGATGCGCAACTCGATCTGTGAATAATCCGCCGACACGATCACCTTGCCGGGTGAAGCGACGAAGGCTTCGCGGATGCGCCGGCCTTCGGCGGTACGGATCGGGATGTTCTGCAGGTTGGGGTCGTTCGAGGCGAGCCGGCCGGTTACCGCGACCGCCTGCGCATAATTGGTGTGCACCCGGCCGGTAGCGGGATTCACCATCTTCGGCAGCTTGTCGGTATAGGTGGACTTCAGCTTGGACAGTCCGCGGTATTCCAGCAGGATTTTCGGAAGCGGATAGTTTTCCGCCAGCTTCTGCAGCACTTCCTCGTCGGTGGATGGCGTGCCGGAAGGCGTCTTCTTCACGACCGGCAACTGCAGCTTGCCGAAGAAAATCTCCCCCAGCTGCTTCGGTGAGTTGAGATTGAACGGCTGTCCCGCCATCTCGTATGCCTTCTGCTCCATCTCCAGCATGCGCGCGCCGAGCTCGTTCGATTGCGACGCAAGCAGGTGGGTGTCGATCAGCACGCCGTTTCGCTCGATCTTGCGCAGCACGACCGACGTCGGCAGTTCGATCTTTTCATAAATGAATGTCAATCCGGCGTTTTCAGTCACATGCGGCCACATGGCATGATGCAGCTGCAGCGTGACGTCGGCATCTTCCGCCGCATAGTCGGTCGCGCGCTCGATCGCGACTTCATCAAAGCCGATCTGCGACGCGCCCTTGCCGCACACTTCTTCGAAGGTGATGGTCTTGCGGTCCAGGTGGCGCAGCGCGAGGCTGTCCATGTCATGGCTCTTGTGCGACTCGAATACATAGGATTCGAGCAGCGTGTCGTGCGCGATGCCGCGCAGCTCGACGCCATGGTTGGCGAACACGTGGCTGTCGTATTTCAGATTCTGCCCGACCTTGGGCTTGCCTTCATCTTCGAGCCAGGGTTTGAGTTTCGCCAGCACCAGTTCGAGAGGCAGCTGCTGCGGCGCGCCCTGGTAGCGATGCGCGACCGGAATATACGCGGCGATGCCCGGCGTGCAGCACAAGGAAATGCCGACCAGCCGCGCCTGCATCGGGTCGAGCGACGTGGTCTCGGTGTCGACCGAGGTCAGCGCAGCGTCATGGATGATTGCCAGCCACTTGTCGAGCTGCTCCTCCGTCAGCACGGTCTCATACTCGGTTTTTTCCGGAGCAGCAGGGGCAGAAGCGCGTCCGGTGCCGCCCTCTGCGGGCTGGCTCGCTGACGCTGCATTGCCGGCAGATTTGGCACTCAGCTCGCGCAGCCAGGTCTTGAAGCCATAGCGCTTGAAGAAATCGATCATGGCGTCGTCGTCCGCCGGCTTTGCTACCAGCGATTCCTGGATCGACACCATGTGCCCAACCAGTTCGCAGTCGGTCTTCACGGTCACGAGGGTGCGCGCCGTGGGCAGCCAGTCGAGGGCGCGCCGCAGGTTTTCCCCGACCGCACCGCCGATGTCGGCGGCATGTTCAATGATGCCGTCGAGGCTGCCGTACTGGTTCAGCCACTTCACCGCCGTCTTCGGGCCGACCTTGTCGACGCCCGGCACATTGTCGACAGTGTCACCGACCAGAGTCAGGTAATCGACGATGCGGTCCGGCGGCACGCCGAACTTGGCGATCACGCCCTCCCGGTCCAGCTTTTCATTGCTCATCGTGTTGATCAGCGTGACATGCTCGTTGACCAGCTGCGCCAGGTCCTTGTCGCCGGTGGAGATCACGGTTTTCAGTCCGTGCGCCGTCGCCTGCGTCGCCAGCGTGCCGATCACGTCATCCGCCTCGATTCCCTCCACCATCAGGATCGGCCAGCCGAGCGCGCGTACCGCTTCATGGATCGGCTCGATCTGCCGGACCAGGTCCTCCGGCATCGCGGCCCGCTGCGCCTTGTATTCCGCATACAAGTCATCCCGGAAGGTCTTGCCTTTTGCATCGAAGACGCAGGCGATGTATGCTGCGCCGTAATCGTTGCGCAAGCGCCGCAACATGTTGATCATGCCGTAGATGGCGCCGGTCGGCGCGCCTTCCGCGTTCCGCAGATCGGGCATCGCGTGAAACGCGCGATACAGATAACTCGAGCCGTCAACCAGCAACAGGGTTTTATTCATATGGAATTCAAGGGAAAAAATGTGCCGCGCCTGCGGCAGGTGGCCGATCTTGAGCGCGCCACTTCGAAGAAGGCGCGCGAATCGTGGCATATTCTGACGATTATGGCAGAGTTTATCGACTCGACCGAGCGCCTCTCAGAACTGCGCCCGGCAGTCTCGATTTTCGGATCAGCCCGCATCCAGCCTGACAATCCCTACTATGCCATCTGCGTCGACATCGCCCGCCGCCTTTCCGATGCCGGCCTGGCCGTCATTTCCGGCGGCGGACCGGGCCTGATGGAAGCGGCCAACAAGGGGGCTTTCGAAGGCAAGTCTTCATCGGTCGGACTGAACATCGAATTGCCGCATGAACAGAAGTCCAACACCTGGCAAGACATTTCCATCAGCTTCCGCCATTTTTTTGCGCGCAAGGTCGCCTTCGTCAAATATGCGGACGCTTATGTCGTGCTGCCGGGCGGCTTTGGTACGCTGGATGAACTCACGGAAGTGCTGACCCTGATCCAGACTGGCAAAACCAGGCGCATTCCAGTGATCCTGGTCGGCACCACCTTCTGGCGCGGACTGCTCGACTGGTTCCAGACCCAGCTGGTGGGCAATGGAATGATCAACCCGAAGGACATGGAACTGGTGCAGCTGATCGATGAGCCGGCCAATGTAGTGGATGCGATCTTTGCCTTTTACGAGGCGCGGGACATCGTGCTTGCGGATTCCGACAAGCAAAATGGAGCCTTTCTGTAGCCAGGGATTGCTGAGTGGCGGGACCGGTTTGCTACAATGCTTCATAGGGAGTCCCGACTCACCCATTGCACCAATAACAATCACCCACGAATTGCCATGCGCACTCTGAAGGTCTGGTCGCTTGTCCTGGTATGCCTTGCTGCAAGGCCGCTCATCGCCGATGCGCAGCAACCGGACGGGAAGGCGCCGCCGCCGCCACAGCTTGAGAACCTGGAAGAAGGCGAAGAAGCGCCGGCGATCACCATTCGCAAACCGGAGGGCGGCAGCAGGAGCGAGGAAAAGCGCGCGCCCGGCGGCAAAGTGACGGAAATAAAAGTCAGCAGCGGCGGGAGCACGTATTATCTGAAGCCGAACGACCAGGCGGGGAGCGCAGCGCCAGGTGATATCCAGGGCAGCATGATGCGTGCGGCACAGTGGGAAATCCTGACCTTTGATCTTGGACGTCCCGAGCAATCCCAGCCAGTGGAAGATGCCGAGGGTCCTGCCCCGCTACCGCCCGGAGCAACCGAGCCTCCCGATCGGCAAAAGAAATAATTTCTTTGCGGTTCCCCTCTTTCAAACTCAACACCACTCACGCGCACATGGCAGTATTCACCCCGGTCAATCTGGATGACCTCAAGCACTGGATCACCCAGTTTTCCCTCGGCAAGGCACTCGCCATCAAAGGCATTTCATCCGGCATCGAAAACAGCAATTTCTTCCTCACCACCGAGACCGGCGAATATGTGCTGACCATATTCGAAAAACTGACTTTCACCCAGCTGCCGTTTTACCTGCAGCTGATGCGCCATCTCGCCGAACGCGGCGTGCTGGTGCCAGCGCCCATCGCCAACAAGCAGGGAGACATCCTGCATACGCTGCACGGCAAGCCTGCGTCGATCGTCACCAAGCTGGAAGGCACATCGCAACTCGCGCCGAAGCCGGTGCATTGCGCCGAAGTCGGTGCGATGCTGGCGAAAATGCATTTGGCCGGGCAGGATTTTCCGCTGCGCCAGCCGAACCTGCGCGGCCTCGAATGGTGGAAGGCCGCGACTCCGGTCGTGCTGCCTTATCTTCCGGAAGAAGGCCAGCACCTGTTACGCGCGGAAATGCATTTCCAGGAAGCGTACGCCACATCCCGCGCCTACAAGCAGCTGGCGCGCGGCCCGATCCATGCCGACCTGTTCCGCAACAATGTGATGTTCAACGGCGAACGGCTCACCGGCTTTTTCGACTTTTATTTTGCCGGCTGGGATACCTGGTTGTTCGACGTGGCGGTCACCGTCAACGACTGGTGCATCGACCTCGAATCCGGGGCGTTCGATGTGCCGCGGGTACGCGCCATGCTCGACGCCTATCATGCGGTGCGTCCATTTACCGAGGCGGAACAAGCCGCATGGCAAGCGATGCTGCGTGCAGGCGCATTGCGCTTCTGGCTGTCGCGCCTGTACGATTTCCATCTGCCGCGGGAGGCGGAAATGCTGACGCCGCACGATCCGGCGCATTTTGAACGAATCCTGCGGCAAAGAATCAACAATCCTGTCCCGGCTCTCTTCTGACCATGGAAAAATTGCCTGCAAGCGCCGGCTGGCAGTGGGTCAAGGATGGATTTTCCCTGTTCCGCAAACAGCCTGCCGAAATGTCGACGCTGTTCCTGAGCTACCTGTTCCTGATGCTGGCGGTCGGGATCATCCCGCTGCTCGGTCAGGTATTGCCGATCATACTGGTGCCCGCGTTTTCGATGGCCTTCATGCAAGCCTGTCTGCAGATCGAGCGCGGCAAGCGGGTGTATCCGAGCATGCTGTTCAAGATTTTCCGCACCCCCGCGCTGGGCCGGCTGCTGCAGCTTGGCGCCTTGTACCTGATCGCCGCCATCGTTGCGGTGGCGTCCTCGGCCCTTATTGATGGTGGGGTTTTCTGGCAGGTGATGAGCGGCCAGCTGCCATTGAATGCAACCGCAGTGCGCAGTTCCAACATGACGCTGGCGATGATTTTTGCCGCCGTGGTGTACACCCCGGCCATCATGGCCTTCTGGCATGCCGCGCCGCTCATCACCTGGCAGAACATGGGCGTGGGCAAGGCGCTGTTCTACAGCTTCTTCGCGGTGCGCCGCGCTGGCAAGGCTTTCCTGGTGTACGGACTCGCCTGGGTCGCGATCGGCGTCATCCTGCCCTCGATTGCCAGCAGCATCCTCGCGCTGGTGTTCGGCCAGCCGGGGATCGTGATGATGCTGCTGCTGCCGCTGACGCTGGTCATGACCGTGGTGATGTACTGTTCGTTCTATCCCACCTATACCCAGATCTTCGGCAAGCCGGAACAACCTGCGTGACGGCAGGCGTCCGGCGCGGTCTCAGCGGTTGACCTCAGCTTCCGATTTTCGGCGCGACCTTTTCCAGCTTGGCGATATTCAGGTCCAGCAGCTTCATCCCGTGGCGGCCGAAGTTGATATGGGCCCGTGTATTGGCGCCGCCGCCTTCGATGTTGACGATCACGCCCTCGCCGAATTTCGGATGCGCCACCGTCTCGCCGATGCGCCAGCCGGCATCCTGCTTGGTAAAGCTTTGCGCGATGGCATTCACCCCCGACTCGGGCGCATCGTCCCATGCCGATTTCCTGGGAGCGAACCACTGGTGCTGCACCTTCGGTGACAGCCACTTCAGCGCCTCTTCCGGCAATTCATCGAAAAAGCGCGACCGCATGTTGAAGCGCGTCTGGCCGTGCAGCATGCGGGTTTGGGAAAAGCTGAGATACAGCCGCTTCTTGGCGCGCGTGATCGCCACGTACATGAGACGCCGCTCTTCCTCCAGGCCGCCCTCTTCCTGGGTGCTGTTCTCATGCGGGAACAAGCCTTCTTCCAGGCCGGTGATGAACACCGCGTCGAATTCCAGCCCCTTGGCGGAATGCACCGTCATCAGTTGCAGCGCATCCTGGCCCGCCGCCGCCTGATTGTCGCCGGCTTCCAGCGAAGCATGCGACAGGAAGGCCGACAGGGGCGACATCACGGTGGGCAATGGCGCGTCGGCATCGAGCACCTCGCTGCCATTCCCGTCTGCCAGCGCCTCTCCCGCAACTGGCTGCGCCTTCGGACCCAGCAGCGCCGGGCTGTCAATGCCGAAGCCTTCTTCGGACACGAACAGCATTGCCGCACTGACCAGCTGCTCCAGGTTTTCGATGCGGTCGGCGCCATCCTTCTCATTCCGGTAGTGCTCCATCAGGCCGCTCATTTCGAGCACCACCTGCACCATTTCCTGCAGCGGCAACTGCTGGGTTTCGAAGCGCATGCCCTCGATCAGCTTGACGAAGGCGCCGAGCACGGAACCCGCCTTGCCCGTGACATAGGGAACCGCAGCGTAGAGGGAGATGCCGTACTGGCGCGCCGCGTCCTGCAACTGTTCGATCGAGCGCGCACCGATGCCGCGAGTCGGGAAATTCACCACCCGCAGGAAGGCGGAGTCATTGTGCAGGTTGTCGATCAGCTGCAGGTAGGCGATCGCATGCTTGATCTCGGCGCGCTCGAAGAAGCGCTGGCCGCCGTACACGCGATAGGGAATGCCGGCGGTGAACAGCGCATGCTCGATCACCCGCGACTGCGCGTTCGAGCGATACAGGATGGCGATCTCGCTGCGCGCCGCGCCTTCGTTGATCAGGCTTTTCGCTTCCTCGATGATCCATTGCGCTTCCTGCAGGTCGCTGCTGGCTTCATAGATGCGCACCGGCTCGCCATGACCGGCATCGGTGCGCAGGTTCTTGCCAAGGCGCTTGCTGTTGTTGGCGATCAGGGTATTCGCGGCGTCGAGGATGTGGCCGTGCGAACGGTAATTCTGCTCCAGCTTGATCAGGTTTTCGACCTTGAATTCGCGCTCGAAGGCAATCATGTTGCCGACGTTCGCGCCGCGGAAGGCATAGATGCTCTGGTCGTCGTCACCCACCGCGAACACCGCGTTGTGCTGCCCGGCCATCAGCTTGAGCCAGTTGTATTGCAGGTTGTTGGTATCCTGGAATTCGTCGATCAGGATGTGGCGAAAGCGCGCCTGGTAATGTTCGCGCAGCGGCTGGTTACGCTGCAACAATTCATAGGTGCGCAGCAGCAGCTCGGCGAAATCCACCACACCTTCGCGCTGGCACTGGTTGTCATAAATCTCGTACAGCTCGACGAACTTGCGGTTGTAATCGTCGTAGGCCTCCACATCCTTCGCGCGCAGGCCTTGCTCCTTCGCGCTGTTGATGAAGTACATCAGGTTACGCGGCGGGTATTTCTCGTCATCGACATTCAGCGCCTTCAGCAGGCGCTTGATCATCGACAGCTGGTCTTGCGAATCGAGGATCTGGAAGGTTTGCGGCAAGCCCGCATCGCGGTAATGCGCGCGCAGGAGACGGTTGCACAGGCCATGGAAGGTGCCGATCCACATGCCGCGCGTATTCACCGGCAACATCGCTGACAGGCGCGAGATCATTTCCTTCGCCGCCTTGTTGGTGAACGTGACCGCCAGTATGCCGGCGGGAGAGACTTGTCCAGTCTGGATCAGCCATGCGATCCGCGTCGTCAATACCCGGGTCTTGCCGGACCCCGCGCCTGCAAGAATGAGCGCATGCTGCGGGGGCAAGGTGACTGCTGCAAGTTGTTCGGGATTGAGATTGTGGAGGAGGTTCTGCATGCCGAGATTATAGCCGCGCCGCCCGCACGGCTTCGGATAAATCTGCGCACTTGCCTCACTGGCAATGCCGGGATGCGAAGAGCCGGGCTCAGCCAGGCATGAACATTTGTGCAAACCTGCGAGCAGCCGCCTCCGGTTCATCGACCATGTACACGCTGCTGATCACCGCCACCATGTCGGCGCCCAGCGCCACGAGCGGTGCGGCATTTTCATGCGTCATGCCGCCGATCACCACGTTCGGCAAGGGGATCTCGGCCCTGGCGCGCGTGACGATCTCCGGCTGTGTGGCGACTTCATATTTCTTGACGCGCGAAGGATAAAAGCCGCCGAACGCGACATAGCTCGCGCCAGCACTATGAGCATCGCGCGCGAGCTCCAGGCTGCCGTAGCAGGAAGCGCCGACGATCTTGCCGGGCCCCACTGCGGCACGCACGTCGGCGACCGGCACGTCGGTGCCGCCGACATGGATGCCATCGGCGTTCAGCGCCAGGCACAAGTCCACGAAGTCATTGATGATGAACGGCCGTCCATGGCGCCGGCACAAGGCCTGCAGCTGCCGCGCCTGTTCCTCGCGCAGCTGCGGGCTCGCGGTCTTGTGCCGGTACTGCACCAGCGCCGCGCCGCCGCGCAGCGCAGCCTCGGTCACTTCCAGCAACCTGGTGGTGTCATCCCAGTCGGGCGTGACGATATACAAACCTTTCATGCATTTCCCGTGAAAGAAGGAACCCATCGGTTCGGAATGCGCTGGCCCTGGGCGATCGCATACGAAGACAGCAGCGCCTGGTGGCAATAGGATTGAGCCCGTTCCAGCGCGTCGACGAGCGGCACTCTCTGCGCCAGCAGGGCCGCGATCGCCGATGCCAGGGTACAGCCGGTGCCATGGAAGCTGCCTTGTAAGCGCGGCCAATTCCAGGAGCGGGAATCGCCAACGGCGAACCAATGGTTCATCACTTCCGGTCCGCTGCCATGGCCGCCCTTGATCAGCACATTCGGACAGCGGCGCAACAGTTTTTCCACCTGCTCGTCGAGCCGGCGGTCGCCGTCGCACAATGCTGCCGCCTCGAGAAGATTCGGCGTGATCAGCGTCGCCACCGACAGCAGTGGCTCGATCGCCTGCACCGCATTGTCCGTCGACAGCGCATCGCCATGGCCGCTGGCCAGTACCGTGTCCACGACGACGGGCAGGTCCGGCCTGCGCCGCTTGAGCTGTTCGACGATGCCGGCAATTGCCGCAGTATTGGCATGGTTGCCGGCGATGCCGACCTTGACCGCCGCCACCTCGATCTTGTCGATCAAGGCTTGGGCCTGCTGCTGCACCAGCGCAGCCGGCACCGGATGCACGGCATGCACCCGGTCATTGTCCTGTACCGTCAGCGCGGTTGTCACCGACAGCGGATGCGCGCCCAGTGCGGCAACGGCCTGGATATCGGCCTGCAGTCCGGCTCCGCCGCTCGGATCCGAGCCGGCGAAGATCAGCACGCTGGGTCGATTCATGCGACCCGCCCTTCAACCGGCGATGACGGCGATGCGGCGAACTTCTTCGGAATGCGTCCGGCAAGATAGGCTTCGCGGCCGGCTTCCACCGCCAGCTTCATGGCACGCGCCATGCGAATGGGGTCGCGCGCGCCGGCAATCGCGGTATTCATCAGCACGCCATCGCAGCCCAGCTCCATTGCAATCGCCGCATCCGACGCCGTGCCGACGCCGGCATCCACCAGCACCGGCACTTTCGACTGCTGAATGATCAGCGACAAATTCCATGGATTGAGGATACCCATGCCGGAACCGATCAGCGATGCCAGCGGCATCACCGCGACGCAGCCGATGTCTTCCAGCATGCGGGCCTGGATCGGGTCGTCGCTGCAATACACCATGACGTCGAAGCCATCCTTCACCAGCAGCTCGGCTGCCTTCAGCGTTTCCGGCATGTTGGGGAACAGCGTCTTTTCATCGCCAAGCACTTCGAGCTTGACGAGCTTGTGCCCGTTGAGCAGTTCGCGCGCGAGCTGCAGGGTGTAGACGGCGTCCTTCGCGTTGTAGCAGCCGGCGGTGTTCGGCAGGATCGTGTATTTCGAGGGCGGAACCGCATCCAGCAAGCTGGGCGCATTCGGATCCTGGCCAATGTTGACCCGGCGGATCGCCACCGTGATGATTTCCGCGCCGCTGGCTTCCGTCGCTGCGCGGGTCTGCTCCAGGTCACGATACTTGCCGCTGCCGACCAGCAGGCGCGAGCGATAGGTTTTGCCGGCGATGGTGAGGCCGTGGTCCTGAGTCGTATCTTGTGTATGCATAAAAGCTCCATTGCCACACCCTCCCCTTCAAGGGGAGGGTGCATTATCACCCACCGCCTATTGCGCGGACGATATCCACCCGGTCGCTCGGCTGCAGCACGCGCTGCGACCACAACTGCCGCGGCACCACTTCCCGATTGACTGCGACCGCCAGCGACTTGCCTGCCAGGTCGAGCGAAGCGATCAGATCCTGCACATTCTGGTTTGCCGCAATCGGATGCGGCACGCCGTTCAGTTCGATTTCCATCGCCATTTCGCCTACTGCTTGCGATAGATTTCCGCGCCGCTCTTGATGAACTCGACCGCCTTGACTTCCATGCCTTTCTTCAGCGCCTGTTCATCCGAAATACCCTGGCTGGCCGCATAGTCGCGCACATCCTGGGTGATCTTCATCGAGCAGAAATGCGGGCCGCACATCGAGCAGAAGTGCGCCACCTTGGCGGAATCCTTGGGCAGAGTCTCGTCGTGGAATTCGCGTGCCTTGTCCGGATCGAGGCCGAGGTTGAACTGGTCTTCCCAGCGGAATTCGAAGCGTGCTTTCGACAGCGCGTTGTCGCGGATCTGCGCGCCCGGATGGCCTTTCGCCAGATCGGCCGCGTGCGCCGCCAGCTTGTAGGTGATGATGCCTTCCTTCACATCGTCCTTGTTCGGCAGGCCGAGGTGTTCCTTCGGCGTGACGTAGCACAGCATGGCCGTGCCATACCAGCCGATCATTGCGGCACCGATGCCGGAGGTGATGTGGTCGTAGCCGGGCGCGATATCGGTAGTCAACGGGCCCAGCGTGTAGAACGGCGCTTCCTTGCACTGTTCGAGCTGGATGTCCATGTTTTCCTTGATCAGGTGCATCGGCACGTGGCCCGGGCCTTCGATCATCACCTGCACATCATGCTTCCAGGCGATCTGGGTCAGTTCACCCAGCGTCTTCAGCTCGCCGAGCTGGGCTTCGTCGTTGGCGTCGTAGATCGAGCCAGGACGCAGGCCGTCGCCGAGCGAGAACGACACGTCGTACGCCTTCATGATTTCGCAGATCTCTTCGAAATGCTCGTACAGGAAAGATTCCTTGTGATGCGCGAGACACCACTTTGCCATGATCGACCCCCCGCGCGAGACAATGCCGGTCATGCGCTTGGCGGTCAGTGGCACGTATTGCAGGCGCACCCCGGCATGGATGGTGAAGTAATCCACGCCCTGCTCCGCCTGCTCGATCAGCGTGTCGCGGAAGATTTCCCAGGTCAGGTCTTCCGCCTTGCCATTGACCTTTTCCAGCGCCTGGTAGATCGGCACGGTACCAATCGGCACCGGCGAATTGCGGATGATCCATTCGCGGGTTTCATGGATGTGCTTGCCGGTCGACAGGTCCATCACTGTGTCGCCACCCCAGCGGATTGCCCAAGTCATCTTTTCCACTTCCTCGCCGATCGAGGACGTGACAGCAGAGTTGCCGATATTGGCATTGATCTTCACCAGGAAATTGCGGCCGATGATCATCGGCTCGGATTCCGGGTGGTTGATGTTGGCGGGAATGATGGCGCGGCCGCGGGCAACTTCATCGCGCACGAATTCCGGCGTGATCTCCGCCGGAATCGAGGCGCCGAAACTCTGCCCCGGATGCTGGCGTCCCATCAAATCGGCCAGCTTCTGCCCCATCGGGCCGGACGCTTTCAGGTTTTCCAGGTATTCCTTACGCCGCATGTTTTCGCGGATCGCGATGTATTCCATTTCCGGGGTGATGATGCCCTGACGCGCGTAATGCATCTGCGACACGTTCTTGCCCGGCAGCGCGCGGCGCGGCTTGCGGTGCAGGTCGAAACGCAGCTCCGCCAGCTTCGGATCGTTCAGGCGTTCGATGCCGTACTTCGAGGTCGGTCCCGGCAATTCTTCGGTGTCGCCGCGCTCGGCAATCCATGCGGCGCGCAAGGCCGGCAGGCCGGAGCGGATGTCGATCTTCGCTTCCGGATCGGTGTAGGGGCCGGAGGTGTCGTAGACGTAGATTGGCGGATTCTTTTCGGCGCCGAAGGAGGCCGGCGTGTCGGCCTGGCTGATTTCGCGCATCGGCACACGAATGTCCGGGCGCGAGCCTTCGACATAGATCTTGCGCGAATTCGGCAGCGGCTGAATGGCGGCCTCATCCACCTTGGCGGTGGCGGCGAGGAATTGGGGATTGGCGCTCATGATGCTCCTTTGCTCAGACTAGAAACAGCGAAGGAGCGGCGGAAACAGGGAAAGGCCTTCCGATTGCTTCCCTTCGCTGGCATTACCCAGATCAGGTTTGAGGGTATTTCTCACCCGGCCCGCAAAATGCGTTTGTTCTGGCCAGGACCCCTAGCGTTTTGCCTCATAAAAACAGCATTGGCGAATTATACGCCTCGTTCCAAGGCAAGTCAGCGACCGCCTCCCTTATAATGTGAGGTTTCGCAAAACTTACGTCCAATCATGGAATTAGCCAAATCCTTCGAGCCCACCGACATTGAAAAGCACTGGCGCGTCGAATGGGAAAAACGCGGTTACTACACCGCTACTACCGATGCCGGCAAGCCTTCCTTCAGCATTCAGTTGCCGCCGCCCAATGTCACAGGCACCCTGCACATGGGGCATGCCTTCAACCAGACCATCATGGATGGCCTGACCCGCTATTACCGGATGCGCGGCTTCAATACCGCGTGGATCCCGGGCACCGACCATGCGGGCATTGCCACGCAAATCGTGGTCGAACGCCAGCTCGACGCGCAAAAGGTTTCGCGCCATGACCTCGGACGCGCAAAATTCCTGGAAAAAGTGTGGGAGTGGAAAGAGCATTCCGGCTCCACGATTACCGGCCAGATGCGCCGCCTCGGCGCTTCCACCGACTGGAGCCGCGAATACTTCACGATGGACGCGAAGATGTCCAAGGCGGTGACCGAAGTCTTCGTGCGCCTGTACGAGCAGGGTCTCATCTATCGCGGCAAGCGCCTGGTGAACTGGGACCCGAAACTCCTGACCGCGGTCTCCGACCTGGAAGTGGTGTCGGAAGAAGAAGACGGTTCCATGTGGCAGATCCGCTATCCGCTCGCCGACGGTAGCGGGCACATCACGGTAGCCACCACCCGCCCCGAGACCATGCTGGGTGACGTCGCGGTGGCGGTCGATCCGACCGACGAACGCTATACGCACCTGCACGGCAAGCTGCTGAAGCTGCCCCTGACCGGCCGCGAAATCCCGATCATCGCCGACGATTACGTGGACAAGGAATTCGGCACCGGCTGCGTGAAGATCACGCCGGCGCACGACTTCAACGACTATGCCGTCGGCCAGCGCCACCAGCTCCCCCAGATCAACATCTTCACGCTCGACGCCAAGATCAACGAGAACGGTCCCGAGAAATACCGCGGCCTGGACCGCTACGAAGCGCGCAAGCAGATCGTTGCCGACCTTGAAGCCCAAGGCTTGCTGGACTCGGTCAAGCCGCACAAGCTGATGGTGCCGCGCGGCGACCGCACCAGTGTGGTGATCGAGCCGATGCTGACCGACCAGTGGTTCGTCGCCATGAGCAAGCCGGCGCCGGCAGGCACGTACTTCCCGGGCAAGTCGATCGCCGAAGTCGCGCTGGAAAAGGTCGCGGATGGCTCGATCAAGTTCATCCCGGAAAACTGGACTACCACCTATAACCAGTGGCTCAACAATATCCAGGACTGGTGCATTTCCCGCCAGCTCTGGTGGGGTCACCAGATTCCGGCCTGGTATGACGACGAAGGCAAGATCTACGTCGCGCGCAACGAGGAAGATGCGAGGAAGCAGGCCGGCGGCAAGGCGCTGCGGCGCGAAAGCGATGTGCTCGACACCTGGTTCTCGTCGGCGCTGGTGCCCTTCTCTTCCCTCGGCTGGCCGGAAGAAACCCCGGACTACAAGCTGTTCCTGCCATCCTCGGTGCTGGTGACCGGCTTCGACATCATCTTCTTCTGGGTGGCGCGGATGGTAATGATGACCACCCACTTCACCGGCAAGGTGCCGTTCGAGAACGTGTACGTGCACGGCCTGGTGCGCGACGCCAGTGGCCAGAAGATGTCCAAGTCCAAGGGCAATACGCTTGACCCGATCGACCTGATCGACGGCATCGATGTGGAATCGCTGGTCGCGAAACGCACCACCGGCCTGATGAATCCAAAACAGGCAGAAAGCATCGCGAAGGCCACGCGCAAGGAGTTTCCGAATGGCATTCCGGCTTTCGGCACCGACGCCCTGCGCTTCACCATGGCGAGCTACGCCTCGCTCGGCCGCAACATCAACTTCGACCTGAACCGCTGCGAAGGCTATCGCAATTTCTGCAACAAGCTGTGGAACGCGACCCGCTTCGTGCTCATGAATACCGAAGGCAAGGATTGCGGTTTCGAGGGCGCCTCCTGCAAGGAAGGCGGCCGCGACTTTTCGCAGGCCGACCGCTGGATCGTGTCGCTTCTGCAGCACACCGAAGCCGAAGTCGAGAAAGGCTTTGCCGACTACCGCTTCGACAACATCGCCTCCGCCATCTACAAGTTCGTCTGGGATGAATACTGCGACTGGTATCTGGAGGTCGCGAAAGTGCAGATCCAGAACGGGACCGAAGCACAGCAGCGCGCCACCCGTCGCACCCTGCTGCGCGTGCTGGAAACCGTGCTGCGCCTGGCGCACCCGATAATTCCCTTCATCACCGAAGAACTGTGGCAGACCGTGGCGCCGCTGACCGGCCGTACCATGAATCCGGGCGATTCGATCATGTTGCAGCCGTATCCGGCCGAGAACCGCGAAAAGCTGGATGAACAGGCGGAAGCCTGGATGACGCAGCTGAAGGCGCTGACCGATGCCTGCCGCAACCTGCGCGGCGAGATGCAGCTCTCGCCCGCCCAGCGGGTGCCGCTGGTGATCGAATCCAGCGCGGACGACAGGCAGCAATTGCTATCCTTCGTGCCCTACCTGCAGGCGCTGGCCAAGCTGTCTGACATACAAGTGCTCGAAGCCCTGCCCGCCTCCCCTGCGCCGGTGTCAGTCGTCGGCGCGGCGAAGCTGATGCTGAAGGTGGAGATCGACCTGGCGGCAGAACGCGAACGCCTGTCGAAAGAACTCAGCCGCATCGAGGGAGAAATCGCGAAAGCCAATGCCAAGCTGAGCAACGACAGCTTCATCGCACGCGCGCCGGCCCAGGTGGTCGCCCAGGAGAAGGATAGGCTGGCCAATTTCATGACCACACAAGCCAAGCTGCGTGAGCAGTTTGAGAAACTGCAAAAGTCTTGATTCGCCCCCTTGATAGGTTCTGATTCCAGGTTTTGACATTCATATATATTGAGGAGGCGACATGCTTAAAAAAACAGCGATGGTCGTGGCTGCGGCCACGGCGATCATTTCCCTGGGCGCACACGCGCAGCAGGCTTCACCCGTCGGTCTGTGGAAAAACATCGATGACAAGACGGGCAAGCCGAAGGCCCTGATCCGCATTACCGAAAGCAATGGCGAATACAAGGGCAAGATCGAAAAGCTGTTCCGGGAACCGGGCGAAGACCCGAACCCGAAATGCGACCAGTGCCAGGATAGCCGGAAAGACCAGCCCATCATCGGCATGACGATCCTGACCGGCCTGAAACAGGACGGCGAGGAATTCACCGGCGGGCAAATCCTCGATCCGGCCAATGGCAAGGTCTACAAGAGCAAGATGGCCGTGGTCGATGGCGGCAAGAAGCTGGATGTGCGCGGCTATATCGGCATGCCGGCATTCGGACGAACCCAGACTTGGGTGCGCGCCGACCGGGCCGACTGACTTGGCCATGCAAAGCAAAAAGGCGCCTCGTACGGCGCCTTTTTTCATGGGCTTGCGGAGTCCGCGTAGCTGACACCCGGGTTTAATGCGTAGCTTCAGCCCGACGATTCCCAGGATGATCAGTCCGACGCAGATGAGGCGCAGCGCATTTGCCGGTTCATTGAACAGCACGATGCCGACCAGAGCGCCTCCGGCTGCGCCCATTCCGGTCCAGATGGCATAGGCTGTGCCGACAGGCAAAGTTTTCAGCGTCCAGCCGACCAGGCCAAAGCTCACGAAGGAAACACTCAGAGCCGCCACGGCATACTCCCGTCGGGCATAGCCTTCCGACTGCTTGAACAATACCAGCCAGACCACTTCCAGCAATCCTGCAAAGAACAAGACGATCCAGGCCAATTCTTCCTCCGTGGTGCCGCATGGGCGCATTGATCCATTCCAGCGCTTTCGCACCGTGCGCGAAAGCGCCGCAGGGAAGATGGCTTACACGAAGGAAATAGTCAATCCGGGCAGGAGCACGCCGGAACATGCGGACGCCCAGGTTTCGCCGGGCGCGATCGGACAGACATCGGTCCAGGTGCCGGTGGTGATGATTTCGCCGGCGGTCAGCGGCTTGAATTGCTCCGACTGCGATTTGAGCATCTGATGCAGATGCCATACGGCATGCACGGGGCTGCCGAGCACGTCGCTCCCGAAGCCGGCCGAACGCAGCTCGTCATTGCAGGACAGCGACAGGCTGGTGTTGGCCAGCAGCGCGGGCAGGTTCCTGCGCGTGGCGGACGAGAGCATCTTCGGTTCGCCGACGATCAGCGACCCATGCAAGCCGTAGGCGGCAATCGCATCGACCATCTCGAATTTCCAGTCGGGGAAAGGGCAGACGACGATTTCAAAGGCATGCGCCATCCATTCGATGCATTCGGCCATGTCCTCGACCGTTGCATCCGGCGGCGGCGTCTGCCCGAGCTTGAATACGACTTCCGGCCCGATGCGCGGCTGCAGCGCGCCGAGCAGGCTCTGGATGCCGCGGTTGTCCTCGGCAAACCGCACGGTGGAGTCGAACATCGGCGTCCAGACCGGATTCTGGATAGGCTCGGAAACCCCGTACTTCGACCAGATCTTGCGGTTGGTAAAGCCGATCTTGCGTCCGATCGGCACTTCCCCTTGCGCGATCCGCAAATCCAGCATGCTCTTGACGATGTCGTACCCGTCGGCGATCGACAACTCGGCGCTTGCCGACAAGGGCGCAATCAGTTTTGCATCCGCGCGCGCCTCCAGCAAGAGATGCGCGTAGCGGTTGGCTTGGGTGGACATGAGCATAGCGGGACCGGACCTGAAATGATGTGAATGCCGGCAACCGCATTCCCTGCAACCATGACGGATGCTGTAAAAAGTGGCACAACGGGAATGGCGGAGGCGCAGGCAAAAACGGAACACCTCTGCTAGAACCGAAGATTATGAGGGAAAATGTCCGGGTTTTAATAAAAATCTGCAATCCGCGTATTTTCCCGGATTCCCTCCAATCCCCTCTAAAGATCATGCCTGTCCATCAAAAGTTCGGCGTCTTCAAGCCAGACTTGGGAGCGGTGGCGCTGGCCTGATATCCGGGCAGGCCGGGTGTGGACAGCTCAGTGTGCACCCGCTGTCACGGCGCATCCCATAAATCGCCGCTGGAACCGGTGCGAGGTGCCGTGATGCCGAAGTGGGTATAGGCAGCCGCAGTGGCGATGCGGCCGCGCGGGGTGCGCTGCAGATAACCCTGCTGGATCAGGTAGGGTTCGAGCACGTCTTCGATGGTGTCGCGCTCTTCCCCGATGGCGGCAGCGAGGTTGTCCAGGCCCACCGGGCCTCCGTTGAACTTGAACAGCACGGCTTCGAGCAGCTTGCGGTCCATCACATCGAAGCCCACCGGGTCGACATCCAGCATCACCAGCGCTGCATCCGCCATCGCTTTCGTGATTTCGCCCGTGCCCTTGACTTCGGCATAGTCGCGCACGCGGCGCAGCAGGCGGTTGGCAATACGCGGCGTGCCGCGGCTGCGCCTGGCGATTTCGAAGGCGCCGTCGGGAACGATGGGGGCATTCAGCAGCGAAGCGCTGCGGGTAATGATTTTTGCCAGTTCTTCCGGCGTATAGAACTCCAGTCGCGCCACAATGCCGAAGCGGTCGCGCAGGGGATTGGTAAGCATGCCGGCACGGGTGGTGGCCCCGACCAGGGTGAACGGCTGCAGGTCCAGCCGCACCGAACGCGCCGCCGGGCCTTCACCGATCATGATATCGATCTGGTAATCCTCGAGCGCCGGATACAGGATTTCCTCCACCATCGGCGACAGCCGGTGGATTTCATCGATGAACAGCACATCGTTCGGCTCCAGGTTGGTGAGCAGCGCGGCCAGATCGCCGGCGCGCTCCAGCACCGGGCCGGAAGTCTGGCGCAGGTTCACCCCCATTTCGCGCGCAATGATGTGCGCGAGCGTGGTCTTGCCCAGGCCCGGCGGGCCGAACAGCAGGGTATGGTCGAGCGCTTCGCGCCGCTGGCGCGCAGCCTTGATGAAGATTTCAAGCTGGCTATGGATTTTTTCCTGCCCGACATATTCGTCGAGCTGTTTCGGCCGCAGCGCGCGTTCGATGGCTTCTTCATTCGGCGACACCGGGGTGGCGGCAATGATGCGCTGTTCGCTGAAGTTGTCGGTCTGGATACTCATGGTTCTGCTTCCTCAAGCGGGAATGTATTGCGCCTCACCCCTTCGACAGGGCTTTCAGCGCCAGCTTGATGCCTTCGGACACGCCGCTCCCGGCAGGCACCTGCTTCATCGCCAGCATCGCTTCCTTGTCGGAATAGCCGAGCGCGAGTAGCGCGTTCAGGATGTCGGAGGTCGTGTCATGCTGCTGCAATCCGCCCGCCGCGCCCAAGTCGGCGCCGAGCTTGCCCTTCAGTTCGAGCAGCAGGCGCTCGGCCGTTTTCTTGCCGATGCCCGGGATCCTGGTCAGCCGCCCCGCTTCCTGCAGGGTGATGGCCTGGGCCAGGTCCGCCACCGACATGCCGGACAGGATCGCCAGCGCAGTGCGCGCGCCTATGCCGGAAATCTTGATCAGCTGCTTGAAGACATCGCGTTCCCCGGCAGTGCCGAAGCCATACAGCAGGTGCGCATCCTCGCGCACGGCAAGATGGGTCAGGAGGACGACCTTTTCTCCGGTGCCGGGCAAGTTGTAGAAGGTGCTCATCGGCACATCGACTTCATAGCCGACACCACCGCAATCGACCAGCAACTGAGGGGGATTCTTTTCAAGCAGGATTCCGGAAAGGCGACCGATCATAGTGCGAAGACCTTAAAAACGCAGATGGCATCATACAGGACAACGAATAGGACAACGACTGGGGTGATGAGGCAGAAGCAAGTTGAACATTCCACAAGGCAAGCAAGCGCTGCTTTCGATTTGCCGCGCACCTGCCTCAGCCTTGACGCCGCATAAGGATTTTTCTCAGAGTGCCATGCTCTAATAGGCTCATGCGTACCCGGCAACGAAAACTCCTGAACAACAATTACATACGCTTTCCCTTATTCTGGATAGGCACCATCCTGGGAATCGTATGGGCATCGCCATTGACCGTGCTCGGTCTGCTGATGGCGTTGCCGGTTGTTCTGATTCGCGGCCAGATGCAACTAGTCCGGCATCCGACGATTGCGATCCTGGTACGCGGCCCGTTTGCCGATCAGTTGCTGAGCCGTCACCCCTTTGGCGCCATGACAGCCATGGCGCTCGGCCATGTCGTCATTGCCGAGCAACAGGGATTGTCCTCACGCGTGCTGATACATGAACTTGCACATGTACGCCAGGCGGCTCGCTGGGGCATTATCTTCCCCTTCGCCTACATCGCTTCCAGCGCCTGGGCGGGAATCCGCGGGCGCGATGCCTACTGGCACAACAAGTTTGAAATCGACGCCCGGGAAGCGGAAAAGCAGTTTTAACGCCCTGTCCGCGCGACGCCAGGTCGCACTTGCCTGAAGCTCAAGTCTGGCGCAACGGTCTCACCCGACCAGCCTCCCGCGCCGTACCCGCAACCCCTTCTTCGCCAGCGCCGGCGCCAGTCCGCCAAGAGTGTCCAATATCTCGCCGCCATGCGCGTGGCAAATCGCGACGCCGAGCGCGTCCGCCGCATCCGGCCCCGGGACACCCGGCAACAGCAGCAGGCGCTGCACCATGTCCTGCACCTGCTGCTTTTGCGCCTTGCCATGGCCAACGACCGCCTGCTTGATTTGCAGCGCCGTGTATTCGGCAACCATGAGGTCCGCATTGACCAGCGCGCAGATCGCGGCACCGCGCGCCTGGCCGAGCAGGAGCGTGGATTGCGGATTGACGTTGACGAACACCTTTTCGATCGCGGCACAGTCGGGTGCATAGGTGCGGATGATTTCCGACACGCCCGAAAGGATGACCTTCAGCCGCTGCGGCAGATCGGCATCCGGCGTCTTGATGGTGCCGGAAGCGATATAGGACAGCTTGTTGCCCTGCTTGTGGATTACGCCGAAGCCGGTGGTGCGCAAGCCGGGGTCGATGCCGAGAATTTTCATGCAGTCGCCCTTCCCGCTTGCAGGAAGGGCCCTTTACTATCAATGTCTGAAATGGCGCGTGCCTGTCAACAGCATCACCACGCCGCGCTCGTTGGCGGCGTCGATCACTTCCTGGTCGCGCATGGAGCCGCCGGGCTGGATCACGCAAGTCGCGCCCGCATCCACCACCACATCGAGACCGTCGCGGAACGGGAAGAAGGCATCGGATGCCACCGCCGAACCGGCCAGCGACAGCCCGGCATTCTGCGCCTTGATCGATGCGATGCGCGCGGAATCGACACGGCTCATCTGGCCGGCGCCGACGCCCAGCGTCATGCCATTGCCGCAGAATACGATCGCATTCGACTTGACGAACTTGGCCACGCGCCAGGCGAACATCAGGTCCTGCATCTGCTGCAGGGTCGGCTGCTTCTGGCTCACCACTTTCAGCTCGGCCGGCAGGACATTTTTTGCGTCCGGCGACTGCAGCAGCAGGCCGCCGCCGACGCGCTTGAAGTCATAAGCATTGACGTCGGCAGCCAGCGGGATTTCCAGCAGGCGCACGTTCTGCTTGGCTGCGAAGACGTCCCGCGCTTCCTGGGTGAACGACGGTGCGATCAGGACTTCGACGAATTGCTTGGCTACGGCTTCCGCCGCCTTGCCGTCCAGCGTGCGGTTGAAGGCGATGATGCCGCCGAAGGCGGAAGTCGGATCGGTCTTGAATGCCTTGCTGTAGGCGTCCAGCGGGTTGGTGCCGGTCGCCACGCCGCAGGGATTGGCATGCTTGATGATGACGCAGGCGCTTTCCTCGAAAGTCTTCACGCATTCCCAGGCAGCATCGGCATCGGCGATGTTGTTGTAGGACAGTTCCTTGCCCTGCAATTGGCGGTAATTGGCGAGTGCGCCTTCGACCGGCACCAGATCGCGGTAAAACGCCGCCGACTGGTGCGGGTTTTCGCCATAGCGCATGTCCTGCACCTTTTCGAAATGCAGATTCAGCGTCTGCGGATAGGCGCTGCGGGTCGCATGCTGGCGGTCTTCGCCGAGCGAGGTGAAGTAGTTGGTGATGGCGCCGTCGTATTGTGCGGTATGGGCAAAGACTTTCTTCGCCAGCGCGAACCGGGTCTCGTAGCTCACCTCGCCCTTGTTCGCTTCCATCTCGCCCAGCACGCGGGCGTAATCGGCCGGATCGCAGATCACCACCACATCCTTGTGGTTCTTCGCCGAGGAGCGCAGCATCGCCGGGCCGCCGATATCGATGTTCTCGATCGCATCTTCCAGCGTGCATTGTTCCTTGGCCACGGTCTGCTGGAAGGGATACAGGTTCACCACCACCATGTCGATGGTTGGAATGGCATGCTTTTGCAGCGCCGCCATATGCTCAGGAAAGTCGCGACGCGCAAGGATGCCGCCATGGACTTTCGGATGCAGCGTCTTCACGCGGCCGTCGAGCATTTCCGGAAATCCGGTGTAGTCGGCGACTTCGGTCACCTGCAGGCCGTTATCGGCCAGCAGTTTGGCGGTGCCGCCGGTGGAAAGCAGCTTGACGCCCATGGAAGAAAGCGCGCGTGCGAATTCGAGTACGCCGGCCTTGTCGGACACGGAGATGAGGGCTTGTCTGATCATGATGAGGATGCCGAAAGTAATGGATAACCTAAAGGCGCCGGTTGCAGTCTTCGCTGCTCCGACGCCCTTATGTTATCGATCACCGCTGTCGATCAGTATGTCTGTCGATCAAAGCAGGCCGTGCTGCTGCAGCTTCTTGCGCAGGGTATTGCGATTGATGCCCAGCATCTCTGCCGCCAGTGACTGATTGCCGCGGGCGCGCTCCATCACCGCTTCCAGTATCGGCTTCTCCACGGTAAACACCACCATTTCATAGACATTGGACGGCTGCTGCTCGCCCAAATCCTTGAAATATTTTTCAAGGCTTTTCTTGACGACGTCCTGAATGGTGTCTTTGCTCATGTCTGTGACAGATTTGTATTTTTGGGCAATTTACGCCGCCAACTTTTGGTCGACGTGACCGTATTGTAACCGCTCGCCGTACGGCAACAATGACTCAAAATAGGTATCCACTGCAGCCAACTGCTCTTCGCAGTCTTCAATCCGGTTCATGCGCTGACGGAAGCTTTCGCCGCCCGGCAGGTCCTGCACATACCAGCCGATATGCTTGCGCGCCGTGCGCACGCCCAAGTACTCGCCATAGAAGGCATAGTGGGCGCGCAAATGCTCATCCATCAGGCGGCGCGCCTCGGCTACCGTGGGTGGTGTCAGGTGCTGGCCGGTGCGCAGGAAATGCTCGATTTCCCGGAAAATCCAGGGCCTCCCCTGGGCTGCACGGCCGATCATCACCGCGTCTGCGCCGGTATGGGCGAGCACAAACTGCGCCTTTTCCGGGGTGGTGAT
The DNA here is from genome assembly GCF_000312045.1 of Noviherbaspirillum massiliense JC206. Taxonomy (GTDB): domain Bacteria; phylum Pseudomonadota; class Gammaproteobacteria; order Burkholderiales; family Burkholderiaceae_D; genus Noviherbaspirillum; species Noviherbaspirillum massiliense. The sequence continues at coordinate 111,234 of NZ_HE978634.1, forward strand.
GTCACCGTTGGCGACGACCGGTATCGACACTGCCGCCTTGACCGCCGCAATCGTGTCGTATTCGGCTTCGCCGCGATAGCCGTCGGCGCGGGTGCGTCCATGCAGCGTCAGCATCGCGATGCCGCCGGCCTGCGCCATTTTCGCAATCGTCAATGCATTCTTGTTCAGCCGGTCCCAGCCGGTGCGGAATTTCAGGGTCACCGGAACGTCCACTGCGCCCACCACGGCATCGATGATGTCGCCGACCAGCTTTTCGTTTTGCAGCAGGGCCGAACCGCACCAGCTGTTGCAGACTTTCTTGACCGGACAACCCATGTTGATGTCGATGATCTGCGCACCGCGGTCCACGTTGAAGCGCGCGCAATCGGCGAGCATCGCAGGGTCGGCGCCCGCAATCTGTACCGCCTTCGGTTCCATCTCGCCGTCATGGTTGGTGCGACGGGCGGTTTTTTCGCTGGCCCACAGGCGCGGATTGGAAGCCGCCATTTCGGACACCGCGTATCCTGCTCCCAACTGCTTGCACAATTGCCGGAATGGCCGGTCGGTCACCCCTGCCATCGGGGCGACGAACACATTGTTCCGCAAGGAATAGGGACCCAGTTTCACGGCGTGATTGCTGCAAGGGAAAAAGCTGCTATTTTATCGCGATCACGCTTCCATCAGAAGGCCCGGGAAGACGCGGCCTCGGAGAAATTGCTGTGCCTGGCGTGCTGCCAACATGTTTCCAGGGCCATGCTGGAGGCATCCCTGCTTATTTGTCGACTTCGTCCAGCACTTTCGCTTCCGCTGCGAGGTGCGCGATATCACCCCAGTGCATCAACTGCAACGCGGCACCGTTCCAGCTCAGCCGGTTGATGCTGGCATTGAAGATGTCGAAGTCCCGCGCCCGCTCGAAGCCCATGCCCCTCGCTGCCCGATAGGCGCAATCCAGTACGCCGCCATGGGCGACGATGGCGATTTTCCGGTAGCCGTCCCGACTTGCCAGTCGGGCAATCGCACTGACGGCACGTTGCGAAAACTCGCGCAGGGATTCCGCCAAATTCTGCCCCGGCGGAAAACGCGCATCGGGATCGCGTGCCTTCCACGCCAGGTAGGCTTCCGGATAGCGCTCGCCGATTTCCTCATAGGTCAGCCCTTCGAATCCGCCATAGCAACGCTCGCGCAGGCCCGGATCGATCTGCACCGTCATCCCGCGCGGCGCGGCGATGGCCTCGGCAGTCTGCCGGGCGCGCTGCAAGTCGCTGGAAAAAATTGCGTCCAGCGGTTCATCCAGAAGCGACCGGCCGAGTGCCGCAGCCTGGCGCCGGCCTTCGGCATTGAGCGGAATGTCGAGATGGCCCTGCAGACGCTTTTCAGCATTCCAGTCGGTTTCGCCATGGCGGATCAGCAGGATTTCCGTCACGCTGCCCCCGGCTTTCCGTATCCGCGCGCGACAACGGCAGGATTGAGCGAATACAGGCCGGTGATCTTGGCTTCGCCCAGGATGTGTCCGCGGATCGCATCGCGCACCTGCTGGCCGGTAAATTTGCCCTCCACCGGCATGCGCTCGATATCCAGCGCATACAGCGTGAATACATAGTGGTGAACGATGGAATCGTTCCACGGCGGGCACGGGCCGTCATAGCCGAAATAGTCGCCCGCCATGTCCTTGTCGCCGGCGAACCAGCCAGTGTAGTCATTCAAGCCATGGCGCTCGCCGCTGCCGCTGCTGATGTCCGGCCCCGGCTTGCCGCGCGGCGTGACTTGGTTGCTGTACTGGCCGGCGGCGATTTCGGACACGCTGGGCTTTAGGTCCACCAGTACCCAGTGGAAGAAATCCACGCGCGGCAGGTCGGCCGGCACTTCGCGGCCTTCCTTGTTCACGTCGTCGCCGCGCGAAGGCACGTCATAGTCGTGACAGATCAAGGCCAACGACTTGGTGCCGGCAGGAAGCCCGCTCCAGGCCAGGTGCGGATTCTTGTTGGCGGACAGTGCGACATGCGAAGCCGGATCGCTTACGCAAAACGCGAATTCACCGGGAATGGTCTCGCCATCCTTGAATGAGTTGCTACGAAGCTCCATCATCATCTCCTTGGTATTGATGTTCGCAGATTGTGATGTCAAAAAAACAGTGATGTTCAGACAAATCGCAAGTCAGTCCCGGGGCCGCATCTGCAGCCAGAACGTGACCGGCCCATCATTGGTCAGCCAGACTTTCATGTCTGCACCGAACTCGCCGGTCTGAACGATGGAATGCCGCTCTTGCGCCCTAGATACGAAATAGTCGAACAGCCTGCGACCGTCTTCGGGCGCGGCCGCCGGGGTAAACGATGGGCGCGTGCCGGATTGGGTATCAGCCGCCAGCGTGAATTGCGGCACCAGCAGCAATCCGCCAGCCACGTCCGTCAGGCTGCGGTTCATCTTGCCGGCCTCATCGGAAAACACGCGGTAGGCAAGCAGCTTGCTCAGCAGCGCATCCGCTTCCTTCTCCGTATCCTTGCGTTCGGCACAGAGCAGGACCAGCAGGCCGGCACCGATGGCGCCGACGGTCCTGCCCTCGACCGCGACGTTCGCCTGCGTCACCCGCTGCAAGAGGGCAATCATTACAGGAGCGTGACGCGCGCAAACTTGCGCTTGCCGACCTGCAGGACGAAGGTGCCGGCATTGACCTTCAGGCCCTTGTCGCTCACCGGCGCGCCATCGATGCGCACGCCGCCCTGCTCCACCATGCGCAGCGCTTCCGACGTCGACGGGCACAGGTTCGCCTGCTTGAGCAATTGGCCGATGCCGAGCGGCGCGCCTGACAAGGTGACTTCCGGAATATCGTCCGGAATGCCGCCGCGCGCGCGATTGTTGAAGTCCGCCAGCGCTTCTTCCGCCGCCTGTGCCGTATGGAAGCGCGCGACGATCTCCTGCGCCAGCAGAACCTTGATGTCGCGCGGATTGCGTCCGGCGTCGACTTCTTTTCTCAATTGTGTAATTTCTGCCAATGAGCGGAACGAGAGAAGATCGTAATAGCGCCACATCATCTCGTCGGAAATGCTCATCAGCTTGCCGAACATGGTGTTGGGCGGCTCGGTGATGCCGACGTAATTGCCCTTGGACTTCGACATCTTTTCGACGCCGTCCAGACCCTCGAGCAGAGGCATGGTCAGGATGCATTGCGGCTCCTGCCCGTAATCCTTCTGCAGTTCGCGCCCCACCAGCAGGTTGAATTTCTGATCGGTGCCGCCGAGCTCCAGGTCCGACTGCAGGGCCACCGAATCGTAACCCTGCATCAGCGGGTACAGCAGCTCGTGCACTGAAATCGGCGTGCCTGCCTTGAAGCGCTTCGTGAAGTCTTCCCGTTCCAGGATGCGCGCCACCGTGTACTTCGCCGCCAGCTGGATCATGCCGCGTGCGCCGAGCGGATCGCACCATTCGGAGTTGTAGCGGATTTCCGTCTTGGATGGGTCGAGCACCAGGCTCGCCTGCGTGAAGTAGGTCTTCGCGTTTTCCTCGATCTGTTCGCGCGTCAGCGGCGGGCGCGTGACATTGCGGCCGGAAGGATCGCCAATCATGGAAGTGAAGTCGCCGATCAGGAAAATCACTTGATGGCCCAGATTTTGCAGTTGGCGCATTTTGTTGAGCACCACTGTATGTCCGAGGTGCAGATCGGGCGCGGTCGGATCCAGGCCGAGCTTGATCCGCAAGGGCTTGCCGGTCTTTTCGGAACGCGCCAGCTTTTGTGCGAATTCGGATTCGATGAGCAATTCATCGATGCCGCGCTTGGCAATGGTCAGCGCTTCCTGGACGGCATCGGACAAGGGAAGAAGGGAGGTTGACGTAGCAGATTGAGTGGCATTGCCATTTTGCAATTGCTGGGAAGTGTCCATTTGATGACGAAAATTAAGAGACGGCTGTAAAAGGTGAATAGGATGTGTTGGTATAATCGCTGCTCATTTTTTTCTTGCGATGCTGCAACAGATTGCAACAGTGGCAGCAAAGGAGAAATTTCAGGGGCTATGATGACACCGCGCGGCACCTTGTCCAGGCGCATTCCGCTGATGGCGCAGCAGGTGGTGCATTGAGCCCGCCTTGCGCGCATGCCGGACCAGCTGCTTGATGTCGCGTATCGAATTCCGTCATCGGCCCTTCGACGAAACAGCAAATTTTAACTGATTGCATGCTCTCCAAAGATAAAATCCTTAACGCAGGCTCCAGTGTCCGGCTACTGTTCGGAGCATCGCGCAAGGCGCGGATCATCTCCGCGTCCGCATTGTTCCTTGCCGCCTGCGCTTTCGGTGCTGCCGGCGTCGCGCCGATGCCGCCCGACCCGTCCGACCTGCCGGTAAAGTCCATCACGGAAGAAATCGCCCTCCCCAGCCTGTCAGAACAGATCGCAAGCCTGCAGACGAAAGAGCAATTGTACTTGCGGGAAGAAACCGTCCGCGCCGGCGATACGCTGGGCACCCTGCTCAACCGTCTCGGCGTGGACGATCCTGCCGCTGCCGCCTTCATCAAGTCTGACCGCACTGCCTACGCCATCCTGCAACTCAGGACCGGCAAGCGGGTGCAGGCACAGATCGACGGCGACGGCCGGCTGAAGCGCCTGACTGCGACCGTTGGCGACGGCGGCAACGCCCTCAAAAACCTGGTGATCTCCCGCCAAGGCGAGCGCTTCACCGCGAGCGAAGCGACTGCGACCATCGAGCGGCGCATCGAAATGCATTCCGGCGAAATCAGGTCTTCCCTGTTTGCCGCCACCGATGCGGCCCAGATCCCGGACAATGTCGCCAGCCAGATCGTCGACATGTTCTCGACCAATATCGACTTCGCCTCCGACCTGCGCCGCGGCGACCGCTTCAACGTCGTGTACGAGACCTTTTGGCAAAACGGCAATTTCATCCGTGCCGGCCGCGTGCTGGCGGGCGAATTCATCAATGCCGGCCGCACCTACCAGTCGGTATGGTTCGAGGAAGCCGGCAAGCAAGGCGGCTATTACACTTTCGACGGCAAATCCCTGAAGAAAGCCTTCCTGAAATCCCCCCTCGAATTTTCCCGGATTTCCTCCGGCTTTTCGATGCGCGTGCATCCGATTTCCGGCCAGTGGAAGCGTCACAAGGGCATTGATTTCGCAGCACCGACCGGCACCGCGATCCGCGCAGCCGGCGAAGGCACGGTCGATTTCGTCGGCCGGCAGAACGGCTATGGCAATGTGGTGATCATCAAGCACTGGAATAACTATTCGACCACCTACGCGCACATGAGCCGCTTCGCTAAGGGCATAAGAAAGGGCATGAAAGTCGCACAGGGCGATGTGATCGGTTATGTCGGCGCGACAGGCTGGGCTACCGGCCCACATCTGCACTATGAATTCCGCGTCAACAACGAGCCGCGCGATCCGATGTCGATCCAGGTTCCGAACGTCCAGCCGCTTGCAGGCGCGGAACTCCAGCGCTTTCACAACGTGGCAGCCGATATCAAGCATCGTTTCGCGTTGCTGAATGCGCGGGACGAGGGCACTAAGCTGGCTTCCAAGTAGTAGCCGCAAAACCTGCCGGAGCCGTTCAGGAGCTGTAAAATCAGCCTCTCCTGAACGGTTTTTTTATGCCCGATACCCAATCCCTTCTTTTCATCGGCCTCATGTCCGGAACCAGCCTTGATGGCGTCGATGGCGTGCTTGCTTCCTTTCCCATGGACGGCAGTGCCGATGCCATTTCGACCTTGTCGGCTGCATATGTGCCCTTTCCTGCCGCACTGCGTAGCGACCTGATGGCCCTGCAGGCGGCTGGCGAGAATGAAATCCACCGCGAAGCATTGGCTGCCAATGCGCTGGTGCGACACTATGCCGATTGCGTGCGGCATTTGCTGGAGCAAGCGAAGCTCGGCCCGGAAGCGGTATGCGCGATCGGCGCGCATGGCCAGACGATTCGCCACCGTCCCGAACTCGGTTATACCAGGCAAACCAATAATCCGGCGCTGCTGGCCGAACTGATCGGCATCGATGTGGTGGCCGATTTGCGCAGTCGCGATATTGCCGCCCAAGGCCAAGGCGCGCCTCTGGTCCCGGCTTTCCATCACGCGATTTTCGGCAAGCCCGGCGAAACGCGCGTCGTGGCAAATATCGGAGGCATCGGCAATATCAGCGTATTGCATGCGGACGGGTCGGTGATCGGCTTCGATACCGGCCCGGGCAATGTGTTGATGGATGCCTGGATCCTGCAGCAGCAAGGCAAGGCTTATGATGAAAACGGCGCGTGGGCGGCAAGCGGCAAGCCTTTTGTGCCGCTTCTGGACGCCTTGCGAGATGAACACTTCTTCGCGCTCCCGGCACCGAAAAGCACTGGCCGAGACTTGTTCCGTCCGGCATGGCTGGCGGAGAAGCTTGCATCGTTTCCAGATCTTGCAGCCGCGGATGTGCAGGCGAGCCTGGCCGCATTGACTGCCTCGACTCTCGCTGATGCCATTACCAACTATGCGCCAGAGGCAAAGGCTGTCTATGTCTGCGGCGGCGGTGCCTACAATGCCTGCCTGATGCGGATGATCGGGCAAGAACTTCACGCGCGCGGCCATGGTGCAGGCGTGGAAACGACGGCCAGCCTTGGCGTGCCGCCCAATCATGTGGAAGCCCTGGCCTTTGCCTGGCTCGCATACCGCTTCACGTGCCGCCAGCCTGGCAATCTGCCAGCGGTCACAGGCGCCAAGGGCCTGCGGATTCTTGGCGCGCTTTATCCGGCAAACTGAGTGATGCACAAAAATGACGCACAAAAACAAAAAGGACGCCGCAGCGTCCTTCTTGTTTAAGCCTGATCCGGATCAAACCGAGAATGAGGAACCGCAGCCGCAAGTTGTCGTTGCGTTCGGATTCTTGATGACGAACTGCGCACCTTCCAGGTCATCCTTGTAATCGATCTCCGCGCCGACCAGATATTGGTAGCTCATTGAGTCGATCAGCAACTGCACGCCGTTCTTGGTCATCGTCGTATCGTCTTCATTGGCGATTTCATCGAAAGTGAAGCCGTACTGGAAACCGGAGCAACCGCCGCCCTGCACGAACACGCGCAGTTTCAGGTCGGGATTGCCTTCCTCCTCGATCAGCTGGGCAACCTTGGCTGCTGCGCTATCGGTAAAAACGATCGGATCAGGCATTTCGGTGACGGCATTCATTTCAAACTCCTGTGGGCAAACATCGATACCCGGATTATAGACTCTTGAGGATTTTCACGTATTGGACATGGCCAGCTTCAGCATTGGCTCGCCGACTTGTTCATGCGTCAATTTTCCGCAAACCAAGGCACCGCCATGCATTTCGAGTGCCTTGTAATGCACATCTCCAGTTATGCGGGCTTTCGGCTGCAATTCAAGCAGTTCGGACGAAAAAACCGGCCCAACGATCTCGCCGTTGACGACCAGATGCGCCACGCGCACTTCGCCTTCGACCTTTGCCTGCTCTGAAATCACCAGCATGCTGTCCTGATCGCTTTCCGCGATGACGTTCCCCTTGACATGCCCGTCTATGCGCAGGCCGCCCTTGAAATTCAAATTGCCTTCGATCGTGGTCGATATGCCGATCAGACTATCGATGGTGCTTTTTGCTTTGCGGCCTAACATGATGCCTCCCCTTTACAAATTGGCAGATTGCTGCGCCCGTATTTGACCTTTTTCAATTACGCGCGCCTGGACTGTCTTGATCGACGCGCCTTCCGGTAGATTTAACACACCTTCGACGCGTTGGTAATGTTTAAAAGCAAGCTTGAACTTATCTGAGTCCGTGGAGTTTCCTTCCGGAAAAGTCATCATGGTAGTCTTGCCGCCTTGCTCAGTCGACATGGCAAGTTGCAGATTTCCGACAAACTCTGGCTTGTTTCTGCCTCCCTGCATGATCAGCAGGCGATAGCGCAACTGGCCTGGCGCGATGAGATCGACCTTCAGGCGGCGGATTGCAACGCCTTGCACGCCTGTTGCATTCGGCAGCAGGCTTTCGAAGAAGGCCAAGTCTTCTTTCAGTCTGGCATTTTCGCTTTCCAGCGACCTAACCTGGTTGGCCAGTTGCTGTTTGGTCGAGCGCTCGATATTCAGCTGGCTTTCAGCCGCATTCACCGTCGTGGAATACTGATCACGCTCGGCGCTGAGCTTTTCGATCCGCTCCTGATATTCAACGAGGCGCTCCTTGATACCCGCAGAGGTCACGCCCGCCAAGCCGCGGCCCAGATCGTAGGTCCACATCGCGATGGCGCCGGCCAGGCCAAGCACGACAGCGAGATACAGAATGCGCAAGGGCCAAGGCAGTTGCGTTTTTATGGTCATCCTTGGCGAAGAAATCGAAAGGTGTCGCAACCATAATTTAAGCTTCAAAGAATTCAACACTGCCTGCCCTCGAACATTCTGCTTCTTTTACCGTCGATGCCTAGCCTTACGGCAGGACCGGGACCTGCTTCAATCCTGCCGTTTCATCCAGCCCGAACATGATGTTCATGCACTGCACCCCTTGGCCGGCAGCGCCCTTGACCAGATTGTCTTCCACCACCAGGATCACCAGCAGGTCGCCGCCTTCCGGGCGGTGTACTGCGATACGCAGCTTGTTGGATGCGCGCACCGAACGGGTTTCCGGATGGCTGCCGGGAGGCATGACATCGACGAAGGGTTCATTCCGGAAATGCTGTTCATACAATGCCTGGAAGTCGGTGTTGCGCGCTTCCGGCAAAATCGTCGCATAGAGTGTGGAATGGATGCCGCGAATCATGGGCACGAGATGCGGTACGAAAGTCAGGCCGATCTTGCGGCCCGCGATCGCCTGCAATCCCTGGGTCGTTTCCGGCAGATGCCGATGCCCCTTCACGCCATAGGCCTTGAAGTTGTCGGAGGCTTCTGCCAGAAGAGTGTGCACTTCTGCTTTGCGCCCTGCGCCGGAAACGCCGGACTTGCAATCCGCGATCAGGGCAGACTCGTTGACCAGAGCCTTGCCTTGCGCAAGCAATGGGGCAAAACCCAGTTGCATCGACGTCGGATAACATCCGGGCAAACCGATCAGGCGCGCATTCCGAATAGCTTCGCGGTTGACTTCCGGCAGTCCATACACCGCCTCGTCCAGCAAATCGGGGCAGGAATGCGGCATGCCATACCATTTTTCAAATACCGCAGTGTCCTTGATGCGAAAGTCGGCAGCCAGGTCGATCACCTTCACACCTGCCGCCAGCAATTCGCGGGCCTGCGCCATCGCCACGCCATGGGGCGTCGCAAAAAAGACGACGTCGCACTCTGTCAACTTTGCCTTTTCCGGAGTAGAAAACGCAAGCGACACATAGCCGCGCAGCGACGGGAACATATCCGCGACCGGCATGCCGTCTTCCTTGCGCGATGTAATCGCTGTCAATTGCACTTGCGGATGTGCGGCGAGCAGGCGCAGCAATTCCACACCTGTATATCCCGTGCCACCAACGATACCAACCTTGATCATTTCTATTCCTTGCTGAAAGCGCCGCCAGCGAATTTTTATTGTAACAGCGGGTGTTTGAATCGCCGCCACTTCCCAATCGGCAAACAACGGCGCAAATGAAAGAAAATGTAATTCGCCAAAAGCAAAAAGCCGCCAGGCACGAACCTGACGGCTTTCGCGGAACCCCGGAAGCGGATTAACGCTTGGAGAACTGCTTGGCGCGGCGTGCCTTGCGCAGGCCGACCTTCTTACGCTCGACTTCACGTGCATCGCGAGTCACGAAGCCGGCTTTTGCCAGTTCCGATTTCAGCGTTGCATCATAATCGATCAATGCACGGGTGATGCCATGGCGTACTGCGCCTGCCTGGCCGGATTCACCGCCGCCATGCACGTTCACCATGATGTCGAAGCGATCGACGTTGTTGGTCAGCTCCAGCGGCTGACGGATTACCATCAGGCCGGTTTCACGCGAAAAATACTCGCCGGCCGGCTTGCCGTTGACCACGATCTGGCCGGTGCCGGATTTGATGAATACGCGAGCCACTGCACTCTTGCGACGGCCGGTTCCGTAATTGTAGTTACCGATCATGTCAATTCCTTAGATGTCGAGCGGCTTGGGTTGCTGAGCAGCGTGCGGATGGGTACCTTCCGCATACACCTTCAGTTTCTTGATCATCGCATAGCCGAGAGGACCTTTGGGCAGCATGCCCTTGACCGCCTTCTCGAGCGCACGACCCGGAAAACGCTGCTGCATTTTCTCGAAATTCGTTTCGTAGATACCGCCTGGGTAACCGGAGTGACGGTAGTACTTCTTGTTCAAGTTCTTGGTGCCGGTCACGCGCAGCTTGCCTGCGTTGATGACGACAATGAAATCGCCCGTGTCGACGTGCGGAGTAAATTCCGGTTTGTGCTTGCCGCGCAGTCGGAGTGCCACTTCGCTGGCGACACGCCCGAGGACCTTGTCCGTCGCGTCAATCACGAACCAGTCACGCTTGACCTCATGGGCTTTCGCGGAAAAGGTTTTCATGATGACTTCCTGAATAAAAAATGACTCGCTCAAACTGGCGGTTCCGCCGCCTCTTCGCCGAGGGCGCCGCGCGCGGACTCATCCTTGTTATCTTTTCCTGAGCGAACGGAAAGCCTGAAATTATAGTCTTTTCAAAGACTTGGCGTCAAACTCTTATGCACCAAAAGGGCAAAAAAAACCCGAAGTGCGTAAACTTCGGGTCAAAATCCACACCATTGGAGGGTGGAGGAGACAATGGTTCGACTGAAACTTTCCAAACTTGCTTTAACAGTCGGCAATAAAGTCTAGGCCGATTTATTGTGCGGCGCAAGAAATCATGTCTCCTTTTTCCTACAATTCTCGCAATTTTTGTCGATCAAAGGGTCTTTAGATTCAAAGGCATAGGCAGGTTTTTTCATCCTTTTTCCCGCCGGGACGGCCTGGCATTTGCCACTGCGCTGGCGCCCCAGATATTCCGCCACTTAGCAGCCTCCTGGCCTCGGAGCAGCTAAAATCATCTCTATTTTTAATTCAAGACACGAGAGATACAATGGAATGCACAGTGCGCTGGACCGGCTTATCCGGCATGACTTTTTTGGCTGAAACTGGCTCCGGACATTTGGTCGCCATGGATGGCGCCCCAGAAGGCGGCGGACGCAACCTTGCGCCGCGCCCTATGGAAGTGGTGCTTGCTGGCACAGGAGGCTGCACCGCCTATGACGTGGTACTTATCCTGCGCAAAAGCGGGCAGGATATCCGTGGCTGTGAAGTCTCACTCAAATCAGAGCGAGCGGAAAAAGATCCCAAGGTGTTCACCAAGATCCACTTCCACTTCACTGTACGGGGCCGCAATCTGAAACCGAATTTGGTTGAACGTGCAATCAAGCTGTCGCATGAAAAATATTGCTCCGCCTCGATCATGCTCGAAAAAACCGCTGAATTGACGCATTCCTTTGAAATCGTCGATGACCTAGCGGAAACCACGAGCACCTAGCCGACCTGATCGCAGTTCGCGCCGCCGTCAGGAAGAAAGGCATAGCAGGTCCAGCACAGACAGCATCTTTGGCCGCGGGACTGCAATTGATTACAGCGGGCCTGCGCCCCCCACGGAAAGCGATTCCTCGCACAGGAGGATCAACCGGTTCGCGCCTTCTCGGGCAGAACGAGCCGGGGAACGCTTCTTTTACAAGTAATACGCGGTGGTCGTCATCACTTTTGCCATGGCCTGCATTGCCTTGCGCGCTAGGAACGGCACTTCAACTGCCCCCTTGGATTTCGCAGCCGCCCCGTGGGCAATTTCGTCCGCACGCATCTGCTCGACAATAGCCCGCGATTTTCCATCCTGAAGAGGCAATTTCTTCAGATGACTGTTGAGATGCGCCTCAACCTGGCGCTCCGTCTCGACCACAAACCCCAGGCTCCGGGGATCGCCCAGACGTGCAGCAACCGCACCCAAGGCATAGGCTCCGGCATACCAAAATGGATTCAGGATGCTTGGCCGCGAACCGAGCTCACGCAAACGTTCCGCCGTCCAGGCCAGATGGTCCTCCTCCTCCCGCCCGGCCTGCGCAAACTGCTGCTTCAGCGCATCGTTTTGCGTAAATCGTCCCTGTGAATCATACAAAGCCTGCGCACAAACCTCCCCTACATGATTTACCCGCATCAGACCGGCGCTATGGCGACGCTCCGCCTCGCTGAGCCCCTCATCCAGAGCCTTTGCCCCCGGATTCGAACGGCCCGCCGAAACAACGCCGCCAATCACACGCAGCACCTTGTCAAAGCCAATAATGAAATCATCCGCTCTCATAGATCTCGCCAAAACCAAAAAATTTCCTAACGACAAACAATATAAAAGTCAACAGTATTGATGTGCATTTCCTTCCACGCCTTTGAAGCAGCAGCATTTTGGGTTTTATATTGCGGCACTGCTTTTCACAAAATAAAACAGCAAAGTCCCTTCGCACGCTCGTTCATTTTTCTGTTGCTCGACCACCACATAAACAATGATACAGCCCAGCAAAACCGAAATTCCCTTTGCTCAACATACCGATATTTGTTGAAATTACCATCAGCTTTTAGGTTCCGGCCGAGAAGTCGCAGCACGGCGGCTCGTTACGGGCATCCCTGCTGGCAACAATAAGTAGCAAGAAAAGCACCATAACCCTTGGAGATATCTTAATGAAAAAAACGCTTCTCGCCCTGGCAGTCATGGGCGCATTCGCAGGCACCGCACAGGCACAGCAGACCGATGGCGTCACGATTTATGGCTCGATCGACGGCGGCGTACGTTACAAGAGCAACGTTAACGCAGCCGGCGACAAACTGTGGAGCGAAGGCGACGTAAGCAGTGGAGTCAAGCTGGGCACCTATAACACCAACCGTCTCGGCTTCAAGGGCGTGGAAGATCTCGGCGGCGGCATGAATGCGCATTTCGTGCTGGAAAATGGCTTCGATGCTGGCACCGGTACGCTCGACAATGGTTCGAATCGCCTCTTCAACCGTACCGCTCTCGTGGGTATCACCACGCCGGTCGGTAACTTCGATTTGGGTCGCCAGTACTCCGTTTCGTTCAAGATGATCGGTCAGTACGATCCGTTCAACTACCACTACATCACTATCATCCCGCTGGCGAGCGCCGCCGCTGGTAGCCCCGGAAGCATTTCTGCCACCGCTCCTACCGGTACTCAGGGTGGCACTCGCTTCAACAACGACCTCCAGTACACCGCCAAGTTCGGCCCGGCATTGGTGATGGCAGAGTACGCCTTTGGCGAAACGGCTGGAGAAACCAGCGGCAACTCGGCTTTTGCAGTTGGTGGCGCGTACACCGCCGGCCCGATTACGGTTGGTGGCGCATATACCCGCAAGAAGCCTAGCGTTCCAGTAGCTGGTGGCGCCACTTCGTTCGAAGACAATAATCAGTGGACTGTTGGTGGCTCGTTCAAGACCGAGGCTTTCCGCGTAGCAGTAGGTTACATTGACGACAAGCAAGAGCGCGGTCTGCCAGGATTTGATGACAACAGAGTCCGGAATGCATGGGCTGGCGTTAGCGTTAACATTACCCCGGCGTTCGAATTGACTGGCGCCTTCTATCAGACAAGAGTGAATTTGGATCAGACGCCCACGGTCTCTGCTGATGGCAAGAGGAACCTGTTCATCGTCGGCGGCACCTATGCGCTGTCGAAACGCACAGTCCTCTATACTGAAGTTGATTATGCAAAACTTCACGGCATTGCACGAGTCAACCCGACGGGTGCAGGCGGTCTGGCGCCCCTCGACAACCAAAAAGGCGTGTCCATCGGTATCAACCACTTGTTCTAAGCAAGCAGTATTTGCTGAAAACGAGCTAAGCGCCCGGGAAAACAAGGCAATTTAGTTACTTTCGGGTGCAAACCGCTAAAACCAGGCTTGCTCATGCAAGCCTGGTTTTTTTATTGGCGACAAGCGCTCTTCCAAATTTCTCCTTGCCAGTTCATTGCCTTGCTTTTGCACAATGCAAAAAGCCAATACCGGGATGGCAATCCTTTCGTTGTACCCCCGCCACAAAATTGCTGATATCAGCAGCAAAAGCCAAATTCCCTTTGTCCTCGCACTCGATATTTGTTGAAATACTTAGTAGCTTCTTAAACAAATCTTCAGGAAGCACTATTCGGCAGCGACGTGTCCACTAGTGGCGTTGCCGAGTCTAATAACTCTTAGTTAACAACCTTTGGGGATTATTCGATGAAAAAATCGCTTCTCGCACTCGCCGTACTGGGTGCTTTCGCAGGCGTTGCTCATGCCCAAACCAACGTGACGGTCTATGGTGTCGTCGACGCGGGCATCAACTATGACGACGGCAAGCAATCTGACAAAGTTTGGGCTTTGCAAAGCGGTCAGCAGAGCGGCAGCCGCATCGGCTTCCGCGGCACCGAAGATCTCGGCGGCGGTCTGTCTGCAGTCTTCACCCTGGAAAACGGCTTCAGCACCGATGATGGCACGCTGGGCAATGGCGGCCGTCTGTTCGGTCGTCAGGCATGGGTTGGCCTGAACGGCGGCTTCGGTTCCGTCAAGCTGGGCCGTCAATACAACGCCATTTATAACGCACTGAACGCAATCGACCCGTTCGGCATCAATCAGGCTGGCGACATGCAGCGCGTGTATGGCTATGGCCTGGGCAAGGTTGATCCGATCTCCCGTTCGGACAACACCATCACCTACACCTCCCCGAACATCGCTGGCTTCACCGGCCAGGTTGGCTACAAGTTCGGCGAGAACGCTGGTGCGTTCAACACCGGCAGCAGCAAATTCGTTGGTCTGGCCTATGTTGCCGGTCCCGTCAATGTGCAAGCCGCTTACTCGAACACCAACGCCCTGTCTCTTGGAACTGCTGCTTCCACGTCGGCAACTGCAACGCTTAACCCCATTGCAGCACAAGCCCTCGCAGCTGGCCTGGCTGGAACTGCTGCCACCGCAGGCGGTGTTACCACCACCACCGTTCGCGCCGATGTGAAAAACGCGCTCATTGGTGCCACCTATGACTTTGGCGTAGTGAAGGCCCACGCCTTGTTCGGTGATTCGAAAGTGGAAAACGCTGGCGCTGACATCAAGATCCGCAACTACATGCTGGGCGTAAGTGCTCCGGTCGGCGCAGTGGGTAGCGTCTATGCTTCCTGGAACCGCAACGACTTCCGCGACTTCGACGACGCGAAATCCAACCAGTATGCGATCGGCTACTCGCACTCCCTGTCCAAGCGCACCAACCTGTACACCTCGTTCGGCTATACCAAGAACGACGACGGCGTGCGTCTGAATGCCTTCGCCGCTGGCGAGTCCGACAAGGAATTCCAGCTTGGCGTTCGCCACACGTTCTAATTCCCTGCAGGCCTAGGTTTGCAGTATTAGAAAGCAGTAGAAAAAGGCACCTTCGGGTGCCTTTTTTGCAGTATGCAGTCCCGTGCGAAGGCGCGATGCTGAAAGATCCTGCGGAGCTTTCATCGGTGGTTCTGCCTGAAGCACTCAATAATCTTTAACAAGAAACCTTAGGGGAATGTCCAATGAAAAAATCGCTTCTCGCATTGGCAGTATTCGGCGCCTTTGCTGGCGCAGCTTCTGCGCAAACCAATGTCACCATTTATGGTCTTGTGGACGCAGGCATCCGGCGCACCGATTCGGATATCAACGGTAAAGCCTGGGAACTGGCGAGCGGCATGCAATCCGGCAGCCGCCTCGGCTTCAAGGGCACGGAAGACCTCGGCGGCGGCTTGTCCGCGATCTTCGCCCTGGAAAACGGTTTTACGGTCGATAACGGCGGCCTGGATCAGGGAGGCCGTCTCTTTGGTCGTCAGGCATGGGTCGGCCTGAACGGGGGCTTCGGCACCGTCAAGCTGGGCCGTCAGTACACGCCAATCTTTACCGTTCTCGATTCGCTCGATCCGTTCAGCACCGGCATTATCGGCGGCGACGCGGGCGCTCTGGCCGTGTTTGAAACCTACGGCATCCGCATGGACAACACGATCAATTATTCGATGCCAAACGTTGGCGGTTTCTCCGGCCAGGTTGCATACGGATTCGGTGAAGTTGCCGGCCGTTTCTCTGATGCCCGCAACATGGGAGCATCCGTAGGTTATGCAAACGGTCCGCTCAATGTAGCTGCTGCTTATCACCGGCAAGACCGTCTCGCCACCTCTTCCGACCCCACGACGGAAGGCAAAACCTGGCTGGTTGGCGCCACCTACGATCTCGGCGTAGTCAAAGGCCACGTTGCCTACGCAGACAACAGGGGTGAAGCCGCTACATCGACCCGCAGCCGTGACGGCATGATTGGTGTCAGCGTCCCGGTTGGCGGCGTCGGTACCGTCCTGGCATCCTATACTCGTCATGACGACAGGGAAGGTTCCGCTGATGCCAGCTTCTGGGGCGTCGGTTACACCCACAGCCTGTCCAAGCGCACCAACCTGTACACTTCGTACTCGCGCGTGAACAACGATGCTGGATCCAACCGCGGCTTCGTTACTGCCGGGGACGACGTGAACTGGTTCAACGTGGGCATCCGCCACATCTTCTGATGATTTGCAGGTTTAAGCCTGCATTGATTTGGAAGCATGAAAGGCACCTTCCGGTGCCTTTTTTCATTTGGCCCGCCTGAACCTGCCCCCCCATGCTAGCCTACCGTTGCTCAAGCCATTCTTTTCGGCCGGAATACGGCTACGTCCTGATAAAACGCTTCGTCCTGAGCATTCCACCATCCCGGTACGCCGAGCACCGGCAAGGGTGTGAAATCGGACGTCGACAAGCCGCCCGACAACTGCCGGGTGACCTCGGAATCCAGCCAGCAACGCTTTTCCTCCACGGACATGGCAAAGAATGCATGGTCCGCCTTGACCTGCCATGCATGGGCCGTGATGGATTTGTAGGGCGTGACCAGTTTTTCCATCAGCGCATGGCCGAACAGCCATACCTCGCACGTGTTGTCGAAGGCAGGGCGCCGCTCCACGAATGCCTCATGCCAGCGGTGCGCACGCAAAGCGTCGAGCAGTTCCGCATCCCGGCAAACCAGCAGGGCGGCGTTCTCGTCGAAAATGGTGGCCGCGTCGCGCAGACGGCCGCGATGCGCAGTGGCGTCGGCATTCGCGCCGCTTGATGCCGCCTTGGCGAGCTGCGCAGCCTGCAGCGCATTGAGTTGTCGCTTGATGTTCGGGAAGGTCAGCCACACCAGCGCATTGAAGAAATCATGCAGGTTTTCCCGGGTCGGCACGCCTCCGGTAGCGCTGATAAAGGCTTCGTAAGCAGTTCCGGCAGGCAGGTCGGATTGCGGCACGAAGCGGAGTGGCAGATCGCGGTGATTGCGCAAGCCGGAGGCAGCAGCCGCTGCATTGATCTCCTGGCGCCAGTCACTCGCCTGCAAGATGCCAGAAGCCGCGGGCAGCAAGTGCCGTAGCCATGGGCGCTGCCAATCGACGCTGTCGAAGAAGCGAGTACTCATTACGGCCTTGTGTCAGCCCGCCCGTCCAACTGCGCATTCAGCTGAACAGTACTGGCGTCTCAAACCAGTTTCCACCCGATGGTTTCGCCGGCGTTCAAAGGTGCGATCACGGTTTCGCCAAACGGCAGTTCCTGAGGCAATGCCCAGCTTTCCCGCACCAGGGTCACCGTACCGGTATTACGCGGCAAATCATAGAAGGCGGGGCCGTTGAAGCTGGCAAAGGCTTCGAGCTTGTCCAGCGCACCTGCCGCATCAAAGGCTTGCGCATAGAGTTCCATGGCGTGCAGCGCGGTGTAGCAGCCGGCGCAGCCGCAGGCATGTTCTTTCAATCCTTTCGCGTGCGGAGCGGAATCGGTACCGAGGAAGAATTTCGGATTTCCGGAAGTCGCGGCACGCACCAGTGCCTGGCGATGCTCTTCGCGCTTCAGGACGGGCAGGCAGTAGTAATGCGGGCGGATGCCGCCCTTGAAAATCTCGTTGCGGTTATACAGCAGGTGGTGCGCGGTAATCGTCGCGGCGGTAGCGCTGCCCGCTTCCGCCACATATTGCGCGGCTTCCCTAGTGGTGATGTGTTCGAACACCACTTTCAATTCCGGCATGTCGCGACGCAGCGGCTGCATTACACGTTCGATGAATACCGCCTCGCGGTCGAAGATGTCGACGGCCGGATCGGTGACCTCGCCATGCACCAAAAATGGCATGCCGAGTTCTTGCATGGTTTCGAGCGTCCTGTAGCACTTTGCCAATGCGGTGACACCGGCATCCGAATTGGTGGTGGCTCCGGCCGGATACAGCTTCACCGCATGCACCAGGCCGCTCTCCTTGGCTCGCCGAATTTCCTCTGACGGTGTATTGTCGGTCAGGTACAGCACCATCAGTGGCTCGAACTGCACCCCGGACGGCAAGGCGGCGAGGATGCGCTCGCGATAGGCAAGCGCCTGCGCGGTCGTCGTCACGGGCGGCTTGAGGTTCGGCATCACGATGGCGCGGGCGAACTGCCGCGCACTGTGGGGCAAGACGCTGGCCATTGCCGCGCCGTCGCGCAAATGCAGGTGCCAGTCGTCGGGACGGGTGATGGTGAGGCTTTGCTGGGGATGGGAAGCAGAAGGGTTTTGCATAGCGGTTTTTCCTGAAACTGCCGCTATTTTACCCGCTTGCCCCGCCCTCCCGGGACAGGCGCTAATATTTCCGCGCACAAAAAAGCCGCCTCCGCACAGGCGGAAACGGCTCTTGCTCCGGCAAACCGGCGATCAGTGAATGATCTTGGCCAGGAAATCGCGAGCGCGATCCGATACCGAGCCGCCAAAGAATTCCTCTTTCGAGCGGTCGTCGACGATATATCCCTTGTCCATGAAAATGACGCGGTCCGCCACTTTCTTGGCGAAGCCCATTTCATGAGTGACCACCATCATCGTCATGCCTTCCTGCGCGAGGCCAACCATCACGTCCAGCACCTCGTTGATCATTTCCGGATCGAGCGCCGAGGTCGGCTCGTCAAACAGCATGGCGATCGGGTCCATCGACAATGCGCGCGCGATCGCCACCCGCTGCTGCTGGCCACCCGACAGCTGGCCGGGGTACTTGTCCTTCTGCGACAGCAGGCCGACCCGATCGAGGTACTTGAGGCCTTTTTCGGTGGCTTCCTCTTCGCTGCGTCCGAGCACCTTGGTCTGGCCGATGGTCAGGTTCTGACGAATCGACAGGTGCGGGAACAGCTCGAAATTCTGGAACACCATGCCGATGCGTGCCCGCAGCTTCGACAGATTGGTTTTCGGATCGCCCACCGAGGTATTGTCGACCAGGATCTCGCCCTGCTGGAAAGGCTCCAGGCCATTCACGGTCTTGATCAGAGTCGACTTGCCGGAGCCGGACGGACCGCAGACGACGACCACGTCGCCCTTGGCAACACTGGTAGTACAGTCGGTCAAGACCTGGAAGTCACCATACCACTTGCTCACGTTTTTCAATTCAATCATGGCGATATCCTTAGCGAATGATGGCAATGCGCTTCTGCAAGCGCTTCACCAGGAATGAGAGTGTGTAGCTCAGCGCGAAATAAACGATCGCAACGAACAGGTACAGCTCGACGATGCGGCTGTCGCGCTGCGCGATCTTGACTGCGGCGCCGACGAAGTCCGTCACGTTCAGCAGCGACACCAGGGACACGTCCTGGAACAGGACGATGGTCTGGGTCAGCAGGATGGGCAGCATGTTGCGGAAGGCCTGCGGCAGGATCACCAGTCGCATCGATTGCCAGTAGGTGAAGCCGAGCGCGTAGCCGGCGTTCACCTGGCCGCGGGTGATGCTCTGGATACCGGCGCGCATGATCTCGCAGAAGTACGCCGCCTCGAACATGATGAAGGTGATGTAGGCCGAACGGTCGGCACCGATCTGGATCGGATATTCCGACTTCGTGATCGACTGGATGATCACCGGCACCAGGAAATAGAACCAGAAGATCACCAGCAGCAGCGGGACGGAACGCATCAGGTTCACATAGCCGGCAGCAAAAAGCGCCAGCGGCTTGAACGACGACAGACGCGCCATTGCAAGCAAGGTGCCGAAAAAGGTGCCGCCGATCGCGGCGATCACCGTCAGCTGCACCGTGTACTGCAAGCCCGTCAGCAGGTACGGCCAGGTGCGGCTGATGACGTTGAAATCAAGATCAAACATCATTTGCCCCCTACGATATAGCCGGGGACGGCAACCCGGCGCTCGATGAAGGCCATGATGCGGTTGGCCAGCATTGCAATCACCACATAGATGACGGTGGCCGCGCCGAATGCTTCAAAGTAGCGGAAGGTCATTTCACCCATTTCGCGAGTGCGGAAGAACAGTTCGACCAGGCCGATCGAGTAGGCGACTGCGGTGTTCTTGATAAGGTTCATCACCTCCGAGGTAAGCGGCGGAATGATGATCCGGTAGGCCATCGGCAGCAGCACGTAACGGTAAGTCTGGATCTGGGTCAGCCCGAGTGCATAGCCGGCATTGCGCTGGCCGCGTGGCAGGGCCTGAATGCCGGAGCGTACCTGTTCGGCAATCCGCGCGGAAGTGAAAAAGCCGAGGCAGACGACGGCCGTAAAGAACTGATGCCGGGTCGGGTCCAGAGTCGTCACCCAGGCCTTGACCGCCGGAATCAGCCCCGGCACAACGAAATACCAGACGAAGAACTGGACGAGCAACGGGATGTTGCGAAACAGTTCGACATAGGCATTGCCAAATCGGACCATCACGGGCCGGTCGGTGGTGCGGATCACGCCGATGATCGATCCCAGCACGAATGCCATGATCCAGGCGAAGAACGCGGTTGCCAGCGTCCAGCCCAAACCCGACAAGAGCATGTCGCCCCAGGTTTCATCGAAATCGGGCACCTGCTCGAAAAATATCCCCAGATTCATTCCTTGACTCCCTCCAGCCTGGTCAGCCGGCCATTCCGACTGCACCACGACTGATCAAACACGGGCCACAAGCCGGTTTTCGGTGCGGCCTGCCCCGCAGTTGCGCCCCGGCGGTAACCGGAACGCTTGCGCATGCGGACGATATATCATTTGCCTGCGCTGCTCAAGCCCAAAAAAAAGGGCCGGCTCGGCGCGTGCGCCTTCCGGCCCTTCGTCTACTGCGAACCGCTTACACGCCCTTGTCGTTGGGGTTCTTGAAGTCTTCGCGAAGAACCGGCTTGATCGGGAAGTTCAAGTTGATGCCCTTGGGCGGAATCGGGCTCATGAACCACTTGTTGTAGATCTTGTCGATCTCGCCCGACTTCATGATGCCGCCGATGGTCTTGTCGACCAGCGCCTTGAACTGCGGATCATCCTTGCGCAGCATCATGCTGTACGGCTCCTGGCGCAGGGAACCCGGCAGGATCTTGAACTCCGAAGGATTCCTGGAATTTGCGATCTGTCCAGCCAGCAGGATGTCGTCCATCACGAACGCGGTAGCCCGGTCGTCAGCCATCAGCAGGAAGGATTCGGCATGGTCCTTGCCGTAGATTTCCTTGACCTGGGCGTTCTTGGTCTTTTCGTAAGCCTTGAGCAGCGGAACGGAAGTCGTGCCGGAGGTGGTGGAAATCGTCTTGCCGTTCAGGTCTTCCAGGGAATTGATGTTGGAGTTCTTCTTGACGGCGGCCGTGACGTCGATCACGAAGTAGGTCGGTCCGAACGAAACCTGCTGCTGACGGGTGACGGAGTTCGTGGTGGAACCGCATTCGAGGTCGATGGTACCGTTCTGCAGCAGCGGGATCCGGTTGCTGGAAGTGACCGGTTGCAGGTTGACCTTGAGGTTGGGGATCTTGAGCTCGGTCTTGACCGCGTCGACGATTCTCATGCAGAGATCCATCGCATAACCGATGGGCTGCTGCTTGTCGTCGAGGTAAGAGAACGGAATCGAGGATTCGCGGTAACCGACCGTGATTGCGCCAGTGTCCTTGACTTTCTTCAGGGTGCCACTCAGATCCTGAGCCTGCGCCATGCCCGCAATCGCCCCGGCGCCGATAACAATACCGATCAACTTCGTTAGTTTCATGATGTCTCCTAAAAAGTGAAGCGTTGCTAGTGTATCAAAACCCCCGATTTAAGACAGACGGAAATTGACAGGGCTTCTTGATTCCCCCTTCCCTGTCAGAGGCAGTTTCCGCTTGCCGCCAGCCCGCGGATTTTCCGGGCTCGATACGCAATGCTCATAAGCAAGATCCGAGCCATCACGGATAGAGGCCGCGCATTTCCCTGGCTCGCAGCACGCGGGTGCACGCGACAATGAATGCCGCTGTCCGCAACGATACCTGTTTTTCTTCCGCCAGTTGCCAGATTGCGGCAAAGGCTTCGCGCATGATGCGGGTCAGTCGCAGATTGATTTCTTCCTCGGTCCAGAAGAAGCTGGAGAAATCCTGCACCCATTCGAAGTAGCTGACGGTCACGCCGCCTGCATTGGCAATGACATCGGGTACGATCAGTACGCCCTTATCATGCAGGATGTCGTCGGCTGCCGGCGTGGTCGGGCCATTGGCCCCTTCGAGGATGATGCTGGCGCGAATCCGGTTTGCATTGTCCGCCGTGATCTGCTGTTCAAGGGCTGCCGGCACCATGATGTCGCAATCGACTTCCCAGAACTGGCTGCGCTCCTTCAGCGCATCTGCCCCGCTGAATCCCTCGATGCTGCCATGCGCGGACGAATGGGCCTGCAGTGCCGGGATGTCGATGCCGCCCTCGCGCACCAATGTGGCCACATGGTCCTGCACCGCGACGATGCGTGCACCGGCTTCTGCGAACAATCGGGCAGCAATGCCGCCGACGTTACCGAATCCCTGGACCGCGACACGTGCCCCCCGAATGTCGAGTCCGCGCTTGGCGGCGGCTTCGCAACCCACCACGAACACGCCGCGCCCGGTGGCTTCATGCCGCCCAAGGCTGCCACCCAGCGAAATCGGCTTGCCGGTGACGACGCCGGAGGCGGTGCTGCCCTGGTTCATGGAATAGGTATCCATCATCCAAGCCATGACCTTTTCATTGGTGTTGACATCCGGCGCCGGGATGTCCTTGGTCGGCCCGATGATGATGTTGATCTCGCTGGTATAGCGGCGCGTCATGCGCATCAGCTCGCCTTCCGACAGCAGCTTCGGATTGACCCGGATGCCGCCCTTGGCGCCGCCATAGGGCACATTCACCGCCGCATTCTTGATCGTCATCCAGGCCGCCAGTGCCATCACTTCGGAAAGTGTCACGTCCTGATGGAAGCGCACCCCGCCCTTGCCGGGGCCGCGCGAGGTATTGTGCTGTACCCGGTAGCCTTCGAAGTGGGCAATGGTGCCGTCGTCGCGTTCGATCGGTACGTCGACGACCAGAATGCGCTTGGGTCGCTTCAGGGTTTCCACCCAGCGAGCCAGAGAGCCGAGGTGCGGTGTGACGCGGTCGATCTGTTCCAGATAGACGCCCCAGGGACCGATCTCATGGGGAGTCAGATAAGAGGGAATTTCATGCTGGGTAGACATATTCTGGTCGCTCCTTCGTATTGTCGGCTGCACTGATACCAATGTAGTAACAAATACGATGCTAGGCCAGCATGTCTGCGCAAATCCAATGCTTTGTGCGCATGCAACTATGCATTCGCTGCATGGCTTTCCTGCGGGAAGAATTCAAGCAGACGTTTGTTTCTTCTCTGGCGCCATTGCTGCGCCGGCATGGGAACGCCCTGCTTCTTGTGCCGAGAGGTAATCCCAGAGCCGGGTGACAACAGGCTTGCCTGCGCGCTGCGCAGTTGGCCGCTCGCGATAGAGGCGGATTTCCATGCGCACCTCCCATTCCGCCTGGCCACCGTCAGCCCGCGCCAGCAACTTCTGGCCCAGTTCGCGCGTGACTGCCGATTCCGGCAGGAAGGCAATGCCATGTCCTTCCAGCGCCATCATCTTCAAGCCTTCCGCCATGTCGGTCTCATAGCGCTTGTCCAGATACAGCGGCTTCTTTGTATCGGCCAGGATCAGCTCCACCATGCGCCCGAGGTAGGCATTGCTGGTATAGGACAGGAAAGGCAGCGGCTCGCGGGCACTGCCCGGCAACATCAGGTCGGGCACGCCGGCCGCGTTGCAGCGCACATAGGGACGCAGGGCTTCGGTCCCGAGCGTGAGCATGTCGTACCGACCGGCGTCGAGCTGCACCGGTTGGCGCGGATGGTGATAGCACAGCAGCAGGTCGCAACCGCCTTCCACCATCGTCATGACCGCGTCATGCACGTTCAGTGCCATCAGGCGGGTGTGCAGCGCACCGAAACCGGCTTCCAGCCGGCTCAGCCATTTCGGCATGTAGGTCAATGACAGCGTGTGCGGCACCGCGAAATCGATGGTACCGCTGCCGGCGGGACGCTTCCCGCGCAGCAGCGCGCGGGCATTGTTGATCTGGCCGAGCATCTCGAGCGCCTGCTCGTAAAACACTTCGCCAGCCGGCGTCAGGCGCGTGGGATACGACGTGCGATCAATCAGGTCGGCGCCGAGCCAGGCTTCCAGCGCCTGAATGCGCCGGGAAAATGCGGGCTGAGTCACATGGCGCAGTTCGGCCGAGCGGCTGAAACTGCGGGTTTCCGCCAGCGAGATGAAGTCTTCCAGCCACTTGGTTTCCATGGCCGCCTACCCCACCATGCTCTCTTCGCCCTGCCCGCCAGATGCGGAAACCTCGTCCGGTCGCGCCTGCTGGCGTGCCCACATTTGCGCATACATGCCGTTCTCGGCCAGCAGCTGGACATGGGTGCCGCGCTCGACGATGCGGCCATGGTCGAGCACCAGGATCTGCGCCGCATCGGCAATCGTCGACAGGCGGTGTGCAATCACGAGCGTGGTCCGGTTCTTCGCGATCTCCTTCAGTTGCGCCTGGATGGCCTGCTCCGATTTCGAGTCGAGCGCCGAGGTAGCTTCGTCGAAGATCAGGATCGCCGGATTCTTCAGCAGGGTGCGCGCAATCGCTACCCGCTGCTTTTCCCCGCCGGACAGTTTCAGCCCGCGCTCGCCGACTTTCGTCGCATACCCGTCGGGCAGGCTCTCGATGAAGTCATGGATATACGCGGCCTTGGCGGCCGCGATGATCTCTTCCTTCCCTGCGCCGGGCCGGCCATAGGCAATGTTGTATTCGATCGTGTCGTTGAACAGCACCGTATCCTGCGGCACGATGCCGATCGCCTTGCGCAATGAAGTTTGGGTGACATTGCGCAAGTCCTGGCCATCGATGGTGATGCTGCCGGCATCGATGTCGTAGAAGCGGAACAGCAATCGCGACAGGGTCGACTTGCCCGAACCGCTGTGGCCGACTACCGCCGTCGTGGTGCCGGCAGGAATGGTGAAATCGACGCCGAACAGGATCTGGCGGTTCGACTCGTAGCTGAAATCCACTTTCGAAAACTTCACTTCAGCGCCAGCGACCGTCAGAGGCTTCGCATGCGGCGCGTCGGCGATTTCGCGATGCTGCTCCAGCAAGGCGAACAGGCGCTCCATGTCGGCCATGCTCTGCTTGATTTCACGGTAAATCACGCCGAGGAAATTCAGCGGAATGTACAACTGGATCATGAAGGCATTGACCAGCACCAGATCGCCCAGCGTCATCCTGCCGCTCATCACGCCCAGGGTGGCGCGCCACAGGATCAGGGTGACCGCGGTAGCGATGATGGCTGCCTGGCCGGCATTCAGGAACGACAGCGAAGTCTGGGATTTCACCGCGGCGGTCTCCCACTTTTGCAGGCTGCGGTCGTAATTCTGCGCTTCGTAATCTTCGTTGCCGAAGTACTTCACCGTTTCGTAATTGATGAGCGAATCGATCGCCTTGGTATTCGCGGTGGAATCCAGGTCGTTCATGGTGCGGCGAAAATGCGTGCGCCACTCGGTCACGACGATGGTGTACAGGATATAGACGACCAGCGCCGTAAGGGCAATCACCGCAAACCATACATCGTAGTGCAGCATCAGATAGCCGATCACGAGCGTAATTTCGACCAGGGTCGGCAGGATGCTGTAGAGCGTGTACGACACCAGCGAGGAAATGCCGCGCGTGCCACGTTCGATATCGCGCGTCATGCCGCCGGTCTGCCGGTTCAGGTGAAAGCGCAGCGACAAGGCATGCAGGTGGCGGAATACTTTCAACGCAATCGTGCGTACCGCACTTTGCGTGACTTTGGCGAACACGAATTCGCGCAATTCGGTGAATACCGTAGTCGACAGGCGCAACAAGCCATAGGCAATCAGCAAACCTGCGGGCAAGACGATCAAGGCGAGCGGATTGTTCGGACCGACCGTCATGTGATCGATCAGCTTTTTCAGTACGAGCGGTACGCCGACATTCGCGACCTTGGCACCGACCAGGAACACCAGCGCCAGCAGCACGCGCCATTTGTACGCCCAAAGATAAGGGAACAAGGTCTTGATCGTTGCCCAGTCGTTGCGGGTACCCTGGTTGGCGGCAGGTTCAGGAGAAGAGATGGAATGACGACGCATGACGTGGGGCAAGAATGAATCAGAATGGTTTATGCTTCGGGGTTTGATTGTAGCCCAGCCCCTGATTGCTCATCGGGCAGGCTTCAGAACTGCCGCCAATGCGGCACAGCAACTGAGGAATACGAAATGACGAACATCTATCATCCGGGCCTGCCCGAAGGAAAATTTCCAGAATTGCGCGTGATGCCCATGCCTTCCGATGCCAATGTCTATGGAGATGTGTTCGGCGGCTGGATCATGGCGCAGGTCGACATCGCCGGCTCCCTGCCTGCGGTGCGCCGGGCCAATGGCCGGGTCGCAACCATTGCCGTGAATTCATTCCTGTTCAAGCATCCGGTCTTCGTCGGCGACCTACTGTCCTTTTACGCGGACATCGTGCGAGTGGGCAGGACCTCCATCACGGTCAACGTGGAAGTGTATGCCGAGCGCAATCGCCTGCAGGCCGAAACCGTCAAGGTCACGGAAGCAACGCTCACTTACGTCGCTACCGGAACGGACCGCAAGCCGCGCATCATTCCGCCCCTGCCTTCCTCATCCGACGCAACCTCTACCGAAGGCTGACGGAAAAGCGGCTGCCGATGCAGCGGCCTTTATGCACAGCCGCGCGAACGCTTCTGCGCCTCGTCATCGCGACTTCGGCTGCCGGCGGAGACAATATGCGAGATTGGCAGTGTCGCCACAAAGAGGTGTTTTGATGCAATATGACCGCAGGTCTTTCCTGGCTCATGCGGCCCGACTCGCATCGCTTGCCGCGTTCGCAGCGGCCGCCCCGGTAAAGACGATTGCGCGCAGCACGTCCTATCCATTCAGCCTGGGCGTGGCGTCCGGCTCGCCCCGTTCAACGAGCGTCGTGCTCTGGACCCGCATCCTGCCGGACCCGTTGGATGCGCAATCGATCGCCCCCGAACCTGTGGGCGTACGCTGGGAAATCGCCGAGGATGATCGCTTCAAGCGTATTGCCGCGCAGGGAACGGCCACTGCGCTTGCCGAACTCGCGCACAGCGTGCACGTCGACGTGACCGGACTGCAGCCGGAGCGCTGGTACTGGTACCGCTTCATGCTGGGCGACGCGGTAAGCCCGGTGGGACGCACCCGCACTGCGCCACGTGCCGACGCGATGCCCTCGTCCCTGCGCTTCGCCTTCGCATCTTGCCAGCACTGGGAGTTCGGCGAATACGTTGCGCACCGGCATATCGCCAATGCAGCACCGGACCTGATCGCCTTCCTCGGCGACTACATCTACGAGTGGGGCCCGTATGAACTGTCCCATCCGATGTCCCCGCGCCGGCGCAGCCACGAAAGCTTCACGCTGGCCGACTATCGTGCCCGCTATGCCCAGTACAAATCCGACCCGCAATTGCAGGCGGCGCACCTCGCCGCCCCCTGGATCGTGACCTGGGATGATCATGAAGTGGCAAACGACTATGGCGCGGACCGGGACGAGCGCCTGGATCCGGATTTCATCGCACGCCGCGCCGCGGCTTATCAAGCCTTCTACGAGCACATGCCGGTACGCCTGCCGGGCTTGCCGGATGGTCCGAATCGCTTTACCCATTTTCGCCTTTACGGCCGCTACGACTGGGGACGGCTCGCCCGATTCCATGTGCTCGATGATCGCCAGTACCGGTCTTACCAGGCCTGCCAGCCGCGTGGCTGTGGTGGCTCCAGCTCGGTGTCGTCAAGCTGTGCGGAAAGGATGGCAGCGTCGCGCACCCTGCTCGGCCAGGGACAGGAAGCCTGGCTGGACGGAGGCCTTGCCTCTTCCCGCGCGAAGTGGAATTTCATTGCGCAGCAAACCCTGATGGCGCAGTCCAGTCAGGTGCCGATCGCGCAACCAGGCGAAGGCCGCTTCTGGACCGATGCATGGGATGGCTATCCGGCGGCGCGCAGCCGCTTGTTCGACAGCATGCTCCGCCATCGCCCCGCCAATCCGGTCGTGATTTCCGGCGACGTGCACTCCTTCTTCGCCTCCGATCTGAAACCGGATTTCGACCGGCCCGCGTCGCCGGACAATCCGGTGCTTGCCGCCGAATTCTGTGGCACTTCCGTCACCTCCAACTCGCGCCCGCAAGCGCGCACCGACCAGTACGTCGCGCAGAATCCGCACATCCGCTATGGCCGCAGCGACCGTCGCGGCTTCGTGCTGATGGATGTGACGCCGTCGCGCAGCATCGCGCGCTTCCAGGCACTGGAAGACGTGTACCGGGCCGACTCCGGCATCGAAACCCTCGCAAGCTTCGTGGTCGAGGATGGACGTGCCGGCATTGTGCGTGCAAGCTGAACTCCTTGCGAAGCCCGCTCGTCCCCTTGCGACGGGCAAAAAAAACCGCCTGACTGGCAGGCGGTTGAGGAAGAACCCTTCAGCGAATCTCAGGCTGTTGCCGAAGCCGACTTTTTCTCGTCGCGCAATTCGCGGCGCAGGATCTTGCCCACGTTCGTCTTCGGCAGATCGTTGCGGAACTCGACGTATTTCGGCCGCTTGTAGCCGGTCAGGCGGTCCCGGCAGAAGTCGATGACTTGCTGTGCCGTCAGGTTCGGGTCCTTGCGTACCACGTAGACCTTCACCGCTTCACCGGAATTGCTGTCCGTCACACCGACACATGCGCATTCCAGCACGCCGGGGTGAGACGCTACCACGTCTTCCACTTCGTTCGGATAGACGTTGAAGCCCGACACCAGGATCATGTCCTTCTTGCGGTCGACGATCTTCACATAGCCGCGCTCATCCATGACGCCAACGTCACCCGACTTGAAGAAGCCATCCGGAGTCATCACTTTCGCCGTCTCTTCCGGACGGTTCCAGTAGCCGGCCATTACCTGGGGACCGCGGATGGCGATCTCTCCCGGCTGTCCCAGCGGCACCGGATTGCCATTGTCGTCCAGGATCGCAATCTCGGTCGAAGGAATCGGCAACCCGATCGTGCCGGAGAATTCGGTCGCGTCGCCCGGGTTGCAGGTAGCCACCGGAGAAGTCTCGGACAAGCCATAGCCTTCGATGATCGGGCAGCCGGTAACCTTGAGCCACTTGTCGTTGACGGCTTTCTGCACCGCCATGCCGCCGCCGTTGCAGGTCCTGAGCTTGGAAAAGTCCAGCTTGGCAAATTCAGGGTTGTTCACCAGACCGTTGTACAGCGTGTTCACAGCCGGGAACATCGTCACCTGATGCTTCGACAGCTCCTTGATGAGACCCGGGATGTCGCGCGGGTTGGGAATCAGGAGGTTCATCGCGCCCAGGCGGGTGCCGAGCAGGCAGCATGCGGTCAGCGAGAAGATGTGATACAGGGGCAAGGCGCAGACGATCGTGATGTCCTCGACCTTCGGCTCCTTGTTCAGGGACGGCTGCGCCCATGCCTCGTTCTGCAGCACGTTCGCGATGACGTTGCGATGCTTCAGCACGGCCCCCTTGGATACGCCGGTGGTACCGCCGGTGTACTGCAGGAAGGCGACATCTTCCTGGGTGCACTGGTCCGGCTTGAGCGTCATGCTGGCGCCTTCCGCCAATGCCTTCTTGAAGGGCACGGCTTTCGGCAATGAAAATGCCGGCACCATTTTCTTCACTTTGCGCACCACGAAGTTGACGATCATGCCTTTCACGCCGCCGAGCATTTCACCCATGCTGGCAACCACCACATGCTTGACCTTGGTCTTGCCGATGACTTGTTCCAGAGTGGTGGCGAAATTCTCGAGGATGATGATGGCTTCGGCGCCAGAGTCGTTGAGCTGGTGCTCCAGTTCGCGCGGGGTGTACAGCGGGTTGACGTTGACCACGGTATAACCGGCACGCAGGACGCCGGCGATGGCAACCGGATACTGCAGCACGTTGGGCATCATGATTGCCACGCGGGCGCCTTTTTGCAAGCCCTTGCTCTGCAGCCACGCACCCAGTTTCCTGGACAGATCGTCGACCTCTCCATAGGTCAGATACTTGTCCATGCACACATAGGCATTGCGTGTGGCGTATTTCTTGAAAGCGTCTTCCAGCAGATGCACCAGTGACCGGTACTGGGTGTAATCGATCTCTGCCGGCACGCCTTTCGGATAAGACTTCAGCCAAATTTTTTCCATTGCCCGCCTCAATTCCCTAGTTAGTTTTAAATAGACGAATGGTGACTACCCACAAAAAGAACGAGCAGTCTTTTTTTTAGGCTAGATCGTATCGGGCAGTGCGCCTGCACGCAAGTATTTTGAGCAATGTCGAGGAAATTGTGCTGTTTAACCGAATATTCTTGTCGGTTTGCCGCAGTTGAAGACCAGAAGCCTTACACCTGCAGCAGGCGATGAAAATGCATGCGGGCTTTTGCGGCAACGCAGCATGAAGGCATGTCGAGCGCTCGCCACTGCTGGGTCAACAAGGGACTGGAAAGAATCGGGAAGGAGTGGCAGCGAACATGAGCAGCCGGTGGCATCCTCGACGTGGGCTGCCGCCGGCAATGCAGTGAAATCAATGCACTGCAGAAGCCACCGAATTGTCGGTGGCTTGCAGCGGCACGTGTCCAAGTTCGGCCAGCTGCTGGCGGCGCACGGACTTGTCGAGCTTGGCCATCTTGCGGGCGGTATCGTAAAACTCGTCCAGGTTCTTGCTTTGAGCAAGCAGCGCACGAAAACCCGGCACGAAATCATGATAGGTGGCGATGATCGACAGGTGTGCATTCGAAAGCGGCTCCGCAAACCAGCGGTCATAGCCGCCGTAGCCGCCCCATGAGACTTTCAGCGTCTGATAGTCATCCTTCATCGCCTGGAACAGTTCGGCCTTTTTCCCGCGCTTTTCATCATCGCTGGCGTCGCTCTTGTAGTTGTCATCCAAGGCCTTGCGGTATTTCATCAGCAGCGCCAGGAAATCGCGTTTGCGCTTGCTGTAATCGTCATACGCCTTGCGCATCTTGTCATCGCCATACTTGTCGAGCCAGCGGGCGACGCCGACCTCTTCCACCGCCACGGCAAACGCCTCGTTGAATTTCGAATCGCCTGCGGCATACACCACCTGGTGCGCCAGTTCATGAAACACCAGGCGCGCCAGTTCGGCATCCGGATACTGGATGAAGGTAGACAGCACTGGGTCCTTGAACCAGCCCAGGGTCGAATAAGCAGGAACGCCGGAGACATCGACATCGTAATGTTCCTTGCGCAATTCGGCGGCATAGGCTTGCGCCTCCTCCTTGCTGTAGTAGCCGCGGTAATTCACGCAGCCCGCAACCGGGAAGCACCACTGCTTCGGCTTCAGCGAGAGCTCCGGCGTGGCTACCACATTCCACAGCACGTACGGCCGCTTCAGGTCGGCGTAGGTGGTGTAGCTGGCGTTGTCCGGCAAGCCGAGTTCGCGCGCGGCAAACGCGCGGATCTCTTTCACCTTGGTGAGCTTGGTCTTGAGCTTGTCGGCAGTGTCCGGACTGGACAGCCAGTCGTCGATCGGCTTGGCTTCCGACAGCAGGCTGATTTGCCCATGGGCCGCCTGCACGAAATAACCGATTTGAGAACAACCCGCGGACAATGCCGCCACTCCACACACCCACCATGCCCGCAACTTCATTGCCATTTCTTCCTTACATATTTCGTTATGAGCGTTGCGCACAATTCACACAACTCAACTGCGGCCGCATATTCATCGGCATTCCGCCAAGCGCTCTTATGCTTTTTCCACCTGCACCAGCACATCGTAAAAGGTCGGCCCCCTGCCCATGTCGGTCAGGCGCTGGCTGGTAACTTCATTCGCATTCTTTCCATCGGATGCCAGCTTCTTCCACCAAATGGACAGGCCGACAACTAGACCCGGCCGCGCCTTGTCGGTCACCCGCGCCTTCATGACGAAGGAGCCGCGTTCGTTATGAATCCGCACACGGTCGCCGTCATGGATGCCACGCACGGCCGCATCGGCAGGATGGATATCGAGATGCGGCTCGCCTTCCGTATCGCGCAGGCTCTTCACATTGACGAAGGTGCTGTTGAGAAAGTTCCGTGCCGGTGGGGAAATCATCGCGAGCGGATAAGGTTTTCCCAACTCCGGACTGCTCGCCACCGATTCATGCGGCGGGATATAGCTTGGCAAGGGGTCGAAGCCATCCGCCTTCATGCGTTCGCTGTAGAACTCGCACTTGCCAGACGGTGTGGGAAAGCCGCCGTCGGCAAACGGCGCTTCCGGCATATTGAGTTTTTGCCAGCCTTTCTGCTTCAGCGCGTCCCAGTCGAAGTGGATGGCGCGGACATTGCGGCTGTCGAATGCCTGGGCCGCGATGGCATCGTCGCTCTCGGCAAAGCAGGGCTCATCGAAGCCCATGCGGGCGGCCAGCAAGCGGAAGATTTCGGTATTCGGCCTGGCTTCGCCAAGCGGCGCAATCGCTGCATTATTGGCCATCATGTAATGATGGCCATACGCCGCATGCACATCCACATGCTCAAGTTGCGTCGTGGCGGGCAGCAGGATATCCGCAAAGTCGGCGGTGTCGGTTTGAAAATGCTCGAGCACGACGGTGAACAAATCCTCGCGCGCAAAACCCTGTGCAACCTTCGGTGATTCAGGCGCGACCGCCAGCGGATTGGCGTTGTAGACAACGAGGGCTTCGATCTTCGGGCCGAATTCCGGCGATGCCTCGCGCAGCAGGTCATTGCCTATCGTGCTCATGTTGATGGTGCGCGGCGCACGGCCAGCTGGCATCAGATCCGGCCGCTGCAATGCCTGACTGTTTTTCGGAAAGCTGTCGGAAACGGAAAGCTGCACGCCGCCGGCGGCATGACGCCATGCGCCGACAAGCGCCGGCAGGCAGGCGATGTTGCGCACCGCCATGCCGCCGCCATGCACGCGCTGCAAGCCATAGTTGAGACGGATGACAGCGCCCTCGCCGCGTCTGGCGGTTGCGCCATATTCGCGTGCCAGTTGCTCGATCTCCTGCGTCGTGATGCCGCAAACCTGCGCCACCCGCTCCGGTGGCCATTCCTGCACTCTTTCCTTCAAGGCTTCGAAGCCGAGCGTATGGCGGGCGATGTAGTCATAGTCGATCAAGTCTTCCCTGATCAGCACATGCATCATCCCCAATGCAAGCGCGGCGTCCGTGCCCGGCATCAGGGCAATGTGCTGGTGGCATTTATCGGCCGTTAGCGAGCGGTAGGGATCGATCGCGATCAGCTTCGCCCCGCGCCGCTTGGCTTCCTGCACGCGCATCCACAAATGCAGGTTGGAAGCGATCGGATTGCCGCCCCAGATCAGGATCAGCCTGGCATTCTGGAATTGCTCGATGTCGGTACCGATGCGCGCGCCGATGGTGTACTTGTAACCCGCGCCACCGGCGGAAGCGCAGATGGTCCTGTCCAGCAAAGAAGCGCCGAGACGATGGAAGAAGCGCGCGGCCATCGACTCGCCTTGCACCAGGCCCATGGTGCCGGCGTAGCTGTAGGGAAGGATGGCGCGCGGATCGCGAACGGCAATTGCCTTCAGCCGCGCAGCAATGGTATCGAGCGCTTCATCCCAGCTGATGCGGACAAATTTCCCCTCTCCCTTTTTGCCGATCCGCTTCATCGGATGCAGCAGGCGATCGGGATGATAGGTGCGTTCGGTGTAACGAGCGACTTTCGTGCACAGCGCGCCTGCTGTCGTGGGATGGTCGGGATCACCGTGCACTTGGGTGGCGACACCATCCTTGACGGTCACGAGAAGAGCGCAGGTGTCAGGGCAATCATGCGGGCAGGCCGCGCGGACAATGGTCGTGTTCATGGTTCCTTCCGGGTTCATCAGCATCCTAGCGCATGGCGGCACAAAAATGGAGAGCGGCGAGCAGGCAATCTGTTGCCAACACTGGCGGCGCGCCGGATGAAGGCTGTCCCTCCACGAAAATGACGGAAGGACATTCTCATGCATGGCCCGTCATTTCCTCCTTGCCGTGTGTCGATCGATGCCTGTTCAGCATTGATTTTAGTTAAACGCGGGCAGCACACGGACAGCGTAAGATATCCACTTGAAATGGGCCGGCGCATGGTCCGCGGATAGCCAATCATGGAAACCGCCATCCTGGCCAGGCATCCGCAGCGAAACGGCGCGCGTTGGTCCGGCAATCCGGCAAATGTGGAGAAAGCAATGAAGCTGATTGATCCGATCGTCGCGTTTCATGCGGAATTACAGGAAATCCGGCGCGATATCCATGCCCATCCCGAACTCTGCTTCGAGGAGCATCGCACTGCCGAGGTGGTCGCGCGCAAGCTGGAAGAATGGGGAATCCCGGTCGTGCGCGGCCTCGGGGGCACCGGGGTGCTGGGCATCATCAGGAATGGCCGCAGCGAGCGCACGATCGGCTTGCGCGCCGACATGGATGCGCTGCCGGTCCAGGAAATCAATACCTTCGCGCATAAATCGAAGCATTCCGGAAAGATGCATGCATGCGGCCATGATGGCCATACCGCCATGCTGCTCGGTGCGGCCCGTTATCTGGCCCAACATCGCAATTTCGACGGCACGGTCTATCTCATCTTCCAGCCGGCCGAGGAAGGCGGCGGCGGTGCAAAGCGGATGATGGACGAAGGCCTGTTCGAAAAATACCCGATGCAGGCGGTGTTCGGCATGCACAACTGGCCCGGCGCGCCGGTCGGCAGCTTCGGCGTGACAGCCGGACCGATGATGGCTTCATCCAATGAATTCGAACTCACGATCCGCGGCAAGGGCTCGCATGCTGCGCAGCCATACAAAGGCATCGATCCGATCATGACAGCAGTGCAGATTGCGCAAGGCTGGCAAACCATTGTCTCGCGCAACTGCAATCCCGTCGATGCGGCAGTGCTGTCCATCACGCAGATCCACGCCGGCAGCGCTACCAACATTATTCCGGATGAAGCCCGCATGATCGGAACGGTGCGCACCTTCAGCACCGAGGTGCTGGACCTGATCGAGCAGCGCATGCGGGATATTGCCAGCCATACCGCGGCCGCCTTCGATGCGCAGGTCGAATTCCAGTTCCATCGCAACTATCCGCCACTGATCAACCATCCCGAGCAAACCGCGTTTGCAGTCGAAGTCATGGCGTCGGTGGTCGGTGCGGAAAACGTCGATGCGCATGTCGAGCCAACCATGGGCGCGGAAGACTTCGCCTTCATGCTGCAGGAAAAGCCGGGCTGCTATGTGTTCATCGGCAACGGGGATGGTGCGCACCGGGATGGCGGCCATGGCGCCGGACCATGCAACCTGCACAACCCGAGCTACGATTTCAACGATGCGCTGCTGCCGATCGGCGCCACCTACTGGGTACGTCTGGCCGAGGCGTGGCTGCGGGTTTCCTGATCTTCCAGACCGACAGGCAACGACGCGCCGGATCGCGTGGCCTGCTCCCTTTCGTCCGGCAGCAGGCGGATGTCGCCATACCAGGCTTCCGCCGTTTCACCGGTATTGTCAGTGTCGGTGAGCACGCCGACGCCGATCAATCGTCCCGGTTTTTCACCGAACGCCTTTTCGTAGTCCTCGACGATATTGCGCTTGAATTCGCGCCACTCCCCACTGCCATCGGGGCCGCTGGCGGCGACGAACATGCGCACTCGGCTGCTGCGGCTGTTGCGGATCACGGTACCGACCGCTTCCCGGTTTTCCCAGATGTACATCAGGGTTGCATAGGGAAAGTCGTGGCCGGTGACGAGCTTTGCCGTCTCGAAAAACATCTGGTCAGCAAATGGCAGTTCTTCCTTGTCACCGTCGAAAGCCAGGACGATGCGCACCGGAGAGTCCTCGGCGGACTGCTGGGTATTGTCGGCGCTGGCAATCAGGCGCTTGATTTTCCAGCTCCAGTGCAGCCATGGCCGGCTGGCCGGGTCGATGTTGACTTCGTGGATCAGACCGGAGGATGCGGCGGCGGCGCGGGCATGCAGCACGACACGGTCCTGTTCGTCGACCAACCGGTAATCGGTCTTCTTCTTGGTGCGCAGCAGGACCAGCGGCTTCCAGCCTCTTGGCAAGCTCCCGGATGCGCCGGCGGAAAACGGCGCCAGCTGCACATTGCCGTCAGAGTCCGTCTGTGCCGGGTCCGAAGAGAGCCCGTCTGCGAGTTTCTGGTGCATGCATCCTGCCAGTGCAAGGCAGGCGCTCATCAGGACTGTCAATTTTTTCATTTAAGTTTCTTGTTATCGTGGAGCGGCGCCTTGGATGCACGCAGGTAGCAACTGCATGACGGAGGCCTTCAGCCGGCGCGGAAGTCGCCGCACCGGCATGCAGTCACTCTCAGGTGGTGGCCAGCCGGGCCTCTTGAATTGTATAGTGCCCACGCTCCTGCGAAGCGGCCTGAGCTTCTTGCCGGCCTTGAGCTGGGACAAACCGCCAGTGGATTGCGTGGAATTTCGCAACCAGGTCGCGATGCGCAATGCTGATAACGGCGGCATCCGGCAATTCCTGCAGGACCAGGCCGTACAAAAGCTCTTCGGTTGCAGGATCGAGCGCGCTGGTTGCCTCGTCCAGGAACAGCACCTGCGGACGCGTCAGCAACACCCGCACGAACGCAAGCCGCTGCTGCTCACCGGGCGACAGGCGCTGGCTCCAGTTGTCCGACTCATCCAGCTTGTCGGCAAGATGGGACAGCCGGCAGAGCTCCAGGTAATGGCGGATTGCAAGGTCGCGGTAGGCATTTGCCGCGGCGGGATAGGCAATCGCTGCGCGCAGTGTGCCTATGGGTAGATAGCTTTTCTGCGGCACGAACAACAGCTTTGCATCGCTCGGGATTTCGATGCTGCCTGTTCCGTACGGCCAGATGCCGGCGATTGCCCGGAACAAGGTCGATTTGCCGCAGCCGGACGGGCCGCTGACCAGGATGCGCTGGCCGGTATGGATGTCTCCGGACAGCGGCCGGGTCAGTGGCACACCATCAGGCAACTGCAGGCTCAGGTCGTCGAGCAGGAGCGCGCCCACATTGTTGCGAGTGACGGCAATGCCCGATTCGTGTTCGCGCGCAGCCTGGACGGCGGCATGAAATCCGGCAAGGCGATTGACACTGGCTTTCCAGTTCGCCAAGGAACTGAAGGCATCGATGAACCACGACAGCGCTTCCTGTACATGCCCGAATGCCGAACTGATCTGCATCAACTCGCCAAGCTTGATGGCGCCCGAAAAATAGCGCGGCGCGCCGACCAGGAAGGGAAAAATGATCGCGAATTGCGCATAGAAGGTCGAAGCGGTGTTCAGCTGCTTGGTCGTGCGCATGATGGCCCACCAGTTGCCCCTGATGCGTTCGAAGCGCCCGGAAAGATGGGAAAGTTCCTGCGGTTCGCCGCGATAGAGCGCAACCGCTTCCGCATTTTCGCGGATGCGGATCAGGCCGAAGCGGAAGTCGGCTTCGAAGCGCTGCTGCTCGAAGTTCAGATGGACCAGCGGCTTGCCTATCCACCAAACCAGCATCGAGCCGAATCCCGCATACAGGATGGCAAACCAGACCATGTATCCCGGAATGGTGAATTCGTGCTGGGCAAGCATGAAGGACAAGGGGCCGCTGACCGCCCACAGGATGCCGATGAAGGAGACCAGGGTCACGACGCTGGACAGAAAGCCGAGCGCCAGAGACAGCGAGCCGGTGGTGAGCAGGTCGAGGTCCACCGCGATCCGCTGGTCCGGGTTATCGGCGGAGCGGGTCTGTTCGATGCGGTAATACGTCTGGTTGGCGAGCCACTCCTCCATGTACTGCCTGGTCATCCAGGTACGCCAGCGCATGCCCAGCCCCTGGGTCAGATAAATCCGGTAAATCGCGACCGCGATGTAGATGAATGCCAGATAGGAAAAGCGCCAGAGCTGCTCTCTGAAGGCCGGAAAATCCTTGGATTCCAGGGCATTGTAGAAATCCCGGTTCCAGGCGTTGAACTGAACATCGAGATAAACCATGCCCAGCGCCAGCGCGATCACTGCCGCCAACAAGCCGCGCGCCTTCCATTTTTCTTCGGATTGCCAGTAAGGAGCAATCAAGCGCCATACGGCGCGCCAGTCGGTGCGTTCTTGATACGTGGAAGACATGGGGGCGGAGCTTGGAAATGAAGGGTTTCGCCTGTCGGCGGATGATGATGCTGGAGGGAATTTTGCAGGAAACGGAGCCCTCCCGCAATCGCGGGAGGGGTTTGTGCTTTGGTTGTCAGTCGAGGATCAGGTTCAATCGACCTTGGCACCGGAATCCTTGACGACTTTCGACCATTTCCTCGTCTCGGCCTGGATGTGTGCGGCGAATTGCGCGGGCGTATTTCCGATCGGCTCAGCCCCCTGTGCCACCAGCTTTTCCTTTACTGCGGGACTGGACAAGGACTTGGCGATTTCCTGCTGCAGCTTGTCGACGATTTCTTTGGGCGTGCCGGCGGGCGCGAGGATGCCGAACCACGAGCTGGCTTCGAAGTTGGCAAGCTCACCACCGCTTTCGGCAATCGTCGGAACATCCGGCAAGGCGGGCGAGCGCTTGCTGCTGGTGACGGCAATGGCCCGCAGTTTTCCGGTCTTAATGAAAGGCAGCGAAGAAGGCAGGTTGTCGAACATCAGGTCCGCCTGACCTCCGATCAGGTCGGTCACGGCCGGCGACGAGCCGCGATAGGGAATATGGACCATGAAGGTTCCAGTCTGCGTCTTGAAGAGTTCGCCAGCCAGGTGGATCGACGTGCCATTGCCGCTGGACGCCATGTTCAGCTTGCCGGGATGGGCCTTGAGGTAGGCGACAAAACTCTTGACGTCGGTGATGTGGTTTTTCTCCGCAAACGCCGTGTTCAGAACGAGTACGTTCGGCACCGCCGCGACCAGACTGACAGGCGCAAAATCCTTGATCGGGTCGAAGGTCAGCTTGGGATACAGCGACTGGTTGATCGCATGGGTGCCGACCGTGCCCATCAGCAGCGTGTAGCCGTCCGGTGCGGACTTGGCCACGATTTCCGTGCCAATATTGCCACCCGCGCCCGGTCGGTTATCGATGATGACTTGCTGGCCCAGGCTCTTGGACAATTCGGCGCCCACTGCACGCGCCAGGATGTCGGTGGTGCCCGCCGCAGTGAAAGGCACCACCAGCCGGATCGGCTTGTCGGGATAAGTCTCCGCATGGATGAAGCTGCTTGCGCAGGCAAGCGCTGCCGCAGCGACTACAGATATCCAGCGCTGGATTTTCATGGTGTCTCCTCCTTTTTTGTTGGCTCAGGGTAGCTTGTCCGGTTCGGTCCCCAGTCGCTTGCCTGGATTCATGCGCTCCAGCGCAAGCAGCGCCGCCGACTGATCGGCATTGGGCACCTCATTCAGGATACTGCGAAAACCGTCCGTGACCAGTTCGGTCAGGGGCAGCCGAAGGCTTGCTGCGGCGGCCGCGCCAAGTACGTTCTCCAGATCCTTGTACTGGCTTTTCACCTGACCGCCCGGCAAGAAATTTCGCTCTAGCATACGCTGTCCATGCACCTCAAGGATTCGACTTTCCGCAAATCCGCCGCGAATAGCCGCGCGTACCGCAGCCGGGTCGGCCCCGCCGGCCCGAGCGAGCAATAGCGCTTCGGCTACGATGGCGAGCGTGCCGCCGACGATCAACTGGTTGCACAACTTGGCAACTTGCCCGCAGCCGGCCGGGCCGACGAGAACCGGGCGCCCCATCGTCTTGAGCACCACTTCGGCGCGCTGGAAGTCAGCGGCCGTCCCGCCAGCCATGATCGCCAAAGTGCCCGCCTCCGCTCCGATCACGCCCCCCGAAACCGGCGCATCAATGAAGGAAATGCCTCGCGCAGCAAGCTTTGCATGGAATTGCTGCGCTTCCGACTGGGCAGTGGAACTCATGTCGATCACCAGCGAACCGGAGCGCAGTGAAGGCAATGCCCGATCGAGCACCTCTCCGACAATAGGTCCGGCTTCGAGCATGGTGATGATGATGTCTGCATCATGAACCGCAGCGGACGGAGTTGCTGCTGTCCGGGCACCAAGGGCCTTGAGTGCTTCGGCCTTGGCCTGGGTGCGGTTCCAGGCAGTCAGCGGATAGCCAGCGTTCAGGAGGCGGGTCGCCATCGGTTTGCCCATCAGACCAGTGCCAAGAAAAGCGATGACGGGAAGGGATGTGGTGAGGCTCAAGTTCGCTCCTTGTCGCGTTCGGTTTTCGGGGATAATGAAATTTCATTCTCCCAAAAAGGCATTACCGTGTCGACCGCACCCATAGAAGTGCTTTACGCCACGCCGATGCAAGTCGGCGAAAGTCCACTCTGGCATCCGAAGGAAGAAGCCCTTTACTGGATCGACATCCCGGCGCGGATGGTGCATTGCCATCATCTGCCGACTGCGGCACACCGGTCGTGGCAAATGCCTGCCGAACCCGGATGCATCGTGCGCTGCGCGACTGGAGGCCTGATCGTGGCAATGCGTTCCGGGATAGCGCATTTCGATACGGCGACCGGCGCGTTGACTGAACTGGCTGCAGCCCCGTACGATACAACGCGCATGCGCTTCAATGACGGCCGCTGCGATGCCGCCGGCCGGCTCTGGGTCGGGACGATATATGAACCGCGCGATCAACCGCTTGGTTCGCTCTATTGCCTGGAACGTGGGTGCTTGATAAACAAGGGCTGCCCGGCCACGGTCTCGAACGGTGTCGCGTTCAGCCCGGATTCGGGCTTGCTATATCACGCCGACACGACTGCACATCGGATTACGGTGTATGAATTTGATTTGGCACAAGGCAGGGTTGGCGAGGGCCACCTGTTCAGGCAATTTTCCAAAGACAAGGCGCATGGCTATGGAGGACGACCGGACGGCGCCGTGGTCGATAGCGAGGGCGCGTATTGGGTTGCCGCCTTTGAAGGTGGGTGCATCCTGCGACTTTCGCCGTCCGGCGATGTGCTTCAGAAAATCGAGCTTCCGGTGCGCTGCCCCACCATGCCCGTCTTCGGCGGCGCAGACCTTCGAACGCTCTTTATTACGACCGCCCGGCATAACCGGAGCGAAGCAGAATTGGCCCAACACCCGCTCTCGGGATCCGTACTTGCGCTGCGCGTCAGTATTGCCGGTCTTGATGAGCCCAGCTATCAGCCTTAAGCGAGCGTTCGCGAATTAGCGATAATTTCACGGTCTACCGGCTCCGACAGCCGGCGATCACGGCTTGGCTCCGCTTTGCAGCAGACCTTCCTCAAGTTAACTCCACTTTTCCCTTGAATCCGCAAGCGCCGGTGAGCCCACTCAATACCTTCCCATAGGCATTGCGTTACAACGTCCTTGTCCGAATGATGCTGTTGGGGACAACAGCGCTCGCGTGCAATTACCGGAGATCGCTTCTATGTTTTCACAACGAATTCGTCCTGGCTTGTCTGCTACCGTATGCTTGCTTCTTTGCTCGCTCCACCTGCCGGCGGGTGCCGTCGACTCGGCGTCGCTAGAATGGGGAACAGGCAACAAGACGCGAATGGCGCGCGTGGGCCTGCAATGGAATTGGAATGCGGAATGGCTGAAAACAGAGCACAGCCGTTTGACCGGTTACTGGGATCTGACATTCTCCAGATGGCAAGGCCGGCGATTCCGTGACGTGCCTGGGGCACGCCAGTACATTACGGATGTAGGCATTACGCCGGTGCTGCGACTAGAAGGCGCCAGCGGTCGGGGCCTATATGGTGAGGTCGGGGTTGGGGCACACTGGCTATCCGAGCTTTACGACAATAATGACCGCCAATTATCGACTCGGTTCGAGTTCGGTGATCATTTGGGAATTGGCTACGCCTTCCAAAATGGTCTGGATATCGCTTTGAAGTACCAGCATTTCTCAAACGGCGGGATCAAAAACCCCAATGACGGAGTAAATTTTGCCGTCGTAAGGATCATGTACCGCTTTTAGCACCCCGCGTTGATTGCCTCAGCGGCGCCGGAAATACATCACGCCGAAAGATCAGACGTACCAGTAGTCGCACAACCCAAAGCCGACACTGCGTCGAGAGCTGCGGCGAATCGCGGCGTCATTTTTCCAAACACAAAAAAAA
>NZ_HE978634.1:153623-159336 GCF_000312045.1 Noviherbaspirillum massiliense JC206
GCCCCGCTCAATTGAGCGGGGCTTTTTCGGGTATTTAGCCTGACGATGACCTACTTTCACACTGGTTGCAGCACTATCATCGGCGCAGAGTCGTTTCACGGTCCTGTTCGGGATGGGAAGGGGTGGTACCAACTCGCTATGGTCATCAGGCATAACTTGTTGACTGCCTGCTGGGTGAGCAGGCAATCCAATCTGGAGAGAAGTAGTAGTTACTACGAGTGTTTTGGCGGGCGTGATGCTCAATCGGCATACGCTTTTTCTTGCCTACAACCGGCTAAGGTTATAGGGACAAGCCGCACGGGCAATTAGTACTGGTTAGCTTAACGCATTACTGCGCTTCCACACCCAGCCTATCAACGTCCTGGTCTCGAACGACCCTTTAGGGAGATCAAGTCTCCGGGAAGTCTCATCTTGAGGCGAGTTTCCCGCTTAGATGCTTTCAGCGGTTATCTCTTCCGAACTTAGCTACCCGGCAATGCCACTGGCGTGACAACCGGTACACCAGAGGTTCGTCCACTCCGGTCCTCTCGTACTAGGAGCAGCCCCCCTCAAACTTCCAACGCCCACGGCAGATAGGGACCAAACTGTCTCACGACGTTTTAAACCCAGCTCACGTACCACTTTAAATGGCGAACAGCCATACCCTTGGGACCGGCTACAGCCCCAGGATGTGATGAGCCGACATCGAGGTGCCAAACTCCCCCGTCGATATGAACTCTTGGGAGGAATCAGCCTGTTATCCCCAGAGTACCTTTTATCCGTTGAGCGATGGCCCTTCCATACAGAACCACCGGATCACTATGTCCTACTTTCGTACCTGCTCGACTTGTCAGTCTCGCAGTTAAGCACGCTTATGCCATTGCACTATTAGCACGATGTCCGACCGTACCTAGCGTACCTTCGAACTCCTCCGTTACACTTTGGGAGGAGACCGCCCCAGTCAAACTGCCTACCATGCACTGTCCCCAACCCGGATCACGGGCCAAGGTTAGAACCGCAAACAAACCAGGGTGGTATTTCAAGGACGGCTCCACGGCAACTGGCGTCACCGCTTCAAAGCCTCCCACCTATCCTACACAGATTGGTTCACAGTCCAATGCAAAGCTACAGTAAAGGTTCATGGGGTCTTTCCGTCTAGCCGCGGGGAGATTGCATCATCACAAACATTTCAACTTCGCTGAGTCTCGGGAGGAGACAGTGTGGCCATCGTTACGCCATTCGTGCAGGTCGGAACTTACCCGACAAGGAATTTCGCTACCTTAGGACCGTTATAGTTACGGCCGCCGTTTACTGGGACTTCAATCAAGAGCTTGCACCCCATCATTTAATCTTCCAGCACCGGGCAGGCGTCACACCCTATACGTCCACTTTCGTGTTTGCAGAGTGCTGTGTTTTTATTAAACAGTCGCAGCCACCAGTTTA
The DNA here is from genome assembly GCF_000312045.1 of Noviherbaspirillum massiliense JC206. GTDB lineage: Bacteria > Pseudomonadota > Gammaproteobacteria > Burkholderiales > Burkholderiaceae_D > Noviherbaspirillum > Noviherbaspirillum massiliense. The sequence continues at coordinate 155,046 of NZ_HE978634.1, forward strand.
TTGCAACCCCGTCACCCTTCCGTTGTACACGGTCAAGCTACCAGGGCGTACCTTATCCCGAAGTTACGGTACCAATTTGCCGAGTTCCTTCTCCCGAGTTCTCTCAAGCGCCTTAGAATACTCATCTCGCCCACCTGTGTCGGTTTGCGGTACGGTCTCGTTAGACTGAAGCTTAGAGGCTTTTCTTGGGACCCCTTCCGATTGCTTCGCGGCACAAAGCCACTCGTCCCATACCCTTGACTAATGGCTGGCGGATTTGCCTACCAGCCGTCTACGATACAGGAACCGGGACATCCAACACCCGGACAACCTTCCACGATCCGTCCCCCCATCGCATCTAACGACGGTGCAGGAATATTAACCTGCTTCCCATCAGCTACGCATCTCTGCCTCGCCTTAGGGGCCGACTCACCCTGCTCCGATGAACGTTGAACAGGAAACCTTGGGCTTACGGCGTGCGGGCCTTTCACCCGCATTATCGCTACTCATGTCAGCATTCGCACTTCTGATACCTCCAGCATCCCTTACGAGACACCTTCGCAGGCTTACAGAACGCTCTCCTACCATCTGCTAAAAGCAGATCCGCAGCTTCGGTGACTGGCTTAGCCCCGTTACATCTTCCGCGCAGGACGACTCGATCAGTGAGCTATTACGCTTTCTTTAAAGGATGGCTGCTTCTAAGCCAACCTCCTGACTGTTTTAGCCTTCCCACCTCGTTTTCCACTTAGCCAATCTTTGGGACCTTAGCTGGCGGTCTGGGTTGTTTCCCTCTTGACGTCGGACGTTAGCACCCGGCGTCTGTCTCCCAAGCTCGCACTCATCGGTATTCGGAGTTTGCAATGGTTTGGTAAGTCGCGATGACCCCCTAGCCATAACAGTGCTCTACCCCCGATGGTGATACTTGAGGCACTACCTAAATAGTTTTCGGAGAGAACCAGCTATTTCCAGATTTGTTTAGCCTTTCACCCCTACCCACAGCTCATCCCCTAGTTTTTCAACACTAGTGGGTTCGGACCTCCAGTGCGTGTTACCGCACCTTCATCCTGGCCATGGGTAGATCATCTGGTTTCGGGTCTACACCCAGCGACTGGACGCCCTGTTCGGACTCGCTTTCGCTACGCCTCCCCTATTCGGTTAAGCTCGCCACTGAATGTAAGTCGCTGACCCATTATACAAAAGGTACGCCGTCACCCCTTGCGAGGCTCCGACTGTTTGTATGCACACGGTTTCAGGATCTATTTCACTCCCCTTCCGGGGTTCTTTTCGCCTTTCCCTCACGGTACTGGTTCACTATCGGTCGATATCGAGTATTTAGCCTTGGAGGATGGTCCCCCCATCTTCAGACAGGATTTCACGTGTCCCGCCCTACTTGTCGCAAGCCTAGTTCCACACCAATGATTTCGCGTAAGGGGCTATCACCCTCTATGGCCGCACTTTCCAGAGCGTTCCACTATCACTGATGCTAAATCTTGCAGGCTGGTCCCATTTCGCTCGCCACTACTTTGGGAATCTCGGTTGATTTCTTTTCCTGTAGCTACTTAGATGTTTCAGTTCGCCACGTTCGCTTCGTATTCCTATGTATTCAGAATACGATGACCTAAAAGGCCGGGTTTCCCCATTCGGACATCTGCGGATCAATGCTTGTTTGCCAGCTCCCCGCAGCTTTTCGCAGGCTACAACGTCCTTCATCGCCTGATATCGCCAAGGCATCCACCATGTGCACTTATTCGCTTGTCCCTATAACGTTAGCCTCTGTTGCCAGAGACGTTATAGAGCTTGAGTTTGCGTGTGCCGTATCCAAAGCGGTCATCATTACTACTTGAGATCACTTCACATACTTTATGATTGATACAATCACAACCCACCAGTCTTCACTTCACGCTCATCACAAACGCAAAGATCCAACTGATAAATCTTTACTACTTCTTCCAGATTGTTAAAGAACACAACAGCCAATGATCTTTGAAAGATCAAACCTAAATCATGCCGCGTGGTGCGGTCGACTTAGGTTTGACATTTCCATGAAATGCGTGGTGGAGGTTGACGGGATCGAACCGACGACCCCCTGCTTGCAAAGCAGGTGCTCTCCCAGCTGAGCTAAACCCCCGAAACTTCTTTGGTGGGTCTGGTTGGGCTCGAACCAACGACCCCCGCGTTATCAACACGGTGCTCTAACCAGCTGAGCTACAGACCCGCTTGATCAGATTGCAGTCACGCTCAATCGGGCCGACTATCACTCCCCGATTGCCACTGTTTTCTGTTCTCTCTTATTAACACACCGATAAGTGTGAACGCTTGACTTGCTGCGCAAACTCTAGAAAGGAGGTGATCCAGCCGCACCTTCCGATACGGCTACCTTGTTACGACTTCACCCCAGTCACGAATCCTACCGTGGTAAGCGCCCTCCTTGCGGTTAGGCTACCCACTTCTGGTAAAACCCGCTCCCATGGTGTGACGGGCGGTGTGTACAAGACCCGGGAACGTATTCACCGCGACATGCTGATCCGCGATTACTAGCGATTCCAACTTCATGCAGTCGAGTTGCAGACTGCAATCCGGACTACGATACACTTTCTGGGATTAGCTCCCCCTCGCGGGTTGGCGGCCCTCTGTATGTACCATTGTATGACGTGTGAAGCCCTACCCATAAGGGCCATGAGGACTTGACGTCATCCCCACCTTCCTCCGGTTTGTCACCGGCAGTCTCATTAGAGTGCCCTTTCGTAGCAACTAATGACAAGGGTTGCGCTCGTTGCGGGACTTAACCCAACATCTCACGACACGAGCTGACGACAGCCATGCAGCACCTGTGCGTCGGTTCCCTTTCGGGCACTCCCCCATCTCTGGAGGATTCCGACCATGTCAAGGGTAGGTAAGGTTTTTCGCGTTGCATCGAATTAATCCACATCATCCACCGCTTGTGCGGGTCCCCGTCAATTCCTTTGAGTTTTAATCTTGCGACCGTACTCCCCAGGCGGTCTACTTCACGCGTTAGCTGCGTTACCAAGTCAATTAAGACCCGACAACTAGTAGACATCGTTTAGGGCGTGGACTACCAGGGTATCTAATCCTGTTTGCTCCCCACGCTTTCGTGCATGAGCGTCAGTGTTATCCCAGGGGGCTGCCTTCGCCATCGGTATTCCTCCACATCTCTACGCATTTCACTGCTACACGTGGAATTCTACCCCCCTCTGACACACTCTAGCCGTGCAGTCACAAATGCAGTTCCCAGGTTAAGCCCGGGGATTTCACATCTGTCTTGCACAACCGCCTGCGCACGCTTTACGCCCAGTAATTCCGATTAACGCTCGCACCCTACGTATTACCGCGGCTGCTGGCACGTAGTTAGCCGGTGCTTATTCTTCCGGTACCGTCATCCCCTCGAGGTATTAGCCCAAGGGATTTCTTCCCAGACAAAAGTGCTTTACAACCCGAAGGCCTTCTTCACACACGCGGCATTGCTGGATCAGGGTTGCCCCCATTGTCCAAAATTCCCCACTGCTGCCTCCCGTAGGAGTCTGGGCCGTGTCTCAGTCCCAGTGTGGCTGGTCGTCCTCTCAGACCAGCTACTGATCGTCGCCTTGGTAGGCCTTTACCCCACCAACTAGCTAATCAGATATCGGCCGCTCCAGGAGCGTGAGGCCTTGCGGTCCCCCACTTTCATCCGTAGATCGTATGCGGTATTAGCTAATCTTTCGACTAGTTATCCCCCACTCTAGGGCACGTTCCGATATATTACTCACCCGTTCGCCACTCGCCGCCAGGCCGAAGCCCGCGCTGCCGTTCGACTTGCATGTGTAAGGCATGCCGCCAGCGTTCAATCTGAGCCAGGATCAAACTCTTCAGTTCAATCTCTGTGGTTGTCCTTGCGGACCGCTTCCGAAGAAGCTCGCTCACTCAAATACTGACAGGTATGTTCTTGCGAACTTACCTATACTTCTTGATGTGAGCACTTGATATGTAAAGTTTTACAGCAGACTTGCGTCTCGCTGCTGCGCTTCCATCAAGCGCCCACACTTATCGGCTGTTAATTTTTAAAGAACCACTTCCTGCCGCACCCGCGCTTGGCGCCGGCACCACACCAACAAATCGTTTTGTTTGTCAGCAGCAGAGAAACGAGATTATGAAGCTTTTTTCGTTTCGCGTCAAGCACTTTTTTACTTGCACTTGTTACGCTAACTGCTTCTTTTTGCTCAACTTTTTCAAGTCTTGCAACGCCGCTTCCCAATCTCACAACAGAAGCAGCAAAGAGATGAGATTATGCAGCACTGCGTTGTTGCCGTCAAGCGCC
>NZ_HE978634.1:159902-282435 GCF_000312045.1 Noviherbaspirillum massiliense JC206
TTTGAAAAAGTTTTTTGATTTTTCCGAAGGCCTTGCGCTGCTTTCCACCTCTTCCGCTGCATTATTGGGCCGGTGTTTCTAGCCCCCGTTTGCAGCGGGAGGCGAACTATATCAAAGGTTTCTGAAGCGTGGCAAGCGTTTTTCTAGAAATGCCGCCATTCCTTCCTTTTGGTCTTCAATCGCGAAGGTGGCGTGAAATAGTCGGCGCTCGTACTGAACCCCTTCTGCGAGAGTAGTTTCGTATGCTCGATTAACGGCTTCCTTGATCATCAGGACCGTGGGCAGGGACATGCCGGCGATAGTTTTTGCGGCAGCGAGCGCTTCGTCGAGAAGCTTGTCGGCAGGCACGACGCGCGATACGAGCCCTGCCCGTTCGGCTTCAACAGCATCCATTATCCGAGCGGTCAGGCACATGTCCATTGCCTTTGCCTTCGAGATGGCCCGCGGAAGCCTTTGGGTGCCGCCCGCTCCGGGAATGGTTCCGAGCTTAATTTCGGGTTGCCCGAACTTGGCCGTGTCCGCAGCAATGATGAAGTCGCACATCATTGCCAGTTCGCATCCGCCGCCGAGCGCATAGCCCGCCACTGCTGCAATCACGGGCTTTCGGATGTTGCGAATCTGCTCCCAGTTACGGGTGATGTACCCACTCTTGAAGACATCCATGTAGGAATAGTTCGCCATTGCAGCAATATCCGCGCCCGCTGCAAAAGCTTTTTCGCTACCGGTAATGATCATGCAGGCGATCGCGTCGTCGGCGTCGAAAGCCCGCAGCGCATCCCCCAATTCATCCATCAATTGATCATTGAGGGCATTCAGTGCCTTGGGGCGATTCAAGCGTATCAGCCCCACCTTTTCGTTTGTCTCGACAATAATGTTTTCGTAGTCCATGAATCCCCTCCATGACGGCGTTGGTCCAAGATTGAGATGGTAAAGCATCAATGCGCGACAGGACATCAGGTCGGCCACGCGGAAAATCTTCTTAACGATCCCTTGTCACTTTCGGCAAATTCTTGATTTTCAGCAAAACGCAGTCGCTGCCGAATTCAGCTTCGCCCCCTGTAGCCCTACTGAGCACGGGTATTTACAGAATCCGCATTCCTGCCCAGCCTTGGCAACAGTAGCCACATCATTCCGCGCTGCCTCATCCTACCGGCCTTCTCGCCCGCCTCCGGACCGAAACCCCAGAAGTAGTCAGCGCGCACCGGATTTCTGATCGCACCGCCTGTATCTTGCGCCACAACCAGCCGCTGCAAGGGAATATCCTTGCCGGGATGTGTCGTTGCCAGGAATACCGGGACACCGAGCGGTACGAATTGCGCATCGACCGCGATCGAGCGCTGCGGCGTCAATGGGACGCCCAGCGAACCTTTTGGGCCTTTATTGGGATCAGTCAACTTCTCTTCCTTGAAAAACACATAACTTGGATTCGCATTCAGCAATTCCTGCAGCCGCGAAGGATGGGCAATCACCCATGCCTTGATGCTTTGTGCGGACGCCTGTTCCAATGTCATCTCCCCCTTGTCAACGAGGTAGCGGCCGATCGATTTGTACGGATGGCCGTTTTGATCGGCATACGCAACACGCACCACCTCTTTGGTGTCCGCCAGCTGCACCCGGCCAGATCCCTGGACCTGCAGGAAGAAAGCCTCGATCGGATCATCCACCCATAACATCTCTTTGCCGGCAAGCACGTTGGACTGCGCCATTTCGGCCCGCGTGAAATAAGGCACAACCTTGCCGCCGATCAAGCGGCCTCGCAGGCGCATGCCTTTCAGATCGGGATATACGCTTGCCAGATCAATCGCCAGCAAATCGTCCGGCGTCCGGTGCAGCGGCGTCTGATAACGACCGCCGCGCTTGCGCGATCCGCGCAGGAGAGGCTCGTAATAGCCGGTCACCAATCCATTGTCCGAACCGTCCGGATTGAGAACTTGATGCGGAACGAAGAAGGATTCGAAAAAGAGCCGCACTGCCTTTGCATCTTTTGCATTCACATCGCTTGCAACCGTGCAGGGCTCTTTCCATTCCGGTTTCTTTGCCAGCACCTCGCAGGAAGCAAGAAAAGCCGGCAAGGCTTCGCGCAGATCATCCTTGTCCCAACCGGGCAAAGCCGCAAACGTCGTCGGGCGCAGCAGTTCTTTTGGACCTTCAGCCGGCTTCGCCGGCGGCGTAGCCGCCGGAGGAGCGACTGTTACCGGTGGCGCGGGAGGATTGAGCGTGGTGCAGGCAGCAAGGCCGATCGCGAACAGCATTGCCGATACGGGTAAACTTCTCTGTTTGAATGACATTGGGATGCTAGTTATGTGGCTATTGTTGCTGGAAGCTGGTGTTGCATTATTCTTATTTATATTCATCGTCTGGTGGACGATGTTTTCAGGCAAAAAGCCGATGGACCCGCCGCAGCAGAAATCCACGCCGCCCGAAGACGACAATCCTCATTGAGTTCAGTGCAAGGTGCGCGGCAAGGACAATACGAACTCCGGAATCCTTGCCTCGAATTGTTCTCCGTCCTCGGCAACGCAGAAATATTTGCCCGCCATCGTGCCTTGCGGCGTTGCCAGGGTCGCTCCGCTGGTGTATTCGAACTGCTCGCCTGGCCGCAATAAAGGCTGGTGACCGACCACACCGAGGCCGCGCACTTCCTGCACATGGTTGCTGGCGTCGACAATCACCCAATGGCGGGAAATCAGTTGCGCGGCAATCTGACCGGTATTCCTGATCGTGATCGTGTAGGCAAACGCATAATTGGAGCGCTCCGGATCGGATTGCTCTTCCAGGTAGCGCGTCTTGACCGACACGGTGAATTCATAAGCAGCCATGGGAACTCCCTGTTCTTTATAAGGCATGCACGACGGCCCATTGCTGCCTGAGCAGGACCGGGCCGCAATACGTCATCTGCAAGCAAGCAGGTAAAATAGCGCATTCTTTCCGAGATGATCTGCCATGTCTACCTATCGTATCGCCCCAAGCATTCTATCCGCCGACTTTGCCCGCCTGGGAGAAGAAGTGCGCAATGTCGTGGCTGCCGGCGCCGACATCATCCATTTCGACGTGATGGATAACCATTATGTTCCCAACCTGACAGTAGGGCCGCTGGTCTGCCAGGCGATCCGGCCGCATGTGCAGGTGCCGATCGATGTCCACCTGATGGTCAAGCCGGTCGACCGCATCATCCCGGATTTTGCAAAAGCCGGCGCCAACATCATCACCTTTCACCCGGAAGCGTCCGAGCATATCGACCGCACGCTGCAACTGATCCACGACAATGGTTGCAAGGCTGGCCTGGTTTTCAACCCTGCCACGCCCCTGCACTATCTCGAGCATGTCATGGACAAGCTCGACATCGTCCTTATCATGTCGGTCAACCCGGGCTTCGGCGGACAGTCCTTCATTCCGCAGGCTTTGAAGAAGATTGCAACAGTACGCAAGATGATTGACCAGTCGGGCCGCGACATCATGCTGGAAGTTGATGGCGGCATCAAGGTTGAAAACATCGCGGAAGCCGCGCGCGCCGGCGCCGACACCTTCGTCGCCGGATCAGCCATTTTCGGCAAGCCCGATTACAAGGTGGTAATCGACGCCATGCGCGACCAACTGCCGCGCGCATGAGTACTCCACAGTCAATGCTCCTGAGCGGCATCCGGGCAGCCATCATCGATCTGGATGGCACCATGCTCGACACTGCACCGGATTTCCATGTCGCGGTCAATCGCATGCGGGAGGAGCTCGATCTGCCGCCGCTTCCTATCGAAACCATTACCGATTTCGTCGGCAAGGGGACGGAAAACCTGATCCGGCGCGTGCTGGGCGTGAATTTCGATGCGGCCGGGGTGGAACGGCATTTTGAACAGGCGCTGCACTCTTATACCCGCCACTACCTCGCCATCAATGGCGATTACGTGAGCATTTATCCCGGGGTGCGCGAGGGGCTGGAAGCGATGCAGGCCAAGGGTATGCGTCTTGCCTGCGTGACCAACAAGCCGATCGCATTCGCCCGGCCGCTGCTGGCAAGAATGGGACTGCTGCAATACTTCGACGTGGTGTACGGCGGCGATTCGCTGCCCCGGAAAAAGCCAGACCCGTATCCCTTGCTGAAGGTATGCGAGGATTTCAATCTGCAACCTCCGCAGGTGGTCGCCATCGGCGATTCATCGAATGATGCGCAGGCAGCGCGCGCAGCCGGTTGCCGGGTGCTGAATGTCCCTTACGGCTACAACCATGGGCAGCCTATACAAGAAGTCGATTCGGATGGTATAGTTTCGTCGCTGCTCGACGCAGCTCATCTTATTTCGGCATAAAACCACCAAATGTTTCTCGCAAAAAAACGTTACGTAACCCAGCTGGGCGCCTTTGAGGCTTGGCTGTGGCGACGCTGGCAATCCCGGGCTGAATAACCCAGATCGCCGCCAACCCCTTTGCACGGTTGGCAACGTTTTTAGACATTTGCCCCGCTGTTCCGCATACAACCTACAATAGCGGGCGGAGAGAAACATGACCGAACTCGAATTCAAATCGCTGGCCGCACAAGGCTACAACCGTATCCCGCTGATCGCCGAGGCTTTCGCCGATCTCGAAACTCCCTTGTCGCTCTACCTGAAACTGGGCCAGTCCCAGGGCGGAGGCAGGAACACCTTCCTGCTGGAATCCGTGGTCGGCGGCGAGCGTTTCGGCCGCTATTCCTTCATCGGCCTGCCGGCATCGACCCTGATCCGCAGCTTCGGCAACCGCGTCGAAGTCGTCAGGAACGGCAAGGTGGTCGAGACCGCGGACACCAATCCACTGGATTACATTGCCGAATTCCAGTCGCGCTACCGTGTCGCCATCAGCCCCGGCATGCCGCGCTTCTGCGGCGGTCTTGCCGGTTACTTCGCCTACGATACGGTGCGGCATGTCGAAAAGCGGCTTGCGCATTCGGCACCCAAGGATGATCTCGGTCTGCCGGAAATCCAGTTGCTGCTGACGGAAGAACTGGCTGTCATCGATAACCTGTCCGGCAAGCTGTACCTGATCGTGTATGCCGATCCGACCCAGCCGGAAGCTTATTCCAGGGCACGCCAGCGCCTGAAAGACTTGCGCGCCATGCTGCGCCGTGCTGTCGATGTGCCAGTCACTTCCGGTTCGGTGCGCACCGACACAATCCGCGAATTTGCCAAGGAAGATTATCTGAGGGCGGTGGCAACTGCGAAGGAATACATCATGGCCGGCGACCTGATGCAGGTGCAGATCGGCCAGCGCATCAAGAAGCCCTATGTCGATGCGCCACTGTCGCTGTATCGCGCGCTGCGCTCGCTCAATCCTTCGCCATACATGTATTTCTACAACTTCGGCGATATGCACATTGTCGGGTCCTCGCCTGAAATCCTGGTGCGCAATGAAAGCATCAGCGGCGGCGGGAAGAAGGTCACGATTCGTCCGCTGGCAGGCACGCGTCCGCGCGGCTCGACGCCGGAACGCGATGCGGAACTGGCCAAGGAACTGCTGTCCGATCCGAAAGAGATTGCCGAGCATGTGATGCTGATCGACCTGGCCCGCAACGATATCGGCCGCATCGCCGAAACCGGCAGCGTGCGTGTCACCGACAAGCTGGTCATCGAAAAATACTCTCATGTGCAGCACATCGTTTCAAATGTCGAAGGCATCCTGAAGCCGGGCCTGTCCAATCTCGACGTGCTCAAGGCGACCTTCCCTGCCGGTACCCTGTCCGGCGCACCGAAAGTGCGTGCGATGGAAATCATCGACGAGCTGGAGCCGGTCAAGCGCGGCATTTATGGCGGCGCCTGCGGCTACATTTCCTTCGGCGGCGAAATGGACCTGGCGATTGCGATCCGCACCGGCGTGATCAAGGATGGCATGCTCTACGTGCAAGCTGCAGCCGGCGTGGTAGCCGACTCGATTCCGGAAATGGAATGGCAGGAAACCGAGAACAAGGCTCGCGCAGTGCTGCGCGCTGCCGAGCAGGTGCAAGACGGTCTGGATGGGGGAATCTGACATGCTGCTGATGATCGACAATTACGATTCCTTCACCTACAACCTGGTCCAGTACTTCGGCGAACTGGGTGAAGACGTCCGCACCTTCCGCAATGATGAAATCACGCTGGACCAGATTGCGGCGATGAAGCCGGACCGCATCTGCATTTCGCCCGGCCCCTGCAGCCCAAATGAAGCAGGCGTCTCGGTGCCCGTGCTGAAGCGCTTTGCCGGCGAAATTCCCATCCTCGGCGTCTGCCTCGGCCATCAAAGCATCGGCGCAGCCTTCGGCGGCAAGGTCGTGCGCGCACAGCAAGTCATGCATGGCAAGACCTCCACCATCGAGCATACCGGCGTCGGCGTATTCAAGAACCTGCCGAGCCCCTACACCGTGATCCGTTACCACTCCCTCGCGATCGAGCGCGCCTCGCTGCCGGAGTGCCTGGAAGTGACCGCCTGGACCGACGATGGCGAAATCATGGGCGTGCGCCACAAGCAGTTCGACGTGCAGGGTGTGCAGTTCCACCCCGAATCCATCCTGTCCGAACACGGCCACGCATTGCTGAAGAATTTCCTTGCCGGTTGACATCCACGGAGCACGACTCGCCATGCCGATTACCCAACAAGAAGCGCTGCTGCGCTGTATCGAACATCGCGAAATCTTTCACGATGAAATGCTGTCCCTGTTCCGCTCGCTGATGAGCGGCGAGATGTCGCCGGTGATGATTGCTGCACTCACCATGGGGTTGCGCGTCAAGAAGGAAACCATCGGCGAAGTCACGGCTGCAGCCCAGGTGATGCGCGAATTCTGCACCAAGGTGCCGGTGGCGGACACGACCAATCTTCTGGACATCGTCGGCACCGGCGGCGACGGCGCCCACACCTTCAATATCTCGACCGCGACGATGTTCGTCGTGGCGGCAGCTGGCGGACGCGTAGCTAAGCATGGCGGCCGCAGCGTATCCTCGTCCTCGGGCAGCGCCGACGTGCTGGAAGCGCTTGGCGCAAACATCAACCTGAAGCCGGAACTGGTCGCCCAGTCGATCGCGGAAACCGGCATCGGCTTCATGTTTGCCCCCAACCATCATGCCGCCATGAAGCATGCGGCGCCGGTGCGCAAGGAACTCGGGGTACGGACGATTTTCAACATCCTCGGTCCGCTGACCAATCCGGCCGGCGCGCCCAACATACTGATGGGCGTATTCCATCCCGACCTCGTCGGCATCCAGGTGCGCGTCCTGCAACGCCTTGGCGCCCAACATGCCATCGTCGTCTGGGGGCGCGACAACATGGATGAGGTGTCGCTCGGCGCAGGGACCATGGTGGGCGAACTGATCAATGGCGAAGTGCGCGAATATGAAATCCATCCGGAAGATTTCGGCCTGCAGATGGTGGCCAGCCGCAATCTGAAGGTCGCGGGAGCCGCCGAATCCAAGCAGAAAGTGCTGGAAGCGCTGGACAATGTGCCGGGCCCGGTGCGCGACATCGTCGCCCTGAATGCCGGTACCGCACTGTATGCAGCCGGCGTTGCCCCCTCGATTGCGGCGGGTTTGCAAAAGGCCCGTGAAACCATCGCTTCGGGAGCGGCACGCGCCAAGCTCGAACAATTCATCAAGGTAACGCAACAGCTCGGCGCTGCTGCCTGATCGACCATGTCCGATATCCTGAACAAGATTCTTGCCATCAAAGCCGAAGAAGTCGCAGCGGCAAAAAAATACCGTGATCTGGCGAGCCTGCGCCGTGAAGTCGAAAGCAATGCGGAAGCGCACCAGGCCTTGCGCGGCTTCGAGGCCAGCCTGCGCAAGAAGATCGCAGCGGGGCATGCCGGCGTGATTGCCGAAGTCAAAAAAGCTTCGCCTTCCAAGGGCGTGCTGCGCGCGGATTTCCGGCCCGCCGATATCGCCGCCAGTTATGCCGAACATGGTGCCGCATGCCTGTCGGTGCTGACGGACAAGCAATTCTTCCAGGGTTCGCCGGAATACCTGCAGCAGGCGCGTGCCGCCTGCGTGATTCCGGTCTTGCGCAAGGACTTTCTGGTCGACCTGTACCAGGTCTATGAAGCGCGCTCCTGGGGCGCCGACTGCATCCTGCTGATCGTCGCGGCGCTGGACCATGGCTTGATGGCGGAGCTGGAAGCCTGCGCGCTTGAGCTGGGCATGGGTGTGCTGGTGGAGGTCCATGATGCGCAGGAACTGGAAGCGGCCTTGCGATTGAAAACGCCGCTACTCGGCATCAACAACCGCAACCTGCGTACCTTCGAGACTTCGTTGCGTACCACGCTGGATCTGCTGCCGCGCATTCCCTCGGAAAAGCTAGTGGTCACCGAATCCGGCATCCTGTCCGCGGACGACGTGAAGCTGATGCGCGATGCGAATGTCCATGCCTTCCTGGTCGGCGAAGCCTTCATGCGCGCCGCCGACCCGGGCAAGGAATTGAGCCGCCTGTTTAACTGATCCTATCTGGTCATCAGCCACGCGGCCCGCGCACGGGCTGCGTCCGCAGGCTGCGCATTCGGCTCCAGGCTGACCTGCGGCGCATCGTCGCCTTCCAGCCTTACCCAGAACATCATCAACTCATCACGCCGGAAGGCGTGCACGGCGACCTGATCGCCGACGCGGTAACGCGTGATCAGATTTTCCAGATTGCTCGCCGTCACCCGCAAACCATCGACAGCAACCAGAATGTCGCCCGCCGACAAGCCTGCCTGGTGCGCCGGCCCGCCCTCGTACACATTGGCCAGCTTGCAATCATTGCTGTCCCGCGTGGTGCGAGCGCCGAGAGCGGGCTTGCCATTCTTGCGCTTGTCGGAGAACGTGACGCCGAACGGCGCGAACAGCTTCGCGAATGGAAAATCTTCCGTGCCGCGCACGTAGCGGTCGAAAAAGCGCTTCAGCTTCAACCCGGTCACTTCATCGAACAGCGCTTCCACCTCGGCTTCGGTAATGCCGCGCCGGCCACCTTCATAAAAGTCCCGGCCATAGCGCCGCCACAGCGTGCGCATCACGTCATCCAGCGATTTCCTGCGCCCGGTCTGTTCGCGTATCGTCAGATCCAGCGCCAGCGCCACCAGTGAACCTTTGGCGTAATAGCTGACCACTGCATTCGGTGAATTTTCATCCTGGCGATAGTATTTGACCCAGGCATCGAAGCTCGACTCTGCCACACTCTGCTTGCTGCGGCCGCTGCCGCGCAATACGCCGTTGATGGTTTTCGCGACCAGCTTGAAATACGCTGCCTCATCGATCACACCGCTGCGCACCAGCATCAGGTCGTCGTAATAACTGGTGAATCCCTCGAACAGCCACAGAAGCGTGGTATAGCCTTCATTCTGCAAGTCATACGGCGCGAAAGCTGCGGGCTTGATGCGCTTGACGTTCCAGGTATGGAAATACTCATGACTGCACAGTCCGAGATAGGTCCGGTAGCCATCGCTCATTTCCTTTTGCCCCTTGACCGGCAGGTCACCACGGGAACAGATCAGTGCGGTCGACGCACGATGCTCCAGCCCGCCGTAGCCGTCACCCACCGCCATGGTCATGAACACGTAGCGCTCCATGGGCGCGCGCTTGCTCCTTGGCTCGAACAAGGCGATCTGCGCCTCGCAAATCTTTTTCAGATCAGCGCAGAGCCGTGCCATGTCGAGATTCGGCACGCGCCCGGTGATGACGACATCATGCGGCACGCCATGCGCCCTGAATGTCGCCAGTTCGAAGGTACCCATCTCGACTGGATGGTCAATCAGCTCGTCATAATCGGCTGCGATATAGGTACCGAAGCCGTAGCGCTTCGCCTTCAGTTCCCGCAATGCAGTGGCCACCCGCCAGCCATCGTAAAAGGCGTCGTCGGGCCGGCGGATGTCCACCACATGTTCGCCCTCTTCCTGCCCCACGACCCGCAGGAACACGCTTGTGCCGTTGAAAAAGCCATGCGTCTGATCGAGATGGGCGGCGCGCACCGACAAATCCCAGGCATACACCTCATATTCGAGCGTCAGCGGTCCGCTGCAAGGTTCTGCCTGCCAGGTATGCTTGTCGAGTTTCTCGAGTGCCACTGGCTTGCCGGCGGATTCTGCGCGAATTTGCACGATATTACGTGCGAACTCGCGAATCATGTAGCTACCGGGAATCCATGCCGGCAAGGCAAAGCGCTGCCCTTCGGGGTCCGGCTGAAGTACGACGAGCGTCACGCCAAAGAGATGCGCTGCCGGGTCTTTCGGAACGATGGTGTATTGGATTGCGTTTTTCATATTCTTCCTTGCCGGGTACGCGAACGCGAGGCCATGCGCCATTCGCAGTCAAAGCGCATAGTGTAGCGGGATTGGCGGAAAAGGCCGGGGTGAGGAGAAAGGCAGGCCGGCTCGATCCTGGGAGGAATGCGTTGCGATGCCGGGATGATGTGAATGCGGATAAAGGTAGTCGCGCATACGGGATCATTCAGGCGTCCATCGATCTGGACTCGAGCGACCCCGTTTCCGCGACTGCCGGCTTTGCTACTTGAGCGATGCCAGCTTGCCTTCCAAGGTCTTGGCGTCCACTGCGCCAGGGATGCGGCTGCCGTCGGTGAAGATGATGGTCGGCGTACCGGTGACTTTCAATTTCTCGCCAAGCGCGCGGATCTTTGCGTTCGGATCCGCGGAGCAACCGGCGGGCGCGGCCGCAGGTGCTTTCCCGTTCAACATCCAGTCATCCCACGCCTTGGCACGGTCGGCGGAGCACCAGACATTCTTAGACTTGACGGCAGAATCTTCCGCGAGGATGTTGTACATGAAGGTGTACACCGTAATGTTGTCCACCTCTTGCAGGGTATGGCGGAAACGCTTGCAGTAGCCGCAATTCGGGTCTTCAAAGACGGCGATCACGCGCTTGCCATTGCCCTTGACTGTCTTCACCGCCGATTCAAGCGGCAGGTCGGAAAACTTCACCCGGGTCAGGTCATCCACACGTGCTTTCGTATAGTCCTCGTGCGTTTTCGCGTCGATCACGCGACCGACAAACAGGTAGTCGGCCTTGGCATCGGTATAGAGGATGTCGCTCCCGATGCGCACTTCGAACAGTCCGGCATACGGCGTTTTCGCGACGGCATCCACTTTCGCATCCCCGCCTAGCCGCGCTTCGACCAGCTTCCTGATCGACGCTTCCTGGGCGGTTTCGGCAGAAGCCATCATGGTAATCAGTCCGAGGACTGCTGCTGCGCTTATTCTGGCTAGTCTCATGGCTCTCCCTTTAATCCGTATGTTTCCAAGGTCTTTTTCCCAATGCCTGGGCAATCAATGTGCGCTTTATGACAGGCAATTTGTTGACCAAGTTCAATCCAATGTTTCGCGCCAGCCGCAAAGGCTCGAAATCGGCCGCAAACAAGCGCTCCAGGCCATCGGTAGCAAGCTGCATCAGGAATATATCCTCTTTGCGTGCCCGCGCGTATCGCGACAATACCCGATCATCGCCGCAATCGCGATGCTGTTCACGTTCCGCAACAATTTTCAGCAAGGCGTCCACATCGCCGAAGCCAAGATTCATTCCCTGCCCGGCAAGTGGATGCACGACGTGAGCGGCATCGCCTACGAGCGCTACGCGTGATGCCGTAATTGCATGTGGCCGTATCAGGCTCAGAGGAAAAGCCCTGACGAGTTCCGGCTGCAGTGGCCGCAATGAACCGAGCTGGTGCCCGGTCAAGGCATTCAGGCGCTCGGCAAGCTGACTCAGGGAGCCATTCAGGAGCGTCTGCGCCAGGGCCTCCGGCGCCGACCACACCAGCGATACCCGCTGCCCGGGCAGGGGCAGCAAGGCCACGATGCCTTCGGCAGAGGTGAACCACTGATAGGCGACGCCGTGGTGCGGCTTGTCGCATTCGAAGTTGCTGACGATCGCCTGATGGCCATACGAGCGGTAATCGATCCCGATATCGCACTGGTTGCGCACCCAGGACTGGCCGCCGTCGGCGCCGACTAACAGTTCGGCACTGAGCATACCGCCATTGTCGAGCTGGACACTGGCGCAATCTGGGCCGGCGCGCAGGGCGACTGCCTTGCCATTCACGATCCGAAGATTGGGCGCAAACCGCAGGGCCGTATCGAGCGCCCGATTCAGGTTGCGGTCTTCCACGATCCAGGCCAGCGCATCGGTGCGGGCGCCGTAGGCATCGAAATCGAGACGACCCGGGCGCTGTGCATCATCGCCCCGGACCACCATGCCGTCGACCGGCGCAATGCGCGCAGCGTCCATCGCATGCCAGGCCTTCACCGAATCCAGCAAGCCACGAGCCACATGGTTCAAGGCATAGACCCGCGCATCCCAAGTTTCCTCCTGAGGATTCAACTCTGACGATGCAGCCTGCGGCGCCAGCAGAGTGACGCTCAAGCCCATCTGCGCAAATCCGAGGGCAGCGGTCTTGCCGATTGCGCCATTGCCGATCACACAAATATTGCTTCGCACATCCATAGAAGAAAGCCGCCGAAAATTGAAATGCCACTCGAAGAGCGGCCATTATAGCTGTTGAGAAATCGCGTCACGACGATAAGTCTTGCATAATCCCACAGGTTTGTTATACTTGCGCGCCTTGGCCCGGTAGCTCAGTTGGTAGAGCAGAGGATTGAAAATCCTTGTGTCGGTGGTTCGATTCCGCCCCAGGCCACCAAGAAAATCAAGGGCTTACAAGTTTCGGCTTGTAAGCCCTTTTGTTTTGCCTATTGTTTTGCGCACGTCCCTTTGTCGGGGGCCTGAAGACCTGGCCCTGCTTCTTTCCTGCGCTTCTGGAAAAACCTTTCTTTCCTCTGTACGGCAACGCACGCCCTTGGTACCGGACGTTCATCATGACGTTCCGCCCGCGGGCGCGAGCGGAACGAAGTGGCAGAGGAAGTCAGGGAGCTGCGGTCAAGCCAGCCGGAATTTGAGATCCCCCAGCTTCTCGATCGAGCTGACGACTTCGTCCCCAGCCTTCAGCCACACCTGTTTGTCCTTGGGATAGCCGGCAATCACGCCTTGAGGCGTTCCGGTGAAGATGATGTCGCCGGGCTGCAGCGTCCAGAACTTGCTGATGTAGGAAATCATCTGCTGCGTGTTGAAGATAAAGTCGTTGGTATTGGACGACTGGCGCACTTCGCCATTGACCCGCGTTTCGATCTTCAGGTTGTTCGGATTGCCAACCAGGTCTGCGGAGACGAAGTAGGGACCGATCGGCGCGAAGTTGTCCAGCGTCTTCCCGATCATCCACTGGCTATTGGGCAGCTCCAGCTGCAGGTCGCGCGCGGAAAAGTCGTTCGAGGTGCAGTAGCCGGCCACGTACTGCAGCACGTCCGCTTCGCTCACGTTGCGGGCCGCCTTGCCCATCACGATCAGGAGTTCGGTCTCGTAGTCGAACTTGTGCGAGATGTCCTTGGGTGGCAGCTTGATCGTGCCGTTGTGGGCAGCCAGGGCATTGTTGTACTTGTTGAAGAGCGGCGGCACGCGCGGCGGCTGCATGCCCACTTCCCTGGCGTGCTGCCGGTAGTTGAGGCCGACGCAGATGATCTTCGAAGGACGCGTGAAGAGCCTGCCATGGGTGATCCTGGATTCGTCCAGCAAGGGCACGCCGGAGGACGGTGCGGCAGCAATCACCTGCTTGAGGCCGTCGGCATTGCCTTCCTGGAGCAGCTCATCCAGCGTCAGCGGTGCGGCAATTTTGCGCTTGGCGGCAACTGCCCGCACATCGATGACACCCTTGTCCGTCACTGCGCCCAGCGTCTCGGTGCCATCGGCATTCCGCATCGACAGCAGCCTGACCCCTTCCGGCATCTTGTGTGGGCCGTTATAGCGGGCGCTGGCCGTGTTTGTCGCCTTTGCTACATTAGCGCACCCCGTCATGCCAGCCGCTGTCAGTCCGACGCCGGCAGCGCCGACCCCTTTGAGAAAGTTGCGTCTTGAAGCCATGTTGTCTCCTCTTGTGTCGTTATGGAGTTTTAAATTGGATTTCGCATTGGCATGGCACGCACGACGGAGGCATGTAACTTTATTCCGGGGCTGCGCGCCCTCACCCATGCGCAATCCGCTCTAAAATTACACAACGCTGGATTCACGTATTGTCAGGAATCAACGACCTGTCGAGGGCTGCGAGTTTCGCTTTTCAGCCCTTTCGCTTTTGTCCGCCCATAGGATTTGTGCCGAGGGAAATCACGGAAAAAGCTGCTGCTTACGAATTCGCCGCCTTGGCTTGCAATTCCGCTTCCGGCTGCACCGCCTGCAGCTTCCTTTGGCGCAGACCGCGCGCCAAGTCGATGGCAAGACGCAGCACGGGATTATCCCGGCGCTCGGGGGCTTGGAGCCAGAGCCGGAACTGCCGCTCATGGCGCCTGGCGAGATTCCGCAGGACCACATCGCAGCTCAACACCATGTGCTTGCGCGAGCGGTAGATGGCGAGGTGATCAAGGCCACGCTCGATGCCGCCGAGCCGGTACTTGTAATCGTTTTGCCCCCACAGGAAATGGTATTCCCGGCCGCCGCGGGCGATGCATTCGCAAATGGTGAAGTAACAGCAGAGGGTCCCGAGCCGGTAGTCGTTATATTCGGAATCATGGCTGATCACATCCAGGAAATAATTGCTGCCCGCCTGGTAATTGATCGTCCCGGCACATACCCTGCCATCTATCTCGAGCACGCTCACCAGTCCATGCGAACGGGCAAGCTGGAGCACACGCTGCACCTCCTCTTCATCCTTGTTGGATACCCTGCCCTTCTCCGCCATGCGCGCCCGGTTCAGCTGGATGATGTCCCGGACATGCTTTTCCTGTACCTCCTCCCCCGTGTAGACAACATGGCGATATGAGGGAAAGCTTCGCTTCAGCTTGTTCTGATAACGGCCCAGATAGTTGCGTGTGGCCTTGCCCAGGCTGGCCCGATACTCCTCTGCGGTATCGGGCAAAGTCAGGACAATGTCTTCAAGGCAGTTGAAGCGCTGCATGGGCAAGCGCATTCCACCGGTCTCGGCAGTAACCGCATGCAGGGAAATGACTTTCACCGATGCGTAGGTGCTGAAGATGAAGTCGGCAAAACGCTGCAGTTCGACGCCACTGATCCTGGCGCCTTCATTGAGGACTTGCACCCGCGTTTTCTCGCGGAGAAACAGCAGCATGCTGACCAGTTCTCCGCCTTCACGCACCATGCAAGTGCTGATGTTTCCGATGTTGACGCCGCGGCATACGGTTATCTCGCTCAGCGACGAAAAAATATTGCCGTACAGCCGCTCCAGCTCCGACTCGACAAAAGGCGGCACAGCATTCTCGTAACACGCAACCGAGTAGCCATCGCAGTTCAGGATATGTGACGGCTCGGATTCCCCGACCGGCATATGCAGCAACTGCAAGTCCCTATTCGATACCCCCCCGTTTCCGGGCGCCGCCGCCTCATTCTCGAGCTCCCGGCATTTCGTATCAAGTGCCATATGCGCGCTTCTTGACTTATTGATTGATGGAATACTTTCCCTTGATATCTTTCGGCATTCCAAAGCGACTGCGAAGGAGGAAACGAGTCCTGCGCGAACTGAAGGAAATGCCAGTCTTGTTCGAGCAGCGTAAAGACATATTCGTTTTTTGTTGATGGTTTCCATTGTGTGGAATCAAGAACTCTCTCCAAGTTCCAGGACACATCTTGCAAAATCGCGTTTCCTTGTTAAAGCACAAGAAACATGACTTGCGGGTGTTGGAAAGTACAACAGATGTGGATGTGCGCTCGTCCATCGAGTGCAGCCCACCTGGAAAATAGGGAACATGGAATTTGACAACATGACCGCAGGCAGTCCGCTCGCTGATGTATCCTCCATCACGCTGGAACCGAGGCAGGCAGGCATTCCGGGCAGCATTTCCATCACCTGTTACGAGCATGATGTCCCACCCTTTGTCGAAGCCGAGCTCGAGCGCCTGTACGCGCACATCTATTCATCGCTGGTCCAGTTCAGGATTTATGGGGGTCTCAACGAGCAGACGAATACCTATGTCGTCCATGAAGGCGAGAAAGTCGTCACCATATTTCTGTTCCGCATTGACGGAGAATCGGTGGAAGTGCTGAACCAGAGCATCTGGATCAGCAACGAGGATATTCTCCGGTTCGCACGCCACATCTTTTCCGCTTATCCCTCAATCAAGCGCATTGCCTTCCATGCGGTGCGGGCCGACGCGCTGCAGCTTCCCTATCCGCATCAGCGTTTCAACTGCACGGATGACATCGTCATCACTCTGCCTTCGACGGCCGAGGAATATCTCGCAAGCCTCGGCAAGAACACGCGCAGGAACATCAAGCGCTACATGGACCGGCTCAAGCGCAGCTTTCCCTCGTTCCGCTATGAGTGCCATGTGAAGGATGAGATCAACGAGCAGCAGGTACGCGAGATCATCGGCTTCAATCGCGCCAGGATGGCCGGCAAGAACAAGGTGTCGACGCTGGATCAGCTGGAAGAAGAACGCATCGTCCAGCTCGTCAAAGCCTGCGGGCTGTTCGGCGTCGCCACCATTGACGGCCGCACCTGCGCTGGCGGCATCGCTTATCGCTGCGGGGACAATTATTTCCTGTACGTCATCGCGCACGATCCGGCCTATGACGATTACTGGATCGGGATACTCTGCTGCTACCTGACGATTTGCGAATGCATCGCCCGTGGCGGCAAGGCCTTTCACTTCCTGTGGGGCCGCTACGAATACAAGTTCACCCTGGGCGCAGTCCTTCGCCAGCTGGACCGCATCATCATCTACCGATCGCGCTTGCAGTTCCTCCTGCATGCAAGGATGGCGTTGCGGATCGCTTTCAACGGCTACATGCACAAGCTGAAATTCGGGCTGCTGGAAAAAGCCCGGCGGCGCGACAGTTTCTCCGCGCGACTGCTCTCCGATTGCTTCAACCATGGCCGCCGGCTGAAGCGGTTTGCCGACGGCCTGCTGCAGCGCCGAACATGAACCCTGCCCTCTTGCCCGCCACATGAATCCGCGTAGTGCAACTGGCACTGATTCGGGACAGAGAAACTTCTTGTCAAAAAGTCCATCGAACGGATGTCATTGAACTAGATGCGTTCAATGATATTTTCCGCCGCGCAAATCATTCCCGCCGCGGTGGATGGAGATGGCAATGCGATCGAAGCGAACAATCAGAACCTGCATCGGCCTGTCTCTGGTACTCGCCTCCATGAGCCTTGCAGTTGCAGCGAAAGAGCCGGCTCCCGAGAAAGCGAATCCCGAGACCGCGAAGACCAGCAAAAAGCCGAAACTCGACCGCTCCGGCAAGCCACGCCGTGGCAAGGCGTCCTATTACGGCAAGGAGTTCCACGGCAGGAAAATGGCCGACGGCACGCCCATGAATCCGAACTCGAATGTTGCCGCGAGCAGGACGCTGCCGCTCGGCACCAAGGCCAGGGTCACCAACCTGGAGAACGGGAAAAGCGCCGTGGTCGAAATCCGCGACCGCGGCCCCTATGTGGATGGACGCATCGTCGACCTGACGCCCAAGGTCGCGGATGCACTCGACATGCGGGAACAGGGTGTCGTGCCGGTCGAGGTCAAGCCGATCGAACTGCCTGGATCGCCCGCCCGCGCCGCCCCCCCCACACCGGAACCGCAACAGGCTGCCGCCGAGCTTACCCCCTGAAGAAGTGGCCTGGCGACATGTCCGGACTACCCGCCGGCAAGAATGACCGAAGCGGACTATAGTGTCGATCTTTTGCGCAGCTGCAGCGTCGCGCCTGCGCTTTCTCATCCCATCGTCCGTACATGAGTTCTCCAGCCAGTTCTCCCTTGCCGCCGCTGCAGGGCGGCCAGCTCGTGCTTGGCACCATGGCACTGTCTCTCGCGGTGTTCATGAACGTGCTCGACTCTTCCATTGCCAATGTCTCGATCCCGGCCATCTCCGGCGACCTTGGCGTGTCACCGCAGCAGGGCACCTGGGTCATCACTTCCTTCGCCGTGTCCAACGCCATCTCGGTTCCGCTGACCGGATGGCTGACGCAGCGCTTCGGACAGGTTCGCCTGTTCATCAGTGCGGTGCTGCTGTTCGTGATCGCTTCCTTCCTGTGCGGGCTGGCGCCGAACATCGCCATCCTGATCGCGGCACGGGTAATCCAGGGTGCGGTGGCCGGGCCGATGATTCCGCTCTCGCAGGCGCTGCTGCTGGCCAGTTATCCGCGTTCGAAAAGCGGGATGGCGCTCGCCTTCTGGGGCATGACGACGCTGGTAGCGCCCATCATGGGGCCCTTGCTCGGCGGGTGGATTTCCGACAACTACTCCTGGCCCTGGATTTTCTACATCAATGTGCCGGTGGGCATCCTCGCCGCCTGGGCGACCTGGACGATCTATCGCAAGCGTGAATCGGCGACGCACATCCTGCCGATCGACAAGATGGGGCTGTTCCTGCTGGTCGTGTGGGTCGGCAGCCTGCAGCTCATGCTCGACAAGGGCAAGGAACTGGACTGGTTCAATTCGGGCGAAATCATCGCGCTCGGCATCGTCACCTTCATCGGCTTCATCTATTTCATCGCCTGGGAATTGAGCGAAGCCCATCCGGTCGTCGACCTGTCGCTGTTCAAGGGCCGCAATTTCAGCGGCGGCGTGGCGGCCATTTCCGTCGCCTACGGCCTGTTCTTCGGCAGCCTGGTGATCCTGCCGCTGTGGCTGCAAACCCAGATCGGCTATACCGCGACCGAAGCCGGCAAGGTCATGGCGCCGGTGGGCATCCTCGCGATCATCCTGTCGCCGGTGGTGGGCAAGCTGCTGCAGAAATTCGATGCCCGCTATTTCGCGACCGCCGCCTTCACCATCTTCGCCGTCGTGTTCTTCATGCGCGCGAAATTCACGCCGGATGTCGACACCTGGACCCTGATGATCCCGACCGTGATCCAGGGCGCAGCGATGGCCATGTTCTTCATCCCGCTCACCTCGATCATCCTGTCCGGACAGCCGCACGAGAGGATGCCGGCTGCGGCAGGCCTGTCGAACTTCGTGCGCATCATGTTCGGCGGCATGGGGACTTCCGTCATATCCACCATGTGGGAAAACCGCACCACGCTGCATCATGCGCAGCTCGCGGAAAGCACCGGCCTGCAAAACCCGGCCTTCGGGCAAACGGTTCAAAGCCTTGCCGAACAAGGCATACCGCAGTCCGGTGCCTGGGCCGTGATCGACCGGACCATCAACGTGCAGGCCAGCACCATGGCCGCCACCGACATTTTCTGGATTTCAGGCTGGCTGTTTCTCAGCCTGATCAGCCTGGTGTGGCTGACAAGGCCGATCAAGTCGAGCGGCCCGGTGGATGCGGGCGGGGCGCACTGAGCGGCACACCGCGCGTCATCGCGGCGAAGTCTGCTTGCACAGGGCTTTCTGGCCCTTGCAGCTCGCATCCTCGGATGGATTTCTTGGCGTGTGCCTTTTGCCGGGCTTCCTGCTCTTGGCAGGAGATGTCGGCTTCGCCTTTCCGGCCGCCTCGGGGCTCGCATTTTTTCGCTCCACCGGTTTCGGCGACATGATGATGGCGCCGGAATCCACCGGCGCCTTTTCCCCGGATCCCGGTGGCGCATCCGGCGCGGGAGACTGCGCCCACGCGGAAACAATGAATGCCAAGGGCAAGGCCGCAATGAAAAGCTGTGGTTTTTTCATATCTTCGGCGACGAATTGAAAAGAGTGAAGCAGGAATGGATTGCATCCGCTCGACATCATGGAGCGAGCATGCCGGCGGCCCTGCCGATATGACAGAAACTCTTCCGCCACATCCGGCTGCCTGAACAATTCGATAGGCTCTTTTTGCAATAAAAGGTTCCTTGCGATTCGACAAGGACAATGGCCAGGTCTCCGCTGCCTGCGTGGCCATGGCTTCAGGTGGAGGATTTGGCATAAGATGATGCCGGCCAATTGTTAAGGCAAAGGGACTCCCCAGCTTATGAAGATTGCAGTACTCAGCGACCAGCCGGACCAGACTGCCTTGCTATGCGACGTCCTCGCAGCAACGGATCATGCCTGCCAGGCTTTCGCGACCGGCAAGGAATTGGTCGCCGCGCTTCATCGCGAGCGTGCGGACATGCTGGTGCTGGACTGGCAAGCGACCGACGGAAGCGCCGCTGACGTACTGGCCTGGGCACGCGCCAACATGGCGCCGGAAGTGCCGATACTCCTGGTTGCCGGCCGCTCGGCCGAAGAAGCGGTCGCATCGGCTCTGGCAGCGGGCGCCAGTGACTACATTGTCAGCCCGGTGCGGCGCGGCGAGCTGCGCATGCGCACGCAAGTCCTGCTGCGTCGCGCCTATCCTGCCCAAGCCGCGCCGGAGCAGATCCGGTTCGGCCCTTACCTGTTCGAAAAGCCGACGGGAAGGCTGACCGTAGGCGGACGCCCTGTCGAACTGACGCAAAAGGAATTCGATCTCGCGCTCCTGTTCTTCCGCAACCTGGGCCGCCCCTTGTCGCGCGCCTACATACAGGAAGCGGTATGGACGCGAGAGGCGCAACTACCTACCCGCACCGTCGACACCCACGTTTCGCGGGTAAGAAGCAAATTGCATCTGCGTCCGGAAAACGGCTTCCAGCTGACACCGGTGTACAGCTATGGCTACCGGCTGGAACAGCTTGCAAGTTGACGACCTCTGCTGAAATGGCAGGCAGGCAATATTGCATTTTCGGCGAGCTCGATCTGATGCAAATCCGCCATCAAACTGCCCGAACGACGGCTTCCGTCTCCTTATGCGAGGCAGCAACAGGCTATAATACGAGTCACTTCTGGTTCACTGATCTCCCCCGGAATGCAGCTTCTTGCCGTTGGCCTCAACCACACTACCGCGCCTGTCTCGCTACGGGAAAAGGTCGCGTTCCCGGCTGACCGGCTGGGACATGCAGTGGCGGCGGCGCGCGCATGGTTCGGCCGTGTCGGTACGGTCCCTGCAAATGATGAAGCTGCAATCCTCTCGACCTGCAACCGCACCGAACTGTATGCGGCCAGTCAGCTCTCCGGCGGCGTCAATACCGCGATCGATCTCACCGGCCATTTCCTCGCCGATTACCACAAGCTGCCCTATGGCGAGCTGCGTCCCTACCTGTACGCGCTGCCGCAGGACAATGCGGTGCGTCACGCGTTCCGCGTCGCTTCCGGGCTCGATTCCATGGTGCTGGGCGAACCGCAGATCCTGGGCCAGATGAAGGATGCGGTCCGGCAGGCGGAAGCCGCCGGCGGCCTCGGGACTTACCTGCATCAGATGTTCCAGCGCACGTTCGCAGTGGCCAAGGAAGTGCGCAGCACGACCGACATCGGCGCCCACAGCGTATCGATGGCGGCTGCGGCAGTCAGGCTGTCGCAGCGCATCTTCGACAAGATCTCCGAGCAGCATGTGCTGTTCATCGGCGCCGGTGAAATGATCGAATTGTGCGCCACCCATTTCGCCGCGCAGAACCCGAAATCCCTGACGATCGCCAACCGCACGCTGGAGCGCGGCGAAGCGCTTGCCAGCCGCTTCAACGGGCGCGCCATCTGCCTCGCGGAATTGCCGGACCAGTTGTCGAAGTTCGACATTGTCGTGTCCTGCACCGCGTCTTCTTTACCGATCATCGGCCTCGGGCTGGTCGAGCGCGCGGTCAAGGCGCGC
This sequence comes from Noviherbaspirillum massiliense JC206, assembly GCF_000312045.1. Classification (GTDB taxonomy): domain Bacteria; phylum Pseudomonadota; class Gammaproteobacteria; order Burkholderiales; family Burkholderiaceae_D; genus Noviherbaspirillum; species Noviherbaspirillum massiliense. Next base: position 181,439 of record NZ_HE978634.1, read on the forward strand.
CGCCACAAGCCGATGTTCATGGTCGACCTCGCGGTGCCGCGCGACATCGAGGAAGAAGTCAGCCGCCTGGACGACGTCTTCCTGTACACCGTCGATGACCTCGGCGCTGCGGTCCAGACCGGCATCGAAAGCCGGCAGGCGGCTGTGGCACAGGCGGAAGCCATCATCGAAACCCGGGTGCAGTCCTTCATGCACTGGATGGACAGCCGCACGATCGTACCGGTGATCCAGCACCTTCATGAGAGCAGCGAAGCCATGCGCACGGCCGAGCTGGAACGCGCGCGCAGGTTGCTGGCCAAGGGCGAGGATATCGATGCGGTGCTGGAAGCGCTGTCGAAAGGCCTGACGGCGAAATTCCTGCACGGCCCGCAGCAAGCCTTGAACAATGCACAGGGTGACGAGCGCGCGCGTCTTGCCGCCCTGCTGCCGCAGCTGTTCCGCACCAAGCGTTAGCCGTTCTCCCTCGCGCCTTCGGTGGCGCATCCCGTTCAGCACAGCCTTGCCGCTGCCGCGTCTTTTCCAATCCATTACCGATCACGCTTATGAAACCTTCGATGCTTGCCAAACTCGACCAGCTGAGCGAACGCCTGGTGGAAGTGAACAGCCTGCTGATGCAAGAAGGCGTGACTTCCGACATGGATCAGTACCGGAAGCTGACGCGCGAGCATGCGGAACTGGGCCCGCTGGTGGAGGTGTACAAGGCGTACTCGCAGGCCGACAAGGATGTGAAGACTGCCCAGGAAATGCTGGCCGATCCGGAGATGAAGGAATTCGCGCAGGAAGAAGTGACGACCGCGAAGGCGCGCATGGAGCAGCTGGAAGTCGACCTGCAGAAAATGCTGCTGCCGAAGGACCCGAACGACGAACGCAATATCTACCTCGAGATCCGTGCCGGTACCGGCGGCGACGAGGCAGCGCTGTTTGCAGGCGACTTGTTGCGCATGTACACGCGATTCGCCGAGCGCAACCGCTGGCAGGTCGAGATGGTGTCGGAGTCGCCGTCGGAAATCGGCGGCTACAAGGAAGTCATCGTGCGCATCATCGGCTTCGGCGCGTATTCGAAGCTGAAATTTGAATCCGGCGGGCACCGGGTGCAGCGCGTGCCGGCGACGGAAACGCAAGGCCGCATCCATACATCGGCCTGCACGGTGGCGGTGATGCCCGAAGCCGACGAGGTGAGCGATGTCGACATCAATCCGGCCGACATCCGGATCGACACCTTCCGCGCCTCAGGCGCGGGCGGCCAGCACATCAACAAGACCGACTCGGCAGTACGCATCACGCATATGCCGACCGGCATCGTGGTCGAGTGCCAGGACGACCGCAGCCAGCACAAGAACAAGGCTTCCGCACTGAAAGTGCTGGCAGCCCGGATCAAGGACGTGCAGCTGCGCGAGCAGCAGGCGAAGGAAGCCGCCACCCGCAAATCCCTGATCGGCTCCGGCGACCGCAGCGAGCGCATCCGCACCTATAACTTTCCGCAGGGCCGGATGACCGACCACCGCATCAACCTGACGCTGTACAAGCTCGACTTCATCATGGATGGCGACCTGGAAGAACTGACCAACGCGCTGATGGCCGAGCACCAGGCGGAATTGCTGGCGGCGCTGGCCGAAGAGGCATAATGAGGGTTTGCGCGGCGCGTACAGCGAAAGAGTCGCATGCCGGAGCGCACCTTTCCTTCATCACATTCTTATAACTGCTCGCAGAGAACAATGAAAACCTCCAGACCTTATCTCGTCGGCGTCGGCCTCGTTTGCCTGGCACTGCTTGGCTTTGCGCTCTACCTGCAGCACGTCGAAAAGATGCTGCCCTGCCCGCTGTGCATCATCCAGCGCTATGCGTTTGCCGCAGTCGCCCTGATCTGCTTCATCGCCGCGCTGCTGCCTGCGCGGGCAAGGCCTGTCGGTGCCGGACTCGGCGTGCTGGCGGCATTGTCCGGGGCGGGCGTCGCCGGCTGGCACATATGGGTCAAGGCCCATCCCAGCGTGTCCTGCGGCATCGATCCGCTGGAAACTGCGCTGAACCGGATCCCCTCGGCGGAACTGCTGCCATTCCTGTTCAAGGCCGATGGCTTGTGCACGACCGAATATGCGCCCATCCTCGGCCTGTCGATCCCGCAATGGTCACTGCTATGGTTCCTGGCGCTTGCACTGGTGTTGGTCCGTGCCACCTTGTTCCGCCTGAAATAAGGCTCGACAGCAAAGGCTGACTTCAGATGGCCGACCAGCTTTCCAGCAATTCTCAAATGCCGAGCCGCGACAGCGCCCTGGTCGCGCCGGGCGCGGCTATCGGGAGCATTCTTCGCAAGCCTCCGATCGATCCGCTGGAAGGCCGCATCCTGCTGAGCCACGCACTCGGCCTGTCACGCGTGCAACTGGTCACGCAGTCCGAACGCGAATTGTCAGCCGAGGAAGCGCAAACCTTATCCGAGCTGTTCCAGCGCCGCCTGCAAGGCGAGCCGATTGCCTATATCACCGGCGAGCGCGAGTTCTTCGGCCTGCCCTTCCATGTCACGCCCGATGTGCTGATTCCGAGGCCGGAGACGGAACTGCTGGTCGAGCTCGCGCTGGAGCGCCTGCCACGGCATGGCCGGGTGCTGGACCTCGGCACCGGCTCCGGGGCCATCGCGGTGGTGCTTGCCGCAACTCGTTCCGATGCCTCGGTCACCGCGATCGATCTCAGCGCCGCCGCCCTGACGATCGCAATGCGCAATGCCGAACGAAACCGTGCAAACGTGACATTCTTGCAAGGAAGCTGGTACAGCCCTTTGGGCAATGAGCAATTCGATCTCATCGTTTCCAATCCTCCCTATATCGCTGCCGGTGACCGGCATTTATCGGAAGGCGATCTGCGCTTCGAGCCGGCCAGCGCGCTGACCGATCACGCCGACGGCTTGTCGGCATTGCGCACGATCGTCTCCGGCGCCGGCAAGCATCTCGCGCCGGGCGGCTGGCTCCTAATGGAGCACGGCTACGATCAGGCTGCGGCAGTTCGCGATTTGCTCGCTCAGCACGGCTATTGCGCGCGGCAAAGCTGGAAGGACCTGGCCGGCATCGAGCGGGTGTCCGGCGCAACCCGATAGCAGAATGGCAAAGACCCTCGCGTTGCTGCGGCTTTTCTGCACTGTCAAGACTGGCAGGCTCGCATAATTTGCGTATCATCTGCCGCTGGATTTTTTCTCATTTCAGGTTTACATGCTGCCCTCCATCGAACAACGTCTTGCCGTAGAACTCTCCGCCAAACCCGTACAAGTCGCTGCCGCCGTAGCCCTCCTCGATGAAGGCGCGACCGTGCCCTTCATCGCCCGCTACCGGAAGGAAGCCACGGGCGGGCTGGACGATGCGCAGTTGCGGCTGCTGGAAGAGCGGCTGCGCTATCTGCGCGAGCTGGAAGATCGGCGTGCTGCGATCATTGCCTCGATCGAAGAACAGGGCAAGATGACGCCGGGACTGCTGGATGCGATCACCCATGCGGAAGACAAGACCCGGCTGGAAGACCTCTATCTCCCCTACAAGCCGAAGCGCCGCACCAAGGCGCAGATTGCGGCGGAAGCCGGCCTGACGGAACTGGCCGATGCGCTGCTCGCCGATCCGAGCCTGAACCCGGAAGAGGAAGCGGCGAAGTATTTGAAACCGGCGTTCACCACCGACAATGGCGACAACCCGGGCGTGCCGGATGCGAAGGCAGCGCTGGATGGCGCGCGTCAAATCCTGATGGAGCGCTTCGCCGAGGATGCGACGCTGCTGCAGGCCCTGCGCGAATACCTGACTGAGCACGGCGTGGTGGAATCGAAAGTCGTGGAGGGCAAGGAAGATGCAGGTGCGAAGTTCGCGGATTATTTCGACTATTCCGAAACCATCGGCACCATCCCTTCGCACCGCGCGCTGGCGCTGTTCCGCGGCCGCCGCGAGGAAATGCTGACTGTCTCGCTGCGCCTCGACAGCGAGGGAGAAAAGCCGAAATGGGATGCGCCACACAATCCCTGCGAAGGCCGGATCGCGGCGCGCTTCGGCATCAGCAACCAGGGACGTCCGGCGGACAAGTGGCTGTCGGACACGGTGCGCTGGGCCTGGCGGGTGAAAGTGTTCATGCACCTGGAAACTGAATTGATGACCAGCCTGCGCGAGCGGGCGGAAGCCGAGGCGATCAACGTCTTTGCGCGCAACCTGAAGGATCTGCTGCTTGCCGCGCCTGCCGGACCGCGCGCGACCATGGGCCTCGACCCGGGCCTGCGCACCGGGGTGAAGGTCGCAGTGGTCGACGCCACCGGCAAGGTGGTGGATACGGCGACGATTTATCCGCACCAGCCGCGCAACGATTGGGAAGGCTCGCTGCACACCCTCGCCCTGCTCGCCAGGAAGCATAATGTTGCACTGGTTTCGATTGGCAACGGCACGGCCTCGCGTGAGACCGACAAGCTGGCGCAGGACTTGATCAAGCGCCATCCGGAACTGAAGCTGACCAAAATCGTAGTGTCCGAGGCGGGAGCGTCGGTGTACTCCGCATCGGAATATGCATCGCGCGAATTACCGGAGCTGGATGTTTCGCTGCGCGGCGCGGTATCGATCGCGCGCCGCCTGCAGGATCCGCTGGCGGAACTGGTGAAGATCGATCCGAAATCGATCGGTGTCGGCCAGTACCAGCATGACGTGAGCCAGAGCCAGTTGGCGCGTTCGCTGGATGCAGTGGTCGAGGATTGCGTGAACGCGGTCGGCGTTGACGTGAATACCGCCTCCGCTCCCCTGCTGGCACGCGTATCCGGTCTGAACGCGAGCGTGGCGCAAAGCATCGTGTCTTATCGCGACATGAAAGGCATGTTCGCTTCCCGTGCCGCGCTGCGTGAAGTGCCGCGCCTGGGAGAAAAGACGTTCGAGCAGGCGGCCGGCTTCCTGCGCATCATGGGCGGCGAGAATCCGCTCGATGCATCCGCCGTGCACCCGGAATCCTATCCGGTCGTGCAAAAAATTCTGGCCGACATCAAGAAGGATGTGAAGGAAGTGATTGGCGACGGCAAGCTGCTGAAAACGCTCACGCCGGCCAAGTACGCGGATGAAAAATTCGGCGTGCCGACGATCACCGACATCCTCAAGGAACTCGAAAAACCCGGCCGCGACCCACGCCCGGAATTTACGACGGCGACCTTCAAGGAGGGCGTGGAAGACATCAAGGATTTGCAGCCGGGCATGATTCTCGAAGGTGTAGTCACCAACGTCGCCGCTTTCGGCGCCTTCGTGGATATCGGCGTGCATCAGGATGGCCTGGTGCATATCTCGGCCCTGTCCAACACCTTCGTGCGCGATCCGCATAGCGTCGTGAAAGCCGGGCAGGTGGTGAAGGTGAAGGTGCTGGAAGTGGATGAGAAGCGCAAGCGCATTGCCTTGACGATGCGCCTTGCGGATACACCGGCAGCAACCGGATCGAAACCCGAGCAGCGCGGCGACCGCAATGATGCGAAGCGTCTTGCGCAGCATCAGCAGCAGTCACGCCAGCCGGCGGTGAACAATGCGATGGCGGCTGCGTTCGCCAAGCTCAAGCGATAGCACGCCTGTCCACAAAGGGAAAAAGCGGTTGTCCTGACGGCAACCGCTTTTTTTTATTCTTCGCGTGCATGCGCGGTCGGCTGTCATCGCTGCGCGCATTTTTGCCACGCCCGCATCGGCAACGCCTTTTTCATATAATGGCGATATTCCGAATTTTTTGAGGTGATGTCATGAGCGATGTACAAAACTGGATCAAAGAGACCGTGACCAACAATCCGGTCGTGCTGTTCATGAAGGGGACCGCGCAATTCCCGCAATGCGGCTTTTCCGGGCGCGCAGTGCAAATCCTGAAAGCCTGCGGCGTCGACAATATCGTGACGGTCAATGTGCTGGAAGACCCGGAAGTACGCCAGGGCATCAAGGAGTTCTCGAACTGGCCGACCATCCCGCAGTTGTATGTGCGCGGCGAGTTCATCGGCGGCTCGGACATCATGAGCGAGATGTTCGAGTCCGGTGAATTGCAAACCGTCCTGAAAGGCTGAGGCAAGCGTTCACTGACGCTTCGCCTTCCTCCATGTCTGCTCCGCGGCGCCTGATCATTGCGCTTACCGGCGCTACCGGCGCCGTGTATGGCGTGCGGCTTCTGCAGGTTTTGCGGGTCATGCCCGGCATCGAGACCCATTTTCTGATTTCCGATGCCGGCGTACTCAGTCTGCACCAGGAACTCGAGATGCATCGCAAGGAGGTTGAAGCCCTCGCGCATGTCACGTACAGCGTCCGCGATGTAGGAGCCTCGATCGCCAGCGGCTCCTTTCAATCGGAAGGCATGATCGTCGCCCCATGTTCGATGAAGACGCTCGCGTCGATTGCTCACGGACTTTCGGACAACCTGATTTCCCGCGCAGGCGACGTGGTGCTGAAGGAACGGCGCCGGCTGGTGCTGATGGTGCGCGAAACGCCCTTCAATCTTGCCCACCTGCGCAACATGACTGCTGTGACCGAAATGGGCGGCATCATCTTCCCGCCCTTGCCGGCGTTCTACCAGCGGCCGCAATCCATCGACGAAATGGTTGACCACACTGTCGGGCGCGCCCTCGATCTGTTTGGGATAGGACATGACCTGGCGCCACGATGGAACGGCATGAAAGTTGCGATTTGAGAAGTGCGCAGCGCATACGGCGGCCTTGAATACAGAGATTCCAACTCGCGGCGCTGAAAGTGGCCGCGCAAGAAAAAACCCATGCACATTTCTGAGCATGGGTTTTTTATTGGTGCCGGCTGCAGGACTCGAACCCGCCACCTGATGATTACAAATCAACTGCTCTACCAGATGAGCTAAGCCGGCGGAAACTGAAAAGGAACGTAATTATAGTTTATTTGATGCGGGTAAGTGTAGGCCTGCCACCTTTTTTCGGTGGATCGTTATTGTCGTCCGGATTGTCCGAAGCATTACCCTCTCCGGATTCCTGCTGCGATGGCGGCACTGCGGTCAAAGCTGGCCCGGAAGAACCAGCGTCGTCCTTATTTGCCTGGCTGCTTTCTTCCGGCGTCGAGGAAGGCCGCGACACTTCGAATGCCATGCCCTGTCCATTCTCCCGCGCATAGATCGCGACAACATTGTCTACCGGCACCGATACTTCTCTTGATACACCGCCAAAGCGTGCATGGAAGCTAATGAAATCATTCTCCATCTTCAATCCGCTGGTGGCGGCAAAACTGATGTTCAAGACGATTTCACCATTCTTGACATACTCCCTTGGCACGCGTGTGCGTGCATCCACTGCCGCTGCGACATACGGGGTGTACCCATTGTCGGTACACCACTCGTAGATGGCGCGAAGTAGATAAGGCTTGGTAGAAATTTCGGACATGATTTGAAGACCCGGACGGCCGAAGCCGTCTATGTCAGATACACGCCAGGCAGTATCGCCGAATATCGGCAAACCTGCACTGGGCGCAGGCATGCAGGAATGGCAACAATGCCGGTCAACGCCGCATTACTTTTTCCGAGGGCGTCAATGCCTCGATATATGCCGGCCGGGAGAAAATCCTTTCAGCATATTTCATCAGCGGCGCCGCAGTCTTCGACAGTTCGATGCCGTAATGGTCGAGACGCCACAGCAACGGCGCAATCGCCACATCCAGCATCGAGAACTCATCGCCCAGCATGTACTTGTTCTTCAGGAACAATGGCGCAAGCGTGGTTAGGCGGTCGCGAATTTCCGCGCGTGCTTTCTCGTGCTGCTTTTCCGCACCCTTCGACTTGTCATTCTCGAGCGTGTGCACGTGGATGAACAATTCCTTTTCGAAGTTGAACAGCATCAAGCGTGCCCGCGCACGCATCAGCGGGTCTGCCGGCATCAGTTGCGGATGCGGGAAGCGCTCGTCGATGTATTCGTTGATGATGTTGGACTCGTACAGGATCAAGTCCCGTTCGACCAGGATCGGAACCTGGCCATAAGGGTTCATGACCGAAATGTCTTCCGGCTTGTTGAACAAGTCGACATCGCGAATCTCGAAATCCATGCCCTTTTCGAACAAGACGAGACGGCAACGCTGGGAAAATGGGCAGGTTGTGCCCGAATAAAGAACCATCATTTTGCAGTTCCTCAGAAACAAAGAGGGTGAGACGCTTTACGGCTCACCCCGAAATCAACTGCCCGCAAGGCGGGCGCTAAATCTTACTTGACGTTTTTCCAATAAGATGCGTTCAAACGCCAGGCAAGCACCAGGAAGAAACCAAGGTAGAGCAATACCCAGACCCCGAGACGCTTGCGCGCATTCTGCGCCGGCTCCGCCATCCACTGGAGGTATCCAACGAGATCGGCGACTGCATTGTCATACTCGATCGGAGTCATCTTGCCTGGCCTGACCTGCTCGAAACCGACAAATTTCTCTACCGTCTTGGCAGGATCGTGCGGATCCTTTTCTTCGACGAACTTCGCCCTGTTCACGCCTTGCAACTCCCAGAGGACATGAGGCATGCCGACGTTCGGGAATACCAGATTATTCCAGCCGGTCGGACGCGTATCGTCACGGTAGAACGTCCGCAGATAAGTGTACAGCCAATCAGGGCCGGTTCCGGCTTCGGATGCCTTGGCGCGGGCAATTACCGAGAGATCCGGCGGCACTGCACCGAACCAGGCTTTGGCATCCTTGGCAGGCATCGCAACCTTCATCAGGTCGCCGACCTTTTCGGAGGTGAAGAGCAGGTTGTTCTTGATCTGGTCTTCAGTCAGGCCGATATCTTTCAGGCGGTTGTAACGCATTGCCGACGCCGAGTGGCAGTTCAGGCAATGGTTGACGAACAGCTTTGCGCCGTTTTGCAACGCGGCAAGGTCTGTGGTCCGGTCAGGAGCCTTGTCAAGGGGAAAACCACCCTCGGCAGCCAAGGCCAGTGTCGGCGCCAATGCCAGAGCCGCAATCAAATTTTTCAGCAATTTCATGATTGTCATATCCCTTTTACACCTTAGTGCGGCTGGTAGGTGACGCGATCAGGCACGGGCTTGAACTTGCCCATCGTGCTCCACCAGGGCATCAGCAAGAAGAAGCCGAAGTAGATGAAGGTGCAGACCTGGGCCACAATCGTGCGGGTTTCGGTCGGCGGCAAGACACCGAGATAGCCGAGGATGAGGAACGCGACACCGAACACGAGATACACATACATGTGCCAGCCCGGACGATAGCGGATCGACTTCACTTCGGAATGATCGAGCCACGGCAGCGCGCCGAGGATCAGTACGGAAACGCCCATCAGGACCACGCCCCAGAATTTCGCGTCAAAAGTGAACATGCCGATCAGCGCAAGCACCGCAATGACAGCAATCGCCGCCTTGACCGTGCCGCGCAGCCTGGTCTTGACAAAAATCAGGGCCACATAAGCGATGACGCCAGCGGCCAGCCAGTACATGAATTGGGAGGTAGTGGCACGCAGAATCGAGTAGAACGGCGTGAAGTACCAGACCGGAGCAATGTGCGGCGGTGTCTTCAGCGGATCAGCCGGGATGAAATTGTTGTACTCAAGGAAGTAGCCTCCCATTTCCGGAGCAAAGAAGACGACGGTGCTGAACACGATCAGGAAGACCGCGGCAGCCAGCACATCGTGCACCGTGTAATACGGATGGAAAGGAATGCCGTCGAGCGGTATGCCGTTGGCGTCCTTGTTCTTCTTGATCTCGATGCCGTCCGGATTATTGGAACCGACTTCGTGCAAGGCGACGATGTGCGCAACCACGAGTCCGATCAGGACCAGCGGAATGGCGATCACGTGGAAGGAGAAGAAACGGTTCAAGGTCGCATCGGAGACCACATAATCGCCGCGAATCCAGAGCGACAGGTCAGGACCGATGAACGGGATTGCACCGAACAGGTTCACAATGACCTGCGCCCCCCAGTACGACATCTGCCCCCAGGGGAGCAGATAGCCGAAAAAGGCCTCTGCCATCAGGCACAGGAAAATGGCGACGCCGAACAGCCAGACGAGTTCACGCGGCTTGCGATAGGAGCCATAGAGCAGGCCACGCACCATGTGCAGGTAAACGACGATGAAGAATGCCGAGGCGCCAGTCGAGTGCATGTAGCGCACCAGCCAACCCCAGGGCACATCACGCATGATGTACTCAACCGAAGCGAACGCAAGGTTGGCATCCGGTTTGTAGTGCATCACCAGGAAAATGCCGGTGACGATCTGGATGACCAGCACCAGCAGAGCCAGAGACCCGAATGCATACCAGAAGTTGAAATTCTTGGGCGCGTAGTATTCCGATACGTGAGCTTTCCAGGTAGAAGAAAGCGGAAAACGCTGATCAATCCACTCCAGGGCCCTGCCCGAGAATGGCACAGGGGTGCCGGTTGGTTTTTGTTGTGTCGACATGATGATTAAGCTTCGCCTTTCTCGTCTTTACCAATCACCAGCTTGGTGTCGCCTACATACATGTGACGCGGCACTTGCAGGTTATCCGGCGCCGGCTTGTTCTTGAATACGCGGCCAGCAAGGTCGAATGTGGAACCGTGGCAGGGGCACAGGAATCCGCCAGCCCAGTCATCCGGCAGCGAAGGCTGCGGGCCGGCCTGGAATCTGGCAGTTGGCGAGCAGCCGAGATGGGAACAGATACCAACCGCAACCAGGACGTCGGGTTTGATCGAGCGATGCTCGTTGCGGGCATACGGCGGAGTCAGGTCATCCGGATTGCGCTGCGACTTGGGGTCTGCGAGCAGAGGATCAAGCTTGGGCAGTTCCGCCACCATGGCTGGCGAACGCTTCAAAATCCACACGGGCTTGCCGCGCCACTCGACTGTCTTCATCTCCCCTGGCGCCAGGTCCGAGATATCCACTTCCACCGGTGCGCCCGCGGCTTTCGCCCGCTCCGACGGCTGGAAGGTGGACACAAAGGCCCCGGCAGTGGCCAACCCGGCCACACCGCCCGCCGCACATGTGGCGACGAGCAAGCCGCGCCGACCGGAATCGACCTGCTTTTCGTTACTCATACCAACCCCAATAAGTGAAAATGCCAAACCTGTTTGAACTTCTTGCAACCTGCGATTATAGCGGACGCCGAAACTGATTTAAAGGGAATCACTATTCCGTTGCGCAACATCGGGTTTTAAGGGGGGGTGGGGGAACAACCGCGGCCGCTTGAAAATCCGGCACTTCGGCGTCGCGCCGGCGCGGCTTCGATCGCGGAGAACTTAAGGAACACGCAGAAATGGCTGCCGGATTCGGGGAAAATGCAGCCTCACGACAGACTTTTTCTGCGAAAAGGAAGGACGAGCCTTGGCGTCATTCCGGTTTGGGGCGCCCCAACTGCAGCAAGCCGCGCCGATGTGCCTCGAACACTGCCTCGCCTCGGGAATGCACCGAAAGCTTGGCGTAAATATTCTTGATATGCGTCTGTACGGTACCGACCGACACCGACAGTACACGCGCGACTTCGCCGTAGCTGCCGCCATGTGCAATCAGTTCGAGAATTGCAGCTTCTCGCTTGGTCAGGGTGACGGGCTCGGCTTCCTCGACCGCGGCAGCCTCGGCTTCGGGCTTCTTGTTGCGCATCTTTGCCAGCACCATGCGCGCAATCGTCGGACTCATCGGCGCCCCGCCCGCACGCATATCCAGGATGGAGCGCGCGACATCGATACGGCCGGCATCCTTCAGGATATAGCCGGATGCACCCGCTTCAATGGAAGCCAGCACGTTCTCTTCGTCGCTGGAAATCGTCACAACCATGATGTCGCAATGCGGATGGTTACGGGCGCAGGCCTTGATCACCTCCAGACCGGAGCCATCCGGGAGGCCAAGATCCGTCAGCAACACGTCGACAGTTCCCGTTTCCAGCCAGGTCAACGCCTGGTAGATATTGTCGAAGTCGGCAGCCAGCCGCAGCGAAGGCTCTGCCTTGATCCCCAGGCACAAGGTCTTGCGCGTCACCGGGTCGTCCTCAACCACCATGACGTCAAGCGGACGTCCCGCCGTTTTTTGCAGCATTGCTTGTCTCTCGCTTGCGATGATCATAGTCCGCGATTCATGCCTGAATGCAGGAATGCAACCAAATGGCGGTAACTTATCAGACTGGATTGGCAATGTCGACAAATTGGTGGTGTATACCAAATTGTGCCGCGAGGTGGTCGCCCAGCGCCTGGACGCCATAACGCTCGGTCGCATGATGGCCGCAAGCGAGATAGGCCACCCCGCTCTCCCGCGCGAGATGGACGGTCGGTTCCGAGATTTCTCCGCTGAGGTAAGCAGTCGCGCCGGCCTCAATCGCCGCGCCGAGCATGTTTTGCGCAGCGCCCGTGCACCAGCCGATGCGTCCGAGCGGCTGGTGCAGGTCGCCGATGATCAGCGGCGTACGCTCCAGGCGCGCTTCGATCAGGTTCGCAAGGTCGCCGACCGTCCTGACACCGTCGGCGGTCCCGAGCCAGCCCAGGCTGTCTTCGCCGAAGCGCCCGTCGGGATGCAAAGCCAGTCGGCGTGCCAGCTGGACGTTATTGCCGAACTCGGGATGCATATCGAGCGGCAGATGATAGGCGAACAGGCTGATGTCGTTCCCGAGCAGCAGCTTCAGCCGCTTCTGCTTTTGCCCGATGACGCGTGCATCTTCCCCGCGCCAGAAATAGCCGTGATGCACCAGAATCGCATCCGCTCCCGCATCGATAGCGGCCTCGATCAGTGCCAGGCTAGCGGTGACGCCGGTCACCAAGCGTCGGATCGTCGCTCTGCCTTCAACCTGGATTCCGTTTGGGCAATAATCACGAAAGCGATTAATATCAAGGGTTTGCTCTAGATATTTTGTAAATTCGTCCCTATCTACCTGTCCCTTGCTCATTTCTGACATTCCTTTATGCGACGCCTCTGGTTATTGTTTGCCCAGACCGTAACGGTCGGTCTGGCGATTTGGTTCATTGTAGCGACCTTGAAACCGGATTGGGCCCGGGTGACGGGCGGCAGCCTGCATGGCGTGCAAATCGCCTCCTCCACCGTCCCGCTGCTGGAAGCCCCGGCGAGCGCTGCGCCCGCACAGGATTCTTATCGCAATGCCGCCCAGCGCTCCATGCCGGCGGTCGTCAACATTTACACCACAAAAGGAATGAAGGAGCCGAATCATCCCTTCATGGATGATCCCCTGTTCAGGCGATTCTTCGGCGAACAGGACGAAAGGCAGTACAGCCTGGGCTCCGGCGTGGTGGTCAGCTCGGAAGGCTTCATCCTGACTAATAACCATGTGGTGGAAGCGGCGGACGAGATCGAGGTGGCGCTGGCCGACGGCCGCAAGGCGGTGGGCAAGCTGGTTGGCACCGATCCGGAAACCGACCTCGCCGTCATCAAGATCAATATGCAAAACCTGCCCAGCATCACACTCGGGCATGTGGAACAGGCGCGCGTCGGCGACGTGGTGCTCGCCATCGGCAATCCTTTCGGTGTCGGCCAGACGGTCACGATGGGCATCATTTCCGCGCTCGGCCGCAATCATCTCGGCATCAACACCTTTGAAAACTTCATCCAGACTGATGCGGCGATCAATCCCGGGAATTCCGGTGGCGCCCTGATCGACACCCGCGGCAATCTCCTCGGAATCAATACCGCGATTTATTCGCGTAGCGGCGGTTCGCTCGGCATCGGCTTTGCAATCCCGGTCAGCACGGTGAAAACCGTCATGGAATCCATCATCACCACCGGCCAGGTAGTGCGTGGCTGGATCGGCGTCGAGCCCCAGGACATCACTCCGGAACTGGCGGAAAGCTTCGGCCTGAACCGGAAGTCGGGCGCGATCATTGCCGGCGTATTGAAGGGCGCCCCCGCGGACCGGGCCGGCATGCGGCCGGGCGACATTCTCGTGGCCGTCGATGGCAAACCGGTCAATGACACCACCGAAATGTTGAACCTCATTGCCCAGCTGACGCCTGGGCGGCGGGTGAAGATGACCGTACTGCGCAAAAACCAGGAATCGGTGCTCGACATCACCGTTGGCCGGCGTCCGCGGCCGCAGCGCCAAGAACAGGAATAAGCATCGTGCACACACGCGACCTGATCCAATTCCTTGCAGAACTTTCGGAAAACAACAAGCGCGCCTGGTTCGTCATGAACAAGCCGCGTTATGACATCCTGCGCGCGGAATTCTGCGAACTGGTCACCCGCCTGATTGCGGACATCAGCAGATTCGATCCGGCGGTCGCCGATTGCAATCCGAAAAAGGCCTTGTTCCGCATTAACCGCGACATGCGGTTTTCCCATGACAAGAGCCCTTACAAAACCACATTTTCAGCGGCAATTACTGCGAGCGGGCTGAAAAAGCCAAGCCAGGGCGGCGGTCCAGCCTATTACTTTCACATTGATGCAAACGGAATGCTGCTGGTGGCCGGCGGCGAATACATGCCGCCACCCGACCGCTTGCGGGCCATACGCCAACAGGTAGTCGAGGATGCGGCAGGATTTGCGAAGCTACTGAAGAACAGGCGGCTGGTCGAGACCTTTGGCGACTTGCAGGAGGAAGGCAAGCTCACGCGCCCGCCCAAGGGCTTCGATGCGGACGCGCCGCACATCGAATATCTGAAGCTCAAAAGCTTTATCGTTTGGAAAGAAACGAGCCTGAAAAAGAAAATTCCGGCAGATCTGGAAAAAGAGATTGCTGCCGGCTTCAAGGATGCCTACCCGCTGATCGCCTGGCTGCGCCAGGTAAAACAGGCGGTGCCGGCAGCTTAGGTTTCTTCCACTTCTTCCGGCGCCTGCGTCGCGCGCACGAATAGCGGCGCCACCAGCAGGCCGGCTTCGAACAGCAGCCAGAGCGGCATGGCCAGCAGCATCTGGCTCATGATGTCCGGCGGCGTCACCACGGCGGCGATGATGAAAGCGGCAACGATGACGTAGGGACGCATCTCCTTCAGCTTGTCGACTGTCACCAGCCCTATCCGCACCAGCACGATCACGATGACCGGGACTTCGAAAGTCATGCCGAACGCAATGAACATCGTCATCACGAAGCCGAAATAGCTTTCGATATCCGGCGCCACTGTAATCGACTTCGGTGCGAATTCGTTGATGAACTTGAAGATCACGCCGAACACGAAGAAATAACAGAATGCCACGCCGATGACGAACAGGATCGATGACGAGATCACCAGTGGCGCGACCAGGCGCTTTTCATGCGCATACAAACCCGGCGCGACGAATGCCCATGCCTGGTAGAGCACCCACGGCAGCGCGATGAGGAAGGCGAGCAGGAGCGTCACCTTTACCGGAATCAGGAAGGGAGTGATCACGCCGGTAGCGATCATTTTGCTTCCCGTCGGCAGCGCGGCCATCATCGGGATGGCGAGCATGTCGTAGATTTTGCCGGCCCAGGGCATCAGGCCGAAAAACACCAGAAGAACCGCCGCAGCCGCCTTGAGGATGCGGTTACGCAGTTCGACCAGATGCGAAATGAAGGTGTCTTCCGCACCTGTCTTGAATTGATCTTCAGCCATTAGTAGAAAGAGACGGGAGACTTGCGGGCGGCGCCAGCAGGCCGGTACTTGGCGACACGTGCCGCGCCTGAAATCACGTGGGTCCGGTAACCATTGTGCCGCTTGTACCAGGAGGGAATGGCCGAAGTGCGGGCCAGCTTCTTGCGCCGGAAGTCCTTGGCTTTCACTGCAATCTGTTCGGGATTCGGAGGTTCCCGCAGCGGATCGGCTGACACGCCATCATGGGTAGGATCACTCCACGCCGACTTCAGATCGCTCTGGACTTCCGAGACGTCTTTTGCAAAGCTTTGCTCGAAGTTACTTGCAGTATCCTGCATATCCTTCTGCATCTTGCGCAGCTCTTCCAGCTCGATTTCCCGGCTCACTTCCGACTTGACTTCATTGAGGTAGCGCTGCGCGCGACCAAACAGGGTACCGGCCATGCGCGCCACCTTGGGCAGGCGCTCGGGGCCGACGACGATCAAGGCGACAACCCCGATCAAGGCGAGCTTGGAAAGGCCGAGATCAATCATGCTGGACAGTCAAAGAAGAAAAGGTCGGCTCGGGCCGCGTGCTTATGCACAGCGGCAGCGCAAGCATCAACCTTTGCTCTTTTCTTTTGCATCCACGTCAATCGTGGTCTTGTCAGCGACCGGCGCCGTAGGCTTTTCTTCTTCGGACTTGATGCCTTCCTTGAAGCCCCTGACCGCCTTGCCAAGGTCGGTGCCGATATTGCCGAGCTTTTTCGTACCGAACACCAGCATCACCACGATCAGCACGATCAACCAGTGCCAAATGCTAAACGAACCCATTTTCTTCTCCTAGCCGGACACAAGTCCGATGACAATTCCTACTTCAGACGCCCAAAGCTGCTTATCGCATGCCACGCCAGGGACGCGGCCCGCCGATAACATGCAGATGAAGATGGTACACCTCTTGGCCCCCATCCGGTCCGGTATTGAAAAGCGTCTTGAACCCGCCCTTGCCAGCAGCGCCATCGCCGTTGCTGGTGTAGCCGCAGCCTTGGTCTTGTGCGAGCTTCGGCGCCAGCAACATCATTTTACCCAACAAAGCAGCATGCCTCTCATCACAATCTGCCAATGTATCAATATGCTGCTTGGGCACAATCAGGAGATGTACGGGCGCTGCCGGATTGATGTCATGGAAGGCGATCAGGTCCTCGTCTTCATACACTGTCTTGGACGGGATTTGCCTGGCAGCGATCTTGCAGAAGATGCAGTTTGTCATGGCTTTCGGATAAGGATGAATGTTTAAATTCGGTAATTCCGGGTCGGCTCAAACACATATAGCCAAAGAGCCTTGCACCAAAAAAATCGTTGCGGAATCGCCGACGCAAAGCTTGCGACCATCAGTCTCCGTTTTGCTCCCGCTCCATCAATTTGCGATTCGCTTTTTCCTCGATCCCTGAAATGCCTTCGCGGCGAGCCAGTTCATTCAATACATCCTGCGGCGTCAGGTCGAATTGTGCCAGCATGATCATTGAATGGAACCACAAATCGGCACACTCATACAGTACCTTGGACTTGTCGCCGGTAAAGCGCGCGTCCTTGGCTGCCATCACGGTTTCGGTGGCTTCTTCACCGATTTTTTTCAGGATCGCATCGTCACCCTTGGAAAACAGGCGGGCCACATAGGACTTGTCCGGATCCCCGCCGTTGACCAGTTTGCGTGATTCGATCACATTGGCCAGGCGTTTCAGTGTTTCACTCATATATTTCGACGGCATGGCCGTCTTCCGCTCTCAGCCGGGACAGGCCAATTGGCGCACCCCATGTTCACTTGTAAATATGTTCCGGATCTTTCAGCACCGGTTCGACGGCTTCCCAAGTGCCGTTGTCGGCGGCGCCTTCGAACTTCTGATAAAAGCAGGAATGCCGGCCGGTGTGACAGGCGATTTTGCCGACCTGCTCCACCTTGAGCAGCACCACGTCTTCGTCGCAGTCCAGGCGAATTTCATGCACTTTCTGGATATGGCCTGACTCTTCGCCCTTGTGCCACAGCTTCTTGCGCGAGCGGCTCCAATACACCGCTTCGCCCAGCTCCACCGTCCGGGCCAGCGCCTCCCGGTTCATCCAGGCAAACATCAGCACATCGTTGGAGCCAGCTTCCTGCGCGATGACCGGCACCAGGCCGTGCTCATCCCATTTCACCTTGTTCAGCCAGGCTGCCCGTATATTCATGCCAGTCTCATCGGGATGTTGCGCTCGGCCATGAAACGCTTGGCTTCCTGGACCGTATGCTGGCCGTAATGGAAGATGCTGGCGGCCAGCACCGCGTCTGCCTTGCCGACCTGGATACCATCCGCCAGATCCTGCAGTCCGCCCACGCCGCCGGAAGCGATCACGGGAACCGATACCGCGTCCGATACCGCGCGCGTCAGTGCAAGATCGAAGCCGCTGCGGGTGCCGTCGCGATCCATGCTGGTCAGGAGGATTTCGCCGACACCCAGGCTTTCCATCTTTTGTGCCCACTCGACCACGTCAAGACCGGTCGGCTTGCGTCCGCCATGAGTGAACACTTCCCACTTGCCTTCGCCGGCCTTCTTGGCGTCAATCGCCACCACGATGCATTGGGAACCGTACTTCTGGGAAGCGTCAAACACCAGTTGTGGGTTGGCAACCGCAGCACTGTTGACGCTGATCTTGTCGGCTCCGGCATTCAGCAGGCGGCGCACATCGTCCACCGTGCGCACGCCACCGCCCACCGTCAGGGGAATGAATACCTGGGATGCCACTGCTTCGATGATGTGCAGGATCAGGTCGCGTTCGTCGGAAGTGGCGGTGATGTCAAGGAATGTCAGCTCATCCGCGCCCTGCTCGTCGTAGCGCCGCGCGATTTCCACCGGATCACCGGCATCGCGCAGCTCGACGAAATTGACGCCCTTGACCACACGGCCGGCAGTCACGTCCAGGCAAGGGATGATGCGTTTGGCAAGGGTCATGCTTCGTCTTCTTCTGCCGCTTCTTCAAAGCCGCTCAGTTCATCCGCCCGGTCCTGCGCTGCACGCAGATCGAGGGTTCCTTCATAAATCGAGCGGCCGCAGATCACGCCTTCGATGCCCTCATCCTGAACTGCGCATAGTGCTTCGACATCCTTGATGTCATGCACGCCGCCGGATGCGATCACCGGGATGGTCATGCTCTTGGCCAGCTTGACCGTCGCCTCAATGTTGACGCCGGCCATCATGCCGTCGCGTCCGATGTCGGTGTAGACAATGGCTTCGCAGCCGTAATCCTCAAATTTTTTTGCCAGGTCGATCACTTCATGCCCGGACAGCTTGCTCCAGCCATCGGTAGCCACCTTACCATCCTTGGCGTCGAGGCCGACGATGATCTGGCCGGGGAAGGCGCTGCACGCATCATGTAGAAAGCCGGGATTCTTCACTGCCGCCGTGCCGATGATGATGTAAGACAGGCCGTCGTCCAGATAGCGCTCGATCGTGTCGAGGTCGCGGATACCGCCGCCCAGCTGAATGGGAATTTCTTCGGTGTCGTTCTCGACGGCGAACTCGCGCACGGCCTTGATGATCGCCTTCACCGCCGCCTCGTTCTTGGGCTTGCCGGCGAACGCGCCGTTCAGATCCACCAGATGCAGCCGTCGTGCACCCTGTTTCAGCCAATGCCGCGCCATTTCGGCGGGGTCTTCGGAAAACACGGTGGCTTTGTCCATATCGCCTTGTTTGAGGCGCACACAATGACCGTCCTTAAGGTCGATGGCAGGTATGAGCAGCATGGCTACATTCGGTGTGGATTGAGGTTAAGTGGGTGAGTGAAAGTATGCCTTGTCACGATCGGCAATCAGGGCTTCCAATTTACGAAATTTTTGTACAGTTGCAAACCCGCTGTTGCGCTTTTTTCCGGATGAAACTGAGTCGCGAAAATATTATCCCGGGCGACGACGCTGGTAAAACGTGTGCCGTAGATCGTTTCCCCGGCGATGTGCGCCGGATTGGCGGGCTGCGCATAATAACTGTGCACGAAGTAGAAGAAACTGTTGTCAGCTATACCATTCCACAGCGGATGGGACAAGGATTGCCTGACACGGTTCCAGCCCATCTGTGGCACCTTGAAGCGCGAACCGTCTTCCTGCAGCAAGCCGTCGAGGCGAAAGCGCATCACCTTACCCGGCAGTAATCCCAGCCCCTGGGTATCGCCTTCCTCGCTCCAGTCGAACAGCAGTTGCTCGCCGACGCACACGCCAAACAGCGGTTTGGAGCGCGAAGCTTCGACCACCGCTTCCTGCAGGCCGGACTCGCGCAGGCAGCGCATGCAGTCGCGCATGGCCCCCTGCCCTGGCAGGACCAGACGGTCGGCAGAACGCAGGTCCGCCACCTCGCCGGAAATGCGGACATCGGCTTCCGGGGCGACATGGCGCAGTGCCTGCGCGACAGAGCGC
This sequence comes from Noviherbaspirillum massiliense JC206, assembly GCF_000312045.1. Lineage (GTDB taxonomy): Bacteria > Pseudomonadota > Gammaproteobacteria > Burkholderiales > Burkholderiaceae_D > Noviherbaspirillum > Noviherbaspirillum massiliense. The sequence goes on from NZ_HE978634.1 coordinate 201,274, forward strand.
AGGTTGCCCATGCCGTAATCCACTACAACGATCTTGTTCATCTCAAAAGTCTTGAACGGAATGCGCAGCAGAATCGCTGCACTTACAGGCTACCCTTGGTCGACGGGATGGTACCGGCTGCGCGTGGATCGAGTTCCGCGGCCATGCGCAAGGCACGGCCGAAGGCCTTGAACACGGTTTCGCATTGATGATGGGCGTTTTCGCCGCGCAGATTGTCGATGTGCAGCGTGACCAGCGCGTGGTTGACGAAGCCCTGGAAAAATTCATGCGTCAGGTCAACGTCGAATGCACCGATCATGGCTCGCTTGAAGGGCACGTGGAACTCCAGGCCCGGGCGGCCGGAAAAATCCACCACCACCCGCGACAGCGCCTCGTCCAGCGGCACATAGGCATGGCCGTAACGGCGGATGCCCTTCTTGTCACCGATGGCCTTGGCAAATGCCTGGCCCAGCGTGATGCCGACGTCTTCGACCGTGTGGTGCGCATCGATGTGCAGGTCGCCCGTGGCTTCGATCTGGAGGTCGATCAGGCCGTGGCGGGCGATCTGGTCGAGCATGTGATCGAGGAAAGGCACGCCGGTATTCAGCCTTTGCTGGCCGGTGCCATCAAGGTTGATCGAGACGCGGATTTGCGTCTCGTTGGTATTGCGGCTGACTTCGGCGACGCGTGGCGTAGGCATGTTAGAACGGATACGAGAAATTAGGATGCGAGCGCGGCTTTGAGCGCATCAAGGAATAGTCGGTTTTCTTCCGGTGTGCTGACGGTCACCCGCAAGCAGTTTTCCAGCAATTTGTGCATTTTACCGACATTTTTGATCAAAACCTTTTTCTGCAGCAGGTTTGAAAAAACAGGGTCGGCGCCCGGCACGCGAAACAGCAGGAAATTGGCTGCCGAAGGGAAAACTTCTACACCGGGCAGTGCCGCCAGCGCCGCCGCGAGTCTGGTACGTTCCTCGCGCAGATTCGCGGCCTGAGCATCGAGCACCTGCACGTGGTCGAGCACGAATTCCGCCGCGGCCTGGGTCAGCACATTGATGTTGTAGGGAGGCCGCACCTTGTCGAATTCCGCCAGCAAGGCGCTGCTGGCGGACATGTAGCCGAGGCGGATGCCGGCCAGACCAAGCTTGGACACGGTGCGCATCACGACCAGGTTCTCGAACTCCGCGAGGCGCGGCATGAAGCTGGTTTGGGCGAACGGCTGGTAGGCTTCGTCGACCACCACGATGCCGGAGTCGCCGACTGCACCGATGATTTCCAGCATGTCGTCCGCATCGAACAGGTTGCCGGTGGGATTGTTGGGATAAGCGAGGTAAGTAATCGCTGGCTTGTGCTGCGCGATCGCGGCCAGCATGGCCGCCTTGTCCAGCGTGAAATCCGGCTTGAGCGGTACGCCGATGAATTCCATGCCGGCGAACCTGGCTGACATCCCGTACATCACGAATCCGGGCAGCGGCGCCAATGCCTTGGCGCCCGGCTTGGCACAGGCGACTGAAATCATCGAAATCAATTCATCCGAGCCGTTGCCTAGCACCACGTCGAAGCCGGCCGGCACGCCCAGCCCGGTGCGGATCTTCGCCTTCAATTCGGTATAGGACGGCACTGGATAGCGGTTCATCGCTACATCCGCCAGGCGCGCCGCCAGCTCCCGGCGCAGCTCCGGCGGCAGGGTGTAGGGATTTTCCATCGCATCGAGCTTGACGAAGCCGGAAGCGTCCGGCACGGGATATGCAGCCAGCGCGCGGACGTCGGAACGAATGATGTTTTCAATGACAGACATGGTTGTAGGCTCTTGGTATCGTTCAAATTGCAAAAGGCAGCGGGCCGGACATGCTCTTTCCAAGCGGCTTCAGGCAGCAAGATCCTTGTCCAGCGCCATCAGCCGGGCCTCGGCCAGCTCGCAGTATTCCGGATTCAATTCGAAGCCGACGAACTGGCGTCCGCAGCGCCTGGCCGCAACCGCCGTGGTGCCACTGCCGAGGAAGGGATCGAGCACGATGCCGCCGGGCGGGCAGGATGCCTTGACCATGCGCTCGATGATTTCCAGCGGTTTTTGCGTCGGATGATCGGCACGCTCGCGATGCTCGCGGTGCAGGCGCGACACGCTCCACACATCTTTCGGGTTGTAGCCGATCTCCAGCCATTTCGCGCCGACAAAGATCGAGCGCGACCGTGCCTTCTTGGTTTCGGCATCGTAAGGAATGCGCACCGCATCGAGGTCGAAATAGTAGTCGCGCGCCTTCACAAAGAACCCGATGGTGTCATGCACCGATGAAAACCGGCGGGTGCTGCCGCCCATCGACGGCACGCGGCGATCCCAGATGATTTCGTTGACCATGGTCATGCGCTGCTTCAGCATCACGAACACTTCCGGCGAATAGCGCCAGGTCAGGAACACATACAGGCTGCCATTGGGCTTCAGCTTCGGCAGCGCGATATCGATCCAGCGCGCCATCCACTCAAGGTAGGCAGCAGTTTCCAGCTTGTCGGAATCGTTGCCGTAATCCTTGCCGAGACCGTAAGGCGGATCGGCGATCACGAGGTCGATCACGCCGTCGGGAATACGCGCCATCCCGGCCAGCGCATCCTCGCAATGCACCTGGTTCAGCCAGGCGCTCACGGATGAACCCGTACCTGGCTCATTTCAGCCGGTATTCCGCGGATTTGGCATGCGCCTGCAAGCCTTCGCCATAGGCGAGTTCCGCCGCGATCTTGCCGAGTGTCTGTGCACCGGCTTCGCTCACCTGGATGATGCTCGAGCGCTTCTGGAAGTCATAGACTCCGAGCGGCGAGGAAAAGCGCGCTGTGCGCGAAGTCGGCAGCACGTGGTTCGGGCCGGCGCAATAATCGCCGAGTGATTCGGATGAAAAGCGCCCGAGGAACATGGCGCCCGCATGGCGGATCCTGTTCGCCCATTGCTGCGGGTTATCCGCGGAAATCTCGAGATGCTCGGCAGCGATCAGGTTGGCGATGTCACAGGCCTCTACCATGTCGCGCACCTTGACCAGCGCACCGCGATTAGTGAGCGAAGTGCGGATCACGTCCTTGCGCGGCATCCCATCGAGTTGCCGGTTGATGCTGGCTTCAACCTTGGCGATATACAGGGCATCGGGGCAGAGCAGGATCGATTGCGCCAGCTCGTCATGCTCGGCCTGCGAAAACAAGTCCATCGCCACCCAGTCCGGATCCGTGCTGCCATCGCAGATCACCAGGATTTCCGACGGGCCGGCGATCATGTCGATGCCGACCACGCCGAACACGCGGCGCTTGGCGGCGGCCACATAGGCATTGCCGGGGCCGACGATCTTGTCGACCTGGGGAATCGTCGCCGTGCCATAAGCCAGCGCGCCGACCGCTTGGGCGCCGCCGATGGTAAATACTCGGTCGACACCGGCAATCGCCGCCGCTGCCAGCACCAGCTCATTCTTCACGGCGCCCGGCGTCGGCACCACCATGATGACTTCCTGCACGCCCGCCACCTTGGCGGGAATCGCATTCATCAGCACCGACGACGGATAGGCAGCCTTTCCGCCCGGCACATAGATGCCGACGCGATCCAGCGGCGTGACTTTTTGACCAAGCACGGTGCCGTCCGCTTCGGTGAAGGTGAAGCCGTCGGAGCCGCATTCCTGCTTCTGCCGCTCGTGGTAGGCGCGCACCCGGTCGGCAGCGGCCTGCAGTGCGTTGCGCCGGGCCGGCGGCAAGCCGTTCAGCGCCGCCTGCAATTCATGCCGGCCGATTTCCAGGCTGGCGATGCTGCCGGCATCCAGCCGGTCAAAGCGGTTGGTGCATTCCAGTACCGCCGCATCGCCGCGCGCCTTCACATCCGCCAGAATCTGGGCGGCAGCACGATCGATCACCTCGTCTTCGCTGGCTTCGAAGGCCAGCACGGAAGCAAGCTGCTGCCTGAAATCAGGATGGGTCGAGTCGAGCTTTCGGATCTGGATGGACATGATTTTCTCAGCGGGCTTTGGATGCTCTGTCGAACGCTTCCAGGATAGGCTGCAGGCGTTCGCGCTTCAATTTCAGTGCGGCCTGGTTGACGATCAGCCGCGACGAGATATCCATGATGTGCTCGACTTCCACCAGGTTGTTAGCGCGCAGGGTGCTGCCGGTGCTGACGAGGTCCACGATCGCATCCGACAGGCCGACCAGCGGCCCCAGCTCCATCGAGCCGTACAGCTTGATCAGGTCCACGTGCACGCCCTTGGCCGCGAAATGCTCGCGTGCGGTCTGCACATACTTGGTCGCCACCCGCAAGCGCGCACCCTGGTGCACCGCGCTCGCATAATCGAAGCCGGCTGGCACCGCTACTGACAGCCTGCACTTGGCGATATTCAGGTCGATCGGCTGATACAAGCCCTCGCCGCCATGCTCGATCAGTACGTCCTTGCCGGCCACCCCGAAATCGGCGGCACCGTACTGGACATAGGTCGGCACATCGGAAGCGCGCACGATGACCACTCGCACCTGGGGATCATTGGTGGGCAGGATCAGCTTGCGCGAGGTTTCCGGATCTTCGGTCACCGTGATGCCTGCAGCCTTCAGCAGCGGCAAGGTTTCTTCGAAGATGCGTCCCTTGGACAGAGCGAGGGTCAGTTGCTGGCTCATTATTTTGTTCGCTGGATATCGGCGCCGACTGCAGACAATTTCACTTCCATCCGGTCGTAACCGCGATCCAGGTGATAAATCCGGTCAATCAGGGTATGGCCCTGCGCAGCAAGGCCGGCGATCACCAGCGAAGCGGATGCGCGCAAGTCGGTCGCCATGACCGGTGCACCGATCAGCTTGTCCACGCCGGTAATGACAGCGGTATGACCGTCGATGTCGATGGAAGCGCCGAGTCGGTTCAATTCCTGCACATGCATGAAGCGGTTTTCGAAAATCGTCTCAGTCACGCGGCTGCTGCCTTCCGCAATGCAGTTGAGCGCCATGAACTGGGCCTGCATGTCGGTTGGAAAACCGGGATATTCCGTGGTGCGGAAGCTGACCGCCTTCGGCCTCGCCGCCATTTGCGCACGGATCCAGTCGGGACCCGTTGTGATGACCACGCCCGCTTCGCGCAGCTTGTCGAGGGCGACATCCAGGATGTCGCTCCGCGTGCGGGTCAGTGTGACGTCGCCGCCTGCCGCCGCCGCAGCGCACAGGAAAGTGCCGGTTTCGATGCGGTCGGGGATGACGGCATGGGACGCGCCGTGCAGGCGGTCCACGCCTTGCACGACGAGGCGGTCGGTGCCGATGCCGTCGATTTTCGCGCCCATCGCCACCAGCAGGTTGGCCAGGTCGGTGACCTCCGGCTCGCGCGCAGCGTTTTCCAGGATGGTTTCGCCTTCCGCGAGAGTGGCGGCCATCAGCAGGTTTTCCGTACCGGTGACCGTAATCATGTCGGTAACGATGCGGGCGCCCTTCAGCTTTTTCGCCTTGGCATGGATGTAGCCGGCTTCGATGGTGATTTCCGCGCCCATCGCCTGCAAGCCCTTGATGTGCTGATCGACCGGACGCGAACCGATGGCACAGCCGCCAGGCAGCGACACCCTGGCTTCGCCGAAACGGGCAACCAGCGGCCCGAGCACGAGAATGGACGCGCGCATGGTTTTCACCATTTCATACGGCGCTTCCAGCCTTTCGATCGCACCGGCATCCAGGGCGAGGCGATCCCCATCCTGTTCAGTGCGCATGCCCATCTGGCGCAAGAGCTTGAGCATCGTGGTCACATCCTGCAGGTGCGGCACGTTGGACAGCTGCAGCGTCTCGCTGGTCAGCAATCCCGCGCACAGGATGGGCAGCGCGGCATTCTTCGCACCGGAGATGGCGATTTCGCCGGAAAGGCGCTTGCCGCCGGTGATAAGCAATTTGTCCATTATTTCTGGAATTCTTCCGGGGTAAGGGTTTTCATCGACAGCGCGTGGATTTCTTCGCGCATGCGCTCGCCCAGCGCCGCATACACGAGCTGGTGGCGTTGTACCGGACGCTTGCCTGCAAAGGCTTCGGAGACGATGACCGCCGTGAAATGCTGGCCGTCGCCTTCGACTTCAAGGTGTGAGCATTGCAGGCCGGCGGCGATATAGCTTTTGACGAGCTCGGGTGTGGGCAACATGGTTTTGCTTCTTCAAATGAATGCGATCAGTGGCGCAGCTTGTAGCCGCGCTTGAGCAGCTGGATGGCAAAGCTGGCCAGCAGCACAAAGAATACGGCAACGATCGTCAGGCTTCTGAGCGGATCGATATCGGACTGGCCGAAGAAACCGTAGCGGAAGCCGTCGATCATATAAAAAAACGGGTTGAAATGCGACACTGCCTGCCAGAAGGGCGGCAGCGAGTGGATCGAGTAAAACACGCCGGACAGGAAGGTTGCCGGCATGATCAGAAAATTCTGGAACGCCGCCAGCTGGTCAAACTTTTCCGCCCAGATGCCTGCGACCAGGCCCATGGTGCCCAAGATCGCCGCGCCCAGGAGGGCAAATGCGACAATCCACCACGGCGCGACAAAGGACAGCTTCGCAAACCACGCGGTGATCAGGAAAACGCCGGCCCCGACCGCAAGGCCGCGCACCATGGCCGCCAGCACATAGGCGCCAAACAGTTCCCAATGCGAGAGCGGGGGCAGCAGCACGAACACCAGGTTGCCGGTGATCTTCGACTGGATCAGGGACGACGAGCTGTTGGCGAAGGAATTCTGCAGCACGCTCATCATCACCAGGCCCGGGATCAGGAAGGAGGTATAGCGCACGTCCTTGTAGACCTGCACATGGTCCTGCAGCACATGGCCGAAGATCAGCAGGTAGAGCATCGCAGTCAGGATTGGTGCGCTGATGGTCTGGGTCGCCACCTTCCAGAAACGCAGCACTTCCTTGTAAAACAGCGTTTGAAAGCCGATCATTTTTCGCCTTCCATGATCTGGATGAACACATCTTCCAGGTCGGCCTGCTGCAGGTGCATGTCCTCGATGACCGCGCCGGCTTCGCGCAGCGTGGCGAGGATGGGCTCGACCTCGATGTATTCATTGACGCGCAGGGTGTACTTGCGCCCTGCCACCAGTTCGTCCGGATGCGACACCAGCGGTTTCAGCGCTTCCGGCAGGCCTCCCTTTGCCAGGCGCAGCACCAGCTGCGATCCGGAGATGCGCTTGAGCAGCGCACTGGTCGAATCCAGCGCCACCACCCTGCCCGCCTTCAGCATCGCGATGCGGTTGCATAGGGCTTGCGCCTCTTCCAGGTAATGGGTGGTCAGCACAATCGTGTGGCCTTCCCGGTTGAGGCGGGTGATGAATTTCCACAGCGTCTGGCGCAATTCGACATCGACGCCGGCAGTCGGCTCATCGAGCACGATGACAGGAGGCTTGTGCACCAGTGCCTGCGCCACCAGCACGCGCCGCTTCATGCCACCCGACAAGGCACGCATATTGGTGTCCGCCTTGCCCGCAAGATCGAGGTTTTCCATTACCTCGTCGATCCACTTGTCGTTGTTCTTCAGGCCGAAGTAGCCGGACTGCATGCGCAGGGTTTCGCGCACCGTGAAGAATGGGTCGAACACCAGTTCCTGCGGCACCACGCCCAGCCTGCGGCGTGCTTCACGATAATCGCGCACCACATCATAGCCATGAATCGCCACGTGACCGGCATCTGCGCGATTCAGTCCCGCAATAATGGAAATCAGTGTCGTCTTGCCGGCTCCGTTCGGCCCCAGCAGACCGAAAAACTCGCCCGGCTCGATTGAGAGCGACACACCGCCCAAGGCCTGCAGCGCCTTGTAGCGTTTTTCGACATTGACAATCTGAAGAGCAGCCATGCTGGCTTGATATTGTATGGAGAGAAGGCCGAAGTACCGGACGAGCAATCGTGCCGGCTGGCGAAACCATTGATTATATTGGATTTCCGGCGATTAAGCCGGATGCGCCAAGAGCGGGCGGGAGCTTAAGGGCGGTGTCGTGAGCCGTCCTGCGCGACGCCTGCAGCGTGGCGGTGGATATGCAGCAAATCCGCCACGCCATACAGGGAAGCCAGGTTTTGCAGGCCGGCTGGAATGTTGTGAAAGGTGAGAGAGTGGCCGGCGCCACGTGCCGCCCGCTGCCATGCAAGGAGGGTGGCAACCGCGGAGGAATCGACCGCAGTCAGCGCGCCTAGGTCGATCTCGGCCTGTCCGGACGCGATCGCCTGCAGGCCTGCCTCGAACACGGTTTTCGCGTTATTGAAAGTGAGCGTGAGTGCAGGTTTGAACATTATCGCAATCAGGAAGTCTTCCCGTTTTTGCCCGCACTGGCTGCCAGGCGCTTGTTCTTTTCGGTCAGCGTCTTGATCAGGCCATCGATGCCGCCCTTGCTGATTTCCGAGGCAAAGTTGCCCTTGTAGGTCTCGACCAGCCAGGCGCCGAGCACATTCACGTCATAAATCTTCCAGCCCGAGGCTTCCTTCGCGAGGCGGTAGTTGAGCTGGATAGGATCGCCGCCGCGCGGCTGCAACACCTGCGAGCGTACTTCCACTTCGGTATCGGAAGGGTCGGCGCGCATGGGCTTGAACTCCAGCTTTTGATCCCTGATTTGAGTGATTGCGCCGGAATAGGTGTAAATCAGCAAGGTGCGGAATTCATTGGTCAGCTGCTTTTGCTGCTCGGGTGTGGCCTGGCGCCAGTAGCGGCCAGCCGCCAAGGCGGTCATGCGCTGAAAGTCGACATGCGGCAACACCTTGTTTTCCACGAGTTCGAGCACGCGCTTCATGTTGCCGCTCTGAATATCCTTGTCAGTCTTGGCAGCTTCCAGCACTTCCTGGCTGATCCGCTTGATCAAGGCATCGGGCGCTTCCTGCGCGGCAGCAGGATTGATGAAAGCAAAGAGGCCGATGACAAGGCCAAATATTGCAAAAAATTTGTTCAGGATTTTCATGATGTATTAGATTAACTGATTACGATAGGAAGCAAATTACCCGACCGCATCTCATTGCGCACTGGAAGAACTGGATGACGCGGGCAGGGGCGTTGCCTTTGCAGATTCGATGTTTTGACTCGCCTTCTCTGGAGCGGTACCGGGATGGGTAGCATTGGCATCAGCATGTTCCATTGTGACAACCGGTTTACCCGCTGGTTCCTCTGCGCTGAAGGAAGATTTCCCTTCCGCCGCGGCCGAAGCGTCAGATTCCGTCTCCGGTTCGTTATCAAACCCGGCCGTCGGCCCCATATCATCCTCGTAGCTCGTGCGAGGCGTTTCCCCGTCCCGCACCTTGCTCTCGCGTCGCTGCAAATACGCGTCGCGTACGAATGCGTAACGATCCAGCGCAGCATCTTCCAGCAGACTGGACGCATTCAGCAAGCCGGCGCGCTGATCGATCAGGTGCAATCCGGTGCCTGCAGCGCGCCAGCGAGCAGGATCTTTGTAACTCCATGGATCGGCGGCGAAGTCGAGCGGCAGCGCGCTGGCGTCGCGCACGGTCGAAGGCCCAAGAAGCGGCAAGACTAGGTAAGGGCCGGACTTGACACCCCACTTGCCCAGGGTTTGTCCGAAGTCTTCATTGTGCTTGGCCAGGCCTGCTTCGGAACCGATATCCAGCAAGCCGCCGAAGCCAAGCGTGGAGTTGACTGCGACCCGCATCACGTCTGACATGCCGTCTGCCAACTTGCCTTGCAGCAGGTTGTTCACGGCCGTGCCGACATCGCTCAAATTACCGAAGAAATTGTACACCCCGGTTTGAACAAAGCTTGGGAGCTTCGTATAGAGCTTTGCCGCCGGCTTGACCGCTGCCTGGTCTACTTTATCGTTGAACTGGAACATGGCCCGGTTGTATGGTTCCAGCGGATCTTTCGGATTCGTGGTGGCGCAGCCGGTCAAAGCCAGCAACGTCGACAATGCAAGAATCCTCCCTGCCTGATTCATTTACTACTGTCCTTTCCTTCGGCTGCCTTGCTGTAAAGGAATTGACCGATCAGGTTCTCCAGTACCATTGCCGATTGCGTCATTTTGATATTGTCACCGGCGGCCAGGTTATTGGTATCGCCGCCCGGCTCCAGGCCGATGTATTGCTCGCCCAGGAGTCCGGAAGTCAGAATCTTGGCTGAACTGTCTTTGGGGAATTTGTATGCGCTATCCAGATTCAGGGTCACGACGGCCTGAAAAGTCTTATCGTCAAACCGGATATCGCCGACGCGCCCCACCACGACGCCGGCGCTCTTGACCGGCGCACGCGGCTTCAGTCCGCCGATATTGTCGAACTTGGTCGTGACCGCATAGGTCGGACCCAGCGACAGCGAGCTCATGTTGCCCGCCTTCAGTGCAAGGAAAACCAGGGCCGCCGCGCCCAGCAGCACGAACAGGCCAACCCACAAGTCCAGGGATTTGCGTTGCATGATCAGATACCTCAATAGGTCAAAACTGCCTCTGTCGAGCGCGCCGCCGGCGTGAACCGCGCGGAACGCAGGGGAATCGCTACGCGCCAGTGCTTCCGGCGCCCTTCCCCTCAATTAAACATCAGTGCCGTGAGCAGGAAGTCCAGCCACAAAACGCTCAGCGAAGCGATGACCACGGTGCGTGTCGTCGCACGCGAGACGCCTTCCGGCGTCGGCTGCGCCTCGTAGCCCTGATAAAGGGCGGTGAACGTGACTGCGAAACCGAACACGATGCTCTTGATGACGCCGTTGGCGATGTCACCCCACACGTCAACGCCGGCCTGCATCTGCGACCAGAATGCGCCTTCGTCCACACCGATCAGTTGCACCCCGACGATGTAGCCGCCGAAAATGCCGACCGCGCTGAAAATCGTCGCCAGCACCGGCATCGCGATGACGCCAGCCCAGAAACGCGGGGCGACAACCCGCTGCAAGGGATCGACCGCCATCATTTCCATCGCCGACAACTGCTCGCCGGCCTTCATCAAGCCGATTTCCGCAGTCAGCGACGTCCCGGCACGGCCGGCGAACAGCAGCGCCGTCACGACGGGCCCGAGTTCGCGCGTGAGGGACAGGGCCACCAGCAATCCGAGCGCCTGCTCCGAGCCGTATTTGTTCAGGGTGTAATAACCTTGCAGGCCGAGCACGAAACCGACAAACAGGCCGGAAACCGCAATGATCACCAGCGAGTAATTGCCGATGAAATGGATCTGATCGGTCACCAGGCGCAGGCGGCGCAGCAAGCCGCCGGAGCACCTCAGGATGGCAAAGAACGACCGGGTTGCGAAACCGACATTGGAAATCGCCTCCCGCACCCAGCGCCCGAGGGCCGCAATGAAATCCAGGATCACGCGCGATCCTCCAACCCCAAGTCGGCCGCAAACGACTTGCCCGGGTAATGGAAAGGCACCGGACCGTCGGCTTCCGCATGCACGAATTGCTTCACGTAAGGGTCGGTCGATGTCAGCATTTCCTTCGGCGTGCCCTGAGCGACGATTTTTCCCTGCGACAGGAAATATACATAGTCAGCGATCAGGAAGGATTCATGCACGTCGTGCGATACCAGGATCGAGGTCGAGCCAAGCGCATCGTTCAGCTTGCGCACCAGGTTGGCGGTGACGCCCATCGAGATCGGATCCAGTCCGGCGAATGGCTCGTCATACATGATCAGTTGCGGATCAAGGGCGATTGCCCGCGCCAGCGCAACCCTGCGCGCCATGCCGCCGGAAATTTCGGCGGGTTTCAGCTCTGCGGCATTACGCAGGCCCACCGCATTGAGCTTCATGAGCACCAGGTCGCGGATCAGCTCTTCCGGCAGATCGGTGTGCTCGCGCAAGGGGAAGGCGACATTTTCGAATACGGTCAGGTCGGTGAACAGCGCTCCATGCTGGAACAGCATGCCCATCTTGCGGCGCATCGCATACAAGGTCTTGGCATCTGCCGTATGCACCGCCTGCGCGTTGATCGTGACGCCGCCGGTTTGCGGACGCAGCTGGCCGCCGATCAGGCGCAGGATGGTTGTCTTTCCCGACCCGGAACCGCCCATGACAGCAATTACTTTCCCGCGTGGGAAATCCATGTGCAAGTCCGACAGAATCGGACGCGTTCCGTAGGAAAAATGCAAATTGCGGATTTCAACCAGGTTCGGCACAGCGGGCAGTCAAAAAGGCAAAGATGAGATTGTAATTCAGAAATGAATCCTGCACTTCCGGGCTAGAAGCGGGGCTCAGATTCTTGTCAAAAATGCGATAAAAAAACCCGCCGGGCTTGCACCACGGCGGGTTTCTTTATCGGGGGCCGATCTGATTATCGCGGCAGGACTGAACTGCCCATCAGGTATTCGTCTACGGCACGGGCGCACTGGCGTCCCTCACGGACGGGAGCCGGATCAGGCAGGCAGACCTGCGTCTGCCTGTCCCGGCGAGCGCTGCCTTGGCTTGCAAGCCTAGGCTGGGCGATCCGTTACCGTGGCAGGACCGAGCTGCCCATCAGGTACTCGTCCACCGCACGGGCGCACTGGCGTCCCTCACGGATCGCCCATACGACCAGTGACTGGCCGCGCCGCATGTCGCCCGCGGCAAAGACGTTGGGAACCGAAGTCTTGTAGCAGCCCTCGCTCTCGGTGCTGGCCTTGGCATTGCCGCGTGCATCCTTGTCGACGCCGAACGCGTCGAGGATTTGCGCTACCGGAGAGACGAAGCCCATGGCCAGCAGGACGAGGTCGGCTTTCATTTCGAATTCGGAGTTCGGCACTTCGACCATCTTGCCGTCCTTCCATTCGACGCGCGCCGCGATCAGCTTTTCGACCTTGCCATTCTTGCCCTCCAGGCGCTTGGTCGCGACCGACCAGTCACGCTGGCAGCCTTCTTCATGGGATGAAGAGGTGCGCAGCTTGGTCGGCCAGTACGGCCATACCAGCGGCTTGTTTTCCTGTTCCGGCGGTTGCGGCAGCAGTTCGAACTGCGTGACCGAAGCCGCGCCGTGACGGTTGGATGTGCCGACGCAGTCGGAGCCGGTGTCGCCGCCGCCGATGACGACCACATGCTTGCCAGTGGCCATGATCTGGTCCTTGAGCTTATCGCCGGCATTGACCCGGTTCTGCTGCGGCAGGAATTCCATCGCGAAATGCACGCCCTGCAGTTCGCGTCCCGGCACCGGCAGGTCGCGCGGTTGCTCGGCACCGCCGGCGATGATGACGGCATCGAATTCCTTCTTGAGCTGGTCCGGAGAAACCGTTTCCTTGGCCAGGCTGAGGATCTTGGCAGGGAAGTCCTTGCCGACCAGCACGCCGGTCCGGAACGTCACGCCCTCGGCCTTCATCTGCTCGACGCGGCGGTCGATCAGCTGCTTTTCCATCTTGAAGTCGGGAATGCCATAGCGCAGCAGGCCGCCAACGCGATCATTCTTTTCAAATACCGTCACATCATGGCCGACGCGCACAAGCTGCTGGGCGGCAGCCAGGCCCGCAGGCCCGGAACCGACAACGGCAACCTTCTTGCCGGTCTTGGCAGCAGCCGGCTGCGGCTTGACCCAGCCGTTTTCCCAGCCTTTGTCGATAATGAAGTGCTCGATCGACTTGATGCCGACGGGATCGTTGTTGATGCCGAGCGTGCAGGCTGCCTCGCAGGGTGCGGGGCAGATGCGGCCGGTGAATTCCGGGAAGTTATTGGTGGAATGCAGGTTTTCCAGCGCTTCCAGATAGTTGCCGCGATAGACGAGGTCATTCCAGTCCGGAATGATGTTGTTGACCGGGCAGCCGTTGTTGCAGAAGGGGATGCCGCAGTCCATGCAGCGCGCGCCCTGGATCTTGGCGTCGGCGTCGCTCAAGTGCAGCATGAATTCCTTGTAATGCTTCTTGCGCGTCTGCGGCGCTTCGCTCGCTTCTTGCAGGCGCTGGTATTCCAGAAAGCCGGTTACTTTTCCCATGATGTTCCTTCAGTGTTTTTCTCTCTGCAGCCTTGCTTCCGATGGGAAGGCCGGGACGGGGTTGGAAGCGCGAGCGAACATATGTCTTTCGCCCGCACTACCTTCTCCCTGCCCTTCCCCCAGGAGGAGGAAGGAACTCCCGACAGCTGCGGATTGTGTTACGCCGCGATCTTTTCCTTGGCCTGCTTTTCCGCATTGAGTTCGCCGAGTGCCCGCTTGTATTCGGTCGGGAACACTTTTACGAACTTGCTGCGCGCATTGTTCCAGTCATCGAGCAGGTTGCGCGCGCGCGTGCTGCCGGTGTACTTGAAGTGGCGCTCGATCAGGCCTTTGAGGATCGCTTCGTCCGTCTGGACTTCGCCGCCGCGCACCGCGCTATGCCAGATGGCGCGGTCGACCTTCGATTCCTGGTCTGCGCTGGACAGGACGGGATCGAGAGTGACCATCGCCATATTGCATTTCTTCGCGAAGTCGCCGTCCGGATCGTACACATAGGCGACGCCACCGGACATGCCTGCCGCGAAATTGCGGCCGGTCGCGCCGAGCACGACCACGGTGCCGCCGGTCATGTACTCGCAGCCATGGTCGCCGGTGCCTTCCACTACCGCGGTCGCGCCGGAATTGCGCACTGCGAAGCGCTCGCCGGCGACGCCGTTGAAGAAGGCTTCCCCGGCAATCGCGCCGTACAGGACGGTATTGCCGACGATGATGTTGTTGACGGCCCAGCCACGGAATTCCGTGTTCGGACGCACGATGATGCGGCCGCCGGACAAGCCCTTGCCGACGTAGTCATTGCCTTCGCCGACCAGATCCAGGGTGACGCCGTGCGCCAGGAAGGCGCCCGCCGACTGACCGGCCGTGCCTTGGAGCTGGATGTGGATGGTGTCATCCGGCAAGCCCTCGTGGCCGTACTTCTTCGCAACTTCGCCCGACAGCATGGCGCCGACGGTGCGGTTGACGTTCTTCACAGGCGAAATGAAGGAGACTTTTTCGCCCTTGTCGAGCGCCGGCCGCGCTTGTGCGATCAGCTTGTGGTCGAGCGCCTTTTCGAGGCCATGGTCCTGCACTTCGACATGGTAGCGCGGCTCGGAAGCAGGCACATTGGGCTGATGGAAGATCTTCGAGAAATCCAGGCCCTTAGCCTTCCAGTGGGCGATCGCCTTCGACTTGTCGAGCAGGTCGGCGCGGCCGATCAGCTCGTCGAACTTGCGGATGCCCAGTTGGGCCATGATCTGGCGCACTTCTTCGGCAACGAAGAAGAAGTAGTTCACCACATGCTCCGGCTTGCCCTGGAACTTCGCGCGCAGCACCGGATCCTGAGTCGCAACGCCGACCGGGCAGGTGTTCAGGTGGCATTTACGCATCATGATGCAGCCTTCGACCACCAGCGGCGCGGTCGCGAAACCGAACTCATCCGCACCGAGCAGCGCGCCGATGACGACGTCGCGGCCGGTCTTGATCTGGCCGTCGGTCTGGACACGGATGCGGCTGCGCAGGCGGTTCAGCACCAGGGTCTGCTGGGTTTCGGCCAGGCCGAGTTCCCACGGCGTACCGGCATGCTTGATCGACGACAGCGGCGACGCACCGGTGCCGCCATCGTGACCGGCGATCACGACGTGATCCGCCTTGGCCTTGGCGACGCCTGCGGCAACCGTACCGACGCCCACTTCCGACACCAGCTTGACCGAGATCGAAGCTTTCGGATTGACGTTCTTCAGGTCGTGGATGAGCTGCGCGAGGTCCTCGATCGAATAAATGTCGTGGTGCGGCGGTGGCGAAATCAGGCCCACACCAGGCACCGAGAAGCGCAGCTTGGCAATGTATTCCGACACCTTGTGGCCGGGCAGCTGACCGCCTTCGCCGGGCTTCGCGCCCTGGGCCATCTTGATCTGGATCTGGTCGGCCGAAGTCAGGTACTCGGCGGTGACGCCGAAGCGGCCCGAGGCGACCTGCTTGATCTTGGAACGCAGCGAATCGCCGTCCTGCAGGGGCAGGTCGACTTCCACCCGCTCCTCGCCGATCACGGATGCGAGTGTCGCGCCCTTCTTGATCGGGATGCCCTTGAGTTCCATGCGATAGCGATTTTCATCCTCGCCGCCTTCGCCCGTATTGGACTTGCCGCCTATGCGGTTCATTGCGATGGCGAGGGTCGCATGGGCTTCGGTAGAGATCGAGCCGAGCGACATCGCGCCGGTGGCAAAGCGCTTGACGATTTCCTTGGCTGGTTCGACCTCGTCGATCGGGATCGCCTTGCTCGGATCGAGCTTGAACTCGAACAGACCGCGCAGCGTCATGTGACGCTTGCTCTGGTCATTGATGATCTGCGCGTATTCCTTGTAAGTGGTGAAGTTGTTGGCGCGGGTCGAATGCTGCAGCTTCGCGATCGCATCCGGGGTCCACATATGTTCTTCGCCGCGTACGCGGAACGCGTATTCGCCGCCGGCGTCGAGCGCATTCGCCAGCACCGGATCGCTGGAAAACGCGAGTTTGTGCAGGCGCAGCGCCTCTTCCGCGACCTCGAACACACCAATGCCTTCAACGTTGGAAGCCGTGCCCTTGAAGTACTTGTCGACCAGCTTCTTGTTGAGGCCGATCGCTTCGAAGATCTGTGCGCCGCAATAGGACATGTAAGTCGAGATGCCCATCTTGGACATGACCTTCATCAATCCCTTGCCGACCGCCTTCTGGAAGTTGGCGATCGCTTTTTCCGGCGACAGTTCGCCCGGCAAGTCCTTGGCCATGTGAGCCAGGGTATCCATCGCGAGATAGGGATGGATCGCTTCCGCGCCATAACCTGCGAGCAGCGCGAAGTGATGAGTTTCGCGGGCAGAGCCGGTCTCGACCACCAGGCCGGTGGACGTGCGCAGGCCCTTGCTGACGAGATGCAAGTGGATGGCCGAAGTGGCAAGCAGCGCCGGAATGGCGACATGCTCGGCGTCAACCTTGCGGTCGGAAATGATCAGGATGTTGTGGCCCGACTTGACGGCATCGACCGCTTTCGCGCACAGCGAGGCCAGGCGCGCTTCGATGCCTTCCTTGCCCCATGCAACCGGATAGCAGATGTTCAGCTCATGCGACTTGAACTTGCCGCCGGTATGGGCGCTGATGTTGCGCAGCTTCGCCATGTCGGCGTAGTCGAGGATGGGCTGCGACACCTCGAGACGCATCGGCGGGTTGATGTTGTTGGTGTCGAGGAGGTTCGGCTTGGGACCGACGAAGGACACGAGCGACATCACCATCGCTTCGCGGATCGGGTCGATCGGCGGGTTCGTCACCTGGGCGAAGAGCTGCTTGAAGTAGTGGTACAGCGTCTTGTTCTTGTTGGACATGACGGCCAGCGGCGAGTCATTGCCCATCGAGCCGACGGCTTCCTCGGCACTCGCCGCCATCGGCGAGAGCAGGAACTTGAGGTCTTCCTGGGTGTAGCCGAATACCTGCTGCAGATCGAGCAGCGGCACGGCCGGCTTCGCTTCTTCCGGCTCCTTCGGCAGTCCGCTCAGCTTGATGCGCACCGAGTCGATCCACTGCTTGTACGGCTTGGCGTTGGCGTAGGTATCCTTCAGTTCCTTGTCGTCGATGATGCGTCCGGCATCGAGATCGATCAGGAACATCTTGCCCGGCTGCAGCCGCCATTTCTGGATGATCTTCGATTCCGGGATCGGCAGCACGCCGGATTCCGACGCCATTACCACCAAGTCGTCGTCGGTCACAATGTAGCGTGCCGGACGCAGCCCGTTGCGGTCCAACGTGCCGCCGATGTGGCGGCCGTCGGTGAAGGCCATTGCGGCGGGGCCGTCCCACGGCTCCATCATCGCGGCATGGTATTCATAGAAGGCGCGACGGTTGTCATCCATCAGCGCGTGGTTTTCCCAGGCTTCCGGAATCATCATCATCATCGCCTGGGCGATTGGATAGCCGGCCATCACCAGCAATTCGAGCGCATTGTCGAAGCAGGCGGTGTCGGATTGACCTTCATAGATCAGCGGGAACAGCTTCTTGAGGTCGTCGCCGAGCACGGCGGACTTCATCACGCCTTCGCGGGCACGCATCCAGTTAAAGTTGCCCTTGACGGTGTTGATTTCACCGTTGTGGGCGATCAGGCGGTACGGGTGGGCCAGCGGCCACTCGGGGAAGGTGTTGGTGGAGAAGCGCTGGTGCACGAGGGCGAGCGCGGATACGCAGCGCGGATCCTGCAGATCCTTGTAATACACGCCAACCTGGTCAGCCAGCAGCAGGCCCTTGTAGACGACGGTCCGTGCCGACATCGAGGGCACGAAAAATTCCTTGCCGTGCAACAGGTTCAGCGCCTGGATGGCGTGACCGGAAGACTTGCGGATCACGTACAGCTTGCGCTCCAGGGCATCGGTCACCATGATGTCCGGGCCGCGGCCGATGAAAATCTGGCGAATGACCGGTTCCTTTTGGCGAACGGCTGGCGACATCGGCATGTCGGTGTCAATGGGAACGTCGCGCCAGCCGAGGACGACCTGGCCTTCCGCCGCGACGGCGCGTTCGATTTCCTGTTCGCAGGCAATTCGCGAGGCGTGCTCCTTGGGCAGGAAGATCATGCCGACCCCGTATTCGCCGGGAGGAGGCAGGTTGACGCCCTGCTTCGCCATTTCTTCACGGTAATACTGATCCGGGATTTGTATCAGGATGCCGGCACCATCGCCCATCAGCTTGTCGGCACCGACCGCGCCCCGGTGGTCCAGGTTTTTCAGGATGAGCAGACCCTGCTCGACGATGGAATGGCTTTTCTTGCCTTTGATATGGGCAATGAAACCGACGCCACAGGCATCATGTTCATTGGACGGATCGTATAAACCTTGCGCTTGCATGAGCGTACTCCGCTACTTTTTGGGATTGAGGCTGAAGAATAAAGCACAGGCAGTTATTCATCAACGAAAATAATTAGGGTCGGAGTAGTTGCAGAAACGCCGGTTTTTTGTCTTATCTTTAATGGGGACAGAGTGAAAGGGGCGGCAAGAAGGCGCCTTTTGCATTTTTCTTATATGGAATTAGGCTGATTCTTGACCGGGCGCCCTCGTCTTGCCGGCTGCACGCGCCTGCCGGCCTGCTTTTCAAGGCTGGCCTTAAACCTATCCGGCCCCAGCGCCCATCCCTTCAGGGTGCCCTCGGTAAGCCCCTCGATTTCAGCGGCCGTCAACCCTTCCTCCAACAAGGCCCGATAAGCCGCCTCCCGCTGAAAGGGCGTGTTTCCCAAGGACCAATATGTTGCGTGGTCTACGATTTGAGGATTGGGGTTGATCCCGATGTGATGCTGGCAACTGGACCAAACGTATTCTTCCGGTTCGGTAACCAGGCCAGAGCGCACCGGGTGAAGCTCGATATATCTGCTGCAGAGCATTGCAAAGCTCTCCGCTTCGAGGACTGTTGCCCTGAAGCGCCCCTGCCATAAGGTGCCGCTGCGGCCATACTTCCGATTGAAGTAAGGCACATATTGGCGGCCGATCCATTGCATCATCCGCCCCAAACCAACGGCGTCGGATGGCGTCAGCAGAAAGTGGACATGGTCCGGCATGAGTACATAGGCATGAAGCGCAAGCTTGAATTGGCGGGAGGCTTCACCCAGCCAATTCAGGAAAACGGAATAGTCTTCTTCATCCCGGAAAATCGCCTGGCAGTCGATACCGCGCTGGATCACGTGATGAGGATGGTGGGGAATGACAAGACGGGGAAGACGGGCCATATGGAAATCGCCGACAGGAAAAGAAACATTGCCACTGCCGGCATTCTACTCTGACCCCACTATTTTTGCGGGAGGAACACCAAGACGCAAGCACCACGCGCCGTCATAACAACGCCGGCTACCAACCCTGTTCCGCGCCAATCTTACCTATGGGCATTCAAGGTATTGCGCCACGGCGTCTTGACCCGCCCGCTCTCGCGTCTCGCAAAATGAATCCTGGTATGGACTTTCATCCGCGCTGCGGGCGACTGGGGCGAATTGGCAAGGATGGTGCGCTGGATTCTGGCTTCGGAGGGAAATTGCCCGGGATGAAAGTGCACCGTCCTGATTCCAGCGCTGGCCAAATAGGCTTCCTTTTTCGATTCCCTGCGGCGAGAGCGGCTAGGGCTGAGTTCGACCACCGCAAGAACCTGCATCTCCTTGTCGAACACGGCATATCCGACCCGCCGCGCAGCAATACGCTCGTACGCCGACATCCGGAGCTTGCCCATGCCTTGCGGCTCGATCAATGCAGCCAGCGCCATCCCGGGAAACACGTGGCATTCGGGCAAGGCGCGCTGCAGGAGATAAAAGAAATCCAGTTCCGCGCCCAGCAGCACCGGCTTGCGGTGATAGCGCGGAATTTTTCCGGCGCCGAACACAAACCGCAGTGCGAGGGCGCCAATGACGGCAACCACCGCTCCGACGAAAATCATTTCTTTCATGTTTTCCGACTATCGCAAGAATCCACTCACTAGTTGCCCATGACCTGCTGCCGCGCAGGCGCCGTTCTCATGACATCCTGCGCATCCAGGCCGGCTCCATCTGCCGCCTGCGCTCAAGGGCCTGCATGATCAGCCCGCGCAATTCATTCAGAGGCGCGATTTCCGCCGATTCGATTCTGGCGGGCGGCAAGGACAAATCCCAGTCGCCATAGATGAAACCGGCAGGCTGGCGATTCACGACCAGCGGCAGCACCATGAAACTGCGCGCAGTCGGCAGCACTTCCTTCCACCAGCGCGGCACCTTGCTCAGGAAGGCAGCGTCATGCGCGTTTTCCACGAAAATCGGCTTGTCATTTGCCAGCGCGGCATGAAACACGTCCGGCTGATAAGCGTCGCTGAACACCAGGCGCGGCAACAGTTCCTGCACCCCGTCACCGAAGTACATCCGCGCCCGGTATTGCGCCTGGGTCTGGTCGCGCAGGAATGCAATCGTGCGCGAAAATCCGAGCCCGTGATGCACGATCTCCAGCGCCATGGCCATAACTTGGGCCGCACTGGAATCCTGCAGAGCATCGCGCATGTCGGCAACGCCGCGCTGCAGGGCCGCCAGCGCATCCGCCGGCTTGCCACCCAGAGCAGGCAGATGCTTCTCGCGTTCGGCGCGAGTGGTGGTGCGAACCATGACCGCGTCTTCCTCGGCAGCGACATGCTGCGCCGCTTCCACGGCCGTCAATATCTGCGACGCTTCCAGGCCAAGCATGTCTGCGTATTCAGTGGCGAGCCGGTCGAATTCCTCGCGCGGACCTTCTGCTGCACAGAGCGCCTTGGCATACTTAAAGGACAGCGTCGACACTGCCGTCAGCCAGTCACCATGGCCCAGCGGCTCACCGGCCGAGGCTGGCGGCACGTCGCGCAAGGTTTCGATCAAGGCTGGCGGGAAGCCCCATTTCTGGCCGGCCCGTCGCCCGATTTCATCCAGACCGATCCCCAGCACCTCGTGCGCCGCCTGCTCTTCGCTGGCACCGTTTTCCGTGCAATAGGCCTGCAATTGCTGCCAGCGCTCGGGCAGATAGAACGTGACCATCATGCGACCGAGGGAATGCAGGATCGAGCAGACCACAGCTTCTTCCGCGTCCCGCGTACTGGCGGAGGATGCCAGCTGGCGCGCGATATGACCGGCCAGCACTGCCTTTTCCATCTCATCGCGGGCGCTGGCAGAATCGGCGGATGCCGCAGACAAGCCATCGATCAGCTTGAGTCCGAGCGCCAAGTGCCCGATAGCTTCGGTACCCAGCACCATCACCGCCTTGGACACGGTATTGATGCCCTGGCCGAATACCGAGTACATGGGACTGTTCGCCAGCCGCAGTACCTTCTGGGTCAGGGCCGGGTCGGACAATACCGTCTTGGTCATGCTGAATTCGCGATCATCATCTCCGCGCATTGCCTGGATGATGGCGCTGATCACCTTGGAAAAACCGGGCAGGTCGCCGCGACGGCGCACGCGCGACCACAGCAGCTCCATGGTTTTCTCGGCACTGGCCGGTTCGATCTTTATGGAAGACATCCGATACGTCTTTCTCTCATGAAGCTGCCTGCTGCTCTGCGGACGCTTCTTCCTTGAGCAGGGTGAGAACCTCCTCCGGCAGCAGAGGCCGCCCGGTCAGGTACCCCTGGATCAGGCCGCAGCCATGCTCGGCCAGGAATGCGAACTGCTCTTCCTTCTCCACGCCCTCCGCTACCGTGCTGAGGTTCAGGTGGCTGGCAAGGCTGAGCACCACGTTGCAGATCGCGGCGTCCTTGACCGACGAAGGCAGGTCCTTGATGAAGGCACGGTCAATCTTCAGGGTCGCAATCGGGAAGCGCTTCAGGTAGGCAAGCGAGGAGTAACCGGTGCCGAAGTCATCGATCGCGATCCGCACGTCGCGCGCGATCATCGAATTCAGAATCGCCTCGGCGTGCTCCGGATCCGCCATCAGGATGCCTTCGGTGATTTCGAGCAGAAGCTGCCGCCCCTGCAGTCCCGAGAGGCGAATCGCCTCGTCCATGACATCCAGGAACTGGTCGTTCCTGAACTGGCGCGGGCTGACGTTGACCGAGACATAGAACTGGCGCCCCGCGACTTCCTCGAAGCGCTTGATCTGGACGCATGCGGCTTTCAGGGCCCAGGCGCCGAGCAAGTTGATCAAGCCGTTGCTTTCCGCCATCGGAATGAACTGTGCCGGCGGAACCATGCCATGCCCCGGACGCAGCCAGCGCATCAGCGCTTCGAATCCCATGATCCTGCGCGTGCGGGCATCGACGATGGGCTGGTAATGCAGCAGGAATTCGCCATCCCGCACCGCCTGGAACATGGCGGCTTCGAGGGAAACGTCATGCTCGGGCTGGTTGAATTTCTCGGGACTGAAGACCACGCACCGGCCTTTTCCGGTTTCCTTGGCGCGATACATCGCGGTATCGGCATGGGCCAGCAGCTTCACCTCGCTGTCGCCATGCTCCGGGAAAACCGCTGCGCCGATGGAAGTACCGACATACAGCGTGTGCCCGTGGATTTCGAACGGCAGCTGCATGGTCGAAATCATGCGCCGGGCGACAGTCTGAATTTCCTGCTCTGTGGTTGCACCGGGCAGCACCGCGACGAATTCATCGCCGCCTACCCGGGCCAGGGTATCCACGTCGCGCAGGGAATCGTAGAGGCGCATCGCCGCCACCCGCAGCAGCGCATCGCCGACCGGATGGCCGAGCGCGTCATTGACTTTCTTGAACCCGTCCAGATCGAGGGCAATCAAGGAAAAACCCTTGCCGGTACGCTTGGAATGGGCGATCGCCATGCGGATGCGGTCGGACAGCAGCGAACGGTTCGGCAAGCCGGTCAGGCCGTCATGGGTGGCCATGTGTCGCAGGCGTTCCTCGGTCGCCTGCTGACCGGAGATATCGCGCCCCACCGCCAGCAGCTCGTGCTCGCCGCGTGCGTTCGCGTAAGCGACAATTCGCAGTTCCATCCAGAGCGGGGCCGCCAGGGTTCTGAAGCGTATGTTGACCCGGCTGCGCTGCCCGGGCTCGGCAGCTTGGGCAATGGCATTGCCAATCGCCGTATGGTCGGCCGAACTGACCAGGCCCTGGAGGCTTTGCCCCACCAGGGACGCTTCCTGGCCGATCAACTCAATGGCTCGCTTGCTCGCGTACAGGATTTCGCCGTGCCTGTTCAGCCGGAATACCGCGTCCCCGGCAGCTTCCATCAGGCTGTTCAAGCCCTCGGCAGCCAGGAGATCGGACCGGTCACGGCGTAGCGAAAACATTGTCAGAACTTCACTCGGTCAAAGCCTCGGCGCAATGCGGCCCGGAATATCCAACCTGCATGCCGAATACGCGACACCAAAAAATTGATTAATAGAAATTATTTACTTGCGGATAGTAATCCAGTTTAAGTAAGAGGGGAATGGGATGCAAAAAAGAAAGCCCTGCATTGCAGGGCTTTGTAGACATTTTCCACACTCTCGAGGGAACCGGTCGCCCGGCGCATGTGGAATCGGAGGAAACCTGCGCGGAATCCTCGGAACTGGATCCGTCAGGCTGTTTGACGCCGTACCGGCGGTCGCTTGGAAATGTTCTTGAAGTGCATCTTCCACCAGACGCCGACCAGGGAATCACCCCACGACACCGCCTTGCGAGGCAGAGTGAGCGGATCGTCTTCCGGCGTGGCCCACGCCCGCTCGCAAGTCGTGCCGGACTGGTACCCGGCTTCCGCCACCGCTTCCACCGCCCGGATGTCATGGCTGCCATAGGGATAGCAGAAGTGGTCGACCCGTGCGCCGAGCGCATCCTCGAGCTCCTTCTTGGACCGCGTGACTTCTTCACGGATGTGCTCCGTGCCCTGCTCGGCGAGGCGAACGTGGCTGGCCGAGTGTGAACCGATCTCGATCCCGGCCGAGTGCAGCTGCCGCAGACGTGCCGCGCTCATCAGGGGCGGCGTCGCATGGCCGTCGGCCGCGAGCCAGCTTGCCGATTGCCCCAGCAAACTGGAAATGGCATACACCGTTGCCGGAAATCCGTGCTTCTGCAGTATGGGGAAAGCGTATTCGTAGAAATTCTCGTACGCGTCGTCGAAGGTCAGCACCACGCCGCGCGGCGGCATCGGCGCATCCCCACGCAGGCACTTCAGCGCTTCTTCCATGCGCAAAACCTGGTAGCCGCCCAGCTTCAGCCAGGCCATCTGGGTTGCAAAGCGGCGGTGGTCGCAATAGGTGGCGCGATGGCTTGCCATCTCTGGAAAATCGCCGACCTGGTGATACATCAATATCTGGATGCCCTTCATGCATTGCCTCCGGCTGCAACTTCTCGGTACACAGCGCAGGTTCCCCGCACCATGCTTTCCAGGGAAAAGCGCTTCTCATAACGCTCGCGTCCGGCTTTCCCCATGCGCCGCCGCAAATCCGCATCGTCGAGCAGCCTGCCAATGGCTTCAGCCAGCGCTGCCGGATCCTCGGGCGGCACGAGCAAACCGGTTTCGCCGTCGGCAACGGCTTCACCTATGCCGCCCACATCCGCAGCCACGATCGGCAGCCCGAATGCAGCCGCCTCAAGCAGGGTCAGCGAAAGCGCTTCCCGGCGGGACGGCGCAAGCAGGATGTCGGCGCTTGCATAAATGCTGGCGACATCGTCGCGGTGGCCGGCAAAGCGCACCCTTTCCTCGATCCCGAGCTGCGCGGCGAGCAGTTTCATTTCCTCAGCCCAGCGCGTGTCGAGCGCGCCGGCCAGAACCAGGTTCCATTGCCGCACTTTCAGGCCAGCAAGCGCGCGCAAGGCAATGTCATGACCTTTTGCAGGCTCAAATCGTGCCACCATCGCCAGCACTGGCGCACCGTTAAGCTTCAGACTGGCGCGCAAGGCTTCGCGCGGCAGATGCGGCTGCGCGGCGTAATCCGGCACGCCGTGGTGCACGGTGCGCAGGAGCTCGCCTGGATAGCCGCAATCGACGAGGAAGCGGCGGACCGCATCCGATACCGCAATGATCCGCTGGGCCCTTCCGAAATGCTTGCCCGCATTCGTCGAATGGGCAGTGGCAACGCCCGGCACCTTGGCCAGGCGCGCGGCCCAGCCCGCGTAATGCGCACCGCGGGTCAGGTGTCCATGCACCAGGTCCGGCTTTTCACGACGGATCAGTGCCACCAGCCGCGCGAGTGACACGAGGTCGAAGCGGCCGTGATAGGGAATATGCTCGCAGTGGAATCCGGCCGCCCCCAGCTGCTCTCCCAGCCAGCCGTCGAGCGGACCGGCATAGATGCAGTCGACGCCTGCCGCAGACAGTCCTTGCATCAATTGCAGCAAGTGACGTTCGGCGCCGCCGGAGCGATGGCTGTGCAGTACGAAAATGACTTTCATCGCGGCAGACCCGCTCCCCTGCACTGCCGGGATGGATCAGGACGCAATGGCGCGCGAAGCCGCCCTTCCCTGGCTGGACATGCAAACAAGAAACCCGGCAAGAACGAGTCTTGCCGGGCTCTTATGTTCGAAACCTGCGGTTGGCCTGCCTCAGAACGGAATGTCATCATCCATGTCGCTGAAGTTCGGCGCCGGACGGGACGATCCGCGCGCAGCACCCCCACCGCCGCTACCGCTACCGCCCGCATTCTGACGCGGCGCCGGTGCCCCGCCGCCGTACTCCTCGTCCATGCTCGGCGCACCGCCACCCATGCCTTGCCGGCTGCCCAGCATCTGCATGGTGTCGGCGATGATTTCGGTGGTGTAGCGCTCGACGCCATCCTTGTCGGTCCACTTGCGCGTCTGCAGGCGGCCTTCCACATAAATCTGGCTGCCTTTCTTCAGGTACTGACCGGCGACTTCAGCAAGCCGGCGATAAAAGGTGATCCGGTGCCACTCGGTCAATTCCTTCTTCTCGCCGCTCGCCTTGTCTTTCCAGCTTTCCGTGGTTGCGACCGCAATGTTGGTGACCGCCTCGCCGTTCGGCATGTAGCGCGTTTCAGGATCGCGCCCGAGATTGCCGACGATGATGACCTTGTTTACCGATGCCATAAATTTCTCCTATAAAGCAGTCGCGGGCGCCGAGCCACGACGCGGCAGATTTTTCATTCCGGATGCGATTATAAGCCACGCGACAGCCAGTCCCGAGCCCAAAATGAATACCGACGATGGACCTGCATGTTGTTTCAGCCAGCCGCCGAGCGCGCCGCCGCAGAACAGGCCCAGCGCCTGCAAGGTGTTGTATACGCCGAGCGCAGCTCCCTTCGCCGCGGGAGGGGCTAGGCGGGATACCAGGGACGGCTGGCTGGCTTCGAGGATGTTGAAAGCAACGAAATACACCAGCAACAGCAGGACCAGGATCATCCAGCGCGAATTCGATTGCGACAGGAACAGCCACATCCCGGCTTGCACGATCAGCATCAGGATGATGGCTGCCATGAATACCTGCTTCATCTTGCCGCGCTTTTCGCCGATGAAGACCGGCGGCAGCATCAGGATGAAGGAAGCGAGTACCACCGGCAGATAGATTTTCCAGTGCTCCGCCACCGGCAGGCCGGCATACTGGACCAGGGCAGACGGCATGACGACGAACATTGCCATCTGCATGAGATGCAACGCAAAGACACCGAAATCGAGGCGCAGCAGTTCACGGTTGGCCAGCACCGCGCTGAAGGGCTGGCGTTTGGCGACCACCATCGGCACATCCGGCACGACATACAGCACGACGAAGATGGCGGCAATCGACAGGATGCCCGTCAGCGCGAAAATGCCGCCCATGCCTATCCATTTATATAGCACCGGCGCGGCCACCAGCGAGACGGCGAAGGTCAGGCCGATCGAGCCGCCGACCATCGCCATTGCCTTGGTGCGATGCTCCTCGCGCGTGGCATCGGCGATGAAGGCAGTGATCGCGGCGGAAATCGCGCCAGCGCCCTGCACTGCGCGACCGACGATCATCCAGACGATATCGTTTGCCGTTGCGGCAATGAAGGAGCCAAGCGCAAACAGGATCAGGCCGATGATGATGACTCGCTTGCGGCCGTATCTGTCGGAAGCGACGCCGTACGGGATCTGACCGACGGATTGGGTCAGTCCATAGATGCCCATTGCCAATCCAACCAGGGTAGCGTTATTGCCCCCAGGCAAACCTTTCGCATGCACGGCAAATACCGGCAGGATTAAGAACATGCCAAGCATGCGCAAGGCGAAAATCGACGCCAGCGATGCGCTCGCTCGAATTTCGTTGGCAGACATGCCAGCATTTATTTCAAGGGAAGAAGGGGAAGCCATGAGGTTGTAATTTCAGGTCAAGCCTGATGACTACAGCGAACATCAAAACCCGTTATAGTATCAGGTTGACCCGTTTAAAGCCTATGCTCCAAGCAGCCATGGAAGAAATCCGAATTCGCGGTGCGCGTACGCACAACCTCAAGAACATCAACCTGGAATTACCCCGCAATCAGCTCATTGTCATCACCGGCCTGTCCGGCTCGGGCAAGTCCTCGCTTGCCTTCGATACGCTGTATGCGGAAGGACAGCGGCGCTACGTGGAATCGCTCTCCGCGTACGCGCGCCAGTTCCTGCAGCTGATGGAAAAGCCGGACGTCGACCTGATCGAAGGCCTGTCGCCCGCGATCTCGATCGAACAGAAGGCGACCTCCCACAATCCGCGTTCGACGGTCGGTACCGTCACCGAAATCCACGATTACCTGCGCCTGCTGTATGCACGCGTCGGCACGCCTTATTGCCCCAACCATCCGGAAAAGCCGCTGGCCGCACAATCGGTGTCGCAGATGGTGGACGCGGTGCTGGCCATGCCTGAAGACACCAAGCTGATGATCCTCGCGCCGGTGGTAAGCAACCGCAAGGGCGAACATGCCGACCTGTTCGAAGAGATGCAGGCGCAGGGTTTCGTGCGCTTTCGCATCCAGAGCGGCACCGGCAAGGCGAAGGTGTATGAAGTCGATGAATTGCCGAAGCTGAAGAAAACCGAAAAGCACACCATCGATGTGGTGATCGACCGTGTCAAGGTCCGTGCCGACATCAAGCAGCGCCTTGCCGAAAGTTTCGAGACCGCACTGCGCCTGGCTGAGGGCCGCGCGATTGCACTGGAAATGGACGGCGGCGCCGAACATGTATTCTCGAACAAGTTCGCCTGCCCTATCTGCGGCTACTCGCTGCAGGAACTGGAGCCGCGCCTGTTCTCGTTCAACAACCCGATGGGCGCCTGCCCCGAATGCGACGGCCTCGGCCACATCGAATTCTTCGACCCGAAGCGCATCGTCGCCTTCCCGAATCTGTCTCTCGCCTCCGGCGCGATCAAGGGCTGGGACCGGCGCAACCAGTTCTATTTCCAGCTGCTGTCCAGCCTGGCCGAGCATTACGGCTTCGATATCGATACGCCCTTCGAGGAGCTGCCGGAAAAGGCGCGCCAGGTGATCCTCCATGGCTCCGGCCGCGAGACGGTCCCGTTCACCTATATCAATGAACGTGGCCGCGCCGTGGTGCGCGAGCATACTTTTGAAGGCGTGGTCAACAACCTGCAGCGGCGTTATCGCGAAACCGATTCGATGGCGGTCAAGGAAGAGCTGGCGAAGTTCATCAACCAGAAACCCTGCCCTGAATGCGATGGCGCGCGCCTGCGCATCGAGGCACGCCATGTCAAGGTCGGCACCGGCAAGCAGGAGCGCGCGATCTATGAAGTGGCGGCCACGCCGCTGCGCGAAACACTTACCTTTTTCGAAAACCTGAAATTGACTGGCGCGAAAAGGGAAATCGCGGACCGCATCATCAAGGAAATCGTGGCGCGGCTGAAATTCCTCAACAACGTCGGCCTCGATTACCTGTCGCTCGAACGCAGCGCGGACACGCTGTCCGGCGGCGAGGCACAACGCATTCGGCTTGCTTCGCAGATCGGCTCCGGCCTGACCGGTGTGATGTATGTGCTGGACGAGCCTTCGATCGGATTGCATCAGCGCGACAATGACCGGCTGATCAACACCCTCAAGCACTTGCGCGACATCGGCAACAGCGTTTTGGTGGTGGAACATGACGAAGACGCCATCCGCTGCGCCGACTTCATCGTCGACATGGGCATCGGCGCGGGCGTGCATGGCGGCGAAGTGATTGCGCAGGGCACGCTGGAACAGATCCTGAAGAACAAGAAGTCGCTGACCGCGAAATACCTGAACGGCACGCTGGAAATCACGGTGCCGAAAAAACGCACGCCGGCGGATCCGCACCGGCAACTGGTGATCAGCGGTGCTTCCGGCAATAACCTGAAGAATGTCACGCTCGAGCTGCCGGTCGGTTTGCTGACCTGCGTAACCGGCGTGTCCGGCTCCGGCAAGTCGACCCTGGTCAACGATACCTTGTATCACGCTGCGGGTCGCCATCTGTACGGCTCGCAAGCCGAGCCGGCGCCGTATGAATCGATCACCGGCCTGGAACATTTCGACAAGGTGATTTCGGTCGATCAGGCGCCGATCGGCCGCACCCCGCGTTCCAACCCGGCCACCTACACCGGCCTGTTCACGCCGATCCGCGAACTGTTCGCCGAAGTGCCGGCGGCGAAGGAGCGCGGCTACAGTGCCGGGCGCTTCTCCTTCAATGTCAAGGGCGGGCGCTGCGAGGCTTGCCAGGGTGATGGCGTCATCAAGGTGGAAATGCACTTCCTGCCCGATGTCTATGTGCCTTGCGACGTCTGCCACGGCAAGCGCTACAACCGCGAAACGCTTGAGGTCCAGTACAAGGGCAAGACCATTACCGAAGTGCTGGACATGACGGTCGAGGAAGCACATGAATTCTTCAAGCCGGTGCCGGTCATCGCGCGCAAGCTGCAGACCCTGCTCGACGTCGGCCTCGGCTACATCCGGCTCGGACAGAGCGCCACCACACTGTCCGGCGGCGAGGCGCAACGGGTGAAGCTGTCGCTGGAATTATCCAAGCGCGACACCGGCCGCACGCTGTATATCCTCGACGAGCCGACCACCGGCCTGCATTTCCATGACATCGCCCTGCTGCTGAAGGTGATTCACCGCCTGCGCGATCAGGGCAATACCGTGGTCATCATCGAGCACAACCTCGACGTGATCAAGACCGCGGACTGGATCATCGATCTCGGACCAGAGGGCGGCGCTGGCGGCGGCCAGATCATTGCGACCGGCACGCCGGAGGTAGTGGCGAAATCCCCGATCAGCTTTACCGGGAAATACCTGGCGCCTATGCTGAAGAAGAAGTAGGCGGACCTGAGCGCGGAAGACCATGGCGAAGCACCTGATCATTACCGGCATCGTGCAAGGCGTGGGCTACCGCGCCGCTTTCGAGGCGCGGGCGCGTGCACTCGGACTTTCCGGCTGGGTGCGCAACCGCCGTGACGGTTCGGTCGAAGCCATGGTGGCCGGCAAGGCAGAATCGCTTCAGGCGATCGTCGGCTGGGCCTGGCAAGGGCCGGCGGCGGCGCGGGTGAGCGACGTGTCGGTACGTGATGCGGACGATGCTCGGATCAGCGAAGGAAGCTTCGAACAGCTGCCGACCTGTTGACCGCGCAGCCGGGACTTGCGGGGAACGGGAGTTAGCGCAAGCCCATCCACAATCCCGCCGGAACAAAGGCCAGGGCCGCGAGATTCCCGAGCATGACGATGGAGGCGACCTTGTCCGGCTCCTGCTGATAGCGCTCCGCCACCATAAAGCAGAACACCGCAGGCGGCAAGGCAGCGAACAGATACATCTGGCCGCGCTGCATGGGCGTGAGATGCAGCAGATTATCCAGCAGCCAGGCTGCGATCAGGCCCGCAACCGGGCAAATGATCGCGCCCATCAGGCCAATGTGCCAGCTGCGAAAACTCACGTCCAGCATACGCACGCCGAGGGAAAACAGCATGATGGGGATGCACGCCTCGCCCAGGATCTTCAAGCCCTGGAACAGCCACGCGGGCAGGCTGATATGCGCCAGGGCGAACGCCAGACCGATCATCATCGCCAGCATCATCGGGCTGGCAAGAAATTGCAGAGACGAGCCGGATTTCTTCTCCCTGCCGGCTTCGATGATCTTGATCCCTACCGAGAAATAAACCAGATTGCAGGCCATGAATAAGGCGACTGCGGCCGGCAGTCCCGCCGTACCGAATGCCAGCATGGCCAGCGGCAAACCCATGTTGCCGCAGTTGTTGTACATCATCGGCGGCACGAAGCTGCGCACGTCATATCCAAGCAGTCGCGCGACCGGCCAGGCAATCAGGCCGGAGCCGAGGGAAATCAGGACGCCGGCAAGAATCAGCGTTCCGTTATGGGCGATGTCGAAATCCTTGGAAGCCAGTGCCGTGAAGACCAGCAATGGACAGAGGACGTCCATGCTCACGCGGTTGATTGCCACCATGTCGGCTTTCACGCTGCTTCCCCGCATGCGGCCGTAAGCGTAACCCAGGGCGATGATGATGAATACCGGCAGGATGATGCCGAGGATACGCTCGAAGACTTGCATTGATGATGCCTGATGCGAAATACCAAAAGGCAAGCATTGTAGCGGGATATGGTGTTCCCTGTTTTCCGCTATGCAGGCAGCGCGATGCCCTTATTGCAACAGCCGGTGCTCCGCTCTTGCGACACCATCGGCAGTGCCGCGCAACACAACGATGTCCCCGGCCTGCAGCACGGTTTCTGGCTTGGCTTCGATGCGCGCCTTGCCGCGCCGGATCAGCATCACATCGGCGCCGGCTTCCTTCAGTTTCAATCTTGCCAACGACCTGCCGACGGCCCGCGCGCCCTTTTCGAGCGTGACCGAATGCAGGCGCACCTGCAAGTGCTCCGCATCGTCCGGTCCGTCGCTCGTTCCATGGAAATAGCCGCGCAGCGATGCATAGCGCTCCTCGCGCGTTGCTTGGATACGGTGCACGACGCGCCGCAGCGGCACGCCCAGCATGAACAGCGCATGCGAAGCCAGCATCAGACTGCCTTCGATGGCTTCCGGCACGACTTCGGCTGCCCCGGCGGAGCGCAGCTTGTCGAGGTCGCTGTCGTCATGGCTGCGCACGATGACCGGCAAGGCAGGCGCCAGATCATGCGCAAAATGCAAGGCCTTCAAGGCCGACGGCGTGCTGGCAAACGTAATCACCATGGCGGCGGCGCGGTGGATGCCGGCTGCCAGCAGGCTTTCGCGCCGGGCGGCATCGCCATAGGACACATTCGCTCCGGCAGCCTGAGCCTCGCGCACCCGGTCGGGATCAAGGTCCAGCGCATGGTAGGCGATGCCCTCCTCTTCCAGCAGCTTCGCCAGGCTCTGGCCGGAGCGGCCGAAGCCGGCGATGATGACGTGCTTCTGGGTGGACATGGTGCGCGTGGCGATTTGCGTCAGTGCCAGCGATTGCACCATCCATTCATTGGCCGCCAGCTTCATCACGATGGCATCGGACTTGGCAATGATGAAAGGCGCAGCCAGCATGGACAGCACCATCGATGCCAGGATGACCTGAATGAGCAGCGGGTCCATCAGCTGCAGGCCACCCGCCTGATTCAGCAAGACGAAGCCGAATTCCCCTGCCTGTGCCAAGGCCAGGCCGGTACGCAGGGCGACGCCCGTGGAAGCGCCGGACAGCCGGGCCAGGGCCGCGATCAGCCCGAACTTCAGCAGAACCGGCCCGGTCAGGAGCAGCAGTACCAATACCCAGTGCTCCAGCACCAGTCGCACATTCAAGAGCATGCCGACGGTAATGAAGAACAGCCCGAGCAGCACGTCGCGGAATGGCTTGATGTCTTCTTCCACCTGGTGCTTGTATTCCGTTTCCGAAATCAGCATGCCGGCAACGAAGGCGCCAAGCGCGAGCGACAAACCGGCGCGTTCGGTGATCCAGGCGGCGCCCAAGGTGATCAGCAACAGGTTGAGCATGAACAATTCCTGGGAGCGCCGCTTCACCACGATTCGGAACCAGCCGCGCATCAGCTTCTGGCCGATCACCAGCAGCAGTACCAGCACGACCACTGCCTTGAACGTGGCCCATGCCAGCGTGACCAGCAAGTCGCCGGAGTTTCTCGCCAGGGCGGGGACCAGGATCAGCAGCGGCACCACTGCCAGGTCCTGGAACAGGAGAATTCCGATGATCTGGCGTCCATGCTCACTCTCGAGTTCCAGCCGCTCGGTCAGCATTTTCGACACGATGGCGGTGGATGACATCGCCAGCGCGCCGCCCAAGGCAAAGGCGGCGCGCCAGCTGATATCGATGAGCTGCGGCAATACTTGGGAAACCAGCCAGCCGAACACCATCACCATGCCGATCGTGCACAACACTTGCGCCAACCCGAGGCCGAACACCATGTGCCGCATCGCCGACAGCCTGGGCAGGGAGAACTCCAGTCCGATCGAGAACATCAGAAAGACGACGCCGAATTCGGCGAGGGTATGCGTCGTCTGCGTGTCTTCCGCCAGTCCGAGCCCGAACGGGCCGATGCAGATGCCGACCACGAGATAGCCCAGCATGGGCGGCAGGTGCAGCGAGCGGAATGCCACCACGCCGAGCACTGCGGCACCCAGCAGCAGAAGCGTGAATTCGAGAGCGGAAAACATGATGAAGGAAAGTGCCTGCTAAACGCCTGTCTCTTGAGCGGTCTCAAAGCGATACTTTTTATTACGACTGGCAGATTTCTTGCTTAGTCAATTCGTTTATACTTCCCGCATGAGTGTACCTTACGAAAAAACCCTGCCCAAAGCTTTTGATGAAAAATCTGCACGACGTGCGCTGGAGCTCGCACGCGACACCCTGCAGATCGAAGCTGACGCAATCCTGAATCTGAAAAATCGCCTTTCCTCCTCCCCGGATGACAGCTTCGCCCAAGCCGTTGGACTCTTGCTCCAGTGCAGCGGCCGGGTCGTCGTTTCCGGAATGGGAAAATCCGGCCATATCGCACGCAAGATCGCGGCGACCCTGGCTTCCACCGGCACGCCCGCGTTTTTCGTGCATCCAGGGGAAGCCGCCCACGGCGACCTTGGCATGGTGACGGAAAATGATGCCGTCATTGCCATTTCCAACTCCGGGGAAACCGGGGAGCTGCTGGCAATCGTTCCCATCATCAAGCGCATGGGCGCCAAGCTGATCGCCATGACCGGCAATCCGGCGTCCAAGCTTGCCGAACTGGCCAATGTCCATCTGAACGTGCGCGTCGACAAGGAAGCCTGCCCGCTGAATCTTGCACCGACCGCGAGCACTACCGCGACCTTGGCGTTGGGCGATGCACTGGCCGTCGCCTTGCTCGATGCCCGCGGCTTCCAGGAAGAAGACTTTGCGCGCTCCCACCCGGGCGGCGCGCTCGGGCGGCGCCTGCTGACCCATGTACGCGACGTCATGCGTACCGGCAGGGCAATTCCCACTGTGGCCGCTGACACTCCCTTGTCCAATGCCTTGCTGGAAATTACGGACAAGGGCATGGCCATGACGGCAATAGTCGACGCCGACAAACACCCCATCGGCATCTTTACCGACGGTGACTTGCGCCGCCTGATCGAAAAGAAGCAGGATCTGCGCGACCTGTCGATTGCCGATGTCATGCATGCGAATCCACGCACGATTGGGCCGGATCAACTGGCGGTCGAGGCGGTGGAATTGATGGAACAGTTCCGCATCAACCAGCTTCTGGTGGCGGACGCCGACGGCAAGCTGGTAGGCGCTCTGCACATCCACGATTTGACAAGAGCCAAGGTAATTTGATGAATGAATCCGCTGTCGACAGGGCTGCGCGCATTCGCCTGATGATTTTCGATGTCGATGGCATCCTGACCGACGGCAGCCTGCATTACGGGCCGGAAGGTGAAGTCATCAAGACCTTCAATGTCCTCGATGGTCACGGCATCAAGCTGCTGCAGCAGTCCGGCGTGGCCACGGCGATCATCAGCGCGCGCCAATCCGCCATCGTCGCCAGACGCGCCGCGGACCTCGGAATACAGCACCTGTACCAGGGTGTGCATGACAAGCGCTCGGCATTCGAACAACTCCTGCAGAAAACCGGCATTCCGGCGGAGCAATGCGGCTTCATCGGGGATGACGTCATTGACCTGCCCATCCTATTGCGTGTCGGTTTCGCCGCCAGCGTCCCGAATGCCCATCCCGACGTCCGCTCACGTGTGCATCATGTGACGCAAGCCGGCGGCGGCCACGGCGCAGCCAGGGAAATCTGCGATTTCATCCTGCGCGCCCAAGGAAGCTACGAGGCGGCAATTGCGCCGTACCTGCGATGAGTGCCAGTGCACCGAGCCAGCGCTTTCGCCTGTGGGGCCTGCTGGCACTCATGCTGCTGCTGGCGCTGGGCGCAATTTGGCTCAACCAGGTCCTGCAGCGAGCGACGGATGACTATATCCCGCGTGCGGCGCGAACTGAACCGGATTTTTGGGTGGAAAATTTCAGCTACGTCAAAACCTCGAAAGATGGGCAGGCGCGCTATCACATTTCCGGCCAGCGGCTGACGCACAATCCCCGGGACGATTCCTACGATGTCCAGCGTCCGGTCGTCAACAGTCTCGTCAGCGGCCGGGCGCCGACGACGATGCGAGCCGTAAGGGCCAAGGTCGATAGCGATAACAGCAAGGTGCATCTCTACGACGATGTGCACGTGGACCGCCCCGGAACCGCTGGCAGCGACCCTCTGCATCTCAGCACCGATTATCTGCTGGTGCTGCCTGACGATGACGTGATGCAAACCGACAAGGCGGTCGACATTACTATTGGCACGTCGCACCTAAGTGGAATCGGCATGTATGCGAACAATGCAACGCGTGAGTTTCGGTTATCCAATCGTGTCCATGGGACCTATCAAAGCACGGCGCATTGATTCGGCTATAAAGAATGCATCCTTGAAGAGATTTTCATGAAACATTTTTTGTTCGCCCTGCTGTGCATGCTCGCAACCGGCATTGTCCAAGCGGAGAAAGCCGATGCGGACAAGCCGACCAAGGTCGAAGCCGACCAGATGGCTTATGACGACGCGAAGCAAATCACGACTTTCACCGGCAACGTCGTGATGACACGCGGCACGATGACTATGCACGCGGGGAAAGTGGTGGTCTCTCAAGATCCGGCCGGTTATCAATACGCCACGCTGCTGGCACCTTCAGGTGGACTGGCAACATTCCGTCAGAAACGCGACGGCGGCCAGAACCTGTGGGTGGAAGGGCAGGCCGAACGCATCGAATACGATGGCAAGGCGGAGCTCGTCAAGCTTTTCACCCGGGCAAAGATTCGCCGCCTGGAAGGCGGCAAGCCGCTAGACGAGATCGAAGGGGACTTCATTTCTTATGACAGTCGCGCCGAATTTTTTTCAGTAAATACCACCCCCTCCGGCGAGAACAAGCAAGGCAAGGGAAGGATCACGGCAGTCATTCAGCCGCGGACCGAAACGAAGGATAAATGAGATGGTAAGTACCCTGGTTGCGAATGGCTTGCAAAAGAGCTACGGCGCCCGGCAGGTGGTGCGTGATGTTTCCTTGCAGGTGGAAAGCGGTGAAGTAGTCGGTTTGCTCGGGCCGAATGGCGCCGGCAAAACCACCTCTTTCTACATGATCGTCGGTCTCGTGCCATCGGATGCGGGCAGCATTGACCTCGACGGTGTCGCCATCTCGCGCCTGCCCATCCATCGCCGCGCAATGCTCGGCCTGTCCTATCTGCCGCAGGAAGCCTCGGTCTTCCGCAAGCTGACGGTCGAGGAGAATATCCGTGCCGTGCTGGAGCTGCAGCGCCAGGACGGCAAGCCGCTCCCAAAGGAAGTGATCGACAAGCGCCTGAATACCCTGCTTGCGGAGCTTCAGATCGAAAAGCTGCGCGAGAGTCAGGCGCTGTCTTTGTCCGGGGGAGAGCGCCGGCGCGTGGAGATTGCGCGCGCCTTGGCGACCAGCCCCCGCTTCGTCCTGCTGGATGAGCCTTTTGCCGGCGTCGACCCGATTGCAGTGATCGAGATTCAGCGCATTGTGCGCTTCCTGAAAGAGCGCGGCATCGGGGTGCTGATCACCGATCACAACGTGCGCGAGACGCTCGGGATTTGCGACCGCGCCTATATCATCAACCAGGGTTCCGTTCTGGCAAGCGGACGCCCTGATGACATTATTGCCAACGAATCGGTGCGACGCGTGTATTTGGGTGAACACTTCCGGATGTAACGGGAGCCATACATCGCAATGAAACAGACTCTACAACTTCGCATATCGCAGCATCTTGCGCTGACGCCGCAGTTGCAGCAGTCGATTCGTCTGTTGCAGTTGTCGACGCTCGAACTGCATCAGGAACTTGAACAGATCCTGTCGGACAATCCCTTGCTCGAACGCGTGGATGACCCGCTCGATCATTCGATCCGCCTTCTGGCGGATGGCGCAATCAGCACCGGCACCGGGCTGTCCGAGCCTGCCAATAACGAGTCTGCACCCGCCGAATCCGGCGAAGCCGAAAGCGGATTCGAAGGAAATGATGGTGCAGATGCTGCTGGCTCCGGCGAGGCCGACTGGAGCTTCGATGATGTTGCGCGCACTTCGAAGGCGCCTGATGACGAGGATGCACGGCCGCAACTCGAGGCACCCGAGATCACCTTGCGCGAGCATCTGCTGGAACAGGTCCGGCTGACGGTGCGGGAAGCGCGCGACCGTGCGTTGCTTGAACTGATCATCGATGCGCTGGACGACAATGGCTATCTGGAAGAATCAATCGAAGAGATCCATGCACGCTTGCCGGAAGAACTGGGCATTGAGCTCGATGATCTTTCGGTTGCGCTGAAGCTGCTGCAGAGTTTCGAGCCCGCCGGCGTGGCTGCACGCAATGCTGCCGAATGCCTGGCGATCCAGATCCGGCGTTTCCCCAAGGTGCCACTGGTTACCCGGCGGCGTGCGCTGGCCATCGTGGAGAACCATCTCGCATTGTTTGCACAGCGCGACTTCAACAAGCTGAAAAAACTCCTGGATTGCGATGACGAGGATTTGCGGGAGGCGCAGGCGATCATCAGGCAGTGCAATCCCCATCCCGGGGCTATGTTTTCTTCAGGCGCGTCCGATTACGTTGTGCCGGATGTCATCGTGAAGAAGACCAAGAACGGCTGGCAGGCAATGCTCAATCATGAAGTGATGCCGCGGCTTCGGGTCAATGCCTTGTATGCGAATATCCTGAAGCAGAACAAGGGCGAAGGATCGCTGAGCTCGCAGTTGCAGGAAGCCAAGTGGCTGATCAAGAACATGCGCCAGCGCTTCGACACCATCCTGCGCGTGGCTCAGGCAATCGTCGACCGCCAACGCAACTTTTTTTCTCACGGGGAAGTGGCGATGCGGCCTCTTGTCCTGAGGGAGATTGCTGATACACTGGGTTTACACGAGAGTACTATTTCTCGGGTCACCACCCAAAAATACATGCTTACTCCGCACGGCATGTTCGAATTAAAGTATTTCTTCGGCAGTCATGTTGCTACGGAAGCTGGCGGCGAGGCTTCGTCGACGGCAATTCGTGCGCTCATCAAACAACTGATAGGAGCGGAAGATCCCAGGAACCCATTCTCCGACAGCAAAATTGCCGACATGCTCGGGGAACAAGGCATGGTAGTTGCGCGTCGTACAGTGGCGAAATACCGGGAAGCTTTAAAGATTCCACCCGTGAACTTGCGCAAATCCTTGTAGTCTCTTTTGTTGTGTTTTTCCATCGCTGTGTTCCGGCGCGCCTGCCTGGGCCGGCATGTTGCGAACCGCCAGCGATACCATCCATAGGAGCGCTGTATGAATATCTTGATCAGTGGACAACACCTTGAATTGACTCCCGCCATCCGCGACTATGTGACGAGCAAAGTGGAACGCGTCGTGCGCCATTTTGATGATGTCATCGATGTTGCAGTCATTCTCGGCGTCGAAAAACCTGCGCAGAAGGATAAGCGGCAAAGAGCGGAAGTGAACATGCGTTTGAAGGGCAATGTCATTCATGTGGAGAGTTTCGCGGAAGATGTTTACGCAGCCATTGACAGCATGATCGACAAGCTCGACCGCCAGGTTCTCCGATACAAGGGCAAGGTCCAGGATCATCAGCACGAAGCGATCAAGCGAATGCCGGAAGCAGCGAACCCCGCCTCCTAACATGCGGGCTTCACACTGATACAGTCGTGAACGGAAAGGGCGCAAACGAAGCGCCCTTTTTTATTGGCTGCACGGGTGCGGTCCCAACTAATGCAGTAATTTGGCCAGCCCTATTAGAATGGCAGTCTGTTCATTTCCGATGATTCCCCTTCATGACCGAATTTATCCGAACCGCGATCAAGGGCAGGACCGGTTTCATTACCCTGGACCGGCCGAAGGCCCTGAATTCACTTTCACTTGATATGGTGCGGGCTTTGACAGCTTGCCTGCTCGCCTGGCGCGACGAACCCAAGCTTGCTGCCGTGGTTATTCACAGCTCCAGTGAAAAGGCATTTTGCGCCGGGGGTGATATCCGCTTTTTTTATGAAGCCGGGAGAAGCACGCCCTTGGACGGCAGTGCCCTGCTCGAGGATTTCTTCACCGAGGAATATGCGCTGAACCATCTGATTCGCTATTATCCCAAGCCTTATATTGCTGTCATGGATGGAATCGTGATGGGTGGCGGCATGGGCATTGCGCAGGGAAATCCGGCCAATTGCCTTCGCATCGTCACGGAGCGCACGAAGATGGCCATGCCGGAAGTGAATATCGGTCTGTTTCCCGATGTGGGTGGCAGTTATTTTCTGTCGCGTGCTCCGGGACAGATTGGCGCGTATCT
The DNA here is from genome assembly GCF_000312045.1 of Noviherbaspirillum massiliense JC206. Lineage (GTDB taxonomy): Bacteria > Pseudomonadota > Gammaproteobacteria > Burkholderiales > Burkholderiaceae_D > Noviherbaspirillum > Noviherbaspirillum massiliense. The sequence goes on from NZ_HE978634.1 coordinate 241,195, forward strand.
CGGCGTGACCGGCGAAATCATCGCGGCGGCGGATGCCTTGCATGCCGGTCTGGCCGACGTGTTCCTGCCGTCGGCGCAATTGCCGGCGCTGATGGACCTGCTTGCCTCGGACGGGGCTGCGGACCTGCATAAGGCAGCGCTCGATTTTTCGGCGTCGTTCCAGTCACAAGCCGATCCGGCCAACAGCGTGCTGGCGGCAAACCGGAGCCTGATCGATTCTTGCTTTGACCATGACAGCGTGCAGTCGATCATTGATGCATTGAGGCACAGTGATTCATCGTTTGCGCAAAAGACGCTTGCGACCATGAGCAAGCGTTCGCCTTTGATGATGTGCGTGACGCTTTCGCAAATCCGCCGCGGCGCCGGCATGACGGTAGCGGAATGCCTGCGGATGGAACGCAACCTGGTGCGTCGGGTGTTCGAACACGGGGAGGTGCTCGAAGGCGTGCGGTCAGTGGTGATCGACAAGGACAATGCTCCGCAATGGAATCCGGCGACACTCAATGAGGTTTCACCGCAGATGGTTGAGCGTTTCTTCGAACCGGCGTGGCCGGCATATGCTCATCCCTTGCGCGATCTCAGCTGAATCTGGGTTCAGCCTCGTCCACCATGAACAGGCGCCGGTGTTCGCGCATCGCATAGCGATCGGTCATTCCGGCGATGTAGTCCGCCACTTTGCGCGCCTGAGCATGCGCCTTGCCGGCGCCGTCGCTTCCCGTTACCTGGTAATCGGGCGGTAACAAGCGGGGTTCTTCCGTGAAGGCCTCGAACAGTTCCCGGATGATGCGTCGCGCCTTGCTGGTCATGCGGTTGACCTGGTAATGGTGATACAGGTTCTCGCGCAGGAAGCGCTTCAGAAGCGTCGCCCGCTGCGTCATCTCATCGGAAAAGCCAATCAATGGTGGCGCATTGCGCACATCATCCGCTGTCTTCAAGGGCACGGCCTGAATGCGTTCCCGTGAAGTGTCGATCAAGTCCACTGCCAGGGCATTGATCATGCGGCGTATCGTTTCATGGATCGCACGGCGTCCGCTGATACCCGGGAAGGCTTCCTCGACTTCCCTGCGGTGACGGGCGTACAAGTCGATTTCGTCCAGCTGCGCCGTGGTCAGCAAGCCTGAGCGCAGGCCATCGTCGATATCATGGTTGTTGTAGGCGATTTCATCGGCGAGATTCGCGAGTTGCGCTTCCAGAGTAGGCTGCTTTTTTTCGATGAAGCGCTGGCCGATGTCGCCCAGCGCCTTCGCGTTTGCCTGGGAACAGTGCTTGAGTATGCCCTCCCGGGTCTCGAACATCAGGTTGAGGCCATTGAACGCGCCATAATGCTCTTCCAGTTCGTCGACGACACGCAGGCTCTGCAAATTATGCTCGAAGCCGCCATAGTCCTTCATGCACGCATTCAGGGCTTCCTGTCCGGCGTGCCCGAACGGGGTATGCCCGAGGTCGTGGGCGAGCGAAATCGCTTCGACCAGATCTTCATTCAGAGACAGATTACGCGCGATGGAGCGGGCGATCTGCGCGACTTCGATGCTGTGCGTTAGGCGGGTGCGAAACAGATCCCCTTCGTGATTCACGAAGACCTGGGTTTTGTATTCGAGGCGACGGAATGCCGTGGAATGAATGATGCGATCGCGATCACGCTGGAATTCGGTGCGCGAGCCGGGCGCTGGCTCGGGGAAGCGCCGGCCTCGCGATGCCGCGGGATGTGCAGCATAAGGCGCAAGGCGGGCGTCGAAATTCATGCTTGCACACAGGCCTTCAAGGTGGCCCGCAGGGCATCCTGCGGAACCGGCATGACGACCGATGTTCCGAGCGGCTTGAGCAGGATGAATTTGATCTGCCCCCCTTCGTTCTTCTTGTCGACCTGCATCAGCTCAAGCCAGCGCTCGACACCGAGGTCAGGAGCAACAGTTGGCAAGCCTGCAGCTCTGACCACGGCCGCGATGCGCTGAACGGTGTTGCCATCGATGAAGCCAAGGCGGTGGGACAAGTCTGCCGCCATCATCATGCCGCAGCCGACGGCTTCGCCATGCAGCCACTTGCCATAGCCGAGCCCCGCTTCGATGGCATGGCCAAAGGTATGACCGAAGTTGAGAATCGCTCGCAAGCCGCCTTCGCGTTCGTCCTGGCGCACGACATCTGCCTTGATTTCGCAAGAGCGCTTGATTGCAAACGCCAGCGCTTCCGGATCACGGATGACAAGCTTGGCAATGTTGTCCTCGATCCAGTCGAAGAATGCGGCATCGATGATGGCGCCGTGCTTGATGACTTCGGCCAGCCCTGCAGACAATTCCCGGGCCGGCAGGCTGTCGAGCGTCGACGTATCGGCGATCACTGCCTGCGGCTGGTAGAAGGCGCCGATCATGTTTTTGCCGAGCGGATGATTGATGCCGGTTTTACCACCGACGGAGGAATCCACCTGTGCCAGCAGGGTGGTCGGAACCTGGATGAACGGAATGCCGCGCATGTAGGTCGCGGCGGCGAAGCCGGTGAGGTCGCCGATCACGCCGCCGCCAAGCGCCACCAGGGTCGTCTTGCGGTCACATTTCTCTTGTAGGAGAACATCGAAGACCCGCATCAGGCTTGACCAGTTTTTTTCTTCCTCCCCGTCCGGCAGCACGATGGCAGTAACCTGCTTGCCCGCGGCCAGCAGCGTTTGGCGCAAAGGTTCGAGGTATAAAGGGGCAACCACGTCATTGGTGACGATCGCCACTCGCTTGCCCTTGATGTAAGGCGTGAATAAATCGTCCTTGGCAAGGAGCGACTGGCCTATCGTGATCGGATAGCTTCGGTCGTCCAATTCAACCTGAAGTGTGGTCGGGGAAGGATACGGCGTCATTATGGATGCGGGAGAAATCAGCCTGGCTTTCCGTCAGGCACTTGTTTACCATCGGCCAGTTCAAGCTGGCCGAGAATCGTCTGCACCAAGGATTGTACGTTAGGTCGACCGGTATCGACGACCAGATCGGCAACCTCAAGGTAGAGCGGCTCGCGCTCGCGCATCAATTGCTCTATGCGCTGCCTCGGATCGGCTGTTTGCAGCAATGGACGATTCTTGTCGTGGCTGGTCCGTTGCAAAATGCTGTTGACGCTGGCGCGCAGATAAATCACGGTGCCGCGTGCTTTCAAGTATTCGCGGCTTTCCGGCTTGAGAATTGCACCGCCGCCAGTAGCCAGCACGATATCGGAGCGGCTGGTAAGGTCGCGTATGACCTCGGCTTCTCGTGCTCGAAAACTCGCCTCCCCTTCGATCTCGAAGATCCAAGGGATTGAGGCACCGGTGCGTGCCTCGATTTCATGATCGGAGTCGATGAACTGTTTGCCCAGGCGCCGTGCAAGAGCCCTCCCCACGGTCGTTTTGCCCGCGCCCATCAAGCCGACCAGGAAAATATTCTCTCGCAACTCTAGCAACTTTCTTGCGGCCACGGACGCTTGTCCGTGGCCTCTCATACAAAGGTCATCAATTCACGCTGACCTTCTCGTTGATGATCTTCGGAGTGAGGAAAATCAGCAATTCCGTTTTGTCATTGGTACGGGCCGTTGTTTTGAATAAGCGGCCAAGCACCGGAATGTCGCCTAGGTATGGCACCTTGGTAGCATTTTCGCTTTCAACCTGCTGGAAAATGCCACCGATGACAACCGTACCGCCATTATCAATCAAGACCTGTGTTTTGACATGCTTGGTGTTGATTGCGATCCCGGCAGTGGTGACATCGCCCACCGTATCCTTATTGATATCCACATCCAGAATCACATTTCCATCCGGCGTGATCTGAGGTGTGACTTCCAACTTCAGGTTCGCTTTACGGAAGGCGATGCTGGTGGCGCCGCTACTCGTTGCCTGCTGATAAGGCAGTTCCGTGCCCTGCTCAATCAATGCCTTCAACTGATCCGAGGTAATAACGCGAGGACTAGAAATGACCTTGCCCTTGCCCTCCGCTTCCAAAGCGGACAACTCCAGGCCAATGAACTTGGTCAGCGAGGCATTGAATAATGTCAAGGCAAGCGAACTTGCGTCATACCCATTCAGGCCATTGGCTGGCAAATTGACGGGGTTGCCGTTCACCGTCTGCAATGCGCTGGAGTTCAATCCTGGAGCAGTGGTATTGGTCCCGGTCTGCGTGCCACTACCTTCGAGAATCGCATTGTTTGGCGTTCCGCGATATCCGAAAGCGAGTTTGGCACCCAGGTTTCTGCTGAACTTGTCGTCGGCTTCCACAATGCGGGCCTCAATCAGCACCTGACGGGTAGGAATATCAGTTTTCTCAACCAGTTTCCGGACTTCTTCCAGCTTGGAAGGAATATCCGTCACAAAGAGCTGATTGGTGCGCGGATCCACCACGGCACTGCCGCGCTTGGACAGGATGCTACGGCCGGTTCCCGCATCGATGCCGAACACCTGCTTGAATGATTCCGCCTTCTGGTAATTCAACTGGAAAGTTTCCGTCCTCAGTGGCTCGAGTTCGGCAATCTGGGATTTTTGTTCCAGTTCCAGCTTTTCCTTCGTGAGGATTTCATCCTTCGGCGCGATCCACAGGACCGAGCCGTTTTTACGCATATCCAAGCCTTTGGCCTGCATCACGATATCCAGGGCCTGATCCCAGGGCACGTCTTTCAGACGCAAGGTCAGGTTGCCGTTCACAGTGTCGCTGGTGATGATATTCAGGCCGGTGAAGTCGGCGATGACCTGCAATACTGCCCGCACTTCCACATTCTGGAAATTGAGGGACAAGCGCTCACCGCGATAACCTTGGGTACCTTGAGTCAGCTTGTTCGGATCTTCCTTGATCGGCTTCACGTCAATGATCAATTGCGTGTCACTCTGATAGGCACTGTGTTCCCACAATCCCTTGGACTCGACCACCATTTGCACGTTCTCACCCTTCGGCGTGGTGGTGACGGTCTGCACCGGCGTGCCGAAGTCGGTAACATCGAGGCGGCGGCGGAGTACTTCCGGCAAGTTTGCCTTCAAAAAGTCGACGACGATCTTTTTCCCTTGTTGGCGCACATCGACTGTGATCTGGTTGCTCGGCAAATCAACCACGATCCTGCCTTCGCCGCCGGCGCCGCGCCGGAAATCGATGTCCTTGATTGCCGGCTTGCCCGTTTCGGCGGGCTGAGAAGCCGCCCGCACTCCGGACGCATTCACAGCAGTGGCGACACCGCCGGAGCCATCGATCGTCATGATGACGGTATTGCCCTCGATTGCGGTCGCGTAGTTCAAGGGACGGGAAAGGTTGAATACCAGCCGCGAACGCTGGCCAGCCTGCACCAGATTCACCGACCGCACATCACCCAAGCCGATATCCTGCGCAGTCTTGCCGGTCGCATTTGCGGTACCCGCAAAGTCGAGCGCAATCCGGGCCGGATTGGTAATCGCGAAACCAATCGGCGGCTTGGCGACCGGATTTTTTAAGCCGACCTTGACGATGATGTTTGCGCCTTGCTGACTGGCGCTGATGGATTCGATGGCGTTTTCCTGCGCAGCGGCGAAAGTACATAGCGCCGACAAAAACAGGAAACCGGCTGGTTGCAGCGCCTTGCGCATCAATGCGCCCACACGTCCTAGCTGTTTGATCGTCATCATTTCTTATTCTCCTGCAACTCTAATTTGGCATCACGCTCGACCCATTCGCCGGACGCATCTCGAACGATTTCCTTCAACTCGACTTCGGTGGCAGTAATCTTGGTAACCATGCCGAAGTTCTGCCCTATGTAATTCCCAACTTTCACCTTGAAAACCGTCTTGTCCGCTTGCAGCAACGCATAGCTCAGTCCAGGTTTTTCCAGCGTCCCAACCATCGTGATGGTGTCCAGCGGGTAAGCTTCGAGTGCTTCGCGGCGGCGGTCGAAGTCGGGCTTGATTCCGCTGTTGGAATTCGCTTGGGCTTTGGCGAGCGCGATGGAGAGCTTGACCGGGCTGAAAGGGTCGACATCGTTCTTGCCGTCATAAGCAGACGGAGTAAATTGCTTCGGCGGCGCAATTGGCGTGATCATCACTTTCGCACTACGCCTGGTTTCATCCATCCATTGCTTCACTTCGTGCACGCCACCGTCGCCACATCCAGTCAGGCCTGCCAGCATGACTGCCAAGGTAGCGGCATGCAAAATCCGCGAACTGGTCATTTCTTATTTCCTCCCTTGGGACCTGATGCCTTGCGCTGGGCCTGCACCTCATCCTGATCGAGGTAACGGAAGGTCTTCGCCACCGTATCCAGAGTGAGCACGCCGTCCTTACCGGTCGCCAGAGCCAGATTGTTGAGAGTGACGATGCGTGGCAAATTCGCGATGTCGCTGGTAAAGGCGCCGACATCATGGTAACTGCCGGTCACCTTGATGTTGATGGGCAGTTCGGCGTAATAATTCTTCACCACGACCTGCCCCGGCTTGAACAATTCGAATTGCAATCCACGACCAAGTCCGGCCTGATTGATGTCGGACAGCAGTGCATCCATTTCCGCCTTGCTCGGCAACTGCTTTTCCAGAGTAGCCACGTACTCGCCGACCTCCTCTTTCTGCTTGCGCAGAGCTTCCAGGTTGACTGCCTGCTGCACCTTGACCTTGTATTGGTCCTTCAGCTGAGTCTCTTCCTGCTCGCCGCGTGCAAGTTCATCCTGCTGCTCCTGCAAATACAGGAACCAGCCGACGACAATCACGCCCAGCATTGCGCCGACCCCGCACAGGAGCCGTGGAATGAGCGGCCATTGCCCGGGATGGCGTCCGTTCAGACCGCGAAATTGGGCTGAAAGCGAGTTTCCGATGTTTTTTAGATCTGCCATGATGCGTCTCTCATGTCACAGTTGCTTGGACTTGGCCTGGGCGGCAGCATCACTGCCCGAATTGGCGGCAGCTGCTTCCTTGTCCCGGGGGCGCTTGATACCGACGTTGACAGTGAAATCGAAAACCCTCTTGGAATCCTTGCCCTGCCCCACCACAGCGGAGCGGATTTCAACCAGGTCCGGCCGCTCCAGCCAGGGTGAATGATTGCCAAGATTGCGCAGCAGTTCGGAAATGCGCTCGTTCGATTGCGCATAGCCATTGAGTGCGACACGCTGGCCTTCCTGCTTGAACGCACGCAGGTAAACCCCTTCTGGAACCTGCTTGACCAGTTCATCCATCAGATAAACCGGCTGGTTGCGGTCACTTTGCAAATCCTCGACCGCCTGCTGCCTGGCCTTCAACGCCTCGATTTCCTGCTTGAGCATGGCGATCTCCTTGATCTGCTCGTCAAGCTTCCTGTTCTCGGCCTTGATGAAGTCGTTGCGCTGATTTTGATTGGAAATCTGGGCAGCGAAATAGCCACCGCCTGCCAGCACGATGGCAAAGCCCAGTATCGCGGAGAGTACCAGCATGCCGACAAAAGCTTGCTTGCGCTGCTTGCGTCTCTCTTCACGATGGGGAAGGAGATTAATCTTGATCATTGGTCGAATCTCCTCATTGCCAAACCACAGGCAACCAGAAAGGCCGGCGCTTCCGCCCGCAATTGCTTTTCACGCACGCCAGAGGCCAGTTGCATGCCCTCGAATGGGCTGAAGACCGATGTGGGAACCTGCGCCCGTTCGTTGACCAGCTCCACCAGCCCCGGAAGTACTGCACAACCTCCCGCCAGATATATATGATCGACTCGCGTGTAGGGAGTGGAAGTGAAGAAGAACTGGATGGCTCGGGTAACTTCGAGGGCGGCATTCTCCAGGAATGGATGCAGAAGCTCTCGTTCATAGCCGTCCGGCAGATCCCCGGTTTTTTTCTTTGACTCCGCGTCTTCAAAAGACAGGCCGTAAGCACGCACTATTTCCTGAGTCAGCTGATTGCCTCCGAAGGGCTGTTCGCGCTCATACACCGCCTGCCCGTCAAGCAGCATCGATACATGCGTCATCTGGGCGCCGATCTGGAATAGCGCAACGATCTGTCCCTGCCCCCCTTTTGCCGGACGTTCGGCGAGACGATCAACCACAGCCCGGGCTGCATAAGACTCGATGTCCATCACGATCGGCTTCAATCCGGCCGCCTCGGCCACAGCCACCCGATCTTCGACCTTTTCCTTGCGAGTAGCAGCGAGCATGACTTCAACATCTTCCGGCGCGCTCGGTGCGGGGCCGATTACATCAAAGTCGAGACTGACCTCATCGAGTGCGAAAGGAATGTATTGACTGGCTTCACTTTCCACCTGGACTTCGAGTTCATCCTCGTTCAGTCCACCCGGCAGGACAATCTTTTTGGTGATCACGGATGCCGGCGGCATTCCTAGTGCGACATGCTTGGCGCGTGTGCCGCTTTTCTTCCAGACGCGGCGCACCGCTTCGGAGACCTGCTCGATGTTTTCGATATTGCCGTCAACCACCGCGCCGCGAGGCAAAGGCTCACTTGCAAGGCGCTCCAGGCGGAATTCGTTCCTCCCCGCCTCGGACAATTCAACAAGCTTGACCCCTGATGAACTGATATCCACGCCTACGAGAGGCAGTTTTTTGTTACCGAATAAGAAACCCAGATCTAAGCTCAAGGGCTACCTCCCCGAAAATGTGGCTTATTGCGTGAACGCACCACTTTTTTTGTTGTCGAATCGCGGAATAGCGAATAAGACCGCAAAAAACCTTTTAAAAACCTATATTTAGGCGACACACATCCAACGTTACATTAAATGCTAGCAACAAGGTTTGCATGGTGTAAAGCAATTTCCTTTGAGTAATTTGTAATTTCGTTGCCAAAACCCCACGCCGTTAACACGCCCTGATCGGATTCCTCGTTGTCGCATAGCAAGCTTTCTCATGGCTATAATGCAGCGCACATTCACTGACCTCCGCAACTTTCCGCATGTCTTCTCAAAATTCTTCAGGCCGCACTTCGGGCACGTCCAAATCTTCCTTTCCAGTGTGGGCACGCGTGGTACTCGGCATCCTGGGCGGGCTCTTCGGCTTGGGCCTTGCGGGCATCCTGGTCATCGGTTTTGCATTGGCCATGGCCTATCCGAATCTGCCAGCACTTGATTCGCTGACGGATTACCGGCCAAAGATCCCGCTGAGAATCTATTCCGCGGATAACGTGCTGCTCGGCGAATTCGGGGAAGAGCGCCGCAACCTGGTGCGCATCAAGGATGTGCCGGACATCATGAAAAAGGCGGTGCTCGCGATCGAAGATGACCGCTTCTATGAGCATGGCGGGGTGGACTATATCGGCATCGTACGCGCTGCCGTGCACAACCTGTCTGGCGGTGCCAAGCAAGGTGCGTCGACCATCACGCAACAGGTCGCCCGCAATTTCTTCCTGACCAGCGAGCAGACCTTCAAGCGCAAGATCTATGAAGTCCTGCTGGCCTGGAAGATTGAAAAGAATCTGTCGAAAGACCAGATTCTTGAGGTCTACATGAACCAGATCTACCTGGGCCAGCGCGCATATGGATTCGCATCCGCAGCCCAGATCTATTTCGGCAAGAAGCTGCAAGACCTGACCGTCGCCGAAGCGGCAATGCTGGCCGGCCTGCCGAAAGCGCCCTCGGCCTACAACCCTGTCGCCAACCCCAAACGAGCGCGTGCCCGCCAGCAGTACATTCTGGAGCGGATGTACAACCTCGGGTATATCAATCAGGCCGACTATGAGGCTGCCAAGAATCAGGTGCTCAAAATCAAGACCGACAGCAGCGAGTTTGGCATTCATGCCGAATACGTCGCCGAGATGACGCGCCAGCTGGTCTACGAACAATTCAAGGACGATACCTACACCCGAGGCCTGAACGTCTATACGACGATCACGAAAGCGGATCAGGATGCGGCTTATCTGGCGTTGCGGCGCGGGGTGATGGATTACGAGCGCCGCCATGGATATCGCGGGCCGGAAGGCTATATGGAAATTCCGGCATCGAAGGATGAGGCCGAGAATGCGATCGAAGTGGAACTGGCGGAGCATCCGGATAGCGATGACATTGTGGCAGCCGTCGTGCTCGATGCCTCGCCTAAACAAGTTCGCGCCATGCTGTCCTCGGGCGAGGAAATCACCATCTCCGGCAATGGTTTGAGTTTCGCCGCCAATTTACTTAGCACCAAGGCGCCGCCCAACCGCCGCATCAGGCGCGGCGCCATCATCCGCGTGACGCCCGAGGGGCAATCATGGGCCATCACCCAGATGCCGGAAGTCGAAGCGGCATTCGTAGCCGCCAATACCACCGACGGCTCGATCCGCGCCCTGGTAGGCGGCTTCGACTACAACCGCAGCAAGTTCAACCATGTGACTCAGGCATGGCGCCAGCCGGGCTCTTCCTTCAAGCCCTTCATTTACTCGGCGTCGCTGGAAAAAGGCATGTCACCGGCAACCGTGATCAACGATGCGCCGCTCAGTTTCGATGCAGGCCAGACCGGCGGCCAGGCGTGGGAACCGAAGAACTATGACGGTAAGTATGAAGGGCCGATGACGATGCGCAAGGGCCTGACCAAGTCGAAGAACATGATTTCGATCCGCATTTTGGACAAGATCGGCCCCAAGTACGGACAGGAATATGCAACCCGTTTCGGCTTCGATGCCGACAAGAACCCGCCTTACCTGACGCTTGCTCTCGGCGCCGGCGCGGTCACCCCGCTGCAGATGGCAGGTGCTTACGCAGTGTTTGCCAACGGGGGATACAAGGTCAATCCGTACATCATTTCCAAGATCACGGATGCCAATGGCAAGGTCTTGCTGCAAGTGGATCCCGACAAGGCCGGCAATGAAGCGAATCGGGTGATCGACGAGCGCAACGCCTTTCTGATGGACAGCATGCTGAAAGACGTCGTCAAGCATGGCACGGCGATGAAGGCGCTGGTGTTGAAGCGCCCGGATATCGCCGGCAAGACCGGCACCACAAACGACTCGATGGATGCCTGGTTTGCCGGGTATCACCCGAAGATCGTCGGCGTGGCCTGGATCGGATTTGACCAGCCGAAGAATCTGGGCAACCGGGAAACCGGCGGCGGACTGGCGTTGCCGATCTGGATCAGCTACATGCAAAAGGCTTTGAAAGATTTGCCCATCGAGGATCGGGTCGCACCGGAAGGCATCATCTATGCGAATGGTGATTTCTATTACGCCGAGAATCCACCGGGCATGGGTGTACGCAGTGTCGGCGTGGATGAACAAGCACCGACGGAAGAAGAAAAAACCAAGGACGAGGTAAAGAACGAATTGTTCTGACCGCGCGATTCAAGAAGAAGCCGGAGCATTGGGGAAATGCTCCGGCCTTTTTTTATTGGCGCCGGGCGTCGAGAATGACCGGGGTGCCGCTTTGCTCGCTAACCACTTTTGACAATGCGGCAAACAGTTCGGACCCATCGCGCGTATTCTTCCAGACCCCGCCTTCATGGCGATAATGGAAGCCGCCGGATCTCGCTGCGACCCAGATCTCCTGCATCGGCTCCTGGCTATTGACGATGATTTTCGAGCCGTTGTCGACGAACTCGATTTCCATCACATTGCCGCTGCGGCTGCATTCTACGTCCAGATCGCTGTCGCTCGATGCCCGTTCCAGCGCGGCTTCGATATCGTTCAGGGTCGCTTCCGCCAAGGCCAGGAATTCCGATTCAGTCATGCTACACTCCGGTGAGTTTTATCCAAATCGTGATTCTAATCGTGAAGTCTCTCCCTGATTTGTCGCGCCCTGGTTTGCTTGCCATTGCAGTTTCCCTCAGCCTGCTCGCCGGATGTGGCCAGAAGGGGCCGCTGTTCCTTCCCAAGCCGCAGCCGGATAAGACCGCGACTCCCCCCGCCATCCCGGCGCCGGCGTCTCCTGCGACTGCAACGCCAAGCGATACTCCAGCCTCTCGATAATTGATTGAAACCATGCCGCATTTTTCTTACCAGAACGGCGTTCTGCATGCCGAGCGCGTTGCCTTGACCGATATTGCCAAGCAATTCGGCTCCCCCACCTATGTCTATTCGAAAGCAGCGCTGGTCGAACATTTCTCCGCCTATGCGAATGCTTGCAAGAAAAACGGGCGTAACGCAGATACCGCGCTGGTTTGCTATTCGGTGAAATCCAATTCCAACCTGGCGGTTCTGCACCTGCTGAGCAAGCTCGGCTCAGGCTTTGATATCGTGTCCGGCGGTGAATTGCTGCGCGTGATCGCAGCGGGAGGAAATCCGCGCAAGGTGATCTTTTCCGGCGTCGGCAAGAACGAAGAAGAAATGCGACTCGCGCTCTCGCACGACATCCTGTGCTTCAACGTGGAGTCGGTGGCAGAGCTGCACCGCCTGAACCAGGTCGCGAAAGAGTTGGGGAAACGGGCGCCGGTTTCCCTGCGCGTGAATCCGAACGTGGATGCGAAAACTCACCCTTACATTTCCACCGGTCTGAAGGAAAACAAGTTCGGCATCGCATATGAAGATGCTCTGCTCACCTATCGGACCGCGGCCGGCATGTCGAACATCAAGGTGGTCGGCATCGATTGCCACATCGGATCGCAATTGCTGGATGACGCTCCCTTGCTGCAAGCGCTCGACAAGGTGATCGAATTGGTCGACCAGCTGGCGGAAGAAGGCATCGTTCTGCACCACTTGGACATCGGCGGCGGCATCGGCATTACGTACGACCAGGAAAGGCCAGTCGCCATCGGTGCCTATCTGGACCGTTTGTTTGCCAGGGTGGATCAGTGGCGTCAGCGCCGACACAATGGCAGCCCGATTCAAGTCATGTTTGAGCCCGGCCGCTCGATTGCAGGCAATGCCGGCATCCTGCTGACCAAGGTCGAATACCTGAAGCATGGCGAGACAAAGAATTTCGCCGTGGTCGATGCGGCGATGAATGACCTGATGCGGCCGGCGATGTATGAGGCATGGCATGCCGTGCAGCCGGTGCTGCAGCGCACGTCGGCAGTGCAGACCTACGATGTGGTCGGACCGGTATGCGAGTCGGGCGACTGGCTGGCGCGCGGCCGCGCACTGGCGATCGAGCAAGGCGACCTGCTCGCCATCATGTCGGCCGGCGCGTACGGCATGAGCATGGCTTCGAACTACAATACCCGGGGCCGGGCTGCTGAGGTTCTGGTGGATGGCGACCGGGTGCATCTGGTTCGCAAGAGGGAGGTTCCGGAGAACCTGTTCGCTCTGGAATCGATTGTGGATTGAGCGCCGCCGCCAAGAATGGTACGGCATCGACGAATGATCCGAATGCCCTCCTGGCGGCTACCATTCCTGACGCTCTGCCTCCTTTCTCCCTGCGCACATGGGGCGCATCCGCTGGTCACCGAAGACAGCGGCACCCAGGACAAGGGCAATCATCAAATCGAGCTCAATACCGATTGGGCTGGCACAAGCAGTGACAGAACCGGCAAGGCTGGCTTCACCTATACCTATGGTGTGACACGCGAGCTTGATGCGCTGGTGAACATGCCGGTCGGCATTTCTGGGCCTTCCGGCCTGAATGACTTGTCGGTAGGCCTGAAATGGCGGGCGCTGGAAAATGGCCCGGCGAGCTTCGCGATCAAACCGGAACTTTTGCTGCCAAGCGGGAATGAAAACAAGGGTTTGGGCAATGGCCGCACGAGCGCCGCACTTACCTTCGTGGCATCCTACGAGACAGGGCCATGGCAATGGCATGGCAATATTGCCGCGACAGTCAATCGCTTCGGACTGCAAGAAGACCGGGAAGCGAACCGCCGTGTCATATGGCGCGCGTCGACGGCGATCATCTACGCTCTTGGCGAACACTGGAAGTGGTTATTGGATACCGGCTTGGCACAGGACCCGGCCAAAGCCAGCAGTGCGCATCCAGGATATATCGTGACCGGCGGGATTTATTCGCCGCGTGAAGACCTGGATCTCGATGCCGGTATCAGATTTGGTCTGCCATGCAGCAAGTGCACTGAGCAGCCGGGCCATCAGGTTGGAGTCGGCTTGACCTGGCGCTTCTGACTCTGTGCCTGCTGCTGGCGCCAGTAAATGACGCGCACCAGAAGCAGCAGCGCGACGATGATGCCGAATAGGATCGGCTGGGCAAAGTCATTCTTGCCGGCCTTCATCCACCAGAAATGCAGTATGCCCAATGGTGCGATCAGGTAAATCGCGCGATGCAGCCGCTGCCAGCGCTGCGCACCCAAGCGCCTCACCATGGCATTCGTACTCGTTGCCGCCAGCGGGATCAGCAGCACGAAGGCACAAAAGCCCACCGTAATGAACGGGCGCTTGAGCACATCCTTCCACATTTCCCGCACATCGAAGAAATGGTCGAACCAGAGGAAGGTGATGAAGTGCAGTGCCGCGTAAAAGAAGGCAACCAAGCCCAGCATGCGGCGCAGCTTGATCAACCAGTTCCATTTGCTCAGTCGCCGCAGCGGCGTGACTGCCAGCGTCAGGCAGAGGAAATACAAGGTCCAGTCGCCGGTATTGCGGGTGATAAATTCGATCGGATTGGCGCCGAGCTGGTCGGTGAAGGCAAACACGACCACGCGCAAGAAAGGCAGCAAGGCTGTGGCGAACAGTGCGAACTTGATGATCTTGAGTTGAGTCTGGGCAGGATTGAACATGAATATCGCCATGGAACGGGAGTGACACCGGCAGCAGAGATGCGGGGATGACCGCTGCTGCCGGAGCAGCTCGACCATCAGAAGAACTTCTTCAAATCCATTCCGGCATACAGGGAAGCGACTTCGCTGTAACCGTTGAACATGAGAGTCTTGCGCTTGCGCGTAAAAAATCCGTCCTCCCCAATGCGGCGCTCGGTGGCCTGCGACCAGCGCGGGTGGTCCACTTCCGGATTCACGTTCGAATAAAAGCCGTATTCCTGCGGGGCGGCGATATTCCAGGCGGTGCGCGGCTGCTCCCTCACAAACCGGATCTTCACGATCGATTTGGGGGACTTGAAGCCGTACTTCCATGGCACGACGATGCGCACCGGGGCGCCATTCTGATTGGGCAGAACTTCGCCGTACATGCCAAGCGTCAGGAGCGTCAGGCGATGGTTTGCCTCATCCAGCCGCAGGCCTTCGACATAAGGCCACTCCAGCACAGGGCTGCGCAAGCCCGGCATCTGCTTCTTGTCGGCGAGCGTGACGAATTCGACGTATTTCGCATTGCCATTCGGCTCGACTTTCCTGATCAGCTCGGACAAGGAATAGCCAATCCAGGGAATGACCATCGACCAGCCTTCGACGCAGCGCAAGCGGTAGACCCGCTCTTCCAGCGGGGCCAGCTTGAGCAGGCTATCGATATCCAGGGTCATCGGCCGCTTGACTTCGCCTTCGATGGCGATCGTCCAGGGGCGAGTCTTGAGCGCGTCGGCGTTACGTGAGGGCTCGGTCTTGTCGGTGCCGAATTCGTAGAAATTGTTATAGGTGGTCGCGTCCTTGAAGGACGTCACCTTGTCCATGATGACGTAGGCGGGATTGGCAGTTGCAGCAAGCTTCTGTGCGCCTGTCGTTTGCGCGAACGCCTCGCGCGTCGCCATGTCTGCGAGCGCACCGCCGGCTATCGAGCCGACGGCAAGCTGCTTCAGGAAAGTTCGACGCGATTCGAACAGCTCACGCGGCGTGATTTCAGATGCGCGGGGACAATCGACGCCGTACGAATGTCGCTTGATGAACATGGCTGCTCCATGGTGCAAGATTCATTACAAGCTTGGCCTGAATAATGACAACCTTACACCATTTCGCAGATCAGAGTTGGCCGTATGAATGCAGTCCGGACAAGAACATGTTGACGCCGAGGAAGGCAAAGGTGGTGACCAGCAGGCCGCCAAGTGCCCACCACGCCGCCACCTGTCCGCGCAAGCCTTTCATCAGGCGCATGTGCAGCCAGGCCGCGTAATTGAGCCAGACGATCAGGGCCCAGGTTTCCTTCGGGTCCCACGACCAGTAACCGCCCCAGGCTTCGGCTGCCCACAGTGCGCCGAGGATAGTAGCAATCGTGAAGAAAGCGAAGCCGACTGCGATCGCCTTGTACATTACGTCATCCAGCAACTCCAGCGAGGGCAGTCGCTCGGCGAGCACGCCGGACGATTTCAGCAGATAGGCCACTGCCACCATCGCGGCCAGCGCAAAGGTGCCATAGCCGATGAAGTTGGCCGGGACGTGGATTTTCATCCACCAGCTTTGCAGCGCCGGCACCAGCGGCTGGATCTCCGAAGCTTCGCGGCTGATCGTGTACCACAGCAGGAAGCCGACCGCGGCGGAAATCACCAGCAGCACGAAGGGCCCAAGCTGGCGCGTCGCATAATGCTGCTCATAGTACAAATAGAACAAGGCCGTGATCACGCAGAACAGCACGAACACTTCGTAGAGGTTGGAGATCGGGATATGGCCGATATCCGGGCCGATCAGATAGGATTCGTACCAGCGCACCAGCATGCCGGTAAAACCCAGCACTACCGCGGACCAGCACAGCTTGCTGCCTACCGAGGCGCCGAAATCCGAGCGGACAAGGAAGCCGCCCCAGTAAAACAGCGTCGACAGGAAAAACAGGGTGCTCATCCACAGGATCGCGGACTGACTCGACAGGAAATATTTCAGCAGGAATTTCTGGTTGGCCGCATCCAGCGCGCCGCCGTACAGCGCCGTCGCCGACAATGCCAGGACTGCCAGCAAGGCCATCAAACCGCGTATCGGCTTCCATTGCCAGCCCAGCCAGGCGAAAGTCGGAACGGACAGAAGCAGAACGGCTTTCTCGTAGTAGTCCATATACGCGCCATAACGGCTCAGAGCGAACAGCGCACCTCCCAGCAGCGCGGCGGCAAACAGCCAGTCGATCAGCGTCAGGCGGCGAAAGAAGCCACGCGGCGGCGCATAAGTCTGCGATTGAGTTTGGGTCAATTCCATGATTGTCTCCGGTCATTTCCTGGCAGGCTTTTGACGCCTGCCGGGGATCAGGCTGATTGCACCAGCTGCACTTTCAGCGTTTCGAATTCCTTTTCAAAATCCAGCGTCTTGCGTTGGGTGCTCATTGCCATCACGGCACGCGACTGGCCATCCGGTTCGGATTTCAGCCAGATCCACAGGCGCCGCTCGCGGACATAGAACATCGAAAACACGCCGATCACCAGCAACAGGCACCCGAGATAGACAATCTTCTTGCCGGGCGAGCGTGTCACCTGCAACACCGAGGCCTTCACCTGATCGAATTCCCTCAGCTGCAGATAGACCGGCGCATGATAGAAAAACGCATCGGACAAGGCATTCGTGCTCAGTTGCAGGAAGCGTGCGTGCTTTTCGTCCGGAACGAATGGTTTCAAGCCGTCCTTTTCCCGGGCAACCTGCCACAATTCCCACAGGCTTCCGTTCAGGATTTTCATGAAGACTTCCGCTGCCTTCTCCTGCTCGGCAGGCGGGATCTTTTCCAGGAAATTCGAGACGGCGAGATAACCGGCCTGACGCTCATCGCCGGCGAAAATCGACAGGCTTTTCAATGCCGACTGCTGCAACTGGTCGCGCAACTGGCTGGCCTCGCTGCGTGTCTGCGGCACCGCCAGCCGCGCATAGCGTTGGGCCGCCTGCGCACGCAACGCAGGATCGGCGACGGCGGCGCGCAGGCGCATCCATTCCTCTACCGAGTCATTGTCATCGGCCGGAATGCGCAGGTAACGGAACGGTTCCGCGGGCGATTCGCGCATGCCGGTCAGGAAGACGTAGGAGCCATCGACCTGCACCGGCTGCATGTAATTGTGATATTCGCGCGCCTGGCCGGTCTTGTCGCGCAGCTTGTATTGCACGCTCGGTCCGACATTCTTCAGATCCTTGCTGTTCGCAGCTTTCGCCGCCGAGCCCAAATGCTTTTCCAGTCCTGAGCTGACTCTTTCGTTGAACGGTTTGTTGAGATTGACCGCGCGCGCGTCCTGGCCATTCTGGGCCATGTTTTCCACATTGAATGCCCGGAAATCGGCCCATTCGACAGTGTAGTCGCCGCCTTGCTTGTCGAGTGGCGTCGATCCGCCGACTTCGCCTGCTATCGGGAAGGATTTCTCATCCGCGCCCTTCATCGGATAGCCGACCAGCCTCAGCTTGCTGCCGCCATCTTCGAAACTCGACTGATAGACTGCCACGCCCTTGTAGATCAGCGGCTCGTTGACCTTGATCGTTGCAGGAAAGGTCTTCCCGGTTTCATGGTCGTGCACCACCACCTCGCTTGCGAACAGCTTGGGCATGCCGGTCGAGTAATGCTCGATGATGAATTGCTTCAACTCGATGGTGAATGGCAGATCCTGTATCAGCACGCCATTCTGCTGCGGGAGGATGGCAGTGCTGCTGCTGCTTCCCTCCGGAATCAGGGTATTACCGCGAAAGGTCGGGTTGCTCAGGCTCAGGCGATGCTGCGCCGGAATCTGGGCGATGATGCCATTGCCGTTGAATGGCGTTTTGCCCCCGAACCACTGCTGGAAACGGATCGGCAAGTCCGAATCAAGCAGGCCGCCGATACAAATGATGACAATCGCGCTATGCGCAAAGATGTAGCCCCATTTGTTCGCTGCGCCCCGTTTTGCGGCAATCAGAGTGGCATCACCCTTGTCGGCAAGCTTGATCTTGTAGCCGGCTGCAGCGACGCGGGCAGCCAGCTGCTGGACGAGCGCTACGCGCGGCTGCGGTGATGCCCATTCGGCCTTGTGATGGAAATTGCGCAGCGACTGTTCGCGCACGTTTTCGCGCCAGCTGCGCATGTCCTTCAGCATCTTGGGCGCGTTGCGGATGATGCAGAGCGAAGTCGATACGACCAGGAAGCCCATGATCAGCAGGAACCACCAGGCCGAATACACGGAATACAGGCCGAGCTTGTTGAACACCTCGAACCAGAACGGACCAAATTGATTCACGTAATTCGGCATCGGCTCGTTCTGCTTCAGCACCGTACCGATGACCGACGCGATCGCGATGAGCGTCAGCAGGCTAATGGCGAAACGCATCGACGACAGCAGCTCGACGAAGTCTGCCAGCCATCTTTGCCTGGTTTTCAATTCCAGCCCGGAAGTGCTAACGCTCATGTGATCCATTCGTAAAAGCAAAGGGGGCAGCTTGCGCCACCCCCTGACAAATTTTCTTTTATTTTATTTTGCTGCGGCAGTGCTTATTTCAACCCAGCAACGTAATCCGCTACTGCCTTGATTTCGTCATCCGACATGCGCTTGGCAATTGTCGTCATCTGTGGGCTGTTGTTGCGTGCGCCCGAACGGAAATTCGTCAGTGCGGTCACAGTGTAATCCTGATGCTGGCCAGCAAGGCGAGGAAATTGAACCGGGATCCCGCCGCCGTCTGCACCGTGGCAGCTTGCACAGGCCGGAACACTCTTTTCAGCGATGCCGGCGCGGAAGATTTTCTTGCCTTGTTCAATCGTGTCCTTGTTCCTTGCGGCACCGGGTTTCGGTGTTTGCTTCTCGAGGAAGGCGGCGATGTTCATCATCT
Organism: Noviherbaspirillum massiliense JC206; assembly: GCF_000312045.1. Lineage (GTDB taxonomy): Bacteria > Pseudomonadota > Gammaproteobacteria > Burkholderiales > Burkholderiaceae_D > Noviherbaspirillum > Noviherbaspirillum massiliense. Next base: position 260,535 of record NZ_HE978634.1, read on the forward strand.
CCTCTTCGCTCAGATTCTTCGCAATCGGGCTCATCACCGGATTATTGCGCTGCGGCGTCTTGAAATCGGCGAGCTGCTTAGCGATATAGGCAGCAGGCTGGCCGGCGAGTTTCGGATTTTGCACGATGGTCGAGTTTCCGGCAGCGCCATGGCAAGAGACGCAGGCCACGATGTTGCGTGCGGCATCACCATTGGTGAAGAGCTGCTCGCCCTTGGCCGGGTCTACCTTCGGTGCTTTTTTTCTTCCGCGGCATGAGTAGCGGAAGAAACCGCCAGCAGCGCGACGAACAAGGACTTCACAACTGGTACAAACGCACGATTCATTCAAACACCCTGAGACTTGATATTAAAATTCTGGGCCTAAGCGGCGGTTTTTTATGAATGCCGGCGCCTCGTTTGCGCGGCGCATCGACATAACCCCTTATTGTACAATAGCTTCTCGGCATTTTTGCCGCCCCTCCCGCTTTTTCTGCTCACGCTCATGTCCCTGCTCTGGCAAGCCCGATTTTTCACCACGGTGAACCACCTTCGCGATTTGCCAAGGACGAAGGTACCGGAAATAGCCTTCGCCGGCCGCTCGAATGCCGGCAAGTCCAGCGCGATCAATGTATTGTGCAACCAGAAGAAGCTTGCATTTGCTTCCAAAACACCCGGCCGCACGCAGCACATCAATTATTTTTCCATAGGCGGCGCCCATGTCGGCCAGCACCGCAAGGATGCAGCCAGGACGGAAGAGATCCGCGCCATGCTGGTTGACCTGCCGGGATATGGCTATGCCGAAGTGCCGGGAGCAGCCAAGTCGCACTGGAATGAACTGCTGGGCACGTACATCCAGTCCCGGGAACAACTTACCGCTCTGGTATTGATCATGGATGCGCGCCGTCCCTTTACCGAGCTGGATGTGCAGATGCTGGAATGGTTTGTGCCGACCGGGAAGCCAGTGCATTGCCTGCTGACGAAGGCGGACAAGCTTGGGCGCAATGATGCGACCAATGCGCTTCGCCTGGCCCGCACGGTATTGAGCAGTTATGTGGATGAACTGGGCCAGCCTTTTCCCTTCACGGCGCAATTATTCTCGGCCATGAAGCGGAGTGGGCTGGAAGAGGCTAATGAGCGTATTCTGGAACTGCTCGGCTTGACTGACGATCCCTCAAATGCCGGAAAGCTTTCGGAGGTGCCTCCGAATGACGCAGGATCCTGAATCTTCCGGACAAAAAAACCCTGGAGAAAGGGGAAGATCTCCAGGGCAGTAACGCCTTATCGCTAATGCCACGATAGGCCCCGCTCAGGGAGGAGAAGCGGGAGGTGAGTAAATCACCCATTGCTGAGAGGGTCCCCGGCGAAAAAAGTTTCGAAAATTTTTACGTTTTTTTTGAGTAATTACTGTTTTTCTTCCTATGTCTTCTACATTGCCCAACAACCAGTTTCCCGCCATCCGGATGCGCCGCATGCGCAAGGATGCTTTTTCCAGAGCGCTGATGCGCGAGCACACGATCACGACGGCCGACCTGATTTATCCGGTATTCATACTGGAGGGAAAGAATCAGCGGGAAAAAGTGCCTTCGATGCCCGAGGTGGAGCGCGTTTCCGTCGATTTGCTTTTGCATGTTGCGGAAGATTGCGTCGCGCTTGGGATTCCCGTGATGGCCTTGTTCCCTGTCATTAATCCCAGCCTGAAAACTCCCGATGGCATCGAAGCCGTCAATCCCGAAGGCCTGGTACCGCGCGCGGTGCGTGAACTCAAGCGCCGCTTCCCGGAACTCGGCATCCTGACTGATGTGGCACTGGACCCTTACACCAGCCACGGCCAGGATGGTGTCCTCAACCAGAATGGCTACGTGCTGAACGATGAGACCTGCGCTCTGCTCGTGAGGCAGGCGCTGGTGCAGGCGGATGCGGGCGTGGATATCGTTGCGCCTTCCGACATGATGGACGGCCGCATCGGCGCCATCCGCTCGGCCCTCGAAACGAACAAGCACATCTACACCCGGATCATGGCGTATTCTGCCAAGTACGCGTCGGCTTTCTACGGCCCTTTCCGGGATGCAGTCGGCTCGGCCGGCAACTTGGGCAAGGGCGACAAGGCCACTTACCAGATGGATCCAGCCAACAGCGATGAAGCCTTGCGCGAAGTGGCCATGGACCTTGCGGAAGGCGCCGACATGGTGATGGTCAAGCCGGGCATGCCTTATCTCGACATCGTGCGTCGCGTCAAGGAGGAGTTCAAGGTGCCGACCTTTGCCTATCAGGTCAGCGGCGAGTACGCGATGATTAAGGCTGCGGCGCAAAACGGCTGGCTCGATCATGACAAGACCATGATGGAAGCCATGATGGCCTTCAAGCGCGCCGGTGCAGATGGGGTGCTGACTTATTTCGCTCGGGATATCGCGCGACGCCTGAAGCAGCACGGTGCCTGAGGCTGCCTCCTTGGCAGCGATGCATGCACTTCAGACATGAAAAAAGCGCCGGCAAGGCGCTTTTTTCCTTGGAGGGCGAATTGTTTATTTGTTCGGCTGCGGGGTGATGCGCAGATAGGGCCGCGGAGCGGTATAGCCTTTCGGGAATTTCTGCTTGAGCACCGCTTCATCCTGAATGCTCAGGGGAATGATCACATCGTCGCCGTCGCGCCAGTTGCCCGGAGTTGCGACGGTATAACCGTCGGTAAGCTGGAGTGCATCGATGACGCGCATCACTTCATCGAAGTTGCGGCCGGTGCTCATGGGATAAGTGATGATCAGGCGCACCTTCTTTTTCGGGTCGATCACGAACAGGGAGCGCACGGTCGCCGTTTCGGACTGATTCGGATGGATCATGTCATACAGAGCGGAAACCTTCTTGTCCACATCGGCAATGATGGGAAAGCCTACGACTGTCTTCTGGGTGTCCTCGATATCCTTGATCCACTGATTGTGTTTTTCCGCCGGATCGACCGACAGGGCAATTGCCTTCACATTCCGCTTGTCGAATTCGGGCTTGAGCTTGGCGGTCAGGCCGAGTTCGGTGGTGCAAACCGGCGTAAAATCGGCCGGATGGGAGAACAGGACGACCCAGGAATCGCCTGCCCACTCATGGAACTTGATCTTGCCGATCGAGCTTTCCTGCTCAAAGTCGGGTGCGGTATCGCCGAGACGCAAAGCCATGTTTTTCTCCTAGAAATTGTTGAGCAAATAATATAGGGGCTCGAATTACAACTTTCAACGATAGAGAAGTTAGCTCTTTATATCGGATCCCATATATCTGTTTGAACACCCGTCCTGCCAGCGGGTGAGCGCGTAGATCAGGAACCGGTCGCACGCTGCAATGAATTGAGGAACTTATCCGCATTCTGGTAGCCGATGACCCGCGCGCCCTCGATTTCGCGTCCTTCCCTGTCGAAAAAGAGGATGCCGGGCGGGCCGAACAGGCGAAAGCGCTTCAGCAGGGCCTTGTCGTCGTCATTGTTTGCCGTCACATCTGCCTGCAGCAGGAGCATGTCCGCAAATTGTGCCTGGATGCGGGGATCGGCAAAGGTGAACTTCTCCATTTCCTTGCAGGAGACGCACCAGTCGGCATAAAAATCCAGCATCACGTTCTTGCCCTTGGCCTGGGCAATGGCTGCATCCAGTTCTGCCAGCGATTTCACCCGGCGGAACTCGGCCTTTTCCGAATTCCTGTTGGTCATGTGGGCCAACGGCGCAAGCGCATCGCGACCACCGGTAGCCAGCCCGACCAATTGCACCAGGCCCAAAATCATTACGAGCAGGCCGAATGCGACCGAGGCCCATCCCGCCCTCCTGATGGTCAGCAGATAGGCGCCATAGCCCAAGCCGAGTGCCGCCCAAGCTGCCATCTGCGCCCAGCCGGGAATGATCGGCGAAACGATCCACAAGGCCAGGCCCAGCATCAGCACACCGAAGAAGCGCTTGACCCCCTCCATCCAGGCGCCGGCACGCGGCAGCAGCGAACCGGCGGAGACGCCGACCAGCAGCAAGGGCACACTCATGCCGGCCGCCATCGCAAACAGAGCGCCCCCACCCACCATGACATCGTGCGTCTGGCTAATGTAGAGCAATGCGGCTGCAAGTGGTGCGGCGACGCAGGGTCCCACGATCAGGGCGGAAATTGCACCCATGACAAACACGCCGAACAATTTGCCCGAGCTTTGCTTTCCCGATGCTTCGGTCATTTTGGTCTGGAGCGACGCCGGCAGCTGCAATTGATATACGCCGAACATCGAGAGCGAAAGCAGCACGATGAGAACGGCAAAGGTCGACAGTACCCAGGGATTTTGCAGGGCTGCCGACAGTCCTTCCCCAATTAGCCCGGCGGCAATGCCGAGCGCGGTATAAACCAGGGCCATGCCGAGCGAATACGTGCCGGACAAGGCGAGGCCGCGGATGCGGCTTGCCTTGGCACCTTCGCCGACGATGATGAAGGAAATGATTGGCACCATCGGCAGTACGCAGGGCGTGAATGCCAAGCCCAGCCCGAGCAGGAAGAACAAGGGCGCGATCGCGAGCAGCCGGCCGCTTTTCAGCGACGCTTCCAGCCGGCCCATGTCGGAATCGCTTTGTGCGGACGGGGCGGCAGTCATTAAAGGCGCATCTCTGGCGGGGTCCGTGGCCTGCTGGGCGATGCCGACGGTGGCAAGCACGGCACTGCCGGAAGGATTCAGGGTCGCGCTGGATTCCATCGGCGGATAGCAAAGGCCCTTATCCGCGCATCCCTGGCCGGTCGAAGTCAGGGTGAAAGGACCAGCCGCCTCTACCGGGATCCGGATGCTGACCTGGTGCCGGTAAGTTTCCACCTCTTTCTGGAATGTCTCGTCAAACTTGACCTTCCCTTCTGGAAAAATCGGCTCACCCAGCTTCGCTCCGTTTGCCCTGAAGGCAAAGCGCTCGCGATACATGTAGTAGCCGTCGGCGATCTTGTAAGTGACCTCGGCGGTTTTCGCGTCGATCATCTTGGCCGAAAACCGAAATGCCGCCCCGGGCTCGAGATAATCTTCACTTGCGTATGTAACCGACACCATGGCGAGAAGACCAAGCATGGCAAGCGCGACAGTCGCCTTGGCGAGGAGCGCGGTGGCGACATTGCCCGGGCAGGGTTGGATAAAGCGCTTAAACGTCCACATTCTTTTTCGTTTCCTGTGCAATCCAGGCCAGGTATTGCGGCAAGCCGCCGCTTGTTGGCAGGGCGATGATTTCCGGTAGTTCGTAGGGATGCACCGACTTGATTGCCGCTTCCAGTTCCGCATAACGCACTTGCTGTGTCTTGATCAGCAGCGTGACTTCGTCAGCCTCTTCCACTGCCCCCTGCCAGCGATAGACGGAGTGGACCGCTGGCAGTATGTTGACGCAGGCAGCGAGGTGCTGGTCGACCAGTGCACGCGCCATCGCTTGCGCGGTCTGCATATCGGGCAAGTTGGTCAAGACAAGCAGTGGCGTTTGCATGGTCGTGGTCCGAAATCTGGTTCCGCTTATTTCAGGAGTCTGCGTCGCGTCAGGATGGTCGCGACGTAAAAGCCGGCGATACAGTATGCGAACAGGATAGCAAGATCCAGGGCCGGATTGCGTGGCCATTCGCCAAGGATGAGCGGCCGTACCAGATTGACTGCCGCAGTCAATGGCAGAAGTGAAGACAGATTCTGCAGCCATGCCGGCAACTGGGCGACCGGATAATAGATGCCTGACAGGAACATCATCGGTGTCAGGAGCAAGGTGAAGTAATAAGTAAAAAAATCATAGCCTTTTGCCAGTGCGTTCATCACGAGCCCAAGGGATGCGAAGGTCATTCCGACAATGAACAACAAGGGCAAGACCAGCACCACCTGGGGATGCAGGCCGATGCCAAGCATGAAGATCACCAGCAGGATCGCAGCGCCGGAAAAGAGCGACTTGGTCGCTGCCCACAACATTTCCGCCAGGACTACGTCGTCCAGCGCGAGCGGCGCATTCAGCAAGGCTTCCCAGGTTTTCTGGACATGCATGCGTGAAAAGGCCGAATACAGCGCCTCAAACGAAGCTGCCATCATGACAGACATGCAGATCGAACCGGATGCGAGATACTGAATGTAGGAAACACCGTTGATGGCGGGCAGCAGGCTTCCCAGGCCGTAGCCGAAGGCGATCAATGTAATGAGCGGTTCCGCGATGTTGCCGAGCACGCTGGCCACGGCGAGCTTTCTCCATACCAGGAAATTGCGGCGCCAGATCGGCAGGAAGCGTATCGAAAATGCAGGAAATGCGTATATGCTTGCTTGCATGGCTTAATCCCTCATCTCGCGGCCGGTCAGCTTCAGGAATAGATCTTCGAGGTTGGCTGGGCGATGCAGATAGCGCACACCTCTAGCCGTGTGTAAGGCGTCCAGCAAGGGCTGCGCGTCGTTCGTATAGCAGAAAACCGTTTCTCCGCTGACCTCGAGGCGCGCCGCTCTTCCGCGGCCTTCCGCCTCACCCCATGCGACGGCCTGGTCGCCGTAGACTTCGACGACTTCAGCTTCGATATGCTGCCGGATCAAGTCGCGCGGCGCCCCTTCCGCGATCATTTGGCCATGGTCGATTACCGCCAGCCGGTCGCACAAGCGCTCCGCCTCGTCCATGAAGTGCGTGGTGAGCAGGATCGTCTTTCCTTCGCTAAGCAGGCTCTTCAGGCGATCCCAGATCATGTGGCGGGCCTGCGGGTCGAGGCCGGTGGTCGGCTCATCCATGAAGATCAGGTCGGGATCGTTCACCAGTGCCCTTGCCAAGGTCAAGCGCCTCTTCATGCCGCCGGACAGCTCGCCTATCCTTGCATCCTTCTTCCCAGTGAGGTTGGCGAACTCGAGCAGGCGCGGAATCCGGCGCTCGATATCGACGTCGCTCATGCCGAAGTAGCGGCCAAACACCAGCAGGTTTTCCGCGACGGTGAAATCGGGATCGAGGTTGTCACCCTGGGGCACCACGCCCACCCGCAGGCGTGCCGGCCGGGCTTCCGCCGGGATGCGCTTGCCGACGAGCGTGATGTCGCCGCTATCCGGCGCAGTAAGCCCGAGACAAAGGCGCAGCGTGGTGGTCTTCCCGGCACCGTTCGGGCCGAGCAGTCCATAGCACTCGCCGCGCCGAAGAGAGAACGACAGACCATTGACCACCGCGTGCTTAGCGGCGCCATTGCCGTAGGATTTGCGCAAGTCGGTGACAGAGAGAATGCCTTGTCCTGCCATGCTGTCAGGTGCTTCCTTCAAAAAACCTACATCTTGCCACATTCAAAACGAAGACATACAAAAGCAAAAAGCCAGGCGTTGCCTGGCTTTTTGATCTGCGTGCAGCAGCGCTTATTCAGCGGAGGGCACTTCTGCGGCGTCGCTGATTTCCGGGCGGTCAACGAGTTCGACAAAGGCCATCGGCGCATTGTCGCCCTGGCGGAAGCCCATCTTCAGAATGCGGATATAACCACCATTGCGGGCGGCATAACGCGGGCCGAGTTCGCTGAACAGCTTGCCGACGATTTCGCGGTCACGCAGGCGGTTGAAGGCGAGACGCTTGTTGGCTACGCTGTCAGTCTTGCCCAGCGTGAGGATCGGTTCGACCACGCGGCGCAGTTCCTTCGCCTTCGGCAGGGTGGTTTTGATCGCTTCGTGGCGCAGCAGCGAAACGGTCATATTGCGGAGCATGGCGAGGCGATGCGACGAGGTGCGGTTCAGTTTGCGGAGGCCGTGACGGTGACGCATGTTATTTCCTTTCTGGTTTCAGTTTTCATGCCAGCTCTTCTATCGGCAGCAAGTGCTTTGCTGCCGCGGGCCGGTAATTCGCTAACGGGTTTGCTGCCTAAATGACCGGGAGCTTGCGCTCCCGTGCCATTATTTTTCCAGGCCGGCGGGCGGCCAGTTTTCCAATTTCATGCCCAAGGTCAAACCACGGGATGCCAGCACTTCCTTGATTTCGTTCAGGGACTTGCGGCCGAGGTTCGGGGTCTTGAGCAGTTCGTTTTCGCTGCGCTGGATCAGATCGCCGATGTAGTAGATGTTTTCGGCCTTGAGGCAGTTCGCCGAACGCACGGTGAGCTCCAAGTCGTCCACCGGACGCAGCAGGATCGGATCCACTGCTGGAGCGCGAGACGGTGCCTCGGCTGCAGCTTCTGTGCCTTCAAGGGCGGCGAACACATTCAGCTGATCGACCAGCACGCGAGCCGACTGGCGAATCGCTTCTTCCGGCGAGATCACGCCGTTGGTTTCGATATTCATTACCAGCTTGTCGAGGTCGGTACGCTGCTCCACGCGGGCGGATTCGACCGAGTAGGACACGCGGCGAACCGGCGAGAACGACGCGTCGAGGATGATGCGGCCGATCGTCTTGTTGGCGTCTTCCGACAGACGGCGCACGTTGCCCGGCACATAGCCACGACCTTTTTCAACCTTGATCTGCATGTCGAGCTTGCCGCCCGCAGTGAGATGCGCGATCACATGATCTGGATTGATGAGTTCGACGTCGTGCGGCAAATCGATATCGGAAGCCAGAACCGGACCTTCGCCTTCCTTTTTCAGCGTCAGAGTCACGTCGTCGCGATTGTGCAGCTTGAACACGACACCTTTCAGGTTCAGCAGAATGTCGACCACGTCTTCCTGCACGCCGTCGAGTGAAGAATATTCGTGCACGACGCCGGCGATCGTCACCTCGGTCGGAGCATAGCCAACCATGGAGGAAAGCAGAACGCGACGCAGGGCGTTGCCGAGAGTGTGTCCGTAGCCGCGCTCGAACGGCTCCATCACGACTTTTGCGTGGCCGGTGCCGAGTGCTTCGACTTCGATAATACGGGGTTTCAACAGGCTATTTTGCATGGAATGTCCTTTTCAATACCCTCGGCTCGTTACACCGATAAGGCTGATGGCATTACAGAAATGCCCACCCCTGACGGGATGGGCGGAAATGGGAATTAGCGCGAATACAATTCGACGATCAGCGACTCGTTCACGTCGCCAGCGATTTCAGAACGGTCCGGGAGAGACTTGAACGTACCTTCCATCTTCTTGGCATCCACCGATACCCAGGACGGCAAGCCGCTCTGCTCGGCGAGGGACAGCGCTTCGACGATGCGAGCCTGCTTCTTGGCCTTTTCGCGTACGGCGATGACGTCGCCGGTCTTTACCTGATACGACGCAATGTTCACCACTTGGCCATTGACCGTGAACGCCTTGTGGCTGACCAGCTGGCGCGCTTCGGCGCGGGTCGAGCCAAAGCCCATGCGGTATGCGACGTTGTCGAGGCGGCATTCAAGCAGCTTCAGCAGGTTTTCACCGGTATTGCCCTTGCGGCGGTCTGCCTCGGCAAAGTAGCGGCGGAACTGGCGCTCCAGCAAGCCATAGATGCGCTTGACCTTTTGCTTCTCGCGAAGCTGGTTGCCGTAGTCGGAAGTGCGCGCGCCCGAGGTGCGGCCATGCTGGCCCGGCTTGGAATCCAGCTTGCACTTGGAATCCAGGGAGCGGCGGGAGCTCTTCAAAAACAGGTCGGTGCCTTCACGGCGGGAAAGCTTTGCTTTAGGTCCGATATAACGTGCCACGAGTATTTCCTTTTTGTGATGACGCCCCAGGTGATATCCGGCTTGGCCGACATCGTTAGGCGCTAGTCTGATTCGACATCAATCAAACGGTGGTCTTAAGAACAAAACCCGCCAAGGGTGTTGGCGGGCAACTTTCGCTACTGCCTTTTACAGCAATTAGATACGACGGCGCTTCGGCGGGCGGCAGCCGTTGTGCGGAACCGGTGTCACATCCTGGATCTGCGTGATCTTGATACCGAGGTTGTTCAGCGCACGCACTGCAGATTCGCGACCAGGGCCCGGGCCCTTGATGCGGACTTCAAGGTTTTTCACCCCGTACTCCATCGCAACCTTGCCGGCGGCTTCAGCCGCGACTTGTGCCGCGAAAGGAGTCGACTTGCGGGAGCCCTTGAAGCCGGCGCCACCTGACGTAGCCCAAGACAACGCATTGCCTTGGCGGTCGGTAATCGTGATGATCGTGTTGTTGAAGGACGCGTGGATGTGCGCGACGCCTTCGGCAACGTTTTTCTTTACTTTCTTGCGCACTCGCGCTGCGGCGGCGCTAGAGGGGGCTTTTGCCATAATGTTTTCCTTGAATCCGATTTATTCTGGATTATTTCTTCAGCGATGCCGCTGCCTTGCGCGGCCCCTTACGGGTACGGGCATTGGTGCGGGTACGCTGACCACGGACCGGAAGGCCTTTGCGATGACGCAAGCCACGGTAGCAGCCCAGGTCCATCAGGCGCTTGATGCTCATCGACACTTCACGGCGCAGGTCACCCTCCACCACGAACTTGCCGACTTCGTCACGCAGCTTCTCAAGCTCGTTGTCGTCCAGATCCTTGACCTTCTTGGTGGTGGGAACACCGGTCTTGTCGCAGATTTCCTGGGCGCGCGGACGGCCGATGCCGTAAATCGCGGTCAGTCCGATAACGGTATGTTGGTGGTTGGGGATATTGACCCCTGCAATACGTGCCATTCGTTATTCCTCAATCAATAACGTTGATTAACCTTGACGCTGCTTGTGGCGCGGCTCCGTGCAGATAACACGAACGACGCCTTTGCGCTTGATGATCTTGCAGTTGCGGCAGATCCGCTTCACTGATGCGAGCACTTTCATTTTCGCCCTCTTCCTTACAGTTCTTGATTCGATCTTTACTTGGTACGGAACACGATACGTGCCCGACTCAAATCGTAGGGAGTCAATTCCACGGTCACCTTGTCTCCAGGCAGGATACGAATGTAGTTCATTCGCATTTTCCCCGAAATGTGACCGAGCACGACATGCCCGTTTTCCAACTTCACTCTAAATGTTGCGTTCGGGAGGTTTTCGAGAATCTCCCCTTGCATCTGGATGACGTCGTCTTTTGCCATGCGATCGTTCGTATCCTTAGCTTAGCGCGAAGGCATTCCGCCCTTGAAATTCGCCTTACGCAGCAACGATTCATACTGCTGGGACATCACGTAATTCTGCACCTGCGCCATGAAGTCCATCGTTACCACCACAATAATCAGCAGCGAGGTTCCGCCAAAGTAGAACGGCACCTTCCACCGCGCGATCAAAAATTCGGGCAGCAAGCAAACCAGGGTGATATACAAGGCCCCAGCCAGAGTCAGCCGCATCAGAATCTTGTCGATGTAACGCGCTGTCTGTTCGCCTGGTCGGATACCCGGCACAAAAGCACCGCTTTTCTTCAGGTTGTCTGCCGTTTCCTTGCTGTTAAATACCAGCGCCGTATAGAAGAAACAGAAGAACACAATGGCAATGGCATACAGCAATGCATGGATCGGCTCACCCGGCGCCAGGGACGCCGCGAGGTCCTTCAAAAACCGCACGAAAGGATTACTCGTGTCGCCCGACGTAAACCAACTTGTGATCGTCGCCGGAAACAGAATGATCGACGAAGCGAAGATCGGCGGAATCACGCCTGCCATGTTCAACTTGAGCGGCAGATGGCTGCTCTGACCGCCGTAGATCTTGTTGCCCACCTGGCGCTTCGCGTAATTCACTAGGATCTTGCGCTGCCCGCGCTCGATGAACACCACCAGGTATGTCACCGCCGCAACGATCAGGCAGATCAGGATGGCTGAAAGTGCATTCATCGATCCGGTTCGCACCAGTTCAAGCAGCCCACCGATCGCGTTCGGCAATCCCGCTGCAATGCCAGCGAAGATGATGATCGAGATGCCGTTGCCAAGCCCGCGCTCCGTGATCTGTTCGCCGAGCCACATCAGGAACATCGTCCCGGTAACCAAGGTGACTACCGCGGTAAAGCGGAATGCCAAGCCGGGGTCGATCACCAATCCGGGCTGCGACTCCAGCGCAACCGCGATGCCGAGCGCCTGGAACGTTGCGAGAACCAGCGTGCCGTAGCGCGTATACTGCGTGATCTTCCGACGACCGGCCTCACCTTCCTTCTTCAACGCATCCAGCTGGGGAGAAACAACGGACATCAGCTGCATGATGATCGATGCCGAAATGTAAGGCATGATCCCGAGCGCGAAAATCGTGAAGCGCGACAGGGCACCGCCGGAGAACATGTTGAACATGCCGAGGATACCGCCCTGATTCTGCTTGAACAGCTGCGACAGCTGCGCCGGGTCAATGCCCGGCACAGGAATGTGCGCACCGATGCGGTATACCACTAACGCACCAAGCAAAAACCACAGACGGCCCCAGGGAAATCCGCTCGCTGCACTTTTCGCAAGTTGAGGGCTAGTCGCCAATTATTGCTCCGACTTCAAATTTGCTTAAGCGACTGAACCACCAGCAGCTTCGATCGCGGCTTTCGCACCCTTGGTAGCAGCCAAGCCCTTCAGAGTCACCTTTTTGGTCAACTCACCGGACTTAATGACACGCACTGCACGGGCCAATTCAGGCACCAGTCCGGCCTGTTTCAGCGCTAGGATGTCCACCTCGCCGACAGGCAGGGTTTCCAAACCGGACAGTCGCACTTCCGCCTTGTATGGTGTCGCGAGCGACTTGAAACCACGCTTCGGCAGGCGACGCTGCAACGGCATCTGACCGCCTTCGAAGCCGACCTTATGGAAGCCGCCCGAACGGGATTTCTGCCCTTTATGACCACGGCCCGCGGTCTTGCCGAGGCCGGAACCGATGCCGCGGCCGACACGCCGTTTGGCGTGCTTTGCGCCTTCCGCCGGTTGAATGTTGTTCAATTCCATGTTTTGCTCCGTCCGCAAGCCTTTCGGCTTACGACACCACTTTCACGAGATACGAGACCTTGTTGATCATGCCGCGAATGGCTGGCGTGTCCTGCAACTCCGAAACGGAATTAACACGGCGCAAGCCCAAGCCGCGCACTGTAGCACGGTGCGATTCGCGTGTTCCGATCAAGCCTTTGACCAGTTTGACCTTGATTGTGTTTGCCATTCGGACCACCTCAACCCAAAATTTCTTCGACAGACTTGCCGCGCTTGGCTGCGATTTCCGAAGGCGTGCTCATCTTTGCCAAGCCGTCGAGGGTTGCGCGCACCATATTATAGGGGTTGGTCGAACCATGCGACTTCGCCACTACGTTGGTTACACCCATTACCTCGAAGATTGCACGCATCGGGCCGCCCGCGATGACACCGGTACCATCCTTTGCAGGAGAGATCATCACGGTAGAGGCGCCATGCCTGCCGGTGACCGTATGCTGCAGGGTACCATTTTTCAGCGTTACCTTGATCAACTTGCGGCGGGCCTCTTCCATAGCCTTCTGCACGGCTACCGGCACTTCCTTCGACTTGCCCTTGCCCATGCCAATTCGGCCATCACCGTCACCTACGACTGCGAGGGCAGCAAAACCCATGATACGTCCGCCCTTGACCACCTTCGTGACCCTGTTGACGGAGATCATCTTTTCGCGCAGACCGTCGTCGCGCTCTTCGCCCTGAGGCGCCTTTGCTTGCATTTTTGCCATGACGATTTTCCTTAGAACTTCAGGCCGGCTTCGCGTGCTGCATCTGCAACCGCCTTCACACGACCATGGTAGCGGAAGCCCGAGCGATCAAACGCCACTTCTGTGACGCCAGCTTTGAGCGCTTTCTCTGCCACGCGCTTGCCGACGAGGGCGGCCGCAGCCACGTTCCCGCCTTTGCCGGATTTGCCAGCTAATTCCTGGCGCACCTCGGCTTCCGCAGTTGATGCAGAGGCCAGAACTTTGGCGTCCGGACCAATGATGTTTGCGTAAATGTGCAGGTTGGTGCGATGCACTGCCAGCCGATTCACCTTCAACTCTGCAATCTTTGCGCGAGTTTGGCGCGCCCGACGCAGACGTGATTGTTTCTTGTCCATCGTCAACCCCTATTACTTCTTCTTGGTTTCTTTAAGCACTACCACCTCGTCCGCATAGCGGACGCCCTTGCCCTTGTACGGTTCGGGGCTGCGGTAGGCACGAACTTCCGCGGCAACCTGGCCAACTTTCTGCTTGTCGATACCCTTGATAAGAATCTCGGTCTGGGTCGGTGTTTCGCATTTAACACCCTGCGGCATCTGATGCACGACGGGATGCGAGAAACCGAGCGACAGGTTCAGCTTGTCACCCTGTGCTTGGGCACGAAAGCCAACGCCAACCAGAGTCAGGCGCCGCTCGAAGCCTTTGGTGACACCGTTAACCATGTTGTTGACGAGAGCACGCATTGTGCCCGACATGGCGTTCGCTTCACGGCTTTCATTTGCCGTTTCGAACGTCAGGGTGCCATTGTCAACATTTACCTTGACCAGAGAATTCAAGGGCTGCGACAGGGTTCCCAGGGGACCCTTCAATGTAATCTGTCCTGCCGAGACATTCACTTCAGCGCCCTTGGGGAGCGCGATCGGCATTTTACCTACACGAGACATGTTCCGCTCCTTAGGCCACGTAGCAAATGACTTCGCCACCGACACCGGTCGCGCGCGCTTTGCGGTCAGTCATTACGCCCTTCGGCGTTGATACGATTGCCACCCCCAGGCCGTTCATAACACTGGGGATCTGATCTTTACCTTTGTAAATCCGCAGGCCGGGCCGGGATACGCGCTCGAGGCGCTCGATCACCGGACGACCGGCGTAATACTTCAGGCCAATCTTCAGCTCTGCCTTGCCGGCAGCTTCGGAAACCGCGAAATCCTCAATGTAGCCTTCGTCTTTCAGGACGTTGGCGATTGCGACTTTCACTTTCGACGACGGCATTACGACCGTGGTCTTTTGAACGCCTTGCGCATTACGAATGCGGGTCAGCATATCGGCGATAGGATCGCTCATACTCATTGGATCTTCTCCTATTACCAGCTAGCTTTGGTCATGCCCGGAATTTCGCCGCGCATGGCGATTTCACGGATCTTGGTTCGCGCTAGGCCGAACTTGCGGAAGGTGCCGCGAGGACGACCGGTCATGGCGCAACGCTTACGCTGGCGGGTAGGCGCAGAGTTACGAGGCAGAGCCTGCAACTTCAGTCGCGCTTCGTAACGCTCTTCTTCCGACCTCGATTGATCGTCGATGATCGCCTTCAACGCAGCGCGCTTGGCGGCGTACTTCTTTACCAAGTCGGCGCGCTTTTGCTCGCGGTTAATCAGTGCCAGTTTTGCCATGGCAGCCTCAGCCTCTAAACGGAAATTTAAATGCGGCGAGAAGCGCTTTCGCCTCGTCGTCGGACTTCGCGGTTGTCGTGATGCTGATGTTCATCCCACGCAACGCGTCGATCTTGTCGTACTCGATCTCAGGGAAGATGATCTGCTCTTTCACGCCCATGTTGTAATTGCCACGACCGTCGAAAGCCCGACCTGACACGCCGCGAAAGTCACGCACACGCGGCAGGGCCACGGTGATGAGGCGGTCAAGGAATTCGTACATGCGGGCGCCGCGCAGGGTCACCATGCAGCCAATCGGGTAACCTTCGCGAATCTTGAAGCCGGCGATCGCCTTGCGAGCCTTGGTGATCACGGGCTTCTGGCCGGCGATCTTGGTCATGTCGCCGAGCGCGTGCTCAATGACTTTTTTGTCGGCGACCGCTTCCGAAAGACCCATGTTCAGGGTGATTTTGGTGAGGCGCGGAACCTCCATTGCCGACTTATAACCGTACTTCTTGGTCAACTCGGTAACGACTTTTTCTTTGTAAAATTGCTGTAGACGGGCCATGATGTCTTACACCTTCACAACTTCGCCGTTGGACTTGAAAGCGCGGACTTTTTTGCCACCCACATCTTTGAAGCTCACGCGATCTGCCTTGCCAGTTGCCGGGTTTACCAGAGCAACATTGGACACATGAATCGGCATCGCCTTGTCGACGATGCCGCCGGTTGCACCGGTCATCGGGTTCGGCCGCACGGCTTTCTTGGCCACATTGACCCCCTCGACCACCACATAATTGACATCGACGCGTTGCTTGATAACACCGCGCTTGCCCTTATCCTTACCGGTCAGGACGATAACTTCGTCGTTTTTCCGAATCTTATCCATGACGACTCCTTACAGAACTTCCGGAGCGAGCGACACAATCTTCATGAAGCGCTCGGTACGCAACTCACGGGTCACCGGACCAAAAATGCGTGTGCCGATCGGCTCAAGCTTATTGTTTAGCAACACTGCGGCGTTGCCGTCGAACTTAACCAGGGAGCCATCTTGGCGGCGCACGCCTTTGGCGGTACGCACAACGACAGCGTTGTAGATCTCGCCCTTCTTGACCCGACCACGCGGAGCTGCGGACTTGACGGTTACCTTGATGACGTCGCCAATGCTTGCGTAGCGACGCTTGGAGCCGCCCAGCACCTTGATGCACAGGACTTCGCGCGCACCCGTGTTGTCGGCTACTTCGAGCCGGCTTTCAGTTTGAATCATAGTATTCTCTTTCCCAACTTAATCCGCTCTCGACGCCCAATGCGCACTTGCGGTCAGTCTTGGTCCCGTCAGACGCGGCCTTTGAAACGCAACGCCGATGAGGTGGACATTTGTGAAACGACTTACTGATCCGATGGATACCTTGCTCGCACTCGGTATTTCGGGCTCGCCGCAACATCTTCTTTGCAACGAGACGAAGCCCGACATTATGGCACATGAATGCCGGGCGCGCAACCACTAATTAGATAATTTGCGCCTGCTGCACGACTCGAGTAACAGTCCAGGCCTTGGTCTTGGAGATCGGTCGACCCTCTTGGATTTCCACGGTATCGCCTTCCTTGGCTTGGTTGTTTTCATCATGCGCATGGTACTTGTTCGAGCGCACGATGATTTTGCCGTACAACGGATGCTTCACGCGGCGCTCCACCAGCACGGTGACGGTCTTGTCCATCTTGTCCGAGACCACTTTCCCAACCAGCGTGCGCTTCAATGCTTGCTTCACTTGGTCGTTCATTGTTTTGCGCCCTTCTGGTTCATGACGGTTTTCACGCGTGCGATATCGCGACGCACCTTTTTCAGTTGCGCGGTATTGTTCAGTTGCTGAGTCGCAATTTGCATGCGCAAGCTGAATTGCGCTTTCAACAAATCGCTCAGCTCCTTTGCGAGCGCAGCTTGATCTTTATCGCGGAGTTCAGATGCTTTCATTTTCCACTCCAGTTTATTGGCCAACCTGGCGTACTACGAAGGCGGTCGAAAGCGGCAGTTTGGCTGCAGCCAGGCGAAACGCCTCGCGTGCCAGCGCTTCGTCCACGCCATCCATTTCATACAGCACTTTTCCAGGCTGGATTTCGGCCACGTAGTATTCAGGATTACCTTTGCCGTTACCCATACGGACTTCGGCCGGCTTTTGTGAAATTGGCTTGTCCGGGAAAATGCGAATCCAGATCCTTCCACCGCGCTTGATGTGGCGTGTCATGGCACGACGGGCGGCCTCAATCTGACGGGCGGTAATGCGACCGCGTCCGATCGCCTTCAGACCGAATTCGCCGAACGAAACCGCGGTACCGCGATCGTGCGATATGCCCTTGTTGCGACCCTTTTGCTCTTTACGATATTTTCTGCGTGCTGGTTGCAGCATGATTATTCTCCTGCTTTCTCAGCCGGTGCGGCAGCGCTGTCGGCTGCGCCTTCCTTCTTGGCGCGGACGCGCTTGCCTGCCGGAGCGGCACCTGCGCCGGCCGCTTGTCCTTCAGGCCGCTTCGTGCGCGGACGGGCGCCGGGTTTTCCATCGTCGCGGCGCGGGCCACGGCGCTTCTTCTCTTCATCGGCAGGAGCCTCGATCGTCGGGGCTTCACCGCTTGCAAGCCGGTCGCCCTTGTAGACCCAAACCTTGATTCCGATGATCCCATAGGTCGTTTCAGCTTCGCCGAAGCCGTAGTCGATGTCGGCGCGCAGTGTATGCAGCGGCACACGCCCTTCGCGATACCACTCGGTTCGTGCGATTTCGATGCCGTTCAAACGGCCGGAGGAAGCAATCCTGATGCCCTGGGCACCAAGGCGCATCGCATTCTGCATGGCGCGCTTCATCGCGCGGCGGAACATGATCCGCTTTTCCAGCTGCTGGGCGATAGAGTCGGCGATTAGCTGAGCATCGGTCTCCGGCTTGCGGATTTCCTCGATGTTCACGTGAACCGGCACGCCCATGAGCTTGGTGAGGTCGGTCTTGAGAACCTCGATATCCTCGCCTTTCTTGCCAATAACGACGCCAGGACGCGAGCTGTAAATGGTGATGCGGGCGTTCTTCGCCGGGCGCTCGATCAAAACGCGACCAACGGAGGCATTCTTCAGTTTCTTCTTGAGGTAGGCGCGAACCTCGAGATCCTCGTTGAGCATGCTGGCAAAATTGTTATTGCCTGCATACCAGCGAGAGCCCCAGTTGCGGGTGACCGCAAGACGGAAACCGGTCGGATGAATTTTCTGTCCCATCGTGACTCCTTAGTTGCCGACAGTCACGTAAATGTGACAGGTTTGCTTAGAGATGCGATCACCGCGGCCTTTCGCGCGTGCGGTGAAGCGCTTCAGGACTCCGCCCTTCTCGACGTAGATCGTCTTGACCTTGAGCTCGTCGATGTCGGCGCCGTCGTTGTGCTCGGCATTTGCAATGGCAGACTCGAGCACCTGCTTGATGAGGACCGCGCCTTTCTTCGGGCTGAAGGCCAAGATATTGAGCGCTTGATCGACTTTTTTACCGCGGATCAGGTCGGCAACCAGTCGGCCTTTTTGGGCCGACAGGCGCGCGCCACGGAGGGTAGCTTTAGTTTCCATCATCGGACCTTATTTCTTAGCCTTCTTGTCGGCAGCGTGGCCCTTGAACGTCCGGGTCAACGCGAATTCGCCGAGTTTGTGGCCAACCATGTTTTCTGAAACATAAACCGGCACATGCTGCTTGCCGTTATGCACCGCGATCGTCAAGCCGATGAAATCCGGCATGATCGTCGAGCGGCGCGACCAAGTCTTGATCGGCTTCTTGTCTTTCGTGGCCTGCGCAGCTTCAACTTTCTTCACCAGGTGGGCGTCACAGAACGGCCCTTTTTTCAATGAACGTGTCATGTGTTACCCCTTATTTCTTGCCACGGCGCGAGACGATCATCGAAGTCGTGCGCTTATTGCGACGCGTCTTCTTACCCTTGGTCTGCTGACCCCATGGCGACACCGGGTGACGACCGGCGGAGGTGCGCCCCTCACCGCCACCGTGCGGGTGGTCGATCGGGTTCATCACCACACCACGTACCGTCGGACGGATACCGCGCCAACGGGTGGCACCGGCCTTACCGATTTTGCGCAGGTTGTGCTCGCCATTACCAACTTCACCAACTGTTGCGCGGCACTCGATGTGCACGCGACGAACCTCGCCGGAACGCAGACGAACTTGAGCGTAAGTGCCTTCGCGCGCCATCAACACGACGGCGGCACCTGCGGTGCGCGCGAGCTGTGCGCCCTTGCCCGGCAACATCTCAACGCAGTGCATCGTCGTACCGACCGGTATATTGCGGATTGGCAGGCAATTGCCGGCTTTAATCGGCGCTTCGGATCCGTTCATGAGCTGATCGCCGACCGCCACGCCCTTGGGCGCGATGATGTAGCGACGCTCGCCGTCGGCGTAGCACAGAAGAGCGATATGGGCGCTACGGTTCGGATCGTATTCCAGGCGCTCCACTTTGGCGGCGACGCCATCCTTGTTGCGGCGGAAGTCGACCACGCGGTAATGGTGCTTGTGGCCACCACCGATATGACGGGTGGTGATGTGACCGTTATTGTTGCGGCCGGCGGTCTTCGATTTCTTTTCGACGAGCCCAGCGAGCGGGCGGCCTTTGTACAGGTCGGGATTAACGACCTTTACCATGCCGCGACGTCCGGGCGACGTCGGTTTCGTTTTCACGAGTGCCATTACTTAGCCTCCTCGGTGAAGTTAATTTCCTGACCCGGCTTCAGGCAGACATACGCCTGGCGAGTATGGTTGCGACGACCCATGAAACGGCCGGCGCGCTTTTGCTTGCCCTGGCGATTCAACACCTGAACCGACTCCACCTGCACCTTGAACAGCAGCTCGACGGCAGCCTTGATTTCCGGCTTGGTCGCATCGGGAGCAACACGGAAAACAACTTGTTCGTTCTTTTCTGCGACAAAAGTAGCTTTCTCCGAAATCACCGGAGCCAGCAACACCTTCATCAAACGCTCTTCGCTATGTTTCACATTCGCGCTCATGCCAGCATCTCCTCAATCTTGGCCAATGCCGGCTTAGTGATCAAAACTTTCTTGTAGAACACCAGCGATACCGGATCAGCATGACGCGGCTCGACGACCAGCACGTTCGGCAGGTTGCGCGAAGCGAGCAGCATGTTTTCATCGAGGCTATCAGTAATCACGAGCACGGAGTCCAGGCCCATGCCCTTCAACTTCTGCGCCAGCAGCTTGGTCTTCGGCGCATCAATGGACAGGCTCTCGACAACAGACAAACGACCTTCGCGCGCCAACTGGGAAAGGATCGAGCAGATACCTGCGCGATACATTTTCTTGTTGACCTTGTGCGAAAAGTTTTCGTCGGGCGTATTCGGGAAAATGCGACCGCCTCCGCGCCACAGCGGCGAGGACGACATACCGGCACGAGCACGGCCCGTGCCTTTTTGACGCCACGGCTTCTTGGTCGTGTGACTTACTTCACGGCGGTCTTTTTGCTTGCGGTTTCCACTGCGCGCATTTGCCTGGTAGGCAACGACGACTTGATGGATCAGCGCTTCGTTGTAGTCACGACCGAAGATCGTGTCCGGCGCAGCGACGTTAGAAGCAGCTTGACCCTGATCATTCAGGAGCTTGAGTTCCATCGATTAGGCTCCCTTCTTGGCTTTGACTTTAACGGCGGGACAAACGATCACTTGACCGTTCTTTGCACCCGGAACCGCACCCTTGACCAGCAGCAGCTGGCGCTCAGCGTCCACGCGGGCGATTTCAAGGTTTTGCACGGTCACGGTGACGTCGCCCATGTGGCCAGTCATGCGCTTGCCCGGAAACACTCGACCGGGATCCTGTGCCATACCGATGGAACCAGGGACATTGTGCGAGCGGGAGTTACCGTGAGTCGCGCGGCCGGAGCCGAAGTTGTAGCGCTTGATCGTGCCGGCATAACCCTTACCGATCGACACGCCTTGCACGTCAACTTTCTGACCTGCTTCGAACAGGCTCACGCCGATAACGTCGCCAGCCTTCAGGTCTGCAAGCTTGGCGGTATCGATACGAAATTCTTTGAGGACGGTTCCAGCCTCGACACCTGCTTTCGCGAGGTGGCCGGCTGCGGCTTTATTCACGCGGGATGCGCGGCGCTGACCGAAGGTAACCTGCACGGCGGAATAACCATCCGTTTCAGGCGTTTTGATTTGTGTCACGCGGTTGTTCGACACGTCCAGCACGGTGACGGGAATCGTGTCCCCATCGTCCGTGAAAATGCGCATCATACCAACCTTGCGACCAACAAGGCCTAGGCTCATTGTTTTCTCCATTCCCGCCTACGATTGGGCGGGGCTGATGTTTGCACCACTTGAAAAGCGCGAGTCACAATTGGACTCGCACGAAAGCCGGGTAGTATAGCGCGGAAACGAGCATTATTCAATAGCCGAATGCATGAAATGCAGTTCCGCGCGTTTCTTATTGCAGTTTGATTTCCACGTCCACGCCGGCAGGCAGGTCGAGCTTCATCAGTGCGTCAACCGTCTTGTCGGTCGGATCGACGATGTCCATCAGGCGTTGATGAGTGCGGATCTCGAACTGGTCGCGCGAGGTTTTGTTCACGTGCGGCGAACGCAGGATGTCGAAACGCTGAATGCGGGTAGGGAGCGGAACGGGCCCCTTCACCACGGCGCCGGTACGCTTGGCCGTGTCAACGATTTCGAGCGCGGACTGGTCGATGAGGCGATAGTCGAATGCCTTCAGGCGGATGCGGATCTTTTGGTTTTGCATGATTTTCCTTGAAAGAGCGAGCCGCGAGGGAATTACCGCTCGCGGCGTTGTTTGTTTGCTTTAGGGCAGGATCTTGCCGACTA
>NZ_HE978634.1:283877-302106 GCF_000312045.1 Noviherbaspirillum massiliense JC206
TTTCCTTCAAAAAGAACGAATGTTAAGTTGTCGTGGTTATTTCGCCTCGCTTGCGGGACCCGGTCCCGCAAGCTGCGGTCGTTACTTGGCCTTGGAGCTGACGACTGCCTCGGTAACGTTTTTCGGCGCTTCAGAGTAGTGCTTGAACTCCATCGTGTAAGTCGCACGGCCCTGGGTCAGCGAACGCAGCGTCGTTGCGTAACCGAACATTTCCGACAGCGGCACTTCGGCACGAACAATCTTGCCACCACCCGGCAGGTCATCCATGCCCTGGATGATGCCACGACGGGAAGAAAGGTCACCCATCACGTCGCCCATCTTTTCTTCCGGCGTCTCGACTTCGACGGCCATCATCGGCTCGAGAAGGACCGGGCTGGCCTTGCGGCAGCCGTCCTTGAAGGCCATCGATGCAGCCATGCGGAAGGCGTTTTCGTTCGAGTCCACGTCGTGGTAAGAACCGAAGAACAGGGTGACCTTGACGTCAACGACCGGATAGCCAGCCAATACGCCGTTCGGCAGGGTTTCAATGATGCCCTTTTCAACCGCCGGGATGTATTCACGCGGTACCACGCCACCCTTGATCGCGTCGACGAACTCGAAGCCCTTGCCCGGCTCCTGCGGCTCGATCTTCAGGACCACGTGACCGTATTGTCCGCGACCACCCGATTGCTTGACGAACTTACCTTCGATTTCTTCGCAAGTCTTGCGAATGGTTTCGCGGTATGCAACCTGCGGCTTGCCGACGGTCGCCTCGACTCCGAATTCGCGCTTCATGCGATCAACGATGATCTCGAGGTGCAACTCACCCATACCGGCAATGATTGTCTGGCCGGATTCTTCGTCGGTGCGTACGCGGAACGACGGGTCTTCCTGAGCCAACCGGTTCAGCGCCAAGCCCATTTTTTCCTGGTCGGCCTTGGTCTTCGGCTCGACTGCCTGGTGAATAACCGGCTCTGGGAACACCATGCGCTCAAGCGTGATCACCGACTCGGGATCACACAATGTATCGCCAGTCGTCGCCTCTTTCAGACCGACAGCCGCGGCGATGTCACCCGCGCGCACTTCCTTGATTTCTTCGCGCTGGTTGGCGTGCATCTGCAGGATGCGGCCGAGGCGCTCTTTCTTGCCCTTGACCGGGTTGTAGACGGTATCGCCCGAATTCACCACGCCGGAATACACGCGGAAGAAGATCAGCTGGCCGACGAACGGGTCGGTCATGATCTTGAATGCGAGGGCGGAGAACTTTTCGTTGTCATCCGCCTTACGCTCGGCCGGCTGCTCGTCTTCCCCGATGCCCGACACCGGAGGAATATCCGTTGGCGCCGGCAGGTAGTCGATCACCGCGTCCAGCATTGCCTGCACCCCCTTGTTCTTGAAGGCGGTGCCGCACATCATCGGCACGATTTCGCCAGCGATGGTGCGCAAACGGATTGCCTTCTTGATTTCTTCCTCATTCAGGTCGCCTTCTTCGAGGTACTTGTTCATCAGTTCCTCATTGGCTTCGGCAGCGGCCTCAACCATCTTTTCGCGCCATTCGTTCGCAGCATCCTGCAGGTTCGCAGGAATGTCCCGATACTCGAATTTCATGCCTTGGGAAGAGTCATCCCAATAGATGGCCTTCATCTTGACCAGGTCGATCACGCCTTCGAAGGTATCCTCGGCACCGATCGGCACCTGGATGGGGATCGGGTTGGCCTTCAGGCGCGCGCGCATCTGGTCGTAAACCTTGAAGAAGTTTGCGCCGGTGCGGTCCATCTTGTTGACGAATGCAAGGCGCGGCACCTTGTACTTGTTGGCCTGGCGCCATACTGTTTCGGACTGCGGCTGCACTCCGCCCACTGCGCAGTAGACCATGCAAGCGCCGTCGAGGACGCGCATGGAGCGCTCCACTTCGATGGTGAAGTCAACGTGACCCGGGGTATCGATGATGTTGATACGGTGCTCCGGGTAGTTGCTGGCCATGCCCTTCCAGAAGCAGGTGGTTGCAGCAGACGTAATGGTGATGCCGCGCTCCTGCTCCTGCTCCATCCAGTCCATGGTCGCTGCGCCATCATGCACTTCGCCCAGCTTGTGGTTCACGCCGGTGTAGAACAGGATGCGTTCGGTAGTGGTTGTCTTGCCGGCATCGATGTGAGCGGAAATACCGATGTTGCGGTAGCGCTCAATAGGGGTCTTGCGAGCCATAATCAATCCTAAGTCTTTTAATAATCGAAAACCGAGCGCCGCTTTTATTCAAAGACGTGCCCGGTTTTGATCAATTTACATTGCAGAGCCTTCAACGATGTGAAGGCGACGATTCAAACTGCCATCAGAAACGGAAATGCGAGAACGCCTTGTTCGCTTCTGCCATGCGGTGCACTTCATCACGCTTCTTCATCGCACCGCCGCGGCCTTCAGCCGCTTCCATCAGCTCACCACCCAGACGCTGGGGCATGGATTTCTCGCTGCGCTTGTTCGCAGCTTCGCGCAGCCAGCGCATGGACAAAGCCATGCGGCGAACCGGACGCACTTCAACCGGCACCTGGTAGTTGGCGCCACCAACGCGACGGGATTTCACTTCGACGAGAGGCTTGCAGTTGTTGATGGCGGCAGTAAATACTTCCAGCGGATCCTTGCCGGATTTTTGCTGAATGTGGTCGAACGCACCGTAGATGATGTTCTCGGCGACCGATTTTTTACCGGACAGCATCAGGACGTTAACGAACTTGGCAACATCAACATTGCCGAATTTCGGATCAGGCAGAATTTCCCGTTTCGGGACTTCGCGACGACGTGGCATTTCGATTCCTTTCAATCTTCAGTTGAGCATCCGGCTGTCGTTGCCGGCACGCTCGCGGATGACCCTCATGACCACCCACTTACTCGACCCGTTCGGGGCCGACTTCCATTTCGCCCGGCATGACACCTTGCGAAATACCTGTTGATTACTTCTTGGCGGCTTTCGCGCGCTTCGCTCCGTACTTGGAACGCGCCTGCTTACGATCCTTGACGCCCTGGGTATCCAGCGCACCGCGAACCATGTGATAACGCACACCCGGCAAGTCCTTCACGCGACCACCGCGGATCAGCACCACGCTGTGCTCTTGCAAGTTGTGACCTTCACCGCCGATGTAGGAAATGACCTCGAAACCGTTGGTCAGACGAACCTTGGCAACCTTACGCAGCGCAGAGTTCGGCTTTTTCGGGGTAGTGGTGTAAACGCGGGTGCAGACGCCGCGTTTTTGCGGGCTGTTTTCCAGTGCCGGCGATTTGCTCTTGACGCGAGCGGAAACGCGCGGGTGGTTAATCAGTTGATTAATGGTTGGCATCGGTCTAAATCCAACAAAATTACGACGTTAATAAAAAAATACAGTCCCGAAATCGGTTGCCCGGGACCATGAATGCAATCATGCGCCGCGATGGCGCGGTTCGATTCAGGACTATAGGGAGAAAAAGCGTCGCAGAGGGCGAATAGAGACCAAAGAACGCTTAAGCCCTGTAGAGCTTAAATTCGAGAACTCGCGAGTATATCGCGAAGAGCGCGCTTAGTCAAACTTCTTATGTGTATATGGTAGGCGCGCCGGGTGCGCGGGGACACGGAAACATCCTTGGTGGGCGCTATAACTGCCCAATGTTTTCAGGTAAGTGGGGTTTGACGGTTGGGTAAGTGCACGCTCACGCGCTGTTGGGCTAGGGAATACGTGCTGCCTGGTAGAGCGGCAGGATTGGTTGTCTCGTTAGTTCTAAAAAGTAATTGTTTATGGCAGATAATTGCGGGCTGGATAACTTTCGCTCCACCCTTTCTTCATGCTGTGTCTACTTCGCCCTGCCAACCTTTTCATTCTTCTCAGTTATCTGGCCTTGTCTTTGGTGCCGGTACTGGGGTTGTATGGAGACAAGACGGGGGAAGACGCCGTACACGTGTTGGGACTTACTCTCTTTATGTGGCTGGCGTTATGGGCGGTGTTCAAGCGGCCGGCCTGGTTTCACTGGCTGCTGCTGCCGGCCTTTTTGGCGGTGCCGATGGAAGCCTATTTGCACTTCCACTACAAGCAAGGAATTTCGCCGCATCATCTGGGCATCATCATGGAAACCAGCCCCCAGGAAACTCTGGAGTTTCTTGGCAATTCGCTCTGGCTGGCTTTGGCAGCACTGGCAGCGGTGATGGCATGGTGGTGGCTGTGCTGGAGAGCGGCTTGGCGTACGACGGATCTGGACTGGTCCGGAAAATCACGGTGGATATTTCTGGCGATTCTTGCAGCTGTGTCGTGCACCTGGCTGTATCAGGGCAAGCATGGCGGGCAGTCGGTGGCGGTTGCGAGACCATTCGGCAGCGGGAATGCTCAGGTGAGCAAGGTGGAGGCGGGCAAGGCTGGCGCAGCGACGTTCCTGGGCTCCTGGTCCAATTCTTTGCGCTTTCCCAGCCTCCCGGCATGGGCGAAAGTATCATTCGAGCTTGATACGCTCGGCGAGACGCGACCTTTCGGCCTGGCACTCCTGGCGCACGATTTCTGGAGGGAGCGCCAGTACCTGGCGGAACTCGCGCGCAAGAGCAAACGTTTTACTTTTGGCGCTCATCAGCCGCTACAGGACCAGGTGCCGCAAGTCGTCGTGATGGTCATTGGGGAGTCCTCCCGCTATGACCGCTGGAGTCTGAATGGCTATGGCCGCGAGACCAATCCTTTGCTGAAGAAGGAAGCAAATCTGGTCAGCCTGTCAAATGTGGTGACTGCGGTGTCGGCAACCCGGCTGTCGGTGCCGGTGCTGGTATCGCGCAAGCGGGCAACACAAAGCCTGCACGCCGGGTTCTCGGAGAAATCCTTCCTGAGCGCATTCAGGGAAGCGGGATTCAAGACATTCTGGCTGTCGAACCAGATGTCGTTCGGCCGGTTCGACACGCCTGTCTCGGTATTTGCGCAAGAGGCGGACGTAACTCAATTCCTGAACTTGGGCGGGTTCATCGACAACTCCAGCTATGATGAAGTCCTGCTTGCGCCGCTCAGGAAAGCGATCGCCGATCCGGCTCGAAAGAAGCTGATCGTGCTGCACACGCTCGGCAATCACTGGAACTACAGTCATCGCTACCCGAAGGAGTTCGACAAGTGGCAACCATCGCTGTTCGGTGTCGAGAATCCTGCCTATACCGACGCGAAGCTGAAGCCGGAATTGAATAACAGCTACGACAATTCCATCATGTACACCGATTGGTTTCTGGCGCAGGTCATCGCAGACCTGAAGGAATCCGGGACAGTGGCTGCCATGATGTACGTATCAGACCATGGGCAGACCTTGTATGACGGGTCGTGCAAGCTGGCCTTTCACGGACACAATACCCAGTATGAGTTCCATGTTCCGGCAGTCGTCTGGTATTCCGAGCTGTACCGCGTCACCCATCCACGCAAGGTGAGACTGTTGCACAGGAACCGGCACGCCCGGTTGGCGACGGAAAACGTGTTCCACTCGCTTCTTGACCTGGCGGATATACGCTACGGCACCGAGCAGCTGGAGTGGAGCTTCCTGAATCGGCAGTTCCGGGAACACAAGCGCTATGTCGACAGCTATGGCTGGACCGACTACGACAACGCGCGCATCAAGGGCGACTGCCGCGAGGTGATTGCGAAAGACAAGCCGCTGCCGCAAACGCGATAGAACGTATGGTCTTGCCACCATCAGCGTCGTCCGGGCTGGGACGGTCCGCCGCGTGATTTGCCCATGAACATAAAAAAACGGCACCGGAGCAAAACTACGGTGCCGTCTTGAGAGGGACGGAAGGGGATTAAGCTTCGCCTTCCGGTGTGCTTCCCGTGTCGATGGTCTCGGTTTCCGTTGTGCGAGCCGCTTGCTCTGCCTGCAGCAGCGCGGTCCGCTCTTCGGCTTCCCATGCCTCTTTTTCCTTGCGGGCACGATGGTAAGCCAAGCCGGTACCGGCCGGGATCAGACGTCCGACGATCACGTTTTCCTTCAGACCGCGCAGGCCGTCCTTCTTGCCCATGATCGCAGCTTCCGTCAGCACGCGTGTGGTTTCCTGGAAGGACGCCGCGGAGATGAAGGAGTCGGTCGACAGCGATGCCTTCGTGATACCGAGCAGCACGTTCTCGTAGGTTGCCGGGCGCTTGTCTTCGGCGATGACCTTGTCGTTTTCGTCCAGCAGCTCGGAGCGCTCAACCTGCTCGCCCGGGATGTAGGACGTATCGCCGGCATCAACCACCTGTACGCGACGCAGCATCTGGCGCACGATCACTTCAATATGCTTGTCATTGATCTTCACGCCCTGCAGACGGTACACGTCCTGCACTTCGTCGACGATATAGCGTGCCAGCGCTTCGATGCCCAGCAGGCGCAGGATGTCTTGCGGATCGGCCGGGCCGTCCACGATCATCTCGCCCTTGTTCACCACCTGACCGTCGTGCACCAGCACCTGCTTGTCCTTGGTAATCAGGAACTCGTGCTTGTTGCCTTCCATGTCGGTGATTTCCAGGCGCTGCTTGCCCTTGGTTTCCTTACCGAACGCCACCGTACCAGTGACTTCCGCCAGCATGCCGGCATCCTTCGGCGAACGTGCTTCGAACAGTTCGGCCACGCGCGGCAGACCGCCGGTAATGTCACGGGTCTTCTGCGATTCGGTCGGGATACGTGCGAGCACTTCACCCACTGACACCTGCTGACCATCCTTCACGGTGATCAGTGCGCCGACCTGGAAGCTGATCGTCACCGGATGCTCGGTGCCGGCGATCTTCACTTCCTCGCCTTTCTCGTTCAGCAACTTCACCTGCGGACGCAGCGACTTGCCTGCAGTGCTGCGACGCTTGGCATCGATAACCACCAGAGTCGACAGACCGGTCACTTCATCGATCTGCTTGGCGACGGTCGAGCCTTCCTCGACATTCTCGAACTTCACCGTACCGGCGTATTCGGTAATGATCGGACGGGTCAGCGGATCCCAGGTTGCCAGGGCGGTACCGGCCTTGAGGGCCAGGCCATCCTTGACCAGCAGGGTCGCGCCGTACGGCACCTTGTGACGCTCGCGCTCGCGGCCGTGGTCGTCGGTGATCAGCACTTCGCCGGAACGGGAAATGACGATCTGCTCGCCCTTGCCGTTGGTAACGTAGCGCATGGTGGCCGTGAAGCGCACCGTGCCGTTCGACTTGGCTTCGACGCTCGAAGCGACTGCTGCACGCGATGCCGCACCACCGATGTGGAAGGTACGCATCGTGAGCTGGGTGCCCGGTTCGCCGATCGACTGCGCAGCAACCACACCAACGGCTTCGCCGACGTTGACCAGCATGCCGCGGCCGAGATCGCGTCCATAGCACTTGGCGCACAGACCATAACGGGTGTCGCAGGTCAGCGGAGTGCGGACCTTCACTTCGTCGATGCCGAGGCGTTCGATGTTTTCGACCGCGTCTTCGTCCAGCAGCGTGCCGGCTTCGATCAGGGTCGACTGGTCTTCGGGGTTGACGACATCGGTCGCCGCCACGCGGCCGAGGATACGGTCGCGCAATGCTTCGATGACTTCGCCACCTTCGACCAGCGCCTTCATCGACGCGCCGTTGGTCGTGCCGCAATCGTCTTCGGTCACAACCAGATCCTGGGTGACGTCGACCAGGCGGCGGGTCAGGTAACCCGAGTTCGCGGTCTTCAGCGCGGTGTCGGCCAGACCCTTACGGGCGCCGTGCGTCGAGATGAAGTACTGCAGAACGTTCAAGCCTTCGCGGAAGTTCGCGGTAATCGGCGTCTCGATGATCGAGCCATCCGGCTTCGCCATCAGGCCGCGCATACCGGCCAGCTGACGGATCTGCGCCGCCGAACCACGTGCGCCCGAGTCGGCCATCATGTAAATCGCGTTGAACGATTCCTGAGTGCCCTGGGTGCCGTCGCGCTTGGTGACCGGTTCCACTTTCAGCTGGTCCATCATCGCCTTGCCGACTTCGTCGCCGGCCTTGCCCCAGATGTCCACCACCTTGTTGTAGCGTTCGCCTGCCGTGACCAGACCGGAAGCGTACTGCTGCTCGATCTGTTTCACTTCATGCTCGGCCTGAGCAATGATGGTGTGCTTCTGCGGCGGCACCAGCATGTCATCCACGCAGATCGAGATACCAGCGCGGGTTGCAAGGCGGAAGCCGGACTGCATCAGCTGGTCGGCGAACACGACGGTCGCGCGCAGGCCGCACTTGCGGAACGAGGTATTGATCAGGCGCGAGATTTCCTTCTTCTTCAGTGCCTTGTTCAGCACCGTAAACGGCAAGCCCTTCGGCAGAATTTCGGAGAGAATCGCACGGCCGACAGTGGTCTCGTAGCGCTTAATCGTCTTCACGAATTCACCGGAAGCCGGGTCTTTCGGATATTCGGTAATGCGCACGGTGATGCGCGTGGTCAGCTCGACTTCCTTGTTGTCGTAGGCGCGGATCACTTCGGACACGTCCGGGAACATCATGCCCTCGCCCTTGCCGTTGATCTTTTCACGGGTGGCGTAGTACAGGCCGAGCACGATATCCTGCGACGGCACGATCGACGGCTCGCCGTTCGACGGGAACAGCACGTTGTTCGAAGCCAGCATCAGCGCGCGCGCTTCCATCTGTGCTTCGATCGACAGCGGAACGTGGACAGCCATCTGGTCACCGTCGAAGTCGGCGTTGAACGCCGCGCAAACGAGCGGATGCAACTGGATCGCCTTGCCTTCGATCAGCACCGGCTCGAAAGCCTGGATGCCGAGACGGTGCAGCGTCGGTGCACGGTTCAGCATGACCGGATGCTCGCGGATCACTTCTTCCAGGATGTCCCAGACCACCGGTTCCTGCATCTCGACCAGCTTCTTGGCGGCCTTGATGGTCGTGGCCAGACCCATCAGTTCCAGCTTGTTGAAGATGAAGGGCTTGAACAGTTCCAGCGCCATCAGCTTCGGCAGGCCGCACTGATGCAGCTTGAGCTGCGGACCCACCACGATGACGGAACGGCCGGAGTAGTCGACGCGCTTGCCGAGCAGGTTTTGACGGAAGCGACCACCCTTGCCCTTGATCATTTCAGCAAGCGACTTCAGCGGACGCTTGTTGGCCCCGGTCATGGCCTTGCCACGGCGACCGTTATCGAGCAGCGAGTCGACCGCTTCCTGCAGCATGCGCTTTTCGTTGCGGGTAATGATTTCCGGCGCACGCAGCTCCATCAGGCGCTTCAGACGGTTGTTGCGGTTGATGACGCGGCGATACAGGTCGTTCAGGTCAGAAGTCGCGAAGCGGCCGCCATCGAGCGGAACCAGCGGACGCAGTTCCGGCGGCAGCACCGGCAGCACTTCCATGATCATCCACTCGGGCTTGATGCCGGAGCGCTGGAACGCTTCCAGCACTTTCAGGCGCTTGGCGTATTTCTTGATCTTGGCTTCCGACTTGGAATCCTTCAATTCCTGGCGCAGCTGCTCCACTTCACGGTCGATGTCGATCGTGCGCAGCAGCTCGCGAATACCTTCCGCGCCCATGAATGCGGTGAAGTCGTCGCCGTATTCTTCATACTTGGCGGCATAGTCGTCTTCCGACATGATCTGGCACTTCTTCAGCGGCGTCATGCCAGGATCGGTCACGACGTATGCTTCGAAGTACAGCACGCGTTCGATATCGCGCAGTGTCATGTCGAGCACCATGCCCAGACGCGACGGCAGCGACTTCAGGAACCAGATGTGCGCGGTGGGCGATGCGAGTTCGATGTGGCCCATGCGCTCGCGGCGCACCTTGGCCAGCGTGACTTCCACGCCGCATTTTTCGCAGATCACGCCACGGTGCTTCAGGCGCTTGTACTTGCCGCACAGGCATTCATAGTCCTTGATCGGTCCGAAGATCTTGGCGCAGAACAGGCCGTCGCGCTCGGGCTTGAAGGTGCGGTAGTTGATGGTTTCCGGCTTTTTGACTTCGCCGTACGACCAGGAACGGATTTTCTCAGGCGACGCGAGGCCAATCTTGATCGCGTCGAACTGTTCGTTTTGCTGAACTTGCTTGAATAGATCGAGCAGTGCTTTCATTTCTATCACTCCATGTTGGCGTGAATGACGCTTGGAAGCGCGGCGTGGACGCGATAAATCGCTTCTACCCTGTTCGCACTGTCGGGAGAGCCCGGCGCCACAAGGTGACGAGAGTTCCGACTGTACCGGGAGCGGTTATCGTGCCCCCGCGCTGCCTAAAACTTGCCACCCGCCGGCATTACCACCGGCGGGCCTTTTCTTGCTTAGTCCCTTTCGAGATCGATGTCGATACCCAGCGAGCGGATTTCCTTCACCAGCACGTTGAAGGATTCCGGCATGCCGGCATCGATGACATGATCGCCCTTGACCAGGTTCTCGTACACCTTGGTACGGCCGGTGACGTCGTCCGACTTCACTGTCAGCATTTCCTGCAGCACGTAAGACGCGCCGTAAGCTTCCAGTGCCCAGACTTCCATCTCGCCGAAACGCTGGCCACCGAACTGCGCCTTGCCGCCCAGCGGTTGCTGGGTCACGAGCGAGTACGGACCGGTGGAGCGAGCGTGCATCTTGTCGTCGACCAGGTGGTGCAGCTTCAGCATGTGCATGTAGCCGACCGTGACCGGGCGCTCAAAGGCTTCGCCGGTGCGTCCGTCGTACATGGTGACCTGGTTCTTCGACGGGGTCATGCCGAGTTGCTTGGCGATCGGGTCGGGATACGCAAGGTCCAGCATGCGGCGGATCTCGTCTTCATGCGCACCATCGAACACCGGTGTAGCAAAAGGCACGCCCTGCTTCAGGTTGTCTGCCAGCGCCAGGATCTCGTCGTCGCCCAGAGTGTCGAGGTCTTCCGGCCTGCCGGACTCGTTGTAGATGGTCTTCAGGAAGCCGCGCAACTCGGCTGCCTTGGCTTGCGCCTGCAGCATTTCACCGATGCGCAATCCGAGACCCTTCGAGGCCCAGCCCAAATGCACTTCCAGCACCTGGCCGACGTTCATACGCGACGGCACGCCGAGCGGGTTCAGCACGATGTCGGCCGGGGTGCCATCTGCCATGTACGGCATGTCTTCCACCGGCACGATGCGCGAGACCACGCCCTTGTTACCGTGGCGGCCGGCCATCTTGTCGCCAGGCTGCAGACGACGCTTGACGGCGAGATAGACCTTGACCATCTTCTGTACGCCCGGCGGCAGTTCGTCACCCTGCGTGAGCTTCTTGCGCTTTTCTTCGAAGGCGAGATCGAACTGGTGGCGCTTCTCGGCGATCGATTCCTTGATAGCTTCCAGGTTGGCAGCAACATCTTCGTCCGCCGGACGAATGTCGAACCAGTGGAACTTGTCCAGATCATCCAGGTATTCCTTGGTGATCTTGGCACCCTTGGACAGCTTCTTCGGACCGCCGTTGGCGGTCTTCCCGATCAGCATTTTTTCGAGGCGCTGGAAGGCGTCGCCTTCCACGATACGCAGCTGGTCGTTCAGGTCGAGGCGATAGCGCTTGAGCTCGTCGTCGATGATCTGCTGGGCACGCTTGTCGCGCTGGATGCCTTCGCGGGTGAATACCTGCACATCGATCACGGTGCCGACCATGCCGGACGGCACGCGCAGCGAGGTGTCTTTTACATCGGACGCCTTCTCACCAAAGATCGCGCGCAGCAGCTTTTCTTCCGGCGTCAGCTGGGTTTCGCCCTTCGGCGTCACCTTACCGACCAGCACGTCGCCAGCCTCGACTTCGGCACCGATGTACACGATGCCGGATTCATCCAGACGCGCGAGCTGGTTTTCCGCCAGGTTCGAGATGTCGCGGGTGATTTCTTCCGCGCCCAGCTTGGTGTCGCGTGCGACTACCGACAGCTCCTCGATATGGATCGAGGTATAGCGGTCGTCCGCCACGACCTTCTCGGAAATCAGGATCGAGTCCTCGAAGTTGTAGCCGTTCCAGGGCATGAACGCAACCAGCATGTTCTGACCAAGCGCGAGTTCGCCGAGGTCGGTCGATGCGCCGTCGGCGATCACGTCATTCTTTGCCACGCGATCGCCCACTTTCACGATCGGACGCTGGTTGATGTTCGTGTTCTGGTTGGACCGGGTGTACTTGATCAGGTTGTAGATATCCACACCGACTTCGCCGGCTGCCGCTTCCTCGTCATTCACGCGGATCACGATACGGCCAGCGTCGACATAGTCGACCACGCCGCCGCGCAGAGCCTGCACGGTGGTGCCGGAGTCGACCGCAACGGTGCGCTCGATGCCGGTGCCGACGAATGCCTTTTCCGGACGCAGGCAGGGAACCGCCTGGCGTTGCATGTTCGCGCCCATCAGTGCGCGGTTCGCGTCATCGTGCTCCAGGAACGGGATCAGCGAAGCTGCGACCGACACGACCTGGCCCGGGGCAACGTCCATGTACTGGACGCGTTCCGGCGACACGAGAATGGTCTCGCCTGCCTGACGGGCAGATACCAGTTCGTCGGACAGCTTGCCATCCTTGTCGATGGTCGCGTTCGCTTGGGCGATCACGTAGCGGCCTTCCTCGATTGCGGACAGGTAGTCGATCTGGTTGGTGACCTGGCTGCCTTCGACCTTGCGATACGGCGTCTCGAGGAAGCCGTACTCGTTCAGTCGGGCATACAGAGCCAGTGAGTTGATCAGGCCGATGTTCGGGCCTTCCGGCGTTTCGATCGGGCACACGCGGCCGTAGTGCGTCGGATGCACGTCGCGAACCTCGAAACCGGCGCGCTCGCGGGTCAGGCCGCCCGGACCGAGCGCGGATACACGGCGCTTGTGCGTGATCTCCGACAGCGGATTGGTCTGGTCCATGAATTGCGACAGCTGCGAAGAGCCGAAAAATTCGCGGATCGCGGCCGAAATCGGCTTGCTGTTGATCAGGTCGTGCGGCATCAGGTTGTCCGCCTCGGCCTGGCCGAGACGCTCCTTGACGGCGCGCTCGACGCGCACCAGGCCGGCACGGAACTGGTTTTCCGCCAGTTCGCCAACGCAGCGCACGCGACGGTTGCCGAGGTGGTCGATGTCGTCGACTTCTCCGCGGCCGTTGCGCAGTTCGACCAGGATCTTGATTACTGCCAAGATGTCTTCGTTCGACAGCGTCATCGGACCTGTGAGTTCTTCGCGGCCGATGCGGCGGTTGAACTTCATGCGGCCGACGGCCGACAGGTCATAGCGCTCTTCGCTGTAGAACAGGCCGTTGAACAGGGCTTCGACCGATTCTTCGGTCGGCGGCTCACCGGGGCGCATCATGCGGTAGATCGCGATGCGCGCCGCCGTCTGGTCCGCGGTATCGTCGGTACGCAGGGTCTGCGAGATGTAAGCGCCCTGGTCGAGATCGTTGGTGTAGAGCGTCTGGATCTCGGCGACATTCGCCTCGCGCAGGCGCGCCAGCAAATCTTCGGTCAGTTCATCGTTTGCGTTGGCCAAGACTTCGCCGGTTTCCGTGTCGATAATGTTCTTCGCCAGTACGCGACCGAGCAGATAGTCTTCCGGCACGGAGATGTGCTTGAGACCGGCTGCTTCAATTTCGCGCACGTGCTTCGCGTTGATGCGCTTGTCTTTCGCGACGATCACCTTGCCGGACTTGTCGGCGATGTCGAAACGCGCGACTTCGCCGCGCAGGCGTTCTGCGACAAACTCCAGTTCGGCGCCTTCGCTGCGCAGGGTGAAGTTGTCGAACACGAAGAAGTTCGCGAGGATCTGCTCCGGCGTCATGCCGATTGCCTTCAGCAGGATCGATACCGGCATCTTGCGGCGGCGGTCGACGCGGAAGTACAGGATGTCCTTCGGGTCGAATTCGAAATCAAGCCAGGAACCGCGATAGGGAATGATGCGCGCGGAGAACAGCAGCTTGCCCGAGGAATGCGTCTTGCCGCGGTCGTGCTCGAAGAACACGCCCGGCGAGCGGTGCAATTGCGACACGATGACGCGCTCGGTGCCGTTGATGACGAAGGAACCGTTCTGGGTCATGAGCGGCAGTTCGCCCATGTAGACTTCCTGCTCCTTCATTTCCTTGACGACCGGCTTGGTCGGCGATTCCTTGTCGAGAATGACGAGACGCACCTTCGCGCGCAGCGGCGAGGCGAAGGTCAGGCCGCGCTGCTGGCATTCTTTGACATCAAATGGAGGATCTCCCAACACATACGACAAAAACTCTAGCCGTGCGAACCCGTTGTGGGACACAATAGGAAAAATCGAGGTGAAGGCGGACTGCAGGCCCTCATTCTTGCGTTGCGACGGTGCTTTGTCGGCTTGCAAAAAGCTCTGATAGGACTCGAGCTGGGTTGCTAGCAGGAACGGAACGTTGTGGACGTTTGCACGCTTCGCGAATGACTTGCGAATGCGCTTCTTCTCAGTAAATGAGTAGTGCATGGACACTCCGTGAGTGACAGGAAGGATGGAGAATTCAGGTTTCAGGAAGAGGAGGGTGTCAGTCCTCTTGGCGCCTGTGAAACCTCAAGTCTCAGCCCTTCGAGCTTGTTTAAACTAAGCAACTGATCCTGCAGGGTAGCTGGAACAGTTCAGCAAAATTCGAAAACGACAAAGGAGCCAAAGCCGAACCCGCTCTTGTCGAGGGGATTGCGAGCTTTGACTCCGGCGATTTAGATCCGCCCTAGCAAGCCGAGCCGAGATTACTTGAGTTCGGCTTTGGCGCCAGCTTCTTCCAGCTTCTTCTTTGCTGCTTCGGCGTCTGCCTTGGCGATGCCTTCCTTGACGGGCTTCGGTGCGCCGTCAACCAGGTCTTTCGCCTCTTTCAGGCCGAGGCCGGTGATTTCGCGGACTGCCTTGATCACGCCGACCTTGTTCGCGCCAACTTCAGCCAGCACAACGGTGAACTCGGTCTTCTCTTCAGCAGCCGGAGCAGCACCGCCGGCGCCAGCCGGGCCAGCGACTGCCATTGCAGCGGCGGACACGCCAAATTTTTCTTCGAAAGCCTTGACCAGGTCATTCAGTTCCATCACGGACATCTGGCCTACTGCTTCAAGGATATCGTCTTTGCTAATTGCCATTTGAAACTCCTAAATTTTTGATTCGGTAATCACATCTGATCGGTATTAACGCAAGAGGAAACGACGGCGAATTAGGCTGCGCCTTCGGTTTCCTTCTTCGCTGCGAGGGCAGCAAGCGCGCGGGCAAAGCCAGAAACCGGAGCCTGCATCACGCCCAGCAACTGGGAGATGAGGACTTCGCGGCTCGGGATGCTGGCCAGCGCAGTCACACCAGCCTTGTCGAGCTGTTTACCTGCGTAGTTGCCTGCCTTGATGACCAGTTTGTCGTTGCCTTTGGCGAAGTCATTGATGACTTTGGCAGCGGCGACGGCATCCTCGGAGATCGAATAGATCAACGGGCCGGTCATTTCGGAGGCGAGGCCAGCGAAAGGCGTGCCCTCGACGGCGCGACGTGCAAGCGTGTTTTTCAACACGCGCAGGTACACACCCTCGGAGCGCGCCTTGGCGCGCAGTTGCGTCAAGTGACCAACCTGGATGCCACGATATTCGGCCACGACGATCGTCTGCGCAGAGGCTACCCTTGCGGAGACTTCGGCGACGACGGCCTTCTTGTCATTCAGATTGAGACTCAAGATCAACCTCCAAAAATGATGCTCGGATGTTTTCCTTGCATCGGTTCGAACACGGCGTCCGAAGTTTAGGAGTTCATGCCGGCGGACCAGCGTTGAGACTACAAAACTTTTTCGGGCACACCATCTGCGTTGGGTACCGGTGATGTCTGCTCCGGTGTTTAACTTTGCGCACGAACTGCATGCACGCCGCCCAACGGTCTTTGATTGCCTAGGTCCTTTTCATGCTGCCGAATCGGACCCAGCCCAAAGATTCGCCCCATGCGACGGCGCACGGGGACTTGATTCACTACTCTCAGGCAGCCAGCGAGGCCTGGTCGACGCGCACGCCGGCGCCCATCGTCGAAGACAGCGCGACCTTGCGCAGGTACACACCCTTGCTGCTTGCCGGCTTGGCCTTGTTCAGCGCATCGATCAGCGCCATCAGATTCGACTTGAGATCGGCATCGCTGAACGACTTGCGGCCGATGGTCGCGTGGATGATGCCGGCCTTGTCGGTACGGTATTGAACCTGACCGGCTTTCGCGTTCTTGACGGCAGTGGCGACATCCGGGGTAACGGTTCCGACCTTCGGGTTCGGCATCATGCCGCGCGGACCGAGGATCTGGCCCAGGGTACCGACGATACGCATGGTGTCGGGCGATGCGATGACGATATCGAAAGGCATGTCGCCTGCCTTGATGCGGTCTGCCAAGTCTTCCATGCCGACCACGTCGGCGCCTGCGGCTTTCGCCTGCTGGGCTTTGTCGCCAGTGGCAAAAACTGCGACGCGCACAGACTTGCCGGTACCGGCCGGCAGCACGACGGAACCGCGCACCACCTGATCGGATTTCTTGGCGTCCACGCCGAGCTGAACCGACACATCGATCGATTCATCGAACTTGGCGGTGGCGCAGTCTTTGACCAGTGCGACAGCGCTATCGAACGGATAGAGCTTGGTGCGGTCGACTTTCGCCTTGATTGCCTTTACGCGCTTGGATAACTTAGCCATTACAGACCCTCCACCGTGATGCCCATGGAACGAGCAGAACCCGCGATGGTGCGCACTGCGGCGTCCATGTCAGCTGCCGTTAGGTCGGGCATTTTTGTCTTAGCGATATCTTCAGCCTGCTTCCGGGTGATCTTGCCGACTTTGTCGGTATGCGGCTTGGAGGAACCTTTCTGGATTCCGGCGGCCTTTTTGATCAGGATCGTTGCCGGCGGCGTCTTCATCACGAAGGTGAAAGACTTGTCCGCGAAGGCGGTGATCACGACCGGAATCGGCAGACCCGGCTCCACGCCTTGAGTCTGGGCGTTGAACGCCTTGCAGAATTCCATGATGTTCAAGCCGCGCTGACCCAGAGCCGGGCCAATCGGCGGGGAAGGATTTGCTTTACCAGCTGGCACCTGCAGCTTGATAAAACCGATGATTTTCTTTGCCATGATGGCTCCTACATTGATTGAGTGTTAGCGCCTGTTCCCCTGCCATGCGGCCGGCTACTTGGGCTCCTCTTCGATTGCTGCTTAGATTTCACAAGCGCTGAAGCTGGCGACGCTCTAATTGACGTTTTACTGCAATATAGTTGAAGGCGAGGCTTACACCTTTTCGACCTGACCGAATTCCAACTCGACCGGCGTGGCGCGGCCGAAGATGGTGACAGAGACGCGTACCCGTGATTTCTCGTAATTGACTTCTTCGACATTGCCGTTGAAGTCTGTGAACGGGCCTTCCTTGATGCGCACCATTTCGCCGACTTCGTACAGCACTTTGGGACGCGGCTTTTCGACGCCTTCCTGCATTTGCTGCATGATCTTTTCGACTTCATGCGGAGGAATCGGCGTTGGCTTGTTCGATTTTCCGCCGATGAATCCGGTCACCTTGCTGGTGTTCTTCACCAGGTGCCAGGTCTCGTCCGTCATTTCCATCTCGACCAGCACATAGCCCGGGAAGAAGCGGCGTTCGGTAACGGACTTGTGCCCATTCTTGACTTCGACGACTTCTTCGGTCGGCACGAGGATTTGTCCGAACTTGTCGCGCATCCCCGCGCGCTCGATGCGCTCGAGGAGCGCACGCTGAACGCTCTTTTCCATGCCGGAGTAGGCGTGCACCACGTACCAGCGCTTGTTGCCGCCCGATTGGCTCACTGCCGGGGCGCCTTGTGCGCCGTCTTGCGTGTTCTCGCCCATTATCGTTTCCAGCCCAGGATGAGGTCGTACAACACGAACTCGAGAATCTTATCCGTGCCCCACAAGAAGATTGCCATAAGGAGAACAAAACCGAACACGACCGCCGTGATCTGCATTGCCTCCTTGCGGGTCGGCCAGACCACTTTCTTGGTTTCGCGAACGGACTCCCTGGCGAACCCGAGAAAATCGCGGCCCGGAGACGAAGTCCAGGCCAGCGCAATTGCCGCGAGCAGACCAGCGACCAGCGCACCGGCCCGCATTGCTGTCGGCTTGTCCGACAGAACATAGAAACCGACAACACCGGCGATCACAGCCAGAATTGCGAACGCAACCTTGACCTTGTCGCCAGAAGTGTTGACGGTTTCGACGGGATGGTTAGACATACGCTTTACTTTCGGTGCCCTGCGGCGAAATCTTTGGCAGGGGCAGAGGGAATCGAACCCCCAACCTTCGGTTTTGGAGACCGACGCTCTGCCAGTTGAGCTATACCCCTACGCCTAAACCTGTGATTGGATCGTCCCGCTGGAATGCACACGACATTGCAGCGGGAGAGTTCCTGAC
>NZ_HE978634.1:303191-553919 GCF_000312045.1 Noviherbaspirillum massiliense JC206
CTCCTAACTATTTGATGAGAATGTCCAGGCACGCGCCCGACTGTCTAACTATTTGATAACAACTGATAAATCCATGGTGCCCTTGACGTGGATTGAACACGTGGCCTCTCCCTTACCAAGGGAGTGCTCTACCACTGAGCTACAAGGGCATATTGGCCGACCCGCAATGCGGATCACCCAATTCAAAAACCTGGAGCGGGTGAAGGGAATCGAACCCTCGTCATAAGCTTGGAAGGCTTCAGCTCTACCATTGAGCTACACCCGCAAAAGTAACTTCCATCCACCCTACAATCACTCGCCTGAACGACCAAGAAACTTGGTGGAGAGGGCTGGATTCGAACCAGCGTACTCGTTAGAGGGCAGATTTACAGTCTGCTGCCATTAACCACTCGGCCACCTCTCCGCAGGGAACCCCAAACTATAGTAGAACAAGTTCACCCTGTCAACCGGAAAATGCGATTGGACAGTATTTTTCTTGGGAAACGAGAGCGGGCAAGCAGCGGGGCGACAAAATCGGTTGTATTGCCGTCTGGGCAGTTAATTTCTTCTAGGAGAGATTCAGAACCGGGTCTCCCGGGCGGCGCCGAGAAATTCGTCCAGGATGGGAGTGCAGTCGAGCAATTTCGCCCCGCCGGCACGGTGAAATTCCGGATGCCATTGCAGTCCCATGACGAACCTTGCCTTGCGGTAACGGATTGCTTCGACAATATTGTCACTACCGGAATAGGCCTCTACCACGAGATCCCGGCCGAGATCCTTCACGGCCTGGTGGTGAATCGAATTGACCAGCGCCGTGGAATGATCAGGGAACAGGGACCGGAGGGAGGAGCGCTCCGGGAAGTGGATTTCATGGAAATGGCTATCGTACAAGTCGCTTACATGCTCGATTGCGGCGGGCACATCCGATGCGATGTCCTGGTAGAGCGTCCCACCCAAGGCAACATTGATCAGCTGACAGCCCCGGCAGATGCCAAGCACCGGCTTGTCGGCCTCGATGAATTCATGCAACAGTTCGAGCTCATAGACGTCACGCGCCCGGTCGCCGCTCCACTCGGGTCGAGTGGCCACTTGTGAATAGGTTTGCGGGGAGACGTCAGCACCGCCCTGCAACACCAATCCATCCAGATGCTTAGCATAATCCCGCAGGCGAATGCTGCTTGAATGGATCAAGCCATTGTTGTTGACCGTCGGGATCATGAATACCATCACATCGCGCGCCATGACCCACTGGGCGATCGACTCTTCCAAGTATTGCAGGGTCTTGCTGCGCAAGCCCGTAGCACCAGGCTCGGGATGGTAGATACGTGCCGAAATGCCGATTTTCAGTGTGCGCTGAGTCAGACGCCGCGCCGCCCTGTCGGAAATCGAGCGAAAGCGGGCGGAAACGATCCTCCATGTCTGCCCCCAGGGCGTTTCTTCGCGCCTAACACCCTGCGGAGGGGCAGCACCAGCCCCTGATGGGCTGATGGTTGATGCAGCAGGCTCTGGGGCTGGCACGGAGGAAGAATTAGGCGTGTTGGAATCTGGCTGTTGCGGCTCTGACATGATCGTAAGTATAAAAGGTCAACGCGGCGCGCCGCTCGGGACATCGCCAATTTCGGATATTACGTTGCTGCGTCGGATCAGGCTTGCGGGCGACGTTTTCCTGTCTGACACAAAGTCGCCCTGTCTGGTTCAATGAAGCAAGCCGCGCAGCTCCGTTGGCGCAGCATGTGACAACCTGCCAATTCCCCGCCTTAACGGGGTACTGGCGCATCAATGCTATTCTGCTGTCATTCCCGGTTTCGTCAGCCTTTTCCGAAAGTTATGATTACCATTTATCACAACCCGCGCTGTTCCAAGTCGCGCGCAGCCCTCGAACTGGTGCAGCAAGTTTCCCAGGAGCGGGGCTTGCCGCTGACTGTCGTTGATTACCTGAAAACACCTCTAACCGCAGCCCAGCTGACCGCGCTTCATCGCCAGCTCCGCACGCCGGCACGAGACATGGTGCGTGAGAACGAAGAAGAATATGCGGCGCTAAGCCTGGACGAAGCGGACGATGAAGCCCTGATGCAAGCCATCGCCCAGCACCCACGCCTGCTGCAGCGGCCTATCGTGGTGTACCAGGCGCGGGCCATGGTGGGCCGGCCACCCGAGAAATTGCACGCCCTGTTCGAAGCGAGCTGAAACTCTTCGCATCAGCCAGTCTTGGCCGGTGCTGCCCGCATGCGCCAGGCTGCCAGCACGGCAACGGCACACATCAGCGCCACCATCAGGAAAGTCTCGTTGAACGCGGCCGCTCGGCCGCCGCCCTCCTGCTCCGCCTGTGCCAGACCAGTGTGATGCGCCGCGAGACGCCACTCCAGCATAATGCCGACCAGACCGACGCCGATGGCACCGCCTAACTGGCGCAGGAAATTGATCGTACTCGCGCCCTGGGCAATCAGACTGGCATCCACGCCGCGCATGGCACCGAGGCTCAGCGCCGGCAACACGAAACCCAGGCCGATGCGGCCGACGATAGCCCACAGGATGAGGGTGGCATAGCCGGTAGCGGAAGAGCCC
Organism: Noviherbaspirillum massiliense JC206; assembly: GCF_000312045.1. Lineage (GTDB taxonomy): Bacteria > Pseudomonadota > Gammaproteobacteria > Burkholderiales > Burkholderiaceae_D > Noviherbaspirillum > Noviherbaspirillum massiliense. The sequence continues at coordinate 305,736 of NZ_HE978634.1, forward strand.
CGCCCCATCAGCGCGAACGATAGCGCCAGCAGGCTCAATCCGATCACCACCAGGATGTTCGGCGCGAATCTGTCGGCCAGCCTGCCGGCCCAGACAATCGTCAGTGCCAGCACGATTCCGGCTGGCAGCAGAACCAGGCCGGCTTGCGAAGGCGCGTAATGCATCGCCACCTGCATGTACACCGGCAGCAGATAAGTCGATCCGAACAGTCCGGCACCGTAGATGAAAGCGACGAGCGCCCCCATTGCAAACTGGCGGTAGCGGAACAGTGCCATGTTGATCAATCCATGCTTCGCACGCATCTGGTACAGCACAAAGACGACAAGGCTGGCCACGCCGACGAGCAGCATCATGGCTGCCGGCACCAGATCCCCATGCAAATGCACCAGGCCATTCAGCAGGCTGAGGGTGCACACACCTGCCAGCAGCAAGCCCTTCCAGTCCAGCGGCCTGGCCTCTCCCATCATGGAAGAATTCACAGGCAGCAGACGCCGCACCAGGGCCAGAACCACCAGGCAGAACGGCACTACCACGAAGAAAATCGAACGCCAGCCGAACTGCTCGACCAAAAAGCCGCCGACACTCGGGCCGATCGCCGGCGCCAGCACCACGCCGAAGCCGAAGATGCCCATCGCCCTGCCCTGCTCGCGCGGTTCAAAGGCGCGCAGTATGACGATCGCGGGAATCGGTTGCAGGATGCCGGCGGCCAGGCCTTCCGCCACCCGCATCGACAGCAGCATCGGGTAATTGAGACTGAACCCGCCGATCAGGCCGCCAGACAGAAGCAGCAGGATAGTGCCGGTATAGGTCCGGCGCAGGCCATAGCGCAGCAGCAGCCAGGGTGTCGTCAGCATCGACAAAGTCATGGCCAGCATGAATCCCGCCGACACCCATTGCGCCCGCTCCTGTCCGAGCGCGAAATCGCGGCTCAGGTCGAGTACCGCGACATTGACGATGGTCGATGAGAGGATCGACGCCATGCTGCCGATCATGACGGTCATCAGCACCAGCCACTTGTAGCGGCTGCCGTAGCGCTCGCGAAGTTGTTCCAGCGTGGGCTGCATGCGGAACGGTGGTGGGAATCAGCGGGTCAGGCCGGCGATCACGAAAGCGACCACCGACCACAGCACGGTCGAGCCGAAGGGCAAGCAGAATATCACGCCCCTCAGCCTGAACCGGATGTCGCCCGGCAGGCGTCCGACGAAGAGCCGGTCGAGCCAGGGCAGGAGCGGATAAAAGATCATCAAGCCGAGGAAGATGACGGCGGCCCAGCGGATCATGGATTGCCTTTCACGGAAATCGACACGGCAGCATGCCGGCTCAATGCAGCAAACGGCCCGCGAGGGCAACCAGCATCGACAGCAGCAGGGTCGAAGCGAATGGCAGGAAGAATTCCTTGCCGAAGATCTTGAAGCGCAGGTCGCCCGGCAAGCGCCCTATTCCCAGCTTTTGCAGCCAGGGCAGCAGCGCCGAGAACACGATCAGAGCAACGAAAATGGTCAGAACCCAGCGTATCATGGCGAGCCTTGCGAAATCCCTCGATGGTAGCGGCGCATGCACAAAGCCGTATCTGCATTCGGGCCGCCGGCCGCCATCATAGCCTGTGGCTGCGGTCATTGCGCGCAAATTTTTCAGGCAGTTGCACGCCGCTGCCGACGATCAGCACCTTGAACAGCTCACCCATCTCCGCCGGCGAAATCAGTTTTTGCAAGGCATTCGCCTGCGGCAGGTAGTGCAGCGGATCGGCCGGCGAAGCGCGCAACAGCAGGTCGCCGATGCCGGCAGCCAGAAGGAAGGAGGCCTGGCTGGTGTAGCCGAGCAGGTCCGTCCTTTCTTCCAGCGCGGCGCGCGCCGTCGCAGTGAAGTCGACATGCGCGGTAATGTCCTGCAGTCCCGGCAGGTAGAACGGATCGGGATGGGCGTGATGCCGGTAATGGCACATCAGCGTGCCCTGTGCGCGCTGGTCGAGGTAATACTCATGCGCGGGGAAGCCGTAATCGATCAGGATCGCGGCAGCGCCCTTGCCGCTCTCTTCACGGCCTTTGCGCAGCATCGCTGCCAGGGAATGCATGAAGCCGCTCGCCACCGGATGCACTTCGGTCAGGTATCCGTCCGGCAGGACATCGGCATCCGGGATCTGCTTCAGGAGTGCGTCGTCGCACGGCCGGTCTTCGAACACGAAGGCATCCGATGCGGACAGGCCGACGCCGCGCTCGCGCCAGCCCTGCCCGGTTTTATGCACGAGATGGACCGGCATCGCATCCAGCACTTCATTGCCGATCACGACGCCGGAAAAGGATTCGGGAAGCCGGTCGAGCCAGACGACTTGCGGAAAGTCGCGCAGCATCTGTTCCTGCCGCGCACGCAATTCGCCCGACAGTTCGACGATGCAATAACGATCGGGCTGTATGCCCATTGCCGCCAGTTCGGTCAGGAGGTCGTGCGCGAGCTTACCGCTGCCGGCGCCGAATTCGAGTATCTGCGGCGCAGTTTGCTGCATCACATCGACGGCGACATGGGCCAGTGCGGCGCCAAAAAGCGGCGTGATTTCAGGCGCGGTTGTAAAATCTCCGTCTTTACCAAGTTTCGCCGCCCCGCCGCTGTAGTAGCCCAGCCCAGGGGCATACAGCACCAGTTCCATATAGCGGGCGAAGGAAATCCAGCCGGAATTGCGCCGAATGTCATCGGCAATCAGCCTGTGCAGCGCATGCGACGCGGCCAGGGCGTCGGGAGTAGGTTGGGGCAATTGCATAGCCGGTATTGTATTTTGAAATCCGCCTCGGGGCGGAAAGCGCATTCACCCATAACGGTCCAGCAAGTACGGAGCATCTACGCCGCTTCGGCCGGAAAGCACGCACCATGACGACAGACACGCAAAAAGTTGCGCTGATCACCGGCGCTGCCAGGCGCATCGGGCGCGCGATTGCGCTCGCCATGGCGCAGCGCGGCTGGGACATCGTCGTGCATTACCGGCAATCGGCGGCCGAGGCGGAAGCCACCGTGCGCGAGATCCGGGCCCTTGGGCGTCGCGCCGTGGCGGTACAGTGCGACTTGGCAGATGAATCTGCGGTGAAGGCGCTGCTGCCGCAGGCCATGGGGACGATGGGTGCATCATCGATCTCCTGCGTGGTCAACAATGCCTCCCTGTTCGAACAGGACAGCGCTGCGGATTTCTCTCTCGCCAATCTGGATGCCCACATGCATGCGAACCTGGCTGCCCCGATTCTGCTGGCCCAAGCTTTGCACGCAATGACGCCGGAGGATGGGCAAGCCGTCGTGGTGAACCTGCTGGACCAGAAGCTGTTCAACCTGAATCCGGATTTCCTGTCCTACACCCTGTCCAAGGCGGCGTTGCAGACTGCGACAACCATGCTGGCGCAGGCGCTGGCACCAAAGGTGCGGGTGGTGGGTGTCGCGCCCGGCATCACGATGGTATCCGGCAATCAAAGCGCCGAAGGATTCGCCAAGGCGCATAAAAAAACGCCGCTTGGCCGTTCCAGCACGCCGGAAGATGTGGCGGCGAGCGTATGTTTTGTTGCAGAATGCCCGGCCATTACCGGCACCACCCTGCTGGTCGATGGCGGCCAGCATTTGATTCCCTTGCAGCGGGACGTGATGTTCCTTGCAAAATGACTTTTTGAAAACATGCTTTCCTTTCTCTCGCACCCCACTCTGTCCGACTGCCGTCGCCTGTTCCTGCGCAACTATGAAGTGCTGATCAACATCGGCGTGCATGAATTCGAAAAGAAGGGCGAGCAGCGGGTGCTGATCAATGTCGACCTGTTCATTCCGCTGGCGGAATCGACGCCGAAGGAAGACCATCTGGTCGAAGTGGTCGACTATGACTTCATGCGCGACACCATCGCGCGGCGCATGGCGCAAGGCCACATTCACCTGCAGGAAACCCTGTGCGACGACGTGGCGCGCGCCATGCTCGCGCATCCCAAGGTGCGCGCGGTGCGCGTCTCTACCGAAAAACCGGATGTCTATCCGGACTGTCAATCCGTCGGCGTGGAAGTGTTCCACACCAAGGCATGAGGATAGGACGATGAACGACTTTGCTTCTCAGACCGTGATGAGCGATACGGAAGTGGCGCCGCAGGACAACGCCGCCGTCAGCCTGAAGAAGGCGGAAAAAATCGCTTACGAAAACAACAAGCTGCACAAGCGGCTGTGCCGCCTGGTCGGGCAGGCGATCGGCGACTTCAACATGATCGAGGATGGCGACCGAGTGATGGTCTGCCTGTCCGGCGGCAAGGACAGCTACGGCTTGCTGGATATTCTGCTCACGCTGCGCGAACGCGCGCCGATCAAATTCGACATCATCGCCGTCAACCTCGACCAGAAGCAGCCGAATTTCCCGGCCCATGTCCTGCCGGAGTACCTGACGAAGATCGGCGTGCCCTTCCATATCGAAAACCAGGATACCTACAGCATCGTCAAGCGTGTGGTCCCGGAAGGCAAGACGACCTGCGCCCTGTGCTCCCGCCTGCGGCGCGGCATTTTGTACCGGGTCGCGAGCGAACTGGGCGCCACCAAGATCGCCCTCGGCCACCATCGCGATGACATCCTGGAAACCTTCTTCCTCAACATGTTCTTTGGCGCCAAGCTGAAGGGCATGCCGCCCAAGCTGCAATCCGACGACGGCAAGCACATCGTCATCCGCCCTCTGGCCTACGTAAAGGAAGCCGACATGGCGCGCTATGCCGAGGTCAAGCAATTTCCGATCATTCCCTGCGACTTGTGCGGCAGCCAGGAAAACCTGCAGCGCAAGCAGATCAAGGCCATGCTGCGCGAATGGGAAAGGAAATTCCCGGGCCGCGTCGAAAACATCTTTTCCGCGCTGTCGACCGTGACCCCCTCGCACCTGATGGACCGCCAACTGTTCAACTTTGCCGATCTGAAGACTGGCGAAGCCGTGCCCGATGGAGATATCGCTTTCGATGAAGAACCCTGCGCGCCTCCGGCAAATGTGGTGAAGTTTGAAGGCCTGTCGGATTGAATCGGATCAATTAAGCATAAACCCGGTGCCCGGCAAGTCCATGCCCGGGCGCCGAATGTCTAATGCTTCGGCGCGGACAGGCTGCGGCAATCCTCTATCCACTGCTGCATCTTTTTATAGGCATGCTCCTTTTGCGCCGGGGTGGCGATGTTGACGATCTGCGCCACCATCCGCGCCGCGCCATCCCGGGACGCATCGAGAAACGGCACTTGGTCGGGATTGCCGTAATGTTCGAAATTGGTGTCGACATACCGCCTGAGCAGCGAAATCGTTTCGTTCCTGCTCGGCTTTTCCCGCTGAATCTTCCTCAGTACGGCCAGCAGATCCTGCTGCCGCCGCACGCGGATGGCCATCCACACTTCATTGTTCAGCGGGCGGGCGTCGGATGCTGCACGGATCTGCCTTTCCTGGTCCCTGGAGAAATTGCCGAACCAGTATTCCGCCTGTTTCATTACTTTCTTGTAGCGGTTGAGTTGACGGTCCTCAAGATCACCACGCAGATTGTCCTTACGATAAGCCTCGTTGTTGGAAGCGAATTTCTTTTCGATGTTGGCAATCTGATGCGGCTGAAGCGTCAAGGCCAGGTCTGCGAAATAAGGCAGGGCTTGTTCGACCGATAACATGAAGCGCTTGCGGAAAGCTTCGTAATCGGCCAGCACGTCGGCCTGCGTGAGATTGCGCGGGAGCCGCTTCTGCTCACTCATCACCAGCTGCGCATATTCCGGCAACTGGTTCTGGCGGTGCCAGGCAAAAAAGTCGGCAATATGCTGCTTGACCATGGGCCGCTGGTCCTGCTCGAAGTCGATATAACTGTTCAACCACCAATACGCGACACTCTCACCATTGCTGTAGCCAAGCTTGAGCGCGCTGCAGCCGGCCAGCCAGCACATCATCATGAGAATGCATACTCTCGACGCAAAAGTACGGTAGGCTCGCATGTTAGAATTTTGCTCCACTTCAATTCGTTGCCTATGAACGTAGTCATTCTTGCAGCCGGCATGGGAAAGCGCATGCAATCCGCGCTGCCGAAAGTCCTCCACCCTCTCGCTGGCAAGCCCCTGCTCTCGCATGTCATCGATACCGCCCGCGGCCTGTCGCCTTCGCGCCTGTGCGTCATTTATGGCCATGGCGGCGAGATCGTGCCCGAGCGGATGCAGGCTTCCGATCTCGTCTTTGCCAAGCAGGAACCCCAGCTGGGTACCGGACATGCAGTCATGCAGGCGCTCCCGCATCTGGACGAGGAAGTGCCGACCCTGGTGCTGTATGGCGATGTGCCGTTGACCACAAGCAATTCGCTCCAGCAATTGTTGGACAGCGCCGGCAAGGATAAGTTGGCAATCCTGACCGTCGACCTCGACGACCCGACCGGTTATGGCCGGATCGTGCGTCAGGACGGCAGGATCGTGAGCATCGTCGAGCAAAAGGATGCGAGCGCCGAGCAGCGTGCCATCCGCGAAGTCAACACCGGCATTCTGGTGGCGCCCACCGCGAAACTGAAGAAATGGCTGGCGACGCTGTCGAACGACAATGCCCAGGGCGAGTATTACCTGACCGACATCGTGGCGCGCGCCGTTGCCGATGACGTGCCAGTGGTGTCGGCCCAGCCAAAGGCGGTATGGGAAACGCTGGGCGTCAACAGCAAGGTGCAGCTGGCGCAACTCGAACGCATCCACCAGCGCAACATCGCGGACACGTTGCTCGAACAGGGCGTGACCCTCGCCGACCCGGAACGCATCGATGTGCGCGGCAGCCTGTCCTGCGGACGCGATGTGAGCATTGACGTCAACTGCGTGTTCGAAGGGCGGGTGGAACTGGAAGACGGCGTGTCCATCGGGGCGAACTGCGTGATCAAGAATGCACGCATCGCCAGGGGCGCCAGCATCAAGCCCTTCTGCCACATCGAGGATGCCGTTATCGGCGCCGACGCCGAGATCGGCCCCTACGCGCGCCTGCGTCCGGGCACGGAGCTGGCTGAAGAAGTACACATCGGCAATTTCGTCGAAGTAAAGAACAGCAAGATCGCCGCCAAAAGCAAGGCCAATCACCTGGCCTATGTCGGCGATGCGACAGTCGGCTCGCGCGTCAACATCGGCGCCGGCACCATCACCTGCAACTATGACGGCGCCAACAAGTTTCGCACCATCATCGAAGACGATGCCTTCATCGGCAGCGATACCCAGCTGGTCGCCCCTGTGCGTGTCGGCAAGGGCGCGACTCTGGGTGCCGGCACCACCCTGACCAAGGATGCACCGGACGGCAAGCTGACCGTTTCGCGCGCCAGGCAAGTGACGATCGAAGGCTGGCAGCGGCCGGTGAAGATCAAGAAGTAATCCGGCCGGCCTGGCTGCTTTTTCCTGCGGGGCGCATTTCGATGCGCCCCGCTTCGTTTCTGGCCGATGTTCAATGAGTCACAGCGCGATCCGCGTTTCGAACTTGCTGCGATGCATGGAAAAGAAGCTGCGCACATTGCGCACGTTCGCATGCGAGGCGAACAGCCGGTGCGCCAGCGCATGATAGGCCGGCATGTCGGCCACCTGCACCACCAGTACGAAGTCCGGGCCGGGCGACACGCGGTAGCACTGCAGCACCGCCGGTTCATTCGCCACCAGCGCTTCGAATTCCGTCATTTTCTCTGCCGCCTGATGGTCGAGCGTGATTTCCACGATCGCAGTCAGCCCCGCCCCCACCTTGTCCGGAGCGACCAGCGCCACCTGCCGGGCGATCACGCCGGCATCGATCAGGCGCTTGACCCGTCGCAGGCAGGTCGGCGGCGAAGCATGCACCTTCGCCGCCAGCTCGTTGTTGGTCTGCGATGCATCCTCCTGCAAGGCGTTCAGAATGCGGCGATCCAGTTCGTCGAGTAGCAATTCCGTTTCTGTCATGAAATTGAATTTCAAAGTTCCTATGATTTTGAAATTGTATTTCGCATTTTCATTGCATGGAAATAATAATTCAATTTCTCTGAAATTTCGCAAACTTATTTCACGTCCGCTCTTCTACGATAGAGCCCTCTGTTAATCAGAATCAACGAACAAGGAGCTCCCATGTGTGGCATCGTCGGCGCAGTCGCGCAGCGCAATATCACCCCCATCCTGTTGCAAGGACTGAAACGGCTGGAATATCGCGGCTATGACTCCTGCGGCGTTGCGCTGCATGTTGACGGCCGGCTGCAGCGCTCGCGCAGCACTTCGCGCGTGGCCGACCTGGAAATGCAGGTCGAAAAGGCCGGGCTGTCCGGCTTCACCGGCATTGCCCACACGCGTTGGGCCACGCATGGCGCCCCGGCCTCGCACAATGCCCATCCGCACTTCTCGCGCGAACGCATCGCACTGGTCCACAACGGCATCATCGAAAACCACGACGAGCTGCGCGCCGAACTGCAGGCGGCCGGCTATGTCTTCGAGAGCCAGACCGACACCGAGGTGATCGCCCACCTGGTCGACCACATGTACAACGGCGACCTGTTCGACACCGTGCAGCAGGCCGTCAAGCGCCTGCACGGCGCCTACGCGATCGCGGTGTTCTGCCGCGACGAGCCGCACCGGGTGGTCGGTGCGCGCCAGGGTTCGCCGCTGATCGTCGGCGTCGGCGAAGGGGAGAATTTCCTGGCGTCGGACGCGATGGCGCTGGCCGGCACCACCGACCAGATCATCTATCTGGAAGAAGGCGACGTGGTCGACCTCCAGCTGCGGCGCTACTGGATCGTCGATGCCGACGGCCGGCCGGCCGAGCGCGAAGTGCGCACCGTGCACGCGCACAGCGGCGCCGCCGAGCTGGGACCCTACCGTCACTACATGCAGAAGGAAATCTTCGAGCAGCCGCGCGCCATCGGCGATACGCTCGAAGGCGTGACAGCGATCATGCCGGAACTGTTCGGCGACAAGGCTTACCAGGTCTTCAAGAAGATCGACTCGGTGCTGATCCTTGCCTGCGGCACCAGCTACTATGCCGGGCTGACCGCGAAATACTGGATCGAGTCAATCGCGCAAATCCCGGTCAATGTCGAGATCGCCAGCGAATACCGCTACCGTGACAGCGTGCCGAATCCGAATGCGCTGGTCGTCACCATCTCGCAAAGCGGCGAGACGGCCGACACGCTGGCCGCCCTCAAGCATGCCCGCGCCAAGGACATGGTCAACACCCTCACCATCTGCAACGTCGCCACCAGCGCCATGGTGCGCGAATGCATGCTGTCCTACATCACCCGCGCTGGCGTCGAGGTCGGCGTCGCTTCGACCAAGGCCTTCACCACGCAACTGGCCGCATTGTTCCTGCTGACGCTGGCGCTGGCGCAGGTGCGCGGCCGCCTGAGCGAGGAACAGGAAGCATGCTGCCTGAAGGAGCTGCGCCACCTGCCGGCCGCGATCACCGCAGTGCTGGCGCTGGAGCCGCAGATCATCGCCTGGTCCGAGGAATTCGCCCGCAAGGAAAATGCGCTCTTCCTCGGCCGCGGCCTGCACTATCCGATCGCACTCGAAGGCGCACTGAAGCTGAAGGAGATTTCCTACATCCACGCCGAAGCCTATCCGGCCGGCGAGTTGAAGCACGGCCCGCTGGCACTGGTGACGCAGGAAATGCCGGTGGTGACGGTGGCGCCGAATGACGCCTTGCTCGAAAAGCTGAAGTCGAACATGCAGGAAGTGCGCGCCCGCGGCGGCCAGCTGTACGTGTTCGCCGATGCCGACTCGCACATCACGTCCAGCGAAGGCGTCCATGTGATTCGCCTGCCGGAACACTATGGCAAGCTGTCGCCGATCCTGCACGTGATCCCGCTGCAGCTGCTCGCGTATCACACCGCACTGGCGCGCGGCACCGATGTCGACAAGCCGCGCAACCTGGCGAAATCAGTGACGGTGGAATAATCCACGACATGCGTGGCTCGTATCGGTGCCGATAGTGTTTGCAGGGCCGTGCGGCAGCCGGCCCGGACTTGCCGTTTCAACACTGTCGTACCGCGATCTTGAAGATGCGAGCCACGGCGCTACAGTTCCAGTGCATCGGGGTCTGAACTGGAAGCAGTGCGTCCCCCGCTCCTCTCCTCGCCCCGCATCAGTTTTCTCCAGTCTGCTGCCGGGCGTTGCGAATTGACAGACTTCATCGGATCACCTACATTTGCGGCCATGGCAATTCCCAATCAACTCGTCCGCATGTCCGCAACCGGCCAATCCCTGATGGCCGGCATGCTGTCGCACATGCTCCATCCGACGGACGCTGCGGGAGTCTGCCAGCCGGCTGCAGACTCCTGAGCCCGGCGATACTCCTCCCCTTCTCATTAGCGCAAATCATCTATCGCCGGGCCTGAATCAGGCGCGATAGCAGCCATACCTTTTTCGGGTCTGGTTGCGCTTTTGGGAGCATTTCATGCCCACGCTCATACACGGCAAGCCAGCGCCTGCCGACTTCGATTCCATCCGCTTGCCCATGCGGGGCTTCGGCCTGCTGTCCATTGATCTCGCCGACAGGTCGTGCCAGAAATCGCGCATGGGACGCCCATTTCCGCACTGAGCGCTCTCGCAGAACGCCGAGCTTGATTCGGGCGCACTCCGCTTTCCTTTCTCTCATCTGAATCGCCATGGACCTCACTCGAGACTTCGTCAAATCCAAGCGCCCCTGCTCCTCCGGCCTTCGCTGGTTTCTCCGCAATTATGAAAAAGGCAGCGACTATCAGCCTCTTCTGGATGCCCTGGTAAGCGCTGGCCGGGTCGATGATGCCTGCTGGCTCCTTACGCAGTTCGGCCCCACCGATGCGGTATTGAGCGTCGACTCGATCGATGTCGACGCCATTGTCTTCGCCGGGACGCTGGAAGTGCGCGGCAGTATCGAAGCCGATTCGATTGTGCGGGCGGGCCGCACCATACAGGCCGACGGCGCAATCCGCTGCGGCAAGAATCTCAGGGCCGGCGGATCGATCACCAGCCTGGACTGCATCTGCGCCGGCAATGGGATCGAAGCCGGTGCGACGATTCTCTCCCACAGGCACCTGGAAGCGAACTGGGGCATCAGAGCGGGCAAATCCATCATTGCCCACGGCGCCATCAAGGCTGGCGAAAGCCTGCAGGCGGAGGAAGACATTCGGTCGGGCGACGGCTACGGGATTTACGCCGGACTGGACGTTCAGTTTGATGCCTGGGAAGCAAGCGCCCGGGTACGCGCCCGGTCAAGGCCCGAACGCCTGATGAGCGGCTGGTGGACCGGCACTTGTCCAGCCTGATGGGCTCTTGCCGCCCTGGCAAACGAAACTCATTTGCGTGAAACCCTGACCGGAGATTGCCTTGCACAGTCTAGTCATGCCCTTTCCATACATTCCCTGGCAACCTCGTGCTGCAGAATTGCGTATCGATGTTGAGCACCCGCCATCCGAGCTCGAAAGCGAACTCGACGCACTGCATCGCCGTCTGAATCGCCCCGGCGATGCGCTTCACGGCCTTCCCGTGGTCTGCGTCAAGTTCCCGGGCCTGATCTTCCGCTATCGCGAGGCGGACGGAGAGCACTACATCTATGTCGAAGACCCGGCACGCCGCTGCCTGGCCGGCTACACCGTGTTGAATCGACTGGTCGAAGTCAATCGCCGCACCGATCCCCATCTGCGCGCGCCGCATTCCAAGTACGCTCCCGCGTATCAACGCCGCGGCATCGCGACAACGATCTACCGCTGGTGGCTGGAAGCCGGGCGCTGCCTGATCACCGGGGCACGCCAGTCCATGGGCGCCAACCTTCTATGGCATGCACTGGGCAAGCGCCATGATTTGATTTATGTCGATCTGCGCAACAAGAACCTGCGTTATCTCGGCCGTCAGGTCAGTCGGCAAACCCTGGAGGACCTGCACACGCGCATGATCCTGCTGGGCAGGGGCTGGGACAAGGAGCGGCTGGCAAATCAGGCTGGAATGCTGATGGCCGGGCATAAGCCGAGTCTTTTTGCCCGACTTAACTGACACTCTTGCCGATGGTCCGCTCGAACTGCTTCCTGACCACGCCATAGCATTCGCAGCAGGCTTCCTCGATGCCGGCCCGATCCAGAATGGTCACGACGCCACGGTTATATTTCAGGAGGCCCGCTCGCTGAAATGTCCGTGCGACCAGGCTGACGCTGGGGCGATGCACGCCCAGCATGTCGGCCAGGAATTCCTGGGTCAGCTGGAATTCGTCTCCCGGCGCGCGATCATGGCTCATCAATATCCAGCGGGCGAAGCGCTCTTCCGTGCTGTGCAGCCGGTTGCAGGCGACCGATTGCGATACCTGGGCGAGGTAAGCCTGCAGGTAGCGGTAGACCAGCCGGCGCAACTCGTTTTCCCCGTTCAGGATTTCCCGGAATTTGGCTGCGTCCATGCGCAGGCTTTCTCCCGGAATCTGGCAAATGGTGGTTTCGATCGCCAGCTCGCTGCCGGTCAGGATTTCCACGGTCGAAAATCCTTCATTGCCAAAGTTGCCCACCTCGACCATCGCCCCGCCTTCCATGATTGACAGCACGGAATGCGCGCCGCTGAGCGGAAAGTAGACATACTCAATCTTCTTGTCCCGCTCGAACAGGACCATCCTCAAGGGCGTGGGAACCCAGGTGAGATGCGGTTTCAATGCCTGGTACTCCTGCTCCGGCAAGCGGGAGAGCAGGTGGTTGGCGCACTCCTGCGCCGATGCGGGAACCGCCATGGCTTTTCCTCCTGATAAATCCGCCCGGAAAACGACAGGCGGACGTTCAATTCGGTGTGCTGCTTCTTTGCGATGAATTCATGTTCTTTTTGCATCCGTGCTGATCAGGGACAGCACCTCGCGACTGGAATTCCTGCACTCTGCTTGAGGGAGACCAAAGGAACTTTCGGTTTCCGCCAAATGCTGCCGAACCCGTTACGGAAATAAATGCAGGCCTCTGTAACAAACCATACAGACGACCAGCTTGCGAGGGACGTACATTCGCTGCCGTCTGGGAACTGCCGCATGTGCAGCCAGCAGGGAACGCTTCGTACTCCTGTCGATAAAAACGAGGCACTTCGAACCAAGCTGAAAAATTTATGCGCCTGGCAAGCTTTATCCTCGCCAACATGGAGCTGCTGCTCCAGGAATGGGATGATTTCGCCCGATCCATCCAACTGGTCAACCGGACCCTGAACCTCGCCGAACTGCGCGATCATGCAGAAGAAATGCTGCGCGAAATCGCGGAAGATCTCGGCAACGAACAAACCGAGCAGCAACGCCTTGAAAAGTCGAAGGGGCGCGCTCCCAAGAAAGACCAGGACTCGGCTGCCGAAATCCATGCCGAAGCCCGCCTCAGATGCGGATTCACCATCGACCAGCTGGTGTCGGAATACCGGGCGCTACGCACCAGCGTGTTGCACCTCTGGTCCCGCCGCACCAAGACGGCGACCTGGTTCGAGCTGGAAGACATGACCCGCTTCAATGAAGCGGTGGACCAGGCCCTTGCCGAATCGGTGGCACGCTATTCCAAAATGATCAGCCAGGCACAGGACATTTTCCTGGGCGTGCTCGGGCACGACATCCGCACTCCGTTAAACGCGATCAGCATCGGCGCCGAAGTCCTGATGCGGTCGGAGACGCTGGACAGCCTGAACATCAGAGTGGCATCGCGGATCTACGACAGCAGCGCGCGCATCGGAGAACTGGTCGACAACCTGCTTGACTTCACCCGCATGCGGTTTGGCATGACGATCTCGCCCACGCCGGGCAATCTCGGCATGATCGGCGAAAGAATCGTCGAGGAAATCCGCTCCGCCCATCCAGATAAAAAGATCGCGCTGAAAGCGTCCGGCAATCTCGATGGACATTGGGACAGCGGCAGGATCAGCCAGGTGTTTTCCAACCTGATCGTCAATGCCCTGCAACATGGCTCGCCTACCGAACCGGTCTCCGTCGTCCTGGCCGGCTCGAAGGACAGCGCAGTGCTGACCGTCCACAACGCCGGCGAGCCCATCCCCGCAGAAGAACTCGGGCATCTTTTCGAGCCGCTGCGGCGCTACGCCAGAAGCCCGGATAACAAGTACGGCGCGCATTCCAACCTCGGGCTGGGACTGTACATCGTGCGCGAAGTAGTCATGGCCCATGGCGGCACGGTCGAAGTCAGCTCGAACGAGGCAGACGGCACGATGTTTACCGTGACACTTCCCAGGAACGCGGACTGTTAAACCGGCTTCCGGCCGGCCACGCCGTGGACGTGGCCGACATGGGACTTTTCAGCGGGAGAGTCGGGCAGCGCCGGGGCTTCCGTCGCCAGCCCCTGCAGGATGCCGCAATCCCGCGCCGCCTGGGCTTGGCTGCACAGGCAGCGCAGCCGCCTCAACTGCTTTTCCAGCAACTTCAGCTCGGCAATGCGCGCCTCGACATGGCCGATATGCTCGTCCAGCAGTGCATTCACTTCGCCGCAATTCTGTTCCGGTGCATCGCGGAAGGCGAGCAGGGTGCGGATTTCATCCAGCGTCATGTCGAGCGAGCGGCAATGGCGAATGAATGTGAGCCGTTCGACATGCTCGCTGCCGTACAGGCGGTAATTGCCGTCGCTGCGCGCCGGTTCCGGCAGCAATCCTTCCCGCTCGTAATAGCGAATCGTTTCGATGTTGCAACCGGTGCGGGCGCCAAGTTCACCGATCTTCAATCCAGACGGCATGCCACTCCTTCCATGTTCCGCTTGACCCTGTAGCAGCTACAGGGCTTTTAATGCCGACTATAACGGAAAGGAGAAATGCATGTCTGCCTGCTGCAGTGGAGGGTGTTCCCCGGAAAAACCGCCAGTGGATGCGCGCTATCGCCGCATCCTGTGGATTGCCCTGCTCGTCAACGGCGGGATGTTCGGCGTGGAGTTGATATCGGGCTGGCATGCCGGGTCGGTCTCGCTGCTGGCCGATGCACTCGATTTTTTCGGCGACGCGGCCAACTACGGCCTGTCGTTGTTCGTGCTGGCGCTGGCACCGGTCTGGCGTTCGCGTGCCGCCCTGGTCAAGGGCCTGAGCATGGGCGGCTACGGCCTGTTCATCCTCGGCACGGCGGCCTGGAATTTTACGTATGGCACCGTGCCGGAAGCTTCCACCATGGGCAAGATCGGCTTGCTCGCCCTGGCCGCCAACCTGTCGGTCGCCGCCCTGCTGTATGCCTACCGGAATGGCGACGCCAACATGCGATCGGTCTGGCTGTGCACCCGCAATGATGCGATCGGCAATATTGCCGTGATGCTGGCGGCGCTCGGCGTGTTCGGTACCGGTTCGGGCTGGCCCGACATCGTGGTGGCGGGCATCATGGGCAGCCTGGGAGTGAGCGCCGCCGTGTCCGTGGTCCGGCATGCGCGCGAAGAAATCAGGGCCGGCGCATTCGTCCTGAAAAAAACCTAGGCGGTTCGCTCAGGTGCCTGCCGGTCGGCGCCTGCAGGCAGGATGAAGCGTTGCTGCAAAAGCCGGGGAATCTGGTCTGCGGGCAGCGGCCGCGAGATCAGGTAGCCCTGGATCTCGTTGCAGGAAATCGCCTGCAGGATGCGCAGCTGCTCCATGGTCTCGACGCCTTCCGCCACCACGCGCAGGCCGAGCACATGCGCCATCGACACGATGGCCATGAAGAACACTTCGCCTTCCCTGCCGTTGTCGAGCTGGGCGGTGAATGCCCGGTCCACCTTCAGCACATCCATGTCCAGCCGCTGCAACTGCGACAGCGAGGAATAGCCGGTGCCGAAGTCGTCGACCGCGAGCTTGAAACCTAGCGCTTCGATCGCAGCCAGTTCCGCCGTCACCTTGTCATCCTCGCCCATCATGCAGGATTCGGTGATCTCGATTTCGATCAGGGATGGCGCGATGCCGTGACGAGTCATGCATGAGGCGAACAAGTCGCTCAGCCCGCCTTCGTTGAACTGGCGCGGCGAGACATTGACCGACACCGTCACCACCGGCAGTCCCTGTTCCTGCCATTGCGCGATCTGGGCGCAGGCCTTCCGGATGACCAGTTCGCCCAGCTTCACGATCAGCCCGGTTTCCTCGGCGACGGGAATGAATTCCTGCGGCGGCACCAGCCCCTGCTCCGGGTGCATCCAGCGCACCAGCGCTTCCATGCCGCGCAATTCGCCGCTCAGCGTATCCACCCGCGGCTGGTAATGCAGCACGAATTCGTCGCGCTCGATCGCCTCGCGCAGCGCCTGCTCCTTGTTCAGGCGCACCATCAGCCTTTCCGAGAACAGCGGCTGGTAAAACTCGTAACCCCCCTTGCCGTTCGCCTTGGCCGCGTACATGGCGACGTCGGCATGCTTCAGCAGGGTCTCGCCATTGTCGCCATCTCGCGGATAGATGCTGATGCCGACCGAGGCCTGCACCATGTGGCGGCGATCGCCCGGCAGGATGAAAGGCACGGCAAACGACTTGATGATGCGCTGCGCCACCCGGGCGACATCCTCTTCGCCTTCGACCCGCTCCAGCACGATGTTGAATTCGTCACCGCCCAGGCGCACCACGCTGTCCTGCGGGCGGACCACCGATTTCAGCCGCAGCGCCACTTCCCGCAGCAGTCCGTCGCCGGCGGCGTGGCCGAGCGTGTCGTTGATGTTCTTGAAGTCGTCGAGGTCGACGAACAGCAGTGCCAGCATCGCCTTGCCTGCCTCTGCCTTGTCGATCGCGCCCGGCAGGTAATTCATCAGCCAGTGGCGGTTCGGCAGCGTCGTCACGGAATCCGCATTGGCCATCCTGTCGAGTGCCTGCGCATGCGCCTTGGCCTCGGAAATGTCGCGCAGGGTGACGGCCAGCCCTTCGCCGGAGCGCACCAGCCTGCGGTGGATCCACGTCGGTTCCAGCGGGCTCTGCGGCGAGACATTGAATTCGTCTTCGTGATACCCGTTTTCCAGCGCGCACCGGAAGATGTTCAGGACCTGTTCCAGGTAGGGCCCCGATGAAAAATCGGCAAACCGCCTGCCGATCAGGCCGGTGCGGGTCGTGCCGTAGTAGGAAGCGCCGCGTTCGTTGCAATCCTCCACCAGGAAATCGATGACTTCGTCATCCCTGCCGTACACCGGGCGGACCATGTAAAAGCCTTCGCGCGCGCCATCGGTCGCAAGGCGATAGGTGTTCTTGACTTCATCTTCCTGCTGCTTGCGCCATGCGAGCCGGGACGACACGTAGAGGATGATCAATGCGACGAACAGCAGCCCGACGCTGCCGGCGAGGGCAAAGCGGCGGTAATCCCCGGCTATCGCTTCGTACTGCGCAAAGACGTCCTCCTCCGACAGGCCGACGACCGACACCAGCGGATAGTTGTCCAATGCGTGCCAGGCAACGATGCGCGCCTTGCGGTCGATGAAGGCTTCCTCCGGGAAGAGCATGACGCCTTTGCTTGCCCCGAATTTCGGCGGCGCGCTCCACACCCTTGGATGCGCACGCACGGTCTCACCCATTTTCGTGGCGAGCAACGCGCCGTTGTTCATTCTGACCGAGAGGAAGTCGTTCTTGCCCAGGCTGGCTTCATCGGTGAACGAAGCCAGGTAAGCCGGCTCGACCGCAAGCGAAATGATGCCGCCGAACCTGCCATCGGACGCTTCCAGCCGGCGGGTGAAGCGGATGATGGTCTTGCCGATGCGCGGAGTTCTTTCGGGCGGAATGATGACTAAGCCACTGGCGCGGCCGGCCTTGTGCTCCTGGAACCATGCCCTGTCCCCGATGTTGAGCCGCTGCGCGCTCTCGAAGGTACTGCTGATCAGCTCTCCGCGGGGGTCCATGATGCCGACATGGAGCAGCGCCGTTTTCGAGTACAAGCCCTGCCTCAGCTGTTCCTCCAGGTGCAAGTCCCCGCGGTATTTCTGCCAGTAGTATTTCAGGTTCAGCGCTACGTAGTCGAGCTGCTCGACCGTGCGCGCCAGCTGGTTGGCATAGGCCTTGGACAGCGATTCCGCCTGCCTGAACGCGCCTTCCCGAAGCGCCGCCTTTTCCCCGCGCAGCCTGGATTCGGTCCCGCCCCACAACAGGGCGATCAGGAGCAGGCAGCCGCCGAGGCAGGCAATGACGCTCCTGCGCCGGTTGTGCTGCAAAATGCCGAACGCGCGCCGGCTCCTGAGCCGCCTTCTCCCCGGGCTACCCGGCACTGCCTGACGAACCGGCGCGCCCATCCTGTCAGGCGCCTTCATGGCTCAAGCGAAGCGGCAATGCGCGCGCTTCCCCTTGCAGCAGCGTTTCGAATTCGCCGGCGGGCAAGGGCTTGCTGATGCAAAAGCCCTGGATCTCGTCGCACCGGGCTTCCCGCAGGAAGTCGAGATGCTCGCGGGTTTCCACCCCTTCGGCCACCACCGACAGGTTCAGGGTATGCGCCAGGTTGATGATGGCTTCTGCCAGCTTCAGCGGGCTCACGTCTTCCGGATGCAGCTGCAGGAGGAAGGAGCGGTCCAGCTTCAGGCAGTCCAGCGGAAAGCGGCACAGATAGGCAAGCGATGAATAACCGGTGCCGAAGTCATCCACCGACAGGTGCAGGCCGAGAGCCTTGAGCTCCTTCAGCAGATCTGCCGCCAGTTCCGGATCTTCCATCAGGCCGGTCTCCGTCAGTTCCAGCTCCAGCATCCGCGCCGGCATTCCGCTCTTTTGCAACGCCTGCCGGACGGAGGCGACCAGCTTCTTGCTGCGCAACTGACGAGCCGAGAGGTTGACCGAGATCCGGAGCTCCCGACCGTAACGCACCATCCACTCCCAGGCCTGGCTGCTTGCCTGCTGCAGCACCCATTCGCCGATATCCTCGATCAGCCCGGATTCCTCGGCCAGCGGGATGAATTGCGCCGGGGAGACTGCTCCCATTTCCGGATGGGTCCAGCGCAGCAGCGCTTCCATGCCGGTCATCTCCAGGGTTGCGAGGTCCACCCGCGGCTGGTAATGCACGGTGAATTCATTGCGCTCGAGCGCATGGCGCAAGGCTACCTGCAGCATCATGCGCTGCCGGGAAGCCGCGCCCATTTCCAAGGTATAGAAGCGGTAGGTCTTGCCGCCGGCCGCCTTGGCGCGGTACAGCGCCGTGTCCGCATTCTGCAGCAGGCTTTCGCAGCTGTCGCCATCCTGCGGCGACAGGCTGATGCCGACGGAAGCGAGCGGATTGATTTCATGCCCGCCAAGCATCACCGACTCCTCGATCGCCGCGCACAGCTTCTCGGCGATCCTGGCGGCGGACGTGCTGCCGTACTTGCATTCGGCCACGATCACGAACTCGTCGCCTCCCAGGCGTGCCACGATATCGTCCGGCCGGACGGACCGCTTGAGCCGCCCGGCGATCTCCTTCAGCAAGGCATCGCCTGCCGGGTGGCCGAGGGAATCGTTGACTTCCTTGAAATTGTCGAGGTCGATGAAGAAAACGGCTTGCGCAACGCCTCCCCGCCGGTCGTTGAGCCGCTGTTTCAGACGGGCTTCCAGCCGAGCCCGATTGGGCAATTCGGTGAGGATGTCGCGCGTAGCCAGGCGTTCGAGCTCCTTGGCCTGCCGGACCTCCCGGGTGACATCGCGGGTGATGCCCCGATAACCGCAAAAGACGCCGTTCTCGCTGAAGGGCTCTCCCGAGACGCGCAAGAAACGGACGATGCCCGGATGGGTCAGCAGCTCGACCGGGTAAATGGCGTCACGGAACGGTTGCCGATTCTGCATGCAGTCAAGACAGGCGGCGAATCCGGGTTCTTCACGGTCAGTCACCGTGGCCTCGAACCGGAGTCCGAGCAGCTCCTGCGGATTCAGCCCGAGACGGTTCCGGATGCCTTCGGACAGGAAGGTGAAGCGCAGTTCGGCATCAGTTTCCCAGTACCAGTCGGAAGACAGGGAAGTCAGGCTGCGGAAGCGTTCCTCCCGCCGCGCCAGCTCGCGTTCGGCCATCAGTTGCGCAGTGATGTCCCGGGCAACCGAGACAAACCCGGTCCTCTCACCGGTCTGAGGATTCCTGATCGTGCTGGTCCGGGCGCCCAGCCAGACCCAACTGCCGTTCTTGTGCCGGAAGCGGAGATTGTCCAGGCCGGAGTGCCGTTCCCGGCCCGCGTGCTGCGTGCGGATCCTTTCCACGTCTTCCGGATGCAGGTAGTCAAGAATGCGCGTGCCGATGAGTTCCTGCGGCTCGTAGCCGAGGACATCCTTGTGGGAAGGCGAGGCATAGAGATAACGATTGTCGGCATCGCTGTGGGAGATCAGGTCGTGCGCATTCTCCGTGAGCAGCCGGTGTTCAGCCTCGCTGCGGGCCAGCCTGGCGCGGGACTGCTGGCGCTCGGTGATGTCGATGATCGTGCCGATGTAGCCGGCGAGGCTGCCATCGGCGGCAAGACGCGGCGCGCCGGTGCCCAGGAACCAGCGGGTTGATCTGTCGCTGCGCAGCACGCGGTATTCCACCTGGTATTCCTTCCGGGCGGCCCTGGCATCCTGGAAGATGCGCAGTGCTTCGGGAAAGTCTTCCGGATGGATGAAGCGGAACCAGTCGGCAATGTCGAACGCGAGCGGCGTCGGCACGTCCTGCATGGAAGCCGGATTCAGGTAAATGCAGCGGCCTTCGGCATCCAGTTCCCAGATGATGATCGATGCATGGTCGGCCAGGTGGCGCACCGCTTCGCGGGCAGTTTCGGCGCCGCTTGCCCGCGTCATGGCTTCCAACCCTTTCTGCGCGTCCGCAAACTGGGCAAGGCTATGGTGATCATGGCAGGGCGTCCGGGGTTTTCTTTGCAGGAGGGCTGATCTTACCTCAGACCTTAGCATTCTTAGTTGCCATTCAGCAACGTAATTCCCGGTCAATGACTCAATTTGACTGGCTTGCATGATCTCCAAGCCGGTACCGCTGAGTGCTCGCATCAGTGGAGATTTCCGAAGGTGTCGGACAGGTCGAAGGGTGGCAGCCGGTTGATGCGCGACCAGCTGCCGCTCATCACCAGCTCTTCGAATTTGTCGGCAGAAACCGGCGGGCTGAAAATGAAGCCCTGGGCGCTGGTGCAGTCGCGCGCCTTCAGGTAGGCCAGCTGCTCCGCGGTTTCCACGCCGCCGGCGATTACGCCCACCCCGAGGTCGCGCCCGAGGCTGATGATGGCGGAAGTGATGGCCGAATCCTCGCGCCGGTGCGGAAGGTGCTGGACGAAGGACTTGTCGATCTTCAGGGCATCGACCTCGAAATCGACCAGTTCCATCAATGCGGTATGGCCGGTGCCGAAATTATCGATCGTGATGCGGATGCCGAGCGTGCGCAGTTCCGACAGCTGTTGCTTGATTTCCGGGCGCTGCGCCAGCATGGTCTCCGACACTTCCAATTCCAGGAAGGCCGGCGCCAGTCCGGTGCTGGCGAGAATGGAAGGAATCACCGCGACGAAGCGCGGATCGCTGAACTGGCGTGCCGAGCAGTTGACGGAAATGCGCAGGTCCGGCAAGCCCTGCGCCTGCCATTTGCGCACCTGCTCGCACGCCTGGCGCAGGGCCCACTCCCCGATTTCCACGATCACGCCCGTCTCTTCGGCCACGTCGAGGAAATCCACCGGCAGCATCATCTCCAGTTCCGTCGCCTGCCAGCGCAGCAGGGCTTCCACCGTCGAGATCTTCCAGTTCGTCAGGCTGACCTGCGGCTGGTAGTACAGCTCGAACTGGTGGTCGCGCAGCGCGCGCCGCAGGGCTTGCGCCTGGTCCTTCTTCCAGTCGGTTTCCGCGCCTAGGTCCGGCGTGTAGAACTGGAAATTGTGTCGCCCCGTATGTTTGGCCCGGTACAGCGCGAGATCGGCCTTCTTCAGCAGCTCGACCGAGTTGTTCGCATCCTTCGGATAGATGCCGATGCCGATGCTGGTCCCGCTGAACACTTCCTGCGCATCCAGCTCGTAGGGCTGGCCGAGACGCTCCACCAGCTTGCGTGCCAGGGTTTCCGCCGCCTTCGGCTGGGCCACCTCGGACTGGATGATCACGAATTCGTCGCCGCCCAGGCGCGCCACGAAGTCGGTTTCCCGGATCGATGACAACAGGCGCAAGGCGACTTCCTTGAGCAGCAGGTCGCCGGTATGGTGGCCGAAGGTGTCGTTGACATGCTTGAACTTGTCCAGGTCCAGCAGCATCACTGCCAGCGGCATATGGGTGCGGTCGGACAAGGCGATGGCCTTGTGCAGCTGGTTGCTGAAGCTGATCCGGTTCGGCAGGCCGGTCAGCCCGTCATGATTGGCAAGGAAGTGGGTGCGCTCCTCCTCCATCCGCTGCGCGGTCTCGTCGCGCATGATCTTCACGTAGCCGCGCAGGCTGCCATCCTCGTTCCAGAGCGGCGTCACCACGCCACTCGCCCAGAAGCGGGTGCCATCCGGGCGGAGATGCCAGCGCTCGTCTTCCGAGCGGCCGAGGGTTCGCGCTTCGTTCAGTTCGCGCACCGGCTCGCCCATTTTCCGGTCTTCGCCGGTAAACAGGATGGCGCTGTCGGACCCGATCGCACTTTCGGCCGACCGTCCCAGAATCCGCTCGGCGCCGGAGTTCCAGCTCACGATTCTGCCCTGCGGATCCATCATGAAAATCGCATAGTCCGTCGCGCCTTCGACCAGCAGGCGGTAATTTTCCTGGGCAAGCATCAGGGCGCGCTCGGCCTGGACGCGCTGGGTGACGTCGGTATTGGTTTCGAGAAAGCGCAATGGCCGTCCCGCGTCATTGCGCTCGAGCACCCATTCGCTGAGCACCGTGAGCTTGTGCCCATCCCGGGTGGTATGCACCAGCTCTCCATTCCAGTAGCCATTGCGGAGAACCGCATCCTCGATCTGCTCCAGAGGCTGGCCGAGTTCGGTCTTGAGCAAGGAATGGCTGACCTGGCCGACTGCCTCTTCCCGGCTGTACCCGTACAGCCTCTCCGCGCCCCGGTTCCAGTAGGTGATGACGCTGTCTTCCACTTGGCGCACCAGGATCGCGTCATGGGTCAGGTCGAGCAGACTGGCCTGCTCCTTCAGCACACGGGACTGGCGCACCGCCGCTTCCTGCCTGTCCTTCAATTCCGTGATGTCGTGCAAAACCAGCACGGCACCGATCAGCCCGCCTTCGTTGTCCCGCAGCGGCCGTGCGTTGGTGCGTGCCCACATGCCACCGGATGCATCCGGGGAGCGCAGGAAAACCACCATCCCGTCCACGCTCTCGCCACGCAAGGCTCTCGGAATGGGTCGCTCCGCATCGGGATAAGGCGTCTGCCGGTCAGGCTTGAACAGGGTAAAGGAATGAAAGGACTGGCCGGGATCGGCTTCGACCGGCCTCAGGCCGAGCAGGCGCTGCGCGGCGGGATTGATCACGATCAGGCGCTCGAACCGGTCCGCGACCACCATCGCATCGGCCATGCTGTCGAGGATGGTCCGGTTGATGTTGGCCTGCCTTTGCAAGGCGGCTTCGATTTCCTTGCGCCTGGAAATGTCCTGGATCGAGGCAGCGAAAATCGTGCGGCCGACGGTGGGGATTGCGGTAATGGCGAGTTCGACCGACAGCTCGGCCCCGTCCTTGCGACGTGCAATCAGTTCGGAATGCCGGTTCAGCAGGCGGCCTTCGCCGGTTTGAAGAAATCGCCGCATTCCGGCGAAGTGCTGCGCGTGATAGCGCTCCGGGATGATGGTGTCCGTCAGGAGCTTGCCGAGCGCCTCTTGTTTGCTCCAGCCAAAGGTTTCCTCTGCCTTCCCGCTCCATTGGATGATCCGGCTGTTTTCATCGATTGCCACAAAGGAATCCAGCGCATTGTCGAGGATCAGTCGGTACAGATCACTGGCTTGAGCGAGTTCTTCCGGCAATAGTTGTATGGGCACCATCGAATTGCCAAAGGGCGAAAATGGAGGACGGAAGTCTGACAACATTCTTGACGGCTGGTTTCTTCCGCACGCTTGCTTTTGAACAGCATCTGCCGTGCTACCGTCTTGCATGCAAGCGAGGCCAGCCGGCAACAATGTCCGCAGCGGGAAATGCGAGGCCGGCGAACAAACCGCGCTAGAATGGCTTCCCGGCAATTTGCTCGCCGCAAGTCACGCGATGCGCGGTCTTCGTCCCGGCCGACTTTCCTTCAACCGGAAACAACCTGCAAGAAAGCGATAATGGAAGCCCTGTTCCGGCACCTGATCGACATTACCCGCCACCGCGACCACCATTTGCTGGATCGCTCGATCGTATCGGCCCTGCACGAACTGACAGGCGCCGGGCACGTCAGGATGCTCGAACTGTTCCAGTACCGGGATGCGCTCCTCGTCCGGCCGCGCGCCTGGACCCGCGACGGCAAGGTGGTGTCGATGGAAGAATCGCTGGAAGCCGAACGGCCCGGCGAGCCGGTGGCGGATTATCCCGGGCTGGTGGAGAGC
The DNA here is from genome assembly GCF_000312045.1 of Noviherbaspirillum massiliense JC206. Classification (GTDB taxonomy): domain Bacteria; phylum Pseudomonadota; class Gammaproteobacteria; order Burkholderiales; family Burkholderiaceae_D; genus Noviherbaspirillum; species Noviherbaspirillum massiliense. The sequence continues at coordinate 329,984 of NZ_HE978634.1, forward strand.
ATCCGCCAGCGCAAGAACTGTTTCGAGGAAATCACTGCAAGCGGGGAGCGCATTCTGTGGCTGCCGATCTGGCTGAACGACAAGGTGAGCGCCTGCTTCGAAGTGAAGGATGCCGCCCCTGACCGGTCGGACGGCATGCAGGTCATGGAAGGCATCGTGAATGTCTACCGCAATTACCTGACCCTGCTCGATGACAGCGAGCGCGATTCCCTGACCGGTTTGCTGAACCGGAAGACCTTCGATGAAAAGTTTTCCCGGATGCTCGCGCCTATGGCGCCGGCAGCACTACCGGCTGGCGGGCAGGAACGCCGCAGCCAGACCGCGGCCGGCCAGCACTGGCTGGCGGTGATCGACATCGATCATTTCAAGCGCATCAACGACCAGTTCGGCCATCTCTACGGCGATGAAGTGCTGATCCTGGTCGCCAACCTGCTGCGCTCGGCCTTCCGTTCGCAGGACCGGATATTCCGCTTCGGCGGCGAGGAATTCGTGATCCTGCTGCATTCGGCCACGCTGGAGAATGCTCACAAGATTTTCGAGCGCCTGCGCGCCAGCATCGAAAAGCATGATTTCCCGCAGGTCGGGCGAGTCACGGTCAGTCTCGGCTTCACTGCCATCAGCGCCGAATCCCCGGTAGTCAACCTCGGACATGCCGACCAGGCGCTGTATTACGCCAAAGCCCATGGGCGCAACCGCGTCTGCCATTACGAGGAACTGGTGGCCGGCGGCGAACTGCATTCCCAGGCGGTCAACGATTCCGCCGAGTTCTTCTTCGAGTAAGTCCGAGGTACAGGACGTGCCGTTCAGCACGGAACGCGCGGCGTGAACGGGAAATCCGGCTGCTGCCGCGCCACCCGTTCGATTTCCTGCATCGCCGCCAGCGCCACATGTTCGCGCCAGGGCCGCGCCACCACCTGCACACCGACCGGCAAGCCGGCACTGCCTTCTTCCGTCTTGCGCGCCGCCCGCTGCACCAGGTCGGCCGAGGCCGGCCGGTCCGATTCCTCGTTGGCGCGCACCCTTGTCACCGGCACCACGCCGGCGGGATAGCCGAGCAGGTTGTACAGGATGGAATAGGCGCCGCCCAGGGTCAGGTCGCGCGCCGCGCCATGCTTCCAGGCCGGCAGCGACATCGCCGGGCACAGGATCAGGTCGAAAGGTCCGCCCTCGTCCTGATCGAGCGCCGCCCGGAACCGCTCCTGGTAATCGATCTGCGCCTCGACCAGCTTCCAGTAATGCGCGGTATCGCCATGGCCGAATGCTTGCAGCCCGCCGGCCAATCCATGCTGGCCGAACAGACGCAGCAGCCCGCCCAGCGCACCGAGGGTGAAGCGCGAGCGCGCCGCCAGGGCGACCAGCATGGCAATGCGCGGATCGCGCTTGTTGCCGCCGAGGGTTTCGCGAAAGCCGGCGCCGCAGTCGGCGCTGAACAGGCCGAGGCTCAGCTGATAGGCATGCGGCACGGCGGGCGGCTGCCATGGCGTCACCCGGGCGCCGGCGTCGGAAAGGATGGTGGCCGCTTCCTGCACCGCGCGCCGCACGGCCGGCGCCACCGGGAACAGGCCGTCATCGAGATAGCAGGCCACGCGCAGGCGCGACACGTCGACTGCGGTCCAGTCATGCAGCGGCATGGGCGGCTCCGCCGCCGGCTCGCGCCCGCCGTTGGCGACTTCCAGACCAAGGGCAACGTCGGCCACGTGGCGCGCCAGCACGCCGACCTGGCTGACGATGGCGCGCTGGCCGAACGGCATGCTGTGGCGGCCGGCATCCGGCAGGCGGCCGGCGGTCGGCTTCATGCTGGCGATGCCGCAGAAGGCTGCCGGCGCGCGCACGCTGCCGCCGATATCGGTGCCCAGCCCGAGGGCCGCGCCGCCGGCGGCGATGATCGCGGCTTCCCCGCCGCTGCTGCCGCCCGGCGTGCGCTGCAAGTCCCAGGGATTGTTGCTGCGGCCGTAGAGCGGATTGTCGCTTTCGACGAACATCAGGAGCTGCGCCACATTGGTCTTGCCCAGCACGATCGCGCCGGCTGCGCGCAGGCGCGCCACATAGGCATCGTCCTGTTCCGCCCGCATGCTGGCGCGCGAAGGCAGGCCGAAGGTGGAAGGCGTGCCGGCCAGGTCCAGGCATTCCTTGACCGAGACCGGCACACCGTGCAAGGGGCCGAGCGCCTCGCCCTGCAATCGCCGCCGGTCCGCTTCCCGCGCCTCGGCGCGCGCTTCTTCATAACGCTTGACCACGACCGCGTTCAGGACCGGATTGACGGCTTCGATGCGCGCGATGTGGGCTTCCACCAGCTCCAGCGAAGATATCTTTCCCTGACGCACCAGGCTGGCCTGTTCGGTGGCGGACAGCGCGGTCAGATCCGTTTCAATCTGCTGCTGGGCGGAAGTGGCGGCTTGCATGACGGCGTCTCCTGAAGACTTGTAATTGGTAATTGGTCAATTGTAGAGCCGGAAAGGCTGATTTACGTTAACGTAAACGTTATATACTTTTCCCGACCCTTTCCGCCGCCCTGCCGAGGACCGACCATGACCGATCTCTCCATCGCCGACAAGCTCACCGGATACAAGCCTGCCAACAAGGTGCGCTTCGTCACCGCGGCCTCGCTGTTCGACGGCCACGATGCTTCGATCAACATCATGCGCCGCATCCTGATGGCGAATGGCGCGGAAGTCATCCACCTCGGGCACAACCGCTCGGTCGACGAAATCGTCACGGCGGCCCTGCAGGAAGACGTGCAGGGCATCGCGGTGTCCAGCTACCAGGGCGGGCATGTCGAGTATTTCAAGTACATGATCGACCTGCTGAAGGAGCGCGGCGGCGCGCATATCAAGGTCTTCGGCGGCGGCGGCGGCGTGATCGTTCCGCACGAGATCGAGGAACTGCATGCCTATGGCGTGGCCCGCATCTTCAGCCCGGAAGATGGCCAGCGCATGGGCCTGACCGGCATGATCCTGTCCATGATCGCGGCATGCGACAGCGATCTGTCGGCCCATGCACCGACGACGTTGGATGCGCTGAAGAGCGGCGACTTCCTTGCCCGCCAGGCCCCGCTTGCCCGGCTCATCACCGCGCTGGAAAACGGCAAGGCGGCGCCGGTACTGAAGACCGAACTGCACAAGGCAGCCGACGCCATCCGTACGCCGGTGCTCGGCATCACCGGCACCGGCGGCGCGGGCAAGTCCTCGCTCACGGATGAGCTGATCCGGCGCCTGCGGCTCGACCAGGACGATGCGCTCAATATCGCTGTCATTTCCATCGATCCGTCGCGCCGCAAGTCCGGCGGGGCCTTGCTGGGCGACCGCATTCGCATGAATGCGATCAATCCCTGGAACGGCCAGTCGCGCGTGTTCATGCGCTCGCTCGCCACCCGCGAAGCCGGCTCGGAAATCTCGCAAGCCTTGCCGGACGTGGTCGCCGCCTGCAAGGTCGCGGGATTCGACCTGGTGGTTGTCGAGACTTCGGGCATCGGCCAGGGCGACGCGGCGATCGTGCCGCATGTCGATGTGGCGATGTATGTCATGACGCCGGAATTCGGCGCGGCGTCCCAGCTGGAAAAGATCGACATGCTCGATTTCGCCGACTTCGTCGCCATCAACAAGTTCGACCGCAAGGGCGCGCAGGATGCGCTGCGCGACGTGGCAAAACAGGTGCAGCGCAACCGCGAACTGTGGAGCCAGCGGCCGGAAGACATGCCGGTGTACGGTACGCAGGCTTCGCGCTTCAACGACGATGGCGTAACCGCGCTCTACCAGGGCTTGCTGCCGAAGCTGCAGGAATTCGGACTGAAGGCGAAGCTGGGCAGGCTGGCGCCGGTGAACGTGCGCTGCTCGTCCGGCCGCAATGCCATCGTGCCGCCGGCAAGGTCGCGCTACCTGGCCGAGATCGCCGATACGGTGCGCGGCTATCACCAGCATGTAAGGAAGCAGGTCGCGCTCGCGCGCGAGCGCCAGCACCTGCAGGAAGCCCGACGCATGCTTGCGGCTGCAGGCAGGGTTGCCTCTTTCGACGACCTCATCCTGGAGCGCGACGGCGCGATGGATGCCGCTGCGAAGAAGTTGCTGGCGAACTGGCCCGACATGCAGGCCGCCTATGGCGGCGACGAATACGTGGTAAAAATCCGCGACAAGGAATTGCGCACCGGCCTCACCTACCGTACGCTGTCCGGCAACACCATTCGCAAGGTCGCGCTGCCGAAATTCGAGGACCACGGCGAAATCCTGCGTTGGCTGATGCTGGAAAACGTGCCGGGCTCCTTCCCCTATACCGCGGGCGTGTTTCCGTTCAAGCGCGAGAATGAAGACCCGACCCGCATGTTCGCCGGCGAAGGCGACCCGTTCCGCACCAACCGGCGCTTCAAGCTGCTGTCGCACGGCATGCCGGCCAAGCGCCTGTCGACCGCCTTCGATTCGGTCACGCTGTACGGCGCCGATCCGGCGCTGCGCCCCGACATCTACGGCAAGATCGGCAACTCCGGCGTATCGATCGCGACGCTGGATGACATGAAGGCGCTGTACGACGGCTTCGACCTGTGCGATCCCGCGACCTCGGTATCGATGACGATCAACGGCCCGGCGCCAACCATCCTCGCGATGTTCATGAATACCGCGATCGACCAGCAGATGGACAAGTTCCGCGCCGAGAACAAGCGCGAGCCGAGCGCCGAGGAGACTGCGCAGATCAAGGCATGGGTATTGCAGAACGTGCGCGGCACGGTGCAGGCCGACATCCTGAAGGAAGACCAGGGCCAGAACACCTGCATCTTCTCTACCGAGTTTTCGCTGAAAGTGATGGGCGACATCCAGGAATACTTCGTGCGGAACCAGGTGCGCAATTTCTACTCGGTGTCGATCTCCGGCTACCACATCGCCGAAGCCGGGGCCAATCCGATATCGCAGCTCGCCTTCACGCTGTCGAACGGCTTCACCTTCGTCGAAGCCTATCGGGCACGCGGCATGCACATTGACGATTTCGCGCCCAACCTGTCGTTCTTCTTTTCCAACGGGATGGACCCGGAATACACGGTGCTCGGCCGGGTGGCGCGCCGCATCTGGGCGGTGGCGATGCGCGACAAGTATGGCGCCAACGAGCGCAGCCAGAAACTCAAGTACCACATCCAGACTTCCGGCCGCTCACTGCACGCGCAGGAAATCGACTTCAACGACATCCGCACCACGCTGCAGGCGCTGATCGCAATCTACGACAACTGCAATTCGCTGCATACCAATGCCTATGATGAAGCGATCACCACGCCGACCGATGAATCGGTGCGCCGCGCGCTCGCGATCCAGCTGATCATCAATCGTGAATGGGGCCTGGCGAAGAACGAGAACCCGAACCAGGGCTCGTTCATCATCGAGGAACTGACCGATCTTGTCGAAGAAGCAGTGCTGCAGGAATTCGAGCGCATCGCCGAGCGCGGCGGCGTGCTGGGCGCGATGGAGACGGGTTATCAGCGCGGCAAGATCCAGGAAGAGTCGATGCATTACGAACACCTGAAGCACGACGGCACCGTGCCCATCATCGGCGTGAACACCTTCCGCAATCCGAAGGGACAAGCCACGCCGCCAATGCTGGAACTGGCGCGCTCGACCGAGGAAGAAAAGCAGTCGCAGCTGAAGCGCCTCGCCGATTTCCAGTCGCGCCACGCCGCCGAGGCGCCGAGCATGCTGGCTGCCCTGCAGCAGGCGGTGATCGAGGATGGCAACGTGTTCGCCGCCTTGATGGATGCGGTGCGCGTCTGCTCGCTCGGGCAGATCAGCAATGCGCTGTTCGAGGTCGGCGGGCAGTACCGCCGGAACATGTGAACCCGGGTTAAGCGGACAGCCAATCCCTCGTTCGCAGGCGCAAGCGATACGCTGTCGCCCTGCTTCCCTGTGGCCCCGGCGCCATTCCCCCAGGCGGCTTCCCGGCAGCCTCACGCGCGCGCGTTTATAATGTCCCCCCTCTGCACGGCACATTGCCCTGCCTGGCCGTATCGTCAATGCACGATTGCCAATACCGGCCGCGTATTTCCAATTCCGAAAGCATCCGCTTGAAACGTGTTCTGATCATCCGCCCGTCCGCGATCGGCGATGTGGTTTTCGCATCAGCTTTTCCGACCGCGATTCGGCGCAGCTATCCCGATGCCCATATTGCATGGCTGATCGAGCCGGGAATCGAGCAGCTCATCGCCCATGATCCCGACGTGGATGAACGCATCCTGCTGCCCAAGGCCGAATGGAAGGCACTGTGGAAATCCGGGCAGCGGATGGAAGTGCTGCGTCGTGTCGCGGCATTGCGCCGACGCCTGCGGGATGGACAGTTCGACACCGTGCTGGACTTGCAAGGCTTGCTCAAAAGCGGCCTCTTCGCCTACCTGACGGGCGCGCCGCGCCGCATCGGCCTCGGCTCGCGCGAGGGCAGCCAGTGGCTGATGAGCGAAGTAGTGCCGCGCGGCGGCGATGCGGCGCGCATCAGTTCGGAATACCTGCATCTTGCGCAACATCTCGGGCTGGATTGCAGCGATTTCCTGCCGCACCTGCACCTCGACCCGCAGGCGGAAGCGAAGGCGCTGGCGCGCCTCGCCGACCACGGCCTTGCGCCGGGACGCTATGCAGTGTTCGCCGCCTTTACCACGCGCCCGCAGAAGCACTGGTTCGCCGATGCCTGGCAGGAGCTGGCTTCGCTGGTGCAGCAGCAGACCGGCCTCGTGCCGCTGCTGCTGGGCGGCCCCTCGGACCGCGAAGCGGCCGCCTCCCTCAGCGCCGGCGCGCCCGGCCTGATCAATCTCGCCGGCCAGACCAGCCTCTCGGAAAGCGCGGCGCTGATCCGCCACGCCGGCGCGCTGGTCGGGGTGGATACCGGCCTGACTCACATGGGCATCGCGTTTTCCGTGCCGACGGTTGCAATCTTCGGTTCCACCTGCCCCTACACCAAGACCGGGCGCGACAATGCGCGCGTGATCTGGCTGGGCCTGTCCTGTTCGCCATGCCGGCGCAATCCGACCTGCGGCGGCGCCTGGACCTGCCTGCGCGACATCCGCCCGCAGCGGGTGATGGGTGAACTGAACGTGGCATTGAGGCAGGCAGCATGAAAATCTTGCACGTCGAAGCGGGAAAGCATTATTACGGCGGCGCGCGCCAGGTCGCCTACATCATCGAAGGCCTGGCCGCACGCGGCGTCGAGAATGTGCTGGCCTGCCCGGTCGGCGCCGACATCGCCACTGCCGTGGGTGCGAACGCGCAGGTGCATCAGCTGAAGATGCGCGGCGATGCCGATATCGGCATGACCTCGCGCCTCGCGCGCCTGATCCGCGCCGAGCGCCCGGACATCGTGCACCTGCACAGCCGGCGCGGCGCCGATCTCTGGGGCGGACTGGCGGCGCGCCTGACCGGCACGCCCTGCGTGCTGTCGCGGCGCGTCGACAATCCGGAAGCGCGCTGGCAGGTCGCCCTCAAGTACAGGCTGTACGACCACGTCATCACCATCTCGGAAGCGATCCGCCAGGTCCTGCTCTCGGAAGGGCTGGCGCCGGAAAAGGTGAGCTGCGTGCGCAGCGCGGTCGATGCCGCACCCTATCTTGCGCCGGTGGACCGCGCCGGCTTCCTGCGCGAGTTTGCGCTGCCCGATGCATCGCTGGTGATCGGCATGGTGGCGCAACTGATCCCGCGCAAGGGCCATCTTTACCTGATCGAGGCGGCCGACACGCTGCGCCACGACTACCCCGGCCTGCGCGTTCTGCTGTTCGGCAAGGGCCCGATGCAGGCCGAGCTCGAAGCCGAGATCGCGCGCCGCGGCCTGTCCGACATCATCCGCTTCGCCGGCTTCCGCACCGACCTGCCGAAATGGCTGGGCGGGCTCGACATCCTCGCGCATCCGGCCGACATGGAAGGCCTGGGCGTGTCGCTGCTGCAGGCCTCGGCTGCCGCCGTGCCGATCGTGACCAGCCGTGCCGGCGGTTTGCCGGAGGCGGTGATCGATGGCGTCAACGGCTTGCTGATTCCACGCGGCGATGTGGCGGCGCTCACCGCCGCCCTGCGCCGCCTGCTCGATGATCCCGGCCTGCGCCGCCGGATGGGCGAAACCGGCCGGGCGCGCATCCTGTCCGAATTTTCCGTTGACGCCATGGTCAACGGCAATCTTGCGATTTACAACACTCTATTGAAGGAACGTCGTTTTGAAGCTTCGACCTGATTCACTGCGCTTTACCCCCTCGGATGGCCGCGTCACACTGGCCATCTTCCTCTACATCCTGCTGCTCATGGCGCTTCCGCTGGTGCTGGCGGAACCGACTTTCCACTGGACCTTTTCGGAAGAAGGGCCGTTCGAGCAACTCTCGATCGTTGCCTGGCTGTTCACGGGAGCCTTGATCCTCCTGCGCATCCGCCCGCTCGGCGCGCGTGCAGGAGCCTTTGCGCTGCTGTGCGTGGTGTTCGCCGCCCGCGAAGCCGACCTGCACAAGGCATTCACCGCTGCCAGCATCCTGAAGACCAATTACTACCGGCACATTCCCGCGCCGTTTGCGGAAAAGCTGATCGCCGGCTGCGTGGCACTGGCAGCGATCGGTGTGGTGATCTATGTCGGACTCGTGGTGGCGCGCTTCCTGTTCCTCGAAGGCGGCTGGCGTTCGCGCTCCGGTATCTGGCTCATGCTCGGTACGGTGCTGGTATTGCTCGGCAAGGTGCTGGACCGGGCGCCGGCGGTCTTGTTCAACAATTACGGCATCACGCTGTCGCCGGTCATGAACCTGTATGCGGACGCCTTCGAGGAAGGGCTGGAAATGATCCACCCGCTGATCCTGGCATGGTCGGTATGGGTCAGCCAGACCGAGAGGCGTTATCTGTCGGTGGAACCTGTGCTGCGAAAGCTTGCAATCCCGGTGCCGCTGACCGTGCACACTCCGGCACCGGTGAGCGCGAAAAAGCCGGCCCCGGTCAAGGCGGCAAGCGCGAAGATCCTGGAAGAAGAGGTGCTATAGCATCATGCCGTCCCCCGCCGCGCCCTCCGCGCTCGTCTCCTGGAGCGGTGGCAAGGATTCCTGCCTTGCCATGTGGCGCGCGCGCCAGGCCGGCGTGGCGGTTCACCGCCTGATCACCGCCATGGATGAATCCGGCGCCAGTTCCCGCTCGCACGGCCTCGCGCCGGAGCTGCTGCGAGCGCAAGCCGGCGCGCTCGGGCTGGAACTGCAGTTCTATCAAGCTTCCTGGAAGACCTACGAAGAACGATTCATCGGCGCGCTGCGGGCGGCACGCGCGGATGGCTTCACCCATGCCATCTTCGGCGACATCGACCTGTTACCGCACCGCGAATGGGAAGAAAAGGTGTGCGCTGCGGCCAGCCTTGAAGCCAGCCTGCCGCTCTGGAACGAGCCGCGCGAAAAGCTGGTGCAAGAATTCCTCGCCAGCGGCTTCAAGGCGGTCGTGGCATGCGTCAACGGCAATCACCTCGGCGAAGAATTCTGCGGACGCGAATTCGACGACGCCTTCCTTGCCTCGCTGCCGCCGGGTGTCGATGCCTGCGGCGAGAACGGGGAATTCCACACCTTCGTCTACGACGGCCCGGCCTTTGCCCGGCCGCTTGCCTTGCGGCGCGGCGCAAAGCTGCGCTACCAGGCTCCGCCGGAACTGGGCGGCGCGGTGTATTACTTCCAATCGCTGCAAGCTGCATAGCGACATCGTTCCCTCCTGCCGCCATCGTCGAATGCTGAGATAATTGCCGCGCCGCAGCCTTGCGGCACGCAATCATTTTCCATTCCGATTCGATTTCCAACTCAAGCCTATTCCAGTCGATCACCTGCCATGCAAGCCGGAATCCTCTACGCCGCCCTCGCCTATGCCATGTGGGGCTTGTTCCCTGTCTATTTCAAAGCCTTGCAGGAAATACCGGCGCAGGAAATCCTGGTGCACCGGATGCTGTGGTCGCTCGCCTTCCTGCTGGTCGTGCTGACCTGGCGGCGGCAGTGGGCGTGGCTGGGCAAGGCGCTGCGCCAGCCGCGCGTGCTGGGCGGCTTCACCGCGAGCGCGCTTCTGCTGTCAGGCAACTGGTTCATTTACATCTGGGCCGTCAATGCCGGGCATGTGCTCGATGCCAGCCTGGGCTATTTCATCAATCCGTTGGTGAATGTGATGCTGGGTTTCATTGTCTTGAAGGAACGCCTGCGCCCGGGACAATGGCTGGCGATCGCGCTGGCAGCTTGCGGCGTTGCCTGGCTGACCTGGCAAAGCGGCCATCCGCCCTGGATCGCGCTCTCGCTGGCAGCCACCTTCGGCATCTACGGGCTGTTGCGCAAGACGGCGGCACTCGGGCCGCTGGAAGGCCTGGCGCTGGAGACACTGGTGCTGTTTCCGCTGGCGCTTGCCTATCTCGTCTACCTTACGCTTGCCGGCCACAATCATTTCGCCGGCGCCTCGCTTTCCGCGAAATGGCTCCTGGCTGCGGCCGGCCCGATCACCGCGATTCCGCTGCTGCTGTTTGCCGCCGGCGCGCGGCGCATTTCCCTGTCGCTGCTCGGCCTGTTGCAATACATCGGGCCGACGCTGCAGCTGCTGCTCGGCGTCTGGCTCTACAACGAGCCGTTCGGCGGCGCGCGACTGGCCGGATTCGCCCTGATCTGGGCGGCGCTGCTGGTGTATTCGCTGGAAGGCTTGTGGCAAGCCTGGTCGGGCAGGAAGAGCGCCGCCTGAACCGTCCGGCCTCCGATTCTGTCGTATCCTAGTCAACTTTTCTTTTCGATCCTCCAGGAGCATTCATGGCTCAGTACGTATACACAATGAACCGCGTGGGCAAGATCGTTCCGCCCAAGCGCCAGATCCTGAAAGACATTTCGCTCTCCTTCTTCCCGGGCGCCAAGATCGGCGTGCTCGGCCTGAATGGTTCCGGCAAATCGACGCTGCTGAAGATCATGGCCGGCGTCGACAAGGACATTGAAGGCGAAGCCGTGCCCATGCCCAACCTGAACATCGGCTACCTGCCGCAGGAACCGGAACTCGATCCCGAGCAGACGGTGCGCGAAGCGGTGGAATCGGGGCTGGGCGAAGTGGCGCAGGCACAGGCCAAGCTGGACGCGGTCTATGCCGCGTATGCCGAACCGGATGCCGACTTCGATGCACTGGCCGCCGAGCAGGCGCGGCTGGAAGCAATCATCGCCACCTCCGGCGGCGGCAACCTCGACCAGCAGCTGGAAATCGCGGCCGATGCACTGCGCCTGCCGCCCTGGGATGCGAAGATCGGCGTCTTGTCCGGCGGCGAAAAGCGCCGCGTGGCACTGTGCAAGCTGCTGCTGTCCAAGCCCGACATGCTGCTGCTCGACGAGCCGACCAACCACCTCGACGCGGAATCGGTGGAATGGCTGGAGCAGTTCCTGCAGCGCTTCCCCGGCACCGTGGTCGGCATCACCCACGACCGCTACTTCCTCGACAACGCCGCCGAATGGATCCTCGAACTCGACCGCGGCCACGGCATTCCCTGGAAGGGCAATTACAGCTCCTGGCTGGAACAGAAGGAAGCGCGCCTGAAGCAGGAAGAGGCGAGCGAATCGGCGCGGCAGAAGACGATCGCGAAGGAACTCGAATGGGTGCGCCAGAATCCGAAAGGCCGCCAGGCCAAGAGCAAGGCACGCCTGGCCCGCTTCAATGAACTGTCCGAATTCGAATATCAGAAGCGCAACGAGACGCAGGAAATCTTCATCCCGGTGGCCGAGCGCCTCGGCAATGAAGTGATCGAGTTCAAGAATGTTTCCAAAGCCTTTGGCGACCGGCTCCTGATCGACAACCTTTCCTTCAAGGTGCCGGCTGGCGCGATCGTCGGCATCATCGGCCCCAACGGCGCCGGCAAGTCGACGCTGTTCCGGATGATCGCGGGCAAGGAGAATCCGGACAGCGGCGAAGTCATCCTCGGGCCGACCGTGAAGCTGTCGCTGGTCGACCAGTCGCGTAACGAACTCGACAACAAGAAGACGGTGTGGGAAGACGTCTCCAACGGCGCCGACATCCTGACGGTGGGCCGCTTCGAGATGCCTTCGCGCGCTTATCTCGGCCGCTTCAACTTCAAGGGCGCCGACCAGCAGAAGATCGTCGGCAACCTGTCCGGCGGCGAGCGCGGTCGCCTCCACCTGGCGAAGACCCTGCTCATGGGCGGCAACGTGCTGCTGCTGGACGAACCGTCGAACGACCTCGACGTGGAAACCCTGCGCGCGCTGGAAGACGCCCTGCTGGAATTCGCCGGCAGCGTGATGGTGATCTCGCACGACCGCTGGTTCCTCGACCGGATCGCGACGCACATCCTCGCCTTCGAAGGCAATTCGCAGGTGGTGTTCTTCGACGGGAATTACCAGGAATACGAAGCGGACAAGAAGAAGCGCCTCGGCGAGGAAGGTGCCAAGCCGAAGCGCATCCGCTACAAGCCGATCACGCGCTGATGATGTAAAGCTGCTGCGGGCGGATGAGCACAGCCTCATCCGCCCGCCCTCCTCTTCTCTTCCCTTACGATTTTTCACACGATTCGGCATGGCGGTTTTGCAACACTGCCATCGCGCCTCCCTGGAAAGCCGATAGAATCCGCCGGGCACATGCCGCCCGGCATGTCGCATATTTTCAGGGAACGATAATGAAAAAAACCTTACTGTTGAGCCTGGCGGGCACCGCGCTTGCTGCGCCGTTTCTCGCGCATGCGGCCGACCCCAATCCCGGCGTGCACTTCATCCTGACCGGTGGCCTGACTGACGGCGGCGACACCATCCTCACAGCGCGCTACAGGAACGGCTATTCCGACAACATCAAGAGCGGCGGCCTGGTCCAGCTCGGCGCCGGCGTGCTGGTGCAGATGAAGGATGTGCCGCTCGCGACCTCGTTCACCGTCAATTACCACGTCGACGATGCTTCGGCGCGCAACGGCTCGCTGCGCTTCGAACGGGTGCCGCTGGAACTGCTCGCCTTTTATACCGGCGTCGAACGCTGGCGCTTCGGTGGCGGCGTGCGCTTCGTGCAGTCGCCGAAGGCGACCTCCGATGTGGACGACGAGAAGGAAACCCTGAAATTCAAGAACACGACCGGCGCGGTACTGGAAGCCGGCTTCGGCATCACGCCGAGCGCCTGGATCAATGTCCGCTATGTGTCGGAGAAATACCGGCCGAAGCGCTTCACGGCGGCCAATGGCGTCACCACCGATGTCAGCGGCGAGCCCTCGATCGACGGTTCTCACTTCGGCGTGAATTTCCTCTATCAGTTCTGAGCACGGCGGCGGGCCGGCTTGTTCAGCGCGAAGGCCTAATCCACCGCATCCTGATCGCGCAGCCATTGCACCAGGCGCTGCAGGTTGGATTGGTTGATGGAAATCGAGCTCGAAACCAGGCCGCTCCCCGGCACGTCTTCCCGGATTTCAATGTCCACGGAAGAGTCGCTTCCGGGATGCAGGGTCACGACGAGTTGCTCGGTGCCGGTTGCGGTCGCATTCCGGATGACGGCTTGCCCGGAATCGGATGCCTGGAATATCGATTGCATAGCGCCCTCCTGAAGTGTGCATACGCTTCAGATGCGACCCGGGCGCAAGCCGTTCCCGGGCCGCCATTGGCGGGCAGCCCGGGGATCGGTCCGTCAGCCGCCGGAACCGATGTAGATGAACTTGAAGATGAAGAGGGCGGCGATGATCCAGACCACCAGCGGCACCTGCTTGGCGCGGCCGGTGAAGAGTTTCAGGCCGGCATAGGAAATGAAGCCGAAGGCGATGCCGTTGGCAATCGAGTAAGTGAACGGCATCAGCAGCGCAGTCACGACTGCGGGCACGCTTTCCGTGGTGTCATCCCATGACACATCGGCCATTTCGCGCAGCATCAGGCAGGACACGTAGAACAGCGCGGGCGCGGTGGCATAGGCGGGAACGACGCCGGCCAGCGGAGCGATGAACAGGCAGGCCAGGAACAGGACGGCGACGGCGATCGCGGTCAGGCCGGTGCGGCCGCCCGCCTGCACGCCGGCAGCGCTTTCGATATAGGCGGTGGTGCTGGACGTGCCGAGGAAGGAACCGGCGACGATCGCGGTGCTGTCGGACATCAGAGCCTTGTTCAGGCGGTCCATCTTGCCGGATTTCAGCAGGCCGGCCCGATTGGCCACACCCATCAGGGTGCCGGTGGCGTCGAACACTTCCACCAGGAAGAACACCAGCACCACGTTCAGAATGCCGACCGACAGTGCAGCGGAAATATCGAGCTTGAACAGGGTCGGCTCAATCGAAGGCGGCGCGGACACGATGCCAGCGAACTTGTTGCCGGCGAAGAAGAAGCTCAGTACGGTGACGGCGACGATGCCAATCAGGATGGCGCCCTTGACCTTGAGCTTGTCGAGCGCAACGATCAGGAAGAAGCCGAGAACCGCCAGGATCGCCGGCGCCTGGTGCAGGTCGCCCAAGGTGATGAAGGTGGCGGGATGGGCGGCGACGATGCCGGCATTCTTCAGGGCGATGATGCCGAGGAACAGGCCGATACCGGCGGTGATCGCGGTGCGGATCGAGTGCGGAATGCCGTTGATGATCGCTTCGCGTATGCGCAGCACGCTGATGATGAGGAACAGGCAGCCGGAAATGAAGACTGCGCCCAGCGCCGCTTCCCAGGAATAACCCATGCCCTTGACCACACCATAGGCGAAATACGCGTTCAGACCCATGCCGGGTGCCAGCGCGATCGGATAATTCGCATACAGGCCCATGATCAGGGTACCGATGGCTGCTGCCAGACAGGTCGCCACGAACACCGAATCCTTGGGCATGCCGGCATCGCCGAGGATGGATGGGTTGACAAAGATGATGTACGCCATCGTCAGGAAGGTGGTCAGGCCGGCAAGCAGCTCGGTCCGCACATCCGTCCCCTGTTCCTTCAGTTTAAAAACCCTCTCCATCAAACTCATCTGCTTCCTCCGGTGTTTTATGTATGAATGGGTACTGCGTTAAAAAAAAGCAATTTTACAGAAACATGACGCAATTCTTTCCACTTAGCTATAGATAAACCGGTATATGAACATATCGAAATCCGGATAGGCGAAGTAGTTTGCAGGTTTCTGCCATGTGCAGGTCGGAAGTGTTGGTGACAAGGATCTTGCCCGGTGGCGGAAGGATTCAGGCGAAGCCCGGAATGGTCGCAGGTGCGCGGAACCGGACTTGAATTGAGGGAAGTACGGGGCCGGCGGCAAGCCGGAATGCGGCGCCAGGAAGCAAGCCTTCCTGCTTTGACCTGCGCTTGCGCCCCGGGTTGCAGCAGGAAGGCTTGCGCGGCCGGCCGTGCTGGCCGGCTGATCGATGCTCAGAAGGACTGGCTGTACTGCACGCTCAGGATGTTCACATCGCTGTCGTAATCGCCGATCAGGGTTCCGCCCACCGGCGGTTCGGACTTGTTGAGCGAGGCATTGTTGACGAACAGGTGGGCATAGCCGACGTCGATCGCGCTTTGACGCGAGAGTTTGTACTGGGCGCCAAAAGCCAGCCAGATACGGTTGGCATCCGGTACGCGCGGGGTGCGCAGATCATTTCTCACCGGCGACTGGTCATAGGCGACGCCGGCGCGCAGCTTCCACATGTCGTTGTAACGGTAGTTGGCCCCGAGCGACACCCGCCAGGTGTTGCGCCATTCCTCCGGCGTCACGCTGTCGGGCGCGCCATTGGCGAAGCGGACCCGCAGCTCCTTGAACCGGCTCCAGTGCAGCCACTGCAGGTCCGCCATGACTGACCACTTCGGATCGAGATCCACGTAGCCGCTGAGGTTCACCGATTCCGGCAGGTCGAGGCTGGCCCGGGCATCGGTATCGGTAAACGTTGGCGAGGCGGCGATCGCCCCGGGCAAGCCTGCCGGCTTGTCGAAATCCGCATCGCCGCGCAGAGTGTGGCTGATCTTGGAACGGTAGGTGACGCCGAAGCGCATGTCCGAGCGCGGCGTGAACATGGCGCCGAGGTTGTACCCGAAGCCCCAGTCATTGCCGCTCACCGTCACCCGGCCATCCCGCGTCTGCGGCAGGAAGCCGATCGCTCCGCACGTGCCGGCACCAGCGACACCCACGCACACGCTGCCGAAATCGATGGCGCGCGAAAGTTCGACGTCAATATATTGCGCGCTGACCCCGCCCCCAACGGATACGAGATCATTGACGCGGTAGGCGAGCACCGGATTGATGTTGACCGTCTTGAGGTCGGACTTGAGTGCCTGGTAGCGCCCCACCCAATCCCTGTCGTAGCTCGTCTTGAGCCCGAAGGGTGTCTGCACGCCAATGCCGAAGCGCATGTCGCGATTGATGTCCATGGCGTAGTACAGCGACGGCACGAAGGCCCAGCCGCCGGCGTCGCCGCCATTGCCGCCGGTCAGCGGACCGGATGTGGTACGCGAGCCGCGGTTGTCGAATTCCGCCGAGGGGCGGATGCCGGATGCGGAGGCCGCGAATTGCCGTCCCTGCATGCGCATCAGGCCGGCCGGGTTGTAGAAAATGGTGCTGGCGTCTTCTGCCAGGGCCGCGCCGCCAGCGTGGGCGTTGCCGAGGCTGCCGGCGCTCATCTCATTGAGCGCGAAACCGCCTGCAAGTACCTGGCCGGAGACAAGCAGCATGCCCAGCAGGGGCAGGGTGGAGGCGGTGCGGGTATGGCGGGGACGGGTCATGGATTTCCTCTTCTTCCTCTTCTTTATGTGGATGGAAATGCCCGATGCACAATGCGGGCAGTGCACATGCGAGCGGAAGAAGTGGACAAAGGTTCAACGCCATGCCCCTTGATTTGACGTAAGTTGATCCCCCTCAAGAGCGGCAATGCCGCGCGGTCCGGGTGGCTCAAACGATGTCAGGCCGAGCGTGATGGTCGCGGGAGAAGGACAGGAGGATGACCCATTACTCATCCATGCCGTTGAGCGCCTCGATATCGCCTATGGCCAGGCGCAGCATGAGATCGGGAGTGGCCTCGCGTGGAGAAATGCCCGTGGCCATGGCATCCGGCACCGACCTTTTCAGCTGGCCGTCGCGGAAGATGAAATATTCACCCTTGTCATATTCGATGGTGTAGGTGAGACGCTGCCCTGTCCGGCGTCTGTATTCCTGAATTGGCATTGTCGCTCCTGTGCAATGTTTCCCGTTTCCGGATCTTCCTGGCTCACTGCGGCACGGCAGCGGCGCATCCGCAAATGCCGCACCCGGATGTAATCCACACCTTAGCATGCATGCGCAAATCGCCATGCGGACTGCATCAAGTTTCGGAGCGCATGCACTTCAGCCCTGTGCTTTTGTGTTACCTCAATTTGCCGCCGACACTGGCACGGACAATAATGAAACCGGGGCATCAATACGATGCTTCCCACTCATATTTGTTCGATAGCTTTCGGAAAGGGGCTGCCGATGCCTTACAGCACCGAAGCGATCCGCACCGTCGCCCTGCTCGGGCATACCGCCAGCGGCAAGACGACCCTGGCCGAAGCATTGCTGGGCAGCGCCGGAATGATCGAAGCGCCGGGCAGCGTGGAGCGCGGCAACACCGTGTGTGACTATGATCCGCTCGAACGCAAGTACCAGCATTCCCTGCACTCCGCGCTCGCGCACCTCGATTACCGCGACACCCGTATTCACCTGATCGACACGCCCGGTTATCCCGACTTCATCGGCCAGGCCATCAGCGCCCTGCCGGCGGTGGAAAGCGCCGCCATCGTGATCAATGCCCAGACCGGCATCGAGATGATCACCGTGCGCATGATGGAGTTGGCGCAGCAGCGCAAGCTGTGCCGCATGATCATCGTCAACAAGATCGATGCGGAAAACATCGACCTTCCGGGACTGGTCAAGCGCATCCAGGAAAGCTTCGGCAAGGAATGCCTGCCGATCAACCTGCCGGCTGCCGGCGGCAGCAAGGTGGTCGACTGCTTTTTCAATCCTGCGGGGGAAGCCGATTTCTCTTCTGTCGAAGAAGCGCATCGCGCGCTGGTCGACCAGGTGGTGGAAGTCGATGCCGACCTGATGGCGCTCTATCTGGAACAGGGTGAAATCGCGCCGGAGCAATTGCATGCGCCCTTCGAGCAGGCACTGCGCGAAGGACATCTGGTGCCCATCTGTTTCGTGTCGGCGCGCAACGGCGCCGGCATCCGGGAATTGCTGGATGTGTTCGTGAAGCTGATGCCGAATCCGACGGAAGGCAATCCGCCGCTGTTCTACCGCGACGACATCAGCGGTTCCGAGGAGCAGCGCGAAATCCGCTCGGTGCCCGACCCGGCGCAGCATGTGCTGGCCCATGTGTTCAAGGTGACGGTCGATCCCTTCATCGGCAAGCTGGGCGTGTTCCGCATCCACCAGGGTACGGTGATGCGCGACAGCCTCTTATATGTCGGCGACGGCAGGAAGCCGTTCCGGGTCGGGCACCTTTTCCTGTTGCAGGGCAAGGAACAGGCGGAAGTGGCGCAGTGCGTGCCGGGCGACATCTGCGCCGTGGCCAAGGTGGAAGACATCGCCTTCGACGCGGTGCTGCACGATGCAGCGGAAGATGCGCATATCCATCTCCGCCCCCTGCCCTTCCCGCTGCCCATCTATGCCCTGGCGATCGAGCCGAAGCGGCGCGGCGACGAACAGCGGATGTGGGAAATACTGCACAAGCTGACGGCGGAAGACCCGTGCCTGAAGGTCGAGCACATGGCCAGCACCAATGAAACCGTGCTGCTCGGCCTGGGCGAACTGCACCTGCGCTGCGCGCTGGAGCGGATGACCGAGGTGTACAAGATCGACATCGCGACGCGGCCGCCGAAGATCGCCTATCGCGAAACCATTGCCGGCAAGGCCGAGGGCCATCACCGGCACAAGAAGCAGAGCGGCGGCGCCGGCCAGTTCGGCGAAGTGTTCCTGCGGGTGGAAGCGCTGCCGCGCGGCAGCGGCTTCGAATTCGTCGATGCCGTCAAGGGCGGCGCGATCCCCGGACAGTTCATTCCCGCCGTGGAAAAAGGCGTGCGGCAGGTGCTGGAAGCGGGACCGCTGGCCGGATTCCCGATGCAGGATGTGCGCGTCACCGTGTACGACGGCAAGAGCCACCCGGTCGACTCCAAGGAAGTCGCCTTCGCCACCGCCGGCCGCAAGGCTTTCATCGACGCGGTGTTGAAGGCGCGGCCCATCGTGCTGGAGCCCATCGTCAACGTCGAGATCGTCGCGCCGGAAGAAAACATGGGCGACATCACGGGCGACATTGCCGCCAAGCGCGGCCAGATCAGCGGCATGCAAACCGCGCAAAGCGATACCGTGGTGATTGCCGGGCAAGTGCCGCTGTCGGAACTGAACGGCTACCAGTCACGCCTGCACGCGGCAACCGGCGGACGCGGCAGCTACACCATGGAGTTCAGCCACTATGACCTGGTGCCGCCGGCCCTGCAGCAGAAAATGGCCAGCCAGCACCGGCCCATGCCGGAGGAGTAGAGAGAGCCATCGCTCCCGCCCGACGCGCCCTGTGGCTGCAGGGCGGCAACGAAAAACATTGACGAACTTTCATTGCCTGCATGGATCATATCCATCAAACGAACACGTTTGAGGAGAAGAAAATGGAATTGCTATGGTTCATCATCGTCGGTCTGATTGCGGGATGGCTGGCCGGCGCGCTTGTGGGCGGCGGTGGGTTCGGCGTTATCGGTGACATCATCATTGGCATTGTCGGTGCTTTCATTGGCGGCTACCTGTTCCGGTATTTCGGTCTTTCCGCAGGGGGCGGCTTGCTTGGCAGCATTGTGGTCGCGACCGTAGGCGCGGTGGTGCTGGTGCTGCTGCTGCGTCTCGTCCGGCGCGCCTGATCCAGGGCTGCCGGGGTGCGCGCATCCGGCGTGACCGGCTTTCGTGCATGGCACGTCGCATTGCCTCATCTTCGGCCGGAGCAAGGCGTCCCGAACCATCAACCCTTTGGCAAGAACATCATGACTGAACATCAACTGCTGTCAAACGGCGAATACGATCCGAACCGCCTGCTCGATGCACTGATCGAGAAGATGCAACTGAAAAACGATGCGGCCCTTTCGCGCGTGCTGGAAGTTGCGCCGCCGGTCATCAGCAAGATCAGGCACCGGCGCCTGCCCATCGGCGCGTCGCTGCTGATTCGCATGCATGAAGCAACCGACATGAGCATTCGCGAACTGCGCGACCTGATGGGCGACCGGCGCGGGAAATACCGTGTCAGCAGCACTTATGGCAAACCGACAACGTCGGAACAGCAACACAGCGGAACCGAATAAGGCCTTGCCGCGCGCAAGGAGTTGACAGCACATCATCAAGCTGTCGCTGGCTTGCCACGTCTTGCGCAAGAAACGCCTGCTTGCGCTTGCTTTTTACCCTTTTGGCATTTCATTCCGAAATAGGCCCCTCTTACAATCCAGAGACATAAGAGGGGGGCGGGGAATAATGAAAAAGGAAGATGCCATCGAAATCATGCATCATCTTGCAGCGAAGCTGGAAGATGTGCTGGCAGTGGAAGACCTGGTTTCCGCCTTCGCGGAATTCATGGTCCATATCCAGTCGGAAGTGAGCGAAGAAGACTTTGCCTTCCTGGCCACAGTCGGGGCCATGATCTACCAGAAAGGCGCGCGCCACTACGACTCCGGCGTGCAAACCGATCTGCTCCTGGAAAGGCTGCGCAAGTAGGTCGGAGGTTCCTGCGCATCAGGCTGCTGCGGCAGCCTCGGCCGGCGCTGCCGGGCTCGGGTCCCTGCGCAGCAGGCCGGTGAATTCATCCACCATGTGCCGGTTCTGATCGTCGAGCGCGAGGGTACGGCGCTCGATCTCGTTGGCGATGTCATTCATCAGCCAGCGCAACTCATCCAGCGTTGCCTGCAGTTCGTTCAGTACGCTGTCTTCTTCACGGGCAATCTCCAGCAGCGTCTTTGCGTCCTGCGGATCGATGCCCGCCTGCAGCAGCAGCGAACGCAGCCTCGCCATCCGTTCAGCCAGGAATTCGAGGCGGCCGGATGCGGCTGCCTGTTCTTCAAGCCGGCCGCGCAAGGCATCCCAGGCGTGCAGGACGTCGCCCAGGTGGCTCAGCTTCAGCATCGCGTCGGCATTGGCGGGCTCCGGGTGCGTCCGCGCGGCATCGGCGCGAAGCAGTTCGTGCAAGGCGCCGGCCGCGGCCGGGTCGAGGCGATGCCGGTTCAGGCGCAGCAGCACATCCAGCCGCTGCAGGTCGGCACGGCGCCCGACGGTTTCCATCAGTTCCGCCACGCAGAGAATGTTTGCCAGCGGGTGTATCTGTTCGCCGCCCAGGCCATAGGGATAACCGCTGCCGTCCAGACGCTCATGGTGGTGCAGCACCGCCTGCAGGACGGCCGGGGGAGCGGCATCGAGGTCACGCAGGAGCACATAGCTGGTGATCGGATGGACATGGACAAAGCGCCGCTCCTGCGGCGTGATGCGATGGCCGGGCGCAAGCAGGTCCGGGTCGGTATGCATCTCACCGAGGTCGTGGCAGATCGCAGCCAGCAGAAGTTCCTGCCGCTGCCGCTCCGGCAGGCCGAGCCGCACCGCGAGTGCATACGACACCAGCGCCGTGCGCAGGGAATGGGCAAACAGGCTGGCGCGCCGTTCGCGCATCACGGTCAGCCGGAAGGCAAGCGGCGTGGACAGGGATAACGCACCCAGCGCCGGCCTGAAGCCGAACGGATCGCCGGACCGCTCCACCAGGCGCGCGATCACCGGCTCGTCGGCGAGCAGCCTGCCGGCTTCGGAAGCGAGATGCGCGGCATCGACCGGCCGCTCGGTCGAAAGCACCATATCGAGCGGTGCGCACAGCTTGTGCAGGTTCAGGCGTTCGCACTGGCTTTTGTTGATGCGCGCGCCCCTGGCCAGCAGCTTCATCCCGTTGGCGGCGTAAATGTCTTCCTGCGCAAGAACCTCGCACTGCTCCCCCATTTCGGTGACGGCGTTGATGTAGTGGGGATTCTGGGGTGTCGCATCCGGGGAACCGGTTGGCGCAGGCGGGGGATGCATGAACGAGTGAGGCGAAGATAGGCTGAAAAGTTGTCTGATGGTAACAAAATCTTGCCACACCCACCACAGCACTTGGCGCAATTAGCCACAGCCTGACGCCTTGCAAAAGCCGGGAATAATTTGATCTAGCGTAAAATGCGGGACATTCCAATGCGGCGGCGCTTGCCTTTTTCATGACACGATGGCGAGAGGACAACAGCGACCGCTTACATCCCACACGAGGTAGCGTCATGAAATGGACCATAGTGGCCCTGTATTTCCTTTCCGTCTTCCATGTACATTTCCGCGGCCGGGTGCGGCTGCCCTTCTTCCGCCAGCTGTTCGACCATTCCTCGATCATGGCGCCGATCAACATGTTCATGCATGCCTTCTCCGGCGTGCGGAATTCCCCTTTCCTGCCCACCTCCGATTTCCGCGACCTGGAGCTGCTGGAAAAGAACTGGGAAATCATCCGCGAGGAAGCGGTCGGCCTGATCGAGCTGCAAAAGATCAAGGCGGCGGAAAAGAATGACGACGCCGGCTTCAATTCCTTCTTCAAGACCGGCTGGAAGCGCTTCTACCTGAAGTGGTACGACGCCAGCCATCCTTCGGCCGAACGCTTCTGCCCGAAGACGGTGGCGCTGCTGAAGAGCATCCCGAGCGTGAAGGCGGCGATGTTCGCCGAACTGCCGCCCGGCGGCAAACTCAACAAGCACCGCGATCCATTCGCCGGCTCGCTGCGCTACCACCTCGGCCTGGTCACGCCGAACGACGACCGCTGCTTCATCGATGTCGACGGCCAGCGCTACAGCTGGCGCGACGGCCAGGGCGTGGTATTCGACGAAACCTATATCCACTGGGCGCAGAATGCGAGCGACAGCAATCGCATCATCCTGTTCTGCGACATCGAGCGCCCGATGCGCTATCGCTGGGCGCAGACGATCAACAAGTGGCTCGGCCGCACCATGATGACGGCAGCCAGCTCGCCCAACGAAACCGGCGACCAGCTCGGCGGCATCAACAAGCTGTTCCGCTTCGTCTGGCAAGGCGGCCAGTACCGCCGCAAGTTCAAGGCCTGGAACAAGACGGCCTACAAACTGACGAAAGCTGCGCTGATCATTGGCGTCGCCGCGCTGATCATTTACGCGTAAGGGAAAAAGGCCGCCGCATCATGCGGCGCTCAACCCTGCCAGGTCAGCTTCCAGGGATTCCGGAAAACACTGTCCCCGCCCGGCGCAGCCTCATATGGCTGTACCCGGCGGGGACAGTGCCATTCAGGCAAGCCGTTTGCCCCTCCCGCCGCCGAACGACGGGGGGAAGATTCACGGCTTGAGCACCACCTTGACGCACTCGTCCTGCTTGTCCCGGAAGATGTGGTAGCCGTACGGCGCATCGTCCAGCGGCAGCCGGTGGGTGATCATGCAGGTGGTGTCGACCTCGCCCTTCTGGATGCGCTCCAGCAGCGGCCGCATGTAACGCTGCACATGGGCCTGGCCGGTCTTGATGGTGAGCGAGCGGTTCATCACGGAACCCATCGGGAACTTGTCGACGAAGCCGCCGTAGACGCCGACGATCGAGACAGTGCCGCCGTTGCGGCAAGCCATGAGCGCTTCGCGCAAGGCATAGGGCCGGTCGGTTTCCATCTTCATCGCCTGCTTGACCCGGTCGTATGCACCGATCATGCCCAGGCCGTGTGCTTCCATGCCGACTGCATCGATGCAGGCATTCGGCCCGCGGCCGCCGGTCATTTCCTTCAGGGCTTCGAGCACATTGACTTCTTCATAGTCGAGGGTTTCCGCCTTCAGGCCGCGCGCCATGCGCAGGCGCTCCGGGAAGCGGTCGATCGCAATCACCCGTTCCGCGCCAAGCAGGTAGGCACTCTGGATCGCGAACAGGCCGACCGGCCCGCAACCCCAGATCGCCACCACGTCGCCCTGCTTGATGTCGCAGTTCTCGGCCGCCATGTACCCGGTCGGCAGGATGTCCGACAAGAACAGCACCTGGTCGTCGGTCATGCCGTTCGGGATCTTGATCGGGCCGACATCGGCGAACGGCACCCGCACATATTCCGCCTGGCCGCCGGCATAGCCGCCGGTCAGGTGCGAATAGCCGAAGATGCCGGCCGGTGAATGGCCCCACATCTTTTCCGCCATCCAGGCATTCGGATTGGAATTCTCGCAAACCGAATACAGCTTCTCCTGGCAGAAGAAGCAGTTGCCGCAGGCGATCGGGAACGGCACCACCACCCGGTCGCCCACTGCCAGGTTCTTGACGTCGCGCCCGACTTCGACCACTTCGCCCATGAATTCATGGCCGAGGATGTCGCCCTTTTCCATGGTCGGTACATAGCCGTCCACGAGGTGCAGGTCCGAGCCGCAGATCGCGGTGGAGGTGATTTTCAGGATCGCGTCGCGCGGATTGAGGATTTCCGGGTCCGGGACGTTCTGGACGCGCACATCGTTTTTTCCCATCCAGCAAAGTGCTCTCATCCCGGTTCTCCTTTCCTCAGCAAGACTCGTGACATCATGTCGCGCGGCCCCGACGGCTGTCCGATCGTCGTCGGAATTTCACCGGTTTCGATCAGCCACTTGAAGCGGCGCAATGCCTGATCGATCTGCAGCGTCGGCTCTTCGCCGAACAGCTTGGCCACCATTGCGCCCGCCTTGCCGCCGGGCGGGTTGTATTCCATGTCCACCCGGACGATGGTGCCGTGGCCGCCGGGCGCACGCTCGAAGCGCACGCTGCCGATGTTGTCGACGTCCGCACCCTCCACCGAACGCCAGGACAGCATCTGGCCCGGCTGGTCAGTGGTGATTTCCGCATCCCATTCCACATGCATGCCCGCCGGCCCCTTGGCTTTCCAGTGCCAGCGGTTGCCTTCCTTCCTCTGCACCGAATCCAGGTGCTTCATGAAGCGCGGGAAGTTTTCGAAGTCGCGCCAGAAGCGGTAGCACTCGTCGGCCGAACGATTGACGGTGATCGTCTTCTCCACCCGCAATGCGCCGGTTTCCGACTCGCTGGTCCCGGCATTGCTTACCTTGCTGTTCTGCAGGCTCGACAGCAGGTCGAGCACGGTGATGCCGGCAACCGCCGCCGTGGCCAGGCTCATGCGCCGCCGTGCGCCATTGGCCGTGCGGCGCGATGCCATGCCCAGCATGGCGAGATCCATCGCATCGCCGGCCACGCGTGCCCACAGCCAGGGAGTCGCCTTGCGCTGGCTGAGCAGGCCGACGCCGGCTGCGATCTCGCGCGCGCCGACTGCGCGCATGAGCGTCGGATGGTCTTCCGCCGTGCCGACCATCCTCGACATTCTGCGCGGCGCCAGCAGCTGGGCGGCACCCAGGCCAATGCTGAACCAGCCAAGCGCTTTCACCAGCTTCGCATTGCGGTTGGCGTCATAGGATTTGTAGCGAGAAGAGCTTGTCTGACTGTCCGGGGAAAGTCCGGGGGAAGCGACGGGTGGTGCAGGACTGTGTGGCATGTCCTGCCGGCCGTGGCTTGCAACCTGTTCTTGCATATTGGTCTCCGTTGCACCGTCCCGCCTTCCGGCAGGACCGGCGCCTGATTGAACTGCATCACACCGGCAGGGCGTCCTGATTTCGTTCAGCGCAGCAAGTTCATCAGGAGCAGCAGCCGGCCACCAAACCGTAAAAGGACAAGTTAGTCGTGATTTTTATGCAAGTAGTTCCACTCCATCAGTGGCAGTCGGCGAAATTGCGGTCAGGCATGTGCCCGATGCCGCTGTTTCGACGCCGGGCGAGCCGGGCGGGCTTTCTTTGGCGCAGCTTTTTTCGGCTTCGGCGCGGCCTTCCGCGCCTCCCCCTTGGCCAGCCTTTGCTGCAGCAATGCAAGCACCGCCGCCTCTTCCGGGCTCAGCGCATGGATGTCGTTGACGAGTTCTTCCCGCGCACGCTGCTGCAAGGCATGCAGGATCGTGCCGTCGAGATAGGCCTCGATGACCGCGGGATGCACATAGCATTTGCGGCAGATGGTGGGCGTGTTTCCCAGCTTTTGTGCCACTGACTCGATCGCCTGGACGATGTTCTTCTTGGCTTGCGCTTCGGAATCGAATTTCTGGAATTCCTGCAGTGCCAGCGCGGCCAGCATGGTGCCGGCCCAGGTGCGGAAATCCTTGGCGGTGTAATCCTCGCCGGTGATCGAACGCAAGTAGTCATTCACATCCGCCGAATCGACGGTTCGCTGCTCGCCGTCTTCATCCACATACTGGAACAACTCCTGGCCCGGCAGATCGCGGGATTTCCTGATGATGCGCGCCAGCCGCGGATCGTCGACCTTGATCTCGTGCTGGACGCCGCTCTTGCCTCGGAAGCGGAACAGCACTTCGCTGCCGTCGATGCGCACATGGCGGTCGCGCAGGGTCGTCAGGCCGAAGGAGCGGTTGGTGCGGGCATATTCTTGGTTGCCGATGCGGATCATCGTGGCTTCCAGCAACTGGACGATGGTTGCAAGCACCTTTTCCCGCGGCAGGCCCGGCAGCTTCAGGGCGGCATCGACCTGCCTGCGGATCTCGGGCAAGGCCTTGCCGAAGCTGATCATCCGCTCGTACTTGGATTCGTCTCGCACATTGCGCCAGCGCGGATGGTAGCGGTATTGCTTGCGCCGCTTCGCGTCGCGCCCGGTGGCCTGGAGGTGTCCGTTCTCCCAGGGGCAGACCCAGACGTCGGTCCATGCCGGCGGAATGGCGAGGGACTTGATGCGGGCCAGCGTCGCCTCATCGCGGACAGGCTCGCCATCCGGGTCGAGATAGCGGAAGCCGTCCTTCCAGGGCTTGCGGGCAATGCCGGGCATGGCATCGCTGACGTAGCGCAAGCCGACCGCCTTCGCGCTGTTCAATGCATCGGCATCGGCGATTGGCGCTGCTGCCGGAGAAGCTTGCTTGTCCATCCTCTTCCCTTTTCCTGTGCCGCGAGCGGCAAACATGAGGGAACCTGAGGCTGCGGCAACTAGCGTTTCACGATGCTGAGCTTGCCGTCGGGTTCCAGATAGATATGTTTGACCAGGGAAAGGTCGTCCGTGTTCAGCACCTGGCGCAATGCGGAGTGCAAATCTTTTTCCGTGATGTCGTGCTTGCGCATTTCATCCCAATCGACCGTGCCATCCTCGACCAGCAGCTTGGGCTCGCCTTCCACGAAGGCCCTCCAGCGCCCGGAATGCATGCTCATCCACGCGACGAAGCGATGGATCAGGATCAGGGCAATGCTGGCGGCGAGCGTGGGCAGCATCGGTGCGGTGCCGTTGATCGCGCGGCTGATCACGGAGCCGAGGATGATGATCATCACGATGTCGAATGCGGACCCCCTGCCCATGAAGCGCCGCTTCGCGGCCTTGATCGCCAGCAAGCAGAACACGAAGACGACGCATGCGCGCAAGACCATTTGCAGGGCATCGAGATCCTGCACCTGCTGGTCCAGGCCGAGCGCGGTCGAGACCCCGCCCATCATGTCCATCACGGTTTGCCGGTAAGTGTCGAGCCAGGAAATCATGCGCCCATTATGGGCAAGGCAAGGCGGGGCCGTACTGATGCGTCCCCAATACGCGCGTGAGCCAGCTCAATCCGGAGGGAGATCCGGGTGCCGGCAGGGATGCGGAGACTGGCAGCGCGGTATCAGGCCGATTCGGCGAGCAGGTTGAAGTGTTCCACCACCGGCGGTACGGCGAAATGGGGACCGACGATGGCGCGCCATTCCTGGAAGGCCGGCGACTGGCGGAAATCGACGGTGTGATTTTCCAGCGTGTCCCAGTAAATCATCAGCACGTAACGCTCGGGCGACTCGATGCCCTTGTTGACCTTGAAGCCCTTGAAGCCCTTCGACTTCGAAATCACCTGGGCAATGCCGCGCTGGATGGCTTCGTCGAATTCGGCCTGCTTGCCGGGCTGGATGCGGATGTCTGCGAGTTCGAGAATCATGATGTTCGTTCCATGTATGCAATCGGTCGGCAATTATCCCATTTCACCCGGCGGCTTGCGCTGCCGGATTGGTCCGACAACTATTGCCGCAGACTCATTCATGCAATAAAGTCTCGAGCTCGCGGGCCGTCGCCATTGATGCGGTCCGCCACGAATCCTGACAGCACGCATGAAAAACATCACACTCGGGCGCAAAGCCAGGCTCGGGCTCGCAGCGCTTGGCATCATCATCGTCATTTCCTCGGCCGGCATGCATTTTGCCGCCAAGAGCCTCAAAACCCAGGTCGAACAGGCGCTCGGCGAGGAAAGTGCCGTGGGCAGCATGTCAGTCGGCTTTTCCTCCATCGAACTGCGCGATGTCGTCATCCGTGCGCCCAAGGGCTGGCCGGCGCAGGACACCCTGCGTGCGGAAAGGGTCGTGATCAAGCCCGACCTGCTCGGGCTGGCAACGGCCAAAATCCGGGTCGCGCGCATCACGGTCGAGCAACCCTACCTGTCGGTGCTGCGTACCCGCGACGGCCGCCTGCGTCTCTTGCCCAGCCTGCTGGAAAGGAAGAAGCCGGCCGGCGGCAAGAGCAGCAGCGCGCCCGAAGTCGGCATCGGCAGCGTGGAATTGCACGGCGGCGTGCTCGAATTCTTCGACGCCAGCGTCAAGCAGCCGGCGCACAAGCTGCGCCTGGAACAGCTCGAAGCCTCGGTCGAGGACTTGCATGTGCCGGACCTCGCCAGCCGCACCCGGTTGCAGATCGCAGGCGTGGTCAAGGGCGCGCAGCGCAACGGCCGCCTGTCGATCGACGGCTGGGCCGAAATCGCCACCAGGGATTCCGAGGTCACAACCCGGCTCTCCGGCGTCGACCTGACCGCCTTCGAGCCCTACCTCATCAAGGCGTCGGAAACCGGCGTGCGCAAGGGCACGCTCGACATGCAGATCAAGTCCACGGTGCGCCACAACCAGCTGCGCGCACCCGGCAACCTGTCGCTGACCGGGCTGGAACTGAGCGCGGGCGGCGGCGCGCTCGGCACCTTCATGGGCGTGCCGCGCCAGGCCGTCATCGCCTCGCTCCGTGACCGCGACAACAGGATCAGCATCGATTTCACGCTGGAAGGCAACCTGAACGATCCGAAGTTTTCGCTGAATGAAAGCTTTGCCAGGCGCATCGGCGCCTCGATCGCCGACAGCCTGGGCGTGAGCCTGGAAGGATTGACGCGCGGCGTGGGCAGCGCGGCGGGAGGCCTGGGCGGCGCGGTGCTGAAGATGTTCGGGAAATGAGCTTCGCCGCCCGCATGCCCGCAGCAAAACATGCGCGTTTCGGTTAAGGTATTCCCGGTACGCAGAGAAGGAACATCAAGCCAATGGAACTACCGCTTTCCGTCACCCAAATCGAAGAATTCCGCGACAGGGGCTACCTGGTATTCCGGAACATGGTACCGGCCCTGGCTTGCGAGCTGATGCTGTCGGTGACGCAGCAGCAGCTGCATGCTGCCCAGCCCCCGCTCGAATACGAGGCGGTACTCGGCTATCCCGGCGCGCCGGCTTCGCTCGATGCGCCCGGGGGCAGAACCGTGCGCCGGCTGCGCGATGCCTATCGCCGGCATGAATGCTTCCGGCTCTTTGCGGAAGACAGGCAGGTGGTGGCGCGGCTGGAGCAGCTGTTCGGCGAACCCGTGCGCCTGAACCTCGCGCATCACAACAGCGTGATGACCAAGCATCCCAACTTCGGCACCGCTACCGGCTGGCACCGGGACATCCGCTACTGGTCATTCGCCAGCTCCGACCTGATCTCGGTCTGGCTGGCGCTGGGAACCGAAAACGCGGCCAGCGGCGGGCTGAAAGTGATTCCGGGTTCGCACCGGATGACGATCCTGCCCGCGCAGCTCGACGAACTCGATTTCCTCAGGCCGGACAATGCCGACAACCAGAAGCTGTTTGCCCAGGGCATTCCCGTCGAGCTGAACAAGGGTGACGTGCTGTTCTTCCACAGCCGGCTGTTCCATTCCGCGGGGCGCAACACGACACCCGCGATCAAGACATCGGTGGTGTTTGCCTACCATGGCGAGAGCAACCAGCCGACAGCGGGAACCCGGTCGGCGGCGGCGGGAGAAGTGGCATTGCGCGCCTGAGGGATTTCGTTCTCCGGGCGCCTCAGAACAGTTTCAGGAAATTCGCGAGCCGGTTCAGGAAGTATCCCTGCACCTCGCGCACCATGCCGTCATAGGCAGTGCGGTCGAGCATGCCTTCGCTTTCTTCCGATGTCAGCTTGCCGTCCGCATAGCGGGTTTCCCTGCGCTTGACATGGATGCCAGTGCCCTGCGTGGAAATCTCGGTGCAGGAATAGCGGAAGGTGAACATCCCGCCCGTATTGTCCAGGCGCTGTGCGATGTCCGGCATCTGCTCGTCCCTCCGGGCGAGGCGGGAAGGCTTTACGGTATCAAGCTCTCTGCTCATGGGTGATCTCCTTGAACAAATGGGGAATGATCAGGCCGGGCGTATCGCCCAGCGCTTCCTGTACCGCATCGTCGACGGTGTCGAGCCAGATGAACTGCAGTTCGCGCCGGGCCTGCTCCGGAATGTCGTCCAGGTCCTTGCGGTTGCGCGCCGGCAGCAGCACCACCTTGATGCCCGCCTGCAGCGCAGCCAGCACTTTTTCCTTGATGCCGCCTACCGGCAGCACCAGGCCGCGCAGGCTGATTTCCCCGGTCATCGCGCAATCGTTGCGCACCGGAGTTTCGATCATCAGCGAGGTCAGCGCGACGAACATGGCGATGCCGGCGCTCGGGCCATCCTTGGGCAGCGCGCCGGCCGGGACATGGACATGGATGTCATGCTTGTCGAAGGCTTCCGGCTCGATCTGCAGCGGCGCGCAGTGCGACTTGACCAGGGTGAGGGCCGCCTGCGCGCTTTCCTTCATCACGTCGCCGAGCTGACCGGTCAGGATCAGCTTGCCGCTGCCGGCGGTGCGGCTGGCTTCGATGAACAGGATGTCGCCACCGATCGGCGTCCATGCCAGGCCGGTCGCCACGCCTGAAAGGCGGGTGCGCAGCGCGAGCTCGCTTTCGAACTTCTTCGGCCCGAGGATATCCGGCAGATCGCGCGCCTCCACCTGCATCTGCGCCATGCCTTCCTCGGCCACGCGCATGGCGACGTGGCGGAACACATTGCCGATCTCGCGCTCGAGATTGCGCACCCCGGCTTCGCGGGTGTAGTCGCGGATGATCGCGCGGATCGCCTCATCGCTGATGCCGCACTGCTGCGGTGTCAGGCCATCGGTCTCCAGCTGGCGCGCCACCAGGTAGCGGCGCGCGATCTGGGCCTTCTCTTCCTCGGTATAGCCGGGCAGGCGGATGACTTCCATGCGATCCAGCAGTGCGCCGGGCACGGTGTCGAGCATGTTGGCAGTACAGATGAACATCACTTTCGACAGGTCGAAGGGCACGCCGAGGTAATTGTCGCGAAAGGCGAAGTTCTGCTCCGGATCGAGCACTTCCAGCAGGGCGGCGGAAGGATCGCCGTGGATGCCGGCGCCGAGCTTGTCGATCTCGTCGAGCATCATCACGCAATTGCGCGAGCCGGCCTTGCGCAGCGCCTGCAGGATATTGCCGGGCAGCGCCCCCACGTAAGTCCGGCGATGGCCGCGGATCTCGGCTTCGTCATGCACGCCGCCCAGGCTCACGCGCGCGAACTTGCGGCCGGTGGCGCGCGCGATGCTCTGACCGAGCGACGTCTTGCCCACGCCCGGCGGGCCGACGAAGCACATGATCGGGCTCTTGCCGTTCGGGTTGAGCTTGCGCACCGCGAGGTGTTCGAGGATGCGGCGCTTGACCTTGTCCAGGCCGAAATGGTCTTCATCCAGGATGCGGCGCGCCTGCGCGATATCGATGCGGTCTTCGGTGGTGGACGACCAGGGCAGCTCGGCCAGCCATTCGAGGTAGGTGCACAGCATCGAATATTCGGCGGCCGCTTCCGGCATCCTTTGCAGCCGGTGCAGTTCCTTCTGGGCGTGGGCTTCGGCCTCGGGCGGCAGGTCCGCCTTGGCGATCGCTTCCGCCAGGTCCTCCAGCTCGCTGTTGCTGCCATCGAATTCGCCGAGCTCGTCCTGTATGGTCTTCAGCTGTTCACG
This sequence comes from Noviherbaspirillum massiliense JC206, assembly GCF_000312045.1. GTDB lineage: Bacteria > Pseudomonadota > Gammaproteobacteria > Burkholderiales > Burkholderiaceae_D > Noviherbaspirillum > Noviherbaspirillum massiliense. The sequence continues at coordinate 361,939 of NZ_HE978634.1, forward strand.
CAGCAGGTACTCGCGCTGCTTGTCATCCATCCTTTCCTTGGTCTGCTCGTTGATCTCGTTCGACAGCTGCACCACCTCGATGCGGCGCACCAGCAGGCTCAGCACCTTGTCGAGCCGGCGCTGCAAGTCCAGGGTTTCCAGCACATCCTGCTTCTGCTGCGGCGTCAGTTCCAGCAGGCCCGCGACGAAGTCCGCCAGCGAGGCCGCGGAAGTGATGTTCTGCGTCGCGCCAACCAGTTCCGACGGGGCTTGCGGCAGCAGGTCAATGATTTCCGCGGTGCGCTCCTTGAGCTGGATGAAGCGCGCCTGGATGTCTGCAGAACGTTCATCCGGGTCGGGCAGCGACTGGACCCGGGCCGCGTAATACGGATAGCCGTCCAGGTATTCGATGATGCGAAAGCGGTGCTGTCCCTGGCACACGATGTAATGGGAACCGTCCTGGGCGGTGATGTAGCGCAGCACGCTGGCGGCGGTGCCGATGCCGTAGAGCTGTTCGCGCGCCGGCATGTCGTTTTCCGGATCGTGCTGCAGCAGCAGGCCGACATTGTGTTCCGCGTTCACCGCTTCCTGCGCGGCGGCAATCGAAATATCGCGCCCGAGGCTGATCGGCGCAATCATGCCCGGGAACAGGACAAGATTGCGCAACGGAATAATCGCCAGCGCGTCTTCCGGCAGCTTCTTCGCGCCAGCATCCTTGGCCTTGCCTGCTTCCCTCGTTTTCATTGCAGCACCGTCGTCGATGGAGTTCCGGGTTTTGCCTTCCCGCTTGGACAGGAGGCCTTCGGGGGCGTTCCGGCGGAATGACAGGAGCCGCCCCGGGCATGCGCAGCGTCCTCTTCGGGGCCGAAATATCGGCCGGCGTGCGAACTTTTGCCATGCAGTTCAATCAACCTTCTTTGTTGAAAGCTTACTTGGAAAAGGAGAGGGAACATGGTGGATTTCGGCCACACACTGACGGGAATGCAGGTGGCGATTCTGGTGATGGATGGCTTCGAACAGGTGGAATTCACCGGGCCGCGCGCAGCCCTGGAACAGGTGGATGCAAGCACCAAGGTGGTGTCTGCCGACAAGCATGGCAAGGTGCACGGCTACAACCATGATGTACAGGCCGACGAGTTCGATGTCGACCTGAGCTTCGCGGAAGTCGACACCAAGGACTTCGACGCGGTGCTGCTGCCGGGCGGCGCGCTGAATGCGGAGCGGATCCGCAACAACCCGGAAGCGCAGCAAATCGTGCGCGAGATGAGCGAGGACGGCAAGCCGATCGCGGCAATCTGCCACGGCGCCTTGCTGCTGGTATCGGCGGGACTGGTGGAAGGCCGCACCCTGACCAGCTGGCCGAGCCTGCAGGACGAGGTCCGGAAGGCGGGCGGCAACTGGGTGGACCAGGAAGTGGTGGTCGACGGCAACCTGATCAGCAGCCGCAAGCCGGACGACATTCCCGCCTTCTGCGACAAGATCAGGGAAGTGCTGCTCGAACGGCTGAATGCCAGCGCACGCGGCACGCGCGACGAGCAGAGAGGCGTCGGCCTCGCCGGCTAGGCGCCGGCGGAACCACGCGCCTTAATTGCGCGCGTGCGACAACTGGAAGCTTTCCACGCCTTCGAACTGCGACAGCTCGCGCGCCAGATCGCTGATGGGCGCGCCGCTGCGCTTGTTGTAGGCGACCGCGACGAAATGCCATTCTGCCTTGCCGCCCTGCATCGAGATGGTAATGGTGCCTCCGGCGATTTCATAACCGCGCTTCAGGGCTTCACGGCGCAAGGCATCTTCACTCGGCTTGAATTCCCGGGCAAAGCGCAGCACGACCGACACTGCCTGGCGCGAGGGCAGCCAGGCCGCCAGGCGCGGCACACCGATCATGCACACTGCCGACATCAGCGCCAGCAGCATCGCCGACAGGTAAAAGCCGACACCCACCATCACGCCGATCACCGAGGCGGCCCAGATCGAGGCGGCCGTGGTCAGGCCGCTGATGTTGAATCCTTCCTTCATGATCACGCCGGCGCCGAGGAAGCCGATGCCGGTCACGATCCCCTGCATCACCCGGGTCGGGTCCGCGCCCAGCCCGAAGGCGACATGGCCGCCATACCAGTCGGCCGGATAGCCTGCAATCACCGTCAGCGCGGCGGATGCCATGCAGACCAGGCCGTAGGTGCGCATGCCCGCCGCCCGGCCGCGGTAAGAGCGCTCGTACCCTACCAGCAATCCCAGCAGCAGCGCACCGAACAGGCTGAAGAACACGATCAGGTTGGTCGCGACGACCGGACCGGACCAGAAGGCTGCCAGGGATTCCAGTGTGGGCATGGGTATCCTTTGCAATCAAGGGAAGCGGCTCGGCATTGGCCGCGAAAAGATGATGCAAGCCATTGTAAGCGCAGATGCTTGGCGGATAGCAAATCCGTGCCGCAACAGGTGCTTTCCAGCACAGTGCGCGAGCCATCTGTCTCGGGAATGACGCACAGCAGCGGGATGAAGGACACGCAGGCCGGGCATGGGCGGTGCACGCATGTTTCTGCGGGTAGCGCTGACTGCCAACGAGGGAAGGCCGCAACCGCGACAACCCACGACTTCTGGCAGCTTGCAGCCTAGCCGCACTACGCTGCGGCGCGGCGGCAAGTCAGCCGAAGATGGGTACAGTGAGGAATGTGAATCGGAATGCGGTGCGCGGTGGCGCCTGCATCACCACGGTGATGGCTATTTCTTTTTCTTGTCCCCGCCCAGGGAAGTACGCTTCACGATCCGGTCCTGGAGGTTTTCCGGGACATCGTTCACCACCGCATCCACGCCGTGGGTTTCCCGCAGGTCGGTATCGACCTGTCCGTTCTGCAAGTCGTCGTAAGCTTGCTTGATGTCCCTGCGCACCGGATCGCCACCCGTGCGGTCGACGGATTCATCGCGTTCATGCGGCATGCGCGGGGCTGTCACGCCCGGTACCGGGCCCTTGGTCCGCACTTCTTTCTGCTTCAGTTTGCTGTCTTTCGCGGTCATTCTGCTCTCCGTGGCAATAGTCGTTCGAGCCGCCTCGGACTCAAAAATTCCCCGGCATTGGTATATTCCGGTCAACAAGCCGGATCCGCGCCATGTTCCCTTGCGCTCCTGCACGGGACGGCGACCAAGAAGCAGACTTGCGCGATACCACTGCGCCTCATCAACTACTCCCATCCATGGCACGCAATATCGAAATCAAGGCACGCATCGACAGCGTCGAAACCATCCTGCCACTGGCGGCCCGCATTGCCGATCAGGGACCGACCGAGATCCATCAGGACGATACGTTCTTTGCCTGTCCGAACGGCCGGCTGAAGCTGCGCGCCTTTTCCGCTCAGGAGGGCCAGCTGATCTTTTACCGGCGTCCCGATGCGGCCGGGCCCAAGGAATCGTTCTACGTGATTTCTCCCACCAACTCGCCCGATACCCTGCGCCAGGCATTGGCACTGGCTTATGGCGAAACCGGCCGGGTGCGCAAGCAGCGCACCCTGTTCCTGGCCGGGCGCACCCGCATCCACCTCGACCGGGTGGAAGGACTGGGGCATTTCCTTGAGCTGGAAGTCGTCCTGGCCGACAGCGAGCGGAGCGAGGATGGCATTGCCGAGGCCCACGCGCTGCTGGAGCAACTGGCGATCGGGCCCGGGCAGCTGATCGAAGGCGCCTATCTCGACCTGCTCCGGCAGGCCGGCACCCGCTGATCTCCAAAGGACAGCCATGGAAAGCATTGCCAGCATCCATCGATTCTGGTTTGGCGACCATCCGGACGATGCAGTCGTCGCACGCCAGCAGTCCCGGCTGTGGTGGAAGAAGCAGCCGGAAACCGACAGCATGATCCGGCAGCGCTTTGCACCATGGACGGCAAAGGCGGCCGCACGGGAACTCGATGACTGGCTGGCGACGCCGGCCGGGCGGCTCGCGCTGATCCTGCTGACCGACCAGTTCCCGAGGAACATGTATCGCGGCACGCCGCAAGCCTTCGCCTTCGACGAGCTGGCTCGCACATGGGCGAAGGAAGGGCTCGCGCTGGGCGTGCAGCACTCATTGCGCCCGATCGAGAGGGTCTTTCTCTACCTGCCGCTGGAACATTCGGAATCGCTAGAAGACCAGGACCGGTCGCTTGCCCTGTTCGAGGAACTGGCGGCGAATGCGGCGCCGGCGCAGAAGCCGGCGTTCGACGGCTTTCTGGATTTCGCGCGGCGGCATCGGCAAGTGATCGAACGCTTCGGCCGCTTCCCGCACCGCAACGCGATACTCGGTCGCGCCTCGACGCCGGAAGAACTCGCCTTCCTGAGGAAGAAAGGCTCCTCCTTCTGACCGGGCCCGGCGGGCTTACACGCCTTCCACGATGAACAGCCGCCCGATCGAATTGGCGACGCGGATTTCCTTCGCCTTCTGGTATTCGGCGGACTCGTACCAGTCCTGCGCCTGTTTCAGGGACGGGAATTCGATGATCACCGTGCGCCAGGCATCGCTGTGCGCAACATCGTGACCTTCGCGCTGGTCGCGCTTGCCGCCGCGCGCAATGAAATTGCCGCCATGCTGGGCGACGGAAGCAGTCGACAATGCGCGGTAACCTTCATAGGCGGCGGGATTGGATATCAGGACTTCGGCGACGACATAGGCTTTTGGCATTTTCGGACCCAGGGAAAAGTAGCGAGGAAAGCGGAGGCATTCGATAACGTTTTCCATTGTAGTCAATGCCGCCATCCGCGCACATCGGGCCGCCCGCATGCCGCGGGAAAACGATATCCCATTGCCGATCTGCCAAGATTCCCCATCGCGGGGATTGGGTTAGGATAGGCAAAGCATCTGCGTCAGGATGCGGAGCGCCTGCGGCTTGTGATATCTTCTTGCCCGCGCCGCGTCACCGCACCGGTCGCAAAGCCCGTCGAAATTTTTCCCCGAGGTCTGGCACCATGCCAAGCAGTGATTCCCTATCCCATCGCACCAAAGCCCAGGCTTTGCTCTCCGATGCAGAACAGATTTTTGATGCGGCGGCCGTGCAGCAGGCGGTCGACAAGGTCGCGCAACAGCTCAACCAGCGCTTCAATCAGGAAGCCGGCGCCGCCTTCCCGCTGGTGCTCGGCGTCATGGGCGGTGCGGTGGTCTTTTGCGGGCAGTTGCTCACCCGGCTGAAGTTCCCCCTCGAATTCGACTACATCCATGTCACCCGCTACGGCAGCAAGGACCATGGCGGCAAGATCGAATGGAAAGTGGAGCCGCGCGCCGACGTGAGAGGCCGCACGGTGATCGTGCTGGACGACATCCTCGACGAAGGCGAAACCCTCGCGCATGTGAAAGAGCGCCTGCTGGAAATGGGTGCGGATGAAGTCCTGCTGGCAGTGTTCGCCGACAAGGACATCGGCAAGACCAAGCCGGTCGCGCCGGATTACACCGGCCTGGTATTGCCGAACAAGTTCGTAGTCGGCTATGGCATGGATGCCTACGGCTACTGGCGCAACCTGCCGGATATCTGGGCGATAAAGACTACTTCCGGAGGTTGAGCAGTCACGAAGGGTCTGGAGCAGAACGGCGCCTTCCCCTTCAAGGGTGAAAGCTGGAATGGGAAGTAGGGTGCGCCGTGCGCACCGGAATTGCATGGCGCGCTCGGCGCACCCTACTTCCTTTCAGGCTTGTGGGAGCGCTCCAACTTACAGCGCCAGCCGCTTGCGGGCAGCCGCATACTCCGCCTTCAGCCGCTCCACCATTTCCGCCACGCTCGGCACGTCATCCATCAGGCCCACGCCCTGCCCCGCGCCCCAGATGTCGCGCCAGGCCTTGGCCTTGCTGCTGCCGCCGGAGCCGAAATTCATCTTCGACTTGTCGGCAGCCGGCAGGTTGTCGGGATCGAGGCCGGCAGCGACGATCGACTTCTTCAGGTAGTTGCCGTGCACGCCGGTGAACAGGTTGGTGTAGACCACGTCGGCGGCGCTCGATTCCACGATCGCCTGCCGGTAGCCGTCCTCGACATTCGATTCCTTCGTCGCCAGCCAGCGCGAGCCGATATAGGCGAAGTCCGCGCCCATTGCCTGCGCGGAGAGGATCGCGTCGCCGGTCGCGATCGATCCGGACAGCGCGACCGGCCCCTTGAAGAACTTGCGCACTTCGCCAACCAGCGCGAACGGCGACAGCGTGCCGGCATGGCCGCCCGCGCCCGCCGCAACCAGAATCAGGCCGTCGACGCCGGCTTCCAGCGCCTTCTGCGCATGGCGGATCGAGATCACGTCGTGCAGCACGATTCCGCCATAGCTGTGGACCGCATCCAGCATTTCCTTCGGCGGTGCGCGCAGGCTGGAAATGATGATTGGCACCTGGTGCTTGACGCAGACTTCCACGTCATGCGCGAGGCGGTCGTTCGACTGGTGCACGATCTGGTTGACCGCGATCGGGCCGACCTTGGCGCCCGGATGTTCCGCCTTGTAAGCTGCGAGGTCCGCCTGGATTTCGGTCAGCCAGGTATCGAGCATTTCCGCCGGGCGCGCATTCAAGGCCGGAAAGGAACCGACGATGCCCGCCTTGCATTGCGCCTTGACGAGCGCCGGGCCGCTGGCGATGAACATCGGCGATGCGATGACGGGGAGACTCAGATTCTGCAGCACCTGGGGCAATGCCATGTAGACCTCGCAATGACGGAAAAAAGGAAATCGATTATAGGGCATAAAAAGCACGGTCGTGCTAGATTGCGGCATCCAATCCTTCAACAAAGTGCTCGTTCATCCCCTCCGCTTCCAAGCGGGAAGAATTCATCCTGAGGAGACACCATGACCTACCAATGCTTCAGCCTCACCATCGAGAACAAGATCGCGCATCTGGTCCTGAACCGGCCGCAGGCGCTCAACACCATGCAGCCCGTGATGTGGCGCGAACTGGCCGCCATCCTGCAGCAGCTGCAGCGCGACGCGCCGGCGCGCGCCCTCGTGATCTCGTCCACCGGCAAGCATTTCACCGCCGGCATGGCACTCGATGTGTTCGGCAACGATGCCGGCATCACGCTCGATGAAGCCAGCGCGGGCGGCCGCGCCAACATCGCGGCCCAGCTCACGGACATGCAGCGCGCCTTCAGCCTGATCGAGCAGTTGCGCATGCCGGTCATCGCCGCGATCCAGGGCGGCTGCATCGGCGGCGGCGTGGACATAGTGGCGGCTTGCGACATCCGGCTGGCGACGGCCGATGCCTTCTTCTGCATCCAGGAAATCAACATCGGCATGACTGCCGACCTCGGCACCCTGCAGCGCCTGCCCAAGCTGATCCCGGAAGGCATCGTGCATGAGCTCGCCTACACCGGCCGCCGCCTGCCGGCGCAGCGTGCGCTCGCCGTCGGTCTGGTGAATGAAGTGTTCGAATCGCATGAAGCCATGCTGGCCGCCGCAATGCAGATGGGGCGCGAAATCGCGGACAAGCCGCCGGTCGCGATCTGGGGCAGCAAGCAGGCGATCCACTATGCGCGCGACCATTCGACGCAGGACGCGCTGCAGCAGATGGGCTGGTTGCAGTCCGGCATCTGGCAGTCCGGCAATCTGCTCGAAGCCTTCCAGGCCAAGCAGCAGGGACGTGCGCCGCAGTTTGACGACCTGCCGCCGCTGCGCTCATTCGAAGAATCGGATTACACGCTGAAGTAAGTTTTCCTGATTTCGCACAAGCGCCGGCCCTTCAGTGCTGGGATGCTTTAGCTTTCGAAACCAGCATGACGAGAACGCCTTCATCGAGTCGGCGCACGCTGTGATCGATGAAGCGATTTCCAAGGAGATGACCATGTTCCAGCCCAAACTGCTGCAAGGCAAACGCATCCTCGTCACCGGTGGCGGCACCGGCCTCGGCCGCGCCATGGCGGAAAAATATCTGTCGCTCGGCGCCGATATCTACATCTGCGGCCGGCGCAAGCCGGTGTGCGACGACACCGCCAAGGAATTGATGGCGAAGCATGGCGGCAGCGTGAAAACCTTCGGCATCGACATCCGCGATGCGGCAGCAGTGGACGACATGGTGGAACAGATCTTCGCCGAAGGGCCGCTGACCGGGCTGGTCAACAATGCCGCCGGCAACTTCATCTCGCCGACCTCCGCCCTGTCGCCGCGCGGCTTCGACGCGATCGCCAACATCGTTATGCATGGCACCTTCTACGTCACCCACGCCGTCGGCAAGCGCTGGGTCGAGATGGCGATGAAGGGCCAGTGGAAGCCGGAAGACGGCTACCGCAGCGTGATCTCCATCATCGTCACCTGGGTGCTCAACGGCGGCCCCTTCGTCGTGCCTTCGGCAATGAGCAAGTCGGCCATCCATGCAATGACCATGTCGCTCGCCACCGAATGGGCGCAGTACGGCGTGCGCCTGAACGCCATCGGCCCCGGCGAAATCCCGACCGAAGGCATGAGCAAGCGCCTGAACCCGGGCGAACAACCGGGGGCGCGCTCGGCCAAGGTCAACCCGATGGGCCGCGCCGGCAGGATGGAAGAGTTGCAGAACCTCGCTACCTTCCTGATGGCCGACGGCTGCGACTGGCTGACCGGACAGGCAATCATGATGGACGGCGGCAGCCACCTCGCCACCGGCGGCAATTTCTACGAACTGCGCTCCTGGACACCGGAGCAGTGGAAGGAAGCGCGCGACCGGATCGAAGCGCAGAACAAGAAGGATAGGGAGCAGCGCACGACGTGACGGTTAGGGTGCGTTTCATGCACCACGCGTTAATGCCTGCTGCGAAAGTATGGGAAGGCGGTGCCTGAATCGCACCTTGCTTGCTGCGCCCCCTATGCCGCCTGTGGTTCTGAATAAAGCGGTGGCAGCCCATGCCGGATCCGCGCCCTGTTGCACTTTTCGTCACCCGCCTGCAGCTCACGGCAAGGCGAGGGGCGATGCGCATAAACGCCGCAGACGACTTCTTCGCCCACTTTTCCATCCAGTGCCTGGCAACGCGGCGATGCCTTGTTGGTGCCGGCCATGCAGCTGTAAAACGGATTCAGTTTCTCGGTCAGGTGCTCCGCCAAGCCCTGCACTTCGGCTTCGGCCCAGTAGAAAGAAACCCGGAAAGTAACGCAGCAGGCGCCGCAGCTCAGGCAAGGATTGTCAGTGCTGGAATGAGGCATGCTCATCGGTAGTACTGCTTGTGGAATGGAAAGGAAACGGCTTGGAAGGATATCTATTGCGCGGCGATTTGAAAAGAATCGGCCGCTTGTTATGTCGGTTGCCGTCGTTGGGGTAGCACGCGGGAGGCGCTCTGCCCCACTGTCGGACGCCTGCTGACTTCAATGAGAATTGTGTTGGCCGCAAGCGAACAGTCCGACAAGGCCGTCGCCCGGGAAAATCGCCCGCCCGTCGCCGCAATCAAAGCAAAGCTCTATATTTTTCAATGAGTTGAAGCATAAGCTCAGAGCTCAAGCCGCACCTGGCACAGCCATTGCGATAGTAGGTGCGTAGAGCGAAAAGCTCACATCGCCGACAAGGCAACCTCACCCAACTCATCTTGATCATCGAAGGAGAATTGCAATGACTACCCTGACCATCAAAGAGCTGCCCATCACGGAAGAACTGGATTCGAAAGCAATGGCCGAAGTGCATGGCGGCGAGCGCAAGAGCATGAACCAAGTCATCGCCGAGACCGCCCAGATGCTGCAAGACATCGGCTCCGGCAAGTGCGAATTTTCGAACACCGGCAAGTCCTATGTTTGCTACTGATCGATTGGCACAGAAAGCAAAGGCCCTCAGATGTTATGAGGGCCTTTGCGTTTGCGATGGTGGTTATCGCTCTTGGATGTTTTGAAGAACTCGCTGGGTAGGGTGCGCTATGCGCACCGGTTGGAAACACATCTCAGAATACCGAGCCAATTGTAGAGATTGGATTGGCGCGCAGAGCGCACCTACGCTTGCTAAAACAGTGCAGCAGGGTTCGCGCCCTTCACATGGTTTTCAGTCCGGATACAAGTGCTGCGGCTGCAGTGATCGCGAGCAACGCTTCGCTTAAAACTAGCAGCGCCTGGGCCTGCGATAGTTTTGCAATCAAACGTGCGCTCGCAACAATATCACCGGACAGGGCCTTCTTCATTGTCCGCTGAGCCACCCACCGTTGGTAGGGAAATAGGCCTCGCTCAAATTCACTGATAAACCTAGCGACGTCGAACTTCTCGCCGGCTTGAACATGCTGTTTGAAGAGAGCGGTGCTTGCGTCATGACTACCAAGTGCAGACGAAACTATTGCGGAAAGCAATCGAGCAAAGATAGAAACAATAAGGCCTATGACAAGCAACAAAAGGGCAGCTTTGATGTTCGAAACACATACGAATCGGCTAACGGTTTCGTAGCTTCCAAGGAGAAGGGTGAATGCACCACCAACTCCCGCAATTAACCACCCAGAGAACGAACCAAGGGATTCATTAACTTTTCTAGCAGCGACGATAAGTCCTGCGATTGCCATAGTTTGTGCATTACGTACTTCTATCGATTCTTCCATCGAATGTCTCCCCCTAGTCGCCAAATCGCAGACTTAATGGCTAAGTTAGCTAACCTGCGCACGGCCGTTCACAGCTCTTGCTCGTACTGTAAGTTAAACGCATTCTTAATCTACTACTATCCACACTCCTGACGTATCACGATGTACCCTACCCGCATCAATTCTTGTTCATCAGGCGATCACAAGCAACCTCCGCCGCCCCCGCACGCACCAGCTGCGCCACTGCCCATTCCGCAAGCTCGGCCACAGACTTGTTCAGATACCGCCGGTTCGTCTCATGCACCAGAGGCAGCCCAGACAGCAGCGGCTCAACCTGCGGCAGCGGAATATCCTGCCTTTCCAGCAGCAGAAACTTAAGCAGCACCTTGATCGCATTCTGCGCATTGCGCACAGGATCGGCCTCGAAATAATCGATGCGGGAGAAGGCGGTGGCGAGGGCCTTGTCGACGTCTGTGAAGGGCGCGCCATGCCCGGGGATGACGAGCTTCACGTCGAGCCCGGCGATCAGTTCCAGCGTGGCGCGCACTTCGGCGAAGCCGGGCTCACCGGCCAGCTCCGGGAACACTACACCGAATCCGTTTTCCCACAGCGCGTCGGCGGAGATCAGGATGCGTTCTTCGGGGCAGTAGAGGATCAGTGAATGCGGGTCGTGGCCGGGGGCGGCGAGTGCCTGCCAGTGCAGGTCGCCGAGCGTGAGCGTGTCGCCGGGTGCGATCGTGCCGTCGAAGCCGAAGCGCTCGCACTGCTGGCCGGTGGCCTTGTAGCTGAGCGCATCCTCGTCCCATGCACGCACCTTGTCGGCTTCGGCGGCGGGGATCAGGGTGCGGCAGGAGAAGGTTCGCTGCAGCGTGGCATTGCCGCCGCAGTGATCGGAATGCAGGTGGGTATTCACCAGCAGGTCGAGCGGTCTGCCCTGCAGCGCATGCGACACCAGCGCGACGGTCTGCGGCGCATGGGTGAGGTAGCCGCTGTCGACCAGCGCGGTCTGCTCGCGGCCAAGGAACAGGATGTTGTTCGACGACAGCCAGCCGCGCTCGAACACGCGCATGATCGATGGAAGCTTCATGGCTTCATCTGGTAGGCGAGCGAGATCTTGGCGAACTCGATCAGCAGTTCGCGCGTGCCGCCGTTGAAGGTGGTGAAGGAATTCCCGGTGCGCACCACCAGCCGCGGCGGGAAAATCCATGACAGGAAGGGAATGCCGATCATCTTGGCGCTGCGGATGTCGCGCCACTCCACCTGCCGGTTGTAGAGCCCGGTCTGGACAATGCCTTTGTCGCCGATGCTGGTGACCGAGCGCAGGAACCAGAAATAACTCAATGCCAGCATCAGCGCCGAGCCGAAGACCAGCAGCTTCACGCCGAAGCTGTATTGCATCAGCGGGAAGCCCAGCCCGACCTTGACGGCATAGGCGGCCAGCGCGGCCGTGACGAGCGTGGCCAGCAGCTTGAACCACATGCCGTAGGCGGGGCCGCTGACCGGTTTTTCGGGCTTGTAGAACTGCAGTTTCATGTTGCCTTGTTCCTGTTCCTTTGTATGCCTTGCGGCAGATTTTGTGCCTGCCTGAACTGCTCCGACTGGAAGAATGGGTCGCCGCGCAGGCAGGCACTCAGCATGTCGGTCGCATCCACGCCCCAGAAGCGCTGATTGCCCACCACCGCCGTCGGCACGCCGAAGACGCCGGCGGCAATCGCCTGTTGTCCGTTGTCGATCAGCTGCTGCTTCACTTCCGGCCGGTCCAGCATGTCGCTCGTGGCGTTCAGTTCTTTCAACAGCGCCTGCCAGTGTTCTGTCTCGGTCGGCAGCCTGCCCTCGCGCCAGACATAACGGAACAGCCGATGCACCACCTCGGGCGTATTGCCGAGCGCGATGCACAGCCGCAGCAGGGGCAAGGAATTGAAAGGATGGTGTGCCGGCAACTTCAGCGGAATGCCGTATTTGTGCGCGAGCCAGGTGCAGTGCTCGAAGGTCCAGATCCGCTTCGGCTCGATTTCCGCCGGGCCGACATTCTCCCAGTGATTGAGCAGGCCCGCGAGCAGCACCGGCCTGAACCGGATTTCCGTTCCGGCAGGCAGCTTGCCGAGCAGGCCGCTTTGCAGGTAGGAGTAGGGGGAGACGAAATCGAAGTACCAGTCGATCTTGTTCATAGCGAAGCTCCGTTCTCACCTTCCCCTTTATGGGGGAGAAGCCTTCTTGAAAATTCCCTCCCCTTCAAGGGAAGGGGGCCATTCCTGTCATGGTATATCTTCCATGATTACTTAGAACAACTCATCCCGCCGCTTCCTGATCTCCATCCACACTTCCCGCTTCCGCTCCTCGCTCGCGGTGCTCCACTGCGCGATCTCTTCGATCGTGCGCAGGCATCCTTCGCACAGGCCCGTCCGCGGGTTCATGCTGCAGACGTTGATGCAGGGCGACGGCACCTTGCCTTCGTCATGCAGCGGGTCGAATTCCGTCATTGCGCAAGCTTCGCCTTTTTTTCCGCCAGCCGGGCATTGAATTTTTCCGGCTGGATGATGATGCGTTCATGCACGCCTTCCGTGATCTTGTCGATGCCATCCCATGCTTCCACCCGAAACTTCACGCGCCGCCCTTCGACTTCGATCACTTCGCCCCTGATCGTCAGTCGCATGCCGGGCGGCGTCGCAGCCAGGTGCGAGAAGCTGACATGCACGCCGAGGCTCTGCTCCCGCGGCCAGTCGACGTAGGGCATGATGCCGTTGACGCAGGCCAGTTCCATCATGCCGACCATGTAGCCGGTGGCGAGCACATCCGGCATCTCGCGGCAGAAAGCCGTGTCCTGATACAGGTTCGGCACGGTCGCGCGTTCGGGCACGACATAAGACCATTCAAAGACGAGGCCGGGCTTGAGATCAGGACTCATGGTCAATTCTCCCCGCGCAACGCCACGTCAGCCACCGGCGCGCCGGTCAGCGCGAGCAATTGCTGCGGCGTCAGGTTGAACACCGCATGCGGATGGCCGGCGGCGGCCCAGATGCTGTTCAGCTTCAGCAAGTCTTCATCCACCAGTATCACCGTCTGTTCCAGATGGCCGACCGGGCACACACCACCGATCGCATAGCCGATGCGCGTCTTGACGAATTTCGCATCGGCCTTGCCCAGCTCGCCAACGATGGCGGCAACCTTTTTCTCATCGACGCGATTGGCGCCGCTGGCAATGACCATCACCGGCGCATCGTCGGTCACGCGGCGGAACACGATCGACTTGGCGATTTCGGCAACGGTGCAGCCGAGGCCGGCAGCCGCTTCGGCGGAAGTCTTGCCGGTTTCCGGCAGCATGACGACCGGCTTGTCGTGGCCGAGGGACTTGAGAAGGTCGGCCACGCGCTGGGCGGTATCGGGGAGGCTGGTTTCTGTATGCATGGTTTTTATAAAGAATCGATCATTGTTGTTCGCGGTCGGCGCTTCATTCATTCTACGATCACTGCGTCTCCTGCAGCCAGTGTAACGCGCCGAGGCCGGCGGTGCGCCCGCTCGCAAAACAAGCGGTCAGCAGATAGCCGCCGGTCGGCGCTTCCCAGTCCAGCATCTCGCCGGCGCAGAATACTCCGGGCGTGTTCTGCAGCATCAGCCGTTCGTCGAGCGATTCGAAAGTGACGCCGCCCGCGCTGCTGATGGCTTCATCAATGGGGCGCGGCGCAACCAGCCGCAGCGGCAAGGCCTTGATCGCGGCGGCAAGCCTTGCCGGATCGGCGAAGTCGGACGCGGGCAGACATTCGCGCAAGAGGCCGGCCTTCACCCCGGCGATACCGACACGGCTTTGCAAATGGCTGGACATCGAACGCGACCCGCGCGGATGCGCGACTTCCTCGGTGATGCGCGACAGCGGTTTGCCGGGCGCGAGGTCGAGATGAATGACGGCTTCACCGGCGGCGGCGATTTCATCGCGCAGGCGCGCCGACAGCGCATAGATGAGGCTGCCTTCCACGCCGGTTTCGGTGATCACGAATTGCCCCTGACGCCAGCGCAGCGTGCCCTGCGGATCAGGCAGTCCGATTGCTACCGACTGCAGCGGATGGCCGGCGAAACGGGTGCGGAAGTGCTCGCTCCAGCCCACGTCGAAACCGCAGTTGGATGGCTGCAGCGGCGCGACCGCGACGTCGTGTTGCTGCAGCAGCGGCACCCAGGCACCATCGGAGCCCAGCCGTGCCCAACTCGCGCCGCCCAGTGCCAGCACGGTCGCGGCCGGCTGTGCGTGGATCTCGCCTTCAGGCGTGGCAAAGCGTAATTCTTGTCCGCCGTCGCACCAGCCGAGCCAGCGATGCCGCATATGAAAATGCACGCCGGCCTCCCGCAGGCGGTGCAGCCATGCGCGCAGCAGCGGCGCGGCTTTCATGTCGGTCGGGAAGACGCGGCCGGAAGTGCCGACAAACGTATCGATGCCGAGCCCGTGCACCCAGGCGCGCAAAGCGCCCGGGCCAAAATCCCTTAGCAGCGGCGCGATCTGCGCGCGGCGCGCGCCATAGCGCGACAGGAAAGGCTCGATCGGCTCGGAATGCGTGATATTCATGCCGCCCTTGCCCGCCAGCAGAAACTTGCGGCCGACCGAAGGCATGGCGTCATACACGTCCACCCGCGCACCGCCCCGGGACAGCACTTCCGCCGCCATCAGGCCGGCGGGACCGCCGCCGATGACGGCGACTGCGTGCTGCTGGGGACCGGGCGAGGAAGTCATGGATGAATCGTGCGACATGGATGGATACGGCATGTTGTCCGGCATGGCGTTCATGCCGCCAGCGCGGCTGCGGTCCGCTCGCGCAACACCGGCAGCACCTGCGCTTCGAACCACGGGTTCGCCTTCCACCATGACTGGTTGCGTGGGCTCGGGTGCGGCAAGGGCAGGTAATGCGGCAGGTACTCCCTGAACGCAGCGACGGTTTCGGTCAGCGTCGGCTTGCAGCGTTCGCCGAGGGCGAATTCCTGTGCATAGCGGCCGACCAGCAAAGTCAGCCGGATATCCGGCAATGCCTGCATCAGGCGCGGATGCCACAAGGGCGCGCATTCCGGGCGCGGCGGCAAGTCGCCGCTCTTTCCCTTGCCGGGATAACAGAATGCGGTGGGAATGATGGCAACGTGCCGCTCGTCATAGAACACGTCGCGCGATAGGTTCAGCCACTCGCGCAAGCGGTCGCCCGAGGGATCGTTCCAGGGAATGCCCGTTTCATGCACGCGCCGCCCCGGCGCCTGGCCGATGATCAGGAGCGTAGCCTGCTCGCTCGCCTGCACCACCGGCCTCGGGCCGTGCGGCAGATGCGCCTCGCACACCTGGCAGGCGCGGATTTCGGACAGCAACAGGGGAAAGCTTTGCTTCTTCACTATCGTTTCAATCGGGCAGGGAGAGCCGGAACTGCCGCCCCGCCTTGCTTTCAAATTCGCGACTTATGCCTGCCGCTTTGCCGCAATCGCATTCCCGGCACGGCTCACCGCCTTGCGGCCGAGGTGCTGCGAAATGAACTGGCCGGCATCCACCACCGCGTTCAGGTCGATGCCGGTTTCGATGCCGAGGCCCTGCATCATGTACAGCACGTCTTCGGTCGAGACATTGCCGGTTGCGCCTTTCGCATACGGGCAACCGCCGAGGCCGGCGACCGAGGAATGGAAGATTGAGATGCCGACTTCCAGGCTGGCGTAGATGTTCGCCAGCGCCTGGCCGTAGGTGTCGTGGAAATGCCCGGACAGGCGCTCGATCGGGAATTCCCTGGCCGCGCGCTCCATCACGGCTTTCACCTTCTGCGGCGTGGCGACGCCGATGGTGTCAGCGATATCGATTTCATCGCAGCCGAGGTCGCGCAGGCGGCGCACCACATCGGCCACGGCTTCCGGCTCGACTTCGCCCTGGTAGGGGCAGCCGAGCGCGCAGCTGATGCTGCCGCGCAGCCGGATCTTGTGCTGCTTGGCGGCCTGCGCCACTTCGCGGAAGCGCTCGATCGATTCCGCGATCGAGCAGTTGATGTTCTTCTGCGAAAACGCTTCCGACGCGGCGCCGAAGATCACCACCTCGTCGGCCTTCGCCGCGAGCGCAGCCTCGAACCCCTTCATGTTCGGCGTCAGGACCGAATAGACCACGCCCGGCTTGCGGCGGATCTTTTCCATCACTTCCGCCGAGGTGGCCATTTGCGGCACCCATTTCGGCGACACGAAGGAAGCCGCTTCGATATTGGCAAAGCCGGCATCGGTCAGGCGGTTCACCAGTTCGATCTTGATATCGGCGGGGATGGTTTCCTTCTCGTTCTGCAAGCCGTCGCGCGGACCGACTTCGACGATTTTGACTTTGTGAGGGAGAGTCATAGCTTCCTCTTTCGCTAAATCTTGCATATTCACGTTCCTTTCCCCTAACAGGGGGAAGGTTAGGATGGAGGTAGTGAGCCTGAATCAAATGCTGCGGCAGCACAAGCTCACCACCCCCTTCCTAGCCCTTCCCCTTGCAAGGGGGGGAACCACTTATTTCACCGCTACAAGCTTATGCCGCCTGGAACACCAGCAGCTGTGCGCCTTCCGCGACCTGGTCGCCGACTGCGTACAGGAAGTCTTCCACCGTGCCATTTGCCGGCGCCGCGATCGTGTGCTCCATCTTCATCGCTTCCATGATCAGGAGCGGCGCACCCTTGTCGACCTTGCTGCCCTTGTCGACAAGCATTGCGACGATCTTCCCCGGCATCGGCGCCGTCAGCCGGCCGCCTTCGGCTTCCGCTTCACCGGCGTGGGCGAGCGGATCGTTGTAGCTTAACGCAGCATGGCCGCCTTCGTGGAAGACATGGAACGTCTCGCCGTCGCGCACCACCGTGCCGCGCACCGTCTGCCCATCCAGCTTGACGACCAGGTCATTTCCTTTCTGGCTGACCAGAATCATCGTTGCCGCCGCCGTGCCCTGCTGCACGGTCCAGCCGTCCTGATGATAGCTGACCACGACCGGATAACTGCCGGCGTCGTCGGCGAATTCCAGTGTGCGCTTGAGCACGCCGTTCATGCGCCAGCCATTCGTCGATCCCCACGGGTCATTCGCAGCCGCCCTGCCCTCCGATGCGAGCAGGCTGGCCGCGGCCAGCGCCAGAACCGGCAGCGCTGCCGGTTGTACACGCGGAAACAGGGCATCCTGATGGCGCTCGATCAGGCCGGTATCCAGATTAGCCTGCGCGAAGGCCGGGCTCTCGACCACGCGCTTGAGGAAAGCGATATTGGTGGCCAGGCCGACGATCTGATATTCCGACAAGGCCTGGGCCATGCGCGCCAGGGCCTGCTCGCGATCCTTGCCCCAGACGATCAGCTTGGCGATCATCGGGTCGTAGAAGGGAGAGATGGCATCGCCTTCGCGTACGCCGGAGTCGATCCGGACAGCGGCCGCTTCATCCTGCTCGGCATGCCCCGTTTCGAATGCCGCTGCCTGCGGCGTACGCAAATGCTTCAGGGTGCCGATCGACGGCAGGAAGCCCTTTTCCGGATTTTCCGCATACACCCGGGCTTCGATCGCGTGGCCGTGAATCGCCAATTCTTCCTGCCGCAAAGGCAAGGGCTCGCCGGCCGCCACGCGCAACTGCCATTCCACCAGGTCCAGCCCGGTGATCATCTCCGTCACCGGATGCTCCACCTGCAGCCGGGTGTTCATTTCCATGAAGTAGAAACTGCCATCCTGATTGGCAATGAACTCTACCGTCCCGGCGCCGACGTAGCCAACGGCCTTTGCCGCCGCGACCGCCGCCTCGCCCATGGCGCGCCGGCGCTCTTGCGTCATCCCGGGCGCCGGCGCTTCTTCCAGCACTTTCTGGTGGCGCCGCTGCACCGAGCAATCGCGCTCGAACAGGTAGACGCAATTGCCCTGGGTATCGGCAAACACCTGGATCTCGATATGGCGCGGGCGCGTCAGATATTTCTCGACCAATACCTTGTCGTCGCCGAAGCTGCTGATCGCTTCGCGCTTGCAGGAGGCAAGCGCCGCCTTGAAATCCGCACTCTTGTCGACGATGCGCATGCCCTTGCCGCCGCCGCCGGCGCTGGCCTTCAGCAGCACCGGATAGCCGATGCGGTCAGCCTGTTCCTGCAGAAAATCCGGATCCTGGTCGTCGCCGTGATAGCCCGGCACCAGCGGCACCTTCGCCTTTTCCATCAGCGATTTTGCCGCCGACTTGGAACCCATGGCGCGGATGGCGGATGCGGGTGGACCGATGAACACCAGCCCTGCCTTCGCGCAGGCGTCGGCGAAATCCTCGTTCTCGGAGAGGAAGCCATAGCCGGGGTGAATCGCCTGCGCGCCCGTGGCCAGCGCGGCTTCGATGATGCGGTCGCCGCGCAGATAGCTTTCCTTGGCAGGCGCCGGCCCGAGATGCACCGACTCGTCGCATGCCGCCACATGCTTGGCATTGGCATCCGCGTCCGAATAGACGGCGACGGTCTTGATGCCGAGGCGGTGTGCAGTCGCAGCCACGCGGCAGGCGATTTCACCACGGTTGGCGATCAGGATTTTCTTGAACACGGGGTCTCCTTTATTGCGCGAGAGTTCTTGTAGTTTGCCACCTGCGCTGAGAATATCCTTGGCAAGTTCCCTCCCCCTCGCTGGGGGAAGGAATGTCCAGTAATCTTTCAAATTCGCTGAGCAAGCAGGACGACTCAATCAGCGCGATTTCCCTTACCCCGTCACCTCGCACTTTGCATCATGCGTCACATGCCTCGAGTGCATGCCCAGCTTGTCGAGCAGCGCGCGGTCCGCGTCGGCGTCCGGGTTGCCGGTGGTGAGCAGCTTGTCGCCGTAGAAGATCGAATTCGCGCCGGCGAGGAAGCACAGGGCCTGGATCGCTTCGCCGAGCTCGCGCCGGCCTGCCGACAAGCGTACCCGCGCCTTCGGCATGGTGATGCGCGCTACCGCAATGGTGCGCACGAATTCCAGCGGATCGAGCGGCTCGGTGCCGTGCAGCGGCGTGCCCTTGACCTGCACCAGGTGGTTGATCGGCACCGATTCCGGATAGGGATCGAGGTTGGCCACCTGCGCGATCAGGCCGGCGCGCTGCAGGCGCGATTCACCCATGCCGACGATGCCGCCCGAGCAGACCTTGATGCCGGCATTGCGCACGCGCCCCAGCGTGTCGAGGCGGTTCTGGTAGTCGCGGGTGGTGATGATATTGCCGTAGTATTCCGGCGAGGTATCGAGGTTGTGATTGTAGTAGTCGAGGCCGGCATCCTTGAGGCGCTGGGCCTGGCCTTCACCCAGCATGCCGAGCGTGGCGCAGGTTTCCAGGCCGAGCGCCTTGACTTCGCGCACCATTTCCTCGACATGCTCGAGGTCGCGGTCCTTCGGCTCGCGCCAGGCAGCACCCATGCAGAAACGGGTGGCACCATGCTCCTTGGCCTGGCGCGCCGCTTCCAGCACGGTATCGAGCGGCAGGATCTTCTGCGCCGTCACGCCGGTGTCGTAGCGCGCCGCCTGCGGGCAGTAGCCGCAATCTTCCGGGCAGCCGCCGGTCTTGATCGACAGGAGGGTGGCAAGTTCGACTTCGGTCGCGCTGAAGTTTTCGCGGTGCACCTGCTGGGCGCGGTACAGCAAATCGTTGAACGGAAGCTCGAACAGTGCATGCACGTCTTCCACGCTCCATCCGCCTGCGGCAGGTTTGGCTGCCGCCTTGGCGGACGAGGGGAAGAAGGAAATCGGTTGCGACGACATAGGCAAATCCTTTGTATCAGGGTCAGACAGAAAGTGTCGGGCGACCACTCGGCCAGCCCGGCAAAAGCGAAAAATCGATATGGGCTGCTGCCGCGGCAGCCGTCGGTTGCGGCAGGCGCGGCACGCAGCCGAGCAGCGGCGCCGGCAGACGTGCGCGCAAGGCATCGACGTTGCCTTGCATGTGCGCCATCGCCGGGTCGACCAGGTTGCCGACCCAGCCCGCCAGCTTGAGACCACGGACAGCCAGCGCTTCCGCGGTCAGCAAGGCATGGTTGATGCAGCCGAGCCGCAGGCCGACGACCATGATCACCGGCAACTGCAGCAAGCGCGCGAGGTCGGCGGTATCTGCTGCATCCGACAGCGGGACGCGAAAGCCACCTACACCTTCGACCACGACCGCATCGGCCATCTGCACGACCTGATCATAGCAGGCGCGGATGCGGTCCGTGTCGATGTGCACACCTTCAAGTTCGGCGGCGATATGCGGCGCGGCCGGTTCGCGCAGCAGGTAGGGCGTCATCAGTTCCAGCGGCAAGGAGGCACTCGCGGCTGCGGCAATCGCGTCGACATCTTCGTTGTGCAAGGCACCGTCGCGCATGACAGCGCCGGCCGCGACCGGCTTCATGCCGGCTGCGCGCAAACCGGCCTGCCCCAGCGCATGCAGCAGCGCGCTGGAGATCAGCGTCTTGCCGATTTCAGTATCGGTGCCAGTAATGAAATAAGCCAGTTGGGCGTTCATCTCAGTTCATCCTTTCCAGCCGGTTCAATGCTTCGGCCAGTTGCGTGACTTCCTCGGCGGTGTGCGCGGCAGACAGGGTCACGCGCAGCCGGGCCGTACCCACTGGCACGGTAGGCGGCCGGATCGCCGGCACCCAGAAGCCCTGCTCATGCAGGGCCGCGGCCGCCTTCAGCGCTTCATCATTGGGGCCGATCACCACCGGCTGTATCGCGGTATGCGAAGGCAGCAGCTTCCAGCGGCGCAGTGCCAGGGAATTATGGAATTGCGCGCGCAGTGCCTGCAGGCGCATGCGCCGCATCCTGCCTTCTTCGCCGTCGATCAGGTCCAGGCTGGCCAGCAAGGCATGAGCCAGCGCCGGCGCGCTGGCAGTCGTGTAGATGTAAGGCCGCGCGCGCTGCAGCAGCCAATCGATCACGGTCGCATGCGCGGCGACGAAGGCGCCGCCCACGCCGGCCGCCTTGCCCAGCGTGCCGATGTAGATCAGGTAAGGCGAGCGCAGGCCGAAGTGTTCGAGCGCGCCGCGCCCATGCGTGCCCAGCACGCCGAAGCCGTGCGCATCGTCGACCACCAGCCATGCGCCATGACGCTCGCACAGGGCAAGCAGATCCGGCAAGGGCGCAAGATCGCCGTCCATGCTGAACACGCTGTCGGTCACGACCAGCTTCGTCTTCGCGGTGCTGGCCGCCAGGCCGTCTTCCAGCAGGCGCAGGTCGGCATGCGGGTAGACCTTCACATTGGCGCGCGACATGCGCGCGCCGTCGATCAGCGAGGCATGGTTGAGTGATTCCGAAAAGATGTCGGCATCGCGGTCGGCCAGTGCGGTCAGCACGCCGACATTCGCCATGTAGCCGGTGCTGAAGTACATGGCGCGCGCGGCTTCCAGGTTGGGCGCGAGGAAGGCGGCGAGCCGCTCTTCCAGCAATTCATGCGCACGCGAATGGCCGCTGATCAGGTGCGAGCCGCCGCTGCCGACGCCATAGCGCGTGGCGCCCTCGCGCAGCGCTTCCACCAGTCGCGGATGGGCGGCGAGGCCGAGATAGTCATTGCTGCAGAAGGCGAGCATGGCGCGGCCGTCGACCTGCACCCGTGGCGCGCATGGCGTGTCGGCGGTGCGGCGGCGGCGGCGCAGGCTTTGCTCGTCCAGGCGGCGCAGTTCGCGATCGAGCGCTTCAATCAGTTCCACGTTCAGGCTCCGATCACTTCTTCGAATGCAGCGCGGGTCGCGGCAGCCAGCCGCACGGTCTCTTCCTCGTCAAGGACATACGGCGGCATCAGGTACACGGTGCGGCCGATGGGACGCAGCAGCAGTTCCCGCTGCAGCGCGGCGGCGAAGAAGCGCTGCGGGAAACTTGCTGCGGCGGCCGCGTCGCCGATCACCGCATCGAAGGCCCAGATCATGCCCCGGTTGCGGAAATGCCGCACCTTAGGATGTTCAGCCAGCGGAGCGAGTGCTTCAGTGATGCGCGCGGCGCGCTGGCGGTTGCGGTTCAGCACGTCGTCCTCGTCGAAAATCGCGAGGGTTGCCAGCGCCGCGCGGCAGGCGAGCGGATTGCCGGTATAGGAATGCGAGTGCAAGAAGCCGCGCCGCACGTCCGCATCGTAGAAGCCCTGATAGATGGCGTCGCGCGTCATTACCAGCGAAAGCGGCAGGTAACCGCCGCTGATGCCCTTCGACAGGCAGAGGAAATCGGGCCAGATGTTGGCCTGCTCACAGGCGAAGAAGGTGCCCGTGCGGCCGCAGCCGACCGCGATTTCATCGGCTATCAGGTGCACCTGATAGCGGTCGCACAGGGCGCGCACTTCGGACAAATAAAGGGGATCGTACATGGCCATGCCGGTGGCGCACTGCACCAGCGGCTCGACGATCACCGCGGCGATCTTGCCGGCACGCTCCTGCAGCAAGGCTTCCAGCTTGCCCGCAGCGCGGCGCGCCACGTCCGCAGCCGTCTCGCCTTCCCGGGCCTGGCGGAAATCGGGGGATTCAATCACATGCGCGCGCTGCAGCAGCGGGCCGTAGGCATCGCGAAACAATGCCACATCGGTCACCATCAGCGCGCCGATGGTTTCTCCGTGATAGCTGCCCTTCAGGCAAACGAATTCCTGCTTCTCGCCCTGCCCGCTGTTGCGCCAGAAATGGAAACTCATCTTCAGCGCGATTTCCACCGCCGAAGCACCGTCGGATGCGTAGAAGCAGTGCCCCAGCATATTCCCGGTGCGGGCTGCCAGCTGCTCCGACAGCCGGATCACCGGTTCATGGGTGAAGCCGGCCAGCATCGCATGCTCAAGCAGGTCGAGCTGGTCCTTCAGGGCCGCGTTGATGCGCGGATTCGCATGACCGAACAGGTTCACCCACCAGGAACTGATCCCGTCCAGGTAGCGCCGCCCCTCGGCATCGAACAGCCAGGCGCCTCGGCCATGGCTGACGGGTATCAGCGGCAGCGTTTCATGATGCTGCATCTGCGTGCACGGATGCCAGACGCTCTTCAGGCTGCGCGCTATCCATTCACTTTGGTTACTTGATTTCACAACTGCTCCAAAAATCTTTCAGCACGTGTCAATCCTTCCCCCTTCGGGGACGGAGTGCATTCTCGGATCAGCCCAGCCATCCCGGCTTGCGCTTCTCCAGAAACGCCCGCACGCCTTCCTTTCCTTCCTCCGACGCGCGAATATCCGCTATCCGCTGTGCCGTATCCGCAATCAGTTCGTCATCCAGCGGCGCACCGCCGATCTCGCGCACCAGGCGCTTGGCTTCCTTCACCGCGTTCGGGCTGTTTGCGACCAGTGTCTTCAGAATCCCGGCAACAGTCTCATCCAGCCCATCTGCCGGCGCCAGTGCATGGACAAAGCCGATGCGATGCGCTTCCTGTGCGGAAAAGCGTTCCGCCGTCAGAAAATAGCGGCGCGCGGCATTTTCGCCCATGGCCTTGATGACGTAAGGCGAGATTGTCGCAGGTATCAGGCCAAGCTTCACCTCGCTCAGGCAAAAATGTGCGGCATCCATTGCCACAGTGATATCACAGGCCGCCACGAGCCCCATGCCGCCGGCATAACAGTCTCCTTGCACTTTTGCCACGACCGGCTTCGGGCAGGCGTAGATGGTGCGCAGCATCTCGGCCAGCTGGGCCGCGTCCGCACGGTTTTCCTCGTGCGTGTAGCTTGCCATTTTCTTCATCCAGTTCAGGTCGGCGCCGGCACAGAAAGCCGGACCGCGCGCGGCAAGGACGACGGCACGGATACCGACATCGCCCCCCAGCACCCGGAAAGCCTGCGTGAGTTCCGCGATCATCGTTTCATTGAAGGCATTGCGCACATCGGGGCGGTTCAGCGTGAGCGTCGCCATGCCTTGCTCTTTTTGCAGCTCCAGTGTCTGATAAGTCATGATCACATCCGGAAAACGCCAAACTTCGTCTCGGGGATCGGCGCGTTCAGGGCCGCCGACAAGCCCAGGCCGAGCACCATGCGCGTGTCGGCGGGATCGATGATGCCGTCATCCCACAGGCGCGCCGTTGCGTAGTAGGGATGACCCTGGTGCTCATATTGTTCGCGGATCGGTTGCTTGAACGCTTCCTCTTCCTCTTTCGACCAGCTGCCGCCCTTGGCTTCGATGCCGTCGCGCTTGACGGTGGCCAGCACGCTCGCAGCCTGCTCGCCGCCCATCACCGAGATGCGCGCATTCGGCCACATCCACAGGAAGCGCGGCGAAAAGGCGCGGCCGCACATGCCGTAATTGCCGGCGCCGAAGCTGCCGCCGATGATCACGGTGAACTTCGGCACCGCCGCAGTCGAGACCGCAGTGACCATCTTCGCGCCGTTGCGCGCGATGCCTTCGTTCTCGTACTTGCGCCCCACCATGAAGCCGGTGATGTTCTGCAAAAACACCAATGGGATCTTGCGCTGGCAGCACAGCTCGATGAAATGCGTGCCTTTCAGGGCAGATTCCGAAAACAGGATGCCATTGTTGGCGATGATGCCGACCGGCATGCCGAAGATGTGCGCGAAGCCACACACCAGCGTGGTGCCGTAGCGCGCCTTGAATTCATCGAATTCGCTGCCGTCGACGATACGGGCGATGACTTCGCGCACATCGAAGGGTTTGCGGGTATCGGTCGGAATAACGCCATACAATTCGCGCGCATCGTATTTCGGCTCGACCGGCTCGCGCAGCACCAGGGAGTGCTCCTTCCTGCGGTTCAGGTTGGACACGATCTTGCGCGCCAGCGACAGGGCATGCATGTCGTTCTGTGCGAGGTGATCGACCACGCCGGACAGCCGCGTGTGCACGTCGCCGCCGCCCAGGTCTTCGGCGCTGACCACTTCGCCGGTGGCGGCCTTCACCAGCGGCGGGCCGCCAAGGAAGATCGTGCCCTGCTCCTTCACGATGATCGATTCGTCGCTCATCGCCGGCACATAGGCGCCGCCGGCCGTGCAGGAACCCATCACCACCGCGATCTGCGGAATGCCCCTGGCCGACAGATTCGCCTGGTTGTAGAAGATGCGGCCGAAATGATCGCGGTCGGGAAAGACGTCATCCTGGTTCGGCAGATTGGCGCCGCCGGAATCGACCAGATAGATGCAGGGCAGGTTGTTCTGCTCGGCGATTTCCTGGGCGCGCAAATGCTTCTTCACCGTGACCGGATAATAGGTGCCGCCCTTCACCGTCGCGTCATTGCAGACGATCACGCATTCCTGCCCGGCGACGCGGCCGATGCCGGTGATGATGCCGGCCGCGGGCGCGGCATTGTGGTACATCTCGTAAGCGGCGAGCTGCGAGAATTCGAGGAAGGGCGTGCCGGGATCGAGCAGCATCTGCACCCGGTCGCGCGGCAGCAGCTTGCCGCGGGTAGTGTGCTTCTTGCGCGCATCCTCGCCGCCGCCCAGTGCCGCTTTCTGCACCTTCGCCTTGAGGTCGTCGACCAGGGCCTGCATCGCGGCGGCATTGGCCTGGAAGTCGTCGGAGCGTGGATTCAGTTTTGATTCAAGTATGTTCATTGTTTTTCTGTCTCCGGAAAACTGCCATCTACGTAATACCAGCGCCCCTCTTCGCGCACGAAATTGCTGATTTCATGCAGCCGGTGCGCGCGCCCGCCGATCTTGAAGCGTGCAACGAATTCGACCGTCGCCCGCTCTCCCGCCGGCACATGGCGCCGCACTTCGAGGCCCAGCCATTTGGTGCTCTCTGTGCCGTCGTCCGCCGCCAGGTCTTCCACCGGGCGAGTGCTCGGATGCCAGGTCGCCTTCAGATAGTCCTCCTTGCGAAGAACGTAGGCGGTATAGCGCGAGCGCATCAATTGCTCGGCCGTCTGCGGCAATTCGCCGCCTTCGATATACCGTCCGCAGCAAGCGGCATAGCTGCTCCCGCCGCACGGGCAGGCCGCGGAGTGCGCCTTCGCCTTCACAGCACCAGCTCCGGCAATTGCGCCATGTCGTCGAATACCTGCACGGCGCCGGCGTCGAGCAGTGCCTGCGGTGCCATGCGCTCGGCATAGCCGAAGACAATCATGCCGGCTGCCACGCCTGCCGCCACCCCGGTCGGCGTGTCTTCCACCACGGCGCAGCGCTTCGGATCGACACCCATCGTCTCTGCCGCCAGCAGGTAGACATCGGGGGCTGGTTTGGTGCGCGCGACTTCCATGCCGGAAAACAGCTTGCCCTCGAACCAGCGCAACAGGCCGGTCTGACCGAGCGTGAGCCGCATCTTCGCGCGGTCGGCGCCGGACACCACGCAAAACGGCATTCCGCGCGCGGACAGCGTCTCGATAGCGGCACCGACATTGCGCACCGGCGCCACACCCTGTTCCAATGCCGCATTGCGGCGCGCGACGAATTGCAGATAGAAATCTTCCGGCACCGGGCGCGTGGCATGGCGTTTTATCATCGGCACTTCGTCGCGCACCAGTCGCCCGACGAACAGGCGCATGGTTTCTTCCAGGGAGACCTGCCAGCCGACTTCATTGAGCATGTCGGCCAGCACGCCGCAGGTGATCAACTCGGTATCGACCAGCACGCCGTCGCAATCGAATGCGACCAAATCGAAACGCGCCATCAGCTCTTCTTCGCCTTCTCTTCAACCGGCGCACCGCTCTTTTTCCATGCGCCAAAGCCGCCGTCGATGTGGGCGACCCGCTCAAGTCCCATGTCCTGCACCGTCTTGGTGGTCAGCGCGCTGCGCCAGCCGGCTGCGCAGAAGAAGACGAATTCCTTGTCCTCGCCGAACACCGGCTTGAAATACGGCGAATCGGGGTCGACCCAGAACTCGATCATGCCGCGCGGCGCATGAAAAGCGCCTGGAATGACGCCCTCCCGCTCCAGCTCGCGGATGTCGCGCACGTCGATGAATTGCACGCCCGGATCATTCAGCCTGGCCTGCGCCTCTTCGACGCTGTAAGTCTTCACCTGTGCCATCGCCTCGTCGACGAGTGCCTTGTATCCTTTTTTCATATGCTCCTCTGCAGGACTCTTCCCCCCTTGCAGGGGGAAGGTTGGGATGGGGGTAGGGTCTCCGAAAAAACTACTGTGTTCGATTAACCTCTCTACTCCCACCCTAACCCTCCCCCTGCAAGGGGGAGGGAATTTTTTATTGCAGCGCCCGTGCGATCAATATCTTCTGGATATCGCTGGTGCCTTCGTAAATCTGGCATACCCGCACGTCGCGATAAATCCGTTCCACCGGAAAATCGCTGACATAGCCGTATCCGCCGTGGATCTGGATCGCGTCGGAACAGACGCGCTCCGCCATTTCACTTGCAAACAGCTTCGCCATCGCCGCTTCCTTCAGGCAGGACTTGCCGGCATCCTTCAGACTCGCTGCATGCAGGATCAACTGGCGCGCCGCTTCGATCTGCGTTGCCATGTCGGACAGCCTGAACTGCACTGCCTGGTGTTCGAACAGGGGCTTGCCGAAGCTGGTGCGCTCCTTCGCATACGTCAGCGCCGCCTCGAATGCGGCGCGCGCCATGCCGACTGATTGCGCGGCGATGCCGATGCGCCCGCCTTCCAGCCCGGACAGGGCGATCCGGTAACCCTGGCCTTCCTCGCCGATCAGGTTAGCCGCAGGGATGCGGCAATCCTCGAACAGGATCTGCGCGGTGTCGGAGGAATGCTGGCCGAGCTTGTCTTCCAGCCGCGCAACCACATAGCCGGGCGTATTGGTCGGCACCCAGAAGGCGCTGATGCCTTTCTTGCCCGCCGCCTTGTCAGTGACCGCCATCACAATCGCAACGTCGGCGTGCTTGCCGCTGGTGATGAATTGCTTGACGCCGTTCAGCACGTAATGGTCGCCATCCCGAATCGCCGTGGTGCGCAGCTCGGCCGCATCGCTGCCCGCATGCGGCTCGGTCAGGCAGAAGGCGCCGAGCATCTCGCCGCGCGCCAGGGGCTTGAGCCACTGTTCCTTCTGGCGCTCGTTCGCGTAGGTCATGGCAATGCTGCATACCGGGCAGTTGTTGACCGAAATGATGGTCGAGGTGCCACCGTCGCCCGCGGCGATTTCCTCCAGCGCCAGCGCGAGCGAGACATAGTCGAGTCCGGCGCCACCCCATTCTTCCGGCACGGTGATGCCAAAAGCCCCGAGCGCAGCCAGGCCCGCCAGCTCTTCCTTCGGGAAATGATGCTCCCTGTCCCAGCGCGCCGCATGGGGAGCAAGTCGTTCCCGGGCGAAGCTGCGCACTGCATCGCGAATCATTTCATGCTGTTCGGACAGGACCATGTGTGTCGATTTCCTCTCTTGCTTACCAGGGCAGCTGGCGCCCGGCGTAATTGCGGAAGCTGCCGTTGTCGCTCTTGTCCAGGCCGCCGATGACGCGCAGCAGGCCGCTCACGCTTTCATCGACCGCGATCGAGGCATTCGGCCCGCCCATGTCGGTGCGTACCCAGCCGGGGCAGAGGGCGACGAAGGTCGCGCCCGGATAATCGAAGGAAGCGCTTTTCACTGCCATGTTGAGCGCAGCCTTGGACGCGCGGTACAACCAGCCGTAACTCGATTCCGCTTCGCCGATGCTGCCCATGCCGCTGCTGATGAAAGCGAATTTCCCCTGCGCCGCTTCCACCATCGGCGCCACCAGCGGAATGGCCTGCATCGCGCCGAGCACATTGGTATGCATCACGTGATCGAAATCCGCGACTGTCGGCGCTGTCCGCTGCTGGTGCTCCGGCCCGTAGACGCCGGCGACATAAACCGCCAGGTCCAGCTTTTCCCCGTCGAGCTGCCAGCCGAGCCCGGCCAGCGATTCGGGCCTGGCGACATCAGCCTTGAGCGCCTGGGCACCTTCGGAGCGCAATTGTGCGAGCGCCGCATCGTCACGGGCAGTCGCAAACACTTTCCAGCCTTGGGCGAGAAGCTGGCGCACGAATTCGCGGCCGATGCCGCGGGATGCGCCGATGATGAGTGCGGTGGGCATGATGAGAGTCGTTCAGGATTTTCTGTTAGTAGCTCCTTCTCCCTTGCAGGAGGAAGGAGCTTTCTAGCGATCGTTTTAAGTCATTCACACCAACTCAATCGCCATCGCCGTGCCTTCGCCGCCGCCGATGCACAGCGAGGCGACACCCTTCTTGCCGCCGGTTTTCTGTAATGCGCCGATCAGGGTCACGATGATGCGCGCACCGGAGGCGCCGATCGGGTGGCCGAGGGCGCAGGCGCCGCCGTGGATGTTGACCCTGCTGTGCTCGATGCCGTGTTCCTTCATCGCCGCCATCGGCACAGCCGCGAAGGCTTCGTTGATTTCGAACAGGTCCACATCCTTGGTGCTCCAGCCGACCTTCTTGTACAGCTTCTCGATCGCGCCGACCGGTGCGGTGGTGAACCAGTTCGGTTCCTGCGAATGCGTGGCGTGGCCGAGGACGCGGGCGATTGGTTTGCAGCCGAGCTTCTTCGCGGTCGATTCGCGCATCAGCACCAGCGCGGCGGCGCCGTCGTTGATCGAGGAAGAGGATGCGGCGGTGATCGTGCCATCCTTCTTGAAGGCCGGCTTCAATGCCGGGATCTTGTCCAGCTTGGCCTTGAGCGGACCTTCATCCTTGTCGATCACTACGTCGCCACCCTTGGCAGCCACCGTGACCGGCGCGATTTCCCACTTGAAGGAGCCGTCGTTGGTGGCGGCCTGCGCACGCTTGACTGACTCGATCGCGTATGCATCCTGGGCTTCGCGGGTGAACTGGTATTTCGCGGCGCACTCCTCGGCGAAGGTGCCCATCGAGCGGCCTTTTTCGTAAGCGTCTTCCAGGCCGTCGAGCATCATGTGGTCGTACATCATGGCATGCCCGATGCGGTAACCGCCGCGCGCCTTCGGGATCAGGTAAGGCGCATTGGTCATCGATTCCATGCCGCCAGCGACCACCACTTCATTGCTGCCGGCGATGAGCGAGTCGTAGCCGATCATGGCTGCCTTCATCGCGGAGCCGCACATCTTCGACAGGGTGACGGCGCCTGCGGAAACTGGCAGACCGGCCTTGATCGCGGCCTGGCGTGCAGGCGCTTGGCCCTGGCCTGCCATCAGGCAGTTGCCGAACAGGACTTCGTTGACATGCACCGGTTCCAGGCCGGCCCGCTCGACGGCGGCGCGGATCGCAACTGCGCCGAGGTCGTGCGCCGACAGCGCAGAAAAGTCGCCCTGGAAGGCGCCCATGGGAGTGCGGGCGGCACCGACGATGACAATGGGATCGTTCATTTCTCTCTCCAATTTATGCGGCTCGCGCCGCCGGGTTCAAAGGAATGGGCGCGACAGCCTTGTAGCTGAAGCGGACTTCTTGCGGATACGGGAACACGTCTTCGATCTGGCCGTCCAGGATGCGCTGCTTGGCGCTTTGCCAGTACTCGGGCGTCAGCAGGTCAGCATGATGTTTCAGGAAATATTTTTTCACCAGCGTATTGCCGAGCAGGAAAGTGCCGAACTGTTCCGGGAACACATCGTTCTTCGCCACCGGATACCAGGGTTCGGACGCCATTTCCTCTTCCTCGTTGCGCGGCGCGGGGATGCGGCGGAAATTGCAGTCGGTGATGTACTCGATTTCGTCGTAGTCGTAGAACACCACGCGGCCGTGGCGGGTCACGCCGAAGTTCTTGAACAGCATGTCGCCCGGGAAGATGTTGACGCCCACCAGTTCCTTGATCGCATTGCCGTATTCGCGCACGCCATGCTCCACCGCAGCCGTGTCGCCGCGCTGCTCGGCCTGCGCCAGCCAGATGTTGAGCGGCACCATGCGGCGCTCGATGTAGAGATGCCTGATGATGATTTCGTCGCCGTCCTCTTCCACCACGGACGGCGCGACTTCCTTCAGCTCCGCCAGCAGTTCTTCCGAGAAGCGCGCGCGCGGGAAGGCCACGTTCGAATATTCCAGCGTATCGGCCATGCGGCCGACGCGGTCGTGGTTTTTCACCAGCAGGTATTTTTCCTTGACGATGGCGCGCGTGGTGTCCTTCGGCGGCGGGAAGTAATCCTTGATCACCTTGAACACATAGGGGAAGGACGGCAGCGCGAATACCACCATCACCAGGCCGCGGATGCCGGGCGCCGGCTCGAAGCAGTCGGAGGAATGCCTCAGGTGATGCAGGAAGTCGCGGTAGAACGCCGCCTTGCCGAGCTTCTGCAGGCCGAGGATAGTGTAGATCTCGCTGCACGGCTTGTTCGGCAGCAGGGTGCGCAGGAAATGCACATAGGCCGACGGCACCTCCATGTCGACCATGAAGTAGGCCCGGGTGAAGGAGAACAGGATCACGATCAGGGTCGGATCGAACAGCACCGTGTCGAGCACCAGCTCGCCCTTGCGGTTGTAGAGGATGGGCACCACGAAGGGGTAGATGCGGTTGCCGTTGATGCCCTTGCCCACCACGTAGGCACCCTTGTTGCGGTAGAACAGGCTGGCCAGCACATGGATCTGGTGGTTCGGTTCCATCACCGCATTGCCGAACATCGCGTGCAGGCGGGTTTCGACATGGCCGATGTCGCGGTCGAGATCGGCAAAGCGCCCCTGAAGTTGGAAATTCGTGATGATGCGCTTCAGGGTGTAGCGCAAGCCGTCCTTGGCGGGATAGTAGACGCGGTAGGTCGGTTCGAGCTCGTCGGTCTCGATGTACTCGGTGGAGACTGCAGGCCGCACGAAGATGAAATCGTTGTGGAAGTAGGTGCGGTGCAGGATGTGGGTGCAGACCGAATTGAAAAAGGTTTCGGCCAGTTCCGGCTGCTTGTGATTGAGCAGGAGACCGATGTAATGCAGCTTGACCTCGCGCCAGACGTCGTCGCTCAGTTCATCCGGCGCGTATTCGTCTTCCAGGATCTGCACGCATTCCTGCACCCGCTGGTCGTAAAAGGCGATGCGTTCCCGCGCCTTGACCTGGGCCGTTTGCCAGTCGCGCGTTTCGAAGTAGCAGCGCGCATCCTGGCTGGCCTGGCGAAACAGCCGGTAATGCTTGTCGAATCCATCCAGGATCGTGCGTGCGATATCGAACGCGATCTGGGAAGACAGCAGTTTGGGGAAGGCTGTGCGCATGGTTGTCATCGGCCGGGGTCAGGCTCCAGTGTATCCAAATACGGAATAGGCAAAGAACGCCATTGTAAACGGCCGCATGCGCCACACGCCAACATGCCTGCCTTGCCAGGCTTCTCACCGGCAATGCAGGCAGCAGGCTTCATCAGCGGGTTTCGGCAAACAGTTCGCGGCCGATCAGCATGCGCCGGATTTCGCTGGTGCCGGCGCCGATTTCATACAGCTTGGCATCGCGCCACAGGCGCCCTGCCGGATAGTCGTTGATGTAGCCGTTGCCACCCAGCGCCTGGATGGTTTCGCCCGCCATCCAGGTGGCCTTTTCCGCCGAATAGAGAATCGCGCCGGCCGCGTCCTTGCGCAGCGCACGTACCGCATCCGGCGTCCTTGCGCGGTCGCAGGCCTGCCCGACTGCGTACACATAGGCCTTGCACGCCATCATGGTGGAATACATGTCGGCGAGTTTGCCCTGCATCAACTGGAATTCACCGATCGGCTGCCCGAACTGCTTGCGCTCGTGAACATAGGGCACGGCCACATCCATGCAGGCTTGCATGATGCCGAGCGGTCCGCCGGAGAGAACGGCGCGCTCATAATCGAGGCCGGACATCAGCACGTTCACGCCCTTGCCCAAGCCGCCAAGCACGTTTTCCGCCGGCACCTCGCAATCCTGGAACACCAGTTCACCGGTATGCGAGCCGCGCATGCCGAGCTTGTCGAGCTTTTGCGCCACCGAGAAGCCCTTGAAATGCTTTTCGATCAGGAAGGCCGTGATGCCGCGCGGGCCGGCTTCCAGGTCATTCTTCGCATACACCACCAGCACATCCGCGTCCGGGCCGTTGGTGATCCACATCTTGCTGCCGTTCAGCACCCAGCGGTCGCCCTTGAAGTCGGCGCGCAGGCGCATGCTCACCACATCGGAGCCGGCATTCGGCTCGGACATGGCGAGCGCGCCGACATACTCGCCGGAAACAAGTTTCGGCAGGTAGCGGGCTTTCTGTTCTTCCGTGCCATTGCGGCGGATCTGGTTGACGCACAGGTTGGAATGCGCCCCATAGGACAACCCAACCGAAGCCGACGCGCGCGAAATTTCTTCCATGGCGATGATGTGCGCGAGGTAACCCATCGCGGTGCCGCCGTATTGTTCCTCCACGGTCACGCCAAGCAGGCCGAGGTCGCCCATCTTCTTCCACAAGTCCATCGGGAACTGGTCGCTGCGGTCGATCTCGGCCGCACGCGGCGCAATTTCCGCCTGCGCGAACTCTTGCACGGTGGCGCGCAAGGCGGCGATGTCCTCGCCATGGTCAAAGCTCAGTCCGGGCAGATTCATCATAAGGTCCTCGCAATGGTGGACGCGCCACCTAGGTTCAGGGAAATTCCGGAAAAGGAAGCAAAATCATAGCCGCAGTTGCCGTTTACGTAAACGTAAAGCGCCGGCCGCGGCTGAGCTGGCTCAATCAGGCCGCGTCCTTCAGTGCCCGCGCGCCTTCCTTGCTCCGGCGCGCCGGCGCCTTGGCGGCGCCAGCCTTTGGCGTCTTGCCGCCATTGGCCAGCAGGCGCTGGCATTCGGCCTCGTGCGCGGCGATTTCCGCCAGCGTCACTTCGATGTCTTCGCGCTGCTGCTCCAGCGTTTCGCGCTGCTGCGCCAGCACCTGCAGGAAGCGCTTGAGCTGGGCGCTGGTGTCCTTCGGCGATTCATACATGTCGACCAGGTTCTTGATTTCCGCCAGGCTCAGGCCGAGGCGCTTGCCGCGCAGCGTGAGCTTCAGCCGGGTGCGCTCGCGTGCGCCATAGACGCGGACGCGGCCGCCGGCGCCTTCGCGTTTCGGACTGAGCAAGCCCTGGTCTTCGTAGAAGCGGATGGCGCGCGGCGTGATGTCGAATTCGCGCGCCAGTTCGGTGATGGTGTATGTCGGCATGGGGTCTCGCGTGCGCGGTCTTTCAGCAATGAAAGCCGATTGTGTTTAGAATTCCGAAGGAACAGTTTACGTTAACGTCAATCGCATTGTAGGTCCGTGCGCCGCAATTGTGAACCGCCTGAAAGCCTCCCGATGAATCCGTTCGAATCGCAACTCGCCTATCCCTTCGGCGACACCCTTCCGCAACCCGGCACTGTGCATGAAGTCGCGCCCGGACTCCTGTGGCTGCGCATGGGCCTGCCGTTCGCGCTCGACCATATCAACCTGTGGCTGGTGCGGGATGAATTCGTGACCGATACCGGCGTGCGCAAGGGCTGGACCGTGATCGATTGCGGCATCACGAGCGATGCGACCCGCGCTGCGTGGGAAAGCATTTTTTCGGATTGCCTGCAAGGCTTGCCGATTTGCCGGGTGATCGTGACCCATTGCCATCCCGACCATGTCGGACTGGCACACTGGCTGTGCGAGCGCTGGCAGGCGCCGCTGTGTATGACCACCGGCGAATACGGCTTTGCACGCATGATGTCGGCCGCCCTGCCCGGCGTGGATGGCACGGCGATGCTGCCGCATTTCCAGCAGCATGGCCTGATCGATCCGGCGATGTTGGAAAAGCTGCGGGGCCGCCGCAGCTATTATCCGACGCTGGTACCGGCGGTTCCGACAGCATACCGGCGCATGCAGGACGGACAGGTGCTGCGCATCGGCGGGCATGGCTGGCGCGTGATCACCGGCTTCGGCCATTCGCCGGAACATGCCTCGCTGTACTGCGAGGAGCTGAACGTGCTGGTTTCCGGGGATATGGTGCTGCCACGCATTTCCACCAATGTCTCGGTGTTCGCGGTCGAGCCGGAAGCGAACCCGGTCAAGCTGTATCTCGATTCGCTGGAAAAATTCCGCGGCTTGCCGGAAGACACTCTGGTATTGCCTTCGCACGGCAAGCCCTTCCGCGGCCTGCATACGCGCATTGCGCAATTGATCGATCATCACGAGGCACGCCTGGCGGAAGTGCTGGCCGCCTGCAGCACACCGCGCTCGGCAGCGGACATCGTGCCCATCATGTTCCGCCGCCCGCTCGATGCCCATCAGCTCACCTTCGCGCTCGGCGAAGCGCTCGCGCACCTGCACAAGCTCTGGCAGGATGGCGCACTGCGTCGCGTCACCGGCAGCGACGGCGTCATCCGCTTCAGCGTCGCATAGCCAGCTGCACTGCAGCGCAGTGCAAGGTTACCTGCAAGCGGAAACTATCGGTAATCCATCAACTCCAAGTTGTTTCTGGGTGTTTTCCGATGCAGCATTGTGAAACGGAATGTTTCATCGACTTTCATGTGCGCCTTGGAAGCAAGGACATGAAAGACATGAACCAGCCTTTGCAGTTCAATCACGAAAGTTTCCGCGGTAGAGACTGACTATCACGGCGCGACATGGAATAGTGCGCGGTCATGAACCCATCCATTGAACGAGAAGGTTTTAGCCAGCGGCTTCAGCAGGCGCTAAGAAACGCTGAATACTCGCCCGACAGTCCCACCCAGTTAGCAAGGGAATTCAATCTTCGCTTCGAAGGACGGCCGATCACAGTCCACGCAGCCCGCAAATGGATCGTCGGCGAAGCCATTCCCACTCAGGAAAAATTACGCACTCTCGCGCAGTGGCTGGGCGTGCCTGCCGACTGGCTGCGCTTTGGCGGCGAGCAAGCCGCGGGCGCGGAAGGCGGCGGCGTACCGAACCGCTTCGAATCCGCCGATGTGAAGCTGATCGCCGACCTGCAGCGGCTCGACGAGCATCATCAAGCCATCGCACGCGAATTCATCCGCTTGCTGGTGCGCATCAACCGCAAGAAGTAAAGCCCGCCGCGCTTTCGAAGCAGCGGTCAGGCGGATTCCGCAGCCAGCCGGCGCAGATAGCGCAAACCTTCAATGGCGCGGCTGCCGTACCAGGACAGCATTTCGCCATCGACCAATTGCACCGGCTTGCCGATCTGCCGCTCCAGCGCATCGGCATGTGCTTCAGTAAATCGGTAGGGCTCGGTCGACAGCAGCACGGTGTCGATGCCGTCCATCATATGATCCGACCAGGAAAATGCTGGATAGCGCAGCGGCGACCCGGCCGCATCTGCGGCCTCCCAATTGCGCCAGCCGATTTCCTCCAGCATGCGTGCGATATAGGTATTGCGCGAGATCGTCATCCACGGATCTTTCCAGATGCAGTACAGCACGGTGCGCGGCCGGGACGGCATGACTGACTGCTGCTGCAGCAGCGCAGCGTACTCGCGCTCGAATTCGGCGCACAGTGCTTCGGCCCTTTCCTGCACGCCGAAGATGCCGCCCAGCAGGCGATACAGGCCGGGATTGTCGCGTGGTGCGAGCGGGTGGGTAACGATGATGTGGGGAACGAATTGTGCCAGCGCATCGACGGTCGGCTTTTCGTTTTCATCGATGTTGACGATCAGATGCGTGGGCGCGAGCGCACGAACCTTGTCGAGCCGAACATCCTTGGTGCCGCCGACTTTCGGAATCGCGCGCACCTCCTCAGCCGGATGAATGCAAAACCCGGTGCGGCCGACGAGGTATTGCGCGAGGCCCAGGTCGCACAGCAATTCGGTAAGGGAAGGCACCAGGGACACGATGCGCGGCGCCTTGCCCGGCGCCACCGGCTGGTGTTCCTGACCAATCGCATCCAGCAGCTTCATGTTTTCAGTTCCGGTTGAAAAGCACGGCTGAAAAAAAAAGTCCGTCCTCTTGCGAGTGACGGACTCCTGGCGCAGGTGCGCCGGCTTACTTGGCGGGCTTGGCGCCGC
Source organism: Noviherbaspirillum massiliense JC206 (assembly GCF_000312045.1). Lineage (GTDB taxonomy): Bacteria > Pseudomonadota > Gammaproteobacteria > Burkholderiales > Burkholderiaceae_D > Noviherbaspirillum > Noviherbaspirillum massiliense. Next base: position 398,971 of record NZ_HE978634.1, read on the forward strand.
TGCGCTCGGCTGCGGCCCTGGCCACCAGCGCATCCATCACCTGCAGCGTGGCCGACTGCAGCACCGGCTCCGGCTGGCGTCCCATGCTGGCGCCGACGATCGACGGCGATGTCAGGTAACGGCCATTGATGGCGATCAGCGGCACGCCGTCGACTTCATAGGCGGACTGCAGCTGGGTAGCGCGGCGGACCTTGCTCTGCACGCCGAAGGAGTTGTACAGCTCCAGGAATTTTTGCTTGTCCACGCCCTGGCTGGTCACGAAATCGGTGACCGCGGCATCGGTATCGAGACTTTTGCGCTCGACATGGATGGCATTGAAAATCTTCTTGTGCAGTTCATCGAGCTTGCCCATCGCTTCGAGCGCATAAAACATTTTCTGCTGCGGGATGAAGGACTCGCGGAAGTTCACCGGTACGCGCTTGAAGGCAATGCGGTCGCCCTGCTTCTTCACCCAGTCACTGAGCGCCGGATCGAAGGCATAGCAGTGCGGGCAGGCATACCAGAAGAATTCGATGACTTCGACCTTGCCGGTGGAATCGGTCTGCTGCGGCGTGGCGAGCGTGCGGTAATCGACGCCGTTCTGCGGATTGGCGGGCGTGGCGCTCGCGCTTGCTGCGATCAGGGTCAGGCTTACTGCGGCCAACAGGTGTTGAAACAAACGCATACTGTTCCTTTCTTATTTAGCAGTTCGTACGACAGCGGCATCTATCCCGTTTTCGGACAGCTTGCCGCGGACGCGGGTCATGGCGTCGAGTTGCGCGAAGGGGCCGATCCGCACGCGATAGAGTGTACCGTTTTCGGACTGGCGTTCCGTGATCTGGGCATCGACGCCCAGCAGCGCGAGTTTACCGCGAACAGCTTCGGCATCATTCTGCTCGCGGAAGGCGCCCGCCTGCAGAAAGTATTGCCACTTGTTGTCGCCACCCGCTGCCTTGCCAATCGCTTCCTTCGGATCAGGCTTGGCATTCGCCTTCTTCTGCTCTTCGACGGCGGCGAGCAAGTCCTGCTGTGCATTTCCCTTGCCCTTTCCAGCTGTGGCATCCGCAGGCGGCAGGGTTTTCTCGGGCTCCTTGATGAAGTCCTTCGGTGGCGCCTTGCCATACAGCGGCTTGTTCGGATCGGAAACCTGTCCAGGCGCCGCTGCCGCCGGCTTTTCGATGCGAGCCGACTTGACCGGGAACAGCATTGGATTCTTCGTGACCGCCAGTGCCACGACCAAAGCGATGCCGAGGCCGATGACCAGGCCGATGATGATGCCCAAGAGGGTGCCGCCGTGCTGCTTCTTCATTTGCTTGAAACCCATTTCTTTCATTACATCCTTGCCGGCGTGGAGACGCCGATCAGTGCCAGGCCATTGCGCAGCACCTGCCGTGTGGCCTGCAGCAGCGCCAGGCGCGCCATCTTCGTCGGCTCATCGTCGACCAGCACGCGCTCGGCGTTGTAGTAGCTGTGCAGTTCGGCAGCGAGGTCGCGCAGGTAGAAAGCTACCTGATGCGGGCCGAGTTCGTCGAGCGCTTTCTGCAGCATTTCCGGGTATTCGGCGAGCTTGGCCAGGAGCGTCGCCTCGCGCGGCGATGTCAATGGTGCAAGATCGACGCCTTGCAGGGCCGCTTCATCGCCGCCCCACTGCGCAAACACCGAGCAGATGCGGGCATGTGCATACTGCACGTAATACACGGGATTCTCGTCCGACTGCGACAGCGCGAGGTCGACGTCGAAGGTGAACTCGGTATCGGCCTTGCGCGAGATGAGGAAGAAGCGCACCGCGTCGCGGCCGCGCGTGAGGTCGCGCTCGCCGCTTTCACTTCTCGCGTCGCCCGCGGACCATTCGATCAGGTCGCGCAGCGTGACATAGGAACCGGCACGCTTGGAAATCTTCACTTCCTCGCCATTCTTCATGACGGTGACCATCTTGTGCAGCACGTAGTCGGGATAGCCTTGGGGAATGTCGAGGCCGACTGCCTGCAGGCCGGCGCGCACCCGCGCGATGGTGCCGTGGTGGTCGCTGCCCTGCACGTTGATGACCTTGCCAAAGCCGCGCCGCCACTTGGCGATGTGGTAAGCCACGTCCGGCACGAAATAGGTATAGCTGCCGTCGGACTTCTTCATCACGCGGTCCTTGTCGTCGCCGTACTCGGTGGTGCGCAGCCAGAGCGCGCCGTCCATTTCGTAGGTCTTGCCGGCCTTGACCAGCGCATCGACCGTGGCTTCCACCTTGCCGTCGTGGTACAGCGAGGATTCAAGGTAATAGTTGTCGAACTTCACGCCGAAGGCCTGCAGGTCGAGATCCTGCTCGCGGCGCAGGTAGGCGACCGCGAACATGCGGATCGATTCGAGGTCGTTGGGATCGCCGCTGGCGGTCACCGGGCCGCCGTCGCTGGCGGACACGGTTTTCTTCGCGAGGAAGTCGGCGGCGATGTCGGCGATGTAGTCGCCGTTGTAAGCCGATTCCGGCCAGTGCACATCGCCCGGCTTGAGGCCGCGGGCACGCGCCTGCACCGAATAGGCAAGGTTGCCGATCTGGGCGCCGGCGTCGTTGTAATAGAACTCGCGCGTGACATCGTAGCCCTGGGACTGCAGCAGTGCCGCCAGTGCATCGCCGAGCGCACCTTGGCGGCCGTGGCCGACATGCAGCGGGCCGGTCGGGTTGGCGGACACGAATTCCACCATCACCTTCTTGCCGGCGCCGATATTGCCTTTCCCGTAAGTCTCGCCCTGCTGCATGATGGCATGGACGACCGCCTGCTTGGCGGCAGTGGCTACGCGCAGATTGATGAAGCCGGGGCCGGCGACTTCGGCGGATTCGATCAGGCCTGCGCATGCCGGGCTGGCCAGCAGCGCGGTGACGAGGGATTGCGCGAGTTCGCGCGGATTCTTCTTCAGGGGCTTGGCCAGCTGCATTGCAATATTGCAGGCAATGTCGCCATGCGAGGGATCGCGCGGACGTTCGAGAACGACATTCGGTTGCAGGCCGGTTCCTGCCACGACAGGAGCAAGTGCCGCCTGGAACAGGTCGGCAATCTGTTGTTTTTGTGAAGCGAGCATGGGGTTATGGGATGTCGGCCAAGCGGCCTTGGATTGAAGTTGCAGAATAGCGGAATTATACCGGCTTGCCTGCCCCGGACTTGTTATCGACTGTTTCAGGCGCCAGGGCAATAAGCTTGCAGGAAACGGTGCAGCTGAAACGCTTCCGGATTCCAGGGCAATGCCGACAGGCGGCCTGGCAACAGGTAAATAAAGGCGCCGGCAGACAGGCTGGCGCCCGAGGCAAGCACCGCTTCCACCATGTCGCGCCGGTACTCGCTGCCTTCGAATGCATCGAGCACCGCGACATCGTCCGGTGCCACATCGAAATACACGATGCCCTCCACCCGGTCATCGGCATTGCGCACCATGCCGGGATAAGTCGCGCCGGCAACGGCGTAACGCGCATGCCCGGCAACGCTGGCCGGCGCAGAGCGATAGCGGCCACGCACCACGCGCTCCCATACTTCGGGAAACATCAGCGAGCCGTAGGTGAAGACATGGATGGTCATGCGAAATGCGAAGGATCTCGGACGGGAAGGCTCAGGCGCGCCGCGCCTGGTGTTCCCGGGGCACCTGCACGGCGACCTGATTGCGCCCGTTCAGCTTGGCCCGGTATAGCGCAGCGTCGGCGTCGGCCAGCAACTGCGCTGGTTCGGTCTGCAACGCGGGCAGCGCCGCAGCCACGCCGAAACTGGCGGACACCACCGGCGCCACCGTCGAGGCAGCATGCGGCATATTCAATTCCAGCACCGCCTGGCGCATGCGCTCGGCGACTTCCGCGGCGTCCTCGAGTGCAGTAGCCGGCAGCAGCACCACGAATTCCTCGCCGCCGAAGCGCGCCACCAGGTCGGACGAGCGCTGCGGCACCGCGCTCAGGGCGATTGCAATCTGCTGCAGGCAGCTGTCGCCGGCGGGATGGCCATAATGATCGTTGTAATTCTTGAAGCAGTCGACATCGATCAGGATCATCGCCAGCGGCTGCGACTCGCGGCGGGCGCGTCCCCATTCGAGCTTCAGGCGGTAATCGAGTTCGCGCCGGTTCGCAATCTGGGTCAGGGCATCTTCGGCGGAAAGTTTTTGCAGCAACTCGACCGCATGACTCAGTTCCTCGTTGCGCTCCCGCTCGCGCGCGCGTGCGAGATGGGCAAGCCGCCGGTCATGGTTCATCTGGTAATTGGCGAGCAGGCTGATCACCGCGGCCGCAAAAAATAACAGCCAGCTGTTGAAGCGAACTGGCGCAGCGCCTGGATTGAGTCTGATCAGATAAAAGCCATAGACGACGGATAGCGCAACGGAAGTGACCAACGCGCCGCGAAAGCGCTGGCCGAGGGCAATATTGCCGAACAAGACCACCAGGATGATGCCGGCATGGTAGTGAACGGCGTTCGGATGCCGGCTGAGTCCGGCGATCCACGCGACACTGACGCCGACGAGAACAATGGCCACCGATACGATGATTTCGCGCATCAGCTTGCCAGGCAGGCGGATTCCGCCGAGGATGCCAAGAACAAGCAGTGGCAGGACCGTCATGCGGATCTTCCAGGCTTGCCAGTACGCGTCAGGCATCATCATGAAATCGCTGATCGCGAACAGGCCATAGAGGAGCAGGGCCACCAGGCCGGAGCGCCGCAACTGGCGGACCTGCATTGCATCCATGTCCGCCTCGAAGGCGGCTTCCACGCGCGCGGAAAATCCGTCTGCCGGCGCCTGACCGCTCTGTGCTGCAGCCGGCTGCGCAGGGGCTGCCTCCTCTGGCGGGGAAGGTTCGTTAGCGATCAGGATTTCCGGCGTTCCGGCCATATATGCACTGCGTGAGGAATTGGTTGCGCAATGTTGGGATGATACCCGCAAGCGGCGCAAAATGTTTCCTCAGCGCAATCATTTTACCGATTCGATCCTCCCGAAGACCGCAACGAGTCAAGCCTCAGAACTGCCTCGTATACCGCAAGGCGAGCAGCGCTTCCGGGGGCGCATCGGCCAGGTTGTTGGGTTCGTGCCGCCACATCAAGGTCGTGCCGATCGAGGAATCATGGTCCAGGGGCGACTGGTAATTCAATTCCGCGCGCAATTCGCGCCCGGCCGGCGCCATGGGCAGCACCACGCGCTCGCGCACCGCGTTGCCTTCGCCGTCGACGCTGGCCACGGTATCGAGCACCATCCTTCCGGAATAGGTGCGCATCGGCTGCGACAGCGCGAAGCTGAAGCGGTCGCCTTCCGCCATCCGGTTGGAAGTGACCAGCGCCAGGGAAAACGCGTTGGTCCTGGTTTCACCGATTTCCGCAATCAGGCTGCCCGGGTTCGCGCTGCCCGGTGTGCTGCCGAAGGCTGCCTGCCCTGCCAGCGCCCAGTGCGGCGTCAGCAGCAGCGCGCCGGCCAGCTGCACCGAGCTGGTGGTCGCATGCGGGCTCAAGGCGAGCGCGCCGCTCGACTGCGAACCAAGGAATGCATTTTTTTCACTGGTCTGCAGGAAGGACATCGACAGCGCCGCGTGTTCAAAGGATTGCGACAATTCAAGCAGCGCGGAATCCGCTCTCGGTCGTGTGCTCGGCAGGCCGGGCGGCGTATAGGCAACATCCTGCGACTGCAGCATCTCATTCACGCCGGAACTGAGCATGCCGAACTTGATCTTGATGCCGCCCGCGCTGTAGGCCGCGGCGGCGTGCGCGGCAGAGGGAATCAGGCTGAAATAGGGGTTCGACAACGCGGAAACCATGCCCAGCCCCAGGCCCTGCGCAATCTCCAGGCCGCCCGCACCGAAATAATTCGCGGCCATGCCGCCGATGCCGAATGCCGCTTCCGCACCATCGGCGGTTTGCGAAACCAGCGAAAACGCCGCCAGCCGGTCGGCATAACTGCGTTCGCCGTACCCATATCCCTTGCCTGCGACCGGCAGAGCGTGCTCATAGGCCGCCATCAGCTGCGCACCGTTCGGCAGCACGGTTTCCGCCACTTCGATGCGGCGGTCGAGAGAGCCGAACACGTCCTGCACCGACAGGGTGGGCGGCCGGGACACCGACTGGCCGAGGTCGACCGAGTAATCGCGCTGGTAGTCGTCGAACCCCAAGGCGCGCAGCCGGCCCGACAGCGCCAGCCGCCACAACTGGCTGGTGGCGGCCGACGGCCGGGCAGAACCCAGCAGGATGCTGACGGTCGAGCCGTCGAAGGCCGTCGTGCTCAGCGTGCCGATCGGCTGCAGCGCTTTTTCGACGTTCAGCAGGCCGCGTCCGTACACCGCGTCGATGCCGGGCGCGCCGAGGTCGGTCGCGGTCGTGAATAGAATGTTGGCGATTTGATCGGCGCTCAGCCGCGGCCAGCATTGCTTGATCAATGCCGCCGCGCCGCTTACCACCGGCGTGGCCATCGACGTGCCGCTCATGTAGGCATACTGGCCGTTCAGGTAGGAGGACAGGATGCTGGTGCCGGGAGCGACCAGGTACCACTGTGCGGTATCGCCGGCCAGGTTGGAATACGGCGCGATCTGCTTGTTCGCATCGACTGCGCCGACGGCGATGATCTGGTTGTTCGCCCACGATTCCTTGGCAAAGCGCGCGGGCCAGTTCGGATTGGCTGCGCTCTCGTTGCCGGCGGCGGCGACGATCAGCATGCCCGCGGCAACTGCTTCCTGCATCGCGGCGGAGCTGTATCTGGCCTCCGCGCCGAGGCTCATGTTCACGATGGACGCGCGCCCGATGGCATAGCGCAGCCCGGCATCGAGGTAAGCGGTCGAACCCTTGCCGTCGTCGCCAAGTACCTTGATTGGCAGGAGTTGCGCATCGAATGCGAGGCCGAACGTGCCCTTGCCATCGCGCGCGGCGCCGATGATGCCGGCGACATGCGTGCCATGCCCGGCGTAATCGGTGACATCGGTGGAACCGTTCAGGGTATTGAAGCCGCGCAGCAGCTTGCCGGCTTCCCGGAATTCGTCATGGCCGGCCGTGATGCCGGTGTCCAGGATCGCGACCGTCACGCCTCTGCCGGTGATGCGATGCGCATAGGCGTAATCCGCATTGAGCGGTGTAACTGTGGCTGCCGAATTGACATGCTCGGGGTCGTATGCGCCATCGACGGGAAAGTACAGCTGGGCCGGGCGCACAACGATATCGCTGTTGGCGGCTTCATCGGCATGAACGGGAATACTGAAGACCGCAGCCAGCGCAAGCGCCATCAGGCTGGGTCGGAAACAATCAAGCTTGAACATCAAATGCCGTCTGGGTATTTCTTGAGCAGAAAGGGCGGCGCGATCACGGATACCTGCGCTGGAACCAGCGACAGCTGCGGCCCCGCTGCCTCGCGATGCTCAGTCGCGAAACCCGGAAGCTTTTCGTCCCCGCCCTTGTGGATTGGTAGTTGCGTTTCCATTGTGCATTTAAATTTTTCGCTTGGAAACTTTTTGAAGAGTAAATCGCGAGAGCCAGTCGCCACAGCGCGACAGCATGCCAATGTGGAAAGGCCGCCTGATGCCGAAGCGGCAAGAATTCGGCGTGTTGCGCGCCATGCCGAAGGCCACGCATGCGCCTGATGCATGAAAGGCACGGCAAGGAAGAACGGTGACCACTGTCACGTGATGTATCCGTGACGGACGCATCAGTACTGATGTAGAGCAAATCGCCTTGTGCGAACTGCGGTATTAGTGGACAGGCCGAGCGCAGTTCCCGCCCGCGCTTCCCACCCTTCCAAATAAAAGAAAAGGAGACAGAAATGCATGATTCCCACAGGCTGATTCCGGCCGCCGTCGCTGCTGCATGCATCGCCCTCGCAGGCACGGCCGCGGCGCAGGACAATCTCAAGAAACTGGAGGACTTCAAAAGCACCGGCACGTCGCTGAACCTGGAGACCATTCCCCAAACCGGTCCGAAAGCGGATGCATTGAAGGCCAATCTGCAAAAGATCAAGCTGCCGCCCGGCTTCAAGATCGACTTGTATGCAGTCGTGCCCGACGCGCGCCACATGGCGATCGGGCCATCCACCGGCATCGTCTTCGTCGGCACGCGCAAGACGAAGGTCTGGGCCGCCACTGACCGCACCAAAACCCGCGTGGCCGATGAAGTGAAAGTGTTTTCGCCTTCCATCAACTTCAAGGTGCCCAACGGCGTCTGCTTTTCTCCGGACGGCATCCTGTATGTGGTGGAACATAACCGGGTGCTGAGTTTTCCGGCCGCCGAATTTTTCTATGAAGGTCCGGATGTCGCCGCTGCGCCGGTCGTTCCGCAAGGCCAGCTGATACCGACAGAGGAAGAAAGCTTCAACCACGGCGCGCGCACCTGCCGCATAGGCCCGGACAACAAGCTGTACATCACCCTGGGCAATCCCTTCAACGTGCCGCCCAAGGAAAAACTCGCCCTGTACAACAAGGTCGGCATGATGGGCATCATCCGTATGGATCGCGACGGCAAGAACCGTGAAGTGTTTGCGCATGGCGTGCGCAATTCGGTCGGCATGGATTTCAATCCGAAGGACAAGACCTTGTGGTTCACCGACAACCAGGTGGATGGCATGGGCGACGACATCCCGCCGGGAGAAGTCAATCATGCAACCAAGGCCGGCCAGAATTTCGGTTTCCCCTGGTACGGCGGCGGCAAGATCCGCACCGAGGAATACAAGGCGGAAAAGCCGCCGGCGGACGTCGTGTTCCCGCAGGTGGAAATGGCGGCCCATGCTGCCGACCTCGGCATGGTCTTCTATAACGCGAAGATGTTCCCGGCGAAGTACCAGGGCGGCATCTTTGTCGCCGAGCATGGTTCCTGGAACAGGACCACGCCGATCGGTGCGCGCGTGATGTATGTGCCGGTGAAATCGGATGGCACGGCAGGCAAGGCGGAAGTGTTTGCCGAAGGCTGGCTCACTCCCACCAATGAATACCTTGGCCGCCCGGTGGACGTGGCCGTACTGCCTGACGGTTCGATGCTGGTTTCGGATGACTATGCCGGCGCCATCTACAGGATTTCCTATGCCGGACAATAAGCGCAGCAGCCTGCGCGACGGGATGGCAGCAGCGCTGCTGTCCCTGTCGCTGCTGAATGCCGCGCCGGGTTGGGCGGCGGATGGTCAGGCCGGCAAGTCGAAGGCGACCCAGTGCGCAGCCTGCCACGGCATGGATGGGATGGCCAAGGCGCCGGACGCGCCCAATCTCGCCGGCCAGAACGAAGCTTATCTGGTCAAGGCGCTGAAAGACTTCAAGTCCGGCGCGCGCAAGCATGAGGTCATGTCGATGATGGCACGCAACTTGTCGGATGCGGATATCGAGCAGCTTGCCGCTTACTACAACGGGATTGCAGTGACGGTGAAAGCGCCTTGATGCTTGGGTGCAAGGCGTTTCGGCATCGGCCCGGCGCAAGAGATGGCTTTCACATGGATTTCCCTTTGACCGGCATCAACCGAATCCTGCTTGTCCGGTCTAATGTGATTCGCTATATCCGAAGCATTGACTGGAGACCGAGATGATGAAGAGACTGATCACGCGAAAATCATGCAGCGCACTGGCACTGCTTGCCATCATGTCAGGCGCGGCACTGGCGCAGCAATCCTCGGGCGCAGGCTCCCCTGCCCCGGACGCCAATCAAACGCCCGGCACCGGCCAGGGCAATACCTTGACCGGCGGCTCCGAAGGCAACCCGACCGACAGCGCCACCAGTGGTTCCTCCACGGGCAGCGGTGCATCGTCCGGCACCAGCGGCACCGGGCAGGCCAATACCATGAGTGGCGGCGCCGAAAACAAGCCCACCAGCGAAACCAGCGGCGCGGCCGGCAGTTCGTCCAGCGGCGCCTCTTCCTCCGATGCCACCAAGCCCGCCGGCACCGGCCAGGGCAACACCTTGACCGGCGGCTCCGAAGGCAGCCCCACTTCCGGCGACAGCGGATCAACTCCGGACAAGAGCGCACCGAAATAGCCGGAACAACGACGCGTCCGGGAGATGCAAAACAAAAACCCGCGTAAACATGGTTGCTTACGTGGGTTTTGGGATTTCTACGGCTTCAAACAACCAGGTGAGCGGCGGGAAACGAACCATTTACCGGAAACCTTGTTCTTAGTCGTCATTACAGGCACAGGCGAGGTCTCATCATAAAACCAGGCACAACTTAGCCCCTCACCGCTCTGCCATCCCGATCCTGTTGAAGCACTTGTATAAATAAGCCGATAGGAAAGCTGCCGCCGGTCAGGGCTGACGGTCTGCCACTTAATATATGCAGCGCAATTCGGATATGCATCCTGGGCAAAGAAGCAACTTTCTTTTTACCGATCGCCCCCCCATGTGCTCGAACTACCGCCCCGCAAGCCGGAAACAGCTGGAACAGGATTTCGGTGTGGCTGCGCCCGATTCCGACTATAAGGCCGAAGCCTATCCCGGTTACATGGCGCCACTGATCCGCCTGCCGCGCGCCGACGCCGGCATGGGAGACCGGGCCTGCGCCCTGGGGATGTTCGGGATGGTCCCGCACTGGGCAGATCTCAAGCTCGCGCGCCAAACCTACAATGCCCGGACCGAGACGATCGCCACGAAGCCGAGTTTTCGCAGCGCCTACAAGCACGGCCAGTTCTGCATCATCCCCGTCGCTTCCTTTTACGAGCCTAGCTACGAGACCGGGAAAGCGGAGCGCTGGGAAATTGCGGACGCGGAGGGTTCCCCGCTGGGGATCGCCGGGATCTGGGAGCGCAAGCAGGACGGCCCGAACGGCTTGCCGCTCCTGTCTTTCTCGATGCTGACGGTGAATGCCGATGGCCACCCGCTGATGCAGCGCTTCCATAAGCCGACTGATGAAAAGCGCATGCTGGTCATTCTTGCCCCGGACCAGTACGACGGCTGGCTGCATTGCCCGGTGGAAGACGCGCCCGACTTCTTCGCGCAATACCCTGCCAGCCGCCTGGCTGCACATCCGGCACCGAAACCTGGCCGCTCAGGCGCGCAGAAATCGCTTCCGGATCTTTGAGAGTCCCATCGATATACAAGGGAATTGCCGATTCGACGCAAAAAAGCCAAGACGGCAATCCAGCCGTCCTGGCATTTTTTACAGTACTGAAGCCCCGTTATTTATTGTTATTGGTCGGCGCAGGTTGTTGAGACGGCGTGGATTGGGCAGGCGCAGCAGCATTGTTTTGGGCGCTCTGCTCCTCCTTAGCCTTTTTATTCGCCTTATGGTGACCAATTGCACAGCCTGCCGCAGCACCCGCAACGCCATGCTTGCCTGCGACATGGCCGGCGACGCCGCCAACGGCGGCCCCCTTCACACATCCTTTGGCGCTGGCGAAGCCAGATACCGATACCAATGAAACGAAAAGCGACACGGCAATCACATGATTTTTCATTGACGATTTCCTTAAAAAGAGGACCACTCTTCTAAGAAAGCTTGCCGTGCTATCAGTTCCCTTGCAGCCAGATCCTGAATGCGCTTGTGGTCTTCCCCGCCTGCCAGGCAATTGCGTTACAACAATTCAGCTTTAGCTCTGAATGCCACACGGCCTGTCACCTGAAACCATGCACGACTGTCGGTGGCAATAACTTCAACAGGAAATGCAGCGCCAAGGGCACTAGCACCATGTCATCAATAACGCCTAGAAGAGGAAGTGCCACGTTAAACGGGGACAGCGCATATAGCGCGAGACCTATGGCAGCCGGCAACAGCCATCGTGGCCGGTCTTTATGCTTGAGGGCAAACCATAACAGGCGCAGGTCTTCTTTACTCATGCGCCACAGGACATAGAAAAACTTTTTCACTCATCACTCCTTGCTGACATCAAGCGTCTGGATATAGCTATCGCGGATACCCCAGCCATGCTTATCCCCGTAGTGCGATTTTGGCTGCCGCGTTTTTACTGTAGAGCCAATTCTGGCTGTGCTGGACCAAAAGTGCGTGCCCGGAATGAAAAACGCCGTCACGTGGACGGCGTTGGATGAAACTGGGGGTATTGATGGTGGAGGCGGCGGGAATCGAACCCGCGTCCAGAAGCACTCTACAGACAGTTCTACATACTTAGTGCTGCCAATTGGTTTTAACCCAGCCGACGCGGACGCACACGCTTCGTCTAGGCGAGTCACCTAAATTTAACGTTACGCCAAGTGACCCGACGCAACGCGATTCCCTGTATATGACTCTGCTGCTGTTACCAGCCCACCCCAGGGAAGAGATGGTGCAGAGCTAGAAAGTTCTTAGGTTCCTAGTGGTTTACGCTGCGAGAGCGTAAGATTCATCGTTTGCATTTAAGCATTTCCGGTTGGATTTACGAGGTGATCGGTCCTCGGTATGCCCTGCGCTGCTTTGCAACCCCTGTCGAAACCAGGTCGCCCCCATAAGCAGATCAGCTATTGTAGCCGATAGATGCGGACAGGAGACCGGGTTTCAAGAGACCAGGCAAAGTATTTCGCTCGCAGTCAGCGAGTGATGACCGCCTTGCAATTCCTCAGGTTTCCGAACTAAAACTTCCCTTCTTCCGGCGAAATTTGCTATCATTCCGGGTTCCGCAGCGCCATAACGAATGGCAATTGCAGGAGAGATGGATGAGTGGTTTAAGTCGCACGCCTGGAAAGCGTGTATAGGTTAATAGCCTATCGGGGGTTCGAATCCCCCTCTCTCCGCCAGGAATCAAAAAGAAGGCCTCCAATCGGAGGCCTTTTCCAATTGCGCTCCAGATTTCGTTTGCGCTATTGGAGTTTAAGTCAGCAAGTCTTTGGTCAGAAGCTGCAATCTTGCAATGCTTGAAGTCCAAAGGGTTGACTTAAACTTAACGCCCTCTTATCTAACAGCGGTATTTGCCAAGCTAATTGCCCTATCAACCGAAGTCGAGCGATGAACGACCAATAGGTCACTCGGTCTTTGTCAGTTCAACTGCACGCTTCAAATCTTCAAACCAGTGTGAACCGATATAGCGAGATCTGAGCCTCTTGCAATATTATTCTCGCCACAAGAAGGCACTTGAATCCGAACGAGTCAAGCAAGGATCCTGACAATGTCGGCGTCAATAGCGAAATCAAAGAGGCGATACGATGACCGAGGCAGGAACGGGAGGCAGCAGGTCTTTCGGAACCGGAAGGATCGTGTTCTGGCGCGGCGGAAGCGTCTGGATCGGACATACGGTGGAAGAAACGGGATTCCACGACCATCATGCAATCCAGACCACGCTCTCGCTGTCGGGCGGCGCGGTGCGCTTCCGCCGTCCCGGGGAAGACTGGATTTCTTATGCGGCGGCCACCGTCGCTGCCCATCAATCGCATGCGTTTGAAGCGCGCGGCGAACTCGTTGCGCTGATCTTCGCCGAACCCGAGTCGCGCGAGGGAAGAGTGCTGCGCGCGCACTACCGCGAGGGCGTGGCGGCACTCGATGCTGCCACCCTGGCCAGCGAAGCCGCAGAACTCGCCTCCGCCTATGCACGCCGGGCTGCCGACGAAGAACTTGCCGCCTGCGCCCGGGCAGTGACGGCGAAGCTCACTTCTCTCCAGGCCTTGCCCGCCAAGCCTTTCGACAAGCGGATCGAGCGCGCCATCGACGCGTTGCGAGAACGGCTTGGCGAGTCGGTCACGATGGCCGAGATCGCCGACGCAGTCCATCTTTCTCCCGAACGCTTCCGCCATCTGTTTCTGGAAGAAACCGGCATTCGCTTCCGGCCCTATGTACTCTGGCTGCGCCTCGAAGTCGCAGTTGCTGCCTATGCAGCGGGCAACAGCCTGACCCACGCTGCGCATGCCGGCGGCTTTGCCGACTCTGCCCATTTTTCCCGCACCTTCAAGCGCATGTTCGGCGTGCCGGCAGTCGGCGTCCACCGCGCCTGACCGAACCTCACTTTTCCTTCGCGACCGCCGCACGGTCTGGCCCGGCTTACCTGTCACCGGCGTTCGGCATACGGCTTGTGCAGTTAGCCGTTTCATTCAAGTCGCGGCGGGGGCCACCCTCCTACACTGGCATCTCACTTCCATCCGAAAGGAGAAATGCCATGAACACCGCCATCCAGACCGAATGCACATGCAACACCTGCCCTGGTGCCGGCTGCGCCTGCGGCTGCCAGGACTCACAGCTTTTGCAGGGCCGACAGAAAGCCTGTGCCTGCGGCCCGCAGTGCCAGTGCGGCTCGCAATGCACCTGCGCGACGGCTGATGCCTGATCCGGCGCCGGGCCGCGTCACGATGAGCTGGCCCGGCATCTTACTCATTCCGTTATTCCCGAAACATTCCAACGAAGGAGCAATGCCATGCTTCGAAAATTTCTTTCCCCGCTTTCCTTTGCCGCACTCGCATCCGTAACGGCCTGCATGTCCCCGCCGTCCGGGCTGAACCTGTCGCTGGATCGCCCGAGCGCACACGACAAGTACGAGGCCTCGATCCATCCTTTGGCCGAGCCAGTTGCCATCAACAGGATGCACGCATGGGAAATCCAGCTGCGTACGCCCTCTGGCGAGCCGGTGACGGGTGCCCGCATTGCCGTCGGCGGTGGCATGCCGCAGCACGGCCACGGCTTTCCGACCCAACCCAGGGTCACGAAAGAACTCGGCGGTGGCCGCTATCTCATCGAGGGCATGAAATTCAGCATGCCGGGCTGGTGGGAAATCAAGCTGACAGTAGACGCGGCGCCCGGCATGGACGAGATCACCTTCAATACGATCATCCCATTGCGGTCCGATTCAAAGGTGGCGGCAAACAACTCCACCACGCATTGATTCCGGTCGATCATGAAACCCAAGACAGGACTGATGCCCTTCCTGCTGGCCGCAGCATTGCTTGCAGGCGCAGCACTGGCAGGACCATTCAGCATCAAGAGCTTTGACGGATGGGATGCGGAAGAGATCGCGGTTTTATCGTCGATGCGCTTGCGTGAACTGCCGCCCGCGCCGAACGATCCGTCAAACGCGTACGAGGCATCGCCGGCCGCAGTGAGCCTCGGACAGCGCATATTTTCCGACCGCCGCTTCAGCAGCAACGGCGCGGTCTCCTGTGCGAGCTGCCATCAGCCAGGCAAGCAGTTTCAGGATGGACTGCCCTTGGGGTTAGGCGTAGCCACCGGTGCCCGACGGACCATGCCAGTGGTCGCGGCCGGCCACAGTCCATTTTTGTTCTGGGACGGCCGCAAGGACAGCCTCTGGTCGCAAGCTCTCGGTCCCCTGGAAGACCCGGCCGAACATGGCGGCAATCGTCTGGCTTATGCGCATCTTCTCAAGGCGCATTATCGGGCTGAATATGAATCGATCTTCGGCGCCATGCCGGACTTGAGCCGGATGCCCAAAGCGGCAAGCCCGCTGGGAACGCCAGCGCAACAACTCGCCTGGAGCACGATGAGCGAAGATGCGCGCCGGGAAGTGTCGCGAGTGTTCGCCAACATGGGCAAGGCACTTGCGGCTTATCAGAAGACACTGGAGTACGGTGAGTCACGCATGGACCGGTATATCGAAGGTGTGGTCAGGCGCGATGCGGAAGCATCCCGAATCCTCAATGCAGTGGAAAAGAACGGACTGCGAATTTTCATTGGGAAGGGCCAGTGCATCACTTGCCATAACGGCCCGCTGTTGACGGACCAGCATTTTCACAATACCGGCATTGCCCCGCGCGAGGCCGGGCAGCCGGATCATGGCCGCCTTGCCGCCATTGCGAAGGTGCGCAGCGATGAATTCAATTGCCTTGGCCGCTTCAGCGATGCCAGGCCGGAGCAATGCGAAGAGCTGCGCTTTCTCGCCGCTGACGACCATGCCACGGAAGGCGCATTCAAGACGCCAAGCCTGCGCAATGTCGCCTTGCGTGCGCCCTATATGCATGCCGGCCAGCTCGCCACGCTGGCCGATGTGGTTCGGCACTACAGCAAGGCGCCTGCGGCAGCGACCGGACACAGCGAACTCAAGCCAGTCCAGCTGTCTGAAGCCGAAGTGCGGGATCTGGTCGCGTTTCTCGGCACCCTGTCCGGCCCCGTCGTTGAACGGGCCCAGCGAAAATGAACTGGGGCGATGCAAGGCCCATGCGCTTTTCCCTTACATAACTCTTTGGAAGAAATCTCACCATGAAGACTGAATTGATGCTCGCGTTCGAGGCGGAAATGACCGCAGCGTGGCGTCTGATTGATGCAGGGCGCCTGGATGGCGCAATGCGGCATCTGGAACGGGCCCACGTGCTGGGGCAGAACCATGTCGTGCCGCATGTCCGCTCCCATTGGGCCATGCTCTGCATTGCGTTCAAACGCCATTCGCTTGCTGAAAGTTTGGGACAAGCGATCCGGATCATTCTGGGAGCATTGGGCTCAGCCGTGGGAGTGGTCCCGACTGGCAATACCGGAGGCACGAACATCAGCATGTTTGCGCGCCTGCCGATCGATCATGATCTTGCGGCGATCATCAAGTGGGACCAGAGATGAGCTGAGTCCTCTGCTTTGGAAATTCACTGATACCTTGAATATCCTGCAGAAACGGATTCATGGCGAACTGCCAGCACCCCAAAGAATGAAAAAGGCCTCCGATGGGAGGCCTTTTTATTTGCATTTTCCCAATCGCAATACGTTGGGTGATTCGATATGCCTTGCCAGATGAGATTTATCGCGGAAACGCCGACAAGCCCGGCGCTTTGGCCTCGCTTGGTCCCGGCGTGCGAGCCACGTTCATGATCCAGCAGACCATGACAAAGTAGCCGACCAGGGCGGTGAGCTCCACCGTGCCCGCCTCTCCAAAGCGCGAAGCAGCGTCGGCATAAGTTTCATCGCTGACGCCATGCCGCCGCATCAATTCGTTCACAAAATCGAATATGCACGCTTCATCGCCTTCGAGGCTGCGCGGATGCCGGCCAGCGGCGAGCGCATCGATGGCGTCGGGCGGGACACCTGCCTTGATGGCCAGCGGGGCGTGGGTTTGCCATTCGAACTGGTTGTGCGTTTCCCGTGCCACGATGCAGATGGCGAGTTCCCGGACGCGATCGGACAGCGTGCCGCCGAAGCGCAAGGCTGCGCCGGTGTTGCCGATATGTTCCATGATGGCCGGGGTCTGCAACAGGGGAACGAAGGGGCCGAAGATGGCCTTGCGCGGGCCATTGATGATGGCGTCCGCCGCTGCGCGCTGGGCGTCGCTCATGGCGCTGCGCTCGGGAACCGGCAAGCGCTCCGATTGCGATGGGCCGAATCCTTGCGGTGCGGCCGTGACGGGTGTCGGGTTATCCATGCCGATGCTCCTTGATGAAGTGTTGATGATGTTCCTCGCGCCACAGGTAGATGGCGCTGATGATTAAACCGACGGCGGCAAGCTCCAGGGCATAGGTCAGGGCCGCAGAAAAATCGGCCGTCAGACGCCCGATGGCGGCGGAGACGACCGGGCCCATAAGCTGGCCCAGGGCAAAACCGGCAGTCATGCGGGCCAGGATGCCGGTGGCCTGTCCCTTCGCTCGTATCCGTCCTTCCTGCATGGCGACCATGGTGATGACCATGAAGGTTCCGCCTACCAGCAATGCGGCGATCACGATGCTGGGGAGGGACACCCAGATGGCCGGCAGCAATACGCCGGCCGCCATCAATAGATGGGATGTTGCCCACACCTGCACGCGATTGGCCTTTTTCAGCCCCCAGGAAACCAGGATTGTCGACAGCGCTGCTGCAATGCCAAACACTGGCCAGGCCCAGCCGAATACTTTCGGGTCGTCCACTAGTTGTCGTGCAAGAACCGGCAAATAGGTGGCGGGAAGAATGTAGCCGAATCCAAACAGGCTGTAGCAGGCAACCAGGCCGGCCGTGTTGCCGGGCGCGTTTCCCGCTGCGTCTTGCACAATCTCTGCCGTGGCCGGAGTGCCGGGATTGGGAAGCCGCCGGCCCACGAGCAAGGGAACAAGTGCCGCGACTGCCGCCAGGACAGCGAGTTCAACCCACATCCTGTCGGCAGAGACGTCGGGCCGCGCCTGGATGACGCAGAAGACGCCGACCGCCGCAATGCCGGTGCCGACGCCGGCAAAGATCACTCCGGCAAGATGTGGCCGCCCAAGAAAGGCCAGCCAGCCCAAACCCCATGCACTCGTCGCAACCAGTGCCCATGCGCTCAGCACGCCGGCCACAAAGCGCAGCAAGGCCCAGACCGGCAGCGAAGCCGTCCAGCCTACCGCCGCCGTCACGACGACCGTGCAGAGCAGGCTCAGCGCCAGGAGAGTCGCCGGCCGCAGGCGCACCCGGGCGGCGAACAAGGCTCCCAGCAAGTAGCCGAGGTAATTGCTTGCCGCAAGCCAAGCGCCGCCTTCGCTGTTGAGCTGTCCGTCCCGAACCATCAATGGAAATAGCGGGGTGAAGGCGAACCGCCCGATGCCCATGGCCACGGCCAGGGAAAGCAGTGCAGCGCAGCAAATCACTGCAGCCAAGGGGAGCGACCGGGCATTGGGGGAGGAGATCGAAGTCATCATGGACCTTATTACAACGCAAGCCGAGTTTGCTGACAAATGAATAAATGTGAACTACGATTCTCGATATGAGAACAATCGACTTGGAATCCCTGGCGATCTTCCGCGCCGTGGTCGAGGAAGGTGGCGTGGTCCGGGCCGCGGACAGGCTGCACCGCGTGCCTTCCAACGTGACCACCCGGATCAGGCAACTCGAAGAATACCTCGGCGTCCGCCTGTTCCGGCGGGAGGGCCGCATGCTCAGCCTGTCCGCGGAAGGCCGCACGCTGCTGAATTATTCCGTGCGGCTGCTTCGTCTTGCCGACGAAGCCGTCAACGAATTGCGCACCGGACGACCGCATGGGGCATTCCGCCTCGGTTCTCTGGAAAGCACCGCCGGGAGCCGGCTGGCGCCGATCCTGTCACGCTACCATGCCGAAAATCCGGGCGTCGTCGTGGAACTGGTTACCGGGACGACGGGCGCTCTCATCAACCGGGTTCTGAATTTCGAGATCGAAGCGGCGTTCGTTTCCGAACCCTTCACCCCCACGGGACTTGCCACCCTGCCTGTATTCCGCGAGGAACTGGTCCTCATTACCTCGAAACACGTTGAAAAGGTGCGAACGGCCAAGGACCTGGGGCGCAGCACGATGATTGCGTTCGCGCACGGATGTTCCTACCGCAAGCGGCTCGAAGACTGGCTGGGCGGCGAAAATGTCCTGCCTGCACGCGCGCTCGAGTTTTCGTCCTACCAGGGCATGATTGCCTGCGTCGCCGCCGGGACGGGATTTGCCATCGTTCCCAAATCCGTGCTGGTGGCATTGCATGCCACGGAAAAGGTGAACCAGCATGCGCTGCCCAAGCGCATTTCCGCAAACCGGACCCATCTCGTCTGGCGCGGCGAACCTTCTCTCGCCCTGGAGGGGCTGATCAACTTAGTGCAGGCTGAATCGCCGTTGCCGGCCGCCCTCCCGGAGCGCTCCCCGGTCGCAAAGAGCAGAGTTGCATAAGCCGCAGAAGCTGCAATGCGGAAACCATCTGGTGCTCGTACGGTCGATGCCTGACCGACGTCTATCATCACGAACGCCATTCTGTTCCTGGGCCTCGCTGACGCGGGAACGCGCCCGTTTGCCGTTTCATCTAATGTCGTGAAAACAATGCACAAGGACGATGGTCATGCACTCAATGACTCAACAGGCGGCCACGGCAGGCATGTCCGATACGGAACTCGCTTCCAGGATCGCAGCAGGCGACCAGCAAGCCTTCGTGCTGCTGATGCGGCGCCATAACCAGAGCCTCTATCGCACCGCGCGCAGCATTCTGAAAGACGATGCGGAGGCCGAGGATGTGGTCCAGGATGCGTATCTGCTGGCTTATCGCGGCATCGACAAATTCCGGGGCGATGCGAAGCTGTCGACCTGGCTGACGCGCATCGTGGTCAATGAAGCGATTGCGCGCGCGCGCAAGAGCAGCCGCAGGGCCGAGGTGATCCGATTGAACGATTCCCCGACAGGCATCGAGACAACGGAAGAAGCCATGACTGAAACCCCATCCGAACAGCCGGAGCAGTCTGCGGTGCGCGCCGAAATGCGCCGCATTCTGGAGCGAAAGATCGACGATCTTCCGGAAGCCTTCCGCACCGTGTTCGTGCTGCGCGCGCTGGAAGAGATGACGGTGGAGGAAGTCGCCACCTGCCTGTCGATTCCCGAAAACACGGTGCGCACACGCTTCTTCCGCGCCCGCGCCTTGCTGCGGGAAGCCTTGCTGAGCGAAGTCGACTTCGCCTTTGCAGATGCCTTTTCCTTTGCCGGCGCACGCTGCGACCGCATCGTCGCGGGCGTCCTGGCGCGGCTCGATTCCATGCAGGCGGGCGATTCCTGATTCCTTCGGCCGAGTGCCTTGCCGCGCCGGCCAACCATATCCATCAAAACCGGGAGGACCAGCATGAATGCGCCCGAGAGACTCGCGCTACCCGACATCCAGTCGCAACCTGACAGGCGCAACATCCACATCGACGCAGTCGGCGTGAAAGAGCTGCGCTATCCGGTGTCGATCCGAAGCCGTTGCAGGACGGTTGCCACCATTGGCACATTCACGATGACTGTGGGCTTGCCCGCCGCCGCCAAAGGCACGCACATGTCGCGCTTCATCGAAGCGCTCGAGGCGCAGGACGCGCCGCTGGACCAGGAACGATTCCGGGCAATGCTGTTCGCCATGCTGGAACGGCTGGATGCGCACAGCGGCGCCATCGAGATGCGGTTTCCCTATTTCGTCAATAAGGCCGCGCCGGTATCCGGCGTGCAGGGCATGCTGGATCACGAGGTGTGCTGGCGCGCCAGCAGAGCCCCTTCGGGGGAGTACGCATTCAGCATGCAAGTGACGGTCGCGGCGACCAGCCTGTGCCCGTGCTCGAAGGAGATATCCCGCTACGGCGCCCACAACCAGCGCTCGCACATCACGATCGAGGCCCGGCTGGGCGTCGCGATGGAGATCGAGGAGCTGATCGCCATCGCCGAGCAAAGCGCGTCCTGCGAGGTGTATGGATTGCTCAAGCGCGCGGATGAGAAATACGTGACCGAGCGTGCCTATGACAATCCGAAATTCGTGGAAGACCTGGTGCGCGACGCGGCGCTGGCGCTGAACCGGGATAAGCGCGTGCTTGCGTATGTGGTGGAAGCGGAGAATTTCGAATCGATCCACAACCACTCGGCCTTTGCCCGCATTGCCCGGGAAGCGTGAACGGCCGATCTCGCTATCAGCGTCGCCGCGAGCAGGCCATTCTTGCAAGGAGAGTCACATGGCCGCGCATGAAACCAACCTTGAGAAAAGCCGGGAAATCGCCGAGGGCACGATGGCATTTCATTTCAGGAAGCCGGCCGGCTTCCGCTTCAAGCCCGGCCAGGCGATCGATCTCGTGCTCCCCGACCGGGAAAATCCGGAAGCGGACAGCCTGCGTCATGCCTTTTCCATCGTCAGCGCGCCCCATGAGGAGGAACTGATCATTGCGACGCGCATGCGCGACAGTGCATTCAAGCGCGCACTGCGCGCCCTCCCCGTAGGCTCCCCGGCAGGGATCGAAGGTCCCTTCGGTTCGCTCGGCCTGCATGGCGATGCGGCACGGCCGGCAGTCTTCATCGCCGGCGGCATCGGCATTACGCCTTTCATGAGCATGCTGCGGCACGCTGCCCACGAACGCCTGCCGCATCGCCTGCTGCTGCTTTATGCAAACCGGCGGCCGGAAGATGCGGCATTCCTTGATGAACTGCTGCAGCTTGAAAAGCGCAACGGGCGATTCCGCCTGATTGCGGCGATGTCCCGGCTGCACAATTCCTCGCGGCCATGGGAAGGAAGGACGGGATATATCGATGAGACCCTCATCCGCTCTGTCAGCGCAGATCTGCCGGTGCCGGTGTATTACCTGGCCGGTCCGCCCGGCATGGTGGATGGCATGAACTCATTGCTGCTTCGCATGGACGTGGCGCCGGAGCATATCTGCAGCGAATCCTTTTACGGCTATCCGTGACTGCCCTGATCAATGCCACCCTGCGCCGGAACGCGCCAGATTCTCGATTCATCTAATGTGGCGAGGCGAAGGAAGATGGGCTGAACCTTCGCATTGACCAGAATTGCATCGAGGCCGGCGGGAAAGAATGCTGCCGCTGGCATGTCACGACCGGAGGCGGAGATCATGGAACATTCCCTTGTATCTTCAGAGACAGGCGCTGCGCAGGCAGTTCATCACCCCAAATACTGGTCACCGGCAGCATGCCGGGCGGCGCTATGCTGCTCCATCGCTGGCGCCCTGCTCTCGGCGTGCGGAAGCGGCGGGATCGAGGCAGGAGCAAACCTGGCAACGGCACCCGCGAACCAGGCGGCAAGCCCGGCACCCGACCCTGCCCTTGTCGCGCTGGGCAAGCAGATCTTCCGCTTCGATACCTTCGGCGATGAAACGCAATGGACCGACAAGCTGCGCATGCATGAAGTCATCCGCAGTGCGGTCGACCCGACGACGGCGTTGTCCGTCGGATTGAAAGTGGATTCGGAAGCCTTGCCACCGGCAGTGGTGCAGGGCATCAAGGATGGCACGATCGACCTGAAGAGCCCGGACACGACCGTCGCCCTGCTCAAGCTCAATGCGGTGGTCGGCCTGCAAGGCAAGGTCGAGGTCGTCAATGGCAAGGATACGCTTACCCGTGTCGGCGTCACCTGCGCCCTCTGCCATTCCACCGTCGACGATTCCTTCGCGCCCGGCATCGGCAAACGCCTCGACGGCTGGCCGAACCGCGACCTCAATCCGGGAGCGATCATCGCCCTGTCGCCGGCGCTGGATGCAGCAATGAAGAAGGTCTACAACTCTTGGGGCAAGGGCATGTACGATCCGCGCTTCAACCTCGACGGGAAGAACGGCCCGGTAGCGATTCCGCCCGCCTATGGCCTGGCCGGCATCCATCGCATCACCGTAACCGGTGACGGCGACGACATCGCCTACTGGAACCGTTATGTGGCAGTGACCCAAATGGGCGGACATGGCAGCTTTGACGAACCGCGCACGGGCGTCCACGTGGTCAACGGCACGGACGACCAGGTGAGCGCGAAACTGCCGGCGCTGCAGGCTTACCAGCTCACGCTGCAGGCGCCTCCGCCACCGCCCGGCAGTTTCGATGCGGCTGCAGCCACCCGCGGCAAGCTGCTCTTCAATGGCGCCGGCCGGTGCTTCACCTGCCATAGCGGCGCCGAGCTGACCGACGCCAACACACGCCTGCACTTTCCCGCGGAAGTGGTCAGCGAGCCGGAGCCGAACGGCGCGCCCAGCTATGCTTCCCGCAGCGCGACCGGGCAATACCGGACCGCACCGCTGCATGGGTTGTGGCAGCATCCGCCCTACTTCCACAATGGCACGGCCCCGACCTTGCAGGCCGTTGTCGAAACCTATAACAGCAAGCAGGCGCTTGGCCTGACACCGCAGGAAATTGCCGACCTGGCCGAATACCTGAAGGCCTTATGAAGGGAGCAGTCGTGCGCGTGCCGGCCCGCGCGCTCCCATCTGGGCCCGCCGCATTCATGTACTCAAGTATTTGGGGGTCAGGCCGATGGTCCGACGTCTTGTGCCTGCCTTCCGGGGTAACCGGCTCCGCGCTTCCCGAGCAGGACCTGCAGCACGACCGTTACCGCGATGTTGAGCACCAGTGCCACAAGCCCGGTATATATCGCATGACTGGCGCCGCCCAGCACGAAGGTATGTACCGGCTTGATGCCATCAGAAAACGCGAGCCAGCTGCCGCTGACCATGCCGACAGCCCAGCCTGCCAGCAGGGCGGGGGCGCGGAACCAGCGAGCAAACACGGCAAACACGACGGACGGAAACGTCTGCAGTATCCATACGCCTCCCAGCAGCTGCAGGTCGAGCGCGAACTTGGTGGGCAGGAACAGAATGAACCCCAGCGCACCGATCTTGACCACCAGCGACACCAGCTTCGCGACCTTTTCTTCCCCCGCATGCGTGATGTCCTGGTTGACGTAGGGTTTCCAGAAATTGCGCGTGAAGAGATTGGCGGCACCAATCGACATCACGGCAGCAGGTACCAGCGCGCCGATGGCGATGGCGGCGAAAGCGAATCCCGTGAACCAGCTCGGAAACAGCGCATTGAACAGCGCCGGCACCACATCGTTGTTGTTCTTCACGCTGAGCTTGGCGGCGTAAGCCATGAAACCGAGCATCGCGATCAGCCCGAGCAGCACGGTGTACGCCGGCAGGAAGATCGCGTTCTTGCGGATGGTGTCGGCGCTTCTTGCGGCAAAGATGCCGGTCAGGGTGTGCGGATACATGAATGCCGCGAGGGCCGATCCCAGCGCCAGGCTGGAGAACGCAAGCATCTGCTGCGGCTTCAGGACAAGACCGGTGGTGCCTCCCTTGGCAAGGAATGCCTGGTTCGCCGCCTCGAATACGGCGCCGTAGCCGCCCAGTTTCATCGGCACCAGGACGATCGCGACTAGCACGACGATATAGATCATGAGGTCCTTGACGAAGGCGATCAAGGCCGGTGCCCGCAAGCCTGCGGAATACGTGTAGAGCGCAAGGATGATGAAGGCCGCCGCCAATGGTACTTCCCCGGACAGGCCGAGCGCCTTAATGACGACCTGCATGCCGACCAGCTGCAGCGCGATGTACGGCATGGTGGCAACTACGCCTGTGAGCGCTACCGCAAATTCCAGCGGGCGCGAACCGTAGTTGCCGTAGACGACGTCGGCCGCTGTTACATAGCCGGCCCGGTGCGCGGCATGCCACAGTTTCGGCATGATGAGGAAAACGATCGGATAGACGATGATCGTATAAGGCAGAGCGAAGAAGCCATAGGCGCCGACCGCATACACCAGTGCCGGAACGGCGATGACGGTGTAAGCGGTGTAGAAGTCGCCGCCGATCAGGAACCAGGTGATCCAGGTGCCGAAACTCCTTCCCCCAAGGCCCCACTCATCCAGGTGCGCGCCCTTGTGCGCGCCGCCGCGCTGCCAGCGGGATGCGGCAAATCCCATGATCGTGACCAGGGCGAAGAAGAAGATGAAGATGGACAAGGCCATCCAGTTGATCGGAGCATCCATCATTCGACTCCCTTGCGCGCGTCCTGGCGATACACGATCCACACGAGCAACGATGTGACCGGCACCCAGAGCAGCTGGTACCAGTAGAAGAAGGGAAAGCCGAAGAGCTCGGGCAATTCGCGGTTATAGAAAGGCACCCAAAGCAAGCCGATGAAAGGCAGCAAGAGCAGGATCCGCATGATGACCTCCACAGGCGAGGCGTGCGCTGCAAGAAAACCGATTCAATAAAAGATATCCATCCAAAGACGGGCCAATCTCCCCGAGCCGGCTTTTCTTCCCGCAGCACATGGAAAGAGCCTTTCGCTATGGGACGGGACCGGCAGAGCACGTCGGTCCAGCGCTCCGCCATCCGTTGGCCGGGCCTGCCGATTCCATTGCTTGCCTTCATTTCCTTCGATGAGTGGCCGAATCAATGGAGGGCTCGGGTGGAGCTTCCTTTTCACATTCCGGTCCCGACGGTCCAAGCTTCAGTTGCGGGTTGGATCGTAGAAATGCGAACTCAGCAGCAATGCGTCCCATCAGCAAACGGGGTCGAGCCTGTCTCGAAGGCAGAATGATACGGAGCTGCGGATAGAAGGCATAGTCGGGAAAGTCTCAGACCTTCTTCATTGACTTTGGCAAGTCTTTTCTAAGCCGTATCGATATAAATCAATGCCAGTCGAATTCCCGAATCAATAGTCGGATTTGGCAGTTCCGAAGGGGCTCTCCTGTCCGGGTGCGTTGCCGAAAGTTGCCTTGCCCTAGTGGAAGGGATGCGTCCTGCGCCCTCTAACGCAGCACTTGCGGCGCGGGCAGTGCAGTCGTGGCGGCCACCTCAACCTTGGCTGCCTCCTTGCGACGCAATGCGTACCGATTGAGTCCAGCCATGTGGATGCGGCACAGGTAATCCTGCCAGTCGATCAGGCGCGCATCCACCGGGAACAGGGTGCTGTCCTGCGCCCGGAAGCGCCGCGCCAGTTCAAGCAGCTTCGCATTATGGAAGCGATAGCGCGGCAGGGTATAAAAGGAGAAGGTGATCGCCAGGGTTTGTGTGGTGCGCAGTGCTTCCAGTGATTTCGCTTCGCCGGTTACGCCGAGCAGCTTGCGCATGCCGAGCCAGAAGCCGACTCCAGCACGCATGGCGCCGAGCAGCAGCCGGAAGGTGCCGTGATCCACTACGCGGAAGTCGCGCTTGGGCTGGGTGTAGAACAGCTTGTCGTAGGCTTGCCAGTTGCGTTTTGCTTCATCCTGCAGCAGGCGGATTACCTCGCCCACCTGGATTGGATTTCCGGAGCCGCTGCAGCATTGATAAATACGATGTCTGTCCGGTTCCGCAAGGGCCTCGGCAGTTGCGAGCAGGATGCCGTTGGCCACCAGGTCAGCCGGGATGATGTCGATGATTTCGTCGACCTTGGCCGGGAAAAAGCTGGTTTTC
Source organism: Noviherbaspirillum massiliense JC206 (assembly GCF_000312045.1). Classification (GTDB taxonomy): domain Bacteria; phylum Pseudomonadota; class Gammaproteobacteria; order Burkholderiales; family Burkholderiaceae_D; genus Noviherbaspirillum; species Noviherbaspirillum massiliense. Next base: position 425,320 of record NZ_HE978634.1, read on the forward strand.
CCACGGGCATAGGCAAGGATGATGGCATCGGCCACCTTGACGCCTTCGATCCAGCCCGGCGCCGGTTCCTGCAACGTGCTTTCAATGATGGACGGGCGGACGATGGTGAGCGGTCGCCCGTGCATGCCGCGCATGGCGAGCTGCTCGCCCATCCACTTGGTGAAGGTATAGGTATCGTTCCAGCCATAGCGGTTCGCCTCGCGGATGCCGAGTTCGGTCAGACGACGTTCGCGCAGCTTGGGATCGCTGGCATGGGCCTTCACCTGGTCGATCTTCTGCTGCAGGCGCGCGATCAGCGGCTCGACATCGTAGTAGCCGTCGCGATGACGTGGAATCGCCGAACTCGTTGGCTGCACGATCTCCTCGCGCATCTCGCCGCGGTTGTAGCCGTTGACGTAGCAGGTGGAGACCTGGATGAGCGGTGCATTTGCGGCGCGGGTGAGCGCAGTGAGATGCTGCAGGCTCAGGGCATTGATTGCCAGAGCCTGGTCCAGCGGCTCGCGGAAATTCACGCTGGCCGCGGCATTGATCACCACATCGACCCGGGAGGCGAGTTCGACGAACTGGGCGGCCGGAAGACCGAAGCCGGGCTCGGTGACTTCTCCGGCCAGGCATTCGATCTTCTCGGTGAACACATGCGCCAGGAAATCCGGCTGCTCCGCACGCAGCTTGTCAAAAACCGAGGAGGTGGCGACTTCCCGCTCGAATCGCTCCCGCACGCTCATGCCATCCCGGCCCGGGCGAATCAGGAGAATCAGCCGGCCGACATCCGGGACGGTCCTGATCAGCTTTTCCAGCACCACCTTTGCCAGAAAGCCGGTGGTTCCCGTCAGCAGAACGCGCTTTCCGGACAGTTCCGTCTGCACGCTCAGGTATTCGGCTGCTTGTTTCATCTTGTCTTCTCCCGCAAGGAAGTGCTGCTCGAATGCATTGCCCGACGACCTGCCTTCAGATGATGCGGGTCAGGCGGAACATGGCTGTCATCGCGAGAGCCGGTATGGCATTGCGGTGGCAGCAGTAAGTCTTCTCGACGACGCCCTGGAAGCGCGACTTGGCGAATTCCAGTCCCTTGAAGTTGTACAGAAAGTCCATGCGTTCGCGGATGACCGCCATCATGGTGCGCAGCAGGCGCGACTCTTGCGGCTCGACGCCATTCGCCAGCATCAGCGGCACCAGCCCGAGGTCGATGTATTCCACGCCTTCGGCCTTGAACACTTCCATCGCATGCGCCATCAGGGCATACCACAAGCCCTGGCGGAAGTTGGCGGACGAGCGCGAGATATTCGGCACATAGCTGACCAGCTTGCCATTCTGGTAGATCGGATCGAAGAAGATGAAGCCGACGGCTTCGCCATTGAGGTAGGCATAGAAATAGCGCGTGCCTTCCCGGTAATCGATGAGCATTGGCCGGATCAGGAAGCGGATCTCATTGTTCTTGCAGCGGCGCGTCTGGATCCAGGCTTGCGAAATCTTCTTGACGTCATGGTCGAAGCCGCTTTCCCGGATTTCGATGCCCTGGTTGCGCGCCTGGTTGACGGCAGTGCGGATGATCTGCTTCTTTGAGCCGCGCAGCGACCAGGTGGCGAGGTCGATTTTCGATTCGCTGCCGAACTGGGTGCCGTAATAGCCGTGCTTGTGGTGGAGATGGTCGACCACTGCCTTGCTGACCTGGACGAACAGCGCGCCCGGGTATTCGGCAAGAAAGCGGTCGAGCATCAGCTCGCGGTGGCGGGGATGGCAGACCGGATCGGCCAGCACGAAGCGCATGCCCCAATGCTTCGCATAGGCCACGTAGCCGATTCCCGGGATATCGAAATACGACATGTCCGGCTGCATCGTCGAGAAGGCCATGGAATGCGAGCCGAACTGCTTGAGGCAGGCGATCCGGCGCGCCGTTTCAATCTGGGTAGCGCCGGAACCGAGGACGCCATCCAGCGCAAAAGCGTGTTCACTCAAGTCAACCTCCATGTGTGGTGTAAGGCGGGAACAGCAATTGCGTCAGACGGGTTTTCTTCCGAGCACGGACCAGTAGCAGTTCAGCAGGAACAGCTGGTAGTACTTCTGGTCGTGAATATGCAAGCCGAGCTTCTTCATCGATTCCGGATAGTTGTAGATCTTGTGGACGGCGTTGCCCGCAAAGGCCCAGAAGAACAGGACCGCGCCATACCAATAGGCGACCTTGAAGGCTCGGCTGAGAAGATTCCCGGTGGGATAGGAAAAGTCACCGACGACCACATGTGCGCCGGGCTTGCCGAGCTTGATGAGATGCTCCAGCACGCGCACCATCATGGCTTCATCGAACACGTTGAGGAAGAAGTTCGCGACAACCATGTCGTACTGCTCGTATTCCTCCACCTTCATGATGTCGCTATGCACCTGGCGAATCTTGATGGTGATCCCTTCCTTATCCAGATTGGCCTGGAATTTCTTCAGCATGGTTTCGGAAAGATCGACCACCGTGACCTTGGCGCCGAGCTTGGCTGCATGCACCGCATCCTTGCCATGGCCAACGCCAGCAAACAGCACCTTGTCGCCCGGCTTGAGGCGGTCGAGCATGGCCACCTTGCAGCGATGAATCGATTTGCCGCTGTAGACGGCGCTCAGCCAATCGTAGATCGGGCCTACCAGCTTGTACTTGTCTTTCATTGCTTGTCCCCTTAGTTTTTCCACGCTCATGCTTGTCGCAGCCATCCGCAAACAAGACACCAGCGGGCCCCCTTGATATGAAGGCAACCACAAATTCCGAGAGAGCTTTTCAGAAGCTTCTTGTATGCCACTCATCCCTGCAGCGCGGCTCTTGGCGGCCTTGAATGCAGGATGAAGCCTTGCCGTACTACGCCGCGGTAAGTCGCATCAAAGCGCCGCGCGACGGGGATGGTTAGATTAGCCAATATCGAATTCGGGAATTGCCTTCGCTCTTGGCTTGGGAGTGCCAAATTTGTGACCTTGAAAGTCAAGTCGGAAGATTGTTCCCATGTGGAATTTTTATGCTCGCAAACGTTTCCGAATTGAAAGAGTCGGCTTGCGTGCTGCGGTGTTAATGTTTGATTTTCCGCAAGACAGTGATGCGGGAAAATAATTGAAGGAAGGGGTTGAACAAAGGGAGGGAAACGTTACGCTATTACGCGATTTCCCGCTACTGCATCGCAGGTGTTACATGTAGGACTCTGGAATTCCAGCGACCCTCTGATTCAACCAAAGTGTGCAGTCGGCACGGTGCGCGAATGGTCATATTGAAAGAAGATGCGGCTGCAGGGTAGTCCATTTCTTCCAGTCCCATCTCGCCGCCAAGCAAGCTGATGAGCTCAGGCCAAGTCAGGCTTGTGCGTCCTATGAATACGTCGAAGACCACATTTACTTTTTAAAGATACAAGCTTGCCATCTCCGGATAAGAATCCAGCATGACCGCATGCCGAAGGAGATTCTGCAAGACATATAGAAGCTGTCTTGCGCGGGAAAAACTGCTGAAGAGCAGCTTGGAATATGGCGCGGCTGGCGGGGATCGAACCCACGACCCTTGGCTTCGGAGGCCACGAAAAACCACGTTTCTCGGCGTTGACCAGCATCCCCACCAAGCTTAATTTCATATAAAAATCAATAACTTACGCAAAACCCGCTTTTCCTTGTGTTGACTGACATTGCCTGATATCCTCGCAAAAGGAGTACACAGCGGGTACACGGAGTCACGGGAAAGGTTCACATGGCAAAGGTCAGGTTCACGGCAGGACGGGTGCGCGACTTCCAGTGCGCGCCCGGCAACCGCCCCGCGTTCTTGTGGGATGCCGGCGCGCCCGGGCTGGGATTGCGCGCCACGCCGGGGGGCAGCAAGGCCTACATCTTCCAGGCGAAGCTGCGCGGCAACGTCATTCGGCTTACCATCGGCGACCCTGCCACCTGGGACATCGCGGCGGCGCAGGCCGAGGCCACGCGCCTGCGCATGATGATCGACAACGGGCAGGACCCTCGCCAAGTCAGGGCGGACGCACTGGCCGCCGAGCAAGCCACGCGCGAGGCGCGGCAGGCTGCCGAAGCTGCCGCGCAAGCCGAGCGGGCGCGCCTAGCGCAGCTGGAAATGCTCGAGAACAGGAAGCGCGCGCTCCTGGCCCGTGTCGCCTGGGACGCCTACCTGGCCGCGCGGCGCGGCAAGTGGGGCCAACAGCACTACGTTGACCACGTGATAGCTGCCAGTGAAGGCGGCACCCGGGCGAAGATCGGCGACCGGCAGACCAAGGCGGGCCCGCTCGCCACCCTGCTCGACCGGCCGCTGCATGCGATCACGGCACCTGTCGTGCGCGAGTGGCTGGCCGCCGAGTGCCAGCTACGACCGACCTTCGCCCATAACGCCTACCGGAAGTTCCGGACCTTCATCCAGTGGTGCACCCGGCAACCGTCCTACCAGGACATCGTCCACGTAGACTGCTGCGTGACCGAGGAAGTCAAGGACGTCGTCCCCACCAAGAAGACGAAGGACGGGGACTGCCTGCAGCGCGAGCAACTGCCGGCCTGGTTCAGCGCCGTGCGGCGCCTGTCCAACCCCGTAATCAGCGCTTACCTGCAGGGCTTGCTGATTACCGGGGCACGGCGGGAAGAACTGGCGCAGTTGCGCTGGACCGACGTCGACTTCCAGTGGCGCAGCCTGACAATCCACGACAAGGTCGAGGGGATGCGCACGATCCCGCTCACGCCCTACCTGGCCACCCTGCTGGACGCTCTGCCCCGCCGCAACGAGTGGGTATTCAGCAGCCCGACCGCCAGCACCGGCCGGCTGGCCGAGCCGCGCATTGCGCATACGAAGGCCCTGGCCGAAGCAGGACTGCCGCACGTGTCGCTGCATGGCTTGCGCCGCTCGTTCGGCACGCTCTGCGAGTGGATCGAGATGCCCAGCGGCGTGTCAGCCCAGATCATGGGCCACAAGCCGAGCGCGTTGGCCGAGAAGCACTACCGCCGCCGGCCGCTCGACCTGCTGCGCATGTGGCACGACAAGATCGAGGCATGGATGCTTCAGCAGGCGGGCATTGCATTTTGGGTCGACGGCACCTTGCAATCATTAAAAGGTTAGGACTTGAGCTATAACCCCTACACAGAGCCTTGCAAGGCTCTGCTCAAGAAGATAGAAGGCATTGACCTAGTACGGCGTACACGGGTTAACAAGCTCGACCAACACGACCAGTTCGACCTGGACGCGACGCATTCGGCAGTGTCCAACGCCTACTGCATAAAGCAATGCTTCGTTCAGGACTGGCTGCTGATTCTGGCCTGCACGCCACCATGCTCCGGAAACAGCGCTGGCGTAAAGTCCAAGCACAGTTCTCCCGGCATGGAAACCGGGATCCGGACGATTGCGCCGGCTGGACTCCCTGACCATGAAACCGCGTTTGCAATGACGATTCACAAATCTCAAGAATCGGAATTTGACCGCGTTATGCTCATCTTGCCCGACAAGCCCAGTCGTATTGTCACGCGCGAGCAGCTTTATACCGGCATTACCCGTACGCGCAAGCACCTCCGGATCGTCGCCTCAAATGCAGTACTTACCCAAGCGATCACCTGTGCGACTAAACGGCACTCCGGATTAATCGACCGTCTCAGGGAGATGGGCGATGTCGCAACGTCCCATCATTAACTTCCTTTCTCATGCCATATTTCTTTACGCTTCTTGATGAAAGCCTGCGTCCCCGGGGTAGTCGCGATCCCCTTGGCGCAGAGCTGATCTGGTCCGGCGCAGGCCGTGAATTGGTCGGCAACCTGACTACCGTCACTGCGCACCTGGACAACTTTGTTTTTGCGTTACTTGGTCTTCATTTGGCCAGCGATGATAGAAGCGCTCCGGAATGGCGCCACTTTCAGCGGTTTGAGCAAGTTACCGGGCATGTGCGCGTTCGTCTCGGCAAACCAGACGGCGTACTTGGGCGTCGCCGAATCCAAGAGCGCGTGTCGACCGATTCGATTGATCTTGGGCCCAGAGCGAAAATCCTTGAGAACCAACGTCAGGCAGGAATGTGGGGCTTGTATTCAAGTGCGCTGACGGTAACAGGATTGATCAAAGAAGACCGGAGTCTGACTGCGGCAGGTAGACGTCTCGCCGAGCAATTCCTGGCGAAAGGCACCGATCTCGCGTGGTTAAGCCGTTTATGGACGGCGCAAAGCATTGCAGGCAATGATCTAGAAGCAATTACACATTTTGTTCGCCAAATGCTAAGCAGCCATAAGGCGCGTCGCGAACTCGCGAATCAATTGCTTACCGGCGGAGAGAAGGCGCCGTTATGGCAAAAAGAAGTCTATGACCAGGCTCGGCAGTTTTTACAAAGCACGCCTGCCGGCGCCGGGGCAAGGCAATTCCTTATCCATCTTAAAAATCATTCAAGCGTAGTGGGAGAGTTCGCATCGCGCGTGGAAAAACTGGATAACGCATTGATCCTGGCGGACGTGATTTTTTCTATGTTGCTTGGCAAGCATGGGGTCGGTGAAGAGAAAATATTTCAGGCAATGGAAGGTTTACTCGACTGGCCGCAGCGCACAGAAATGCGCGTTCCACACTTCCCTGAAGTCCACAATAAAGAATTGCACACCCGCCTCGGCCGGCTTCGGGAGTTTGTCATGGCGTTTGCAGCGGGCGATCTTGCCAAGGCAACCGGATTACTCCTCAATCATCATGAAAAGGTGGCGATCCAGCGTGGCGGCGTAGCCTGGTGCTTCTGGGAGAACGGAAAACTCAAGGTGGTGACCAGCGAGCATGCGAAACCTTTGCCTGGCAAACAAGACCTGGAGCAACGATTCGGGGACTGGGCAGCTAAACGGACCAATGGGTTTTTCCTGACGTCTTTTCTGGCGGTATTGGCGCAATCAGGCATAACAAAACAGATCGCTGCACAAACTAACCCGGAGGCCGTAACATGACTCACCCGCGATGGGAAACACTGGCCGACGGACTGGCCAAGCAACTCGAAGGACAGGAAGTCACGCATGCGGTGTTCACTACCTACGCGTTCGAGCCCGAATTCTTCGAGTCCAGTATTTTCCCGCTACTCCTGGCAGAAAAGGCAGAAGGATTGTCGCTGCATTCTGCCATCCGGCGCTTGCAACTCGAGCAGATACTACGTGACGCACCCATTCCAACGGACGTCTATTTTGACGCTACCGTAGCTGTACCAGGGGTGCCGTGGTTACCGTACTCCTTGCACCCGGTTCGCCTCCAGGGCGAGTTCCACGGCAAGATTATCCTGCTGCGACTGAGGGAAGAAAAAAGCAGCAAAATCCGCTGGCTGCTTGGCGCAGGTTCAGCCAATTTAACCAAGGCCGGGTGGTGGGAAAACATCGAGGTCTGGCATTTCGCCCCCTTATTTGATCCGGGCTCGATCCCGCACGGAATCGAGCCCGGCTTAAGATCTCTGCTGAACTTCTTATCCAAAAGTCAGGCCAGGTTCAACAACGCTGCACGACAAGTCTCTGCAGTCCAATTCATGACCAAAGAAATTGCCAAGGCAAGCACTAGGCGGCGCCTTACTGGTGAAGCTAAATTCGGCGTATTCCTGCCCGGCGGCGAGCGGTTCCCTACCTGGATTCATTCGCAGTCGCCGGCGCATAACGAAACGACTGCGGAGGTCGTCTCCCCGTATTTCGCCGACAATGACCACGCCCGGCTGATCGATGAAACACAGTCGGCCTTGGGCACCTCCCAATTGCAAGTCTGGCTTCCCCATGATCCCTGGGAAGCAGGAAACGCTGTCTTGATGCGAGAGGACCAGTATCACGGAATTGAAAAAGGTGCCACATGGTGTCAGTTTTCAGAGGCGACTCTGGCCGCCAAAAGAAAGCCTTCCGAGGTACCGCGTTTTTTGCATGCCAAAGTGTTTCGCGTGCCCGGCGTATTTAGCTTTATCGGCTCGGTCAACTTTAGCTTCAAAGCGTTTTATCAGAACTATGAGGCTGGATTTTTAGTCAAGGATACCACTCCCTCATGGCTTGAACCTACGACGCTAAGGCCTGGCCAATTCATAGCGCCGCCGGACGCTGCGCTGCAACGCGAAGAAGCGACTTCTCTTGGCATCATTGGCCTTTTCGACTGGAAAACTTGTTCCCTTACGATTCAGTTTTCCAAAGCAGCGCTGAAACAATACGCGGGTCAGCGGGTTGCCATCCTCGATTCCAATGGTCAAAAAGCGACCGGGGCGACGATCCCCGAAGAGGGCAATCTGGATTTTTCCTTCAAGTGCCAGGAGCCGCTTTGCGAAGCCCTACGCCATTGCACCTGGATTACTCTTTCCTTCCCCGATGCTTCGTCTCTGGTTTGGGTACAGCAGATCGGCTTGGAATACCGTCCTCCGCCAGCCGAGCTCCGGCCCGATGCCTGGCGCATCCTCGATTTCTGGCGCAGCCTCATCGGTGGAAAACCCGGCTCGCATCCTGACGTATTTCACAACCTCGAATTTCAGCTGACAAAAGATGGAGACCGCGGCGAAGAGATACTGGCCGGATCGCTTTCCAAGGATGTCTTTACCAGCATGGCTGTGGCGCATGGAAGTTTCCATGCCCTCAGGGAAGCGCTGGCCCGTCTCAAACGAGAAGAGAACTTGCCACGCCGGCTGTATTACTTTGCCGCTGACCGCCCCGATACGCTCCATAGCCTCATTAGTCGTCTGCAGGAATACTCGATAGCCGCGGATGCCACTACCAACTCTGAAATTGATCCGGTTGATGCCTGGACCATGCTCAACTGGGTGCGGCAGTTATGCCTGGAGCATGCCGATCTTCCGGAAGCGAAAAAAATATTAAGGCAGGCGAAGCATGTAATGGACACGCTTGAATCCAGAGATCCCTTGGCTTCCGTCGAAAAAGAATGGCTAGCCTGGACGGCCGCCATGTTCATCTGCAAGCCCGGCAAAGAAAGCCTGACGACAAAACGTCTGTTAAATAAGACTATCCAATAATGTCACACGCATTCCCTAAACAACGATATTGGTCGAAAGAAGCTGCCGCAACTTTGCTTAATATGGCAGGAGACATCGAAGGCTTTGCAGAATTAGGGCAAAAGCAACTGGAAGCGGCAGTCGCACTTCAGCATATGCTCCTGGAGCATGGCGTAGCGTACCTGGCGGACGAAGTCGGCATGGGAAAAACCTATGTCGCTCTTGCCGTGGTGGCCATGATGCGCCATGTTCAACCGGACTTTAAAGTGTTGTACCTGGTCCCGTCGAAAAATGTCCAGAGCAAATGGCGCGATCGCGAGCTGCCTGCCTTTATTCGTGACAATATCCGAATTGACGGCCCGGCAAAGCGGTCAGGCAGCGCTGATCCCGCCAGTGCAGTTGCCTGCTCCAATGTCGAAGAGTGGGTTCACACCGCGCGGACGCAGCGCCATGTACGCGACACCTTTTTGCGCTTCTCGGCGCTGAGCTTTGAGCTAAGCGAAGACCAAGACAAGCAGCGCCAACGTGTGGCCAAGCTCGCTGAGATTGCAGGCATCGATATCAACCTGGGAAACACCACGAAAAAAGGCCGCTTCAAAGCCCGGGCAGCGGAAATCGTCAATGCCGTGCTTCCGCGCTACGACCTAATCGTCGTGGATGAAGCGCACCTCCTCAAAGACGGCACCGGATTAAACGCATCCGATCGCGCCCAATTCATGGCCCGCTCGCTTGGCGCGCTTGGAACAGGCGGCCGCAGGCGATTTCGGGGCGCCCTACTGCTTTCAGGCACGCCATTCGATCGCGACCTGAAGCAGTTCTCGCGACAGCTACAAGTATTTGCGCTTTCCGATAACCGCAACGCGCCATACAGGCAAATTGAAGATTTGGCGGACCAACGGCGCCAGGGAATGAAATGGCACGATATCCACAAAGGGTTGGCACCGTTCCTGGTTCGGCGGGTGCAAAAAATGTTAATCGGCGGGACACTCCTTAGCCGCAACCAATATCGCCGCGAACACCGTGAGACAGCGGCAATTTCTTTGCTCAAGTCCGCATCCGATCCCAAAGCCGCCAAGCAACGGCTCTTTACCGCCCTGGTGCAGAAACGCTTAATTGACTATCTCGGCAACGAGTGCGCCGGCCGTTTTCCCCAGGCCATGTTTGCTTCCTGGGAGGCTTATACGCCCCCTCAACATGCGTCTTCGAATGCTGAAACGAAAGCCGCAACGGACGAAGCCATGGACACGGACCATAAAGGGGTGCCGGCAAAAGAGACAAAAGCCATCGACAGCGCCTGGATCCAAACCCTGGTTGGTTGTCACAAAGATCGGTTCGACGGCGACTTACCCCCTCATCCTAAGCTCGAAAACGAAGCACTCAGGCTGGGAATGGACACGTTTTCAAAAGGCCATAAGCAGTTGGTGTTCGTCAGGCGACTGGCCAGCCTGGGCGATCTGTATTGGCGGATAAACCGCGAATACAACCGCCACCTTGCAACGTATCTTGAACAAGAAGGCGTGCTGACGGCAAAAAACTGGCACGAGGCAACGAAAAACTTTCTGAAGGGCGAACGAGAGCCCCATGCCACTCCGCCACCACCCCAGAAAAGCCCGGGCGAAGAACAGCATGCCCTAGACCAGGAAGAACTCGAAGCCACGAAGGATACCCTATTTAGCTGGTTTTTCAGAGGAAAGCTCGATGCTGCTGGCGTCCGGTTTGCCGACCGCCATAAATTGCCTCCGCCTTCGATCCTGCGAACCAGGCTGCGCACGCCGGAAGACTGGGAGTGCATGATTGGCGAATTAGACTGGCGAGGGTATTTGCTGCGACGCGTTGGCCTCGAGGTCGATATCGGCTTCGACGCTCTGGCCCGTGAAGCCTCTGCCATTAAGGGCCCTGACGATCGGGTTGACCGCTACCGCCGCCTGCAATATGCATTTTTGAAGCTGGCAAGTGAACAGTGCCAGGGTGCGCAAGCCAATGCATTAGCGTGCATCGCAACGTATTACCGCGACCATGTGATCGGAAAAACAGGCGCTCATTCTGCTGAAATGAAGGTCGGCACGGCCAAAGAGTTGCTTGAATGCCCAACGATTGCATTGTCGCTCGCGCTAGACGAAAAAGGCCGGGAGGCGATCTCCGACTGGGACGAGACCTGGAACGCGGTAATGGACATCGATAATCCGAAACGGTTGCGCCAGCTCCAGTCGCTGGATCTGCATGTCGAAGTACTCTTTTCTCTTTTACGGCTTGATCATCCATTTATCGATCTCTATATTGGCTGGCTCCCATTGGCAGGCGAGCATGGCACGCAAAAGGTGGCCGCTGCCTTAGTCCAACGAATCACCAGCCTTTTTCGGACCAGCATGTATGGGTTTGGAACGGTAAGGATTCTCCTGAATCTCGCCAGTGGTTGGCCCCAGGTGTTAAAAACCAATTTTGCAAACTTGATAAATAGTGATAAGCCGGCACAGCGCTTAGCGTGGCGCCAGCAGATTCAGCAACTCGTTGGAACCGAAGGGCCCGTCGAATGGGCCAGTGGCGACAAATCGGCCAGCCGCAATGCCGTGGCGCGCCGGTTCCGCATGCCAGGCTACCCAATGGTTCTGATTGCGACGAGCGTGCTGCAGGAGGGGGAGGACCTGCATGTATTTTGTGACCGCGTAACGCACTTTGGTATTACGGGCAGCCCCATAGGCATTGAACAAAAGAATGGCCGAGTCGATCGGATCGGGGCGCTCGCGCAGCGCAATCTGATGACAAATCCTTCCGTGGAGGACGCCGGGATCCAGATCTGGTTTCCCCATTTAGCAGAGAGCCTGGAGTGGTACCAGATCCGCGAGCTCTGCGCACGGCTAAATGAATATCTGCATTCCATGCACACCGTAATGCCCGCTGCGCGCGCTGGAAGCGATCAGCTTCTTAACGACGTCATTGCCAGCGGCTCGCCCATCCCGGCGCAATTAGACGAAACACTTCATTCGCCTTTCGAACCACTGATACAGGAAAAAGAAGGCGCGATAACCAGCAACGAACTGGCAGCATGGGGCGAAGAAACCAAACTACAACCTAACGCCATCTCAGGAGCAGGCAGTGCAATCGCCTGCTTAAACAATGCGTCGTCCCTGGTTTCTCATCTTGATGGAACGCCACGAATTTCCAGTATCTTGCACGCCCATTCTTTGCAACTTCGGCAAACCAAGTCCGGGAAATCAATCGCCGTTATTAACAATGAACCTGCTTTTAAAAAGCGGTTCAAGACGGACCGGATGGCAAAGTTAATCAATAACGAGCTCTATATCACGCTCCCTGCTCTTCATAAGGTGGCTCATCATCTTATAAACCAAGTACAGCAACCGCTGCTGACGATTACCTCATCAAACAGCAATCGGCTTGGCATGGAATATCCGGGCTTTGATACCACAAATTGTTCCGAGGAACAGTTAATCTACTTAGTTAAGGAACTGATGTCGGCGGCGAACCAGGCCAATTGATCCGGGCCGCGACAAGAATCCGCGCTACCAAAACCGTGGATTCTTGTCACTCTGGGAACGATGCGTCGTCGCAGCAAACGGCAGCGTTTTGGCGCCAAGCCACCGCTTCGCTTGCTGATGACGTACCTTGGCGGACCACTACAAGGGAAAAGGGACCGGTCTTCATTGCCCCTTGCTGCCGTCAGTCCGTGCAATTGATTTGGCTGAAGATGTCCATTGCCGCCTGCCGGGCCAGCGTATCCCGTTCGACATCGAGCGGCGCGAGCTTGACGCCGCCAAGGCCATCAACATAGACCGCCCCGCCGACGTCGTCATCGTAGGGCGAGCCGCCTTCATGGACGGCGTGATAATCATCCGCGGTCAGGTCGGTGCCTAGCAATTCAGCGAGATAGATCCACGTCCAGCAGCGAGACGAATCGCCGGCATCGTGGGTGTCGATCAACTCGCGCATGGCGTCCGTGTCTCCTGCTTGCGCTGCCAGAGTGAGCCACTTGCCTGCATCGCCTTTGCGCCCCAGGCGTTGGGCAAGGTCAGCCACCCAGGCCGGATCGGCATCGACGTCGGAATGTCCCTGCTCGAAGAATGCCGGATCACCGGACTGGTCCGCGAGGTCGAGCAACGCAAGGGGCTCGCCGAGGCGGGCTGCCTCAAGGAGATGGTGTGCATGCTTCGCGGTTCGGGCAAGATGCGCTGCGTGCGCCTCGGCCCATTCCTTGGGCACTCCGGTCAGCACCTGCCCTTGCTGTGCCCGGGCATACCAGTACGCGCTCCCGGCCTCGTGCGAATTTTCGTTGTGGTTCGGGTCATGGATCAGCGCTAAGGCGTAGTGTGCCAGCCCAATGCCTTTGTCTGCGGCGGCTTCCAAGCCCTCGAGCAGGATGGGATTGACCAAGTCGCGCGGAGCCGTCCAGCGACCCTGCGGCAACCCATCCCAGGTATTTTCATCGTTGCCGTCATCGGGATCATCATCCAAATCGACGAATACATCCCGTAATTTGCCGACCAACTCGGCTAGGCCCAGCACTGTAATCCGCCTGCCAGGAAGGTGGCTAATGCGGAACCGGCCTGGTCCGCAATGGCGGGTGGGTAACCGAGGTCGAGGTAGCGCTGGCGGACAGCCGCACTACTGGGCAACGTCCCGCCGCTGCCATGCGGCCGTTGCGCGAAGACGGCGTGGGTATTCAGCGCCGCGTAGGATTGGAAGCCGAACGAGGCGGCAATCAGTTCATAGAGGTGAGTCCGCTTGAAAGACTGGCCGGTGGCGGCTTGGAGATGCTGCTGGGCAGCGTAGGCGACGGCCTTGAGAGTCATGATCAACCTTTCTTTAACGTCGCGCCAGTATCAGGGCAAGCGCACACGTTTAAGACCCCCGTGACGCGGATCAAAGAGAAGTGGTCAATGACAGAAAATCGAAATGCCTATTTTTACTCGTGTGCAAGTAGGGTGGGCACCGTGCCGAATTCTAGCTTGCACGTATGGTTCTGTCCATGCACCCTTCCAGTAAGAAGGTGTCGAATGCGAAGTTGCTTATGAACAACATGCTGTATGCGATAAAATCGGAGTGGAATGCTGGAAAGAGTTTCGAACCGCCCCCGTCTAAATTTAGGAACAGGCACGTGTGCGTTGACTGTCTTCCCAGCTGCTGATGAAGAACTGGAGAAGCGCCAATGCAAATTAATTTTGTCTCACTATTTGACGCCGTTAGGGCGATCGCCCCCAGGATCGAAGTTTCGCAAGGCGAAGTGGACCTCTATGCAGATCTGCCTGGTGAAGACGACTCCTTTGGACGGCTACTTGCCCAAGCGTCGTTACGTCAATTCTTTCAGAAGTCAAGAGCAGCCTTCAGACTCTTGAATTGCCTTTTTAATACGCCGGCTGCAATTCGGTGGTTCGACATCGCCCTAACGGGATTCCCGCTGCAATCGGAGGACGCGCGGAAGGAAGGACGGGACGAATTGGTGCGCTGGACCAAACAAGAGCAAGAGTTCCAGGCGAACGTCGATCGCATGCGCCGTCTTTCCCCACGCTGGCGCGATGCCACTCCCGATACCACAAACGAAAAGTCGCTCAGCCTCAATCCGCCAAAGAGCCCCCGCTCCTGTTCCATTGGATTCGACCGGATCGAGTTGATCCGAATCCTGGACCAAAATACCATTCCTCACAACCTTGGCGAGCTCCCGCCTTTTATCAACGAGCATATCGACGACAGCATCGCCGTGCCGCTAGTCGCAGCAGATACTCCAACAGCGGCCGAACCCTCAGCCTCAACGCAAAAGAAGCGTCGGCAGTTCAGAGGCCCTCTGGCAGAAGTCTTGAAAATGGCGCAGGAAGCTGCCAAAGATCCCGACGACCCTCAGTCCGTCTGGATAGCACTTGTGAATATTGCCCGCCGCAAGGACCGTCCCCTTCCAATCCTTGGGTATGTGGATAACGAAAACGTAGTTCAGTGGGAGGATGAAGGCGCGAAGGCGGACGAAGAGAAAGTACGGTACTTCGGCAGAAGCGACATGACGCGGCGCTTTCGGCAATCGTAAAACGGGACTGCCATGGATCACCAATCCATAAATCACCATAACTATCCATAAATTGCCATAACAAACAACGGTAAATTCTGTGCCATTAGCCTTGCTTCCAGCGATTCGCATTGCATTGCTGTGAGCGAGGTAGACAGGCGTTGACCAACTCCCAGCCAATGCGGGGCGCGAAACCCCTTTTTTAATTAGCTTGGAGTTGAACATGAATTTCACTGGCAGTACTCCTCCACACACGTCCATCGGACGTCACCTCACCACTGAGGAACTTGCGCATTTCCTCTCGCTGAAGTCCCAGTCCATCCGCAAGCGCTATTCCCTGACCGGCAGCTACCACGGTGTGCGCCCGATTAAGCTGCCGAACCGCCGCCTGCTCTGGCCGGCGGATTCGCTGGAGCAGCTTGCTAAGGAGGGCCAACAATGAACGCCTTTCATAGTCAGGAGCACGCTGACGGCAAAAAGTTCGCCAGCGGCGCCGAAGATCTGCTGACTGCACTCGATGCGTTGCATCCCGCAGAGCAGCAACAGAAACATGATCTCTTTGCCAAGGCCTACCCGGGAATCATGCGGGCCATCGCCCGCAAAGTCCCGCAGAAGGACATCCTCGCCGCGCTGAGCCGCAGCGGCTTGAAGCTGCACCCGGTGCGCTACCGGGAGATGCTCGCGGAAGAACACAAGCACCGCGGTGAGAACGGCGAGCGCGTCTGCTGTGAAGCCTGCGGGGCCGCGCTGACTCCCGGCGAGCAGCCGACGCCGGCAAGCTCGGCCGAGGGCAATCCACCGGGCAACGGCACCACGATGAGTCAGGCTCTGGGCACGCTGAAAGGGGACAAATAATGAATGCAATTGTTACGCCCCCGTATCCGCTGGGTGCCTTCCACTTGATCATCCGAAATGCATTGGAAGAAGTATGCCGGCACGTGCAGGCACCGGATGCACTGGTCGGCATGGCATTTCTTACCACCCTGTCGGTGTCGTGCCAAGGACTGATCGATGTCCGCCTGCCGAGCGGTCAAGTGCGCCCTGTTTCGCTTAATATCAAGACGGTAGCGGACTCAGGCGAACGCAAGTCCGCAGTCGACAGCCTCGCTTCAGCACCGATCTATGCTTACGACGAGGCGCGCGCGAAGAAATACGAAGCCGACCTCGCAGAATACTACGTCGAGCTGCGATTCTGGAGGGCGGTGGACGCCGGCATCCGCCACCAGGTCACAAAGAGGACACAGAAAGGCGAGCCGGTGGATGACCTGCACCGACAACTGTCCGAGCACGCGGCAAAAGCACCGCGCAAGCCCCGCCTGCGTCGGATTATGCGCCACAACGCGACGGAGCGGTCCATCATGGAGGCGCTCGAAGGCGATGGCGAGTCAATCGCGTTCATGAGTGACGAAGGCGAAGTCATCCTGAAGGGTGGAGCAATGAATCAAACTGGCCTACGCAACAAGGGCTGGGACGGCGCACGACTGCTGGCATTCGACCGTGCCGATGCAGAAAGCATCATCGCGCGCAACCCGCGGGTGACGGTCGCATTCATGGTCCAGCAGGCGGTGCTCCGGGCGTTCGTCGAGCGCCATGGGGACGTGGCCCGCGGATCCGGCCACTGGGCAAGGTATCTCGTCGGCTGGCCATCTTCGACGCAGGGCATGCGCTTCATGTCGTATGCCGACCCCGTGTGGGTGCATCTTCCGGCATTCCATGCACGCGTGACCGAGATGCTCGAAGAGTACGGTCGCAGTATCGACGCGGGCAAAGTGGAGCGGACAGTCGTGGAATTCTCCGACGAGGCGAAGGCGCGCTGGATTGACATGGTCAACACGACGGAATCGATGGTGCAGCCCTGGGGCTACCTGAACGACATCAAGGACTTCGCCTCGAAGGCGATGGAGATCGTCGCGCGCGTCGCCGCCCTGCTCCACTGGTTTACGCAACAGGAAGGAAAGCTCTCGCTCGACACACTTAACCGCGCGCTGACGATTGTGGAATGGCATATCCACGAATTCAAGCGGATCTTTTCCCCACAATGCGCGATACCGCAGGTTCAGGTCGACGCGCAGGCACTGGAGCACTATCTTTATACGCATTATTGGTGCAACCACTTTACGATCGCACCGAAGAACGACGCGCTGAAGAATGGCCCAGTCCGGCCGAGTCAACGGTTTGAGACTGCACTCGAGTATCTCCGTGCGCTGGGTCGCGTCTGGATCACCGCGGATAACAAGCGCAAGCGGTACATTAATCTCCATGCGCAGCACTTCGGCAGCATGCCTGGTGCAATTCAAGTCGTGTAAGGGCAACCTGTATTAGATGCGGAACCGGCGGGAGCGATGACGCGTTGCTCCCGTATTATTTTTCAACGACGGGCGGCAAGCAAGAGAAATCAAAGACGGGCAACCAAGATGCAACTGCAGGGCAAGAGGATTCCGTCCTCAGGCAGCCATCAGCCCGGCCTAGGCCATCTTGCAGCCCATGTCGCGATTACCCTAGCATGCCGATGCGCTTCCTGTCAGCCAGGCACGGCGTCTCTGCAGTTCCCGCAGACAATCCTGCCGGAAACACGATAGTTTGCTCAAAAATCTTTCTAGGCCCGTCAATCTTGATGCGATTCATGCGACTAATCGCATGAATCGCCTTTCTCTGGCCTCGTTGTCCATCATTTTATTCCCCGAGACGTGACTGGACTCGCCCGAAGCGGGGACAGGGATCAGACAAACATGAGGCAATGATGGCAGGGAAAATTAGTGCGCAACCAAGAATGAGTATCCAGGCCAAAGTTTCTTCCTGCAACCGCCCCCCCGCTAGGCCGATTCCCATCGTAGACGGGAAAGAACGGTCCCCGTCGACAGGCGACCTTTGTCCACCGCGTTGTCGACACCGGCTCGCTTCAAATCGGCGTCAGCCTGACCTTCCTTTCATCCAGCATGTACTTACAGGGCCCCGTGTCGCCCTTCGTTGACACCGCCTCGCTATCATTCTTGGCTTTGTCGTGCTGCGACGTATCGCTCCTTGTCCGCGGGCGACATGTTCCTGATACGCGCCGGGCCTAGGTGCTGCTCCGGCATTCGGTTGATACTCTGCTGCTTGAGCGTGCGATGGTCGACGCGGGCGGCGTGCCCGTGCTTGGCCAGCGCGACGTTCTGTAGTTCAGCACACTTCCTGCGTGTCTCGATGACTTCATTCCGCAAGACCAACGAGTTCTTTCCACCACTATCCTTCCTGCATCCACCAAGATCGGGATGCTTTCCGTTATACCGGCTGAACGTTTGTTCAGGCGATCGTTCTATCCCATCCTGCATCCGGTCCGCATACATCAGGTGCAGGTGCGTATTGGAAGCGCCTCCAAGCGCGGAACTGGGCGCATGTATGGCGAACTGGAACGGCTTGTCGCCCACGAGCGCTGCAATAAGCTCGTCAACCAGTTCTTTCTGCTGATCGCGCGTGAGTTCGTCCGGAAGTGCAATTTCGTGTTCACGGTAGACCGCGCCATTGGCGCGCTCATGCCTGTCTGCTGTTTTCCAAAAAGAGGACGGAGCGTTCTCCGCCCACTTCGGCATGTTGCCGTAACCTGTGCAGACCAGGTCTTCTCGCTGGCTGTGCTTGCCCTGCCGGGCGATATAGGCCGCGTGGTCAGCAGCTGTTCCTTTCTTGCCGCTCTTGATACGATGATGGAAACTCGCCATGGTGCACTACCCTTTCTCTACGGTGCATAAAAAGTGCCAGTGAAACTAGTTTCACTGGCCATGGAAGAGACGTGTAATTCCGAGATTGCGTTGGCCGGAACAAGAAACGGTAAGTGCGCATTCCTTATTCTCCCCTTCTCTACAACTCTCAATCAATTACAAGGACATCTCTCCCACATAGCATGCGTAACGCAGTAAAAAAATATATCGATAACAGTAGACGAGGGGCAGTGCATACGGGAGAACGGCTTCAGGATCGAATTGCAGAGCGCTACGACCAGGTGGCGAAGTACGGTGTCATCCACCAAACAAGAGCTCCGATGCACTTGTTTCTGTACTCCGGCCGATTGCAAGAAATCTCAGCCCTATATTCTTGTAACGAGGCAGGGTAACGGCTGATTCCGCAGCCACGGAAATCTTTACTGGGCTTGAACGAGACTGAATTTCCTACGAAACGACGCCGCTTCGCTTTCTTCACGGCGATGCTTCCGCTTCGCCTCCATGTTAAGCACCTTGTGGCGCCTTTCGAAGGTGAGCACTTTCACCTTCCTACCCTTTCTTCACCTTCCCAGGACGCACGGATTCCTGCTGCGACCTCGTTCGCACCGGGGGCTGCCGTGTGCAACATAATTGTTAGGAGATTTTTTATGACACACCTGGTTGAAACCATGGCGTATGTCGGCGCCACACCATGGCATGGCTTGGGGAATGCGCTTCTTGCCGGTCAATCCATCGATCTCTGGGCCAGGCAAGCCGGCATGGATTGGGAAATCCACGAAGCACCGGTGCAGTTCATGATCGACAACACTGACCGCGTGGACACTGCTGCATCCTTTTCGGGGTACAAGGTCCTATACCGTTCCGACACGCACGCGCCGCTGTCGGTGGTCAGCCAGCGCTTCCAGGTCGTGCAGCCACGTGACATCCTGGAGTTCTACCGGGACCTGACAGAGCTGTCCGGCTTCGAGTTGGAAACGGCGGGAGTGCTGAAGGGCGGCCGCAAGATGTGGGCCTTGGCAAAAACGGGACAGTCGGCCGCATTGAAGGGCAACGACGTGACGAAGGGATACGTGTTGCTGGCCACCGCCTGCGATGGCACGCTGGCGACCACCGCGCAGTTCACGTCAATCCGGGTGGTGTGCAACAACACCCTGGCCATCGCCCTGGCAGGCAACCCCGGTGCCGTGAAAGTGCCCCACAGCACAGCCTTCGATCCACAAGCGGTCAAGCAGCAACTCGGCATCTCCGTTTCTGCCTGGGATACTTTCATGTACCGGATGAGGCAACTCAGCGAACGGCCGGTGACGTCGAAGGAAGCCATAAGTTACTTCGTGCGCGTCTTTACCTGTCCGTACGAAACTGCGAAGCGTCACGTGACCCAACGCAGCCTGTTGCAAGCCATGACCTTGTTTGACGCAGAGAACCGTGGAGCGCAACTGGCATCGGCAAAAGGCACGGCATATGGCTTGCTCAATGCCGTGACCACGTATGTCGACCATGAGCGGCGGGCAAAGAGTACCGACCATCGGCTGGACTCGGCGTGGTTCGGCCAGGGGGCGCGCCTGAAGCAAAGAGCCCTCGACCACGCGCTGCTGCTGGTCTCCTGAAAACTCTATTCCCTGTATCCAGGCCCGGACGAGCTGATCGCTTGCCGGGCCTTTTTCATTTTTGAGGAGCAAGACATGTCTTATGCCTGGAGTAAACTGCGGTTGGCTGTGCGCTGCCTTGCAGATGCCGGATCCCCACGGGAACGGCTGGCGTTGGCGATTGCAGAGCACCTGGTCTGCCTGCGGCCGAAGGACTTGCCGTCGGCTTGGCGCGCTGAATTCGCGTCGGTGATCAATCGCCTCTGCCTTCGCCGCGTAGTGGAGCAGGATGCCTCGGTCCAGCGGATGGTCGAGGTGCTTGACGATGCCGAAGTCGGTGCCATGATTGCTTCCATCCTCCGCCTCTACGATGCGGTGACGCGATATCAGCCGATGCAATCGACGATCGAAATACCGGAATCAGCCACCACTCCGCCCCCACCGTATAAAAACTCTATGGTGGCCTCTAGTAAAAAAATACTGGACTAGCCCATGATCTGTCAGTGGGAGGGGTCCGCACTGGCCACCCGGTAAAACGAGGCGAAAAATGGGGGCGGAGCCCTGTGTGTGTTATTACTCTTATTCTTAGGGAGGTATGGAATACCTCCCTCACTTCAGGAGTTGAAGCATAGCTTCATTAGACAACACGAGAGACGAAAACGAGAGAAAGATGACAAAGAAGAGTAGCCAGGAAACATTTAACCGCAGACTCCGTGTCGATAGCTGACTAAATTGGGTAGCAGCCCCTTAATCAATCCAGTATCTCAACCTGTCTTGCGCATTCCCCGTCGTGGTTCGTACCCAGACGAACCTGACGTTGTCCCCTATCTTCAAGAAAGAGAAAGCCAGGTACTATGTCTGAAAAACACTCAAAGGATGGTCTCCCGGTTACCGGATTTATCCGATTAGCCCAATTGGTCCCACACATTATCCCGATAGGCCGCTCAACACTGTGGCTGAAGGTGAAAACCGGGGAGTTTCCACAACCTGTCAAATTATCCGCGCGTATCACGGCTTGGCGCGTAGAAGATGTTCGGGCGTGGATGGATTCGCGTAAATCACACTCTGAAGGGTGACTTTGGCAAGAATTGATAGCATTGGTGCAGCGCAGTAAAATTCAGTAAGTGGCTAATGCACTAAGGAACGTGTTTGACATGAACTTCCCGGCAGGCAAACTTACTGCCCCGTTTTGCCAAGTTCTCAAAGCACTTACCCGTACTGGTGGATCCAGTTTTCCATAAACTTCGACAGAAAGGTGAAAAGACAACTTGTATAACGTCCATATAAAACTGATGAATAGAAAGTTGTGCGCCCACACCTAAGTGGCGGCAGTGAAATTGGTGCGCGGAGTACACTTGACGAGTTTATCCAGGCGATCGGATCCACAGCTTGAAATTGATTTTTCGACAGTCCCTTTTCTCTCTTGGGAACTTTTATTCGTGAAATATCGGATGCGAGCCCACTCCAGAAAGTAATACCGGCGTAGTTTCCAAGCTGCTAAAGCAAAGACGTAGCAATTCAGGGCATAGAGAATGAGGCAAATTGCCGCCGGCAGGCCGGACCAAAGCGGTAGGGCTGCAATGAAATCGCTGTCTAGTCGTAGATAACCGGCTTACATTCACAGAGACTGCACGGATGGTAACCGCTGCGTCAAAAGCGATCATATATGCCACAAGATGAGATAGTAAAGTATGCGTTGGGCGTACCGGCAATACTGACGGTACAGCATCTAGTCCCGTTGTCCAAACACTGGGATTCACCTACGAGTCGGTCTTAATCCCCGCTATAAAGAGGGTACTATGGCTGAGCCATGCGAGATCAACGCGCACGACTTGGGCTGAAGAATTTCAGCTGTAACATTGTTTCTGAGCACTGTAATCGCACGGGCTGGATTCAGTGATGATTATCCCAATTATCGGCCTTACTTTGCCGGCCGGGACAAACAGTTAACCATTAGCAAAAAGTACATCATGAAAGCACGCAGTGAAGACCAAGCGTTTTCTTCCGCAGAGAAAGTGGCGGCAGTTGCCACAAAAATTGTGTTTCTTCTAGACAAGGTCCACGAGGCGCTCAGACAGCTCTCGTCAAATAACGTAACAAGCCCCCTTATTACTCCATATGCGCTCTTAACCGAAGAATACGCCCTAAGATTTCGAGCGAATATTCTGAGAACGGATGCCGCAAGGTTTGTGATGTCAGATTTTGAAAAATCGCACGACGAGCTGATGAACTCTCTATCGGCGATTGAAGCGAAACTGAACAAGGTCACTAATCCCGACGATTTATCTGATCTCCTAAATAGTTTGATGCTATTTTCAAATTCCATTATCTCCAAGAAAAAGCAAATCATTTCTCTGCTATTTGAGAACTTGGTTGATGCGACAGCTCATTAACGTTGCGCTGTTCCTTAACGATTCAGGATAATGAAGCAAGACGAGCCAACATTACGTTCTTGGATCAAGAGGTCGTTGATAGTCACTTCTGATGATTTGGTTACGCAGTGCGGTGCAGGACATGTCCATGCGCCTTAAAAAGTGAGGTGGCGCTTTACATCCCGACGCAAGTTGACCTGTTTGACGCATGAGTGGAACTTGGGGCCCAAGCTGCCTGCCCTAGGGACTTTACTGAAAGAAAAGGCTTGAGGATTCGCGGTTTATAACAATACTGCGGTAGGATTGCAGAGGAGTGTGTGAGGCATGCTGCGCAGCTTCTTTTACTTCAAGATAACAGGCGACGAAATCAGTTTAGCCGCCCTTGGCCTGTTCTCCTCTTGCCACAAAATCCACCCGACCTGAAAGAAAACGACGAAGTCAGGTGGAAGGCCATCCTACAATGCGCAGTAGACCTTTGCTTCAGCCTACGGTGGCAGGTCAGCAAGCTGAGCGTCATTCAGTTCAGGAATGATAGTTCGCATCGTCTTCCTCAACCACCGCCATCGCCTGTAAATTCAAAGTCACTGTGCGTCGACCGATGGTCTCAAACTCGATTGACATGACACGTGTCGATCCTGTTATTTCCATCGATTCGATCTGACCAAAGCCATAATGCTGATGCTTCACCCTGGTGCCTGTGATGAAGGCAAGCGAAGGGTCAGCACGTTCATCAGTGGCTACATCGCGCCAATTGCCATCGAACATGAATGACGTAACTTGTGCTGCAGGATTGCGGATCGCATGAACGCGTGTGTGTTCTGGATCCGAAGCAAATTCAACCACATACAACCAGTAACGCTCACCGTACTCTTGGGCGTTGCTGAACTGGAGCCTCGACAGACCAACACCGGTCTGATTCCACTCCCCGTTGACACCTTTCACCTCAATGAACCGGTCTTCACCTGTCAATGGATTGCGGCTGATGATGTCATAACCAGGGTGCGTTTGGGCCATCTGCTCAGCAACACGACCTCGTGCCTTTTCATAGGTGCAGACAGCGGCGCGGGCCACCGCTTCAACAGCCAAATTGTGCTCCGAGCGGTTATCTTGTTCGTCAGCATGCGCAGCTTCTTCTCGCTTCTTCCGCACGTAGGAGAGCAGTCGCCGGTCCCACTGCTCTTTATACTTTGGGCGTGGCTTCTTCATGCGCTCTTCGCTCGCCAAAGTGCCCGTATTGTCACTGTGCCTTAAAGGTTGGCTATTTTCTACAGCCTGTTTCTCTTGCGTGCCCGCAGATTTTGTCTCAAGTCTTTTCTGATCTGAGGAAGCATTATTCTTAGTACTAACTGGAGCCTCACCAGGCGGTCGACTCGTGTTATGACGGTCCGATGAATGGTGTTGGCCGCTTTGCCCTTCGTCTAGCGTGCTCTCCGATTCGTTCTCGGGCTGGTGGGCTGAGTCGGTCGTGCTCCCTAGGTCATCGATACTCGAAGAGGTCAAATCACCTGTCTGTCCGTATTCGCTTTCGGTATCCATATAGGGAATGCCTGCCTCGGTCAGCTCGCGGTGAGCCTCTTCGATTGGCATACTCATCAGTGGGCGAAGCATGAGCGTCAGTTTCGAGATCTCGCTTCCTGGTTCCTCTGGCATCAATTGGTGAAAGATGGCATTTAAGACATGCGGCCAGCTCCGCTCGCTCACGGGACGCGCAAGGATCAATTGATGTTTACCGATATCGTAGAAGGCGTGAGCTGTCGTAGGTGGCGCCGATACACGGTCCCCACCGACGTGCACAGACGCTTGAATCCGCAACAGCTCGTAGCTGGTGGCCTCCAGTGCCGAAAGAGCCTTGCGGACCTTTCGTCTGACCATGGTCGGTTTGTCGTGGAGCAGTCGGGCAAGGATATCGATCCTTTCCATTAGCTTCTCGGCGATCTGCGGCTCTTCAGACCTGATGCCATCGACGAACTCGAGCGCAACTTCGGCACACTCGCTGAGGCGCCTAACGCCTAATTTTTCGATGAACGGCCAGAGTTCTGGAGCAGGTTTGCACAGCGCACTGTCGAGCTCGCCATTGAAAAATCCTACGTGCCATTCACTATCTTGGAGGAGTACTTCGTCCAGATGCGTCGGCTGTCCCAGGAGATTCAATATCGATGGAGCCTCCTGCAATTTTCGAATGTCAATAGCATGAATTTGCTCGTGGTCGTCTGCAATAGATGAGCCGATCAAGCAGGCGTCATAGACAGATCGATCCGATCCAGTAACGCGCTTGGACTGTTCGAAGTGTTCCCCAGCGATATCCAACAGGATATCAATGAAGTCTCGACCCTCGGGAGCGTTCTTCACACCAATTGCGGAGAACAGCGGTTTAAACCCTTCTAGATTCCCAGGAATGGTGAAGGCGTATCGACCAAGCTGCTGTGGCGACCAGTAAACCTGATTTGGCCGTACGAAAGTCTTCTGGCTCTCGGCGTAAATACATCTCGAGCCCGCCAATGTCGAGATCAGCGGATCGCCCCGCTGAGCCCGCTCATTCAGAACCTGATAGGTCGATACATGGGGTTGGACGCCCGTCTTGACACAGTACTGCAGATGGTCGATCACCAACTGCGTTTCCGGGTTGATGGTGACGCCGAGATCCTCCAATAGCTCCGTTTTCAAGCGTGCCGTGTTCCTGAAATCGAGGATGTTCGCCTGTGAACGGAATGCCTCCGCGCGATAGGGCGCATAGAGTGAATCCGCCGAGTGCCAGTTCTCCGCATCGCCTTCGGCTGGGAAGCACACCGCCCCTCGGAGTTCGGCGATAGCATCCTGAAAGAACGTCCTTTCCTTCCATTCCTCGTAGTGGTCGCAAAGGACATAGAAAGCCTCACTGCTTGCACGCTTTGCCTCGTCTGTCGGTAAATACTTTTCTGCGATGAAGAGCATCCGGTCCACCAGATGTCTCGCGATGGGCGAGCGACGAATCCCGAGGCTGTCGATGAAGGTGTGGACCGAACGGGCGCTCGGCATTCGACTGGCGTCCAGCCAAAGGTGCGTTGCGTCGCCGAGAACCTTCACCAAGTCCTCTGTACGTCTATAGGTATTGTTGGGGCTCGACCACCGTCCATCTTGCGTCGGTACGATGGGGAGTGCTCCTAACAGTCGTCGGATATCTTCATCGTTCACGAGCGCTGGGTGATTGGAAAGTTCACCGATGAGTCGGGCGTACTTTTTCTCATTCAGAGGTCCGGCTTCAGTGAAGAACCTCGGCAGCACGTTCTGTACGAACGTCTCGATCGTCTGAGTGTGAACACCAAGCTTGCTCACCATGAATTCTCGGACTGAATCGGTCAGGATGGACGTGTCTAGGAGATCGGCCAATCCGGTAGGATCGCTGAAGTTGCCAGGAATAAAAGCTTGGTTTGCTTTGATCAAACCTTCACTGGAGAGCCAGATCGGCAGGTTCCGAAGCGCTTGATACACCGCCTTTTCGACATTACCTTGGCGATCCAGCTCCGCGAACATGGCATACAGGTCGCGTAATTCGTGCTTTTCCACACCGATGATGTTTTCGATGCGCTCGGTGGTGCACATCGTGTTGATGTGATTGACGACGGCACCGAGTTCGAGTGGTTGGATCAGCCGCGCAATCTTTGGGAATCCCAGCATGTGCTGCGCCGCAATCGCCAGCCTTGGCACCAATGAAGCGACTTGACCAGCATCCAACGAGGCAGGCGACGCGAAGGACTCGTTGATCGTAACGACGTACCGATCCTCCGTGAGGATGAAGGGGATGGCCAGCAATCGCCGAATGGCCGCCTTTGCTCCTGCGTTCGGAGCAACCGCTTCCGGAAGCAAATCATTGACCATGCCCCAAAGTGGCTGGTAGAAGCTCTCGAGCTTTTCCTCTTCGACTTGCTGCGCTCCAGGAGCCTGTTGCGCCATGGCTTGCTCAAGCAGTGTTACCAACCGCTCAAATGTCAATAACGGCGCCCCCAGTTGGTTAATGGCCGTTCGGAACTGGCGTAACTCTTCAACGACAACACTTCCTCCCATTTCTTGCAGGGCCTTCACCTGGAATGGAGTCAGCGCCTTGTCTGGGAAAAAGACAGCGCTAGGGCATTGTAAACTTCCGTCCTGAGCAAGAGCAATCCGTGCTTGAGAGGCGCTCACCACCAAGCGTTCCCAGAAGCGCTTAAAACAAGCCGGGTGGTTCAATGGCTTCGAAAGGTCAAACGCACGCCCTAAGATCTGCCAGAGCTGCACGCTGCCGAGTATTTGCAACAAGCCCTCCGGGTCTCGCGAAAGTTCAGCGGCAGCGACGTCGATGAGCATTTCGTTCCACGCCTGCTCGTGCTGGTGGCCAGCAAAGATAACCGCTTTCCGATCGGATTCGGGAAAGAAGTCAGCATTGATATGGATCGGCAGCCCAGTCGACTGCTCCGTGGGCAGGAACGCGTAAAGTACCCCCTCAGTGAGAGGCATAGGGTCGATCCGCAGCCCGATACTGATCTTGGTCCCACGACCAAGCGACTCAAGACGAGGATGAGTAGCATACAATTGCGCGGCAGACTCCGCAGCATCAGCTCGCAAGATGTGCCAATGCTCGACCTCGCCGCTTGGTCGAAAACTGACGATCAAGTCGGATCCATCGCCGCGGTCTAGATCACATGCTAAGAGCAGCTCACCGTTTCGCCGAACTTCCGCCTTCTCGACGTGACGCAGGAACAGCAGGCTCTTTCGAAGGACCTTTTGAAAGTCCTCCGTGAGCTGATCGATATGAACGGCGCTGATGTGCGACGTCCCAAGTGCAAGCCGAGCTTCGGTATTAGGGTCGTTTGCCCAAGGCAAGAAGAAAGTGGTGCCGTTAGATTGATCAATTTGCTCGATGAACCATTGCCCTACTTCCGGGTGGAGTGTCAGCTTAACGCCAGAGGACCGGATCTCCGGATGGTCGGTAACTTGATACGTTGAAACGAAACCAATCCCGAAACGTCCGATGTTCTCCCCGCGAGAGAGCTTTCCTCCACTTCCTACGTCCGCAATGCGGTGGTAGTCACAGCTATAGTTGTGGCTGGTGAGGAAGCCACATGGGCGGGTGTGCAGGTCGCCGCAGTAGGTAAACGTGGCGCTGTTAGTGACAAACAGGCCGCGGTCGGTGATGTCGAAAACGATTGATTCTGCTTTGGCGTCATCCGCGTTCTGGATGAGTTCAAGGGCCATCACGTCGTAGCCTTGCAGTGCAGCGAGATGGCTTTTGATGTTTCCGAGTAGGTTTGCGGTGTACGAACCACTTCTGCGGAATGGGGTTTTCTCATCCATTGTAGTTATAAGCCTTATCCCTGTCGAACTGCTTCAAACGAAGCACTTGATCTACGACATAAATTCGCTATCCATCTACTCTACTTGGGCGCTATTCCTAAACCGTGATGCGGTTCAAACCGATGGAGCCATAACGAACATCACCTACTCAGATGTTGAGTCGTTATCATCGCATGTTGTCGGCAATAAGTGGAAACGGTGTATCTGCTTGGATCAGCCTAACCAGTTCGCATGAAGTGCTTGTTGGCGGTAGAGGTATCCTTGCCTTGCCCCCATAGCGTATCCATTGGGTTAAGTTCCGGTGCAGGGTCATCATGTCCGAAGATTGGTCACGCATTGCGCTTGCGGGACATGTTCATGCAGCCTCGCGATCAAAAACAAGATAGTTTGTCGCTTGAATGCTAGTCGAGAAGTTTTTTTAGAGCCGGAAAATATTTCGACAGAGATTCCTCCTCCATCGCGTCGATTTTCTGGCGCAACCAAAGCTTCTTTGCCTGAGTTCCAATGGGTTCACGGACCAAAAATAACGGATCAACCGCAAGATTAACTGAGGCATCCAGACCGAAGAAACGCAACAAACCTTCACTATGTTTGGCGGAGGGTCTTTGCTCGCCCCCCTTCCATTTATAGACAGTAATCGGTGTCACGCTTAGGTAAGCCGCAAGGCGTGATTTTCCTCCGTGCTCCAGCGAATTTAGGAGAAACTTAAGATTTTCCAGAAAGATATCTACTCCTTCCAGAAGATCTCCAAACACGATTTGTTCGGAATCGACCTGAGCGGCCGTCGCGATCAACTGCAGTTCGCGATCAGAGACTTGCTTGCCTCCAGACAATATCTGCCGGGCCCGATCCACCCCGCATTCACACCAATTTGCTAGATGGTTTTCCCACTGGTCGGGCACGACATTATCCCTCCACAGTAGGCATGCAAGGTTTCTCGGAATGTTTGCAAGTTGGGACATATCGCGCACGTTGCCATAAGCTAACAATTTCGTCAAAAGTATTCTGCAATCAGCACGTATTTTCTGGATTTCTTCTATACTGCTTATGGCGATTTCATTCCTTTTTTGGTTTATAACGGCATATTTGTGACAAGCTTTCTTCCTCGTGGCCTTACTCCGCCGCAGCAGCAGATCATGGACATGGGGCTATTGGACTCAGGGTTCAATTGTGTATTACAAATGAGCACTGGGAGCGGTAAGACATGGCTGGCCGACCGCACCATCGAGAAGACGCTAAATGACGGGCGGCGAGCGATCTACGTGTGTCCAACGCGCGCTCTTGCTGCAGAGCGATATGAACACTGGCATGAGCGGAGCCATGGGTACCAGGTTGGCATTTTTACCGGTGATTTTGGGAAGTCCGGATCTGCTTATCCGGTCAGCTTTTCAGAAGCGCACCTCCTACTTATGACACCGGAACGGCTCGACAGCTGTACTCGGAACTGGCGTAGCCATTGGGATTGGATTCCAGAAACTGACCTCGTCGTCATCGACGAATTCCATCTTATTGGCGATGGATATCGCGGTGCTCGCCTGGAAGGCGCGCTCATGCGACTCCGACGACTAAACCCATTTCTCCGTATCGTGGCGCTGTCCGCCACATTTGGGAATCGCGAGGAACTTGCCGAGTGGCTTGACGGCGTCGATTACGTCGCCAATTGGCGACCAGTACCTCTCACATGGAAATACGTTCACTACAAGCGCGCCGAAGAAAAGCCCGATTTACTGGTCCAAGAGGTTCACCAAACAACGCGTCACGGCGGAAAGAGCCTCGTCTTTGCCCAAAGCCGGCGACGCGCTGAAGCTCTGGCAGGTCATCTTAAATTGAACGGATTTCGAGCAAGTCATCATCATGCAGGATTGGAATATGACACGCGACGAAAGATAGAGCACCAATTCCGGGGGACAGACATCGACATTGTTGTCGCGACATCGACGCTGGAGGTCGGCCTGAATATGCCGGTAAGGCAAGTCGTGCTTTACGATGTTCAGCAGTTTGATGGATCAGATTTCGTACCATTATCCAAGACCAAAGTATGGCAAAGGGTGGGGCGAGCAGGACGCTTTGGCTTAGATACTAGAGGAGAAGCGGTTCTCTTCACGCCTTCGTGGGGAGGCAAAGGCACGGACTATGAACAACAAAGCTTTGAGCCATGCCAATCTTCATTGGCAAATCCTCGAGCGCTTGCCGAACAGATTGTCGCTGAGCTTGCGAGCGGACTTTCCCGCACAAGAACTGAACTGCGACGCACATTGAGCGAATCGCTAGCGTCCTTCCAAAATCGCTTAGCCAATGTAGAGTCGCTTTTGGACGACATGCTCAAAGGTGGGTTACTCACTGAGCACGACCGGACTAATCAGAATGAAAAGGAATTTCGGCTAAAGCTAACCAAAATTGGCCGGATCGCTTCGCGCCATATGCTTTCACCGCAAACGGTTCTGATGTTTCGAACGCTACTGGGCCGCTGTGAATCGCCGACCTTCTTCGACCTCCTGATCATAGCTTGCGTGTCCGATGATTGCGATCCAGTTCTTCCGGTTTCCTTTGAGGAAATTCCCTCACTTTCGGACCAATTGGCTTGCGAGAGGTCTTCATTACTGAACCGCGGTCCTCATGAACTCCCGGTCTTGTGCGGTATCTCGCCTCGCCGCTTTTTGGCAGCACTGAAGATGGCGCTCGCGGTTCGTGGATATACTCGTTGCGGTGAATGTGAAGACGTGGCGGAAGGGCTGGACTGTTATCCACTGGAGATTAAACGGGTCTGTGAATCGGTAGAACGACTCCTAACCGCGATGGCTTCGATCGCTGAACTGACCATCACGACCTCTAACGAGATCGATGTATTCACGAGCCCTGCGGAAGTGCCCAAAAAGATTAGGTTACTGACCCAAATGGTCGGGGCTGGCTTGAACGAAGAAGAAATTAGCCTGACTTTTGTACCGGGGATTGGTACCACATGGGCTAAACGGCTTGTCGGCGTAGGGGTCAGGCATGTTGAGGACTTGGCGCAATGCCGCGAAGACGATCTCATTGCACTTGGTGGTATTTCCAGGAATCGGGCAAAGCAGTGGGTCGAACAGGCAGCCCACTTAATGGCATCGGACGACATATATCTGCTGCGTGACGTTGGAGAAAAAATTGGCCAACGCATGTGTGATTGGCCAAGTGAAATTGATCCCTACCGGTTGAGGCGCGCGCGCTCGCTTGCTGTGAGACGAGCGGAACACCGAGAGTTTGTTGTTACAGGCGGCTCTGATCCACATAAAGTGGTTAGAGGCGCGGGGAACATTTACGAATGCGATTGCATTGACTTTGCAAAGGGATATCGCTGCAAACATCTTCTTGCCGTGCAGTCGCATGTAGGTGATAAGGAGGTTATGCGCGCATCATCGCTGATGTCGGACAGCAGCCAATCGCCGACGATCGATCTTTTCCAATTGTGGATGTCATAAGCATGGCAAGGTCAATAAATACTCGTAAGGGAGAAATACGTTTCCCCGCTTACGTCCCCGTGACAACGTTCGGGAAAAAATATCCGCTGGACGAATTGGTTCGCCCATACTTGACTCGGCTCGCATCTGCTGTGATGGTCTCGTATCACTACGCGAAGCAACAGAAAAGTGCGATCCGCCTCCCGATGATGATTGATTCGGGTGGCTTCGCCAGCCTCTTTGAGAATGCAAGAGTCGTTGAAGTCAATGGCCTGGGCATTATCGAGATTAAGACGGACACGGGCATCGAAACAATTACCCCGAGCGAACTGCTCGAATTTCAGGAGCAAAACGCGGAAATCGCCTTTACTCTCGACTTCCCGATTCCGCCATCACTCGACCTTGAACGGGCGAAAGAGAGGCAACGACTCACCATCGAAAATGCTTACTGGGCGATTGAGAATCGCAGACGCCGAGACATGCCTCTTTACGCTTGTATTCAAGGCTGGGATTTAGAATCGTTTCTTGCGTGTGCCAGGTCATTTGTTGACTGCAAATTCGATGGTGTAGCGATCGGTGGACTGGTTCCACGCGCGAAAGATAGAGATTTCCTGAGATCGGTTGTACGTCAAACCCGCGAGATCGTCGGCGAAACGCCGATACACGTCTTCGGAATCGGCAAGCCAGAACTCGCTGACCTCGTATTTCGCGCTGGCGCCGATTCGGTAGACTCTAGCTCATACTTGAAATTAGCTGCGGACGGTAAGCTCTGGGGGGCGGATACAGTGACTATAACTAATCCAACGCCGACGCAGCTTCTCCACCTAGCGCTATGTAACCTCGCAAACGCAACTCGAGGAAGCCTCCCTCTTTCCGTCTCACCGCATCTCCGGAGAAATTACTTTTGATTCATGGCCCCGACCTTGTGCATCAACACTTAAAACTTCACAAAGTGTAATAAAAAACTTCAGCCACCAAAGCCGTAGCTCAATCACGAGATGAGTGCCCCCAGCCTTCCTCTTTAGATTTAAAACCGGGCAGCTTCGGATGTGTTTCCCCAGTTTTCCTCCCAAACGTCTTCTGAAAATCCGGGCAATAGGTGCGCGAATCGCAAACGGTACAGGTGTTCTCATCCGACGCGTTCCGCTCCCACGCATCCATAACAGGCAACCCTTTTGCCTCTTTCCCCTTGCACGTTTCTATTCGCTTAACTACTTCGTCAAACGCATTCAACGCGTCCGCAATTGATTCATCGTTGATAGGTAAGGCGCGCAAAGAGCGCTGTAGCCGATAATCGAATGGTAGCAACGGTGCTTCCTTTTCCTTCGATGGCCAACTCTTGAGAATTGCTTCCGCCTCGCTTCCAAGTTTGGGCGGAATATCGGTCTTACCTCTTTTTACCTCGCGTCTGATAGTCTCAAAATCAGTCTTGGTCGGATAAAGTTCATTCAGGTAGACAAGCACACCCGCCGCGACTGGCAACGCGTCGGGCTGTCTTCGTCGCAACTCTCCATACGTCTGAAGTTGCCAAGCATACTGAGCCCAATAACTACCCCCACTTACCGGTGGCCGGCGCATTCCTTTGTAATCGATGATAACTTCAAAGTTTTCTACAGGCATCTTCGGCAGGGAAGCGAGGACCGCCCTGACGATGGGATTATCTTGATGCTTCGGGTCTTGCAATTCGACATGTGTCACGACATCGATAACTCCAACCATTTCGTAGCGGTCAGCCTCCCGGAATTCCCACGACTTGTCGATACTCGGTAGCGCACGAGCGCCGTACAGTCGGACTTCTGCGCGATGAATCAACGGAAAAAGGTGCGGCCCCATTTCCTGAATCGCTGCAGTAGCACGTAAATCACCAAGTCGCTCCAAGTCGTCGTCCCATGGCACCAATCCTCGAGCAGAAAGGCGCTTCTTGATGAGCTCAAAGATGCTATTCAATTCATCAGCCGCCCATGGTGGCAGAGCATGCTCACCCTTTTTGAATCGTTCTTGATAGCGACGAAACGCTTCTTCAAGCACCCCATGGATGAACTCACCGAACCATAGCTGTACAGGGCGAGAAGAAGGCAGCTTGCCGATTCTGGTGTAACGATACTGAAGTCCACACCTCAAATATCCCAGTAAATCTCCAGTTAGGCTATACGAAGGGAGGGAATAAACTTTCGGGCGCACTGATAGTTTCATAAGAGCCTCAAATCTTGGTAAACGGCAGATTCTTGCCCGCCCAATGGCACACGCCGATGCGATCCCACCCGGTCGCGACGTTCGCAACATTTCCACCGGGCAGGGTAGGATTTATGCCAACAAGAATCAAGACATCTTGTGGACGACTGAAAGCGACAAAAAACTGACGATACAAGTCGTCGAAGGCGCGATCACGCGGTGATCTCGTTGGCGGGCCAAGTGACGAATGACGACGAAGCATATCTTCCATCCGATGAGGCGGCCCGCCGTCACTCGGAAAACGCTTGAAACGTTGCGCCGCGTAGTTGCCTTTAAAGTCAGATCCCACATCGACAATCGTAAGAGGAAACTCCAACCCCTTGGACTGATGAATTGACAATACGCTAAGTTGATCTCGAGGAAAGGATTCGATTAATTCTTCATCTACTGACGTCGTTCCAGCCGCTATCGGGCCGAAAAAATCACGCAATAATTCTTTAATGGAAGCCTGGCCCAACCCTGGATCATCAGCGTTGTATGCCATTCGTCCTTTAAATTTCCCTGTTTGCTCACAAGCCGCTAACTGCCGCGTAAACACCTCCAGATAGACTTGCCCCTCGGCTGTGTTGTGAAGGGATGGGAAGTAATGAACAACCCCGTAGATCAGTTGGATGATCGAAATTGACTTGGGCCATTCGTATCCTGCTCGGCCCGGGTCACGGGCTGCCCATCCAGCGATGTATTCTGTCAGTCCCTTTGGCACTTCTCCCAAGCTCACCAAAGTATTTGCAGAGTCTACCCAGTCTCGCAATTTGTCTGAAACGTTCTGAGGAATCCCGGAAACACCGGCATTAAGCACCGTACAATCCGGATCAACTGCTTTCAGCAGAAACCCGCCGAAGTTCTGCACGAGCGGGATGCTCGCAATATCTTCCCCCCGCGGATTGAACACCTCGACTGGTCGTGGCTTCACTGCCAACGCTTGCCGCAAAAGAAGCGGCAAGCGCTCCTTACCGCCACTGGAATACTCAGCCGGACTACTACACAATAATGCACAATCCCCGATGTCTCCCCCGCTATCGCTGTCACAACTAATGTGGCCATGTCCCGGAACTGAGAACCCCTTTCCGCGAAAAACATCGTAAATCAAGTCGGCGAGGTCGTCGGCCAGTTCACCAACGGTCGGTCGAAACATGCCCAAAACCGGCACCCCGTCATTCGCGAACGAGGGATAAGCCAACTGCGGTTTGCCTTTGACGCGGACCGACTGGTAGCCTGCGTCAAGCCCAGCATAGGCATTGACGAAACTAATAATGGATTTCGTAGAACGATAGTTATTGGCCAGAAATTCCTTCTCCGCTGCTTTTCCGTAGGTCGTTCTATAACGCGATTCAAAGTCTCGAAAAAGATCGACTGTGGCACCGCGAAAGCGATAGAGGCTCTGGTCGTCGTCCCCAACAACGCAGAGCGCTCCATTGCAAGATTTCGCCAACTGAAAGTAAATCTGCTCTTGAAGCAGATTGGTATCCTGGTATTCGTCTACCAAGACAACCCGCAGACCTTGACGAAATTCATCCAGTTGCCCGTTACGCAGTCTCTGCAATACCTCGAACTCAAGGAGCGCAAAGTCCACCATTCCTCGATCCTGCAACGATTTGTGATAATCACTGACAATGTCGCCGAGGATTTGCCGCGCCTTAACTTGGTCGGCTGGGGATTGGGAAAGGAGGTGTTCCCAATCGACCAGATCATTAAAAAGTCGCCCCCAAAGCGATTGAACAAGATTTAACTTGGCGCTCAGGTTGTAGCCATACCCACCACCACCTTCTGAGTGCAGCGCACGGAGTAGCGCGTCGAGATCGTCATCGTCGTAGCGATGGCCTGCAAACATACCGTCGCGTAGTAGTAAGGTTCTTGCGACGAATTCATCTGCTAGCACGGGCGGTTGTGTTCCGGGCGGCCGATGGTCGCGTAACAACTGTTCGCAGAGACTGTCGATTGTTCCGGTCCAGACTTGGTTAATGTCGAGCCCAGCAAGTTTTTCGTGCGTTTCCGGCCCTATCCTGCTATCTGCAAGCAGACGGTCCAATATCTGAAACCCCCACCCTAGAACACGAGAACGTAATTCTTGCGCTGCCTTCTTGGTAAAAGTCGTCGCTACGATACCAGGAGGCGGGACGCCATCGACTAGTACCAGTTTCAAAATACGAAGCGTTAGTACTGTTGTCTTTCCAGATCCTGGACCTGCGACGATCATCAGCCCGCAATCAACAGGTTTCTCGATTGCACGCTTTTGTTCATCATCGGGTTCGTGACCACGGAACGCCTTAACAGCACGATAAAGCTCAGCAAGTTCAATCATGATTTCTTCTAGTTCTCCCCCTGAACTGAAGAATATAGCAGCAATTTAACTTCTGGCAACACGAAGCAACTACTGCTCACCTCCCTTTTATCTGATCGCGCCGCTTACATAAGTCGCTTCCTGGTAAACGACGCTATCCTCTTGGCAATATCACGTCGAATCCCTCTGGCGATCAATCCTTCATAACCTAGTTTTTGTAGCTCACTAAACGAGGTCACTCCTGCTTCTTCGAGCTTGCGTATGGATTGAATTCCGACTCCGGCGCGCCCGCCTGCGGAGCGTTTGAGTTGCTTGAGTAACGGACCTAATGCTGAGCAATACTTGATTTGCTCTTGCATATCGAATGTCTCGTGACGCATTTTTCCGAGTAAGCGTTTGACACGTTGGATCCGCTCTGGAGATGCTTCGCAAGTTTCTTTAAGATGGTAGAAAAACACCTTGATGTCCAGCATGCGGCTTACGCCACCAAGCAACCACAACAACCCGTCGCGCCATCCCTCTTCAATTCCTTCGAAATTTTTGATGCCGTACTGTTTCTCGATGGCGTCGTTGGAGGTTCCCATAGAACGCTCGTGTAACACGATCGCCAGAAAAGTTGCTTTGTACGCTTCCTTGCGTGCAGCTTCCTTTCGAGCATCGAGACTTTTACCTTCGACCGAAACACCTAACGACCCGAGGATTTCGTGAGCTGATGAGTAGCCCTTTCCGCCCCTCACCCACTTTTGAAATATGTGGGGCGCAAACTGCGCGTTGCGTTCGGCCCATCCATCGACAAATTTAGCGAGCGCTTCGCTGAACGGCCGCAATGATGGCGTACGGTCATAGAGAAGGTTAAGGCATATGAGATGATCCAGGGGCTTCCAGTTGGTGAGGATGTGATCTTCACAATCACCCTCCAACAAATCCCGAAGCAGACGGGCGTACCCTGCGGCTAATGCAGATGGTAAGACGCTGAGCGCTGTAGTTCGCCCAAGCGCCGTCAACTTATAATGCACACGCTCATCCGAGTATGCCAGCTTGCGTGTCTCCAACCAATTGAGAGCCTCACCTGTCAAGGCGGCTAGATGCTGCCCACCGAACGAGCGCAGGAAGAACGCCTCAATATCTGACCGGGATGCACCCGCATCACTCTTGCGTGAAAGCAGGGATAGCACCTGTGTGGTTCCGGCTGGCAGGTCGCCCCCCTGTTCTGCGCATATAGCAAATGCAGAGCGAAACTCCGGGAGCCGTTCCTCGTCCAGCATCCGCTGTAGTTCGCAGACCGCCCATCCATCACTGG
Organism: Noviherbaspirillum massiliense JC206; assembly: GCF_000312045.1. Taxonomy (GTDB): domain Bacteria; phylum Pseudomonadota; class Gammaproteobacteria; order Burkholderiales; family Burkholderiaceae_D; genus Noviherbaspirillum; species Noviherbaspirillum massiliense. Next base: position 462,440 of record NZ_HE978634.1, read on the forward strand.
GTTTACATATAGCGATTGCGGTACCGGATTGATCGCCGCGCCCAGCCCGTCCCATCATTTGCAACAGGTCCCCAACTTCTGGGGAGTCTGCGTTAGGATATGTGAGATCGCGGACTACTACGTGCGTTGCTGGAAGATTCACGCCCATCGCAAGCGCACTAGTTGTCACCACCACGCGACACGTCCTATTTAAGAACGCCTGCCGCGAAAGATCCCGTTGTGCGACACTCATCTTACCGTGATACACCATTGCGCCGGCTATTCCAGCCGATTCCCCGAGGGATGCCGTCAACTGCCTCGCCAACTTTTCTGTCGAGGCCGTCTGATACACAAACACCAAAGCTTGGTGCTGCTGTTCCTGCAAGACCGCTCTCAACCATCGCGTCACAGCGTCATCAGCTGTCTCACCGGCGCCGACTTCTACGACCTGTTTCGTTAGCGGTGGATAACGCTCTGACACCTGAACCACGTCGCACGGTTCCAGCCATGACTTGGCAGCCTCAACATTACCCAGCGTCGCGGACAATAGAAAAAGGCGGGGTGGCGCTGGCAACGCAAGAAAACTGGTGATCAGATACTCGAGTGTCGGCCCCCTTCGTGGGTTGGAAATCAGGTGTGCTTCATCGACACAAACGGCACCGATGGTGTCGAGCCAGGATGCGTGATCGGGATTGCGAAGGATCGCCTCCAGGCGTTCCGGCGTGGCGATGATCAACTCCCCCCCGGGGGCCGGGTCGGCGTACGACTCGTCGTCCAGACGATAGTCACCGGTCGTGACCTTGACGTTGAATGTCCAACCAAGAGACTTCTTGAGATCGGCAGCCAGACGTTCGATCTCTTCACCCTTTTCACGAGCCAGGGCGCGCAGCGGTTCGAGCAAGATTGCGCGCTTGCCCCGATGGACGGCCTGGAGCAACCCGATCAAACCCACCAAACTCTTGCCGCTGTTCGTCGGCGCAGCAACGACCATGTTTCGTCGTCCGGAACACAAACCGTTGGCAAATGCTCGTTGTTGAACGACGCGCTGGGCTCGCTCTCCAAGCAATTCAGTCTCTACTTTGTTCCAGTCAGGAAAGGCTGTCTGGGTCACAGGTCTACTAACCTTCTAAACAACAACCAGTGAGGTCGGAGCTCCTGTACTCGCCGACGTTTTCACATCGCTCAAGAAGGCAGCCAATTTATCTATCTCGTCGGGATAAAAAATCCCATCGGCGCCCGCTTCGACGAGACGCTGGATGTGTGCAGCAGACCAAGTGCCGTCGATCACCAGAGCAACCTTGCCTACATCACTCTTGGGGATCAACCCACCCTTGGCCGCCCGAGTCACGCGCAGCATGCCAATGCGCCCCATGAGCTCCTTTGTTTTGTGTGCAACCCCCTTGTCACTAGCGGATTGCCAAACAATCATCTTGTTCCCAGCGTGCATCACATCTGTCGTTGCGACTCCCTTCTTCCCAAGCACTTCAGTGAGCAGAGTTGGGGTCCGCTTGTTGCGAGTCCCACTGGCCTTGCCGAGATGCCGAACAATCAGTAACGCAAGCGGATCGAATGCTGCGATTTTGTAGATCTTGTCTTCAAATAGTCCGCGCAAATAAAACCCAGCAATATCTATGTAGGCTCCGGGAATCCAACCACTCAATCCGCCAATCCGCTTAGATAACGCCTTTGAAATTCCATCGAGGATGTCTTTTGGCAGTGGTTTGCGCCGCTGAAGATAAGGTGAGAGAACAACCCCGGCGGTTGCGGCAATCTCAAATCGGAAGCCGCTTTCATCCCCAAGACGGGTATACCCATACCCCTGTTGCTTACCTGTGCTTGCCTTGATTGCAACCATCAAGTATTCGAATAACCAATTACCTTGCTGAGCTGGGTTGCTCAGACCCAAATTCTCGCCGAGCACGTTGTCTGGATTCTTGTAGCAGTCTTCCAGCGCGGTTCTGAGTCCAGACATTGTTGAGAGCTTCGCGACATTCTTCGCAACGAACTGATGGAACTTTGGAAAATCATTTGACTGAGCTATCGAGAACGATGCTTGGCGTAGCGCCTGAGAAATTTTCTTGGTGTCGCGCCAGAGAGCAACCACCTCATCGTCAGTAATGATCTGGCACAACCCTACAATTTCTGGGTCCTCGATACGGTGCTTCTTCCCGCCAGCAACTGGGCTAGCGAGCCCAAGCGCGACCATATACGGCGGAACGTCAATCGGTGACTGAGAACGGATTGCCGCCAAAAGTTTGCGCAAGTCTGTCTCATCTGAGATCGGCAACAACCTTCCAAGGCCACGTCTGACCGACGTGATACGACGCGCCGGAATACGCGGCGTAGGTCGGGTCTTATGCATGGCCTGCGATGCACCGAACCAACCTGAAGACAACTTCGATGTCGCGGATAGTGTTTTCTCGAGCTCAGCAGCGAAAGACTGAACTGTTTTCTTCGCCTTCGGATTTGCCTTGAGTTCGCCCCGAACGAACGCAACGCGGTCGACCTTTGCAACCTTCCCCTTTTTGACGCGAGCGGTCAGATCCTCGCCAAGCTTGAGCAAATCATTCCCATAGGCTGCGCGATCCGCTTCGAGGAATCCGTCGAACAACGCCTCGCTTACGACCGCTAGCTGCCGCTTTTGACCGGAATCGAAAACGATGTTCGCAATAATGGTCTTGAAGCCAAGTGCCAGACGCGCATCGACGAACTCACCGATATTGCGCCAGAACTTCTTTTCAGATGCACGCTCAGCATTGGTGTGACTTATCTGAAGGATGATTCGTGGATGGTCTTTATCGACACCAATTGTGAGGTCGGGCTTGATCGTGATGCCCTTCGGCTTCTGTTCATAGAACGCCTGCTCGCCCTTCTTGAAAACCTTGGTGCTGTCCTCAAGGGCAATCTGTGTAATGACTTCGTAAATGTGTCCAAGAACTTCGTTAGCCATAGTTAATCACCAAGTAGATCGTAATCGGGAACTTGAATTGGCAATGGTACGTCTCGGTACGAAGCAGTAACGATCACTTGCCCCTTCCCCATCACCTGCAACTCTTTTTCGAATCCTGCAAGATCAGCGGACGCATTCCTAACCGCTTCGCGCCGTTCCTGCTCATTACCCAACGCCATGTTGAGTTCTGTATTGAGCTGTGTGAGCACCCCGGAATCGATTTCGGTCACCTGCTGCGAGACCACCGTTAGCCCAATGCCAAACTTCCGGCCTTGCCGCGAAATGTCCCTGAACACCGATCCAAACCGCATCCGTGCCGGGTTGAGGATGCTGGGCGCTTCCTCGACGACCACATTGACATAGGGCAGCTTGTCCTGGGCGATGGGTTTGCCGTCCTGGATGTACGGGAGTTCGCCAGATTCCATCTTGGCCAATAGCACCTCAACCAACGCCCGTTGTCCCGGGGAGATTTCAGAACCGTCTTCATGCAACTCATTGCCAAACGCGGCACGGATCGCAGTGGGCAGTTCGGCCACGGTCTCGACGCTGCGCAATGCTCGCCTCAGGGTGAATAGGGTCCGAGCAACGATGGTTGTCACCAGGAACTGCTCCAACTCGCTCATCAACGTGGTATCGACGACCAAAATACGGCCACGCTCTAGCGCGCAGATGATCTCGGGCAGCAAGGATTCGTAGTCGTAACCCTTTTCAGGGAAATAGGCGGAGAAGACCCGCGTCGAACCCGTGGCTAGGAACCCCAAACGACGCTGAACTGCGCCCACGGTGCCTTCCATATAGTCGGGTCCGTCGCCATCGTCATCTTCGCGACGCAGTTCATTGTTGAGGACACGCGTCACCCATTCGTGGCCCCAGTTGCCGAACTGCTGGTTGGCAAAGGCTGTTTGCTGCTCGCTGAACTCGGTTATGCTGACGAGGTCTTGCGGCAGAACATCCGCGCGGGACAGCACTATCTGCCGTGCCATGTCTTCGTCAGTAATCGTCCTTGCGGTGAGGTAGTAGAACGGTTCGACCAGGGCGTTCTTTTCGTCCTGGCTCATCGCGCCGACCATGCCCGCCATGCCGTCTGCGCCGCCGGTCCGGTTGGCATGCCAACGCCGGAACTCATCGTGAGGGTCGATGGCGAAGAGACTGGCCGCCGGTTCGCTATTGTCTTTAGTCACCCAACGCTGCCGGTTGTAGTCGAGCACGGCGCGGATCAGCACCATCATAAGGTTGCTCTTACCAACGCCGGTACGTCCGAAGGCTCCAATGTGATGAGAGAGAGCGTATGCCGGCAGAAACACCTTGACGCCATTGAGTGCTTGTTCGCCCGCGAGCAGGTCGCCGATATACAACCCTTTCGATCCGAGCTGCGATTCAAACAACAACTGGATGACTTCGGCCGACTCGCTACTTTCCGGGTCAATCCGATAGACATTGGTCAGGTGCTCCGGAAGCCGGCGCGGACGACGGAAGACCCATTTCTCACCCTCAAACTCGGCGTACCCCATCACGACACCCTTGAGCTCGATGAGTTGCTCTTCGATCAGATCTTCACTGCGATAGGAATCCGGCATCGTGAGTTTGTTACGCGCCACGTCGCCGATGTCGATGGCCCGATTGAGGACGTTGGCGTACTCACTGGTGCGAAAGACGTAGAAGCGCTCCTTGCCACCCCGCCGACTCGGCATGAGGAATAAATCGCCCACGGCCACGTCGCCGTTGTGCGCCACGACCGTCAGTTGATGAGTGTCGCTCTGCGCCAATACGCCAAACTCGCGCCCTAATTTGCCGATGAGATCATCGTATATCGTCACGTGTGCCTCCCTATGCATGCCCGGTGGCAATGGAAACGTCTTTGAACAGCGTGCGTTTCATGCCTGCGGCCACCGCGGCATCGATAATCTGTTTTCTGAGTGCGACCCGCTCGGCCATCTTCATGGATGTGCGGTCATGGCACGCCTTGATCGGATACGGGTAGCCAAATGCCCGTTGATCGTGGCTGGCGTAGTCCAGGTCGCCAAACGCTTTGGCTTCGTTGGCCGACGTGGCAGCGTAATCCGAGCCGCGTAGATACTGCTGCCAATAGTTGAAGTCGACATCGAGGCGCATGATTGGCGTGTTGCGATGGAAACGCACCAAGTAACTGACCGCACCATAGGGCGGCACCCGCTTTCCATCTGGCAAAGGGAAGGCCCATGGATCGACGTTGGGAATTGGCAGGCGGATAAACCAGTGCTCGGCATGTGAATTGCCCATCGCCATGGCTTTATCGCGAACGAGGGCATCGACCTGCTCGACCGATGGCAAGCCATGGGACTTACTCAACGCAAAAAAGCCAATCCCCCGCTTGGTGGCCTCAACACAGCATAGACGCTTGAGATGCTCGAAGAACAGTGAACCAGATTGCGTCACTAACGGTAGTGACATGGTGGTATCAACGAGCACATAGTTGGGGCGTTGGTCGCTACAGATTAATCGCAATGCAGCGCCCATCTCGGCCGTTGTGCGCAACTGGATCCCAAGATTCCCAGCATCTGTTGGGTGAGGCAGTATCAGCCCGTCAAATAATTCGTCGACGGTTCCCGATCTGCGCCCTGCGGTTGCGCGGAGCTTCATGTAATCTGATTGTGCGATGACTTCCTTGACATCGCTTCCAGCCAGATAGGCGAATGCGTCAAGCAGTACTTCCTTGCGCTTAGTTTCGTGCTCAGGGATCCAGGTTACGTGCACGACAGGGTCTGAGAGCACAGGAAGTTCCTTGAGCCCGGTATCAATCGTACTTTCGTACACCACGCCCTGCGCAACTGTGAAATAAACAGCACAATCGGCATAGGTAAGCGCCGGGAAGTCGCCACTACCGTCGACTCCCCCATAGCGCATTGATTGGCGTTGTTTAGTGTGTTCGAAGAAGCAAATGCGCTGGTTGATAGCCTCACGTTCTTTTTCTCGCAGCGTAGGGTCGGTTTCCCACGCCTTCATCTCCTGAGCCACCTCGGAAATTTGACGTTTTACAACCTCTCGCAGATGCAAGTCAAAGCGCATTAGCCAACCTCTTCGGCCGTCAAATCGAGATTCATTTGAGAATCTGGATCATCGCTTCTGAGCGAAGAGGCAATGACCTCGCCAGCCAGTGCACGCTGCATCAACCTATAAAACGCATATGTGTTGTGAAAACCGCGGCGGCGATTACGGTTGTTACCACGGAAAATGACGACATCAATACCATGCTTACGGCAAATGTCGCAAGGACAGGATTTCCATGGCTTAGCTTCAAGTGTCTTTCGGAGGTATTTACGATTGTCTTGACGTTCTGGTGTAATAAGTTGGTCGTATTCGTATAGGACTTCCAGGACATGATCAACCGAATGCTCTCCCCGATCAAAGGCATGCAGTATGTCGATGCATGCACGTTCGAGCTTTCGTACTTGGTCAAGTGTGGCACGCCCATCAGACACCATGCGCTTTGCTCTGAAGCTCTTTTCAGCCTCTGGAATGCGAATGGCCCCATATTCGACGCCGTCCACCGTCAAATAGTTATTGCCAGAGCCGCCTAACCATGCCTTACGTAAGCATGAGGCACTATCAGCAGAGTTGACACCTGCACGAGCCAAATCATTAATCGCATTTAATCGTGCAACACCAAACAAATGCAACTTCGTTTCTGCAGGAATGACATTGCGTACCGCTTTTACGATCGACAAGATCTCTGGAGTACGACGACGCACCATGGCACCAACCGCGATGTATCGATATCCCATCGCCGCATACTGTTTTGCAGCCTTGGCGAAGCTCGCTTCATCCCAGCCTTGAAGTGCGCCTATCGGAGTCCAATTGAGCCCAAGTTTGTTGTGCTCCGCGATGAAGTCTCGCGCATTCTCAATGGTCAGCTCATAACGCCTCTTACGATCCGCGTCCTCGCCAATTGCGAAGTGATCGATCGAAACCCCATAGTCGAAATCCAGGCGAGTGTAGTACTCGAGGATTTCATTGGTCGTAAAAGGCGGTTCGTAATCATTGATATAGCCAAACGCACCGCAGTCCCCCATGATCGGAAAATCGCGTGGCACTCTAAGATGGCGATGCACTCCTAGTTGGTTGATTCGTTCCGCTTTTTTCTTGCTCTGTTCTGCGACAATCTTCGAAATCAGTATGCCGTCGTAGTTTGGTTCCTTGAACATCTGGTGGGCATATACCTGATTCGACCAGTCACCGGTCCCACCGGAGTGTGTGTCAGTTTCAAAATCGAAATCAGGATCAACTTGATCGTCCCAATCTGGAATGAAATAAGCAAGCTTGGATCGGTGTACTTTATTACGCCATGAATTAGGGAGGTCAATCACACGGTCAACCTCCGGTTTTGCATGTCCAGCGCTTCGTGTTGTCTTTGAGCTTGCGGCTCCACCTACCAGTAGGCTGAGAAGCTCCTCCCCTGAATGAAGAAACTCATTCAAGCGGCTGGGCGCAGCTGACAGTTGTTCAAGGAGTCGAGCAGCTAATTCGCCCTTTATACCCACCATACCGCACGAAAAGCGTGTGGCATCACTATTAGCCAGCACGGTCATGTGCATGCCTTCTAACTTAGGTAACTTCTTTGCAGTCGCCTTTCCACCAAAGAGCAGTGTTGGGCCTCCAAGCTTCACTGACTCGTCCAGCTCGCACGCAGCCAGGTAGTCCTCGCCCAGCAAAATAAGTCCGAGATCATATGGCTCGGCGAGTGTCCTGCGGATGGCCTCCGGCACGCCCAACTGCCTTGCCCACTTTTTTAGCTCTACAGACTTCATTGTCGCGAAGGTGACTTCATACGGTGCGACCTTACGGTCATGCGGAACAAGACCATACCCCGCTGACAGAATTCGCAAGTCACACTGCACTACGCCGCTCTGGCGCGCCACCTTTACACCACGCATCAATCGTTGATGCTGCATACCAGTGTAAAGATCTTCCGCGGGAACAAGCTTATGCTTTAATTTCTTCTCTCTTGCGGTAACATGGGCCGCCCCCTGCGCAAAATCATTCAGGGTGAGTTGAAGGTCATCCTCGACGCTCTTCTCGCCAGTACAGGACGTAATAACCAAAATACGCAAAACAAAACTCCTCGTTCAGTTCTTTAATGCCGGATTCAACGACACATAACTTTATTCAATCAATTGGTGCGGCGAGTAAGAAATTTCTGTTCACGACCGTAGCGCACACACCTTTTTCCCAATATAAATCTCATGGCTCAAACACACGTATCGCGAATAGCAGCCGATCCTGAAATCTTGGACGAGTAGCATCTTCTTGTCGGGAAATGCATACATATTTACTAAGCAAGTATATTGCATGAAGGCATCTTTCGACCACCGGTTAGAAGAGTAAGCACGCAGCCTTACTTGATCGAGATCAGTTCAAGCGATTCCGATCACTTTGTGCATCTGAATGCCAAGGCGCCATTTGGGATGGACTTGGCAATATTCGATGGCGAGCCGCGTGTTCTTCTCCCGATCGGGTCCATCCATCGGCTGCAGAAAAAAATGCCGAAAATCGAGCGCTTCGAATTTCTCCGGCGTTGCATCCTGCTGGGGATAGACGAGCTTCAATTCGTCGCCCGATCGAAGAACCACCTCGGCAATGCCTTTTGGGCTAACACAAATCCAGTCGATTCCTGGCGGCGCACTTTGCGTGCCATTCGTTTCAACGGCCACTTCAAATCCACGCTCGTGCAGCGCATCGATTAACGGTTCGTCGAGCTGCAGCAACGGCTCCCCGCCCGTACATACCACCAGGCGATTGATCGCTTGGTCACTAGGCCAGTGCCGGCTAATCGCGTCCGCGAGATCCGCTGGGTTTTTGAATTTTCCGCCACCGACGCCGTCCGTGCCGACGAAGTCGGTGTCACAGAACCGGCAAACTGCTGCTGCGCGATCGCGCTCTAAGCCGGTCCAGAGATTACATCCCGCAAAGCGGCAAAATACCGCGGAGCGACCTACATTCGCCCCTTCCCCTTGCAGAGTATAGAAAATTTCTTTGACGCTGTAAGTCATATCGGTAACGCCGGACCTGCTGCGCCCCAAGACAGGATCACGCCACAACCTTTCGTTTCGTAGAGATCGATGCGATCCAGCTGCGATAGATTGGGCTGCGTTTGTTCACGAATCCATTTTGCCAAGCTTGCCGTATCCGCATCGTGGTCCCCGACGATTTCATGCAGCGGGTGATGATCGAGCTGCTTAAACACTGGATTGAAAATTTCTTTCACGTCACCGAAATCAACGGTCCAACCCATGACTTCATCCAGCGGGGCGTGCAAGTGCAATCGCAAGGTATAGGTATGTCCATGAATGCGGCGGCGCGGATCCCCTACCGGTGCATGTTTCAAGCACACTGAGCTATCCAGCGTCATTTCCTTCCAAATTCGATGGTGCGTGCCATCAAAATGCGCTCCACAACTCGCTGTCTCATAGACCGTCACCCATGACAGTTCCGGCAGCTCGGGCTTGAGGCGCTGCCATATCCAACGCGAGATCACTTCACTTGTGGGATTTTCGAGTCCGGGGATGTCATTAAGACAGGCAAAATTCAGTTCCGCGTTAATGGGTGCCCAAAGCTTATCCAGGCAATCGTAATCAATCCCGATTTCCCGGCCGCCGAGATCTTGGTCGGCATGCAAAATCACTTCAAACCCATGACCGTGCATCCGCCCGCATTTGTGCCCTAATGGCACGTTCGGCAATTGATGCGCCGATTGCAGCAGGTATCGGCGCCAGATATGTGCATGGTCATTACTGGAAAGATCGACGCCTTCATCTTGCGTACTTTGAATACCGACTGCATCAATGCCTTCCAGGTCCAAACGAGCCCGCACCCACCGCGACAAATTCTCGTCAGTTGGCTGGTCAAGTAGGCCATTTAAATGCGCGTAATCGAGCGGAGACACGGCCGCAACCAAACGTTCCCGCAATTTCACCACCTCGCCTCCTTGGAAATCTGCCCAATTGTTGGGCAACGCGACTCGCACATTTGCAAGGAAACTATGCCCATGGAGGCGACGGGAACGATGACCTTCTGGCAGCAGATCTACCTGACGTGCCGCTTCGAAGTTGATTGCAGCAGCATAAAGAAGATGTTCAGTCATTTTTATTCTTTACAAAGTACTAAGTGTGCAGATTGATGGCACCTGATTGAAGTAATTCTCATTTTCACAAGAGACAGAAGTGGCGCTAATGACAAGGTTAGCCGTCAAGACCATGGTGGTAAAAGCTCCAGGGCCGGATATTCGAAGACTTCGCACAACAGATACAGCGTTGTTACCGTATTGTTTACGGACAGTAGGCAACGTCCAGACTCCCACAAAAAATTGCCTCACGAATGTCCGGTGCATTCGTGAGGCAAGTTGAGTCCCAAGTTGATTGGGTATTTATAGTTTTGTGCTAATTGTGCCTCTCGCTTTATCTAGCAAAAATGCCCAGAAAACTCCCCCACAAGTCTTCGCCAAAAACTGAGCAATGACGATCTGTGGCAGCAGCACGCCGAATGCCAGGGTAGGAAACATCACCGAATCAACTGCAGCTCCCACAACATTGCTTCCGATGCTTCGCCGCATCCACGTGCCACCAAGCTTAGAAAAGGCGATCCAGTCTGCGACCGCGGCAAATGCAAAACTGAGGGCGCTTGCAAGGGCAATCGTTTGTGCCGCCGGATTAAGAATGTATGTCAAGACGCCCGAAAATCCGATTAACGCACCCATCTGCCAAGGGCGCATTCTCAAATGCAGCCAATCTCGCAGGCTCAGATCCAATCCAATAAAAAGGAACGCTAAAATCGGTGTAATTGCAGGCCCGAATTGAGCAACAAGCAGGTTAGAGGCGATAATTGTTCCGGTATAAACAGCAAGGGCAAGATAGAGGGAAATTTGCATTTTTGGAAAGGTTTAGTAGCGAAGGGAAGCACGCCATAATCTTGACATTGTCCTGCCACGAGCAGGTGCTATTGTAAGGCGCCAGGAATTTTTTTCATAACGCAATACGAATGTTCATTGCGCTGCGAGTATGCTATTAAAATTGCGTGGTGCCGACCGAAACTAACGTCGACAGACACCGGTCGTCGCAATAGCCAGCCCAATCACCTATCGCCTCCATGCTATTGCGTTCAAAGCGGAGCAATCACTTCACGACTCTAAATTGCATGGTTGACCCTACCATTGTTCTGAGGTGCAGCCCAATGTCTCTTTCCTAGCGGCGTTACTTGTCAGTGCTGATTCTTACGTAAGCACGAGAACGTGCCGCTCTGTGCCCAACAACGCCGAAATAGCAAGGCCACGTTCCTTCAAATGGGGTACATGCGGGGTACACGAAGCAGCAGAAACAACGAGTCAGCGAAAAACCGGATGAGATTTTTTCCTAACCTATTGATTTAATTGGCGCGGCTGGCGGGGATCGAACCCACGACCCTTGGCTTCGGAGGCCAATACTCTATCCACTGAGCTACAGCCGCGTTGGAAGAATGGTGAGAGGCATGAAGGATACCGGTTTTCCGTGTCGGCGTCCACGCAATGTGCCCGGTTTCCATGCCACAGGGTTAAGTTTACGTCTATAATCAAGGGTTTTTGCGAGGTATTGCGTTGCGGCAGCAATGCGCGATGCCGACCTCGCGGCCGGTTTCGAAAATTGCATTGAGGGAATAATGAGCAACGCACATAACGAACACGAATCCGTGATCAAGACGCCCAAGCAGCTCGTCGCAGCAGTGGTTGCCGGCTTTCTGGTCCCCATCATTTGCATCATCTTGCTGGTGCAATATGTCACCAGCGAGGAAAGAACCGGTGCCGGTTCGCAAAGCCAGTCTCCCGAAGCGATCGCTGCACGTCTGAAACCGGTTGCAGACGAAGGATTTACCCTCAAGGATGTTAACGCGCCGAAGCAGTTGCAGGCCGGCGATGCCGTGTACAAGGCAGTTTGCGCCGCGTGTCATGCCACTGGCGCGGCCGGTGCACCGAAGGTAGGCGACAACGGAGCCTGGAGCGCCCGTATCAGTCAGGGCTACAACACCCTCGTTTCTCATGCCGTCAATGGTATCCGTGCCATGCCGCCCAAAGGTGGGAACCCCGATCTGGATGACGTGGAAGTTGCGCGTGCCGTCGTGTACATGGCTAACCAGTCGGGAGCCAAGTTCAAGGAGCCGGAAGTGAAAGGCGCCGCGCCTGCGGCAGCCGCTGCTGACGCCGGTTCCGCCAGCGCGCCTGCTCCGGCTGCCGGTGCGCCGGCCGCGCCCTCTTCGGAGCCGCCGGCTTCGTCAGCCCAGGCTGCAAAGGGCGCAACGAATGGCGCAAGTGGCGGAACTGTATCTGCCGACGCAGGCAAGAAGGTGTATGAAGCCACCTGCCAGGCTTGCCATGGCGCAGGCATTGCCGGCGCACCAAAGTTCGGCGACAAGGCCGCATGGGCGCCACGCCTGCAACAGGGCAAGGCTACATTGTATGACCATGCAATCAAAGGCTTCCAGGGCAAAAGCGGCATGATGCCGGCCAAGGGCGGTTCCTCCGCCTCCGATGAGGAAGTCAAGGCAGCCGTCGATTACATGGCAGCAGCTGCGAAATAAGCCAGCCCATCAAGCAAAAAGCCGACCCGGAGGTCGGCTTTTTTTATGCCCGTTCAAACCGGGAGGCGCTTATCTGGCCGGAGGGGGAGGTGGCACTTGCTGCATCTGCTGCTGCGTAGGCTGGGGAGCCTGGGCGGTCGCCTGCTGCTCGGCGACAAAGATTTCGACGCGCCGGTTTTTTGCGCGGTTGGCCTCGGTATTGTTCGGTGCCACCGGCTCATGCGAGCCGCGGCCGTCGATGCTGATGCGATTCGAAGCGACGCCCCGGTCGACCAGGTAATTGCGGGTGCTGGCAGCGCGGTTCACCGACAGGGGATTGTTGATTGCATCGCTGCCCGTGTTGTCGGTGTGGCCGATGATGTTAACGTGCGTATAGGGGTTCTCGACCAGCGTCGTGGCGAACTTGTCGAGCACCGGCCGGAAGTTGGGCTTGATATCCGAGCTGCTGGTGTCAAAGGAAATATCGGACGGGATGTCGAGCTTCAGGCGGTTGTCTGCAGTCTGGGTCACCTGGACTCCAGTCCCCTGGGTCGCCTGCTGCATCTGGCGCTTCTGCGCTTCCATGCGGGCCGACCAGATATTGCCGATCACTGCGCCGGCAGCGCCGCCTATGGCAGCACCGGTTGCGGTCCTGCGCCCGCCGCCCCCTCCGGTTGCTGCGCCAAGCACGCCGCCAAGGCCGGCACCGATTCCGGCGCCCGTGGCGGTGCCGCGCTGCACCTCATTCATATTGGCGCACGCACTCAGGGTCAAGACTGCGGCAAGGGTTGAAACAACAAATTTTGTGTGCATCTGCATCCTCTTCTTCATAAGTATTGCGTCCAACGTTGGCTCTGAAGATCCTGCGCCAGGAGAACAAGCTGCCGTTGCCATTTGAACCGGATCACCGCGCTTATACCCATTTGGCCCGGTTAAAAAGGCACGTCAATGAACTCGGACGGCCAATTGCGGAGCCTGCACGGCCGGCGGCTTTTCAACATGGCTGCGCATGCCGTCTGTCAGTTACAAAGGGAAATGCGAACCGGGGAATCGTCCGTGCCCGCCTGGCATCGAGCCAGCCCTCCGCCGCCTCATCAATTATAGAACCATCAAGCGTTATTCCTGCGTGCAGCCAACAGGCCGACGCACAATCCCAGACCAGTTGAAATCGCAACCGCCTTCCACGGATTCTGACGCACATACTGATCCGTGTTCTGCGCCACTTCCCTGCCCTTTTCCACCGCAATTGCCTGCATTTCCTGTGCCCGTTGCGTAGCGGTGTCGAGCAGGACGAGACTCCTCTCGCGCAGCTCCCCGGCTTTCATACCGGTGGAGGACGTCGCTTCACGGAACAGGTCCTGTGCATCTCTGAGCAATGTCCGCATATCGTTTCTTACTGTTTTGATGTTCGGTGTCAGCATCGTGATACTCCTGTGAAAAAATGGAAACGGCATGCATGCCTGGTCTGGATGTATTGCGGCGTGGCATTTAGCCCCGGCTCGATTATTCACTGACAATAAATTGTTTATTTGGTGCCATGCAAAATGCAATTGGTATCAATGTCCGTTCTGTGGCGGGGCCTGTCCGGGTTAACTTATCAAACGGGAAAAGCCCGCATTTGAGCAATCTGCAATCCAGTGAAGAAACAATCAATTCAGTAATTAACGATGGCGGAAGGGCAATCGGAGTCTTATCTGCGGGATGAAGATGTGGTGTCAGACCGACGAAAAAAAGCGGCCCGAAAGCCGCTTTCTTGAACTACAGAACGTTCCTGCTTATTTTCCTGAGCCGTCGGTTGCGCCACCTGCGCCGCTGGCGCCACCGGTACCCTTGGTGCTCGTGCTGCTTTCACCGCCGCCGGAAGCAGCAGCGCCGGAACTACGTTTTGCCTTCTTTTTCTTTTTCTTGTGAGTGGTGCTCTTGGTGGTGCCGGTATCGGACGAGCCAGAGCTGGCTGACGGGCTGGAGCTGGCGCCGGATGTGCCGGAAGCGCCGCTGGTGCCTGATGAGCCGGACGAGCCCGAGGAACCGGAAGTACCGGAGGAACCGGACGAGCCGCCGGAGCTGCCGCCCATTGACGAAGAACCACCGGACGAACCCGAGGAACCGGATGAACCCGAGCTGCCGGACGAGCCGCTGGAGCCGGATTTGTCAGTGGACGAGCCGGACGAGCCGCTTCCCATTGAAGAAGAGCCCGAGGAACCTCCCGAGCTTCCCATCGACGAGCCTGACGAGCCTGACGAACCCGAGGAGCCCGATGAACCGGACGAACCCGAGCTGCCGGACGAGCCGCTGGAGCCGGATTTGTCGCTCGAAGAACCGGATGAACCGCTGGAACCGCCGCTCGACGTGCCGGACGAGCCGCTGCTGCCGGAGCTTTGCGCAATGATCAAGGGCTTCGAGGTCTTGCCTGTATCACCGAGATCGCTTCCAGCCGCCAATACAACCGACGACGCCGAAGCAATCACCACGAAAGACAGCGAACGGAGAGTAGTTTTCAATGTCATGAGTACCTCCTGTAGTTAAAGGAAAAGCATCATCGATGCAGCTACTTGGACGCAGGCATTTCGCTGCCGTTCATTGGTTTTCTGTCAAACTTCCGCAAATTCTCATAGAAGGTTTGCAAGTCTTTGAATCGCAAAGAATTATCAGAAGTGTAAAATTCTGTAACCACTAGTTTGCGATCGGCGCGACGCACCGGATGCGAGCTCCGGCCAGCCCTGATCAATGCCATGAAAAGATTCCTCGCAGCTTCGACCGCCAGGCAGAATTGCCCGCGCAGTCATCCATGAGCAGGGAAAAGCACCTGCAGCAGCATCCGCCCCCCGAAAAACCGCTTGAGCGCATGCAGAATTGCGAATGGGCTAGTCAAATTCAGAAATCTGCTGTACACTTCGCCCCCTTCAGCGTGGTGACAAACGCGAAGTGTTTGATTGGCTAAGTTTGCGGTACGGGTGCTTAGCTCAGTTGGTAGAGCGGCGCCCTTACAAGGCGTAGGTCGGGAGTTCGAGCCTCTCAGCACCCACCAGACAATCAGGCAGATGCAGTACCGGTTTCAGGAGTGGTAGTTCAGTCGGTTAGAATACCGGCCTGTCACGCCGGGGGTCGCGGGTTCGAGTCCCGTCCACTCCGCCATAGCAAAAACGCCCGCGCAAGCGGGCGTTTTCTTTTTTGAAGTGGAGTCAGTCCCCTGCGGGGCTGACGGCGGGACTCGAAGGGAATCCCTTGCAAGGGATTCCGCGGCCTGCGACACGTAGGCGAGTCCCGTCCACTCCGCCAATATCAAAAATGCCCGCGCAAGCGGGCATTTTCTTTTTCTCGACTGGAATCAGTCCCTGCGCGACTGACGGCAGGCATTAGAAGCTGCAAATATAAAAAAGACGAACCGAGGTTCGTCTTTTTTATTCGCCAGTAGGCACCATCAATGCGGTTCGCGGGCTTCGCCCCCGAGCGCTTCCACCAGGTCATTCAGCAGCTTGCTCAGCTCGCCGGTCATCAGGGTCATGTCCGCATCGAAGCGCTCATCCTCGCCGAATGCGCTCTTGTCCGCATCCTCCTTCAGGACATCGAGCGGGGCCAGCCGCTTGACCGCGAGCGACTCGGTCAGCACGAAGGAAACCCGGTCGGCCCAGGTCATTGCCAGACGCGTGCATTGCTTGCCGGCGGCGATATGGCGCTGCACGTCCTCGGCTTCGAGCGCGTGCCGCACATAGCGCACGGTTGCCTTGCCTTCGGTGACGGCGCGCAGCTCGGTATCCTGGTCAATGGTGAAGCCGGACGGCGCTTCATCCGCGGACAGCCAGTCGGTCATCGCTGCCTGCGGCGAACGTTCCGTGCGCAGGTTCTGTACCGGCAGCTTGTCGATCGCTTTCAGCAGCAGCTTGAAGACTTCATCCGCCTTCGCTGTGCTGGCTGCATCGACTACGAGCCAGCCGTTGACCGGATCGATCCAGACCCGGGTGCTGCGCCGAACGCTGAAGGCGCGCGGCAGCAATTCATCGGTCACCTGCTCCTTGATTTCCTTCATCTGCTTGCGGCCCGGCGCAAAGCCCTGCTGCTCTTCCAGTTCCGCAGCACGCGCCTTGGCGACCTGGTTGATGACGGTGGACGGCAACAACTTCTTCTCGGTGCCCAGCATGAGCAGCATCTGCTTGTTGACGGTGTGGACCAGCATGCCGTTGTCGCGCGGAGAAACCCAGCCCTGACTTTGCATGTCGAGATTGGCGCAGGGGGCGAAGGACTGGGCAGCGAGGCGTTCTTCCAGTTGTTCAGGCGTCACTGTCCATGGAGCGGACAGGCGATAGATCTGCAGATTCTTGAACCACATGGCGCGGAGAAAAAAGGGGCCATTCTACACGCCGCATCCTCATGCGTCTGTCGTTTCGCGTGCGCTTGCTATTTCGGCACCGAACAGGCCGAGCTGATTGACATCGTCTTCGTCACTGAGTCTGATGCCGGCACCGAGCAGGCGCACCGGCTTGCGGCCGCGCTGGTATGCGGTGTACAGCAGCTTGCCGAACTGTTCATAGTCGAGCACGGTACCGACACATTCGGCGGTGGTGCGACGAAAGTCGGCGAAGCGGATCTTGATGAACAGCTTGTGAATGTGCCGCTCCGCTTTCGCCCTGCGCACCCGCTCTCCCAGCTTGTCGAACAGCGCCGGCAATTGCGCGAGGCAGGCAGCGAGGTCGGGCACATCGGTGACGAAGGTTTCTTCCACGCTGATCGACTTGCGCTCGCGGCTGGGACTGACTTCGCGCAGATCGATGCCGCGGCACAAGCCATGCAGGCTGGCGCCGAACTTGCCGAAGCGGCGCTGCAGTTCGACGATCGACCAGCTTCGCAGATCGGCGCAGGTGGATGCGCCGAGTTTTTTCAGCTTGAGCGCGGTGACCTTGCCGACGCCGAACAGCTTGTCGACTGGCAGCGCGGCGACGAAGGCATCCACTTCCTGCGGGCGGATGACGAACATGCCATCCGGCTTGTTCCAGTCGCTGGCAATCTTGGCAATGAATTTATTGGGTGCAACGCCGGCAGACGCGGTGATGCCGACGTCTTGCGCAATGCGAGCGCGGATGTCTTGCGCGATCAGGGTTGCACTGCCCTTGAAATGCGGGGAATGGGTAACATCGAGATACGCCTCGTCCAGCGACAGCGGTTCCACCAGGTCGGTGTAATCGCGATAGATGGCAAGGATCTGCTTCGAGGCGGTGCGGTACTTGTCCATCGCCGGCGGCAGCACGATCAGATCCGGACAGCGCTGCAATGCCTGCGCAGTCGACATGGCGGAGCGTATGCCGAACTTGCGCGCTTCATAGTTGCAGGTGGCAATCACGCCGCGCTGGTCGGGGCGACCACCTACTGCCAGCGGCCGACCGCGCAAAGAAGGATCGTCGCGCATTTCCACTGCGGCATAAAAACAGTCGCAATCACAATGGATGATTTTTCGAATAGGCGGCTTCACCGGTGCGGCAGCATGCGTGCAATGAGAGGCTGCTCATTTTACCGATGCGTTGTAAATGCGCGCAGCATTTACATGAGGAAAAATCAAGATGCCCGGGCGCGCCGAATTGGCGCTGCTGCCCGGGACGGTGCTGCGTGGTGCGCTTGCTGTCTGGTACTTACTTGCTCCCCCCCGAAGTTGCTCCGCTTGAAGGTGTGGCGCTCTTGAGGTCGATATTCTTTTCCTGGTCGGAACGCACACCGGATGCCTTCAATTCCGCGTTGGCTTCCTTCTTGGATTGCCGGTATTCCTTCCTGGCCTCTTTCTTGGCTTCTTTCTGGTCTGCCGAAGCCGCTTTCTTCTTGGCGCGGTATTCGGACCGTGCCTTGGCCTTTTCCTCGCGGCGCTCGACGAAGGGATCCTTGGCAGTGCCGCCGGTGGTCGTTGCGGAAGATGAACCGGCAGGCGCAGCGGTCGAGGAACTGGCGGAAGTACCGGTAGCGGAAGTTTGCGCATAAGCGAAGCCCGCCAGCGCGATCAGTGTGGATCCAAACAAGACTTTGTGCAATTTCGACATGTGAGCTCCGTAAGAAATAGGTACAGGGACTTGCATCAGCACGCGGAAAGCTTTACAGCAATGGCAAGCTTTCGTTAATGAAATGACAAAGCCTGCAGGAAAAGGTTCACCTGCTCTCGAAAAACAATTGCAAAAAAATATTTCCTGCCTTGAAGAGAGACTCAGTGCTGTTGAGGCATGGATATTGCAAAAGACAAGTACGACGCGTTGGCGCATTCCTGCGCCATCACTTGAGCAGCGCCGCATTGCCGCCAGACTGCAGCACTTGCGGCGAGCGCAATTCAATTAAGGAGAGAATCATGTCAGCAAGTTTTCTGGACCCGGACAACACGCCTGAACGCGACCGCAAGCTCGGCAGCGGGCATGGAACGAGCGCCCTCGGCCCCAGCGATACTTCGGATAGCGGCAGCGATGTCCAGGGCGGCCCGGGCTTTCTTCCGGACGAGATGGGAATAGGACTGGATCGCGGCACCACGTCCGACCCGGACGGCAAGCGTGCGGACCGCACTGCCGGACCGGATGTCGGTGACGCCGCGCTCGACAGCGACAGCGATTCCAGCGGCACTGGTGAACGTGCTTCCGCGGGAAGGGATACCACTGTTGAAATGGGCGGCGACATCGATGTCGACCAGATCGAGGCGATCGATCCGGACATGGACGAAGATGACCAGCGTGCCGACACCGCAGTGCCGCCGCCGCGCCAGGAAGGGCAGATACGGCAGGGGCAGCGCTGATTCACCGCTACATGCAAGAGGGTTCAGCCAGGAACCATCTGCATGCCCTCAGGCTTGACTTGCCCCTCTAGTGTCCCCTGAACGGGCCGACTCATGGATGAGCCGGCCCGTTCCGCGCAAGGGGCGGTGCAATGAATACAGGAAGTAGGTACGAACTTGATTTCCAACCCACAGGAGCTGGATTGCATCATCATCGGCGCAGGTGCCGCCGGACTGACAGCGGCCACCTATCTCGCGCGCTTTCGCCGGCAATTCATCACAATCGATGCTGGCCAAAGCCGCCTGCTGTCGATTCCGACTTCACACAATTACCCGGGCTACCCGGCCGGCATCCATGGCCATGACATCCTGGATCGCATGCGCAGCCAGATGGTGCATTACGGGAAAAGCGTGGTCGCCGACAAGGTGCGCCGGCTGGAGAAGCGGCCCGATGGCAGTTTCATCGCCTCGGGTGAGCACGGGGAATGGCATGCCCGTACCGTCATTCTTGCCACCGGCGTGGTCGACGTGCCGCCGGATTTTCCCGATGTACAGGATGCGATCGCCCGCGGTTGCCTGCGCTACTGCCCGATATGCGACGGCTACGAAGCGATCGGCAAGAAGGCAGCCGTGATCGGCAAGGGCAAGGGAGGCTTGGGCGAAGCCATCTTCGTCAGGCATTTTGCGGCGGAAGTCACGCTGCTCTCGCTGACCGAAGCCCTGGACCTCTCCGAAGAGGACCGCCAGCGGCTGGCGCATGCCTCGGTGCGCGTCATCCATGAGCCGGTGTCATCCATGCGCCTGCGTGAGGAAGGCATGATCGAAGTGCAGTTGCGCGATGGCGGGCAGGAGCGCTTCGAAGTGGTATACGCGGCCCTGGGCACCCGCGTCAATTCCGAACTGGCACGCTCCCTGGGCGCGGCTTGCGCTCCCAATGGCGAATTGCGCGTCGACGAACATCAGCAGACTTCCGTCGACGGCCTCTATGCCGTGGGCGATGTGGTCGCCGGCCTGAACCAGATCACGGTAGCGATGGGACATGCCGCGATCGCCGCCACGGCGGTCCATAACCGGCTCAGAGAGCGGGACTAGCGCTTGCCCCAGCCACAGGCCGGGATGCCGCGCTCATGACGCTCTCAGTTGCACCAGAATCCAGGGCTTGACCACCACCGCCCACAAGGAAGCGTCCATCTCCAGCCAGGTGGCAGCCTGCGCATCGCTGACCTTGCCGACCCGGCTTTCCGCCATCCACTGCGCCACCACATCCTTGTCATCGTTCGCAATGCATGCTGCCACCTCTATCAGGTCGAGGTCATCGCTGACGGCAATTACGACACCGCCTGCGAAATAGCGCAGCAGTTCCTTCCATGGCATACGGGAAGTTTCGAGATTGAGCTTGGCGCGAAGCAATTCGGCCTGATCCTTCGAGGTCATCACCCTACCTTCATGGCAAAAGCCGCAGTGTAGCAGGACGAACCATGCGCGCAGGCTAGTAATGCGGAGGCTTTTCCAGTGCCGTGCCAGCCTCGCTCGCGCCTTCCTGCAAGTCCTTGATATGCCTTGCCATGGCGGAGCAAAGGGTTTCCAGCTCGTCGATTTTCTTCTGCTGCTGATAAACCGTCCGGTTGAGGGTTTCAAGCATGTCTTCCTGCGCAGCGATCTTGATTTCGATATCGACTATGCGGTCTTCATTAATCACCTTGGGTTCCTCCATCAGGCAGAAGTACATGCATGTGATGCAGCCTGCGTGCATGAGTTCGCTACAATACATGACTGTATCCACGCATCATTACCTTGCAGCAGCATAATCCAAGCTTCGTGAACGAAAAGACGCGCCAGCAATCAACATAGCGCATGCCGTTTCGATTTTGAATCCCGTCCCTCATGAGATCCACCAAAGCCAGCGCTGCCCTTGCCCGCCTCAATGCCCGCGACACCAGCCACCGGTATTCGATGGGCATGACCGCCAGCGGATTCTTTTACCTGCTGCGCGCCTCGGAATCCGGCACGCTGGAAAAGATCAGCGGCGACCTGACGCTGGAAGAATTCGTGCAGCACGTCAACCAGACTGGCCCGCAGAAAAAGGTGAAGGTCAGCAAGCTGGATGCCGCCTTTGAAAAGCAGCTGGGCGCCAAGGCAAGCGGCGCAGACAAAGCACAAAAATAAAAAGCGGCGGGCCACATATGTCCGCCGCTTTCTTCCTGGCCGGTAAAAGCGTCGACCCTTACACCCTTACACCACTTTTACCAGCAGGTTGGGCAGGCCGTCGATATGGCCTTCCATGACGTCGCCGGGCACGACCGGCCCGACATTTTCCGGCGTGCCGGAGTAGATAATGTCGCCCGGCATCAGTTCGAATGCTTCCGACAGTTTGCTGATCTGCTCTGCAACCGACCAGATCATCTGGCTGAGGTCGGCTTGCTGCCTGGTCTGCCCGTTCACTTTCAGCCAGATATTGCCCTTGGTGAAATGCCCGATCTGGGCAACCGGATGCAGCGGTCCGATTGGCGCAGAATGATCGAAGCTCTTGCCGATCTCCCAAGGCTTCTTCTGCTCGCCCATGCCGCGCTGCAGGTCGCGCCGCGTCATGTCGAGCCCGACTGCGTAGCCGAAGACATGCTGCAGGGCTTGGTCGACCGGAATATTGCGGCCGCCTTTGTTGAGCGCTGCCACCAGTTCAATTTCGTAATGGTAGTTTTTCGTCAGCGGCGGATAGGGATGATCCGTAGTCTGGCCCGGCGCTACGAACTGCACCGCGTCGCTCGGCTTCTGGAAAAAGAAGGGCGGCTCGCGCGTCGGATCCGAGCCCATTTCCCGCGCATGCGCCGCGTAGTTACGGCCGATGCAGTAGATCCGGCGCACCGGGAATTGTTCGCTTGTGCCGACGATCGGAATGGTCGCTTGCGGCACGTCGAAAATCGTCTTTGCGCGACTGCTGTTCGCGGTCACCGGCACGGCACAGCCGGCAATGGCACCCATGGCCATGGCACCGGCGGTTTGCAGGACACCGCGGCGATTGATCTTTTCCATGTGTCTTCCTCCTCAGCTTTTTCTTATATTGGAACTTCAGAAGTGCGAATCGGGCGAACATAGATATCCGCCCGGTCTTTCAGCTGGTGGCAGGAGAATTCCTGCCAGCGTCCTTACTCCTCGAAGCAGGTGCCCTTGGCATCCACCGCAATCCGGATCAATTCGTTGCCGCCGCCGCCAAACACATTGCCGCCGGTATAGGTCAGGCAACCTTCACCCTTGTAGAGGGTTTGCAGGCGCTGCGCATCATTGCCGAAATAAAACGGTATCCAGCGCTTGCCGGTTTCATGACGGATCATGTCGTTGGGCGTGCCGATCAATTCATTGACTTCGCGCATCGTCATGCCGATCTGTACCTTGGCAAACTTGCTCTTGGGTGCCGGATTACCGATGATCTCGCCCTCGAACTGCCCGTTGCGCGATTTGACGATACGTGCGCCCGGGGTCGATGGCTGGGTCTTTTCAGACGCCGCCTGCGGCGTTGCATCCGCAGTACCCGATTGATTGGTCGTCTTCTGGCTGGCGCAACCGGCGATCAGTACCGCCAATGCCAACGCACCCATGCTTGCTTTTGCTGCCATGCTTTTTTCTCCCTGATTGGATGTAGCCTGCTTTAGAGGATCGCGTCCGTATTAACAATGCGGAAATGCGACACCGTATATTGCCACCACCCCATACCGGAAGTCAGCAATGTCCGTGAGACTCCGTGTCGTTCACGCCACTTTCGGTTTCTGCAGCAAAGCCTTCAAGTTCGCCAGCCGGTTCTGGGGCGTGAGCACTTCCTCTTCGGCCGGCACCGCATCGCCCTCATCCAGCTTCATCTCCTTGATGAAGCGCGAGACGTCGCAATGCACGCTTTCGCGCGCGCGCTTGCGCTTCTTGCACCAGGAAATGTGCAGGCTGCGCTGCGCCCGGGTGATGCCGACATACATCAGGCGCCGCTCTTCCTCGATGCGCGCGCCCAGCGTATCCGCCGGCGCATCGGGGTCGCCCTTGTGCGGCAGGATGCCCTCTTCCACGCCGACCAGGAACACATGCGGGAATTCCAGTCCCTTGGAAGCATGCAGGGTCGACATGCGTACTGCATCCGGTTCTTCATCGCGGCCCTCGAGCATGGTCATCAAGGCCACCATCTGCGTCAACTCCAGCAGGCTCTTTTCCGCATCGGTGCCATCCTTGCCGCCCTTGCCCTTGTCCTTCAGCCAGGTGGTGAAGTCGATCACGTTCTGCCACTTGCTCTGCGCCTGGCGCTCGTCGAAGGTGTCGTACAGGTAGGCTTCGTAATGGATTTCCTTCATCATGTCGTCGAGCAGCTGCGCCGCATCCTCGCCGCGCTTGCTCGCGCGCGCTTCGAGCTGGTTGATGAAGTTGCAGAAATCGCGCAGCGGCGTGAGCTGGCGGTCGGCGAGTTTCGATTCGATGCCGCCCTTGAATACCGCTTCGAACAGCGAGCATTGCCACTGGCCGGCGAAAGCGCCGAGCGTTTCCAGCGTCGATTGCCCGACGCCGCGCCTGGGCGTGGTCACTGCGCGGATGAAAGCGGGATCGTCGTCGGCATTCGCGACCAGGCGCAGATAGCTGATGATGTCCTTGATCTCGGCGCGGTCGAAAAAACTCTGACCACCGGAAATCGTGTAGGGAATGCGTTCCTTGCGCAGCGCCTGTTCGATCACACGTGCCTGGTGGTTGCCGCGATAGAGGATCGCGTAGTCGGAGAATTTCGCGCGGCGCTCGAAACGGTGCGCCGACAGCATGATCGCGACCTGCTCGGCTTCCTGTTCCTCGTCCTGCATCGCCATCACCTTGATCGGATCGCCCAGGCCATGCTCCGACCACAGCTTCTTCTCGAACAGCTTGGGATTGTTAGAGATCACGGCATTCGCCGCCTGCAGGATGCGGGTGGTGGAACGGTAGTTCTGCTCCAGCTTGATGACCTTGAGGTCGGGGAAATCGATCTGCAGCTGCTTCAGGTTTTCCAGCGTCGCGCCGCGCCAGGCATAGATCGCCTGGTCATCGTCGCCCACGGCGGTAAACATCGGTTTCTTGCCGATGCCGGTCACCAGGAGCTTCACCAGTTCATACTGGCAGGTGTTGGTGTCCTGGTACTCGTCGACCAGCAGATAGCGCAGTTTGCGCTGCCACCTGTCGCGCACCGCTTCGTTGTTGCGGAACAGTTCGACCGGCAGCCGGATCAGGTCGTCGAAGTCCACTGCCTGGTAGGCATTCAGCGTCGCGACATAATTGCGGTAGATGCGCGCGGCCTGCGCCTCGTCTTCGGTGGCAGCCTGCTTGATCGCGGTTTCGGGATCGACCAGGCCGTTCTTCCACAGCGACATCGCGGTCTGGATGCGGCGGATCGCCTGCTTGTCGGTGGTGGCCGACAAGTCCTGCACCAGCGCGAAGCAATCGTCGCTGTCGAGAATGGAGAAGCGGTCCTTCAATCCGAGTTCCTTCGCTTCGCGCCGCAGGATCTGCACGCCGAGCGAGTGAAAGGTGCAGACGGTGAGCTGCTTGGCTTCCTTCGGTTCCTTCAGCAGCTTGGCAATGCGTTCCTGCATTTCAGCTGCCGCCTTGTTGGTGAAGGTGACGGCGGCGATGTTCTTTGCTTCATAGCCGCAGTGCTCGATCAGGTGCGCGATCTTTTGCGTGATCACGCGCGTCTTGCCGGAACCGGCACCGGCCAGCACCAGACAGGGACCATCCATGTAGTGCACGGCTTCGCGTTGCGGGGCATTCATACCGGAGTGCGTGGGATGGGACATGCGGAAACCTGGAACGACGAAAGCGGCTCATTGTAGCAGCGCAAGCCGATGCCCATTACGCGTGTGCAAGTTTTGCGACGGTAAAAACTGCTGCCCTTTTCGGAAGCCGGTTATTTTGCTAGTGATTGCGGCGCGTCGCCAATGCAAGATTGGCATCGCCTCGGATGAAAGCGACTTGACGGACGACTTGCGACATGCCTGCGCAAGCCGGCATATGAAGACTACCGATGCCGTGCCCAGGGCTGCTTTCGCCAGGCGCGGACGCGCCCGGGTCGCCGGTTATGCGAAAGGCTAATACATCTGGCCTTGCCCAAAGCAGGCACTGTGGTCAGGCGTACGCTGCACCATGCTGCCGAGCCTAGTCGGCTCAGGCCAGCGCTTTGTGCACCTCACTCCACCACGCCCAGCTTGCCGCTGTGGCTGCCCATGTACCACAGGCGCCCTTTGGCATCGACGATCATCTTGCGTATGCCTTCGTTTTTGGTGGGCAGGGGAAATACCTGGAAGCGTTCGCTGGCAGGGTCGAACAGCGTGACGGTATCGGTGCCGATTTCATTTGCCCAGACCTTGCCCGCGCCGTCGACCGTCACCGCATACGGATTGCCGTTTGGGCCCGCAGGCATGTCGTAGCTCTTGATGATACGTGATGTTCCGGCGTCGATATGGGTGAGCTTGCCGTCCCCGTAACGCACCACCCACAGGGTATTGTCGGGCGCTGCTGCAATGCGGCGCGGGTTGGAACCGTCACCAAGGTCCAGCTCGGTGATTTTGCCGGACCGCGCGTCGATGCGGCCCACGCGTCGGCCGCTGGCCTGGCAGAACCAGACATTGCCGTCACGGTCCATCGCCAGGCCATAAGGCCCGTCGCGTGTGCTGAACTCCGACATCTTTTTGGTGCTGCGGTCATAGCGGGTCACCTTGTCCGCCGACTGGTTGGTGAACCAGAGCGCGTTGCGACCATCGGAAATGATCGTGTGCGGACTGCCGCCAGAAGGCGTTTTATGCGCGACCATCTTTCCCGGCTGCCCCTCCTCGAAGGGAATTTCGAGCAGAGTGCCATTGCCGTTGCCGGTCATCCAGACCGTGCCTTGTTCATCGACCACCAGCCCGTGCGGGCGTGTGCCGGCCGGCAGGTCCCATTCCTCGAATTTCTGGGTCGCAGGATCGAAACGCGCAAGCTTGTTGCCATGCATGACGGCGATGTAAATCTTGCCGTCGGGGGCGGCAGCCGGGTCGCGCGCAAACTTCGGTGTCGGCACCGGCCACTCGCTGATCTTGCCCGTGGGCTGCGAAATGCCGGGCGTGATGGTGTAGTTGGAGCCGCCCGCGAGCGCAAGCGCGGGCAGTAGCGTCGCTATCGGCAGCATCCTTCGCATGGCGCTCTCCTTTCGATGATCGCCTATTGTGGCGCGACCGGACCGCACTTGCGCATCCAAGAGACCGCGCTTTGGAGGCAAATCAAAACATCTGCACCCTACGCATGCGCCGTTTCGCCTCGGCTCGTGATGCCCGGGCCAGAATGCCCTATCGCGGACGGGCGAGGTCCATCGTCCAGTATTGCTTGTAGGAGGATGCGTCGTTGCTGACACAGGACACACCCACCTCGGTGAAGCTGCCGTTCATGATGTTGGCGCAGTGTCCCGGGCTTTGCAGCCAGCCATTCATCACATCCTCCACCGTGCGCTGGCCGGCCGCGATGTTTTCTCCCACGGCGGACCAGGCATAGCCGGCGTCGCTGATGCGCTGGCTGAAGCTTCTTCCATCCTGGCTGGTATGGGAAAAGTAGTTATTGTTCGCCATGTCGAGCGAATGACCAGCGGCGGCGTCGAATAGTTTGCCGTTCCAAGCGAGCGGCGCTGCGGCCTGGTACAGCGTGTTGCCGCACATGCGGCTGGCGGCACGGGCCTGATTCAGGCGATTCAGGATTTCCTGCTGAAAGTTGGACAGGCCACAGCTTGTCACCGCCGGCACGGTCGGTACCGATGGTGTTCCGGAAGTCGAGCCGGATGTCGAGGCCGTCGGTGACGAGTTCGGCGCTGAGGCCGGGCTTTGCGTCGCTGCGGGTGATGTGCTGGGTGCGGGGACCGGATTGGATGTCTGCGTCGACGTGGATGATGAAGCCGGAGCGGGAGTTGGCGTCGAAGTTTGCGCGGAGGCCGGGGCCGATGCGGAAGCCGAGGGGAGGGGCGAGTCCGTGGCCGGCACGGATGTGGCCGCCTGTGCCTCGGATTGCGAGGAACTGGAGCCGCCTCCGCCGCATGCGGCAACGGCGAGCGTAAGTGAACAAAGGGATAAGCGGGTGATGCGTTTCAAGTTGGGCTCCTGCAAGCGGAATATGGGACTGCCGCCCGTCGTGACTACGTGGCGGATGGCGCGACATCATTCTTGATCCGAAGCGAAGCGTGCTCCGCGTTTCCGCCTTCTCTGATGCGGTTTCCTGAAAGACATTGCAGGACTTCAACGAGTTCCGAAAGGAAATAATTTGTTTCACAAAGCCTATTGCCTGAACCGAGACATAACCCGCATCCGACAGGGATGCCGCAAGCGGCTTTTTCCTTGTCTGGAACACAACGCGATAATGCGTGCCCGGGAGGAGACGGGCAATTCGGGCGTTGGCGCAGTTTCGCGGCAGTCAATGTTCACAGTGCGTTTGATATGGGTTTACACTGGACGGCTTTCCTTCCCAGTGAGGCCACGCAGTCATGAAGTTTGCCCACCTTGTTGAAATCAACGACCCGCTCAATCCCCTCATCAGCCGCCTGACGCGCGAGCAATTGTGGCGCGGGCTGGTGGCGCGCGCAGAATCACCCCAGGATTTCATTCCATCTCTGGATCGCTGCCTGCTGCATGAGCGCACCGAACTCACGCTCGCGCGCGAGCTGCACTTCGGAGACTTGGTGGTGCGCGACCAGGTGACGTTCCTGCCGCAGCACCAGGTGCGTTACCAGGTGCCGAAGCAAAAGGACATTTCGGCATCGAGCCTGACGATGACCATCGAGGAGCCGGAACCGGATATCTTCTTCGTGCGCTTCGAATATGACGACGGCAACGAACCCGTATCGAGTGCCGAAGCCTTCTATGATGAATTCCGCCGGTCGGCATACCAGGAAGCGGACATCGATACGATCCGCATCATCCGGCAAATGGCCGAGGAAGGCCTGCTCGACGGCGCATAGAAAAAAAGCCTGCCGGCGCGGCGAACCGGCGCCGGCAAGCGAGAGAAGCCTGCCTGTGGCCAAGGGCAGGCAGGCCATGATGAAAGGACTAGTGGCGTCGTTGGCCGGTCACACGTTCCTTGCCGTAGCGGACCGCATCCTTCACCTTTTCCCAGGCGGTTTCAGGATGATTGCGTTCCCAATCGCTGCGGATGTCCGCTTCCGAATCGTTCCAGCCAGAAGTCTTGTAGCGATCATTATCGGCGAGCGTCGATCCGTAGCGGTAGGCGGATGCATAGTCGTCGTAGTTGCCACCCTGCTGACCATAGGCGCTTTGCCAGTGCTTGCGGTAATCGGCATCATCACCCATGCCCATAGTATCCGCCGTCGTGCCACGCATGCCCGCGGCTCCGGTTGTAGCGGTCTTGCCGCTGCCGTCCGCGCCGAGTTCCTCGACTTCGACGTCGGTCCTGCGTACGGTGTCCTTGACATCTTCCGTGCGCTGCGTGACTTCCTTGCCGACCTGGACTTCCTCGACGACGCGCGCCGTCTTTGAGACTACCGGCTCTTCCGCCATTTCGCGCATTTCAACCTGGCCTTCCTTGAAGGCAGCGAGATCGGCTTCGGTTGCCGGCTTGTCGACCGGATGGCGTTCGACGTTGACGTGCTCTTCACGCAGCGTCACCGATTCATTGACAGGCCGTTCGCTCACCCGCTGGAACACACGCACGCCACCGCGCTGCACCTCGCGCTTGCCGACACGCAGCTCTTCCTCGACCACCGGGATCGTGGTGCCCTCCTTGGTCTTGCGCATGTTCTTGTCCGACGTATCCGACATATCCGACGTGTCCCTATCCCGGTCCATGTTCATGCTTGCGCCGGTGGTCGTATCGGCGCTTGCGCCGGTAGTCGCGCTCGTCCCCCTGTCCCTCGCATACATGCTGCGGTCCTGCTGGATTTCGCTGTCGCTCATCATGGGTGCATTGGGGTCGTATCCGGTCCATCCCTGGCTGCGCCACTGGGTCGAACGCTCGTCCACATCGACCGGATCATGCCGGTTCATGATGTCGATGGCGCGATCGCGCTGCTCTTCGCTGTCGGCGTTGACTGCCAGCACACAGCTTCCGCGACGCACTGCTTCGGAATAGATGTCGCTGTGCTGAGCGTCATCATCCATGCCAAACAGCGATCGGAAGAAGTTGCCGATCGCAGATCCGTGATGCTCTTCATGTGTTGCCGGTGCAGCAGTGGTGCCACCGGCGGTCGAGCGATCGCTGGTCGGATTCAGTTGCACGCTGTCTCGGGAAAAGCCGGCATTGAGCAATTCATCCATTGCACTCTGAGCGTGCGTAGAACTGTCATATACGGCAATGACTGTGTTTTCCATGGTTCATTTCTCCTTAAACATGAAAGCGGCATAAGCCGGCCGTGGTACTGAGCTGGAGGAGCAATCTTTTGCATAAGCCGTGCCTGCTATGGAGTGCGTTCGTCGAAACGCTCCACCTCGACTTGCTCCCGGCGTAGCTGCACGTTCTGCGGCTCATGGACCTGTTGCCGCTTGCGCGTGATGCGCACTTCCTCTTTCAACATGAGCTGCTTTTGCACGACCAGCACTTCCTCCAGCACAGGCACCACGAAGGTATCGCCTTCGTAATGTGCCTCAGGCGCCTCTCCCGACACGACCTGCCCGATGGGTACATGCTCGACGTTCAGTTCCTCCCGCAACAGCGGCAGATCGGCCTGCTGTGTTTCCTCGATCACCGCCTTGTGCAACCGGACGCCGCGGCCCGTGTCTACCAGCCGCTTGCCTACCTGCAGTTCCTCTTTCAGGACCGGCACGGTGATGCCACCTTTTTCTCCCTGCGCGGTCACGTTATCGAATGCGAACGGCAGGCGGTAACTGTCTTCACCTTCGGGAATCAAGAGGTGGACCGGCACGATCACCTGAGGGCCGCTGTCGCTGAGCTGGATGCAGGCCTGCAATTCCGCTTCGCCATCTTGCACCGACAGGATGGATGCACGATGACCTGCTGCATCCACCAGCCGTGCGCGGGTCAGGCGGCTGGCACTCGTGGCAGCGTCGTCTGCCGGGGATTGGCTCATGGGTAGTCATGCTCCGTTTAGGAAAAAAACGAGCAATGCAAGTTGTGGGCCGGGCAGCTGCGCAGCGAACTGGGAGGACCGCATGGGCGGGCAATCCGATTTTTACCCGTTCGCAGAAAGAATTACAGGGGTCGGATGTGAGAGGGTGTCAGCCGCCGGCGAAAGAACTAATGGAAATGCATGGGCTCTTATTCTTGTTCAATCAATGCAATTTCAAGGAGGCACTTATGCCAAGGATTATTGCCGGGCGATTCGAACTGCAGGAGCAGGCTCAGGATGTGGTTGATGAACTGGTGCAAGCGGGGTTTGCACGCGAGCATGTCACTTCGTTTTATTTGAATCCAGCCGGACGCCATGATGAGTATCCGATAGGCGGCGATCAGGCAGTCTCGCCAGGTGCGAAGGATACCGGCAAGAGCGTTGCTGCCGGTGTTGCCGCGGGCGCGGCAGCAGGCGTGGCGGCAACACCCGTGCTCGGCCCCCTGGGGCCGGTGACTGGTGGCTTGCTCGGTGCCCATCTGGGCGGACTGGCGGGTGGGCTCTCGGGCATGAAGGATGAGGGTGATGCGGGAAAGAATGAACAGGACGCGGAAAACGCGGCGCCGGCGCGCAAGTCGGGAATGATGGTCGGCGTCGAAGTCGACGATGAGGAACAGGAAGACCGTGCAATCAGCCTGCTGCGCTCGATGGGCGGCATGGATATCGAACGCGCGGAAGGCCGGATTGCCGAAGGCGACTGGAGCGACTTCAATCCGCAGTCGATACCGGAACTCATTGCGGAAGCGCCGGGGCAGCAGCGCAGCGATCCGGCGCAGCGGGCCTGATTTGACGCGGTTTGAATGCCGCCGCCCTCAGCAGCCCAAGGGAGGCGCGTTCAGCCGGTTGGCAGGCAGGCGCTAGCGTCTTCTCTTCTTCCAGTTGTATCCCGGGTCGGGATCGGCTACGCCTGCCGGCCCGACCGAGTTCGGATTCTCCGATGCCATGGTGACGAAGCAGATCTGCTCGCCCTGCCTTTGCCTCGTTCTCAGCTCTTCCATGAATTTCATCGCCGAGACCATGTCGCTCGTATCGAACTCCCTGGAGTAGGCGACCTTCAGGGCATGTTCGACGACCGTCCAGTAGACCATGTACATAGTTGTCTCCACGTTCTGCCGCAAAGCAGCCTGATGCTCCTCTAAGTGCGAAAGCCGGATCAGATTTCCACCGGATCGACTTCCAGCGACCATTTCACCCGGGTCTTCATCACCCGCAGCTCCGCCATCCAGCTTTTCAGGAATGCCTGCAGGGCCGGACGCGAATGCGATTCGACCAGCAATTGCGCGCGCTCGACATTCGCGATGCGGGTCATGGTCATCGGGATCGGGTCGTTCATGATGATGCCCGGATGCTCCATGCAGGTGGCCGCCTGCTGCAGGAATTCGATCGCGATCTGTAGTTCGCGTGCCTCGGCGCGGAGCAATGCTTGGTAAATGAAGGGCGGCAAGCCTGCCTGCTGGCGCTCCTGCAGGAGCACGTCGGCGAAGCGTTCGTAATCGTGCCCCATCACCGCGGCATACAGCGGATGCTGCGGATATCGGGTCTGGATCAGCACTTCGCTCGGATTGCCGCCTTCCTTGCGCGCCGCGCGGCCGGCGCGGCCGGAGACCTGCATCAGTTGCGCGAACAAGCGCTCGCTGGCGCGGTAGTCCTGGGAAAACAGTGCGGTATCAGGATTGAGCACGCCAACTAAAGTCAGGTGCCGGAAATCGTGACCCTTGGCGACCATCTGCGTGCCGATCAGGATGTCGACCTCGCCGCGGTGCACCGACTCGAAGGCGGCCTGCGCAGTGCCCTTGCGGCGGGTGGAATCGGCGTCGATGCGCATGATGCGCGCATCGGGGAAGATCTGCTGCAAGCCCTCCTCCACCCGCTGCGTGCCGCGCCCGAGTGGTTGCAGGTCGATGTTGCCGCAGGTCGGACAGGCGCGCGGAATGCGCTGCTCCAGGCCGCAATGGTGGCAGCGCAGGCGCTGGTCCGGCTTGTGCAGCACCATGAAGGCGGTGCACCGGCTGCAACTGCTGACCCAGCCGCAGGCATCGCAGGCGATCACCGGCGCGTAGCCGCGCCTGTTCAGGAACAGCAGCGATTGCTCGCCGCGTTCGAGCCGCAGCTTCAAGGCGGAAATCAGGTTGGAGGTGAGGCCGGCGGATGGCTTGTCGCGCTCCATGTCGATCAGCTTCACCTTCGGCAGCACCGCATCCTTGACTGCCCGCTCGCGCAATTCCAGCCTGCGATAACGTCCCGACTGCGCATGCTGCCAGGTCTCGAACGAAGGCGTGGCCGAACCGAGCACGATCGGAATGGCAAGCTGGTGCGCACGCCACACGGCAAGGTCGCGCGCGGAATAGCGCAAGCCTTCCTGCTGCTTGTAGGAAGGATCGTGCTCTTCGTCGACGATGATCAACTTCAAATGCGGCAGGGAAGCGGTAATCGCCAGCCGGGTGCCGAGGATGATGCGCGCCTGGCCGAGATGCGCCATCAGCCAGTTGGTCATGCGCTCGCCTTCGGCCAGCCCGCTGTGCAGGGTGGCAATCGCCACGCCGGGAAAGCGCTGGCGCACATTCTGTTCCAGCTGCGGCGTCAGATTGATTTCCGGGACCAGGATCAGAATTTGCGCCGGTGCTTGCTGCTGCGCGCTTTCCTGCAACACGCGCGCGGCGGCCTGCAGATAGACCTCGGTCTTGCCGCTGCCGGTAACGCCATACAGCAGCAGCGGCGCGAAGCCACGGGCGTCGGCGATGGTATCGGCGGCCTGCCGCTGCGCCTCGTTCAGCACGGGGGCATCGGCCGGCGCGGGATCATGCAGCACCGTCGTCTTGGCCAGCTTCTTCAGGGCGCGGTCGAGGGAGGTGGATTGCAGTGCGCGCAGGTTTTTCGGCAGGGCTGGCACGGCGACTTCACCAAACGGGCGCTGATAGTAATCGGCCGCAAAGCCGCACAAGGCCATCCATTGCGGCGGCAGCGGCGGCAACTGGG
The DNA here is from genome assembly GCF_000312045.1 of Noviherbaspirillum massiliense JC206. Classification (GTDB taxonomy): domain Bacteria; phylum Pseudomonadota; class Gammaproteobacteria; order Burkholderiales; family Burkholderiaceae_D; genus Noviherbaspirillum; species Noviherbaspirillum massiliense. The sequence goes on from NZ_HE978634.1 coordinate 495,725, forward strand.
TCCGCACCGCCAGCACGTCTTTCACCTTGTCCGCGGGGAGATCACTGCTGTCTTCGATGGCCACCACGATGCCGACGATGGAGCGGCGCCCGAAAGGGACCAGTGCTAGCTGGCCTGGCGCCGGCAGTGACGGCATCTCCGGGCTTTCAGTCCAGCGGTAATCGAAATACCGGTCCAGCGGGGTATCGAGGGCAATCTTGAGAATTCGGGTGGTCGCCAACTTGATATTCGGATTAAGGAACCGGGCTAAACCACGGTTTTATAAGTATTTTTTCAACTATCCACAAGTCCTGTGGATAACTTTGTGGAGAAGGCTTTCTTTTCCTTTTGAGCAGGAAGTTTCTGTATGGGCGCAACAGGCGGCACAAAAGAATGGTCAAAAATATTCTTCTTTAGAATCAGTAGTTTAGCGAATTCTGCTCGCCTGCGCAAAATTACATCCTCTTACAAAGTTGTTGCTTTGTATCGAAAACTATGTTTGCCGGTTTTGTGAATAAGTAAGTTTTGGAGGAATAAAAAAGCCGGATGTCAACAGTGAGAAGCAGAAAAATAATGGGCCGGACATTGCATGCTGCAAGGCACACAGGGAGTCAAGGGGCCTACCGCCGGCAAAAGGATGTCGGACTGGCATCTTTTGCCGTCCTTCCGTCCCAAAACTTAATGTCTTTTTTTCAAAACTGGAGCTAAGCCCCAGTTTTGTAAACGCTTTTTCAGCTATCCACAAAAACTGTGGAAAACTTTGTGGACAAGGCCTGCTTGACAACCGAAAAACCCAAGCGCCATGCGGGTTCCGGGGCGATGATGAATCGAAAAGCAGAAAATAGTTTGTGTAAAATCAAGGACTTAAAAATCGGTACACTCTAGAAAGGTTTACCTAAAAAAATTTTTTTTGATGCTTTGCACAAGCGCCGTTTTTGTGAATAAGCCGCTGCCCGAGTGGACGTGCAGCAGCCTTTTTCATGCGCTTCCGGAATGAATGGCGGTCGATTCGGCCTTAGTCAGCCCTGCGCATGCTGCGGCTTACTTCATGCACGGTATCGACGAGGACTGTCACTGCTTCAGGCGGCGTGAACTGGGAAATGCCGTGGCCGAGATTGAACACATGGCCGGCTCCGGCCTCTGGCGCACCAAAGGCCTGCAACACCTTGGTCGCTTCCGCGCGAATCTGCTCCGGCTTTGCAAACAATACCGCCGGATCGAGATTGCCTTGCAGGGCGACCTTGCGGCCTACCCGGGCCCGCGCATTGGCAAGATTCACCGTCCAATCCAGCCCCACCGCATCGGCGCCGCTATCGGCGATCTGTTCCAGCCACAGGCCGCCACCCTTGGTAAAGACGATGGCGGGAATGCGCACGCCTTCATGCTCGCGCTTCAGCTGGCCCAGCACCTCCCGCATGTAGCGCAGGGAGAACTCCTGGTACACGCCATCAGCCAGCGCCCCACCCCAGGTATCGAAAATCATCACTGCCTGCGCGCCGGCATCGATCTGGGCATTCAGGTAGCTGGCGACCGCATCGGCATTGGTCTTCAGGATGTGGTGCATCAGGTCCGGCCGGCTGTAGAGCATGGTCTTGACGGTGCGGAAATCATCCGAGCCGCCGCCTTCCACCATGTAGCAGGCGAGCGTCCATGGGCTGCCGGAAAAACCGATCAGCGGCACGCGGCCGTTCAGCGCACTGCGGATCTGGGTGACCGCGTCGAACACATACTGCAACTCGCCGAGATCGGGCGCCCGCAGGGCGAGGACGGCCTGCTCGTCGCGCAGCGGGCGCTGGAATTTCGGCCCCTCCCCTTCGGCGAAATACAAGCCGAGGCCCATTGCATCCGGCACCGTCAGAATGTCGGAAAACAGGATGGCAGCGTCGAGCGCATAACGGTCGAGCGGCTGCAGCGTGACTTCGGTCGCATAGTCCGGATTCTTGGCAAGGCCAAGGAAGGAACCGGCGCGCTTGCGGGTCGCGTTATATTCCGGCAAATAGCGGCCGGCCTGTCGCATCAGCCACAGCGGCGTGTATTCGGTAGGCTGGCGCAACAGGGCGCGCAGGAAGGTATCGTTCTTGAGAGATGCGAATCGGGATGACATGACGGGCTTTCAATAAGCCGCCATTATCGCCGATGCACGGCACTTGTTCCAAACCGGCAGAAACGCCACGGCCAGGAGGAGATGACAAGCCGTCAGGCTGGCGTGGTGAGTTTGGCCACCCGCTCCTCGTCAGCGACGCGCCGGATGTAGGCGGCAAAGTCCGGATCCTCGCCGCGCAGCAGTTGCGGCAGCAGGAAGTAAAAGTCTTCTCGCCGGCACCACTCGCGCATGTAGTCGTCCCAGGACCGCCAGCGCCGCAAGGCCACGCCCTTCAGATCGGGTTCGTAGGAAACGATGTAGGCGCGCTCGAACAAGGCAATCAGCATTTCGAAAATGATCAGCATCCGCTCGCGCTGTTCCGGCGTCATGTCCGTCCGGGCCGTGGCGCTGCGCAATTGCAGGTCGGGATTGTCCAGCACGATTTTCAGGAAATCGTTGTAGGCATTCTGCAGCAGCTGGTAAGCCTCTTCATCTTCCGCATCTCTTTCCTTGCGTTGCTCGAACAGGAACACGGAGATGGCGAACGGCAAGCCGATTACGGTCACCATATAGCTGGCGACTTCCCAGAGGTCATGGTTGAGAATGAAGTTCATGGCTGTTTTTCAATCCGGGGCGTGCAGGGAGCTACAATCTGCAGCATCAACATTGCCATACTGTATCGTATTGGACCTCAACGGCGAGCCAGGATGCTTTGCGCTGTTGTAAGGATTCTTACACCGCCGCTGCCATAATGAACCGGGCCGCCACGCCGGGCCAGCGGTTGTACCTGTTCCATCACATGCCGGAGACCACATGGACAAATACATACTCGCGCTTGACCAGGGCACGACCAGTTCGCGTGCCATCCTGTTCGATCATTCCGGCAAGATCCGCGGCACGGCGCAGCAGGAATTCCGCCAGATTTTTCCCCGCCCTGGCTGGGTGGAGCATGACGCCAACGAAATCTGGCAATCCCAGCTCGCCGTGCTGCAGCAGGTGCTGCGCGAGAACCACGTCAGCGCATCCGATATTGCCGCCATCGGCATCACCAACCAGCGTGAAACGACGGTCTTGTGGGACCGCGCCAGTGGCGAACCGGTGGCGCACGCCATCGTCTGGCAGGACCGGCGCACCGCGGACTTTTGCGAACGCCTGCAAGCGGAAGGCCGCACCGGCGTGTTCCAGCACAAGACCGGCCTGATCATCGACTCCTATTTTTCCGGCACCAAGCTCAGATGGCTGCTCGACAATGTGCCAGGCGCACGTCTGCGTGCGGAGCGCGGCGAGCTGGCTTTCGGTACCGTCGATGCCTGGCTGATCTACAAGCTCAGCGGCAGGCATGTGACCGACGTCAGCAATGCGTCACGCACCCTCCTCTTCAATATCCGGACCCAGCAGTGGGATGAGCAGTTGCTGGAACTCCTGGACATTCCGCGTTCGCTGCTGCCGGACGTCGCACCGAGCAGCGGCATCGTGGCCCACACCCGTGCAGACATACTCGGCCGATCGCTTCCCATCGCCGGCATCGCAGGCGACCAGCAGGCGGCGACCTTCGGCCAGGCCTGCCATCGACCGGGAATGGCCAAGAATACTTACGGCACCGGCTGCTTCATGCTGATGAATACCGGCAGCGAAGTTATCTCCTCGCATAACAATCTGCTGACGACGATAGGCTGGACCATGGGCGAGCGCCTGCCCGGCAAGACCGACTACATGCTCGAAGGCAGCGTGTTCATGGCGGGCGCGACAGTGCAGTGGCTGCGCGATGGACTCGGCATCATCAACAGCTCCGCCGAGGTGGAAGCGCTCGCCACCAGCGTACCGGACACCGGCGGGGTGATGTTCGTGCCGGCCTTCACCGGACTCGGCGCGCCCTACTGGGATGCCCACGCGCGCGGCACCGTCGTCGGCGTGACACGCGGAACGACCAAGGCGCATATCGCGCGCGCGGCGCTGGAAAGCATCGCCTACCAGACGGTCGATGTGCTGGAAGCGATGCAGCGCGATTCCCTGATCGAGCTGACCGAACTGCGGGTCGACGGCGGCGCTGCGCGCAACGACTTGCTGATGCAGTTCCAGGCCAACATCCTTGGCGTGCCGGTAGTGCGTCCGGTGGTCACCGAAACCACCGCGCTCGGCGCCGCTTATCTTGCGGGCCTCGCGGTCGGCTTCTGGTCATCGCAGCAGGAGATCGCGGCGCAATGGCAGATGGAGCGGCGCTTCGAGGCGCGCATGTCAGCGGAGGAGAGACAGCAGCGGCTCGCGGTGTGGCGGCGTGCGGTGGAGCGGGCGCGGGGGTGGAGTGAGTGAATTGGCGGGTGATGCGGCAAATGAATACGGCTCTGCGGATTGCCGACGCTAACGTGCCAAATGCGAAGAGGGTTTAATGAATAACGTTATCACTTGTTCAAGGTGCAACTATCAAGGCCAAATCAAAAAGCTTCGCATCAAGCGCCTTGAGCAAGAGGTTCCGGTATGCGAAGAATGTGATGCTTTATGGCTTACTCCTTTACGGGAGGAGCCGGTGTACGGAGTGGACTTTATTGATTTCAAATCTTTCTTGGAAGGGCAAGGTGTGAAATACGATGCGTCCGAATGGGAGCCGGTAGATGCAGGTAGCGCAAGCAAAATTTAAGTTCACTTTTAGATATCCAATTCAGGCAACCCAATGACTGGCAGACTTGGTTTCAGGCCGCTTGGCATGAGCGTGAGGAGTCGATTTACTCTTTATTATTTGGTGACCTAGGTCCCGGAATTTACCCGCTCGATTTCGATCTATTCAACTCCTGCTTTGGCAACCCAGAGATCGATCCTCGCTGGCTGCATATCGGCGTATTTGAGTCTCCACCTAATCAACGTCGAAATGGCTGGCTCTACGTATCGTCCGGCTTGTCAAATGCATGGGAGGCGGAGCAGCCAGATTCAAGCTCATGGTCTGGCCTCGGATTAGAGTTAGTTATCCAATGCAATCAGCAGGCCCCTTGGGCGCTTTCGCTGTTACGCAAGCTTACTGCTTATCAGCTTCTTCTCAGCGCAGGTCATTTTGGTGACAAACCACTACTGGATTTTTGGGACCGTATGCAGACAGGAGGCCCGGTTGATAGAGAGTCGAGTGAGTTGCGTGCCCTGCTATTTGCCCCATCTGTCCAGTTTGCCGGAGCACATCAATTACTGTCAGGGCGTTTTGAATTTCTTCAGGTCGTTGGCATCACGATTGCCGAACTTGAGTACGGTCGAACCAATGGATATGACGAGTTGCATCAAAAATTACTTGCTGCAGGTGCATCTCCGGAAATCGACGCGTTGAGGATGTCAGTTGTTTGAAGTGCTTGGTACCTGACACTATCAGTCCTCGGAAGTGCTTTTGTGAGCTACTACCCTGCCGCCCCATGCGCCGGCGCCGGCGCCGGCGCCACCACCACCTTCACCTGCGCCTCCTTCAGCACCGTCGACAACGGCTCCGGCGGCCGGGCATCGGTGAACAGCACATCGATCTGCGAAACATGCGCCATGCGTACCAGGGCCTGACGGCTGAACTTGTTGCTGTCAGCGGCCAGCCAGACTTCCCGCGACTGCTCGATGATGGTTTGCGCGACCTTGACTTCGCGCGGGTCGAAGTCGCGCAGGGTGCCGTCGGGTTCGATGCTGGAAATGCCGATGATGCCGATGTCGACCTTGAACTGCCGGATGAAGTCGATCGTGGCTTCGCCGACGATGCCGCGGTCGGGTCGGCGCACCACGCCGCCGGCCAGGATCACTTCGCTGTGCGGATTGTCGGCGAGGATGGCCGCGACATTCAGGTTGTTGGTCACCACATGCAGGCCCTGGTGATGGACCAGCGCGCGCGCCACTTCTTCTGTAGTGGTGCCGATGTTGATCAGCAGTGAGCAGCCGGGGCGCACGCGCGCGGCAACCGTGGCGGCGATGCGGCGCTTGGCGTCGGCATGCAGGAGCTGGCGCTGGCGGTAATCGATGTTTTCCACCGACGAAGGCAGGCCGACGCCGCCGTGATAGCGCGCCAGCAGCTTTGCCTCTTCCATCTGCTTCAGATCCCGCCGCACCGTCTGGGGCGTGACGTCCAGCGCCCGCGCCAGTTCTTCCACTGAGATCGTCAGCTGCTGCTGCACGAAGCCGAGCAGTTTTCGTTGCCTTGGGTTAAGAATCATGCCTCACCTGACTGCAAAACGAACAAAAACGAACAATATCAAACAAAGTAATTGTTGATTTGATTTCTTATTTTGTCGTATCGTATGCTTGTCTAAATGCTAATTCAATCTTAGTTCTCTTACGGCGCAATCCGATGGAACAGGCATCCGGAACGATCGAATGCGATCTGCTGGTCGTCGGCGGCGGCATCAATGGCGCCGGGATTGCGCGCGACGCGGCCGGGCGCGGCCTGTCGGTGGTCCTGTGCGAGAAGGATGATCTCGCTTCGCATACTTCTTCTGCCTCCACCAAGCTGATCCATGGCGGCCTGCGCTATCTCGAACATTACGAATTCCGCCTGGTGCGCAAGGCTCTGATCGAGCGCGAAGTCCTGCTGCGCTCGGCGCCGCACATCATGCGGCCCTTGCGCTTCGTGATGCCGCATGACCAAGGCCAGCGCCCTGGCTGGATGATACGCGCCGGCCTGTTCCTGTACGACAGCCTTGCGCGGCGCGAACTGCTGCCGGCATCGCAAGGCGTCGACCTGCGCCGCCATGGTGCCGGCAAGCCGCTGAAAAAGGCCTATACCCGCGGCTTCGCCTATTCCGACGGCTGGGTCGACGATGCGCGGTTGGTGGTGCTGAATGCGATGGATGCTGCGGAAAAGGGAGCGCTGGTCCTGACCCGGACACAGTGCGAAGCGGCAGCGCCGCAAGACGGCTTCTGGCATGCGACCCTGCGCAAGCCCGACAGCCGGGCTATGCAGGTGCGGGCGCGCTGCATGGTGAATGCAACCGGACCCTGGGCTGCGGGATTCCGGCAGGCGGCAACCGGGCAGGCTTCGAGCCAGACATTGCGCCTGATCAAGGGTAGCCATATTGTGGTCAGGTGCCTGTTCGACCATCCTTATGCGTACATCTTCCAGCACCCGGACGGGCGCATCGTATTCGCAATTCCGTATGAGCGCGATTTCACCCTGATCGGCACCACCGATGTCGATTATGAGGGCGATCCCGACCAGGTGGTGATCGACCAGGAGGAAACGGCCTACCTGTGCGAGCTGACGAATCACTATTTCGAGAGACCTCTCACGCCCGCCGATGTGGTGTGGTCGTATTCCGGCGTGCGCCCCCTAGTGGAGGACGAAGCTGCCGACGCGTCGGAAGTCACCCGCGATTACCGGCTTGAATTCGAGGACCGTGGCGCACCGCTGCTGTCGGTATTCGGCGGGAAGATCACCACCTTCCGCAAGCTGGCGGAGGAAGCAGTCGACATGCTGGCCCCGGCGCTCGGCAATCGCCAAGGCGGCTGGACCGGGAATGCCTGCCTGCCTGGCGGTGATGTGTTCGGGCCGCAGCCATCCAACCGGGCGGTGCTCGAATTCGAGCGCTTCGTGCAGGACCTGCAGCAAAAATATGCCTGGATTGCGCCGCAGCTGGTCGAGCGATATGCCCGCGCTTACGGTACGCGAGTCGACAAGCTGCTCGCGGGCCGCTCAAGCATGGAAGACATGGAAGAGGAAATCGCGCCGGGACTGTTTGCCGTCGAGGTTGATTATCTGATGCGCCATGAATGGGTGCTGACTGCGGCCGACATTCTGTGGCGCCGCTCCAAGCTGGGCCTGCATCTGCCGCGAGGAGCCGAAGAAAAACTGGAAGCATGGATGGCGGCAAGCCGCGCTGTGGCCAGCGTGCCGTCCGGCACAAGTTGAAGCAGTGCGTGCAACACGATTCTGGGAGGAAGAGAGTGCGCCTGGCCTTACACGACATCAGCAAGAAACACGGCGCTGAAGATCATCTTTATCCGATGTCGCTGGAACTCATGCCCGGCGCCATCAATGTCCTGCTCGGGCCGACGCAGGCGGGAAAGACTTCGCTGATGCGCATCATGGCCGGCCTAGACCGCCCGAGCACTGGCCGGGTGCTGGCCGACGGCCAGGACGTTACCGGCGTGCCGGTGCGCGAGCGCAAGCTCGCCATGGTGTACCAGCAGTTCATCAACTATCCCTCCATGACGGTGTTCGACAATATCGCCTCGCCGCTGCGCATCCAGGGCATTCCCGAAGCACAGGTCCGAATCCGCGTCGCCGCCATGGCCGAGCGGCTGCATATCGCGCCCTTCCTGCAGCGCCTGCCGGCCGAACTCTCGGGGGGACAGCAGCAGCGCACCGCACTGGCGCGGGCCCTGATCAAGGACGCCTCGCTGCTCCTGCTCGACGAGCCGCTTGTCAACCTGGATTACAAGCTGCGCGAGGAGTTGCGCGAAGAACTGGCCGAGCTGTTCGCCGAAGGCCGGACCACCGTCGTCTATGCCACCACCGAGCCGCTGGAAGCCTTGCAGCTGGGCGGCTACACTGCCGTCCTTTCCGAAGGACGGCTGCTGCAATATGGCAGAACGCTCGATGTGTTCCATGCCCCGGGTTCGATCGAGGCAGCGCGCGTGTTCAGCGATCCGCCGATCAATCTCATTCCGGCAAGCCTGGAGACGAATGGCCTGGCGCACGCCGGCGCGGGCCTTGCCCTTCCCCTGACGGCGGACCAGCGCGCGCGCGCCAGCGGGCACCGGAGCCTGACGCTGGGACTGCGTGCGCACAGCTTGCGCAGCGAGCGCATGCATGCGGATGATTTTCCGATCGAGGTGGAAGTCGCCCTCTCGGAGATCAGCGGCTCGGAAACCTATGTGCACATGCATCGCGACAGCCTTTCGCTGGTCGCTCAGCTGACGGGCGTGCATGACATCGCGCTCGGTGAGCGTTGCACCATGTACTGCCGGCCGGAAGAAATATTTCTGTATACGGCGGAAGGCGCCCTGCTGTTCGCGCCGCATCAGCCAGCAGCGGGGGCCTGACCATGGCTCGCATCGATCTGGTCGACCTCGCCCATTCCTACAAGCCGAACCGGGCAGAGCCTCAGGATTACGCACTGCAGCCGATGAACATCCGCTGGGATGATGGCGGCGCCTACGCCTTGCTCGGACCATCCGGCTGCGGCAAGACGACACTGCTCAACATCATCTCCGGCCTTGTCAGGCCCTCGCAAGGCCGGGTGCTGTTTGACGGCCGGGACGTGACCGACTTGCCCCCGGAGACACGCAACATCGCTCAAGTGTTCCAGTTTCCCGTTATCTACGACACGATGTCGGTGTTCGACAATCTCGCCTTCCCGCTGCGCAACCGCGGCTGGAAGGAAGCCGAGATCCGCAAGCGCGTCGAGCAGGTGGCAAACATGCTGGAGCTGTCGGGGGAGTTGAAGTACCGGGCCAGCGGCCTGCCGGCCGATGCCAAGCAAAAGATTTCCCTCGGGCGCGGGCTGGTGCGCCCGGATGTGGCGGCGGTGCTGTTCGACGAGCCGCTGACGGTGATCGATCCGCATCTGAAATGGCTGCTGCGGCGCAAGCTGAAAGAAATCCACCATGAGCTGAAGCTGTCGCTGCTGTATGTGACGCATGACCAGGTTGAAGCCCTGACCTTTGCCGACAAGGTGGTGGTGATGACAAGCGGTGAAGTGGTCCAGGTGGGGACCGCGCAGGAATTGTTCGAAGCGCCGGCGCATACCTTCGTCGGCTATTTCATTGGCAATCCTGGCATGAACCTGCTGCCCTGCACGGTGCAGGATGGAATGGCGCGCATCGCCGGCGCGGCACCCATCGCCCTTTCACTAGAAGCAAAGGCCGCGCTCACCGGCGCAGGCGGCAAGCTCACCCTCGGCATCCGTCCGGAGTTCGTGGAGTGCCTTGCCTCGCAACAGGCGGATGCGGTGGAAGCGGCGGTGCTTGCGCTGCGGGATCTCGGCGTCTATCAGCTCGGCGAATTCCGGATCGGCTCGCAGACGGTGGTGGCCAAGATCCGGTCTCCGGTGCAGGCAGCAGCCGGCGCTCCGGCCTGGCTGCGCTTTCCGCCGGAACGTACCCTGTACTACCTCAACGACCAGCGGGTGGCCTAAGATGAAAACTCGGAATAATCGCGCGTGGTTCCTGGTGCTGCCGGTGATCATTTGCGTCGCCTTTTCGGCGATCCTGCCGCTGATGACGGTAGTGAATTACTCGGTGCAGGATATCCTCAGCCCGACGCAGAAGGTATTCGTCGGCACCGAATGGTTCCAGCAGGTGATGCGCGATTCCGACCTGCATGGCGCGCTGTACCGGCAGATCGTATTTTCGCTTTCGGTGCTTGCGATCGAAATTCCGCTCGGCATCCTGATCGCCCTGGCCATGCCGGCACAGGGCTGGAAGGCGTCGCTGTCGCTGGTGCTGGTTGCCCTGCCCCTGCTGATTCCCTGGAATGTGGTCGGCACCATCTGGCAGATTTTCGGACGCAGCGATATCGGCCTGCTCGGCTATGCCATCAACTGGATGGGCATCGACTACAACTATACCGGCAGTCCGGTGGATGCCTGGGTGACGGTGCTGGTGATGGATGTCTGGCACTGGACACCGCTGGTGATTCTGCTTGCCTATGCGGGACTGCGCTCGATCCCCGACGCCTATTACCAGGCGGCCCGTATCGACGGTGCGTCACGCTGGGCGGTGTTCCGCTTCATTCAGCTGCCGAAGATGCGCAATGTCCTCATGATCGCGGTGCTGCTGCGCTTCATGGACAGCTTCATGATCTATACCGAACCGTTCGTGCTGACCGGCGGCGGGCCCGGCAATGCGACTACCTTTCTGTCGCAATACCTGACGCAAAAGGCGGTCGGACAGTTCGACCTCGGGCCGGCGGCAGCTTTTTCCCTGGTGTATTTCCTCATCATCCTGTTGTTCTGCTTCGTGCTGTACAACTGGATGCAAAGGCTCGGCGCGGGAGAGACGAAATGATGAAGCGACGCTGGACCGGGCCGGTGCTGGTGGTTTATCTGATCCTGGCGCTGTTGCCGATCTACTGGCTGCTCAACATGGCCGTCAAGACCAATGAAGAGATTACCGGCGCGCTCACCCTGATACCCGAGCATTTTACGCTGGATAACTTCAAGGTGATATTCACCGATCCCTCCTGGTATGACGGCTACGTCAATTCCATGATTTATGTCGTGATCAACATGCTGCTGTCGGTGGCAGTGGCGCTGCCGGCGGCGTATGCGTTTTCGCGCTATTCCTTCCTCGGGGATCACCACCTGTTTTTCTGGCTGCTGACGAACCGGATGACGCCTCCGGCGGTTTTTTTGCTGCCCTTCTTTCAGCTGTATTCGACCATCGGGCTGATGGATACCCATATCGCTGTGGCGCTGGCGCACATGCTGTTCAATGTGCCGCTTGCGGTTTGGATACTCGAAGGCTTCATGTCGGGAATTCCGAAGGAGATCGATGAAACGGCGTATATCGACGGCTACAGCTTCCCGCGCTTCTTCATCAGGATTTTCCTTCCGCTGATCAAGTCGGGCATCGGCGTCGCCGCCTTCTTCTGCTTCATGTTCAGCTGGGTTGAGCTGCTGCTGGCACGCACGCTGACTTCGGTTGATGCGAAGCCGATCGGTGCGGTGATGACGCGCACTGTTTCCGCGGCGGGCATGGACTGGGGCGTGCTGGCGGCGGCGGGCGTGCTCACCATCCTGCCGGGCGCGCTGGTGATCTGGTTCGTGCGGCATTACATCGCCAAGGGTTTTGCGATGGGGAGGGTCTGACATGGAAAACGCGTTTGCATGGATGGCCTGGACGCCGCCGGTGGCAGTGTTTTTCATCGTGATCGTGCTGATGCTGATCGGGATGACGGTCTGGGAATTGAAATCGCCGACGATGGCACGCAAGGGTTTTCTGCCGATTCCGACCACCCGGGGCGACCGTTTGTTCATCGGCCTGCTGGTCGCTGCCTATGTGAACCTTGCATGGGCCGGAGTGACCGATCTGCCGCAATGGATCGCGGCGTCGATCGGTGTGCTGGTGCTGCTGATTGTGATGCGCTGGGGTTGACCTGCATCTCGGTGCGCGACCGCGTTCTTCCCTCCGTCGCGCGTCCATCTTGATGGGAAGGCAAAAAGAAGAGGAGAAGACATGAAACTACGACTGACAGTACTGGCGGCTGTGGCGATGCTGGTGTCTGGCGCTTCCTGGGCGGACATGCAGGCGGCCGAGAAGTGGGTGAACCAGGAGTTCCAGCCCTCGACGTTGAACAAGCAGCAGCAGCTGGCGGAAATGAAATGGTTCATCGATGCCGCCAGCAAGCTGAAAGCGAAGGGCGTCAACGAAATCAACGTGGTATCGGAGACCATCGATACCCATGTCTATGAGTCCAAGACGCTGGCCAAAGCATTCGAGGAAATCACCGGCATCAGGGTCAACCATGACATCATCCAGGAAGGCGATGTGGTGGAGAAGCTGCAAACGTCGATGCAGTCGGGCAAAAGCATTTACGACGGGTGGATTTCCGACTCCGACCTGATCGGCACCCACTACCGCTACGGCGCCATCATTCCTCTCTCCGATTACATGGCGGGTGAAGGCAAGGAATTTACCAATCCCGGACTGGATGTGAAGGATTTCATCGGCACCAGCTTCACTACGGCGCCAGACGGCAAGCTGTACCAGTTGCCGGACCAGCAGTTCGCCAATCTCTACTGGTTCCGGGCCGACTGGTTCGCGCGCAAGGACCTTCAGGACAAGTTCAAGGCGAAATATGGTTATGAGCTCGGGGTGCCGCAGAACTGGTCGGCCTATGAGGACATCGCCAACTTTTTTACCAATGACGTGAAAGAGATCGATGGCAAGAAAGTCTATGGCCACATGGACTACGGCAAGAAGGATCCTTCGCTCGGCTGGCGCTTTACCGATGCCTGGCTGTCGATGGCCGGATCCGCCGACAAGGGCATTCCGAACGGCATGCCGGTTGATGAATGGGGCATCCGCGTGGCGGACGACAAGTGCACGCCAGTCGGTGCGTCGGTGGCGCGGGGCGGTGCAACCAATTCGCCGGCCGCCGTCTACGCGCTGACCAAGTACATTGACTGGCTCAAGAAATATGCACCGCCGCAGGCCAGCGGCATGACCTTCTCGGAAGCGGGCCCGGTGCCGGGACAGGGCGATATCGCGCAGCAGATTTTCTGGTACACCGCGTTCACCGCACCAATGACGAAAGCACCGGCCGTCATCAATCCGGACGGCACGCCGAAGTGGCGCATGGCGCCCGGGCCGCACGGCCCCTACTGGAAAGACGGCATGCAGAACGGATATCAGGACGTCGGATCCTGGACCTTCTTCAAGTCGACGCCGCCCGAGCGTCGCGCGGCTGCATGGCTGTATGCACAGTTCGTGACTGCCAAGACGGTGTCGCTGAAGAAGTCGATCGTCGGAGTGACCTTCATCCGCGATTCCGATATCCGTCATGACTACTTTACGAAGAATGCGGCGAAGTATGGCGGCCTGATCGAGTTTTACCGCAGCCCGGCGCGGGTGGCATGGACACCAACCGGGACGAACGTGCCGGATTATCCGAAGCTGGCACAGCTTTGGTGGAAGAATGTGGCCACGGCGGTGACGGGGGAAAGGACGCCGCAGGCGGCCATGGATAACCTGGCGGAAGAAATGGATCAGGTGATGGCGCGGCTCCAGCGCGCGGGCATGAAGAATTGCGCCCCGAAGCTGAACGCGAAAGGCGATCCGAACAAGTGGCTGTCTGACAAGGGCGCGCCCTGGACGAAACTGGCCAATGAGAAGCCGAAAGGCGAGACGATTGCCTATGACAAGCTGCTGCAGGCCTGGAAGGAAGGCCGGGTGAAGTAATCCGGGCTTGGTGGCTCCGCCGGTATGCAGCTTTGCCGGCGATCCTGGAAAGGTTTTCCGACAAGACTCCGGTTTAACCCCCTTCCCTCTGCAAGGGTGGGGCTATGCCCGCTTTCCTTTCTTGACAAGGTATGCCTGCTGGTTGGCTTGCTTCAGCCGCCGGGCGTACCTGCATCTACGGGCCAGCTCCGAAAGTCTTTCCGCTTGCCGGATGCGCGAGCACGGCATCCAGCAGGCAATTTGCCCACAATGCGGCGCCGAGTGCCGAGGGATGATAGCCATCGGTGGCCATGAGGCCGCGATTGGTCAGCCGGGTAGGCATCGGCACATGGAGCATGTTGACCGACCCGGAGGTGAGCTGGCGGGCGCTTCTGTCGAGTGCTTGAGCCTTCAGGCCAAGCACGTGGCGCAATGGCTGGGGCAGTGCCGGAAAGATGTGGAGCGGCGGAACGCCGGAAATGATGACCAGCTTGGGGCTTGCGCTCGCGTCAAGATCATTGATCAATTCCTGAAGGGCGGCGCGGTAGCGGGCAACTGACCGGAATTCGGTGCTGTCGTTGACGCCGAATGCAACGAGGAGGATATCGACCGGATGCCGTGGAACGCTTGGCAGCAGCGTCTTCAGCGCACTGGTGACGGTGGCGCCATTTGCGCCGTACGCTTGCCAGTGTACTGGCCGCGCCATGCAAGCGGCGAGAACACGGGCGAATTGAGCAGTGATTGCTTCTTCATAGCTCGATACCCCGACGCCGGCGACCGGCGATTCGCCAATGGCAAGCAGACGCAGCGGGGTTGCAGCGGGCGCTCCCGCGGCTGGAAGCATGATGCCGCTGTGTGGCCCGCCGGCTTCCGGCAGCCGTGGCGTGACGCGTCGCGTGCGCCGGCCCTGAAGGAGCAGAAGCGGGAGTAGCGGGACCGCAAGCATCTCGGGCCACCAATGGCGCATCGTCGATCGTTCCTATGGCGAGCGGGAAGTACGGCTTGATGCAGTTGCCGGACGGGGACGAGTCAGGCAGGTTCGCCTGCTATGCGACACGGTATCCATGCTCGATCTTAATGCACTTGTCCATCACAACGAACAGTCCGGCGGCTTCAGCTTTTGCGGCGGCTTGGGGATCGCTGACGCCTAGCTGCATCCAGACGCAGCGCGCCCCGATCCTGATCGCGTCATCGACGATCTGCGGGATGTACTCGGATTTGCGGAAGCAGTCGACGATATCGATCTGCGTACCCTCCTTTTCCAGAGCGGCGGCGGCGTTTTCGAGCCCGGCGTAACATAGCTCACCGAGAATGTGAGCACCCGCACTCACCGGATTCACGGGGATGACGCGATAGCCCTGCATCTGCAGGTAGCGCGCTACGGTATGGCTTGGCCGGTGGTCCTTTTCGGACAGGCCGACCACGGCAATCGTGCGTGCTTGCCTGAGAATGGCAGAGATTGGGTCGTCCTGCTGTTCCATGTCATCCCTCTCGGAAACAAAAAAGGCAGCCGAAGCTGCCTTTCATTGTAGTGCGTACGACCGATCAGCGCTTTTGACGCAGCTTCTGGATTGCCGCGAGCTGAGCCATTGCTGCTGCCAGTTCCGCCTGGGCCTTCGCGTAGTCGATTTTCGATTCGCGATTGCTCAGGGCTTCTTCGGCCAGCCGCTTGGCTTCGCTGGCTTTCGCCTCGTCCAGGTCGGCACCGCGGATGGCGGTGTCGGCGAGGACGGTGACGGCATTCGGCTGCACTTCGAGCAGGCCGCCAGCAACGAAGACGAACTCGTCTTCGGCTTGGCCAGCGGTCTTGATGCGGACTGCGCCCGGCCGGATACGCGTGATCAGCGGAGTGTGCTGGGGATAGATACCCAGCTCGCCCGCCTCACCCGGCAACGCGACGAATTCCGCTTCGCCGGAGAAGATCTGCTCTTCGGCCGAGACGACGTCTACGTGGATAGTGTTTGCCATTGTGAGAACCCTTATGTCCGTCTGAAGACTTGGTACCGCAAGCGGCGCGTGGTGCGCCGCTCGGGGTTACTGGATCTTCTTGGCCTTTTCGATGGCTTCGTCGATCGTGCCGACCATGTAGAAGGCCTGTTCCGGCAGGTGATCCAGCTCGCCGGATGCGATCATCTTGAAGCCCCGGATCGTTTCCTTCAGGGGAACGTATTTGCCGGGTGAGCCGGTGAACACTTCAGCGACGTGGAAAGGCTGGGAGAGGAAACGCTGCATCTTGCGGGCGCGTGCCACCACCAGCTTGTCTTCCGGTGCCAGTTCGTCCATGCCGAGAATCGCGATAATGTCGCGCAATTCCTTGTAGCGCTGCAGAGTGCCCTGAACGGCGCGGGCGGTTTCATAGTGTTCTGCACCGACCACGTTCGGGTCAAGCTGGCGCGACGTCGAATCCAGCGGATCGACCGCAGGATAGATACCCAGCGCAGCGATGTCACGTGACAGAACCACGGTGGAGTCCAAGTGCGCGAAGGTAGTCGCCGGAGACGGGTCGGTCAAGTCGTCGGCAGGCACGTACACGGCCTGGATCGAGGTGATCGAACCGGTCTTGGTCGAGGTGATGCGCTCCTGCAGACGGCCCATTTCTTCGGCCAGCGTCGGCTGGTAGCCCACGGCGGAAGGCATACGACCCAGAAGCGCGGACACTTCGGTACCGGCCAGGGTGTAGCGGTAGATATTGTCGACGAAGAACAGCACGTCCCGGCCTTCGTCACGGAAGGATTCCGCAATCGTCAGACCGGTCAGCGCCACGCGCAGACGGTTGCCCGGCGGCTCGTTCATCTGGCCGTACACCATCGCCACTTTGGAGTTCGCCAGGTTGTCGAGGTCAACAACCTTGGAATCCGCCATTTCGTGGTAGAAGTCGTTACCTTCGCGAGTACGCTCACCGACACCGGCGAACACGGACAGACCGGAGTGCGCTTTTGCGATGTTGTTGATGAGCTCCATCATGTTCACGGTCTTGCCCACACCTGCACCGCCGAACAAACCGACCTTACCACCCTTCGCGAATGGGCAAACCAGGTCAATCACCTTGATGCCGGTTTCGAGCAATTCCTGCGAGGGGGACAGTTCGTCGTAAGCCGGGGCCTTGCGGTGAATCGCGGCGCGAACGTCGGTTGCGACCGGTCCACGTTCATCGATCGGGTTACCCAGCACGTCCATGATGCGGCCCAGAGTTGCCGGACCGACTGGCACCGAAATCGGTGCACCGGTACTTTGAATCGTCATGCCGCGACGCAGACCTTCGGAAGAGCCCAGCGCAATGGTGCGGACAATGCCGTCGCCCAGCTGCTGCTGCACTTCCAGGACCAGCTCGGAGCCTTCCATTTTCAGGGCATCGTACACCTTGGGCATCGCGTTGCGCGGGAACTCAACGTCCACCACGGCGCCGATACACTGAACGATTTTGCCATCAGCCATATTCGTTCCTTCAATATTTAATTTAGATTCTTTTCAGTTAAACCGCTGCCGCACCGGCGACGATCTCGGAGAGTTCCTTGGTGATCGCGGCCTGGCGGGTCTTGTTGTACACCAGCTTCAGCTCGCTGATCACATTGCCTGCGTTGTCGCTGGCGGCTTTCATGGCCACCATGCGCGCCGACTGTTCGGACGCCATGTTTTCGGCGACGCCCTGATAGATCAGCGCTTCGACATAACGCACCAGCAGATCATCGATTACGGTCTGTGCATCCGGCTCGTAGATGTAGTCCCAGGACATGTTGCCCTTGTCGACGGACAGCCGGTCGGCGGACAACGGAAGCAGCTGCTCCATCATCGGTTCCTGCTTCATCGTGTTGATGAACTTGGTGTAGCACAGGTATACCGCGTCGAGCCTGCCTTCCTGGTATGCATCGAGCAGTACCTTGACCGGGCCGATCAGCTTGTCCAGGTGCGGCGTGTCGCCGAGCTGGACTGCTTGCGACACGACCTTCGCGCCGATGCGATGCAGGAAGCCGAGGCCCTTGTTGCCGATGGCGACGGCTTCGACCTTCTTGCCCTGGCCTTCGACTTCGCGCATCTTGTTGGTCACCAGGCGCAGCACGTTGGTGTTCATGCCGCCGCACAGGCCCTTGTCAGTCGTCACCACGATGATGCCGACCGTCTTGGAACCTTCCTGCTTGACCATGAACGGATGCGTGTACTCCGGATTGGCCTGCGACAGATTGGAGGCGATCGTACGAATCTTTTCACTGTAGGGACGGGCCGCGCGCATCCGGTCCTGCGCCTTGCGCATCTTGGATGCGGCGACCATTTCCATCGCCTTCGTGATCTTCTTCGTATTCTCTACGCTCTTGATCTTGCCGCGTATCTCTTTACCTGCAGCCATGAGGTTTTACTCCTTCAGCGGCTCAGAATGTTTTCTTGAAGTCGGCAATCGCGGCGGCCATCTGTGCTTCGCCGTCCTTGTCGAGTTGCTTGGTCTCTTCAATCTTCTGCAGCAGCGCAGCGTGGCTGGTCTTCATGAAGTTATGCAGGCCGGCTTCGAATGCCAGCACATCCTTCACCGCGACGTCGTCGAAATAACCCTTGTTCACTGCGAACAGCGACACGGCCATCAGCGAGATCGGCAGCGGCGAGTATTGCGGCTGCTTCAGCAGCTCGGTCACGCGTGCACCGCGGTCCAGCTGCTTGCGAGTCGCTTCGTCGAGGTCCGATGCGAACTGCGCGAACGCTGCAAGTTCACGGTACTGCGCCAGGTCGGTACGGATACCGCCGGACAGGCCCTTGATGACCTTGGTCTGTGCAGCGCCACCGACGCGGGACACCGAAATACCGGCGTTGATCGCGGGACGGATACCTGCGTTGAACAGGGAAGTCTCGAGGAAGATCTGGCCGTCGGTGATCGAAATCACGTTGGTCGGAACGAAGGCGGACACGTCGCCAGCCTGGGTTTCAATGATCGGCAGAGCGGTCAGCGAACCGGTCTTGCCTTTCACTTCGCCATTGGTGAACTTCTCGACATAGTCGGGGTTCACGCGTGCGGCACGCTCGAGCAGGCGGGAGTGCAGGTAGAACACGTCGCCCGGGAATGCTTCGCGTCCCGGCGGACGGCGCAGCAGCAGCGAAACCTGGCGGTAGGCCACGGCCTGCTTGGACAGGTCGTCGTACACGATCAGTGCGTCTTCGCCGCGGTCGCGGAAGTATTCGCCCATCGCGCAGCCGGAATAGGCCGAGATGTATTGCATCGCTGCGGACTCGGAAGCGGAAGCGGCGACGACGATGGTGTATTCCATCGCGCCGTGCTGCTCGAGAGCGCGCACGATGTTCTTGATGGTCGATGCCTTCTGGCCGATCGCGACATAGATACATGTCATGTTCTGGCCTTTTTGGTTGATGATGGTATCAACCGCAACGGCCGACTTGCCGGTCTGGCGGTCGCCGATGATCAGCTCGCGCTGGCCACGGCCGATCGGCACCATGGAGTCGATTGCCTTCAGGCCGGTCTGCATCGGCTGCGACACGGACTGACGTGCGATAACGCCCGGGGCGATCTTTTCGATCGGGGAGGTCAGCTTGGTATTGACCGGGCCCTTGCCATCGATTGGCTGGCCAAGTGCATTGACCACGCGGCCACGCAGTTCAGGGCCGACCGGCACTTCCAGCACGCGGCCGGTCGTCTTGACCGTGTCACCTTCGGAAATGTGCTCGTATTCACCGAGAATAACGGCGCCAACAGAGTCGCGCTCGAGGTTCAGGGCGAGGCCGTAGGTGTTGCCCGGGAATTCCAGCATTTCGCCTTGCATTGCGTCGGACAGACCATGCACGCGCGCGATGCCGTCGGTCAGGGAGATGACCGTGCCTTGATTGCGAATCTCAGCGGTCTCGCCAAGGCCTTGGATCCGGCTCTTGATCAGTTCGCTGATTTCAGACGGGTTGAGTTGCATACTAACTCCTAAAATTGTTCACTCTGCTTAGCAGCGGAAGGATGGCGGGCTGGGCCGCCGATCACGGCGCTAAGGCTGCGTGCATCCGTTGCAGTTTGGCGCGTACCGAGGTGTCGAGCACTTCATCGCCCACCACCACACGAACGCCGCCGATCAGCGCTTTGTCCACAGTTACCGTAGGCTTGAGCTTGCAGCCGAATTTCTTTTCCAGCACCGCCACCAGATCCTTCAGTTGCGCATCGGACAATTCGAAGGCGCTCGTGACAATCGCGTCGGCCGCGCCTTCCTCAGCATTTTTCAATGCATGGAATTGCGCGCCGATTTCAGGCAGCAATGCCAGGCGGCCGTTCTGAACCAGCATCGCGACGAAGTTTTTCGCTTCAGGCGTGACCTTGGACTTCAGCAACGACAGGAAGGTGTCGGAAATCTGCTGATCCGAAAGTTTCGGGTTGTTGGCGAAGTTCTGGACTTCGGGAAGGGCCGCAACTTGCGCCATTTCCGATACGAGATCGGACCATGCCGCGAGGTTGCCGGACTGGGCCACGCGGAACAGGGCTTCTGCGTAAGGACGAGCAATCGTTGCGAGTTCGGCCATGATTACAGCTCAGTCTTCAGTTGGTTCAACAGGTCGGCGTGTGCCGCTGCGTTCACCTCGCGCTTGAGGATCTGCTCCGCGCCCTTCACTGCGAGGCTGGCGACCTCACCGCGCAATTCTTCGCGCGCACGGGTTACCTGCTGTTCCGCGTCTGCCTTGGCTGCAGCAATGATGCGTGCGGCTTCTTCGGCTGCGGTCTTCTTGGCTTCCTCGATGATCGACTGGGCACGTTTTTCGGCGTCATTGATCCGCTTCTGACCTTCATCGCGGGCTGAGGCCAATTCAGCCTGCGCACGCTTTTCGGCGGCAGCCATTTCTGCCTTGCCGCGGTCGGCGGCGGCCAAGCCGTTCGCAATCTTCTCGGCACGCTCGTCGAGCGCTTTCATCAGCGGCGGCCACACGAATTTCATCGTGAACCAGGCGAGGATGAAGAAGACCACGAACTGCGCAAACAAAGTTGCATTTAAGTTCACGGTGTTTTTTCCTTCTCAGAATAACGAGTGCCGAACCGCTTGGTTCGGCAGTTGAGAGTCGGCTAGCGCTGAGGCGCCAGGTAATTAGCCAGCGACAAACGGGTTCGCGAACGCGAACAGCATGGCGATACCGACACCGATCAGGAACGCCGCGTCGATCAGACCGGCCAGCAGGAACATCTTGGTTTGCAGGGTGTTCATCAATTCAGGCTGACGAGCCGAAGCTTCGAGGTATTTGCCGCCCATCAGTGCGATACCGATACAGGCGCCGATAGCACCGAGGCCGATGATCAAGCCGCAAGCCAGAGCAACAAAAGAGACGTCAGTCATGTCAATTCCTTCAAAAGGTTAAGGTTAAAAACAAAAATGAAAAACAAACTTCTTTACTTACTACTATCTTTCGATTCGTGACGCGGAATCCTTAGTGGCCCTCGTGTGCCTGGCCCATGTAGACCAGGGTCAGCATCATGAAGATGAAGGCCTGCAGGAAAACGATAAGGATGTGGAAGATCGCCCATGCGGAACCGGCAATTACCTGGCCAATGAAGCCGAAGGCAGTGGCGGTGGAACCGAGCAACGCGATCAGCAGGAACAGCAGTTCGCCGGCGTACATGTTGCCGAACAGTCGCATGCCGAGCGAAACGGCCTTGGCGAGGTATTCGATGATATTCAACAGCAGGTTGAACGGCGCGAGCCAGATGCCGAAAGGAGCGGCGAACAGTTCATGCAGCCAGCCGCCGAGGCCCTTGATCTTGATGCCGTAATAAAGCATCAGAGCCAGGACGCCGAGCGACATGCCGAGCGTGCCGTTCAAGTCGGCGGTCGGAACGACGCGGTGATGGATATCGATGCCCATCAGGCGGAAGATGCCGGAGAACAGGTCGACCGGGAGGAAGTCGAGAGAGTTCATCAATGCGACCCAGACGAATACGGTGAGCGCGAGGGGTGCGATAAAGGTGCGGTCGCCGTGGACGATGGCCTTGGACTGGTCTTCGACCATTTCGACAATCATTTCCACAAAAGCCTGGAAGCGACCAGGAACGCCGGAAGTGGCACGGCGGGCAGCCATCCACATGAAGAAACACGCGACTACACCCATCGCGACGGACCAGAACACGGTGTCCATATTGATGATAGAGAAGTCGACGATCTTTTCCTGATGATGAGTCGACAGGTGTCCGAGGTGGTGAACGATGTACTCGGACGCAGTTGGCGCGTGCGCCGCAGCTTCAGCCGTTTGAGATGACATGTCAGTGCCTAAATAATAAGATGATGTAACTCTTCAGCGCCACGATGAAGGCAGCGATCATCGCCAGCCAGTTCAAATCGCGGTACAGCCAAGCAACTGCGCCCAATAGCGCAATCGTCAACGCAATCTTGATGAATTCGCCGATGAAAAACGTCATCGGGTTCACCGTTCCCGGCTTGCGCGCGCTTATGAAAAGGCGCATTGCGAACAAGCCATTTGGCACCACACAGCACAAGCCGCCCAGCAGCGCCGAAATCAGCGCGTGCATTCCACCGAGGAGTCCTGCCACCAATCCGGCGGCGACCGTGGCCATTAATTGCAGGAGGACGACGCGCAGCATGTAAGTCAGGTGTCGTGCAATCCGTAGGGCCAGGATCCATGGCAAGCGCTACAGGCCGCAGTATGTCTCGGGAATGCTTCGTGGTGGTGCGTTTTGTGAAACCACGGGATTATAAGGGCTTTGTCGCACAGGCGTCAAACATTTGCCATGCCGAATTAAAAGTAAAAATCGCTGGTTTTTCAGTAGCTTAGCCGCTTGCCAACTGCGCGAGCCAGCGCCTTCCTTGCGGCCAGTCATGCAGGCCGCTGTCGGCGTTGATGTGGCCTTGTGCACCGATGGGACAAAAGCGCGCGCGCCAGTCAGCAGCCCAGGATTGCGCCCGCACCAGGTCGCACCAGGGGTCGTCGGATGATGCCGCGACGATCGCCGGGAAAGGCAAGGCAGCGCGCGGCATCGGGGCAAATCCGGAAGCGAATGCGGAAAACCCATCCCGCTCGACATCGGGCGGCGCAACCAGCAATGCACCCCTGACTTTCTCCGCATGGCTTTTGTGACCGTGCTCCGCGGCCCACCAAACAGTCAATGCGCATCCGAGGCTGTGCGCAGCGAGTATCACCGGACCATCCTGGGTTTCAATCGCTGCATCCAGAGTGGCTACCCAGTCGGAACGGCAAGGGCTGTCCCATTTCTGCTGTTGCACACGTTTTGCATTCGGCAGCATCGCTTCCCAATGGGTTTGCCAGTGGCCGGGGCCGGAATTGTAGAGGCCGGGAAGAAGCAGGATCGTCGCGCCCTCCAGGGCATTGCTTTCGAGGCCGGCGCTCATGCAGCGCGCAGTTTGGCGATCACGACGTCCAGCACGTCGAGGTTGGCGAAGTCAATGATCAACTGGCCCTTGTTCTTCGCGCCCAGCTTGATCGAGACGGCGGTTGCGAGGGTATCGGACAGTTCCTCTTCAAGGCGGGCGATGTCGCGCGTTTTCTCTTTCTGGACGCGGGCCTTGCCTGTTGTGTCCTGCTCGGTGGTGGCCCGCACCACCAGCTTTTCCGCTTCGCGCACCGACATGCGCTTGGCAAGGATCTGGTTGGCCAGGGTGATTTGAGTCGCGGCGTCGACGGCCAGCAATGCACGAGCGTGGCCCATGTCGATGTCTCCCGCCATCAGCATGGTTTGTACCGGCTTGGCGAGATTCAATAGACGCAACAGATTGGAGACGGCGCTGCGTGAGCGGCCGACTGCATTGGCCGCCTGTTCATGGGTGAAATTGAAATCGCTGATCAGGCGGTGAATGCCTTGCGCTTCTTCCAGCGGATTCAAATCTTCGCGCTGAATGTTTTCGATCAGGGCCATGGCAGCGGCGGCCTGGTCATCGACATCCTTGACCAGCACCGGCACTTCCGTCAGGCCGGCGATCTGGGCAGCGCGGAAGCGGCGTTCGCCGGCAATGATTTCATATTTGCCGTCGCCGTCGAGTGGACGCACCAGAATGGGCTGCATCAAGCCCTGTGCCTTGATAGATGCGGCGAGCTCATTCAGGGCACCTTCATCCATGCGCGTGCGCGGCTGATATTTGCCGGCCTGCATTTGCGTGACACTCAGCGTGGAAGGCGCGCCTGCAACACTGGGCACGGCCTCGGCGATGTCCGACGAGCCTCCGAGCAAGGCATCCAGTCCGCGTCCCAGTCCCTTGGGTTTTTTCATGGCCATGTCTGCCCCTTACATTGATTGGATGCGTTCCACCATTTCGGCGCCGAACTGGATATAGGCTTGCGCGCCTTTGGAGGTTGGGTCGAAGCTGACGCCCGGTATGCCGTACGACGGTGCTTCAGCCAGGCGAATGTTGCGCGGGATCAAGGTCTTGAATACCTTGTCGCCGAAGTGCTGCTCCAGTTGCTCGGAAACCTGTTGTGACAAGGTCATGCGCGGATCGAACATCACCCGCAGCAAGCCGATGATTTTCAGGTCGGGGTTGAGCTTGGCATGGACTTTCTTGATGGTATTGACCAGGTCGGACAAACCCTCGAGTGCATAGTATTCGCACTGCATCGGGATGATCACGCCATGCGCGGCACACAAGCCGTTGAGCGTCAGCATCGACAGCGCCGGCGGGCAATCGATCA
Source organism: Noviherbaspirillum massiliense JC206 (assembly GCF_000312045.1). Lineage (GTDB taxonomy): Bacteria > Pseudomonadota > Gammaproteobacteria > Burkholderiales > Burkholderiaceae_D > Noviherbaspirillum > Noviherbaspirillum massiliense. Next base: position 520,236 of record NZ_HE978634.1, read on the forward strand.
GGACGAAATCGTAATCGGCGTCCACTTCTGCCAGGGCCGCCTTCAGGCGCTTTTCCCGGTTGTCGAGCTCGACCATTTCGACCTCGGCGCCGGCCAGTTCGCGATTGGCGGGCAAGACATCGAACTTGCCAGTTTCGGACGTGGCGCGCGCAGTCTTCACATCGGCCATGCCGAGAAGCACCTGGTACACCGAAGCTTGCAGCTCGGCTTTGTTGATACCCGCGCCCATGGTGGCGTTGCCCTGCGGGTCGAGGTCGACCAGAAGAACACGCTGCTGCAATTGAGCAAGGCCCGCCGCGAGATTGACGGCGGTAGTGGTTTTGCCGACACCGCCTTTCTGATTGGCGATGCAAAAGATTTTTGCCATGTAGTTTTAGTTGGTAGTGAGTTTGATTCCGAAGCCGATCAGGAAGATGCCGGCCGCCTTGGACGCGAAAGCCGCGAGGCGCTGGTGATGCGCAAGGCGCTTGGCGGCCGCATTGCCGGCCAGCACGAGCACGCTGCCGTAAAACAAGGTGCAACTTGAAATCATCAATCCCATAGTGAGAAAAGTCAGCGCCCCTTGATGCGTGGCCGGGTCAATGAAGAGCGGGAAAAAGGCCATGTAAAACACGATGGCTTTCGGATTAATCAGGGTGACGAACAGGCCACGGCGAAAATCGGCGAGATGGGAAAAGGGCACGGTCTTGTCGTTACCGCCCTGCTTCGCCGCTAGTAGCCTGATGCCGAGATAAGCGAGATAGGCGGCGCCGAGGTACTGCAGGCCTTTGAACAACAGCGGATTGGCTTGAAGCAAGGCTGCCACGCCGATCGCGGCAAGGAACATCAGGATGGCATCGCCCAGCATGAGGCCGAACAGCGAAGCATAACCTCCGCGCAAGCCGCGCTGGGCGCTGCAGGTCAGCACACAGAACGTACCGGGCCCCGGCAACATGAGGAACACCATGGTGGCTGCGATCAGTTGCCAGGCATCGGTGATGCCCAAGGCATGGAAGAACGGATTCATGGCCTGCTTCCTTCCGCTTTTTCAGTGGCTTCAATGAATACCAGATGCCGCTCGGCCTTCAGGCCGGGCACCGCCAACGGGTGCACTTCAAGCACTCGCCATTCCTGGGGCAAACGCGCAATCTCGTCTTTCGGCAGGATGCCCTTCATCGCAATGAAGCGTCCGCCCTCTTCCAGCAGATGGGCGGACCAGGTGACGAAATCGGCGAGTTCGGCAAAAGCGCGCGAGGTAATGACATCGAACTTGCGCGGCACCTTCAGCTGCTCCACATGCGCGGTATGGATAGTCACGTTTCCTAGTCCGAGCTCCGCTTTTGCCTGGGTCAGGAAGGCTGTTTTCTTGTGTACCGTGTCGACCATGGCCACTTGCATGTCCGGGCGGGCGATCGCGAGCACCATTCCGGGAAGACCGCCACCGGCGCCGACGTCCAGCACATTCATCGCATCAGCAAATGCCGGCACCACGGCGAGCGAATCCAGCAGGTGCTGCGTCACCATCTGCGCCGGGTCGCGTACGGCAGTTAGGTTGTAGACTCCGTTCCACTTGTGCAAGAGCGCAAGGTAATCCAGCAATTGGCCTGACTGCCGCTCGGTCAAGGCCAGTTGCATCTCAGCACTGCCCTGCTCCAGTGTGCGTAACAGCGCTGGCCGGTCAAATCCGCTCATGGTCTGCCGCCGCTCACGCTGCTGCCTGAGACGCGGCGAATTCCTTGAAGCCGCCCTTTTTCAGATGCACCAGCAACAAGGAAATCGCCGCTGGGGTCACGCCGGAAATGCGCGACGCCTGTCCGAGGGTTTCCGGACGGTGCTTGTTCAACTTCTGCCGAACCTCGATCGATAATCCTTTGACTTCCATGTAATCGAGTGCGGCCGGCAGTTTCAGGTTTTCATAGTAGTCATGGCGTTCGACTTCGCGCGCCTGGCGGTCAATGTAGCCGGCGTACTTCACCTGGATTTCCACTTGCTCGCGCACGGCTTCGTCCGTGACACCAGGCCCGGCCAGGTTCTGCCCGTCTGCACCCTTGAGACTCATCAGGCATTCATAGCTGACATTCGGCCGGCGAAGCAAATCAGTGAGCGCGTACTCTCGCTCGATTGCCTTTCCCAGCACGCGTTGCGCCTCTGCCTCGGGAACCAGACGGGGATTGACCCATGTCGATTTGAGGCGTTCGAGCTCCCTTGCCACCGCTTCGCGCTTCCTCTCGAATACTTCCCACTGAGCATCGCTGATGCAGCCGAGCTGGCGCCCGATTTCAGTCAGGCGCAGATCGGCGTTGTCTTCTCGCAAGCTCAAGCGGTATTCGGCACGGCTGGTGAACATCCGGTATGGCTCCTGCACGCCTTTGGTGATCAGGTCGTCAACCAGAACGCCAAGATAGGCTTCGTCGCGCCGTGGCGTCCACGCTTCCCTGCCCTGCGTGTACAAGGCGGCATTCAATCCGGCCAGCAAGCCTTGGGCGGCGGCCTCTTCGTAGCCTGTAGTGCCATTGATCTGGCCGGCGAAGAACAGTCCCTGGATCGCCTTGGTTTCCAGCGACGCTTTCAAGCCGCGCGGATCGAAATAGTCATACTCGATCGCATAGCCCGGCCGCAGGATATGCGCGTTTTCCAAGCCGCGAATCGAGTGCACCAACTCAAGCTGCACATCGAAAGGCAGGCTGGTGGAGATACCGTTCGGGTAAAACTCGTTGGTAGTCAGCCCTTCCGGCTCTAGGAAGATCTGGTGCGATTGCTTGTCGGCAAAACGATGGATCTTGTCTTCAATGGAAGGACAGTAGCGCGGACCGACGCCTTCAATGACGCCGGTGTACATCGGGCTGCGATCGAGGCCGCCGCGGATGATGTCATGGGTGCGTTCATTGGTATGTGTAACCCAGCATGGCAGCTGCTGCGGATGCAAGTCCACCGAGCCCATCACTGAAAACACCGGAATCGGATCGAGATCGCCCGGTTGCACTTCCATGACAGAAAAGTCGATGGTGCGACCATCGATGCGTGGCGGGGTGCCTGTTTTCAAGCGCCCCTGCGGCAGCTTCAACTCCTTCAGGCGCGCAGACAGGGAAACGGCCGGCGGATCACCGGCGCGCCCTGCCGAATAGTTGTTCAGACCGACGTGAATTTTTCCGTCGAGAAAAGTACCAGCGGTCAACACCACGGCACGACTGCGAAACCGGATTCCGACTTGCGTGACGGCCCCCACGACCCGATCGCCCTCCACCATCAGGTCGTCTACCGCCTGCTGGAAGAGCCACAGATTTGGCTGATTTTCCAGGCGTGAACGAATCGCTTGCTTGTATAGTATGCGGTCGGCCTGAGCACGGGTCGCTCGTACGGCGGGCCCCTTGGAGGAATTGAGGATGCGGAACTGAATACCCGCCTCGTCGGTGGCAATTGCCATGGCACCACCCAAGGCGTCGACTTCCTTTACCAAATGCCCCTTGCCAATACCCCCGATGGAAGGATTGCACGACATTTGACCAAGGGTTTCGATATTGTGAGTGAGCAACAATGTCTTCTGCCCCATTCGGGCAGAAGACAAGGCAGCTTCGGTGCCGGCGTGGCCACCGCCAACGACGATAACGTCAAACTCTGTAGGGAAAAGCATGATTTGGCCTGTGAAGAGATTGGGAAGGCACGTGAACAGGCAAAGCCTTGAAGGCGAAATTATACGGCGTTTTGCCGGCTTGCCGTTTGGGATCGCTTGACCTTAGGGGAATTGTTTCACGTGAAACCTTCTTGGGAGTGCAAAGCATCCCGTCCTGCCCCATCCTCAAAGGTAGCCAAATGCGGATGCATGTGCACGCCCTAATCAAAGCCAGACAAGAAATGTTTCACGTGAAACACAGAAACGCTATTTCAGGAAGGCGTCATAGCCCGTCTTGAGAATCAAGGAGCCCACCACTATCAAAAATAGTTTGCGCACAAAACCGCTGCCATGGCGTACCGCCAGATGACTGCCCACCATAGAGCCAGCGATATTAAAAGCCGCCATCAGGATACCCAACTGCCACAGAACATGCCCGCTGTAGCCAAACCACAGCAATGCGGCCAGGTTGCAAGCCACATTGACTACTTTTGCCACGGCTGACGCGCCAAGGAAATTGAAGCCGAAGAAGCGCACAAACAGAAAGACTAAAAAACTTCCCGTTCCCGGACCAAAGAAGCCGTCATAAAACCCGATCCCGCCCCCGACAATGACAGCCAAGACTTTTTCCTTCAGTCCGGTATGTACCGGAGCATGCAGGCTACCCAAGTCCTTCTTCTTCAACGTATACAACGCCACCAGAATCAAAATGAAGGGGAGCAGCTTGCGCATGAAATCCGGCGGAACACGGGTAACGGTATACGCCCCGAGGAAAGCCAGAACAAAGGCCGCCAAAGCGGCCGGCACAGCCGTACTCCACTCCAGCTTTACCCGGCGCGCCAGTGTCGCGGCAGCAGCACTCGTTCCCCAAATGCTCGCAAGCTTGTTCGTACCAAATAACGTTGCCGCGGGGACATTCGGCAAGGCGGTAAACAATGCCGGGATCTGGATCAAACCGCCACCACCGACAACTGCATCAATCAAGCCGGCTAGAAAAGCTGCCGCGCACAGGACGAGATAATCAACCATGCGCAACTCCGGCGAACGAACGTTCCCTGATGCGGGTGGAGAAAAAAATGGAAAGAATCATGCGATAACCTGAACAGAATTGGCGGAAAAACCTTCGGGGAAAGCCCGCCATTTTACCGCGCCAATAGAGCTGCCTGATTCCTTGAAGCAAGCAAAGAGTCCGATGCGACATCCGAGAACGGGTGGAGCGCAAGTGGTTAAAATGGCGTCCATACCCGTAAAAAATGAGGAGACAACCATGGCTACCGCTCAAACCCTTTCCCCCTTCAGCTTCAGCACTGTCCCGCACATCCTCTGTGAAGCTGGCGCCGCCAAACGCTTGGGCGAAGAGATCAGGATGCGCTTTTCCCAGGTGCGACGCGCACTGATTGTGACCGATGCCGGATTTCTGAAAACGGGTCTGGTTGATGCCCCGGTCGCCAGCCTGCGATCCAATAATATCGACGTCAGCATCTTTTCCGGTGTGCTCGCAGACCCACCGGAACAGATCGTGTTACAGGCGGCTGCGGAAGCGCGCAAATATGAAACCGACCTTGTTATTGGCTTGGGCGGCGGCAGCTCGATGGACGTTGCGAAACTGATTGCGGTCCTGGCGGGAAGCGGCCAGGACCTGAAATCGATGTACGGCATCGGCAATGTAAAAGGCAGCCGCTTGCCGTTAGTGCAAGTACCCACTACGGCCGGAACTGGCTCCGAAGTGACACCCATTTCCATCGTCACGACCGGGGAAACCACCAAGATGGGCGTCGTGTCGCCGCAGCTATACGCCGATTTGGCTGTCCTCGACGCCGAACTGACCCTTGGCTTGCCGCCCAAGGTCACTGCAGCAACCGGCATCGATGCCATGGTGCACGCCATTGAAAGCTATACCAGCAAGCACAAAAAGAATCCCTTGTCCGACCTGCTAGCGACAAAAGCGCTGGCATTGCTTTCCGAAAACCTTGTCGCCGCATGCGAAGACGGCAGAAATCTCGGGGTTCGGCAATCGATGCTGCTTGGCGCAACTCTGGCCGGCCAGGCTTTTGCCAATGCCCCGGTCGCGGCCGTGCACGCCCTCGCCTACCCGGTTGGCGGGATCTTTCATGTGCCCCACGGCTTGTCGAATTCCCTGGTCCTGCCTCATGTCCTGCGCTTCAATGCGTCCCACGCCGCACCTCACTACGCCGAGCTTGCCGAAATCTTGGTGCCGGACGCCACCGGCACGGCAGAGGCACGTACCCATGCGTTCATCGCGAAGCTTGAGGAAATTGCGGAACGGGTAGGAATCGAAACCCGGTTGCGTGAAGTAGGCATCACCGAAGCCGACATCGACCGGCTCGCGGACGATGCCATGCTGCAAACCCGACTGCTGACCAATAACCCGCGCGAAGTTACCCGTGAAGATGCCCGTGCGATTTATGCGGCGGCCTGGTAAGGGGGAATGACTTGCAGAGATTCCCGGGGCACATCGCCCCGGGGTTAGATGAACTTCTTACTTGGACTGCGCAGCCGGGCGCTTGAACAAAGCCCCGAGCTCGCCTACCAGTCCACGGCGGAAGGCGAGCACGCAGACGATGAAGATGAAGCCGGTGACAATGGTGACCGACTCCCCGATCGAACGGAACCATTCAATGTGAGTCAAGGCGGCGAGCCAGTTGCCGAGTTCACCCAGGCGGTTTTCCAGAGCCACGATCACAATGGCGCCGACGATCGGCCCTGCAAGCGTGCCCAGGCCGCCAACCAAGGTCATCAACACGACCAGGCCTGACATGGTCCAGTGCACATCGGTCAAGGTTTCAAAGCCCAACACCACTGTTTTGGTGGCGCCAGCCAGACCGGCGAGCGCTGCCGACAGCACAAACGCCAGCAGCTTGAAGCGGTCGGCGTCATAGCCCAGCGAAACAGCGCGCGGCTCGTTTTCCTTGACCGCTTTCAGAACTTGCCCAAAGGGCGAGTGAATGGTGCGCACGATCAAGGCAAAGCCGGCGGTGGCGATCGCCAGCACTACGTAGTACATCATCAAATCGCTGGACAGATCGACCAAGCCCAGTAATTTTCCTCGCGGCACTCCCTGCAAGCCATCCTCGCCACCGGTGAACGGCGCCTGCAGGCACACGAAATACAGCATCTGCGCTAACGCCAGTGTGATCATGGTGAAATAAATTCCCTGCCGCCGGATCGCCAATATCCCCATGACCAATCCGATGGCCGCGCCCGCTGCCGTTCCCAGCAGCATACCCAGCTCAAACGGCAATCCCATTGCCTTCAGGCCATAACCGGTCACATAGCCGGCGCCGCCGAAGAACGCAGCGTGACCAAAGGACAGCAAGCCGGTAAAGCCGATCAACAGGTTGAAGGCGCAGGCAAACAAGGCGAAGCACAGGATCTTCATCAGGAATACCGGATAAAGCACAAACGGTGCAACCAGCGCCAACAGGAAAGCAATGGCGTATCCCAGTTTCTTGTTCATAAATCCCACCTTTACTTTTCCCGGCCAAACAAGCCAGCCGGCCGCAGCATTAACACGATGGCCATGATGACGAATACCACGGTGGCCGAGGCTTCCGGATAAAACACGCGGGTAAAGCCTTCGATGACGCCCAGTCCCAGTCCGGTAATGATTGCTCCGAGGATCGAGCCCATGCCGCCGATCACGACAACGGCAAATACCACGATGATCAGATTCGAGCCCATCAGCGGCGACACCTGCACTACCGGGGCCGCCAGCACTCCGGCAAATGCCGCCAGCGCCACGCCGAAACCATAGGTGAGCGTCACCATCAGCGGCACATTGATGCCGAAGGCTTCCACCATCTTGGGGTTTTCCGTGCCGGCACGCAGATAGGCACCGAGCTTGGTCTTTTCAATGACGAACCAGGTTGCGAGACACACCACGAGCGACGCCACTACCACCCAGGCCCGGTACTTCGGCAGGATCATGAAACCCAGGTTGAACGCACCGGCCAAGGCTTCCGGCACCGAATACGGTTGCCCGGATACTCCATAGAAGGAGCGGAACAAGCCTTCGAGCATCAGGGTGATGCCAAAGGTCAGCAGCAAGCCGTACAAATGGTCAAGCTTGTACAACCAGCGCAGCATGCTGCGCTCGATGATGATGCCGAACACCCCGACCAGCAAGGGTGCCAACACCAGCATCACCCAGTAATTGATCTCGAAGTAGCTCAGCCCCATCCAGGCGAAAAATGCGCCCATCATATAAAGGGCGCCGTGCGCAAAATTAATAACGTTGAGCAAGCCGAAAATCACTGCCAGGCCCAGCGACAGCATGGCGTAAAAAGAGCCGTTGACCAGGCCGAGCAACAGCTGACTCAACATCGCTTGCAAAGGGATGCCGAAGATTTCCATGGCAGTATGCGAGAAGACTCTCTAGATGAGGGAAGAAAGCGGCCGTCGTCCGAACGCATCAGGCAATCCCGCGCGTTCGGACCAACTGCTTTAAATATTTATAGTTATCGCCTGAAGAACGCGCTTACTTCCAGAGCGCACACTTCGATTCCGCCTTCGTAGTGAATGCCTGATCACCCGGGATCGTTTGCAAGACCTTAAAGTAATCCCATGGGGCTTTGGACTCGGAAGGTTTCTTCACTTCCATCAGGTACATGTCATGCACCATGCGGCCATCCGCCCGGACCACTCCATTCTTCGTATAGAAGTCGCTGATCTTGTTCTTCTTCAAGTAAGCCATGACCTTGTCGGCGTCATCCGTACCGGTAGCCTTGACCGCGTTCAAATACTGAGTCGCTGCCGAGTAATCTGCCGCCTGAAGGCTGGACGGCATCTTCTTCATCTTGTCGAAATAGCGCTTCGACCACTTGCGGCTCTGGTCATCCTGGTCCCAGTACCAGCTGTCGGTCAGGTACATGCCTTGGGTCAGGTTCAGCCCGAGGGAATGCACATCATTGATGAACATCAGCAGGCCGGCCATGCGCATCGACTTGTTGATGCCAAACTCGTTGGCAGCCTTGATGGAATTGATGGTATCGCCGCCGGCATTGGCCAGACCCAGGATCTGGGCCTTGGAAGATTGCGCCTGCAGCAGGAAGGAAGAGAAGTCCGACGCCGACAGCGGATGACGGACGCTGCCCAGCACCTTGCCGCCATTGGCTTTCACCACGGCGGCCGTATCGTTTTCGAGCGAGGTGCCGAATGCGTAGTCAGCCGTGAGGAAGAACCAGGTCTTGCCGCCCTGCTTCACCACCGCCGAACCGGTGCCCTTGGCGAGTGCTACCGTGTCATACGCATAGTGGACGGTATAAGGCGAGCAGTCTTCGTTGGTCAGGCGAGCCGTGCCGGCACCGATCGAAATGAAGGGCTTCTTCTTTTCAGCAGCGATCTTCGCCATTGACAGGTTGGTGGCGGAATTCGTACCGCCCAACAGCATGTCGACGCCTTCCTGGTCGAACCATTCCCGTGCTTTGGAAGCGGCGATATCCGCCTTGTTCTGGTGGTCGGCTACGATGAATTCGATCTTCTTGCCGTTGATTGCGCCACCCACGTCGGCAATCGCCATTTTCACCGCTTCTGCTCCGCCCGCGCCGTCGATATCGGCATACAGGCCGGACATGTCGGTGATCAGGCCGATCTTGATCACGTCGCCCGAGATCTGCGCGTGTGCGGCGCCTGTCAGACCAACCGCTACGGCAGTGGAAACGGCAAATGCAATTGCTTTCAATTTCATGACGATCTCCTTTAAGGTGCAATGCGGATCCTTAGGTCTGCACTGCTTTTTGTTATACCCCGAGCAGCGAATGCAGCACGGGCATTTTGTTGCCCAACTCCGATGCAGCAAAGGTTTCGACAATCTGCCCATGCTCCATCACATAAAACCGGTCCGCCAGGGGGGCGGCAAACCGGAAATTCTGTTCCACCATCACGATGGTATAGCCCTTGGCCTTCAGCGTCGTGATCATGCGCGCCAGCGCCTGCACGATTACCGGCGCGAGGCCTTCGGAAATCTCGTCGAGCAGCAACAGCTTGGCGCCCGTGCGCAGAATACGCGCCACCGCCAGCATCTGCTGTTCGCCGCCCGACAAACGGGTACCCTGGCTGGACCGGCGTTCCTCCAGGTTCGGGAACATTTCGTAAATCTCGTCGATCGACATGCCGCGGTCGGTCTTCGATACGAAAGGCGGCAGCATCAGGTTCTCTTCCGCCGACAGCGAGGCAAAGATGCCGCGCTCTTCGGGACAATAGCCCACGCCGAGGTGGGCCACCTTGTACGTTGGCAAATGAATGGCTTCGACCCCATTGATCTTGATCGAACCCTTGCGTGTGCCGGTCAAGCCCATGATGGCGCGCAGGGTCGTCGTGCGACCGGCGCCATTACGGCCGAGGAGCGTCACCACTTCACCCGGTGCCACCGTCAGATTGACATCATGCAGGATGTGCGATTCGCCATACCAGGCTTGCAGATTCTTGATTTCCAGTGCCGCTGCCATCAATGCGCTCCTTCCAGCGCGCCGGTCGTGGTGCCCATGTAGGCTTCCATCACCTGCGGATTGCGCGAGACTTCCTCATAACTGCCTTCAGCCAGGACGGAGCCCCGCTGCAGGACGGAGATGCGGTCGCAAATACCAGAGACCACGCTCATGTTGTGCTCGACCATCAGGATGGTGCGGCCGGCTGAAACCTTCTTGATCAGTTCGGTCACCCGATGCACGTCTTCATGTCCCATGCCCTGGGTCGGCTCATCCAGCAGCATCAGTTCCGGTTCCATCGCCAGCGTGGTGGCAATTTCCAGGGCGCGCTTTCTGCCATACGGCAAATCAACGGTCATCGTGTCGGCAAACGCCGCCAGATCCACCTGAGCCAGTAATTCCCTGGCGCGTTCATCGAGAGAAGACAAGGTCCTTTCGCTCTTCCAGAAATGAAACGATGTGCCCAAGGGGCGCTGCAAGCCGATCCGCACGTTTTCCAGCACAGTCATATGCGGAAACACTGCTGAAATCTGGAAGGAACGAATGATGCCCTGGCGCGCAATCTGCGCTGGCTGCGCTGCCGTAATGTCGCGCCCATTAAACAGGATCTGCCCGGACGTCGGCACCAGGAATTTGGTCAGCAGATTGAAGCAAGTCGTCTTGCCCGCGCCATTCGGCCCGATCAAGGCATGGATATGTCCTCGCTGTACCTGCAGGTTGACATCATTGACCGCGGTAAACCCTTTGAACTCCTTGGTCAGGTGTCTTGTCTCCAATATCACATCCGCCATGGGCTCTCCATATAGTTATTGCGAACGTAAAGTCTTGTGCAGGAAAGTTTTACACACTACACAGGACGAAGAGTTGATGGCAACACGGAAAATAGCTGTTTTGCTAAATGTTTATCTTAGATCAATCTTAACGCATTTCTTTTAAGCAAGGCGAAAAAGAATATTGATAAAAACCTAAGCAATTCTACTTACTACTCTCCGTGCCCCGCACACAAGCTTTCACTCCTCAGGAATCTGGATCCTGACCTGGCTGACCACGATTCGTGTGCGCACAGACTGCTGGCGCTTGCGTACCGCCCATTCTTCCCGATGCTCGCTGGGCGCGACGATCGGGACCTGCAGGCAGACGCTCTGCGTCGGCAAGACTTCCTTCCAGTCCCGAATCAGCTGTCGATACGCCTCCCCTACCGGGCGGATGCTTCGTCCGAGGTCGTACAGGCCCAGCGGATTCACATGCCCATTGTTTTCGCGCAGCGAGGTATCCCAGTCCACCTGGTCCGTCAGCGAATACCAGGTAAAGCCGACGATAGGCACGCCGTCATTGCGCACACGCAGTACATTCGCCCACTGCTTGCGCAACCACTTGACCGCTTCATCGCCTTGCGGGCCTTGCGCCGAATTGGTTTCGGTATGCATGACCGGCATCCGGTAACGGTCGTGATACTGATGGGTGATGACCGCATAGCCAAAGATCTCTCCCGACCCTTTCAACCTTCCATCTGCCCTTACCAGATGCTCATTGGTCATGTAATAGTCATTCCCCATGATGCAGTGGTGCTTCAGATTGTTGGCCAGGAAAAAATGGTATTCCTCCCGCGTCATCCCATTGTCCATCAGGTATTCGTAGACATCCGAATCCACCCGACGGCCATAATTCAAGTCCAGGGAAAGGAATCGCCTCGCATTCATGATTTCCGCCGGCTTGATCGCATGCGGATTCTCGGCATGGAAGTATTCCGACGATTCGCTCTGCACGAACAAGGCATCCGGCCTGGCTTGCAGGATACGCTGCATCGACAGGACGTTGGCCTTGGCCAGGTGCTTGAGCGCAGTCACGAATGTCAGGTCCTCGCGACCCTGTTCGTTCCACCAGCCATACAAGCCGGAGAACAAGGCGCAGATGAACATTTCATTGACGGGCGTATAAAGCTGCACCCAGGGAAAGCGCCGTGCAAACGCATCGGCATAATCGGAAAACAGTTGCGGGAAATCCGGATTCTGGAAATTCCCTACCCAGTCCGGCACGCCGAAATGGCACAGGTCGACGATAGGCACAATGTCGCGCCGGTAGAGTTCCTCGAAGGCTTCATCCGCAAACGACCAGTCGTAACGGCCGGGGCCCAACCAGGTGCGATGCAGCGGCAAACCATAGCGCAGGAAGCTGATGCCGAGTTCCTCCAGCAATTCGAAATCCTTGCGCCAGTACTGGTAATGGCCGCACTTCTCCATCTCATCCATGCGCACTGTTCCATGGCAGATGGTCGGATTGCTGTTCTCGATGCCTGTGGCGAAAATAAAGCCGGATACCATCGTCGTCTCCTTGCCCCGCGCTGGTGCCGGCGCTAGGCGCGTGACAAGCTTGACACTATCCGTGCGCTGGAGTTTCTGGATGAGAGGCGCCGATGCGCAAGTGCTGGCATGGCATGCCCCGGGCCAAGAATGAACCGGGTGCAAAGGAAGCAGCGATGATGGAAGATGATCGCCGTGGCAGCGAGCGTCAGCCCATGTCTAGCGGCCAACAGCTCCCGGCAGCGTACGCATGGCGACCGGTACCGCTTCTTCGCGAGCCGCTTCTTCACGCGCGGTCGAAGATACACGCGACGCAAGGCGTGCCTGCCGGATCAGCTGCGCCGCCTTTTCGGCGATCATCACCGTCGGCGAATTCGTGTTGCCCGAAGTAATGGTCGGCATCACCGAGGCATCCACCACACGCAAGCTGCGAACACCCATGACCCGCAATTCGCTGTCGACCACCGCCAGCGGATCATCGCGCCGCCCCATCCTGCAGGTACCAACAGGATGGAAGATGGTGGTGCCAATGTCGCCTGCTGCGTTTGCGAGTTCCTCTTCGCTGCGGTATTGCAAGCCCGGCTTGAATTCCTGCGGCGTGTATTTCTGCAAGGCGGGCGCGGCAACGATGGAACGTGTCAGTCGCAATGCATCCACCGCGACCTTGCGGTCTTCTGCAGTGCTCAGGTAGTTCGGCGTGATCCGGGGCGCCACCAGCGGATCTCCCGAAGCGATGCGCACATGTCCGCGCGAAGTCGGGCGCAGGTTGCAGACACTTGCAGTGAATGCGGGGAAATTGTGAAGCGGCTCGCCGAAGCGCTCCAGCGACAGCGGCTGCACATGGTATTCCAGGTTCGCGCTCGGCTGTGAAGGATCGGAGCGGGTGAAGGCACCAAGCTGCGAAGGCGCCATCGACATCGGGCCGCTGCGCGACCAGGCATACTGCATGCCGATCTTCATTTTGCCGTACCAGGTATTGGCCATGGTGTTCAGCGTGCGCGCACCCTGGATCTTGAATGCCATGCGCAGTTGCAGATGGTCCTGCAGGTTTTCACCAACGCCCGGCGCATCGATGGCCACCGGAATCTGGTGCTGTTGCAGCAAGGCGGCCGGACCGATGCCGGACATTTGCAGGATCTGCGGCGAACCGACCGCGCCGGCGGCGCATATCGTTTCATGCACCGATTCCGCAAACCATTCTGTGCCGCCGCCCGTGAATTCCACGCCGGTGCACACAGGCCCGTGTTCGCCGCGTTCGATCCTCAAGCGCTTCACATGGCAACCGGTCATGATGTCGAGCTTGCCATGCCGCCCGGTCGTCGATTTCAGGAAGGCGCGCGCCGCGCTCCAGCGCAGGCCACCCTTCTGGTTCACTTCGAAATAGCCGCAGCCTTCATTGTCGCCGCGATTGAAGTCTTCCACATTCGGAATCCCGGTCTGCGCCGCCGCGGCACGGAAGGCATCGAGGATTTCCCACGACAGGCGCTGCCTTTCCACCCGCCATTCGCCGCCGGCGCCATGGTAGTCGTCGGCGCCCTTGTGGTAATCCTCGCTTTTCCTGAAGATCGGCAGCACCTTGTCCCAGCGCCAGCTGTCGTCGCCGGTCAGCATTGCCCAATGATCGTAGTCGCGCGCTTGTCCGCGCATGTAAATCATGCCGTTGATCGAGGAACAGCCGCCGAGGACCTTGCCGCGCGGGTAAATCAGGCTGCGCCCGTTCAGTCCGGGATCGGCTTCGGTGCGAAAACGCCAGTCGGTGCGCGGATTGTCGATGCAATAGAGATACCCGACTGGAATATGGATCCAGACATAATCATCCTTGGCCCCAGCTTCGATCAGGAGCACGGACACATTCGTGTCCTGCGTCAACCGGTTCGCCAGGACACAGCCCGCCGTGCCGGCGCCGATGATGATGTAGTCGTATTTGCCTGCGGATTCCACTGTCTGCTCCTGTCAGCCAATGCTTGATCGAACGAATGCGTGCGGCCATTGCGCGGCCGGCGCTTCCATCATCCATGCAATGCGTGCCGGAGATTGTCGCGCCCGCCCGGCACGGTCACTTCGCGACGGGCATGGTGAATTCCGCGCCCTTGCCTATGGTCTGCGCCCAGCGCTGCATCACCGATTTGTAGCGGGTATAAAAACGGATGCCTTCTTCGCCGTAGGCATGCGCATCGCCGAACAGCGAACGCTTCCAGCCGCCGAAGGAATGCCAGGCCATCGGCACCGGGATCGGTACATTGATGCCGACCATGCCGACTTCGATGCGACGTGAAAATTCGCGCGCGGTGTTGCCGTCGGATGTGAACAGCGACACGCCATTGGCGAATTCATGGCGGTTGATCAGTTCCACCGCACTGGCGAAATCCGGCACGCGGACGATGCACAGCACCGGTCCGAAAATCTCTTCCTGGTAGATTTTCATCTCGGGCATCACCTGATCGAACAACGTGCCGCCGAGGAAAAAGCCTTGTTCATGACCCGCCACCTTCAAGCCGCGGCCATCGACCAAGAGCTTCGCGCCGGCACGCACACCTTCATCGATGTAGGCTTCGATCTTCGCCTTGTGTGCGGCCGTCACCACCGGTCCCATTTCGACTTGGGGATCCATGCCATTGCCGACCTTCAGCGATTTCACGCGCGGGATCAGGGCTTCCACCAGGCGATCGGCAACGCTGCCGACGGCAACCGCCACCGAAATTGCCATGCAGCGCTCGCCGGCTGAACCATAGGCCGCGCCGATCAAGGCATCGACCGCCTGATCGAGATCCGCATCGGGCATCACCACCAGATGGTTTTTTGCACCACCCAACGCCTGCACCCGCGGCGGATACGCGCCCTTGCGCTTCGTGCCTTCGGTATAGATGTATTCCGCAATCGGCGTGGAACCGACGAAGGACACTGCTTTCACGTCCGGATGCTGGAGCAAGGTGTCGACTGCCAGCTTGTCGCCCTGCACCACGTTGAATACGCCATCGGGCAAGCCGGCCTGCTGCAGCAACTCGGCCACCATCAGCGAGGGCGAAGGATCGCGCTCGGAAGGTTTCAGGACGAAGGTATTGCCGGTCGCCAGCGCGATCGGCGCCATCCACATCGGCACCATGAAAGGGAAATTGAACGGGGTGATTCCGGCGGTCACGCCCAGCGGCTGGCGCAGTTGCCAGTTGTCGATGCCGCCACCGATATTGTCCGTGAACTGAGTCTTCAGGAGCTGCGGCGCGCCACAGGCAAATTCCACCACTTCGATACCGCGCACCACTTCACCCTTGGCATCGGAAAATACCTTGCCATGCTCGCGGGTGATGGCGGCAGCCAGGTCGTCATGGTGCTTTTCCAGCAAATCCTTGAACTTGAACAGGATGCGCGCGCGTTTCAGGGGCGCCGTGTCGGCCCAGGCTGGCGCTGCCGCCTGCGCGGCAGCAACCGCGGCATTCACTTCCTCCACGCTGGCCAGCGCGACTTCGCCGCTGATACTGCCGGTGGCGGGATTGAAGACAGGCTGGGTGCGTCCGCTGGAAGAAGCAGCCACGCGGCCGTTGATGAAGTGCTGGATGGTCGGTGCGGCAAGGTTGGTCATAAGAATTCCTTTGGCAAAATCGTCGCTTTTGACAGGATAAAGCCGCTTGCGGCGTAAATCCAATGAGTTATTATCAAATTCACTATAAGAAAAGCTTATGAAGGAGATGCGGTGGACCTTACCCAGTTACGGGCCTTCGTGACCATCGCCCGCGAAGGCAACCTGACCCGCGCGGCCGAACGCCTGCACCTGACGCAACCGGCCGTCAGCCTGCAGATCAAGTCACTGCAAGCCAGCCTCAATCTGCAATTGTTCACCCGTACCCCGAACGGCATGATCCTGAGCGACGACGGCGCCAAGTTGCTGCCCTTTGCCGAACGGGTGCTGGATAGCGCCGCCGAATTCCGGCAGCGCGCCAATGCGCTGCATTCCACCTTGTCCGGCACCCTGGCCATCGGCACCATCCTCGATCCGGAATTCATCCGCCTCGGTGCTTTCCTGAAGCGCCTGGTGGAAACCTATCCGCAACTCTCGACCCAATTGCAGCATGGTATGTCGGGCTGGGTACTGCAGCAAGTCAGAGCCGGCGCACTCGATGTCGGCTATTACCTCGGCACGCCCGGCAAGGATGTGTATGCCCAGACCCTGACTTCCTTCACCTACAACGTGGTTGCGCCCCAAGGCTGGAAAACCCGGGTCGCCGGCCAGGATTGGCCGGCCCTGGCGAAACTCCCATGGATCTGGACGCCGCCGGAATCGGCGCACCACCGCCTGCTGACCAAAACCTTTGCCCATTACAAGGTCACGCCGAACAAGGTCGCGCTGGTCGACCAGGAACCTTCCATGCTCGACCTGGTGAAATCCGGTGTTGGCCTGTCCCTCATCCGGGAATCAATTGCCTTGCGGGAAGCCCATGCCCATGGACTGGTGATTGCCGATGCGGTCAGCCTGTCGATCGACCTGTCTTTCATCACACTTGCCAAGCGGCGCCATGAAGGCGCCATCGATGCGGTGTTTTCATTACTGCAAGCTTTATGGAAAACCTGAAGCCCGGTGGATAAGTCCGGGAACAGAGCTGTGGAGAAATGTGAACAAGCACGTAAATCGACAGGGTCACGATTCTTGTCCCGAAAACATCCGCTTGCCATACAAGGTTTGTACCCGTGTTTACACATGCACTAACCAACTGATTCGAAAAAGGAATCCGGGGTTTTCCACAGAAAGAAGCCAGTGTTAACTATTACTACCATTTGTATACCTGACTTCTTATAAAACCACTTCTGTCTCCTCGTCACGGCGTGAAAGCATGCCGAACTGGAAATTCTGCAGAAACTCTCTTTGCCCTGAAAATTGCATTCCTGATAAATTCCAGATGCCGTGTTCTTTCGAAGCTTGCAAAATTGGGCTGTGCCCTCTTGTGGATAAAAAGCCGAAATTCGCATGCACTGAATGTGCATAAACCCCTCGGCAAGCGCGATTACTTTTTTTGTCCAGAATTCTTCCGTGTGCCATACAGGATTTATACCTGTACTTTTTTTTGACCTAAATAATTGATTCACTACGAAGAATCTGAGTTATCCACAAAAAACCCGACTGTAAACAATTACTACCATTTGTATACCTAACCTTTGTAAACACCTTAAAACATTTTCAACATCGCCCTCATCGCTGGAAAGCAAAGGAGCAAATCCTTGAAAGAATGCCAATGACTTCTTCGATACCGAAACTGGGATTGATCAGCGCCATGGACCAGGAACAGGCTGGGCTGGTGGACTTGCTGCAGGAAGCTCGCCGAACCGTGCGCGGACAGCGCGAGTTCATCAGCGGCCGCCTGGAACAGCTGGAATGTGTCTGTGTGCTATCCCGCCTTGGCAAGGTAGCCGCCGCGGCGACGGCCGCGACCTTGATTGAAGGCTTTGGCGTGACGCATATCGTATTTACCGGGGTGGCCGGCAGTGCCGATCCGTCCGTGCGGATTGGCGACATGGTCGTGGCCGACCGGCTGATCCAGCATGACATGAATGCCAGTCCGCTGTTTCCGCGCTTCGAAGTCCCGCTGACCGGGCAAGCCAGCTTCGCGGCCGACCGCCCCTTGTCGGATCGCTTGATGGGGGAAGCAGACAGCTTCCTTCGGAATGAATTACGGCAAGCATTGGCCGAAGAGGACTTGCGTGCTTTCCGGCTGGATCAGCCCAGGGTGCACCGCGGCTTGATCGCCAGCGGCGATGAATTTATCCACAGCCGTGACCGGCTCGATGCGCTCAAAACCAGCTTGCCCGATGTGCTTGCGGTGGAAATGGAAGGTGCCGCGCTTGCCCAAGTCTGTTTCGAGTTCGGCGTGCCCTTTGCCGTGATCCGCACGATTTCCGACAATGCCGATCACGAAGCGCCGCTGAATTTCCTGCAATTCATGGACCGGGTGGCCGCGCGCTATGCCTTCCATGTGATGCAGCGCTTCTGCCGGGGTGGCTGAACTCGCCGCAATGATTCGGTGCTCAATTTTCCAGAGTCAGAAGACGGGCATTGCCGCCAGCCGCTGCAGTATTGATGCAAAGAGCATGTTCGGCAACCAGGCGCCAGAGTGCAATCTTCCTCCTGGCCTCGGTTTCCACGACCGGGACCAATGCACCGTTGCGCAATGCAAGCAGGGGCAGAACCGCGGGCAACCGGGATGAATCGACCAGCGCCATGCGCAAGGCAATCTCGGAATTTCTCACATCATCAATGAAGCGCACCGAATCGAGCACCGCTTGCGGCAAATCCGCCGGAAGCGAATCTGCCTTGGCAAGCACTGCTTGATTGCCGGCTGCAAATACTGCTGCCACTTGATTGAGCAAGCCATCAAGATCATCTGCTGCGCACAGCACCGCGCCGCGGGGCACGAGAGACAGGCTGTTGCGCTCGCCCGTCGGTCCCGGCAGTTGCAGCTCCAGGGCCAACGGGCTGGTTTCCCGGTAATGTTCGCAAAGCGCGACAAGTTCTTCGCGCCGGTGTGATCGTGCCCATGTTGCAAGAGCATCCAGCGCCGGCGCAGTGAAGTCGGGCCGGGTAAAGCTTGGCTCGAATATGGGCTGTGCTTCGCGCTGCAAGCGTTTCAGATAAAGGGGCCCGCCCGCCTTCGGCCCGGTGCCAGACTTGCCTTCTCCACCAAAGGGTTGCACACCGACTACCGCACCGATGATATTGCGGTTGACATAGATATTGCCGACCCGCGCATGGGCGCAGATATATTCGATGGTTTCATCGATACGCGAATGGATACCGAGAGTCAATCCGTAACCGGTCGCGTTGATCGCATCCACCAGTTGCGGCAATTCTTCGCGGCGATAGCGCAGCACATGCAAGACCGGCCCGAAGACTTCGCGCTCGAGCTCATCCAGCGCAGCGATTTCGATCACGGCAGGTGCAACGAAGGTGCCATGCGCGCAACCCGGCGGCAGCGGCAATTGATAAACCTTTTTGCCGGCGGCGCGCATTTTTTCGAGATGGCGCAGCAAGGCTTGCTGCGCTTCTCGATTGATTACCGGACCGATATCGGTGGACAGCCGGTCCGGGTTGCCGATGCAAAGTTCGCGCATCGCACCTTGGAGCATCGCCAGAACCTTGTCGGCGATTTCGCTTTGCAGGCAAAGCACGCGCAAGGCGGAGCAGCGCTGGCCGGCACTGTCGAAGGCCGAAGTGATCGCGTCCTGCACCACCTGTTCCGGCAAGGCACTGGAATCTACAATCATTGCATTCTGTCCGCCGGTTTCCGCAATCAAAGGCAACTCGTTTCCTTCTGCAAGTGTGCGAGCGGCTAGGCTGCGGGAAATCGATTGCGCGACTTCGGTGGAACCGGTAAAGATTACGCCAAGCACCCGCGCATCCGATATCAAGTGCGCACCGACCTCTTCACCACGCCCGGGCAAGAACTGCAGCGCGGACCGCGGTACACCGGCCTCGTGCAGCAATTGCACGGCACGATGCGCAATCAGAGGTGTTTGTTCCGCCGGCTTGGCAAGCACTACATTGCCGGCAGCGAGTGCCGCACTCACTTCACCGATGAAAATTGCCAGCGGAAAATTCCAGGGACTGATGCAGGCGACCGGCCCGAGTGGGCGTATCAATTCCGATTCCCTGACTTGTGCCGCGTAATAGCGCAAAAAGTCCACCGCTTCACGCACTTCCGAGAGCGCATTCGGCAGGGTCTTGCCGGCTTCGCGAATGGCCAATGCCATCAATTCCAGTCGATGCGTTTCCAGCAGGTCGGCCGCCTTCATCAGTATCTGCGCGCGTTCCGCGCCTGAGGTGTTTTGCCAGTCTTGCACACTTGCCTGTGCCGCAGCCAGTGCGCTTTCAAGCTCGGCCCTGCTTGCCTGTGTCACTTGTCCGACCAGATCGTGGCGATCAGCCGGGTTGCGAATTTCTTCCATGTCTCCGCACACCGGCACGTCCACCGCGAGCAGAGGCGCTGCCTGCCATTGCTGCGCGCCGAAGGATTGCAATGCGGCGCCGACTTGCCACAACTGCTGCTCATTGCTCCAGTCGATGCCGGCAGAATTCCTGCGCTCTTTGCCGAACAGGTCGGCCGGCAGTGGGATGCGGGGATGCGCTTGGCCATCAAGTTCCCGAGCGCGGGCAAAGGGATCGGCGAGCAGCGATTCGGTTGGAATCCTGTCATTCACCACCTGGTTGACGAAGGATGAATTCGCACCGTTTTCCAGCAAGCGGCGCACCAGGTAAGCGAGCAGGGTTTCATGCGAGCCGACCGGTGCATAGATGCGGCAGGGGCGATCCAGCTTATCGGTGCCGACCACCTGGTCGTACAGGGTTTCTCCCATGCCATGCAAGCACTGGAATTCATAATCGGTGATGCCGCGCGCATTGGACCAGCCATACACTGTCGCTAAGGTCTGCGCATTGTGCGTGGCGAATTGCGGATACACCGCATCGCTTGCATCCAGCAGCTTTTGCGCGCATGCGAGATACGACACATCGGTATAGACCTTGCGCGTATACACCGGGTAGCCGGACAAGCCGTCGACTTGCGCACGCTTGATTTCCGCATCCCAGTAGGCGCCCTTCACCAGGCGCAGCATGAACCTGTGGCCGCTGCGCCGCGCGAGATCGACCAGGTAATCGATCACGAAGGGGCAGCGTTTCTGGTATGCCTGCACCACGAAGCCGATGCCATCGAAGCCAGCAAGATCGGGATCGAAGGCCAGGCTTTCCATCAGGTCAAGCGACAATTCCAGCCGGTCCGCTTCTTCCGCATCGATGTTCAAGCCGATGTCGTAACACTTGGCCAAGTGCAGCAATTGCTTCAGGCGTGGTAGCAATTCCTGCATCACGCGAGCACGCTGGGCGCGAGCGTAGCGCGGATGCAGTGCAGAGAGCTTGACCGAGATGCCGGGGCCATTGCGAATGCCGCGTCCTCTGGCTGAATCGCCGATGGCATGGATCGCATGCTCATAAGCTGTGAAATATCTGTCGGCATCTTCTGCGGTCAGCGCTGCCTCGCCCAGCATGTCGTAGGAAAAGCGGTAGCCGCGTGTTTCGCGTTCTCGGCTGTTGGCAAGCGCTTCTTCTATCGTTTGGCCGGTGACGAATTGATTGCCCAGCATGCGCATTGCGAGATCGACGCCCTTGCGGATCAGCGGCTCTCCGCCTTTGGCGATCAGGCGCGCAAGTACATGGCCCAAGCCTTGTTCGGTATGGGTCGCCATCAGCTTGCCAGTGATGAGCAGGCCCCAGGTCGCTGCGTTGACGAACAGCGAGGGCGATTCGCCAAGATGCTTGCGCCAGTTGCCGCGGCTGATCTTGTCCGCGATCAGACGATCCGCCGTGGCCTTGTCCGGAATGCGCAGCAAGGCTTCTGCCAGGCACATCAAGGCAATGCCTTCTTCCGAGGACAGGGAAAATTCCTGCATCAGTGCATCCACGCCCGAGGCTCGGGCGCGTTGCGAACGAACGGCGACTATGAGTTGACGCGCCAGGGCTTGCGCAGCTTGAGTGCTGGCTTCATCCGGCACAGCCTGAGACAGCATCCATTGCACCGCTTCGCGTTCATCACGCCGATATGCATCGGTGATTGCAGCGCGCAAGAGTGTCTGATGCTGCGTGATTTCGGCTTCCAATGCCGCGAAGGGAGCGGGACAGGAAAAAACTTCCTCGGTCTTGAGCAGCGTGGCAGACATATGGCGCCTTTCGCCGATAATGATGATTCGATTCTAGTAAGGGTTTGCAAAGATTAATTCCGGAAATGAAGGCAAGCACCGGAATTTCATATTCCATCTAAGAGAAGCACCAAACAAAATTCGGAGCGAGGAAACCGGCATGCTCGACAAGATCAGCAAGAAGATCCTGGGCGAATTGCAAAACGACGGCCGCATCAGCAATGTGGAACTGGCCTCCCGGGTGAACCTGTCGCCTGCCGCTTGCCTGGAGCGGGTGCGCAAGCTGCAGGATGCCGGCTACATTCTCGGGTACACCGCGCAACTGAATCCGCAAATGCTGGATGTGGCGTTGCTGGTATTCATTGAAGTTGTGCTGGACCGCACCACGCCGGAAGTCTTCGATGCGTTCAAGCGCAGCGTGCAAGCCATTCCCGAAGTGCTCGAGTGCCACATGGTCGCCGGTGGCTTCGATTACCTGATCAAGGCACGGGTCAAGGACATGAATGCCTATCGCGAATTCCTCGGCAAATCCCTCCTGCAATTGAAGGGCGTGCGCGAAACGCACACCTATGCGGTCATGGAAGAAGTGAAGAGCACGACCAAGCTGCCGGTGCGCTAGCAAAAAATTCCACTTGGAAAATTTGTATCACTCTCCCTGTTCTTTATTCCTACGGGTATTGCGGATATGCATGCGCTGTAACGAGGTGCAACATCTTTTCTTAATAAAACTCGGTCCTCTTATATTCAGCACTCTTCATGCGCGGCCTTGCTTTGCTGCATGTTGCGCTGAACGACACACATATCCGGCATACAGATTCACGCTGAATACCCGATCAGCCAGAGGAATAAACATGAGCACAAAATTGAGAAAACTCTCCTTCATCGCCAGCCTTTCCGCAGCAGCTGTCCTGGCTGCATGCGGTGGCGGCGGAGCTGATGCAGGCAACGGCAGCCTCGCTGTTTCCCTCACCGACGCGCCTGCCTGCGGCTATGATGCCGTCAATGTCACCGTCACAAAGGTGCGGGTGCACCGCAGCGCCGATGCAGCGGACAATGCAGGCGGCTGGATTGACATCACGCCGCCTGCCGGCGTTGGCAAGATTAATCTGCTTGATTTCACCAATGGCAGAACGCTGGATTTCCTGCCGGTTTCCCTTCCCGCCGGCCACTATACCCAGCTGCGCCTCGTTCTCGACCGCAACACCGGCAACCGTGTCGCGAATTCCATCGTGCTGTCTTCCGATGCTTCGGGCAACGAGATTGCAATCGATACACCCAGCGCGGCGCAAAGCGGCATCAAGCTGATCAATGGTTTCGATGTGGAGCCCGGCCAGCAACTGAACCTGGTGCTGGATTTCGATGCCTGCAAATCCATCGTCACCAAGGGCAACGGCAATTACGCGCTCAAGCCGGTGATCAAGATGATTCCGGCCGCATTGAATGGCATCGACGGTTATGTCGACAAGGCTTTGCTAAGTTCCAATGTAATGGTGACGGCGCAGCAGAATGGAGAAGTGATCAGCGCGACTGCGCCGGACAAGGATACCGGACGTTTTTATCTCACTCGTCTTGCCCCCGGAAACTATGATGTCGTGATCACCGCAGACGATCACTCCACGGCAGTGATTACCCAGGTGCCGGTGGCCAGCCCCACCAGCACGGTCCTGCTGAGCACGGGCACTGCGCCGATCAATCTGCAATCGGCAGGCAGTCCGTCTCGCTCCATCAGCGGGACGGTCACGCTGAATCCGGCCAGCACCACGGAAGAAGTGCCGTATGTCGCGGCGAAGCAAAGCTTTGCCGCCGGACCTACGGTGACGGTCAAATACCGCGGTGCTGACTTGTCTACCGGTGCCTATACCTTGGACAAGCTGCCCGGGGTTGCGCCCCAGCTCGGCCAGTACAGTGCCACGCTGCCGATCGCGCTGACTACCCAGACCACGACTTCGCCCGGTACCGGCAAGTATGCGGTAAGTGCATCTGCCGTTGGTTACCAGACTTCGACGCCGATCACCTTCGACGTCAACGTAGGCGATGCGACTAACACAAACTTCACCCTGACGAAGTAATCCTCCAGACGGGCGGGATGAGGCGCGCGGCCAATGCGTGCCTCATCCCGCCTCCCGCCAGCAACCGGTTTGCAAATAAGCCGGACCATCCATCTCCCGCAGTACAGGATTTTCTGATAAAAAGGGCCCTGTTTCAAAAAATGAAACCGGCGCAGTCTTTCGCATTGCCCCTGCATGGACGGGAAGCCGAACATCTGCGGCAGAGATGTGTCTGCTGCATTCGCGAACCTGATCTTTGCAAGCAAGTCTTACTTGAAATGCATCCGTGTTACCGAGGCCTATCTTGAACAAATCCGACTACCAAAAACAGCAACAGCAAATCATTTCAGAGCTGCAAGTCGCATCTGCCTTCGATGCGCAGCAGGAAATCGAAAGACGCGTTTCCTTCCTGTGCGAATACCTGATCGCAAACAGGATGCAAAGCTATGTCCTGGGCATCAGCGGCGGGGTCGATTCCAGCGTGGCGGGGCGGCTGGCGCAGCTTGCGGTGGAACGCGCCCGCAGCAAGGGGCATCAGGCGAAATTCATTGCAATGCGTCTGCCCTATGGCGTGCAGCGGGATGAAGAGGATGCGCAGAAGGCGCTCAAGTTCATCCGGCCGGATATGACGCTGACCGTCGATATCAAGCCGGCCGCCGATGGCATGCTCAAGGCGCTGCAGCAGGGGCAGTTGCAGTTCAGGGATGAAGGCCAGGAGGATTTTATTCTTGGCAATATCAAGGCACGGCAGCGCATGATCGCGCAATACGCCGTCGCCGGTACCCATGCCGGGCTGGTGATCGGCACCGATCATGCGGCGGAAGCCTTGATGGGCTTTTTCACGAAATTCGGCGATGGGGCCTGCGACCTGACGCCGCTGACCGGCTTGAACAAGCGCCGTGTGCGCGCAGTGGCGGAAGCGCTCGGTGCCGAGGCTGACGTGGTGCACAAGATCCCTACGGCCGACCTCGAGAATCTCAAACCCTTGCGCCCGGACGAGGATGCGTATGGTGTCACCTACCACGAGATCGACGATTTCCTGGAAGGCAAGGAAGTGAGCGAGCACGCCTACGAAACCATCCTGCGGTTCTACACCAACTCGCATCACAAGCGGGCATTGCCGGTCCATCCGGCTTGATCCTTCATCCTCTTTCGGGGTAGCGCGATTGTCCGGCAGTGCCGGCGTGGGCTGCCATTACCGATGACGGCATCCGGGCGCGGCTCTTCTGCTCTGCCCGGACGTCGTATCGCTGGTTCAGCGGTTGATCAGGGATTTGGCAAACGCGGTCTGGGTGGCGCCGCTCATCTTCTCGCGCAGCCATTTGTGGGCGGGATTGCGGGTATCGCGCTCATGCCAGAGCATGTCGATGTGCACGCTGGGCATCGGGAAAGGCAATTCCTTGGTGATCAGGGCGCTGGTGATGCCGGTGGATGCAATCAGGTGGCGCGGCAATACCGTGATCAGATCGGAAGTGGCCACCACGCGTCCGGCGGTGAAAAACTGGTTGACCGTCAGCAGGATACGCCGCTCGCGTCCAAGACGTGCCAGCGCTTCGTCCACCAGTCCGCGCGCGCGCCCGGAAAAACTCACCAGCAAATGCTTGGCACTGCAGTAGGCATCGACCGTCAACTCCTCCTTGGCCAGCGGATGGTGCTTGCGCATCACGCACACATAGCGCCCTGAATACAGCTGTTGATGGCGGATCGGCGACACGGTCGTGCCCTGCCCGCTTGCCAGTTGCGCAACCACGCCCGGGAAAAAACCGATTGCCAGATCGATATCTCCGTGCAGCAGCATCGGACGCGGCTCGCGCGTGGTCAGCTGCGCCATCCGTATTGTCAGGTTGGGCGCTTCCCGCTCGATTGCACGCACGATGGATGGCAGCCACAGGGCAGCAGTGGCATCGGCCATTGCCATGCGAAAGGTGTTGCGCGCGGTGGAGACATCGAAGGATTGGTCTGCTGCCACCGCCGCTTCGAGTTCGGTCAGGGCGCGCCGCACGGTCGGCCACAGTTCTTCCGCGCGCGGTGTCGGCTTCACGCCATGCGCGGTCCGGATCAGCAATTCATCCCCGAGTGCTTCGCGCAGGCGCCGCAAGGCATTCGATACCGCAGGCTGCGTCATCGCCAGGCGGTTGGCGGCGCGCGTCAGGTTCTGTTCCAGCATGACCGTATCGAAAACCCGCAACAGATTCAGATCCAGAGTCAGGAAATTCATGGTGAAGACAAGGTTGGCGGTTCAAGGGAAAGAGGCGTACGACATTCACCAGAATTATAGCTGATATGAGAATTTGAAATTGGTGTAATAACTCGCGCGTATCTATACTGCAATGCATCAAAGTAATACACCAGAGAATAAAAAGGAACCTGCCATGACCATACTGACGATTGCCTTCCCGGTACAAGCCGCGATCCCGGTCGCCGAAACCGTGATCGGCTCGGCTGCGAGCATGGCCCGTCCGGCGCTCGGACTTGGCGCATTGGTGGCTGTGCTGATGATGTTCAAGCCCTTGCTGCTGGGCCTGGTACGCGCAGCGGTATTGGTGGTCAAGCCGCGCCAGACTGCACAGCAGCGCGCCGAACAGCGTGCCGCCCGCCGCGCCTTGCGCGATGCAAAGAAACTGCATCGCATGGCTGCCGAAGTCGAACGTTTGCAGCCGAACCTGGCTGCCGAACTGCGCTTCCTGGCATCGCGCGGTTGAAAGAATTTCTGCCATCCGGCATCAATATGCCGTACTGAAACCCATGTCTCCTCCTCCCTTCTAAAGGAAGGACTTCGCCCCGCAAAGCTTGCTTCGCGGGGCTTTTTTTTGTCTGCAGGATTTTGTCCTCCGGTCGCGTTGCGCCGACACGAAACCGGGAGCCCTCCGGCTCAAAGTCCCTGCAGCAGCAGTTGCGTATCCACCACGCGGAGCGCGGTCCGCAATGGCTCGCTGCTGTCGAAGGACCAGCGCTGCACGGCAAAGGGGGCATAGCCGGTTTCGGTCTGGATCGCAAACCGGAATATCGCGTCCCAGTCTGCATTTGGCGGCGCCACCCACACCACTTGCCGGCCGTTGTCGCCGCGTATGCCTGCGTGATGCAAATGGGGCCGGATGCGCTGTGCGCGCTGCTCCCGGCTTTCCGAATAGCCACCGTCCTGCAAGTCGGGCAAGGGCAAGACCAGAGGCACGCGCTTCTGTACCAGCATTTCGGCGCCGGTCTTGAACCGGGCCCAGGGACCAAGCAATGTGCGTTCGACGAAGGCTAATTCCTCCGCGCCGAGCGGTTCGTCCAGGTAATAGCAGGAAAGAATGAAAGCCATCACACCTCGTTGCGGCCGCACGGATCCGGAAAGATCTTGTTTCATTCGCTGCCGCCGTTCCTGCCTGCCATGATAAACCGCCATTGGCCGCCATAGCATGGTCCGGGCAGCCTTCGTTGTAAGCATTGATTTCATGCAAGCGAGGCCGAAGTTATGCCAATTTGATAAAACCAACGCAGAAGTGCCTTGTCCAAACTCCGATCTAGCTGAAAGGTAAGGATTGTGGCCAACAAGAATCCCGAGCAGGACTCCCACATCACTCCCGACAAGACCAGGCGCCGCGCCCGCACCGCACCGCGCCGCCTCACCCCGCTCCAGCATGTGCGCAACACATTGATCGGGCTTGTCCTCCTGATCGCGGCTGCGCTGATCGGATTCGCCACCTACATCACCTGGCTCGAGCCGAGCACGCCCAGCGTCGAAGACATCCTCAACTTCCGCAATGCCAAACCGAGCATCCTGCTGTCAGCCAATGGCACGCTGCTCGCCACCTACAGCCAGGGCCAGCAGGAACGGGTCGACCTGAAATACATTTCGCCCTATGTGATCAAGGCCCTGCTCGCCACCGAGGACCACCGCTTTTACGACCATCAGGGCATCGACATCCAGCGCACCCTGGCCGCCATTCTCCATACCGCAGGCGGCGATGCGCAGGGCGGCTCGACCATTACCCAGCAACTGGTGCGCAACATGTTTCCGGAAGAGATAGGTCGCTCGCGCACCATCGAACGCAAGCTGCGGGAAATGATCACCGCCGTCAAGATCGAACGCACCTATACCAAGGACCAGATCCTCGAGACCTATCTCAATACCGTGCCGTTCCTGTACAACGTGGTCGGCATCGAAATGGCGGCGCGCACCTATTACGACAAATCCGCCGCCGACCTGAACCTGCAGGAAAGCGCGACCCTGGTCGGCATGCTGAAGGGCACCAGCTACTACAATCCCGCGATCAATCCCGAGCGCGCCAAGAAGCGGCGCAACGTGGTGCTGGCCCAGATGGTCAAGCGCAACATGCTGAGCGAGGAAGAGTATCAGGCAGTGCGCAACAAGCCCTTGCAGGTACGCCTGACCAAGCAGGCGGAACCGCTCGGCATTGCGCCCCACTTTGCCGCCTACCTGCGCCGGATCCTGCTGGACTGGACTGCGGAAAACGGCTTGAACCTGTACACCGACGGCCTCGTCATCGAGAGCACCATCGATGACCGCATGCAGGAAGCGGCGACCGAAGCCGTCGAGCGCCAGGCCATGGCGCTGCAAAACATTGCCGATGTCGAATGGGGCCAGAAAGCCGAACGCGTGCATTCCTACACGCCATCCGTCTATGCTTCCCTGCGCAAGCGCGTCGAACCCTTCCAGTATTTCTGGGATGAGAATCCCGGCCTGCTCGACGCCTTCATCCGCGAGACGCCGCAGTACAAGAAAGCGGTCAACGCGCGCCAGACCGATGCGTCAGCCATGACCAAGCTGAAGATGAACCACCAATTCATGAAGCGGCTGCGTAATGCCAAGACCCGGCTCGAAGCCGGCTTTATGGCGATGGACCCGGCCACCGGCGAAGTCAAGGCCTGGGTCGGCAGCCGCGACTTCGAGCGCGACCAGTTCGACCATGTGGGCTTGGCGGAACGCCAGCCGGGGTCGACCTTCAAGCCGATCGTCTACGGCGCCGCACTCGAACAGGGCATGCATCCCTACCAGACTTACTTCGACAAGGCAGTGGAAATCCGCGCACCCGACGGCAGCGTCTGGCGACCCGGCGACATGTCCGGCCCCAGCGGCCGCATGATGAGCCTGCGCGAAGGCCTGATCTATTCCCGCAATTCGATCACGGCGCAGGTCATGCAGGATGTCGGCCTGCCCTCGATCATCCAGCTCGCGCGCGCCATGGGCATCCGGCAAAGCCGGCTCGATGCAGTGCCGTCACTGGCACTCGGCACCAGCTCGGTCACCCTGCTGGAAATGGTGTCCACGTATTCGACGATTGCGCAGCTCGGTGAATACCGCCAGCCGGTATTCATCAAGCGCATCTCGGACCGCAACGGCAAGGTGCTGGGTGAATTCAGTCCTGCAGGCGCACGTGCCATGTCGCGCGACACCGCAGTGGAACTGATCGACATGATGCGCGGCGTGGTCAGGCAAGGCACAGGCGCGACGGTGCGCAACCAGTTCCGCCTGTCCGCGGATATTGCCGGCAAGACCGGCACTACCCAGAACAATACCGACGGCTGGTTCATCCTGATGCATCCGAACCTGGTGGCCGGCGCCTGGGTCGGTTTCAACGATTCGCGCGTGACCATGCGCAGCGATTACTGGGGCCAGGGAGGGCACAATGCGAGTCTCCTGGTCGGCGATTTTTTCCAGAGCATCCTGAAAGCGAAGCAGATCAATGCGAAAGCGAAATTCCCGCAGCCCAGGCACAAGCCGCCGCTCCTGGTGAGAGCGCCGGACGATGTGCCCGACATGCCGGGCTACGGGGTCATTACGCGCAGCGATCCTGACAGGACCATCGTGGTCGGACCGCAAGGAAGGCAAGCCGCCAGCCATGGCGACGCAGTGGATGACCTGGCGCGTGTCTTGAGTGGCATGGGCCGCAACCCGGTGACGGCCGAAAGAATGGGCGGCGGCAGCGGCGACTCCGGCACGCTGCCATAACGAGCCACGGAAGCAAATTACGGGCGCAGTATGCCGCGATGAAACGCGATATGGTCTTGCATGAAGGTCGAGACGAAGTAATAGCTGTGGTCGTAATGCTCGTGGCGCCGCAGCGTCAGCGGCTGGCGCGCCTGATCGCATGCGGCTTCGAATGCTTCCGGCAATAGCTGCTGCCGCAGGAATTTGTCGTCGAGGCCCTGGTCGATCAATATGCCTTGCGGGAAAGGCGTGGTGCGCCGCTTCATCAGTTCCGAGGCGTCATGCTCTTCCCACGCGCTTCTGTCCTCGCCCAGATATTGGGTAAATGCCTTGGTGCCCCAGGGGCAGCGCGTCGGCGCGGCAATCGGCGCGAAGGCGGAGACTGAGCGAAACACCGACGGATGACGCAAGGCCAGCGTCAATGCGCCGTGGCCGCCCATCGAATGGCCGAAAATGCCGACCGCAGTGGAATCGGCATTGAACTGGCTGAAGACGATCTCGGTGAGTTCCTGCACGATATAGGACTCCATCCGAAACCGTTCGCGCCATGGTGGCTGCGTCGCATCCAGGTAAAAGCTCGCTGCGGTGCCGACTTCCCAATCCTTGTCTTCATCCGGGATGCCGGTATTGCGTGGACTGGTATCGGGCGCGACCAGCATGACGCCATGCTGCGCCGCCCAGCGCTGCGCGCCGGCCTTGATCATGAAGGTTTCCTCGGTACAGGTCAGCCCGGCCAGGTAAAACAGCACCGGCACCGCTTCATGATCTTCCTGCGGCGGATGGTAGACCGAAAAGCGCATCGGCAAGCCGATCACTTTTGAGTCATGCCGATAGAAGCCCTGCACGCCATTGAAGCACTCGTGTTCGCTGATCTCTTCAAGCATGGCAGTGGCCTTTCAATACAGCACGACGGAGCGAATCGATTCACCGCGCTTCATCAGCTCGAAGCCTTCGTTGATCTGCTCCAGCGGCATGGTATGCGTGATCAGGTCGTCGATATTGATCTTGCCTTCCATGTACCAGTCGACGATTTTTGGTACGTCGGTGCGGCCGCGCGCGCCGCCGAAAGCCGAGCCCTTCCATACCCTGCCGGTGACGAGCTGGAACGGCCGGGTCTTGATTTCCTCGCCGGCGGCAGCCACGCCGATGATGACCGACTGACCCCAGCCCTTGTGGCAGCATTCCAGCGCCTGGCGCATGGTGGTGGTGTTGCCGATGCATTCGAAGCTGTAATCGACACCGCCATCGGTGAGCTGCACGATCGCATCGACCACGTTGTCCACTTGTGTCGGATTGACGAAGTCGGTCATGCCGAACTGGCGCGCCATTTCTTCGCGCGCCGGATTGATGTCGACACCGATGATCTTGTCCGCGCCCACCATCTTCGCGCCCTGAATCACGTTCAGGCCGATGCCGCCCAGGCCGAACACGGCGATATTCGAACCCGGCTCCACCTTCGCGGTAAACAGCACCGCGCCGATGCCGGTCGTGACGCCGCAGCCGATGTAGCAGACCTTGTCGAAGGGCGCATCCGGGCGGATTTTCGCCAGCGCAATTTCCGGCACCACGATATGGTTGGCAAAGGTCGAGGTACCCATGTAATGGAGTATCGGCTTGCCGTCGATCGAGAAGCGGGTGGTCCCGTCCGGCATCAGTCCGCGTCCCTGGGTGCTGCGGATCGCCTGGCACAGGTTCGTCTTGCGCGACAGACAGAACTTGCACTGGCGGCATTCCGGCGTATAGAGCGGAATCACATGGTCGCCTTCGCGCAGCGAGGTAACGCCAGCTCCGACTGCAGTGACAATGCCCGCGCCTTCATGCCCGAGTATCGCGGGAAAAAGCCCTTCCGGGTCCGCGCCCGACAAGGTGTAGTAATCGGTATGGCAAATGCCGGTCGCCTTGACCTCGACCAACACCTCGCCCGCCTGCGGGCCTTGCAGATCGACGGTTTCGATGGTGA
Organism: Noviherbaspirillum massiliense JC206; assembly: GCF_000312045.1. Lineage (GTDB taxonomy): Bacteria > Pseudomonadota > Gammaproteobacteria > Burkholderiales > Burkholderiaceae_D > Noviherbaspirillum > Noviherbaspirillum massiliense. The sequence goes on from NZ_HE978634.1 coordinate 552,186, forward strand.
GCGGCTCACCTGCCTTCCATGCAACGGCTGCCCGGGTCTTCATGCATGCGCTCCTTTGTCAGCGGAATGGCAGGAAAGCTGCAATAGCTGCCTGCCTCATGAGAGCGGTAGATCGAATAGCAGAGGAAAAAATCCGCGGTTTGACAACAATAAGCGGGTGTTGACTAGGGGCAGCGGTTGCAGCAGGGAAGCGTTGTCGGGTCAGGTGCTTAAGTGCACAGACCAAGCCGTACCACGGTGTGGTTTCGTCCTGAATGAATAAATGTCAGGCCCCGCTGTGCATCCCGGGCCGGGTGGCCGATTGCGAACGGGGCGTCAAGATGGCCAATGCAATCGCCACGATGAAGAGCGCCGGCACGTCACCCGCCAGATGTCCCATTTGCTCCGGTTGGGTGAGCGCCTGAACAGCCATGATCCCTCCGTGCACGAGGCTAGACCACACGGTGAACCAGATCAGGCTCAGATTGGCTAATGGATCACGTGCAGCCAGGATCAGGAACACGCCGAGCGTGGCGTAGATGCCAACGATCATCATCGGATAGTCCGAGTAACCGATATGCCAAGCCCAGCCCGACGGCCAGAACAACATGAGTGGATAGAGAGCAAGGCACGCGAGGCCGGCCAAGACTAGGACGACGCGCAAATACCTGAGGCGATCGACTGCGGTCATAGGAAACTCCTGTTGGGGCCTATCGATTATTCCCTTGTCCTTTGGCGGAGTCCATGTACGACTAGTTATGCGCTTTCTAGAAACAACTCAGCAATAAACGACTCACTGGGATTTCTGGGATTGAAGACAATGCTCACCTTCTGTCCCTGATCAAGTGAAAGCACCTCTGAAGACAGATGCACTGGGCACCAAGAGTGGAAGGATTGGCCCTCTACACTGAAGGAGTACTCTACTCGGCCACGATCTTTTACGTACTGGATATAGTCAATGGTGCCTGCTGTAACTCTCCCCGAGATGGCTATGCGCTTTAGGCGGAGCACGCGCCACAAGAAGCCGATGAGAGTTAAGCTAAAACCGGAGCCGCAGAATGAGAGCCAGAAGAAGGAATTTCTGTCTAGGTTTTTGTGCAGAAGTGGAAATGCAAAGTAGAGAATGACTGCCGTAGCGGTACCCATAAGAAAGGCCAGGGCTGGCCAATCTGACTTAACTATTTTGCTTGTCTTTGGACTCATGCCATAACCTCGCAGTGCATAACATTAAAGGTGGCCGGCACCGCAGGCGTCCACGTCGATCAGGAAGTTAGATTTCGTTGCCAATGTTCGCCAATGGGTAATCTTTAAGCGCAAGTTGAAAATCCTTTCTGCATTCATCCACTGTTCCGTAGGTGCTATTTCTAGCAAGCCAAATTTCGTCCTCAATCGAATCAAACGCGTAGTATGTGCCGTCTCCCAGATCTGCGGATCGAGCAATATGCATTGCCCGTTTCACAGCCCAAACCAACCCCTCTTCATCAGATGGCATATGCTCTCGTAGATATCCAAGCAACCAGGACCAGCAAGGTGAGTATCTCGCTCCCCCTTGACCTCTTTCAAACTTGCCATTGCTGAGGCAAGACCCTTGCTCCAAGCTACTTCAATTAGCTCAAACGGCGGCTCATCCAGTTTTGCAATGACAGACGTGGCCCAGTCCTGCGCTTCCTTTGGTAAGAGGAGGCCGCATTCAAGCCCGAGTCGAAGGTATTCGGCAATAGTGGCTAGTGTTACCTTCGTCTGCATCTTGAGAAA
>NZ_HE978634.1:553939-876931 GCF_000312045.1 Noviherbaspirillum massiliense JC206
CCCATGAGGGTGACGTGCCATGAGCTTCAGAATTGAGCAAGATACTTCGGCTCGTGATTCATTCGGGGAGTATCGGTACCGTATTTACAGCGGCGCCCGGCTAGTTGCCCACTACTGGCATGATTACCGTGGAGATGAGCACGGTATTGAATTCCTCAATGGTACAAGTGAGTCTTATCCAGTTGGTAGCATGGTTGAGTTCATTGAGGGCGGTGGGCCAAAGCCGCTAGTGCTCTCTGCACGAGCTATTGCCTACCTAGAAATGAAGGTCGCGTCGTAGTGCTCATGCAGGGGTTGAGCTGCGGCCTAACAAATCGTATATGGACTCCCCCGAAGTACAAGGGACTTATCGAAAGGGATGGCATGAGGGAGCAGCCTGCAGTCGGCTATACGGCACCTGAAGTGGACTTTGTGATGGTCAGTGCCAACATGAGATTCGTGTCGTTCTTGCGCTAGTCGCTAACAGGAGCCAACGCGGTAGATCTGACAATCGATACCGTCACTCTCCATCTGCTCGACACGCTGAACATGTTCTCTGCAATCAATGGGGGAAATGACCTCGGGCGAAGCTTTTGACCGCCATCTGCCAATGCGAGTGCACTGTCACATCAATCAAGGACGACAGACTGGCGTATATTCCTGCTCATGACGCGCCCTGTCATAGGAAGTCGCACTCAATCCGGCCCGGTATGGCAGCCGATATGGGTGTCCGACCGCGCCCGTCTTCTTAAATACTAGGCACTTCATCCCCATGCGCCTCTGGTCCTTGCATCCTTCCTACCTTGACCCGAAAGGGCTTGTTGCCCTGTGGCGCGAGGGCTTGCTCGCGCGCGCCGTGCTACGGGGCGAGACGCGCGGCTACCGGCATCACCCGCAGCTCGAGCGCTTCCGCGCGCACCCCGATCCAGTGCAGGCGATCAATGCCTATCTCTGCGCTGTCCATGCCGAAGCAAGCACTCGCGGCTACGCTTTTGACCGGAGCAAGATAGAGCCATGCGATGCGGTCAGTCCCATCGAAGTGACGACCGGCCAGCTGGCCTGCGAATGGGCTCACCTGCTTTCCAAGCTCGCCGTGCGCAGCCCCGAGTGTTACGCACGCCTTGCCACCCATGAAAATCCTTTGTGCCATCCGCTCTTTGTCATTCGGCCGGGCCCCGTGGAGCCATGGGAGCGGGCCCAAGCCGCACCTGGCGAATGAAGCGGGGCCACATGGAGAAGACATCCACTGACTGGAAGGAAGCATTCGCCGGCTTGCCCGCGATGCCGGCCATGTCGCTCCGGGGCGGCGACGCCGTGGATGAGTACGCGCCGGTCCCGCCTTATGATCCGGATGCGGATTGCCCCACCGGCGACTACTTCGAAAGGTATTTCTGGGAGCTGCCGCATCTGGATGCCGATTCCTGGCGATACTATCTGCCATTCCTTCTCGAGTATGCGCTGGAAAACATTGGAAATTCCGAGTCGAATGCTGTTGACGCGTTCCTGTTTTCACTTCGGCCACCGGATCGCGATCCTCCACGCTTCGGAGCACTTTCGCTGCAGCAGGATCAGGCTGTGGTAGCCGTCCTGGACCGGCTTGCCTTCGTTCCGGAATCCGTCTGGAAGGAGCCAGCGATGACGGCCCTAGAAGAGTATTGGGGGCCAGGGGCGATCCATCGGTAATTCGCGTAAGGCTTGGCAGTGGGTGTGCGGAAGTGCTGCATCGCTGCCAAGCGCTCTATCTGACGAGGATTCCTGAGCCGCGTCGGAAGCATGGAAGGTGTAGAGACCTGTCACTTAAAATAATCCATCTACATTCGCCGGCACATCCATGAAAGAAAATCATTCGAGCAAGACCGCGGAAGATGTGGCCCGGTTGCGAGCCGCCCATCAGCTTATGGATCATCCCCGGGTATTTGACGATCCGGTGGCGCTGCGCATCGCCGGTGCGGAGGCGTTTGCGGCGACTGTCGCCGACCGCCAGCAAGGCCGGGGCCGGACAGCAATACGCGCGCTGCGTGCGGCAGTCGTGGCGCGCAGTCGTTACGCCGAAGAGCAGCTCGCACGCGCTGTCGAGACCGGTGTGCGCCAGTACGTGATCCTCGGCGCCGGTCTCGATACTTTCGCCTATCGATGCGAATATGCCGGCTTGCATGTTTTCGAGGTCGATTATCCCGCCACGCAGGTTTGGAAAAGGAAGCGGCTTGCCGAGGCCGGAATTGAGCCTCCTCCATGCCTGCATTTCGTTCCCATTGACTTCGAAACACAATCCCTTTCAGGTGCGCTGCAAGACGCGGGACTCGATGCGAATCAGCCGGCTTTCTTTTCCTGGCTGGGCGTCACTCCCTATCTCAGTCGGGGAGCCATCATGGCGACGCTTGGTTTCATTGCCGCTTCCATGCAGCAGGGCAGCGCTGTGATCTTCGATTACATGGTTGCGCCGCATCTTCTCGATCCCGTCCGGCGGACCGCGTTCGAAGCCATGGCTTCGAGAGTCGCTGAACTGGGTGAGCCCTGGCGTGCTTCCTTCGAGCCTGCTGCGCTGGCGTCCGAACTAAAGGAAATCGGCTTTCCCGCCATTCGGGATATGGGGCCGGAGGAACTCAACGCGCTTTATTTCCGTGACCGCACGGACGGCCTGAGGGTAAGCGGAATGTCCCGCATCATGCTTGCAATGGTTTGAGGAGAATAGCGATGACAACGATGCAGTCCAGGGAAGAGGCGTTCCAGCAGGTGGCCAGAGAACTTGGCCACAGTTTTGATGGCGAAATGCGTACCGGCGGAAATTACGTGCCGGCGGTCGAGCATGGCGATGAAGTCTATGTGAGCGGCCAGATCCCGCGAGTCGGCGACATGGTCGTGGTCACCGGGCGGGTCGGGAAGGATGTCTCGCTGGAGCAGGGACGTCATGCAGCGAAAATCTGCGCCATGCGTGCGCTGGCAATTCTTCGCCAGACCCTTGGCAATCTCGATCGCATTCGCAAAGTGCTGCGCATCACGGTGTACGTGCAATGCGCGGAGGATTTTACCCAGCAAAGCGAAGTGGCCGATGGCGCCTCGGAAGTCCTGCATGCCGTTCTGTCGTCCGCAGGCCGGCCTACGAGAACGTCGGTGGGCGTCTATCAATTGCCGAAGAACGCGCCGGTCGAGATCGACATGATCGTCGCGGTCGATCCCGCACACGCAAGCAAGAGGTCTTAAACTTGCCGGGGATGTTGCAGGCATGTCACTTTCGCAAGCATGTTTCTGGCCAAGGCCATGTTGCCATGCCAGACTGTCGGCGCGCGACTTGCGCGAAGGACAACAAGGACATGTGGAGGCGCTATGGATGGTAAAGGATGGGGCTGGGTCGGCAAATATGTAATCGTGATTATTGCGGCGCTGCTGTTAGGTGTGGCCCTCGGCAATCTCGCCCTGTTCAAGAGTGCAACACTCGGCAATCCGCGGCTGACGGCAGCACGGCTGGCGGAATTCATTGCGCATATGGCGGCGCTCTCACTGCTGTGGTCGCTTGGCTGGCAGGCTGCGCAACAGATGCGCGATTCCAGCGAGCGCCTGAATGGGGTGGCAACGATCCTGGTGGCGCTCGTCAGCCTGTTGATCACGGCGACGGGCTACGTGGTTCTTGCCAACTTTATCGGTCCTTTCGTTTCCCGGGATGTGATGCAGATGGTGAACTGGCTGTTCATCCTCGGCGTGTTCGGTGCCGCCGCGTGGTTCATCTTCGCGCTGTTTGCAGGTGCCGATGATCTGATGGCTGCGGTACGTGATGCACTTGCCGGGAAAAGGGAGGTCTGAGGGAGGATTCCGGCGCCATGTGTAGAGGACGCCGGAGTCAGAACGTCATATCAAGGGCCGGCCTATTTTGAGGATCGTGCTGGCCTGGCAAGCGCCTTTCTTAACTCGGCATTCGCGCCGAACTGCTTCCTGAACTCGGCCAGGGCTGCAGGATACTGGTCAACCAGTTCCGCCTTGGTGACTTCGTTGAATTCATCCCGATGGAAACGCCAGGTGCCGACATAGATCGCCTTGTCGCCTGGACGAATGTCGAATTCGATCGGCACCGGTAACAGGATTTCATTGGTATTCACTTCCGAACGGTAGCGGTTGACGGTCCTGAGCTTGTAATACGTGTAGACCGAGCCGTAGACAATGTAGCGCTTGTCTTTCGGTATGGGGAAGAAATAGGTTTCTTCCAGCTGGGGATTGAAGGCTTCTCGCGTCGTTTCGGCTTCCGTCAGTTGATCCGACAGGAACAGCATCGCCCGGTTGCGATAGGCTTCCTTCACATTGAAAGGATCGACCGTGCCCATCTTCAGGTCCTGGTCCTTCGCCTGGATCTTGGGCAGCATTTCAATTTTTCCCACCACCATCACGCTGCCGGAATCCACTTCGCTCAGGCTGGTCGCACTCTTGTGCAGCGTGCCGCAACCGCCTAAAAGCAACGCCGAAGCAAGCAGAACAGGGCGGGCACACTGAATGAATCTGGATAGCATGGATGTCTCCTATTGAAGGGTGGCGAGCCGTTTCTTGGCGAGGTTGATCTGCCGCGTGTATTCGCGCATCTCGTCATCCGCCTCGAGTTCCTTGATGAGGCGTTGCAGCAGTTCCTTTTCCGAGGGTGCCTTGAGCGCTTTCATCTCGAACTGGCCCTGTTTCCAGAAGCCGCCCGCATGATCGACGTACTTGTAGGCACCCATGAAAAAAACGCCCGGCGTCTGAATGCGGATTGCGGTTTCGTTCCTGCCCTTGGTGCCGAAGAGGTATTCATGGTCACGCCTTGTCAGGAAGCTTCCTCCCCGCCCGCCGAATTTCTCGACCTGATAGGCACCGGGCTCGATGCCGATATGCCAGAACAGGCCATCCTTCGCGGGCACGTTGTACCAGCCGGCTTGCCCGCCATACTTTTTGATCGACACCCATTCCAGGCTCGATGGCGCATCTGTCATGTCGACGTAGCCGTACACCAGCGACAGAGTTTCATCTTTCGGATCGACCGCCGGTCCCGCGCATCCGGCGAGAACGATGATGAAGCTCACGAGCGCAATCCGCCATTTGTGAAACGCCATGCTTTTCCTCCCGGGTTGAAAAAACCTGCAGCACGTTCCTGAACATGGTGCCCGGAGGATGAAAGTCCTTGTTGATTCGTGTTTGCACGGGCAGGTGGAGCGTTTAATATAGGCAACTATTTTGCCGCCACGGTGCCAATTCGCCAAGTGTCCGCTTCGGAAGGGTGGCCGCCCGCAGCACCAACTGGAAACCTCCATGATGAAAAAAACGATCGCAATTCCGCAGGCAATTCTCTGCATGGCAGGTCTGCTGAGCTCGGCCGCGGCTCACGCGGAGGCGCTGCCGCTGTGGGAGCTCGGCCTTGGTGTCGCCGGCATCAGCCTGCCGGATTACCGCGGCTCCGACGAGAGGAGCACCTATGTATTGCCTGCGCCGTATTTCGTCTACCGGGGCAAACTCCTCAAGGCCGACCGCAATGGCGTACGCAGTATGTTGTTCGATAGCGACAGGGTGGACATTACTCTCGGTCTGAATGCAACCCTGCCGGTGAACAGCCGGAACAATGCGGCGCGTGCCGGCATGGAGAACCTCAAGCCTTCGATCGAGGTTGGTCCGACGATGAGCGTCAACCTGTGGAAGTCGTCCAACGAGAAAATGAAGCTGGATTTCCGCGCACCATTGCGGACGGCGATCACCGTGGAGTCTTCACCCAGACAGATAGGCTGGCTGTTTTCACCCAATCTGAACCTGGACGTGCGGGACCCGGCCGGTTTCTCGGGATGGAATCTCGGGCTGCTTGGCGGGATATTGGTCAATTCGCGCAAGAACAACGCTTATTTTTATTCGGTCGACTCCGCTGAGGCCACCGCGACCCGGCCTGCCTATGCCGCGCCGGGCGGCTATGCCGGTTCGCAATTCACCATGGCCTTGTCGAAGCGCTTCCCGCGCTACTGGGTGGGCGGCTTCGTGCGCTACGACAGTCTCGCCGGCGCGGTATTCGAGGACAGTCCGCTGGTGAAGAAGCGCAGCTCGGTATGGGCAGGGTTTGCGATTTCCTGGATCTTCAGCGAATCTTCGAGGATGGTGACGGCCGAGGATTGATTGGAGCGAAGGGCAATTTTCCGGATTCGCTTTGAACACGGACAGGTCACACCAGCTGACAGACAAGACATATCCGTCAACTTGATGCGCGGGAGAACAGCCATGAAGCCATTCAGTGGAAACGCCCCTCTGGCCTGGGTCGCCGCCCTTGGCGCCCTGATGGCCGTATTGTGGCCGTATTTTTCGGCGTCACCGTTGCCACTCCCGGGTTTGCGCAATCTTTCCGCGCCGCTGATCGGCTGGCCTCTGGCAGCCGTCAGCTTTGCGATGGCGGCATGGTTGTCACTGCCCGCCTGGCAGTCCCGGGACAGGCTGCTGATCTGCGCCGGGTTCTCGCTCTGCCTTTGCTTCGTGGTCGCGTTGTACGCATCCATGGTGGCTGCATGCATCTTCGCGTTTATCGGGAAGAACATCATTTACGAGCAGCGGCGCACCTGAAGATGCAGCCGAGCCGAGCTTCGCGCCATCCTGAACCAGGGGCCATGCGCCATCGGGGCCGAATCACCAGCTGGAATGATGCGCGCGGCTTCGGTTTCATCACCCCGGACGATGGCGGTGCCCGGGTATTCCTTCACATCAAGGCCTTTTCAAAGGCAACGCGCCGCCCGGCTGGAAATGAAAGAGTGGTTTATGCACTTGCGCGTGACGGCAAGCGCGGGCCGAGTGCAGCGAGCGCCGCGTTTGCAGGCGCCCATCCTGCGCGCAGAGGAGGCGCCGGGGCGGGCGGCATTGCGGCTGCCTCCGCTTTCCTGTTCCTTCTTGCGATTTCAATTGCGGCATGGGCAGGCAAGCTGCCGATGCAAGTCCCGGTCCTGTATTGGGGCGCAAGCCTGCTGGCCTTTGCAGCCTACCTGGTCGACAAATCGGCGGCGCGGAGCGGCCGCTGGCGGACCAGGGAATCCAGTCTGCATCTGTGTGCGCTCGTCGGCGGCTGGGCCGGCGCACTGCTCGCGCAGCAGACGCTTCGCCACAAGTCCCGCAAGCAGTCATTCCAGTCGGTATTCTGGGTGACCGTTATCGCCAATCTGGGCATGCTGGGGCTGTACATATCACCGAGTTGCCGGCATGCCTTGGGTGTGGCGCTCGGGTGGACGATTAAAGGGTAAGATGTTTTCGAAGGTTTGCGCGTTCATGCATGCATGGCCCCGCATGGCGCGTGCAATGCCTGGCGCACTGTTCAATAATAAGGATCAGAGATTGATTTCAGAAGCTTGCGGATTACTGCGAATATTCATCGCTAAGGCATGCAGAACGGTGGCAATACTCATGCTGACCAGCGGCATGATGTCAGCCCATGCGGCAAATGATCGCATCATCCGCATCGACAGACCGGGCAAGGCACCGCTGCTTTACCTGGCGACTGGCGCGGAAGGGCAGGCGCCCCAAGTGGGCGTGATCCTGTTCGTAGGAAGCGAAGGCGTCATCGATCTGGCAAACAAGGGCATCCCCCAGCCTGGGCATAATTTTCTGCTGCGCGCGCGCGCCGTGTTTGCCGAGCGTGGGCTGGCCGTGGCAAGTTTCGATCCGAGCGCCGACAGTGCGCCGCTGTCGGACGGCGTGCGCATGTCCAATCTGCATGCGGAAGAAGTGCGGCAGGTCTTGTCGGATTTCAAGGACAGGTTTGGGTTGAAACAGGTGTATCTGGTTGGAACCAGCCGCGGCACCATTTCAGCGGCACATCTCGCCGTTTACTTCGGCAAGGAAATCAGTGGCGTCGTGCTGACGTCGACGGTCTTCGTCAGCAGTCGCACCGGCCCCGGGCTCGCCAGTTTCGATTTCGACCAGATACCGGTTCCGCTGCTGTTCGTGCATCATGGCCACGATGCCTGCAGGGTGACACCGCCCGACGGCGCCCGCAGGATGAGTGATCGATTTCCCGTGGTATTCATTGAAGGCGGCGATTGGCAGCGGGGTGATACCTGCGGTCCGTTCGGCCCGCATGGTTTCCTGGGGCGGGAGCGGGAAACGGTGGAAGTCATCAGCGACTGGATTCTCTGGAGGAAGTTGGGCAACGGGAGCGCGCCGGATGCTCCCAAGGTTGAATGATGCCGGGAATTTCCTCCTGCTTGCCTTGGAGGACGATCTGCTTGTCCGTCTTTTATTGAAGCGAAACTAACAGCCTTGCCGGACGTCGAACACCGAAACAAGCATTCTTTCTTTTCGGTACGGCGAGCATGTCCGCACAAGACCATCCTTTCAAAACTACTTCGCTCGCAACCGGCCTGCTGCAGCCGGGCCATAACTGTTGGCGCATCGAGCATGCCCAGCGCTTCAGCCTGCTGATTGACGCAGATGCCTATTTCCGTGCGGTACGTGCTGCAATTCGTGCCGCGCGGCACAGCGTGTTCATCCTGAGCTGGGATATCGACAGCCGCATGCTGCTGGTGCCGGAAGGCGCAAACGACGGCTATCCCGAACCGCTCGGGGAATTCCTGCATGCCGTGGCGACAGAGCGTCCTGACTTGAGCATCTACGTCCTTAATTGGGATTTCGCGGTGCTGTACGCCTTGGAGCGGGAATGGCTTGCTGCCTACAAGCTGGGCTGGCAAACCAGCCGCAATCTTTTTTTCCATATGGACGCCCGCCATCCGATCGGCGGTTCCCATCATCAGAAAGTGGTGGTGGTAGATGATGCGCTTGCTTTTGTAGGCGGATTGGATCTCACGCGTTGCAGATGGGACACGCCGGATCATGCCTGCCATATGCCCTTGCGTCGCGATATCGACGGCAAGCCGCATGCTCCGTTCCACGATGTCCAGGCCATGGTGGACGGCGATGCCGCGCGTGCATTGGGCGAACTGGTTCGTCTGCGCTGGGAGCGCGCTACCGGGCGCAAGCCGGCAAGTTGTTGCAGCGAAGGATACGACCCCTGGCCGTCAGACGTCGCTCCGGACTTGACCGACATCGATATCGCCATCTCCCGTACAGAGCCCGCTTTCGAGGGCGAGGCGGGAGTGCATGAGGTGCGTCAATTGCACCTTGATGCGATTGCTGCTGCGAAGCGCTACATGTTCTTCGAGAACCAGTATTTCACCTCCGTATTGATCGGGAATGCGCTCGTTGGCCGCCTGGCCGAACTGGACGGTCCGGAAGTCGCGGTGATTTCCCCGCAGACGCAAAGCGGCTGGCTGGAGCAGGTGACGATGGGCGTGTTGCGGGGGCGACTGCACCGGCGCCTGAAAGCGGCGGACATGCATGACCGCTACCGGATGTACTGTCCGCATATTCCGGGCCTGGAAGAGCGCTGCCTGAATGTGCACAGCAAGGTGTTTGCAATCGACGAGGACCTGTTCTGCGTCGGTTCCGCCAACCTCTCCAACCGCTCTTTGGCACTGGACACTGAATGCAATCTGGTGATCGAGGCGAGCGGCAGTGAAGAAGAAAAGGCGCGCATCCGCAGCGCGATTGCCCGTTTGCGTAATCGCCTGCTGGCCGAGCATCTCGACACCACACCGGAAGTCGTCGATGCGGAACTTCGCCAGTGCGGAAGCCTGCTTGAGACGATCGCAGCGTTGCACAAACCGGGCCGCTCGATGCACCTGCTCGATCCCGTGGTGACGCCGGAGCTGGATGCGCTGATTCCCGAACAGGCGGTATTCGATCCGGAAAAACCGATCGATCCGGAAGAACTGGTGGCGCAGTATGTGCCGCACGAGGCCCAAAAGCCAGTGCCGCGTCGTCTGATCGGCCTTGGCATTGTGGCGATCGCGCTCGCTGCGCTGGCAATCGCCTGGCGCTGGAGCCCGCTGCGGGAATGGATCAATCTCGCAACCCTGGTCAACTTCGCACACCACCTGGAAGGCTTGCCTTTCACGCCGCTTGCCATCATCGGCAGCTATGTAGTGGCGGGCTTGCTGGTGGTGCCGGTCATGCTGCTGATCGCGGTCACCGGCATCGTTTTCGGCCCGGTCGTGGGTGCGGCCTATGCAATTGCCGGCACACTCCTGAGTGCCGCCGTTACTTATGGACTTGGCCGGTGGCTGGGGCGCGAAACTGTCCAGCGAATGGTGGGGCCGCGCGTCAATCGCCTCAGTAAGCGCATTGCCAGGCAAGGCATTGTCGCCATGGTGATCATTCGCATGTTGCCGATCGCGCCCTTCAGTGTAGTCAATGTAGTCGCCGGCGCTTCCCATATCCGCTTTCGGGATTACATGATCGGCACCTTGATCGGCATGCTGCCCGGCATAGGCATGACGGTCACCTTCGTGCATCACCTGGTGGAAGCGGTACGCAATCCGAGTCCGGGAACCGTCGCCGTTCTGGCTTTGGTGGTGGTTCTGATCATCGGGCTGGCGATGGCACTTCAGCGTTTTCTCAGGAGGAAAGGAGAGCCTGCGGCGTAATGGATTCGCTGATCGATGTGGCGCCCTCGCCCCTGAAGACGGCGCTGGACCTCAACCCCTGGCCGCTCACGGTCGCCACCTACAATATCCATGGAGCGGTAGGTGTTGATCGTCGTTTTTCGCCGGAACGGGTTGCCGAGGTGCTGCGCGAAATGCGCGCCGATGTGGTTGCGATGCAGGAAGTGCCACTGGGCGGCAGTAAAACGCCTAATGTGCTAGCAATGCTGGAAGAAGCCACCGGCATGATCGGGGCGGCGGGTCCGGCTTTGAAGCTGCCTCACAAGATTTACGGTAACGCAGTGCTGAGCCGCTATCCGATCACGTCGGCACGTACCATCGATCTGTCATTCGGCAGCCGCGAGCCGCGTGGTGCGCTCGATGCCGACCTGAGTTGTCATGGCCATCCCTTGCGCATCATCGCGACTCACCTCGGTCTGCGTCCGGCGGAGCGGCGCGATCAGATACGGCGTCTGCTGCAGGTATTCGACACCGAGGAAATGCCGGTGATCCTCCTGGGCGACATCAACGAGTGGTTCGTCTGGGGCCGGCCCTTGCGCTGGCTGACTTCGCATTTCGAGTCGGTGCCGGCGCCGGTCACCTTTCCCTCACGCCTGCCGATGTTCGCGCTGGACCGCATCTGGATCCGGCCGCGTCATCGCCTGGTGCATGTAGAAGTGCATTCGACATCCCTGGCGCGGCGCGCGTCCGATCACTTGCCCCTGATCGCGCATATCGACGGGTGAGGGCGGGCACAAAACGACAACGCCATGCAATTGCCGGTTATGAAGGCTGGCGCAATCCTGGGCGATATTGCAATCGCCCGGGCCGGTACGCGGGAGGAAGGGCAGTTGAAGAGCGGGTTCAATGATCTTTTTTTCCGGGGCAGGAAATGAAAACGGGCCGCAAGCGGCCCGTATCATCAAGCACTGACGCGAAAATTACTTGCGAGCGCGACCGGCGCTTGCAGTTTTTTCAGCGGCTTGCGCGAACTGGTTCACGGCCGAGGTCAAGTTTGCTTCCATGACTTCCGCAGCCTGCTTGGTGGTCTTGCTGAATTGCTCGTAGCCGGCGTTGGCATTGCCAAGCGCAGACTTGACGATGGCGATAACGTTTTCGGAGCCGGCCGGCGCATTCTTCGACACATCGTCTACCAGCGCATTGACCTTGCGGCTGGTTTCGGCAACCTGCTCTTCAGTGGCACGGGCCAGTTCTGCCTGCACATTGCTGGCGATGCTGAACAGGTGACGGCCATAGGCGATCACTTTCGCGGTATTCGGCTGTGCCTGCGCTGCAGTCAGCGTGAAGAATTCCTGCGCATCTTTTGCTGCCAGGAGCTGACGAGTCACGGCAGCGGAATCTTCCAGCGATGCCTTGGCGGCGGTGATGTTCAGGTCGACCACCTTTTCCACGCTTTCAAATGCCTTGCTGGTTAAGGTAGTGAAAAAGGAAAGCTGAGCTTCGAGATTGGTTTTGGTCGCGGACGACAGCTGTTCGGGTAGGGCAAACATGAAATTCTCCTGAAGTAGATCGCAATGAAAGGGAAGTGCGCCTCTTATTGTGCGCTGCAACAAATCCTATTTTAAGGGCTGAATTGATGAAGTCAAGGGTTTTTTGGTGCGCCGCACAAAATATTTGAGAATTTTTTAAGTGCGCACCCATCGGAACGGAGAAAAGCTTTCTTCTTGTAAATAAAAGAAGCTCTCCTGACCGCGAATTCGAAGCATCGCATCGGAATTGGATTGGCAGAGTGCCATGCAAGCGCTGTGGATTTGCTGAGCCAGATCAAGCTTTTTCAACGGCATTTCCTGTTGCATGCTGAAAGACAAGAGAAGCCGTCTGCACATGACACCGTGACACTTCGGCTCCCGATGCCTCCTGCAGTGTGGTGATGAAGAGTCAGATGCAGCAGTTTCAAGGGCTGGGAGAGCTGAAAACCGGATTTCTTGCTGCATAATGTGCTCCATTTTTCTGACTACTCTTTGCCGCATGGCCAAGAAGGAACACATTTCTGAAACCCCGGCGACGCAATTGCTGCGCAGGCAAGGCATTGCCTTCTCCGAGCATCCTTACGAATATGAAGAGCATGGCGGTACCGCGGTGTCGGCGCGTGAGCTCGGGGTCGACGAGCATCATGTCATCAAGACCCTGGTCATGCAGGATGAAGCTGCCAAGCCACTTGTGGTGCTGATGCATGGTGACCGCAAGGTATCGACCAAGAACCTGGCACGCCAGATCGGCTGCAAGTCGGTCGAGCCGTGCAAGCCGGAAGTCGCAAACCGGCATTCCGGCTATCTGGTGGGCGGCACTTCCCCGTTCGGCACCAAGAAAAACATGCCGGTCTATGTCGAGGAGAGTATTCTTGCGCTCGACAAAATCTATATCAATGGCGGCAGGCGCGGCTATCTGGTTGGCATTGACCCAAGGGTGCTCACGGCGCTGTTGAACGCCAAGCCTGTCCACTGCGCCTTGCAGGAGTGACCGAAAGGGAACAGCGTCGCATGGGACCCGCAAGCGGCAAGAAGTGCGCAGTCCGCCACCATCCAATCCTGGGAGAGAATGATGAACATGGTTTTATTTACCGTCGCAGCCTATCTGATCGGCTCGATTTCGTTTGCCGTCGTAGTGAGCGGCCTGTTCGGGCTGGCTGACCCGCGCACCTATGGATCCAAGAATCCGGGCGCGACCAATGTTCTGCGAAGCGGCAACAAGAAAGCCGCGGCGCTGACGCTGCTGGGAGATGGCTTCAAGGGCTGGCTTGCGGTGTGGCTTGCGCAGAAATACGGGCCGCAATACGGTATTGACGACACCGGCATTGCACTGGTTGCCATCGCCGTATTTGTCGGGCATTTATGGCCGGTGTTCTTCCGTTTTGTCGGCGGCAAGGGTGTAGCGACTGCCCTGGGCGTGCTGCTTGGCTTGAACGGCTGGCTGGGACTGGCGACGCTCGTGACCTGGCTGGTCGTGGCCTACGCATTCCGCTATTCGTCGCTGGCGGCGCTGGTGGCCAGCATCTTCGCGCCGTTCTACTACGGACTGCTGTTTGGTACGGACGTGAAATTGCTTGCCGTCCTGCTCATGAGTGGCCTGCTGGTGTATCGCCACCGCGCCAATATTGCCAACCTGATGGCCGGCAAGGAAAGCCGCATCGGCAGCAAGAAGAAGTAAGAACGAAGAACGGCCGTCTTCAGGCAGCTTTCAATTCTTCCAGTGGCCAGCGCGGCCGCACGTTGAACGCATAATCGCGCACCGCCGCCTGTGGATTGAGCTGCAGGCGCATCGCGCCGGCGAACGCAATCATCGCGCCGTTGTCCGTGCAGAACTGCAGTTCCGGATAGAAGACCCGGAAATTTTTTTCACTGCGGCGGCATTCAGGGCCTCGCGCAGCTGGCGGTTCGCGCCGACGCCGCCCGCAATCACCAGCCTTTTCAAGCCGGTCTGCTTCAGCGCAGCCAGGCATTTCGCCAGCAGCACATCGACAATGGCCTCGACGAAGGCGCGCGCGAGATTGGCCTTGTCCTGCTCGCAGATATTCGTGACCTGGCTTTTCACCACGGTCAGCACTGCGGTTTTCAATCCCGAGAAGCTGAAATTCAGATCCTTGGAGTGCAGCATCGGCCGCGGCAATTTGTAGACATTGGCATCGCCGAATTCCGCCAGCCGGGAAATCGCCGGGCCACCCGGATAGCCGAGACCGAGCAGCTTGGCCGACTTGTCGAATGCCTCGCCTGCCGCATCGTCCAGGGTCTCGCCGAGCAAGGTGTATTGGCCCACGCCATCGACCCGCATCAATTGCGTATGGCCGCCCGAGATCAGCAGTGCCACGAAGGGGAATTGCGGCGGGTCGCTTGCCAGTAGCGGTGAAAGCAGGTGGCCTTCGAGGTGATGTACGCCCAGCACCGGCTTGTCCAGCGCCAGGCCGAGCCCGCAGGCGATCGAAGCGCCCACCAGCAGCGCGCCGGCCAAACCCGGTCCTTGTGTATAGGCGATGGCGTCGATGGCGGACCGCGGGAGGGCGGCGTCTTTCAATACCTGTTCCAGCAGTGGTATCGCGCGCCGTACGTGATCGCGCGAAGCCAGTTCCGGCACGACTCCACCATACTCTTCATGCATTGCGACCTGCGAATGGAGCGCATGCGCGAGCAAGCCGCGCTGCGTGTCATACAGGGCGAGGCCGGTTTCATCACAGGAGGATTCGACACCAAGGACAATCATGGGCAATCAGGGGAGGGCTTATATCACGAAGCGCCATTGTAAAGGAAAGCATATTGATGCGACGTCGGTGGAAGCATGGCTGGCGGCGCAGCACGCCTGCAGGTTTGTCAATGCTGCAAATTCATCGTGCCATTTGAATGCGAGGCCGCGCGGAAGAGGGAGGAGAAACCAGTAAAACAGCAGTGGGGCATGGAAGGGAAATTGCGGACAAGCTGGCCTGCTCATTGCCGGCGGCCCGACAGGAATGTCGGCCTTACATTGTCAGCCCGGCAAGGCGGCCAGCAGTTCGCGCAGCAGGCTTGAGTAATGGGCCAGCGCCTCGTGCCATGAGTCGAAATGAAAAGCCGTCTCGCCGAGCGCGACCGTAAAGCCCAGGAACATGCCTGTAATGATTCCGCCAGCCGCCGAAAAAAGTCCTGCCGCAATGCCGCGCCACATGAAACTCCAGGCCACACCAATAAACTTCACCGTAGGCAGAGCGCTTATCCGAGAGATCGTTGCTGTATTCATGGCCTTCCGCTCCCTTGCATAATTCGCGCTCACTTGTTTGTCGACCAAACGCCATGTCGCGGGGCAATTGTCCAAACCGTTTTGCTCTTATGCATTAAACCTCAGGCCACTTCTTTAGCCCATACCATGAACATGGGAGGGTTCGAAGAGCACGCACAAGGGCAGGGGCATATCCAGCAAGTGCACTCCGCTGCATCTTGGCAGCAGTCGTTCTTGCACGAGCCCCGGTTGTATAATCCCGCGGCTTGCCCGCAGAGAGGCTGGCCAGCGCAATCACGGCAAGCATTGCGTATCGTATCCGCCCCAATTAGCAGCTTCCGGTCCGCTGCATCGAATAGCCGAGGCTGAAAGTGATGCGAGAAATGCCCGAGTTGAAAGTTCATAGTACCCTTTAGCCTATGGACTCTTCATACTCAAGCGAAAAATTTTCTGCCGCACCTTTTATCAAGGAAATCGGGCGCGGCAAGAAGGGCGCGCGCAGCATGTCGCGCGACGATTCGCGGCAGCTATATGCTGCGATGCTCGATGGTCGCGTATCGGACCTGGAGCTGGGCGCCGTCATCCTGGCACTGCGCATCAAGGGTGAGTCCGTCGATGAAATTGCCGGATTTCTCGACGCCGCCGAAGCTTCGTTCGATCCGATCCCTTCACCACCAGGTGAATACGCGCCGGTCGTCATTCCCAGCTACAACGGCTCGCGCAAGCTAGCCAATCTCACGCCGCTCCTGGCCATCCTGCTGGCAAGGCAAGGCGTGCCGGTGCTGGTACATGGTGTGACACGCGACCCGGGACGCGTGACTACGGCGGAAATTTTTCAGGAACTCGGAATTCCTTTTTCACAAGACCGGCAGCAACCGGCGGACCAGTTTGCATCCCGCTTGCCGGCCTTCATGCCGATCGAGTCACTGGCACCGCGTCTGGCACGCCTGCTGGAACTACGGCGTGTGCTTGGCGTGCGCAATTCGACCCACACGCTGGTAAAGATCATGCAACCCTTTGCAGGACCTGCACTGCGTCTTGTCTCTTACACCCATCCGGAATACCTGGCCATGCTGACCAGTTATTTCACGACTGCCGCACCGGCCGAACGCGGCGATGCCTTCCTGATGCGTGGCACTGAAGGTGAAGTTGTTGCCAACAGCAGGCGGGCGCAACAGATTGAATGGTTCCATGGTGGTGTACGCACGGTGGTGGTCGAAAAGCAGGAGCCGGTGGATGAGTTGCCATCCTCGCCCCAAGACCGCGATGCAAGCGGCACTGCGCAATGGATTTGCTCGGTCTTGAATGGAAAGGAGCCGATTCCGGAGGCGATCGCAGAGCAGGTCCGGCACTGCCTGGACGTATCGCGGCGTCTCCGTGCAAATACGCTTGTACGTCATGCGAATGATAATCACCGAAGCTGATTGCAGCCGTGGCGCATTTGACCCGAGACTTGATGTCTGCTAACTTGCGCGACTTGAATAACAAAATTTAAAGCCAGAAAGTGCTTCCAACAGGAAATATTTTTTGGAACTTTTTATTCTTCCTGCTGACGAAGTAGTGCAGTCAAGAAACGTCGCGATAAAAACAAATTAGCGACCGTGCCGTAACAGGGACGTCTCATTTCACGCCTTGCTTGCCTCTGCAAGCTTTCCAAATTAAGGGGGATCCATGCCTTGGAGTCTTCCGCCTTTTGACCTAATGCAGTCCATTCAATGGAATGCGCTGCTGTTGTTCGGCAGCCTGCTGCTGCTCGGTCTGGTAGGCGGCCATATCGTTTCGAAAATTTCCTGGATACCACGCATCACCGGTTATCTGCTGGTCGGCTTTGCGCTGGGCGCGGGCGGACTGGACTGGCTGTCGGGAGATGTGCTGACGGTGGCTCGCATCTTTGGCGACATCGCGATTGCACTTGTCGTGTATCAGCTTGGACGGTATGTGGACATTGGCTGGCTGCGTTACGAGAAATGGCTGGTGGCGACCGTGCTCACCGGCTCCGCGCTGTGTTTCGGCCTGGTCTGGACCGGGCTGGAGTGGCTCGGTATTCCGCGTTCCGTAGCAATGCTGGCGGGCGTGTTCGCCATTGGGACCGCGCCCGCGGTCGTCACGGTCGTGATCCGCGATCTCGACGCCGAAGGCCATGTGACACGCCGGCTGGCGGCCATGACAGCCTTGAACAACCTGGTGGCCTTGCTGATTGCCTATGTGCTCCTGCCTGTGGTCGCGTCGGAAGATGCGGCTCCGATCGAGACCCTGATCGGTGACACGCTGTATGTACTCGGCGGTTCGCTGCTGCTTGCCTATCTGACTTATCGTCTGATGATGCCGCTGGCACGCCTTCTGGGACGCGAGCGCAGCCGGCAATTCGTGCTTGTCATTGCCATCATCACACTTGCGATAGGCGCGGCTTATGCATTGAAATTGCCGGTGTTGCTGACAATGCTGGCGTTCGCGATCCTGTCCAAGAACCTGGATGTGCAATATGACGTGATGGAACTCGAATTCGGTGTTGCAACCGAGCTGTTCATCGTGATGCTGTTTGTCACCATCGGCGCATCGATCCGCCTGCCCGCTCTGCTGTCGATCGGTATGCCGGTGGCACTGCTGATTGGCGCACGCCTGCTTGCCATGACGATCAGCATTTTCGTGTTTGCCCGCCCGGCGAAACTGAAATGGCGTCAAGCCGGCCTGCTTACGCTCGGCACGCTGCCGATGGCGGAAGCCGGCCTGGGGTTCGTGCAGTTTTCATCGCTTTATCCGCAAACTATCGCGGCAGTGGCGCCGGTACTGGCGGGCAGCCTGATCGTGCTAGAACTGCTCGGCCCGATCGCCACGCAATTTGCCCTGATCAAGTCGGGCGAGGGCGGCCACCGCTAAGACGGCTGTTTGGGCCGATCTTGAAGAATCAAGGAGAATTGGATGAGTATCTTGCCCTTTGGCTCATCGACGCCTTACACCATGGGCATTGAGCTGGAACTGCAACTGGTCAACCGTCGCAATTACAATCTGGCGACCGATGCGGTCGATCTCTTGACCTGGATTGAGCCACGCGATTTGCAAAAGCAGATCAAGCTCGAAATGACGCAAGGCATGATCGAGCTGAATTCCGGCGTGCATACCCGGGTCGACGAACTGGTGGAAGAGCTGAAGGACATCCGCTCCGCGCTCATCCGCGGCGCGCAGCATCTGAACATCGACGTCGCCGGCGGCGGCGCACACCCTTTCCAGAACTGGAGCGAACAGCGGATCACGCCGAGCGAGCGTTTTCATTTTCTGCATGAAAAGTACGGTTATCTTGCCAAGACCTTTACCGTCTTTGGCCAGCATATCCATGTGGGCGTTGCCAATGGCGATGACGCCTTGTACCTGACGCATGGCTTTTCACGTTTCGTGCCGCACTTCATCGCACTCTCGGCTGCCTCGCCGTTCTATCAGGGCGTCGATACCGCCTTCGATTCCTCCCGCAGCAATGTGGTGCGTGCCTTTCCCTTGTCCGGAACCGCGCCGGTGCTGACGCGCTGGAGTGATTTCGAAGCCTACTACGATGAATTGTGCAAGCTCGGCATCATTGCCAGCATGAAGGATTTTTACTGGGATATCCGTCCCAAGCCGGAGTACGGCACAGTGGAAATCCGCGTCTGCGATACGCCGCTGACGCTGGAGCATGCGGCGCTGCTCGGCTGTTATGCGCAGTTGCTGGCGCGCTGGCTGTTGAGCGAGCGTCCGCTGGAAATCAATGACAAGTTTTACCTGCTGTACCAATACAACCGCTTCGAGGCGAGCCGTTACGGGCTGAATGGGCACATTGCCCAGCATGGCGATGAAAAGCATTGCGACTCGATCAAGCAGTCGATCTTCGTCAGCATACTGGACCGCCTGCATGACCTGAAGCGCTTTGCACAGAACGAGGCAGAAGAGCAGGCACTCAAGCGTCTGCGCCATCTCGCCTACGAACGCCAGAACGATGCTGCCTGGCTGCGCAAGACATACAAGCAGCGCGGCTCGCTCAATGATGTGATGCGGTTGTCATCCGAATTGTGGATGAAGCATACTTCGCCCCCGGGATTTCATTAACCGAGGGCATGGCTTGAGACAATTCCTTTTCCGCTTGCCGCAAGTCGCGTCAGTGCGTCAGGCTGATTCATGACAAAACAATTCGATGTGGCGGTCATCGGCGCAGGCGCGGCTGGCATGATGTGCGCCGCCGTGGCAGGCCAGCGCGGAAAGAAAGTCGTGCTGATTGACCATGCCTCTAAGTTGGGTGAAAAGATCCGCATCTCCGGTGGCGGACGCTGCAATTTCACCAATCTGCGCGCTGGTCCGGAAAACTACCTCTCGCAAAATCCGCATTTCTGCCGAAGCGCCTTGTCGCGCTACACGTCGCAGGATTTCATCGACCTGGTCAAGCGCTACCGGATCGGCTTTCATGAAAAGCACAAGGGCCAGCTGTTCTGCGATGACTCGGCCGAACAAATCATCGCCATGCTGAAAGCCGAGTGCGATTCCGGTGGCGTTGAATGGCGCATGCCTTGCAAGGTGGCGGCGATCGGCAGGAATGGTGAAGCTTTCCGGATCGAAACGGAAGCCGGAGAAATCCTGGCCAACAGCGTGGTGATTGCCACCGGCGGCTTGTCGATACCCAAGATTGGTGCAACGGATTTCGCGTTTCGCATCGCCCGGCAATTCGGGCTGAAAGTGGTAGAGCCGCGCCCGGCGCTGGTGCCGCTGACTTTCGATTCTGCTGGCTGGAGCTCCTTTCTGCCGCTGGCCGGGATCGCGTTGTCGGTGGAAATTGCGGCTGGCGAGAAGAAGGCACGCGGCTTCTTTCGTGAAGACCTGTTATTCACCCACCGCGGCCTATCCGGGCCCGCCGTACTGCAGATCTCGAGCTTCTGGCGAGAGGCGGCTGCATTGAGCATCAATCTCGTGCCGGATGTCGATGTTGCCGAATCACTTGTCGCGGGAAAAAACTCGATCAAAAAGAATCTGGGTAATGTATTGGCGCAATGGCTCCCGGCGCGCCTGGCGGAAGGCTGGCTGCTCGCCAACGGATTCAATGCCGACGCAAAGGTCGCAGAGCTGCCGGACAAGCAATTGCGCAAACTGGGCGAGTCGCTGAACCGCTGGACTATCACGCCAAACGGCTCGGAAGGCTATCGCAAGGCGGAAGTCACGCTGGGCGGCGTAGACACCAGCGAATTGTCCCAGCAAAGCCTGATGTGTACCAGGATCCCGGGATTGCATTTCATTGGAGAAGCGGTGGATGTCACAGGCTGGCTGGGCGGCTATAACTTCCAGTGGGCATGGGCTTCCGGAGTCGCCGCCGGGCGTTCAATTTGATCCAGATCAGGATTGCTGCGCCAGACGCAAAAAAGGGTGGGTTAGTCGTACTTTTCTTTGCGAAGTGAAGCTGTTATAATCCACGTCTTTCCTTAAAAAACTTAATTTAAGTTTACATGACCACCATTCGCCTTAAAGAAAACGAGCCTTTCGAAGTTGCAATGCGTCGCTTCAAGCGCACTATCGAGAAAACCGGCCTGCTGACCGAGTTGCGTGCGCGCGAGTTTTACGAGAAGCCGACTGCAGAGCGCAAGCGCAAGCTCGCCGCTGCCGTAAAGCGCCACTACAAGCGCATCCGCAGCCAGCAATTGCCGAAAAAGATGTACTGATTTTCTGCCGCACACCGTGCGGCATGGCGCAAACCCGCTCCGGTGTTGGTCCGCAGCGGGTTTTGGCGTTTATGGTCAAGCCTGTTTGAAAGAATTGGTGCATCCAGGCAAGACTGGCTGGATTTTGTCGGAATTGGAGATCAAATGAGCCTGAAAGAACAAATCACGGAAGACATGAAGGCGGCGATGCGTGCCAAGGACACTGCCAGGTTGGGTACCATCCGGTTGCTGACTGCGGCAATGAAGCAAAAGGAAGTGGACGAGCGCATCGAACTGAACGACAGCCAGATTCTTGCCATCATCGAAAAGATGATCAAGCAGCGCAAGGATTCCATCAGCCAGTTCGAGGCGGGCGGGCGCCAGGATCTTGCCGATAACGAAAAAGCCGAAGTCGCTGTCTTGTCGACGTACATGCCTGCAGCCTTGTCGGATGCCGAAGTGCAATCGGAAGTGGAAGCCGCTGTCGCCGCCACTGGAGCCAAAGGTCCGCAAGACATGGGCAAGGTCATGGCGGTTCTGAAATCCAAGCTCGCAGGCCGCGCCGACATGACGGCGGTATCCGGGATGGTAAAGGCGGCATTGGCCAAGGCCTGATGTGACTGTGGCTGTTTAAAAGCAGCCATTCATCTCCATCTTCTTTTTGTTCGCGGGGCTTGCGTGAAGCCAGCTCCCACCAGTTTCACAAACTGCTTCCCAGGAACTTGTTGGCGCGCCACTGACAATCGTGATTCCACAATCTTTCATTCAGGACTTGCTCAACCGGCTCGATATCGTCGAGATAGTCGGACGTTATGTGCAACTGAAGAAAGGTGGCGCCAACTACATGGGCTTGTGCCCGTTCCACAACGAAAAATCCCCCAGCTTTACCGTTAGCCCGACCAAGCAGTTCTATCATTGCTTCGGTTGTGGCGCCCATGGCACAGCCATTGGTTTCCTGATCGAGTATTCCGGTCTCGGCTTTGTCGAGGCGGTCAAAGACCTTGCCCAAAGCGTCGGCATGACAGTGCCGGAGCAGGACCGGCTGCCGCCTGCTCAGCGGGCTGAAGCGCAAGCCAGAAGCCTTGCCTTGTCTGATGTGATGTCGCGAGCATGCGACTTCTACCGGCAAAAGCTTCGCGGCGAGCAACGCGCGATTGCCTACCTTAAAGGGCGTGGACTGACCGGCGAAATAGCGGCCAAGTTTGGCCTCGGTTTTGCGCCCGATTCCTGGGATGGCTTGCGCGCCGTGTTTCCCGATTACGAAGCTTCCGAGCTGGTCGAGTCCGGGCTGGTGATTGCCAAGGACGAGGATGAGGGCGGGCCGCGCAAGCGCTATGACCGGTTCCGCGACCGCATTATGTTTCCGATCCGGAATACCAAAGGCCAGGTCATTGGCTTCGGCGGACGCGTCATTGATGCCGGCGAACCGAAATACTTGAATTCACCCGAGACGCCCTTATTTCAGAAGGGTAATGAGTTGTACGGCCTGTTTGAGGCGCGTCAGGCGATTCGGGATGCCGGCTATGCGCTGGTGACCGAGGGCTACATGGATGTGGTCGCACTCGCGCAACTCGGGTTTCCGCAAGCGGTCGCCACACTCGGGACGGCCTGCACTGCGACTCACGTGCAAAAGCTGCTGCGGCAAACCGATCATGTGGTTTTCAGCTTCGATGGCGATGCAGCCGGGCGCCGAGCGGCGCGGCGGGCATTGGATGCCTGCCTGCCTTTTGCAACGGACAACAAGATTCTCAAGTTCCTGTTCTTGCCGCCGGAGCATGATCCGGACAGCTATATCCGGGAACTGGGTGCGCAGGCTTTTGAGAAGCAGGTGAATGACGCGATGCCTCTTTCGCAATTCCTGCTGAACGAAGTGGTTGCGAACGAAGATTTGAAGACATCCGAGGGCAGGGCTCGCGCGCAGTTCAATGCAAAGTCTCTGCTGCAGGCAATGCCGCCGTCAGCGTTGCGCCTGCAGATTGTCCGCAGTTTGGCTCAGTTGACGCAGACGACGCCGGCCGAGATCGAGGCCTTGTTCGAGCTGGCACAACCGGTGGCGCGGGCGAGGATTGCTC
Source organism: Noviherbaspirillum massiliense JC206 (assembly GCF_000312045.1). Classification (GTDB taxonomy): domain Bacteria; phylum Pseudomonadota; class Gammaproteobacteria; order Burkholderiales; family Burkholderiaceae_D; genus Noviherbaspirillum; species Noviherbaspirillum massiliense. Next base: position 576,794 of record NZ_HE978634.1, read on the forward strand.
CGCCACGGGCAAAGCGCAGTCCGCCGATGGGCTTGGAAAGGCAGATGATGCGCATCCTGGTTGCGCATCCGACACTGGTGGCTGAGCTGGATGAGGCTGCCATGACAGCAGCGGCACATCTTGCGCCGGACAATGCATCGATGCTGATCCAGCTGACCGACGCCTGCAAGGCGCTGGGACCTCAAGCGAATTTCGCGGCCCTCGCGGAGCAGCTGCGCGTCTTGGGAACGGATTTCGAGCCCCTGATCGCGGAAATAGCCGCAGAACCCGAGTCCGACCCGGAAGCCGCTCGGGCCGAACTTGCCGGGGCGGTACGGCAGACTAAAATACAGGTGTTAAAAGCCGAGATGGATCAATTAGTTACGACTGGTCTGCAAACAGAAGAGGCGCGAGCCCGTTACCGGGAGCTCGCCCAGCAGCAGGAGCAACTCCGTCGGCAAGCTGAGGTCGAAAGCACATTGCGCTGATTTGCGCCAGTGCATGGCGCCGTTGGGCTGGAGCAATGTTGTTCCTTGTGGTACAATTAAAAGCTTTTGATTCAAGGCCTTAGGGTAGTTCGTTAGGCGTGTCGGATTCCAATCGAAAAGATAAAAATAACAACGGAATGAATAGCGCTTGGGCGGATGCCAAGCCAGTGAAGCGTACGTAAATTAACCCGGCTCCCAATGCGTTGTCTTATTTGCGCAACAAGGGCAATCCAGTTGGTATTGATTCTATGGCGAACGCAATGAAAAAACCCGCGAAATCCACGCTTAACGCAAAAAATGCGAAATCGGCTGCAACTAAACCTGCCTCCAGCAAGTCGATGGCAAAGCCTGCCGTGAAGAAGACCGCCGTCGCCAAGCCCGCAGGCAAGGCGAAATCATCCAACAAAGTTCCGACGAAGACAGTTGCCAAGGCAGCGCCGAAAACGGCCTTGAAAGCGACTGCGTCAACGGCCAAAACTTCATCCCGAGCCACTGCAAAAGCGGCTCCTGAGAAATTGAAAACTCCCGTGACAAACAAGAAAACCGTATTGAAGCCAGTTGAAAAAGCCTCCAGCAAGGCACCGGCGAAAGCCGAAGCCAAGACCGGCATGCCCACAACTGTAAATCAAACTACAGATGCAGCTGCATTGGCTGCAATTGATACATCCAGTTACGTCCTCCCCGCCGTCAAGGTGCCGGGTCGTCGTGGCCGCAAGCCAAAAGACTTTCAGCCGGAAAATGACGAAGTCGCAGCATTGAATGCGGTGGAGCGTGCCGAGCTGAAGGCTGCCGACAAGGCAAGGGCCAAGGACCGCAAGGCGAAGGAAAAAGCCCTGCTCAAGGATGCTTTTTCGTCCGATACCGAGGCATCCGAGGAAGAGATCGAGCAGAGGCGCCAGAAGCTCAAGACCCTGATCAAGCTGGGCAAGGACCGCGGCTTCCTCACGTACTCGGAAATCAATGACCACCTGCCGGAAAACATCGTCGACCCGGAAGCGATTGACGGCATCATCGGTACCTTCAACGACATGGGTATCGCGGTCTACGAGCACGCGCCGGATGCCGAAACCCTGCTGTTGTCCGACAACGTGGCAAACGTTGCCAGCGACGAGGATGCGGAAGCCGCCGCAGAAGCCGCCCTGTCCACGGTGGATTCCGACTTCGGTCGCACTACCGATCCGGTGCGCATGTACATGCGCGAAATGGGATCGGTTGAGCTGCTGACGCGCGAAGGCGAAATCGAAATCGCGAAGCGGATTGAGGAAGGCCTGAAGGACATGATCCAGGCGATTTCCGCCTGCCCGACGACCATCGCTGAAATCCTCGCGGCAGCGGACAAGATTGCCAAGGATGAAATCAAGGTCGATGAAATCGTCGATGGCCTGGTGGATCCGAACGCGCCTGAAGAAACCATCGCTGCTGCTCCTGCCGCATCCGACGATGAGGACGACGACGAAGAGGACGACGACGAGGACGATGAGGAAGAGGAAACCAATACTTCCGGCGCCGCGGCTGGTTTTTCCGCCGAACAGCTGGAACAGCTGAAGCGTGATTCGCTCGATAAATTCGAGGCGATCGCTGTCCAGTTCGACAAGATGCGCAAGGCCTACGAGAAGGAAGGCTACAACTCCAAGCCGTACGTGAAGGCCCAGGAAACGATTTCGAACGAACTGCTCAGCATCCGCTTTACCGCGAAGTTTGTCGAAAAGCTGTGCGACACCCTGCGTGCGCAGGTCGATGAAGTTCGTCATATCGAAAAGCAGATCCTGGATGTCGTCGTCAACAAATGCGGCATGCCGCGTGCTCGTTTCATTCAGGTTTTCCCAGGCAATGAAACTAACCTCGACTGGATCGATGGTGAAGTCAACTCTGAGGAGCCGTATAGCGCCGTCCTCGGCCGCAACGTGCCGACAGTGAAAGAATTGCAGCAGAAGCTGATCGACTTGCAGGCGCGCGTGGTGCTGCCGCTGCCCGATCTGCGCAACATCAACAAGAAGATGTCGGCAGGCGAGATGAAAGCTCGCAAGGCCAAGCGTGAAATGACGGAAGCGAACCTGCGTCTGGTGATTTCGATCGCGAAGAAATACACCAACCGCGGCCTGCAATTCCTGGATCTGATCCAAGAGGGCAACATCGGTCTGATGAAGGCGGTGGACAAGTTCGAATACCGGCGCGGCTACAAGTTTTCGACGTATGCGACATGGTGGATCCGCCAGGCGATCACCCGTTCGATCGCGGATCAGGCGCGCACCATCCGTATCCCGGTGCACATGATCGAAACGATCAACAAGATGAACCGGATTTCGCGTCAGATCCTGCAGGAGACCGGTGCCGAGCCTGATCCGGCCACTCTGGCTGTCAAGATGGATATGCCTGAGGACAAGATCCGCAAGATCATGAAGATCGCGAAAGAGCCGATCTCGATGGAAACACCGATCGGGGACGACGACGATTCGCATCTTGGCGATTTCATCGAGGACAACAATACCCTGGCGCCGGCCGACGCTGCCTTGCATGCGTCGATGCGTGGGGTGGTGAAGGATGTGCTCGATTCCCTGACTCCGCGCGAAGCGAAAGTACTGCGCATGCGCTTTGGCATCGAAATGTCGACTGACCATACGCTGGAAGAGGTGGGCAAACAGTTCGACGTTACCCGCGAGCGCATCCGTCAGATCGAAGCCAAGGCGTTGCGCAAGCTGCGTCATCCGTCGCGCTCCGACAAGCTCAAGAGCTTCCTCGAAGGCAGCTGATCTCGTCAGGGAATTTATCTTCCCTGGAAGGTTGAATCCATGCATCTTGGGACACGGTTACGTGTAGCCTAGCGTGTTCGGATTCGGCAGGCAGGGAAGCAGGTCCATGCGGCTATGGTCCGCGAGCAAGAGATCGGGCCTCTAGCTCATGCCTGGTTAGAGCAGCGGACTCATAATCCGTTGGTGCCGTGTTCGACTCACGGGAGGCCCACCAAAATTGCATATTGAAAAAGGAGGCGGTTCGACCGCCTCCTTTTCTTTTTTGAGTGTCCCGCAGTATTGTTTCTTTTAGACTAATAGCCAAGCTGCAAGAAGGCATTCGATTTCAGGCAACCGAAAAACTGTCCAAGCGCAAATATATTCCTGAACATCTCAGGTGAAATAGGCATTTCACCAAAGTAGGGAATGCCGATGCCCAAAACGTGGCATGTCGTTGGCTATCTGAGCCTGGTTTGCCTGTCCGGATGCGGCGGCAGTCCGGATGATGCCCAGAGTTCGCAGTCGTACGCCCAAGCCTCCATCACGAAATCCGCTACAGAAGAGATCGCCTTTCAAACGGTCGATGCGAACCTCTATTCGGGAATCACGGGCCCTGAGACACATGTCGTACGCGACGCAAACAGCTGGGAAACCCTCTGGCTGGAGCACAAGAAAAACGAAGTGCCACCATCGCCTCATCCCCTCATCGATTTTTCGCGCGAAACAATCCTTGCAGTCTTTCTCGGCGTGCGGCAAACCGGCTGCTATGACGTCAAGATTCGACGCATCTACGCTGAGGATGAGACGGTATTCGTTGAGTATGAAGAAATCAGGCCAGGGCCGGGCGCGATCTGCACGCAGGCACTGAGCGCACCTGCCCACATCGTGGCCATTCCGCGCACGGACCAGCCGACCATACGCTTCATGCGATCCGGGTAGGCAAACTGCCTGCTAGTTGGCTTGCGTCTTATGTATGCATGAGCGCCACACGTCCGGATGGCAATTCACAGCATATGCTGCCAGATCTCTTCAAGGAACCAACATCCCTGGCTGAGCGAAAAGTGGTAGTCCATCTGCCAGCCCGTACTGGATGCCTCTATCACTGCTCGCGTCGGCGTCACTTCCAGCGGCGTCAGCGTCAAACCATAAGAATTGACGTATTCCTGTAGCGGAAGATATTTCATGTCTTCCTGCTTAGTTACCTTGCGCCGCGTTTCAGTAATCTGTTGCTTCCCATCCTCAAGGCTGTACTGATACAGAACCCGGGTGGAAGGATAAAGGGTACGGCTTGTCGCGAAAGCCTTGTCCGCCGAAAAATTCTTGAAAAAGGCGGAAAAATCCTCAGGCCGATGTGGATCACACGCGAAGGTCGACAACGAAATTCCGAGAAGGATGGACGCAAGCGATGCAGAGCGAATATGCATGGAAAGTCCTGAAACTGAGTGATCGCTAACCGGCTAGGGCGGATGGAGTCGAAAAATATTGTCGATCTATCAAAGCTTTCAATATTGATCGCAATCATGCATAAGCTGCACTCGGGCATCACTTTTTTGATCCAAATCGCATATTCTTGGAACTAACGCATTGTTGAAAAGTCAATGGACTCTCAATGCCGATACAAGGCAAGGAAAAAGAGGAAACCATGAAACAGCAAGACCAAACGACTTACAACCCCAATCATCTATTCGATGCACTGATCGAACGCATGGGTCTCAGCAACGACGGCGCCCTGGCGCGCAAGCTGAAGATTGCAAGAAGCCTTATTAATGAAATTCGAAAAGGGCAGCGACCTGTTGCCGGATCCCTCCTCTTGTGGATACAGGAAGCTACGGGAATCACCGTGAATGAATTGCGGATGTTGATGGGGGATCGCCGCCGCAAATATCGCCTCTCTTACGCTATAACCTGAACCATCCTCGACTACGAGACCGACAAAGGGGCCGTTGAAGCCCCTTTTTCATGCGAGCGACTCTGGAACAGAATAATTACTGAACGCAAACGGAAGGCTGAGGGCGCCTTCGGCGCGGCGAAGAGAGCCAGGCCTGCTCATCGCACTTGCTCTTATGTAAGCACAGTCACCTACGTTATAATCGGCGAACTTTTTGTTCGTCCGTCTGAGGGCCTACGAACAAAAACTGGTTTTCCAGGGCCTCTAGCTCATGCTTGGTTAGAGCAGCGGACTCATAATCCGTTGGTGCCGTGTTCGACTCACGGGAGGCCCACCAATAGTTGGCATCATGAGCAAAGGGTTGGCATGAGCCAGCCCTTTGCCGTTTCTGCGTGCCTTAGGGATGCCTGCTCGACATCAGCGTTTGTTCAAGCATGGCGGCGAGAATGTTGGCTTCACCGAACCGGCTCAAGCCAATTAGCGTATTCATGCAGCCGTCCTGCCATTGCCTTGAATAACCTTCGAAATATTTTTGCAAACCGAGGCAATTTTTTTGTTCCTGTCCGGTCAAACGGAACAACGTCGAAAGCGGTCCTGGGCCGCTCCGAACCACACTCAAAAAGCGCCCGAACGCGACTGCTTTGATGCAGGCGTATAATCAGGCTGGTTTTCATCAAAGGTGAGTCGTCGGCACATGCTTCCAGCCGGCACCGCGCAGCAGGAACCGGGAAATTTCCAGCCGGTCTCTCGCAAAAAAATTTTTACTCTCTAATTGTCGTTTGAAAGCCTTGATTCATTCTGCGGATCATGGTCCGCGTTCATCATGCTCATCGCATGGCAGGCTTCTTGAATATCATGTCTGACACTTTGATTGCCCCAGCTTCAACCAGCACGCCCAATGTCCGTTTCGAAGATTTCGGCCTCGCGCCTGAAATCCTGCGGGCGCTCGCCGACCAGGGCTATGTCCATCCTACGCCTATCCAGGCCAAAGCAATTCCCATCGTGCTGCAGGGCCGGGATGTCATGGGGGCGGCCCAGACAGGCACCGGCAAGACAGCCGGTTTTTCATTGCCGATCATCCAGCGCCTGCTTGCGCACGCCAACGCCAGCGCTTCGCCGGCACGGCATCCGGTACGGGCACTGATCCTGACGCCGACGCGCGAGCTTGCTGATCAGGTTGCCGATAATGTGAAAGCCTACTCCCGGCACACCGCGCTGCGTTCCACGGTCGTCTTCGGTGGCGTAGACATGGCGCCGCAAACCGCGGCATTGCGAGCCGGAGTGGAAATCGTGATCGCCACGCCGGGCCGCCTGCTGGACCATGTGCAGCAAAAGACGCTGAACCTGTCGCAGACCGAGATTCTGGTCATGGATGAAGCCGACCGCATGCTTGACATGGGCTTTCTGCCGGATCTGCAGCGCATCATCAATCTGTTGCCGAAGCAGCGACAGAACCTGATGTTTTCCGCGACCTTTTCCCCGGAAATCAAGAAACTGGCTTCCACCTTCCTGAACCGGCCGGTCACGATCGAAGTGGCGCGCAGCAATGCGACTGCGGAAAACGTCACGCAAGTGATCTACAAGGTGGACGAGGATGCCAAGCGCGACGCGATCCTGCATCTCATTCGCGAGCGCAACCTGAAGCAGGTCATCGTGTTTTCCAACACCAAGATCGGCGCGTCGCGACTGGCGCGCCATCTGGAAAAGGAAGGCGTGAAGGCGGCGGCGATTCACGGCGACAAGACGCAGGGCGAGCGCATGGCTGCTCTCGATGCCTTCAAGCAGGGAACGATAGAAGTGCTGGTTGCTACCGACGTTGCTGCACGCGGTCTCGACATTGCCGAACTGCCTTGCGTTATCAATTACGACCTGCCTTACAACGCCGAAGATTACGTGCACCGGATCGGCCGCACCGGTCGTGCCGGTGCGTCGGGCGATGCGATTTCCCTGTACAGCGACAAGGATTCGCGCTTGCTCACGGATATCGAGAAACTGATCAAGAATAGTCTTCCGCGCGTCGAGCTGACCGGTTTCCTGCCGCAACGCTCCGGGGACCGGCGCCCACGCCGCGAAGATGAAGGCGCCGCAACTCCTGGCGGTAGGGCGGCGCAGTACGGGCGCAATGCCTATGCACCGCGCCGGGAAAAGGTCGACCCATGGTTCCTGAAGCCGTATGAACCGTCGGAGCCGCCGACTCCGGCTACCGGCGAGCAAAAGACCCTTCCTTCCAATTCACAAACCAAGCCGCAAAAGGCAAAGGTTGCGGCTTTGCTCGGCGGCATTCCCAAGCGCTGAGCGCTCATTGATCAGCGAACCGCGCGGCCCACGCCGCAACGGCCTGCTTCCAGAAGCCTTCGACAGACTGAACCTGGTCGGAACGCAGGCCAAGGAAGCGGGCTGCTGCATTCAATTCTTCCAGCGGCCGTGCCAGATCGAGTGCCTGCGCACCGGTTTGCTTCGACAGCTTTTCGCCCGCCGCATTGGTCAGGACCGGCACATGCAGGTAACGTGGTGTCGGTAAGCCAAGCAGGCGCTGCAGGTAAATCTGACGCGGCGTCGAATCCAGCAGGTCGGCCCCGCGCACAACGTCGGTTACGCCCTGATCGCCGTCATCGACCACCACCGCCAACTGATAAGCCCAGAAACCGTCTGCACGCTTCAACACGAAGTCGCCTACCTCGGTTGCGAGGTTCTGTGAAACGCGTCCGATCCAGCGGTCTTCGAAGGTGATCTGTGCCATTGCGGGATCAGGAACGCGCAGCCTGTAGGCGCGCGCGGCTTTCCCCGGTGCCAGTCCGGTGCGGCACGTGCCCGGATAAACCGCCGCACCGTCAGGGCCAATGCCGATTCGCGAATCGGCAATCTCCCGCCTTGTGCATCCGCAGGGATACACATAGGGAGCCAGGCGCTGGAATGCCGCTTCATACAAAGGCTTGCGCCGACTCTGCCAGACCACCTCTTCATCCCATTGCATTCCCAGTGCCAGCAGGCATTGCAGGATGGCTTCCGCCGCGCCCGGCATGGTCCGGGCTTCATCGATATCCTCGATGCGCACCAGCCATCGCCCATGGCTGGCTTTGGCGTCGAGATAACTTGCCATCGCCGCCACCAGTGATCCCCGGTGCAAAGGCCCGGTCGGGGAAGGGGCAAAGCGGCCGACATAGGCAGTCATTGATTTCTCCTCAGTACAAAATGGCAGCGCTTCACATGGAGCAGGGGCATGGAATTATGCCTCTTTTGAAATAACGGCAAAGCCTCATATTGCTGTAAGCTCGGGCCGCTGCAGCGAGCCGACAAAAATATTTCCTGAAAGGAGCAGGCATGATCGAATTACGAAGGAGCGCGGAGCGCGGGCATGCAAACCATGGCTGGCTGGACTCGTACCACAGCTTTTCATTCGCCGATTATTTTGATGCCAAGCACATGGGTTTCGGGCCGCTGCGCGTCATCAACGAAGATCGCATCAATGGCGGCGCCGGCTTTGGCACGCATGGCCACCGTGACATGGAAATCATCAGCTATGTGCTGGATGGGGAGCTCGCGCACAAGGACAGCATGGGCAACGGCAGCGTGATTCGTCCAGGCGATGTGCAAAGAATGAGCGCGGGCAGGGGCGTGATGCATTCGGAATTCAACCATGCCCAGGATCGCACGACGCATTTCCTGCAGATCTGGATCGAGCCGAATGTCAGGGGCATCGAGCCAGGCTACGAAGAAAAGCATTTCAGCGAGACGGAAAAGCGCGGGCGTCTGCGCCTAATTGCCAGTCCCGACGGGCAGGATGGATCGGTAACGATCCACCAGGATGCGAAACTGTATGCGGGCCTGTTCGACGGCGAGGAAACCGCGAGGGTCGCCCCGGCTCCCGGGCGGCGCGTCTATGTCCATGTGGCGCGCGGCGAGATTGCCGTCAATGGCATTGTCCTGAAGGCAGGCGATGCATTGAAGGCTGCCGACGAACAAAGCATTGAATTGTCCCAGGGGCGCGAAGCGGAAGTGCTGCTGTTCGATCTGCCGTAATGGCCCATCGCTGGCCGGTTGTCACGGCCTGAATTGGCCAATACGAAGCTGTTTGCGCTGAAGTAAAAATCCCGGCTAATAACCGGGATTTTTTTCATGCATGGGTGATGCGAATATCCAATGCTCAGGCTGCCTGGGCCGGTTCGCGCATCTCTTTCCTGCAATGCGGGCAGGACTTGCCAGGGATGTAATACGGTGACAGCTGCTCGCGCGGCGTCACTACCGCGCGGCAGGCGAAGCATTGCACGGTGGCGGTGGCTTCCAGCTTGGGATTGAGCGCAGTGCGGTAATCGAACACGAAGCAGTCGCCAGTGTAATGCTCGCCGCCCACTTCTTCGAAATACTTCAGGATGCCGCCGTCGAGCTGATAGACGCTGTCGAACCCGATGTTCTGCATATGGATGGCGGCCTTCTCGCAGCGAATGCCGCCGGTGCAGAAAGTCACCACGGTCTTGCCGGAAAGATCATCTTTGTGCTGCGCGATCACTTCCGGGAACTCGCTGAATTTTTCGAGGCGGTAATCGATGGTGTTATTGAAAGTGCCCACATCGACTTCGAACGCATTGCGGGTATCCACCATCACCACCGGCTTGCCGGCATCGTCATGGCCCTGGTCCAGCCAGCGCTTGAGCGTCTTGGCGTCAACTGCCGGCGCACGGCCTTTCTCCGGCTGGATTAGCGGATTCTTCATCGTGATGATTTCGCGCTTGAGCTTGACCAGCATGCGATTGAACGGCTGCCGGTCGGAATAGCTTTCCTTGACTTCGATATCTGCAAAGCGCTCATCGGAGCGCAGCCATGCGAGGAAGCGGTCAATCGATTCACGCAGGCCGGCAAGGAACAGGTTGATTCCCTCCGGACTTAGCAGGATCGTGCCTTTCAAGTCGAGTTCTTCGCACAGCGCGCGAAACTGCGGGCGCTTTTCGACGGTATCGTTGAAGGTGATAAATTTGTAAGCTGCTATGTTGACGTAGCTGTTGTCGGACGGCATAAGCGAGGTATAGGGGTAAGTCTTTGATTTCGCGTAATTATAAACGCTGGCGCAATTGCAGGACGAGGATGCGCGTGTGGCATCGCAATCCTTGGATGCAACCGGTATCGACATTGCTTAGTGGAATAACACTGGCGAGGTAAAATAGTGCAATGACCGCGCCGCAATTTACCCATCTCCGCCTGCATACGGAATTTTCCATCGTCGACGGCCTCGTGCGCATCGATGATGTCGTCAAAGCTGCCGCCAAGGACAGGCAGGCAGCGCTTGCCATTACCGATCTCGCCAACCTATTTGGCATGGTCAAGTTCTACAAGGCAGCACGCGGGAAAGGCGTCAAGCCGATCGCGGGGTGCGATGTCTGGATCAGCAATGACGATGACCGCGAAAAGCCTTCGCGCCTGCTTCTGCTGGTGAAAAATCGCACCGGCTATCTGCAGTTGTGCGAACTGCTAACCAGGGCATGGCTTAGCAACCTGCATCGTGGACGCGCCGAAATCCGCGCCGAATGGCTCGAGGGAGGCAATGCCAGCGGCCTGATCGCCTTGTCCGGCGCGCATTTCGGCGATATCGGCATTGCGATCGACAATGGCAATCCTGCAGCGGCGGAGCGCTGCGCCCAGCGCTGGGCAAAGATTTTCCCTGGTCATTTTTATATCGAGGTGCAGCGTGCCGGCCACCCGAACATGGACAACCATGTGCGCCAGGCAGTGGCGCTGGCAGCCAAACTCGGCCTGCCGGTGGTGGCGACGCATCCGGTCCAGTTCCTGACGAAGGAAGAGTTCACCGCGCATGAGGCGCGCACCTGTATCGCCGACGGCGAGATCCTTGCCAATCCGCGCCGCATCAAGCGATTCAACGAGCAGCAATGCTTCAAGTCGCAAGCCGAAATGGCGGAGCTGTTTGCGGACATGCCGGCGGCTTTGCAGAACTCGGTGGAAATCGCCAAGCGCTGCAATCTGCAGCTCGAACTCGGCAAGCCGAAGCTGCCGAACTTCCCGACGCCCGAAGGCGTGTCGATCGATGAATTCCTGGTGATGCAGTCCCAGGAGGGCCTCAATGCGCGCCTGCTGCAGCTGTATCCGAACGAGGAAGAGCGGGAGAAGGAAAGGCCACGCTACGAGGCGCGCCTGAAGTTCGAAACCGACACCATCATCAAGATGGGCTTCCCGGGCTACTTCCTGATCGTGGCCGACTTCATCCAGTGGGCCAAGAACAACGGCGTGCCGGTGGGGCCGGGGCGCGGCTCCGGTGCCGGCTCGCTGGTGGCATATTCACTCAAGATTACCGACCTCGACCCGCTTGCCTACAACCTGTTGTTCGAACGCTTCCTGAATCCGGAGCGGGTATCGATGCCTGACTTCGATATCGACTTTTGCCAGGAAGGCCGCGACCGGGTGATCCAGTATGTAAAGGACCGCTACGGTAAGGATGCGGTGTCGCAGATCGCGACCTTCGGCACTATGGCGGCGAAGGGCGCGGTGCGCGACGTTGGCCGCGTGCTCGATTTCGGCTACAACTTCTGCGACGGCATTTCCAAGCTGATCCCGTTCAAGCCGGGCAAGCTGGTGACGATTGCCGATGCGATCAATGAAGAGCCCTTGCTCAAGGAGCGCCTTGAGAACGAAGAAGAGGTCAAGCAGTTGCTGGACCTGGCGCAGCAGGTTGAAGGCATCGCGCGTAACGTCGGCATGCATGCCGGCGGCGTGCTGATCGCGCCGGGCAAGCTGACCGACTTCTGCCCGCTCTATACCCAGGGCGGCGACGCCGGCGTGGTGTCGCAGTACGACAAGGATGATGTGGAAGCGGTCGGCCTGGTGAAGTTCGACTTTTTGGGACTGACCACGCTCACCATCCTCGACCGCGCGGTGCGCTACATCAGGCAGCTCGACCCAGCGATGGCGGATTTTGATCTCGCCAAGCTGCCGCTCAATGACAGAGCATCCTATGAACTGCTGACCAAGGCGAAAACCGTCGCCGTGTTCCAGCTTGAAAGCCGCGGCATGCAAGGCATGCTGAAGGATGCACGGCCCGACCGCTTCGAGGACATCATCGCGCTGGTGGCGCTGTACCGTCCCGGCCCGATGGACCTGATTCCGGATTTCTGCCGCCGCAAGCACGGCGAGAAGTTCGAGTACCCCGACCCGCGTACCGAAGGCATCTTGTCTGAAACCTACGGCATCATGGTGTATCAGGAACAGGTGATGCAGATGGCGCAGGTGATCGGCGGCTACACGCTCGGTGGCGCGGACTTGCTGCGCCGCGCGATGGGCAAGAAGAAGCCGGAAGAAATGGCGCAGCACCGCCTGATCTTCCGCGAGGGCGCGGCGAAGAACGGCTTGTCGGAAGCCAAGGCCGACGAAATCTTCGATTTGATGGAAAAGTTCGCGGGTTACGGCTTCAACAAGTCGCACGCCGCCGCCTATGCCTTGCTGTCGTATTACACTGCTTACCTGAAGGCGCATCACCCCGCCGCTTTCATGGCGGCCAACTTGTCGCTCGCGATGGATGACACCGACAAGGTCAAGGTCCTGGTCGAGGATGCGATCGATGTCTGTGGCCTGACACTGCTGCCGCCCGATATCAACCAGTCGGATTACCGCTTCACGCCGGTGGGCGAACCGGGCAAGAAGGCGACGCAGATCCGTTACGGCCTGGGCGCGGTCAAGGGCACCGGCGAGAATGCGATTGCGGCCATCATTGCCGCGCGCAAGAGCGGTGGGCCATTCACCGACCTGTTCGATTTCGTCAAACGGGTCGACAAGCGCCAGATCAACCGGCGCACGATCGAAGCACTGATCCGCGCAGGCGCCTTCGATTGCGTCAACGCCGACCGCGCAACGCTGCTCGCTTCCGTCGGCTTTGCGATGGAATGCGCAGAACAGGCGGAAGCATCAGCGAACCAGGTCAGCCTGTTCGGCGGCGACGACGATGTCATGACGGCCCCGGAATACGTCAAGGTGACGCCATGGACCGATAAGCAGAAGCTGACCGAAGAAAAATCCGCGCTCGGCTTTTACCTCTCCGGCCACCTGTTCAACGCCTATGCAGAAGAAGCACGCAAGTTTGCGCGCACCAAGCTCGCCAGCCTGGAGCCGGCGCGCGAGCCGAAACTTATCGCCGGCGTGATCACTGCGGTGCGCACCCAGATGACCCAGCGCGGCAAGATGGTGATCGTCACGCTTGACGACGCCAGCGCCACCGTCGATGTGACGGTCTACAACGAGTTGTATGACCCGAACAAGAACCTGTTCAAGGAAGACGAGCTGCTGGTGGTGCAGGGCAAGGTATCGGAAGACCGGTTCTCCGGCGGCTTGCGGATCACGGCGGACAAGGTGATGGATATCGCCAGCGCCCGCATCCAGTTCGGCAGGCAGTTCGCCTTGTCGCTGTCCACCCGCGTCGATGCCCTGCAAATCAAGAATATTCTCGAACCGTATCGCTCGGAGTCGGGCTTGCCGCTCACCATGCGCTACATCCAGCAGGGCGTAGGCTGCGAGATCCGCCTGGCCGACGACTGGCGGGTAACGCCGGCCGATGCCCTGCGGCAGTCGCTGATAGACCGCCTCGGCGTGCAAAGCGCGGCAGTGGAATATTAAAGCCGCGAGCCAGGCGCCGGCTGCGTCGTGCGGCCGCGCTGCGCTCCGAAGGCCGCCAGGGCGGCGCACTTCCAGGTCGGCAGCGCAAGTTCTTTCCAGGCTTTGAACAGGTAAGTGCCGTCGGGATGCGGACCGAGCATGAAATCCATGCTTTCCAACAGTTGCCGCATCGCCCAGTTCTCAGACAGAACATCACCTTCTATACGCTCGATGCCAGCCTCCCACGCCATGCAGACAAGGTTGCGCAGCAGTCGCGAGGCGATGCCCATGTGCTGCCAAGCGTCGCCGACCACCACCGCAAATTCGCCGCGCTCCGGATAGGGTTCGGCCACGTATTGCGCCATGCCGACCGCGAGCTCTTTGCCGTTCTCACGGATGACCGCAAGCAGCGTCACGGCGTCCAGCGGATCGGCGCGGGTAAAGCGCGCGAGCATGTCGGGCGTCATTTCATGCACAGGATAGAAGAAGCGGTGGTAACGGCTGCGCAGCGACAGATTGCGAACCAGCGCCTGCATCAGGGGAGCGTCATCCGGCCATGCGGTGCGGATTTCGACCGTCCTTCCATTTTTCAATTGCCAGACATCGCTGATTTCTTCGGCCGAGGACGGCGTTCCGGCTTCCATGCCTGAGCGCAGATCGTCTATCCAGTTGAATGTGCGAGCGGAAAGGTGTTCCACGATGGCCCTCTCATGCGAACAGGGCGCGAAGGCTAGAGAAGGGCGACAAGCTGCGTGGTGCCGAAATGCCGGTCGCCGCGCTCATGCCGGCCTTGCGTTCAAGAAGGAATTCCGCTTCGCCGATCGGCGAGAGCAGCGCGCCGCCATTGCGATCGAGGGTGAAGGATTCGCCGGCTTGCAACACGATATCGCGGAGATCATCGTCCTGCGTCACCCAGACCATGCCGCTCACCGCTTGCACCGTCCAGCCTAGTGCCCGCCGCAGATGGACATAGCGGCGGCCGCGCAGGTGAATCGTGCTGCCGTTCGGATCCAGTTCCATGGCTGCTGTCAGCGGAAAGCCCTTTTCGCTGGGCGCAACGGAAACAGGCTTGTGGCGAATCAGGGTTCTCATGACGACCTCCTTGCTTCGGATGGGAAAGGCAGTTGTCGATCCAGCCTCGATGAAGAACATTATGGTTTGTTCTCAGTTATTTACAATTTGGCAATTTGGAATAACATTGTTCTCATTGGTGAACAATGAAAGATGCGGCAGGAGGAATGCCATGGAACGGCTTGAAGAAATGATGACCTTTGCCAAAGTGGTGGAAACCCGCAGCTTTTCCGCCGCCGCCCAGGCGCTGGGCACATCGAAATCGCTGGTCAGCAAGCACGTGAGCAATCTGGAAAGTGCGCTGGGTGTCAAGCTGCTGCATCGCACGACACGCCGCATGAGCCTGACGGAAGTCGGTGCCGCCTATCACGAGCACTGCGCCCGCATTGCGCAGGAGATTGCTGCAGCGTCTCAGACCGTCATGCAATTGCAGGCCGAGCCGCGCGGCTTGCTGAAACTGACCTCGCCCGTGATCTTCGCTTCCCTGCACCTCGCTCCGGCGCTGCAAACCTTTCTGCAACGTTACGACAAGGTGGAAGTGGAATTGAATGCGAGCGACCGCGTGATGGACGTCGTCGATGAGGGCTATGACCTCGCCATCCGTATCACTGACAAGCCCTCGCCCAACATGGTGGCGCGCAGGATTGCGCCAGTGCGCTGGGTGACTTGCGCTTCCCCCGAATATCTGGCGCGTCACGGCACGCCCCGGACACCGCAGGAACTAAGCCGGCATCAATGCCTGGTGTACCAAGGCATACCGGCCATGCGCAGCAGCTGGCGCTATCTGGTCAATAACAGGGAAGTGAACCTGCATGTTACCGGCAAATGCCGCGTCAACAATACAGGAGTCCTGATCCAGCTGGCGCTGGCCGGCATGGGTATTGCCATCTTTCCCACTTATATCGTGGGGCATCACTTGAAAAGCGAAAGCCTGAAGGAAATCCTGCCGGACAGCATTGCCAATCCGGACATGTCGCTCTACGCGGTCTATCCGCCCAACCGCTATCTGCAGCCCAAGGTCAGAGCTTTCATCGATCACTTGTTGGAACACTTTGGACCGCATCCGGACTGGGACAGGTTTTAGCAAGCGCCACAGTCCGGGCGCCGTGGATGCGATTCCTAGCTGCACCATGCCTTTAACTGGCATAATCGTGCGCCGTGATTACCTTTACCCGCTGCCGGCATTGATGGCTTGGCAATACTTGCTCTGCTGTTCAGACAGGCATGTTTTGCCCTTGCATCCGGCCTTGCAATTTTGCCGCTTGCTCCCGATACCCCACGCCGAAAATTGATGAAATCCTCCTCACACCTCAAGCGCCTTTTCAGAATGCACTGGCCGTACAAGCATCGGCTTGCACTGGCTTTCGTTGCCATGATTCTGACGGCGGCCACCGAACCGGTCGTTCCCTACATATTCAAGCTCCTTCTTGACAAGGGATTCACGGGGACGCCGGCATTTTCCTACTGGATGGTGCCCGTCGCCGTCATCGCGGTGTTTGCGATTCGAGGCGTGTCGACCTTCCTCAGCACCTACATGATGACCTGGGTCTCGTCCAAGCTGCTGAGCGACTTGCGGCAGCAGATGTTCAGTCGCATCCTGGATGTGCCGGCAGAGTTCTATGCCACGCATACGGTGGGTCGCGTGATCAATTCGATCATGTTCGAAGTGCAGCAAATCGTCGAGATGATCACCAAGATATTCACTACCATCGTGCGCTCCTCGCTGACGGTGCTCGGTTTGCTGGCCTGGCTGCTTTACCTGAACTGGCAGTTGACCACGATTACGCTCGTGCTCTTGCCGCTGATCGCCGTCGTGGTGCGTACCACTGGCAAGCGCCTGAAGAAGCTGAACCAGGAGTCGCTGACTGTGAATGCGCAGCTGACCCAGGTGATCGAAGAGACAACCCGGGCACACCAGGTCATCAAGATCTTCGGCGGGCAGGATTTTGAAAAGACGCGTTTCGAACAGCGTGCCGAAAATCTGCGCCGCTACACCATGCGCACGACCAAGACCTTTGCCGCGACCGTGCCGATCACGCAACTGTTGACTTCGTTCGCAGTGGCCATCGTCATCGTGATGGCCCTGATCCAGTCTGAGCATGGCCAGATTACGGCCGGCGGCTTCGTCTCATTCCTCACGGCCATGCTGATGCTGCTGACGCCGCTGAAACAGCTGGCCGACGTCAATGGGCCCTTGCAGCGCGGCATGGCTGCCGTCGAAGCGGTGTTCAACCTGATTGACACGCCGGTGGAGCGGACGGGAGGAAAGGTGCTGACAGGACGGGCAACGGGCCGGGTCGATTTCGTTGATGTCAGTTTTACCTATCCGGGGCAGAAGCAGCCGGCGTTGGACGGGATCAACCTGCATGTCGAACCAGGCGAAACAATTGCCTTTGTCGGCATGTCCGGCGGTGGCAAATCGACATTGGTCAATCTGCTTCCCGCATTCTATTCGCCGACCAGCGGCAAGATCCTGCTCGATGGCGAATCCATTGAAGACATTTCACCGGCCAGCCTGCGCGCGCAGATTGCCATGGTGAGCCAGAATGTCGTGCTGTTCAACGATACCGTAGCCGCCAATATTGCCTATGGCGACAAGCATCCCGATCGCGCCCGCATCGAGGCGGCAGCGCGGGCCGCACATCTTGCCGACACCATTGCCAATTTGCCGGAAAAGTTTGAAACCCGCATCGGCGACAACGGCTCCCGCCTGTCCGGCGGACAGCGCCAGCGCATGGCGATCGCGCGTGCCATCTACAAGGATGCGCCGCTTCTGATCCTTGACGAGGCAACGTCTGCACTGGATACCGAATCCGAGCGGGCAGTGCAGGCCGCGCTCGACGAGTTGATGGTAGGCCGCACGACGTTTGTCATTGCGCACCGCTTGTCGACCATCGAGCGGGCCGACAGGATCGTCGTACTTGCCGGCGGCAGCATCGTCGAGATCGGCACGCACAAGGAATTGCTCCAAAAGCAAGGCGTCTATGCAAACCTCTATCACCTGCAATTTTCAGGAGAAGGAGCGGGCAGTCCGGAGGTGGCGGAACAGGATGCGGTTGCGGAGGCGGAAAGCGCCGAACAACATGCGCGCAGCGGTTCCTGGCAAGGCTGAGACAGGAATGCCTTGACATCCCGAAGAGCTAGCCCGGATACTTTCGCCCGCAACAGAGCCTCTTTACGCACATGTCCCACTTCCAGAAGGTTGCGGTTTATTTCGTCGCTTCGCCACTGCAGTATCTTGCTGCAAGGCGCATTGCCGAGCATTTCGAATCCGGCGCGCGCCAGGTGCTTGTCTGGTACAAGCCGGGGCTGAAATCCATTATCAATGCCGCGGAATGGGATGCCTGCAGCTACATGCCCTGGCCGCGCCTGGAACCGCTGCCCGGCGTATTCGGACGCCACCGGCGCCTGCGGGCGAATATCCGGATGGTAGCCGATCTCGTCGGCAGTTGCGATACCCTGGTCTTGCACAGCGCCGTATTCGACACCGAGGCAATCAACTACTTCCTGCATGCGCTGCCGGCCGCTTCCGGCGCGCAGCGAACGTATGCGCGCATCCTGCCAGATGGCCTGATCAGCATAAGGCGTTATCCGCTCACCATGACAAAGCGCCTAGTCCAGCGCATCCGCAAGCTGCGCCGCCTGTTCGCGCCCGAACTGGATTATCAATGCTTCAGCGGCGATCGGATCGGATCCGATGCGGCGTTCTGTGACCGCATTTATGTGTTGCCAAGCTTGCCCAACGAATACCCGGCTGAAAAAGTGTGCCTGCTGCCGCCATTGGTCGATGCGAGCCATTCATCTCAGGACAGGGCAAAGGGCAATGGGTGGCGCGCATTGGTGATCGGCCAGCCGCTGACCGACACCGGCCTGCTTTCGGCCAGGTATACGGCGGAAGTGACGGCGCAAATACGGGAATGGCTGGCGCAGCAGGGCATTACCGATATCGACTACAAGGCCCATCCGAAGGATCCTGCAAAAGAGCTGTATCAGCCGGACTATCGATTGGTGGATCCGGCTTGTGCCCTGGAAGCCTACATGGCTTCGACGCATTACGATGTGGTAATCGGCGTGCGCTCGTCGGCGCTGCTGTTTGCACGTCAAATTTATCCGGAGTCGGTCAAGGTGCTTGCGTTCGGCTGGGACAGGGTGCGCTTCAAGTCGAAGCAGGAGCAGGCCGATATGAAGAAGGCCTTCTCCGATTGCGGCGTGGAGTTTGTCTGAGTGAAGAAACTTGCCTACCCCAAACCATCCGATTATTCGCTCCACTTGAACTCCAATCGCCCTCATTTCCAGATACTAAAAACATGACCTCCCCTCAGGCCAAGCCCTTTCTCAGCCAAGCGCGCTCCTGGCTGTTCAGTGCAATCTGCTTCGTGCTGCCCATGAAAGCCAGCTACATCTATACCCTGAGCGCGCTGCTTTTGTTGGTCTGGATTGCCGATGGAGGATTGCGCGCCAAGTTCGAAGCAATTCTGCGCTCAAAATTGTGCCTCGCATTCATCGCCTACTTTGGTGTCTACGTCCTGGCGATGTTGTGGACCGAAGATACAACGTCGGGATGGAACATGGTAGGGCGCCATGTGCCTTTCCTGCTATTCCTGCTGTACTGGAGCAGTGCGGAACCCGGATACAGAGAGCGCTATGTTTCCGCACTTCTGGCCGGTTTGTGCGTCTGCGCCTTGCTGGCTTATTACAACTGGATACAGTTGCACTGGTTCCCCGATTGGCCGCGCGGCGTAAAAGTGTTCAAGGATCCGGATGATACGGCCCCTTTCGTGGACCGTATCCTGTACACTCCGATACTTGCGCTAGGGGCTTACTTCAGTCTCCGCCGCGCTGTTTTTGCCACAAGCATGACAGCGCGCATGCTGCCGGCCTTGATTGCCGCCTTCCTGGTGTTCAACCTGTTTTTCTCAGGAGGGCGCGCCGGGACGGTTATGTTCCTGGCGCTCTGCGTTGCACTCGCTTTCGAGCGGATAAAGGCGCGCGGCAAGGCCTTGTTGCTCTGTGTGCTGGTGCTGCCTTTGCTTCTTGTTACTGCATATAGAACGCAGAGCTATTTCGCGGAGCGTGTCGATTTTGCGGTCAGGGACATCAAGGTGTTTCCCGAGAATCCAAATACTTCCGTCGGACAGAGACTTGTTTTCTGGGCCACCAGTATTCGACTCTTTGCTGATCACCCGCTCGGTGGTGTTGGCAGCGGTGATTACGAAAAGGAATATAACCAGCTCAAGTCGCAATACTGGGATACAACCCCCGAGTCACATAATCCGCACAATCAGTTTCTCATGACTGCAGCTACGACGGGCCTGCTTGGACTGGCAGCCTTGTTCTGCATTTTCTATTTCGCAGCTTCCGGAAGCGATTTCCGAACCAGGACGATGCTGCTCGGATTTGCCGTTGTTTGTCTGTTCGAAAGCTATCTCTGGCGTTCCAATACATCATTGGCCTTTGCCGCAGTGCTGGCCGCGCTAGCGGCAGGGAAAACACCGGAATCAAAATCATAGACGGAAACGCAGCGTATGCGGCTTCCGGTTCGTGCAGGGATGGAGCCTGGCGCTGGTCTCAACATCTATGTGTCAGTTGAGGTCTTGAAAATCACCGGACTGAAAGTCTTCAGCAACAGGGAGACCTTGTCTCCCTCGCGCAGTTCGCGCACCTCATCATCTAACGCAATCACCTCGATCATGTCGTGGCCGACCAGTAGCGACACGATGTTTACGACTTCTTCGCGCCGAATCGCCAGCACCTGGGCCTGAAGGCTGAGCTTGCCGGCAAGCCGTTGCTGCAGGAATACCTGGGCGGGGGTGCCGGAGCACATGACGCGGCCGCCTTCAAGCTGCAATATCTGCTGCGAAAGCTTGAACACTTCGCCTATGTCATGGCTGACCAGCAGCGTGGCCAGGCCGAGTCGCCGGTGCAGGTGCAGCAGATCATCCTGCAACTGGCTGCGCAGGTCTGCGTCGAGTGCGGACAGCGGCTCATCCAGCAGCAGCAGGGCAGGCTTCCTGGCAATCGCCCGCGCCAGCGCCACGCGCTGCTTTTGTCCGCCGGACAGGGTGGACGGCAGGCGGTGTGCCAAGGGTGTCAGCGCCATAATGGCGAGCAGCTCATCGATCCAGGCCGAATCCTGTTCTCCCACTGCATAGCCAACATTCTGGCGCACCGTCAGATTGGGAAAGAGCGCATAGTCCTGGAACACGAAGCCGATCGACCGCTTCTGTGGGGGCAGCTTGATGCGACGGACAGAGTCGAACCAGACCTGGCCTCCCACTACGATCCTGCCCTCGTCGGGATCGGTCAGTCCCGCGATCATGCGCAGCAGCGTGGTCTTGCCGGCACCCGATGGGCCGAACAGGGCAGTAATGCCGCCATCTTCGATGTCGACCCGGACATCAAGCCGCAGTCTCCCCGCCGGGCCGTTCAATGTCTTGGTAAGGGCAAGCTCGATCAATTCACTCCGCCTTCTGCCATTTTTTGTTGACGAGATAAACCGTCAGCAGGATCGCGAAGGTCACGGCGAACAACACCAGGGAATAGAAATTCGCGGCGCCATAATTCAGGCTTTCCACTTCGTCGTAAATCGCGATCGATGCCACCTTGGTAATGCCGGGAATATTCCCGCCGATCATCAGCACCACCCCGAATTCGCCAATGGTGTGGGCGAAGCTGAGCACGATCCCGGATAGCAGTGCCGGCTTGATGTTGGGCAGCAGCACGCGGAACAGGGTCACGCGATCGGACTTGCCGAGCGTGCGCGAGGCTTCCATCAAGGAGGGGGAAAGGGCCTGGAAGCCGGCCTGTATCGGCTGCACCATGAAAGGCAGGCTGAAGATGACGGAACCAATGACCAGGCCTTCGAAGCTGAATATCAGTTTCAGGTGCAGCCATTGTTCCAGCCAGTGGCCGAACGCATGCTGGGGACTGAATGCGAGCAACAGGTAAAAACCGAGTACCGATGGCGGCAGCACCAGCGGCATGCTGACCAGCGTCTCGACCACCGGTTTCAGCCGGCTACGGCTATGGGCGACCCAGTAGGCGAGCGGGATACCGATCGCCAGCAGAATGGCTGTGGTGATGGCCGCCAGCCGGAATGTCAGCAGCAGCGGCTGCCAGTCGTAGCTCATGCGCCAGACTCCGGCAGGAGGCTCATTTCGTTGGCTTTCACCAGTCCCTCGGCTTCGTCGCCGACAGCCAGCGCGAGCGCATGGGAGGAGCGGGTGGTAATGATGGACGTGATGGCATGGCCATCGACATCCAGCGTGACCTTGGTCAGCAATTGCCCGCGCTCGATTGCCGTGATGACGCCGGGAAGGCGATTGCGCATGCTGATCAGCCCAGACAGGTTCTTGGCAAGTGATACTTCGGTTTCCTTGAACAGGAGCGTGACCGGCATGCCGGGCAACCAGGAAGCGGCTTCATCGATGCCGCCGACCAAGGTAGCGGTAAAGTGGTGCCGACCTGCTGCCACGTCGACCAGCGCTATGCTGCCCGCAGTTTCAATCCTGACGATCTGGCCGGGCAAGCGGTTCATGGCAGCGCATATCCGTAACGGGCAAAAATGGCGCGCGCCGTTCCGGAAAAAAGAAATTCGTAAAACTGCCGGGCGGAATCCGCTTGCATTTGCTCGCCATGTTTGAGAATGACTGCGCCTTGTGCGATCGGCTGGTAGGAATCGCGCGGCAATTCGATCCATTTCCCCTGGCCGCGCATTTCGGGCGACAGCACTACCGATTTGGCGGTGAAGCCTGCATCCGCCACCCCGGAATGAATGTACTGGTTGGTTTGCGCGATGCTCTCCGCATACACCAGCTTGGGCCTGAGTGCTTCGGCAAGGCGCAAGCGGTCGAGCGCCTTGACCGCTTCGCGGCCATAGGGTGCGGTTTTCGGATTGGGCAGCGCGATCTTGCCGACCGCAGGGCTGGAAAGCAGTCCTTGCCAATTGCGCAGGTCAAGGTCTTTCATGGTCCACAGAACCAGCGTGCCATAGGCATATACCTTGGGGGGACTGGTTGCCAGGCCCGCCTGGTGCAGCTTCTCCGGGAATTCCATGTCGGCTGACAGGAAGACATCGAAGGGAGCGCCGTTCAGGATTTGAGCGGCGAACTTGCCGGAGGAGTTGTAGGCCGGGCGCAGCTCGTGGCCGCTCTCCTTCTTGAACGCATCCTGCAGGTCACGGAAGACATATTGCATGTTGGCTGAGACGGCAACCGTCAGGCTGGCGGCAAGAGAGGGCTGACCAAAGGCGAACAGGCAAGCGAGAAGGACGGCGCCCTGCATGGTGCCTACATAAGGACGAAGTCGCGCCTTGCGCACTACGCATGCTGTGCGGGTAGATAGAGGTAGGTTCTTGAACGCCAACGGGTCGCTTGATGTGTTTTCAGGGCCAAGTTCACTCGGCAGCCTATGCAGCCATCTGTTTTCACAGGATACGGTCTTGCAATGCGCCAATCCAATTTGTTCAGCGGACAATTCTATCAGCGCGTCGGGTCAACCTTCACAGGCCGAGCTTCGTCATCAGAGTTTTTGCGTAACGTTAGTTGCCAATTTACGGAACCGGTCCCTGGAGCCAGGTGCCGTCAGTAACCAAGTTGCGATACCGCTTGCTTGATCAGTCTCGCACTTGCGCCCAATGCCTGCGCTTCTGCGTCGTTCATTTGCGGGCGGATTTGCCGCTGTACGCCGTCACTGCCAATGACAAGCGGCAAGGACAGTGCGACCTGCTTTACTCCCTCGATCTCGGGCGCCATGGAGCATGCCGTAAAGACGGCACGCTCGTCATTCACGATGCAGCGGACAAGGCGTGCCAGCGCCGCTCCAATGCCGTAATAGGTGGCGCCTTTGCCGGCGATGATGCGATTTGCGGCACCGCGCACCGCTTTGTCGATTTCATCCATCATGGCGGCGTCCAGCGGCATTCCGCATGCGTCGCCAAACTGCTTCAGCGGCACGCCCGCAACCTGCGCCGTCGACCAGATCAGGACTTCGGAGTCCCCGTGCTCTCCCGGCACGTAGGCATGTGCGGAGCTCGGCGACACCCGAAAGCGCTCGGCGAGCAGTGAACGAAAGCGCGCCGTATCGAGCATGGTGCCGGATCCGAGCACCCTCGATGGCGGCAGTCCCGAGAGTGCTGTCGCAATATGCGTCATGATGTCGAGTGGATTGCTTGCCACCAACAGGATGGGATTCCCCGCATGCCGCACGATCTCCGGTACCAGATTGGCGAACACGCCGGCATTGCGCGACAGAAGCTGCATGCGTGACTCGCCAGCTACCTGGGCCGCACCGGCAGCCAGAATGACCACCCCGCAGCCGGCCAGTTCAGGCAACCTGCCGGCGCGCAGGCGCACCGGATGGGCAAACGGTGTGGCATGCAGGATATCCATGCGATGCGCTTCGGCCAGGTCCGGGTTGCTGTCAACCAGAACGAGCTCTGTGCTTATGCCCTGCAGGGTAATTGAATATGCGGCGGTGGAGCCGACGTGGCCGGAACCGACAATGCCAACTTTCATGCGTTACCTTGCCTTAGGAAAGAGACATGCGAGAATCAAGCAAGATCGCTGGCCGCCTTGCTTGCCGCGCTATCCGGGGCGGCTGCCTGCTGGCCAACCGTCGGGTGTGCCGCGGACCTCACATTTCATAATCGACACGCTTTCACGTTACAAATTCCATCGTCTCGATCCGGCATGGCTTGTTTTTGACTGGTGAAGCAACCGAAGGATGGTGCGGAGTTCAAAAGGCTGGCCAAAAGGTGATACCGCTACGCAAGCATGGAGTAGCGCTCCACGAAGCCCTTGCTCCGTTCCTCTTGCTGCACGTCATATGCAGTCGCGATGCCGCGTTTGCAGCGTGCATGCGGTTGGCAGGCCCGGATAATCCATAGACATCGGGCTTGGCCCGTGAAACCATTGCGCGACCCTCGCCAGCGAGCGCAACCCTGACAGGCTGCTGCTGTTGCCAGACACACTCCGGATCAAAATAAGCGCGGGTACGCTACATCAGAATGATGTCGTACTGTTCCTGATGAAAGACCGTCTCCACCTGCAGCGAAATTGGCTTGCCGATGAAGTCGCCCAGCATGGCGAGATGCTGGGACTCTTCTTCCAGGAACATGTCGACCACGACTTGCGAGGCAAGAATGCGGAACTCGCGCGGATTGAACTGTTTTGCCTCGCGCAGCAACTCGCGCAGGATTTCATAACAGATGGTGCGCGCGGTCTTCACCTGGCCCTTGCCGCCGCATGCCGGACAGACTTCGCACAGGACGTGTGCCAGCGATTCGCGGGTGCGCTTGCGCGTCATTTCCACCAGGCCGAGTGCCGAAAAGCCGGACACCGAAACTTTAGTGCGGTCGCGCGCCAAGGCCTTGTTCAGCTCCGACAGGACGGCGCTCCTGTGTTCCGCGCTTTCCATGTCGATGAAGTCGAGGATGATGATGCCGCCGAGGTTGCGCAGCCGCAGCTGGCGCGCGATGGCATGCGCTGCTTCCAGGTTGGTCTTGAAAATCGTGTCGTCGAAATTGCGGCCGCTCACATAGCTGCCGGTGTTGACATCGATGGTCGTCATCGCCTCGGTCTGGTCGACGATCAGGTAGCCGCCGGATTTCAGGTCGACGCGCCGCCCCAGCGCACGCTCGATTTCCTCTTCCACGCCATATAGGTCGAACAGGGGACGCTCACCGGTGTAGTGGACCAGCTTGGACAGCACCGATGGCGTGTACAGCTTGGCGAACTGTTCGAGCTTCTGGAAGTTCTCGCGCGAATCGACCTGGATCGTGGAGGTATCTTCGCCGACGAAGTCGCGCAGGACCCGCTGCGCCAGGCTCAGGTCCTGATACAGCAGCGTCGGCGCCGGCTTGGTTTTCACTTGCTGGGTGATCGCCGACCAGGTCTTGCGCAGGTAATCGATGTCCATCTGCAGATCGGCTTCGGACGCGTCTTCCGCCATGGTACGGATGATGAACCCGCCTTTCTCGCCCGGCGGCAGCAGGCGCTGCACCTTTTCCTTCAGCTGCTCGCGCTCGGCTTCGTTCTCGATGCGCTGGGAAATGCCGATGTGTGAATCCTGGGGCAGGTAGACCAGCATGCGTCCGGCAATGGAAATCTGCGTCGACAGGCGCGCGCCCTTGGTGCCGATCGGATCCTTGATCACCTGCACCATGATGGCCTGGCCGTCGTACAGCAGCTTTTCGATCGGAGTGGGCGCGGCAGCGGGTGCATCCTGCGCCCGGGCTTCCCAGATGTCGGCTACATGCAGGAAGGCCGCACGCTCCAGGCCGATGTCGATGAAGGCGGATTGCATGCCCGGCAGCACGCGCACCACCTTGCCGAGATAAATATTGCCGGTCATCCCGCGCGACAGGGTGCGCTCGATGTGAAGCTCCTGGACCGCCCCCTGCAATATCAGCGCAACACGGGTTTCCTGCGGCGTGATGTTGATCAGGATGTCTTCGTTCATAGAAGGGGAATGCCGGCTCGATGCAGCAGTTGCGCGGTTTCGTGGAGCGGCAAACCCATGATGCCGGAATAGCTGCCCTCGATGCGTTCGATGAAGATGGCGGCCATGCCCTGGATGCCATAGCCACCGGCCTTGTCGTAGGGCTCCGAGGCGGCGCAATAGGCGCGGATCATGTCATCGGTGAGCACGGCGAAGGTGACATTGGAGCGCTGTGTGGTTTGCCAGGTCTCTTCGTCGCGCCGCACCGCAACGCTGGTCAGGACCTGGTGCGTGCGGCCGGACAGGGATTTGAGCATGGCGCTGGCTTCTTCCGCATTCGCCGGCTTGCCGAGGATGCGGCCATCGATCGTCACCGTGGTATCCGCTGCCAGCACGGTGCGCGCCGGCAGTCTGCGGCGCAGCATGGTATTGGTCGCGAATTCCACCTTTTCGCGCGTGATGCGGGCCACATAGTCTTCCGCTTTTTCGCCCGGCAGCACTTCCTCGCTCACTTCCGGCCCGCGCGGGGTCTGGTCGCGCAATAGCAACAATTCAAATTCGATGCCGATCTGGCGCAGGAGTTCGCGTCTGCGCGGGCTCTTGGAAGCGAGGTAGATTCTGTTGTCAGCCGGTTTCATTGCGCCTTCGAAGATGTTGTCTACACCCGGTGGTAGGGATGGTTCTGCGTAATCGACCAGGCGCGGTAGAGCTGCTCGGCGAGCAGCACGCGCACCATTCCATGCGGCAGGGTCAGGCTCGAAATCCGAACCAGCATGTCGGCAGATGCCTTGAAGCCCGCATCCAGTCCGTCGGCGCCGCCGATGACGAATGTAACATCCCGCCCGTTTTGTTGCCACTGTGTCAGCAACCGGGACAGTTGCACAGTTGTCACATCCTTGCCGTGTTCATCCAGGGCGATGACCTGCGCGCCTTTCGGGATGGCCGCCTCGATCTTCTGGCGCTCCTGCGCCATCACGGTTTCCGCGCTCCTGCCGCCGGAGCGATCGACCGGCTTGATCTCCTTGAGCAGGATGCGGCATTCGGGCGGCATCCTCTTGGCATATTCGTTGAACCCGGCTTCGATCCAGGCAGGCATCTTGTGGCCCACCGCGGCAATCACGAGCTGCATGAAAGGGGCTGTTGAAACGCGGCGTGGTCAGGCGGCCTTGGTTCTGCTGGAGGCGCGCTTGGCAGGCGCCTTCCTGGCCGTCGTCGCGCTCTTGGTCGCGGCTACCTTGACCGTCTTCCCGGCAGGGGCGGCCGCAGTCTTCTTGGCTGCAGTCTTGCTGGCGGTTTTGCGGGCCGGCTTTTTCGGCTCGTCCTCATCATCCTTGGCGCGGCTGGCTGCCAGATGGCGGGAAGTTCTTTTCGGTTTTGCTTCGCCGTCTTCCGAGGCGGAAGCGGTGCGCTTGGAAGTGCGCTTGGCCGCGCCCAGCTTGATTTCCTTTTCGCCCCAAATTTCCTCGAGCCGGTAATAGTCGCGGATGGCGGGCTGCATGATGTGGACGATCATCTCGCCCAGGTCGACCAGAACCCATTCTCCGGTGTCTTCGCCTTCGATGCTGACGATGGTGCCTCCGTTTTCCTTGACCTTGTCGCGCACGGACGCAGCAAGCGCCTTGGTCTGGCGGTTGGAAGTGCCAGAGGCGATGGTCATGCGGTCGAACAGGCTGGTCAGGTGGACGGTATCGAATGCACGGATGTCGTGGGCTTTGACGTCTTCGAGGGCATCGATGACGAGTTTTTGCAGTTTTTTGATATCCATTAGGTCTGGTAAAGGTGATGTAGTTTTATATAGTCTAGCACCCCGGCCGGAATCAGCGAGGCAGGAAATTGGCCCTTCTGCAGGGCTGCACGAATTTCCGTCGCGGAAATATTGATCGCCAGATTCGTTGTGAGATAAGTCAGACCGTGCGGCGTCGTGCGAATCTGCTCGGGTGTGCCGGCACGCCGCACGAATTCCCTGGCGACTTCAGGCGGAACATGGGCTGGGTCCAGGATGAAGCCGGGCCGCGAGGCGACGCAGATATGCGCGAAATCGAACAGCTGCCGCCAGTCCTTCCAGGTATCCAGTTGCTGCAACTGGTCGGCGCCGATCAGGAATGCGATCGAGGCTGCCGGTCCGATTTCCGCGCGCAAGCTGCGCAGGGTATCGATGGTATAGCTTGCGCCCTGGCGCCGGATTTCCTGTTCGTCGATGACGGTCGGTACCGCCTGCTGCGCGAAGGCGATGCGCAGCATGTCGATCCGTTGCTGCGCCGAGGCGCGCAAGCCGTTTTTTTTCTGCCAGGGATTCCCCGCAGGAATGATGCGCAATTGGTCGGGAAACAGCAGTTTGGCGAAATACCCGGCCAGCGCCACATGGCCGCGGTGCACCGGGTCGAAGCTGCCGCCCAGCACAGTGATGCATAGGTGATCGGTCACACCCATTCCCTGTGCACGAGGAAGTCGGAATACAGCTGCGCTTCGGCGCTGCCGGGCTCCGGTTGCCAGTCGTAGCGCCATTTCACGACAGGCGGCATCGACATCAGGATCGATTCCGTGCGTCCGCCCGATTGCAGGCCGAACAGCGTGCCGCGGTCGAACACCAGATTGAATTCCACATAGCGCCCGCGCCGGTAAGCCTGGAAATCGCGCTCGCGCTCGCCAAAGGCCATGCCCTTGCGCTTTTCCAGGATGGGCAGATAGGCGTCAAGGAAATGGTTGCCCACGCTTTGCATCATGGCAAAGCTGCGCTCGAAGCCCAGCGCATTGAAATCGTCGAAAAAAATCCCGCCGATGCCGCGCGGTTCCTTGCGGTGCTTCAGGTAGAAATAATCGTCGCACCATTTCTTGAAGCGCGGATACAGCTCATGGCCGAAGGGAGCAAGCGCGTCATGGCAGCTCTTGTGGAAATGCCGCGCATCTTCCTCGAAGCCGTAATAGGGCGTCAGGTCCATGCCGCCGCCGAACCACCAGACCGGTTCCAGGCCTTCGGCGCTCGCAATGAAAAAGCGCACATTCATGTGTACCGTCGGCACATAGGGATTGCGCGGATGCAGCACCAGAGACACGCCCATCGCTTCCCAGCTACGGCCGGCGATTTCCGGCCGGTTGGCGGCAGCCGAAGGCGGCAGGCTCTTGCCGCTTACATGGGAGAAGCCGACGCCGCCGCGTTCCAGCAGATTGCCATCTTCCATGATGCGCGAAATGCCGCCGCCGGCAATCGGGCCTGAACCATCCGGGCGTTGCCAGGCATCGGTAATGAATTGCCGGCCGTCGGCCTGTTCCAGCGCCGCGATGATGCGCGCCTGCAGGTCGAGCAGATAGGTTCTGACGTCGGAGGGCGAAATGGAAGAATGAAGCACGTACTCGTTCCAGGGTAAAAAGGGAAGGGATTAGCGCGATTGTACCTGCCTCGCCCGTGACGAAGGCGAGGCAGGGAAACAGCGGGAACACACGCTCCTCACGGAAGAAGAGCAGGGACGGCGGGAAGTCAGGCGGGCCGCTTCAGCGCACGCCAACCGATATCGCGGCGGAACTGCGCACCGTCGAACTGGATCTTGTCGACCGCTTCATAAGCCTGCTTTTGCGCCATCTTGACGCTGTCGCCCAGGCCAACCACGCACAATACGCGTCCGCCCGAGGACACCAGCTTGCCGCCGGCCAGGGTAGTGCCTGCATGGAAAGTCATGCAGTCCGGCGTTTCTTCCGGTATGCCGGTGATCAGGTCACCCTTGCGCGGCGCTTCCGGATAGCCGGCAGCAGCCATCACCACGCCGAGCGCGGTGCGCCGGTCCCATTCCAGTTCGACCGCATCGAGCGTGCCGTTGACGGCATGCTCCAGCACGCTCACCAAGTCGCTTTTCAGGCGCGCCATGATCGGCTGGGTTTCCGGATCGCCCATGCGGGTGTTGAATTCGAG
Source organism: Noviherbaspirillum massiliense JC206 (assembly GCF_000312045.1). Classification (GTDB taxonomy): domain Bacteria; phylum Pseudomonadota; class Gammaproteobacteria; order Burkholderiales; family Burkholderiaceae_D; genus Noviherbaspirillum; species Noviherbaspirillum massiliense. The sequence goes on from NZ_HE978634.1 coordinate 606,881, forward strand.
CGTCTTCGGGTTGCCCTGGGCATCGATCATCAGGCCGGCATACAGGAAGCCGGTAAACGGAATGCCATCCTTGGCCATACCTTGCACGGTCGGATTGATGATTTCGCGCATGATGCGCGCATGCAGGGAAGGCGTGACGATCGGCGCCGGAGAATAGGCGCCCATGCCGCCGGTATTCGGGCCCTGGTCATTGTCCAGCAGGCGCTTGTGGTCCTGGCTGGTAGCCAGGGGCAGCACATGCTTGCCGTCGACCATCACGATGAAGCTGGCTTCTTCGCCGCTCAGGAATTCCTCGATCACGACGCGCGCGCCCGCATTGCCCAATTTATTCCCGGACAACATCATGTCGACCGCGGCATGCGCTTCCTCCAGCGTCATCGCCACCACCACGCCCTTGCCGGCCGCCAGACCATCGGCCTTGACCACGATGGGCGCGCCCTTCTGGTCGATGTACTGGTGCGCGGCCTGGCTGTCGGAAAAAGTCTGGTAATCGGCGGTGGGAATGCCATGGCGCTTCATGAAGGCCTTGGCAAAATCCTTGGAGCTTTCCAGCTGTGCCGCTTCCCTGGTCGGGCCGAAGATTTTCAGGCCATGGTCGCGGAATACATTCACGATGCCGGCGGCAAGCGGCGTTTCCGGACCGACCACGGTCAATGCAATATGTTCTTTCAGCGCGAACTGCGCCAGCCAGACCGGATCAGTGATTTCGACGTTTTCCAGTCGCGAATCGAGCGCCGTGCCGCCATTTCCCGGCGCAACGTACACCATCTGAATGCGCGGGGAATGCGCAAGTTTCCAAGCCAGGGCGTGTTCGCGGCCGCCTGAGCCGACTACCAGAATTTTCATGGAACGAGTAAAACCTTGCATTAGGCGCGGCTTGCAGCCGGCGCCAGGTTCAATTCAAAAAAAGAGCCTGTCCGATTCAGACAGGCTTTCGGGCAAAACATGGAGAGTGGGGCATCGTCATTCTTCGATGACGGCGTTGGTATATACCTCTTGCACATCATCCAGGTTTTCCAGCGCATCCAGCAGCTTCTGCATCTTGGCCGCATCCTCGCCGGTAAATACGGTTTCCGTCGACGGCTTCATCGTGATTTCAGCCATCTCGGCCTTGAAGCCCGCTTTTTCCAGGGCGTCCTTGACGGCGGCAAAATCCTGCGGTGCGGTAAGCACTTCGATGCCGCCTTCCTCGTCGGTCACCACATCCTCGGCGCCGGCTTCGAGCGCCGCTTCCATCAGCGAATCTTCATCGGTCCCGGGGGCAAACAGCAGCTGGCCGCAATGCTTGAACAGGAAGGCAACCGAACCTTCGGTGCCCATGTTGCCGCCGAACTTCGAGAAGGCGTGACGCACTTCAGCTACCGTGCGCACCCTGTTGTCGGTCATGCAATCGACAATGATGGCGGCACCATTGATGCCATAGCCTTCGTAGCGGATTTCTTCATAGTTGACGCCTTCAAGACCGCCGGTGCCGCGCTGGATTGCACGCTGCACATTGTCTTTCGGCATGTTGGCGTCGGCCGCCTTGTCGACTGCGAGCCGCAGGCGCGGATTGCTTGCGATATCGCCGCCGCCCAGGCGGGCCGCGACGGTGATTTCCTTGATGAGACGGGTCCAGACCTTGCCGCGCTTGGCATCAGTCGCGGCCTTCTTGTGCTTGATGTTGGCCCACTTGCTATGTCCAGCCATGTTGAATCTTTCTCTGATTGCGCTTTGATTGCGATTAGCCAGGGCGGTCGGCGCGCCTTTGGGAAAAGCGCGCTTGAAAAATCGCAGTAGGAGCACCCTGCGCCGGGCGGCAATTTTAACATACCGGCCCCCGGCAAAATGGCCGGGGAAAGCCATCTGTTCCATCATTTTCCGCCGCTTGCCACGCCACTTGGAGAAGCGGTGATGCGATGCGTAAATTCGTTCCGGCGTACAATCGCGGCATGAATTCCATAGCATCTTCTCCCGCCTCGGAGCGCAAGCTTTTGCTGGGCGGCCTGGCAATCGCGATCAGCGGTGCCGTCCTGTTTTCAGCCAAGGCCATCGTCGCCAAGCTGATTTACCGCTATCACGTCGACGCCGTCACGCTGATCGCGTTTCGCATGATGTTTTCCTTGCCGTTTTTTGCGGCAATCGCCTTCTGGAAATCCCGAACCGAGCCGGCCCTGTCGAAAGCCCAGCTCGGCAAGATCGTGGTGCTGGGCCTGATCGGTTATTACCTGTCGAGCTTTCTCGATTTTCTCGGCCTGCAATACATCACGGCGGGCCTGGAGCGCCTGATCCTGTTCCTGACGCCATCCTTCGTCCTGCTGATTTCCTTCCTGTTTCTAAAGAAAAAAGTCGGCTTGCTGGAGTGGGCCGCGCTGTGCACCGCCTACCTCGGCACGATCCTCGTGTTCCTGCACGATGCCCGGACGGGCGGCTCCAATGTCCTGCTGGGCGGCGCCTTCGTTCTCGGCAGCGCCTTGTCGTATGCCATGTATCTGCTGATGTCCGGAGAAATGGTCAAGCACGTGGGGTCGCTGCGGCTGGTGGCCTATGCAATGTGCGTCTCCAGCGTGGCATGCATTGTGCAATTCTTCCTCTTGCGACCCGTGTCCATGCTGGTGCAGCCGATGCCGGTGTACGGCTTGTCATTGATCAACGCGGTATTCTGCACGGTGTTCCCGGTGTTCCTGACCATGATTGCAGTCGCCCGCATTGGTGCGCCCACTGCATCGCAGGCAGGCATGATCGGCCCGGTGTCGACCCTGTTCCTGGGCGCGCTGCTGCTGGGCGAGCCGATCACCGGCATTCAGTTAGGTGGAACGGCGCTGGTTCTGGCCGGAATTTATTTGCTTTCGAAAAAGAAGACATAGGAGAGAAAAGATGGATCTGGGATTGAAGGGCAAGCAGGCGCTGGTATGCGGCGCTTCGAAGGGGCTGGGACGCGGCTGCGCCGAGGCGTTGGCGGCCGAGGGTGTGAACGTGACGCTGGTGGCGCGCACCGCGGACGCGCTCGAAGCCACTGCCGAGGCGATCAGGAAGGCAAGCGGCGTGAACGTGACGACGGTGGCTTGCGACATCACCACGCCGGAAGGGCGCGCAAAGGCACTTGCAGCCTGTCCGCAGCCGGATATCCTGGTGACCAATGCCGGCGGCCCGCCGCCTGGCGACTTCCGCAACTGGACCCGGGATGACTGGATCGCCGCCGTGGATGCGAACATGCTGACGCCGATCGAATTGATCAAGGCCACGGTCGACGGCATGATGGCGCGCGGCTTTGGCCGCATCGTCAACATCACCTCGAGCGCGGTGAAGGCGCCGATCGATGTGCTCGGCCTGTCGAACGGTGCCCGCTCCGGGCTGACCGGCTTCGTCGCGGGACTGGCGCGCAAGACCGTGGCCAATGGCGTCACGATCAACAACCTGCTGCCGGGCCAGTTCGACACTGATCGCCTGAAGAAAACCATGGCGGCTTCGGCCGCCGCGGCCGGCAAGAGCACCGAAGACATGTTTGCCGCCCGTCAGCAGCAGATTCCAGCGCGGCGCTTCGGCAATCCCGCCGAATTCGGCGCGGTTTGCGCATTCCTGTGCAGTGTGCATGCCGGCTACATGACCGGGCAGAATGTCCTGCTCGACGGCGGGAATTATCCAGGGACGTTCTGACAAAGCAGCGGAGTCATCGTGAAAAAGCGTATCGCGCTGATCGCGCATGATCACAAGAAGGATGACATGGTCGACCTGGCGTCCGAGTATGCGGACCTGCTGCGACAATGCCTGCTGGTCGCTACCGGCACCACCGGCAAGCGTCTTTCCGAGGAAGTCGGGCTGACGGTGGAGCGCAAGCTGTCCGGACCTTCCGGCGGCGACCTGCAGATCGGCGCCGAACTGGCCGAAGGCAGGATCGACTGCGTGATCTTCTTGCGCGATCCGATGACGCCGCAGCCGCACGAGCCCGACATCAATGCGCTGGTGCGCGCCTGCGACGTGCACAATATTCCGTGCGCGACCAATGTTTCGACTGCGCGCCTGCTGCTGTCGCAACTGGTGCCGCACCATCATCACCATCATTCATGACAAAGGGGAAGACACATGGTTAAAGCGATCAGGATGTTCCGTACCGGCGGTCCGGAAGTCATGGAGTACGTCGACGTGGATGTGGGCGATCCGGGGCCGGGCGAGGCGCGGGTGCGCCATGCCGCCTGCGGCCTGAACTACATCGATGTGTATTTCCGCACCGGTACCTATCCTCAACCATTGCCCGCGGGTCTGGGCATGGAAGGCGCCGGCGTCGTGGAAGCGGTGGGCGAGGGCGTCACCCATGTGAAACCGGGCGACCGCGTCGCCTATGCTGCCCGTCCGCCGGGCGCCTACGCCGAGGCGCGGGTGATGCCGGCTGCCGGCCTGGTGAAGCTGCCCGATGCGATTTCCTTTGAAACGGCCGCGGCGATGATGCTGCAGGGCTTGACCGTGCAATACCTTTTCCGCCGCACCTTCCCGCTGCGCGGCGGCGAAACCATCCTGTTCCATGCGGCCGCCGGCGGCGTCGGTCTGATCGCCTGCCAATGGGCGCGGGCGCTCGGCGTGACGATGATCGGCACCGTCGGCTCCGACGAAAAGGCTGCGCTCGCAAAAGCGCATGGCTGCACCCATACCATCAATTACAACAAGGAAAATTTCGTCGAGCGCGTCAAGGAGCTCACGAACGGCAAGGGTGTGCCGGTCGTGTACGACTCGATCGGCAAGGATACCTTCCTCGGATCGCTCGACTGCCTCGAGCCGCTCGGGATGATGGTCAGCTTCGGCAGCGCATCCGGCCCGGTACCGCCGTTCAGCCTCAATGAATTGGCTTCGCGCGGCTCGCTGTTCATTACCCGACCCAGCATATTCAACTATACGGCCAGGCGTGACGACCTCGACAACATGGCGGCCGAGCTGTTCGGCATGGTCGCCGGCAAGAAGATCAACATCGAGGTCAACCAGCGCTATGCACTGAAGGATGTCGCCCAGGCCCATAGCGACCTGGAAGCGCGCAAGACCACCGGTTCCACCATCCTCATCCCGTGATCATGGCGGAGCATGACGACAATCCGATGCACCATCCCGACGAGCAGCCGGGCGGTGCCGAAGGCACCCCGAAATTCGGCCGGCTGCTGGTTGTGCTGCTGCTGGTGGTGTTGCTGATCGTCGGCCTTACCTACCTCTCCGAGGCGATGTACTCCTGAAGTATTGCGAGGCTGCAGGAACGGATGGCCCGAGCGCCTGCAGATTCGGGCACTGAACGCAAGCGGTGCCATCAGCTCGAGCGCAGCATGACCATCGCACAAACGGCGAGCGGGTACCGCTTGAGCAAGCGGTTGCCGGAACAGCAGGAAAAGACGGATGACCGGTTCGTCAGTTGCCGGATCAACGGGAGCAGGTGCTCGCTGCAGCGCCGGAGCAATTGCGACGCCCCAGCGCTAGCGATTTCATTCTTTCATTTTCAGTTCCACCACCCGCGGCACGCCGCTCTCGCCGGGGAAGTCCGCGAAGGCGCTGCGCACCATGTAGGGCATGACGGCGGCCAGCGATCCATTCGTGCCTTCACTGACCACTGTGGTCTCATACACTTTCCTTCCATCGCCAGTCCGTGCCAGCGAGAATTTCAGGCGGCGGGTGTAGAGCACATAGCTGCTTTCGCGCCGCTCCACGATCGGCGGCCCGTACCAGAAAGGATCGTAAAAGGGGCTGTAGAAAGGACTGTAGAAGGGACGGTAGAACGGACCGTAATAGCCGGGCCATGCAGGCATGCCATACCAGTAGGGATCGACGACCACGGGCTCCGATATGCGCACGTCGCGCGCGCGAATGTCAAAGTTCATCGCCGCCTTCAGGGCAGCTGCGCCGGCATATTCCGCTTCTTCGAATCCGAGGCGATTCAGTTCGGTGCGCACCAGGTTTTCGTAGCTCTTGTATTCCAGGCTGTTCTGCTGCTCCTTGCTGCGCTCGAAAGTATAGGTCTTGTCCTGCAGGTTGAACGGCGTGTCGTGAAAGGGCGTGACCGTGCTGCTGATGGTGGTCGCGCAGCCGCCCAGTGCCAGACTCAGGGCGACGAGCGGCAAGGCAAGCAATGAGCGTGTTTTCCGAACTGCCTCCTCCAGCTTCTGCATGAGCTTGCCAGGCTTGCCGTGTTGCACCCGAGTATGGGGATGCGGCGCGCCCGAGGCAGTGACTACGAACAGCGCAAAGGGTGTTTTCATGGAGATGGGCCGGATCGGCGTTCGGTTGGTAAAATGCCTGCTTGCTTCTTATCCTCTCACAAGTACATCCTATGCGTACTGATACTCCCCAGACGATCTACCGGAAAGATTACACGCCGCCCAGTTTTTGGGTCAATACCGTGGAGATGGGCTTCGACCTCGATCCGCAGGCAACGCATGTGGCGACGCGCATGACGCTGACCCGCAATTCTGCAAGCCGCAGCAAGAGCCTGGTCCTGTACGGGGAAAACCTGGAACTGGTGCAGTTGCGCGCCAACGGCAAGCCGCTCACCAAGCGTGCCTATACTCTTGCCCATGGCACACTTGAAATTCCCAACCTGCCGGACCAGGTCACGCTCGAAATCGAAACCATCACCCATCCCGAACTGAATACCACCCTGATGGGCTTGTATGTTTCCAACGGAAACTTCTTTACCCAGTGCGAGGCGGAAGGTTTCCGCAAGATCACCTTCTTCCCGGATCGCCCCGATGTGATGGCGAAGTACACCGTCATGCTGCGTGCCGACAAGGAAACATATCCGGTGCTGCTGTCCAACGGCAACCTCGTAGAGCAGGGCGAGCTCGGCGACGGCCGACACTATGCCGTCTGGGAAGATCCGTTCAAGAAGCCGTCCTATCTGTTTGCGCTGGTCGCGGGCAAGCTGGTCTGCCAGGAAGAAACGTTTGCTCTGAGATCCGGGCGTGAAGTGCTGCTGCAGGTCTGGGTCGAGGAAGGCAATCTCGACAAGACCCAGCATGCGATGGAATCGCTGAAGAACAGCATCCGCTGGGACGAGGAGCGCTTCGGGCTGGAGCTCGACCTCGACCGCTTCATGATCGTGGCCGTCGGCGACTTCAACATGGGCGCGATGGAAAACAAGGGCCTGAACATTTTCAACACGAAATACGTGCTGGCCAATCCGCGCATCGCCACCGATACCGACTACGCCAACATCGAAGCGGTGGTCGGCCATGAGTATTTCCATAACTGGACCGGCAACCGCGTCACCTGCCGCGACTGGTTCCAGCTGTCGCTGAAGGAAGGCCTGACGGTGTTCCGCGACCAGGAATTTTCCGCCGACATGATCGGCACCGACAGCGGGCGCGCGGTCAAGCGCATCGAGGATGTACGCGTGCTGCGCCAGGCCCAGTTCCCGGAAGATGCCGGCCCGATGGCGCATCCGGTGCGACCCGACTCGTATGTCGAGATCAACAATTTCTACACCGTCACCGTCTATGAAAAAGGCGCGGAAGTGGTGCGCATGTACCAGACCCTGCTCGGACGCGAGGGCTTCCGCAAGGGCATGGACCTGTATTTCCAGAGGCATGACGGCTGCGCGGTCGAATGCGACGACTTCCGCGCGGCGATGGCCGATGCGAACGGCCGCGACCTGAGCCAGTTCGAGCGCTGGTACAGCCAGGCCGGCACGCCGCGCGTGAAAGTCGAAACCCGCTATGACAGCGATACGCAAACCTACGACATCACGCTGACGCAATCCTGTGCGCCCACGCCGGGCCAGCCGAAGAAGCTGCCTTTCCATATTCCGGTTGCCGTCGGCCTGCTCGACAGCCGCGGACGTGACATGCCTTTGCACTTGAAAGGCGATGCAGAAGGCGGCTCCGCTCCTACCACCATGGTGCTGGAACTGACCGCGGAAAAGCAGACCTTCCGTTTCACCGGTGTCACCGAGCAGCCGGTGCCTTCCATCCTGCGCAATTTCTCCGCGCCGGTAGTGCTGGAAGCCGATTACAGCGACGAGGACCTTGCTTTCCTGATGGCGCACGACAGCGATGCCTTCAATCGCTGGGAAGCCGGCCAGCGCCTGGCAACGCGCCGCCTGCTCACGCTGGTGGAAGCCGTGCAGAACGGCGCATCCCTGGAGGAGGCCGATGCCGGCGACGGGATGCTGGCCAATGCCTTCCGCGCCACGCTCAATGATGAATCGCTCGACCCGGCCTTCCGCGAACTGGCACTGACACTGCCTTCCGAAGCCGTGCTTGCCGAACAGATGGACGTGGTCGATCCGCAGGCAATCCACGCGGCAAGACAGTACATGCGCCGCAAGCTGGCCAGCGCCCTGCGCCTTGACTGGCAGGTGGCTTACCAGTCGAACCGCACGCCCGGCACCTACAGCCCGGACGCTGTTTCGGCCGGCAAGCGTGCCCTGAAGAACCTGGCGCTGTCCTATCTTGCGGAACTCGACACGGACGAAGTGCATGTGCTGATGCAGGCGCAGAACGACGGTGCCAACAACATGACCGACCGCGTCGCCGCGCTGTCGGCACTGATCCATACCCAAGCACCGGGCAAGGCCAATGCCCTTGAAAAGTTCTATGCGGATTTCGAGAACGAGGCGCTTGTCGTCGACAAATGGTTCTCGCTGCAGGCCACGGCCCGTACTACCGATGTCGCCGCGGTGCGCGCATTGATGCGGCATCCGGCGTTCACCCTGAAAAATCCGAATCGCGCGCGCAGTCTGATCTTCAGCTTCTGCAACGGCAATCCGGCGCAGTTCCATGCCGAAGACGGCAGCGGTTACGCCTTCTGGGCCGAGCAGGTGATCGCACTGAATGCGATCAACCCGCAGGTCGCGGCGCGGCTCGCGCGCACGCTCGACCGCTGGCGCAAGTACACGCCCGCCCTGCAGGCAAAGATGCGCGCGGCCCTGCAGCAGGTTGCCGGCGCCAAGACGCTGTCGAAGGACGTGCTCGAAGTCGTCACCAAATCCCTTGCCAATTAATCCTCCCTCGGAAATCAACATGAAACGTGTCAGTCTTACCCAATACCTGGTTGAAGAACAGCGGCTCCACAACACTATTCCGGCCGAACTGCGCCTATTGATCGAAGTGGTTGCGCGCGCCTGCAAGACCATCAGCCACGCCGTCAGCAAGGGCGCGCTTGGCGAAGTGCTCGGCAGCGCCGGCAGCGAGAACGTGCAGGGCGAAGTACAGAAGAAGCTGGATGTGCTTTCGAATGAAATGCTGCTCGAAGCCAATGAGTGGGGCGGCCACCTCGCTGCGATGGCGTCGGAGGAAATGGAAACCATCCACCCGATTCCGAACCGTTATCCGAAGGGCGAATACCTGCTGCTGTTCGATCCGCTCGACGGCTCTTCCAATATCGACGTGAACGTTTCGATCGGTACCATCTTCTCGGTACTGAAAGCGCCGGAAGGCATGAAGGAACCGAACGAAGAGGCGTTCCTGCAACCCGGCAGCAAGCAGGTCGCTGCAGGTTATGCAGTGTACGGCCCGCAGACCGTGCTGGTGCTCACCACCGGCAATGGCGTGAACTGCTTCACCCTCGATCGGGAAATGGGTTCGTGGGTCTTGACACAGCGCGACATGAAGGTCCCGGAGGAAACCAAGGAATTCGCGATCAATGCCTCGAACGCGCGCCACTGGTACCCGCCGGTCAAGCGCTACATCGACGAACTGCTTGCTGGGAAGACCGGCCCGCGCGGCAGGGATTTCAATATGCGCTGGATCGCCTCCATGGTGGCCGATGTGCACCGTATCCTCAATCGCGGCGGCATCTTCATGTATCCGGCCGACGCGCGCGAACCGGACAAGCCGGGCAAGCTGCGCTTGATGTACGAAGCCAATCCGATGGCGTTCCTCATCGAACAGGCCGGCGGCGCCGCTACCAATGGCAAGCAGCGCATCATGGACATTCAGCCGCAGAAGCTGCATGAGCGGGTGGCAGTATTCCTGGGCTCGAAGAATGAAGTGGAACGGGCGACGAGCTATCACATGGAGTGATGGCCGGTTCATTCACAAACAAAGGGCCAGCCTTTCGCCGGCCCTTTTTTCATTCCGTGTTCATGTTCAGGCGCGAAGGGAAGCGTTATTGCTCGGAAATGAATTCTTGTGGCGAAGCAAAATTTTATCTGAATAACTGTTCTGGGGCGGGAATGAATAGGGATCGCGATGGCGTGCCGTATGAATTGCAGTTATGCCGTTGGTAATCTCTCATTTTTGTAGTTCTGCTATGGAAGTAATTTCAGAGGTTGCCAATTTTTCATTCAGGGAAATCCCCTTCATCATGCTGCCGGCAGAGCTCGGAAGAGTCGCGTGTGCATTCGATCGCAGATTGAACTAAGCTTGCGCGAATCATGTATTCGCAAATCTTCGAAACCAGGGGCATCGCCGAACTGGCCTCCTTTATCGAACGTCATGCCCGCGTGCTGGTCTTGACCGGTGCCGGCATGAGCACGGCTTCCGGCATTCCGGATTACCGCGACCGGGACGGTGTGCGGCGCGGCAAGGCGCCGATTCAAGGTCCGGAGTTCCGCACTTCCGATGCGGTGCGCAAGCGTTACTGGGCCCGCAGCATGGTCGGCTGGCCGGTTCTTGCGCAGGCAAGGCCCAATCCAGGGCATCGTGCTCTCGCTGCGCTGGAAGCGGAGGGGCGGATCGCAGCTCTCGTGACGCAGAATGTCGATGGCCTTCATCGGCATGCAGGAAGCAACAGTCTCGTCGAACTGCACGGCAATATCCATTTGGTTGCATGCCTGGAATGCGGCGCGCGCATCTCGCGCGAATTCATGCAGGAACTGCTGGAGGAAGCCAATCCGCACATGGCGAATGCGAGTGCGATGCCTGCTCCCGATGGCGATGCGCATCTTGAACCGGAATACCTGGAGGATTTCCATGTTCCGCATTGTCCGCACTGTGCGGGCATGCTCATGCCGGACGTGGTGTTCTTCGGCGACGGCGTGCCGCGTGCGCGGACCGAGCAGGTGAACCGGCAGCTGGAGCGCGCTGATGCGGTGCTGGTGGTAGGCTCTTCGCTGATGGTGTTTTCGGGTTATCGACTGTGCCGGGATGCCGCCGTGTCAGGCAAGCCGGTTGCCGCCGTCAACATGGGAAAGACGCGTGCCGATCATCTCCTGTCGCTGAAAGTCGAAGAGCGGTCGGAATACGCCTTGCCCTTGCTGGCCGCTCTTTTGTCATCCGGCTAGGCACTTGCAGGCACGAGCAGAAATCTTTGTTCCTCAATTCACCAGCTTGTCACGCCGGGCCAAGGCGGGAAACAGCCTGATCCACAGCGCGACGATCAGCAGCGTTCCCAGTCCGCCGATCAGCACCGAAGGCACGGCGCCGAACCAGCCGGCTGTCATGCCGGATTCGAATTCGCCAAGCTGGTTCGACGCGCCGATGAAAATCGAGTTGACCGCGCTTACCCTTCCGCGCATGGCGTCCGGCGTATCGAGCTGCACCAGCGACTGGCGGACCACGACGCTCACCATGTCGAATACCCCCGTCAGGGCAAGCGCAATCAGCGACAGAAGAAAGGAACTGGACAAGCCGAATGCCAGGGTGGCCACACCGTAGAGTGCGACGGAGCCGAACATCACCTTGCCGGCATGGCGCTGAATGGGATTGTTCGCGAGGTAAAGCGACATCAGGAGCGCGCCGACCGATGGCGCCGAGCGCAGCAGGCCAAGTCCCCACGGACCGACATGCAGGATATCTCGGGCGAAGATCGGCAGTAGCGCCACGGCCCCGCCCAGGAGCACCGCAAACAGGTCGAGCGAAATCGCGCCCAGCACTTCCTGGCGCTGCCAGATGAAGGAAATCCCGGCGAACAGGCTTTGCAGCCCGACCTTCTCGCGTGCGCGCGGTGCCTGTTCGAGCCGGATGAAGGACAGGGCGCCGAGTGCGGCCAGGAAAAGCACACCGCAAACCATGTACACCATGTGCGTTCCGGCCACGTACAGGAATCCTCCGAGCGCCGGCCCAGTGACGATGGCAGCCTGGGTACCGGACGAGATGGTCGCAAGTGCGCGCGGCAGCGCCACGGCCGGCACGAGTTGCGGTGCCAGCGCCTGCTGGGTCGGCATCTGGAATGCCTTGGTCACGCCCAAGGCAATCGAGGCAAGCAGGATCGCATCGCGGGTCAGCCAGCCCCCCAGCGTCCCGGCAACCAGGCCGGCGACGACCAGCAGCTGGCCACCAAGGCACCAGGCCAGGATGTAACGCCGGTCGAAACGGTCGGCGGCCTGCCCGGCAATCAGGACCAGGACGAGCGAGGGCAGGAATTGCGCCAGGCCTACCAGGCCGAGGTCGTAGGCGCTATTGGTGATGTCATACATCTGCCAGGCGACTACTACCATCATCATCTGGTTTGCCATGGTGCTGGCAACGCGGCTGGCAAAGAAAGACAGGAAGGAGCGGTGCTGGAATAGAGGATTTGTCATCGGGTCAAGCTGGGACGTGCAGCCGCCGCAGCCATTGCTGAATCCGTATTTCGCGAGGCCGGCGCGGGAGATCGGATTGTATCGGTTTCGCAGGTGGCATGCGGACTGCGCGGGACGGAATATTCGAAGCCATGATATGGTGGCGACCGCATGAGCAATATGCCAATTCTTGCTGCACCTTCGTCATCGTCAGATTGCATAGGATCGAACAATGCGTCCCACAGACCTCTGTCTTGCTTTGCTGGTTGTCCTGGTATGGGGCGTGAACTTCGCCGTGATCAAGACGGGCGTCGCCGAGGTGCCGCCGCTCCTGCTCGGAGCGCTGCGCTTCATGCTCGCCGCCTTTCCCGCCTTGCTGCTGGTGCGCGCGCCACGAGTGCCGTTGCGCCTGTATCTCTTGTACGGCATGACGATCTCGGTAGGGCAGTTCGCCTTCCTGTTCAGCGCGATCCACCTGGGCATGCCGTCCGGGCTGGCGTCGCTCGTGCTGCAGTCGCAAGCCTTCTTCACCATGCTGTTCGCCGCGCTGTGGCTCAATGAAAGCTGGCGTGCCAATCAACTGGCCGGACTGGTGCTCGCCGCAGGCGGCCTGGCCCTGATAGGCTCGACGCACGGGCTGTCCATGCCATTGACCGGATTCCTGCTGACGCTCGCGGCGGCATCCATGTGGGCTGCCGGGAATATCGTCACCCGCCTGGTGAGCCGCCATGGCCCGATCGACCAGCTGGGCTTCGTGGTATGGGCCAGCCTGGTGCCGCCGCTGCCCTTCCTCGGTCTGTCCCTGCTGCTCGAAGGGCCGGCGGCCATGACTGCGGCATTGTCGACTCTGAGCGTGCGCTCGTTCGCCGCAATCGCTTACCTCGCCTGGGCAGCCACGCTGTTTGGCTACGGCTTGTGGACACGGCTGCTGTCCCGCTATCCGGCGAACCAGGTGGCGCCGTTCAGCCTGCTGGTGCCGATCGTTGGACTGAGCACCGGCTGGCTGGTATTTGGCGAAGCACTGCAGCCCATCCATTTCGCGGGCGGCGCCTTGCTCATGCTGGGCCTGGTGGTGAATCTCTTCGGGAATCGCGTCAGGCTCTGGCTAAGGGCGCAGGATTGAGGAAATCCGCCTGCTGCGGAAATTGTCCTATTTCTCGCGCAAGGGAGTCAGCAGGAGTTCCTTCGTGAAGTTCAGTTGCCGTTTGCGGGCCTTGTCGTCATTCAGTTCCCATAGCAGGGACTGCGCCAGCTGAAAGCTGTACAAGGTGAATGCTCGGTTCGCCGCTTCCGTCTTGCCGAAGCCTGCTTCCTGAAATCCGCGCGTGTAGTAAGCAAGGCGCTGCTGATCGACCTCCCGCACTGCTTCGCGCGCCATCTCGTCGCGGCGCGCCCATGCCCGGATGGCGAATTCGATCATCGCCGCGCGCCGCGCGGTGAGGCCGTGAAAGGGAAGGGCCAGGATCTCGGCGAGCGCCTCTTCGGCTCGGAAGGTCTTGCCTTCAAAGGTGCGAAGAACCTGGGCAGTGGTTCGCTCATGCCACCGTCTCAGCAGCTTCGTGAGCAGGTCGTTGCGATCCTTGAAGTGGTAATAGAAGCTGCCGATTGTGATGCCGAGCTCCCGTGCGAGCGATTCGACGCGGACGGCATCGATGCTTTTGCTGACCAGCAGATCGGTTGCGGCATCGATCCAGTCGTCCGGGGTCAGGATGCGCTTTGTTCGGGTGCGACGTTGCGACTCCGGTGTTCTTTTCTCGGACTGCACTCCAGTTTCCTTCCTTGAGATAGCGCAAACTGTTGTCCGCATGCGGGCCGTGTTCAATGTCACCGGTTCGTGGCGCAGTCGCGTGGAAGCCGCTGATTATAGTTCATGACTTCGCAGGCCAAGCTCTACTGAAGGCGATCCGCGCAGCTTGCGTTTGTTCCAGCTCAAGAAGCTTGTCCGGATCTTCCACCTTCAGCCAGGGTCGAATGCTTCGCAGGCTCGCAAAGCATAGGGGTGCCTATTTCGGGATGGATGACCCTGTGCTAGGATGGTCTTGCCCATGTTCGGCCACCATGCTTCGCAAGAAAGCGGTGCCGATCCATCTTCAACGGCAGAAGCCAGCAAGCTGCTCCGATATCGCCGGTTCCGGCCGGAACAGCTCCCAGTCAAAGATCGTTCTAAGTATCACATGCAGCAGTTCGGATGGCAGCCCGGTGCTTCGGGTAGCCATAGTGCGGCCGGAGCTATGACGCAGAGGCAGTAGAGTGCCTGAATGTGGCTGCGTGATGCGGAAGGAGAGGCGGTGCAGGTGTTTTTCAAGGGAGTTCCATAAAAAGCATACCCACCATTCTTTTTCGAGGAGACCCAATGAAACAGCATTTCCTGAAATGGCTTGGCGCCGTTCTGGTCGCCATCTTCACCCTCCCGGTCGCATCGCTCGCTGCTGGCTATACCGAGACCAGGTACCCGATCGTGCTGGTGCATGGCTTGTTCGGCTTCGACAATATCGGGCCGGTCGATTACTGGTATGGCATTCCCGATGCATTGCGTGCCGACGGTGCGAAGGTGTACGTGGCGCAGGTCTCGGCCGCCAACAGCACCGAAGTGCGCGGCGAACAATTGCTGTCTTATGTGAAGCAGGTGCTGGCGGCCACCGGCGCGCAAAAGGTGAACCTGATCGGCCACAGCCATGGCGGCCCCACCGCCCGCTATGTCGCTTCGGTGCGTCCCGACCTTGTCGCATCGGTGACCAGCGTGGGCGGCCCGAACAAGGGCGCGGCACTGGCTGACATCATTCGCGGCGTGGCGCCTGCCGGATCCTTTACCGAAAATGTGCTGGCCTCGGTCGTCAACGGCTTTTCGGCCATGATCGGCCTGCTGTCGGGCGACACCACCAAGCCGCAGGCTTCCGAAGCCGCACTCGATTCGCTCACCACCGCCGGCATGGCCAGGTTCAATCAGGCCCACCCGGAAGGCGTGCCGACTACGGCCTGTGGCGAAGGCGCTTACCAGGTGAATGGCGTGTACTACTTTTCCTGGAGCGGCGCGCAGCCCTACACGAATGTGCTGGATCCGATGGATGCCAACCTGACGATGACTGCGCTTGCCTATGGCTTTGCGAAGAACGACGGACTGGTCGGCAGCTGCTCCAGCCATCTCGGCCGTGTCATCCGCGACGACTACGGCATGAACCACATGGATGAAGTCAACCAGACGATCGGCCTGGTCAACATTTTCGAAACCAACCCCAAAACGGTCTATCGCCAGCATGCCAACAGGCTGCGCGGACTGGGCCTGTAAGCAGCCATGACGAAACGGCATCTGTTTTTCTGGGTGGGAGTGGCGGCGCTGGCCGCCGCCATTTTCATTCCCATGTGGGTCCGGCCTGACACGCCGCCGCCGAAGGAAGCTTCGGAGCCGGAGTATTTTCCGTTTGTGCGTTCCCTCGAGGGAACGCATCCGGACGGCGCTGCCAGGGTCGCTGCCGATGACCGGCTGGTAGTCGACGCGCAACTGGTGCAGCTGTTCGACTATTACCTGGCGGCCGTCGGCGAAAGACCGCTGAACGAGATCCGCCAGCAGATCGAACAGGAACTCGACCGGCGTCTTAAGCCGGCCGCCGCCCTGGCCGCGCGTGACGTGCTGGGCCGCTACATCGAATACAGGACGGCTTTGGCGGCGCTGGAAAGGAATCCGCAGCTTGCTGGAAATGGACTCGACGCGATACGCGCAAGAATGCGGGCGATGCAGGATATGCGTACCCGCTATTTCAGCGCAGCGGAGAGCAAGGGCATGTTCGGCTACAGCGACGCTTACGATCAGGATGCGCTTGCGCGCCTGGAGATCAGCCGTGACAGCTCGCTCACCGAAGCGCAGAAACGGGAAAGGCTTGCGGCACTCGACGCTGCCATGCCGGCCGAATTGCGGAATGCGCGGGAAGCGCCGCTGCAGATCGTCAGGCTGCAGGAGTCCGCAGACAGGATGCGTGCGCAGGGAGCGGGCGACGACGACGTATACCGCATGCGCGCGTCGGCGCTGTCTCCGGAAGCTGCCGCACGGATGGCAGAAGTCGACCGCGAAGAGGCGGCCTGGAAAAGCCGGATCGCTACCTACCTGGCCGAACGCAGCATGCTCAGTGACCCGGCGGCGATTGAGGATTTGAGGAACAGGATGTTCGATCCCAATGAACAGAAGCGGCTGCCTGCATATGAACAGTGAGATGGGGTTGCAGGCCGCCTGTTGAAGCAGTCGGCTTCAGAATGAGGCCGGCACTTCGCTTCCTGTGCGTGATATTCGAACCGCAGTTCGCAGGTCTTTCTGAAACTGTCCGGACAAGCATCACCATCTGTATCAGCCTCATGCTGGCGGGGCAAGAACGAAATCGCCGAGGCAGTACTCGATTCCCCATGTCTTGTTCCTGCACCGCTCTGCCCAGGATTGCACGCCTTGCGCCGCAAGCTTCAGCATGGGACAGTTGATGCGCAGGGCTTGCACGAGAGACTGGAAATCAGGATCGGCATCTGCAGGCGAATCGAGGATGAGCATGTTCGCCGCGCGCAGAAGCGGCGTGTCCACCGATGCAGTGACTATTCCGGTCAAAGCCGTGCGGCAGCCGAACTCCCTTATGGCGGAAAGGTGTGCCAGCAATTCTTCGTCGCGCATCTCCGCATCCCGTACATCGATCAGCAGGAAGGCGTTGGATGCCCACAGCGAACGGTAGCGCCGCAGCACGAGGCCTTCCGGGGTGACCGGAACGATGGCGGTGCGCCGTTGCGCGAACTTCACGATGCCTGTGTCGAGCAGGGCCTGATAGAACAGCGGTTCAGGAATCTTATTGCCGGCAGCAAGCGTTGCCGGAACAAACCGGTAACCGCACAGGCGATTACGGGAATCGATGACTTCCTCGCGCAATATCAGATCGTTGGGATCGACATCCGCCATACCGGGCCGGGAGTCGGGGCTGCCGGCTGGCGTGGAAACGATATAGTCGCTGCCCATCAGGGGCGAGTGCTGATCCGAGAAGAAGCCACCGATGAAGCCGAAATGCTTGAAGTGGCTGAACCATTGCGGAATTTCGAATGCCATAAGACGCCTCTTCGATTCATTGCAGGCGAAATGGGCCGGGACAACAAAGGCCGTGTACGGCGCTGCCTCAAGCTCGACTCGGATTGTTCTGCTGCGGGTACGGCATGAGCAGCCATCAATATTGCATAGGATTCGTGGTCGAATTCATGCGAAGTGAATCATGATTGTTTTCGCTCAAGCTGCGACAGGGATTGCCCTATAGGCAAGCAGCAGTACGCGCCGGAGCGGCAGGCGAAGCGGGCTCCGGAAGTACAGGACGGTTGGTAGCGATTCGCACAGATGCGTGCGTACTCCGGGTATGTGCTGACCCGTCGGACATTACACTGCGGATACCTGAACAGGCAGCGCTCGATGTGCCGTCAGCATCGGGAAAGGACAGGGGCCGGTAGACGGTGTCCTTCAAGAAAACGCATAAACATCCATCGCCAGGATGCCATACTCGAAACTGCTATGCAGGCGTTCCACTTTGGATGTGTTCCCTGCGACGCCCATTGCGACGTAAAGCGGCAGCAGGTGCTCTTCGGTCGGATGGTTGCGCTCGGCGTGAGGTGCCTGGCGGCGGTAATCAAGCAGGGCCTCGCGCTGGTTGTCTCGCAGCATGTTCATCATCCAGGTGCCGAAGTCGCTTACCCAGGCCGGTACCGGCGCGTCGATGTCCTGCCCGCGGAATTCATAGAGATTGTGGGTGAGCGAGCCGGAACCCATGATCAGGACGCCATCCTCGCGCAGCGGTGCCAGTGCTTCTCCCATCTTTGCATGGACTGCCGGCGTGGCGCCGCGCAGGACCGAAACCTGCGTGACCGGTATGTCCGCGTCCGGGTACATCAGGCGCAGCGGCACCCAGGCGCCGTGGTCCAGTCCGCGCTGCATGCTGCGCTTGGTTGCAAAGCCTGCCTGCTCCAGCAGGTCGGCGGCTTGCGCCGCCACTTCCGGTGCGCCTTTGGCCGGATACTGGATCGCGAACAGGGCAGGCGGGAAGCCGCCGAAGTCATGGATGGTCTCGGGTTGCGGCGCGAGGCTTACGGCCGGGCCGCCCAGCGATTCCCAGTGTGCCGAGGCGACGAGAATCGCTTTCGGCCTTGGCAGGGTTTTTCCGAGCTCCAGCAGGAAGCGGCGTGCCGGACTGTCGGTAATGGCCAGCATGGGCGAGCCATGGGAGACGAAAAGGGCGGGTAATTGGGCCATGATGGTTTTCCTGATCAACTGCGATGCAGCAGGGGCTTCTCGTGAAGGTGCGATTCCTTCTCGAGGATAAACGCTCTATTCCAGCCCTGGAGGAACGAGGACGCTGCGATCGCTCAGAACGAAGGATATGCCAATCCGGGCCGGTGCGTTCAAGGTGCTGCTTCCGAATGCAACAGCACTTATCTTGTCAGGCTGGGCTCGGTTTTCAGCATCTTGATCAATTCCTTCGCCGCTTCTTCCGATGAAGCCGGATTCTGCCCCGTGATCAGGTGGCCGTCGACGAGGACATAGGGCTGCCAGTCTGGTCCCTTGGAATACATGCCGCCGTTTTTCTTGAGCTCGTCTTCCACCAGGAAAGGCACGACCTTGGTCAGCTGCACGGCTTCTTCCTCGCTGTTGGCAAAGCCGGTGACGCGCTTGCCTTCGACCAGCGGCCTGCCATCGCTGCGGTGCGCATGACGGAATACCCCGGGCGCATGGCATACCGCGGCAACCGGCTTGTTCTCGGCATACAGGGTTTCGATCGTCAGGATCGATGCGGGGTCTTCGGCCAGATCCCACAAGGGCCCGTGCCCGCCGGGATAGAACACGGCAGCGAACAGGTCGGGATGGATGGCGGCGAGCGGCAGGGTCTCGGCGAGATTTGCCTGTGCTTCTTGGTCCTGCTTGAAGCGCTTGGTTGCAGCGGTTTCTGCACCCGGCTCATCGCTTTTCGGATCCAGCGGCACCTGGCCGCCCTTGGGCGAAGCCAGTGTCACTTTCAAACCGGCATCCTTGAACACATAGTACGGCGCGGCAAATTCCTCCAGCCATAGGCCAGTCTTTTTCCCCGTGTCGCCGAGCTGGTCGTGCGAGGTCATGACCATCAGGATGTCCATGTTCTGTCCCCTGCCAAGAGTGAGTGACAGGATATGGAGTGCGGGGCGGGGCTAAAGTTCGTGCAGACAGGATGGCGCCGGCGAGGCTCCGGCAGGGCAAAGAAAAGCCGGGCATCGCGGCACGATGCCCGGCTGCAGCAGACAGACTCAGTACGGTGCTTTGCCGCTCAGGCCAGCCGAGTTCGGCTGGAATTGCATGGACTTATATTCCAGAAACTCTTCCATGCCGTACGGTCCCATTTCGCGGCCGTGCCCCGAGTGCTTGTAGCCGCCGAAGGGTGCGAACAGGTTGAAGCTGCCGCCATTGATGTCGACTTGGCCGGTGCGCAGCCGCCTTGCCACTTGTTGCGCGCGCTCGTCGCTGCCGGCCCAGACGCCGCCGGCCAGGCCGTAGGGCGTGCCGTTGGCAATCTTCACCGCTTCATCCTCGTCGCGATAAGTAATAATGGACAGCACCGGACCGAAGATTTCTTCCTGGGCAATAGTGCTGTCCGGCTTCACGCGGCCGAACACTGTCGGCTGCACGTAATAGCCCTTGGGCAGATCAGCCGGCGCATCCGGGCCGCCGCACAGGAGTTCTGCACCCTCCGCTATGCCCTTGCGGATATAGCCGCGCACGCGCTCGCGCTGCGCTTCGGAAATCAGCGGGCCGAGCTTGGCCGCGCCGCCGAAGGGATCGCCGATGGTGAAATTTTTCGCGATCTCCACCGCAATTTTGGCTGCTTCCTCATAGCGCGAATCCGGCACCAGCATCCGGGTATGCGCCGAGCAGGTCTGCCCGCTGTTGAGGAAGCAGGCGTTGATCGTGCCCTTGACGGCCGTCGGCAGGTCGGCATCGTCCAGGATCACCGATGCGGATTTGCCGCCGAGTTCCAGCGCCACGCGCTTGACCGTGGCCGAGGCGACTTCCGAGATGCGCTTGCCGGCGCGTGTGGAGCCGGTGAAGGACACCATGTCCACGTCCGGATGGCGCACCAGCGCTTCGCCGACGACCGGGCCGATGCCGCTCACGAGGTTGAACACGCCGGGCGGCACGCCGGCCGCGTCGATGATTTCGGCGAGGATGAAGGCATTCAGCGGCGCGACTTCGGACGGCTTCAGCACGACTGTGCAGCCGGCAGCCATGGCAGCGGCGACCTTGGCGGTGATCTGGTGCAGGGGATAGTTCCAGGGCGTGATGCAGGCGACCACGCCGACCGGCTCGCGTACCACGCGCGAATTGCCGGTCGTTTCTTCCCACTGGAATTCGCCGGCCAGCTTGGCGTAATAGCCGAAATTGGCGATCGGCGAGCCGACCTGGATCTGCGCCGACAGTTTCAGCGGCATGCCGACTTCGCCGGCGATGGTCCGCGCCAGTTCTTCGCTGCGCGCCTTCAGGCCTTCCTGGATCTTGCGCAGATATTCGCCACGCGTCGCGGGCGCCGTCGTGCTCCAGGCATCGAAGGCAGCGCGCGCTGCCGCGACGGCGGCATTTGCGTCGTTTTCATCGCCTTCGGGAATGCGGCCCATGACTTCCTCGGTCGAGGCATTGATCACATCGATCCTGTTGCGGCCGGAAGGGCTGACCCATTTGCCGTTGATGTAGAGGGTGTCGCGGTTGTGCATGTTCTTCGTCTCCATTCGTTGATACGGTGCTGCGCTTGCGGCGGGTTTTGCATGCTAACACCGGAAGCGCTTCTTCTCAGGACAGTCCGGGTTCCTTGCTATCTGAAAATGATCACGCCGCGCGCATTGCGCCCCGCGCTCAGGTCGGCAAATGCCTGCGGCGCTTCATCGATGGTGTAGGTGCGGGTAATCAGTTCGTCGAGCTTGAGGCGATGGTTGCGGTAGAGGCCGATGAGGCGCGGGAAATCCTCGCGCGGCCGGGCCGAGCCGAAATAGCTGCCGGTGAGCGTCTTTTCGCCGAAGGTCAGGCTGGCAGTGCGGATCGAGGTCATGTCCTTCGGGCCTGCGACGCCTACCACCACCGCCGTGCCGCCCTTGCGCAGCACGCCATACGCCTGCGCCGCGATCTCGCCGAGGCCGACGCATTCGAAGGCATAGTCGGCGCCGCCTTCGGTCAGCTTGGTGATCGTCTTGACCACGTTTTCTTCATTCCTGCTGTTGACCACGTGGGTTGCGCCGAACTGGCGGGCCATCTCCAGCTTTGCATCCGAGGTATCGACCGCGACGATCATGCGCGCACCGGCAATCGCGCAGCCCTGAATCGCGTTCAGTCCCACGCCGCCGCAGCCGAACACCACCGTGACGGAACCGGGATCGACCTTGGCGGTGTTGACCGCCGCGCCGACGCCGGTCATGACGCCGCAACCGATCAGGGCCGCCTTGTCGAGCGGCACCTGCTGGTCGATCTTGACCACGTTGTCCACATGCAGCGTCGCGTACTCGGCCATCACGCCGCAGCCCGAAAACACATTCAGGGGATTGCCGGCCAAGTCGCGGGTGCGCACCGTGCCATCGGGCAGGGTGGTCATGGCCTTGCCCGCCTGGTCGCACAATTGCGGCCGGCCGGTCTGACAGTAGCGGCACTTGCCGCACATGCTGACGAAGGAACTGACGACATGGTCGCCCACCTTGTAATCGCTTACGCCTTCGCCTACCGCGACCACTTCGCCCGCGCCTTCATGGCCGAGGATGACCGGCGGCGGGAAGGGGATCGTGCCGTTGGTTGCCGACAGATCGCTGTGGCATACCCCGCACGCCGCCAGCCTGATCATGACTTCACCGCGGCGCGGCGCTTCGACGATGATTTCTTCCACCACGACCGGTTGGTTGATTTCGCGGCAGATGACCGCCTTGGCCCGTTTTTCCATGTGTCTCCTGTTGTCGTTGGATGAGTGAATTGCGCGCTTGCGCAGGAAGGGAAAGGTTCCGATGTCCTGTATTTTCCCGCAGTGCGGGATTGCTTTAAGTCGGCAGCTGTTGAGCTGCGTCAATATCTGGCAGTATCATCATGTTACTTTTGCAACAAAATAGTTCCACGCGGCATTTTCAAGGCTTGTTCGAAACGGGAAGTTCAAACTAAAACTACTTACGGAGACGCTATGTCAGACACGACCAAAGACCGCCGTCGCACTTCTTATTCCGGACTGGTTGAGTCGGCCATCCGGTCGGCTACCAAGCTGGCCTCCTCCCACGATTCCACCACGCGGACTCTGGCCAATCAGGTGGTGTCGGACCTGGTGCTGCTGCGCCGCGAACTGCCGGCGCGCCGCCAATACGATACCAAGACGCGCAAGGCTTGATCGCCGTGCCCGGACGGAGGGCCTCAATCCTTTGGATTGTCATTGCCCATGCGGCGCGGGTCCGGTCCGTTTTCGAGCTTGCGCACCACGCCTGCCTGGTCGAAATAGACCGTCATCATCGAATCCCAGGCATTGTCTTCCTTGTAGGGATAGGACCATGCTTCCAGTCCGGTCGCTGAAAAATGCTGGATCAGGCTGGGCGCGCCTACCGTCTTCAGCACATCTTCCTTGCGCACTTCCCCGGGCTTGATGCTGGCGAATCTCTGGCTCGTCAAGACCTGCTCATAGGATTTCAGCCTGCCGTCGGCGCCGATGCGTGCCATGTAGGTCATCTGCCCGAACGGGCCCTGCATGTATTCCAGCAGTCGTTCCTGGCCATCCTTATAGGTATGAGTGGGTTTGCCGAGGCGGGCGATCACTTCCGATTCGGCCTCGCCCGGCTGTACCGGTGGAGCCAGCAGGCTGGCGCAGGAAGCAAGGCATGCCGCGAGCAGGGAAGCGGATAACAGCTGGAACGCGTGTTTCATGATGTCTGCCGTAAAAGCTGTGGAAAGACTGGAAACCTATCATTATCGTGCGGGACTGGCTGGC
Source organism: Noviherbaspirillum massiliense JC206 (assembly GCF_000312045.1). GTDB lineage: Bacteria > Pseudomonadota > Gammaproteobacteria > Burkholderiales > Burkholderiaceae_D > Noviherbaspirillum > Noviherbaspirillum massiliense. The sequence goes on from NZ_HE978634.1 coordinate 630,242, forward strand.
CGGGTACTGATTTTTCGGCGATGGCGCGGTTGCGCCCGGCCTGGAAGGCAGGCCGACCGTTCTTGCGTTAGAACGGTCCATCGGCATTTTTTTCAGGCTTGGTATATTTCTTAACAGAAACATATGGTATTTTCCTGAAAACCTGAAACTCCGGACCGCTTTGCATGATCCGGTGGTTTCCCGATCCGGCTGCCACACGTCAGATGCGCAGGCATCACTGCAATACGGCGCAGCCATTTAATGCATCTTCGAGACAGATAGATCATGACCACGACAATCCACGGGCCTGGTGGCAGGGAGCAACTCATCGAGTTGCTCCTGCGGCAGTTCGTGGTCGACGGGGATGAAGGCGTGGCGAACCGGATCGCGGACAAATGCAGGACGCAAGGCTATGCGCCGGGCGCGGAATTGATCAGGCAGGGCGACAGCGGCAGCGATATCTTTCTGATCCTGACCGGGAGCGTGTCCATCGTTGTGCATGGACGTGAGGTAGGGCAGCGCAGTGCCGGTCAGCATGTCGGCGAAATGGCCCTGGTCAATCCGAATGCCCGCCGCACTGCATCCGTAATTGCGAAGGAAGAAGCACTGGTTGCCATCCTCAGCGAGCCGGATTTTTCGGCCATCGCCGAGAAGGCGCCGAAGCTGTGGCGCCGCCTGGCGGGCGAGATGGGAAGCCGGATCGGACAATACAACCAGCACGAAGCCCATCTCGAGTACGCCGCCTTTCACGATCCTCTGACTTCTTTGCCGAATCGCAATCTGTTTGCGGACCGCTTCAAGGAAGCGACCGCAGCTACGCCGCGCGGCGACGGATGCGCGCTGCTTTACCTCGATCTCGACAGGTTCAAGCCGGTGAACGACACCTACGGGCATGCCACCGGCGATCAGCTCCTCAAGCTCGTCGCCCAGCGCATCCGTGGCAATGTGAAGCCGACGGATACCGTGGCGCGTTATGGCGGCGATGAATTCGTCATCCTGCTCGCCGGTGCCGGCGGGCGCGAGAATGCGAGCACAGTCGCCGCGCGGCTGGTGCAGGATCTCAGCCGGCCGTTTACCGTCAACAGCATCAAGCTTTCGATTTCCGCCAGCGTCGGCATTGCCTTTTATCCGGATCATGGCCAGGACCTGGACATCCTGATGCAGCGCGCCGACCTCGCGCTCTATGAAGCGAAAAAGGCAGGGCGCGACACCTACCAGCTGTCGGAATAAGTTACTTTTCCTGGCACAGTCCGCCCCTGCGGAAGTCCGCGTCCCGACGGGCTCTGCCCGATACGATAAAATTCCCCCTCCACTGCGATGCCCGGCACTTGCCGTGCGCCTGAGTTTTGCGCCTTCACGGCATTGCAATCGAGGAATGCCATTCATGAATCTCATCCCTGAAATCAAGCCCGGCCAATCGGTCGAACTGCTCAAAGAACTGCACATCCTGACGCGCGACGGCAAACTGAACCAGGACAGCCGGCGCAAGCTGAAGCAGGTGTACCACCTCTATCAATTCATCGAACCGCTCCTGAAGGAAGTGCAGGCGGACCATCCGGACATCCAGCTGGTGGACCATGGCGCCGGCAAATCCTATCTCGGCTTCATCCTTTACGACCTGTTCTTCAAGCAGCTTGGCGGCGGCTCGCATATCTACGGCATCGAGACGCGCGACGAACTCGTCAAGAGGTCACAGGAGCTGGCAAAGAAACTGGATTTCCCCGGCATGTCCTTCCTCAAGCTGTCGGTTGCGGAATCAATTGAATCCCGGCTGCTGCCGGACAAGGTCGACGTAGTGACGGCCCTGCATGCCTGCGATACCGCCACCGACGATGCGATCCGCTTTGCCTTGAAAAAGCATGCACGCTTCATCGTGCTGGTCCCCTGCTGCCAGGCGGAAGTCGCTTCAGTGCTCAGGAAAAACAAGGGACAGGCCATCGCAAGGGATGCCTTGACCGAGATCTGGCGCCATCCCATCCACACCCGCGAATTCGGCAGCCAGGTCACCAACGTGCTGCGCTGCCTGCAACTGGAGGCGCATGGCTACCAGGTCACGGTGACGGAACTGGTCGGCTGGGAACACTCGATGAAAAATGAATTGATCGTCGCCAGCTACAAGGATCTTCCGCGCCGGCGGCCGCGCGAACGCCTGAACGAAGTCCTGAATGCGCTCGGGCTGGAAGAGCTGGAGCAGCGGTTTTTCGCAACGCCATGAGGCTGCTTGAAATACGCCCGCTGTGAACGCGGGAATGCAGCGCTGATGAGGCGCAGGCAAATCCGGCACTGCATCCGGCAGGCGCGTCACCGCGCAGGAGGCTCGGGGCAATAAAAAAAGGCAGGACGCTTCCTGCCTTTTTCAAACCGCGAACGCCGGATTACTTGCCGGTATTCGCAGCCTTGTCAGCTTGCGCATCTGCCTTGGCATCGGCCTTCTCGGCTTTTGCATCTGCCTTGGCCTTGGCTACCTGCGCATTCGCGTCGGCCTTTTTCTTTGCAGCCTTTGCCTTGGTTTTCTCGGTTTTTGCGTCGGCCTTTGCAGCAGTCTTGTGAGCCTTGGCATTGGCTTTCCTGGTGGTGCTGTTTGCCTTGTCATTGGAAGTGGCGGTTGCCGAAGAGGACTGGCCTGTCGTATTCGTGGTGCTGCCGGTGGAAGTCTGGGCATAGGCGGAAGCTGCGAATACGGTGGCAAGCAAAGCAGCAAACAACTTGTTCATGTCATTACCTTTCCAAGGAGTATGAATCGAGGTTGTGAATCAACAGTCCTTTGAAGGACCGTATCCCGTCAACGAGGGGCTGCAATATCTGGTTGACCCCTCGTCCTCCTGAAGATGTAAGAAAACGTATCCCTCTTGCGTGAGCTCAATCCGGCATGGAAGCGGAAAGCATGTTTTGCAATCAAGCTGGTTCACGGATCATGAGCGAAGGGCAAGAGTTGCGCGCAAATGTCGCTTGCAGGAACTAAAATCGCCTTTCCAAAAAATGGAGACGACATGAATTTCGATTGTGTGCCCAAGGCGTGGCTGCGGGCATTGCTGGCAGCTTTTCTGACATGCGCAATGCAGACGGCAGCGCGCGCCGACACGGATACCGGCATGCTCGAAGCGGCACAACAGGCACAGCCTGAAGTCATCAGGAGCCTGCAGCACATGGTGAGCATCGAATCGGGAAGCAATGATGCCGCCGGCTTGCAAAGCATGGCCGACTATGTGGAAATACGCTTGCGTGCGCTCGGTGCCAAAGTGGACAGGCGCAAGGGAACGACCGGCCCTGCAGAGATCATCACCGGCACATTCAGCGGCAGCGGCACCCGGCGCGTGATGTTGATGGGCCACATGGACACCGTTTATCCCGCGGGCACAATCAAGGATCAGCCATACCGCATCGAAGGCGGACGCATTTATGGGCCGGGCATTGCCGACGACAAGGGCGGTATAGCGCTCGTGCTGCATGCCTTGCAGATCCTGAAGGACGCAGGCTGGGGCGACTATGCGCAACTGACGGTGCTGTTCAATGGCGATGAAGAAATCGGCTCGCCGGGCTCCGGCCAGTTGATCGCCGCGCTCGCCGCGCAGCACGACTATGTCCTGTCCTGCGAACCGACGCCCACCCGACCGGAAGCTCTGCTGCTTGGCGCCAGCGGCACCGGTACGGTATGGATGGATGTGTGGGGCCGCGCCTCGCATGCCGGGGCGGCGCCGCAAATCGGGCGCAACGCGCTGGTCGAACTCGCGCACCAGTTGCTGCAGACCGAGGATATCGCGAGCTCGGTGCCGGGCACGCAATTGAACTGGACCATGGCAAAGGCCGGGCTGGTGCGCAACCAGATCCCCGAGCATGCCACGGCAATCGGCGACTTGCGCCTGGTCGATGCCGACGACTTCGAACGGATCGAGGCTGCCTTGCGCGAGCGCGTGCGCAACAAGCGGGTGCCGGGTACCGAAACGAGCATCAGGGTCGAGCGCGGACGGCCGCCTTTCGCGGCCGGTGCAGCTGCCCGCGCACTGGCTGCAAGGGCACAGGCCATCTATGCCGAGATCGACCGGCCGCTGGCATTGATCGAACAGACGGGCGCCGCAACCGACGCCGGCTTTGCCGGCAGTTCGGGCAAGGCCGCGGTTGTGGAATCCTTCGGCCTCGCCGGCAGCAGCTACCACGCGCGTGACGAGTACATCATGATCGATTCGATCGTGCCGCGCCTGTACCTGATGACGCGCCTGCTGCAGGACATCGGCCGCAGTCGATAGCGCAACCTGGTTTTCCCATTCTCCGGCGCGGCGCTTCCGCGCTTGGTTCAGCTCCTGCCCCGCGCTTCGCGGCGCGCCCGCATGTCATTTTGAAAAGATTCTGCAACTTTTTCCACTTGCGCCGGTCGCATGAGGTTAAGCATCGTGCTGTCCGGTTGCCGCGACATCCGCATCTCCACATCTGCCTTTTCTAGATCGATGCGCCGGCATTTCCAGACAAGTTTTCAAAGCGGAAATAAATGCGGAACTCTCTGCAAGCCTTATAAACAAAGGCTAAAATGCGATTACTGTATATAATCACAGTATAGAAAACTGCTGCAGATCGGGCGCCGTAAGGGTGCTGAAAACTCCGCCGACGGCATCCCGATCCGACAGATGCAATGCCTTGTGTGGCGAGTTTCAGGTTTTGAAAATGAGTACTGCTCAACTGTTTCTGGCGCACGCCGCCGTTCGCTCATCTTGGTCATCCGGGTCGTCACAACGATCCTGCATTCAACCGGCATAAGGAGATCAGCGATGTTTAAGGTAGGCACATGGGTAGGCGCCGGCCGCTGGCCGAACCAGCATGCGCATCCCGACCAATGGCACAAGCCGGTGCGCGGGCAGGTCATCGACTTCTGCGATGTCCGGGCCTGGGCCAATTCGGTTTATTTTCCGGAAGACGTGCCGCATGCCGGCGAAGTAATGGGCCTGGCGCTGCGACTCAAGGCGGAAGGCAAGCTCGACGACCTGACCCCGGTATGCTGGGATTTCATCACCCACCGGCGCATATTGTGGGAAAAGACCTCGAAGCTGCGTCCGTACGAAGACGATGTGCTATTGTGGCGCGCTGCCAAGGCCATGCGGCTGGATGAACTTGAACATCCGCGACGTCGCAAGCCACGCGACATCCGCGAATTCCTGCCGGAACAGCAAAAGCATCTGGCGCTGGTCTGACGCGCAACGCGTAAGCAGCTTGCAGCCAATTCTGAGCGCTCCGGAGCGGCGCATATGGCGCGCCGGGAAAGGTCTTGCGTCCATACGCATACGCGCCGGCAGTGAGTCCAACATATAACTAAATCCAATATCAGATATAACTAATCTAAAGCGGAAATTTATATCAGGCTTGGGTATAGTTCACCTGTCTCCTCCAACTCTCCTAGATTTGGATTTAGCCCGCAACCGAAAGGATCGCGGGCTTTTTTTTTGCCCCGGCGCGGGCGACTGCGCTACCGGCGCACGCAAATTTCCCTGGTCCCATTCCCCCTGCGCGCCGCACAAATCGTCTTATCATTACAGCTTCTTGGAAACGCCCGGTCCTGCCATGCGGCCGGCCGGAAGGAAAGGATTATGCGCATCCTGCTTGTGGAAGACGACAGCATGATTGGTGACAGCGTGCGGACCTCGCTGCGACAGGAGGGCTATGTCGTCGACTGGGTGCGCGATGGCAGGGCCGCGGAATCGGCCCTGGCGACAGAACACTTCGACCTGGTCCTGCTCGATCTCGGCCTGCCCGGCAAGAGCGGGATCGACATCCTGCAGGGCTTGCGCCGCCGGAAAATGAATACGCCGGTGATCGTGATCACCGCCCGGGACGGCGTCGAAGACCGGATCCGCGGTCTGGACGCGGGTGCGGACGATTATGTCATCAAGCCCTTCGACCTGGATGAACTCGCGGCCCGCATCCGTTCGGCCCTGCGCCGCAGTTCGGGCCACGCCGAACCGGAAATCGAAATCCATGGCGTGCGGGTCAACCCGACCACGCGGGAAGTGCTGCGGGAGGGCAGGCCGGTCGCGCTGTCGGCCAAGGAATACGCGATCGTCGAAGCCCTCATGCTGCGGCCCGGCGCCATCCTGTCGCGCCAGCAGCTCGAAGAACGCATGTACGGCTGGGGCGAGGAAATCGAAAGCAATGCAGTGGAAGTCTATATCCACGGCGTGCGCCGCAAGCTCGGCGCCGATTTCATCCAGAACGTGCGCGGCGTCGGCTATTTCATCCCCAAGCCGGAACAGGACTGATGGAATCGATCCGCATCCGCCTGTCGGTCTACCTGGTCGCCGCGGCCATCTTCACCGCCCTCGCGCTCGGCCTCATCACCTACCGGCAGACATTGAGGCAGAACGAGGAACTGTTCGATTACCAGTTGCGCCAGATGGCGCTGTCGCTGCGCGACCAGGGCTTCGTCGCCAATCCGCAGTCGCTGTACGGGCTGGAAGAGGAAGTGCCGGAAGTGGTGGTGCAGATCTGGACCCGCAACGGCGCCATCGTCTACCTGTCCCATCCCGGCAGCCCGCTGCCCGACCGCGCCACGCTCGGCTTTTCCGACATCGAGGCGGGCAACCGGCTGTGGCGCGTCTACGGCACCATTGCGCGCGACCGCATCATCCAGGTGGCACAGCCGGTGCAGCTGCGGCGCGACCTGGCGGCGGCGGCCGCCTTCCGCAGCCTCGCGCCGCTGCTGGCCTTCGCGCCCATCATGGCACTGCTGATCTGGCTGCTGGTGGACAGTTCCCTGTCTGCCGTCGAGCGGGTGGCCCGGGATGTGGCCAAGCGCGATGCGCGCGTACTGGATGCGATTTCGGAAGAGGGCGTGCCGAGCGAAATCGCGCCCCTGGTCGGCTCGCTCAATTCGCTGCTGGTACGTCTGCGGCGTGCCTTCGCCAGCCAGCGCGCCTTCGTCGCCGATGCGGCCCATGAGCTGCGCTCCCCGCTGACGGCACTCAAGCTGCAGCTGCAATTGCTCGGACGTGCGCCCGACGAGAACGCCAGGACGCAGGCGCTCGCGAAGCTGAATGAAGGCGTCGACCGCGCCACCCACCTGATCGAACAGCTGCTGACCGCGGCCCGCACCGACCCGAACGACACGAGTGCCGCGCTCCGGCAGACCGACCTGGCGGAACTGACACGGCAGGCAATCGCCGACGTATTTCCCTTTGCCCAGTCGCGCCATATCGGGATCGAGTTCGATGCGCCGGACCATGCCATGCTGCTGGCCGATCCCGGTTCCTTGCGCGTCCTGGTGCGCAACCTGCTGGACAATGCCATCCGCTACACGCCGGAGCGGGGGGCGGTGCATGCGGCGATCGCGGCGGACGATGTGCAACTGGCACTGGTCATCGAAGACTCCGGTCCCGGCATTCCGGAAGAAGAGCGCGAGCGCGTATTCGACCGCTTCTACCGCCGCGAGCAGGGCTACACCGGCGGCAGCGGACTGGGACTTGCGATCGTCAGAAACATCGCCGAGCAGCATGGCGCCGATGTGAAGCTCGATGCCTCGCCATTGGGCGGCCTCAAGGTCTCCATCCTGTTCGCCCGGGCGATGAATACCACGCCTCCCGCAGCTTAAGCCTGCTTTAAGTTTCCTTCCCTATGCTGTCTGCATGGAGAAATCTCACCCTCATGCATCGAGAAGGAAATGAAGATGAAACTCAAGTCTCTGACACTGGCGCTGATTGCCGCAGGTGCGGTGACGGCGGGGACCGCCAGCGCGGTCAACTGGAATCCATCGCAATGGTTCCAGGACAAATCCCATTCAGCTCCGGCGGATGCCCCGCCGACTGCACAGTCATCTGGCAATTCGGCCGCATCCGGCCCGATTGCACCGGCCACGGCACCGAACTACCGCGCCATCGTCCAGCGTTTCGGGCCGGCGGTTGTCGGCATCGATACCGAAGGCATCGCCAAGGCCGGCATGCAGGGCGCGCCCGATCTGTCCGACGATCCCTTTTTCAAGTTCTTCCGCGGCCTGCCGGGATTTGACAATCCGGTTCCGCGCGGCGGTGTGCCGGTCCATGGCAAAGGTTCCGGCTTCATCATCCGCAAGGATGGCCTGATCCTGACCAATGCTCACGTGGTACGCGATGCGGAAGAAGTGATGGTCAAGCTCAGCGACCGCCGCGAATTCAAGGCGAAGGTGCTGGGCAGCGATCCGGCGACCGATGTCGCGGTCCTGAAGATCGACGCCGACAATCTCCCGGTCGTCACGACCGGCAATCCGGCCCAGCTCGGCGTCGGCGACTATGTGCTGGCAATCGGCTCGCCCTTCGGGTTCGAGCAGAGCGCGACCGCAGGCATCGTCAGCGCCAAGGGACGCGCGCTGCCCGGCGATGGCTATGTGCCTTTCATCCAGACCGATGTGGCGGTCAATCCCGGCAATTCCGGCGGGCCGCTGTTCGACGCAAGCGGTGCGGTGGTCGGCATCAATTCGCAGATCTACAGCCAGACCGGCGGCTACCAGGGCGTGTCATTCGCCATCCCCATCGATGTCGCGCTGCATGTGAAAGACCAGATCGTCACGAACGGCAAGGTAATCCATCCGCGCCTTGGCGTGTCGATCCAGGAACTCAACCAGTCGCTGGCCGATTCATTCAAGCTCAAGCAGCCCAATGGCGCGCTGGTGGCGAGTGTCGCGCCGGGCAGCGCCGCCGCCAAGGCCGGACTGCAGCCGGGTGACGTGATCCTCAAGTACAACGGGCAGCCGATCAATACATCCGGCGACCTGCCGGCCCTGGTCGGCATGGGCAAACCGGGCGACAAGGCACAACTGGAAGTCTGGCGCGGCGGCAAGACGCTGGATGTGACGGCCACCCTGACCGCGGCCAAGGACAAGGCCGACTCTGATGAAGCCGGCAACAGCGCCACGCCGCGCGGCAAGCTCGGCGTGATGGTGCGGCCTCTGTCACCGGAAGAAAGATCCGAGGCGCATCTCGCCTCCGGCGTGGTGGTGGAACAAAGCGCCGGCGCGGCGGCACGTGCCGGCGTCGAACCGGGCGACGTGATCCTTGCGGTCAACGGTACGCCGGTCCGGAGTCCGGACCAGTTGCAGGAATTGATCGGCAAGCAGGACAAGCACCTGGCTCTGCTGATCCAGCGCGGCGAGACCAAGATCTTCGTGCCGGTGTCTCTCGGTTAAGCGGGGTCTGCCTGGCGCACGCAACTGTCGTGCGCCAGTGCGGTGATGGAAAACCTCCTGGTTGCCCTCCTGAGTCTTTCGGCTCGGAGGGCTTTTTTTCATGCCGGGAATTTTCCCGGCCCGCCGCTGCGCAGCAGGACAAGCCCGGGCACAGGCGCTGACCGCCGGACTTCATGGAATTTCTCCCGTCGACGCTGCAGGCCCTGCATGCCGGGAAGCAGCCGAAGCAAGCGCTGCGCGCCGAAAAGACGAAGCCCCCGCCCGGCAAGCCGGTACGGGGGCTTCGTCCATGCTGCAGCCCGGTACTACGCGGTGCACGCTTGGTGGCGTGCAGGCATGTCCTAAGGCTAGTTGCGCGTTGCGCTAGCTTCTCTCGAAATACACATGCTGGCCATTGTATTTGCGCCACTGCTCTTCGAGATGCGTCGCATCTTCGGCCGAACGCGGCTTCACGCCCAGCAGGATGCCGCCTTCCTTCAGGCCGTTCTCGTAGCGCTTGACACGCTCTTCCGGGATGCCCCAGCCGACCAGCGCGCCGATCAGGCCACCCGCTGCGCCGCCCGCGCCGGCACCCGCTGCTGCTGCTGCCAGCGGACCGGCAAGCACCATGCCGAGTCCCGGCAGGGCAATCGTCGTGCCGGCAGCGGTCAATGCCGCGAGAATGGCGCCCAGTGTGCCTCCCACCGCACCGCCTATGCCTGCGCCCTCGGCCGCCTTGCTGCCGAGTTCGGTGGTCGCCGCATCGTCGTCGTCCGGGAAATGCTTCTGGCGCGCTTCATGCGACATGACCAGGTTGACGTCATTGCGGTCATAGCCGCGATCGGACAGTACCCGGTAGGCCTGCTCGGCGCTGGGACGGTCGTAAAACAGGCCGGTCAGCACGCCGGAATTGTCTTTCGATACGGTATCCATGGTCCCGCCCTCCATCTAAAGTCCCCTGCAGCGCTCTCAAACAATGGGAAGGTGTCCGCTCACTTGCGGCGGCTCGGATCCTTGATGGCTTCCTTCACGTTGCCAGCCTGTTTCTGCACCGTGCCTGCCGCCTGCTTGGTGATGCCTTTTGCTTCCTGTGTCTTGCTGCCGGTCATTCTTCCTGCGGTTTGCTGCACCTTGCCGGCTGCATTTTTCACTGAGCCTTTCGCCTGGTCCTTGTTCATGACGGTCTCCTTGAACACGTTAATAAATAGGCACTTGCAATAATTGGAACGGAAAGCGCGGGCTTAGTTCCTGTGCAGGAAGGTTCATGTTCATTCCGCCTGCATTGCATGCCGGCGCCGACACTGAACTATTGCACCTGCCTTTGACCAAATTGATTTTCAGGCCCGGCGACCCGGCGCCATGACGCGACCGGAGCTGGCTTCCTTGCCCACCCGACATGCGCAGGAGAGGGCCGCCGGAACCGGTTCTTTCACGACGAAAGGATGGTCATCATGAATGCGCAGGAATCCCAGCTGCTGCAGGACTTTCTGTCCCAGCTCGTTCAGGTCCGGGGCGTCAACAAGGATCCGCAGGCCGACGCCATGATTGCGCGCGCCATGGCGCAGCAGCCGGACGCTCCCTATCTGCTGGTCCAGCGCGGGATATTGCTGGAACAGGCGCTCGATGCGGCAAAGGCACAGATTGCGCAGCTACAAAGCCAGCAGGAGACCGGGCGCGCTTCCGGCACCAGCTTCCTCGATCCTTCCAGCGCTGCCTGGGGACGCAGCGCCAACAGCAATGTGCAAAACGCGCCGGCGGCTGATGAACCTGTGATGGAGCGAAGCTACCGGCAGCCACCGCCCATGCCCGCGGCCCGTCCCGGCCTGTTCAATGCCGGCGGAGGCAGTTTCCTCGGAACGATGGCGGCAACCGCAGCAGGCGTGGCAGGAGGCGCATTCCTGTTCCATGGAATAGAAAGCCTGCTCGGCCACCACGGCACCGACGCCGCCCGGAATGAATCCCTCGCCAGCCTGCCGGCCCAGGATGTCGGCTCCAACGACTACGCCTTCGACAGCAGCAGGACCGAGGGTAATTTCGATGACCTGAACGACATCGGGCTCGACGACGGCGCGAGTGATGATCCCAACGAAATCTGACCCGAACCCAAAAAGAGGAACATGAATACCAGCAAAAAATCCCTTGCGCCAGCCGGGGGCGATTCGCAATCGGCGGCACGACAGGCTGAAGAGAAGGCGGTAGCACATCGCCCGAGCGGCGGCCTTGAAGACCAGAATCTCACCCGCCCGGCGCCGATCGACCGGCCGCCGCAGGACGTCGCCCGGGATGACGAGCCCGAGGGGCTGGCCGACCGGAACATCACCCGGCCCGCACCGCCGGATCCTCAGGACGGCAAGGGCCGGGGATAGCGGCTATTTGCGGGAAATCCAGGGACTGCCTTCGATGTAGAAGCGCAATTCCACCTCCGCCCAGTGCGCCGCGTAATCCACGCCGATGCGCGGACGGCTGACGATGCCGAAGGCTTCCGACTGGGGCGGCGCGGCAATGTAGAGATCCCTGCTCAGCAGGTCATGCCCGTTCATGCGCTTGTCGATGCCCATGGCGCGGCACAGCAGGCCCGGTCCCCTGGTATTGCCTTCGACGTTCGCCACCGGCTCCAGCGCGCGCAGCAGCACTGCGGCGCCGCTGCCTTCCGCTTCGGTCACCACGTTCATGCAGTGGTGCATGCCGTATATCAGGTAGACATAGGCATAGCCGGCCGGCCCGTACATGACCCTGGTGCGCGGCGTGAGGCCTTTGGAGGAATGCGAGGCGAGGTCGTGCGCGCCGACATAGGCTTCCACTTCGACGATCTTTCCCCTGCGTTCGATGCCATCGACGACATGCACCAAATGCTTGCCGAGCAGATCGCGCGCGACTTCGACCGTGCCACGCTCGTAAAACGAACGCGGCAGCTGTTCATGTTTTTTCATGGAGTGCGGACGGATTGTTGTTGATGTTTGTTCTGCGCGCCATCTTGCCTCAATGCTGCACCAGTTGCGGCGTCATCACCCGGGTCTCGTTCGCTAGAAAAGCCTGGAAGGTGTCGGCCGACACGGCGGAGCTGTAGTAATTGCCCTGGATTTCATTGCACCCGAAGGAGCGCAGGCGCTCCATCTGGGCCCTGGATTCCACGCCTTCGGCGATCACGCGCAGGTTGAGGCTGTGTGCCAGGTTGATGATGGCATAGGTGATGGATTCGCTGTCCACGTCGTGCAGCATGTCGGAGATGAAGGAGCGGTCGATCTTGATCTTGTCGATCGGAATCTGCTTAAGGTAGCTGAGGCTGGAGTAGCCAGTGCCGAAGTCGTCGATGCTGATGCCCACTCCGGCATCGCGCAGCCGCATCGCCAGTTCGGCCACCAGCGGTGCGCGGCGCATGATCGAGCTCTCGGTGATTTCGAGTTCGAGGTAGGCCGGCTCGAGACGGGTTTCCTTCAGGACGCTAGTCACCAGGGTGGCAAACTCCTTTTGCTGGAATTGCAGGGGTGAGACATTCACCGCGACCGGGACCGGGCGCAAGCCCTGCAGCTGCCAGGTCCGGCATTGCCTGCATGCCTCGCGCAGTACCCATTCGCCTATCTTCGAAATCAGTCCGCGCTCTTCCGCGACCGGGATGAATTCCACCGGCGACAGGAAGTCGCGGTCGCCGTGGCGCCAGCGCAGCAGCGCTTCCGCGCCGATCAGATGCCCATCCTGCGCATCGATCTGCGGCTGGTACCAGAGCGACAGCTCGCCATGTTCGATCGCATGTCGCAATTGCCGTTCGATCATCAGCCCGCGCACGATCTGGTGATTGAGTTCCTGCGTGAAGAACTGGTAGTTGTTGCGGCCCTGGCTCTTGGCCTGGTACAGCGCCGAGTCGGCATAGCGTATGAGGTCGTGCGGCTCGAGCCCGTCGTCCGGATGCACGCTGATGCCGATGCTGATCGAGGTATGGACCTGGTGCTCCTGCAGCGCGAAAGGCTTCGCGATGGCGGCAAGGATTTTTTCCGCCACGGCAACCGCCTGTTCGCTGCGGTCGATATCCGGCAGGACGATCAGGAATTCATCGCCGCCGATGCGCGCCACCGTATCTTCCCCGCGCACGCATTGCAGCAGCCGCTCGGCGATCGAGCGCAGCAGCTGGTCGCCGACGTGATGGCCGAGCGAGTCGTTCACATTCTTGAAATTGTCGAGGTCCATATACAGGACCGCGACCTTCTTGTGGCTGCGCATCGCCATCTGTATGGCTTGCTTCAGACGGTCGGTCAGCAGGGCCCGGTTCGGCAGCGACGTCACGTTGTCGTAATAGGCCAGTTCCTGAACCTGCTGTTCCGCTTGCTTGCGCTGCGTGATGTCGGTAGTGACACCGTCGATGCGCAAGGGAAAGCCATGTCCATCCACCACCAGGTTGCTTCTGCAGTGCGTCCAGATCTCCTTGCCGTCCTTGCGGAACATGCGGAATTCATGTTCCTCGGAAGGATGTTCGCGACTGAGCCCGCGCAGCGACCTCTCGATTTCCGGCCAGTCTTCCGGGTGTATGGCGCCAAACAGCAGCTGCGGCTTGCTCATGCATTCGGCGACGGAATACCCGAGCATCCTCTCGACTGAACGGTTGATGTAATTGACGCGGGACAAATCGGTCGAAAACGACCACACCACGTCCAGGATGGATTCCAGGATGGCATTGAGCCTTTCCTGGCTTTTCCTGAGCGCTGCTTCCGCCTGCTTGCGTTCGCTGATGTCGCGGCAGATCAGGTGGATGAAGCGCCTGCCATCGAGCTCGAAGTTGCGCGCGCTGACTTCCACTGGAACCACCGCCCCGTCCGCGTGCTGCTGGGAGACTTCAAACACGGCTGCGCCCTGGCGATCCAGCGAGGACAAAGTTTCCTGCAGGCGGCTTCTGCAGAAGGGCAGGAACAGGGTTTCGAGCGGCTGCCCGACCACCTCATCCCGTTCATGCTGTACGGCCTGCAGAGCCTTGTCGTTGATATTGATGATGTGGCCCCGGGCATCGGCCAGGATGATCATGTCGTTCGCATACCGGGATAGGTAGCTGTACTGGCGCTGCAAGAGCTTCTTGTCGGACTCCGCCTGCACGGCCTGCAAGCGGTAGTCGCTCTCTGCCTTTTTCCACCACAGGAACAGCGTGATTCCAGCCAGCGCGAGAAGGCCCGCGATGGCGGTGGCCACCATCCACGCCAGGCGGTCCAGGTTGGCCCGGATGGAAGCCTGGTCGATCATTGCCACCAGATACCACGGCACGTTGCCGATCCTGCGCACGACAGAAAGCGCTTTCCTGTCCGTGCCGGTTTTGAGTACAAGCGGGGAGGTCGGCGTCTGCAGTGCCGCCAGAAAATCTTCCACGCTGATAGGGAGCACATCCATGAAGCGGAAATTCGCCGAGCGGGTGCTGTCTGAAATGGCAGCCACTTGCCGGTCGCGGATTTCCACCAGCAATGCTGCAGAGGCATCGAGCAAGGACAGCGACTGGATGTTGGGGTCGAGGTGCAGGTCGGCGTTCGCCCTCAGGATAAGGGCGAATGGCGCCTCTCCTTCCCGCTCCGGCGTGGTGTACAGCGGCGCCACGATATCGACCACGCGTTCTTCTTCTGTCGCTCCTGGCAGGGAATAAATATCGGATACCTCTATCGACCCGGTATCCAGTGCCTGCCTCGCTGCCTGCCTGGCTACCGGATTGCCTGGCATGCCGGTAGCCTGTGTTGAAATCCAGGTACCCCCTCGGGCGCTGATGATGGCGGCGTCCCGGTAACCATAGGCCTTGCGGATGATCTGGAGTTGGTCCAGCAGTTCGCGCCTGACCGGATCGTTCCATGGTTCGCCCCGCTTCACCCAGGCATCCATGGTCTCGCCGAGAAACCGGCCGCTGCTGAATATCTCCGCATCGCTCAGCCTCTCGTTCACCCATGCGGAAACGGCGGAAGCCTGAATGTCGGCAATCTGGTTCAGGTTATTGCGTGCCTGCTGTTCTTCGTCTGCCACCAGACGCTGGTAGGTTTCGATTCCGATTGCCAGTGTCGCCAGCGCCAGCAAGACAAACAGGCCGACGGCAAGACGCGAATGCCGCCGGCTCTTGCTGATATTGTCCCTGGAGAACTTGAGCATCTTGGAAGCGCCTCACGCGGCATGGGTATTCAGGATCAACTGCGTTGCGCCAATGGTGTGAAACCGGACGGCGAATCCCCATGGCATCGCAATGGAATATGACCATGGCTTTGATCCGGCGTTCTGGCCGGTTATTACCTTGATGGAATTACGCATCCCGCATACGGGCCGTGTGGCGGCCGGCTGGATGGGCGAGAGGGGCAGATGCGGGGAGGGTAGATGGAAAAGCGGGACCGGCAGAATCGCATCCCTCAGCCCATGGCGGGGCAGGGAGGACTCTGCCGTTATTTTCCGTACAGACTCAGCTGAGCTGAGTTGCGTATTGCTCCAGATGGAAATCGGTGCTGCCGAACTGCAGCTCGATCGCCATCAGGCGCTTGAAGTAATGACTGACGTCGAGCTCGTCGGTCACGCCCATGCCGCCATGCAGTTGCACCGCCTGCTGGCCGACAAAGCGGCAGGCCTGGCCGATGACGACTTTCGCTGCCGACAGGGCGCGCTGACGTGCGGCAGGATCGGCATCGGTGCAGCGTACTGCCGCCAGATAGCTCATCGAACGTGCCTGCTCGATATGCAGCACCATGTCTGCCATGCGATGCTGCAGCGCCTGGAATTTGCCGATCGGCACGCCGAACTGCTTGCGGTTGCGCGCATATTCCACGGTCGCGGCGAGCAGCTTGTCGAGCGCGCCGACCGCTTCCGCGCAGACTGCGGCAATGCCGGTATCGAGGATTTCACCGAGACGGGCTTCGACATCGGCATCGGCATCGAGCAGGGCGCTGGCCGGAACGAAGACCTGGTTCAGCCAGACATCGCCGGCGCGCACGCCGTCCACCGTCTTGTAAGCCACCTGACGCAGGCCCGGCGCATCGGGCGCCACCTCGAACACCGCGAGGCGTCCCGGTTCGCCGGCCTTGCCGATGTGCGCCGTCACCAGCAGCACGTCGGCGGACGGGCCATGCACGACCACGTTCTTGTGTCCGGTCAGAACAAAGCCGTTGCCAACCGGCCAGGCGCGCGTCTCGACCCGCAGGCGGTCGAAGCGGCTGGCGGGTTCGTCATGCGCCAGTACCGCGATCTTTTCACCGCCAGCCAGGGCCGGCAGCAGGCGCGCGCGCTGCTCGCCATTGCCGAGCAGGGCAATGGTTTTCGTCGCCAGCACCGCGCTGGCGAGATAGGGTTCCAGCAGCAAGCCTTCGCCGATCGCGTTCATCGCCAGCATGGTGTCGATCGCGCTGCCGCCGAGGCCGCCGTCTTCTTCCGGCACGTTCAGTGCCAGCAGGCCGATGTCGGCCAGTCCCTGCCAGGCCTTGCGGCTGAAGCCTTCCTGCGACTGCTCCCTGATGTGGCGGCGGGTTTCGAAATCGTAATCCTTGGCCACGAAGCGGCGGGTCGTGTCCAGCAGCATCTGCTGCTCTTCGCTGAAAGTGAAATCCATACTCGTGCTCCTACAGGCCCAGGATCATCTGGGAAATGATGTTCTTTTGAATTTCATTCGAGCCGCCGTAGATCGACAGCTTGCGCATGTTCAGGTAGTTGGCGGCCAGCGGCGTCGCATAGAAGGGACCTACCGCATCGCCCTGGTAGCCGGCTGCCATCGCTTCGCGCCGCAGCGGCAGGGCATACTGGCCGACCGCCTGCACCAGCAGTTCGGTGATCGCCTGCTGGATCTCGGTGCCCTTGATCTTCAGGATCGAGGCTTCCGGTCCCGGCGCGCGGCGTTCCGCTTCGGCCGACAGCACGCGCAGGTTGGTGATTTCTAGCGCGGTCAGGTCGATCTCGACCTGCGCGATGCGGGCCGCAAACAGCGGGTCCCTGATCAGCGGCTTGCCATTCTTCTGTTCCAGCGAGGCAATGCGCTTCAGGCGCGCGAGCTCGCGCTTGGCGATGCCGATGCCGGCGATGTTGGTGCGCTCATGGCCGAGCAGAAATTTCGCATAGGTCCAGCCGGCATTCTCTTCGCCGATCCGGTTCTCGACCGGCACCTTCACGTTCTCGAACCACACTTCATTGACTTCATGCGCGCCGTCCATGGTGATGATCGGACGCACCGTGATGCCGGGCGTCTTCATGTCGATCAGCAGGAAGGAAATGCCGCGTTGCGGCTTGACCTCGGTATCGGTGCGCACCAGGCAGAAGATCCAGTCGGCATACTGGCCCTGCGTGGTCCAGGTTTTCTGGCCGTTGACGATGTAATGGTCGCCTTCGCGCACGGCTCGGGTCTTGAGCGAGGCGAGGTCGGAACCGGCGCCCGGCTCGGAATAGCCCTGGCACCACCATTCATCAGCCGACAGGATCTTCGGCAGGAAGCGCTGCTGCTGCGCCGGCGAACCGTACTGCATGATGACCGGCGCCACCATCTTCAGGCCGAAGGGAATCGCGCGCGGCGCGCCAGCGGCGGCAATTTCCTCGTCAAAAATATATTGCTGTACCGCGGTCCAGCCCGGGCCGCCGAATTCCTTGCGCCAGCCGGGGCCGCCCCAGCCCTTGGCATGCAGGATCTTCTGCCAGCGGATGTAGTCTTCGCTGCTCAGGATCAGGCCGTTCAGGACTTTATGCCGGAGGTCGGCGGGGAGGTTTTGGGCGACGAATTCGCGCACTTCCTGGCGGAAGGCGAGTTCGTCGGGGGTGAAGTTGAGATCCATGTGGTCCTCTTGGTTTGTCTTTATGCTGCAATCATTCTTCAGACGGACTGCTGCTGTGTATTGCTGTCGTTCGGGGGTATTCGGAATTCGAGGTTTTTTCTTCGGTGTTCTTTACGGGAGTCTCTTCATGGAAGCTTGCCGGGTGTGGCCCGGCTGCGACTTACTTTTCTTGCTTCGCCAAGAAAAGTAAGCAAAAGAAGGCCACCCTACTCAGCGCCCTTCGGGTTCCCGCGAGGCCGACGCATGAAGCGGGAAGCGAACGAAACTCGCTTCGCTCAGACAACGTTCGCTTCTTTACCCGCTTCACGCGCCAGCCTCGCGGCGCTTCGCCAAGGGGAGAAACAACCCTGGGCGCGAACGCAATAGTCCTGATTTAGCGACGTTTGTAATCGGGAGATACAGAGCCTTCGCGTTCCGCGAAAGTCCTGCCATGCAAAAAAGTTGGTGCCGTACGCTTTTGATTTTCCGCTTCTGACGCTGCCGAACAAGTGAATGCCAAAGCGGATAAAGAAGCGAAACATGTTTGAGCCCTCGGAGAGGGCGAGTTGGTTTCGCTTCCCGATTTGGCATTCACTTGTTCGGGAACCCGAAGGGGCAGCGGCTGCGCGGTCGCCTTCTTTTGGTTACTTTTCTTGGCGAAGCAAGAAAAGTGACTGGCTGCCGGGCCACCCCCGGCAAGCCTCCACGGAGAACAACCGTGTTCTCAACCACGCAGCCCCAAACCTCAAAACGCCGCAATCCCCGTCTGCTCCCTCCCCAGAATCAACGCATGAATGTCATGCGTCCCTTCATAGGTATTCACCACTTCCAGGTTCACCATATGACGGATCACGCCGAACTCGTCGGAGATGCCGTTACCGCCCAGCATGTCGCGCGCCATGCGTGCGACGTCCAGTGCCTTGCCGCAGGAATTGCGCTTCATCATGGAAGTGATCGAGGTCGCTGCGGTGCCTTCATCCTTCATGCGGCCGAGGCGCAGGCAGCCTTGCAGGCCGAGCGTGATTTCGGTTTGCATGTCGGCCAGCTTTTTCTGGATCAGCTGGTTTGCGGCCAGCGGCTTGCCGAACTGCTTGCGGTCCAGCACGTACTGGCGGGCGATGTGCCAGCAGGATTCGGCGGCGCCGAGCGCGCCCCAGGCGATGCCGTAGCGTGCCGAGTTCAGGCAGGTGAACGGGCCTTTCAGTCCGCGCACTTCCGGGAAGGCGTTTTCTTCCGGGCAGAACACGCCGTCCATTACGATTTCGCCGGTGATCGAGGCGCGCAGGCCGACCTTGCCGTGGATCGCCGGGGCGCTCAAGCCTTTCCAGCCTTTTTCCAGCACGAAGCCGCGGATCGCGCCTTCGTCATCCTTGGCCCAGACTACGAACACGTCGGCGATCGGGGAGTTGGAAATCCACATCTTGCTGCCGGTCAGGCTGTATCCGCCCGGCACCTTCCGGGCGCGGGTGACCATCGAGCCCGGGTCGGAGCCGTGGTTCGGTTCGGTCAGGCCGAAGCAGCCGATCCATTCGCCTTTCGCGAGCTTGGGCAGGTATTTCTGTTTGGTTTCTTCGTTGCCGAATTCATAGATCGGCACCATGACCAGCGAGGACTGCACGCTCATCATGGAGCGGTAGCCGGAGTCGACGCGTTCGACTTCGCGCGCGATCAGGCCGTAGCTGACATAGTTCAGCGCAGGGCCGCCGTACTGTTCGGGAATGGTCGGGCCGAGCAGGCCGACTTCGCCCATTTCGCGGAAAATCGCGGGATCGGTTTTTTCATTGCGGAAGGCTTCCAGCACGCGTGGCTGCAGCTTTTCCTGGCAATAGGCATGGGCAGCATCGCGCACCATGCGTTCTTCGGCTGTCAATTGCTGGTCCAGCAGCAGCGGGTCGTCCCAATGAAATTGCACTTTGCTTGTCATTCTTTCCTCCGGTTCAGATTCGTTCGATAACCACTGCCAGGCCCTGGCCGACGCCAATGCACAGGCTGACCACTGCATAGCGGCCATTGCGGCGGATGAGTTCACGGCTGACGGTCAGGGCCAGGCGGGCGCCTGATGCGCCGAGCGGATGGCCGACCGCAATTGCGCCGCCGTTCGGATTCACGCGGGCATCCTTGAAATCGATTTCCAGAAGCTTCAGGCAGCCGAGTACCTGGCTGGCGAAGGCTTCGTTGATCTCGATGATGTCCATGTCGGCCAGCGTGAGCTTGGCCCGCTCAAGCGCCTTGCGGATCGCCTGCACCGGGCCGACGCCCATGATACGCGGTTCGACGCCGGCGACTGCCGCCGACAGGATGCGCACCATCGGCGCCTTGCCGACCTTCTCGCCGGCGGCGCGGCTGCCGATCAGCAGGGCGGCGGCGCCGTCATTGATGCCGGAGGCATTGCCCGCGGTGACCACGCCACCCTCGAACAGCGGCTTCAGGCGCGCCAGGTTTTCCAGCGTGGTCTCGGGACGCGGATGCTCGTCCTTGTCGACGGTCACCGGCGGCGTCTTGCGTCCCGTCGGCACCGAGATCGGATGAATTTCGCCGGCAATGAAGCCGTCCTTCACCGCGGCGTCGAATTTCTGCTGGGACGCGATCGCGAAGGCATCGGCATCGGCGCGGCTGATGCCGAATTGATGCGCGACGTTGTCGCCGGTTTCCGGCATGGTGTCGGCACCGTACTGCGCGGTGACTTTCGGATTCGGGAAGCGTGCTCCGATGGTGGAATCGAAGACCTTGAATTCACGGCTGAACGCGGCTTCGGACTTGGCCACGACGAAGGGCGCGCGGCTCATGCTTTCCACGCCGCCCGCGATGTACAGCTCGCCTTCGCCGACGGTGATGGCGCGGGCCGCGTCCATCACGGCAGCAAGGCCGCTGGCGCACAGGCGGTTGACGGTCTGGCCCGGCACGGTAACCGGCAGTCCGGCGGCGAGCAGGGCGTTGCGCGCCACGTTGCGCGCATCTTCGCCGGCCTGGTTGGTGCAGCCGAGGATCACGTCCTCGATCTGTTCCGGCTTCCAGGCATTGCGGGCGACCAGGGCGCGCATGACTTCCGCCACCAGGTCATCGGGGCGGACGGCGGCAAGCGCGCCGGCATGGCGGCCGATCGGCGAACGCAGGCCGTCATAGATATAGGCGTCCAGCATGAATCAGATCTCCTTGTGGTGTAGGGACAGGCCCAGCACTGCGCGCCGCTGCAGCCAGGGGCTGGGGCGGTAGCGCGGATCGCCGGTTTGCTGTTCCAGGTTTTTGAGGATGGTGAGCACGGTAATCGGTCCCAGGCGGTCGCCCCAGGCCAGCGGGCCGAGCGGATAGCCGAGGCCGAGCGTGACCGCGCGGTCGATGTCGCCCGGCTCGGCAATGCCTTGCTGCGCGATTTCGCAGGCGATGTTGATGATGTGCGCCACCACCCGTTGCGTGACCAGGCCGGCGCTGTCGCGGATCACGCTGACCGGCGTGCCGGTGGCGCCGAACAGGCCGCAGGCCATCGCGAGATAGCTGGCTTCGGTCGCGGGCGTGGTCATCAGCACCCGGCGCCGGCTCACGTCGAACAGGCTTTCGACGCCGACGGTACGCTTCGCGTCCAGGTCTTCGCGCAGGCAGCAGGTGGTCGCGTCCTCGCCCAGCGGGGTGACGATGCACAGAGCTTCCTCGCTCGGGCGATCGCCCGATTCCAGCGGGACGCCGGCGGCGGCCACCAGTTCGGCGATGCGTTCCGCCAGTTCCGGCCGCGCACGGCTGAGCCAGACGCGGGAAGGCGGCAGGGTCGCCGGCGCCTGTTCGGCAAGCGCCTGCTTCTTGCCCTCGGCGTCGTAGCGGTAAAAGCCGTGCCCGACCTTCTTGCCGAGCGCGCCGGCGGTCAGCATCTGGCGCGTGAGCACCTGCGGACGGAAGCGCGGCTCTTCGTAATACTGGTGGTAGATCGATTCCATCACCGGATGCGACACGTCCAGCCCGGTCAGGTCCAGCAGTTCGCAGGGACCGAGGCGGAAGCCGGCGGTGTCGCGCAGGATGTTGTCGAGCGTCGCCACGCTGGTGACGCCTTCGGCCAGCAGGCGCAGGCCTTCGGTGCCGTAGCCGCGGCCGGCATGGTTGACGATGAAGCCGGGCGTGTCTTTCGCGAGCACCGCGGTATGGCCCCAGTGCTTGCCGAGCGCGAGCAGGAAATCGGTGATTTCCGGCGCGGTCAGCAGGCCGCCGATGATTTCCACGATCTTCATCAGTGGAACCGGATTGAAGAAGTGGAAGCCGGCGACGCGTTCCGGATGCTTGAGTCCGGCGGCGATGGCGGTGACGGAAAGGGAAGAGGTGTTGGTGGCGAGGATGGTGCTGGGATTGACGATGCCTTCCAGCGTGCCGAACAGGGATTGCTTGGCTTCGAGGTTTTCGACGATCGCTTCGACGATCACATGACAGCTGGCAAGATCCTGCAGTCCCGCGCAGGCTTGCAGGCGCTCGCCGGCGGCTTGGGCGGCGGCCTGATCGAGCTTGCCCTTGTCGGCCAGCTTGGCGAAGGTTTTCAGCAATTCTTCGCGTGCCGCTTCGGCGGCGCCAGCCCGGCTGTCCACCAACCGCACCTGCGCGCCGGCCAGTGCCGCGATCTGCGCGATGCCGCGCCCCATGACGCCGCAGCCGATGATGCCCGCCACCAGGCCGGGAGAGTTGGGCTGCGGACGGACCTCAGTATTCATGCGACGTCTCCCGAAAGTTGGGCTGCCAAAGATTCTGCAATGCAGAATATCAAAATTCGGAGCGGAACTCTATTTCTTTCAATTAAACATGTCAAGGAACGGCTTTGCCATTCGGAAAGGGATGGAGGCCGTAGTTTGACGTAGAGCAAGAAGTGAAGGGGCCGGTGGCATTGAAGGATCCGATGTGCTGCAGTGCAGAACAAGATTCCGTTTAATTCGTTGATTTTTTAAATTCCGTATGACAGTATCCTGACCTTGTTTTGAAGAAACTTCCGGCCAGCAAGCATCCGGCCGGGGATACTAATAAGGAGAAGGCATGAGTCAGGATGTGGGTTTGGCGGGACTCCCTCGCCGCATTCACGAAGCCTTTCGCCCTTGGGCAGAACAGCATCCGCAAAGGGTCGCGCTGGCCGATGCGCAACGCAGCCTGCGCTATGGCGAACTGGGAAGCACGGTTGATGCGGTGGCCGAGCGCCTGCGGGCGAGCGGCGTGCGCGCCGGCGACCGGGTCTTGCTGGTCGCGGAAAACTCGGTTGCGCTGGCCGTGTGCATACTTGCCGTCAGCCAGCTCGATGCCTGGTCCGCCACCGTCAATGCGCGCCTGTCCTCGCGCGAAATCGACAATTTCCTGAGCCATTCCGGCGCGCGCCGTGCCCTCTATTTCGGCGCCAACTCGCCGCAGGCCAAGACCCATGGCGAAGAGCGGGGCGCGGAAAAGGTCGACTGGCCGGGCATCGGCGAAGTGCTGCTCGGTCCCCTCAATCAGCAGGCTGAAACCGAACCGGTGGAGGAAGACGGCGCGAAACAGGTCGCGGCCATGGTGTACACCTCCGGCACGACGGGTTCACCCAAGGCAGTGATGCTCACGCATGCCAACCTGCTCTTCGTCGCCCGCAACAGCATGCGCATGCGCCGCATCACGCCGGAAGACGTCATCTACGGCGTGCTGCCGCTGTCGCATGTGTATGGCCTGTCTTCGCTGCTGGGCTCGGCCCTCATCAGCGGCGCGGCACTGCATCTGGTGCCGCGCTTCCAGCCCGACCAATTGGCACGCGCGCTGGCGGAAGACGGCGTGACCGTGCTGCACGGCGCGCCCGCCATGTATGCAAAACTGCTGGAGTGGGCCGAGAGCAATCGCCAGCCTCTGCGCGCGCCGCACCTGCGGGTGGCGCAGTCCGGCGGCGCGCCGCTGACCATGCCGCTCAAGCAGTCCTTCGAAAAAGCACTGGGACTCACCCTCCACAATGGCTACGGCATGACCGAAGCCTCGCCGTCTATTTGTCAGACCCGCATGGATGCACCGCGCACCGACTGCTCGGTCGGCCCGGCGATTCCCGGCATCGAAGTCAGGCTGAACGGCGCCGAGCAGGACCCGGAAGGCGTGGGCGAGCTGTGGGTGCGCGGCCCGAACGTGATGAAGGGTTATTACCGTGCGCCGGAGTTGACCGCAGAAGCGGTCACGCCAGACGGCTGGCTGCGCACCGGCGACCTCGCGCGCAGGGAAGCCGACGGCGCACTGGTGATCGCCGGCCGCAGCAAGGAGCTGATCATCCGCTCCGGCTTCAACGTCTACCCGGTGGAAGTGGAGCAGGTGCTGAACGCCTTCCCCAACGTGCTGCAGTCGGCCGTCGTCGGCCGCGCCGTGGAAGGCAATGAAGAAGTGGTCGCCTTCATCGAGCCGTGGCCGGATGCGGTCATCGACCTCGATGCCTTGCGCGCTCACCTGAAAAACAACCTTTCCCCCTACAAGATTCCTTCCGAGATCGTGGTTCTCGACCGCCTGCCCGCGGCCGCAACCGGCAAGGTCTTGAAAAAGGAACTGCAATTACGTGCCGCGCGCTCCGCGCCGGCCAATTCCCTCAATTCTTGATTCGATTTTTTTCAAAGAAGGAAGAGACATGACAGTTCGAATGAACAAGCTCGCCATACTGGCCGCTGCCATCAGCGCGGCGTTTATTGCCACCGCCGCATCCGCGGAAGAATTCACCGTCGGCGCCCACATGCCGCTGACCGGCAACCTGGCCCGTGCCGGCGCCGGCTTCAACGAAGGCATCCAGGCCGCGGTCGACGTCTTCAACCGCACCAACGGCAAGCACAAGATCAAGATGGCGGTCATCGATGATGAATCCGCTCCCGCCAAGGCCGTGGCCGCAGTGGAAAAGCTGGCGTCCGAACACGCCGTGGCAGTCATCGGCGGCTACGGCTCGAACATCATCGGCCCGGCATCCGACGCATCCAACCGCCTGAACCTGACCTACATTACCGCCGGCGGCGTGAATGACGATCTGACCAAGCGCGGCTACAAGACCTTCTTCCGCATCAACAATACCCGCGGGTACGAGATCGCGGTGGAAACCCTGGTGAAGGAAGCGAACGCGAAATCGGTCTCGATCGTGTACTCCACCAAGGAAGCCACGACCGACCTGGCGAAAGACCTCGAGAAATCGCTCGGTGCCAAGGGCGTCAAGGTGAGCATGCATGCCTTCGACCCGGCCATCACCGATTTCAAGCCCATCATCAACAAGGTCAAGCTGCAGGACAAGCCCGATGTGCTGTTCATGAGCGGCTATGAAAACGACTACGTCGGCATCATCCGCGCCGCCAAGGTGCTCAAGCCCCAGGTCAAGCTGATCGTCGGCACATGGTCGCTGGCAGTGTCCAAGATGGCATCCGACTTCCCGGACCTGATGCCTGGCGTGGTCGGCACTGCGCTGCTGCCGTATCCGGTGGAATACAAGACCGCCGAAGGCAAGCAGTTCGCGGAAACCTACAAGAAGATGTTCAACAAGGATGTCGACTACCTGGCCCAGTTCGGCTACGTGAAGGCAACCCTGCTGTTCGAAGCGATTGCACGCGCTGCGGACAAGGGCACGCTGAAGAAGGGCGGCCTGCCGGAAGAACTGCGCAAGACCAACCGCGAAACCCTGATCGGCAAGGTGACGTTTGACGCCAACGGCGACAACCCGAACTTCCAGCACCGCATGGGCCAGCACCAGAACGGCAAGATCGCCATCGTGTCCCCGGCCAGCGAGGCCACCGCGCCGCTGAAGTATCCGGCAGTGCCCTGGTAAGCAAGTCGATTCCCTCCCATTGCAGGGGGTGAGTGCGGCGTTTCGCAAAGCACTGCTTTCGCGTCGCATGAATCCCAGCTGCAAGGGAGGCCAGGGCAGGGTGAGCGGTCGAGCTTGCACATGCGGTAACTCAACCTCTCCACCCCCATCCCGACCTTCCCTCGCAAGAGGGAAGGAGTGCAGTGCAGCCATCGTTTCGACGCTGGGCTTCATCCGTCCTATTCAGTCACCATGTCAGAACTCATCCTGCAATCTCTTTACTCCGGAACGCTGGTCGGCGGCGTGTATGCGCTGATCGCGCTCGGGCTGACGCTGGCCTTCGGCACCATGCGCGTCATCAATCTCGCGCACGGCGAACTGGTACTGCTGGCCGCCTATATCGCTTACGCGGTGGAAAGCCGCTTCGGCGTCAACCCCATGCTGGCACTGCCGATCGCGCTTGTCGTGACCTGCCTGTGCTCAGCCATCGTGTATTTCCTGGTATCGCGCATCCAGCGCAACCGGGAACTGAATTCGCTCATGCTGACCTTCGCGCTCGGCATGATCCTCACCAATGCAGTCCTGCTGTTCTGGTCCGGCGACATCCGCTCCACCAGCAACGCGACCATGCAGGACGCGGTCCAGATCGGCAACCTGTACAGCATGTTCAGCGAACTGCTGTTCTTCATCGTCAGCCTCGCGGTGGCCGTGGTGCTCGGCTGGTGGCTGTCGCGCAGCTGGTATGGGCGGGCGGTGCGTGCCGTCTCCTCCAACCGCGACGCGGCCAAGCTGATGGGCATCAATCCGTCCAAGGTCGAACTGGCTTCCTTCGTGGTGGCCGGGGTGCTGGCGACGATTGCCGGCATCGCGATCTTTTCCAGCGGCGTGATTTCGCCGCCGCTCGGCCATTCGCTCACGGTCAAGGCCTTCATCATCACGGTGCTCGCCGGCGTCGGTTCCGTTCCGGGCGTGGTGCTCGCGGCCCTCTTGCTCGGCATTACCGAAGCGATGACCGTGACCCTGTTCAGCTCCGCCCTGCAGGAACTGGCCGGCATGCTGCTGTTCCTGGTCGTGTTGTTCATCCTGCCGAACGGCTTGTTCGGCGCGAAAAAGCGTCGGGGTTAAGACCATGAAAAAACTGTCATGGGTGGCAGTCGCCATCCTCTATCTCGCTGTGCCGGTCCTGTTGAAAGGCAACAGCTACATCCTGAGCCTGACCGTCTCGTCGCTGATCGTGGCCGGCATTGCGGTCGCCTGGGCCTTGCTCGGCAACCTCGGCGGCATGGTCAGCTTCGGTCATGCGGCCTTCTTCGGCATCGGCGCCTATGCGTCTGCGCTGCTGACGATGAAAGCCGGCTGGCCGGTGCTGCTGGCGATTCCGGCTGCCGGCATGTGCGCATCGATCGCCTCCCTCGCGATGCTGCCGGCACTGCGGCTGTCCGGCCCGTATTTTGCGCTCGCGATCCTCGCGTATTCGCAAATCTTCCGGATCCTCGCCACCGAATTCACTTCACTGACCGGCGGCTCCGGAGGCATCTCGTCGATCCCCGGCCTGCCTTCGCTGCTGCAGGTCGATGCCCTGGCCGGCCTCGGGCCGTTTTTCCTGGGGCTGACCCTGGTGCTCGCATTCTGCGTGGTCTATGCCTGGGTGCGCAAAAGCGATTACGGCATCGCACTGCGCGCCATGCATGACAGCGAGGATGCGACCCGCGTGGTGGGCGTCAACAGCGTGCTGCTGAAGTCCTGGATGCTCCTGCTGTCGGCCTTCATGACCGGCGCGATCGGCGCCTTCAATGCCCACGTCATCAACTTCCTTGAACCGGATTACGCGTTCAGCGGCACGTGGAGCGTGCTGCCCATCGTCGCCGCCATCTTCGGCGGTTACCGCACCATCACCGGCCCGATGATCGGCGCGGTCGTGATCTACCTGGTCGACCAGCTGGTGTTCAAGGCGATGCTGTCTTCCGGCCACCAGATCATCCTCGGCGTGGTGCTGGCCGCGATGATCCTGTTCGCGCCGGACGGTTTGCTGTCGCTGTTCAAAAAGCGCGCAGGAGGCAAGCATGCTTAAGCTCGAAGGCGTCACCATCCAGTTCGGCGGCCTGACCGCGCTGAAGGATGTCAGTTTCTCGATGGGTTCCGACCAGCTGGTCGGACTGGTCGGCCCGAACGGCGCCGGCAAGACCACGCTCTTCAATTCGATTTCGGGGCTGGTGCGGCCGACCCGCGGCCGCGTCGAGTTCGACGGCATCGAACTGAGCCGCGAACCGCTTTATCGCCGCGCCCGCGTCGGCATCGGCCGCACCTTCCAGGTGCCGCAGCCCATGCACGAACTCACGGTGCGCGAAAACCTGATCGTCGCGCAGCGCTTCGGCAACGGCAAGGTCGACCATGGCCGCATCAAGGAAATCCTGGAATTCATGGACCTGTCGGCACAGGCCGAACGCGACGCGGCCACCGGCCTGGCATTGCAGGAACTGAAGCGCCTGGAAGTCGCCAAGGCGCTGGCGACCGAACCCAAGCTGCTGCTGCTCGACGAAGTGCTGGCCGGCCTGGAAACCAACGGCAAGCGCTACTTCACGGCCAAGCTGGAGGAGCTGCACCGCCAGTTCAAGATCGGCATTCTGATCATCGAGCACGACATCGAAACGGTATCGACGCTGTGCGACAGGGTCGTCGTGCTGAATTTCGGCCAGCTGATCGCCGACGGCACGCCGGATGCGGTGTTCCGCGATCCGGAAGTCATCAAGAGTTATACGGGAGCCGATCATGCTTGAGATTCGTAACCTGCGCGCCGGCTACGGCGCGATCAATGTGCTGTGGGATGTGAACCTGGATTTCGCCGAAGGCCAGCTGACCACGATCGTCGGCCCCAACGGGGCCGGCAAGTCGACCCTGCTGAAAGCCATCATGGGCCTGGTGCCGGCCAGCCAGGGCGAGATCAATTTGCGCGGCGCTTCCCTGTTGGGGCGCCGCACCTGGGACATGGCGGACGTCGGCCTGGCCCTGATCCCGGAAGGCCGCATGATCTTCCGTGACATGACCGTCGAGGAAAACCTGGTGCTCGGCGCCTTCCCCCAAAAGCAGCGCGCGGCAATGGCATCCAACCTGGAACGCATGTACGCGCTGTTTCCGCGCCTGAAGGAGCGGCGCAGGCAGCTCGCCGGGTCCCTCTCCGGCGGCGAGGCGCAGATGGTGGCGATGGCGCGCGGAATGATGGCCGAGCCGAAGATCCTGCTGATCGACGAACCTTCGCTCGGACTGGCGCCGGTCATCGTGCAGGAAATCTTTTCCATCCTGCGCCAGCTGAAACAGCAGGGCGTCACCATCGTGCTGGTGGAGCAGAACACTCACATGGCGCTTTCCGTGGCCGATCGCGTCTACATGATGCGCAGCGGACGCGTGGTGCTCGACAAGCCGGCCAGCGAGATTGATGTTGCCAAGCTGCATGATCTCTACTTCGCTCTGGAAAGCTGAGGTTCCGGCGCACTGAAGCGTTTTTCCTGAAAGAATAAGTCGCCCATGGAGCGAGGCGAGGCCGGGAGGAGACACCGGCCGGAGGACATCGCGTTGTATCGGGGCTACGACTTGCCGCGTGCGTCCCCGCAATTCCCGGATTTTCACTGACAATTACACGAGTTCAACAATGAAAGTGGAAGACATGAGCGAAGAGCGGGATCTGGCGCCTGCGAAATCCAATGCGAAGGAAGACCGGCATTTCGTAACGGCGCTGGCACGCGGCCTCGAAGTGCTGGCGTGCTTCCGCTCCGGCGACAAGCTGCTGGGCAACCAGGAGCTGGCCGATCGCAGCAGGCTGCCGAAATCGACCATCTCGCGCCTGACCTATACCCTGACCAAGCTCGGTTACCTGCAATACGACGAGGATGCGGGCAAGTACCGGCTCGGCACCGCCACCCTCGCGCTGGGCAGCGCCATGCTCTCCCGGCTCGACATCCGCCAGCTCGCCCGGCCCTACATGCAGGAGCTCGCGGATTTTTCGGCCGCCACGGTATCGCTCGGCATGCGCGACCGGCTCTCCATGATCTATGTCGAGAACTGCCGCAGCCAGGCGGCGCTCACGATCCGCCTCGACGTCGGCGCCCGCATCCCGATCGCGCTGACCGCAATGGGGCGCGCCTATCTGGCCGAAGTGTCGGAAAGCGAGCGCAACGACATCCTGGAGCGGGTGCGCGAGCTCGATGAATACACCTGGCCGAGCATCCGGACCGGCGTGATGCACTCGGTGGAGGAGTACCACAGCATCGGCTGCTGCACCTCTTTCGGTGACTGGCAGGCCGACGTGAATGCGATCGCCGTCGCCTTCAAGCCGGCCAACAGCAATTCCGTCCTGAGCATCAACTGCGGCGGGCCATCCTTTACCGTCAAGCCGGAATTCCTGCTGAATGAAGTCAAGCCGCGCCTGCTGGACATGGTGCGGCGGCTGAAGGATCTCTGACCGCTTTCAGCAGCACTTGCCGGTTTCAGCTTCGCCTTCGCTCGTCACTTCGCACTGATCATCCCTGACGCATTGCGCTGCTGCTTGCGGCCCCGCGCAGACAGGGAGCAAGGCCGGATGCATCGCGTCAGTCTGATATCATGTCAGCAATTTCGTCCCAAGCTGGTATGTTGATTGCCATTCTGCCAAAGCCCTTGCGGGCCTTCCGGTTCCTGATTGCCTCGATTCTCCTGATTGCCGGGTTCGCCAGTCCCGCTGCGTCGGCGAAGGAATTTTTTCTGCGGCCCTGGCCGGATGCGCTCCCCACGCCGTCGCTGCAACTGAATGATCTTGAGGGCAGGCAATGGGATCTGCAGGACTTGCGCGGCAAGATTGTGGTGCTGAATTTCTGGGCGACCTGGTGCGAGCCTTGCGTTGAAGAACTGCCCTTGCTGAATGACTGGGCAAGCAGTGAAGCAGCGAGAGGAAGACTCGTTATCCTTGGCGTCAATGTCAAGGAATCGAAACCCACAATTCAGCGTTTCCTGAACACATACCGCTTTCGCTATCCTGTCCTCATTGATAGAACGGGAGAATTTTTCAAGAAATGGACCAACGGCGTGATACCGACCACGGTCCTGATAGACCGGGATGGACGGGCGCGCTGGCGTGTCGTGGGCGAACTGGATCCGGCAGACCCCGGATTCAAGCAGGCTCTCGAGAAAATGCTGGAAGAGCCGCGCTAGGCACCGCCGGACTGATCGACATGGCGATGCTAACCCGCCATCTTGAAGGTCAGGCTTGACCAGATTGAGACCAAAAGAATTTGAACTGAACGCAGGAAGAGAAATGAAAGATACCAAAACACCGAATCTTACCCGGCGTACTCTGCTGAAAGCCGCTTCCGGCACCTTGCTCTATGGCTCGCTTCCGGCAGCGGTATTTGCCCAGCAACAGGAAAGAAGGCGCTTCGAGCCGCATCCCGGGGATTGGCGTACTTTCGAGATCACGACCACGGTCAACCTGCAGAATGCAAGCGGTCCCTCCAAGGTCTGGATTCCGTTGCCGTCGGTAGATACCGACTGGCAGCGTTCCCTGTCGAGCAGCTGGTCCGGCAACGGCAAGTCGATGCAAGTCGGGTCCGACGGCCAGTACGGCGCGAAGTACCTGATCGCCGAATTCGACGGGTCGGCGCCGCCGGTGCTGGAAGTCGTCAGCCGCGTGCAGACCCGGGACCGCGCGGTCGACTGGTCGCAATCGCAGCCCGCCGCTGAAAGCCCGGCCAGCCTGCGCAAATGGACGCAGTCCACAGACCTCATTCCTACCGACGGCATCGTGCGCGTCACGGCGCGCCAGATCGTGGAAGGCGCCCGCTCCGACCTGGAGAAGGTGCAGCGCATCTATGACTGGATCATCGTGTCGACCTACCGCGAGCCGAAAGTGCGTGGCTGCGGCACCGGCGATATCAAGGCCATGCTGGAAACGCAGAATTTCGGCGGCAAGTGCGGCGACATCAACGGCTTGTTCGTCGGCCTGTGCCGCGCCGCCGGCGTGCCCGCGCGCGATGCCTATGGCCTGCGGCTCGCGCCCAGTGCATTCGGCTACAAGGAACTGAGCGGCAATCCGGCATCGCTGAAAAGCGCCCAGCACTGCCGCGCCGAAGTGTATCTGCGCAAGCACGGCTGGGTCGCGATGGACCCGGCTGACGTGGGCAAGGTCATGCGCCTTGAAACCGGCAACTGGATCAAGGACCCGGATCATCCTGTGGTGGCTCCCGTGCGGAAGGCACTGTTCGGCGGCTGGGAAGGCAACTGGATGGCATACAACTTCGCGCATGATGTCAGCCTGCCCGGTTCCTCCAACGGCAAGGTCGGATTCTTCATGTATCCGCAAGCCGAAATCAAGGGCGAAGCGATCGATCCGCTGGACCCGGATGCCTTCAAATATACGATCACAGCCAAGCCAGTCACAGCCTGATCCATGTCCGATACGATGCGCCAACCGTCCTTTTCGCCGGTGCCTGCCGAGGATTCGTCGAGGAAGAGATTGAGCCTCGGGCTGGTGGCCGTCGCCGTCGCGTCATCGGTCATCGCCTCGACGTGCTGCGTGATCCCGCTGGTGCTGGTCCTGCTTGGCATCACCGGCGCGTGGATGGTGAACCTGACTGCCTTGCGGCCATTGACGCCGGTATTTGTCGGCGTCGCACTGCTGGCATTGGCCTGGGCCGGATACCTGGTGTTCCGGCCGGCGGCGCAGTGTTCCTATCCGGACGGCGCGGCCTGCGACAGGACGCGCCGCATCACGAAGCGCATCTACCTCGCCAGCGCGGTATTCATCGGCTTGCTGCTGCTGTTTCCCGTCATTGCTCCCATTTTTTACTGATCCGAACATGACAAGAATTCCACTGCTTGCTCTGGTTGCCGCGCTGCTGTGCGCTCCGCAGTTTGCGCTTGCGAAATCCCAAACCGTCACCCTGAACATACCGACCATGGACTGCTCGACCTGCCCCATCACCATCAGGGCAGCATTGCGCAAGGTTTCCGGCGTGTCCAGCGCGAAGGTCAGCTATGAACGGCGCGAAGCGGTGGTGGTCTTCGATGACAGCAAGACCAACGTGGACGAATTGAAGAAAGCGACGTCGGATGCGGGATACCCATCGCTTATCAAGACCTTGCCTAACTAAAGCCGGGAGGGTTGATCCTCTTGCGCGTCAATCATTTATCGAATTCCCGGTAACGCATACGGGCGATCGGGGCCCGTCCACGTAAGCCCGAATCAACCGCCATACACGAGCAGGAGCAGCCACGACGGCAGGCCGAGGTAGAGCGCCGCGAGTCCGAAGCGCTCAAGCCAGCGTCGCACTTCGATTGTCCATGCCGGGCGCAGGAGCACCGCCAGCAGGGTGCCGGCTTCCGTTACTGCGCGCAGCGCCGCCGCAGTCAGCACGACACCAATCGCCCACGATGCCCACCAGAGTCCGAAGGCGATGAGATAAGCCTTCAGGCCGAACATGGTGTACTCGCCGAAACTGCTGCCGAACGCAATGTGCTGGTGCAGGCGGAAGGCCGGGATGGCGAGCAAACCGGGGAACAGAACGAACTTCACGAATGGATGGTCGAGGCGGCCGCGCCGGACCGACGAACGCGCTTTCGCATAGGCGATTGAACGCGAGGAGGTGCTGAGCGGCATCGGCACTCTGGCTGCCGAAGCCAGTGCCCAGGCCAGGGACATCGGGTTGGCTGTGGCAAGCCCGTACCGCCAGCGCCCGCCCGATGTCAGGTGCAGCGTGACGCCAGGAACAGGGACAGGCACGCACCAGGGCTTGACCGCGACGATGTTCCGCAGCGCGAGTTCCAGACGCCGCGCGCCGCGCGCCAGTACGAGCCTGCCGTTTTCGATCGAAGCCTGCGCGCCAAACGCGTACAGTACGCACCACGAAGCGGCCTCGGGAATGATGAAGAGGCCGGCGAAAGTGCGCATCTGGGCCAGCGTGTGCCCGCGCAAGGTATCGCTGAGCAGCATTGCTGCGCCCATCCAGAGCAGGCTTGCGCGCGCGAAGGCACGCAACGCGCCCGCGACGAAGCGGGCAGCGGGCGGCAGCACCGCGACATTGACGGGGAACGCCAGCGCACAGGCTGGCTCGGACTGTTCTTCCTCTCTGGATGTACGCAAAAAGGAAAATGCTGCCGTCGCTGCCAGCAGCACGAGGAACACGGTCGCCGTCAACCCGACCCAGTCGCCCAGGATCACCATGAGTGTGCGCGGAGGCGTGCTGACCGGCAGGTTGCCGACCACCAGTACGCGTTCATCCTTGCGGGCGCCGGCAAGCACGGTGCCGGTCGCATCGATCACCGCGCTGTAACCGTTCGGCGTGACGCGGAACTGCGGCAGGCGTGTTTCGATGCTTCGGAATGCAGCGGCGGCGTGGTGCAGGTCCACGCCCAGGCGGTCGGTGAACCAGGATTCGTTCGACATGGTCAGGATGACTTGCGCGCCCAGGCGTGCGCCTTGAATGGCGAGGCCGGCATCCATGTCGTCGAGGCATATCATCGGCAGCACGGGGATCTCGCGGCCGTCGGCGAGACGCAGCGGGAACACGCGGGCACCCGAACCGGGCTGCCAGCTGCCGGTCCACGGCAGCCAGCGCCGCAGCACAGGCCCATCGAGCCAGGCAGGCACGTACTCGGTGAGCGGGAAGAGGTGCGTCTTGCGGTAGAAGCCCAGCAATCCCTTGCCGGGTTCCACGAACGCGGCGGCATTGTATTCACCGGCCGCATCGCGATCGTAGGTTCCGAGCACAAATGGCACGCCGGCGGAATTGACGATGCCGAGGATCTCGCGGTCGAACTCGGCCCCGGCTTCGCTCTTCGGATGGCCCAGGGTCGTGGGGTAGGCGGTCTCCGACCACAGCACTGCGTCCGCATGCTGGTGCACGACGGCGTCGTAGGTCATCGCGAAATGCATGTCGAGCACCTCGCGGACGACTGCGTAAGTGCCTTTTTCCTGACGCTGCCGCTCATAGTCCACGATGTTGGACTGGATCATTCCCATGCGCAGCGACTTGCCGGAGCTTGCGGGCAATGCGGAGAGCACGGCCTGGCCGTAGCCCGCCAGCAGCAGCGGCACCAGCGCCGCAAGCGTCAATGGCTTGAGGATGGCGCGAGCGCCACCAGCCCGGCGCGCGAGGGCTGCCGCGACACCCTGGTTCGCCAGCAGCAGCATGAAGGTAAGCCCCGCTGCGCCGCCGACATCGGCAGCCTGGCGCAGGAGTCGGGACGGATAGAGCCCGTAGCCGATCGTGTCGTCGAGGAGTCGGGGCATGAGCCGCTCCGTGGCTACCCAGGCGGCGGCCGCTGCGCATGCGGCCAGAACAGGACCATACCGCCGGACGGCCAGGTGACGCACCAGCGCAAATGCAAGGAACTGCGGCTGGAACAGCGGGGCGGCGAGAAGCAGCACTGCCATCCCGACGCCTGATCCTGTCTGGGTATAGCCGCCGATCGCCGTTCCGAGCCAGGCGAAGACTGCCGCCGTGTATGCAACCGACATTGCCCAGGCGCAGAGCAGCGTGCCCGCGAGTGTCCGGTTCGCGTCCAGGGCGAGCAACCATGGCGCGAGGAACACGAAGCCAAGCATCCAGCCGGCGCCGCCGCGGGCGTAGAGGCCGGACAGGATGGCGCTGGCAAGGATGCCGGCCAGAATGGGTGCGCTGGATCGGGTAAATGAAGCCATGATTCAAGAACCGGGATTACCGAGGCTCCGTCGGCGCAGGAATTTCGATGCGTCGGATCGGCAGCCCGGCCGGGGCGAGTTCCGGCGGCACGACACGATCCTTGGGAATCTCGATCGGCTGGTTATTCGCATCGACAAGCTGGTAGTCCGGCGAGAACATCAGGATCGGCTCTATGCGTTGGCCGTCGTCGGTTGCCTGATAGTGGCGGACATAGCCCGGCGGAAGCTCGAAATCCTCAGGTACCGCAATCCCGACCAGAGGCGGACGGGTGCCAGGCGGCGAGAACGCGCCGAGGCCGGTATGGAGGCCGGCCTGGTGCAGGCGCTCGATGACTTCTCCCATCGTCGGCTTCTCGCCACGGGCAAGGTAAAACGTGAGGTCGCGCGTCGGGTCGGCATCCCCCTCGGGTGCGCGCGGCGATGCCTCTTGCGCCGTCGCCGGCGCAGGCATCGGGGGCGGTGTCCAGGTCGCGAAGCTGTTACCCGACTCGCTTGACGAGGCCGATGATGCACCCGGTGTTGCGGTGTCGTCGGTCTCGGAGGATGACATCAACAGATAGAAACCGGCGACGGCCAGTCCGAACGCAATTGCGAGGTAACCCAGGGAAGGACGCCACCCGCCCCGGGCTGTGACCGGATGGGTCTTTGGCTGGCCGGAGCGGCGTGGCGTTTTCATGGCTTATTGCTCGCTGCCCTTAAGGGGCTACCGGATTGAAGGTGGACAAGCCCCAGCCGAGACGCTCATGGCCATACTGGTTCCAGACGGGGTTCTTGCCGCCCG
Source organism: Noviherbaspirillum massiliense JC206 (assembly GCF_000312045.1). Classification (GTDB taxonomy): domain Bacteria; phylum Pseudomonadota; class Gammaproteobacteria; order Burkholderiales; family Burkholderiaceae_D; genus Noviherbaspirillum; species Noviherbaspirillum massiliense. Next base: position 666,248 of record NZ_HE978634.1, read on the forward strand.
TGAACGAAGTGTAGCGGGGAGCGCCGGTGCCGGTGCTGCCGGAACTGATGGTGCCGCCCGTGTAGGTCGGGTGAGTATCATCGGACTGGATGTAGTCATAGCTGGTGCTCGCGGACACGAAGTGCGTGTTGGAGTCGCGGATCGTCGAGCGCAGCGTCGTGGTGATGCGGTTCACGTAAGCCGCCTCGCTCTCGCCCGCCACGTAGCGCAATGCATCCGAGTCGATCATGCCGTCACCATTGCTGTCGTAGTCGGCAGCCATGTATTGCGCGAACGCGTCGACGCATGCAAAGCCCTTCTGACGTGCCAGATCGCACATCGCGTAGTTCATCTTGGCAATGTAAGGCAGGAGCGTATCCCGTATATTCATCGTAGTGCCGGTCGAGGCATTTTTGCAGGAGCTTTGCACATTGTCAGCGTTATAGCCCGGGTAGTGCAGGTTGGAGATCACCTTCAGCTTGGTACCGGCATAGGCATTGGCGTTGATGTAGTCCATCGCCTTCGCCACGTAAGTCTTGCAGTTGTTCAATGCCGTATCCAGCCCGCTGACATCACAGGTACCGGTCTGATTCTTGAAGGCCGAGCGTGCCTGCAGGCCATCGTTGCCGCACATTTCGAAGGCGACTACCCGGGTATTACTGCTTTGCATGTAGGACCGCTCGGCCACGATCTTGTTGTTGTAGATGTCCGAAGCCACTGCGCCGGACTTGGTGCGGCGCACTTGCTCGACGTCGGCATTCCACAGCGCCGAAAGATACTCCGCTTCCACCACGGGGCCTGCATACTTCGCCACGCTGAAGAGAGAGCCGTTGTAGCCCGCGTAAATCGAGTCGCCATAGGCCACGACGCGGTACTTGGTCGTGGTGCCGGCCCGATCGATGGTCCAGGAAGTGTTCTGATTGATTGTGGTTGCCCCCGCCTCGGCTCCGAAGGCCAGCAGGGCAAGGGCAGGCATCATCGTGCGCATCGCGGCACGAAATCGAGTGCTCATGTTTTGTCTCCTATTAGTGAAATTATTTTCTTCTTTGCCTAACAGACCGGACCTCACCACGATTCACCGCTGTCGATGAGCTGAACGAACAATTCATCTGGATAAGCTCCACGATGCAATGTAGCTGAACCGTGCATACCCAACAATAGAGAACCCTATGTCAGGGTGGGCCCGATGACATTTATCAATTGACTTTGGAAGCACTTGAGGTGCCGGTGCCACAAACAGCGAAACCATGGAGCGGGGGATTGACGACAAATGTCCTGCATCGCGCGGGATCATGGCGGGCGCAACGGCACTGGTGACGAAGATGGTTCGCTTGCAATCCGCGACGATACCGGTCAGACCGTCGATCGCACGCCCACTCCTTCCGAGGCGCTATCGCTGATGCAGTGCCGATCCAGCCTTGAGCCAAGTCAAGGAGTGCATGCCGAAAATCTGCTCGACGGGCAGACGCGGAAAGATGTATTGATGGAGCGGGCGGGGCAGGCAATCGGCGCCTGCTTGCACGAGGGCGGGTTCTTCATCGAAGCGAGCGCCGCCAGTTCTGTTGCCGACGATGGACTCGGCAGGCGGCCCGAGAATCATCTCTGGCCGCCTGCCTGCTTCCCGGCTTACTTCCTGCCGGCCGCGCGCGCCAGCGGCGGTGTGGCCTCTACGGGTTCGACATGCGGTGCCGGAATGGCGCCGATGTCCGCCGTGATCGGTCCCTTGCCGCTGTACCGGTCGAGGTAGAGATAGATCACCGGCGTGATGTAGAGCGTGATCACCTGCGAGAACAGCAGGCCGCCCACCACGGCCAGGCCGAGCGGCTGGCGCAGTTCCGCGCCGGCACCCAGGCCGAGCGCGATCGGCAGCGCGCCCATCAGCGCGGCGAAAGTGGTCATCAGGATCGGGCGGAAGCGCAGCAGGCAGGCCTTGCGGATCGCTTCCTGCGGCGACATGCCCTGGTTGCGCTGCGCATCCAGGGCGAAGTCGATCATCATGATCGCGTTCTTCTTCACAATGCCGATCAGCATCAGGATGCCGATGGTTGCGATCAGGGTCAGGTCCATGCCGAACAGGCGCAGCACCAGCAGCGCGCCGACCGCAGCCGAGGGCAGGCCGGCGAGGATGGTCAGCGGGTGGATGAAGCTTTCGTACAGCACGCCCAGCAGCACGTAGATGACCAGCAGCGCCACCACCAGCAGCACCGCCTGGCTGGACTGCGAATCCTTGAACACCGCGGCATCGCCGCCATAGGACGTGATCACGCTCGGTGGCAGCTTGATCTCGCTCTGGTACTGCTCGATGCGGGCCGCGGCCTCGCCCAGCGGCACGTCGGGCGCGAGGTTGAAGGAGAGCGTGATCGCCTGCAGCTGGCCCTGGTGGTTGACGGCGGTCGGCCCGATGGTGCGTTCGACCGTCGCGAAGCTGGTCAGGGGCACCAGGTTGCCGTTCTTCGTCCGCACGTAGATCTGGTCGAAGGCGCTTTCATCGCGCTTGAACGCTTCTGCCACTTCGAGGATCACCTGATAGTCATTGCTGCTGGTGTAGATGGTCGATACCTGGCGCTCGCCGAAGGCGCTGTAGAGCACGCTGCGCAGATCCGCCATCTGCACGCCGAGCAGGCCCGCCTTGTCGCGGTCGATCTTCAGCGTCGCCTGCAAGCCCTTCAGCTGCGAGTCACTGGTGACGTCGCGGAACAACGGGTCGTTGCGCAGCTTGTCGAGCAGCTTGACGCTCCATTCGTTGAGCTCCTCCGCGCGTACGCTCTGCAGCACATACTGGTAGCGGCTCTTGCTGACACGGCCGCCGAGCTGCAGGTTCTGCACCGGCCGGAAATACACCGCCATGCCGGGCACGGCGCGCACCTTCTTGCGCAAGTCTTCCAGCACCTGCGGCATCTTGGCACGCTCGCTGCGCGGCTTGAGGTTGATGAACATGCGGCCGCTGTTCTGGGTGCTGTTGCTGGCGCCGACGATGGAGGTAAGGCTTTCGACGTTCGGGTCCTTGCGGATGATCTCGGCGACTTCGGCCTGCTTGGCGCGCATCGCGAGGAAGGAAATGTCCTCGGCCGCTTCCGTCGTCACGCTGATCTGGCCGATGTCTTCCTCGGGGAAGAAGCCCTTGGGAATGGTGATGAACAGGTAGGCGGTCAGGGCGAAGGTGCCGAATGCGACCACCAGAACGGCGCTGCGGTGCCGCAGGGCCCAGTCCAGGGTGCGCTCATAGGCGCCGTGCGTGGCATTGAACAGGCGCTCGAAGCCGCGGCCCAGCGCGTGATCCGGGTGCTCGTGTTCCGGCTTGAGGTAGCGGCTGCACAGCATCGGCACCAGGGTCAGCGACACCACCGCCGACACCAGGATGGAGAGCGCTACCACCACTGCGAATTCATGGAACATCAGGCCGATCACGCCGGGCATGAAGAAAATCGGGATGAACACGGCCACCAGCGACAGCGAGATCGAGACGATGGTGAAGCTCATTTCCTTCGATCCGACCAGCGCCGCCCGGAATGGGGCCATGCCGTTTTCCACATGGCGCACGATGTTTTCCAGCACCACGATGGCATCGTCGACCACCAGGCCGACCGCGAGCGTGATGCCGAGCAGCGAAATGTTGTCGAGGCTGTAGCCGAACGCGTAGAGCAGCGAGACTGCGCCGACCAGCGACACCGGCAGCGACAGCGTCGGGATCACGGTCGCGAGCAGCTTGCGCAGGAACAGGAAGATCACCATCACCACCAGGGCGACCGTGATGGCGAGCGTGATGTTGACATCGTGCAGCGCTTCGCGGATCGATACCGAGCGGTCGTTCATCAGGTGGATCTGGACCGAGGCCGGCAGCTGCGCCTGGAAGCGCGGGATCATCTTGTAGACCGAATCGACCACCGCCACGGTGTTCGCGTCCGGCTGGCGCTGGATCGCGAGGATGATGGCATTTTCGCCATTGAAGCTGCTGACCCGCTTCACCGATTCATAACTGTCCTTGACTTCAGCCACTTCGCGTAGCCGGACCGGCGAATTGTTGCGGCTGGCAATGATCAGGTCGGCGAACTGTGCCGCGCTTTTCAGCTGCTGGTTGGCCTGGATCGTCAGCGTCTGTTTCGGGCCGTCGAGCACGCCGACCGGCGTATTTGCATTCGCGGCGCGGATGCCGGCCACCAGGTCGTCGAAGGAGATGTTGCGGGCGTTGAGGAGCGCCGGATTGACTTCGACCCGTACCGCATAGCGCTTTTGCCCGTAGATCATCACCTGGGCCACACCATTCAGGGTCGACAGGCTGGGCGAGATCAGGTTTTCCGCATAGTCGTTGAGGTCCGACAGGTTGAGCGAGGGCGAGGTCAGGGCCAGCAGCAGCACCGGCGCGTCGGCCGGGTTGACCTTGCGGTAGGACGGCAGGTCCGTCATTTCCTCGGGCAGGGCGCGCTGCGCCCGCAGCAGGGCAGATTGTACGTCGACCGCGGCGGCGTCGATGTCGCGGTCGGTGTCGAATTCCAGCGTGATCGAAGTGTTGCCCAGGGTGTTGACGGAACTGATGACGCTCAGTCCGGCGATCGTCGAGAACTGCTTTTCCAGCGGCAGCGCGACCGACGAAGCCATGGTTTCCGGGCTGGCGCCCGGCAGGTTGGCGGTGACGTTGATGACCGGGGTGTTATAGCTGGGCAGGGCGGCGACCGGGATCTTCGTGTAGGCCAGGATACCCGCGATGATGACCGAAATGCTCAGCAGCACGGTCATCACCGGGCGCCGGATACACAGTTCTGAGAGATTCATGGTGCGCTCTTCTGTCCGTCCTTGACCTGGCCCCCGTTATTCTGGCCGGAGCCGGTGGCCGCTTCCGCCGCCTTGACCCTGGCTCCGGGCCGCAGGTTCTGCTTGCCGTCGACCACGATGTGTTCGCCGGGCTGGATGCCCTTCACTACGGCCCGGGTACCGAAGGCATACACCAGCTCGACCGGTTTGGACTGGGCAGTCTGGTCGGCGGCGATGGTATAGACCGATTTGCTGTCGCTGCCGGTGATGATCGCGGCCTGCGGAACGACGACGACATCCTTCAGTTCGCGCACCGTGGTGCTCACCGTGACATATTGCCCGGGCCACAACAGGTGGTCGCCGTTGGGGAAGACCGCCTTCACCCTGATCGTGCCGTTTTGCGCATCGACGGTATTGTCGATGAAACTCAGGCGCCCTTCGAGCGGTTTTTTCGCATCCTGCACGCTGGCGCTGACCTTGATGCCGCCATTGTTTTGCGCGGCGAGCAAACCATTCAGTTCGCTTTCCGGCAAGGTGAAGCTCACCGCGATCGGATCGAGTTGCGAAATCGTTACCAGTGGGGGGGAACTCGGCTGCACCAGGCTGCCCGGATAGACATTGATCGCGCCGGCGCGCCCGGCCGAAGAGGCGCGGATGGTGTCATAGCCGAGAGCCACGCGCGCCGCATTGGCGGCAGCCATGTCGGCCTGCAGGGTGGCGCGCTGCGCTTCCACCTGCGCCCGCACCGTATCCACGGCGCTTTGCGCGATGAATCCCTTGCCGACGAGGTCCTGGCTGCGCGCGAGCTGGCGCTCCAGGTCGGCCAGGGTGGCCTTGTCTTTCGCAACCTGGGCTTCCGCCTTTTGCAGGTTGACCTTGTCGGCGCGATCATCCAAGGTAAATAAGATATCGCCCGCCTTGACGAACTGGCCTTCCCGGATATGCACTTTGGCAACGATATTCGAGACCTGGGGACGGACGTCCACGCTGTTGAGCGAACTGACATAGCCGTTGGCGGTGAGCTGTACCGGCACATCCATCTTTGCTGCGTCGACGATGCTGACGACGGTGGCAGGTTGCTGGCTGGCGGCACCAGCCCCGGACTTGCCTTTGCCTGATTGGGTGGATGCATACCAGGCTGCCATTCCGATGGCGACGACGACCAGCAAAACAAGAATGCGCTTGCTCATGGAGATTCATGAAGGAAATTGGTTAGCATAAGCAACTATTCTAGGGCATTCTCGCCATCCAGACACCCATAAGCCATGCAGTCGTCCATCACCATACAGGAAAAATTCGGAATCGCGATCGGAGAAGTTGGCCGTGCCTGGCGCGCCAAGCTCAACAAGATGCTGAAACCCCTCGGCATGAGCCAGTCGAAGTGGCGCGCGCTGCTCTATATCTCGCGCGCGCCGCAGGGCATGACCCAGGCCGAGCTGGCCGCCATGCTCGGCATCGAAGCACCCACGGCGACCCGGCTGATCAAGCAGCTGGAAGAGGCGGGATGGGTAAGCCGCCGTCCGCTGCCTTCGGATGCCCGTTGCAAGATGGTTCATCTCACCGCCAGGGCGCAAGAGGTCATCATCCAGATCGATGCAGCCGTGAAGCAACTGCGGGCAGAAACGCTGGGCAGGCTTTCGGCCGAACAGGCCAAGGCAGGGCTGGAAGCCGTCCTGGCACTGCAAGAGCGGCTCGACCAGCTGTAAAGCCGTTCCTTTTTCACCTTTTGCAAAAGCTTACGCCGTTTCTCCCGCCAGTACACCGCTTGATGTACTGCATCATTCTTGACGGTATCGCCCATGCTTCCTGCGCAGCCGGGCCTTGATGCGCTGGCGTGTTTTCCGAATGGACGATCGCTCACAGGTGACATAACCTGAAGATGAGGAGGTCCGACAAAACGCTGCCGGCAGCCTTGCCGGCAAGGCAAACCGGCTCAGTCGTTTTGTCGGACGTTCCGAGGATGGCGGACGGTGCCGGCAATGACCTTGCATCCGGCTTGTCTGTCGTTCTCATATGGTCGGCTGCCCGATCGGCAACTGCTTCGGGAAATTGATCTTTCTCAAGATATGGCAGGGCCTGCAATATAGGATGGGATTCGATCCTGATCTGATGTTTGTCCAATGCCATGCGGGATATTGCTCAAGCTTTTCCATCATTTGCGACGGGATCGCGCGCCATCCGACATTGCCTGCTCTGCCACGCTAAGCCACTTCACCATCCTGCCGTCTTCCATGGAGAATCGAAATGAATGAGGTCGTTATCGTCGCCGCCGGCCGCACTGCCGTAGGTAAATTCGGCGGATCGCTGGCCAAGATTTCCGCTGTCGAACTGGGCGCCCATGTGATCAAGGGCTTGCTGGCCAAGACCGGCATCGATTCGGGCATGGTCAACGAAGTCATCATGGGACAGGTGCTGACCGCCGGCGCCGGGCAGAATCCGGCGCGCCAGGCGCTGATTCGCGCCGGGCTGCCGGACATGGTGCCGGGATTTACCGTCGGCATGGTCTGCGGCAGCGGCCTGAAGGCCACACATCTCGCTGCGCAAAGCATCCGCTGCGGTGATGCCGACATCGTCATTGCGGGTGGCCAGGAAAACATGAGCGCCGCGCCGCATGTCCTGCCCAACTCGCGTGATGGCTTCCGCATGGGCGATGCCAAGCTGGTCGACAGCATGATCGTCGATGGCCTGTGGGACGTCTACAATCAGTACCACATGGGCACCACGGCCGAGAATATCGCGAAGAAATACGACATTTCGCGTCAGGAACAGGACGAGTTCGCCACGGCATCGCAGAACAAGGCGGAAGCCGCGCAAAAGGCCGGCAAGTTCAAGGATGAAATCCTGCCGCTCGAAATTCCGCAGAAGAAGGGCACGGTCGTCTTCGACACCGATGAATTCGTCAAGCATGGCACCACCGTGGAAGCGCTGTCTTCGCTGCGGCCGGCCTTCGCCAAGGATGGCACGGTCACCGCCGGCAATGCCTCCGGCATCAACGATGGTGCCGCCGCCGTCATCATGATGTCGGCGAAGAAAGCCGACGAGCTGCGCCTGACGCCGCTTGCTAGAGTCCGCGCCTATTCCTCGGCCGGCGTCGATCCGAAGATCATGGGCATGGGCCCGGTGCCGGCCACCCAGCTCTGCCTGAAGAAGGCAGGCTGGACGCACCAGGATCTCGACCTGATGGAAATCAATGAAGCCTTTGCCGCACAGGCCCTGGGCGTGAACCGGGAAATGGGCTGGGATACCAGCAAGATCAATGTGAACGGCGGCGCAATCGCGATCGGCCATCCGATCGGCGCATCCGGCTGCCGCATCCTGGTCACGCTGCTGCATGAAATGGTGCGGCGCGATGCCAAGCGCGGCTTGGCCAGCCTGTGCATAGGCGGCGGCATGGGCGTCGCGCTGGCAGTGGAGCGTTGAGGGCGCCCATAGGTTAAACGGAAAGCAAATCAAGACACAGGAAATGAAGGAGACGGGAACATGGCTAGACTCGCACTAGTGACCGGGGGCATGGGCGGCCTCGGCGAAGCAATCTGCATCAAGATGGCTGCACTCGGCTACAACGTGGTGACCACCCACTCGCCCGGCAAGCCGAATGTCGGCGAATGGCTGTCGGAAATGGAGAGGCAGGGGTACAACTTCCTCGCCTATCCCTGCAATGTCGCCGATTACGATTCGGCACAGGCCTGCGTTGCGCAGGTCACCCGGGAAGCCGGGCCGATCGACGTGCTGGTTAACAATGCCGGCATCACACGTGACATGACCTTCAAGAAGATGGACAAGGCCAGCTGGGATGAAGTGATCCGCACCAATCTCGACTCGGTGTTCAACATGACCAAGCCGGTATGCGACGGCATGGTGGAGCGCGGCTGGGGACGGATCATCAACATCGCATCGGTGAATGGGCAGAAGGGCGCGTTCGGCCAGACCAACTACTCGGCGGCAAAGGCGGGCATGCACGGTTTCACCAAGGCGCTGGCATTGGAAGTGGCGAGGAAGGGCGTCACCGTCAATACCATTTCACCCGGCTATATCGGCACCAAGATGGTGATGGCGATTCCGAGGGAAGTACTGGACACCAAGATCATTCCGCAAATTCCGATGGGACGCCTGGGCAAGCCGGAAGAAGTCGCCGGACTGGTGGCGTACCTGGCGTCGGATGAAGCCGCTTTCGTCACCGGGGCAAACATCGCGATCAACGGCGGCCAGCACATGTATTGACCGACGGCACTTGCCGTTGGCGCCAGGAGATGATGTCTGCCGGCCGGCGGACATCATCTTGGTGGCATGCGATGGGATCCGGCATCTCTTTGCTTCCCATGCCGCAATTTTCTCCGGAGTTTTTTTTGCACTCCTCCCAGCCTGCTTCCCCCTGCGGAAATAAGAAGCGATGCGGCACATCCTATGCCCGATAACCATGAATGTTTCGATGGCCAGGCCGTCGAACTATTGCAGTTGTCCTGCATCTATTAACGGTGGCATGGCGGAAATGCAGGAAGGCCGCTGCCGCGTCCGACAGCCGGATCCCGCGATGTGGCCCGGCTGGTATTGAGTCATTTGTTTATCCATCTGGTTTTGGAGAGGTCCATGCGCAGTGAATACAATCCCCGTTTCAATCCCGAGCTGCACGAAATGAATGAGAAATTGCGGAAGGATCTGATGCGCTCGCTTGAATCATATGGCGCAAAGACCATAGGGGATTTGCCCGGCATGTCCGAAGGCGAGCGCTGCAAGTGGTTCTTCTGGAACCTGCACGAGAACCTCGATGAATTCAGGAAACTCGAGCCGACCCTGATTGGCCAGATCACCCGCACCCAGCTATGCATCGAGGACGGGCAGCTGACGTCCAACCAAAGGGTGGAGGTGGCAAAGAGCCTGTCCCTGAGCTGCAAGTGGCACGTGCGCCTGGTGTATTCCGCCTATCAGAACGAGGATGCCTATTCGATCGGGGAAGGTGCGGCCGAATTGCTGATCTCCGACACCGCGCCGACCGAGCTCGCCCTGTGCAAGAATCAGAAAGCCTATTTCGATTCCGACAGTTCGCTGTATCCGAATCAGCTCTTCCTCCATGGGTGGGTCACGGAGGCAGTATGGGAAGCGATCAGGGGCCACCTCTACAATCCCACGCCGAACTGCCACACCGACCTCTACCTGCGGGATAACAGCATGTTCCCGGTCAAGCCGGGCTTCGACTTCGTCGCCGGCCCGCCGGGCTCGATCGGCATCACCAATCTGGAATTCCGCATTTCGTCGCACTCTGCCGACCGGCGCACGACGCGGCGCGCGGAACCGCTGCTGCAGCGCTGAAGAGAATTTCAGCTGGGGTGCCTGGAGTGTCTTTCGATCGCTGCGCTTAAGGCGGTTGCCACGCGCGGCCTTGAATGGAAAGTAGGGTGCGCCGCGCGCACCGGGTTCGCCTGGTACGCGCAGCGCACCCTACTCCCACTGCAGCGCTGAAGCGAATTTCGGCCTGTGGTGCCCGGCGTATCTCCCGTGCACGTGGGCTCCTCGGCCGAAATCTGAAACGCTCGCCGCACTTAAGGGGGGTGCCACAGCCCTGAAAGGAAAGTAGGGTGCGCCATGCGCACCGGGATGGCATGGTGCGCACGGCGCACCCTACTTCCACTACTTTCCCATGGCGTATTGAGATGCGTTCTAGCGAACGGAGCCGGGTGCCGTGGCCACTGCCGGGAATCAGCTGTCCTGCGAGGGCAGGGCATCGTGCCCGGGGATCACATCGAGCGCCTGCAGCCGTACCTGGCCGGTGCTCAGTGCGCGCGTCAGGATCTTGTAGGTGTCGAAGTCGAAGGTCGGATCTGCCGGCATCTTCCTGCGCCATTCCGCCAGCACTTCCGGTACCTCCAGTTCCGAACGGGTAGTGCCCAGATAGTGCCAGTTGTCCACCAGGTGCAGGTCGCATCGACCGTCCGCGCCGTCTTCGGTCACCACACCAGCGCCTGCATAAGGCCATCTGACCAGCTTCAGCGAAACCAGTGCCTGCTCCAGCCGCGTTCCGTGCTGCTCCGCGGATTCCTGGCCGACGCAGGCGCCATGGCATTGCCCGGCCTGGCGCGCCGAGCAGGGCATCTCCGGCGAGGTGCGGCTTTCCAGGCCCAGCAGCGCGAGGCACAAGCCCTGTTTTTCAGCAAGCGCGCGCAAGGCCATTTCCGCTTTCGCCGGTGAGGCGAACAGGCCGTACATCCTTTCGGCCCTGCCGAAGTCGAATTCATCGGCAAGACGCAATACCGGCCGCAGCCAGCCGTCCCCGTTGTCGCACAACTGCCAGGAACAGAGTTCCGGCGGGCGGTTCGGATGCCGGCCATATTGCGGCTGCAAGTCACGTGCGAGCTCTACCTCCAGCAGCGCCGCGCCGGTCTCGCCCGCAGTCTCATGCCAGTCGATGCGGCGGATCTGCTGCGCCAGCTGCCTGTCCTTGTCCGAGCCCTGGTCGGTCATCACATGGGCCAGAACACGTGGCCGCAGATGCGTGGCCTTGCCCACGTACAGCGGCATATCTCCTTCGCCATAGAACAGATAGACACCCGGCCCGTCCGGTACGTCGTCGAGCCGTTCCGGCGCAAGATGGACTGAGATGCTGGGGCGCTGCATCAGGAATTCCAGGGCTTCGGAGAAGGCATGCGGCGCAACCGTGGCTTCCAGCTTGCGCCACAACTGCCACAGCAGGTCGGCATCGGCCAGCGCGCGATGGCGTCCGTCCGCCTCCAGCTCGTGGCGCTCGACCAGCGCATCGAGCCCATGCTTGATTTCCTGCGGAAACAGCCGGCGCGACAGCTTCACCGTGCACAGCACATCGCAGCGGAATTCCTGGCCGATGCGGCGGAAGGCATGGCGCAGGAAACCGTAATCGAAGCGCGCGTTGTGGGCGATGAAGAGCCCGCCTTCCAGTCTCTGGCGCAACTCATCCGCAATCGCGGCAAAGGTCGGCGCATGCTGCACCATCTCGTCGGTGATGCCGGTGAGGTTCTGGATGAAGGGCGGAATGGGCACTTCAGGATTGACCAGCGTGGACCAGCGTGTCACGCCGTCGGCAGTGGCGACCACCATGCCGATTTCGGTGACCAGGTCCTTCAGCGGTTCGGGACCGGTGGTTTCGAGGTCGATGAAGATGTACTTGTCGAAGTGAGTGAGCATGCTATGCCGATTGACCAGCCGAAAGGCATTGCCTCGCGGTGCGCTGCGTGAAGCTGAGTGGCGCAATAAAACTGTAAGTTCCCTTCCTGAACGGGAAGGAATGAAGCAGGGCTCAGGCGCCCAGCAGGGCCTGGGTGAAGCGGTCGAATCCTGCCTGGTCGAGATCGGAGATGACACACAGGTTCATGCTGCCCTTTCGGAAGAATTTCACGCGCAGCCCTTCCTCGGCCATCATTGAAGTCGGGAAGTCGTCCGACTTCGATGATGGCCAGATGAGCACGTTGATGACATGCCGTTCCTGCCGGTACACGACCGCAGCCAGCGGCCGGGTATAGAGATAGTCGAGGCGGCCGCCGACGAGGGCATAGCCTTGCGCCGACAAGTCCCGGACATCGACGCGATAGGGCAGGCGCCGGCCAAACCATGATGCGAGCCGGCCCGCTTGCGTTTCGGCCACATCCACCAGATGGTTTTCCAGCAGCGAGCGCCGGTGCACGGAAATCGCATCGTCCCTGAAATCCTCTTCCACTTCGGCCGCCCTCTGATACGCACCCAGTCCCCAGGTCAGTGCGACTGCAAGCATGGCCGTGGCGGCAAGGCTCCACCAGGCAGGACGCTGCACGCGCCCGGGGTCCGCCTTTTTCCCGGTGACTGGAAGCGCGGATTCAATGCGTTCACGCAATTGCACCGGCGCTTCGAAGCGGGGTGCATGCTTTCTGAGGATGCCGTCCAGAGCCTGCTGTTCAGCATAGACTCTGGCGCAGTCATGGCAGTCGAGGACATGCCGGTCGATATCCTGCCGCCTCGACGCGTCCAGTTCCGCATCGAGATAGCTGTGCACTTTCGCCTGAATTTCGGTGCAGTTCATTTCCATTCCGGATTCATGGGCTTCAGACGCTTTGCCAGATGCAGGCGCGCGCGTGCCAGGCGTGACATGACCGTGCCCAGCGGAATATTGGTAATCGTTGCAATCTCATTATAGGTAAGCTCGTCAAACATTCTCAGCACCAGCACTTCCCGCATATCGACCGGCAATTCCTCGAGCGCCTTCTGAACCATTTCCATGTTCTGCCGCTGCGACAGGATCGATTCCGGATTCCTGTCCGTCGCAAGGCCGGAAACAAGACCGGAAGCCGCCTCGCAATCTTCCGCGCCATGCGCTTCTTCATCGAAGCTTTCGGCGGCGGGCTGATGCTGCCGCAACGACGAGTAATACGTATTGCGCACGATCGTCAGGATCCAGGAGCGCGGGTCGCCACCGCGATAGCCATCGAAGTGCCGGAAGGCGGACAAATACGCTTCCTGCACGATTTCTTCCGCATCCTCATGATTGCGGGTCAGCCAGCGCGCCAGCCGATAAGCCGGTCCCAGCTGGGGCAAGGCCACTTCCCTGAAGGCAGCACTGTTGCGCGCTTCATCCGGCGAAGCTTTCCTTGTCCGAAAGTAAGACGCAATGCCCATTCAATTTATTCCCGGGCCGGAAAAAAAGCACACAGCGCTTCCATGGAATAAAGCCGCGCGCAATGTCGTCTTGCGCTCAAAGACCGTGAGAAAGAAGAGGGAGGACAGGCCGGCCCCGTCCATTCCGGGCCGCGCATTCATCCATCCATGCTGAAAGGGTATGAAATGAAACTGCACACCGAATCCACGCGCATCAAGAAATCTGCCGGATGGGCCGGTTCAGCCTGTCTTTTCGCCATCCTGTGCGCCATGGCCCATGGCGCACATGCCGGCCAGCCCTCAGCTCCCTGCCATCCCAATCCGAATGCCGCAGCCGACCGGACGCAGGTGCTGAACCGCAGCGACGTGAGCCAACTGCCCGCGGCGCTGAAGGATGTGCTTGCCACCCTGGCCGAGCGTCCGCATACCTTCCTGCCCATGCAGATCTTCGCCGAAGCGGACCAGCCCAGCCAGTTCTTCCAATACTATTTGCTCAACAGCAGCGGCTTTGAGCCAAATCCTTTCACCACGCAAATTCCCGGGGTAAATGACAAGGCGATGCTGACGGCAACCGGATCGAATTGCGGCTTGCCCACCATCGGTGCGGTGCGCCTGGCGCTCGAACCCAAGCCCGGCTTGCCGACCGACCCGAGCGATGTGGAAGCCTTCATCGATGTCTTTACCGACATCTCCGGGCTGTTCGTGATCAACAATGAAAGCGGCTGGTATGAAGGCTGGATGATCCACGACCTGCGGGTGCCGAATGTCGCATCGCCGCGCGCGGACGGCTCCGCCCAGTTCGGCACAATCACCGGAGCCGACGCCACGGCCCTGCGCGCCATGGGCAACGGCCACAACACGCCAGGCAATATCTTCACCATGGATGGCCAGCCCGAGCATTTCCCAAGCGCCAGCGATCATTTCCCGGACCGGCAAACCAATGTGGTGCCGATCCAGCTGAGCATGGGGGCATTCAACTGCATGCAGCAGACCGATTGCCACAACTACTGGGAATTCAATTACACCACCAACTGGATCCACCCCCTGTATGAGCTTCCCTTCACCGGCGGGCTGCCCGGCACATTCGAAGCCGGCATGGTCGGAGCGCTGTCCTCACTGGTGCCGGGTTCCGGACCATCGGGCGTCAAGAACGACCCGCTCAAGTATGGGGACAACCCGAATAACGCTGGCGTGCTGGGGGCATCCGGGCCGCGCGACCCGGACAAGTTCGATGCCGATGTCGATTCGCAAAGAGAGTTTCGCCAGCGCTTCATCCCGAGCGGGCTGGCAAACGAGATCATGCTCGACACCTATGTGCGGGTCGCGTCCTTCGAACCCGGGGTGGCATTCCCGCAGCGCCTGTACGACGCCTATGCGAAGGAAGTCAAGCGCGTCGACACCAATGGCGACGGCGTGATTTCGGCTGAAGAGGGCGATGTCGATACGGCGAGCGATGGCTTCGAGAACAATCAGAGATTGTTCCTGCCCGCGACCTCGTACAACCGATTTGCGGTGACGCGCGAGATCAATGACGGCTTGCTGGCGCCGCGCTTTGCTCCCAGCCAGAAAGCCTGGGTGCTGAGTGGAAGCATTGCGAACGTGTCATCCGCCGTGCCTTCGGCACAAGGGCGCGATGCGGACGATCGCTAGAGGATGGAGGCCTGTTCATGAAAGCGAATATTTTCACAGCCCGCCGGCTGCACTGGGGATGGATGTGTGTCCTGGCGTGTCTTGTGTCATGCGGCGGTGGCAGCGGCGACGGCATGGCGCCGCAGCAGGCTGGATCCGGCTCTTTCAGTAACGGCTCTGCCAGCAATACGGCAGGCGGACAAGCCATGCAGCAGCCGGCGCAAAACTCCGGCATGTAAAAATTTGGGGAGCGCGGACAGCGGGCAGGCCTGGCCGGAACCGGATCAGGCGCTGCCCGCAAGCGTCTGGCTCGCCTTATCGAGCCAGACCGAGAGGTTGGCCTGCAAGTCTTCGTGGCTGAAGGAGCAGCTTTCCTCGGTAAACAGGCTGCCTGCTTCCATGCGGCCCAGCAAGTCTTCCATCACCTGGCCGTAGCGCGGCGGCAGGGCGGCCAGCAGGGTGGTCTGGGCGCGCCAGGTGCGGCAGAAGTCGGCGATGGAGAGGCGGTTTTGTTGCAGGTCCTGGAGGGAGGTGCGGAGGGTGGTTAGGGATTGGAGGTGGGGCATGGGGTTATGGTGAGTAGTGTTTTTGTATGATCGTATTTGTGGGCTTGGATGGTATTCCCATGAAGGTGGGAATCTCGCTTCTTTCTTCGGTGTTCGATTCGGAAGTTTCGCTGTGCAGACTTGCCGGGGTGGCCCGGCGGCCACTTACTTTTCTTGCTTCGCCGAGAAAAGTAAGCAAAAGAAGGCGACCGCGCAGCCGCTGCCCCTGCGGGGGTGTCGCAGGGAATTCGGACAGCATTGGTGTCCGCCTGCGGAACGGTTTGCGCTTGCAAGCGCAAACTCCTGCTCCCGAAAAAGCAATCGCCAAATCGGGAAGCGAACGAAACTCGCTTCGCTCAGACAACGTTCGCTTCTTTATCCGATTTGCCGACTGCTTTTTCGGCAGCGTCAGAAGCGGAAAGCAAAAGTGGTCAGCACTACCCGTTCTACGGCTTGCCATTTAACACGGTCTGTTATGTGGCTGCTCCACTGATCAGGAAATGTCCAAATGGCTTGTAGCTAGTTGTTACCTGTTGCGCAAACTCGATAAACCAGGGAAGCGCTCCTTCGTTTCCCAAGACATCTGACCTATTGAGTGGCCGGCAATTCCAGATGTCGTCTTCACTCCAAGGGGTGTCGGCAAAGTCCTCAATCCGGGTCACCAAGCCCGTTCCATTGCTCCACAGGTGAACGCTCACCCAGCAGTCCCGTCCATCATCGAACCACGGTCCTGTAAAGATGCCAAGCCAAAGATGCGGGAAGCCGGCTTCGTGTTGCATTAGGACACAACGGAAAAAGAGCTTGGTGTCACCCTCCACAGTCTCGCCATCGAACCGGGGATAGACTTGAGCGCAGCCGCAAGTGCAGTGAAAAACTCCCTTCTTAAGTATCGGTACGTCCATTGATTTGTCACTTAACGCTAATATTTGTTGTCTTTTAGGACCAGCTTCACAGCTGCCTCGCCTCAAATGTATTGCAGGCACTCATCTTCCCCGACTCTATACCGCGTGTGAACCAGCGCACCCGCTGTGCCGAGGTGCCGTGGGTGAAGGAGTCTGGCACCACGTAGCCTTGGGCCTGGCGCTGCAGGGTGTCGTCGCCGATGGCGGTGGCGGCGTTCAGTGCGCTTTCGATGTCGCCTTCTTCCAGGATGTTGCGCGTGCGGTCGGCGTGGTAGGCCCAGACGCCGGCGAAGCAGTCGGCTTGCAGTTCGAGGCGCACTGACAGGGCATTGGCCTGGGCTTCGCTCATGCGGCGGCGGGCATTGTCGACCTTGTCGGAGATGCCGATCAGTTTCTGCACATGGTGGCCGACTTCATGGGCGATGACGTAGGCTTCGGCGAATTCGCCCGATACCCGGAAGCGCTCTTTCATCAGCTGGTAAAAGCTCAGGTCGATGTAGATTTCCTGGTCGGCCGGGCAATAGAAGGGGCCGGTCGCGGACTGGCCGATGCCGCAGGCGGTGCGGGTGCGGCCGGTGAACAGCACCAGCTTGGGCTTGACGTATTGGCCGCCGCGCTCGCGGAACAATTCCGTCCAGGTATCTTCGGTATCGGCCAGCACGGTGGAGACGAAGCGCGCCATGCGGTCGTCGGCCGGTGGACGGTGCGCGGGAGCCTGCTGCGTCGGCACCGGGGCCGGGCCGCCGCTCAGGAGGCTGAGCAGGGTGGCCGGGTTGATGCCGAGGAAATAGGATGCCACCAGCGCCACCACGACAGTGCCGATGCCCACCGAGCGTCCGCCGAAACCGAAGCCACCGCCGCCACCGCCGTCATAGTCGCCGCGGCGGTCTTCCACATTGTCGCTTTCGCGATTGCCTTCCCATCTCATGGCTTGTCCTCCGGATTGACTCGTCCGCATGCCCAATACGTAGACCGTCGCGCAGTCGCCCGGATTCCCTTGCGCACCGTGATTGGCGCCTTGATTCTTACTATCATCGAAACTTGCTCGGTTGAATATTTTCCTGACAGCTTGTCCAGCTGCAGCCGCTTAGAAAACCTGCCGCGTGATCGCGATCTTGATGATGTAGGCAAACACCGCCAGGGCGGCGATGAAAGCGGCCACCTTGGCCGACTTGGACTTGCTACGCTTGAGCGCCAGCATGCCCAGTCCGATATACACCACCAGCAAGACCAGTTTGGCAGTCAGCCAGTTTTGCACGAAGGGATACTGATGGCTCCAGACCACCATGACCAGTGCGCTGGCGAGCAGGATGGTATCGACGACGTGCGGCACGATCTTCACCCAGCGCTGCTGCAGCATGGCGGAGTCGCTCATCATCCACAGGCCGCGGATGAAGAACAGGATGCCGCTCAAGGCGACGAAGGTGACATGGATATGCTTGACGGCGAGATAGCTCATTGGGCAATCGCTGGATCGGGTTGAAGGGTGGCTCGATGGTGGCCGGATTTTACGCCGGCAATGCTGCTGCGGCCGGCGCGCCATTCTATCAAGCCGGCACGGCCGCATGCATGGCCCACGGAAATGAAAAACGGGCGGAAGCTTATGCGTCCGCCCGTCGCGGGCTCAGAAGGGCAGTACGGCCTCTCAGTTCGATGCCAGGTGTTCGCTGGCGCTCTGGTACTTTGCGCGCCAGGGACGGCCATAGCGTTCTTCCACATAGGCATGTTCCGCATAGGGGCGATCGGACTTGAGGAGGACCGGCACGCCGGAAGTGTCGCCAGTCTCATAGCTCTCAGGCAGGTAGACGCCGGAACTCCAGCTGTTGCCGTTACGCCAGAACCAGACCTGCTTTTCCGGCGCGTAATAGACTTCGAGCGCCGGGTAATACACATATCGGTGTTTGCGCACGGCCTTGGAGCGCTGGGCTTGGTTTTTGTGTCGGGCAGGCGGCTCAGCCTGGACCAAAGTGCAGATGCTCAAGGCAGCGAGCAGTCCTGCAAATACCAAAGCAAGTTTTCTTTTCATTTTTCTTTGTCTGGGCAAGTGGAACGGGATGGACGGATTCCACACAGATCATGCTGGAGTCCTGGCGGCTGGCTTGCGGGCCGCCTGCAGCCGGTTCGCGGTAGCGACAGACTGCCTTCCAGTATGTTCGCCGAAACCGGGCGGGGAAGGGGAAACTGCTTGTAGGAAAGTGTAACGAATGGCAATGCCGCTGGACGCGTCCTCCCTGCATGTGCGGCAGGGAGGCTTACACCCGGTTGCAATTCAGCAGCAATTCAGCAGCAATGCGCGCTCATGCCGCCACGGGCCGGAAGCGCGGCACGCGCGTCCCGTTGACCTCTACTTCTTCGAAGAACATCGCCGCCGGGCGATGCACCAGATGCGGCCAGTCGGTGTCATAAAGCGGCCGGTACACCACGCAGACTTCCCCGGTTTCGCTATGGCGGGACAGGCCGAGCACGAAATAGCGCTTGCCCTTGTAGTGTTCATATATGCCGGGCGCGATGTGCATGTCCATCCTTATGCCTGCTTCGGCCACAGGATCATCTGGGTGCAGCGGAAGGTGGCGATCAGCTTGCCGCTGTCGCGGTGCCGCACCTCGGCATCCCAGACCTGGGTATTGCGCCCGGCGTGCACCGCCTTCGCCTCGCATTCGATCACGCCTTCGCGCGCGGTGCCGATGAAGTTGCTCTTCAGTTCTATGGTGGTGAAGTTTGCCGCACCTTCCGGCAGGTTGGCGATGCAGGCATAGCCGCAGGCGGTATCGGCGAGAGTGACTACCGTACCTGCATGCAAATAGCCGTTGGGTGCGAGGTGCGATTGTTGCACAGCAAGTTCCGCGGCCAGCGATTGCCCGGCGATGCGGGTGACGCGGATGCCGAGCAGGCCCGGAAGGTAGGGCACTCCGCGCTGGTTGAAGGAATCGGGATCGATGTTCGGCATCATGCGTCTCCATGGCGTGGCTGATCCTGCAACTATACCTTGTACATGCCAAGCCTTCCAATGCAGCTTTCGGGAGCAATGTGTCGACAGCAAGATTGAACTTTGATCAATGGGCTTCATTCCAAACGCATCCTGAACAGGACGGGAGCTGATGTGATGAGCGATTCCATGCGCAAGAAAAGTCCGTATTCCAAGGAAGCCCCGCATCCCTGGCGCAACATGATGCTGGCCGGTACCGCCGTGGCTCTGGCCAGCGCGGCACTGGTGGTGCGCAGGCGGACCCAGCAGGCGGAACGCGAGAATCCACCGGCAGGGCAATTCATCGAGGTGGATGGCGTGCGCCTGCATTATGTGGAGCGCGGGCAGGGTCAGCCCCTCGTCCTGTTGCACGGCAATGGAACCATGATTCAGGATTTCGACGTCAGCGGCTTGCTCGATCTGGCATCCGAAAACTATCGCGTGATCGCCTTCGACCGTCCGGGCTATGGCTACAGCGAACGCCCCCGCACTACGCTCTGGACGCCGACTGCGCAGGCCCGGCTGCTGCACCGGGCTCTGGGCAGGCTTGGCGTGGAGAAAGCCATCGTGGTTGGACATTCCTGGGGAGCGCTGGTCGCCGTTGCCATGGCGCTCGAGTTCCCGAAGGATGTGCGCGGACTGGCGCTGCTCTCCGGCTACTACTATCCGAGCATGCGCCTGGACGTGCCGCTGGCCTCGCCGCCGGCCATTCCGGTGATCGGCGACCTGATGCGCTACACCGTGTCACCGCTGCTCGGCAGGCTGATGTGGCCCGCCATCCTGCGTCGCCTCTTCGGTCCGGCGCCGGTGCCGGAACGGTTCTCGGCATATCCGGTATGGATGAGCCTGCGCCCGTCCCAATTGCGGGCCAGTGCAGCCGAGGCAGCCCTGATGATTCCGGCCGCGTTCCGCCTGCGCAGCCGCTATCACGAAATCGCCATGCCCGTCACCATCATGGCGGGTGCCGACGACCGCCAGGTCGATCCGCACCGGCAGTCGGAACGCCTGCATGCCGAACTGCCGCAGAGCGACCTCAACCTCGCGCCGGGCGCGGGCCACATGATTCACCACCTGGTGCCGCATGAAGTGATGGCTGCGATCGATGCCGTCGCCAGCGCGGTGCGCACGGAAGGCAGGAGGATGCCGCAGCTTGCCTATCCCGCGCCAGGCACCCTCCAGTGAACCGGACCGGGCCGGCAATGCTTCGCCGCGGCGGCCGTACGAACAAACATGGCCGTTTCCTTGTCGAACAAGACTGTTTTCAAGGAGGACGTCATATGCAAACGACTTGGATTGTTGCCGCAGACAGCAGCCGCGCGAGGATTTTCGAACTGGAAGGAACGGAACATCATTTGCGCGAAGTCGAGGATGTCGCCAATCCGGTTGCGCGCGGAAACGAGCAGGACATCGAAGACGAACCCATGGGGCGCTTCCATGGCAAGGGCGAACGCGAGCAGGACCATACCGCCGAGCCGAGTGTCGATCCCATGCAGCGCGAAGTGGAAATCTTTTCGAAGGAAGTCAGCCAGTTCCTCGACAAGGCGCGCATGGAGCACCGCTACGACCGGTTGCGCGTGATTGCCTATCCGAAGTTCCTCGGCATGCTGCGCAAGCACCTGAGCAAGGAAGTGGGGGAATTGGTGGAAGATGAAATCCCCCGGGACATTTCCTGGCTGGATGCTTCGGACATCGAGGCTTACCTGAAAGCCAAGGGCAAGCTGCATTGAACCACCATATCGGTACAGCTGTACCGGCATGGCATGGATGATGCATCGATTTCACCTCTTCACCGACACCGATATCGACCATGGCCACCCAACGCACGGTTCACCTGGAAATCTACCGCTACGATCCGGATACTGACGAACGGCCTTACATGCGGAAATATGAAGTGCAGCTCGGGCACCAGGAAAAGATGCTGCTCGACGTGCTCATGCGGATCAAGGCCGAGGTCGACGACACCCTGTCGTTTCGCCGCTCCTGTCGCGAAGGCATCTGCGGCTCGGATGCGATGAACATCAATGGCAAGAACGGCCTCGCCTGCATTACCAACCTGAACGAGGTGAAGCATCCGATCGTGCTCAAGCCTCTGCCCGGCCTGCCGGTGGTGCGCGACCTGATCGTCGACTTCACCAATTTCTTCAAGCAGTACCACTCGATCAAGCCTTACCTGATCAACGACACGCCGCCGCCGGAAAAGGAACGCCTGCAATTTCCGGAAGAGCGAGCCCTGCTCGACGGTCTGTACGAGTGCATCCTGTGCGCCTGTTGTTCCTCGTCCTGCCCGACCTTCTGGTGGAACCCGGACAAGTTCGTCGGACCGGCGGGGCTGCTGCAGGCCTACCGCTTCATTGCCGACAGCAGGGATGAGGCAACCAAGGAAAGGCTGGACAACCTGGACGATGCCTACCGCCTGTTCCGCTGCCGCACCATCATGAACTGCGCCGACGTGTGTCCGAAAGGATTGAACCCGGCGGCGGCCATCAGCGAGATCCGCACCATGCTGCTCCGGCGCACGATATGAGGCCCGTGCCGGCGGCAATGAAGGCGTGAACAGCTAATCTTAGAAGGAAGCCCATGAAAGTACAACTCAAAAAAATAGCGGACCAGGTGATGGTCATCACGGGGGCGACCAGCGGCATTGGCCTGACCACCGCCCGCAAGGCGGCGCGTCGCGGCACGCGGCTGGTGCTGGTGGCGCGCAACGAGGATGCGCTCAGGCAATTGGCAGGAGAACTCACGAGTGAAGGCTGCAAGGCCCTTTACGTCGCGGCCGATGTCGGCAAGGAAGAGGATGTGCGCCGGGTCGCCGAGACGGCGATCCGGGAATTCGGCGGCTTCGATACCTGGGTAAACAATGCCGGCGTGTCGATCTTCGGGCGCATGGAAGACGTTTCACTGGAAGACCAGCGTCGCCTGATCGATACCAATTTCTGGGGTGTGGTGCATGGCTCGCTGCTGGCGGCAAAGCACCTGAAGGAAAAGGGCGGCGCCATCATCAATATCGGCAGCGAAGTTTCCGATCGTGCCGTTCCGCTGCAGGGCATCTATTCCGCTTCCAAGCACGCGGTCAAGGGCTTTACCGACTCCCTGCGGGTGGAATTGGAAGCTGAAAATGCGCCGGTGTCGGTCACGCTGATCAAGCCGGCCTCGATCGACACCATGTTCGTGCCGCATGCGAAGAATTACATGCAAGTGGAGCCGCAGCTGCCGCCGCCCGTTTACGCGCCGGAAGTGGTCGCCGATGCCATCCTGCATGCGGCGGCGCACCCCATGCGCGACATCTATGTAGGCGGCGTCGCAAAGCTGACTGCTTCCGGCGCCTATCATCTGCCGCGCCTCATCGACAGCTACATGAAGCGCTTCGCCTTCAAGCAGCAGCAAAGCGACAAGCCGGCGCAGGACAGGGAGAGGAACAGCCTGTATAGGCCGGTCGGCGATGGCCTGCGGCAGCGCCAGGGCCGCGACGGCCGGGTGCATGAATCGAGCTGGTACACCCAGGCTGCACTCCATCCGACGGCGACCCGGGTGCTGATGTTCGGCGCCGGGCTGGCGCTTGCAGCGCTATGGAATTCGCGGCGCAGTTCTGCGTAGGAAGCGGCCGGATTTGCGGCTGCCATCCGCCATCTCGATGGCAAATCACTTCGTGTCGAGAAGCTTGCGGATCTTCGTAATGTTGTTGACAGTGCTGCGGAGATGCGCGGCCATCGCTTCGGAGGCCTCCTCGTTGCGCTCCTTTTCGAGCAGTTCCAGGATGTGCAGGTGTTGCTTGCAATGCTGCTTGTAGCGACTGCGGTCCAGCATGGAGCGATAGGAGAGAAGGCGCCGGACGCGATTGACCCGCTTGATGGTATCGATGAAGAACGGGTTGCCGGAAGCCTCGACCAGGGTTTCGTGGAAGCGGACCCCCCGGTCATGCAACTGGTCCGCCGTATCGGTTTCGATGCCGCCCTCCAGGAGATGGTATTCCGCCGACTTGCACCGTTCCAGTGCCTGCGGGTTCAGGCGGTAGCCGGGTTCGAGCAGGGCTGCGGGTTCGAGCGCCAGACGCAGGCGATAAGACTGCACCAGACTTTCGGAGCTGGTCAGCATCGATGAAAACATCCAGCCGTAACCGGGTTTCTTCTCCGCCCAGCCTTCCTGCGCAATGCGCGCCAGTACCGACGAGAGCTGCGTCGCTGTCAGGTTGTAGCGCTGCTTGAGCATGGACTCGGTGAATTCGTCGGGCAATTGTCCGCGCAAGCGATCCTCGGCAATCCGGAAATAGACCGCTGTCACCACATCCTCTTCTGCCAGCTTCGCCACCGGCTGCAAGGGCTTCTTCGCAAGGAAATAACCTCGGTTGGGTTCCCGGTAAAGAATACCCTTTTCGCAAAGCGTACCTAGCGCATCGTTGACCGGTTGCCGGGAGACGCGCAGGCGATCCGCCAGCATCTGGGCCGGCAGGTGGGTCCCGACTGCAAGATTTTCCGACTGGATGATTTCAACGATCTGCGCGGCGATCGGCTTCATGGCGATGCGACTTCCCGGCTGGCCTGGATGGTGTTTTCTAGGATGAGGGGCATGACGCCGCCTGATTTGAGCAGGGTGACTTCCAGCTGGGTCTCGACGGCGGCCTTGCCCTCGATTGTATCAATCCTGCCGTCGGTACGATGAATGCGCACAGGGATCGTGCAGCGCGGCGCGAGCAGGGCGGCATCGGCCGATACTTCAATCCGGTCACCCGCTTCAATAGCGGGAAGATTCCGGAACGCGGGAGGAAGCTGCACCGGCATGATGCCCATGCCGATCAGGTTCGACCGGTGGATGCGTTCGAAGCTCAGAGCGAGCACGGAGCGGACATTGAGTAGCCGCACCCCCTTTGCTGCCCAGTCGCGGGAGGAACCCGTGCCGTAACGCTCACCTGCGACGATGACCACTGACCGGCCTTCTTCGCGATAGCGTTTCGCGGCTTCCCAGATCGGCATCACCTCGCCGCTCGGGATGTGCAAGGTGTGCGCGACGGGCAGGCCTTCCTTCAGGAGATTGACCACGTTTTTGTTGTGGAAGGTCGCCCGCAGCATCACAAGCCAGTTGCCGCGCCGCGAAGCGAACACGTTCAGGTCCTTGCGGTCGTCTCCGCGCGCAACCAGATAATCGGCGACAAGGCTCCTGGGCGGAATCGCGCTCGCCGGCGAAATGTGATCGGTCGTGATGTCGTCGCCGAGCACCATCAGCGGGTACGCATTGTAGCTACCTAGGAGGCTGCCTTCCTTTAGCGAGGCGAAGGGCGGCCGCTGCAGGTAGTTCGATCGTTCATCCCAGGGAAAAAGGGCGGATGCCGGCGCGTCCAGCTGATGCCAGACCGGGTTCTTCGACGCTTCGGCGAAGTCGCGACGATAGTCGTCGGAGGCTTGTCCCAGCATCAGGCATGTCTCGATTTCTTCCGGCGTCGGCCACAAGTCGCGCAGGTAGACTTGCTTCCCGTTTTCTGCAGTGCCCAAGGGCTCCGTTGCTAGATTTTTTTCGGCATTGCCCGCAAGCGCAAACGCAATGACCAGCGGCGGAGACATGATGAATCCCAAGTCGAGATCGGGGTGGATGCGCCCGGGGAAGTTCCGGTTGCCGGAGAGTGCCGCGACCGGATGGCCGGAACCTTCGTCAATCATTTTTCGGATCGGCTCGGTCAGCGGGCCGGAATTGCCGATGCAGGTCGCGCAGCCGAAACCGACAATGCCGAAGCCCAGCGTATTCAGATCGTCGAGCAAGCCCGACCGCTTCAGGTAGGAGGCGGCAGCGGGTGATCCCGGTGCCAGGGAAGTCTTGACCCAGTGGGCAGGTTGCAGGCCGAAGGTTCGTGCCTTGCGCGCGATCAGGCCGGCGGTGACCAGGAGCCGCGGATCCGAAGTATTCGTGCAACTGGTGATGGACGCAATCGCAACGGGAAACCGCGGCAGCCCTGAGGGCAGGGGCATGTTGCCCGTGGCCTGCTGCTGCAGGACGGCCGGTACATCGGAAACCGGCAAGCGGTCCTGCGGCCGCTTCGGGCCGGCAACATGCAGGCCGATCTGGTTCAAGTCGATTTCGATGACGCTCGTGTAGCGTGGTGTTGCATGCGGATCGAACCAGAGGCCCGTGCGCCGGCCGTAGGCTTCGATCAGCGCCAGCGCCTCTTCGCTGCGGCCAGTGGCGCGAAGATAAGCGAGGGTCTGGCGATCGATGCCGAAGTAGCCGGTGGTCGCACCATACTCGGGTGCCATGTTGGCGACGACCGCCCGGTCGCCGGCCGTTAGGGTGGCAACGCCCGGGCCGTGGAACTCCACGAAGTCGCCGGTCACGTCGAGTGCGCGCAGACGCTGGGTGACCGTCAGTGCGAGGTCGGTGGCCGTCGATCCGGGACGCAGGGTACCGGTAAGGCGCACGCCGACGACATCCGGGATGCGCAGCATGGTCGGCATGCCGAACATGACGGTTTGCGCTTCCAGCCCGCCCACTCCCCATCCCAGCACACCAATGCCATTGATCATCGGCGTATGGCTGTCGGTTCCGATCAGGGAATCGGGAACCGCCCACAGCTCCCTGCCTTCGCTTCCGTCCCGTTCCTGGGCTGTTACCACTGTGGCCAGCTGTTCCAGGTTGATCGTGTGCATGATGCCGGTGCCCGGCGGATGGATGCGCACGCCGCGCAGCGATCTCGATGCCCAGCGCAGGAAGCGGTAACGCTCTTCATTGCGCCGCATCTCATGCTGCAGGTTGAGGGAAACGGCATCTGGGCGGGCGTAAGCTTCCACGGCCAGCGAGTGGTCGACGGAAACGTCGACGGGAATAGTCGGATTCAACCGTGCTGGGTCGACACCATGCTCCGCAAGCACGTTGCGCATGCCGGCGATGTCTACCAGCGCCGGAGTGCTCGTCGTGTCATGCATGAGGACGCGTACCGGCTGAAAGGGAATTTCCGCTTCGCTGCTGCCTTGGTCCAGCCACTTGAAGATCGCGCCTACTGCTGCGTCTCGCTCCTGTCCCTGCATGTTGCGGATGATGTTTTCCAGAAGGATGCGCATCACCATCGGCAGGCGGTCCAGTTCGCTGCCAAATAGAGCGGGCAAATCGACGATCTTGTAGTTGCGGGCGTTGACGGTGAGGCTGCCGGTCGTAGAAAAATGTGCGGTTTTCATGAACTCATTATTGCATATGATCGTAAAAATATGCAAAGTGTCGTACAATGAAAAAACGACCAGCGCGCCTCCTTGGCGTGGGTGTCGTGTGCTTGAAGTTTCTTTGCACCAGGGAGGGCGCGCGGGAGCCCTTCGAGAACAACAATCCGCACTTTGGCATAGACCTCATTTCTAGGAGACGTTGTTATGTTCAGGAAGAACCGTTTTTTCGGCAGGGCCGCGCAGGCGATTTCCCTCGGCGTAGCGATTGCAGCATCGATGCCGGCCATGGCCCAGAATCCCCTTGAACTGAAGATCATCGCCCCGGCAGCCCCGGGCGGCGGATGGGATGGCGCTTCCCGTTCCCTGCAGCAGGTGATGGTTGCGACAGGCGCCGCAAAGAGCGTGCAAGTGGTCAATGTGCCGGGAGCGGGTGGCACGGTCGGTCTTGCGCAATTCGTGAATGGTGCGTCCGGTGATGGCAACCAGGTGATGGTGATGGGTATTACGATGCTCGGCGCCGTGCTGACCAACAAGTCACCGGTCACGCTGGATACCGTGACACCCATTGCACGCCTGACCGCTGATCCTTTGGTGGTCGTCGTTCCCGCCAACTCCCCGCACAAGACCATCAAAGATCTTGCGGCAGCCTTGAAATCCGATACATCTAAAGTGGTTTGGGCCGGCGGTTCTGCCGGCGGCGCAGACCACATCCTGGCCGGGCTGGTTGCCAAGGCAGCCGGCGGCGATACCGGGAAGCTCAACTATGTACCGTTCTCCGGCGGCGGCGAGGCGCTGGCGGAAATGCTCGGCGGCCGCGTGACGGCCGGAATCTCGGGCTACAACGAATTCGAGAGCATGATCAAGGCCGGCAAGCTGCGGGCGCTGGCGCTGTCCTCCGGCCAGCGGCTCGCCGGCGTCAACGTGCCCACTCTCAAGGAGCAGGGCATGGATGTCGAGTTGGTCAACTGGCGCGGCATTGTCGGCGCCCCGCATATCACGGCCGAGCAGCGCAAGGCCCTCACCACGGCCGTTGAGAAGACAGTCAAGTCTCCCGAGTGGGCGAAGATCCTGAAGACCCGGGGCTGGGACGACGCCTATTTGCCCGCAGACCAGTTCACTGCCTTCATGAAAGCTGACCAGGCGCGGGTGAAGGAAGTACTGACATCGATCGGTCTGGCGAAATGACTGGCGGCGACGCAATGAAGGTGCCCGCATGGCGGGCGCCGCTAGTCGTGGGGTTGGTGCTGCTGATACTTGCAGTCATGACCTTGACCGACTCGTTCAAGGTGTCGGCAGGAGCTGGCCCCGGTGTCGGGCCGGCGGTTGCGATGAAACTGATCGCGGCGCTTCTCGGCCTGCTCGGCGTGGCGCACCTGATGCAAGCCTGGCAGCATCGGGAGAAGCAGACGACACTCGCCGGGGAAGATGTCATGAATCCCGGCGCGCTGGCCTGGGTCCTGGGCGGATTGATCGTCCAGATCGTCGCGCTGTCACTCGGGGCAGGATTCATCCTTGCCGCCACCATCCTGTTCGTATCGACCGCACGGGGTTTTGGCCGACCGATCAAATCGCTCGGACCGGTGTACGGATTCGTGCTGAGCGTCGCGGTTTATGCCTTCTTCACGAAGATACTCTCCTTGACCTTGCCGGCGGGCCCGCTGGAGCGGTTACTGCTCGGCTGAAGGAAATCCATGCAAATCTTTTCGTTGTTGGCAGACGGCATCTGGGTCGCCCTGCAGCCCGGGAACCTGCTGTTTGCGGGGATCGGCGTCTTGCTCGGTACCCTGGTCGGCATCCTGCCCGGTATCAGTCCCTCCCTGACGGTTGCCTTGCTGCTTCCGGTGACCTTCAAGCTCGATCCGACAGGATCGATCATCATGTTCGCCGGCATTTACTTCGGCAGTATGTATGGCAGCTCGACCACCGCCATCCTGATTAACACGCCCGGCGAAGCCGCTTCGATTGCCACTGCGATCGAGGGATACAAGATGGCGCGTAACGGGCGCGGCGGGCCAGCGCTTGCGACAGCGGCAATCGGATCCTTCGTCGCCGGGACCATCGCCACTATCGGCCTTGCAGTACTCGCTCCGACCATCGTCGAGATCGCCGTTCAGTTCGGCCCCTGGGACTACTTCGCCCTGATGGCAGTCGCGTTTGTGACCGTCTCGGCGACATTCGGGAATTCTGCACTGCGCGGGTTGACCAGCCTTGCGTTGGGCTTGTTCCTCGGTCTGGTTGGTATCGACAAGCTGACCGGCCAGGCCCGGCTCACCTTCGGCATACCCGCGCTGATGGATGGCGTGTCCATTACGACGCTAGCTGTTGGCTTGTTTGCAATGGGCGAAGCCTTGTACGTCGCATGTCGCTTCAAGGGGCAGGAAGAGCATATCGAACCGGTTCGCGGTTCGCTGTGGATGACCCTGAACGACTGGAAGGCATCATGGAAAGCCTGGATACGCGGAACCCTGCTCGGCTTTCCGATCGGCGCCTTGCCCGCCGGCGGAGCGGAAGTGCCGACCCTGCTCTCGTATTCACTGGAACGCAAGCTGGCGAAGGACCCCGCCGAGTTCGGCAATGGCGCCATCGCCGGCGTGGCCGGTCCGGAAGCCGCAAACAATGCATCGGCTACCGGCACGCTCGTTCCGCTGCTTGCCCTTGGTCTGCCGACGTCGGCCACCGCTGCGATGATGCTTGCCGGCTTCCAGCAATACGGCCTGGTACCCGGCCCGCTCCTGTTCGCCACCAATCCGGAAATGGTGTGGGGCCTGATCGCCAGCTTCTTCGTCGGCAACCTGATGCTCCTGGTGCTGAATCTTCCGCTGGTCGGGCTGTGGGTCAAGCTGCTTGCCATTCCCCAGGCATGGCTGTACGCCGGCATCCTCGTATTCGCTTCGATGGGCACGCTGGCGGCCAACCCGTCGGTAGTGGAACTCACCATGCTCGTCGTGTTCGGCGTCGTCGGCTTTCTGATGCGCTGCTGGGATTATCCGGTGGCCCCGATGATAGTGGGCCTGATTCTTGGACCCATGGCGGAGAGCCAGTTCCGGCGGGCGCTGCAGGTGAGCCTCGGCGACCATCTGGTGTTTTTCAAGCACCCGTTCTCCGCTACCCTAATCGGCATCGCCGTGCTCGCGCTGATGGCACCTCTGGTGTTCAAGGGCCTGCGACGGTTCCAGGGCGATGATGTCTAATGTTATATGTGAACAGCGGCATCGCTCTTGCCGGCTTTCATCCGAAACGTTCTCACTTGCGAGGAATCATGGCTATCAGTAAATCGGTCCTGACAGCGCTGGCGCCGACCGGCACGCTTCGTGCGTCGATCAATCTCGGCAACCCGATACTTGCCAAAGCTCATCCTGAAACTCGGGAGCCGTACGGAGTTTCCGTCGACCTGGCGAACGAACTGGCGCGGCGTCTTGGGGTGGGGCTGCAAAAAGTGGTGTTCGATGCAGCCGGAAAGGCTGCGGATGCTCTCAAGCAGAACGAAGTTGATGTCGGCTTCGTGGCCATTGACCCGGTGCGCGGCGAAGGCATCGCTTTTACCGCACCATACGTTCTCATCGAGGGATGCTATCTCGTCAGGGAAGACTCGCCGATCATGGAGAACGGCGAGGTCGATCGTCCCGGGATCCGGGTGGCAGTAGGCAAGGGTAGCGCGTACGACCTCTACCTGACGCGCGAACTCAAGCATGCGGAAATCTTCCGGGCGCCTACTTCGCCCACGGTGGTCGACACCTTTGTTGCGCAAGGCCTGGAGGTCGCCGCAGGTGTGCGCCAGCAGCTCGAATTCGATAGCGCGCGATTCGGCGGCCTGCGCCTGTTGCCCGAACGGTTCATGGTGATCCAGCAGGCCATGGCTACGCCGAAGTCCCGGCCCGCAGAAGTGGTGGCCTATCTGGGCGAGTTCGTGGAAGAGATAAAGGCGTCCGGCTTTGTGGCCGGCTCCCTTGCCCGGCACCAGATCGCGGGCGCCTCCGTCGCGCCATTGCATTGTTGATCAGCATCTGGCTTTCAACACTCACCCGTGCCACATAAGAGGAGTTCCATTTCTTATTACCTTATGAGCCGGTCACGACTACACTTAACCGGCTGAGGATAGCCACTGTATCAACCTTCTATTGCTATATTCATTGCCACATTCCAACGAATGAAAATTAGCGAAAATAAGCTTAGGTGATCTTCGCGTTTACCTGTATATTGTGTCCTGCACTTGCATCGAGTCGTAGTCATTGTTGGTCTCTCTCCCGTTTGCTCTGTCACAGAGTCATTCCTGTTTGAATCCCTTCGGTTATCTCTCCTGGTCTCGAGTGCGTTTCGGGCTTAGCCCCTTATTTTTTTCAAGGAAGTAACATGAGTATTCAAACTGGCACAGTCAAATGGTTCAACGATTCCAAGGGCTTCGGCTTCATTACGCCTGACGGCGGTGGCGCGGACCTGTTCGCGCATTTCCAGGACATCCAGGGAACCGGCTTCAAGAGCCTGGCTGAGAACCAGCGCGTTTCGTTCGAGCGCGGCACCGGCCCCAAAGGCGAAAAGGCGACCAATATTCGCCCCGCGTAAGTTATACGGACGGCGCATGTCCGACTTGTCGGATTGCCGGCCTGACCAGTTCATGCCTTGTCGGGAGGCTGCATTGCAGCACCTGGTATCGGCAAGGGAAACGATTTAATTGAAATCGGCAACACCATGCAGATAGCATGGGTGGTTGAAATCATCTGTCCGGAAGCACCACGCAGATAGCATGGGTTCCTGGTCGATCGATTCTTGGAATGAAAAAAAGCCCACTACGGTGGGCTTTTTTCGTTTACGCGGATTTCTTCCGCATCCGTCGACGGGCTCTTGCATCGCCCCTGCATGCCATCAATGGCGGCGGCGCTGAGAACCGGCAGGTGCCGGGCCGCGCTTTTCGAGATGACGGAAGGTGATGCGTCCCTTGCTGAGATCGTAGGGAGACAGTTCCAGGGAGACCTGGTCTCCCGCCAGGATGCGGATATGGTTCTTGCGCATCTTTCCCGAAGTGTAGGCAATCAGCTGGTGGCCGTTGTCGAGGTCAACACGATAGCGGGAGTCCGGGAGCACTTCGGCCACACGGCCGTGCATTTCAATCAGTTCTTCTTTGGCCAAGGTTTATTCCTATAAAAAAAAGTGAGGGTTGCCGGAGCAGCCGGCTATCGGTGGAGCAGTGCACGACCGGGTTGCTGTGGCCGGTGGGGAGAAGACGGCCCGGTAACGGCCGCTACGGTTTCGCTGCTGTCGCCCGACTCGCTTGCGGGGCGGGTCAGAGAGCCTTGATGAGCACCGTTATGGCATGCATGTACATGACATGGCGGCAATGGTTGAGAAGGGCAGGCATGCTTGAGGCTCCAACGCGCATGCCACCGAGGGCTGTGAGAGATGGCTGGCTGGAATGCCAACCCAGACAAGGCAGTCCGTCTTTCAGGCCGTGCATTATACCGCACAAGCCCATGCGCCATTCCGATGAAGGCGAGGTGCGTGGGTCGCGGCCTTGCTGCACAAGGGCTTCACCGATGGAGCGATCGGCGCGGAACGAGGATTGACCGGGATGCTGTCGCAGGCGCTGTTATTTTTTGCGGCAGCGATGTCGAACCGGCGTACGCCATGAAGGCACTTCAAGGCTGCGCCTGAACGAACGGATCAGATTGCCGGCTGCCGGTCGAACCATGGCCGCGCCTGCTCCAGCTCGGCAGCAAGCTGCAGCAGCAGGGCTTCATCGTTCAGCGCTCCAAGGAATTGCACGCCCAGCGGCAGGCCCTGGCGGTTCCAGTACAGGGGAACCGACATGGCCGGCCTGCCGGTGATGTTGGCCAGCTGAGTGAATGGCGTCCATGCCAGATTCTTCAGAATGTTTTCCTGGAACACCGAGGTTTTTCGCAGCACGCCGGACAGGCCGATCATGTTGACGAGGTCGTTGACCGCATGCAGAAGCGGCGGCGTTGCCATCTGCCCGATGCGCAATGCCGGCTCGCTCAGCACCGGGGACAGCCACAGGTCGTACTGCGCATGGAAGTGCGCGAGAGCCTGGACGTAGATCTGCCAGCGGGCCTGCGCCTGCAGCAATTCGGTGGCGGATACGCTGCGGCCCACGTCGGCCATGGCGAGCGTATCCGGCTCGAAATCGCGCCGGGCGGCGTCGGTGTTGCGGCGAATCCCGTCCACGGTCGCCGCGACAAAGCAGAACCAGGGAATCAGGAAGTCCTGTGCGAGCTGCACGCCGTCAATCGCAGGGCTGGCTTCCTCGACATGATGGCCGAGTGTATCCAGCAGCTTGGCGGCATCCTGCACGGCTGCCACCGCATCGGCATGGACGGGAGTGGCGATAGGCGAGATCGTTGAAAAGCCGATCTTCAGGCGGCGCGGAGGCTGTCGGATGGCATCAAGATAGGACCGGTCAGGCGCCGGCATGTAGTAGGGCGCATGCGGCTCAGGGCCCTGCAGCACATCCAGCATGGCAGCGCTGTCGCGCACGCTGCGCGACACCACGCCCTGCACCGCGGAGCCATTCAAGCCCTCGCCGACATACGGGCCCATCGGAATGCGCCCGCGTCCGGCCTTGAGTCCGAACAGGCCGCATGCTGCAGCCGGAATGCGTATCGAGCCGCCGCCGTCGTTGGCTCCTGCCATCGGGACGATTCCCGCCGCTACCGCGGCAGCCGAGCCGCCGGAAGAACCGCCGGGCGTGCGCGACAAATCCCAGGGATTGCGGGCAGGCCCGTGGGCGAGCGGTTCGGTGATGTTCTTGGCGCCGAATTCGGGCGTGTTGGTCATGCCGAATATCAGCAATCCTTGGGCCTCCCAGCGTCTCGTTACATCGGCGGAGGCAAGCGAAGCCGTCTTGCCCAGGGCCCGGCTGCCGTAGGAACTCGGCAAGCCGGCGATGTCCTGGAACAGTGCCTTCACCAGAAAGGGCACGCCCGGGAAGCGGGCTTCCGTCGCAAGCGGTTGCAGCGCTTTCTGCCGTGCCCGTTCATCGAAGCGGCGAACGATGGCGTTGAGCTTCCCTTTGGTTTGATCGGCACGCGCGATCGCCACTTCCAGCAATTCCTGCCGCTGTACTTCGCCGCGCCTGACCAGTTCGGCCAGACCCAGTCCGTCATATCGAACATATTCGTCAAACGAGATCGTCACGGTGGCTCTCCTAAGTGCCGGCAATGGCTATCTTTCCCGTCCTGTTTTGAAGCATAGCTGCTGCGGCCATCCGCATGCAGCATTGTTGCTCGCCATGCAATCGTCATGCCCGCCAGAAGTTTGCGCCTGAAAACAGGGATCTGCGAGCAAGCAGTCTTGCAGGTCCGGCTGGATTGTAAGAATTCTCGACAGCACCCAAAAGGCGTGGATTCGCGGCCCTTGTTCCAGAGTCACTTGCCAAACCGGCTGTTCTCGATCAGTCAGGCCTTGTCCAGCAAGACACTCGTCAATTGCAGGGCAGTGTTCGTCACCGCTGCAATCGAAGGCTCGTAGTTCCGGTTGACCCAGCTCGAGGCGATCTGGATGACTCCCCCGAGCACGCCAAGCTGCAGCAGCTCGTCGGCACCCGTTTCCTTCAATGCCAGCAGCTGGGCATTCTCGCGGGCGATGGTGCGCAGGGCGAGTTCGAAGGCTTCGTCCACGGCCGGGCTGACGCCGCGGATCTCGACCAGGAAGACGCGTGCCGAACGCGGATCGCGCTTGAGGGCCGAGAAGTAGGCATGCAGCATCGCGCGCATGCGTTCCTTCTGGCTGCGCTTGCCGCGCATGGCTTTCACGCTCTCGCCGTGGACGCCGTAGGTGACGGCGTTGAAGCAGGCGACCAGCAGTTCTTCGCTGTTGGCAAAGGATTCGTAGAAATAGCGTTCCGTCAGCCCGGCGGCTTCGCACACAGCCTTGACGGAGGCATTGCGGTAACCCCGTTCGCCATAGACGGCGATGGCCGCGGCGATCAGGCGCCCGCGGCGCTCGGCGCGGCGTTCGGCATGGGAAACCCCCCGATAGGGGCGGGCGGCAGGATTCGGTTCTGGAGGCATGCCTCTATTTTGACATGGTTCCTTGTCAAATAAAAACTGACAATGTAAAGTGTCAAAAAATTAATCCGGATCAAAATTTTTTCCAGCTCCCATGCCTACTTCACCACCCGCTGCGGAAGAGAAGCTGCTCGATGTGCTCATCATCGGCGCCGGCCTGTCCGGCATCGGCGCTGCCTATCATCTGCAGGAACGCTGCCCCGGCAAGCGCTACGCCATCCTCGAAGCGCGCGATGCCATCGGCGGCACCTGGGACCTGTTCCGCTATCCCGGCATCCGTTCGGATTCCGACATGTACACGCTGGGTTACCGGTTCAAGCCCTGGACCAATCCGAAAGCCATCGCTGATGGCCCGTCCATCCGCACTTATATTCGCGAGACGGCGGACAAGGCGGGCATCACGCCGCACATCCGCTTCCGGCAGAAGGCGGTGAGCGCTTCCTGGTCGAGCCGCGATGCCTGCTGGACGGTCGAGACGGAAGACACTGCCACCGGGGTCCGCTCCACCGTGCGCGCCCGCTTCCTGTACGGCTGCAGCGGCTATTACAGCTATGAAGAGGCGCACCGTCCGGAATTTGCCGGGGAGGAGGATTACCGCGGCGCCGTCGTGCTGCCGCAGTTCTGGCCGGAAAACCTGGATTACGCCGGCAAGCGCGTCGTCGTGATCGGCAGCGGTGCCACTGCCGTCACCCTGGTTCCGGCCATGGCCGAGACCGCGGCCCACGTCACCATGCTGCAGCGCTCGCCTTCCTACGTGGTCACGCGTCCCGGCGAAGACAGCATCGCGCAAGGGCTGCGCCGCATCCTGCCCGAAAGCCTCGCGTACAGGCTCACGCGCTGGAAGAACATCCTGGTCAGCATCTTCTTTTACCGGCTGGCGCGCAGCCGGCCGGAACCCGTCAAGCGCCACATCGTGAAGCTGGCAGCAAAGCAGGTCGGCGACGGATGCGATGCCGGCACGCATTTCAATCCGAGCTACAAGCCCTGGGACCAACGCGTGTGCGCAGTGCCGGACGGCGACCTGTTCCGCGCCATCCGCAAGGGCCGCGCCTCGGTCGTCACCGATACCATCGAGCGCTTCACGCCGGATGGCATCCGGCTCAGCTCCGGCCAGGAACTGCCGGCCGACGTCATCGTGCTGGCGACCGGCCTGAAGCTCAAGGTCTTGGGCGGAATGAATGTCGTCGTCGACGGCAAGCCTTTCCGTCCGAACGAAGCCATTGCCTACAAGGGCATGATGCTGAGCGACCTGCCGAATTTCGCCATGGCCTTCGGCTACACGAATGCTTCATGGACGCTGAAGGCGGACCTGACCGCAGGCTATGTATGCCGCCTGCTGCATTACATGGACCGCCATGGCAAGTCGATCGCGGTGCCGCGCCGGGAAGCGGGCGTCCAGCCGGAACCCTTCCTCAGCTTTACGTCTGGCTATGTGCAGCGCGCGCAGCACATCCTGCCCAAGCAGGGCTCGCGTGCGCCCTGGCAGGTGTACCAGAACTATTTCCAGGACTTGTTCACCATCCGCTTCGGCCGCATCGCCGACGGGGTCATGCGCTTCGGCGAAAAGGGAGCTATGCCATGAGATTGAAAGACAGGGTTGCCGTCATCACCGGCGCGGGCAGCGGCATCGGTCGCGCCACTGCCATATCGCTCGCGCGGCGCGGATGCCATCTGGCGCTGGCCGACATCAACCAGGAGGGCCTGCTGGAAACGGCGAAGCAGGTCACGGCGCTTGGCGTCAAGGCGAGCTGCCATCGCCTTGATGTCGCCAGCCGCGACGCGGTGCGGGCGCTGCCCGGTGAAGTGCATACCACTCACGGGCACATCGACCTCTTGATCAACAATGCCGGCGTTGCGCTCGGCGGCACCTTCGAACAGGTCAGCGAAGCG
The DNA here is from genome assembly GCF_000312045.1 of Noviherbaspirillum massiliense JC206. GTDB lineage: Bacteria > Pseudomonadota > Gammaproteobacteria > Burkholderiales > Burkholderiaceae_D > Noviherbaspirillum > Noviherbaspirillum massiliense. Next base: position 702,653 of record NZ_HE978634.1, read on the forward strand.
GATTTCGATTGGCTCATGGACATCAACTTCCATGGCGTGGTCCGGATGACGCGCGCCTTCCTGCCGTACCTGCATGCGAGCGACGAGGCGCGCATCGTCAACCTCTCCAGTCTCTACGGCCTGGTTTCGCCGGCCGGGCAGGCGGCGTATTCGGCCAGCAAGTTTGCCGTGCGCGGCTTTTCCAATGCGCTGCGCCATGAACTCGAGGGTTCGAATGTCGGTGTGACCGTCGTGCACCCGGGCGGCGTCGCCACGTCGATTGCCAGGAATGCGCGCGTTCCCGCCGATGTGCCCGAGGACGAGGTGCGGCGCCGGAAAGCGCTCGCCGAGAAGCTGCTGCGCATGCCGCCGGAAAAGGCGGGGGAAGTTATCGTGCGCGGCATTGAGCGCCGCAAGGCGCGGGTCCTGGTGGGCACGGATGCCAAGATCGTCGCGCTGCTGGAGCGCATCGCACCGGTTCATTACTGGAAACTGCTGAAGAAAGGAATCAGGGAATGATGGTGGTTCTTATTGCGGCCTTGTCCGTGCCGCTGTTTTTTTGCCTGCTCGCGTACGGCCTGGCCTTGTTCACCTGGTACACCGCGCGGCAGGTGCAGGTGGCGCTGCCACCTCTGGGGCGATTCATCGAGGTTGCCGGCGTACGGTTCCATGTACGGGAACAGGGCAAGGGGCCGGCCTTGCTGCTGATTCACGGACTGGCCGGGCAGATGCGGCACTACACCTATGGTGTCGTCAAGCAGCTGTCCGAGCAGTATCGCGTCATCACGATAGACCGGCCGGGTTCCGGCTACTCGGTGCGTGATGCCTCGACGCCCGCCGACCTGTCCACGCAAGCCTCGCAGATCGCGGCCCTGATCGACAAGCTGCAACTCGGCCGCACCTTTGTGGTGGGGCATTCGCTGGGCGGTGCGGTTGCGCTGACCCTGGCGCTCGAACATCCGAGCCGTGTTGCCGGCCTGGCCCTGCTGGCGCCGCTCACGCATCTGCCGGAGGATGGCGAGCCGCCAGCGGCCTTCCGGGCCTTGACGATCGAGTCGCCGTGGCGACGCAATCTGTTTGCCTGGACCCTGGCGACGCCGGCCTCCATCGTCGCCAGCCGCGCTGTCCTCGGCCAGGTATTCGGCCCGGATCCTGTCCCGCGCGACTTCGCCACCCGTGGCGGCGGACTCCTGGGTCTACGTCCCAGCCATTTCATCGCCGCCTCGCTGGACCTGCAGGCGCTGCCGGCGCGGCTGCCTGCGATCTCGTCGCGCTATGCCGAGTTGCAGGTTCCGGTCAGCATCCTGTTCGGGCGCCAGGATCGCATTCTGAACTGGAAGGCGAACGGACAGGCATTGGTCGACAAGCTGCCGGGCGCGACGCTCAAGCTGGTGGATGGCGGCCACATGCTGCCGGTGACGGCGCCGGAGATGACGGCGCGCTTCATCATGGAAGCGGAGCGGCAAGTCCGGGAAGGCAAGGTCGACGCGGCCTGAACGCAATTGGTAGAAGAAGCACTGCGGGTCAGAACGAATCCGTCGTGCTAAAGCTATCTCCCCCGAACGAGCCCGACGTGTCGAAGCCGCCGCTCTGGCCCCAGTCCTGGGGAAAGCGGTCATATGGAAAATCGTTCGGGCTATCCTGGCGATACTGGCCGATTTCGTGCGTGGCCTGGTCCAGGGTCAGCCGGCCGGCCATGTAGCCCATGAGCAGGGCACCGAGGTCTATGCCGCTGCGGTACTGGTAATTTCCTCCGGCATACCCGGGATGGCGCATCGTGCGTTCCAGCTCCTTTGCACGCTGGTACTCCGCTTCCGCGCCGGAACGCTGCCGTTCCAGCTCGGCAATGCGGCGCTGCTGCGCCTTCAACGAAGCCTGCATGTCGACGACCTCCCGCGCGAGCGCATCGTCGGCCTTGCCCGGCGTCTGCAGCACGCGCGCCATCAATTCCTCTTCCGAGTGCGCCTGCAGCGCGACCGTCACCAGTGAACGTGCCTGCACATAGCGGGTATCCGTCTTGGCGGCGTAAGGGGCGAGCTGCGCCTGGATGTCCTTGGCGCGCTTCTTCTCTGCCTGTACCGTCTCCTTCAGGCGCGCCAGGTCCGCCTCCAGGGGGTGCATGCCGGCGGCTTCCTCTGCGCCTGCCTTTGCCGCGGCAAGCTGCGAGGCAAGCGCCTCCAGTGCCTGCCGCGTTTCGCCTTCCGACTTGGAGAGTTCATCCCGCATGGCCAGCAGCGTCATTTCATTGCGCCGGTTTTCACGGAAGTTGCACAAGCGGGCGATCCAGTCGTCGAGGAAGCGCACGAGGCCCGAGCCCCGGTAGGCATCCGTACCATAGCCGGCTGTAACGAGATAGGCATAGCGCGGGTCCTGCCGGTATTGCGGCAGCTTGCGTGCGCATTCGTCCTGCAGTTCGTGCAGCCCGGGCGCCGCCACACGCTGGCGCTCCTGCGCCTCTTCATAGCGTGCCAGCTGCTGCCTGAAATCCTCGCGCCCGGCCAGCAGGTCCGCCGCCTTCTTCCTGACCCGGCGCATGTCCGCCTGCAGGGCATCGATTTTTTCCTGCAGCCCGGAAATCACGCTCTCGACCTGTTGCAGCCCCTTGCGCAGCTCGCGTTCCTCCGTATCCCGGAGCTCCAGCACTTCGCGCGCCTCGCGCTCCAGCTCCGGCCTGCGTTCCAGGTGCATCCCAGCAATTTCGTTGAGCTTGAGGGCGATCTGCTGCTTCAGCCGCAATTCCTGGCTGGCGGCTTCGGAGAGCTGATGTTCGATCTCCCGCAACTTCCAGCCGTAGTCGAGGGAATTTCGCTGGATGGAGCCGAGCATGGTTGAGGCGAGCAACACTTACCACTCCAGGATCAGGTCGGGTTGATCGGAATAGGCGCGCGAGTACTGCACCGTCAGCGCCTTGGCGGGCTTTTTCCCGAGTACCTTGTCATTCACATGGCCGTCGTCCATCTTGTCGGCCCGGACGCTGTCATACACGGCCTGGCTTACCCGCACGCCGAACTGGCTTGCCTGCTTTCTCTCACCGGATTCGGCACTGGTGACGGGGATGGGCACAACGCGTCCTGCGGGATCGGTGGCTTCCGCAATCAGATACCAGGCAGTCCCGCCGCTTGCGCCATACCGGCGTACGACCCCGGTCTTCGCGCCGGCGCGGTCGACCACATTGATGGTCAGCGGTGTCGCGGCATAGGTCAGCGTCGACTCCAGCGTATCGAGGGATGCGCGCGCCCTGGCGCTGTCGTGCGCGCGCAGCGCTTCGTCGGCTTGCGCCACCATGGCCTCCACCTGCTGCATGTCGGACTGCGGCAGGCCCATTGCGCGGAAGCTTTCCTCGGTCTTGCGCACCTGGGAAGCGATGCGGTCGAGTTCGGCGTTGGCAGCAGACTGTGCGGCGCGCTCGGCGACTGCCGCATTCTCGCGCGCCTGCTGCGCCATATAGCCGCCGCCGGCAAGCAGCGCCAGCACCGCGACGCCTGCCAGCGCCGGCTTTTTCCATGAGGCGCGGGTGATGTAAATGCGGGACAGGAAAGCGGACAGCTTTCCGGTGTGCGGCGCCTCGTAGCTGAGGCGCTTGTCGAAATAGGTGCGCACGCCCTGTTCCACGAGCTCGTCATCGACCGTGATGTTCTGGGTCCGGTAGTATTCCCGGATGCGCCGCGCAACTTCTTCCCGACGCCGCGGCAGGTCCAGGTGCTCCTGGACCACCATCTGCCTGTGGCGCATCTCGTCGATGAGGGCCATCGCCCCCATCTGTTCCCGCAGCCGCACTTCCGCCATGGCGCTCAGACACCCTTGGCGGTGAGCTCAACGAAGCGCCGCTTGCTGTCCTCGGTTGCCGCCTCGATCTCGCGCGCGGTCTGGGTGGATTCCTTGCGCAGCTCGTCGACCAGCTTGAGGGTGTGCGCCTGGAATTCGACCACGGCATCCGCCAGCGCCTTGACCGAACTCGCCTGCAGCGTCGAGCCATATCCGGCGCGCAGGCCGGCTTCCAGCTGGGCGCCGCCGGTCCGGGCCAGATCTTCCAGGCCCTTGTTCATGCCGGCCTTCATTGCTTCCATGGTATTGGTCGCCTCCGACAATCCCGCCATCGAAGTGAAGGAAGCCGACAGGCCGGTGAACACGACTTCGTTGGTGGCAAAGAAGGTCACGGCGCGCTGGTACAGGCGCTCCTTCACGCTGTGGGTCTGCTGCAGCCGGGCAAACACGAGCTCCGCGGTGTTGTAGGCAGTCTTCAGGTCGTCGGCGATATCCTTCACCACCTGGTAGGACCTGTCCTCGTTCTGCACGGTCCGCAGCGCTTCGTCGCGCAGCAGCTCCAGCCGTGCACGCTCGGCGGCATCCTCACCCGTGTAGGTCTCGACCGCGGCATTCGCATTCTGCAAGGCTCCCTTCTTTTCATCCAGTGCTGTGGTGGCAGTGTTCAGCAATTCCTGGGCCTGCACTTCGGCCGCCTTGAGCGCCATGCGGAAATCACGGTAAGCCTCGAGTATCGTGTTCTCGCGCTGGATCTGGTCGTTCGCCGATTCAGCCACCGAATAGTAAGTGTTGCGGATATCGTTGAAGCGGTCCGGAATGGAGCCGCGCCGCATCTTCATCCAGTTCATGCGCATGCGTTCGCGGAAGTCCAGCTTGCCATCGGCGGTCCATTGCGCCATCTGCTGCGCATCGTCCCGGATGGAGTTGAATCGCTCGGCAATGTCGGCATAGCGGGTGGAAATATCCATGCCGGCGATCTGCTCCCGCACCGCGGCGTTGAATGAGGAGGATTGCTGCAGGGTAGTGGCGATCGACGTCACCTTTGCATTGTCGTAATGCTCGATCTTTTCCAGGATCGGTATGACCGGCGCGCTCTGCTCGGCCTGGATATTGATGCCGATGGTGCGCAGCGCCGACACCGCGCGGTCAAGATAATTTACAGGCAGCATGAAAATTCCTTCCGTTCCGGTTATCCACGTTCCGCCGGGTGACCGGCAGGCATACTGCTATGGACAGGAATCGGAGGAAATCGATCTCGTGAAGGCGTAGCGGATGTGCCGAATTGCCGAAGTAAAACTTCAAGCTCACTTAGGAGTTGCGCGGGCGGTTCGGAAGGGGAAGAACAATCCATGGCCGCATGGTGTTGATTGCCAAGACAGGCACCTGACACTTTGTTGCAAGGAAAGGGGTTTCTACGAGCATTTCCGGCAGCTGTACGCTTGCCGCTCGTAGCGATTGGCGCAATGGTGACGCAGAATCCATGTCGGCACGGCCGTTAATGAGCGCATCACAGATGCCGGATAGTCGACTGCAGGCTGCTCCCTCATGCCATCCCTATCGATCAGTCCCTTGTACTTCGGGGGAGTCCATATACGACAAGTTAGACATCACGACGCGGATTTGCAATCTTTCCAATTCCGATAAACCTTTCCATTTTTTGGTGAGATGAAAGCGAACTCTTTAAGTATCGGAGGCCTGGATGTACCGTTATGCACAATGACGCAACCATGCATTAAGCCAAAGGAGCCGTAGTAATCGCCTTCGAATTTTGACCGTCCGAAAACAATACCAGCGTTGGGCTTTCCAATTCCTGTAATGGTTACTTCAAAATCGTTACCTGCCACGTAAGTACAATAGTCATCTCCGCATTGCTTGTTCTTTTCGATCTCTGCAGTAAGGTCCGACTGCGCAATTGCAAATTTGGCAGAAAGCAAAAGCACAAATAACGTTATAAGTCGCATTCTTGATGTCTAACGCCGAGCTAACCGGTCGCAACCCTGCCGCGAAGCGGCGGTCTTCGGTTGCGAGTCCGGGTTCAGCGACGAGTTAAAGTTCTTCATATCGCTCATGAATAAGAGCTTCCCAAAGTCGTAAAGCTGCTTCAACCGTTGGAGCTTTGAGTTCCTTAGTCTCAAGTTCTTCTGTCATATCGACGTCAGAGTATTTGGTGTAAATACCATACCAGCTCTGAAAAATGTTAAGTGTGTACAAAGGGCCATCTTGGCTACCACACTCAATCCAGCAGTCAGGATGTTCATCATCTCTTGGTGACGTAAATAGTTCAGTCAGTGCGTTGCGGAGAGTGGTCGAATCAACGATTTGGGTTGTAACACCATAGCGTGTGGTCAATGTTGTCCATTCGTGCATGAGAATTCTCTAAACTTTAACTGTAATTTATATGGACAGCGACGTCCGCTATGCACGGAGCACTGTCCGTTATGCATCGTCCGCCACTTGGCGCAAACCGGTAGAGTACTTGGGTTTTTGCCTTTATCCCCGACTTATACGGATAGATAAAAATCCGTGAAAGACGGACAGTCCGGATCAGATGGGACGGAGGGCAGTGTAGAAGGAAAATATGCTTGCAGCAATTAGCCGCGCATATGTGTGGCAACAAATGAACGCTCGGTTCTGACCGGACATTGCTGCTTGCGTCATCCGCATTATTACGGGCTTCGGTACAACGATCAGACCGAGACAGACCGGAAGAGCGCTTGAGACGTCGGGAAGTCGTTGCCCGACTTGCGAATGCAAACCGGGCTCTGCCATACAAGAACCGTTACCGCTAATACCCGCTGCGGTAGCGAAGGCCCTTGTAATTCAGCACCATCCCGTCCGGCATCATCTTCTCCAGCACCAGGCCGGGTGCGACCTGGTCGCCTTCGCGCAGCAGACGGTTGTTGATCACCACTGAGCGGTCGGCAGGATTGCCGGCGTAGAGGTAGCCGCCGACCGACAGCGCCGGAAGTTCGCGCTGTATCTGCTGCGGCAGGTCCTTGCGGGCGGGAAGGTTTTCCGTTGCGGCAGCCGCGACCTGCACTGGCTCCGGCTTGCGGGTGTCGTTGGATGCAGTGTGGGTTCGGCGCGTCTTCTTCGTACGCCTGGGCTTGGCTTCCACCGGCTTTTCCTCTGGCGCCGGCTTTGCCTCGGCCGGAGGTGCAGGCTCGGTGTGCCGGGGAGGCGCGGCGGGTGGCGTCGAGGCCTGCGGTGCCGGCGCAGGCTGCACCTGGGCCGCGACCGGGGCCGTGGCAGGCGTCGCGGGAGTGGCAGCAGGCTTGGGCGAGGGCGCTGCCTGCCAGGGCTTCATCCATGCGAATCCGATCAGCGCCGCAGCGCAGGCGCTTGCGCCGGCCCAGATCCAGGGGCGATCCCAGCGTGCGTGGCTCGACGCACGCGTTGCGCTGAAGCTGGGCGGCACCTGCAGCGGCCGGAGAGTTTCGGCACTGCGTTCGGCTTCCGCTTTTTTCAGGGCATCGAGAATGTAGGACATGGTCTCATTCCCTTGAAGCTGTGTTGAGGAGCGCCGTCGCGCCGCGCAGGCGCGGCTCATCCACGCCGGCAACGCGGTTCAGGCGCATGAAGGTCGCCGGGCCGACGAGACCGTCCACCTGCAGCCCTTGCGTCACCTGGAATTCGCGCACCTGGTTGCGCAATTTCAGGTCGTAGGCCTGCGGTCCTTCCGGCGCGGCGCTGCCGTTGAGCTTTGCCAGTTGCGCCGCAATCCAGTCCACATCCGCGCCCTTGTCCTCCGGCGGGACGAGATCGCGGAAGGCTGCCGGCGCGCGCCAGAAGGTCGCGAACTCGCCGCGGAAATAACGGGCAAGCGCAACCAGGCTCACTTCCTGGCTGGTGTCACCGATGCGCAGCGTGGCATGGGTGTCGCTCAACCCGGTCAGGAGCGCATAGTAGGTGTTCTGCCTGCGGTCGCGCAGGGACAGTACGGCCGGCCGGTCCAGCAGCCTCAGTTCGGCAAAGCCGGCGCTGCTGAGGTAGCAATGCAGGCCCGTGGCGGTCGCATCATGGCAGGGCTGGCCTTCGGGCAGCGATACGTCCCAGTACCGGGCGAGGTTGCGAAATGCCTCGTTGCGGTCGCGCAGGCTGTCGCTGCTGCTGTCGTCCACGTCGGAGAGCTGCACCGTCTTGACGAGCTCCGGCCGGTCCGCTGCAGGCATGGACGCGGCTTGCGGTTCGGCCGCATCTGTTGCAGGCGTGGGCTCGACGGCGCTTGCCGTTGCTGCTGTTGCCACCGGTGCGGACTCGGCCGGTGCAGCAGCCGGGGTGGCTGGTGCGTGCGTGGTCAGCACAGCCAGCAGCCGGTCGGATGCCGCCCGCATGGACGACCATGCATCACCGGCGAATGCGGCAGAAGCGGCCATCCCGGCATCGATGGTCTTCCTCCAGTTGGCGTTTCCCGTCGCAGCCACTGCCGCAACCACGGCCGTGCCGGCCAGGAGGCCGAGCGCCGCATACTGCCAGCGGTGCCTTGCCGGCAGGCGGGATGAATGGGCGCGGTCGAACAGTTCCGCCGCCGCCTGACTGATGATGGCGCGGCTGACTTCGCGCTCGCCGGTCGCGAAGGCGCCCAGCAGCGCGCGGTCGCACAGCAGGTTGATGCGGCGCGGTATGCCCTGCGTCAGCTGATGGATCTGCTTCATCTGCGGCTGCTGGAAGGGCGAGGCGGAAGTCAGGCCGGCGGTGGCCAGCCGGTGCTGGATGTAGCTCGCGGTATCCTGCTCCGACAGGGCTTCGAGGTGGTAGCGCGCGACCACCCGCTGCGCCAGCTGTTCCAGGTCCGGCCGCGCGAGCATGGCGCGCAGTTCCGGCTGGCCGACCAGGATGATCTGCAGGAGCTTGCGCTCGTTGGTTTCCAGGTTGGTCAGGAGGCGCAGCTGTTCCAGCACCTCGGCCGACAGGTTCTGCGCTTCGTCGATCACCAGCACGCTGTTCCTGCCTTCGGCATGCGCGGCCAGCAGGAAGCGGTTGAGGGCATCGATGTATTCCTTGATGCCGCCCGTCTGTTGCTGCGGCAAGCCGATCCCGAATTCCTCGCACACCGATTGCAGCAGTTCGCGCACCGTCAGCCGGGGATTGAAGATGTAGGCTACCTTGCAATCGGCCGGCATCTGCTCCAGCAGGCAACGGGTCAGCGTGGTCTTGCCGGTGCCGATCTCGCCCGTCAGGAGCACGACGCCGCCGCTGCTGCCGACGCCGTACAGCAGGTGCGCGAGCGCTTCCCGGTGGCGCTGGCTCATGAACAGATAGCGCGGGTCGGGGGCGATCGAAAACGGTGCCTGCTTCAGCTGGAAGTAATGGATGTACATGGGCAAATTCATGTCTGACAGGCAAGACTAGCACAGCCGTGCCGGGGCGGGCTGCGCTAAAGCAAATCTTTGTTCAGGTAAATATGTTAGAGGGTGTTGTGGACCAGGCGGGGATGCGTGTCTGTGCCGGAAGGGATGCGGACTCGCGAACGAATTTCAATATACCGGGGGGAAGTAGGGTGCGCCGCGCGCACCATGCCATTCCGGTGCGCATGGCACACCCTGCTTTCTTTTCCTTTGAAAGTTATGGATCCCGCTTCAGGAGCCGGTTGCTTGTGGTACCAATACTGCAAGCGCACCTGCGGCATGGCGCACCCCTCTGACTAGAACCCAATCCGTGACACCTTCCAGGATCATGTTCATCAAACGCGTTTTCTTCCATCCGGTGCGCCGCTTCACGCGCAACCGGCCGCGCCTGATGGCCGCGCTGGGCCTGGGCATTCTGCTCGCGCTGCTGCTGCCGGGCGACTGGCAGCCCATCACGCGCGCGCTCGCAGGATGGAATGTGGCGGTCTGGTCTTATATCGGTCTGATGGGCTGGCTGATGATCCGCGCCGACCACGCCATGGTGCGCAGGATCGCGGAGCAGGAAAACGAAGGCGCGGTTGCCGTGCTGGCGATATTGTCGCTCGCCGCGACCGTCAGCCTGGTGGCGATCGTGTTCGAGCTGTCGAGCTCGAAAGGCTCGCCGCTCGGCTCACGCGTCGGCCACTATCTTTTTACCGGCTCCACGGTCCTCGGTTCCTGGTGCCTGCTCGGGCTGGTCTTCATGTTCCACTATGCGCGCCTTTACTACCAGTCCCCGGAGGGCCAGCGGGCGCTGCGTTTTCCGGACGACGAGCGCAATCCGGATTACTGGGATTTCCTGTATTTCTCCTTCACCATCGCGGTGGCGGTGCAGACGTCGGATGTCAGCGTGATGTCGCGCGAAATGCGCAAGACAGTGATTGCACAATCCGTCCTGAGTTTCCTGTTCAATGCCGCCATCCTCGGCCTGTCCGTGAATATCGCGGCAAGCCTGGTCTGAAAACCGGGCAGCCATTCCTCCCGGCAGAACTTATGCGGAGCGCTCATCCGCCAGCATCCAGCGGACGGCTTCCTGCGCGATCTCCGAAGGAATGACGTGCCCGCCGTCGAACTCGTGATACGCGACCTGGTATCCGGATTGTGCAAGGCGTGGGACGATCTCCCTGCTGCACGGGCCGATCGGCAAGACATTGTCGGCAATGCCGTGGGAGATGAAGATGCGCGGCTTTCCGTGCGCCTCTGCCGGCGCGGCGAAACCGGGTGAAAACGCGATCACATGGGTGAACAGGTCGCCGTTGGCGAGGCCGAGCGAGAGCGCATACGACGCGCCGTCGGAAAAACCGGCGATGGCGACGTGCGCAGGGTCGATGGCGTAGGAAGCGAATGCCTGTTGCAGTGCCTGGTCAATGTTCGCGACATCGACGCCATAGCTGCTGTTGACGATGATGTCCCAGGTATGTGCATTCGAAGCCGGCGCGACCAGGATCAGCCCGTTCTCGTCAGCCAGGTGACGCAGCAGATCCAGTCCATGGTGCGCATGGCCGCCGGCGCCATGCAGCAGCAGTACAAGGGGCGCGCGTCGCTCCGGACGGTAATGTGGCGGCACATACAGGTAACTGTCGCGCTCGCTGCTTGTGCGCAAAGGATGCAGGCCGGCTGGTGCGCTTGCAGTAACCGTTGACGGGCGGGCAAGTAGGCGTGCTCCGTAAGGCATGGTGAATTGCTCGCGGGTTTTCCAGCGTGTTCATGCAAGAACCAGTCCCGCCATAAAAAACGCGGGAAAAGTGGAAACCACTTTTCCCGCTTGCTTTAGCCATGGGTGAAATCGCGATCAGCCATCCATGGCTTTTCCGTTTTGCCTTTCGGCTCAGGGATCGACCGCGCCGGTTCCGGTGCCTGTCGTGCCCGTACCAGTCGTACCGGTGCCAGTCGTACCAGTTCCAGTTGTGCCTGTACCGGTCGTGCCAGTGCCAGTCGTACCAGTTCCAGTCGTGCCAGTTCCAGTCGTGCCAGTTCCAGTGGTGCCTGTACCGGTCGTGCCAGTTCCAGTGGTGCCGGTGCCCGTCGTACCAGTTCCGGTTGTACCTGTACCAGTCGTGCCAGTGCCCGTCGTGCCGGTGCCGGTTGTTGCAGTGGCGGCAGCAGCGTTATTGAAGGGCAGGGCCTGTCCGCGGATTTCGCCGTTGGGGAAGGCTGTGCTATGCACGTTGAAGTACGTAGTACCGGCCTGCAAGGCAGTGTACTGCTCCTGGGTCAGCGTTCCGGTTGCCAACCATATTCCGCTTCCCGCTGTGGATTCGGTCATCGGAATGGTGATCGGACCTGCAACGCCCGGGGCGCCCGTATGCAGATGGGCTGCCGTACCCGTGATGCCCGAAGTCACAATGACTGCCGTAAAGGCACGGGTCGTCGGATTGACGGTGAGCGATGCCGTACCAATGGCCGTGCTGGAGTTGGGCGGAGTCTCTTGCGAACCTCTCAGAGCTGCCACGAAGGACGAGTTGGACAAGGCCGCAGCAGTGACGCCGGTTCCGGTCGTGCTCGTTCCGCTAGTGCCAGTGGTCCCGGTGGTGCCAGTGCCGGTTGTACCGGTTCCCGTTGCGCCCGTACCGCTGGTTCCGCTTGCGCCGCTGGTACCAGTGGTTCCGGTCGTGCCAGTCGTAGTGCCCGTCGTGCCTGTGCCGGTGGCTCCAGTGGTCGTACCCGTACCCGTCGTGCCGGTTGTTCCAGCACCAGTGGTCGTGCCTGTCGTACCAGTGCCGGTTGTGCCGGTGCCAGTAGTAGCGGTTCCGGTAGTGCCGGTGCCAGTAGTACCAGTGCCAGTCGTACCAGTGCCAGTCGTACCAGTGCCGGTTGTTCCAGTGCCAGTGGTCGTGCCAGTCGTACCAGTGCCGGTTGTGCCGGTGCCAGTCGTGGTGGTTCCGGTCGTGCCTGTACCGGTCGTGCCAGTGCCGGTAGTGCCGGTGCCAGTTGTGCCTGTACCGGTGGTGCCCGTACCAGTCGTGCCAGTGCCGGTAGTACCTGTGCTAGATGCGGTGCTTCGTTGCGGCAGGATCTGGCCACGGATGATTTCAGCGTTAGGTGCAGCTGCGGCGTTGACTACGAAGAAGAGGCCGCCGCTCGAAACTGCTGTATTGAAATCATCCAACTGCGTCTGGGTCAGTGTTTCCTTTGCTGTCCAGACGCCGCTTCCCGAGCTGGTCTCGGTCAGATTGAAAACGACTGTGCCCGAACTGGTCGCAGTGCCGGTCTTGATGGTGGCGGTGGCGGGAATGGCGGTGCCGCCAGTGGTGCCAGTGCCAGTCGCACCCGTTCCGCCGGTTCCGCTGGCGCCGCTAGTGCCGGTACCAGTCGTACCGGTGCCGGTCGTGCCAGTACCAGTTGTGCCAGTACCAGTTGTGCCAGTACCAGTTGTGCCAGTACCAGTTGTGCCAGTACCAGTTGTGCCGGTGCCAGTTGTGCCGGTGCCAGTTGTAGCTGTTCCGGTGGTACCCGTACCAGTCGTACCGGTCGTCGCGCCAGTCGTGCCCGTACCGGTTGTGCCGGTGCCAGTCGTGGCTGTTCCGGTAGTGCCAGTACCAGTCGTGCCGGTGGTTGTTCCGGTCGTACCCGTACCAGTCGTGCCGGTTCCGGTCGTGCCGGTGCCAGTCGTGGCTGTTCCGGTGGTGCCAGTCCCAGTTGTGCCTGTACCGGTAGTGCCTGTACCGGTAGTGCCTGTACCAGTCGTGCCGGTGGTCGTTCCGGTCGTACCCGTACCAGTAGTGGCTGTGCCAGTGCCAGAGGTGCTGGTCAGGCCAGTGGTTGTCAGGGTGGCCACGAGAGTCCGTGTTGTGGGATCAACTACGATGGTGCCTGTGCCGCGTGCAGTGCTGGTGGTCGCCGGGATCGCCGAGCTGCCAGTGAGGGTAGCTGCATATGTATTGACCAGCTCGTTCTGGGCTTGGGTAACGGCCGCAGGTACGGTGCCAGTCGTTCCAGTCCCGGTCGCCCCGGTGCCGGAACCGGAACCAGTACTGGCGTTGTTGAAGCTGCGATCACCGTCGCCACCGCAGGACGCGATCACGACGACCGACATGGTCGCCAGTAACCAGCGTAGTATCAAATTGAAACTGAAAGACTTCATGACGTGGCCTCCTAAATAGGGTAAAGAAATTCAAGACTTCTCATGTTTCGGAGGTGCATTGCAATGATGCACAACGCGCGGGTAAGGTCACGCGTTGCTCTTCGTCCTGATGCGCAAGCAATTGCCTCATTCTTCTTCAACGGCAGGCTCGAGCAGCAATACGAAGATTTCAGCTTCTTCAACGAGCATTTGCATCGCCTGTATTGCGAACCTCTGAACGGAAACGCAATGCAGTCTCCGTGCCAGAGGCCGCTAGTGTTGACGGGGGCAAATGCAGAGTAATTTTTTGTAGGCGCGCAGAAAACCTGTTTCACCGCGTTATTCAAAAAAGGCATTTATCGATAACCTGCTGCATCAAATTGGGTACGCGCCTTGCGCTGAAAAAATTCTCTTTCGCTCCTGCATTCATCGCCCTAATACGTTCCAAGATGCAGCACGTAAGAAGTACGACTGGATTACAAAAAATACCAATGGTTTTCACCGTATTTGACAAGATGTATTTTTTTGTTACGGGCGAGCTTGAAAAATGTTGTGCGGCGCTTGTGTTGCGTTTGGAATAAGCACTCTTGCAATGATGGTTTTTCATTAATGCGAACATCGGTGCTGTGCCTTCCCCTGAGGCCGTTTGCAGTTTGTTGTACTGCAACTGGCGACGAAGGTGCTCATCGTGTCCAAAAGTATTTCCAACACTTGGGCGTGCCGCTCGCTGCAAATTCATTAGTCGCAGCCATTGCTCCCGCCCATGTTTCGCATGACAAAGTTTCGCGGGACTAAAGTTGGGGAAAGCGCTCTGCAGTTTCATAGCCTTTGCTTATTCCCGCGGAATATTTCATTGCTATCGCAATGCAGCATGAAACTTGCTTTCCAAATGAGGTAGATGGCCACGCAATGCTTCAGGCCAATGACAAACATGTGGAGGAATATTCATGCCAACAGTAAAAGCCGACAACGAACAGCCCTTCGTTGCCACCCGCACTCCGGCCCGTTTTATTCGGGGCCGCTTCGGCAATGCCGCTGACGGCCGCAGCTACAAGCTGTTTGTTCCGGAGGTGGTGCGCGACGAACTGCTGCCGCTGGTGGTGATGCTGCACGGCTGTCATCAGAAGCCGGATGACTTTGCCAGTGCAACCAGAATGAACGAGCTCGCCGAGCGCGAGCGCTGCCTGGTGGTGTATCCCTCGCAGTCGCGCAGCGCGAACCGTGCCGGCTGCTGGAACTGGTATGCCCCGTCAAACCAGCGGCGCGGCCAGGGAGAGCCGGCCATCATCGCCGGCATCACCCGGAGCATCATTGCGTCCTATCCCGTCGATCCGAAGCGCGTCTATGTGGCAGGCCTGTCAGCCGGCGGCGCGATGGCGGCGATCATGGGCATGACCTATCCCGATCTGTATGCGGCAGTGGGCATTCATTCCGGTCTGCCTTACGGTGCGGCGCATGATCTGCTGTCGGCCTACGATGCGATGCTGTACGGGACGGACCTCAAAACATCCGAATCGCCGCACGAGACCATGCTGCCAACCATCGTTTTCCATGGTGACCGCGACACGACCGTGCATCCTTCGAATGCGGACCGGATACTGGCCCAGGCTGCACAGCCGGTGCATCATCCCGAGGCGCAGGCCCAGGAAGGCTATGTGGAAGTCGTTCTGCCGGAACCGCCCGACTTCGGACGCCATGCTTATACGCGCACCATACGCTGCAATCAGCGGCGCAAGGCCTACGCAGAACAGTGGCTGGTGCATGGCGCCGGCCATGCATGGTCCGGCGGCCATGCCGGCGGCAGCTTCGTCGATCCCAAGGGACCGGATGCGTCGCAGGAAATGCTGCGCTTCTTTGCGACTGCCCGCCAGTATTGCAAGTGCTGCTGAAGACGGCATGAGGGGCGCGGAAGAAGGTCACCCGCCTGTATCATGCATTGCAGCATTTCTGGCAAAGAAAATAATTTTCGATTGCAAGATGAATGAACGGATTACCGGTAAATAAAGGCGATTGTAAAAACTATCGCCAGAAATGTCGCATTGGTGCAACGCAAAAATAAAATCAAATCATCTGGAACTTGACAAAAGATCCAGCCTCTATCCAGTGCGCGCAGAGCCATTGCTCAAAACCGGTAAGTTGTTCCTTCAACGAATCTGCAAAGAGGTGATGCATGTTTTCCCTTTCTCAAACGATTACGCCCGCCATGAAGGCGCACATGGAAGCACAATGCTCGCTGCTCAATGACATGTCGCAACGGATTTTCGAAACAGCGCAAAAGATTAACGAGCTCAATATCCAGGTTGCAAAGACCGTGATGGAAGAGTCGCTTACCAGCATGCAGCAGGTGATGGTGGCCAAGGATCCGTACGAAGCGCTTTCCATTGCAGCAGCACAGGCCCAGCCAACCGCGGAAAAAATCCGGGCCTACCAGCAGCATCTGACGAACATCGCTGCACGCACGCAGGTGGACCTTGCGAAGACCGCGGAATCGCACGTGCCCAATACCAGTCGCACTGCGGCCGCGTTCGCGGATGAGGTCGCCAGGAGGGCGACTGAAGAAACCGAAAAGGCTACCCTGCGTCAGAAGGCCGCAATGGAGAAGCTCACCAATCCGATTGCCCGTCCTTCACCTGACGGCAAGGCGCAGGCAACGCGTTCGGGTGCGACCTGAGTGGCATGAAGCAGGGCATTCAAGCCATGGCTTGCGGCACGGGGCCGCACCATGGCGGGAGGCGCTTGCATCATCGCCACGATGAGGCAATGCGCCGGTTCACGTTTCTTTTCAAGGGGGCGTTACATGGTACCTTTCACCCAGAACTATCCACCCTCCGCGCAAGCCTGCCTGCAGTCCCAGTTTGCCATGCTGGCTGAATGGTCGAAGCCCATGCTCGATGCGGTACAAAAGGTCGGCGAACTGAATATCCAGACTGCGCAGACCCTGATGCAGGAATCCATATCCAGCACACGGCAGATACTCGAATCCCAGTCACCGTTTGAAGCGGCCGCCATTGCCATGAACCAGCTGCATCCCGGTGTCGAGAAACTGCGCGCCTACCAGCAGCACCTGCTGAACATCACTGCCGCCATGCAGCTCGACCTGGCAAGAGTAGCGGAAACCCATATGCCGGAAGCCAGCCGCACTGCGATGGCGATGGCGGACGAGGTTGCGCGCTCCGCTTCCGAAGAAGGCGAGAAAGTCGTGCAACGCCAGAAAGCCGCAATGGATACGGTGATGGGTTCGGTCTTCAAGACGCCGGAACCCGGGAACGGCGGAACGAAGGTGCACTGAACAGGCCTGGTGGCTGCAGCGAGCCTTCAGGTGCTGGCACCGCCGCGCTTGACGAAAAACAGCGCTGCCCCGACCGCCATCAGGATGCTGCCGAAGAAGCGGTTCTGCCGCTTCACTGCGCGCGCATCGCGGAAATAGCGCTGCATCGAGGATGCGGCGAACGCATAGCCGTGCATGACGACGAGGTCGATGCTGCACATGGTCACGGCCAGTATGAGCAACTGCGGCAGCAGGGGCGCATTCTGCGTGATGAACTGCGGCAGGACCGCCACCATGAACAGGATGCCTTTCGGGTTGGTGGCATTCGTGAAGAAGCCGTGCAGGAAGCGCCGCTTCAGTGACGGCACGACGGCAAGCGCAGTCGCATGCGCCGGAGCATCCGTGCGGACCGCCGCTTTGGCGCGCCACTGGCTGATCCCGAGATAGACCAGGTACAGCGCGCCTATGGTCTTGACGATATTGAACGCAACTTCGGACGCCAGCAGGATGGAGCCGATGCCGGCGCCGGCGATGAACAGCACCAGCAGCAATCCCGCCTGCAGGCCGAGTATGGTACCGGTGGCTTTTCTGACACCGTAGGACAGGCCGTGCGACATCGACAGCACGGCACCTGATCCGGGCGAAATGGCAATGACGCAGGCGGCGGCGAAGAAGGCGAGCCAGGTAGCGAAGCTCATTCGTATTCCCTTCGTTGCAAAGCCGCCATTATGCAGCGTGGCGCGCCGCCATGCACGCTGGGCGTGCCTGTGATCCGGTCAGCAGATCAGAGCCGCCACCGGGAAATCAGGCTGAAGCTTGCCGAATGGGCATCCTGCAGCGCACGCTGCGGCATCAGCCTGAGCAGTGCGGGAATGCCGAATGCAAGCAGGGTGACATCGTCTATCCATCCGAGGACGGGGAACCAGTCGGGAACCAGGTCGACCGGGCTGAGGATGTACAGCCCCAGCAGCATGGTGGCCAGCTTCAGGCGACGCGGTGTCGCCGGATGCCGGCATGCATACCAGAGTGTCACTATGTCCCGGCCAGCGGTACGAAACAAACGAGTCAAGCGAAGAAACATGTAGCCTCCAGAACGATTCGCAGGAATGCATCACATCCCGGCAAATGTTCTTAGGCAGCAGCGGGGCGCAAAAGTGCCCCGGACCTGCGGTCGGTGCAGCAGACGGCATCGAGATGGTCATCGATGCCTCGGTCGAAGGCGGAGGAAGCTCAGATGTTGAGGCGTGTAATCTTGGTGCCTTCCAGCGTCAGGTTCGCCATCAGGCCAGCATTGGTCAGCACGAAGGCGACGACGGGTCCTGTTGCCTGTGTGACATCGATATTGCCGTTTGCGCCCACCTTCAGCACCGCAACGGAGGCATCGGCACCAACCGACCAGCCCTTGCTCTCGCGGAACTTGGAGAGCGCATCCTGCGACATGAAGAGAAAGACGATCGCTTTGGACTGGGCGCCGATCTGCAGACCGATGGATGCGGAAATCAGGTTGTAGTAATCCACGGGCTTGCCGCCCACGCGCAGCACGCCTTCACCATATTCACCGCCGACACCAAGGCCGGCTGCGATCACCGACGGAAAGACCAGCACGCCGCTTGCCTTGTCGACAAGTTCGCGCGAGCCGCGTCCGGTAGTGTAGAGGCGCTCCAGCGTGGTTTCAGCCGCCGAATTGATGTCACGACGGCGCCTGTCCGGCGCGGTTTCCCCGCTTTTCTTGTCCGTCACGCTGGTACTCGCAGTCGTGGTGCAGCCTGCGGCCAGCAGGCCGGTAGCCGCGAGCGAGGCGGCGGTCTTGAGCATGAATTCACGTCTTTGCATTATCACCTCCAGATGCTTGCATGAAGAACAGGAACAGCCACGGCCAGGACAATTGCAGGCAAGACTGCTTGATGCCGCTGTCATGCAAGCTTTACACAGCCCGGCGACAAACAGCCTTCATGTGGCTGGGCAATGCATTTGCATCATTTCTCCATCCTAGTATCGGAGAAAGCCAAGGGCACTGTTTGATATAGCTCATCCATGCCGGAAGGAAGGGATGCAAATACAACAGTTGAACATGCAGCAAGCATGCCAGCCCTTTGACGGCTTTTCCAAGGGAAACAAGCTGCCGCTCTCCACCGCTATTGAGAGCGCTCAATCGGCACTGCGTTTTTACTGAGTAAAGTGAGCAGGCCATAAAGCGCGTCAAAGAAATTTTTACAAGAACGATTGCAAGAAAATAATCTCGGGAAGGGGAGGCGGCCCATGGTGAACTACATCGTGGTGGGAAAGGCCCGCTATCTGGCGGTAGCAGTGCTGCAGGCGATTCGCAGCTTTACCGGCGCAAAATCCATCCTCATCGGCGAGAAGGAGACAGCAGTCCTTGCATGGTCTTCACTGTGCCGCCGCCAGGTCACGATTCGCCTGGATGGCAGCGAGGATGAGAAGTTCGTGAGCCTGATCAACCGGCTTGCGGAACAGATGCCGCACCTGGTACTGATCCCCGCCGATTGCGATGGCATCCGCATCATCAATCGCGTGCGCAGCCGGATCTGGCTGAAGATCGCGCCCATCCCCGATCTGCCCACGCTGCAGATGTTCGACGACAAGTGGCATTTCCACCAGTTCTGCATGCGCAATGGCTTGTCGGTACCGGCAACCCGGTACATCGGATCGAAATTCGATCTCGACTTCGACGCCGTCGCCTCCGAGCTCGGTCTGCCGTTCGTGATCAAGCCGATCAACCAGTCCGGCTCCATCGGCGTGCAAGTGGTGAGGGGGAAGGCGCAATTCGAAGAAGCCGTCCGCGAGAATCCGGAATACCGTTGCGGCCCCCTGATCGCCCAGCGCTACATCGAGGGAGACGACATCGACCTGAGCCTGCTTGCCGTGCGCGGCAGGCTGTCGGCGGTGGCAATCCAGCGCGTGTACGGCAGGGAGGTCCGGTTCGTGCCCAACGCCTACCTCGAAGAGGCTGCCGCGGAATTGTGCCGCCTGAGCGGCTACAACGGGGTGATGCATGTGGATGCGCGCATCGAAAAGGGAACGCAAAGAGTGTATCTGCTGGAATCCAACCCGCGCTTCTGGGCTTCGCTGGCGGCGTCGGTATGGTGCGGCCTCAACTTCGTCGAGCAAAGCATCGAGCGTCCGCCATTTACCAACAGCGTGCACCGGCTGACCGCAGGCACCGCCTCAACCCGGCATCCCCTGATGCGCCCCTCATCCTGGCCACGGCTCCTGACAGACCGCGGCGCGCGCGGGCGACTGCTGCGGGCGATGGTGTTCGATCTGCTCGCCTTCACCGACCTGCTGCGGGCGCCGCCACTGCTGCTATGGCAGCATACGGGGGGATGGCTGAGCACGCGGTCCCGGTCCGCAAGGAAGGGCAATGCCTACTTGCGGACCGCGCCCCCGGGGAAGGCCACCTGAACGCGTGCGTGCACTGCGGAAGCACTACGTGTGCGTGTCACGGCAGGGGCCGGCTCAGTTCAGTGAGGCACGGGCAAGATTTCCGGCCGGGGCCTGGCCAGGAAGCAGGAAGCGCGCGAGCATCATCGCCGTCATCTCGCTTGCGGCCGCTGCCTTCGCAATGAAATTGCCCTGGACCTCGTCGCATGACAGCGACTGCAGCGCATCCAGCTGCTCGGGCGTTTCCACGCCTTCGGCAACGACGGACATGTCGAGCGCATCGGCCATCGACATGATGGCGCGGAAGATCTGGCGGCTCTCGTCGTTTTCGCACAGCGCCCGGGTAAATGCCTGGTCCACCTTCAGCACGTCGACATCGAGCCGGTGCAATTGCGCCATCGAGGAGTAGCCTGATCCAAAGTCGTCGATCATCAGCCTGATGCCCAGCGCGCGCAACTGGTCCAATTCCTTCGACACCGCATGGCTGCGGTCGACGACGGCCGCCTCCGTCAGTTCGACTTCGAGCAGGGAGGCGCTAATGTCGAAGCGGGAGAGGCAGCCGGCGACGAATTCGCTCAGATTCCCGTGTCTGAGCTGCTGCGGCGATACATTGACCGAGACCGGCACCTGGGCCAGTCCCTGCGACTTCCATTGCGCGAGCTGGGCACAGACTTTTTCAATCACCAGTTCTCCGATCTGCACGATCAGGCCGACGTCTTCCGCAAGGTCAATGAATTCCCCCGGATACACCAGCCCGCGCTCGGGATGGTTCCAGCGCACCAGGGCTTCCATGCTGGTCAGGCTGCCGGAACGGATATCTACCCGCGGCTGGTAGTGGACAAGGAACTCATCGTTTTGCACCGCCTGGCGCAGGGCACGTTCCTTGTTCAGGCGCAGCAGCAAAGTATCCGACAGATGCGCATGATAGAAGTGATAGCGCCCCTTGCCGGCAGCCTTGGCCGCATACATCGCGATGTCCGCATGCTTGAGCAGCGCTTCGGCGTCCTTGCCATCCTGCGGGAACATGCTGATGCCGATGGAGGCGTTGACTGCGTTTCCTGTGCCGGTCGACAGCGTGAAGGGTTCGCTCACCGTCCGGACGATCGCCTTCGCCACGCGGGATACATCGTCGACGACTTCGACGTGTTCCAGGATCACCAGGAATTCGTCGCCGCCCAGCCGGACGACATGGTCGCTTGCCCGTACCGCATCTTTCAGTCTTTGCGCCGCCTGGACCAGCAGCTCATCTCCGGCATCATGGCCGAGCGTGTCATTGATGTTCTTGAAGTTGTCGAGGTCGATGAAGAGGACGGCCAGATGGCCGTCGCCCCTGGCGGCCCGTGCTACTGCCGAAGGAAGATAACTGGTGATCCAGTGCCGGTTGGGGAGCTTGGTCAGTGCATCGGTATTGGCGAGGCTGGAGAGCGCTTCTTCATGCGCCTTTTCTTCCGATATGTCGCGTATGGTGAGCGCGAGGCCGGCGCCGGAGCGGACGATGCGGCGATACACCCACTTTGCCTGCAGCGCGCTGGGCGCGGCGACGCGCCGCTCGTCTTCATACACGCCCAGCCGTAGCGCCTGTTCGCATAATCCGAACACCTCCGCGCGCCACTCCGGTGGGGAGAGATCCGAGGCGGTGCTGCCGATGAGGCTTTCCCGGGTGGTGCCGATCAGTTCGGCCGCGCGATGATTGCAGTCTTCCAGCCGGAAATCCCGCAATCTTCCATCGCGCCCGTAGATCGGCCGGATCATGTAAAAGCCTTCGTTGGCCGCGTCGGTAGCGGCGCGATAGGTTGCGCGCACCTCTTCTTCCTGCCTGCGGCGGGTGGCCAGTCGTGCAGAGAAGAACATTCCCATTCCTGCAAAGAGCGCCACCAGGATGCTGCCTGCCGCCGCCATCGCACGCCGGCGGACGGCGCTTGCCTCATACCTCGCCAGTACTTCTCCTGCAGGCAATGCGGCCAGGGCGGTCAGGGGATAGTTTTGCAGCCTCCTCCATCCGACGATGCGCGACGCATTGTCCCTGAATTTTTCAGCGGGCTCCGTGGCTACGCCGAACGGTGCAGGAAACCGGGGGGAGGACCGGTAGAAGATCCGGACTTCGCCGGGATGCCTGCCCAGCTTGGTCGCCAGCACCGGTCCGTTTTCCAGGCGGACTGACACGAATCCTCCTTCGCCCGGCAGCCCCTGGTCCTGATAGGTGATGAGATAGTCGGGATCGGCCTCCACCGCCGCCACCCCGTCGAAGGAGCCATCCGGCTTGTTCAGGCGGCGCGAAAACCTGATGATCGGCTTACCCAGGCGCAAGCTGGGTTCCGGCGGGCTGATCAGAAGGCCGGTGCAGCATCCCGCTTTCTGGCTTTGGAAAAAGTTCAGGTGGGCGTGGTTGGGGCGCCTGTCCGAGGCAAGCGAACTCGACACGATGTTCCCGTTTGCGTCGAATACCGAGGCATACAGCAGGGAATTCTCCGGATACAAGCCGAACTTGCGCTTGTCTTCCAGGTCGGTTTTTTGATCGAGGCGTTCCCAATCGTATTTCAGGCTGAGAGTGAACTGGTCGATCAGTTCAACCGTGCGCCGCACCTGTTCCGCATAAGAATTGGCAAGTGATGACACTTGCTCGTTGGCGGCAAGCATGCTCGCCCTCCGGTCATCTTCAAGGCCCGCCAATGTGGCAGCCCAGATACCGGCGATCAGGATCGCTGCCGCAAGAGGCCATGCGGCAATGCGTATGAAGTCCTTACCGTTCCACAATTTTTCTTTCCTGCGGGCGAATGAATAGCAGAATGGCAGCCGGGGAATGCAATTCAGATTGAAACGACCAGAGCCAAATAAGGCAGCTTTTTCCTGCGTGAAGTTCCTGAACAAGTGTTCAACTGTCGGCGACGCGATTTCCGCGCATGCTGATAGCATCGCATTCCCACAGGGATGCATCTTGTACGAAGTCACAAATAGCTTTCAGGAACGGGAATTCACATCGCCGGCCATGAATCTGCTGGATTCTGAAGTGGTTTTCTCGTCAGAGAAATTCAGACGCGCCTGCATTCTGGCGCACGGGCCTGTTGCAGCAGTGAGCTGAAGGATGATGTGGCGCGCATCGCGAGGATAGGAAAATGCCCGTCTCGATGAGGAGTCGCCGGACTTGCGCAAGTGGCGACGGGGGAGAGTGCCGTTTCCGGTTGCGCCAGATCAGAAGTCGGATGATTCCTTGCGGATTTTTTCTTTATCCGCCTCCCCATTGTCGATTGAACGGAGAGGCGGTACTGTCATGTCAGAGGCTTAGTGCGCAATCCAGCCCGGCGTGCTTTCCACACGGGAAATCATGGCGGCGCGCGGAACATGGACCTGGCGCTTGCGCATCACCAGCCGGATCGCGCGGTAGGCGGCACGCTTGACTGCAAGGTCAATGGCTGCATACATGTCTTCCTGCACTTCCTTGATGACCACTTCCGGTTGCCCCGGCATGCTCACGCAGACCTGGCACAGCATGTCACGCCCGCCTCGAGGCCCGTTCAGGTCGCGCAGCCTGACCGCGACGGCGGTGATCCGGTCGCGCACCGGCGTGAAGGCAAAGCGCAGGCGCCGCTCGAGATAATCCCGCAGGGAGGGCGTGAGCGAGAAGTCATTGGCCACCATCTGGACATTCATGAGGATCTCCTTTCATCAAGAACCCGTCATGCCGGTCGGCTGACAGGCGTGAACCCATTGTCGGCCGAAAGCGCGCGCCGAAGAACCGGAACAAAGCTGAATGAATGTTCGGGAAAATGGAAACGCGCTTGCGGTGCAGGCTGGCATCGCGTCGGATACGGGAAGCGAATTTGATGCCGCGCGGGATATTTCATGCGCGACTGGTGTCTACCGAAGCTCCATTTGATCCCGAGGTGAAATATGGCTGACACACATACCCATACCCAGAATCCCCCCAGCAAGAGCAAGACCCCGCAAACCGAAGCCGACGCCAAGTCGGTAGACGGCCAATCCGGCCAGAGCGGCAAGAGCAGCCATGACGCCAAGAGCCACACCAAGGCGGACTCGAACCAGGGCGCCGGCGGCGGCAAGAAGCAGGAACGGCATCACTGAGTGTGAAACCGGCAGGGCGGGCGCAGCTCAGTCCTGCGCCCGTCTCAGCGCGTCCAGTGAATAGCGGGTGCCGCGCCAGTCTATGCTGCCCTTCAGCAGTGTCAAGAGGCTGCCGCGCCACCAGATCGCGAGTTCGATCACGCTGACGAAAGGCGCGAAAACCAGGCAGCGGTAGCCCCAGCCGCTCGCACGCAGCATGTCCACGTAGAGCGCGAGTCCTGCCAGCACGGTTGCAGCATTGCACAGCCAGGCCGCGCCCTCGGTGGCAAACAGGCCTACCCAGGGCGAGACCCGGAACAGCAGCATCAGGATGGTGACTGCAACCAGCTTGCCGACCCGGTAATCGAAGGCGGCAAAGATATTCTTTTGCATGCCGTTCGCCAGCTCCGGCGTATTGCGGTACCACTCGACCGCAACCAGGCCTTGCCCGAAGAGCACATGCTGGTGCCAGCCCTTCGACTTGAGCAGCTTGCCCAGCATGACATCGTCCAGTACCGCCAGCGGGATCGCTGCATGTCCGCCCGCATCCCGGTAGGCTTGCGCGCGCACCAGGTTGAATCCGCCGGCGCCGATGAAATGCGCGGGCGAGGTGCTGACTTTCCACGGCTTGAAGCGTGCCAGGAAATTCACCGAGAAGCTCAGCACCAGCATCCTGAGCAGCAGGGTGTTCGCGACCACGTCGAACAGCAATGTCAGGTGATCGACACGGTGCCGTTCGCAATAGGCGATGGCGCGCGCGAGGGAAGTCACCTCGAACACCACGTCGGCATCGGTGAACAGGAGGTAGTCGCCGCGCGCCTGTTGCGCGCCCTGCCAGAGTGCATGGTTTTTTCCGAGCCAGCCCTGCGGCAGGCTGTTGATGTGCAGCACCCGAAGCTGCGGATGGGCTGCTGCGAGGCGATCGAGGATGGCCGGCGTGGCATCGGTGGAGCGGTCGTCCGCGGCAATGATTTCCAGATCCGGATAATCGAGCTTCAGCAGGGAAAGCAGCGCCGCTTCGATGCCGTCTTCCTCATTCAGTGCCGGCACGATGACAGACACTTTCGGCGCCTGCTCCGCAAGCCTGGCCGGCACGTCCTTCAATTGCCCGATTCTTCTCGCGCCCCATGCAACTTCGAGCAACAGGATGACGGAAGCTGCGAGGATGCCTAAGGAAACCCAGAAGGAAAAAATCATCAAGTGCTCTTTCGGAAATTTTCGCCGGCACACGCTCCGGCTTCAGGCCATTCCTTGACAATGCGCAGTCTTCGTCAAGCCCAAGCTTGAGTTGCAGGTGGCGGCTGTCACACTGAATCTGGATTCCCCCTTGCGCGCCGCAATGATTGCGCCACCGGCCAGCATGGGCCGTTTGTTTCCACGACAAGGAGATTGCCATGCCCAAGTATGTCATTGAACGCGAAATTCCGAATGCCGGAAAACTGTCCGATGCAGAACTGCAAAGCATTTCGGAAAAGTCATGCGACGTGCTGCAGAATATGGGCCCGTCCATACAGTGGCAGCAAAGCTATGTAACGGATGACAAGATCTACTGCGTCTATATCGCGCCGAATGAAGACATGGTGCGCGAGCATGCAAAGCGTGGCGAGTTTCCGGCCGATAAAGTGGCAAAAGTGCGCAGGGTCATCGATCCCACGACGGCCGAGATGCGGTCGTAAGGGACACATCACGCGACGCATCATGCCGCGCCGGCGGGCGCCTGTCCGAGAAAGTCGAGGAGCGCGCGGTTGACTTGGTCCGGCGCTTCATTCTGTACCCAGTGGCTCGCGCCCGGGATTCGATGCACTTGCAGGTGTGGCACGAACCGCTCCAGCCCGTCGAGCAGGTAGCTGCCGAGCGCCGGGTCGCGCTCGCCCCAGATGACCAGGGTCCGTGCCTCGATCGGCGCAGCGAAAGCCCGTGACAGGTCGCCGGACCGCAGGCCGGCGCGGTAATAATTCAGCGCCGCCGTCAGCGCACCGGGACGCGCAAGCCCGTCGATGTAGGCGTCGACATCCTGTGCGCTGAACGTGCCGTGCCGTGCGGGAAGTTTCTCGAATATCCTGCGCACTGCCCGGTAATTCGCTTGCGACAGTGCCCGCTCCGGCAGAAAGGGCAGCTGGAAGAACAGCACATACCAGCTGCGCAGCAGCTGCGAACTGCGCCACAGCTTGTCGCGGTAGATCCGCATGTGCGGCGCATTCAGGATTACCAGCTTGTCGAGCAGGGCGGGGCAGGCGGCGGCAAAGGCCCAGGCGATGATCCCGCCCCAGTCGTGCCCGACCAGGTGCACGCGCGGATGGCCGCTGCCCTCCGCCAGCATCGCCACATCCGCCACCAGATGGCGCAGGCGATACGCCTCGCGTGTTGGCGGCATATCCGACAGGTTGTAGCCGCGCAGGTCCGGCATCCATACGGAGTAGCCGGCTGCGACCAGCGGCGCGATTTGATGCTGCCAGGAGCGCCAGTTCTCGGGAAAGCCATGGAGCAGGATCACCGGCGGCCCGTCCCCGGTGATGGCTACATGCAGCTCGACGCCGTCGCCGCGGATGCGCTCATGCCGCACATCGATGCCGGCAAGCGGCTTGTCAAGAGGGGCCGTGCGTGATGCGTGAGGATGTTGCATGGATGCTCCGCTATGCCGGTGACTGGTTGAGGAAACGGTTTCAAGCGAGTACATTTCAGGCGCGCCATGAAGCATGTGGCCGCAGAATGAAAACTACTCAGTGAAACCGATGAAAAAAGTCTCTGCCTTGCTGCTCCTGACGTGCCTGACACTCAACGCCTGCGTACTCGTTCCCGTCGATCATCCGCCGCCCGTGCGTTCCTGCCCCCCGGGGCAGGCCAGGAAGGGCAATTGTGCGCCGGACTCGGATCGCGGCTTCTGTCCTCCGGGGCAAGCGAAGAAGGGTAACTGCACGCCCGACTCCGACCGTGGCGATCGTAACGATCGCGGCGAGCGCAGCTTCTGTCCGCCGGGGCAGGCCAAGAAAGGCAATTGCTGATACCACACCTGCCCGGGCGGCCGTAAGCGCGGCCGCCCGGCGCATCGTCCCTCACTTCCCATCTGCGCTCGTTTCACGCACCAGGCGAAATCCCACCAGCGTATAGCGCGTGTCCGGCGCATTCCAGTTGCGATAGGACGAACGGGCATAGAACGCCCAGGTGTGCCACGACCCGCCGCGCCGCACCCTGACGCTGCCGTTAGCCGGCCCCTGCGGGTCATCCACCGGCGAGCGTGCGTAATAGCTGTCGTCGTGCCAGTCGGCGCACCATTCCCATACATTGCCGTGCATGTCGTACAGGCCGAATGCATTCGGCGCGAAGCTGCCCACCGGAGCCGTGAATGGGTAGCCATCATGCCCGTCCAGCGCAAATGCCCGCCATTGCGGCCAGTTCTTCTGCGAGTCGGCATCGAAGACATTCGCGACCTGCAGCAGCGATTGCGGATCGTCGCCGCTGGAATAGCGGGTGCGGGTGCCGGCGCGCGCGGCGTATTCCCATTCCGCTTCCGTCGGCAGGCGGTATGTCTTTCCTTCCTTCGCGCTCAGCCACGTTGCCATGGCGACCGCGTCATTCCAGGTGACGTTCACCACCGGATGCTCGTCTCCCTGCGGGAAGCCGGGATTGCGCCATGAATATTTCCGGTCCCGGCCCTCGAAGGCGTCACCGCGCTTCGATGTCTTGGGGTCGTAATCCGGGTTGTAGCCGTAGCCGCCGGTGCCGTCGGCTTCCGATTCCGGCCGGTAGCCGGAGGCTTCGAGGAAGCGCCTGAACTGGCCCACCGTCACTTCATGCTGCCCGAGGTAGAAGGGCCGCGTGATGCGCACCCGGTGCACCGGCGCTTCATCGCCCAGTTCCAGGAAACGCCTGCGCTCGTATTGTGGATAAGCCTTGGCCAGCGCCTCCGGGGATTCATCGTTTCCCATCATGAATTCGCCGGCGGGAATGCGCATGAACTTCATGCCCAGCATGTTCTCGATCTGTTGCGGCGTCGGAGATGGCGGTGCATCCGCCTGCGCGGGAATCACGGCCAACAGGGAAAGCAGGGCGGGAAGGAGGAGGAAGATTTGCATGACAAGGCGATGGCAGCAACAGGACATTGCATTGTATGCCATGGCTATACTGGCCTATGGAAGCGGGCTAAAAAGGAGGGTGCCATGAAAGGTTACCAGCTCGAATTCTTCACCCAGGAGAACAAGCGCCACGGCGGCAGGCATCTCGGCGAATGGCTGCTGGAGCTGGCCCGCTCGCAGGGCATACGCGGCGCCACCCTGTTCATGGGAACGAAGGGATACGGCCATGGGGGGCGCATCCACTCGGCGCATTTTTTCGAGATTGCGGACCAACCGGTCGAAGTCACGATGATCGTCGGCGAGGAAGAAGCCGACCGCCTGTTCGACCTGCTGCGGCAGGAACAGGTAAGGGTGTTCTACGTGAAGTCGCCGGTGGAGTTCGGGACGCTGGGAGAGGAAGGGAGCTAATGCATTGCATTACGCCAATGCACGGTGCCTGGCGAAAGACTGCGATTGATGATGAGTGCTTTCCTCGCCATGGCGAGGATCACGGCAGGGATGGGTTAAACGTGAGGCGCTGTAACCCATCCCCAACCCGGCCTTCCCCTTGAAGGGGAAGGGGCCGATTCCGCTCAGTGCCGGACCTGCGGCTGGTTCTGCTGGCCCTGTGCAACATTGCCGCGCCATGCGCCGGTTTCCTGGCCGCGCGATTCTAGGAAATCCTTGAAGCGTTCCAGGTCGCCTTCTACGCGGTGCGAAAACACGCCGACGGCATCGCCCACATTTTCCATGGGGCCTTCCGGGTCGTAGTCCATCTGCACCATTACGCGGGTGGTGTCATCCGAGATTTTGTGGAAGGTAACGACACCGGCATTCAGTGCGCCGCTCGTGCTGCGCCAGGCAATGCGCTGGTCGGGAATCTGCTCGGTGATCTCGGCATCCCATTCCTTGTCCTTGCCGGCGATTTCAGCATGCCAATGCAGGTGGGTATTGTCGAGCTGGCGGACTTCCTTCACGCCTTCCATAAATTTCGGAAAGTCTTCGAATTGCGTCCATTGGTTGTAGGCGGTGCTGACAGGCACATTCACATCGATGGATTTTTGTACGCTTGACATGGTTCCTCCATTGAAAGATGGCCGCGGCCGCAAGGCCCGCGGATGGTTTGACAAGGGGCAGCAATAGCCCGCATATCAATTAGACATCCTGCTGGAGGAAAATTCCGGCGCCGGCCAGAATGGCCGGCGCAATGCCTGAAAGCCCGAAGCGCCGGGCGAGGCGTTTATTCCTGGTATTCCGGCTGCTTTGCCTCGGCCTGCTTCGTGGCCGTGATGCGGATCGGGGCCGCGCATTCATGCCTGAACCCGCGGCATTCCTGGTAAGCCTGCCTGATGTGGTCCAGGTCGGTGTCGAGGTCGCCGGTCAGCATTGCATAATGGACCAGCCTGACCTGCTTCGTCCGGTAATCGAGGGTGGCCATGCCGAGCGGCACGCCCGCTGTCAGTGCAATGTGATAAAAGCCGCTGCGCCAGCTGTCGCGATACTTGCGCGTCCCTTCGGGCGCAAGCACCAGCCAGTATTGATCGGCAGCCTTGATACGCGCCGCAAGACGGGCGATCGCCCCGGTGGATGCGCTGCGCTCGATCGGCTCGCCGCCGGTGGCCCGGAAAAACCAGCCCAGCAGTGCCCCGGTCAAGCCCTTGAATAGCGAGTCCTTGCCCAGCCAGCGGAAGCGCACGCCGATCGCCCATTTCCCCAGCAGGCCGATGATGAAATCCCAGTTCGAGGTATGGGGGTAGACGATGATGACGCCGCGAGGGCCCGGCAAAGGCTTGAAGTTGACGCGCCATCCGATCAGCGCCAGGGCGCGGACCGAGAATTTTTGCAGGGGAGTGGAAACGGACGAGGTGGTGAGGAAATGATCGGTCATGATTTTACTCAGGAAACCGGATCATTATGCCTCCAACTTGTTGAGTATTGATAGTTGGAAAGAGTTTTTGGTTGCAGGAATGCATGAGGCATCCACAGGCATCACCCGCCGAAGAAATTCAGGCTGCCAGTGCATGCGGACAATGGTGCGGCGGGCCTTGGAATACCTGATTTTGATGTAAGTCAGAAGGCATACTCTTGCCGGGCAGCCGGCCCATTGCCGGACGCCCGGCGCCGGTGGATAGTGGCAAGGAGGGCGGCAAGCACCTCACACGCATCTCTGGCCGCGATCATGCACGACGCGCAACGAGCCTGAGCGCGCTTGCCGCCGCGTTACATTCGTTGAGGGCGTGGAAGTCTAGCTAGCTGTTGCGAAAGCAGGGGTGATGATGTCCGACGGCTCATGGATGGAGCGGGCAATCCGGCGCGAGCGCATGCTCGTCGCGGGCGGCCTGCTGCTGGTCATTGCATCCTGCTGGGCTTACCTCCTGAATGGCGCCGGCACGCTGGAAGAGATGGACGGCATGCTGATGCCGATGAGCAGCGGCCCGTGGACGCCCGGCCATGCAGCGCTGATGTTTGCCATGTGGGCCGTGATGATGGGTGCCATGATGCTGCCGAGCGCCGCACCCATGATCCTGCTGTATGCCGCAATTGCACGCGGCCGCCGGGCCAAGGGCCACAGAGTGGCGAATGCCGGGATATTCGCAGCAGGGTATGTCGCGGTCTGGACAGTCTTCAGCCTCGCCGCGGTCGCTCTCCAGTTCGCACTCGAGCGGCTTGCCCTGCTGTCGTCCATGATGGAGCTCACCAGCATCTTGCTGGCCGCGCTGCTGCTGATCGCCGCCGGCATTTACCAGTGGACGCCGCTGAAGCAGGCTTGCCTGCGCCGCTGCCGCTCCCCGCTGGAATTCGTGCTGACGCAATGGCGCGAAGGCAGGCGCGGTGCCTTCCTGATGGGAGTGCGCCATGGCGCCTATTGCCTCGGCTGCTGCTGGATGCTGATGCTGCTGCTGTTTGTCGGCGGCATCATGAACCTGGCCTGGATCGCCGGCCTGGCGGCCTTTGTCCTGGTGGAGAAGCTTGCACCCGCAGGCCACTGGGCGGGCCGGGTCGCCGGGATGCTGCTGGTCGGCTGGGGACTTGCCATCCTGCCGGGCGCGGCCTAGGCGGCATCCGAGTGCGGGAAAGCTAATCCGCCTTTTCCAGTTCCCGCTTTGCTTCCATCGTTTGCCCGCCGGCCTCATCAGGCTCGCGATGGCCGGAAGCTTTTTCTTCCGGTGCAGCAAACAGCCTGCGCAGCCTCGAGCCGATGCCCGATCCGGAAGCCGCTTCCCGGGCTTTCACTGCATCAGGTTCAGGGCGGGCAGACTCTGTCATTTTTTCCGTAGCGCGGCGTTGTCCGCGCATCTGCCGTTCGGAATCGGTATGAACTCGGTAACACATGATCCACTCCTGCGTGTGCGTGCGCCTGCCTCGGATGCAGGGCACCTATGTTCAAGGTAGTTGATGGGCTGTCGTCCCGCAAGGCGGCCTTCTGCCTGCCTCACGCCCGCCGGCCGCGCCTGTGCCTGATCACCAGCAGGTATACCGCGGCATTGATCGCAGCCAGCGCCAGTCCGAGCAGATAGCGCAGCTCCAGCGTAAGGTTTTCCGGATAGAGAATTTTCGACACGTAGTGTTCCACGAATCCCGCTTCGTAGGCGGCATGACCGGCAAGCAGGCGGAAATGGTTCTCCAGCGGGGTCAACGGGCAGATCCAGTTTGCCCATTGCACCATGATTCCCCAGACCAGGGCCGGCACATGCCACCAGAGCAACCGGGGCCAGCGCAGCAACAGCAATCCGCCGAACAAGGCAAACAGGACAAAGGCGCCATGCAGCAGCAGGACCAGGTCGGCCACCAGGGTGTACATCGTTTGCATTCGATGCCTATCCTTCCTGCGGAAAAGACGGAATCCTTGCCGGGCGCGGCGACGCATACAGCATAGGACGAAAGCCCTTGGCGGCAAATGCCGGGCTTGATCGATGCCGTTTCACGGATGGCCTTCTCTCATGCACGTGGGTGGCACGTTCCTTGCGGGAGGGGCAGGATCGGAATTCACATGTTCATGGAGGAAATATGAAACGACTCTCGTCGACCGTGCTCACTCTCACCCTGCTGGGCGCCGGCAGCCTTGCCGCCGTTCAATCGCCTTCGTTTGCCGCCGGAGATCAGAACAGCGGCGGCGCCGGCAATTCCGCATCCCAGACCAGGGGCAGCGATGCCGGCAGCTCAGGTAGCTCAGGCAATTCAGGTGGCTCAGGCTATTCCGGCAGCTACGGCAATTCGAGCGGCGGCAACGCGCTCGGCACCCCTAAATCGAGCGTGCCCAACTCCACCGGCGGCACGCATACCCCCGGCACATCCGCGTCAGGTGAAAAGGCGGATTGCCCCGCAGCCATGGCGCGGGCCACGGAAAAGGATGGCGGCAGCCCGAGCACCGGAAGCGGTTACCGCCTGTCCGGTCCGCGCAGCTCTTCCGGTGGCGCTGATTGCGCCACGGTCGGCGCTACCGGCGCACCCGACAAGTCGCGCGGATCCTCCAGCTCCGGCGGCTCCGAACCCACCGGGTCGCAGGGCGGGGCCGGCAGCGGCAAGTAGGAAGGAATGCGGGCGGCAGCGGTGAAGCTTTGATGCTCACCTGCCGTCCGCTGAAAGTCATCCACCGAAAGAAAAGGAGAGAAACATGCCCAAAGCCACCCTGGCCGGACATCCCTTGCATCCCATGCTGATCGTTGCGCCGGCGGCCCTGCTTCCATTCGGATTCATCATGGACGCGATGTACCGCGCCACCGGCAAGGAATCCTATGCGAATGCCGCTTATTACAGCCTGACGGGTGCGCTGCTGGGCGGCGTGGCTGCCGGAGCGGCCGGCGCCATGGATTACCTCGGGATCGAGGAGCAGACTGACACCAAGCGCACCGCCAATCTGCATGCCACGCTGAATGGCGGGGCGCTGGCACTCACCGGCATCAACCTGCTGACCCGCAGGAAAAAGCCCAACCATCAGGGCGGATCGCTCGCCATGTCCGCCATCGCCGCGCTCGGCGTGCTGATTTCCGGCTGGTTCGGCGGGCGCATGGTGTACGAGCAGGGCATGCGGGTCAGGAACGTCAGCCCGGTCCGGCATGTACCGGAAGCGAAACTGCCGGGTGACGAGCGCATGGAGCATGCCATGCAGCGCATGGAAAGGATTGCGCCTGCAGCCGGGCCGACGCTGCATTGAGGATATTGAGCTTGCCGAGCGCTGAGCGTGTCGCACATCAAGGATGGCCGGGCATGGGGGCCTGCATGATTCTCCCCAGACAGGCTGTTTCCTCCGGAGGAGAGTCCGTCTTGAACGTAATTCCGGTTTCCCATTCCGCATTGACCGAAGCTGCGGAATGCATCAGCGCAGTGAAGGCCTAAGGCCATGCCGCAGGCAAGCTCACCCTCGATCAGCGTCCTGATGCCGACCTACGAGCAGGCGCACTTCATCCGGCGCGCGCTCGACAGCCTGCTGGCGCAAAGCCTGGCGGACTGGGAAGCCATCATCATCGACGACGGCTCCCGCGACGGCACGGCGCAGGCGGTATTGCCCTATCTCTCGGACCCGCGCATCCGCCATGTCAAGCTCGGCGACAACACCGGCCTCGGCCATGCCCTGAACGAAGGCCTGGCGCGGGCAAGTGCGCCGCTGATCGCTTACCTTCCGAGCGACGACGTCTATTACCGCGACCATCTCGCAAGCCTCAAGGCCAGCCTCGACGGCCAGAGCAATGCGGTGCTCGCGTGCTCGGGCGTGCGCCATCACTACAGCCGCCAGACCACCGGGCAGATACCCGGGTTTCCCCTGCAGCTGGTGCAGTGCATGCACCGGACCACGCATCTGCGCTGGACCGAGCGCGCGGAGCTGGAATCGGACGACCTCGAGCGGCTGTACTGGGCGAAGCTGCAAGAGCTCGGTGCCTTCATCGAGAGCGGCCGCGTCAGCTGCGAATGGGTGGACCATCCCTTGCAGCGGCACAAGCTGATGCAGGAACCGGTCGGCGGCATCAATCCCTTCCGCCGTCATTACCGGGTCAGGGTGCCGCTGCACTTCCATACTACGGTCGGCAACGACATCGATGAAGCCGCGCAATACCGACCGATGCGCGAGCGGCCGGACACGCTGCCTGCACAGGACGGGCTCAAGATCCTGCTGGTCGGCGAACTCGCTTACAACGCCGACCGCGTGCTGGCGCTGGAAGAGCAGGGGCACAAGCTCTACGGCCTGTGGATGAGCGATCCCTACTGGTACAACAGCATCGGCCCCTTGCCCTTCGGCCATGTGGAAGACCTGCCGCAGGACAATTGGCGTGAAGCGGTCAAGCGCATCCAGCCGGACATCATCTATGCGCTGCTCAACTGGCAGGCAGTGCCGTTCGCGCATGAAGTCCTGATGGCCACCACCGGCGTTCCCTTCGTCTGGCATTTCAAGGAAGGGCCTTTCATCTGCCTGGAGAAGGGAAGCTGGCGGCAACTGATCGAGCTCTACCAGTATTGCGATGGCCAGATCTTTACCAGTCCGGAAATGCGCGACTGGTTTGATACCGTGATCCCCGGCCTGTCGCAGTCCAAGCCCACTCATGTGCTGGATGGCGACCTGCCCAAGCGCGACTGGTTCGAGCGGCCGCGCGGCGAACTGCTGTCGGCCTCCGACGGCGGCATTCACACCGTGGTGCCGGGACGGCCGATCGGCCTGCATCCGCACACCGTGGCTGAACTGGCGGCACAGGACATTCACCTGCATTTCTATGGCGACTTCACTCATGGGCAATGGCGGGAGTGGATAGACAAGACACGGAGGCTGGCACCCGACCACCTGCACCTGCATGCAAACGTCGACCAGTCGCGCTGGGTGGAAGAATTTTCCCGCTACGATGCCGGCTGGCTGCATTTCTTTGCCAGCGAGAACGGCGGCGAAATCCGCCGCGCCAACTGGGACGACCTCAACTACCCCGCGCGCATGGCCACGCTTGCCGCAGCCGGTCTGCCGATGATCCAGCAGGAAAATGCAGGTGCGATCGTCGCCACCCAGGCCCTGGCGCGCCAACTCGGCATCAGCATTTTTTTTGAAAGCATCGAAGAGCTCGGCGCGAGGCTGCGCGACCGCGGGCAAGTGCAGGCCGTGCGCGAGCAGGTCTGGCGTCAGCGGCAATTGTTCACCTTCGACCATCATGTGCCGGAGCTGGTCGCCTTCTTTCGCAGCGTCATTGATTCCAGCAAGGATAAATCGGTGCAGCCAGTGGTGAAGCCGCGGCGCCGGAGCTGACCGGGTTTTCCTCCAGCATTGCCATTTTCGGCCGCCCCCGAACTAATCACCGCAAGCCAGTCTCCAAATTTGCCTGACGATCCTGCGCCGCCTGCCGCCGCTTGCCGCTGTTTAATGCCGGAGCCGGTGCGATTGCGGAGCGAGGCATGCGCAAATTCCCTGTCGGCCAGATCCAGCTTGCGGTCCTCGACGACGGCTGCTTTCCCTTTCCGGCAGCGCTCTTTTTTCACAACGTGCCGGAAGCCGTCTGGCGCACGCAGCTCGAAACGGATGCGCAAGGCAAGATTCCCGTTGGTCACAATTACGGCCTGGTCGATACGGGGCGGGAGGTGATCGTCATCGACACCGGTTACGGCGAGGACACGCACGACGGCCGGACCGGTCACCTGCTGGAAGAACTGGAGCGTGCCGGCTACCGGCGCGAACAGGTCGGCATCGTCATCCTCACGCATGCCCACGGCGACCACATCAAGCGCAACACCCTGCTGCAGAGTGGAAAACGCATCCCGACCTTCCCGCATGCCCGCTATCACCTCGCGCGTGCCGACCACGACTGGTTCGGCGGGCCGGGCCATGTTCAGGAGTTCGATGAACAGATCGTTCCGCTGGAAGAGCTTGGACTGCTCGTCCTGTTCGACGGGCAGACACAACTCGCGCCCGGCATTTTGCTGCTGCCCACGCCGGGCCACACGCCCGGCCATGCCAGCGTGCTGATCGAGTCGCAGGGACAGAGCGTGCTGTTTCTCGGCGATGTATGCCACCACCCGCTGCACTTTGCGCACCCGGAATGGGTGAGCGCCTTCGATACCCATCCCGCGCTTACACCGCAGACCCGCGCCCGGCTTTTCAGCTTGGCATTGGAACGTGATGCGCTGCTGGTCTGTCCGCACGCGCTGGCGCCCGGGCTGGGACGCCTGCAGCGAGACGGCGGCAGCTATCGCTGGCAAACCTTGCATTAACAATAAAGGAGACAACAATGAGCGATGCACCGATTGTGCTGGGCGTGAACCGCACCCAGGATGCGAGCCTGTGCCTGATGCAGGGCTCGCGCGTGCTGTTCGCGATCCAGAAGGAACGCCTGACGCGGCGGAAGCACCACTGGGGCCGGGTCGACGATTTCCGCAAGATCTATCTGCCGCGCCTGGCGGCGCTGCGCCAGCCGCTCGATGCGCTGGTCGAATGCTATTCATCGGATGACGAGATCGGCAATCTCGCTGCCTA
This sequence comes from Noviherbaspirillum massiliense JC206, assembly GCF_000312045.1. GTDB lineage: Bacteria > Pseudomonadota > Gammaproteobacteria > Burkholderiales > Burkholderiaceae_D > Noviherbaspirillum > Noviherbaspirillum massiliense. The sequence continues at coordinate 739,071 of NZ_HE978634.1, forward strand.
TGAAGAGGAACTGGCCGAGTGCCTGACTCTCGCGCCCGGCTGCAAGCGCGCGCGCATCTCGCATCACCTGTCCCATGTTTACAGCGTGTTCCATCCGTCGCCCTTTGATGAAGCGGCCGTGATGATCATCGACGGGCAGGGCAGTCCGGCTTCCGAATTCACCGAGCAATGGGAGGGCGCTTCCGGCGTGCCAGGCGACTGGCGCGAAGTGTCGTCCTTCTATCGTGCCAGCCGCGAGCGCATCGCATGCATGGGCAAACAGCTGTGGAACCGCGACGAGCAGCGCCTGGTCGGCCTCGGCATGTTCTACTTCCTGCTGACCCAGGCGGTGTTTCCGGGGGAAGGCAATGAAGGCAAGGTCATGGGCCTGGCACCGCACGGCGACCCGCATGCGCTTGGCTTGCCGCCGCTCGAAGTCAACGGTGCCGAGGTCACGATTCCGGCGCGCTGGCGCGAGATCCTGCGCGAGCGCAACCGTTTCCGCTATAGCAGTGGCGATGCCGGTGGCGACCAGTCGCGCTTTGCCGATATCGCCAATCTCGCGGCCGCCGGCCAGCATGCCTTCGAGGAAGCGGTGCTCGAAGTCGCGCGCTGGCTGCACCGCCAGACCGGCGCGGACGATTTATGCTTCGCCGGCGGCACCGGGCTCAATTGTTCCACCAATGACCGCCTGCTGCGCGAGACGCCGTTCCGCCGCGTGTTCATCCCGCCGGCGCCGAGCGATGCCGGCACTTCGCTCGGCTGCGCAGTGTACGGCCTGACCGAGTTGCTGGGCGACCCCTGCGACTATCGCTGGGATAACGATTATCTCGGACCGGAACCGGATTCCGCCGACATAGAGGCGGTACTGCGCGATGCCGACGACCTGATCGTCGAGTGCATCGGTCAGCCGGAACATCTGCGAGCGCGCATGGTGGATCTGCTGTGTGCCACCAGGGTGGTCGGCCTGTACCATGGGCGCAGCGAATTCGGACCGCGCGCACTCGGGCATCGCAGCATCCTCGGCGACCCGCGGCATGCCCATGTGCGCGACTGGATCAACGCCAGGGTCAAGGAGCGCGAATGGTTCCGCCCGCTGGCGCCGGTAGTGCTGCTCGAACGCGCGGAGGAATTCTTCGACATCCGCCGCCCCTCGCCCTTCATGCAGTTTGCCGCACCGGTGCGGCCGCAGGCGGCGCATCTCATTCCGGCAGTGACCCATGTCGATTGCACTGCGCGCCTGCAGACGGTCGGCGAACAGGACGATCCCTTCCTGCGCGCGCTGCTGCAAGCCTTCGAAGCGCGCACCGGCGTGCCCGTGCTGCTGAACACCTCCTTCAACCGCAAGGAAGAGCCGATTGTGGAAACCCCGTCCGAGGCGCTCGCATCCTTCCGCCGCACGCCGATGCACGCGCTCGCGATGCCGCCTTACCTGGTGCGCAAGCGGGTGGAGCCGGAGCCGGTTTCCTGACGCGGCGCAGCCATGATCCAGGGCTATCCCGCACGCGCCAGCGTTGCGCCCGGCGAGCGCCTCGTGCTGCACGTCTCCACCGATGCGCCGCGCTTTCGCGTGGCTTTCCATCGCTGGGGCGAGGGCTTCATCCGCATGCAGGAAAGCGGCTGGCTGAGCGGCAAATATGCAGCGCCGCGCGGTGCGGCGGAAGACTGGCAGTGGCCGGCCTATGCATTCACGATTCCGCAGGACTGGCCTTCCGCCGTGTATGTCGCGCACCTGATCGAGCCGGAGGCTGCAGTGCTGGGCGCGGCGATGGAGAGCGCTGCCATCCTGTTCGTGGTGCGTGGCGCAGGGCAAAGCCGCCTGCTCTACAAGATCCCGCTCGCCACCTACCACGCCTACAACTGCAGCGGCGGCGGCTGCTTCTATGTGAATCCGCCGCGCTCCCTGACGCCGCCCGGTGCCAGGGTATCGCTGCAACGCCCGGGCGGCGGCATCGGCGGCCAGACCTGGGGCGCGCTGGACTACTACGACCTGAACTCGCCGCGCCAGACCTTCGCCCACTGGGATGCGCGCTTCATCCGCTGGCTGCTGCGCGAAGGTTTCGCGCCCGAGTTCTGCACCGACTCCGATCTTCATGAAGACAGCGCACTCTGCGATCGCCATCGCCTGCTGCTCAGCGTCGGGCATGACGAATACTGGAGCGAAGCCATGCGCGACCGGGTGGAAGCATTCGTCGCAGGCGGCGGCAATGCCGCCTTCTTCGGTGCGAATCTCTGCTGGTGGCGCATCCATGTGGTCGACGAGGGCAGGGCCATGGTCTGCCATCAGGGCGGCCCGCAGGGTGCGCATGACCACTGGTGGCCGCCCACCGGGGCAAACCGGCCGGAGGACAGTCTGACCGGCGTCAGCTACCGCCATGGCGGCGGCTGGTGGGATGGGCCGCGCAGCACCGCCGGCTTCATCGTGCAGGATGCGGAGCACTGGGCATTCGCAGGTACCGGCCTGCGTCGCGGCGAAGCCTTCGGACAGGACAGTGCGCCGCCGCTGGTGGGTTATGAATGCGATGGCGCGCCGCTGGCAAGCTTCGACAGTGAAAGCGGCATCGCGGTCCTGGCGCCCGACGCACAGGACACAGGCACGCCGCCCGGATTCCGTATCCTGGCTGCCGGCCTGCTCGATGGAGGCTGGCAGGAGCGCCCGCCGCGCGAAAGGCATGCAGCCGACGCAGGTATTCATTCTGCAACCATGGGCATGTATTCGCATGGAGGTACGGTGTTCACGGCGGGCACCACCGACTGGGCACAGGTGCTGGGGCAGGACAGGCGGGTCGATATCATCACGCGCAACGTGATCGAGCGCTTGCTGTGCTGAGGATTGCTCTTTCCATGCTCGCAAGAACCAATGCATGCATTTCGGATCTAGCCTGATGATGCTGCGACTTGCCGAAGTCGGGCTCTTATTGATCGAATGCAACGCGGAAAATGGCCACTGCGGGATACTTGGGTGAACAGCCTGTCATCCAGCCAACTCATGATTGATTTTTCTTCCGCGCCTATGCATTCGGAGCCTTGGTCGCGGCTTATGGCCGGCAGCACGGCTCACGAGGACAAGTGAATCATGGCGCGCCAATGGACTGACGGAAACAAGTTCACGCTCCTCGAAAATGGCGAGGCATTCTACCCGCGGGTGTTCGAGGTCATTGCCGCTGCCCGGCATGAAGTGCTGCTCGAAACCTTCATCCTCTACGAGGACAAGGTGGGCCTGCAATTGCAGGCTGCGCTGGTGGCAGCGGCGCAGCGCGGCGCGCAAGTCGATATCACCATCGACGGCTTCGGCTCGCCCGACCTGTCGGAGGAATTCATTGCCACGCTCACTACTGCCGGGGTGCGGGTGCATATCTTCGACCCCGCGACCAAGCTGTTCGGCCAGCGCCTGAACTGGTTCCGACGGCTGCACCGCAAGCTGGTGGCTGTGGATGGCGTGATCGCTTTCATTGGCGGCATCAATTATTCGGCCGATCACCTGGCGGATTTCGGCCCGGAAGCCAAGCAGGATTATGCGGTGGAAGCCGAAGGGCCGATCGTTGCCTGCATCCGGGATTTCATGCGCACCGCAATCGAGAAAGGCAAGCCGGGCTGGCGCTGGCCGCACTGGCGCCGCACCAGGCCCGTCCCTGCGGCATTGCCCCGGGCGGGCGATGCGCGCGCGCTGTTCGTCTGGCGCGACAACCGGCGCCACACCAACGACATCGAGCGCCACTACCGGCTGGCGATCCGTCTCGCGCGCAGGCGGGTGATGATTGCCAATGCCTACTTCTTCCCGGGCTACCGCTTCCTCAAGGAGTTGCGCAAGGCGGCGCGGCGCGGCGTGGAAGTGTCCCTGATCCTGCAGGGCAACCCAGACCTGCCCATCGTCCAGACGGCTGCCGCGATGCTGTACCACCATCTGCTGCGCGCCAACATACATATCTATGAATACCTCGAGCGTCCGCTGCATGGCAAGGTTGCCGTGGTCGACGAAGACTGGGCAACGGTGGGTTCGAGCAACCTCGACCCGCTCAGCCTTTCGCTCAACCTGGAAGCGAATGTGTTCATCCTCGACCGCGGGTTCAACCAGCAGCTCGCGGACAATCTCGAAGGCCTTATCAAGCACAGTTGCAGGAAGGTCGAAGCCGCCGACCTGCGCGAATCGAGCTTGTGGCGACTGGTGCGCAGCTTCTTCCTGTTCCACTTCCTGCGCCGCTTCCCGACCTGGGCCGGCTGGCTGCCTGCCCATGGGCCGCGCCTGACCTCGGTGCCGCCGCCTGCGCTTCCCGAGGGCGCGGATCGCGTGAACCGGACGGCCGGTTCATGAGCGAGACGCCGGATTCCAGAGGTGCGCTGCCTGCGATGAGGGGCAAGCCTGCCCTCAGGCGTGGCATTGCCGCGCGGCCGTGGTGGCCATGGGCCAGGCGGCTGGCCAGCCTGGCGTTCTTCGTGCTGGTCGCCAGTCTGCTGATCACCCAGGCGCGCTCGGTGCAGTGGGAGGAAGTGTTCGCCGCCATGCGCGGGTATCCGCTGCCGGGCCTGCTTGCAGCGAGTGCGCTGGCAGCCGCAAGCTACGCCCTGTACAGCTGCTTCGACCTGATTGGCCGCCATGTCACCGGCCATCCGCTGCGCTGGCAACAGGTGGTCAGGGTCAACTTCATCAGCTATGCCTTCAACCTCAACCTCGGATCGCTGATCGGCGGCGTGGCTTTCCGCTACCGGCTCTATTCGCGGCTGGGCCTGGATGCCGAAACGGTGACCCGGGTGGTCGCGATGAGCATGCTGACCAACTGGCTGGGCTATCTGCTGCTGGCGGGGCTTGTCTTCGTCTGGCGGCCGATTCCCTTGCCCGCTGGCTGGAAGCTCGATGCCATGGGCCTGCAGGTACTGGGCGCGGTACTGCTCGCCGCTGCGATCGCCTATGTATTGCTGTGCGCGCTGTCGCGGCGGCGCAGCTGGAGCATCCGGAGGCATGAATTGAGCCTGCCTTCACTGCGGCTGGCCTTGCTGCAGCTGGCGATGTCCTCGACCAACTGGCTGCTGATAGCAGGCGTGATCTTCATGCTGCTGGAGCAGGAGATTGCCTTTCCTGTGGTGCTCGGGGTCATGCTGGTAGCCGCGATTGCCGGCGTCATCACCCATGTCCCGGCCGGCCTCGGCGTGCTCGAAGCGGTGTTCCTCGCGCTGCTGTCCCGGCAACTGCCGGAAAATCAGTTGCTGGCGGCGCTGCTCACATATCGCGCCATCTATTACCTCGCGCCGCTGGCGCTGGCGACGCTGCTGTACCTGCTGGTGGAAGCACGTGCAAGACGTGCATCCCCTGGCTCCCCAGGGGACTAGAACGAATTTCAATACGTCATAGGGAGGCATGGTGCGTCGCACGCCATGCCATCGCGGTGCCACCCTACGTTCTTTCCCTTTCGGCTTTGTGCACGCTGCACCAGCCCATCCTGCAAAAACCTCAATCCTTCCTGTCAAGGCTTTGCGCCGCTTGATTGCATCCCTTGCACTTTTGCGCGCAGATCGCCGCATCTTTCATTGCTTTGAGCGAATTTGGCGTTCCCGGTGGGAACCTTTTCCATGCGGAATTCTCAGAATGGACTATGCCACTTATTGTTGCGAAGCAATTTGGAAAGATGAAATTTTTGAAGCACACCTCGACTACGAACAGAACCCTGACATCCTTGCTGGCATCCGCTTGCGCCGCTGTCATTCTGAGCGCATGCGGCGGCTCTCCGCTGGAAGGGGATGCAACACAAACTTCAGGCGCAAGCACCGGCACGACCTCTGCTTCCGGCACGGCCACTGGCACACAGGCAACAGTTGTTGCGCCTCCGGCCTCTTCCGGCGCGTCCTCGGGCGACTTCAATCCTGACATCTGGGACAAGCACGAGTGGTATGAATGCGACTGCGGAAGGAATGCATCCGCCCCGGAGAGCACGCCGTGGAAGGCGGCTCGCTGAATGGTCCGTCACCCTCTCTAGAGTCCACTCCGCGGCCGGCAGCCACGGCGTCAGCAAAGCCGTCACTCTTCCAGCGCCAGCCGCGCCATTTCCCTGATTCCCTCGTACGACCGTGCCGCGGCGATGAAGCGCTTGTTGTGGCAGAACACCGCATCCGGCACGCCGGTCACGGCCGCCAGATCCGCTTCCCGCAATCCCGCCCACGCCGCCGGCAAATCCTTGCGTGCCTCGAAGGTCTCCGGGTTTGCCGGGACCGCGTGGAGCGTGTAGCGCTGCTCGGCGGCGTTGCGGCCAATGACGAACAATACCTTCGGCATCTGGTTGCGCACCAGCGTTGCCCAAGGCAGGGCGCCGTTTTCCAGGAACAGCACCCGTCCGTCTTCCAGCAGCGTCGACTGCTTCACCTGTTGCACCGCGAGCAATCCGCCGACCCGGTACCTGACGGCATTGACGATGATGTCCGCCATGAAGGCCATCGCGCGCCGGAACTGCTGCAGCCGTAGGTCTTCGGCCGCGGCGCCTGCCGCCTGCTCATCGATCCAGGTCGGGTTGAAGCCGGAGATCACCGCCGACAAGCCATAGCCGCCGGGCGCGTTGCGCGCCGCGCCGTTGTCCGCCATGTCCAGGTATTGCACCAGGTCGCCATCGATCGCATAGGCGATCTCGCGCGCCTGTTCCTCGGTGATCTCGTAGCCGGCATGCATCTCTGCGATGCGCTTCACGCAGCGCGCCCCATGTTCCTTCCACACCAGCCCGGCGCTGGCATAGGTCACGCCCGACAGGCGCGCGCCGTCGAAGCCTTTCTGATGATGGTCGAAGCGTCCCGCCTGCGGATCCCAGATGCCGCCCACGTCGACGGCGAAATCCGAAGCGGCGATGATCTCGGGGTCGCGGCTGCGCACCAGTTCGCAGCCGGGAAAGACGATGTCGAGGACCGCGACTGCCCACACGTCGTCGGCATGGAATTTTCCTGAATGGGTGGCGATGATCATGGCGCTGGCAAATGTTGAATGGAAGGCGGACCCGCCATTCTACTGGCTTGCGCCGTCGCCTTTGCGCTCGTCCGGAATCGCCGCGGTCCAGTGCGCCGTGTCCTGCTCCGTCATGTTCCCGATCGGGATCAGGCGGCCGTCTTCCAGCCCCTGCCGCTCGATGTCGTTGAGGTACTGCTCGCGCGACAGCAGGGTGCCTAGGCAAAGGCTGTCCCGGGGCGGCGGCGCATGGGTTTCCTGCTTCAGTCGTTCGATCAGTTCATCCATCAGCCATGCCGGCACCCGGTCGCGATCGGAGGGATAGATGAAGCCGAACAGCGTCAGGTGGCTCAGCAGCACCCGCCAGTGCTCGCCGAAGCGTGCCAGGAGCCGTCGCCAGTCGAGCCGGTCGCCGAGCGCCTGGATCAGGTGCATGACATCGGCGCCATCAAAGCGTTCGCGCTCCATGACGAAGGCCTTGGACCAGATCATTTCCTCTGCCGGACTGATTTTCGTTTGCACGCCCAGCACTTCCGTAGCAGGGGCGTATTCGAACCAGGCATCGTCCACTTCGGCGATGCCGTTTCCCGAACTGAAGATCAGGTCGATGTAGGTATCGTGCGCATGGATCTTGCCGAGCCAGTGCGGAAAGGTCAGCTCGGTTTCGTAACCGGCGCGCCGCATCGCTTCACTGATGCCTTCGAAGTCGCTGCGGCGGATGAAGATGTCGAGATCCTTGGTATTGCGGTTGATCCCGGTATACCGGTTGAAGGCATAGGCGCCGCCCACGAGATAGGGCAGGCCGGCGTCGTTCAGGATGTGCAGGATCTTCTGGTAGAAGGCAATGGTGTCGGCGTCGAGCGCGCCGTCGGCTGGCGACGTCAGGATGGTATCTGGCATGTCTGGCTTCCGAAGGAAATGACATGAAGAACAGCAAAACTTATGCCACGGATTGATGGTCTGTATGGGAGCAGGAACGCGTCTTGCTCGCATGCAGCACAAGAATGCATAGATTCCACAGTTTCGAAATCCAGAAAGGAGCACATCGTGTCGCCCCAAGAAAACGTCCGCTTCGCAGCCGTTGGTGATATTCATTGCACGAAGGAATCGGGAGGAAGCCTGCGCGGCTTGTTTGCGCAAGCGGCCCAGATGGCGGATGCACTCCTGTTGTGTGGCGACCTGACCGATTACGGCTTGCCCGAGGAAACGGAAGTGCTGGTGGAAGAATTGTCGGCCGCCCGGGTGCCGGTGGTGGCAGTGCTTGGCAACCATGATTATGAATCGGGGCGGGAGGAAGATGTGTGCCGCATTTTGCATGAAGCCGGCGTGCGGGTGCTCGATGGCGAGGCTTGCGAAATCCATGGCGTGGGCATTGCCGGCGTGAAGGGATTTGCCGGCGGTTTCGGCCGGCGCACGCTCGGTGCCTGGGGCGAGAAGACGATCAAGCAGTTCGTCAATGAAGCGATACAGGAAGCGCTCAAGCTGGAATCGGCATTGGCCAAGCTGCGCACCAGCGAACGCATTGCGCTCATGCATTATTCGCCGATCGAGGCGACGGTGCAGGGCGAGCCGGTGGAAATATTTTCCTTCCTCGGCACCAGCCGGCTTGAAGATCCCTTGCTGCGCTATCCGGTGAGTGCGGTACTGCACGGTCATGCGCACCGCGGCTCTCCGGAAGGAAGGACGGCGAACAACATCCCGGTGTACAACGTCGCCAAGCCGCTGCTGCAGCGGACTTATCCCGAACGCCCGCCATTTCGGATCATCGAGGTGCCGAAGTCCGTGCCCGAAACTGGCTGAGGAGGGCTGAGGCGGGCCATGAAACAAAAACGGCTGCGGGGTTGCCGCAGCCGTCGCAGGAAGAAAACGGGTCAGCCGTTCAAGCCTTCATCTGCTGAGGATTCTTGCACTCGTTGGCAAGCGGGCGGCCTTTCTTCGCATCGAGCAGCATGCTCTTGGCAGGGATGCCGATCCATACCAGGCCGCTCTTCTTGTCTTCGAAGCGGTTGGCGCCGGTGGTCGTGTCCACGCGCGTCAGTTCATGCAGCTTCTTGTTCCAGCGCAATCCGATGCGCTTGTTGTCGTTCGGATGCTCGTAGACGGTGATCTGGTTGCCGAGGTCGCATTTGTAATCGACGCGGGAAAGGCCTTTGACATCGATCTGGTCCGCCTGCTCGGCCTTCTTTGCCACTTTCTTCACCGGCTTGTGATGCGATGCGGCAGTTTCCGCCGATGCCTGGGGAAGCGCGAACGCCAGGCCGGTGCCGAGAAGTGCCAGGATGGATAAGCACTTTTTCATTAGATCTCTCCCTTGATTGTTGCGCCCTCGATGAAATATTCCATGCGATTCGCGCTGTGTTTCATAAGAAGCAGCCATGCGTGCTGAGGACAGGGCTGCTGATGTGCAACTTGGTAAAGTGCGAGCCCATATTAACGAACAACAACAAAAAATTGCTGTAACAAAAAACGCTTTGTTGTAACAACCCAACTGCTTCGGCACCCATGCGTGCACACACATGCAGAAATGGCAAGGCCGGCTTCGTTCATGCGCGTCCGCAGGAACGCGCTTCGGATCGAGAACCCTGCCGCGCCTGTCGAATCCAATCAGCCCCGCCGCAAGTCATGCGCGATCGGCAAGCCATCCTTCGCCGCGCTTGCGTGGTCGAAGGCTTCGAAGACAACGAGAGGATGAACATGCTGCAACCGGACAGCGTCCACCCCGCAAGAATGCTGTTCGCACGCATGGACAAGGTCCGGCAGCGCCAGGGCGCGCTGCTCGATGCTGCAGGCTTCGGGCCCGAGGAAACGCCATGGCGCAGCGTGCATGCCGAAGCCGGGGTGCGCCTGCGCCAATATGGCGAGGCTTCCGCTGAAGGACCCGTGCTTTTCATCGTCCCGGCCCCGATCAAGCGGCCCTACATCTGGGACCTCGCGCCGGAAGTCAGTGTCGTGCGCCGTTGTCTCGCACAAGGCATGCGCGTCTATCTGGTGGAATGGACGCCATGCGCCAAAGCGGATGTCGGCCTGGCCGACTACGGCGACCGCCTGCTCAAGCTGTGCTTCGATGCGATCGCGGCCGATAGCGGAGAAGGGGAAGTCATCCTCGCCGGCCATTCGCTGGGCGGCGTGCTGGCTACGCTGTTTGCATGCCTGTATCCGCAGAGGGTGCGTGCCTTGCTGCTGCTGGAAACGCCATTGCATTTCGGCCCCGAGGCGGGGGATTTTGCGCCGCTGGTGGCAGCCACGGCCGATGCATCGCTGGTGGCACACGCATTCGGCACGGTGCCCGGCTCCTTTCTCAGCTTTGTCAGCACGGCAGCCGCGCCGCATGCATTCCAGTGGCAGCGCTGCATCGACTGGTGGCTGTCCGCGGCCCATCCCGATGCGCTTGCCACCCACATGCGGGTCGAACGCTGGGCCTGCGATGAATTTCCCTTGCCCGGCAGGCTCTTCGCCGAAATCCTTGAATGGCTGTACCGGGATGACCGACTGATGAAAGGCAATCTGCTCCTGGGAAGCCGGCCGATCGGACCGCGCGATCTGCGGGCACCACTGCTCAATGTGATCGACCCGCGCAGCACCATCATTCCGCCGCAATCGATACTGCCCTTCCATGATGCCGCCGCCAGCACGGCAAAGAAAGTGCTGCGCTATGAAGGCGACATCGGGGTCGGCATCCAGCATGTCGGCGCACTGGTCGGGAGCAGGGCGCATGCCAGGCTCTGGCCGGCGATCTTCGACTGGCTCATGACTGCAGGAGCGATGCGCAGAGGCAAGGACCGCACTGCTGGCCGCGCCATACCTAGCCGTTTTCAGGGGCAGCATAGTTGACAGGGAAGCCTGCGCAGCGCGCAGGAGCCAGGCCGCATGCTTCGATCCGTAACTTTCCGTTTGTCATATAGGTGTACAATCCTTTGTCCCCCCTAAAGCTTTATTGCCTGTTCCAAAGATTTCCTTTAGGTATTGCATGGACAAACTATCCCACACCCATGTTTCGAGAATGAGCGACAGCGAACAGCTGCGTCTGCTCCTCGCCAGCATTACCGATTACGCGATTTTCATGCTGACGCCGGAAGGCAATATCAGCACCTGGAATACGGGCGCGCAACGTATCAAGGGTTATACGACGGATGAAATCATCGGCCAGCATTTCTCGCGTTTCTACACCGAAGAGGACAGGGCCGCCGGCGTTCCGGCGAGAACGCTGGGGACTGCGCTCGAGCAGGGGAAGTTCGAAGGGGAAGGCTGGCGCGTGCGCAAGGATGGCAGCCGGTTCTGGGCGCACGTGGTGATCGATCCGGTTCGTGACGATGAAGGCCGACTGATCGGCTTTGCCAAGATCACGCGTGATTTCACCGAGCGCAAGCAGACGCAGGAAGCGCTGATGGAAAGTGAGGAGCGGTTCCAGCTGCTGGTCCAGGGTGTGACCGATTATGCGATCTTCATGCTCACGCCGACCGGCGAAGTCCGGAACTGGAATGCCGGCGCCCAACGGATCAAGGGTTATACCCAAGATGAAATCGTCGGCTCCCATTTCTCGCGCTTTTATACCGAGGAAGATCGCGCCGCGGGATTGCCGAAGAAAGTCCTCGATATCGCCGTACGGGAAGGGCGTTTCGAACAGGAAGGCTGGCGCGTGCGCAAGGATGGCACGCGGTTCTGGGCGCATGTGGTGATCGACCCGATCTATAGCAACAAGGGCGAGCTGATCGGCTTTGCCAAGGTCACGCGCGACATCACCGAGCGCAAGGAAGCTGCAGAAGCCCTCGAAAGCGCCAGGGAGGCGCTGGTCCAGTCGCAAAAGCTGGAGGCGCTCGGCAAGCTGACCGGCGGCATCGCACACGACTTCAACAACCTGCTCGCGGTGATCGTGAGCGGAATGGAACTGCTGTCCCGGGAAGTGCACAGCCCGGCCTGCATGAAGATCATCGACAGCATGCAGCGCGCCGCGACGCGCGGTGCCAACCTGACCCAGCAATTGCTGACCTTTGCGCGCCGCCAGCCGGTACGCCAGGAAAAGCACAACCTGAACCAGGTGATCAGCGCCTTCGAGGCAGTGCTGCGGCGCGCCTGCAATGACCTGACGACCTTCGACCTGCGCGCCGCCTCGGATCTCGCTCCCGTCATGGTCGACGCCACCCAGTTCGAAGCCGCGCTGCTGAACCTTGTCACCAATTCGCGCGACGCGATGCCGGAAGGCGGCACCCTGTCCATCATCACGGAAAACGTCTATCTCGACGAGCACCAGGTCCCCAATGTTTCCGCCGGGCGGTATGTCAGGGTAACGGTCCGGGATACCGGTACCGGGATGCCTGCCGACGTTGCCGGCCGGGCGATCGAACCTTTTTTCACCACCAAGGAACCGGGCAAGGGCACCGGCATGGGCCTGAGCCAGGTGTACGGCTTCGTGCACCAGTCCGGCGGCGAGATGGTGATCGAGAGCGCGGTCGGGGAAGGCACGTCGGTAACCCTGTACCTGCCGGCCATCGCCGGAGGGGATGAGGATGCCGTCCCCCCTCAGGCGTCGCCCAGCAGCGGCGACAAGGCACTGATCGTCGATGACCAGGCCGATGTGCTCGACATGGCGATCGAGCTGTTCCGCAACATGGGATATGAAGTCCTGTCGGCCAACAATGGCATGGATGCCATCGAGATACTGAAGCGCACGCCAGACATCGATGTGCTGTTCACCGATGTCGTGATGCCCGGCATGGATGGCATCGTGCTCGGGCAGGAAGCGCGCAAGCTCGTGCCCGGCATCCGGGTCATCCTGGCCTCGGGCTATCCCGCCCCGGCGGTGGGCAGCGCAAAATCCGGGCTGCGCGAATTTTCCTTCGTCAAGAAGCCTTACCGCATGTCGGAAATCATGAAAACGCTGCGTCAGTGAAGGCGGTGTTTCAGATTTGAAATCGCATCGTGCGCCTGGCGCACGGCATTTTCCACCTGATCGTCGACTTTCACCGAGGCGCATGCGTGTACCACCCGGTCGCCGAGCTTGTCCAGCCGATCCAGGCATTGCCGGATCCGGTTGTCGTTCGCTTCCTGTTCGAAGACCCGCACCGCCTCATTCGCTTCCCGGTCCAGTTCTCCCACGCGATCACGCACATTGTCCGGCACCTCGGCGGTGATCTGGCAGAGCTGCGCAGCCTCATCGATGCGTCGTTTGACACTGGGGAAATATTCCTTCACTTGGCTTGCTTGCATCATGATCCCCTTCTATAGTGGACATGATTGAGTTCTGTTCCCCGGCACGGAGTTCCCTCCCGCTTTGGTTCGGCGGGACGCCGACAAGAGGCAAAGCTCGACCTTGACATAGATCACAAATTCTTAAGCGGAAAGCCGATCTTGTTCGAACCGATGCTGTCACTAGAGAACATAAGAGCGCGGCGTGAAGCGACACACCGGATACGGCATGCGATTGGCCCAGACGCATGGCACTTGCCGCCCGGGATGTGCTTTGGCATGCGACAACAACCATAGGAGTAGCGATCAGGGAGTTCTGCAATCGCCAGTTGGCAAGGAGTAGATGATGGACAAAGCACCCGAATCACTAGTCGGCGAAATGAGCATCATGGATAGGTCGGGCCACAAGCAGTTGACGTGGAACATGGACAAGCTGGAGGAGATAGCGGCGGCGAAGGAAACCTTCGACACCCTGGTCAAGCAGGGATATTCCGCCTTCGGTTCAAAGACCAAGACGGAAGCCAAGCACACGGTCAAGGAATTCGATCCGACCATGGAAGAAGTGGTCATGGTGCCAAGGACGGTCGGGGGCTGACGTGCCCGCCCTGAACGGAGCCTGGCGCGCGATCTGCCGCTTCCTCGCCGGCGGACGCGCGCCGGCTTCTTCCGACTCCGACACTGGCGGCAATGCCACGCCCGGGCGTAATGGTGCCGGGGCGGGCACGCCAGCCGGAAGCAGCCGCCTGCACCGGCTCTACGAGCTGGCCCGGGAACAGATGCTCGAAGCCCAGCGCAACAACCGGCTGACCATGTATGAGGAGATGCGCACCAACCGCCAGGCGCGGCGGCGGGCGCTCGGCCTCCTCGTCAGGTTGATGAGCCAGGAGCAGCGCGAGGAATTCCGCAGGTCCGGCCAGTTCCATGTCATTGGCGGCAGCAGCGGCACCCATTACCGGATCCGGGTCGCCATGTTCGCCAACATCGATGTCCTGCATCCGGATGGCAGGGTCAAGCATCGCTTGTGCGCCCATCCCGCAGGCGATGTGCCGGTGTATGACGTGATGGCGGCACAGATGCTGCACCTGCAGGACCCGACGACCGAGCATCGCTTCCTGCAGCAGGCAAACATCCATCCGGCCCTCTCCGAAGACCGCGTGCGCTCCAGGTCCCTCTGGACCGCGTGAGACGCGCAGGCGGCATCGGCGCATCTGCGCCCGCATTGTCCTGAAGACCTGCGGGCGTGCCATGTCTTGTGCAACGCATCGGCCACATTGCCCGAGGCACTCTCCCCACGCCATACCGGGCCGCGGACGGCTGCTTGCGCCGCGAAAAGCGGCATTGTGCCAAAGGCAATACAAGAGCCCCATTCCTCCGGATTTTGAGGAATGTCAAAAGTCCGTCCCTCCACCCCCGGAACGCGGCTCCGGAACCGTGCCTCTCAGCCATCCGGCAAATCAACGGGTTCGTTCCGGAACATGCGCTTTTCTCGCGGCTGCAGAGGACATCTCAAGGTCTGCTTGCCGTGCAATGCCGGGTGCGCGCGCTTGCATGGCCTGAGCGGACCTTGATCGGAGTCCCAAGATGAAAAAAGTAATGACGATCTCTTTCATGGCCGTTCTGGCCGGTTGTGGCGGCCAGGGCGATGGAGGCGGTGCGGACAGTTTCCAGGGCAACGCGACGGTTGCCCAGACCGGGAACGCTTCATCCACTCCATCCTCATCCTCTTCTTCCACTGCGGCGCAAAGCAGCAGTTTTCTCGCCAGCGCATTCCAGGACGGGGCCGGCGAGATCGCCCTCTCCAGGCTTGCCCTGCAAAAAGCTTCGGACGCAGACGTGAAGGCATTCGCGCAGAGGATGATCGATGACCATACCCAGGCCAACAATGAAATCAGACAGCTGGCCCAGGCCAAGGGCATCACGCTGCCGACGACCACTTCAGCCGAGGACCAGGCCGCGCTCGACCGCCTGTCCGGCCTGTCCGGCACGATCTTCGACCGGACCTACATGGACCACAACGTCACGGTGCACGACAAGGATGTGACCCTGTTCAGGCAGCAGGCGCTTTCTGCGACAGACGCCGATGTGCGTACGCTGGCCGGCAATATCCTGCCCGCGCTGCAAGTACACCTGCTGGCGGCGAAAGCGATCAACGGCAAGGTCGCGCCCTCCGCTTTCCTCACGAATGCCTTCCAGGATGGCAGGGCGGAGACCCTTCTGGGGAACCTGGCGCTGCAGAAGAGCAGCAATGCAGCTGTGCGTGCGTTCGCGCAGAGGATGATCGAAGAGCATACGGCGGCGAACAGCCAGATCGCGCAGCTCGCCCAGGCCAAGGACGTCAGCCTGCCAAGCGCCACCGGCGCGGAACACCAGTCCGTCCTTGACGACTTGTCAGGCATGTCCGGCGCGGATTTCGACACGGCGTACATGAATCACAACGTGATCGTGCACGGCGTGGACGTGTTCCAGGCGATCACGCAGGCAAACAGCGGAACGGACCCGGAGATCAAGGCTTTTGCCGCCACCGTCCTGCCGGTGCTCGAGAGGCACCTGGAGACAGCGGTCACGATCAATGCAGTCCTGGAGCCGAGCCTGCTGTTTGCGGCTTTCCAGGACGGCAAGGGAGAAATCCTGTTGTCCAAGCTGGCGCTGCAAAAAGCCACGGATGCCGAGGTACGCCAGTTCGCGCAGAGGATGATCGACGACCACACGGCGGCGAACAATCAGATCATGCAGCTCGCGCAACAAAAAGGCATCGCACTGCCGAACGAGCCTTCGGCCGAGAATGCGCTTGCCTATGTGCGCCTGTCGCAGTTGTCCGGCGCGGCGTTCGACCGGGCCTACATGAGCCGCAATATCGATGTCCACGCCCAGGATGTCGGGCTTCTCAGGACGGCGTCCGTGAGCGAGCAGGATGCGCAGATCCGGGCATTCGCGACCGCGCAGCTGCCGGTCATACAGGCTCACTTGACCACGGCCCAGCAGATCGGCAATCGCCTGAACGCCGCTGCACAGCAATCGCAGTAAGCATGGCAGGCGGGGAGGGCTGCGGCCCTCTCCCTGCTGCGCACGTCCCTGTGCCGCGGTGCCGCTTCAGTGTCTTGCGGAGATGTCGTCTTCGAGGAACAGCACATAGCGGCCTTCGGCATCCGGCCCGCCAAACGACTTTGCCACGTATTGCCGCTGGTCCAGCTGAAAGGCTCCGCCGATCGGCGGGAGGTCATTCAGCTTGCGGATGCCGAGCATCGTTTGTGTCCCGTCGGGTTGCCGGTAAATGACTTCTACGTCCATGTTCTTTCTCCATGTAAGCATGGGTCTGGGTAGAGTGCGAATTGTGCAAACAGTTCAGCACCTGTCCCGGCGCTGCCTGCCGCGGCCCTTGCAGGCGCGATGCAATCTTCCCGCAACTTGTGGGTCAACTTGTGTTCTGAAGTGTCATGCAAATCGCTCTCGCGTCCGCCCTGCGCGGTTCATGGAACACAAGGAGGTTCACCATGGCAATGATTCAGCAATCCATACAGATCAGGGTGCCGGTGCAGGTTGCCTACGACCGGCTTGCCCGTTTCGAAGACTATCCGCAGTTCATGGAAGAAGTCGAGTCGGTGCAGCAGATCGATGACAGACACCTGCACTGGAAGACGATCATGGCCAACCGCGGCGTCGAATGGGACGCGGAAATCACCGAGCAGGAACCCGGCCGCTGCATCGCCTGGCACAACACCAGCGGCCCGACCAATACCGGCAAGGTGGAGATGCAGCCGGTGGATGGAGACACCTCGCTCGTCACCTTCACCCTGCGTGCCGAGCCGCAACAGGTGCCGGGCTCGATGGCCGGCAATACCGAGCGAGACATGCAGCTGCGCCTGAAGATGGACCTGGCGCGCATGAAGGATTTCATCGAAGGGCAGGGCGCGCAAGCCAGATCCACATCGACCGGCAGCGAAGCCGGCCAGGAAACCGGACCGGTCGCCGACCTGGGCGTTTCCCGCGGAACCGGACAGTCGGGCGACAAGTCGGCCGGCATCGGTGTCGACCAGGTGGCAAGCCTCGGTACCGAGGGAACGAGCCGGGGCGCGAACCGGCCACAGGAGGCCGCGCCATCCGCACAAGGAGGGCAGGCGGCTTCCGAACATGCACCGGCAGCGAGCGATACCGCCGGGACGGAAATCTGGTCTTACGATGAAGGTGCCGGCATGCCGATGCCGGAAGTGCGCCGCACCGTTGCCGCGCTGCGGAATGATTCGGCAGGGTCGGTGTCGCCTCGGCAGAATCCGCCGCAGTCTGTCGAGACGGAATCGCGCAATCCGCAAGCGGGCAAGTCGACCCAGTCCGACAATTCGCTTTCCAGGGCATCCTCCCGCGGCGGTGCCGGCGATGGCCGCTACTCCGTTGCAGAGGAAGTGAACCTCGACCAGCAATCCGATGCCATGCGCCACGTGGGCCAGATGCCGCAGGACACCGGCGGCGAACTCCAGGGAGAAATACCGACCTCGGATTCGGTGGGAAAGGCGATGCAGCAGGGGATGAGCCAGGATGCGGAGCAACAGCAGGTGAAGCAGCAGACGCAACAGCAGGGAGCCCAGCAGGAGATGCCGGACACCAAGAGCGACGAGGAATTGCAGAAGTCGATCAAGCGCTCGGTGCCCCCTCTGTAAGCCTTGCAAGAGGCCCGATTGGCGGGCAGGCGGCGCGAAGGCGCATGCCTGGATTGGAAGGAGTAAGCCATGCAGATGGTTTCGCAAGTGATGACGCGCGACGTCAGGTTCGTGTCGCCGCAGGAAAGCCTGCAGCGCGCGGCGCAGATGATGGATGAGATGAATGTGGGGGCGCTGCCGGTGTGCGATGGCGACCGCCTGGTGGGCATGGTCACCGACCGCGACATCACCATACGCGGCACGGCGGCCGGCAAGGCGCCGCAGGATTGCCATGTGGATGAAGTGATGAGCAGCGACGTGCGCTGGTGTTTCGAAGACCAGTCGCTGGATGATGTGATGCAGCGGATGGCGGACACGCAGATCCGGCGTGTGCCGGTGGTGTCGCATGACGATGCCCACCGGCTGATCGGCATCGTGTCGCTCGGCGACGTGGTGACAAAGGCGTCGGGTCGACCCGAGGACGTGGACCGCACCATGGAAAAAATCTCCACGCCTTCCGAGCCTGACCGCTCGCCGGCCGGCACCGGCGGTGGCAGTCCTGCTGCCGGTGCGGCGGCAGCGGGCGGCACAGGACTGGGCTCGGCGGCAGACGCAGGCGATACCCGCGCTCCGGAGATCGGAACCCCGGCCGGCACCGATGCTGCCGGCGCGAGCGGGGCCTCCGGCGGAACAGCAAGCACGACAGGCACATCCGGCCCGCGTACGGGACCGAGGCCGTAGTGAGGAAGTAGGGTGCGCCGTGCGCACCGGAAGTACAGGGTGCACTGCGCGCCCTGCCGCTCATGGCAGATTAGAATTCACCCCAGGGCAGCTTGCACGCGCAGGAAAGCAGGATGCGTCACACGTAGCGGGATGGCATGGTGCGCGCGGCGTACCCTACTTCGCCTTCAAAGGAGTAAGGGCTTCCACCTGCCGGTCATTTGCTCTTCTGATACAGCCCCACAAGTTCGGCCTGTCCGATGACATGGCCCTGGATTGCTTTTTCCAGCGCGGCCCTGTCCGGCTTGCCGAGGTCGGGCAGCACGGTATCCAGCGCATACAGCCGGTGGAAGTAGCGATGGCGACCGATCGGCGGACAAGGTCCGCCATAGCCCGTCCGCTTCCAGTCATTCACGCCTTCATGGGTGCCGGGCGGCAGGTCCTTCGCATGCATGCCCTGCGGCAGGCCGCTTGCGTTCGGCGGAATGTTGTACAGCATCCAGTGGGTCCAGATGCGCTG
Organism: Noviherbaspirillum massiliense JC206; assembly: GCF_000312045.1. Lineage (GTDB taxonomy): Bacteria > Pseudomonadota > Gammaproteobacteria > Burkholderiales > Burkholderiaceae_D > Noviherbaspirillum > Noviherbaspirillum massiliense. Next base: position 758,023 of record NZ_HE978634.1, read on the forward strand.
CGGCTTGGCGGGATCGGGCGCATCGGGATCGGTGACGATCAGCGCCAGGCTCTTCGTGCCATCCGGCAGGCCGGACCAGGACAGGGGCGGCGAGAGGTCCACGCCCTCGCAGGTATGGATGGCGGGAATGCCGCCGTTGGCCTGGAATGCGGATGAAGTAAGGGTCATCGCCATTGCATCGCTCCTTGTTGCAAGCCCGCACAGCATGGCTGCCGTCGCGAGCATGGTTCTGGTACAGGCGCCGCATGTCATGCCGGCTGCTCCGCGGCGGCCGCTTCGCCGATCGCCTCGCGCACCGCGTCATCCACCGTGGTCAGCCACACGAACTGCAGCTGGCGCCGCGCATCTTCCGGGATCTCTTCGAGGTCCCGCTGGTTGCGGGCGGGCAGCATCACGGTGGTGATCCCGGCGCGCAATGCGGCCAGCACTTTTTCCTTGATGCCGCCTACCGGCAGCACCAGTCCGCGCAGGCTGATCTCGCCGGTCATGGCGCGGTCGTGGCGGACCGGGCGGTTCATCATCAGCGAGGCCAGCGCGATGAACATCGCCACGCCGGCGCTCGGTCCATCCTTCGGAATTGCGCCGGCCGGCACATGCACGTGGATGTCGCTCTTCTCGAAGATCTCGGGCGCGATGTCGAGCGAGGCGGAGCGTGCCTTGACTAGGGTGAGCGCGGCCTGCGCGCTTTCCCGCATCACGTCGCCCAGCTGGCCGGTCAGGATCAGGCGGCCCGCGCCCGGCGTGCGGCTGGCTTCGATGAACAGGATGTCGCCGCCCACCGGCGTCCACGCCAGTCCCGTTGCCACGCCGGGCAGGCTGGTACGCATCGCCAGCTCGCTTTCGAAGCGCTTCGGGCCGAGGATGGCCGGCAGGTCGGCGGCATCGATGCGCAGCTGCTGCGCCTGGCCGGATGCGATGCGCGCCGCGGCAGAGCGGAATACGCCGCCGATCTCGCGTTCGAGATTGCGCACGCCGGCTTCGCGAGTGTAGTCCTGGATGATGGCATGCACCGCGGCGTCACTGATCTCGCACTGCCCCGGCTTGAGGCCGTTGGCTTCGCGCTGGCGCTTCAGCAGGTAGCGGCGCGCGATCTGCGCCTTTTCCTGTTCGGTATACCCGGGCAGGGAAATCACTTCCATGCGGTCGCGCAAGGGGCCGGGTATGGTATCGAGCATGTTGGCGGTGCAGATGAACATCACCTTCGACAGGTCGAAGGGCACCGCGAGATAGTTGTCGCGGAAGGTGGAATTCTGTTCCGGGTCGAGCACTTCCAGCAGCGCGGCGGAAGGGTCGCCGTGCACGCCGGCACCGAGCTTGTCGATTTCATCGAGCATCATCACGCAGTTGCGCGAGCCGGCCTTGCGTATGCCCTGGATGATGTTGCCGGGCAGTGCGCCGATATAGGTGCGGCGATGGCCGCGGATTTCGGCTTCATCGTGCACGCCGCCCATGGACACCCGCACGAACTTGCGCCCGGTGGCGCGCGCGATGCTCTGCCCGAGCGAAGTCTTGCCCACGCCGGGCGGGCCAACGAAGCACAGGATGGGGCTCCTGCCATCGGGATTGAGCTTGCGCACCGCGAGATATTCGATGATGCGGCGCTTGACCTTTTCAAGGCCGTAATGGTCTTCATCCAGGATGCGGGAGGCTTCCGCCAGGTCTATCCTGTCCTCGGTCATCGTCGACCACGGCAGTTCGGACAGCCATTCGAGGTAGGTGCGCAGCATCGAATATTCACCCGCCGCTTCCGGCATCTTCTGCAGGCGGCCCAGTTCCTTTTTCGCATGCGCTTCGATCTCGGGCGGCATGTTCGCCTTGGCGATGGCTTCGGCAAGGTCCGCCACCTCGGCATTGTTTTCCTCGGTTTCGCCCAGCTCCTTCTGGATCGTCTTCAACTGTTCGCGCAGCAGGAATTCCCGCTGCCGCTCGTCCATGCGCTCCTTGGTTTCCTGGTTGATCTTCTGCGACAGGCGCAGGACCTCGATCCGGTGCACGAGGAAGTTCAGCACCTTCTCGAGCCGCTTGCGCAGGTCCAGGGTTTCCAGCACGTCCTGCTTTTCTTCGGCAGTGAGGTCCATCAGGCCGGCGACGAAATCCGCATAGGCGGATGCGGAAGTGATGTTCTGCGCCGCGCCCTGCAACTCCCGCGGCACCTGCGGCAGCAGTTCCAGGATTTCATTCGAACGCTGTTTCAGCTGCAGCAGCAGCGCCTGGACTTCGGGCGCCTTGTCATCCGCTTCCGGCAGGGGCTGCACGCGCGCCACATAGAAGGGATACCTGCCCAGGAATTCGATGATGCGAAAACGCTGATGACCCTGGCAGACGATGTAGTGTTCATTGTCTTGCGCAGTCACATAGCGCACGATGCTGGCCATGGTGCCGATCTCGTGCAGTTGTTCCGGACGTGGCGCCTCCGCCGACACATCCTGCTGCAGGAGCACGCCGACCTGGCGGCTGCTGCGCGCCGCTTCCTGCGCGCCTGCAATCGTGGCTTCGCGGCCGACATTGATCGGCACCACCAGCCCGGGAAACAGCACCAGGTTGCGAACCGGCACGATGATCAGCGCATCGGGCGGCAGGGCAATGCGGCTGCTGCGCGGTTGCGTGGCTTCGATCACGGCGGCATTGTCTGCGGAAGGTGGCGGATTGTCGCGTCGGTCCTGTTCGTCCATGTCACTCATCCAAGCTTGTTGAGGGTCAGGATCAGGCAACCGTCCTTCAGCAGGCGTTGCCCGACCTGGAACTGGCCGGGCGGCAATTCAACCCGCCGTTCGAACTGCCCATACGGAATCTCGAGGCGCCGGATCATCGCGGTTTCGCGCGGTAGCGGCATGGCGCGCTGGCCGCGGATCACTACCGCCGGGCCTTCGATGGTGACGGCGAGCTGCTCGGCAGCCACGCCGGGCAGGGCAGTAATGATGACGAGTTCCAGTTCCGTCTCGAACACATCCACCGGTGGTTCCCAGGTCGGCGTGCGGCCTTGATGTTCAAGCTGGAAAAACTGGCGGTGCAAGCGGTCGGCGCGCTCCAGCATGTCCAGCGCTTCATCCCATATCGATATCGTCGGGTCGCGCCATTTCATGGATTGCCTTTCACATGCGAAAGTGATTGGGGGGCAATGCGTCTGTCGATAGACCGGATTCCTCAGGTGGTGTTCCAACCGGGCGGGCATCCTGTTTCCTGTACTCAGTGCCTTGCAATACTGAGTGCAGCTTATAAACTTCAAGATCGGAAAGCCGGATTCCAGACCGGCTCTTGCATTGGCGAGAAGGAGACACAGGTGGATACGGATTTCGATGCGCGCCGCAGAGGCGAATTTCCGGTGGATGCACCGATCGAGGCGCTGAAGACGGATCACGCGCTGGTACGCCAGCTGTTCGATCGCTATTTCCAGGCGAAGGACATGAATGAAAAGAAAGACATCGGCCGCCGCCTGCTGGTCGTGCTGGAGGAACATACTGCCCTTGAGGAAGGTGCGTTCTATCCCCGCGTGCGCACTGTCGATCCTTCCCTCGTCGACCAGTGCGAGCAGGAACATGAAAAGGCACAGCAGCTGATGGACAGGTTCAAGATCACGGATGAGAGCGACCCGCGGATCGATCAGCTGTATCGCCAGCTCGCCGATGCCATCCTCGCGCATGTCGACAACGAGGAGCAGCATCTGTTTCCGAAAATCGAGAACGCGCAGCTTGATCTTGGCGCCATCGGACGCGAGATGCAGACCTTCGAAATCAGCATGATCGCCGACCGCCTGCAAAAACCGATCGCGCCGGGTTTAAGAGTGTGACGTTCGCCGCGCCGCAGGCTTGCCGGGAAATCCTGCCGTGACGTTTGCCTCGCAGGACGCCGTTGAAGTGGCAGCGGGTGGCGGGAGCGCGCCCTGGCAGCAGACTGATTCTTGATAAGACTTTGCGGACGACCCGGCAGTCCCTTTCGGCGAGCCCGGCGATGCGTCTTCGCATGAACAATCAAAATGGAGCGAATCATGATGCAACCCAGTTCCCCCGGCAATGCGTCGCGTCCCGAGCACTGGCCCGCTCTTGATTTCAAGTCATGGAAGGATACCTATGCGACGCTGCACATGTGGACGCAAATCGTCGGCAAGATCCGGCTCGCCTGCAGCCCGTGGACCAATCACTCCTGGCATGTTCCCCTGTATGTAACCGTGCGCGGCTTGACCACCTCTCCCATTTCCCATGGCGCGCGCGCATTCCAGATCGATTTCGATTTCATCGAACACCAATTGGTAATCCAGACGGATGACGGCAGGTGCGAAACCTTGCCGCTTAAGCCGCAGCCGGTCGCCGACTTTTACCGGGAAGTGTGCGGCAGGATGGCGCGGCTCGGGCTCGACGTGACAATCAACACCACACCGAACGAAGTTGCCGATGCCATCCCGTTCGAGGAAGACCGCGTCCATGCGTCCTATGATGCGGAGGCGGCGCACCGCTGCTGGCGTGCCATGCTGCAGGCGGACCGCGTGTTCAAGGAATTCCGCGCCCGCTTCATCGGCAAGTGCAGCCCGGTGCATTTTTTCTGGGGAAGCTTCGATCTCGCCGTGACGCGCTTTTCCGGGCGCCCGGCGCCGGAACATCCGGGAGGCGTGCCGCATCTTCCGGACTGGGTGGCGCGCGAAGCCTATTCGCACGAGGTCAGCAGTTGCGGGTTCTGGCCGGGCAGCGCGGCATTGCCGTCTCCGGTGTTCTACTCCTATGCCTATCCCGAGCCGGAAGGATTCAACGCAGCGCCGCTGCTCCCGGGCAGGGCAGTCTATGACAGCACGCTTCGGGAATTCATCCTGCCGTACGAGGTGGTGCGGCGGGCGGAGTCGCCGGATGCGACATTGCTCGATTTCCTGCAAGGCAGTTTCGATGCGGCGGCCCGGCTCGCACACTGGGACAGTTCAGTCTTGAGGGGGCCTGAACTGTCTCCCCATGCATCGTAACGCCGGTTCCCGGCCGGCAAATCCCGCTAGCGCTGTTCCTTGGACAGGGCGGCGCCGCAATCCTTGCAGAACTTGGCGTCGGCTTCGTGGCCCTCGCTGCGGCATGCGGCACAGACGCGCATCGAGGGTTGCCGCCCCATGCGCCGGTACGCCATCTCGGCCGTCACGATCCCGGTTGGAACGGCGAGCGTGCCCCAGCCCAGCATCATCATCAGCGAAGCGATCATCTTGCCGGTGTTGGTCTGCGGCGTGATGTCGCCATAGCCGACCGTGGTCAGCGTCACGATTGCCCAGTACACCGACTTCGGTATGCTGGTGAAGCCATGTTCCGGCCCTTCGACCACGTACATCACCGTGCCCAGGATCAGCACCACCATCATGACGAACAGGATGAAGACGAAGATCTTGCGCTGGCTCGCGCGCAGCGCGGCCATCAGGGCCTGGTATTCCGCGACATACAGGGTCAGCTTCAGGATCCGGAAAATGCGTAGCAGGCGCAGGATGCGCACGTCCAGCAGGGCATGCACCTCCGGTACCACAAGGGCGAGATAAGTCGGCAGGATCGCCAGCAGGTCGATGATGCCGAACACGCTGGTCATGTAGCGCAGCGGGTGTTTCACGCAGTAAATCCGGGCAAGGTATTCGATCGTGAACAGGATGGTGAATCCCCATTCGAGCACGTCGATTGCGGTGCCGTAGCGGTCGCCGATGGCATGCACGCTGTCCATCATTACGACCAGGATGCTGAACAGGATGACCGCGATCAGGGTGAGATCGAAGCGCTTTCCGGCTTTCGTGTCGGATTCGAAAATGATGCTGTACACGCGCCGCCGCAGGCCGCCTTCCGGCTTGCCGAATTCTTCGGTCGAGGGCACAGCAATCGGTTGGGTCTGGTCCATCTTCGTGGCAGGAGACTGGATGCTGCCATGCCGCAGGACTGCTGCTCGGAACTTGGCATGGCGGGAATGATGACAGCAAGATAACGTAATCGGATCAATGCGTCCAGCAGGGTCCCGGCTTCGACGGCATCGAGCTTCGCCTGCGGGCAACATCGGCCGTGAGGCTGGGCGGCTTGCGCCATCAGGTGATGGAAAGGCCCAGGGCTTTCGCCGATGCGAACTTCAATCGTGGCCCGTCAGGGCGAATCTCGCGAACGGCCTGAAAGCGCCGATGCCTGGTCCTACTTCACGGCCTGCTGCACCTTCGCACCGGCTTTCCCGAGCGCCTCGCCGGTTTTTTTCGCACCCTTCCTGACGCCCTTGTCAAAGTGATGCGCGCCTTTCTGTATGCCGTTGCCGGCATGATGCGCGCCCTTCTCAAGTCCCGGGCGGGCCTTGCTGGCGCCCTTGTTGATGCCTTCGCCCGCCTTCGTGATCCCTTTCTCGATGCCCATGCCGGCCTTCTGGGCCACTTCGCCGACTTTTTGCGCGGCATTCTCGATGGCATTGGCATGGGCTGCGGGAAGGAGGACGGCGAGGCTCAGGATGCCGGCCGCGCATGCCAGGGTCAGACGCAGGGATGGCTGGATCATTCTTGGGCTCGTTGTTGAAATGCGGAAAACCGAGTGTAGTCCAATCCGTCGCCAAATGATGTCAAAATCACAGCTTGTTGCAAAAACGGGGAGAAATCATGCCTTACATGCTGCTGATCCTTGAGCCGCCCGAGCAGAGGCTTACCCGCTCCGAGGCGGAAGGCAATGCCGCCTACGAGAGCATGCTGCGCTTTGGCGACGACCTGCAGGCCAGGGGCTTGCTGCTGGCCGCCGAGTCTCTCGGCTCGCATGCCGGTGCGGCGCGGGTCCGCGTGCGCAGCGGCCAGACACATGTGCTCGACGGCCCGTTCGCGGAAGCGAAGGAAATGGTGGGCGGTTTCTTCCTGCTCAATTGCGAGACGCGGGAAGAAGCGATCGACATTGCTGCGCGCTGCCCGGCAGCGGAATGGTGCACGGTGGAAGTGCGCAACCTGGCACCCTGTTACGAAGACCGGGCCTGAGCCGCCTCAAGGCGCAGTCGCCTCACGTGGCATGCCGGCAGCGCCGGGCCGATAATGGAATCCGGCGCACTTCGATCGAGAGCATGCCATGGCACAAGCACAAGCCTCCCAGGACGTCGTCGCGATACGGCCCGAACAGGCGGTCGTGACGCGGCAGCGCCTGCCTTATTTCATTGGCATTTCCGGAAACACCGCCGGCAGCAGGGGGCTGTCCATGCATATCGTCGTGATTCCCCCCGGAGCGGCGGCCGAGCCCCATTTGCATGAAGGCTACGAGACCGGCATCTATGTGCTCGAAGGCCGGGTCGAAACGCGTTACGGGGAAGGCCTGGCCGAGTCGGTGGTCAGCGAGGCCGGCGACTTCCTGTTCATCCCGCCTTCGATGCCGCACAAGGCGATCAACCTGAGCAGCACCGAGGCCGCCCGCGCCATCGTGGCGCGCAATGATCCGGATGAACAGGAACGGGTCATTCCTTATTCCGTCCGGCAGGACAAGGATCGGCCCGCATGAAGAAAACGGGCCGCCCGGTCAAGAGACGGGGCGGCCCGGTGAAAGGTGGAGGGATCGCGCTTCTTACTTGAGCATGTTCGCCCTGGCGGACACGAAGGCGATCGCGACGCTCAGCAGGCCGATGAAGCCGATGGCGACCTGGATACCGAGGTGGTCGGCCATGGTGCCGATCACGGGCGGGCCCATCAGGCCGCCGATGTTGCATACCGTGGCCACGCTTGCGGTAGCCATGGGACCTTCCCGGCCGGCCGCGCTGTAGATGAACGGAAACAGCAGCGACAAGCCCATGCCGGCAAAGGCAAAGCCTGCGAGGGCCAGAGGCGCACTCGGCGCGAACACTGCGAGGAACAGGCCGCTCGCGGCAATCACGGCGCCGGACGATACCAGGCGGCGCGCACCATGCTTTTCCTTCAACCGGTCGCCCATCAGGCGCGACACCAGCATCATGACCGTGAAGGCAGACAGGGCCAGCGGCGCCACGCCCGCCGACACATTGAAGTGGTCTTTCAGATAAACACCGCTCCAGTCCGCGATGCTGTTTTCCGACATCGCACCGCAAAAGCCCAGTATGCCCAGCACGGCCAGCGGGCCGCTCGGCAGGGCGAAGGCCTTTTTCTCGATCACTTCGCCGCCTTCATCGGCTTCCAGCATCTGGCAGCTGAGCCACATCAGGAGTGCGACAGGCAGGGCCACCGCGATGAAGTGCATCGATGGCTTGATGCCCATGCCGGCCACGAAGCTGCCCAGCAGTGCGCCGCCCAGCGAACCGACGCAGCCCAGGGCATGCAGCCTCGACATCTTCGACATCCCGGCAGCCTTTTCAAATCGTGCCGCCACTGCATTCAGGCCGACGCCGAAGCAGCCGCCGCTCACGCCCAGCATCAATACCGCGAGCATCAGCAGGGGCACGCTGGGCGCCAGGCCGATGGCCGGCAGCACGGCGCTCAGTCCGAGCCCGGCGTAAAGAGTTGTCCTTCTGCCGCCGAAATTCGCCATCAGGCGCGAAGCCAGCGGATAAGAAATCACTGCACCCAGGCCGCCGCACAGCAGCACGAAGGACAGCATCGAATGGGAAATCTGCAAGCCGTCGCGCAAGGCCGGAATGCGGCTTGCCCAGCTGCCCATGAGCAGGCCGGACAGGGCAAACACTGTGGGCAAGGCAATGTGCTGAACATTGGGAAATGTCAGCCGAACGGGAAGAGCGGAAGCTTGAACGGGAAGGGTGGAGGCAGTTTGCATTGGTGTCGAAGGGCAACGTTTCTATCACGTAACGGGCTCTTCGATACTGCACCTCAGAAATAGTTTCCCCTCAGCAGGGGTAATTCCAAATTATTTTTCAGCGGGCAAAAATTGTTTGCGCGCAAGCATGCAAACCGTTCAAGGCCGGCGGTCGAAAGAGGGGATTCGCGTGCAGGAAGGCATTGCCGCTCATGCACCTGCAGAGGACTGGCGATGGAAGGATGTCACGCAGGGAAGGGGATGCTGGACTGGAGAAAGCGGGACTGCTGCGGGCGCAGTCCGCTGCTGTTTCAAACAGCGGGGAAGGCTACTCGCGGGTCATCAGGTCGAGCTTGTCGATCTCGGCTGCCGCCCATTCGATGAACGCGCGCAACTTCTCTTTCAGGTCGTCGAAGGCGGCATCATCGTCGAGCGGCTTCATGCAGCTCATGGCGAGGTTCAAGGCGGTCGCTGCCTGCAGGAGATTGCCCAGGATTTCATGCCTGTTTTTCATGAGGTAAAGCCGGAATCCATCGGTCATCGGTACCTGCAGGTCGGTCGAGTTGCGCCACATCTCCAGCATGGCCTGCATCTTTTCAATGTCCAGTTCGACTTTCATCATGGGCTCCATCTGATTGATTGCACAACTGCCGGGTGCAAGCGGGCCGGTCCGGCGTTTGCATGATCCCGGGCTTCCCCGCGCCCTATGGGTTCATGCCGGCTTCGTGGGGCCAGGCTGACGAACATGGGCGTACATGCATGAAGTGCGGCCGCAAAGGAATACCCGTTCAGACATTCGCGGTCAAGCATCGTGCCGGAAGTCATATGCAATTGAGCCGCACGGGCTTCTCGGGGTACCGCATGAATGCGCGGGACGCCGGGCGTTCCCGACTGGAATGAAGAGTGTTTCCTCGAAGAAGTTTCCTGGTGGCGCAGAAGGCATGCCCGCTTTGCCCATCCGATAATTTCCTGTCGCCGTTTATAAACTCTGGAGCAAGAAAGCGGTCACATTCAAGCCGTATGTTTGTGAAACCGGTTCTAACTGACAAGGAGAAAAGAATGATGAATGAGGACACAACAAGCACGTCGCCCTTCACCTGGCTTCTCGGCGGTATTGCACTGGGCGCCCTTGCCATGTTCCTGCTCGACCCCGAGCAGGGAAACCGCCGTCGTGCGCTGGCGCGCGACAAGCTCTACAGCGCGGGCACCAAGGCGCGCAAATCCATGGATGCAGCCTCGCGCGATCTGGCCAACCGGGCACAAGGCATGCGCTCCGAAGCCAGCCGCATGGTGTCGGACATCAGCGATTCTGTCGGCAGCAAGACCCTGCAATAAGCCGGCTGGCGACCCGCCTCCCGGGGCGGGTCGCTTGCCTGTGCCTGGCCGTCGGGCGGCAAGGCAGGGGAGGTCGTCAGCGTATTCAGCAGGAACGGGCTTGAGGACAGCAGGCAGGAGTTGATTCGTCCTTGTGCCGGCAAGGGCGGACGGGAGCTCATGGACCTGTCCGCCCTGCCAGCACGGTTTAACGGCGGCGCGGGTTGTTGGTCAGCAGCCGGTCCACATCATCGCTCAGCATGGCGATATCTCGCTGCAGGATGTTGTGCTCCCCCTTGCTGAGCTGGCCATCCGACCGGAATGCCGCTTCCTGCCGCTGGAGCTGGCGCTCCTTCGCAAAGAGATTGTCTGCTTCCCGCGGCGTGATCAGGCCGGATGCGATGCCATTTTCTATCCGGGCATGGATCTTCCGCTGTTGCCCCTCGAAGCCGGGACCGTGGGTTTCGTAGGATACGGCCACCTGCCGGTTCGCCAGTTTGCGATCCACTTCCGCATTCAGCTTCGCCAGGTCCTGGCGCAATTGCTGGCGCTCGTTGCGCGTGGCAACGCCATCACGCTTCATCCTGGCTTCGCGCAACTCGATTTCGCGCTCGCGCTGCCGCAGCTCCTGCGCCTCGCGCGCGGTGAGATCGCCCGAAGCGACGCCCGCCTGTATCCGGGCATGGACCTGCCGCTGGACTTGGTCGATGCCGGGCGTGTCGTCCGGCTGGGCCATTGCCGGCGCGATCATGGCGCAGCTGAGCACGCTGGAGGCAATGAGGGAGAGTGCGAAGGTTCTGGCTTTCATGTTCTGCTTCCTTTTGATCGGCGTCGTCCCGCAGCCGTGCTGCCGGGAAGACGCGCTCGATGGGTTCCTGCTCGCCTTGCGAGCACGGGTTTAGTAGCGGTAAGGATTGCGCGGCCGCCGGTCATACCGGTTCGGCACGCCGTCGCCGTCACTGTCCCGCATGGCGCGATAGCGCGGACCGTCGCTGGCGTGAACGGTGGCCGAGACAGATACCCCGGGATCCGCGACCGGTACCGCGACACATCCGGTCAGGAAGCTGCAGGCTGCAGCGAGAGGGACGATGAGTGATTTCATTGAATGCTCCCATGTGAGGAGGCCGCGTCATTCGCGGCCGGGTGACAGTGCATCAGGCAAACTGTCATGGCTCGTATTAAATACGAGCGCCCAGGGAGCGCCTAGGCAAAATCGGTAAGACGGGTTACGAGATGTATGTATCGCAATGTACGCCTGATACATGGCGCGCAAAGACATCCGCAGCCTGGCTACATTTCGCAACAGCTTCAACAGGCTTCCGTCCGAATTTATGCAGCCGGACCAATGCCAGAAGATATACTTTCGCGGGCAATATCTGCCTACCCACCCGTTGAAAGGAACCCAATGCATTTCCGTCATCTCGCCGCCCTGAGCCTGCTCGCCGTCATGCTGCCGGTGCGGGCCGCCGACAATATCGACAGCCTTGGCAGCCTCAGCCAGTCCGACTTCCGGCTGCTGTCGGAAGACCTGGGCGCAGCGCTCAGCTACAAGCCGCTTACGCCAGCGGAGCCGACCGGCGTGCTTGGCTTCGACCTGGGCGTGGAGGTGACGGCAACCCGGCTGGCGCATTCCGAGGTATTCGACCGCGCCGTGTCCGGCGGCGCGCCTGACACGCTGCTCGTGCCCAAGCTGCATCTGCACAAGGGCTTGCCATTCGGGATCGACATCGGCGCTTCCTATGCCGCCGTACCGAACAGTAATATCAAGCTGCTGGGTGCCGAAGTTCGCTATGCACTGCTGCAAGGCGGGATCGCCACGCCGGCAGTCGGACTGCGCGCAAGCTACAGCACAATGAGGGGCGTCAGTCAGCTCGACCTGGATACCACCGGGGTCGACCTGTCGATTTCCAAGGGCTTTGCCTTCTTCACGCCGTATGCCGGTGTCGGCCTCGTGCGGGTCAGCAGCACGCCGAACGATGTACCCAACCTGCGCAAGACCAGCTTCACCGACAACAAGTATTTCGTCGGCGCGAACTTCAACTTCCTGCTGATGAATATTGCAGTCGAAGCCGACCGCACCGGCGACACCACCTCCTACGGTGCCAAGCTGGGCTGGCGCTTTTAATAAGCGGCGCTTTCCCGATGCCGTTCAGGCCGCCGCCCGGCGGCCCGGGCTAAACCCTGCCGCACTGGTTGCTGCTGATTACCGAGAGCGGCAGCAGTCTGCGGCAGGGTATGTCTGTCGACCGGTCCCCATCCTTTCGCGTTGCTGAAACAGAATTTCCTTGTGAGAGCCAGATCCGGCAGCGTCTCAGTTGCACGAGGACTGCGGGCAGGCATCAAAAAATAATCCCGCCGTCCCGCCGGTCGGCATGAAAACATTTCCATCGTTTGCAGTCTTAGCTGCTTCAACCGGATGTGCGCGGCCCGCCATCGAGGGTCTCCATGCAGTTTTGGCGAAATCATGGCGCCGTGCATGTTTGTCCTTTGCAAGGAAAGGAGATGGCCATGCAGATGGTTTCGCAAGTGATGACGCGCGACGTCAGGTTCGTGTCGCCGCAGGAAAGCCTGCAGCGCGCGGCGCAGATGATGGATGAGATGAATGTGGGGGCGCTGCCGGTGTGCGATGGCGACCGCCTGGTGGGCATGGTCACCGACCGCGACATCACCATACGCGGCGTGGCGGCGGGACGAACGCCCGGCGATGCCCATGTGGATGAAGTGATGAGTACCGACGTGCGCTGCGTGTTCGAGGACCAGCCCTTCGAGGATGTGATGATCCAGATGGCGGACAGCCAGATCCGCCGCGTGCCCGTCGTCTCCCATGACGAGCAGCGCAAGCTGGTCGGCATCGTGTCGCTCGGCGATGTGGTGACCAAGGGGCCTGCCGGCCAGCGACAGGAGGCGGAGGAAATGGTGGAAATGGTCTCGTCCCCGTCCGAACCGGGTCACCCGATGGGCAATGTGACGAAGGCCGCGGGCCGCACCGCTGAAGTCGGGGCAGACGCCGGAAGGCGCGGTTCGCAATCGGAGCAGCCGGCAGGCACCGATGTGCCGCGTGCAGGACAGAGTGGCATCGGCGCTGCCGGGGCATCAGGCGATCCCGGCACCAATGCGACCGGCGGTGCGCACGGCGATGCCGCCACGGGCGATCCGCGCCGCAATTATGGCGTCGGGGGACAGGACATCACGGGCGGGGGATTGCCGCCAACCGGACGGCGGGGATGATGCGGGACACAGCGGCGTAATTTAGTGGCGCAGGCGGCGCACCCTGCCGGTCAAACGCAGGGTGCGTCCTGCCGGTCCCAGCTTCTTCATTTCTTGCGCGAATTCTCCGGGCCGGCCTCGGGGTCTTTTTCGCCGGGAGGCACGCCCAGGCCGGGGCCGCCGACATTGTCGATCACGTTTCCCGGCGCGCCGCGCGTCACGGACGTGCCGTTTTCATCCACCTTGGCGCCGCCATTCAGCACATCGGGGCCCTTCGGATACTTCGTCTGCGGGGTGGGCGGATTGTGTTCTCCCGCCCGGTTCTCATGCCGCTCTTTCGAGCCGTCGTTTTGCATCGTGATCTCCTTCGTTCAGGCAATTGAAACGTGACTGATGCCGCCTGCTGTCCGTAAACAGTGCGGCCGATAGTCGGATGACCCGGCAAATCTGCGATCGTTCACCTTCGGGCAAATAAGAAAGCTGCTCCACGGATCCGCGAAGCAGTGCAGGCCTCGGGCATAATGGCAGGCGGAGCGATTCGCATCCATCCTTCGATCCCGTCAACCGAAAACCACGACTACCCGGACAAGAGGTCTGTAATGAAAGCAATTCTTACCGGACATACCCGCGGCCTCGGCGCCGCCATCGCGCAGGAACTGCTCGCACGGAACATCGCCGTGCTCGGCGTGGCGCGCAAGAGGAATGCCGAACTCGAAAAGAATTTCCCGGCGCTGCTGCAGCAGGCGGAAGTCGATCTTGCCGATTCTTCGGCGCTTGCGCACTGGCTTGCCGGTGGCGCGCTGCAAGGCTTCATGGCCGGCAGCAAGGAAATCCTGCTCGTCAACAATGCCGGAATCGTGCAGCCGGTCGGGCCGATCGACACGCAGGATCCAGTCACCATTGCGCAGGCAGTGAGCCTGAACGTGGCAGCCCCGCTGATGCTGGCGGGTGCTGTGGCCGCGGCCAATCGGGGCACGGGCGGGCTGCGCATCCTGCATGTGTCCAGCGGTGCGGCACGCAATGCCTATCCCGGCTGGAGCGTCTACTGCGCAACGAAGGCGGCGCTCGACCACCATGCCCGCGCCGTGGTGCTGGACAAGACGCCGAACGTGCGCATATGCAGCCTCGCCCCGGGCGTGATCGATACCGACATGCAGGCGCAAATACGCGCCACGCCGGTCGAGCATTTCCCCCTGCGCGAACGATTCGAAGGCCTCAAGCGTGAAGGCCAGCTGACCAGCCCGGAAGACTGCGCCAGGCGGCTGGTCGATTACCTGCTCGACGCGAAGTTCGGGCAGATGCCGGTTGCCGACATTCGCGAGATCGACCGGTAAGGCGGTGCTGCATACGGGCCAGGACGCAGTTTGACAAGCGTAGCGAGCGGTCCGGATGTTGGCCGAGGAGCGCACGCGTACGCAGGTACGCCGGACACCGCAGGCCGAAAGCCGGATCGCGCAACAGCTTTGCTCACCAAGCCTAGGCGCGTATCGCTACTACTTCAAGATACTCGGCATCGACCTCGGTGGTGGCGCCGTCGCGCGCGCGGTTGTTGCGCGTCCAGAGCTGCACCAGATCGTCGCGCAGCGCGGCCTGCCCGGCGGGATCGAGTGCAGACAGCGCGCGCAGCGTCGGTCCATAGTATTGGAAGAAGAAGTCGGCTACCTCGGCCGGCGGGAAGGGGTAGCGCATCGGGTACATGCGCTTTTCGGTGGTGATGCTCGCCGTGCCTTCCCGCAGCCGTTCGCGCACGGTCGCTTCGTCACCCCATTTCACGGGAGAGGCCATCAGCGGCGGGGGCGGCACGTGCTTGCCGACGATCTTGAACATCTGCCCGACGTGGCCTTCCGGCGTCCAGTTCGCCATCGCGATGCGACCACCCGGCCGGCATACGCGCACCATCTCGGCTGCCACTTCCTCGGGGCGGGGCGCGAACATCGCGCCGATCAGGCTCACCACCAGGTCGAACGAATCATCCTGATAGGGCAGCATCTCCGCATCGCCTTCGTCGAACTGGGCACGCACGCCCTCGGCCCGGGCGCGCTCCCGCGCCCGTTCGATCAGGTTGGCGGCAATGTCGATGCCGGTCACCTGCACGCCGGCACGGGCGGCGGGAATTGCGATCTGACCCGCACCGCAGCCTATATCCAGCATGCGCGTGCCCGGTTCCACGGCCAGGCGCTGCAGGAACTCCAGCGCGCCGGGTTCCAGGTATTGGGAAAAGTGTGCGTAATCACCCGACATCCATGTCGCCTTGAGGCGATCCTTGAGCGCTTTCATGTCTGGGGTCATCTCGGTGGTCATCTCGGCCATGATTTCAGCTCCTCGGCGGTAACAACGTGAGGCTGCCCGCGTTTAATGGTCCGGGCGCAACCGGATGAAGCCGGAAGGGCGGGGCGGTCAGCAGGCA
The DNA here is from genome assembly GCF_000312045.1 of Noviherbaspirillum massiliense JC206. Taxonomy (GTDB): domain Bacteria; phylum Pseudomonadota; class Gammaproteobacteria; order Burkholderiales; family Burkholderiaceae_D; genus Noviherbaspirillum; species Noviherbaspirillum massiliense. Next base: position 773,617 of record NZ_HE978634.1, read on the forward strand.
GACGTGTGGAGTGTTCGCCTGCTGCCATGAGGTGTCAACGCCATGGCAGAATACTTGTCGCCGGCTGTTTGATGATGCTCAAGGAGTCTCGGGTTCGGCAATCCAGCCTGCAACTTGAGATGCCGCCACCGTGCATGGCATCAAGGATGATGACAGGCATTGCGCTTCGACGAAGTGGTCGATTTCTGCTCGATGTGAAGTTCGGGCTGACGCTGGCGCCTGATATTCGAGACGCCGGCAGGGCAGGAGAACCGGCAATTAACGGCTCGGTCCTGCTCAGTGCGTGCCCGCGCTTCGCCTCAGCGTTTCAATTGCTGCCGCCAGCGATGCCAGGTCGGAGTCGCCCTGGTAACGGTGTCCATTGATGAAGAAGGTGGGTGTACCCTCGACGCCGCTGCGCAGCCCACCTTCGATGTCAGCCTCGATCTTCGGATCGCAGGCGCCGCCGACAAGGGCTTGTTGCAAATCCATGCGGGACAGGCCGAGCTGCCTGAAGATTTCCGCATACAGGGGCAGGCCGAGCAGCGCCTGGTTTTCATAAAGCGCATCATGCACATCCCAGAAAGGTCCCTGTGAGCCTGCGAACTCGGCCGTTTCGGCAGCGGCTGCGGCTTCGGGATGAAGCTCCGTCAGGGGAAAGTTCCGGTACACGAATCGCAGATCCTCGCCGAAGCAATCCTGCAATTGCCGGACGATGACATGAGCCTTCGCACAGTAGGGGCACTGGTAGTCGCCGTACTCGACAAGCGTGATCCTTGCGGAAGGATTGCCCTGAGCGTGATCGTCTGGCGTAACAGGAACATTGAGGTCGGGCATGATATTGGCAGTACGGATAGGAGGCTATCGCGCTTGGAGTAGCGCCTCCGGGATAGGTTCTATCCCGATCCGGCCCATTCTTTCGCCGGAACGAGCTGTCCTCGTCAGTATGCGGCGCGCAGGGCGGATATGCCTTTCCTGACCAACACTTCAGGCACCAAGCACCGTGACTACCACCTTGCGCTGCTGCGCACCGGTGCGATGCTCCCAGAGAAAGATGCCCTGCCATGTGCCGAGCAGCAGACGGCCTGCGCCGACGGGAATGGTGAGTCCGGGGCCGGTCAGCACGCTGCGCGCATGCGCGGCCATGTCGTCCGGTCCTTCGAGATCGTGGCGGTAGGCGGGATCGCCGTCGGGAGCAAGGCGTGCGAGGAGGGTGTCAAGGTCGCGCCGCACATCGGGATCGGCATTTTCCGTGATCGTCAGCGAGCAGCTGGTGTGCTGCACGAAGACATGCGCAATCCCGGTCTGCACGCCGGATGCGGTCACGATGCGCGCGACCGCTTCAGTGATGTTGCGGGTGCCGCGCCCGGGTGTCGCAAATTCGAGGATGGATTGATGGTGCATCGCTTCTCCATCAAGAGAATAGGTAGGGTGCGCATGACGCACCCTGCGTCTCATCGCAGTTTCATCGCAGCCCGGCAATCACGTCGGCTTGTGTCCCATCGCTTCGCCCAAACGGATCGCGCGCTCGGCCAGCCACTCCGGATTGAATTCGATCACGCCGCGCGGAAACAGCATCACGACGGTGGAGCCGAGCAGGAAGCGGCCCATTTCCTCGCCTTTCTTCAGCACGATGTCCTGGTCCTTGTAAGTCCACTCGCGCACGGTGCGCAAGCGCGGCGGATTGACCACGCCATGCCATACCGTTGCCATGCTGCCGACGATGGTGGCGCCGACCAGCACCAGCGCGAAGGGGCCGAACGGCGAGTCGAACACGCACACGACGCGTTCGTTGCGTGCGAACAGGCCCGGCACGCCGCGTGCAGTGGTCGGGTTCACCGAAAACAGCGAGCCCGGCACATAGATCATGCGCGTCAGCCTGCCGTCGCAGGGCATGTGGATGCGGTGGTAGTCGCGCGGGCTGAGGTAGAGCGTGGCGAAGCTGCCGTGCTCGAACATTGCCGCCAGCTTCGTGTCGCCGCCAACCAGCGCGGTAGTGGAATAGCGGTGGCCCTTGGCCTGGATGATCTGGTCATGCTCGATGGCGCCGAACTGGCTGATCGCACCATCGACCGGGCAGATGAAATCGGCATTGGCCAGCGGGCGGGCGCCTTCGCGCAAGGCCCGGGTGAAGAAATCGTTGAAGCTCTTGTAGCTGGACAGGTCCGGATTGAGCGCTTCCTGCATGTTGACGCCATAGCGCTTCACGAACCAGCGGATCAGCTGCGGCGTGAAGCGTCCATCCTCCGCACCCGCCACCCGCCCGGCAAACACGGTCAGGGCTTGTTTCGGAAGCACGTATTGATGGAGCACGGACAAACGCTTTTTCGGCACGATCGATCTCACGGAAAAGAATAGGGCCAGATTATAGCCGTAGTGGATTGGCGAGGTGGGGCGGCCAGGGCCGGCTCCGCCCTCGCGGATCGCCCGGCAACGGCATGGGATGGCGGGTGTTTCAGCGCATCGGCAAGTACGCGCTGAGAGCCTCGACCAATGCCAGCGGATAGGGAATGCCCGGATTCAGGTGATGGCAGGCATTGTCGACATACCTCGGCTGTATCTCGGGGTTTTCGCTGCGCAACAGATCGGGCAATGAATTCATCGCGCCGAACCAGTCCAGCTCGCCGATGATCTGAACCGTTCGTTTGAATTTGCGTGGCACGCCCACCACGGCGCTGACGGTGACGACATGCAGTTCGTCGTAATAGGGATCGGGACGTCCGTCCATCTGTTCCACGAATTGCTCCAGTACAAAATCGATCAGCAGGGCACCCTTGCTGTGGCCGACCAGCAGCTCCAGGTTCTTCGGCCGCGCCCTCAGGATATCCAGCAGGGTGCCGGAATCAAGCTCGCGCGGAAGCAGCTTGTTGCGCGGGTCGATGCCGAACCGGAGCGCGCTGCTTGCGTCGTCCAGGGCTTCCGAAGGGAACCATCCCGGACTCTTTTCCACCAGTATTTCCAGGTAATGACGAAGCCGGTCCAGGTATCCGTAAAAGAACCAGCCTCCCATGGCTTCGGTCATCAGATCGACGGCTCCGTATCCGGACACGATGCCTGCCACGTCGAATCCATAGGTATCCGCAACGTTGCGGGCAAGGGCTGCCGTGCCCACGATCGAGCTGCCGACACCGGCAATGGCCACGCCGCGGATATTGTCGCGCTCCCGCTTCAGCATCTCGGTCGCGTTCCTGTAGTGACGGATTCCTTCATCGTGCTTGCTTGGAGCGACCACGATCACCGCGCCTTCATGGTCCGATGCCGTGGACAGTTCCGACAGTTCATCCCGCGACAATGCCTCGATGTCGTAAAAGTACGCATCCAGAAGGATATTGCGCGCCCTCGCCAGAGGCTTGGCTGGTGCGCCGAGCAGATCGTTTTTGGAAATCATTACCCGCACCTTTCCGATGGATTCGTTTGCCTGCCTTCAGTGTAGGCGGCGTCCGCCATGGACTGTTTCCGGCATTGGGCATCGCTGAGCGATATCAATGCCGGTCAGCGCCGGCACGCGAGGCTGGCACGCCTCCTGCAACGGAACTGTTACCGGTTCGGACGGTACATATCAGCATCGTCCATCACCGTATCTCCAGGAGGAAATCCAGCCATGCGCACCATCCTCGTTTCCCTTCTGACGACTCTTCTGCTGTCGGCCTGCGCTGTCTGGAGTGAAGCCGGCAAGCGGGAATCGGTTCTGTTTGCCGAAGACGACAACGAACTGACGAAGCCGCAAGCCGTGCTGGCGCCCTACGAGGACTTCCCCTTGTCGATCCAGTTTTCCTGCCCGATGAAACGGGCGACCGCGATGAGCTGGTATTTCTTTCCCCTGCCGCCCGTGATTCCGGTCGGGTTTCTCAATGAACATGTTTCCTACCTTCGCATCAAGGTGCCGGAAGATGCGCAGCACACCATCGGGAAAATCCAGGTGCAGACCGGGGAGGGGCAGCAGGTTTCGCTTCCCGAGCAGCCGGAATCCAGGCGCGTCACCGACAATGGAAAAACCGTGGAAACGACTTACGAACTGAAAAAGGATTGCGAAACGCTGGATGGCGGATCGCTGCAGGTGGCGAGCTTTTCTTACAAGGACAGGGAATATCCGCCATCGGAAGCCCAGCTGAAGCTGGATTCCAAGCCCAAGCTGAGCATTCGGTATGCACCGTTCTGAACGAGCCGGGACGCTGCCCGCATGCCCGATGCTATGAGGCCGGTCTCCGCGCCTTGTGGGTCAGCACCAGGGCGATGCCCCCGAGGATTGCCACCGAGGCGGTCGCCAGGCGCGGCGTAATGGTTTCCGACAGGAGCGCCACACCGCCAAACGCAGCAATCAGCGGGACCGACAGCTGCACGGTGGCCGCGCGCATGGCAGAAAGCTTGCGCAGCGCCGCGTACCAGACCACGTACCCGAGGCCGGACGTGATTGCCCCGGAAGCGATGGCCAGGGCAATGCCGGGCGCATCGGCCCTGGCCTGAGTGATGAACAGCAGGCTCAGCAGGAGGGAGAGCGGCGTTGCCAGCGCGAAGTTGCCCGCTGTCGCGGATAGCGGATCGGCCACGCTGCGGCCGCGCAGGGAGTACACGCCCCAGGCCACGCCGGCAATCGCCATCAGAACGGTCCCCGTGAGCGATGGTGCAGCGATGCCGGGCGACACCAGATAGACCAGGCCGGCGACAGCCAGGGTGAAGCCGAGCCAGGCGACGGGACTGAATGCTTCCCCGGCGCGCAAGCCGGCGCTGAACATCGTCAATTGCACCGCGCCAAACAGGATCAATGCGCCCGTGCCTGCCGACAGGCTGAGATAGGCGAAGGAGAAGAAGCCGACATAGGCAAACAGCATGGCTGCGGAAAGCCAGTCGGCGCGGCGCGGCGCGGGCTGCTTCGCCCTGAAGCGCAGGATGAGCGCAAGCGCGGTTGCCCCGGACACCAGCCTGATGCTGGCAAAGCTTGCCGGATCGATGCTTTCCTGCTGCAGCGCGAGCCTGCACAACAGCGAATTGGCCGCGAAGGCCAGCATGGCCAGTGCGGTGAGGGCGATCGTGTTCAGTGCCGGGCGGTCGCCTCGCTCTTCACGCATGGCCGACCACCATGACGAGCGCCCAGGACAGTAGCATGACGCCAAGCGGCGCGCTCAGGCGCCGGCCCCAGGGGACATTCTTTTCGATGGACATGACGGCGGCAAGCAGGAGCATCCAGCCGAGGCTGCCGGTGCCGACCGCAAACATCAGCAGCATCAGTGCCCAGCAGCAGCCGACGCAGAACAGGCCGTGATGCGCGCCAAGCGTGAATGCATGCCAGCCTTGCGTATGTCCGCGCCAGTGCTGGATGACGAAGCTTAAAGGAGTGCGGCATTTTTCCAGGCACTGGTACTTGAGCCGGCTGAACTGGAATGCGCCGGCCAGGGCAATGACCGCGGCGCCGATCAGCCAGCCATGCCAGGCGAGCGCGGGCATGCTGGCGACCAGGGCCAGCACTGCAGTGTGCAGTCCATGCGCCAGCAGCCCGAACGCACCCCATGCCGCCATGTAGCCCAGGCCGAGCAGCATCAGCAGGCGACCGTGGTCCGGGCGGCCTCCCGTCAGCCGGTCAAAGGCATCGAACAGGGGCAGGGTGGTGGGCAGCATCATGGCGGCCGTCATGAGTATCCAGGCGGCGGCGTAGAGCAGCACGGGTACGATCACGTCGCCGGCGGGAAGAGTACGGCACAAAAACGCCGCCGGTCCCGACGCCGTCCAGTCTCCGTGATCGAGATAGCGGCCGTAGGGGCTGCGCGCCCATGCCCATAACGCCACCCATGCGAGCGCAACCAGCGCGGCCAGGACCGGCAGGAAGACGCGGCGGTGGCGCGAGGTGCCAGGCAGTGACAGGCCTGACGTCAAGCTCATGCGTCGAAGACGAAGGTGCTCTGCAGCGCGTTATGGTTCTTGATGTCGAGGTCGATCCCGATGGCCTCGTTCCTGGACCGATAGGTCGGCGCCTTGCCGACGAACACCGGCGCGCCCGGCACGGTCGAGAACACCGTATCGGAGAGCGTGGTCTGGCCGCCCGTCGTGCCGAGATAGGGCTCGAGCTCGGCATAGTAGTTGGTGCCGATTGCGAGTTCGCCTTTGCCCTCGTTCACGGTGAAACGTATCGGCGCCCGCTCCACCGACACGACCTTGCCGATCAGCTTGGCCAGGTCGGCAACCGGTCCGCCGGCCTCGCCGGTATAGACCTTCAGCATCGCCTGCTCCTGCTCCTTGGAAGCGTGCTCGTCGATAAAGATTGCGGCGGTCCAGTTGCCCTCCAAAATGTTGCCAGGCACATGGGCCACGGCCGCGATGGTGTTGCCGCTCACGTCGACGCCGTCGACCGTGCCCTTGTCGATGCGCCACGCGACAATGGTGTCGCAGGTGCCATGGTCAGGGTCTTCGCCGATCCAGCAGGGGCACAAGACTTTGCAGTTGCAAACTTCGAGCAGGCGGCCTTCTAAGTGATAGCTCATAGGAACCTCCGATGAAGCTATATGGACATGCCGCCACGACTCCGGCGGCAAGGACATTGCGGATTCTGCGGTCGTCCCAAGGACAAAGCGGTTCTGCCTCGAGATCGCGGATGGAGGCTTTTCACATCCACGGTTTCACTATGGTTCGCCGCCTCTTGAGCCGCAATGGGGCGCACCTGCCGCAAGAGATCAAGCTTTGAGCCAAGTCAAAATGACAATGATTACGGAAGAAGTCCGATACTTTCACGACATTTCCTTAGTCAGCCGGTTATCCCGCATTGCCAGTCATCGGTATCCACGCCGGCGCGCTGGCATGCACTGCAGCCTGTCGCTGCTTGCATGTATGACATAATTTTTGAATCTGCATCGACGAGGCCGTGCCGGCCTCCAAATCTTCAGGGAGAAATAATGAGCATCATCAGCGAATTCAGGGAGTTTGCCGTCAAGGGCAATGTGATGGACCTTGCGGTAGGTGTCATCATAGGCGGCGCCTTCAGCAAGATCGTCGATTCCCTGGTCGGCGACATCATCATGCCGGTGGTGAGCAAGCTGTTCGGCGGCCTCGATTTCAGCAACTATTTCATTCCGCTTTCGGGCCAGTACGCCTCGACGCTGGCCGACGCCCGAAAGGGAGGCGCGGTGCTCGCCTACGGCAACTTCCTCACGGTCACGCTCAACTTCATCCTCCTTGCCTTCGTCATCTTCCTGATGGTCAAGCAGATGAACCGATTCAGGACGGAAAAGCCAGCCCCGGGTCCGGCCCCCGTGCCCGAAGACATCGTCCTGTTGCGCGAAATCCGCGACAGCCTAAGAGTAAATAGCTTCCAAAAATAGGCTCCAAGCCGGCTCGTTGTGTGCAGGAACATTGTTTCGTAGATGGGGCATTCCGCCTGTCCAGCCGCAGGCACGGGGGAAATCCACGCCATTCGGCCGAAAATGGCCTTTTTCCCCGCCCGCCCGTTGAATTTTCGGCCGCGCCGGAAACCGCCCGGACCATGACGCCAGGGTATTCTTGGTTCATAATGCTGCTGCATTTCAATTTCCGGATAGCAAAATAAACAACATGTATCGCGCCATTATCAGCGGCACTGGCCTTTTCACGCCGGAGCACATCATCACCAACGCAGAGCTCGTCGAATCCTTCAATAAATACGTCGCGCTGTACAACGCGCGCAATGCGGAGCGCATCGCCGCCGGCGAAATCACCGCGTTGCAGGAATCGAGCGTGGAATTCATCGAGAAGGCATCCGGCATCAAGCAGCGCTACGTGCTTGAAAAGACCGGCGTGCTCGACCCGGAGCGCATGTACCCGCGCTTCACCGAGCGCCCCGATGATGAACTGTCGCTGGAGGCGGAAATCGCCGTGGCTGCCGCGCGCGAAGCACTGGCTGCCGCCGGCAAAACCGCGGCCGACATCGATGGCGTGATCTGCGCGGCAGCGAACATGCAGCGCGCCTATCCGGCGATGGCAATCGAAATCCAGCAGGAACTCGGCATCAACGGCTTCGCCTTCGACATGAACGTCGCCTGCTCGTCGGCCACCTTCGGCATCCAGCAGGCGGCCGATGCGGTGCGCTGCGGCTCGGCACGCGCGGTGCTGGTAGTGAATCCGGAAATCACCTCCGCCCACCTCGAGTGGCGCGACCGCGACTGCCACTTCATCTTCGGTGATGTCGCCACCGCGGTCGTGGTCGAGCGCGCCGAACTGGCCTCGCCCTCGGCGGCGCAGAAATGGGAAGTGCTGGGCACCAAGCTCGCGACCCAGTTCTCCAACAACATCCGCAACAACTTCGGCTTCATGAACAGCGCCGAAGACAGCGACCCGAACGCGCGCGACAAGAAATTCCGCCAGGAGGGCCGCAAGGTATTCAAGGAAGTGGTGCCGATCGCCGCCGCGCACATCGAGGGACATCTGGATACCCTCGGCATCAAGCCGACCGATGTGCGCCGCTACTGGCTGCACCAGGCCAACCTCGGCATGAACCAGCTGGTTGGCAAGAAACTGCTCGGCCGCGAGGCAACCGCCGACGATGCGCCGATCATCCTCGACGAATTCGCCAATACCGCTTCCGCCGGTTCGGTGATCGCCTTCCATCGCCACAACGCCGACCTGGCCGCCGGTGACCTCGGCGTAATCTGCTCCTTCGGCGCCGGCTATTCCGTCGGCAGCGTGGTGGTGCGCAAGCTGTAACGGCATCGCGTACGACAGGACAGGCCGCCCTCATGCGGCCTCATCGCGGCCTGCTCCTGTAGCCTGATTCCCTTCCCATAGGAGCCTCTCCGCATGTGGGACTATCCCCATCCTCATACACTTTCCGTCAGCCCGCAGCCGGGCGACATCGACGGCCTCAACCACACCAACAACGCCGTCTACGTGAAATGGTGCGAGCAGGTCGCCTGGTCGCATTCCGAACATCTCGGCCTGACTCTCGACGACTATCGCCGCCTCGACCGCGCGATGGCGATCCGTCGCAGCGAATACGACTATCTGCTCGCCACCTACCTCGGCGAGCCGCTCACCATCGGAACCTGGCTGGTCGCCAGGGGAGGGAATGCAGGCAGCGCCAGCATGGAGCGCCGCTTCCAGATCGTCCGTTCCTCGGATGGCGCGACCGTCTTGCGCGGGCGCTGGGAACTGGTCTGCATCCAGCTGAGCAATGGCCGCGTGCGCAGGATGCCGGAGGAATTCGTTGACGCTTATGTGTCCGCTGTGGTGTCTGACGGAAGCTGATTCGAAAAGCAGCCAGTAGGGTGCGCCCCGCGCATCGTCAAACCATCGCAGCAGATCCGCCAGACTCCCGTCATCCGAGTGCGTTCCGTTACGGCCTATCGCGACGCTGCTGCATGAAATGGTGCGCGCAGCGCACCCTGCGCACGCTGCATCAGCGGTCGACCGCGGTCAGCCTTGAACGTCGCCCGGCTTCCACATCCCCGTTGAAACATACCGCTCGCCGGTATCGCTCAATACGGTCACGATGCTGCGGTACCTCCCGCTTGCCGCCAGCCTGATGGCCCCATGCACGAAAGCGCCCGAGGAAGGCCCGACGAACAGGCCGTGCAAGGCCAGGCGCCGCGACATGGCGAGGGCTTCGTCAAGCGTGACGCCGATGCGCTCGTCGATCAGCGACTGATCGAGCAGGGCGGGGACGATGTCGCCGGGATGGCCGAGCGGCTTCAGGCCTTCGATGCCGGGAAAAGTTTCCGGAATCACGGCCGCCACATGCAGTTTGGTGCCACGCTCGCGCAGGCGCCGCGCAACGCCGGTGAGCGTGCCGCCGGTCCCCACGCCGGCAACCAGCGCGTCGGGTGCGGCTCCCGTGTATGACGCCAGCTGCTCCAGCATCTCGCTCGCCGTTTCTTCATAGTGAACCTGCCAGTTGTCGGCATTGCCGTACTGGTCGCAGTACCAGTAGCGGTCCGGCTGCTCGGCCGCGAGGCGCTGTGTGTGGCGAATCGCGAAGTCGTAGCCTTCCACCGGATCGGTGAGTATGAGTTCGGCACCATGCGAACGGATGCGCTGCAGGCGTTCGGCGCTCGCATTGCCCGGCACCACCAGTGTCACCGGCACACCCAGCGCCGCACCCAGCATGGCGTAGGAAATGCCGGCATTGCCGGACGAGGAATCGAGCAACCGGCGTCCGCCCGCGAATCGTCCCGCCGCAATGGCGCGGGTGAGCATGCGTGCTACCGGCCGGTCCTTGATCGAGCCGCCCGGATTCACGCTTTCCAGTTTCGCAAACAGCCTGGTCCCGGACGCGACCTCACGCACCAGCGGGATCTCGACCAGTGGCGTGTGACCGATGGCGGCAAGCAGCGCCGGTGCGCCGGAGGAAATGGCGGCTTCGTTCTTCATGCCGCCGTCCGCGCGCAGAATTGTTCATAGTCCACGTATGCAATTTCCTGTGCCGCGTCGCCGCAATAAGGGCAGGCGGGATCGCGCAGCAGCGCCAGTTCGGCAAAGCGTGTCTTGAGCGCATCGTAGGTCAGCAGTCGGCCCACCAGCGGATCGCCGATATCGAGCAGGAGCTTGATGGTTTCGATCGCTTCCAGCAGGCCGATCACGCCCGGCAGCACTCCCAGCACGCCGGCATCGGCGCAGGAGGGCGCCATCTCGGGCGGCGGCGGCTCCGGATACAGGCAGCGATAGCACGGGCCGCGGCGCTTCGGATAGCGCGGCCAGAACACCGTCGCCTGGCCCTCGAAGCGATAGACCGAGCCGTGCACGTTCGGCTTGCCGAGCTTGACGCAGGCATCGTTGACCAGATAACGCGTGGGGAAATTGTCGGAGCCGTCGACCACCACGTCGAAACCGGAAAAGATTTCTTCCACGTTGCCGCTGTGCAGGCGCGTTTCGAAACCCTGCACCTTGATGGAAGGATTGAGCGCTTCCAGTGCCTGCCGTGCCGAAGCCACCTTGCTCATGCCGATGCGCGCATCCGCATGCAGGATCTGGCGCTGCAGGTTGCTGCGGTCCACCACGTCATGGTCGACGATGCCGAGCGTGCCGATGCCGGCAGCGGCAAGATAGAAAGCAGCGGGAGAGCCGAGCCCGCCGGCGCCGATCAGCAGCACCTTGCTGTTGATCAGCTTCATTTGCCCGGCTTCGCCCACTTCCGGCATCATCAGGTGGCGCGCATAGCGTTCGCGCGCATGCGGGTCGAGCCGTTGCGGCGTTTCGAAGGGCAAGCCTTCGTTCTTCCAGCGCGAGAAGCCGCCGGCCATCGAATACAGCTGGCGATAGCCGAGCTTCTGCAATTCCTCGGCGGCAAACAGCGAGCGCACGCCGCTATTACACATCGTCACAACCGGTTGGTCGTGGTCCGGCACGCTGTCCTCGACGCGCAATTCCAGGAAGCCGCGTCCGAGCCTATGCGCGCCGACCGGGCTGCCCTGGGCAATCTCATCCGCTTCGCGCACGTCGACCAGCGCCGCGCCCCTGGCTTGCAGGGCCATTGCTTCTGCCGGCGTCACCTCGGGAATGGCCGCCTTCAGTTCAGCCAGGCGGCGGTCCTTGCCTTTCATGATCGATTCCTCCTGCGACGGCGGGAATGATCGAAACGATATCCCCGTCGGCCAACGGGGTTTGCATGCCGTCCACCGCGCGGATGTTCTGGCTGCCCAGATAGATATTGACGAACTGGCGCAGCTCGCCGCTCTCATTCAGTATGCGCGGCAGCAGGCCTTCGTGCTGCGTGCCGAGCGCATGCAGGGCATCCGCGATGCTGGACGCGTCGACACGAACTTCGTCCGCGCCTTGCGTGTAGGAACGCAATGGGGTTGGGATGCGTATCGTCACCGTGCTCACGATTGAATCACCTCCTCGTCGAACACTTGTGCCTTATTCAGGCGCCATGAACGCAGGTCGCGCACGCCGCCGTCCGTCACCTCGAGGATGACGTAGGACCATTCCGGCCACGCGGCAAGCCGGTCGGTTTCGGAAGGGCGGGCCGGATGATCGGGATGCGTATGCCACACGCCCAGTACTTCCAGTCCCTGCGCACGCGCGGCATTGTCGGCGTCCAGAAGGTGTTGCGGGTCCAGTTCGTAACGGTCGCGGGCGCGTTCCAGGTTAAGGTTGCGAGCCTGCGTCACGCGCCGGACCACATGGTCCGCTGCTGCACGTTCGCCAATCAGGAGGCCGCAGCTTTCATGGGGGTAAGCCGACTCTGCCCACGATGCAAGCGTGGTCCGGCAATCGCCTGGAAGATACAGCGTCGGCATGCGTCAATCCGCCATTTCCTTCAAATGAGATTCGCTTTTTGCGGAATTGTTCTTCCTTCGCGCTGATTCTGCAGGGATCAGCGTTATAGTCGAAAGCCCACGTCAGATTCGTGTGGCGAGGAAAGTTTCTTCTGCAATACGGAGGCGAGGTGGAAAAGGTTAGAGAGGAAAGTGAATGTGACCCGGTGAGCAAGAGTGTGTCGAGTCCACCGGAGCGCAATGCCTGATGCCATGCAGAGTGGCGCAAGAGTGAGACGTATCAGGTGGCTGGCGCCGGGCTGAGGGAGCGTGCAGGCGCAGCGAAGAGCATGTGGCGGCAGAGGCCGGTCACGTAGCAATTCTTGAATTAACCACCGACACTGAAAGTTCTGCCTTCGTATCCACCCTGAAAGACATTGATGCCTTTCCCTGTCCACCGTATCGTTTCCCGGTTGAGTGCATTGTATTCAGGGCTATCGAGTTTATAAGCGTAGCTGCTCCCGGTCCTGATAACACGGGCTGTACCGGCTCCGACAACATCGGATGGATAATATCCGGAGACCATGACTGCCGAGAGCTTTGCGCCAGGCTCGGAAATCAGTGACCAGCGCACAGGCTCATAAGAGCTGAGCACCAGAACCAGGGGTTTCGCCGAGCGGCGGATGCGGACTTCGACATGCCCCATTCGGCGTCCCGCGGCCATGGATTGAGCACCGCTTGATCCTTGGTAAACCCCAACGGCTTCCACTTGCGCTTCGCGAGCAAGGTCGGCGATCGGACCGGATGCAGGTCCATACGAAAGGGGCGCAGACGGGGCAGCGGCTGGCATGCCTCGAAAGCTCCCGTTGTACGCATCGGCAGCCCGTGCCTCTTCTTGCGCCTTGAGCTTGGCCAGCTGGCGCTCCAGGTTGAAAGCAGCCAGTAATTCGTCCAGAGGCTTGGCGTCGCCCGCTTGTACCATGTCTCCGAACCACATCCCGTTGTATTCCCTGCGCATATAGCCGGTCCGCCCTGCCAGTGGCGCGAGGATGCCCGCATTGCCTTCCCTGGTTTCAACGGGAGACAGTGTGGATTTCTCTATGTCGAATACCCACGGTTTGGTACCAGTCCCACCCGCCTGGTAAGAGTCGACCAGGAGCGTAGTTTCGCCGAGCTTGCCATATTGATTCACTAAAAATTCGGCAGTAGGCCACAAAGCTTCGTTGCCGGATTCCAGGTCGACTGCCATGAAGTCTCGCGAGGAAATGAAGACAATCGCTTTGCCCTCTCGCATCAGGATGGGCGGCGAAGAAGTCACGCCTTGCCCCTGCTTGATGCTGAATTCCTTGATGGCTGTGCCTTTGATTCCTTCCGGTGCACGCTCATGTTCGACGAGCGAAAACGCCCTTTGCGATCCAAGCAGGACGCGCGATGGCGAACTGCTTACGGACAGCCCCCAGGTCTGGCGACGAAGTTCAATCGGGTGAGGTTCGATTTTCCCCTTCTGGAAATCGACATATACGAGCGAGCCATTCTTCTGCTCATTCGCCAGAGCGGCCGAAATCTCTGGCAGCCATGCGAGAAATTGAGTAATTTCCTTGGCATTCCAGAGTGTTGCGCCGGTTTCCGTATCGATGAAGGCGACTCGGCTGTTACTGATCTGGATTGCCGCCACGCGCCCGTTCGGTGACAGAAGCACATGATGCGAGGCTTCCGGCAGCGAAGGCAGGCTGGCGATCTTCTTGCCGCCGGGGATTTCGATTGAAGCAAACTCGCCGCTCGTACCGCGCAGCACGGCAACACCAGCATTCGCAGCAGCAGCGCCCGAGTAGATATTCGCAATGCTTCGTACCAGAGCAGGAGAGCCGAGCGGCTGCTTCGGACGCAGGGGAGGTTGCGCAATAAGGAGGGCAACCTGCCGGATGCCCAGGAATTGCAGCAATTGGCCGTCCTGTGCGCTCAGGCATTCACGACTAAGAAGGCCTTTGACCTTCGCAACAGTATCGAAACGTCCTATCGATATTCCCTGGCTGCAGGTTAATGCACGCAACTGGAGTCGCGAGGCATACTGCTCTTCAAAGGATTTCAACGCGGCTTCGTTGTCTTGGAGACGCGCCCGCAGGCTTTCCTCTGCAATCCTAACCTCTGCATTTGGCGGGAATGCCTTGTTCACTTTTTCGTGCGGCGGCAGGAAGATCTCCTGTAATTGCGTGCAGCCCGAAACTGAAACGCATAACACCAGGACGACGAATGCGGCACGAAACATGGACTCTCCCAAAGTTTGCGGTGTGGATGAATAAGCCTTGCGGTGGTCCAAGTCGGCGGGATCAAAGGATTTAAAGAAATTGTTTTACGGGCTGGCGTCTTGCCCCTTTCGGGCCCTATGGAGAAATGCCGGTACCTAGATTTAACTGGCGGTAATCTTAACGAATTTTCCATAATGAAAACAGTTATTCGGGCACCGGGACCAGAAGGGCGTCTCGCCCGGAAGACAGGTCGTGCACCAAACCTGCATATTCACAGGCGAATCAGGATCGGGCCTGCGGGGTTGGTTTTCTGATAAGCCGGGCTATGTTGAAAGAAGGAGCGCAGTGCGGTCCGGCTTACTGGCCGGAATTCCTCATGCTGCCGCTTCGTGCCCGCCCGGCGCGCCGTGGCGGCAATTCAACAGGTTACGCGAGGAGACAACCATGCCCACGCACAGCACCAGTACCACTCGTCCATCCATGGTGTCCGTCCAGCCCGGCTCCTTTCAGGTGAACCGGCCGAGGAGTCCGGACGACGTGATAGAGATGATCACGGAAAACAATATCGAAATCGTCGATCTGCGCTTCACCGACCTGCCCGGGCTCTGGCAGCACTTCTCGCTCACCTTGCCCGAGATAAATCCCGGCCTGTTCAGCGAGGGCGCCGGCTTCGACGGCTCTTCGATCCGGGGCTTCCAGGAGATCCATGAATCGGACATGCTGCTCAAGCCCGATCCCACCACTGCCTTCATCGACACCGAGTACGACGTGCCGACGCTGGCGATGATCTGCGACGTGTTCGATCCGGTGCAGCAACGGCCTTACTCGCGCGATCCGCGCTACGTCGCGCGCAAGGCCGAGTCCTACGTGACCCAGAGCGGCATCGCCGACATCTGCTACTTCGGGCCGGAACTGGAGTTCTTCATCTTCGACTCGATCCGCTACGCACAGGACCAGCATTGCGGCTACTACTTCGTCGAATCCGCCGAAGGGGAGTGGACCTCGGGACGCGACGAAGGCGCCTACGGTGGCGGCAACCTCGGCTACAAGCCGCGCTACAAGGAAGGCTATTTCCCGGTGCCGCCGCACGACACGCTGCAGGACATCCGTTCCGAGATCGTGCTCGAACTGATGGAAGCCGGCATCCAGGTCGAGATCCATCACCATGAAGTCTCCACCGCCGGCCAGAACGAGATCGACATGCGCTTCGCCCCGCTGCTGCGCATGGCAGACAACGTAATGATCTACAAGTACATCTGCAAGAACGTCGCGCGTCGCTTCGAGAAGGTGGCGACCTTCATGCCCAAGCCGATCTTCGCCGACAATGCAAGCGGCATGCACTGCCACCAGAGCCTCTGGCAGGAAGGCAAGAACCTGTTCTTCGATCCCTCCGGCTATGCACTGACGTCCCAGATGTGCCGCTGGTACATCGGCGGCCTGCTGCAGCATGCGCCGGCGCTGATGGCCTTCTGCGCGCCCACCACCAATTCCTACAAGCGCCTGGTGCCCGGCTACGAAGCGCCGGTGAATCTCGCCATGTCCCAGCGCAACCGCTCCGCCGCGGCACGCATCCCGATGTATTCCGAGGCCGCCAATGCCAAGCGCGTGGAATTCCGCTGCCCCGATCCTTCAGCGAATCCCTACCTCGCCTTCGCGGCAATGCTGATGGCCGGCATGGACGGGGTCGAGAAAAAGATCGACCCGGGCGAGCCGCTGGACAAGAACATCTACGACCTGCCGCCGGAAGAGGCGCGGAAGGTGAAGCAGGTGCCGGGTTCGCTGGAAGAATCACTGCAGGCACTGGAAGAGGACCATGCCTTCCTGCTCAAGGGCGATGTATTCACCCGTGACGTCATCGACACCTGGATCGAGTACAAGCGCAAGCACGAGATCGACCCGGTGCGCCTGCGCCCGCATCCCTGGGAATTCCATCTGTACTTCGATATCTGAAGGCGCCGCATGAAGGGCATGAAGCGCGCAGAGGAAAGAAGGCGGCGGGCCAGGAGAATGGCCGCCGCCTTTGAATCCACCGGCCCGCTCAGCGGCAAGGGGGAAGACCAAAAATCCTAATGCCGGGTGGTCGGCTGCCTTCCGGTGCTGGGCCGGTCCGGCGCAATCGGCGCGGAGATATCCTCCAGTGCGCTGTCGGTTGACGCCGTCTGGCGCGTGGCGAGGTCGCCCAGCGAAACCACGCCCGTCAATTCCATGTTGCGGTTGATCACCGGGATCCGCCGGATCTGCTGTTCACCCATCTGCTGCAATACCTCGCCCACGGTCTGGTCCTCGTAGCACCACAGCACCTGGTCGCTCATCACATCCGAAACGCGGCAATCGGCTGGCGCCTTGCCATCCGCTACGGCGCGGATGGTGATGTCGCGGTCGGTAATCATGCCTACCAGCTTCTTGCCATTGCATACGGGAATTGCGCCAATGTTCTGGTCGCGCATCCGCTGCGCTGCCTGCTGCAGATTATCGTCCGGGGAAATGACGGTTACGTCATGGCTCATGACTTCGGAAATCGCTTGCATGTTCGCCTCCTCGATTCAATCCGGTCACCTGTCGGACTCGTTTGGAGACCGCCATGGCTATAGAGTTTCCCGCAGCGCGTCGATGTGGGACGCGCGACGTTTCATATTCGACGGATCGCTTTGAGGGGTGTGTCCGGAATGGCATGCCAGCAGCGGCAGTGAAGCGGAAACCGAACATATCCTGTGTTTGCGAGGCGATGCGAAAACAAGCATGAACCTTGCGCGGCACGGCAGGACTAATGGGTTTGATGCAGTTGATTCTTTTTGAAAGGAAATTCCATGGCCGCGAACACAAAGAACAAGTATCCCGCAGACAAAGCAGGAACGAGGTACGCCGAATTCAAGAACACCAAGCGCGTGCCGCCCGGCAAGACACGTGCGGAACGAATGGGAAAGCAGCCCAGCGGCAGCGCAGCCGCCCAGCCGCCGGCCAAGCAATCCTAGCGCCGGCGCACCGGCCGAAGAATGTCCGGCCGCGTAAAGCATCGACGGAGCCGGAAGCTGAACGGCGCATGCAGCACAAGCTGGGCCAGCTGCATGAGAGCCGATCGCTGCAGCCGGCCCTTTTCCACTTCATACATCTCCCGGTGTCCGCTGCTGTCGGTTCGGGCCTTCGTTCCCGCAATTCATGGGTCCCATACGCGGAGAGGCGATGCCAGACTTTCGTCCTGCAGAGCCGGTTTTTCCGGCATTGGGACGACTAAATGACGACACGGCGCTTTCATCCGGGCCGGGGATGAAAGCGTCGCCTTCCTTCAAGCGGCCCCGCTGTTCAGTGCAGCGTGGTGGAAGCTGTCATCGCCCGATTCCGGCCCCGGGGCGTTCTCTTGGTGGCGCCGCCTTTTCCCTTCGCGGCCTTCGGAGCGGGCGCCTTGCCGGACTTGGCTGCCGCCTTGTTCGCCATTTTCACGCTCGCCTTGCTCTTTGCCTGGGCGCCGCTTTTCGCGGCACCGCTCTTCTTGCCCATCTCGTTCCTCTTGAGCTTCACGGCGTCTGCCTTCATGCTGTCGCTGCCGTTGACCTGCGCAGTCCGGCGTTCAAACCGTGCCAGCGTTTCCTCGAAAAGCCTCTCCTTCGAGATCACCTCTTTCAGGTTGGCCGCCGGCGCAGCACCACGCCGCGAGCCGGACGCAGCCTTGCCCTGCTGCCGTTCCACCTGCATGTGATACCTGTCACGCGCCTTGCGTGCCCGCTCCATGCGCTGCAGGAGTCCCTTGCCGCTCAGGTTGCCCACCAGCGGCGGAAAACTCTCGTTGATCAGATTGAACTCGGTTTCGGAAACCAGCTTTCTTGCTGTCGTTCGAGGAATGGCCATCTCCATCTCCTTTCATAAAAATATGAATGAGATAAGCGGCAAGCATGAAAGTTTCCCTTTTTGAATGCAGTGCATACACTGCTGGGACATGCGCGTGCGCTGTTTTTACACATGCCGCGCTCATGAACGTAGAATTGCGGCGCCATCGCAAAACGCCTGGCATGCCCTTCACACTGATGGCGGCAAAGGTCGATTGGAAACTCGGGATCGGGAGCCGAACGAATAGGGGGCTGCGAATTCGCTTACTGGAGTGGAGTCAAGCCGCTTGTATACCGGCAAGAAGGAAACTTCGCGCATCCCATGAATTGCTTGCCTGCGTTGACTCCGGACTTCACCGTGCGGGAGACCAGCTTGCCGCCGCATTTCGGGCATGCATCCGGATCAGCATTGGCGGCCACGATGCTCTGTACATGCCTGACGTGCTCACGGTGCGTTCTAAGCGATGCCGGCCGCCTGCCGGTTCGGATGCGTTCGATGACGTCCGTCACTTGCCGGTTGTCGAGAACGGTCTGGTTCTTCGACTTGATGTAGCGGATATAGCCGCCGGCTTGCGTGACGTTCTCAGGCATGGGTGTCTTGAACGTGCTGTCACCCACAAAAACAATCACGGAGTGGATGGCCGCGCTGTCCAGTTCAAGAAGCGCTTCAAGCGCTTTGACATGCTTGAAGTTCTGGTGCAGCGGATTCTGGAATTTCGTGCTGTGCCTGTAGATCTTCTGCGTCCAGGTCTTTTGCCGGGCATCGCCGAAGATCCAGCCCTTCATGTTCTTGGTCTCGATCACGAAAACGCCGAAGCGTGACACGATGACGTGATCGATCTGGGTCGTGCCATCCTCGACCGGCAAAGTGACGTTTTTGATCAGGTGGTACTCGTTGCGATCCAGCAGAAATTTTGCCGACAGGTTGACGACCGCTTCTCCAAGCATGCCCTTGAACCACGCCGATTTTGCGATGGCCGCAAGGAGCAGGAGCGGAATCAGGTACCAGAGATTGGCGAACAGTTGGGCGAGCAGGGAAGGCAGATTCACCATGAAATTTGCGATATCGAAAGCATATCGCCCGGCATGATCGAGCCGGGCATATGAGTGGCGCTGGCTTTTACAATCACCTGCATGTCGGGCCTTGCCTGCTCGCCTTGGAGCGAAGTGAGTCGCCCTAGCTGCGAAGACTGTCGCTCGTACCGTATTTCTTGCACGCCTTGATAGGTACCGGTTCCAGCATTTTCCAGTTGGAAGTTCCTTGCCGTGCCTCGCGCATGACGACGTTATAGATGCCTTTGTCGTAGCTCGCCTGTACGTCGTAGACAAAACCCGGCCTGGCGATGAACAAGGTGCCGTAACGTATTGTGCTGCTGCTTGAGGAGAGAAACCGCTTCCGGGCGAAGATAAATTCCAGGTAGCGTAATTCGCCCGTCGTCACGCCCACCTGGGCAACGCCCGGCTCCAGTTCAATGCGCCCGATATGCTCAGGCGTGCACTCGGATGTGACGCGGTGAATATCCAGGTCGGCCCAGATATTGGTCATCTTCGATCCCGAATCCACCTGGGTCCGGACCGTAAGATTCCTGGGTGCGGTGTCGGGATAAGTGGGGATGCCAGAGCAGCCTGCCAGTGAAACGATCAGCATGCTCAAGCCTAATCCACAGCCGGTCAATCGTGATTTCATCATTGGCTCTTATGCGGCTAGTTAGAAAATTTGACTCGGGTCCGGGCAGCCCATGTTGTCACCAGAGGCCCAGCCTTTCATTGCCGTGTCGATCAGGTCGACGCCGCGCCAGTACATGTCGACTTTCGTCCGGTCTTTGGCTACCGGATAAACGTCCGCAACGAAGTAATACCAGCCATCCTTGGGAATAGGGCCGACCGGGTTGTCCCATCTTTTCTGGAACGTGACTTCCGCTTTCCCGCCGGATGTTACGACGGCTGCCTTCGAGGTGTCGCCTACCTTGGTAGTGGAGCTGCCAAAGCCAATGGTCGGGCGCCTGGTGGAATAGATGTCGTAGGTGAGACACTCGGGCACTTTCTTGCTGAGTGTTTTGGTGACTTCGGCGAAGGAGCGCTTCACTTCGAAGCTTTCCTTCGAATAGGAGCTGCTGCCTTTCGCGATTTCCTTATATTCCGCAGGTGTCATCGGAACGGTGCCGCATGCCGACAGCAGGACTGCCGTGCCTGTCACTGCGATCATCTTTACTATCATCTTCAGTCTCCCAAGTGATTCGGACAGGCAGCGAGTCTACCGACGTCATTTATTTGTGTCTATTTTGCAAGGTCGGAATGTCTCATTACTGTGACAAGCCATTCATGAAACGAGTGGGCAGGGTGAAATCCAAGTCGCGGACGCAAAAAACCCTGAGAGCCTTCTCGCCTCTCAGGGTTTTTCATGCAGCATGAAGCCTGCCGCTATCGCAACCGCCTATTGATTCAGCCCGATCTGCGCATCGTTGAAGCGCTGATTGGGAATGGATCCCTACTGCGCAAGCCGCCGGCCCAACGCGCGCAGCAATGCCGCGCCGTCACCTTTCCAGGCGCTGCCGTGCATGCATGCCAGGGTGGCGGGCGCTTCACTGGCCAGCTTCTCGATCAGGGCGCCGGCATGTCTGGTATGCGAGAAGTAGTCCATCGGCTGGCGGAAAGCCTCGCTCGGTTCCAGGATGTCGTCTTCCGTCACTGCCAGCTTTCCCGCGCCGCCCTGGGTAAACAGGTCGCCGCAGAGCAGCGTGCCCGTGCTGGTCTCCATGAGATAGCCGGTTTCCCAGCCATGCGGCAGATGCGGCGCATCGAGCCACTTGACTTGGTGGTTGCCGAGGGCGAGCGTTTCGCCGTCCGCCATTGCCTGCGGCGGGCGGTCGGCAATGTCTTCGATGGAGACGAGCGCCGCGATCTGTCCGCACAGGGGAACGGCCTTCGGCGCCGCGGCCAGCCATGCGTTGAGGGAGCCGCATTCATCGGCTTCATAATGGGAGAAGCTGATGAAGCGCAGCCGGCAGGCGGGCATCACGCTTTCTACCGCCTCGCGCACCCAGGGGAACAATTTTCTCGGGCCGGTGTGGAACAGGAGAGGCTGTTCGTCGGCAACGAGATACTGGTTGAAGGAAAAGCCGCCGGGAACGGTGCCGACGGGCGTGTTGATGCGATAGATCCCGTCCGAGATTTCTTCGATGTTGGTGCCCAAAGCGTTGTTGGTGATACCCATCATTGCCTCCCGTCATGAACAGGGGAAAGCCGGAATTCATCGCGCCATCTTTCCGCAGAATCGGGCCGCGCGCGCATTTCCGGCCGATACTGTTTCAGCTTCTGCTACTTCGCGGCTTGCGGTTTGATATTGCTTAAGGATGCATCGCCAATGCCCGCGGGGCTTTGATGCAGGGCGTACTGTCGAAGATGATGTCCGTTAGTATCAATCGCAATGCCGGATCGTTGATCCGGCTATCCCTGGAGTGACTTCGACACGCCCAAAAGAAAAGGGCGTAGGGTGCGCCGTGCGCACCATCCAATTCCGGTGCGCGCGACGCACCCTACTTCTCCGTGGCAATTTGAGATCCGCTCCAGGAGAATGGAGGCAACCCCATGGACAAAAGGCCGTTCGATATCGACCTGGCATTCGAGCGCATTGAACCGGCCATCCGCCCATGGCCGAAGGCGGCGCTGTTTCAGCTGGCCGAGGAAGGTTTCGCCTCTGCGTTCGAGCAGCTGGTGGCCTGCATCATTTCCATCCGCACCTATGACGAAGTCACGCTGCCGGTGTCACGCGCGCTGTTCGCACGCGCCCGCACGCCAGCCGCGATGAACGAATTGCACTACGAGGAACTGGATGGCTTGATCAGTGCGAGCACCTTCCATGAGCGCAAGGCCAGCCAGATCCTGGCCATTGCGCGCCGCGTGGCGGAGGAATTCCAGGGCAATCTTCCCTGTGATCGCGAGGTGCTGCTCTCGTTTGCCGGCGTCGGCCCCAAGTGCGCCAATCTCGTGCTGGGCATCGCCTGCGGCGAGCCTTTCATCAGCGTGGATGTGCACGTGCATCGCGTGACCCAGCGCTGGGGCTATGTGCACGCTTCCACACCCGAGAAAACCCTGGTGGCGCTTGAAGCGCAACTGCCGCGCCGCTACTGGATCGAGATCAACCGCTTGCTGGTCCCCTTCGGCAAGCACATCTGCACCGGCAATCTTCCTCATTGCTCGACCTGTCCGGTACTGGACATGTGCCGGCAGGTTGGGGTGGAGGCACATCGCTAGGGGTTATTCTCGTCCGCGGCAGGGAAGTAGGGTGCGCCGCGCGCACCATGCAATCCCGGTGCGCATGGCGCACCCTACCTTCTTTCGCTTTCGGGCTTGTGGAAACGCTTTACGCGAGACTCACTCTCGTATTGGGAAGCCGGTACGCGGCATGCCCTTTAACGGACTCATAACGCGAGGTCGAGAAAGGCACGCGTTCTGGGGTGCTGCGGATTGGAGAACATCGCCGCCGCGCTGCCGGCCTCCACGATTTCACCCTTGTCCATGAAGATCACGCGGGTCGAGACGTCGCGCGCAAAGTTCATTTCATGGGTGACGACCAGCATGGTCATCTGCTCTTCGGCCAGCTGGCGCATGGCGCGCAGGACTTCGCCGGTCAGCTCGGGGTCGAGCGCCGAGGTAGGTTCGTCGAACAGCATCAGGTCGGGCTCCATCGCGAGGGCGCGGGCGATGGCGACACGCTGCTTCTGTCCGCCCGAGAGTTGCGAAGGATAACTGTCGCTCTTGTTCAGCAGGTCGACCTTGCGCAGCAGGGCTTCCGCCTTGGGTACGATTTCATCGCGGCGAATGCCTTTCACCGTCATCGGCGCCTCGATGATGTTTTGGAGGACGGTGAGGTGGGGGAAGAGATTGAAGTGCTGGAACACCATGCCCATCCTGCTGCAGATGCGGCGCACTTCGGCGATCGGTGCATAGCGGCAGCTGCCGTCGACGCCGGTCGTGGCCAGCGTCTCGCCTTCAATGGCGAGATGGCCGCTGTCGATCTTTTCCAGGTGATTGAGGCAGCGCAGGAAAGTGCTCTTGCCCGAGCCGGAAGGGCCGATCAGGGCGACCACGTCGCCTTTCCTGACATCCAGCGAGATGCCTTTCAATACTTCCAGGTCGCCGAAGCGCTTGCGTATGTCGCGCGCCTCGATCATCAGCATCGCTTCCACGGCATCATCCTTCATAGACGGCATAACGTTTTTCCAGGCGATGGAAGCCCCAGGTCAGCACCAGGGTCATGAGCAGGTAAAACGCGGCGGCGACGACGAAGGGCATGGTGGTGAAGTCGCGCTGCACGATGCCGCGCGCCGCGCGCAGGAGGTCGTTCATGGCCAGCACGTAGATCAGGGAAGTGTCCTTGACCAGTGTAATCGTTTCATTGCTGACCGGCGGCAGGATGCGCTTGACGACCTGCGGCAGGATGATGCGGCGCATGGTCTGCACATAGTTCATGCCGAGCACCTGCGAGGCCTCGTACTGCCCGCGGTCGACCGACTGGATGCCGGAACGGAAGATCTCGGCGAAATACGCCGCGTAATTGAGCGTGAACGCGACGATGGCGGCGGGAAAATCCGGCAGGCGCACGCCGACGACGGGCACCAGCGGCAGCGCGAAATAGATGAACAGCATCTGCAGCATCAGCGGCGTGCCGCGCATCAGCCAGATGTAGCCGCTGACGAGGCCGCTGGCGAAACGGAAATGGGAAACGCGTATCAGCGCCAGTACGAGGCCCAGCGGCACCGAGAGCACCAGCGTGATGAAGAAGACCTTCAGGGTGACCACGCTGCCGTCCAGCAGCGGGCCGATGATTTCAAAGACGTAGTTCATATGGCCGATGACCCGGTGCAGGCCGGGTCATGCAGGAAGCAAGGCTCAACCGTAGTACAGGCAGCCTTATTTGACGATGTTCTTGCCGAACCACTGGGTGGAAATCTTTTCGGCGGTGCCGTCCTTCTTCATGTCGGCGAGCGCCTGTTCCAGCTTGCCCAGCAGAGCCGCGTCGTCCTTGCGCACGCCGACGCCGTACTCTTCGGTGCCGAAGTGGTCGTCCAGCACGACATATTCGCCCGGCCGCTTGGCAGTGTAGTAGCGGCCGACCACTTCATCGACCACCAGCGCATCGAGGCGGCCGTTGCTCACGTCCATCAGGGCCGCGACATTGTCGCCGAACTTGCGCAGTTCCTTCAGATTCTTCGCAACCGGATCCTTCTCGACGGCCTCGACGGCGCTGCTGCCTTCCTGCACGCCGACGACCTTGCCGGCCAGGTCAGCCTTGCTCTTGACCGGCGACTTGGACGTCACGATGATGATCTGGCGGTTTTCCAGGTAGGGCGAGGTAAAGGCGATCTGTTCCTTGCGCTTCTCGGTGATGGTCAGGCCGTTCCACAGGGCGTCGACGCGCTTGCTGCTCAGCTCGGCTTCCTTCGCATTCCAGTCGATGGGCTTGAATTCGACAGTCGCGCCAAGGCGCTTGCCGGCCTCGCGCGCCAGGTCGATGTCGAAGCCGACCAGCTCGTTCGACTTGCTGTCACGAAAACCCATCGGCGGAAAGTTGTCATCCAGACCAATCACTATCTTGTCGGAGGCGGCCGGCGCCGAAGCAGCCGGTGCAGAAGCCTTGTCGCAAGCCGACAGGAATACGCCCGCAACGAGGGCGGCAGAAACCATCAAAAGCGCTTTTTTCATGGGAAGTTATCTGGAATCAAGTTGGCAAACGGTGGATTATTCCACAAAATCAGGCACTTTCATCGAGATTGGGATGCTTGCGCGGGGTGGCGAAGGCTGTGAGCTTGTTAATTCTGCATGCTGTTCTGGATCGGAAGACGCTTGAGCCGGAGCCCGGCCGGTCCGGTGCCGGACATATGCCGTCAGACCGGTGTGAAGGCGCATGCCTGGAATATTTGGCTCGTCGATAACCCGGTAATTTTCGCCAGATGGCAGACAAGGTAGGGTGCGCCCTGCGCACCGATTCGGCAAAAAACCTTGGGTTGGCATGACAGGGTTTGAGAGGGCGGTGCGCACGGCGCACCCTACGCTATTTCCGGTGACACAATTTGATACGAATCGGTGCGCGGGTTGTAGGGTGCGCCATGCGCACCGTTTCGGCAAAAAGACCGCGCCTCGGCATAACGGGAATCGAGGGGGATGGTGCGCATGGCGCACCCTACGTCTAGCTACGCCTAGCACCGAATCAATGTGTAGGGTGCGCCATGCGCACCATTCTCACGCCATCATTCCCCAACCCCCATATCCGCCACCTCTGACGCCGCCAGTCCCCAATCCGGTCGATACACGCCATCCCGCACAAAGCGATGAAAGGTCGAATGCGGCCAGTCCGCCGCGCGAGCCACCAGGCCGTGCTTCACCGGATTCCAGTGGATGTAATCGACGTGGCGCGCGAAATCGGTTTCATCGCGAATCTGATGTTCCCAGAACCGCCGCTGCCACAGGCCGGATTCCTTGCGCTTGAGACGCGATGCGGAAATTTCGTCCATGCCGAATGCATCGGCGCATCGTTGGGATACCAATCGCTTGATCCGCGACCATCGCATCGAAAAGTCCGCATCGCCACACGGTAGCGTCCAGATGCAATGCAGATGGTCCGGCAACAGGACCCATGCATCGACCTCGAATGGAGCGAGCAGGCGCGTTTGCCGAATCGCTTCCCGCAATGCCTCGCGCACCGGCGCCTCGGTGAGCACAGGTCGGCGGTGCAGCGTATTAACGGTGAAGAAATACGTGCCGCCCGTTGTATCGGCTCGACGATAATTCGGCATGGCTACAAGGCAGTAGGGTGCGCCGCGCGCACCGGTTCGGGAAAAGGGATGCGCGCCAGTATAAAGGAGGCGGGGTGAATAGTGCGCGCCTGTATAAGAGAGACGGGTAAATGGTGCGCACGGCGCACCCTACGTCCGCTTATAGGCGCAAGTGCCACGAGAAAACGTAGGGGGCGCCGCGCCCACCGTTCCGGAGCGGGAAACCCAGTGGTAGGGTGCGCCGTGCGCACCGCTGCAGAGCAACAGACCCCTTCAATGGGACGAAAGATCGCCCCGCATGACAATCCCCAGCCTGGCCGCAGCAAGATCGTCCGGCACGTCGCCGTAGCGCTCAAATTGCATGGTATAGCTGGCATGCCCGTGCGTCAGCGAGCGCAGCGTGGTGGCGTAGCCGAACATTTCGGACAGCGGGACTTCCGCCCGGATCGTCCTGCCGCCCGGCGCATCGTCGGCTGCCTGGATCTCGCCGCGCCGCGCCGACAGGTCGCCGATCACATCCCCCATGCCGTCTTCCGGCGTCGTCACTTCCACCCGCATGACCGGCTCCAGCAGCATCGGCCCGGCCTTGCGGCAGCCATCCCGGAACGCGATGGACGCGGCGATGCGATATGCATTCTCGTCCGAGTCGACTTCATGATAGGAACCCGAGAGCAGCGTCGCTTTCACGTCCAGTACCGGATACCCGCCCAGCACGCCTGCCGGCAGGCTGTCGCGGATGCCCTGTTCGACTGCAGGAATGAAGTTGTGCGGTATCGTGCCACCCTTGATGGTATAGACGAATTCGAAACCCTTGCCGCGCGGCCGCGGTTCGATCTTCAGCACTACGTGGCCGTAGTGCCCGCGTCCGCCGGATTGCCGGATGAACTTGCCTTCGCTCGATTCGCAAGTGCGACGAATGGTCTCGCGATAGGCGACCTGCGGCTTGCCGACGCTGGCATCGATGTTGAATTCCCGGCGCATCCGCTCGACCAGGATTTCGAGGTGCAGTTCGCCCATGCCGGAAATGATGGTCTGTCCTGAATCCGGGTCGATCCTGACCTGGAACGACGGATCTTCGCGGGCCAGCCGGGCCAGTGCCGTGCCCATTGCATCCTGGTCGGACTGATGCTTCGGTTCAATCGCCTGCGAGATTACCGGCTCCGGATACACCAGGCGCTCATAGCGGATGACGGCGGACGGATCGCACAGCGTGTCGCCGGTGGTGATGTCCTTCAATCCGACCACCGCCGCAATATCGCCCGCGTAGGCTGCGTCGACTTCGGTGCGGTGATTGGCATGCATCTGCAGCAGGCGGCCGATGCGTTCCTTCCTGCCCTTGCCGGCGTTGGTGTAAGTGCCGCCGGCCGTCATCACGCCCGAGTAAATGCGGAAATAGACCAGGTCGCCCGCGAAGGGATCGGCCATCAGCTTGAAGGCAAGCGCAGAAAACTTTTCCTCGTCGCTGGCGCGGCGCTCCGCCGGCTTGCCATGCTCGTCGTAGCCGGCGGCAGGCGGGATGTCGACAGGCGAGGGCAGGTAATCGATCACCGCATCGAGCAAGGCCTGCACGCCGCGGTTCTTCACCGCGCTGCCGCACAGCATGGGCACGATCGTGCCGGCAAGGGTACGCTCGCGCAGGGCGCTCTTGATCTCCGCCTCGCTGAACGCTTCATCGTTCAGGTATTTCTGCAGCAGTGCCTCGTTCGACTCAGCCGCCGCCTCGATCATGCGTGCGCGCCACTGCAACGCGGTTTCCATCAATGCCGCGGGGATTTCCCTGACCTCGAACTTTACGCCCTGCGATGCATCGTCCCAAATGATTGCCTTCATCCGGATCAGGTCGACCACGCCGTGGAAGTCCTCCTCCGCGCCCAGGGGAATCTGCACCGGCACCGCATTGCTCTTGAGCTGTTCGCCGATCTGCCGCTGCACCATGAAAAAATCGGCGCCTACCCGATCCATCTTGTTGACGAAAGCAATGCGCGGCACCCGGTACTTGTCGGCCTGGCGCCAGACCGTTTCCGACTGCGGCTGCACGCCGCGCACCGCATCGAAGATCACGCAGGCGCCGTCCAGCACCCGCATCGAGCGCTCGACTTCGATCGTGAAATCGACATGCCCCGGCGTATCGATGATGTTGATCCGATGCAGCGGATGGTCGCCGGCCATGCCGCTCCAGAAGCAATTGGTCGCGGCGGACGTGATCGTGATGCCGCGCTCCTTTTCCTGCTCCATCCAGTCCATCGTCGCCGACCCTTCATCCACTTCGCCGAGCTTGTGGCTGACGCCGGTGTAGAACAGGATGCGTTCCGTGGTCGTGGTCTTGCCGGCGTCGATATGGGCGCTGATGCCAATGTTGCGGTAACGCTCGATAGGGGTTTTGCGAGGCATGGCTCTCCTCCCTGCGAATGCTTGCAGGCAATGCACGCATGGCGCGTGTGCCAGATCATTATAGGAAAGGAGCGCGGCAGCGAACTCCTGCGCCGTCAGACGTTCACGGAAGGTAGGGTGCGCCATGCGCACCAGTTATCGGGAAGGGCTGAATCAGCTACCTGAACCGAAAGAGGAATGGTGCGCATGGCGCACCCTACACTGTCGGGTCGCAGCTAACGCGCACGGTGAGATGTTGGATCTGGCCCAACCCACGAACGCCAAATTCTGCCGACATGCCAGGCGATGTTCGGCTTTTTGTCCTTCATAAGGCGCCTACATGCCGGTTTATGCACTGAACCGGGACTGGCATGCGCATTGCTCAATACCTTCCCGAACATGGCGACATGTTCGATGTGAACCACCAACCATTCATTTACTTTCAGGAGAAGCACGATGACTACGCTCGTAATCAAGGATCTGATCAAGCACGAGGAACTGGACCACGAGGCGATGATTGCCATTCGTGGCGGGATCATAGGCGGCTGCGGCTATTTTTACGGAGGCATGACGGTACAGGAAGCCGTTGAAACGTTTGTCTGCCGCGCCGGGCAAGCGAGCCACAGCCGCTAATGGCAAAGCAGTCGTAGGGTGCGCCGCGCACACCGCTGCCGAGAAAGGCTGCAGCGACGCAGGGGTTTGAAAGAGAAATGGTGCGCATGGCGCACCCTACGCCCCCTTATGAATGTTCACGCCGTAGCGTGGGGATGGTGGAGAAGGCCGCCAAACGTTCATGGAACGTAGGGTGCGCCGCGCGCACCGGTATCGAAAAAGGCTGAATCAACACTGCGAACCGAAAGAGGAATGGTGGGCATGGCGCACCCTACGCCCCCTCATGAATGTTCATGCCGTAGCGTGCGGATGGTGGAAAAGGCCGCCAAACGTTCACGGAACGTAGGGTGCGCCGTGCGCACCGGTACCGGTATAGGCTTAATCAACACAGCGAACCGAAAGAGGAATGGTGCGCACGGCGCACCCTACGCCCACCGACTCCCCTTGCTTCAAACCGCGAATTCCAGCGTTTCCCCGTCCGCAGGAATCCGCAGGCGGTCGTCCACGCCCGCATGGGCCGCAGCACTCCTGAGTTCCGTCCGTTGCACCGGGCAATGACTCAGCGCTTCCAGGTGATTCGCCACGGTGATGCCTTGCGCGGCCCGGGCAAACGCGAGGACTTCCGTCGTGCCCATGATGATTTCATGTCCGACCTCAAACCGCGCGCCGCCGGCCGGGACCACGGAAATGTCGGGCTGATGACGCGCGAGGAATGCAAGCACCTCTGGCGTCAGTATGGTATCGCCGGACAGGTACAGGCTCGGCTCCCCCGGCATCTCGATAAAGTAGCCGACGCCGTGTTCCATCAGCAGGCCGACCATGCCCCTGCCATGCCTGCATGTCACCGTCCTGATCCGTCCGCCAAGGAAAGGCTGCGGTTCATGATGCTGCTCCGGCAGCGGCAGCACGTTCAGGCCGCGCTGGCGAAGATGGCCGGCATCGTGCGGCGTGCAGATGACCGGGATTTGCCTGCCGCGCAGCCAGTGCTTGCCCGCGCGGTCGAGATGGTCGAAATGGCCTTTCTGGCAATGCGTGATCAGGCAATGGGTCACCGTGTCCAGTGCCGCATCGGCCTCCGGCGGCAGATCGACGATGGGATTGCGCTCGCGCTGACTTAAAAACTTCAAGGGCGGCAGTGCGCCTTTGGGCGCCAGCATCGGATCCACGAGGATCCGGTAAGCGCCGATCTCGATGATGGCCGTGGCATTGCGGAGCTGGGTGATTTTCATGGTCTATCCTTTCTGATGGGATGACGCATTGTGCTCTGGGCAGTGGCCAGCTTAGAATGGCTAAAATTGACATAAAACAACCATTTCCTGCCATGCCTGCATCGCGTCCCTTGCCACGCTCCTCTTCAAGCCCTTCGCCAGGTCCTTTCCGTATCGGTTTGCTCCTGTACCCGGAATGCATGCCGGCCGGGCTGTTGGGCTTCACCGATCTTCTCCATGCGGCGAACCGGCGGACCGGGGCAAGGCTGTTCGAACCCGTGTTTGTGGCGGCGCAGGCGGGCACGGTCGAATGCGCTCACGGCCACGTGATCAAGGCCGCGTCATCGGTCCGGGATGCGCGTCTCGACGCGGTACTGATCCCCGGCTTCTGGGCCGAATCGCCGCGGCAGATCGCCGGCACGCTCGCGGCAAATGCCGGGCTGATCGCGGCACTGGCGGGGCTGCAGAAAAACATGGCGATGTGGAGCTACTGCACCGGCGTCTGCCTGGCTGCCGCATCAGGGAGGCTGAACGGGCAGAATGCGACGATTACCTGGTGGCTGGCGGACATGGTGCGGGAACAGTACCCCAAGGCGCTCTGGCAAGTCGAGCGCACCAGCGTCTTCAACACGCTGACCGCGACCGCGTCCGGGGTCAACGGCTATCTGCCGATCGCCCAGGCATTCATCGAAACGCGCATCAGCAAGGAAGCCTACCGGGACCTGACGAAGCTCATGGTCCTGCCGCGTCCCGAGCGCACCCATCACGCCTTTCAGACGATGAACCTGATCGAACAGCCGAACCGCCTGCTGCGCGAGCTGCACATGATCGCGGAGCGGCTGCCGGCCTTCGAAGCGACGGTGGGCAGACTGGCTGCGGAGCTGCACATGACGGAGCGCACCCTGGCCCGGAAGGTCGCCGCCGCCACGGGATTGCCGGTCGCAAGCTATGTGCGCCGCATCAAGCTCAACCAGGTCAGCGAGCGCCTGATCCATACCACTGCACCGGCGGCCACAATCAGCGCCGAACTCGGCTTCAGCAGCGATTCCGGCATGCGGCGCATGTTCAAGGAGTTGACGGCGCTGACGCCAATGCAATACCGGCAGGCATTCGGAAGGTCGTGAATGTGAAGGTCGTGAATGTCGCCATATCTGCGGCGCATCATGTCTGCAGTGCCGGCACGCGCCGGCACGGGACGTGAGAGGCTGATGATTGCCTAGGCCTGCCTGCTGTCCCGGGCATCCATGTCGGCCAGCGACTCCCGCCCGCGCTCGGTGAGGTCATATCCGTCGCCTGCTGCCCTCGGCGCGATCAGTCCCTTTCTGGTCAGGAAGGTGGCGACATCCGCATCGAGGGATGCCGGTGCGGCAGCCACCGCCGCCGCGTTTGCTACTGCGCGCAGCCCATCGACGCAGCGTTTCACGAACAGTGTCTGCTGTCCTTTTTCAGTCAGCGAATATGTGCCATCGCGGGCGCTCGTCACATACTTCAGCCCGATCAGCTTCTTGGCATTGCGTGCGACGCAGGCGCTGGGCTTGACCCCTTTTTTCAACTGCCGGATCTGGGCCAGCGCTTCAAACTCATCCTTCGTCAAACTGTCGTCCATGTCTTTTCCTGAAATCGATAATCGTTAGCGGTGCGCCCACGGCGCGGGGGAGGACTCTCGCATCTCCTGCAAGCGCCGCAGCCGCTCTTCCTCTTCTTTGCGGGCAAGGGTGATTTCACGCATGACGGCGCCCACGTCCGCCGGCCGGTCGTCGGCTGCCACTTGTCCAGTCAGCACGGTATCCGGACGCAGCAAACCTGCGCCGTAGAGCGCCCAGATTTCCTTCCCGTACTGCGTATGCGCGAGCTGCGGTGCAAACCGGCTGAAAAATGTCGCCAGGTTCGCCACGTCGCGCTCCAGCATCGCGCCGGCCTGCATATTGCCGGCCGCATTGATCGCCTGCGGCAGATCGATGATGACAGGCCCGTCGGCATCGACCAGGATGTTGTATTCGGAAAGATCGCCATGGATGACGCCGGCGCACAGCATCAGCACCACCTCGCGCAGCAGTGCCGCATGATAGGCCAGCGCCAGCTCCTGCGTCAGCTCCACATCGCTGAGCCGCGGCGCGACCTGGCCGCCGGCATCCGTCACCAGGTCCATCAGCAGCACGCCTTCGAGGCAGATGTGCGGCCTCGGCACGCGCACCCCGGCAGCGGCAAGGCGATACAAGGCATCCACCTCCGCGTTCTGCCATACCTCTTCCTGCATCCTGCGGCCGTAGCGCGTGCCTTTTTCCATCGCCCGCGCCTGCCGGCTGTTCCTGACCTTGCGGCCCTCCTGGTACGAGGCGGCTTGGCGGAAGCTGCGCTGGCTGGCCTCCTTGTAGACCTTTGCGCAACGAATCTCCTCGCCACAACGCACCACGTACACCGTCGCTTCCTTGCCGCTCATGAGCTGGCGGATGACCGCGTCAACCAGGCCCTCATCAACGAGCGGCTGGATTCTTTTCGGTATTTTCATGGGATGGCGATGCTCGCAAAGGTGGGCAGGGAAGAGGGAACGGCTGTCGCCGAAACCGCGCAGGTGCCGCAGTGTATCAGGATGCCGCCTGCTTGCAGGCGGAGCGCGACGGATGGGCACTGCCGATTATTTCCTGCGCTTGCCCGGTGGTTTGGGCTTCGGCGGCGACGGCGTGCGCGCCTGAGGACGGGACTGACTGATCTGTGCGAACAGTGTTTTCGCGTCCTGCACCGCACGTTCCTGCGTGCGCATCGCCGGGATGTCGTCATGCAGCGTGAAGAAATCCGCTGCCTGCGCACGCATCACATGCTTGATCGCAGCGTCGTCGCTCATGTCGAACATCTCTGTCAGCAGCGTGGTGACTTCGTCCAGGTAAGCTTCGTAGGTCATCGGCATGGCGGGGCGGCGTGATTGGCGTGAGTATGGTGGGTGAACTTGCATTCGCGGGGAAAGACCCGATCCGGAACCTGACCGAGCCTGCTCCCATATATGGAAGATTTAATCATTCAATGCCGCCTTCGCGGCTTCTTCGGGCGTCAGGCCTTCATAGAACAGGTCCGTGAACCATTCAACCTGCTCCTCGATATGTTCCTGGGCTTCGGCCACGGTCGCCCCGCCGGCGACCAGAAAACCTTCCACCTCGATACACCACTTGATCAATGCCTCTGTTTCCGGATCCAGTTTTTCTTTCTTTGCCATCATCTTTACCTTTGTGTTCTTGCGCTGAAGTCATCCATCGACAGGATAACCGCATGTGGCGGACATGAGAAGGTTCCGCGTAGCCGGAAGAGCGCTGCAGGCCATGTCATTTAGCTGATGCATGATTGCAAGAATTGAATGCCGGAAGCATCGTGGAAAGGGAATTGCCTGAAAAGGGCGAAGAAGGACAGGAGCGCGCCCTGCGCTTGCTGTATCAGCTCTGCTCAGCCAAGGCTGCCCGGGCCTGCTCGCACCAGTATCCGACTGCGGCGAGGTATCCATCCCACACGCAGCCATTGCATCCGCGACCGCAGCAAGAGGTCGGCTCTTCCGGCGGATCGCGCAGCAGGATTCCGTGTTGGACCAGTTGCGCGCTCAGCTCGGTGATCCATTGTTTGGCTTGATAGGTGCTTTCAGGTGACAGGCGTTGTGGATCGTCATTCATTGCTTAACAAACGTGGGGTAAAGCAGTAAAAGTAGGGTGCGTCACGCGCACCAATTTGGAAAAGGATATGGGCCAAGTATAACGACGGTCGAGGAGGAAAATGGTGCGCGTGGCGCACCCTACCTGGCTTAAGTAAAAAATCTAAGGTGGTTAAGCGTTGAGATCTTTAACATCTTTATAAAGTTTCTTTAGATGTTCAGGCGCCATGTCTAATATTGGCTCATACATAAATGAATTTAAGTGTATGTTTTCTGGCGTCATTAGATTTACCTGCTCGAGCAAAGCTATTGGTCCGAGATCAAGTGGATATTTGGCTTTGAACCGTGTGAGCAATTTCGCTGTTTGGTTTTCTGCTATTCCATCTACAAAGTTTTGATCTCCTATCTTTTTAATCATAAATTCTTCTGCAAGAAGACGTATGGCAATAGATAGAATTATTTTGCTCTCAAGCTCGGCAGTGGCATCTGGCTCAATCAAAATCTCTTCCGCAAGTTCAAAAAGTAGATCAATAACGTAGCGATCTGAATTGACCAATGAAAGATTAGCTTTGTCTTTGAGGATAGAGCGATATATTGTTTCGAGGTCTTTAATCGTAATACTTTTAGTGCTTACCTTGAGATGAAGTAAGCATGTCAATTTTAGAAATTCATCTTCGTATCCGCAGTATTCCGCAAGATTTCGAACGAAAGGGATTGCTGATACTACAAAGCGATGATTTGCAAAATTTTTCTTCCAATGTTCAAACGGATTTTTTTGGTATATCTCTTGTACCAACTTAAGATCCCTACCGTTCTTTACAGCGAATAGGCGATTTTGTCTGGGAATGCCCAGTCGGCTGGAAATGGTTCTATGGAAGTCGAAGTTATGAGTCAAAAATATGGAATAGAACTCGCCTGCTTCGGAGATTTCTTTTAAATACTCAACTATTGCGTATTTGTTCTTGTAGTCAAATGAGTCCGCTATATCGTCGACTACAAGAATTGTTTTAAGTCCTTGACGCTTTCTTGCCGTTAGGTCGAACAGGATATTTAAGATATATAGGGCTCTTTTTTCGCCTTGGCTTAATACTTTAAGCAAAGAATTACGGTCCACTTTGCTTGATACTTCATGGTCATAGAAGGTGAAGACAATTTGCGGGATAGATCCCTTCAAAATCACATCGTCTTGGTTTGAAATAGAAATCTTAAAGGGGACTGTAAACCTTTTATTAAATATTTCTACCACGTCCTCCCAAGCGGTTCTTTCACTTTTAGCTGCATTGATAGCAGCCTGAATGATTCCTTTACTGACTCTATATTCATTTATGAGTTCGGAATAGAGATCACGTTGATTTGCTAAATATGAAATCCAAATCTCTTTTTGTAGTTTTTTGTAGTCGGATAGATCTGCAACTATCTCTTTGTGCTCGAATAAATAGTCCCTAAATCTACGTAGTTCCACGTTCGATAACTTTTTATCGATGGCATCAAATTTTTTCTCGAGTTCAGCGTTACATAAAATTCGCTTTTTCTCTTCTTCGATTTTTTCATTGAAAAGTTCAGCGGAAATAATTTCTTCCTTATTTTTTCCGTTGAAGAGATTAACCGTGTGATTTGCGGAAAAAAATCCGTTATCGACCAGATTTTTTTGGACTGTCTTCGCGTGGAAGTGATTAAAACTCTTCTTCAAAAGAGATGAACTGGCTAATAGTTCATTGTAGGTTTCAATGTACTCTTTGAGCTCAGTTTGAATTTTTCCCGACTCCAGAAATCCTATCGTTTTATCGTTAAAGAGCTCGGCGTATGAAATGAGTGAAAGTCTAGTATTTTCAGGTACGCCTACTTTCTCTTCAAGTTCCTCGAAAATCTCAAATATCGAGTCCTTCTGAAAGCACTTCCGCAGTTCGATTTCTGGGGTAACAGCTCTTCCGGTAAGTCCCGAAAGCTGTTTAAGCTTCGTTATTAATGAGTCTTTTTTCTTCTCGATCTTCAGGACTGCTTCGTCGTAAGTTTTTTTAACAGCTTGATTAACAACGAGTAATGAAACCTTGTCAGAGCTAAAGTCTTGGTTATATGGCTCAATAACAAAAATATCGTCGCCCTTAATTTCAATGCCGTTTTCGTCTTGAATTAACCGCGTTGATAACCGCTCAGGAAAAATTACATCTCCAGTGGGGAGGCCCTTACTAGCATCAGAAAACGTTTTGGAAAAGGACGTTTTCATAAAGCCATTTGGCGCATAGACCGAATACACTTTCTTATCTTTGAAGTGGAAGTCGTGTGTCAACTGACGAATGCCATAACAGCTTTCGAATCTCACAGACAATGTCTTCACGCCGTCCCCCTTCTTCGATATGGATACTGGCTATGGCCAATAAGTTATGAAGGCCAAAACCATGTAAAAAATATTTTTTTGGCAATTATTCCTTAGTTAAATGATCTGGTCTATCCCAAGAAGAACATTCAATAAAAAAGCCCGCTTATGCGGGCTTTTTTATTTCGTCCTGTTTCCGATTATTGGCGTTACTTTGTCCAAGAATCTTTCAAGGTGGTCACCCGATTAAACACCGGTTTCCCCGGCTTCGAATCCACCCGGTCCGCCACGAAGTACCCATGCCGCTCGAACTGGAACTTGTCGTCGGGTAGGGCGGCCTTCATGCCGTGTTCCAGGTAGGCGGTGATGATTTCCTTCGAGTTCGGGTTCAGAGCAGTCTTGAAGTCCTTGCCGCCGGCGTCGGGCGTCGGGTCGGTGAACAGGCGGTCGTAGAGGCGCACTTCGGCTTCCAGCGCGTGGGTGGCGCTGACCCAGTGGATGTTGCCCTTGACCTTGTAGTTGTTCGAGCCTTCGGTGCCGCTCTTGGAATCGGCGAAGTAGTTGCAGCGCACTGCGATGACCTTGCCGTTGGCGTCCTTGTCGCAGCCGGTGCATTCGACCACGTAGCCGTAGCGCAGGCGCACCTTGTTGCCGGGGAAGAGGCGGAAGTAGCCCTTGGTCGGCGTCTCCATGAAGTCTTCTTCCTCGATCCACAATTCCTTGGTGATCGGGAAGGTCCGGTGGCCGCGTTCCGGATGGTGCGGGTGGACCGGGGCGGTGCATTCGTCGACGAGGTTTTCCGGGAAGTTGTCGATGATGAGCTTGAGCGGGCGCAGCACGGCGACGGCGCGCGGGGCCTTGGCGTCGAGGTCGTCGCGCAGCGCGCCTTCGAGCGTGCTCATGTCGATCCAGCTGTCGGCCTTGGCCACGCCAACGCGGTCGCAGAAGAGCTGGATGGATTCCGGCGTGTAGCCGCGGCGGCGGATGCCGACAATGGTGGGCATGCGCGGGTCGTCCCAGCCGTCGACGATCTTTTCCTCGACCAGTTGCAGCAGCTTGCGCTTGCTGGTGATCGCGTAGGTCAGGTTCAGGCGCGCGAATTCGGTTTGCTTCGGCAGCGGGTGCTTGAAGAAGCCGCCTTCGGCGAGGCGCTCCAGCAGCCAGTCGTAGAGCGGGCGGTGATCCTGGAACTCCAGCGTGCAGAAGGAGTGGGTGACGTATTCGATCGCGTCCTCGATCGGGTGCGCATAGTCATACATCGGGTAGACGCACCACTTGTCGCCGGTGCGGTGGTGGTGCGCGTGGCGGATGCGGTAGATCGCCGGGTCGCGCATGTTCATGTTGGGCGAGGCCATGTCGATCTTGGCGCGCAGGATGTGTTCGCCATCCTTGAATTCGCCGAGGCGCATGCGGCGGAACAGGTCGAGCGATTCGGCGGCGGGGCGGTCGCGGAAGGGCGAGTTCTTGCCCGGCTCGGAAAAGTTGCCGCGGTTCTTCGCCATGTCTTCTGCGGACTGGCTGTCGACATAGGCGTGGCCGGCGCTGATCAGGTATTCGGCCATCATGTACATCTGGTCGAAGTAGTCGCTGGCGAAGTAGAGGTGGTCGCCGCCTTCATCCTTCCAGTCGAAGCCGAGCCATTCGACGGCGTCGATGATGGCGTCGACGTATTCCTGTTCTTCCTTGGTCGGGTTGGTGTCGTCGAAGCGCATGGTGCAGCGGCCGTTGTATTCGCGCGCCAGGCCGAAGTTCAGGCAGATCGACTTGGCATGGCCTATGTGCAGGTAGCCGTTCGGCTCCGGCGGGAAGCGGGTGATGACCTGCGGCAGGAGATGGCCGTTGGGATCGGTGCGCTTGGCGTACTTGCCAGTGGCGAGATCTTCTTCGATGATGCTGCGCAGGAAATTCGATGCCGGCGCATTGTCGGCGCCGTTCTTGATGTCGTTGCTCATGAAATGGTTTCTGGAAAAATGCGTGGAATTGAAGAGTTGCAGGCATTTTACCGTAGTGAAGCAGGGATTTTGCGGGGGCTGCGCCTTGCATCGGCCGGAGCGGCAGGGCGGTTTCCCGGGAATCCGTATCGGAATGTGAAGCCGGGCGTATTACGGCGGGCTGCCGGCATTATTCCGCTTCGGCCGGGCGGGAATCGGATTTACATTGCGGCTCGTTTCATCGATGCGCCGGCCCTTCGGCGGGAGTGGGGCGGCGAGGAAACGGAATCCCGGATAACAACACGAAACTGAGCACCAAGAAACTGAGGAGGAAGTCGATCATGGTCAAACGCAAGGATCTGGAAGCGGCAGTGCAGGCGGGGGTGCTCAACCCGGCCGAGCTGGAACCGCTGTACGTGTTCCTGAACGCGCGCTTCGCGCAGTCGCCGCAGGGCGGGGCGGCCCGCTTTTCCGGTACGCACGTGCTGTATTACCTCGGCGGCATGCTGGCGATCGGCGCGGCATCGCTGTTCGCCACGCTGGCGGTCGAGGCGCTCGGGATGGGCGCGCTGTTCGTGCTGTCGCTGCTGTATGCACTGGCGGCGCTGGGCATCGCGGGCGCCCTGGAAAAGCGCGGCTTCGGTATCCCGGCGGGCATCTTCGCCACGCTGGCGATCGCGCTGGTGCCGCTGGCGGTGTTCGCCCTGCAGCATGTGCTCGGCTTCTGGACCGACGGCCCCGGCGCCCGGCATTACCGCGACTTCCACCGCTACATCGACTGGCGCTGGCTGGTGATGGAACTGGCGACGCTGGCGGCAGGCGTGGCGCTGCTGCGGCGCTTCCGCTATCCCTTCCTGACGATGCCGGTCGCGGTGACGCTGTGGTACATGGGCATGGACGTCATCCCGGCCCTGCTGCAGGCGCAGGACGGCGGCGACTGGTTCGGCAGCGCGGCCTGGGAAATGCGCAAGCTGATTTCGCTCGCCTTCGGTGCGGTAATGCTGCTGCTGGCCTTCTTCATCGACCTGCGCACGCGCCATGACAAGGATTACGCCTACTGGATGTATCTGTTCGGCCTGCTGACTTTCTGCGGCGCGCTGTCGGTCATGGGTTCCGGCCAGCTTGCCGGCAAGCTGGCGTATTTCGCGATCCATGCGGGACTGGTGTTTATCGGCGCGGCGCTGGGACGGCGCATGTTCGCGGTGTTCGGCGGGATCGGCATTGCGGCGGTGCTGTGCGACCTGTCGTGGCACATGTTCAAGAACAGCTTCGCCTTCGTGCTGGTGCTGACGCTGATGGGCTTTGCGCTGATCGCCATCGGCTTGTGGTGGAGCAAACATGAAGCCGAGCTGTCGGCGAAGCTGCGCACGCTGCTGCCGGCGGATTTGCGGGAATTGCTGGAGGCGAGGGCGGCATGAGCTGACCCGGCTTGCGGCCAGTAGTGAGGGGAAAAGCGCCTGCGGGCGCTTTTTCTTTTGGGCGAGGCGGAGGCATCCGCGCTGTTGCTGCCGTCCTGACAGCGGGCATTGGTGTGTTGGCCGGGTGCCAACCATGCGCTTTCGCTTGCACGCCCGCCGGCAATCCTTGCAGCCGGCAAGTGCTTGATTTTGAAGGATGTGGAGAAGAGGAAAGGTGCAGGCACGGGCTTTGCGATCCTGACAAGCGCAAGAATCTCTTGCAGGGGCATCAGCCCTGTCCAACCTTCACCAACTCAGGAGAACGCATATGCAGACCATCATCATTCAGGACCTGCACCGGACTGTCATCAATCAGCATGAACTGACAGGCAGGCAAACAGTGCACATCACCGAAGTTCGGGGATCGGATCCCGGATTCGACGTGCTTCATCAACTGGCGGATGTCTTTGCCAAGCCCTTCGACCTGAACATCGTGTTCAGGAACGGGAAGTGGTGATTGCTGCATGCGGCCCACTCCGGCATGAGTACGCCGGGCGGTCGGATGCGGTGCCGGGGTCCGGCGGGACTCCGGCCTTCATTGGACCATGCTTAACGCGGGTCGACGAGATAGCCTTTCTTGGCAGGCTCCGGCATCGTGACAGCCACCAGCAGCGAGATCACGCTCATCGCCGTCACGTACCAGTAGAACCAGCTTTCATGGCCGAGCGACTTCAGTCCGAGCGCCGCGTATTCCGCGGTACCGCCGAAAATCGCATTGGCCAGGGCATAGGACAGGCCGACGCCGAGGGCGCGCACTTCCGGGGGAAACATTTCCGCCTTGATCAGGCCGCTGATCGAGGTGTAGAAGCTGACTGCGATCAAGGCCAGGATCACCAGGCCGAAGGCGGAATAGGGGCTCGTCGTGTCCCGCAGCGCGGACAGCACCGGCACCGTGCACAGTACCGTGGCCACGCCGTACACGATCAGCGAGGTGCGCCGGCCGATGCGGTCGGACACGGCGCCGATCACCGGCTGCAGCACCATGAAGACGAACAGGGCGGCGGTCATGATCAGGCTGGACGTCTTGGCATCCATGCCGACCGTGTTGACCAGGTACTTCTGCATGTAGGTGGTGAAGGTGTAGAAGCTCAGCGAACCGGCGGCGGTAAAGCCGATGACGCGCAGGAAGGCCGCCTTGTGCGGCAGCAGACCGGCCAGCGTGCCGGCATCCTTGCGGCTGCGCGATTCGGCGGTCGAGGTTTCGGCGAGCGAGCGGCGCAGGTAGAAGGCGACGACGGCCGCGAGCGCGCCCATGAAGAAGGGAATGCGCCAGCCCCATGCCCGGAGCTCGGCATCGCTCAGGAACTGCTGCAGGATGACGATCACGAGGACCGCGAGCAGCTGGCCGCCGATCAGCGTCACGTACTGGAACGAGGCGAAGAAGCCGCGCCGGCCTGCCAGCGCCACTTCGCTCATGTAGGTCGCGCTGGTGCCGTATTCACCTCCGACCGACAGACCCTGGAACAGGCGGGCAATCAGCAGCAGCGCGGGGGCGGCCGTGCCGATGCTCGCATAGGTGGGCATGCAGGCGATCAGCAGCGAGCCGCCGCACATCATGATCACGGAAATCATCATCGAGGTGCGCCGGCCGTAGCGGTCGCCGATGCGGCCGAACATCCAGCCGCCGATGGGCCGCATCAGGAAGCCGGCGGCAAACACGCCGGCGGTGTTCAGCAGCTGCACCGTCTGATTGCCCTTCGGGAAAAATGCGGACGCGAAATAGATCGCGCAGAAGGAATAGACGTAGAAGTCGAACCATTCGACGAGATTGCCCGAAGAGGCGCCGACGATCGCAAAGACCCGCTTGCGGGTATCTTCGGAAGTCAGTTCGGGTGGTTGGGGTACGCTGGAGGTTGTTGCAGGCGAGGAATCATTCATTGCGCTAATCCTGTGAAGAGGGAGCGATCCAAAAAAGCCGGATCAATCCGTGCAATGAAATATACGCCTTACACGCGCTTCTTTCAGGCGACACGCATGGTGGAAGAGCCGACGGCTGGAGATCTTTCCCTCGCGGCAAGACGGACATCCATGCAATGGCAGGCATGCATGTGCATTCCTCGCATGAGGAGAAGCGGCGCGACTGCCGTGGATAAAGTGCTGGTGCCGGTCGGGTTCAGGCAGGCTGCTGCGAGTCGCCGGACGCCGGTTCAAGGCGCTCGCTTTGGGCCGTTTCCAGCAGCCACTCGCGGAATGCGGAGAGCGCGGGATGATCGCGCCTTTGTACCGGCGCGCACAGGTGATATCCGCGTGGCAGGGCGATCGGCAGATCGAAGGGCACGGCCAGCCGGCCTGCATCGAGCTCGTCGCGCACCAGGCAGCGCTGCAGCACCGCCACGCCCATGTCGGCGATGACTGCCTGGATCAGGATCGATACCTGGTCGAAGCCGGACGCGAGCGCGGGCCGGGGCTGCGGCACGCCTGCCGCTTCCAGCCAGAGCTGCCAGTTCGACGGCGCCGAGGTGTGGTACAGCAGGGGCTCGCTCAGCAGGTCGGCCGGCGTGTTCCAGAGTCCGGCGTCGCGGCGTGCGCGCAGGCGCTGCGGATGCGCGACCGGCACCACCTCGTTGCCGATGATGTAATCGCAGGCCCAGCCGGCGGGCCATTCGCCGGCCACACCGGTCAGGATCGCGGCATCCGGTGCCGGGCCGGTGAAATCCTCGTCGCGCCGGTAGGGCGCAAAACTGATTTCGATATCGGGATGGCGGCGACGGAAATCCGGCAAGCGCGGCACCAGCCAGACGCTGGCGAGCGTCGGCACCGCCGACAGGGTGAGGCAATTGCGGCTGGAGCGAGCCAGCAACGTGCCGCTCGCATCTTCGATGGCTGCCAGCGGACCGCGGATCTGGTCGAGGAAGGCCTGTCCGGCGGGCGTGAGCGTCAGCCGGTGCGCGGAACGCTTGAGCAGGACTTGTCCGAAGTGCATCTCCAGCCGGCTGATCGCGCGGCTGATGGCCGCCTGCGTCACGCACAGTTCCTCGGCGGCGCGCGTGAAGCTGCCGCAGCGCGCCGCCGTGGCGAATGCATGCAGTTCTGACATCGAAGGGGAACGGATTCGCATTGTTTGCCTTGCTTGTGCATTACCTTTGGTAATGCGATTGTACAATTTCGTTGCTTACGAGTAGGGCAAAAAACGAAGACACTAAGCCTTCCCCCTATTGATTCATTGATACCCACCGAGGAAGGAACCCATCCATGTCCAAACCCAGCGCACTTCGCCGGATCGTCCTGACGGGTCTGGCCTGCAGCCTCCTGCCGCTGTCCGCCTTCGCGCAAGACGCTTATCCGACCAAGCCGATCACCCTGATCGTGCCTTTCGTACCGGGCGGCTCGACCGACCTGACCGCACGCCTGGTTGCCAAGTTCGCAGGCCAGGAACTCGGCCAGACCATCATCGTGGAAAACCGCGCCGGTGCCGGCGGCTCGATCGGCATGGCCCAGGTGGCGCGTGCCAAGCCGGACGGCTACACCATCGGCATGGCGACCGTCAGCACGCACGGCTCCAACCCGGCCGTCTATCCGAAGCTGGCGTATGACGCGGTCAAGGATTTCACGCCAATCACTAACGTGGCAGCGGTGCCGAGCGTGTTCTCGGTGCATCCGAGCGTACCGGCCAAAACCATGAAGGAATTCATCGCCCTGGCACGCGCGAATCCCGGCAAGTACACCTTCGCCTCGCCCGGCCATGGTTCGCTCGGCCACGTGAACATCGAAAACCTGACGATGCAGCTCAATATCCAGCTGCTGCACGTGCCGTACAAGGGCGCCGGCCAGGCACTGACCGATGCGACTTCCGGCCAGGTGAATGCGATCACCGACAACCTGTCGTCGAGCCTGCCCTTCATCAAGTCCGGCAAGTTGCGTCCGCTCGCCGTGCTGAGCGCGACCCGTTCGCCTGACCTGCCGGATGTGCCCACCTACGCCGAACTCGGCACCGACATGAAGGAAGCCGGCTGGTTCGGCATCGTCGGCCCGGCAGGCATGCCTGCGGACGTCGTGAAGCGCCTGAACCAGGCAATCCACAAGGGCATGCAGGCGCCGGAATTCAAGCAGAGGCTGGCGGAGATGGGCGGCACCCCGGTGCCCAACACCCCGGAGCAGTTCCAGGCTCAGATCAAGCAAGCCGTGGCCCGTTACTCGGAAGTCGCGAAGAAAGCCAAGATCCAGCTGGACTGATCCGATGAGTGCATCTTTCGAGCCGTTCGTGCTGCATGTGCCGGCAGGGGAAGCGATTCCCCTGGTGTGCGACTCGCCGCACAGCGGCACCCAATATCCCGCCGACTTCGGCGCGGCGATCCCGCCGGCGCGGCTGCGCGGCGGCGAGGATACGCACGTGGATGCGCTCTGGGGCGCCGCGCCGCAAGTGGGCGCAACCCTGCTCGCGGCGAATTTCCCGCGCGTTTACATCGATCCCAACCGCATGCTGGATGACCTCGACCCGGAGCTTCTGGCTTCGCCCTGGCCGCTGCCGCTGGCGCCGGGACCGAAAACCAGGCTCGGCTACGGCCTCATCTGGCGCAACATCGACAAGGCCACGCCGATCTACGAGCGCAAGCTGTCGGTCGAGGAAGTGCAGGGCCGCATCGACCACTGCTACAAGCCGTATCACGCGGCGCTGGCGCAGGCGATCGACGCTGCCTACCAGCGTTCCGGCGCAGTCTGGCATCTGAACCTGCATTCGATGCCGAACAATGCCTACGAACGCCTGGGCATCGTCAGCCCGCATCCGCTGGCCGACTTCGTGCTCGGCGACCGCGATGGCACGACCTGCGAGCCGGCCTTCGTCGCGCTGGTGGCGTCGGAACTGCGTGCCCTCGGCTACACCGTGGCCGTCAACGATCCCTACAAGGGCGTGCAGCTGATCGCCCAGATCGGCAACCCGGCATTGCGCCGTCACAGCCTGCAGATCGAGATCCGCCGGCCGCTCTACATGGACGAAAAGACCCGTGAGCGGAATGAAGGCTTCCCGCAACTGCAGCGCGACCTGACCGTCGTGCTGGAAAAGATTGCCGCGTATATCCGCGCGCAGTAAACCGCATTCCCTCTCCTGACCGGGAGGGAATGCCGGGCAGTCCCGCCCGGCGTCATCTCCCCCACGCCTCCACCTGCCTCTCACGGGCACTC
This sequence comes from Noviherbaspirillum massiliense JC206, assembly GCF_000312045.1. Lineage (GTDB taxonomy): Bacteria > Pseudomonadota > Gammaproteobacteria > Burkholderiales > Burkholderiaceae_D > Noviherbaspirillum > Noviherbaspirillum massiliense. The sequence goes on from NZ_HE978634.1 coordinate 818,234, forward strand.
TTATACAAGATCATCCGCCCGCGAATCAGACGGCATTCGCCTCTTTCCGCTTGATCTAACTCTACGTAGCGCGAATAAAAAATCGATTTAATACGTTCTGTAACAAATCGCGACAAGAATGTGCGAGGGATATTCTGAAAAGCCCGTCATCCATGTGTTCGCGCCGGACATGCACCGATACCGGTGATCTGGCGCAAACACGATGGCAGGGTTTTGAGAGGTCCTTCAACGCATCGGCAAGCCAGGGAGTTTGAAGGAGTGACGCATGAAAATCAAACGCGAAGACCTGGTGGACGCGGCCGGTGCCGGCTTGTTGCAATACAGGCAGATCGATCCCTTGCTCATCTTCCTGCTGCAACGGGATGTGGCGGCGCGGCGCAGGGCCCTGCATGAACAGGTGCCTGCGGAGCCGGCGGAAAAGGGGCAGGTCCTGCTGTCCTTACTCGGCGGGATGCTCGGCATTGCGGCGGCGGCTCTGTTCGCGCTGCTGGTCACGGTGCCGGCGGTCAGGATGTTCGGCCTCGGCAGCCTGCTGACCCTGACGCTGCTGTACGCCTTCTGCGCATTCCGCCTGACTGCCTGGTTCAGGGAACGCGGCACCGGCCTGTCCATCCGCATCCTGTCCGGTTCCGGAATCGCCCTGATGCCACTTGCGATATTCGCCCTGGAACAGGCGCGCTAGGCGCCCTGCGCCCATGTCCTATCCGCTGCTCAAGACCATCCACATCTTCGGCGTGCTGCTGTTCCTCGGCAACATCATCGTCAGCGGCTTCTGGAAGGCATGGGCCGATCGCTCGCGCGACATCGACGTGATCCGGTATGCGTCGCGCATGATCATTCGCACCGACATGATCTTCACCATCGTCGGCATCGTGGTGCTGCTGGGAGCCGGCCATGCAATGGCGCCGGCTTACGGCAGCGTGCTGGAAGTCCCCTGGATCGCGTGGAGTTACCTGCTGCTGGCCGGCAGCGCCTTGATCTGGCTGGTGGTACTGGTACCGGTGCAGCTTGGCCAGTCACGCCTGCTCAGGCGTCCCGCGCCGGACAATATCGTGCCTGCGCGTTACTGGTTGCTGGCCCGGCTGTGGACCCTGGCCGGGATAATTGCGACGCTCTTGCCATTGCCCGCGGTGTACCTGATGGTGGCGAAACCCGGCTGAAGTCGGACCTGACGAGACCGCGTCTGGTTGCTGCTTGAACCTGCGCAATCCGTTCAACTCACCAGGTGCGGCTCTCCCTCCAGGATGAGCATGTACAGGCCGTTTTCATCCGGGCCGAAATAGGCCTTTGCGGTGTAATAGACGTTGTTGTCCACCATAAACGGTTCCGCAATGGGCGGCATGTGATCCAGTTCCTTGATCCCGAATTCGGTTTTGGCGCCGGCTGCGTCTTCATGAATCACTTGTACTTGCATGATGTCTTTCCTGTCATGGTGAGCTGAGATAGATTCCGCTTTCCGGAAACAGTTTCCGGCCGCACCGACAGGATTGCGCCGGAAGAATTTTTACTCGCGATTTCCATGACCGACCTGCGCAGCCTCTCACGCCAGTTTCCCCATCCCGGCCGCCTCGAAGCCATCCTGCTTCGACCGCAGCGCCGCGCCACGATCGTCGTGGTCGAGTCCGTGCAAGCGCTTGCCGGTTTCGGCCTGGAAGGCGACCGCAGCGCCACCGGCCGTGGCGGCGGAGCACGGCAGGTCACCCTGGTCCAGGCGGAACATTTGCCGGTGGTGGCAGCGCTGCTGCGGCGGCCGGATGTCGATCCTGCCCTGTTGAGGCGCAACCTGGTGGTCTCGGGCTTGAACCTGCTGGCGGCGCGCACCCTGTTCAGGGACCAGGCGCTGCTGCTGCGCATCGGCACCGAAGTGGTGCTGGAAATCACCGGACCCTGCGAACCCTGTTCCCGCATGGAAGAAGTGCTGGGCAGGGGCGGTTACAACGCGATGCGCGGTCATGGCGGATTGACCGCGCGGATATGCGCGGGCGGCATGATCCGCAAGGGCGATGCGGTGACCTGCGAAGTGCAGGGGCCGCCGGTGACCGGGCAGGCGCTTACATCTGCCTGAAGAGGTGGGCGTAGATGCGGCTCACCGCCAGGCTTTCGCTGCGGCCGTGCAGCCTGAGGAAGAGCTTGCCGGCATCGTCGCGTACGGCCGTATGCACCCGCTTGATGTTGACTGCCGTGCCCCGGTGGATCTGCCAGAACTCGGCGGGGTCGAGCTGCGGCAGCAATTCCTTCAGACTTATGCGGATCAGCGATTCGCTGTCGGCAGTGACTACGTTCACATACTTGTCGGCCGCCTCGAAGTACAGCACCTCGGAGACCGGGATCATGCGGACCTGGTTGCCGACGGCGGCACGGATGACGGCCAGGCGTTCCGACGCTGCGGACGGCGCCGGCAGCAGGGTACGCAAGTGACTGACGATGCGCTCCAGCTCCGCGGCGCGTTGCTGGTTCTGCCCGAGCCGGCCTTTCAGGCGCTCGATGGTTTTCAGCAGGCGTGCATCGCTGACCGGCTTCAGGATGTAATCGACGGCGGCCTGGTCAAAAGCCTCCACGGCGAAGTCATCGTAGGCGGTGACGAATACGACCAGGGGAAAGGGCGTACTTTCCGGCCAGTCCTCCGCCAGCTCCGCCGCGGCTTCCAGCCCGGTCTTGCCCGGCATTTTGATGTCGAGAAAGAGGATGTCGGGACGCTGTGCCAGGGCTTCCTGCACGGCGGCGATGCCGTGCTCCGCCACGCCGCCGAGCTGCAGCTCCGGCCACAGGCGCTGCAGCGTCTGCACCAGGGTCAGGGCCAGGAGCGGTTCGTCTTCTGCAATCAATGCGCGGTATGTCGTCATAAGGGAATGCTCAATCGGGCAATGGCGCCGCACGGCGCATTCGGCTCCAGCGAAAAGGAGGCCCGCTCGCCGTACAGCGCGTGCAGGCGCTCGCGTACATTCGTCGTGCCCAGCCCCATTCCGGCGGAATCCGGGCGGGCATCCTCCAGCCCGAGCCCGGTATCGATGACGGCAAGCTGCAGGCTTCCTGCTTCCCGAGCCGCCCGGATGACGATGCGGCCGCCTTCGATCTTCGGCTCGATGCCATGTTTGATCGCGTTTTCCACCAACGGTTGCAGGAGCATCGGCGGCAGCCTTCTGTCGTGCAATTCTTGCGGCAGCTCCAGGGCATAGGACAGGCGCGGCCCCATGCGGATCGCCATCAGTTCCAGGTAGGCGCGAATCAGGGCGAATTCCTGCGCGAGCGTGGTCGTTTCCGAGCGCGAGGAAGTCAGGCTGGCGCGCAGGTAGTCGATCAGCTGGTCGAGCATGTGCTGCGCGCGCGCTGCGTCGACTGCGATCAGGCCCTTCAGGTTGGCCAGGGTATTGAACAGCATGTGCGGCTCGATCTGCGCCTGCAGCAGATGCAGCTGCGCTTGCAGGGCCTGTTTCTCGATCGCGGCGGCACGCGCCTTTTCGGCTTCGGCCGTGGCTTTCAGTTCGGACAGCTTGCTGCGGCTCCAGAACATCCAGGTGCCGAACAGGCAGGCCAGTATGGTCAGGATGAGCAGTCCCTCGGTATGATAGGCGCCGCGCCCCAGCTCCGGCAGCGGCACGCCGAGCATGCGCGCCGCGAGAGAGCTGCCGAGGAAGTAGGCGGCTGGCGCGCTGACGGCCAGCAGGGCGAAGAAGGGGATCTTGGGTGGCGGACCGTCGCCCCAGAGCAGCAGCCGACCGCCATCGATGAACGTCTGGGCCAGCAAGCCGATGCACATCGAGAATACGAGGTTGGTCCAGAAACCGGTGCCGATCCGCATCAGGTAAGTGACGAGGACTGCGCAGAACACGTTGAAAATGGATGCCGCAACCAGGTCGACCGGAAAGCGCCGGGCAAAGGCATCCAGGTTCTGCGTGATGCGAGCCATCATTCCGTTCAATGCTTTCCTTCGAGGCGGGCGATTTCGCGGTTGATCATGCGCTCTTTCCATGTGCTGCCGTGCCCATTCAGAAACACGGCCAGCCCATGGAAGGACAGGCCGATTCCCCATCCGAACAGCGGCCACAGGGACCAGAGGAAGCGTGGGTTGTGCAACAGGTTGAATAGTATCAGCGCCGCATTCACCAGCACAAACACCGACAGGTGGATGGAAAAGCCGATCTTGCGGCCGACATGGCGCCGGGCAGTGCGGTAGTTGTCATGGTCTTTCATCTCGGTCTCCTCAAATAACGCCGATTGCCTGCCAGACCAGGATGCCGAAGCGCCGGTGCGGCAGGAGGGTGAATGCCCCGGCTAGGACCAGGCCGATATAGCCGCCCGTCATCCAGTTCCGGTGCGCCTTGATGTTGCGCCTGAAAACGGAGTACATGGCCATGCCGAGCACGAACAGGATCCAGACCGACAGCAGGTGGATCCAGGAAAAATGCCCGGTGGTCCTGATGCCGAAGGACAGCAGGGCCGTGGCCAGCATCAGCGCCACCCAGGTACGTCCCAGCAGGCGATGGCTCGCGGTTCCCTTTTTTGATGCAAGCATGGTGCCGCCGATGGACAGCGCGCCGAATGCCGTCGCAACGTGGGCGAGAATGACCGGAGTAAATTCCATGATGTGCTCCTCAAGGTGGTTCGATGGAGGCATTCTCGGTACGGGGCTGCGCAGGCGGTAGCGCCATGCGACGAAACGACGGAAGCGGGGAGTGAAGCGACGGATTCCGGGAGCGGACGGGAACCGGTTTTTTGCCTGAACGGCATTGCCTGCCGTACAAGTCGCTTTCGCGGCAATCAATCCGGGCCGCGGCTTTGCTAGACTTGTGCACGTTTCGTTTTTGCCGTTTGCATTTTCTTGAGGTTGTTTCCCTTGGATTTCCTTCGTTCCCTGTTCCGCAAGCTCGTCCCGGCCGTCGATTTCTGTTCCCTGCGCCTGGTCGAGGAAACGAGCGAACACATCACCGTGCGGCAAGATGTCCTGCAGCCGCTGTCCACCGGCGTCGACCGCGGGGCGATGATTGTCGTCATGCACAACGGCGGCTATGGTTATGCTGCCACCGGCAACCTGAGCGAAGCCGGCCTGAAGGAGGCTATTGCGCGCGCGCGCGCCTGGGCGGAAGCCAGCGCGGGGCGCTCAGTGGTGGATTATTCGCGGATTGCTTTGCCGTGGCCGGACGGCAGCTATGCCAGCCCGGCAGCAGTTGCACCGGGCGCAGCGCGCAAGGAATTGATCGATTTGCTGATGCGCGAGTCGCAGGCATGCCGCATCGATCCGCGCATCGTCGACTGGCAGGCTTCGGTGTGGACGGCGCACAGCGAGCAGCTTTACCTGACCGCCGACGGCGCCGACGTATTTCAGCAATTCAGCTACGTGATCCCGAGCCTGGCCGTCACGGCCAACCAGGGCGCGGACACCCAGACCCGCAGCCTCGGCGGGCAATACAACGGCTATTGCCGCCAGGGCGGGCTGGAAGTTATCGAACATGCGGGATTGCGTGGCGCCGGCGCGCGCGTGGCGCAGGAAGCGCTGCAATTGCTGGCCGCACCGAATTGCCCAACCGGCAGCATGGACCTGCTGCTGATGCCGGAGCAGATGATGCTGCAGATCCATGAATCGATCGGCCATCCGCTGGAACTGGACCGCATCCTCGGCGACGAGCGCAATTTCGCCGGAACCAGCTTCGTCACGCTCGACATGTTCGGTTCCTACCAGTACGGCTCGCCGCTGCTGAACGTGACGCACGATCCGAACCGGCCGGAGCAGTTTGCCAGCTACCGCTGGGATGACGACGGCAGCACGGCGGAACGCACTTACCTGATCCGCAACGGCATCCTGGAACGGCCGCTGGGCGGCGCGATTTCCCAGGCGCGCGCCGGCATCGAAGGCGTGGCAAATTCCCGCGCCTGCAGCTGGAACCGGCCGCCGATCGACCGCATGGCCAATCTCAACATCGAACCCGGCAGCTCCACGCTGGAGGAGATGATCAAGTCGGTCAGGCGCGGCGTGATGATGGATACCAATGTCTCCTGGTCGATCGACGACTCGCGCAACAAGTTCCAGTTCGGCTGCGAAGTCGGCTACCTGATCGAGGATGGGGAAGTGAAGGGCATGGTGAAGAATCCGAATTACCGCGGCATTTCCGCGACTTTCTGGCGCTCGCTCAAGGCAGTCGGCGATCATTCCACCTTCCGCGTGATGGGCACGCCTTTCTGCGGCAAGGGCGAGCCCTCGCAGGTGATCCGCGTCGGCCATGCCTCGCCGGCCTGCCTGTTCGGGGATGTCGAAGTGTTTGGAGCCTGAGGATGCGGGAAACAATGCAGCATTATTTTTACGACCTCGCCGACTTCATCCAGTCCCGCATCAAGGGAAGGGAACAAAGCACCTGCTGGCTGGCGGCGGAAGCGTCCGACTTCGTACGCTTCAACCGCAGCGCCATCCGTCAGCCGGGGCATGTGCAGCAGATCTCGCTGTCGCTGCAGCTGATCGACGGCCTGCGCCACGCGGGCAGCAGGCTCACACTGGCCGGTGACCTCGAATCCGACCGCGCGCTGATCGAACGCAACCTGGAAGCATTGCGCGCGCAACTGCCGGACCTGCCGGAAGACCCGCACCTGCTGCTGTCGACCGAGCCGCATTCGACCGAGCACATCGCGCCATCGCAGCTGCCGGCGACGACTTCCATGGTGGATGAGATTCTCGATGCGGCGCGCGATCACGACATGGTGGGCATCCTCGCGGCCGGGCCGGTCTATCGCGGCTTCGCCAATTCCCTCGGCCAGCGCAACTGGCATGAGACCGCCAGCTTCAATTTCGACTGGAGCCTGTACCACAGCCGTGACAAGGCGGTGAAGACGACCTACGCCGGCTTTGCCTGGGACAGCGCCCAATTCCACGCGAAATTCGGCAATGCAGTGGACCAGCTTGCCATCCTCGGGCGCGAAGCGATGACCATCCGTCCCGGCCCTTGCAGGGCTTATCTTGCGCCTGCAGCGCTGAATGAAATCGTCGGCATGCTGAACTGGGACGGCCTTTCCGAAAAGGCCTTGCGTACGCGCCAGAGCTCGCTGCGCCGCATGCGCGACGAAGGCCTGTGCCTGCATCCGTCGGTGACACTCATCGAAAACACCGCCGAAGGCCTGGCGCCGGCCTTCCAGGGCGAAGGCTACATCAAGCCGGAACGCTTGACGCTGATCGGGCAGGGGCGTCTGACTGGCAGCATGGTCGCGCCGCGTACCGCCAGGGAATACGGTATCGCCAGCAATGGCGCCGACAACGGGGAAGGGATGGCGTCGGCAGAACTCGCCGGCGGCGATGTGCCGCTTGCCCGGGTGTTGAAGGAGCTGGATACCGGGGTCTTCATCGGCAACCTGTGGTACCTGAATTTTTCCGATCGCGCCAATTGCCGTCTTACCGGCATGACGCGCTTCGCCACCTTCTGGGTCGAGAACGGGGAAATCCGGGCACCGCTGAACGTAATGCGCTTTGACGATTCGGTGTTCCGGATGCTGGGCGACAACCTGGTCGGACTGACGCAGGAACGCGAACTGCTGATCGATACCGACACCTATGGCGCCCGCAGCACTGCCAGCGCACGCCTGCCGGGTGCGCTGGTGAAGGATTTCATGTTCGTACTGTAGAAGCGGTCCGGGTCCGGCTCAGACCACGCCCTTGGCGCGCAGGGCGGCGATCTCTTCCGCGCTGTGTCCGAGCAAATCGCCCAGCACGTCGTCGGTGTGCTGTCCCAGCAGGGGCGGCGGCATGTCGTAGCGCGGCGGCGTGGCCGACATCTTCATCGGGCTGCCGACCAGCTTGACCGTGCCGCCGGTCGGATGCGGCAAGTCCACGCGCAGGTTGCGCGCGAGCACCTGCGGATTCTCGAACACTTCATCGAGGTTGTTGATCGGCCCGCAGGGCACGCCGGCGGCTTCGAGCGCATCGATCCATTCCTGCTTGGTCTTGGTCTTGACCATGTCCGCCAGCAGCGGCACCAGCTGGTCGCGGTAGCGCACCCGCGCCGGATTGGTGGCGAAGCGCTCGTCCTGCGCCAGCTCGGGCCGTCCGCCCGCTTCGACGAACTTGCGGTACTGGCCGTCGTTGCCGACGGCGACGATGATGTGCCCGTCGGACGTGGCGAAGGTCTGATACGGCACGATGTTGGGATGCGCATTGCCCCAGCGCCTGGGCGGATTGCCGCTTGCCAGGTAATTGGTGTTCATGTTGGCCAGCATCGCCACCTGCACGTCGAGCAGCGCCATGTCGATGTACTGGCCTTCGCCGGTGCGGTCGCGGTGGGCCAGCGCGGCCATCACCGCAATCGTGGAATACATGCCGGTCATCAGGTCGGAAATCGCCACGCCGGCCTTTTGCGGGCCGCCGCCCGGCAAGTCGTCGCGCTCGCCGGTGATCGACATGAAGCCGCCCATGCCCTGCACGATGAAGTCGTAGCCGGCGCGCTGCGCGTAGGGGCCGGTCTGGCCGAATCCGGTGATCGAGCAATACACGATGTCCGGTTTTTCCCGCTTCAGGGATTCATAGTCGAGGCCGTATTTCTTCAGCTGGCCGACCTTGTAATTTTCCAGCACCACGTCGGACTGGCGCGCCAGTTCGCGCACGATGTCCTGGCCTTCCTTGCTGGAGATGTCGAGGGTGATGGAGCGCTTGCCGCGGTTGGCGGCGAGGTAGTAGGCCGCTTCGCTGGTGTCGCGGCCTTCGGCGTCGCGCAGGTAGGGCGGGCCCCAGTGCCGGGTGTCGTCGCCCGCGCCGGGGCGTTCCACCTTGATGACGTCGGCGCCGAGGTCGGCGAGGTTCTGGGCGCACCAGGGTCCGGCGAGGACGCGGGTGAGGTCGAGTACGCGGATGTGTCCAAGTGCTTTTTTCAGTGGCGAGTCAGCCATTTTTCGAATTGCGGAGGCGAGAGTGGTTGAGTGAAGTAGTAACCCTGGGCGATGTCGCAGCCGCGGTCGCGCAGATAATCCAGCTGCTGGCGGGTTTCCACTCCTTCCGCGACGACATCCAGCCCGAGCGGCTGCGCCATTGAAATGATGGCATCGATGATTGCGCAATCATCATCATGGGCAGGCAGGCCGCTGACGAAACTGGTGTCGATTTTAACCTTATGTACCGGAAAGCGCCTCAAGTGCGTCAGGCTGGAGGAGCCGGTGCCGAAGTCATCGATGCTCAGGCCGATCTCCTTTTCGGTGAGACGGTCGAGCAAGGCCGCCGTCATCGCCTCGCCATGCATGACGGTGCTTTCGCTGACTTCCCATTCGAGGCGCAGTCCGGGTATGCCGCAATCCGCGAGCCTGTCTTCGAGCATCGGCATCAGCTGGCGGTCCATCAGCTGGGCTGTCGACAAGTTGAGCGCGATGTTGAATTCGTCCAGGCCTCGTGCACGCCATGCCTGGAACTGGGCGCAGATATCGTCGACTGCCCACCGATTGAGTGCCGGCAGCAGTCCCGCCCGTTCCGCCACCGGCAGGAAATGGGCGGGCAGCAGCAGGCCGTATTGCGGATGCTGCCAGCGCAGGAAGGCTTCGACGCAGCAGACCTTCCCGGTGCGCAAGTCAATCTGCGGCTGGTAGTGATGCTGAAGCGCGCCGGATTCGAGGGCCTTGCGCAAATCGTTTTCCAGTGCCGGCCGGGAGCTTGCATCCTTTTCCAGCACCGGCGTGGAAAGGCGGTAGCGGTCGCGCCCCGAGGATTTCGCCCGATACATCGCGAGATCCGCCTTTTTCATCAGTACGTCGATCTCGGTTCCATCGAACGGGTAAAGGGCAATGCCCACGCTGGCAGTGATATCGATCATCCGGCCGTCGAGGAGGAAGGGGCTGCGCATTGCTTCCACGATCTGCTGCGCCAGGTCCTCGACCAGGCGGGCGTCGCTCAGGTCGCGCGCCACGAGCATGAACTTGTCGCGCCCCATGCGGGCCAGGACATCGTCGTTGCGCACCAGGTTCTTCAGGCGCAAAGCCGCCGCTTTCAGCAACTGGTCGGCCGCCGTCTCCCCCAATGATTCGAGGAGCGACCTGAAGCCATCCAGATCGACGAAGAAAACCGCGAGCGCCGCCGAGCGCGAGGCGAGCTGCGGGAAGATCTCTTCCGCATGTTCGTACAGCACATGCCTCTCCGGCAGGCCTTCCAGCTTGCCGCGCTGGACCATGCGCCGCAACTGGGCTTCGGTCTTGCTGCGCCGCGCCTCCTGCGAGGCCAGTGCAATCATTTCTGCGGCGCTGGCGGCGAAACCGGCTTCATCCTTGCGCCATTCCCGTGCCTGCCCGAGCTGCGCGAACAGCAGCACGCCATCCTGCCGCACCGGCATCAGCAGCAACGCCTTGATCTCGGCAGCGTGGAAATATTCGCAATACAGCGCCGTGCGTGCATCCTGGTCGACATCATCGACGACCAGCGGCCGGCCTTGCACCGCTGCCTCATGCAGCAGGGGATGGCAGTTCAGGCCAGGTCCCGGCACCGAATCCTGGTGGCTGAAATTCTGTTTTACATCGTCATACATCAGGACGCAGCGGACTGAATCCGGATCGTCGCCGGCCGTCCAGTAGGCGCAGCGGTGCGCGCCGAGGGTTTTTGCAGACGTTTTCAGGATGGTTTTCAGTGCCATGCTGAAATCGGTCGGTGGACGCTGCGCCAGCCGGAACAGCTGGCTGACATAGTGCAACTGGCGCCTGTATTCCTGGCTGCGCTTCTGCAGTTCCAGCTGTTGCCAGGTGACGTCGCGGCCGCACACCAGCAGGCCGGATACCGTGCCCTTCGCCGACAGATTGCGGACATGCGCCGCGAGGTGGCGCCAGGAGCGATCGCGATGCCTGGCACGGAAAACCGTGGGTTCCGGCGGCGCGGGCAGATCCAGCCGGAGGGCGCGCTTGAATGTGGCGCGAAGGCGGTGCCGGTCGTCCTTGTGTACCAGGTCCAGTGCCCGCACGCCGATCAGCTCTTCTTCGCTGTAGCCGAGAATATCCTTGAAGGAAGGGTTGGCAAACCGGAACCTGGAATCGGGATCGCAGATGCAGACCAGGTCCGGAAAATTCTCCACGATGGCTTGCAGGCGCCGGATCACCAGCGGCGGGATGGGTTTAGGCGATGGCACATGCATGTCCTGGCGCCGGGGCGCGGGCTGCAGCACCCATATCGTGCATTTCACGTCCGGCAGATTGTCCAGCCGGTGCACCATGAGGTTGAAGTGCGCCAGGTTGCCTTGCCGGTCCACCAGGGCAACATGCACGATGCGTCCATCCTCGCCGGTCAAGCTTTGCAGAGGGTTGTTCGACAGCGCTGCGCTGGTGTTGGCCGCAGGGAAAAGCGATGCCACGTGCCGGCCGACCAGCTCGCGCTGGTCGAATCCCAGCCGTTCCGCAAGTTCGTCATTGACGCGCGCGATCAAGCCGTTTTGCAGGAAGATCATTCCGGCATCGGAGCCGCCCAGCATCTCGGTCAGGGCTTGCCATTCCTCGGGGAAAAGAGATGCCGGGGTATCGGATGAGGTTCTTGATTGGGTACTTGTCATTTCCGGGCAGGAAAAACAGATCGGGCGGATCATGCCGCCCTCGGACGATATGCACGGGAAAGAAAGATCCGCATTAGACTAGCTGCTCCCGCGCGCATTCCATTGAAAATATCGATATATGTGGCCCTATCCGAAAGTTGTTGCCCATCGCGGCGGCGGTAGCCTCGCTCCTGAAAATACCCTGGCAGCAATGCGCTGCGGCCTGCAGCACGGCTTTCATGCAGTGGAATTCGACGTGATGCTGGCCCGGGATGAAGTGCCGGTGCTGGTGCACGACCCGCGCCTGGGGCGCACCGTGCGCGGCATTGGCGAAGTGAAAGATTTCACCGCGCAGCAGTTGGCGGCAATGGACGCGGGTTCCTGGTTCGGCACCGGGTTTGCCGGCGAACCGGTGCCGACACTGGAGCAGGTGGTGGGGTTCTGCAAGGAAAACCGGATCTGGATGAACGTGGAAATCAAGCCTTCGCCCGGGCAGGAGCAGCGCACGGGAGAGGTGGTTGCCCTATGCCTGCAACGCCTGTTTTCCGAGGACTTGGCTGTCGGCGCGCAGGAGAAACATCCCTCGCGCCTGCCGCTGCTGTCCTCCTTTTCCTGGGAAGCCTTGCAGCAGGCACAATTGCATGCACCGGACCTGCCGCGCGCCTACCTGGTCGAGGTGATCCTGGCAGACTGGCGGGAGCGGCTGGAGATGCTGGAAGCGGTCGCCCTGCACGTCAACCATCGGCACTTGCTGCCCGAAAAGGCGGGAGCGGTGAAGGAAGCTGGCTTCGGATTGTTTTGCTATACCGTCAATGATCCGCGCCGCGCCCGGGAAATCCTGGCATGGGGCGTGGACGCATTCTGCACCGACCGGATCGACTTGATCGGGCCGGATTTTGCCCAAGCTAATCACGTATAATCAACGGTTTGCAATGCCTTGCCACCTTTTCCCGAAAGAACATGAACTCGTCTGAAATCCGCAGCAAATTCCTGAAGTATTTCGAATCCAAGGGGCACACGATCGTGCGCTCTTCCAGCCTCGTGCCCGGCAACGATCCGACGCTGCTGTTCACCAATTCCGGCATGGTGCAGTTCAAGGATGTATTCCTCGGCCAGGACAAGCGCAGCTACAGCCGTGCCACCACCGCGCAGCGCTGCGTGCGCGCCGGCGGCAAGCACAACGACCTGGAAAACGTCGGCTATACCGCGCGCCACCATACCTTCTTCGAAATGCTGGGCAATTTCTCGTTCGGCGACTATTTCAAGCGCGACGCGATCCACTTCGCCTGGGAGTTGCTGACCGAGGTCTACAAGCTGCCCAAGGAAAAGCTGTGGGTCACGGTGTACCAGGAGGATGATGAGGCTTACGACATCTGGGCGAAGCAGGTCGGCGTGCCGGTCGAGCGCATCGTGCGCATCGGCGACAACAAGGGCGCGCGTTATGCATCGGACAATTTCTGGCAGATGGCCGACACCGGCCCCTGCGGTCCTTGCTCGGAAATCTTCTTTGACCATGGCCCCGACGTCTGGGGCGGTCCTCCCGGGTCGCCGGAAGCCGACGGCGACCGCTACATCGAGATCTGGAACCTGGTGTTCATGCAGTTCAACCGCGACGAGCAGGGCGTGATGCATCCGCTGCCGCGCCCCTGCGTCGATACCGGCATGGGCCTGGAACGTATTGCCGCCGTACTGCAGCATGTGCATTCCAACTACGAAATCGACCTGTTCCAGAACCTGATCAAGGCCGCAGGGCGCGAGACCGGCTGCAAGGATCTTGCGAACAATTCGCTCAAGGTAATCGCCGACCACATCCGCGCCTGCTCATTCCTGATCGTCGATGGCGTCATCCCGGGCAATGAAGGCCGCGGCTATGTGCTGCGCCGTATCGTCCGCCGCGCACTGCGCCATGGCTACAAGCTTGGCCAGACCCAGCCGTTTTTCTACAAGCTGGTCAATGACCTGGTGCAGGAGATGGGTGCCGCCTATCCGGAGCTGAAGGAAGCGCAATCGCGCGTCGAGCAGGTGCTCAAGCAGGAAGAGGAACGCTTCGGCGAGACGCTGGAAAACGGCATGAAGATCCTGGAAGCGGCGCTGGCGAAGAACTCCAAGAAGCTTGATGGCGAGACCGCCTTCACGCTGTACGACACCTACGGCTTCCCGCTCGACCTGACGGCCGACATCTGCCGCGAGCGCAATGTCGAAATCGACGAAGCGGGCTTCGATGCGGCGATGGAGCGCCAGAAGCAGCAGGCGCGCGCCGCCGGCAAGTTCAAGATGAATGCGGCGCTGGAGTATTCCGGCGACAAGACATCCTTCGTCGGCTACGACACGCTGGTGCAGGAAGGGAAGGTCGTCGCGCTGTATGTGGGTGGCAGTGCGGTGCAAAAAGTGGAGGCCGGACAGGAGGCAATCGTGGTGCTCGACAGCACCCCGTTCTATGCCGAGTCGGGCGGCCAGGTAGGCGACTCCGGCTTGCTGGAATCGGCGTCGGCCACCTTCGAAGTCGCCGACACCCAGAAGATCCAGCCGGAAGTGTTCGGCCATCACGGCACGCTCGCCAAGGGCGTGCTGGCGGTCGGCGACAAGGTGGCGGCCAAGGTGAATGCCGCCGTGCGCGCGCAGACCATGCGCAACCATTCCGCGACCCACCTGATGCACATGGCACTGCGCATGGTGCTCGGTAACCATGTGGCGCAGAAGGGTTCGCTGGTCGATGCCGAAAAGACCCGCTTCGACTTCAGCCACAACGGCCCGTTGACGGCCGATGAAATCCGCCGCGTCGAGGAAATCGTCAACCGTGAAATCCTGGCCAACGAAGCCACCGAGGCACAGCACATGGCATACGACGATGCGATCAAGTACGGCGCGATGGCGCTGTTCGGCGAGAAGTACGGCGACCAGGTGCGGGTGCTCGGCATCGGTTCGTCCAAGGAACTGTGCGGCGGCACCCACGTCAACCGCACCGGTGACATCGGCCTGTTCAAGATCGTGTCCGAAGGCGGCGTGGCGGCCGGCATCCGCCGCGTGGAAGCGGTGACGGGCGAGGCAGCGCTTGCATTCGTGCAGAATCTCGCGGCCCGCGTCAATGAAGCCGCTGCGGCCCTGAAGGCGCAGCCGGAAGAACTGACCCAGCGCATCAGCCAGGTGCAGGACCAGGTGAAGTCGCTGGAAAAGGAACTGGCGGCGCTGAAGGCGAAGCTGGCGTCGAGCCAGGGCGATGAACTGGTGGGACAGGCGATCGACATCAAGGGCGTGAAGGTGCTTGCCGCCAAGCTCGATGGCGCCGACGTGCCGACCCTGCGCGCAACCATGGACAAGCTCAAGGACAAGCTCAAGACGGCTGCCATCGTGCTGGCTGCAGTCAACGACGGCAAGGTCAGCCTGATCGCCGGCGTGACGCAGGATGCAACGTCCAAGGTGAAAGCCGGGGAACTCGTCAATTTCGTCGCCCAGCAGGTCGGCGGCAAGGGCGGCGGGCGCCCGGACATGGCGCAGGCCGGCGGCACCGACCCGAGTGGTCTGGGCAAGGCCTTGGGCGGTGTGGCCGACTGGGTGCGCGAGCGCGCCTGATTGCGGCGCGGATTCCCGATGACGTATCGCTTTTGTCCGATGTGCGCCGCGCCTCTGGTCGAGCGCGCGGACGCAGGCGAGGGCGGCAAGGTCCGCTTGGCCTGTCCGGACGGGCATTGGACGCATTGGGACAATCCGCTGCCGGTGCTGGCGGCGCTGGTGGAATACGAGGGAAAGATGCTGCTGGCGCGTAATGCCGCCTGGCCGGAAAAGATGTTCGCGCTGATCACCGGCTTCATGGAGCGCGGCGAAACGCCGGAGCAGGGCATCGCGCGCGAGCTGAAGGAAGAAACCAATCTCGATGCCGACGAAATTCACCTGATCGGGGTCTATGAATTCGTTCGCAAGAATGAAGTGATCATTGCCTATCATGTGAAGGCGTCGGGAACCATCCGCCTGTCCGAGGAACTGGTCGATTACCGGCTGGTCGCCCCGGAAAAACTGCGGCCCTGGCATGCCGGCACGGGATATG
Organism: Noviherbaspirillum massiliense JC206; assembly: GCF_000312045.1. GTDB lineage: Bacteria > Pseudomonadota > Gammaproteobacteria > Burkholderiales > Burkholderiaceae_D > Noviherbaspirillum > Noviherbaspirillum massiliense. The sequence goes on from NZ_HE978634.1 coordinate 833,738, forward strand.
CGGTCGCAGACTGGATGCGGGCCCGCGGCCTGGAGGTGCAGTTCATCGAATTCCCCGGCGGTTCCTCCTGAGCTTGTTGCGTCGCACAAAGACCTCGCCTTTTCAGTAAAATTATCAACTTCTGTCGATCCAATCGCTTCTCATTACCATGGAATTTCACAAAGAGGTCGATGCCCGCGGCTTGAACTGCCCGCTGCCCATCCTGAAAGCCAAAAAAGCCCTGGCCGAGCTGGTCAGCGGACAGGTGCTGAAGGTGCTCGCAACCGATCCCGGATCGGTGCGCGATTTCCAGGCGTTCGCAAAGCAGACCGGCAACGAGCTGCTGTCGCATAGTCAGACGGGCCAGGAATTCGTTTTTTTGATGAAGCGTAAATAACAGGTGTAGCGGACCGCGCTATCATCCGGCGTTCATTGCTTCAGGCTTGTTTCGGATCAATCTGCCAGTACTTCTTCCGGCACAAGTCATCTCCCGGCAGGTTTTCAAGTGTTTTCATTTTTCATTAAAAGTTTTAGTAGATATTCTCTACCCTTTAAACGAACGGTCGTGCTAAATTTTCGCGTTCAGCAGCGATCTCTCCTATAATCCGGTTTTAGCTTACGTTATCGTCAATATCCCTTTAAAAAGGCAAAACTATGAAAGTGTTGGTTCCAGTCAAACGTGTCGTTGATTACAACGTCAAGGTCCGTGTGAAGTCGGATGGGACGGGCGTGGATGTCGCCAATGTCAAGATGTCGATGAACCCGTTTGATGAAATCGCCGTGGAAGAAGCAACACGCCTGAAAGAAGCGGGCAAGGCCACCGAAGTGGTCGCTGTCTCCTGCGGCGTGACCCAATGCCAGGAAACCCTGCGCACCGCGATGGCGATCGGCGCTGACCGCGGCATCCTGGTCGAGACCGACGCGGAATTGCAGCCGCTGGCCGTGGCAAAACTGCTCAAGGCCCTGGCCGACAAGGAACAGCCGCAGCTGATCATCCTCGGCAAGCAAGCCATCGACGATGACTGCAACCAGACTGGCCAGATGCTCGCCGCCCTGCTGGGCTGGCCGCAAGCCACCTTCGCATCCAAGGTCACGATCGACAACGGCAAGGCCACGGTTACCCGCGAAGTGGACGGCGGCCTGGAAACCGTCGCGCTGACCCTGCCGGCAGTTGTCACCACCGATTTGCGCCTGAACGAGCCGCGCTATGTGACCCTGCCCAACATCATGAAGGCCAAGAAGAAGCCGCTGGAGGTGGTCAAGCCCGCCGATCTCGGCGTGGACGTGGCGCCGCGCCTGAAGACCCTGAAAGTGTCCGAGCCGCCCAAGCGCTCCGCCGGCATCAAGGTGCCGGACGTCGCAACGCTGGTCACCAAGCTCCGGAACGAAGCGAAAGTCATCTAACCATCTCCAGACAGAAGATGCGCCGGCGCCTTCTAGAGGCGCGCGCTCACCAACAAACAGGAAACCATCATGACCGCACTTGTCATTGCTGAACACGACAACGCTTCGCTCAAGGGAAGCACCCTCAATACCATCACTGCCGCTGCCCAATGCGGCGGCGATGTCCACGTTCTGGTTGCCGGCCACAACTGTGGCGCGGCGGCCGAAGCCGCTTCCAAGGTGGCCGGCGTTGCCAAGGTACTGGTGGCCGACGCGGCGCAATTTGCCGACGGCCTGGCCGAGAATGTCGCCGAGCAGGCGCTGGCCCTGGCGAGCGGCTATTCGCACATCCTCGCTCCGGCAACCGCCTTCGGCAAGAACGTGCTGCCGCGCGTGGCCGCCAAGCTGGACGTGGGGCAGATCTCCGAAATCACCAAGGTCGATTCGCCCGATACCTTCGAGCGTCCGATCTATGCCGGCAACGCCATCGCTACCGTGCAGTCGAGCGATGCCGTCAAGGTCATCACCGTGCGTACCACCGGCTTCGATGCCGCAGCCGCGACGGGCGGTTCGGCAGCCATCGAGAAAGTGGAAGCAGTTGGCGACTCCGGCAAATCCGCTTTCGTGTCGCGCGAAGTGGCGAAATCCGACCGTCCGGAACTGACCGCTGCGAAGATCATCGTTTCCGGCGGCCGCGGCATGGGCTCGGGCGACAACTTCAAGATCCTGGAACCGCTGGCCGACAAGCTGGGCGCTGCCATGGGTGCATCCCGCGCGGCCGTGGACGCTGGCTTCGTGCCGAACGACTGGCAGGTCGGCCAGACCGGCAAGATCGTCGCGCCGCAGCTGTATATCGCCGTCGGCATTTCCGGCGCGATCCAGCACCTGGCCGGCATGAAGGATTCCAAGACCATCGTGGCAATCAACAAGGATCCGGAAGCGCCGATCTTCTCGGTGGCCGACTACGGCATCGTGGGTGACCTGTTTGAAGTCGTTCCGCAGCTGGTAAAAGAACTGGGCTAAATAAAAGTCCATAGACTGCCTGGCAGGATTTGCCGGTTTGTTACGGGTCTGCGGCACATTTCCCGCTGTTCGTAACGAGCCCAGTCCTGCCAGTTTTTTTGGAGACAACAATGAGCTACGCCGCCCCCTTGAAGGACATGCTGTTCGTGATGAACGAACTGGCTGGCCTGTCCGAAGTGAATGCCTTGCCCGGTTGTGAAGATGCCAGCCCGGAAACCGTGGAAGCGGTGCTGGAAGAGAACGCGAAATTTTGCGCCGAAGTGGTCGCCCCGCTGAATGTCGTCGGGGACAAGGAGCCGAGCTACTGGCACGACGGCAAGGTCACCACGACCAAGGGCTTCAAGGAAGCGTTCAAGGCGTTCGGCGAAGCGGGATGGCAGGGCGTCCAGCACCCGGTCGAGTTCGGCGGCCAGGGTCTGCCGAAGCTGGTGGCGACGCCTTGCATCGAAATGCTCCATTCGGCCAATTTGTCTTTTGCGCTTTGCCCATTGCTGACCGACGGCGCGATCGAAGCCTTGATGACTGCCGGCAGCGACGAACAGAAGCAGACCTACCTCGCCAATCTGATCTCCGGCAAGTGGACCGGCACCATGAACCTGACCGAGCCGCAGGCCGGTTCCGACCTCGCGCTGGTGCGTACCCGCGCGGTCCCGCAGGGTGACGGCACGTTCAAGATTTTCGGCACCAAGATTTTCATTACCTATGGCGAGCACGACATGGCGGAGAACATCGTCCATCTCGTGCTGGCCCGTACTCCGAACGCGCCGGAAGGCGTCAAGGGCATTTCCCTGTTCATCGTGCCGAAGTTTCTGGTCAATGCCGACGGTTCGCTGGGCGAGCGCAACGATGTGCACTGCGTGTCGATCGAGCACAAGCTCGGCATCAAGGCCAGCCCGACGGCGGTACTGCAGTTCGGTGACCATGGCGGCGCCATCGGCACCCTGGTTGGCGAGGAAAACCGCGGCCTCGAATACATGTTCATCATGATGAATGCGGCCCGCTTCGCGGTCGGCATGCAGGGCATCGCAGTGGCGGAGCGCGCCTACCAGAAAGCCGTGCAATATGCGAAGGAGCGGGTGCAGTCGAAAGACCTCGCCGGCTCGCCCGGCCCGGTCACCATCGTCAATCATCCTGACGTGCGTCGCATGCTGATGTCGATGCGTGCACAGGTTGAGGCCGCACGGGCGCTTTCGTACGTCACCGCAGCGGCGTTCGATGCTGCACATCATCATCAAGATGATGCAACGCGCAAGGCGAACCAGGCGTTTTACGAATACATGGTGCCGATCGTGAAGGGCTGGTCGACCGAGATGTCGCTCGATGTCACTTCAACCGGCGTACAGGTACACGGCGGAATGGGCTTCATCGAAGAAACCGGAGCGGCCCAGTACTATCGCGATGCCCGGATCCTGCCGATCTATGAAGGCACGACGGCGATCCAGGCAAACGACCTGGTTGGCCGCAAGACGGTGCGCGACGGCGGCGCAACGGCAAAGAGCATCCTCGTGCAGGTGCGCCGGACCGAGGAAGAGCTTGCCGCATCGTCTTCCGCCGATATGGCTGCAATCCGCGCGCGACTGGCCGCAGGTTCCAAGGCGCTGGACGAAGTCGTGACCTATGTCGCGACGAACATGAAGTCCGATATCAAGGCTGTCTTTGCGGGCAGCGTGCCCTATCTGAAGCTCGCCGGAATTGTCCTTGGCGGCTGGCAGATGGCGCGTGCCGCACTGGCGGCAGAACACAAGTTGAAAGCCGGCGAAGGCGATGCGAAGTTTTATCAGGCGAAAATCGCTACCGCGCGCTTTTTTGCGGATCATTTCCTGTCGCAAGCCGCGGCTTATCGCACGGCGATTGTCGAGGGAAGTGCCGGCGCGCTCGCGCTTGCCGAAGATCAGTTCTGAACTGAATTCGGCACTTGCATTGGATGAAGAGGGCAGCCATGGTGCTGCCTTTTTCATTCCGGGTTGAACTAACAGCTTTTTTTCAGATCTGCCCTATACTGGGTTAAGTAGTTGCAGTCCGGAGGCGATCATGAAATCCTGGTTGGCGATGGTAGGTCTGCTCTTGAGCTTGGGGATGCCCCCGAATGGTGCAGTGGCGGCCGAAAGCCTGACTGCAGCGGATGCACAAGCCATCCAGGCCGTCGTCCAGACCCAGCTGGAAGCTTTCATGGACGATGACGCGACAACTGCGTTCCAACTTGCTACAGCCTCGACGCGCATGCAGATCGGCACTCCGGATAACTTTCTGCGGCTTATCAAGGAACAATACACCCCCATGTATCGCCACGAGACCGCCATTTTTTCCAAGCCGGAAGTGGTGGATGGCGATGCGATTCAGCTGGTACGACTGACCGATGGCGCAAGCCATGTCTGGCTGGCGATTTTCTGGATGCAACAGGACGAAGACAACACCTGGAAAGTCGACGGTTGCCAATTGCTCGAGACAACGAGCATTTCGATTTAAATCAAATCTCCTCAAAGAAGAAGCCAGCCCACTTGCAGGAATGCCGCTGCAGGCCTTGAAGCTGCTGCTCGTTTGCCTATAACTGAATTACGGCGTCAGTTAGCCTGCCCTCACACACAGGCCGGACTCTCCAGACTCGCCTCGGATTAATCGCCCTTGTACTCCCAGGGCGCACACCAAGGAGGCTTATCATGACTCGCAAATACATCGATTGCCGTGAATTCCCGAGCGACATGAATTGCTCCGTTGCCCTGTCGGCTGATACGGAGCAGGAATTGCTGGATGCGGCGGTACAGCATGCGGTGACAGTACATAAGCACCAGGACACACCGGAATTCCGCCAGCAGCTCCGGCAGATGTTCAAGGAAGGCACGCCACCGGCCGAGCATCCGCTCGGCCATGAAGCATAATTTGCCGCTGGTTTTAGTCGCGTCGCATGGCTGTGAGCAGGCAGATAATATTTCCTACTGACAATCAGCATCCGGGAACGGTGCGACGACGGTAACGCAATGAGGGCCGGACGTCAGCCGTAGGCACCGCCTGTGTACAACAGGTCGAAAACCCGGGCGAGGGTGGCAATGACTGCGACGGCGCCCACTCCGACAGTCAGGACCAGCAGGACGGCCAGCGGCCACCCGGAATCGGATTGCCTGCCGGAGGAGGGATTGCGCGTCGCATCCCATTTTTCATCCGGCGTCAATCCGATGACAAGCGCTTCGATGAAGCCAGCATAAGTCGCCAGCGGAAGGAGCGTCAGGATGCTGAAGACAAGCGAATCTGTGGACGAGGCGAGAAAGACGAAGCAGCAATACAAGGAAAAAGCAGCCAGATAAATCCAGGCCCAGAAGTCTTTCTTTCCATGCAAATAGAAGCGGTGCGCTCCTAAACTGCCAAACAGAAATGCGAGCAGGGTGGCAAGCGTCTTGTTTTTGTGCGGGGCGTTCCTGGCCATGTAAGCGTCAAAAAAGTTGGTCGGCGGCTCTTCGAGGGGCAGGGACGGCGCTATCGATCTCATGTCGCTGCCACGAAAGGTCTAGGGGCAGCCCTCAGGGAAGTGTCTAGTTTGCACGACTAATGCCTCAAGGGCAACGCGTCGTGGACTGTGGGAGCGGGAAGGCTCCCCCAAGTACTTGTCCTCATTGCCAAACTTGCTGTTGCCTGCTGAATGGACTATAATTGCCGGCTTTTCCGTGTTCGAACACTTTTTGGAAATAATCAATTATGGTCGTTATCCGTTTAGCTCGCGCTGGTGCCAAGAAGCGCCCGTTTTTTAATATCGTCGCCACTGACTCCCGCAATCGCCGTGATGGCCGCTTCATCGAGCGCCTCGGGTTCTATAATCCGATCGCTGCCGAAAGCGCTGAAGGCTTCCGCATTGCGCAAGACCGCCTGGCTCATTGGCAAGGCGTAGGCGCCCAAGTGTCGCCGACCGTTGCCCGTCTGCTCAACACGGTTGGCAAAAAAGCTGCCGCCTGAGATTGTCGAGCAAGGCAGCATCGGGGATGGAAATCCCTGAAGACCTGGTCCTGGTAGGGCATGTCTCCGGCGCATACGGAATTGCCGGATGGGTTCGCATCAAGCCTTACTCTTCCGACGCGGATGCATTGTTGTCGGCAAAGACGTGGTGGCTGGATAAGCCGGACCTCCATGACGTGGAGATGATGCAAGCCAAAATCCATGGCGAGGATGTGGTTGCCCAGCTGATGGGCGTGGCCGATCGCAACGCAGCGGAAGCGCTCAAGGGCGCGACCGTGCAAATCCGGCGCAGCCATTTTCCGCCTCTGGATGACAATGAGTTCTATTGGATAGACCTGATCGGTCTGGCGGTGGAAAACCTGCAGGGCGAACCGCTCGGAACGGTCAGCGATCTGATGGACAATGGCGCGCATCCGATCCTGCGAGTGACTGTGCCAGGCGAAGCGGTTGCTGACAAGGCGCCGCGTGAAATGCTGATTCCGTTTGTCGATCAGTATGTCAAGACGGTCGATCAGGCGGCGAAGAAGGTGATTGTGGACTGGGGGCTGGATTATTAAGCTTGCAGTCCTTGCGCATGGATGTTTTTGGAATAGGCAACGAGATGCAATTTGATGTCATCACGCTGTTTCCTGAAATGTTCACTGCGCTGACGCAGTCGGGAATTACCCGGCGTGCGTTCGAGCAGAAGAAATGCTTTTTGTCGCTCTGGAATCCACGCGATTTCACGACCGACAATTATCGCACTATCGACGACCGCCCCTACGGAGGCGGGCCCGGAATGGTGATGCTGGCCAAGCCGCTGGAAGCGGCAATACAGGCAGCCAGGGCACGTCAGGCGCAGGCAGGATTGCCGGCTCCGCGCGTGGTGTACATGTCGCCTCAAGGCCGTAGGCTCACGCACGGACGAGTGATGGAGCTGACGGCAGAACCCGGACTGGTATTGCTGTGCGGGCGTTATGAGGCAGTGGACCAGCGCTTGCTGGATCGTTGCGTGGACGAAGAAATCAGCCTCGGCGACTTCGTCCTGTCAGGCGGAGAATTGCCTGCCATGGCGTTGATGGATGCAGTGATCCGGCAATTGCCGGAAGTGTTGAATGATGATGCGTCAGCGGTCGAGGACAGTTTCGTCAACGGCTTGCTGGATTGTCCGCACTACACTAGGCCGGAAATTTATGAAGGCATTGCGGTGCCGCCGGCCTTGCTTAGCGGGCACCACGCCGAGATCGAAAAGTGGCGGCGCGAACGGGCGCTGGAAGTAACGGCCAGAAAGCGGCCGGATTTGATCGAACGGGCGCGGGCAGCGGGATTGCTGTCGCGATCCGATGAAAAGTTTTTGAGCAGTTTGCAGTAGCAGTTTGCAGTAACGAGCAGGCGGATTTCGCCTGTATGTATAACCCCATCCTCTACTGGGCAAGAAGCTGTGCGAATCAGCGGCGCCAGCAAGATGGTAATTGGAGCACATCATGGACTTGATCCAGCAACTCGAGAAAGAAGAAATTGCCCGTCTGGGCAAAAACATTCCCGACTTCGCCCCGGGCGATACCGTCGTGGTCAGCGTGAACGTCGTCGAAGGCACGCGCAAGCGCGCCCAGGCTTATGAAGGTGTGGTGATTGCACGCCGCAACCGCGGCCTGAATTCCAACTTCATCGTCCGCAAGATCTCTTCCGGCGAAGGCGTGGAGCGTACCTTCCAGCTGTATTCCCCGCTGATCGCATCGATCGAAGTCAAGCGTCGCGGAGATGTCCGTCGCGCCAAGCTTTACTATCTGCGCGAGCGTTCCGGCAAATCGGCGCGCATCAAAGAGAAACTGTCGAGCCGTCGTACCGACGAACAAGCGGCAGAGTAATCGGCGAGCGCTGCGTAAAAAGGGCACCCAGGGTGCCCTTTTTTGCATTTGTCGAATCGAATTGTGTAGTTTGCATGGAGCCACGAAGGCCATGCCGGCAATTGAAGGAACTGGTTTTGTCCAAGCTGATTTTTGATCCCGAAGCGAGCCCGGTTGAGGGCCTGGCCGGCGAACCTGCTGTTGCTCCCGAGCGCCTGTCGGTCGAATGGCTGCGTGCGCGCTTTGCGAATCCGCCTCTGTGGCCGCACGAAAAAACCGAGGAATACCGCTTGCGTGAAGGCATGCCTTCACCGATCCCGGCGGCAGTGCTGATGCCGCTTGTCGTGCGCGAAGGGGGGCTGACCCTGCTGCTCACCCAGCGTACTGCGCATTTGCACGACCATGCAGGGCAAGTCAGCCTGCCGGGCGGGCGCATGGACCCGGACGATATCTCCTCGATTGCAACGGCCTTGCGCGAAACGGAAGAGGAAGTCGGGCTAGCCCAACGCCATATCGAAGTTCTGGGGACCATGCCGGACTATTTCACCGGAACCGGCTTTCGCGTTACACCTGTCGTAGGCATCGCGCGGCCACCCTTCGAATTGCGGGCCGACCCTTTTGAAGTGGCGGAGATTTTTGAAGTCCCGCTTTCATTCCTGATGAACGGCATGCATCACCAGCGCCGCTCGGTCCAGCTGCCGAATGGCAGCCGGCGCAGCTTCTATGCCATTCCTTACGACCGCTTCTTCATCTGGGGAGCAACCGCGGCGATGGTCCGCAACCTGTTTCATTTCCTACGGGCCTAGTCCTTCCTTCACATGCAATTGCTCGTGTGCCAATGAATGCAGAGCGCAGGCGGTTTGATTCCGGGCTTACGCTGCGTTATCGTATCGGCTAGACGATTTTTCAAGGCAGTCTGATGACATTCATTTCCATTCTTTGCGCGCTGATCATCGAGCAGCTGAAGCCCCTGCGTGCAGACAATCCGATATACGACAGCATCAAAACTTTGGCGGCGCGAGTGGAGGCCTGGTTCAATGCAGGCAGGGAAAGCCACGGACGAATGGCCTGGTTCGCCATGGTGCTGGCACTGATGCTGCCAACCGCCCTCGTGTACTGGCTGTGCATGAAGATCAGCCCGCTGGCGGCGCTGGCATGGAATATTCTGGTCGTTTATCTGACTCTGGGCTTTCGTCATTACAGCCATTACTTCACTGCGATCCAGCTGGCGCTTGGCAGCGGCGACGAGGCAACTGCGCGCAAGATGCTGGCGGAGTGGACCGGGCAGGAAACCACCGGCCTGGAGGCCAAGGAGATTGCGCGGCTTGCGGTCGAAAATGCGCTGGTCACCACCCACCGCAATGTATTTGGGGTTTTCTTCTGGTTCCTCTTGCCTGTTGGTCCGGCCGGTGCGGTGATGTACCGGGTGACGGAATACCTTGCGCGAGCCTGGAACGAACCGGAGCACTTGCGCAACGAAGCCTTTGGCCAGTTCGCGATCAAGGCTTTTTACTGGATCGACTGGATTCCGGCCAGGTTGACCGCTGTTGCTTTTGCCGTCGTCGGCAATTTTGAGGACGCAGTTTACGCCTGGCGCAACTTTGCCCATCGCTGGCAGGATGAAGCCGTTGGCATCATTCTTTCTGCAGGCTCTGGCGCCATGGGAGTTCGTCTTGGTACACCGGACGAAATTGCCGTCGGGCTTGTATCTGATGACGCAGCAACGCTCGAAGGGGTGGCAACGGTCGAAATGGACAGTCCTCCGGGCGAGGAAGTCACGCCGCGCGCCTTGCAGAGCACGGTTGGGCTGGTGTGGCGCGCCTTGTTGCTCTGGATGCTGATGCTGCTCCTGATATCGCTGGCCGTCTGGCTGGGATAAGCCCTAGTCGTCCTGTTCCGCTTCCCGGAAGCCGGGAGAAGGCAGCCAAGGCAGTTGGGAAGCGCTCACCCTCATAATATCTGCCTTTGTGGCACTTAAACCCGGTTTCCGGCTCCAAGAATCGTGATTCTCGGGCCCGGAAATACCCGCCGCTTCGTTCATTGCCCTGAGCCGACAAGCCAGCGAACGCTTTTTTAAAAGAAAGACCTGACAGGGAGCGGCCGTATTGCTTTCACATATTATTTCCAGCAGGTCTTATATAAGATATCATATGCAAGAATACTGAGGGCGTTGTGCCACATAATGGCAAATCGCAACTCCAGCCAGCAACCGCTAAAGAAGCCGAGCAGATGGCCGATCCCAAGCAAATCCCGAAAAAGCTTGCTCGCGAGTTTTTCATCCAGGGTATTACCAGCAATGGCAGAACGTTTCGTCCTAGCGATTGGGCGGAGCGCTTATGCGGCGTCATGGCCTGTTTTCGCCCTGAAGGATCGGGTGGTCCGAACGCACATCTGAAATATTCTCCCTACGTCCGGCCAACGGTACTCAATGGCATCAAGTCAGTGGTGGTGAACGAGGAGTTGCGGGAGATTGAGCCACTGGCTTATCACTTCGTGCTGAATTTTGCCAAGGACAATGATCTCCAGATTGTTGATGCATGTTTGCTGCCGGACGCAGAAACAAAAAAAGCCTGAGTATTAACAGGAAAACCTTCCCTGTATTGGCGGCGCTATTCTTCTTCTCGAGCGCTCCCTAGCGCACCTGCTTCGCGCCCGTCCTCGATTCTTTCCCCGCCCGTTTCGCTTGGTCTTCAAGACCTTCGTGTGCGTTCAAGACGCAGACAATCCATCGGACCATCGCCAGCAAGAGCAGAGCATTGTTGAGAAGGCGATCCACTTTCCATGCTGGCAAGTGGCTGCGCGAGTTGGTGGAGTTTCGTCTACATAGTCACAACCAGCCATCCGCCGGATTGATCCGTTCGTCGGCAGCATTACTTTATTGCAATTGCCTTAGGTAAGGTGGAAATGCCTTAAGGAAACAATAGTTTCCGAGGTATGACGACTTACGAGGAATAGCAATGAAGAAGACAAAGGCCCAGGACCAGGGTGGCTTCAAGCGATCGAATGCCGGGCAAGCGGGTTTTACGCTGATCGAACTGATGATCACCGTGGTAATCGTTGGAATTCTTGCAACCGTCGCCGTGCCTTCCTATCGCGACTATGTAACGCGCAGCCGAATTCCCGATGCGACATCCAACTTGGCCGCGAAGCGTGTACAGATGGAGCAGTTCTTCCAGGACAACAAGACTTATGCGAGCGCGCCTGCCTGCACCTCCGACAGCACTTCGAGCAAATACTTCACCTTCGACTGCGGCACGACCGCGCCTACCAGCACGACCTTCGAACTGCGTGCTGTCGGCACCGGTCCCATGGCAGGCTTTGAATATTACGTCGACCAGAGCAACAGCAAGCGAAGCGTCATCACCGCTTCCGGCTGGACGGGCAGCACCTCATGCTGGGTCACGCGCAAAGGTGGCGTATGCTGAGCCGCCTGCCAAGCCAGCGAGGCGTGACCCTGATCGAGCTCATGATAGGGCTCGTGATCATGGCCATCGTTCTGGGCTTCGGCGTTCCCAGCTTCAGCAACTTCATCCAGAGCAGTCACATACGCAATGCCGCGGAGGCGGTGCAAAACGGGCTCAGTCTCGCCCGTTCAGAAGCTGTGCGGCGCAATACCCAGGTCAAATTCGTTCTCGGCACCGGGTCCTCATGGAGTGTCGGTTGCGTTACTGCAGACCCCGACAATTGTCCTGATCCCATCACTAGTCGGGATGCGGCTGAAGGCTCCTCCAAGGCATCAGTCACGACGTCCGAAGTCGTGGCATCCACCAATGCGGCCGTCGCAAGTCCGGCTTTTACGGACACGCTGGTTTTCAATGGTCTCGGCCGGGAACGCACGCTGCCTCCTGCAAACAATGCAGTGTTCGACATCACCAATCCGGACGGAGGCACCTGTGTCGCGGCAGGCGGAAAGATGCGGTGCCTGCGTGTGGTTGTCACGCCGGGTGGCCAGATCCGCATGTGCGATCCGGCGATCCCCGCCGCCACGCCCCCCAACCCTCAAGCATGTTGAATGAGCTATGGCGAAACCCTTTCAAAACTTGTCCCGGGAAGCAGGCATCGTCCTGCTGGAAGGTTTGATTGCAATCGTGATCTTCGCGCTTGGCATTCTCGCGATCGTGGGCATGCAGGCCGCCGCCGTGAAGCAGTCGACCGATGCGCGATATCGCTCTGAAGCATCCCTGCTGGCGGACAAAATGATCGGGATGATGTGGGCGAGCGATCGTACGCCGGCTTCGCTGAAAGCCAATTTTGCCACCGACGGCCCAGTTTATACCGCGTGGAAGGACAACCAGGTGGCTACCACGCTGCCGGGAGTAGAGGCCAATCCGCCGGACGTGAACGTCAATGATGACGGCACGGTGACGATCACGATCCAGTGGCTTGCGCCGAGCGAAAAGGCCGGAACCCTTCCGCACAAGCATGTCGCGATTGCGCAAATTCGGCCAAATAGCTAAGGAGGGCAACGTGGTCCGCAAGCCCCAATCATTCCTTCATCGCGCCGCCGGCCTGGGGCTGGTAGAGATCATGGTCGGCCTGGCGATCGGCAGCTTCGCCGCCATCGTCATGCTGCAGGTTTTTGCCATGTCCGAGGGGCGGAAGCGCACAACCACCAGCGGCGGCGACGCGCAAAGCAACGGCATCATCGCCTTCAATCAGCTGCAGCGCGACATCAGCCAGGCAGGTTATGGCATCGCCGCGCTCAATCTTTTCAATTGCAATACGACCTGGACATTGGGTAGCGGCACTACCAGCATCACCAATCCGGTTCGGCTTGCTCCGGTGACCATCAACCCAGGTACGATACCCGCCGGCGATGCCAATACCGATACCTTGCTAGTGGTATATGGCAATACCGACGGACAGCCTCAGGGCAATAACATCCTGTCCCAGGACGGCGCGAAGAACACGGTGCAGATGCCTACCGCCTTCGCTGTCGGCGACCGGGTCATCATCGCGCCGGCCGCATGCTCATCCAACCTGCTGATCGACAGGGTTACCGCGACTGCGACGACCACTGTGACCGTGACAAACGCGGCGACGGGCACCGCGATGTACAACCTAGGCAACTCGCCCAGCATACTGGCCTATGCCGTTCGCGGCGGCAACCTGACTGTATGCGACTACATGGTGAACGACTGCGGCAAGGCTGCCGACAAGGATAAGCCGTCGGTCTGGGTTCCGGTCGCGAACAACATCATCAGTATCAAGGCCGTGTACTGGCGCGATACAAAGAATCCGACAGGCACCCCGGGCTCGCGCAATCAAACCACGCCGACCGACAACCTTGACTGGACAAAGGTTTGTGCCGTGAACCTCGCACTGGTCGCGCGCAGCGGCGAATACAGCAAGGACATCGTGACCGCGACTGCACGCAATGCACCCCAGCCGGTGAATGCCCCGACCTGGTCCGACAATGCCGCCGCCCCGATCATTGGTACGGGCAGCCTCGGGCCCGATGCCGTGCCCGACGAGCCATGGAAGCATTACCGCTACAAGGTATTTGAAGCAGTAATCCCAATTCGTAATGTCGGATGGATGCAGGGGAGTGCCGGATGTTAGCGAAAACACTTATCTCCATGGCGCCGGCGCCTCGTTCCAGGCAGAAGGGTGTCGTGCTGATCGTCGCGCTGGTCGTGCTGGTGGCGATGACGCTGGCCGCCATCGCCCTGGTTCGCTCCGTGGATACGAACACGATCATCGCGGGCAACGTGGCATTCCAGCAGGCGGCCATTCATTCCGCCGATACCGGCATCGAAACGGCTGTCGCCTTTCTCGAGGCTAACAAGACGGGTAATGCCCTCGATGCCGACGATTCGACGAACGGCTATGCGGCGAACGGTGCCAGCACCGACATGAGCCCGGCTTCCGGTCAATCTTGGGACGCCTTCTGGCAGCAATCCCTGGATAACCGGGCCTACAAATTCACCAGCCCCGACGAAGCCGGCAATACCGTTGCCTTCGTCATCGACCGTTTGTGCAGAAATGCGGGTGCCAGGACAGCCGGCGCGTCCTGCGTTGCTTCTCCATCGGTTACAGCGGCGACCGGAAACGCGGAAGAGGCGGGCGAAGTCCAGCTCAACGCGCCTTCCGTCGTTTACTACCGCATTACGGTGCGGGTCAGCGGGCCGAAAAACACAGTCAGCTATGTGCAGTCGGTGGTGGCCCTGTAACAGGGACGCCGACGGACCAAAAATTTTACGTATGCAGGATATGCTTCAGATTCAGGAGACCGCCATGACCCTCGATCGACCGTTCAAAGCAATCAGGGGCTTGCTTATCGTTTCGGCTTTCATCGCCGCGCAGGCTGGAGCGACGGACATCTCGACCGAACCGCTGAACACCTATTCGGCGACTTCGAGCACCGACGTGAAGCCGAATGTGTTTTTCGTGCTGGACGATTCGGGAAGTATGGACTGGGATTTCATGCCCGACTGGGCGTGCGCCAGCTACTCGACAACCAACAGCAGCTGTTCAAGCACGGGACAAGACCCGAGATCCACGCCCACCCAAGCTCTTTTCCGGAACGCTGCTTATAACGGCATCTACTACAATCCGGCAATCACCTATAAACCGCCGATTGCCGTTGACAGCAGCGGGGCGCTCGATACCTCGAAGTATCCCAGCATGACAGGGATGAGCACTGCGACCGGCGCAAATTCGACGACCAAGCCGAATTGGAAGGCCGTCAAGAACGACGCCTATGGTGTCCAAAGCACTTCCTCGTCCGATCTGCAATCCAACCCGCCCTCGTTTTACACCATAGTAGCGGGGGAGTACTGCACATCGGCGAGCCTGCGGACTTGCGTAACCGCCAACGCTCCAACCACTGTTGGCGGCGTTGCCTACAACTTTCCGGCGAAGTTGCGCTGGTGCGATAGTACCGGTTTAAGCAACTGCCGTGCAGCCTTCGACACGAGCTTCAGCTATGCGCGCGCTCCTTCGCCACGCGAAACCAGCATCACGATTAGTAGCGTGTCAAGCGGTGCCAGCATTACTAGCATCAAAGTGAATTCGCAGGAAATCCTGCCAGCGACTGTTACCGCGGGCTCCAACAGTACAAGCGCTATGGCTGCTGCTATCGCTGCTGCCATCAATAACTGCAATGGAACGGCCACGGGGAACTGCACGGTGCGCGGTTTTGCCGCTGAAGTTTCAGGCAGCACTGTCACCATTACTGCTGGCATGATGGCTACACTTACCACCCCGTCGATATCAAGATCGGGAAGCGTTAGCTGGAACACCCTCAATGCATTTACCACCAGCGCAGTCCCCGGTTACAACCTGAAGACCGTCATCGTGCCGGGCACCAGTGCCGTCTACCCCTTCCCGGGCACAACGGCCAAGCATACTGACAGAAAGGATTGCGCCGGCAGCCTTTGCACCGGCAATGAGGAAATGATCAACTATGCGAATTGGTGGACGTATTACCGGACGCGTATGCAGATGATGAAGACAGCTGCGAGCAATGCCTTCGCGCAGATTGACTCGGCAAGCGATCTGGTGAACAACGTATCGCGTTTCCGTCTGGGCTATATGAGCATCAACAACAATACTGGCAGCGACTTCCTTAACCTGGGAGAATTCGCAGGCGCGCAAAAATACAACTGGTATAACAAGCTCATCAGTGCCAATCCAAACAGTTCGACGCCGGTGCGCGCTGCATTGGCAAAGGCTGGCCGGCTCTATGCGGGCAAGCTCAATGGCCAGACCCTGAACGGAAGCAGAGTGGTCGATCCGCTTCAGTATTCCTGCCAGCAGAACTACACCATTCTCTCCACCGACGGTTTCTGGAACGAAGGTTCAGGATTCAATCAGATGGATGGCAGCACTACTGTCGGAAACCAGGATGCCGGCCTGCCGCGTCCATACTACGACGGCGGAAGCGCTCGCCTCCAGACGAGGACCAGTCGCCTTCAAACGCGAACCGGCAAGCTGCAAAAACGCACGAAATCAGGGAGCCGGTGGGGCAGCTGGAGCAATGCGACCAGCTGCATGCCCGGCACCAACACCCAATGCCAGTATTCCTGGGGTTCTTGGGCGAATACGTCAACCAGCTGCACCGTGAATTACAGCAGCGGCTCAGGCAACTGGACGATCGCCAATGGAACGGATTGCCAGTACGCCGCCTGGACTTCCTGGGCCAATGCATCGTCCTGCACGCCGGCGGCGCAATCTCCCGGACCCAACTATACGGTGATCACCGCGAGGGAGTGCGAGACCAATCCCGTGACCGGCACCTTCAACACTCTGGCGGACGTCGCCGCCTACTATTACGGTACCGATTTGCGTGATCCGGATCCGGACCTGGGCACCGGCACCTGTACCGGCCCCGTCGTGCCTCCCGCAACCACGCCGAACAACCTGTGCGACAACAACGTGCCGGCCAACGGGCGCGACGTCGCGACGACGCAGCACATGACGACCTTTACCCTCGGCCTGGGTGCACAGGGCAAGATGATTTATGCGCCGAACGATGGGAAGGATTACTGGAACGATACAAGCGGGGACTTTTACGATGTCCTCAAAGGCACCAATGCGAACCCGGCAACCGGTATCTGCTCGTGGCAGAGCAGCGGCGCATGCAACTGGCCCACACCGGTATCGAACGAGAACACCACCATCGATGACTTGTGGCATGCGGCGGTGAATGGCCGCGGCGCCTACTTCAGTGCGAAGGATCCGACCTCATTGGCCGACAGCCTGACTTCGACGTTGAAGTCGATCATGAATACACCCAGGCCGGGTACGGCGGCCGCGGCGGCGAGCAGTAACCCGAACGTCAGCGCCAGCGACAACTATGTATTCAGCTCTTCCTACAAGTCGATTGAATGGTATGGTGAGCTGATCCGCCAGCAGATCACGGAAACCGGAACCCTGACCGCACAAAATTGGTCGGCGATGAAGCTGGTCGATTGTGCGACCACTACCTGGCAGCCTTCGACCACGTATGTAGTCGGGAATGTGTACAGGCGGGGAAGCTCCTGCTACACGGTTACGCAGGAATACACCTCGGGAACAACTTTCGATGGCAGCAGCACGGGCACCGACGGAGCGAACATCGAAGTCGTGCATGTCGATGAAGCCGCAGAATCACCGGTTGCTGTGACTGCGCCGACGTCGCGCACCATCTATACAAAGGGTGCGGCCGGACTCATATCGTTCGACTGGGCCAGTCTGCAGACTGCCGGGCTGACTTCCCATTTCACTACGCCCCATATCAGCTTTGTTTCCGATACGGTCGGCTTGTCCCAGTTCTGCTCTTCGGGCGGCAACTGCCTGAGTGACACTGACCAGACCAATGCAGCGGGAGAAGCGCTGGTGAACTTCTTCCGCGGGGATCGCAGCAATGAGGGCAGCTATTTCCGGCAACGTACCCATGTCCTGGGCGACATCGTGTCTTCGGAAGCAAGATATGTTCAGGCGCCGATGTTCAACTATATCGACGCCGGCTACAGTGCCTTCAAGACAGCGAAAGCCGCGCGCAGCGGCACGGTCTACGTGGGTGCCAACGACGGCATGCTGCATGCGTTCGATGCGGCGACCGGCAAGGAATTGTGGGCATACGTTCCTAGCATGGTCCTGCCTGACCTGTACAAGCTGGCTGACAAGAACTATGCATCCAAGCACCAGTTCCTCGTCGATGCTTCACCAGAAACCGGCGACATCTGTCCCAACGCACCGGCATCGACCTGCACCGGCAGTCAGTGGAAAACCATCCTGGTCGGGGGGCTGAATCGTGGCGGCAAAGGCTATTACGCACTGGATATCACTAATCCCGCCAGCCCGACGCTGTTATGGGAGTTCACCAACGCCAATCTCGGCTATTCCTATGGGAACCCGAAAATCACCAAGCTGAAGGATGGCACCTGGGTTGTCCTGCTGAGCTCCGGCTATAACAACGCCGACGGCATCGGCCGGCTGTTCGTGCTGAACGCGAATACCGGCGCCCTGATCCGTACCATCAGCACCAGCGTAGGCACGTCAGACAATCCGAGCGGTATGGCACGCATCAGTGCCCATGCGCCCCAGTCGATGACGGACAACACGACGGTGGCGGCGTATGGCGGCGACACTTATGGCAATCTATGGCGTTTCGACGTCAACGGCGACATCGGCGACGCCGGCTATGATGCGCAGCTGCTGGCGACCTTCAAGGACGAAGACGGCAAGCCTCAGCCGGTTACCGTCAAGCCGCTGGAGGCGACGGTCAATGGCATGCCGATCGTTTATGTCGGCACCGGCCGCTTCCTGGGGGTGAGCGATGTCGGTGATACCAGCAAGCAGTCGTTCTATGCAGTGAAGGACAACCTCGGCAACACGAGTTACGGCAATCCGCGCCTGGCGACGAACAAATTCGTCAAACAGACGCTGACCGACGATAACTGCCCGGCCGATGCCCCGACCACGGTATGCGCCCCGGGCCAGACGGTGCGCACGGGCACCAACAATCCGGTGGACTGGGGCATTAACAACGGCTGGTATATGGATTTCCTTGTTCCCGGGGAGCGCTCCAGCAGCGATCCGTCGCTGGGCTTGGGCACGCTGCTGTTCACTACCATCACTCCTCAAAGCTCCTCGATGAGCGCGTGCGGCGCTACTGCAGCGAACTCGTCCGGCAGCTTTGTCTATGCGCTCGACTATCTTACCGGCGGGCCGGTGGAAGGCTCTAGCGGCGTGGTGGGTATCAACCTGGGCTCCAGCCTCGTGACGCGCCCAGTCCTAATCGAACAGGCGGACGGCACGGTGCGGGCGCTGATCCGGACATCAAGCGGGGCATCGAGCGGCACTGACCTCGGCGGCACCGTGGTTATTACCCCGCCGGTCAAGCCGTCGATAGGCAGCGGCACGCGGCGCGTCTCATGGAGAGTATTGACCACCCGATAAGCAGGAGAGGCCGGCGTGATGCGTGCATGATCCATCAGGCTGGCCTACATGAAACTCGTGCAGCGCCCATCCTCCCATTTAGCCATTTTCCTGTTGTCGGTCGCCCTGCATCTTGGCGTGGCTGCCGCTATTGGTCCGAAGAACGGAATCGCAGGCGGGCAGAGCAGCCGCCCGGAACCTGCGAGCACGATTGCCGTTGAGTTGAAATCATCTGAGAGCCGGGTACTATCCGAAAAGGCGTCGGCCGTGGAATCGGAGAAGACGATTGAGCCGGCGCAGTCGCGCACGACCTTCGAGAACCATAAACACGAATTCGATGAACATGCTGCGGATGCCGAAGACCGGCCGTCAGCGGAGCAGACCCGATTTCAGCGGGAACGTCGAGAAAAGGTGGCTGCGGTTCCGGTTCTGCCAGCATCGGATCTCCGCTATTTCCCGTTGTCTGACTTGACGGAAGCTCCCGTTGTCGTGGAGGACATCCCTTCGGGCAGGACATTGATCCTTCCGGATGTCGCCCCTCCGCCAATAAATGTAAGCCTGCTGATCAACGAGCAGGGAGAGGTGGATGAAGTCGTGATACATGAAACCGCGTTGTCCGAGCTGGCGACGCGTTTCATCACCAATGCTTTCCTGAAGACCAAATTCCGCCCAGGAAAAATAGGCTATGTCGCAGTGAAGAGCGAGCTCAACATCGAAGTCAGGCTGGAAGACCTCGCGGTAATCTCGGTGCAGAAGCCTGTGCCGGTTTATTGAGATCAGGCATTTCAATGCCATGCCTGCGGACTCTTTAATTTGAGCTAATGTGCGGCACGTCATTAAGCCGGCGAAAACTTGGCCCCAATATCGGGGTCTGACTTTCGAGGCCGGCTGGCATGGCGGGAAAGCAGGGCGGCGCAGCATTCAGTATCCCGTTCGTGGCAGCTCCTGTTTCCTTCAATAAGCCTACATCGTGAAGAACACGGTTTGCGCCCGCAGGCGCAAACCTTACATTTCCCAAGGTAAGAGGCATGGCAAACAGAAAAGAACGCGACACTTTCGGCGAGATCGACGTCCCCAGCGACCGCCTGTGGGGCGCGCAAACCCAGCGCTCGCTCCACCATTTCCACATATCCACTGAGCGCATGCCGCAGGAACTGATCTTCGCGCTGGCGATGGTCAAGCGGGCCTGTGCCAGAGTTAACCGCGACCTCGGCCGGCTGAAGGCGGAGAAGGCAGAGGCGATCATCAAGGCGGCGGACGAGGTGCTGGCGGGCCGGCATCCGGATGAGTTTCCGCTGTCCGTGTGGCAAACCGGCTCTGGCACGCAGAGCAACATGAACATGAATGAAGTGCTGGCCAACCGCGCTTCGGAATTGCTGGGCGGGCCGCGCGGGCAGGGGCGGCTGATTCATCCAAATGACGACGTCAACATGGGCCAGTCATCGAATGATGTCTTCCCGACGGCGATGCATGTAGCGGCTGCAATCGCCGTGCAGAAGCATCTCGCTCCGCCCTTGCAGGCATTGCGCTCTACGCTGGAGGGCAAGGCGCGGGCCTTCGACGATGTCGTGAAGATCGGGCGCACGCATTTGCAGGATGCCACGCCTTTGACGCTCGGCCAGGAATTTTCGGGTTATGCCGCGCAGCTCGGCCATGCCGAATCCCTGGTTGCGGCTTGCGTGCCCATGCTGTGCGAGCTGGCCATCGGGGGGACGGCAGTCGGAACCGGGCTGAATACGCATCCGGAATTCGGCGACCGGGTGGCAGCCGAACTGGCGAAGGATGCCGGCCTGCCGTTCAGGAGCGCTGCCAACAAGTTCGCCGCATTGGCCGGCCATGAGGCACTGGTGGCAGCGCACGGCACGATGAAGACGCTGGCTGCCGCACTCATGAAGATTGCGAACGACGTGCGCTGGCTGGCTTCCGGCCCGCGGTCGGGGCTGGGGGAGATCAGCATTCCGGAAAACGAGCCCGGAAGCTCGATTATGCCGGGCAAGGTCAATCCGACCCAGTGCGAAGCACTGACCATGCTGTGCTGCCAGGTTTTCGGCAATGACGTGGCGATCAACATCGGCGGGGCCTCCGGCAATTTCGAGCTGAATGTCTTCAAGCCCCTGATCGCGCATGGCTTCCTGCAAAGCGCGCGCCTGCTGGCCGACGGCATGAAGAGCTTCGACGAGCATTGCGCGCGCGGCATCGAGGCGAACCGGGAACGGATTGCCGAACTGATGGCCCGTTCGCTGATGCTGGTGACGGCGCTGGCGCCGCACATCGGCTATGACCGCGCCGCGCAGATTGCGAAGAAGGCGCACAAGGAAGGCAGCACGCTGAAGCAGGCGGCGCTGGACCTCGGTTATGTCAGCGATGCCGATTTCGACCGCTGGGTGCGGCCGGAGGAGATGACGCATCCGGAAGGCGACGCCGGGGGTGCCGACTGAAGGGCTTCAGGATGAGCGCGACGAAGCCGGCTGACGCTTTCCGAAGGATTGCATGATCTGTTTGCGCAGCCAGACATTGGCCGGGTCCTTGTCGACGTTGGCATGCCAGTACAGGAACACATCCAGCGGCGGCAGTTCGATCGGAAAGTCGAGGATCTGGTTGTCGAATTGTCGGCTCGCTACCTGCGCGTAACGGCCCGGCATGGTCAGGATCAGGTCGGTCTGGCTCACCACGCGGCAGGCGGCGAAGTAATGCTGGCAGCGCAGGCGGATGCGCCGCTGCAGGCCGAAGCGGCTCAATTCGAAATCTTCCAGCCCCGGCCCGCGGCGGCGCGAGCTTGCCAGGATGTGATCCTGCTGCAGGTAGGTGTCGAGGTCGATCGAGCCATGGATGGCGGGATGGCCTTTGCGCGCCACGACTACGATGGTGTCCTGCCCGATGCGCGTGCGATGGATGTCGTTGGACAGTGCAAGCAGGACGTCGATTGCGCCATCCAAAGTTCCCGCCGCCAGTTCGCTTTCCAGTTCGCGCCTGTCCACCTGGCTTGCGGTAATGCCGGCCTGAGGTGCCGCCTTGCGCACGCGCTGCATGAGCGGCGGCAGGATGGTCGCTTCCAGCACATCGCGCAGCGCGAGGTTGAACTGCTTGGTGGTGGTTGCGGGGTCGAAGCGCTCCAGTCCGGTGAGCGTGACTTCCAGGCCGCGCAGGGAACGGCGCACCGGTTCGATCATGCTGCGCGCCAGTGGCGTCGACACCATCGCATGGCCTTGCCGGACGAACAGCGGGTCCTTGAACATTTCGCGCAGGCGCGCCAGGGCATGGCTGATGGCGGGCTGAGTCAGGTTCAGCTTCTGGCTGGCGCGCGTGACGCTGCCCTCGGTATAGATCGCCTCGAACACGATGAAAAGATTCAGGTCGACGCGCGATATATGCATGAGACTTATTGACGCTGATTCCGATTATTCATTTGATCGATTCTATGCGGGCCGGTAAGCTTTGGGCAAGCCAAGAAAAAATCTTACGCATCCTCCATGGGCCAAATCTATCTGATCCGCCACGGGCAGGCATCCTTCGGCAGTGCGAATTACGACCAGTTGTCCGACCTCGGCCAGGAGCAGGCGCGCCTGCTCGGCGAATGGTTTGCCAATTGCAAGCAGGAATTTCATCGGGTCGTCGTCGGCGGCATGCAGCGCCACCGGCAAACGGCGGAAGCCTGCCTTGCCGGGCTGGCGCATGCAGCGCCTGCCAATAGCGAATGGGTCACCGATCCCGGTTTCAATGAATATGACCACCACGAGGTACTGGTGCGCTATCGGCCGGAATTCGATGATCCGGTAGCCGCCAGGCGATTTTTTGTAGAAACCAAGAATCCTCGCCAGGCTTTCCAGGAGATTTTCCAGGCGGCGATGGCGCGCTGGATGAGCGGCGAACACGATGCGGATTACAGCGAGCCCTGGCCGCATTTCCGCCAGCGCTGCGTCGCCGCGCTCGAACGCCTGGTGTCATCTCCGGGGCAGTCGCAATCGATCGCGGTGTTTACCTCCGGCGGTACCATCGCCACCCTGTGCCAGCACCTGCTCGGCCTGCAGGACAGGCAGGTGGCGGACCTCAACTGGATGCTCGTCAACAGCGCTGTGACCAAGCTCCTGTACCGTCCGGGCAGGGTCACTCTCAGTTACCTGAACAATTATTCCCACCTGGAGTGGCTCGGGCAGCCGCATACCATTACCTATCGATAGAGGACCATCATGTCAGCTACCAATCTGTTCGATTTGACCGGCAAGGTCGCGCTGGTGACCGGCGCCAGCCGCGGCATCGGGGAATCCATTGCCAAGGCCCTGGCTGCTTACGGCGCCCATGTGATCGTATCCAGCCGCAAGGCGGAAGCCTGTGAAACCGTGGTCGCCGCGATCAAGGCCGCGGGCGGCTCGGCGGAAGCGCGTGCCTGCCATATCGGCGAGCTGGCGCAGATCGAAGCGCTGTTCCAGGCGATCGAGAGTACCCACGGCCGCCTCGACATCCTGGTCAACAATGCGGCGACCAATCCCTACTTCGGGCCTATCCTCGACACCGACCTGTCTTCCTTCCAGAAGACGCTCGACGTAAACATCCGCGGCTATTTCTACAGCTCGGTCCATGGCGCGAAGCTGATGGCGAAAAACGGCGGGGGCAGCATCATCAATGTCGCCTCGGTCAACGGCGTCATTCCGGGCGACGGGCAGGGCATCTATTCGATCACCAAGGCAGCGGTGATTTCGATGACGCAGGCCTTCGCCAAGGAATGCGCGGGGTCGGGTGTGCGCGTCAATGCACTCCTTCCGGGCGCGACCGATACCAAGTTCGCCGCCGCGCTGGTGCAGAACGAAGCAGTGCTGAAACGGCTGATGCCGCATGTGCCGATGCGGCGTGTCGCGCAGCCCGGCGAAATGGCGGGCGCGGTGCTCTATCTCGCGTCGAACGCGGCGAGCTATACCACCGGCACCTGCATCAACGTCGACGGCGGCTACCTGATCGGCTGAGCGGCTTTCAAGCTTGCGGGGAGGCAGAACCATGCATGATCAGGCGGAGAGGCTGAAGCAGGCGGTACTCGCAATGCCGATGGCGAAATCGCTCGGCCTGCAATTCCTTGACATCGGTGCAGGCACGGTGGAGCTTGAAATCCCTTATCGGGATGAGCTGAGCTTTCGTCCCGGGCAGTTACAGGCGACGGCGATTTTTGCGGCGGCCGACTTTGCTGCGGTCGCGGCTGCGGGAACCCTGCTGCCACCAGGCTGGATCAATGCCAGCATCGATTGCACGCTCAAGATTGTCGGCCCTGCCAATGGCGACAAGCTGCTTGCGCGCGGGCGGGTGGTCAGCCCGGGCAAATTGATCACGGTGTGCGCCGCCGAGGTTTATTCGGTGCGGGGCGGGCAGGAAACCCTGTGCGCGAGCGCGCTGGCGACGGCGCGCAACATCGAGCCGGTGACGCACTGAGGCTTGCGGCCAGAGATTTTTTACGAAAACTGCGCATGGCGCGCATCAAGACGGAGCAAACATGGATTTCCAGTACAGTCCCAGAGTCAAGGAGTTGCAAGCCCGCCTGAATGCCTTCATGGACGAGCATGTCTATCCGAACGAAGCCCGCTTTCACGCCGAAATCGAGGAAAACCGGAAGAAGGGCGATGCCTGGGTGCCGACCATGGTGATGGAAGAGCTGAAGGAAAAGGCGCGTGCCGCAGGGCTGTGGAACCTGTTCCTGCCGGAGTCGGAACACGGCGCCGGGCTGACTAACCTCGAATATGCGCCGCTATGCGAGATCATGGGCCGCGCCGGTTGGGCGGCGGAAGTCTTCAATTGCAGTGCGCCGGATACCGGCAACATGGAAGTGCTGGCCCGTTATGGCACGCCGGAACAGCAGGAACAATGGCTCAAGCCGCTGCTGGAAGGAAAGATCCGCTCCTGCTTCGCCATGACCGAACCGGCGGTGGCGTCCTCGGATGCGACCAACATCGAAAGCCGCATTGAACTTGACGGCGACCACTACGTGATCAACGGCCGCAAGTGGTGGTCGTCCGGCGCAGGCGATCCGCGCTGCAAGGTCTTCATCTTCATGGGCAAGAGCGATCCCGACAATCCGAACAAGCACAAGCAGCAATCGATGATCATCGTGCCGCGTGACACACCGGGCGTACGCGTCGTGCGGCATCTGCCGGTGCTCGGCTTCGACGATGCGCCGCATGGCCATGCCGAGATCGTGTTCGAGAATGTGCGGGTGCCGGCTTCCAACATGCTGCTCGGGGAAGGGTGCGGCTTCGAAATCGCCCAGGGCCGGCTCGGGCCGGGACGCATCCACCACTGCATGCGCCTGATCGGGCTGGCCGAGCGCGCCCTGGAAAAGATGTGCCAGCGCACCATGAATCGCGTCGCTTTCGGCAAGCCGATCGCGGAACAGACCGTCACCCTGGAACGCATCGCCAATGCCCGTATCCTGATCGATCAGGCACGCTTCCTGGTCCTGAATGCGGCGCAGATGATGGATACCGTCGGCAACAAGGCTGCCCTCAAGGAAATCGGCATGATCAAGGTGGCGGCGCCCAATATGGCGTGCCAGGTGATCGACTGGGCCATCCAGGCGCACGGCGGCGGCGGCATGGCCGATGAATTCCTGGCGCATGCCTATGCAAGCGCACGCTCCCTGCGCCTTGCCGACGGCCCGGATGAAGTCCATCGCAACCAGGTCGGCAAGCTGGAACTGGCGAAGTACAGGCAGACGCCGAAGCCGCATTGAAGACCAGCCTTGCCGGCATCCGGCGGGGAAAACCGATGCGGGATGGAGGCGGCCGACCGCAGCCTGGCTGCCTCCATCCGGTTTGGCTTGGTGCAATGCGAGGTCAGGCGATGAAGGAGCGGGGCTCCATTCCTTGTGGATCCACAGATGAGGCGAAGGGTATCGCCGTCCGCCGTACCCGACAATGCGCATGCGGCACCCTGAATCGATGTCATTTTTCCAAGTGTGCCTACGCAATATCCCGCATGTTTTTGCCCGTTTTTCTACTTTAGACTAATCGCGCCGATCATATTGCGGCTAAGATTCAGTTAGTCCGGCTATTCGTGCCGGCTTGAATCTACCCGTTCCTCAAGCTGTTTCGAAATAAATCTAAAGGAGACCAACATGCGATTTGGAATTTTGCGCCGTCTTTTGGCTGTGGCAGGCGTATCCCTGCTGGCTGCAGCCCCGGTTCATGCTCAGCAACAATTCGTCAACATCCTCACCGGCGGCACCAGCGGCGTGTATTACCCCATGGGCGTTGCTCTGTCCCAGATCTATAGCAAGATGCTCCCGGATGCAAAGGTTTCGGTGCAGGCGACCAAGGCGTCGGCCGAGAACCTGAACCTGCTCCAGAGCGGCCGCGGCGAACTCGCATTCACGCTGGGCGACTCCCTCTCGGACGCATGGAAAGGTTCGGAGGAAGCCGGTTTCAAGGCCCCGCTGAAAAAGCTGCGCGGTGTGGCCGGCATCTACCCGAACTACATCCAGATCGTTGCTTCGGCTGACTCCGGCATCAAGACCCTGGCCGACCTCAAGGGCAAGCGTATCTCGGTTGGCGCACCCAAGTCCGGCACCGAACTGAATGCCCGTGCGATTTTCAAGGCCGCAGGCATGGGCTACAAGGATTTTGCCAAGGTCGAATACCTGCCCTTCGGCGAATCGGTGGAACTGATGAAGAACCGCCAGCTCGACGCGACCTTGCAGTCGGCCGGCCTGGGTGTTTCTTCCCTGCGCGACCTCGCGTCGTCGGTCAGGATCGTGGTGGTGCCGATTCCTGCGGAAGTTGTCAAGAAGGTCGGCGACGCGGCTTACCAGTCGGCCACTATCCCTGCCAATACTTATGAGGGCCAGACGGCCGATGTGCAGACTGCCGCAGTGCAGAACTTCCTTGTGACGCATCAAGGCGTGCCGGCGGATACCGTCTACAAAATGACCAAGGCGATCTTCGAGAACAAGGACCAGCTGCTTGCTGCCCATGCTGCGGCAAAGGCCATCAATAAGGAAACTGCAGCGCAGAACATGCCGGTGCCTTTGCATCCCGGGGCAGAAAAGTACTATCGCGAAGCCGGCCTGCTCAAGTAAGGCATCAGGAACTCGCACCGATGGAAGGCTGAGCGCCTTCCATCGCAGCTACTTTTAGGAACACGTCATGTCTACTATCGATCTGCACGCCCATCCCCAGGGCAAAACTCCCTCACCCGAAGAATTTCAGGAACACGGCGTACAACGCCAGCTGGCCGGCCTGTCGCTGAAAGTTCTGTTTGCGGCGGCGCTGGCATTCTCGGTCTACCAGCTCATCGTTGCCGCTTTCCACCCGCTTTCCAGCCTCGTGATCCGCTCGCTGCACGTAGGCTTCCTGCTGATGCTGTGCTTCCTGCTGTATCCCGCAGTCAAGCGCGGCACTCATACCAGCATTCCCTGGTATGACTGGCTGCTCGCCGCAGGCGCCTTCGCCATGGGCACTTACCACTGGATTTTCGAAGCCGATCTGATCCAGCGCGCTGGGGACCCCACCACGGCCGATCTGGTGGTCGGCACCATCGCGGTAGTGATGGTGTTCGAAGCCGTGCGCCGGGTAATGGGCCTTGCGCTGCCGCTGGTGTGCGGCGCTTTCCTGCTGTACGGCTTGTTCGGACAATACCTGCCGGGCGCGCTCGCGCATCGCGGCTACGACTACGGCCAGATCATCGACCAGCTGTTCACCGGAAGCGAAGGCATTTTCGGCACTCCGACCATGGTGTCGGCGACCTACATCTTCCTGTTCATCCTGTTCGGGGCTTTCCTTGAACATGCCGGGATGATCAACCTGTTCAATTCCCTGGCGCTGGGCCTGGTCGGCCATGCCAAGGGCGGTCCGGCCAAGGTCGCGGTGATTTCCTCCGGCTTCATGGGCACGATTTCGGGTTCCGGCGTGGCCAACGTGCTGACGGTCGGCCAGTTCACCATTCCCCTGATGAAGCGCTTCGGCTACAGCGGCGTGTTTGCCGGCGCAGTGGAAGCCACCTCGTCCATGGGCGGGCAGATCATGCCGCCGGTGATGGGCGCCGTCGCCTTCATCATGGCCGAGACGCTCAACGTGCCTTATGTCGACATCGTCAAGGCGGCGGCAATTCCGGCCATCCTGTACTACCTGACCGCATTCTGGATGGTCCACCTGGAAGCCGGCCGTGCCGGACTGTCCGGCCTGCCCAAGGATCAAATCCCGAATCCCTGGCGCGCGCTCAAGGCGAACTGGCACCTGATCCTGCCGCTGGCCGCGCTGGTGGCCATGCTGTTTCACGGCTTCACGCCGATGTTCGCCGGCCTGACCGGACTCGCACTGACCGCGATCCTGATCCTCGGCGCTGCAGTGGCAGCCGGATTGTCGAAGCAGGCGTTCCGCTATGTGTTCTGGGTCGCCCTTGGTCTGGCAGCCGCGACCTTCCTCCAGTGGGGCATCTATTCGATCCTTGCGATCATCGCGCTGCTGGTGGCGGCCTGCTTCGTCGTCCAGGGCGGCCGGGAAACCCTGCGCTCCATGAAGATGAGCCTGATCGATGGCGCCAAGCAGGCCTTGCCGGTCGGGCTGGCCTGCGCGATCGTCGGCGTGATCATCGGCGTGCTGACCCTGACAGGTGCGGCATCCAGTTTCGCCGGCTTCATCCTCGATGTCGGAGCGAAGAGCCTGTTCCTGTCGCTGTTCCTGACCATGATCGTCTGCCTGGTGCTGGGCATGGGCATCCCCACCATTCCGAACTACATCATCACGAGTTCGATCGCGGCGCCGGCCTTGCTCAATCTGGGCGTGCCGCTCATCGTCAGCCACATGTTCGTGTTCTATTTCGGGATCATGGCTGACCTTACCCCGCCGGTCGCGCTGGCCGCCTTTGCAGCGTCCTCCATCGCCAAGGAATCGCCGATGAAGATCGGCTTCAAGGCAACCCAGATTGCGATTGCCGGCTTCGTGATTCCCTACATGGCGGTCTACGATCCCGCCTTGATGCTGCAAGGCGACTGGACGGTGCTGGCAGTGGCTTACGTGGTGTTCAAGACTGTGCTTGCCATCATCCTGTGGGGTGCCACTGCAGTCGGCTACCTGTGGACGCCGCTCAAGGTGTACGAGCGCATTTTCACCGGCGTGTCGGCCCTGCTGCTGGTGGCAGCGGTGCCCATCACCGATGAAATCGGCTTTGCGATGGCAGCGCTGTTCTTTGCCTGGCAGTTCGTGCGGAAACGCCGGCTGGCGGTGGCGGCGTGATCGGGATCTGCCTTGTGGCAGCGGCATTTTCACTGCCGCTGCCGCATGCGCAATTCACCCTGGCCTGGAACCATTCCATCGAAAAGATCCGCTGGGAAGAGGATTACCGGGTCGCCGGCGACAGGCTTCGACTGGTCGAAGCCCGTATCCGCGGCAGTGGCGCCGGAATGGAGCCGCCGGAAGGAGCGGTGCTGAAAGACGGTGCCTGGCATTACGTTCCGCCCCTGCCGCCGCTCGAACGCCTGCGCCTGACGCGCTCTCCCTATGTTCCGGATTACACGCTGTGCTGGGACAACACATGCCGGCCGCTGACTGCATTGGTCGGGCCTGTCGAAAACGCTCCCTTGCTTGAAGTGGCGCCGTGCGAAATTCCGCAGGAATGACCAGCCGGAACGACAATCGCTAGGCGCATGCCAGGATCCGCCTGTTCTGTCGAATCAGGCCGAAAGCCGTGCGGGAAGCAGCAGCTGCCACGCACGCACATGCACGCTGCAGTGCTTTCACATCAAGCGGAAAATCAAAGGGAAGAACAGAAGGGCGGGAGAAAATTGTAGTGCAGGAGCCTGCTGAATCCGGCTTCCTGCACTACCGATGCGTATTTCACGCTGAGTCGGTGCTGGACCGACGGTGTAGTGTGTTTTAACGGGGCGTGCCACGCCGCAGCAGGTTGACGATCGCCAGCAGCACGACGGCGCCCAGGAAGGATACCAGCAGCGATCCGATGCTGAAATCATTCTGGTTGATCGTGCCGGTGCCGAACAGCGGTGCCAGCAACCATCCGCCTAATAGCGCACCAACGATGCCGACGATGATGTTGAGGAAAAGCCCCTGCTGCGCATCAGTCCGCATCACCATGCTCGCAAGCCACCCGAGAATACCGCCAACTACAATCCAAATAATGAAATTCATACTGACCTCCAATATATGTTGATAAACTGGCTAGCTGATAGACTGGCTGAGTATGAAATGGTTCATCACCGTTTTTTCTGCCGGGACATCATCAGCATGTGCCGGCAATCTTCCAGCTCCTGCTTCCCTTTCCATATCCCGCATCGCGCAAACCCTCGCATGCATGTACAGAGCCGTACGAAGTCTTGCTGCGCAGGCTAACGGCGCGCCGGCGCAGTCAGGCAGCGTCATTGCGTGCATGCCTGTTCTGATCCGCGGCGGCTGCGTCATCGCGCAAAGGGAGCGGTGAAAAACCTTCTTCATCTTCTACCAGGACGGTTGCATCCTTCCTGGACCTGGTCAGATCTCTGGCATAGGCATAGGCATCCTCCTTGTCGTCAAACGACGCAAATGGTTGTTCAAACCCCTTTTCCGATACATCCCATCTCCCATTGATACCCGGCGATATGCAGATCACCAATTCATCCAACTGATCATCTCGCCGATCGAATTCCATTTCTCTCATCCCTTCGTGAACATATCCATGAGCGTCGTCGACTCCACGCAGCAAGGATGCCGCGGCGCGCGTGCGAATACATGCGTCATGCATGTTCCTGTACGTTCTGCCAGGTGCTCAACTATTCCCTGCGCTGCACCCGTATTTGCGCCTGACTCATGAAGCATCGGCCTTCCGGGGACGCCGCTGAAACCAGCCGTTGAAGACCGGCCTTTGCCTCTCATTGCAACGCGAGCAGCTTTCTCGCACGCATGCCGTTCTTGTTTCCCATCAACAGCGCGTGTTGGACAGACAGCTTGCACGACGAAAAACATCCTGCAATTCTTGTGCCTATTCGCACCCCGCAAAAATTCCCCTGTGGCGGGGTCGCCAGATGTGTAAGGCCGTCCTTGACTCGGGAAAAGATTGCAAGGCATGCCCGCAAAGAAGTAAGAGTTACAAGCAGGACGGGGAAGCCATGGAAAAGAGAATGAAATGCAAGTGAACTGCCGGCGTGTTCAGTGGGGTCCCGTCACGAGGAATGCTTTGCGTCAATGGGACATCAGTACGGGGATCGTCGCTTCTTCCAGCACGGTACGCGTGACGCCGCCGAGCAGTATTTCGCGAAAGCGCGAATGACCATAGCCACCCATGATCAGCAGGTCGCATTCGTCTTCGGCGGCAAGCGACAGCAGGGCGGCACCGATGCCGGTATCGGTTTCCTTCTGTTTCACTTCAACCTGGATGCCATGCCGGGCCAGATAGGGCACGATACCGGAGCCCGGATCCGTACCCTGCATCTGCGGCTGCGCTTGCGGATTGAATACCGCAGCCTCCACCACCTGCGCCCGGCGCAACAGCGGAATGGCATTGGTAATTGCCCTCGTTGCCGGCATGCTGGCATCCCATGCAATCAGCACCCGCCGGCCTATGCTTTCACATCGGCCCGAGCAGGGGACGATCAGCACCGGCCGTCCGGAATTCAATACGACATACTGTGGAAAGTCCGGCATCACCACGGCCGAAGGGTGCTCCGGGTCGAGCTGGCCGATCACCACCAGGTCGCAGTAGCGTGCCTGGAGGCAAATCCCGCCCCCCGCTTCATCATCCACCAGCCGCTTTTCGAATGACGGTATGCCGATCTTTCTTGCGGTCGCTTCGAAGCGTTCCAGCCCGAGCCTGGCCTGGCATCGCAGCATGTCGAGATGGGCGGCAAGATGCGGCGTGGGCGCGGACGAAAGCGTGGACTGCTGCAGGAAGCGCGATACGCCGGTGGTGGCCGTGCCGATGAGGTGGGCATTTTCCGTCATGGCGACCGCGGCAGCGATCTTGATGCGTTCGATGGCATGCTCGGATTCGTCCACATGCACCAGGATGGTTTTATAGGACATTTCATACTCCTCGAGCTGCAGTGCGCATCAAGATAATTAGTTCAACCATAGACGGAACGGAAAGCGGCCGCCGAGGCATGCATGCAGGATTTGATTGGAGTCAAACAAGGAAGGTCTTCCTGCCGGCTGGCTTCGCTTCGTTTCCATAAGCCGCAGCCGATGTGTTCGTGCATCATCTGCTATTGCGCTGCGGAGATATCTTGGAGCGTTGAATACGGTTTGGGTTCTGTCCCCTTGATTTAGCGACACCTTTACATAGAATGAAAGTCTGCAACATCAATGCCGGCACTGTCTCGCTTGCGTCAACTTGCCGTCCGCCGGCATGCTCCAATCTGGCTGGCAATCGGGCCGGAATTTATTGACGCAACGATAGCGCTGGCCGATTCGCGGCCGGGCCAAATGAACAGGCATTTACCGTGGCCAATGTCACATTCCGCTTTTATGCAGAACTGAACGATTTTCTGGCGCCGGGCCTGCGACAGCGCAGCTTTCCCCATAGCTCTGCAGACAATGCGAGCGTCAAGCACATGATCGAAGCCCTCGGCGTCCCGCATACCGAAGTCGAGCTGATCCTGGTCAATGGAAGGCCGGTCGATTTCTCGCGCCGGCTGGAAGAAGGGGAAAGGGTGAGCGTCTATCCCCACTTCGGCATGTTCGACATTACGCCATTGATGAACCTGCGCCGGCCGCCTGCCCGCGGCTGCCGCTTCATTGCCGATGCGCATCTGGGACAACTTGCGAAAAACCTGCGCATGCTTGGCTTCGATGTGCTGTATCGCAATGACTACAGCGATGCCGAAATCGCCCGCATTGCCGCCAGCGAAGACCGCATCGTGCTGACGCGGGATCGTGATTTGCTGATCAGAAAAGAAATCATCCACGGTTGCTATCTGCATGCGGTCGCATGCGATGAACAGCTGGTGGAGGTGATCAGCCGTTTCAACCTGGCTCAGGCAGCCCGTGCGTTCAGCCGCTGCCTGACCTGCAATGGCGAATTGCACAGCATCGACAAGAGCAGGGTGGCCGACCGGGTGCCGCAGCACAGCCGGCAGGTCTATGAGCGCTTCTTCGAGTGCAAGGGATGCGCCCAGGTATATTGGGAAGGTTCGCATGTCGACCGCATGCGCGACCGGGTGGCGCAGATGCTGGAACTTGGCACACCGCCCGCTTCAGATGAAGAAACCGGATAGTGCGTCATTGCAGGAGGAAATGAATTCCCGGCCATTCTCCGCGGCATGCGAACGCAACAAGGAGCCGATCCTCGCCATCCTGCGCGAGATGCTGGCGGACAAGACACGGGTACTGGAAATCGGCAGCGGCACCGGCCAGCATGCGGTCCATTTCGCGCGATACTTGCCGCACATGCTCTGGCAGACGAGCGACCTGCCAGGCAATCATCCGGGCATCCTTGCCTGGATGGAAGCAGAGCCATTGTGCAATGTGCTGCCGCCACTTGCGCTCGACATGAATGATCCTTCCTGGCCGGCTGGGCCGTATGACGCCGTCTTCACCGCCAATACCTGCCACATCATGTCCTGGCAACAAGTACAGGCAATGTTTCGCGGCATTGGCCGCATTCTGGCAAAAGACGGCGTGCTGTGCATCTACGGCCCTTTCAATTATCGGGGACGATTCACCAGCGCCAGCAATGCCCGCTTCGATGCCATGCTGAAAGAGCAGGCACCGCACATGGGCATCCGCGACATGGAAGCGGTGAATGAGCTGGCGCGCGAACAAGGCCTGGCAATGCTGTCCGATTTCGAGATGCCGGCAAACAATCGTCTGCTGGTGTGGCGCCGTTGCTGATTCGGCTGGTACTCGGCTTGGATTGAGAGAGCTCAACGCGTCCGAAAGTCATATCAGATAAGTTGCCCCTTTATCTCCTACAAGTTACAGGCAAAAAATTGCGCTTAGTAGATCTCACGCTGTTTTACACGGTGGAGAGCGGCGGCATCCGAACTTACCTCACTTCCAAGGCGCGCTGGCTGGCCAGACATACGCGCGTCGAGCACATCATCGTCGGGCCGTCCCTCATCGATGCCCAGGCAGAGCCGGCATTTGTTTCCGTGCCAAGCGTGCCGGTGCCTTATGCGCCGGGTTACCGCATGCCCTTGTCGACACGCCTTGCCGCGCAAAAGGTTGCCCGCCTCAAGCCCGACCTGATCGAAGTCGGTGATCCTTATCAGTTCGCCTGGACGGCATTGCGGGTCAAGCGCAAGCTCGACATACCAGTGCTTGCCTTTTGTCATTCAGACCTGCCGCGTCTGATCGCGCATCGTTTCGGCACCGTTGCGCAGCCGATCGCCGCCGATTATCTGGCGCGGCTGTACCGGCGCTTCGATCTGGTGCTGGCGCCGAGCAAGGCGATGATGCAGCGCCTGCAGGAGCTTGGCATCGAGAATGTCGAGTATCAGCCGCTGGGCGTGGACACCGAAACGTTTTCGCCGCGGCAGCGTGATCCGCAGCTGCGGGACAGGCTGGGCATACCGGAAGGAGCGCGTCTGCTGGTGTTCGCAGGCCGGTTTACCCGCGAGAAAAATTTGCCGCTGCTGCTGGAAGCCGTGCGGCGGCTTGGCCCTCCCTACCATCTTCTGATGGTGGGATGCGGGGCCGACTTCCCGCCGCAGGAGAGAGTGAGTTATTTGCCTTTCCAGTCCGACCAGGCGGCGCTGGCATCGGTGCTGGCCAGCTGTGATTTGCTGGTGCATCCGGGAGACCGGGAGACATTCGGGCTGATCGTGCTGGAAGCAATGGCAAGCGGCATTCCGGTGGTTGGTACCGCCGCCGGCGGAGTGCGGGAGCTGGTCGATCCCGACACCGGCGTGCTGGTGGAGCCCGGCAGCGCCGACAAGCTGGCAGAAGGCATTATCCACGCATTCGAAATGGACTGTGCAGCGCTCGGCGCGGCCGCGCGCCGCAGGGCCGTGGAAAAGTTTTCCTGGGAATCCATCTTTCCGCAACTGCTTGGCCACTACAACAGCTTGCTGGCCG
This sequence comes from Noviherbaspirillum massiliense JC206, assembly GCF_000312045.1. GTDB lineage: Bacteria > Pseudomonadota > Gammaproteobacteria > Burkholderiales > Burkholderiaceae_D > Noviherbaspirillum > Noviherbaspirillum massiliense. Next base: position 868,731 of record NZ_HE978634.1, read on the forward strand.
CCTATCAGCAGGTGCAGCCCGATCTGGGAACTTCCTATGTCCCGGACTGAGCTGGCGCCTGCCTTGTGCGTGTCGATCCACGATGTCGCCCCAGCGACCTGGCCGCAATGCGAACTGCTGCTGCAAGCCATCCACGCCGTGGCCGACGTGCCGGTGACGCTGCTGGTGGTGCCGCATTACCACCGGCTGCCGACCGGCGATGGCAGCCACTATCATCGCTTACTGGAGGGCCGGCTCGTGCGGGGCGACGAACTGGCGCTGCATGGCTACACCCACCTCGATGAAGCGCAGCGGCCGCGCGGCCTGGCCGAGCGCTTCACGCGACAGGTCTATACCCGCAGCGAAGGCGAATTCCTGGCAATCGACCAGGCCGAGGCGCGGCGTCGGCTGGAAGCCGGGCTGGCGTGGTTCGCTGAACGCGGATGGCCGGTGGAAGGCTTTGTCGCGCCCGCCTGGCTGCTCGGCCCGGATGCCTGGCGGGCTCTGACCGAATTTTCCTTTCGTTACACGACGACCCTGCGCCGCTTTTACCTATTGCCGGAGCGGGAAGCCATGCCCACCCAAAGCCTGGTCTACACCGTCGGCAGCGCCTGGCGCCGCGGCATGTCGCTGGGCTGGAATACGTTCTTGTGCGGAGCCTTGCGTAATACGCCGCTGGTGCGCCTGAGCCTGCATCCGGCAGATGCCGACCATCCGCGCATCGTGCGGCATTTCCAGGTTCTGCTCGAAAGGCTGCTGCCATCGCGGAAGGCGATGACGAAAGCGGCCTTCGCCCGCCTCTGGGCTGCGAGCCTGCAGCAGGAAGGACAAGCTAATGCAGCTGGTCCGACTGCTGAAGCAATTGGCCGAAGCGGTCGGCATTGACCGGCCCGCTGAAATAATAGCCTTGCACGCTGTCGCAGCGATGCCGGTACAGGAAATCGACCTGTTCCTGGGTTTCCGCACCTTCCGCGATCACGCTGCAATCCAGGTCGTGCGCCAGGTCGATGATGGCGCGAGCGACAGCTTCATCGCCACGGTTGCCGGGAATGCCTTGCACGAAGGAGCGGTCGATCTTCATGGCACGGATAGGGAAGCGCTTCAGGTAGGCCAGGGACGAATAGCCGATCCCGAAATCGTCCATGGCCACGCTGACGCCGATATCGTGCAGGGCGGTCAGCGTGGCGACCGCCTTTTCCGGATTTGTCATCACTGCACGCTCTGTAATCTCCAGTTCCAGGTACGCCGGGTCGAGACCGGTTTCATCCAGGATGGCGCGCACGGTCTCGACCAGGCGGTCGCTGGCAAGCTGCCTCGCCGACAGGTTCACGGCGACTTTCAGTCGCATGGCGCTGGCCTGCTGCCATTGCCTGTTCTGCAGGCAGGCTTCCCGTATCGTCCAGTCTCCGATGGCATTGATGAGACCGGTTTCTTCGGCCAGCGGGATGAATTGTTCCGGCGGAACGAATCCCTTTGCCGGATGCTGCCAGCGCAGCAGCGCTTCCATTCCCGTGATTTTCCTGGTCCGCACATCGAACTTCGGCTGGTAATGCAGCGACAGCTGCTGCCGCGCGACGGCATGGCGCAGTGCATGCTCAAGGTTCAGGCGTTCCGTCGTGTGCAGGTTCATTTCGGAAGAAAAATACTGATAGCCGTTGCGTCCCATTTGCTTGGCGCGGTACATCGCGATGTCCGCCTTTTTCAGCAGCGTCGTCGCATCCTTTCCATCGTCGGGAAAACAGCTGATGCCGATACTGGTACTCGTGACAAGCGGCTTGGTATCGCGCATGAAGGGCAGGGCGATCGCGGCAAGGATTTTCTCGGCGATCACGCCGCCGCGCAGCGGTTCGTCCACGTTCTCGACCAGCACCACGAATTCGTCGCCGCCCAGGCGCGCCACCGTGTCCGATTCGCGCAGGATGCTTTGCAGGCGGTGCGCGGTTTCCTTCAGGACGAGGTCGCCCACCGCATGCCCAAGCGTATCGTTGATTTCCTTGAAGCGGTCGAGGTCGAGGAACAATACCTCGAGGGAGCGTCCCGGCCGCTCGGCGATGGTCAGTGCGTGATTGAGTCGCTGATGGAACAGGGCGCGGTTCGGCAGGCCGGTGAGCGAGTCGTAATGGGCGAGATAGGCGAGCTGCTCGGCACTTCTCTTGCGCTCGGTGATGTCGCGCATCATCCGAAGTACCGCCGGCCGGCCCTTGTGCATGAAGGACGAGCTGTTGATGTCGACATCGACAGTGCTGCCATCGACCCTGACCAGCTTTTCCTCTGTCCTGGAAACCTTGCCGCCTTTCCCCAGGATGGCGAGTCTTTCCCGCTCCTGTTGATGGAAGTCGGGATGGAGGAAGTCGAATACCGCCTTGCCGACGATCTGCCCGGCATTGTCCGCACCCAGGAGGGCGATCGCCGCCGGATTGGCGAAGCTGAATACCTGGTCCTGCTGGACGAGGATGGCATCCGGGGACAACTCCACTACCAGCCGATAGCGCTCCTCGGCCTCGCGCAATGACGCTTCCGCCATCTTGGCTTCGGTGATGTCCTGGGTGCTGCCGAAAATGCGAACGATGCGTCCGCTCTCGTCTTTCTCCGCAAAACCGCGGGCGGCAACGATCTTGCTTCCCCCCGAGGGTAAACCGATACGATGTTCGGTGCTGAAGGGAAGGCCGGTCCGCCGGGCCTGCTCCATCGTTTCACGCACGCGCTCCCGGTCGTCCTCGTGCACCAGCTGCCAGTAGCTGGAAAGCCTGGGCTCGAATTCGCCCTTTTGCACGCCATAGATCCGGTACAGTTCGTCCGACCAGGTGATGTCGTCTGAATCCAGGTCATGACTCCAGCTGCCGATCTGCGCCAAGCGCTGGGCTTCAGCCAGCTGTCTCCCCCGGTAGGCCAGCTCCCGCTCGATCCGCTTGCGTTCCTCGATGTCGCGCGTGAGCTCATGGGTCCGCTCCTGCACCCGGTGCTCCAGCTGGTCCCGTTCCGACTTCAGCGTTTCTTCCGCATCGCCCAGTTGACACAGCAGGCTGGCCAGAAAAAGGCCCAGCTTGCTGACGGTTACCACATAAGCCAGCAGCAGGAGAATGGTGAGATTGAAGTCGCCTATGGCGAAAGGGCCGCTTCCCCGGGAGGTATGCCAGACAGCGATGGCGCACAGGATGCCGGCGGTCCAGGTGACGCCGGGCAGGCTGAACCTGAAGGCTGCCCAGATGACGAGTGGGATCGGTACATAGGCCAGCGGCCAGCGTCCCATGGCACCGCCGAACACGACGTGGGTGAGCACGGACAGAAACAGGCCGAAGCCGATCGCTTCAAGGCTGCGCAATGTCGTCCAGTCAGCGACCACTTTCGTACTGCGCCCGAGCAGGAGCGGCGTGATGATGATCATCACGACTGCGTCGCCGAGCCACCAGGTCAGCCAGCTGAGCGTCATCCCGGCGGCGCCGAGGCGGTCGGCATGCTCCAGCGTCGTGACGCCGATCGATGCGGCGAGCATGCTGCCGAGGACGGCAATGCTGACGAATTTGGCGGTTTCCTCCGAACGGGTAAAGTCGAGCGGTGTGCGCAGCAGGCGCCGCATGAGAAATGTGGCAACACAGGCTTCGAGTGCGTTGCCGATGCCGATCAGCGATGCCGCATAAAACGGAATGGAAGAAAGATAGTTGGCAAGCGTGGCGCCCAGCCAGACGGCGGGTGCCATTTTCATTCCCCACATGAGGCAGGCACACAGCGCGAGTGCAGCGGGCGGCCAGAACGCGCTCGCCACCCCGGGAGGCGTAACGAAATGTACGGAAAACCGGGTGAGCAGGTAATAAGCGCAAAAGACCAGCAGCAATTTGACCAGTTCGGGCAAGCCGCGGCGCGAGAGGTCCACCCCCGCACGGGCGCCTGCTTGACTCAGCAACGTATCAATCAGCCCCATGGCGGGCGTCCCCCAAAACGGTTGTAATTGTTTTCTTTACTCTGCCAGCGCCATGATGGCTTTGTTTGCAAAGGATCAAACAGTGTTGCGAATTGTCACCGCGCCTGGCGCGTGCCATGTCCACGCCATGTCCATGCCGGAAGGGCAGTGGTTCTGCGCGACAGTCTTGTCCCATATACATGGGAGAAAATCGACTTTCCCGAATCCTCACCGGGAGAAAATTCGCGCCGTCCTTCCTCGGCCATCCCGGCTTTCTCCGGAGTTATAAAGATCATCAAAAAAATGTATGATGGAACGATTGCAACTGGCTGGCCGAACGCAGGCATGGCCGCTTCCACAAGATGCGGTCACAATCAATCAAGAAGAGCAGGGGGAGAATCCAGATGGCGACACCATCATCCATGCGCAGTCATGCAAGCGAGGAGACGCACTCCGCTTTCGCCGGCTACCGGTCAGTTGCTCCTGCATGGCAGGCTTGTGCAAGATGAGGCTGGAAGTACTGGGGTGCGCCGGCGGCATCGGCGGGCAGCAGCGGTTCACGACCTGCCTGCTGATCGACCATGACATCCTGCTCGACGCCGGCACCGGGATCGCGGCCCTGGGCGTCAATCAGCTGGCTGCGATCGACCATGTCTTTCTCTCGCATTCCCATCTCGATCACGTAGCGGGTCTGGCCCTGCTGGCTGACGCGGTCAATGGCAAACGGAAGTCGCCGATTACCGTGCACGCCACTCAACAGGTCATAGACGCGCTCAGGACCCATCTTTTCAACTGGGTTCTGTGGCCCGATTTCGCCGCCATTCCGAACGCCGACCATCCGGTATTGCGCTGGCAGCCCCTGGAGCCCGGCATCGCCCTGGACCTGGCTGGACGGCAGATTACGGCCCATCGAGTCAATCACATTGCAGGATCCGTCGCCTATGCGGCATGTTCGACGGAATCGGGATTCCTGTTCACCGGCGACATGGGTTCGACGCCGCCATTGTGGGATGTACTCGCGCGCGACCGGCGGCTTTCCCGGGTGATCGTCGATTGCTCCTTCCCGGACGCCGAATCGCAGCTCGCTGCATTGTCCCGCCATTTCTGCCCGCGCTCCCTGCTGGAGGACATCGCTGCCCTGCCGGCTTCCATTGAATTCCTGATCTATCACCTCAAGCCGGGGCAGGAGGACAGGATCATGCAGGAGCTGAACGTCGCGGGTGGAAGCCGCAGCTTCCATGCCCTGAAATGTGGCGACGTCTTTTCCTTCTGATGCAGGCCGGCGGCTGCACGCTGCGGTTGCGATAGCGCCGGGCAGAACAAAACGGATCACTGAGAAAGTCGACAGTTCATGAATCTCGACCATACTGAAGTCGCGCAGAGGCTGGAGCAGCTCACGGAATTGAGCGTGCTGCTCAGCACCAGTCACGACATTCCACTGCTGCTCGAGAAAATCCTCAATGTGGCCAAGGCCATGACTCACGCGGACGGCGGCACGCTGTATCGTGTCAGTGGCGACAAGAAAAGCCTGTGCTTCCATATTTCGATCAACGATACGCTGGGCCTGCATCAGGGTGGGGCGAACGGGGAATCGATTGCCATTCCCGACATCCCGCTGTTCAATGACAATGGTGAGCCGAACACGAGCGCCATCGCGGCCTACGTCGCCAATACCCGTGCCTCGTCCAATATTGACGATGTGTATGCAGAGGCGGGCGACTTCAATTTTTCCGGGATGCGCAGGTTCGACGAGCGCTTTGGCTACCATTCGCAATCGGTCCTCACCGTCCCGATGCAGGACCATGAGGGCGAGCTGATCGGCGTGCTGCAGCTGATCAATGCCAGGCACCGCCGCTCCGGCGAGATTCATCCCTTTACCGAGACCGACCAGCGCTTCATCGAGGCGCTTGCATCGCAGGCGGCATTCGCCATCACCAACCAGCAGCTGATCGCCCGGCTGGAGGACCTGTTCGAGTCCTTCGTCAAGCTGATCAACCTCTGCATCGATGAAAAATCGCCGCATACCGGACGTCACTGCGAACATGTACCGGCACTGACGATGATGCTGGCCGAAGCGGCGCACAAGACGGAGGCCGGCCCGCTTGCCGCCTTCAGGATGAGTGACCGTGACCGCAAGCAGCTCTGGCTGGCCGGCCTCTTGCATGACTGCGGGAAGATCACCACGCCGGTTCATGTGATGGAAAAGTCGACAAAGCTGGAAACGATCGTCGATCGCATCCATACCATCGATACCCGGTTCGAAGTGCTGAAGCGCGATGCGCAGATCCGTGCCCTTGAAGAAAAGCTTGCAGCCGCCGGCAACCGTGACTGTCATGCTGAAACCCTCATCGACAGCCGCCTCCAGCAGGAGCTGGAACGACTCGACGCCGACCGCGAGTTCCTGCGACGCGCGAACATCGGCGCTGAAAGCATGTCGGCGGAGGACCAGAGCCGCGTTCAAAAAATCGCGCGCTATCGCTGGACTGGTCCGGATGGCAAGGAACAGGCTTTCCTGAACAGGGATGAAGTCACCAATCTCACGGTGCGTGCCGGTACGCTCAATCCCGCGGAAAGAAAGATCATCAACAACCACATCAACGTCACCATTCGCATGCTGGAATCCCTGCCGTGGCCGAAACACCTGCAGAAAGTGCCGGAATATGCAGGCGCGCACCATGAACGAATGGATGGCAAGGGTTACCCGCGCGGCCTGCGCGGCGACCAGATGTCGGTGCAGGCAAGAGCGATGGCGATCGCCGATATCTTTGAGGCGCTGACGGCCCAGGACCGCCCCTACAAGAAGGCGAACACCCTGAGCGAAGCGCTGCGTATCCTCGGTGGCTTCAAGCAGCGCAACCATATCGACCCCGACTTGTTCGACGTATTCATTCGTCAGAAGGTCTATCTCGAGTATGCCCGACGCTTCCTCGACGCGGAGCAGATCGACGCAGTCGACGAAAGCAGAATCCCTGGTTACGTGCCTTGATTTCCGGTTAATGCACGATGTGCAGTGACAAGCGGTGTGCCTTCCACATTATCCGGAAGGTTCTTCATTGCAAAAATATTTTCACTTCTTATCAATAGAGTCTGCGCATAAGGCGGCGTGCAAAAATCGCAAGGCAATTTTTTGCGGCTACCCTAAATTGACTCCCATCCCTGACGTTACTCAGTTGTCGCGGGCATATTTCTGCGACGCTGAGTAAATTGATAACCACGTTTGTCAGGAATAGGTTTGGCTGAGAGCGCAATGAACAACAAGCTGGCCGAAGTGCTTTCCTTCCGGCTTGGAAAAGAGGAATACGGGATCGACATCCTGAAGGTGCAGGAAATCCGCGGCTATGAAGCGGTGACCCGGATTGCCAACGCGCCGGACTATATCAAGGGCGTGATCAACCTGCGCGGGGTGATCGTGCCGATCGTCGACATGCGCATCAAGTTCAATCTCGGCACCCCTACCTATGACCAGTTCACGGTGGTCATCATCCTCAACCTGGGCAGCCGGGTAGTGGGCATGGTGGTCGACAGTGTCTCGGACGTGATCACGCTGACGCCGGAGCAAGTCAAGCCGGCACCGGCCATGGGCACGGCGCTGAACACCGATTATTTGGTGGGGCTGGGCACGATCGACGAGCGCATGCTGATCCTGGTCGACATCGACAAGCTGATGTCGAGCGAGGAGCTGAGCCTGGTCTCGGAACCCGCAATCGCATGAGTATTGGGGCGGTAACAACATATCGTCGCATCAAGCTCGACCACACCGATTAACACTTTGATTTTGGATTCACCATGTTTTTCACGAATATGAAAATCGGCGCGCGCCTTGGATTGGCTTTTGCCGCCGTACTGGTACTGACGGCCATCCTGGCCGTGATCGGCATCGCGAAGCTGCAGGATGTTGCCCGGGCCACCGAAGAGATGGATGTTGCGATCCATAAGGCCCGGCTCAGCGAGAAATGGTACGCAGGGAGTGTGACCAACGATGCGATGACCGAAGCCAGGCTGAGGGCAAGGGATGCCAGCGACGATCAGGCCATCCTTGCCCGGATGAAGGCGAGAAGCGCGGAAATCTCGAAGGTCCAGGAAGAGTTGAAGTCCCTGATCACGACCGAAGAAGGCAAGAAGCTGATCGCCACGATTGCCGACAAGCGCAAGACGTACATGGACATCCGGAACCAGGTCTTTGCGCTCAGGGATAGCGCGGGCACGGACCCGGCGCAGATCAAGGCTTTCGTTGTGAGCAAGATGGCCCCGGCCATGGGGGCATATCACCAATCGATCATGGACCTGGTCACTTGGCAGGATCACATTTTCGCGCAAGCGAAAT
>NZ_HE978634.1:878064-928025 GCF_000312045.1 Noviherbaspirillum massiliense JC206
CCTCGCACGAGCAAAGCGCCGGCATCGAACAGGTGAACCAGGCCATTGGCCAGATGGACCAGGTCACGCAACAGAATGCGGCCCTGGTGGAACAGGCGGCAGCGGCCACGGAAGCCATGCAGGAACAGGCGCGCAACCTGGCAGAGGTGGTCAGCGTGTTCAAGCTCAGCCACGAGGGCGCGAACCTGCCTGCGGCCACGGCAGTTCCGCGCCAGGTGCCGGCGCCGCAGGCAAACAAGCCGACGCCGCCTGTAGCAGCGATCCGGACCGCGGCAGCGCCTGCCCCGTTACGTCGCACGTCGGGCCGTCCGGCGACAAGCGGGGATGACTGGGAAGAGTTCTGAATCCAGCGGCAGCAGGAGCCGGGCTATTGCAGGAGTCCGGCTCCTTTGCGGCGGATGGGCGTACATACGGTGCGTCCAGACCGCTCGTTCATCACTGCAGCTCCGGATTATCTCCACATTGGCGCATGGCTGCAGCCATCACCAGTCCTGGAAATTTCCAGACTGAACTTCTTGTCACGCCTCAAATCCCGTCTGCGAAACAATCCGACGCTTCGTCTTGTCTACCCTGTGTGCCGGCAGCAAGAACGTCCGGACGATATCCGGTTCACAGCAGAAGGGAAATCAATGGAACAGTTGCAAGCCATCTCGGAATATTTCAAAGCGCACAAATTGCGGCTTGTGACGGCGGAATCCTGCACTGCCGGCCTGGTAGCGGCCACACTTGGCGGACAGCCGGGGTGCGGCAGCTGGCTGGAAGCCGGGTTCGTCACGTATGCGCCGGAAGCAAAATGTCGTTACCTGCAGGTCAAGCCTGAGACCATTGAAAAATACAATCTGACCAGCGAGCCGGTGGCGCGCGAAATGGTCGAGGGTGCACTGCATAACAGCGGCGCCAATGCGGCGGTGGCCAATACCGGGGTGGCCGGGCCAGGCGGCGAGGATGGCATTCCGCCGGGGACCATTTGTTTCGCATGGGCATTCGAGCACAATGGCACAACAATTGTGTTTTCTGAAACCCGGCGCTTTGATGGCGACCGCAACGAAGTGCGCCAGGCAGGCACCGACTACGCCATCGAGCGCGTCGTGTATTATCACAAGCAACTTCAAAGCGGCATCCCGGCGCGTTCCGCATAAGCCTGCGTGAAGGAAAGCCAGGCCTCCGTTGCGAAGGGAGGCCTGTTTCCTATTGAAGCCCGGAATATCATCCCAAGATAAAATCCCTCAGCCGGTGATTCCCGGTTCCATGCCTGTTGTCCACGAATTCCATGCCAAGTCGAAATTTCGTTCTCGTTGTTTACAGCCTGCTCGCCGTATTGCATGCCTATATCGGGTGGCGCGTGCTGCCCGATCTGCCGCTCGACACGACTGCGCGCACGCTTGGCGCATTGTGGTTGGTGGCTTCTTTCGTTCTGGTGCCGGCCGGGCTGCTAGCGCGTGGTATCAGGCGCCAGCCGCTGTCGGACCGGGTTGCCTGGGTCGGCCTGCTGGCGATGGGCCTGTTTTCCTCATTGCTGGTGCTGACGCTGCTGCGCGACGTGGTTCTGTTGCTGGCCGCGATCGTCGGCCTGCATTCCGCTGCGCTCGTAAGCTGGACCGCACTGGCAGTGCCTTCGCTCGCAGTGCTGGTGTCCCTGATTGGTTTCATCAATGCGCGCCGCACCGCACGGGTAGTGGATGTCGAGGTGCCGATCGCCGGTTTGCCGGATGCGCTCGATGGCTTCACCATCGCGCAGATCAGCGATATCCATGTCGGACCAACCATCAAGCGCAGTTACCTGGAAGCGATTGTCGATGCGGTCAATGGGCTAAAGCCGGACCTGATCGCGATCACCGGCGACCTGGTCGACGGCAGCGTCCGGCAACTGGCACCACATACCGCGCCTCTGTCGCAATTGAAGGCGCGTCACGGCACTTACTTCGTCACCGGCAACCACGAATATTATTCGAATGCCCATGCCTGGATTGCGGAGCTACGCCGACTGGGAATCACGGTATTGATGAATGAGCATGTGGTGTTGCAGCACCAGGGCGCATCCCTGGTAGTGGCGGGCGTGACCGATTACACCGCGCACCACTTCGACGAAGCGCACCGCAGCGATCCGCATGCGGCCCTCGCCGGCGCGCCGGAGAATACGGGCGCGAAAGTACTGCTGGCACACCAGCCGCGTTCGGCGGCCGCCGCGGCCGACGCCGGCTTCGACCTGCAACTGTCCGGTCATACCCACGGCGGACAATTCCTTCCCTGGAATTTTTTCGTGCCGATGCAGCAGCCTTACGTCGCCGGCCTGAACCGCTTGCGCCAGCTGTGGGTGTATACCAGCCGCGGTACCGGCTACTGGGGGCCGCCGAAACGTTTCGGCGCACCCTCGGAAATCACCCGCCTGCGCCTGGTGCCGGCGCGCTAGGTCCTGTTGGCAAAGCATCTGCGTGAGTCCCGCTCTCGAGCTGCCGTGCTCGGCCAAAATCCAGATTGCTCCTCGCTGCGCCTAAAGCAGCTTCGATAAGCCTGAAAGGGGACGAAAGTAGGGTGCGCCGTGCGCACCGGGATCGCATGGTGCGCACGGCGCACCCTACTTCCCATGGCAAATTGAAATCCGGACCCAAAAAAAGGCGCGCTCGCGGCGCGCCTTTTTACTTGGGCTGCAACGCTTCAGACATCCAGGGCCGCTTCCAGCACCCGTGCCACGTGGATGGCTTCACGCTCGGCGCCATCCGCGATCTGGTGGCGGCAGCTGGTGCCATCGGCCACGATCAGGGCATCCTTGTCCGCCGCGCGCACTGCCGGCAGCAGCGACAGTTCCGCCATCTTCATCGACACGTCGTAATGTTCCGCCTCGTAGCCGAAGCTGCCTGCCATGCCGCAGCAGCTCGATTCGATCATCTGCACCTTGAGTGAAGGGATCAGGCCGAGCACGGTGTTGATCGGATTGACCGCATCGAAGGCTTTCTGATGGCAGTGGCCATGGAGCAGGGCCGTTTGCTGCGGCAGCGCTTTCAGCTTCAATTTAAGCGTGCCGTTCTTCGCTTCGCGCGCCAGGAACTCCTCGAACAGCATCGCCTGCGCTGCCAGCTTCTTCGCCTGTTCGCCAAAGCCGTAGACCAGGAATTCATCGCGCATGGTCAGCAGGCAAGAGGGCTCCAGTCCCACTACCGGCACGCCGCGCTCCACGAAGGGCAGCAGTGCTTCCATGGTGCGTCGCGCTTCCTGCTTCGCCTCGTCGACCAGGCCGGCCGCGAGATAGGTGCGGCCGCAGCACAGCGGACGCGATTCGCCCGGCGCCTTGGCGAGATGGACGTTGTAGCCGGCAGCCTGCAGCACGCGATATGCCGCGCGGCCGTTTTCAGATTCGAAATAATTGTTGAAGGTGTCGACGAACAGCACCACTTCCGGCGCGCCTGCCGGTGCCGCCTTCTGCTCGGCCGTCTTGAAGAACGTGTCGCTGCGCCATTCCGGCAGGGAGCGCTTGGCGCTGAATCCTGTCGCCTTCTCCATCAGCTGCGCTGCGCCGGGCAGGCGGTTGCGCAGGTTGAACAGGGGCGCGAGCCTTGCCGCAAGCGGCGCATAGCGCGGCATGTAGGCCACCAGCTTGTCCTTCAGGCGCAGGCCGTGCTTCTTGCGATAGTGGTACAGGAACTCGGTCTTCATTTTCGCCATGTCGACGCCGGTCGGGCAGTCGCGCTTGCAGCCCTTGCAGCTCACGCATAGGTCGAGCGTGCTGTACATCTCTTCGGAAGTGAAAGCATCCGGGCCCAACTGGCCGGATACCGCAAGCCGCAGCGTGTTGGCGCGGCCCCGGGTCAGGTGCTTTTCATCCTTGGTGGCGCGATAACTCGGACACATGGTGCCGGCATCGAACTTGCGGCAATGGCCGTTGTTGTTGCACATCTCGATCGCCTTGGCGAAACCACCGGCCGGATCACCGCCGGTGCCCGGAGCCGTTGTTTCTTCGGTAACCGGATCTGCCTGCACGTTCCAGGCGGACCAGTCCAGCGCAGGCTGCAGCGGCAGTGCCGCGTAGCCGGGCTTGAAGCGATACAGCGAGGCATCGTCCATCTTGGTGGAGCGCACGATTTTCCCGGGGTTCATCAGGTTCAGTGGATCGAAGTTGTCCTTCACTTCGCCATAGGCCTTCATCAGGCGTTCGCCGAACTGCCAGTCCACCCATTCGCTGCGCACCAGGCCGTCGCCGTGTTCGCCGGAGAACGCGCCCTTGTACTTGCGCACCAGCGCCGCCGCTTCTTCCGCGATGGCGCGCATCTTCTTGCCGCCGTCGCGACGCATGTCGAGAATCGGGCGCACGTGCAGGGTGCCGACCGAGGCGTGGGCATACCAGGTGCCGCGCGTACCGTGTTTCGCGAACACTTCCGTCAGGCGGTCGGTGTATTCCGCCAGGTGCTCGAGCGGCACGGCGCAATCCTCGATAAAGGACACCGGCTTGCCGTCGCCCTTTAGGCTCATCATGATGTTCAGGCCGGCCTTGCGGACTTCCCACAATTCCTTCTGTTCCTTCTCGTCGGGCATCTCGACCACGGAGCCGGGGAGACCGAGATCACCCATCAGTTCGACCAGGGCTTTCAGCTGGCGCACCTGTTCATCCTTGGTCGCACCCGCGAATTCCACCAGCAGGATCGCGTCGGGCGCGCCGATCAGGGCTTTTTCAATCGTGGGCTTGAATGCCGGATTGCTGCGTGCCAGTTCGATCATGGTGCGGTCCACCAGTTCGACCGCGACCGGCTTCAACTTGACGATGTGCTGCGTCATCGCCATCGCATCGTGGAACTTGGCGAAATTCACCACGCCCAATGTCTTGGCCTTCGGCAGGGGAGCGAGCTTGAGCTTGATCTGGCGCGAATAAGCCAGCGTGCCTTCGGAGCCCACCAGCAGGTGCGCCAGGTTGACACTGCCGTCGACGGTATAGGGGCGCTCCGATTGCGGATGGAAGATGTCCAGGTTGTAGCCTCCGACGCGGCGCATCACTTTCGGGAAGCGTGCCTCGATTTCATCCTTCTCGCGCTCGGCGATCTTGCGGACGTTTTCGGCGAGGTCGCGCACGCGCGGCGAGGCCGATTGCAGCATGGCGGAGAATTCGCCGAAGCTCGCTTGTGTGCCGTCCGACAGCCAGGCATCGATGGCGAGCACGTTGTGCACCATGTTGCCGTAGTGGATGCTGCGCGAACCGCAGGAGTTGTTGCCGGTCATGCCGCCGATCGTGCATTGGGCCGCGGTGGAGACGTCCACCGGGAACCACAGGCCGTGCGGCTTCAGCCAGGCATTCAGATGGTCGAGCACGATGCCTGGCTGCACGGTGACCGTCATCGCCTCCTTGTCGAAGTCGATGACCTTGTTCAGGTACTTGCTGTTGTCGAGCACCAGCGCCTGGCCCACGGTCTGGCCGCACTGGCTGGTGCCGCCGCCTCGCGGCAGGATGGGCATGCCGGCATCGCGCGCGATGGCGATGGCGATCTCCACATCCTGTTCGGTACGCGGAACGAAGACACCGATCGGTTCGACCTGGTAGATCGAGGCATCGGTGGAATAGCGGCCGCGCGAGAATTTGTCGAACAGGACTTCCCCGGTCGTTTCCTGCGCCAGGCGTCGGGCGACTTCATGCCGGTCTGAGAGATTCTGCATTTGCGGACTGAGCAGGACCTGGGAGGGTGTAGATGCGTTCATGTTGTTCCTAATGCCTGTTTCAATGGTGAGTCGAGTAACTGGCGCAGGCGCATGAGGCGCTAGGCCGTGAGTCTTTCGCGCAGGTCGGCAATGACCGAGTCGCGCTTGTTGATCAGGTGCTGCTGCAGGACGGTGCGCAGCGCATCGCCGTCGCGCTTTTCGAGCGCCGCCAGCATGGCATCGTGTTCCTTGACCGCGGCATCCCATTTTTCCTGGTTGAAGTTCGAGCGGAAGCGCAGGCTCTGGATGCGCGTGTTGATCTGCTGGTAGGTCGTCGTCAGCACGTCATTGCCGGCGGCCGCGTTGATGCAGTCATGGATCTTGTGGTTGAGCTTGTAATAGCTCGGCAGGTCGCGCCGTGCATGCGCAGCCAGCATTTCATAATGCATCGCCTTGATTTCCGCGATCGCGGCATCGGTGATCCGCTGGCAGGCGAGCTGGCCCGACAAGCCTTCCAGTGCGCCCATGACTTCAAAGGTCTGCTCGATGTCCTCGATCGACATCTGGGCGACTGCGGCCCCCCGGTTGGGCAGGAGGTCAACGAGGCCTTCCACCGCGAGGGTTTTGAAGGCTTCGCGCAAAGGCGTGCGGGAGACGGCCAGCTGCTCGCACAGCACGCGTTCGTTCAGGCGCGTGCCCGGCGCGAGGATGCCTTCCACAATCATGTCACGCAGTTTCGCCGTCACCGCAGATGACAAGCCCTGACGGTCTATCGACAAGGAAACGGGCAGGGCGGACTGTTTGTTAGAGTTCATAGTCTCTGCATTGTATATTAAATACAGCGATCGAAAAATTTTCAAAGTACCGCAAGTATATCCATAAACCCTTAAAAAACAATTGCTTACAAAAAAGCGACAAATCAATTAGTGCTTGACATGATTTTGGTTTGGTATATTGTATGCAAAGTGCTTTTTTTAATAACCGCCCAGCCCGTGCGCTGGCGTGTAACAGGAGGATCCATGCTCAAGCTTAATTCCCACCCGTCCGGCCGTCATTTCCTGCAAATTCCTGGCCCCACCAATGTGCCCGACCGGGTGTTGCGCGCCATGGATTATCCGACCATCGACCACCGTGGTCCGGAATTCCAGGCCTTGGGCAAGAAGGTTCTTTCCGACATCAAGAAAGTTTTCCAGACCAAGTCGCACGTGGTCATCTATCCGGCATCCGGCACCGGCGCCTGGGAAGCTGCTCTCGTCAATACCCTGTCGCCCGGCGACCATGTGCTGATGTATGAAACCGGTCACTTCGCGACACTGTGGAAGAAGATGGCCGACAAGCTGTCGCTGAAGCCGGAATTCATCGGCGACGACTGGCGCCGCGGTGTCGATGCCGACAAGATCGAAGCCCGTCTGAAGGAAGACAAGGCGCACTCGATCAAGGCCGTCTGCGTCGTGCACAACGAAACCTCGACCGGCGTGACCTCCAACATTGCGGCTGTGCGTCGCGCGATCGACAATGCCAAGCACCCGGCACTGCTGCTGGTCGACACGATTTCCTCTCTCGGCTCGATCGATTATCGCCATGACGAGTGGGGCGTGGACGTTACCGTTTCCGGTTCGCAGAAAGGCCTGATGCTCCCGCCGGGTATTTCCTTCAATGCGATTTCCGAAAAGGCGATCGCCGCATCCAAGACTGCCAAGCTTCCGCGCGCATTCTGGGGCTGGGATGAAATCATCGAAGCCAACAAGAACGGCTTCTGGCCTTACACGCCTGCCACCAACTTGCTGTATGGCTTGTCCGAAGCCTGCGACATGCTGTTCGAAGAGGGCTTGAGCAATGTGTTCCATCGTCACCAGCGCCATGGCGAAGCGACCCGCGCCGCAGTGCGCGCATGGGGCCTCGAAATCCTGTGCCAGAACCCGGCCGAGTACAGCGGCTCGCTGACTGCCGTGGTGATGCCGAAGGACGCGAAGGGCGAGTACTACAACGCCGACAAGCTGCGCAAGACCATCCTCGACAACTTCAACATGTCCCTGGGGCAGGGCCTCACCAAGCTGTCGGGCTATGTCTTCCGAATTGGCCACCTCGGCGACTTCAACGACCTCACGCTGATGGCGACGCTCTCCGGCGTCGAGATGGGCCTGTCGCTTGCGGGAATACCACATAAATCGGGTGGTGTGCTCGCTGCAATGGAATCGTTACAAAAATCCGTTACACCTGTCGCCCAAATCAAAGCGGCCTAGTGCTAGTATTACCGGCGCAGTTGTGAAATGAACCAAAATAGGAGACTAAACATGCGTAACAAGTCGTTGAAGCGCCCCCTGCAACTAGCGGTATCCGTACTCGCTCTCAGCATCGCGAACATCGCGGCTGCATGGGAGCCGAGCAAGCCGGTCGAATTCGTGGTGCCGTTCAGTGCGGGTGGTGCAACCGACCAGATGGCGCGCTCGATTCAGGGCATCATCGCCAAGCACAAGCTGATGAATCAGCCGGTCATTGTCACCAACAAGGCCGGCGCGAGCGGTGCAGAAGGACTGCTCGACATCAAGGCAGCCAAAGGTGATCCGCACCGTGTCGTCGTGTCTTCCACCGGCTTGTTCACCGTGCCGCTGGCAACCGGTCTCCCATTCAACTGGCGCGACCTGACTCCGGTGGCGATGGTCGCGCAGGATGAGTTCATGCTGTGGGTGAACAGCGAAACGCCTTACAAGACTTCCAGCGATTTCATCGCTGCCGTGAAGAAGGCGCCCCCCGGACAATTCAAGATGGGCGGCACCAGCTCCAAGCGGGAAGACCACGTCATTACTGCGATGGTCGAGAAGAAGGCGGGCGTGAAATTTACCTATATCCCGTACAAGGGAGGCGGCGAAGTTACGACACAGCTGTCCGGTAAGCATATCGATGCCGACACCAACAATCCTTCGGAATCGATCGGACAATGGCGTGCCGGCGAGCAGCGTCCGCTGTGCCTGTTTGCCAATGAACGTTCCGCCTACAAGGAAAAGGTAACGCAGACCATGAGCTGGGGCGATGTCCCCACCTGCAAGGAGCAGGGACTGGACGTGGAGTACCAGATGATGCGCATCTTCCTGCTGCCGGGCGGCGTTCCTTCGGAAGCGACCAAGTACTACGAAGATCTCTTCCAGAAAGTGGTAGCTACTCCGGAGTGGAAGGAGTACATGCAGAAGAATGCATTGAAGGACAACTTCAAGACAGGCAATGCTCTGCGTGATTACCTCACCAAGGATGAACAGGAACACCGCGCAATCATGAAAGAAGCCGGTTTCCTCGCTCCCAACGCCAAGTAAGTCCGACATACCGCGCATCCGCTCCACGCGGATGCGCGGCGCAGTACCGTCCACCTTTCACATCCATTCATCATGAGTACAAATCTAGAGCCGGTCGACTCCACCGAGAGTTCAGACGGCGCGATTTCCAATCGCACAATGGAACTGATTGTCGGCATTATCTTGGCGGCGCTTGGTGTCCTCATCATCTGGAGCAATTACGAGATCGGCGCAGGCTGGGCTGAAGACGGTCCGCAATCGGGTTACTTCCCCCTCAGAATGGGCGTCTTCATTCTGCTGGCCAGCATCGCAGTGATTGTCCAGGCGATCTTGAAAAACGACAGATCACCGTTTGTCGAAAAGGCGCAGTTGCGTCTGGTTGCCACGGTACTGGTTCCGCTGATCATTTACGTCGCTGCCATCCAGTGGCTCGGCATCTACGTTGCCTCGGCACTCTTCATCGGCCTCTTCATGCTGGCCGTCGGAAAGTTCAACTGGTGGAAATCGGCGCTTGTCAGCTGCAGTATCAGCCTGGCGTTCTTCTGGATATTCGAAATAGCCTTCAAGGTGCCCCTCCCCAAAGGCCCTCTTGAGCAGTTTCTCGGATATTGACTGGATCACAAATGGAAAATCTAGATTCTCTCTTACACGGTTTTGCCGTCGTCCTGTCCTGGCAAAACACCGGCCTGATGTTCATCGGCATCCTGCTGGGGATCGTGGTTGGCGTGCTGCCCGGACTGGGCGGACCCAATGGTGTCGCGATCCTGCTGCCGCTGACTTTCTCGATGAACCCGACTTCCGCCATCATCCTGCTCTCGTGCATTTACTGGGGCGCACTGTTTGGCGGCGCGATTACCTCCGTGCTGTTCAACATCCCGGGGGAGGCGCACTCGGTTGCCACTACATTTGACGGCTATCCGCTGGCGCAGCAGGGTAAGGCAGGCCAGGCTCTCACCAGCGCCTTCACGGGTTCCTTCATCGGCGCGCTGTTCGGCGTACTCGTGATCACCTTCCTGGCGCCGCTGGTTGCGAAATTCGCGCTGCGATTCGGCCCGCCCGAATTCTTCGCGGTGTACTTCCTGACCTTCTGCAGCTTCATTGGAATGGGCAAGGAACCCAAGGCAAAAATCATCATCGCGATGTGCCTCGGCTTCGCACTGGCTGCCGTGGGTATGGATACCATTTCCGGCCAGTTGCGCATGACCTTCGACATACCGGAACTGTTGCGCGGCTTTGATTTCCTGGTTGCCGTGATCGGCCTGTTCGGTATCAGCGAGATCCTGATGACGATGGAAGAAGGCCTTGCCTTCAAAGGGAAGAAAGCAGCCATCGACCTGAAGGTCGTCCTGAAGACGTGGGCAACGCTGCCACGCTACTTCATGACCCTGCTGCGTTCCTCCGCCATCGGCTGCTGGCTCGGCATCACGCCGGGCGGCGCGACTGCTGCCTCGTTCATGGGATATGGCGTCGCGAAGCGGTTTGCGAAAGATCCGGACAGCTTCGGCAAGGGCAATATCGAGGGTGTGCTGGCACCGGAAACCGCGGCGCATGCTGCCGGCACCAGCGCATTGCTGCCGATGCTGGCCCTTGGCATCCCGGGTTCGGCGACCGCGGCGGTGCTGCTGGGCGGCCTGATGATCTGGGGTCTGCAGCCCGGTCCCTTGCTGTTCGTTGAACAGAAGGAGTTCGTCTGGGGACTGATCGCGAGCATGTATCTCGGCAACCTGTCGGGCCTGATCATTGTCCTGGCGTCCGTGCCGCTGTTTGCCGCGATCCTGCGCATCCCGTTCTCCATCATCGCTCCTGCGATCCTGGTGGTGTGCGCGATCGGTGCCTACACGGTGAACAACGCACCCTTCGATATCTGGCTCATGCTGATCTTCGGCGTGATCGGATATGTGTTCAAGAAGCTGAGCTATCCGCTGGCGCCAATGGTGCTTGCGCTGGTGCTGGGCAGTCGTGCCGAAGACGCCTTCCGTCAAAGCATGCTTGCCTCGGGCGGCAGCATCGGCATTTTCTGGGAAAACGGCCTGGTGGGCACCATCATGACGCTGGCCGTGGCCGGTCTGGCATGGTCCTTCATCAGTTCGCTGTGGAATTCCCGCATCAAAGCGAAAGCCAAAGCCCAGGCTGCTTGAGCCTGGCTTTCCGGATCGGGCATAGCAATATGCCCGATTTTTTTTCTTGCACTTCAAGGATTAAACATGAAAGTCAGTAAAGAACGCAGCGGCCCTCTCGCCGGCATGCGTGTCCTTGAGCTGGCCCAGATCATGGCCGGCCCCACCTGCGGGATGATGCTGGCCGATATGGGTGCCGATGTCATCAAGGTGGAAAAACTGCCGGGCGGCGACGATGCCCGCGGTTATCGCGAACCTCGCGTCAATGGCGTGTCCGCTCCCTTCATGATCCTCAACCGCAACAAGCGCGGCATTGCCCTCAACCTCAAGCATGAGCAGGGCCGCGAGATCCTGCTGCGCATGGTCAAGGATGCGGACGTCCTGACGGAGAACTACCGTCGCGGCACGCTGGAAAAGCTGGGACTCGGCTACGATGTCCTTTCGAAAATCAATCCCGGCCTGATCTACTGCTCGGTATCCGGTTACGGCCGCGACGGCCCTTACGGCGACAAGGGCGGATTCGACTTGATCGCCCAAGGTTTCTCGGGCCTGATGTCGGTCACTGGTGAACCGGGCGGCCCGCCGGCGAAAACCGGCAACTCGATTGCCGACATCAACGCCGGCATCCTGGCCGTGGTCGGCATTACCGCCGCCTATGCGCACAAGCTCAAGACCGGGCAGGGCCAGGTGGTCGACACTTCGCTGATGGAAGCTGCGCTGCAGCAGACCTACTGGCATGCGGCGATCTATTTCGCAACCGGACAATCGGTCGGACCGACCGGATCAGCTCACCTGCTGACCGCGCCTTATCAGGCCTTCCGTGCCAGCGACGGCTGGATCAACATCGGCGGCGCCAACCAGGCAAACTGGGAACGCATTGCCGAAGTGCTCGGTCATCCGGAATGGCGCAATGATCCACGCTATATCGACAACACAGCGCGGATGCAAAACCTGTCCTCGCTGACCGAAGCCATGGCAGCCGTACTGGTTACGCGCACCCGCGCGGAATGGATGGAAGCCTTCGATGCCGCTGGCGTCCCGGTGGGGCCGGTGCATACCATAGGCGAAGCTCTGACACACCCGCAGACCTTGGCGCGCAATATGGTGGTCGACCTGGTGCATCCGCAGGCTGGTCCGACCAAGGCGCTTGGGTGCCCCGTGCATTTTTCCAAGACGCCGACTCAGATCACCCGCCATGCGCCGATGCTGGGCGAGCACTCCCGCGAGCTGCTGCGCGAGTACGGGTACAGCGATGCGGAAATCGACGGTTTCGCCGCCACAGGCGTGATCGAAGAAGCAAAATTTCAGGAAGGCTAAGAGCCGTTCCGGGCTGCGTCTTCGGCAGCCCGGAGCAGCAGGCATTTCCTCATCCATCCATTGCCTTTCACAAGCCAGGTCTTCTGCCTGGCTTTTTTTGTGGCCATCCTTCCTGCACGCATGAATTCGGTAGGGGCGAATTCAGGCAAGGACTCCCTAAAGTTTGCCCTCCATGCAGCCGTAAAGATAGATAAGCGAATGCCGGCTCGATTCAGCACGCATTCCCTTTGCCAGCAATGCCATGTAAAGCATTCTCCAGAAGGCGCAAGAGGTACATGGATTACAGACTGGCAGCCTGCAGAAAAGCGTATGGAGAACACTCCTGTTTCATGAATGGCGCCGATGCCGCCAGCAATAAGCTTCACCATGCTTGGCCGGTTCGGAATCTGCCGCGTTGTCGATTCACTCATATGGATGCATCAGCATGAACATTCTCGTCACTTCTCGCATCAGTACTCGTCTGGCCGCCGGCTTCGCCGTCATCCTCGCGCTTTCCATCGTCTCTACCCTGATCGGCATCTGGCAGTTGCGTGCCGTTTCGGACGCAACGCGCGAAATGATGGAAAAACCGCTGACGAAGGAGCGCATGGCAGCGGACTGGTACCGCAATACCTTCGGATCCATCCGCCGCACCAGTGCGATCGCGAAGAGCAGCGATGATTCGCTCCCCAAGTTCTTCGCCAAGGACATCGAAGAGACCACGAAGAGCTCTTCGGAATTGCAGAAGAATTTCGAAGCTTTGCTGACCAGCGAAGAAGAGAAGGCGCTCTACAACAAGGTGGTCGAGGTCCGTAAAAAATATTCCAAGGCCCGCGATGGCGCGATCAAGGCCAAGGCCGAAGGAAATGCAGCGGAATCGAACCGGCTCTTGGAAGAGGAATACCTGCCCTTGTCCAAGCAATACGAAGACGGCTTGCTCGAATTGCTGACTCATCAGAGAAAGGCAATCGATCAGAATGCGCTGGACATCGAGCATGCCTATGAAGGCAGCCTGAAGCTGATGATCCTGCTGAGCGTGCTGATAGTCGCATTTGGCGCCGCCTGCTCCGTCCTCATCGCCCGCAGCATCACCAAGCCGCTGAACCTGGCGGTCAACCTGGCCACCCGGGTTGCCGAAGGTGACCTGACTGCCGAGGTGCAGCCGAAGTCGAACAACGAGATCGGCAAGCTGCTGCGCGCCCTGAAGAACATGAACGAAGCGCTCAGGAAGATTGTCATCCAGGTACAGACCGGCGCACACGCGATCACGACTGCGTCGAGCGAGATCGCCGCCGGCAACCAGGACTTGTCCTCACGCACCGAACAGCAAGCCAGTTCGCTGGAAGAAACCGCATCGTCGATGGAAGAACTGACGTCAACCGTGAAACAAAATGCCGACAATGCACGGCAGGCGAACCAGCTGGCGGTGTCGGCATCGGCCGTGGCGGGCAAGGGCGGGCAAGTGGTGGCGGAAGTGGTCGACACCATGGCATCGATCAACGAATCCTCGAAAAAGATTGTCGACATCATCGGCGTGATCGACGGGATTGCCTTCCAGACCAATATCCTCGCCTTGAATGCCGCGGTGGAAGCGGCGCGCGCCGGCGAGCAGGGGCGCGGCTTTGCGGTGGTGGCCTCCGAAGTGCGTAACCTGGCCCAGCGCTCCGCCGCCGCGGCCAAGGAAATCAAGGCGCTGATCGATGATTCGGTACAGAAGGTCGACACTGGCAGCAAGCTGGTGGCGAACGCCGGCAGCACCATGGAAGAGATCGTGGACAGCATCCGGCGCGTGACCGACATCATGGGCGAGATCAGTGCCGCCAGCCAGGAACAGACGTCCGGTATCGACCAGATCAACCAGGCGATCAGCCAGATGGACCAAGTCACGCAGCAGAACGCTTCTCTGGTCGAGGAGGCTGCGGCGGCATCCGAAGCGATGCAGAATCAGGCCGCAGAACTGTCACGAGTGGTCAGCGTGTTCAGGCTTGGTAACAGCCAGCCGGCTGGAACAAATCTGCCCGTCGGCCCTGTCAAGACACGTCAGTCTTTGGCTCAGGTTCCCGCACGAGCGGACCGCACCCGGAGCATTTCCGACACGGCAATCGCAACTCCGACCACGCGCCGGCCAGCGCCGGCCGTCAGCGGTGACGACTGGGAGGAATTTTAACGGCACAATCCGGCAACTCCCGGTTTCCAGGTGCCGCACATAGCGGCTCCTGGCCCTTCTGCCCCGGGCCTGAACGCAATACACGCCGCACGCCCTGTTGCCGTCCGTGGTTCGGCAGACGGATGCGACTCTCCATTTGCAGCATGCTTGCGTTTCCATTGGGTTCGTTTTGTCTGATTAACCGGGGCTGGCATGCTCCCAGGGCAATTCCGATCTTGCGATTCTCGATGCGCAGGATCCGGTCGTGGGCACCTACACCGCCGAGGCGCGCAGCACTTCATCGTTGTTATGCGATCGGCCAAGACCGGTCCGACTGGAACTGGCTTTCAGCCATTATCGCCGCGCCGGGCAAGGCATCAGCCTGGAGCGCGGCCGCTGGGCATCACGGGCTGACTGCGCCGGACGATGACGATCGCCTTGCAGTGGTCAAGGGTGGGAACAGCCGGCTCCATATAATCGAAGTGGCGGCAACGGATGACATCGAACGGCAGGTGTCCGGCGGGGGAATGGGTGAAGGCAGCAGATCTTACTCCTTCACCGCGCCAGTCATGCCCGACACGTAATACTCGACGAAAAACGAATACACCACAGCGACCGGCAGGGAGCCGAGCAGGGCGCCAGCCATCAATGCTCCCCAGTGGTAGACATCGCCTTCGACCAGTTCAGTCACCACGCCGACCGGAACGGTTTTTACCTCGGAGGAAGAAATGAAGGTGAGCGCATAGATGAATTCATTCCACGATAGCGTGAATGCAAAGATGCCCGCCGAAATCAGGCCGGGCACTGCGAGCGGCAGGATGATCTTGACCAGGATCTGCCAGCGTGTGGCGCCGTCGATCAGCGCGCATTCTTCCAGTTCGTAGGGAATCGAGCGGAAATAGCCCATCAGCAGCCAGGTGCAGAAGGGAATCAGGAAGGTCGGATAGGTCAGGATCAGGGCCCAGCGCGTGTCGAACAGGCCGAGCTTGAACACGATGGCCGCCAATGGAATGAACAGGATGGATGGCGGCACCAGATAGGCAAGGAAGATGGCCAGCCCGACTTGCTTCGCCCCCTGGAAGCGCAGGCGCTCGATCGCGTAGGCCGCGAATACGCTGGCCGCCAGCGAGGCAAAGGTGGCGACCGTCGATACGATGACGGTGTTGAGCATCCATTCCGGATAGGGCGTGTCGAAAATCAGTTTCTTGAAATGCGCCAGCGTTGGCGCCACGACCCAGAAGGGATTGCCGCTGCGTGACAGCAGCTCCGCATCCGGCTTGAATGCGGTGATCGCCATCCAGTAGAAGGGAAACAGCAGCACGACCAGGAACAGCGCCAGCGGAATGTAGACGGTTACCCAGCGCCGCGGCAGCGACTGAAGGTAATCCATTCCGGTGCTTTCTAGCCGGTTCGTCCTCGTGTTCATTTGTCGCCTCCTTGCTGCCAGCCGCGGCGCTGCAGTCCGAAGTAGGAAAACATGATGGCCGCCAGCAGGAAGGGCACCATCATGGTGGCCAGCGCCGCGCCTTCGCCGAGCGAGCCGCCGGGAATCGCGCGCTGGAAGGATAGCGTAGCCATCAGGTGCGTGGCATTCAGCGGGCCGCCGCGGGTCAGCACATAGATCAGCTGGAAGTCGGTGAAGGTGAACAGCACCGAGAAGGTCATCACCACCGCGATGATCGGCGTCAGGAGCGGCAGGGTGACGTAACGGAACTGCTGCCATGGCGTGGCGCCGTCGATGGCAGCCGCTTCATACAGCGACGGCGGGATGGTTTGCAGGCCGGCCAGCAGGGAGATCGCGACAAAGGGCACGCCGCGCCAGACGTTGGCGATGACGGTGGATATCCTCGCCATCCAGGGCACGCCCAGAAAGTCGATGTAGCGGTCGATCAATCCCATCCTCTCGAGTGACCAGCTGATGATCGAAAACTGGGCGTCATAAATCCACCAGAAGGCCAGTGCCGACAGGGCGGTCGGTACGATCCATGGCAACAGGACGATGGCGCGGAAGAAGGATTTGAACGGCAGGTTCCTGTTGAGCAGCAGCGCCAGCCACAATCCCAGCGCGAATTTGAACACGCTGGCGGTGACGGTATAGAAGACGGTGTTGAACAGCGACAGCTGCGCCACCGAATCGCCGATCAGGAAAATGTAGTTGCTCAGCCCCACCCATTCGCCGACGCGGCCGATCTTGGTATCGGTAAAGCCGAGCCATACGCCGAGGCCGAGCGGATACGTGAGAAACAGCAACAGCAGTATGGCCGTCGGCAGCATGAACAGCAGGCCCAGCAGGTTGCGGTTGTTGAGCATGCGCGGCAGCATGGAGCGGGCGGCGGGCACATGTTTGCGCGCTGCCGCATCCCGTGCGGAAGCCTTGTTGAACAAGAGAGATGCTCTCATGGATTGTCCTCCGATGGAATGCGGCAGGCCCGGCTGGCCGCTGTCTGCGCCGGGCGTGATGTTGCCTGCACCATGATTGTCGTTCAACGAATCTCTGGCTCGGGACACGGCGATCTCCGCACTCAGACCTTGTAATAGCGTTCGGCGCGGCTTGCTGCGCGTGCGGCTGCTTCCTTTGGCGTCTTCGCGCCGCTGGCGGCTTCCGCCACCATGTCGAGCACGATGTAGTCCGCCATTGCCGCAGCAGATGCCAGGCCGAGCGGGCCGGAATAACCGTTGTCGAGCATGATCGAGGCGCCATCGCGGTAAGGCGTGTGCTTCGGATCCTCGGTCCAGACCGGATTGGACTCATAGGCCTTGAGCGGCTGGGACACATAACCGATGGCCGCCTTCATCCAGGGGTTGTACTGGTCGGACTCCATCATGAACTGCAGATAAGCCTTGGCCGCATTCGGATATTTGGAATACTTGAACAGCATGGACTGGGTGAATTGCATCAGTTCGGTCGGCTTGCCGACGGGACCGATCGGGAAGCGTGCATGCTGGATGTCCTTCGCCATCTCTTGCAATTTCGGGTCGGGCGAGTTCTTGGCGGAATAGTAGACCGAGATGCCGTTGGCGGTCAGGCTGACCTGGCCGTCCAGGAAGGCCTTGTTGTTCGAGGGGTCCAGCCAGGACAGCGTGCCGGGCACGAAGGTCTGGTAAAGCTCCTTGGCGTATTCGAGCGAGGCAACCGTTTCGGGAGAATTGACCACCACATTGCCCTTGTCGTCGACTAGCTTGCCGCCATGCGACCACAGCAACCAGTGTGCCCAGTTGTTGCCGTCGCCTACTGCTTTCCCGAGGGCAAATCCGGGAGGCGTACCCTTGGCTTTCAATGCCTGGCACAGCTTCAGGAAGCCGGCTGTATCCTTTGGAATGGAATCGAAGCCCGCCGCCTTGATATGGCTTTCACGGTAGACCAAGGCATTGCCGATCACGCCCAATGGCAGTCCGATCCACTTGCCGTCGCGGGTGCCGTATTTCTTGCAGACGTCATACCAGCCGCCGTACTTGTTGCCGAGATAGCCGGCCAGGTCGGTCAGGTCGACAAGCTTGTCCGGGTACTGATGCGGATCGTCGAACCAGCCGATGATGATGTCCGGTCCGCTGCCAACGTTTGCCGCCACGGCCGCCTTGGGTCGGACATCTTCCCAGCTCTCGTTGTCGATGCGGACATCGACGCCGGTCAGCTGGGTGAATTTCTTGGTGTTGGCTATCCACGTGTCTTCATCGCCCTGCACGAACCGCTTCCAGCGCAGCACGCGCAGCTTCGCGCCTTTCTCCGGCGTATAGCGCAAGTTGCCGGGTGCCGCGGCAAAGGCTGTGCCGCCGAGGGCCGACGCTGCGGCGACGGTTGCGGTGGATATCAGGAAATCGCGTCTTGTAAATTGGCTCATGTCTCCTACTCCTTGGTTATCGGGACGAAGTCCCCTGCGGTTGTGTGGGCCTGCCTTTCAATCATGCTGCACCAGTGCGCGACCGGTTCCGGCATCGAACAGATGCGTCTGCTGATGGTCGGGGCGCAGATGGATCAAGTCGCCGGCAGTAAAGTCGTGGCGCTCACGGAACACCGAAGTCAGTTCGGTGCCGCAAAAACGGGAATACACCTGGGTGTCGGCGCCCGTTGGTTCCACCACGATCACGCCGGTCGGAATGCCGTCGCCGGGCTGGCCGAGCGCCAAGTGCTCCGGGCGCACGCCATAAATGACCTTCTGCCCGTCCATGCCTTCGACATTCGTCGGCACTGGCAGGCGTGTGCCATCGGAAAATTCGACCTCCGCATCCATGCCCTTGCGGCGCAGCGTGGCGGGAATGAAATTCATCGCCGGAGAGCCGATAAAGCCGGCGACGAACAGGTTGGCTGGACGGTCATACAAATCGAGCGGCTTGCCGCGCTGCTCGACCACGCCGTCGCGCATCACAACGATCTGATCGGCCATGGTCATGGCTTCGATCTGGTCGTGCGTCACGTACACCGAGGTGGTTTTCAGACGCTGGTGCATTTCCTTGATTTCGGTACGCATCTGCACGCGCAACTTGGCATCCAGGTTGGACAGCGGCTCGTCGAACAGGAATACCTGCGGATCGCGCACGATGGCGCGGCCCATGGCGACACGCTGACGCTGCCCGCCCGACAGTTGGCGCGGATAGCGATCCAGCAGGTCTTTCAGGCCGAGGATGTCCGCCGCCTTTTCTACCCGCTGGCGGATGCTTGCCTTGTCGCTTCTTGCCAGCAGCAGGGAAAACGCCATGTTGTCGAACACCGTCATGTGCGGATACAGCGCATAGTTCTGGAATACCATTGCGATGTCGCGTTCCTTTGGCTGCATGTTGTTGACGACCCTGCCGCCGATCGCAATTTCGCCTTCGCTGATTTCTTCCAGTCCCGCCAGCATGCGCAGCAGCGTCGATTTGCCGCAGCCGGAAGGTCCCACCAATACTGCGAACTGGCCGTCGTCGATGTCGATATCGACGCCGCGTATCACCTGGGTGGAACCGAAGTATTTCTGGACTGCCTGTATCTGCACGGATGCCATGTTGTCTCCTCACTCCTCTTCCCACTCCGTTTGCGGTTTCGTATTTTTTTATTGCTTCAGCTGCCTTCGATCGCTGCGTATGACCGTCTTCCGCTGCGCTTGCGGGTGGCCATCCGTGATGGACATCGTCAGTGATTGTCCTTCGGCACGCCCGCGCCGCTCTTGCCGACCAGGAAATCCAGGTCTGCGCCGCGATTGGCCTGCTGGACACGCTCGAAATACAACCGGGTCCAGCCCCTTTCCATCGGCGGCTCCGGCGCCTTCCATTCCGCGCGGCGCCGCTCCAGCTCTTCATCGCTCACGTCCAGATGCAGCTTGCGCGCTTCCACATCCAGTTCCACCATGTCGCCGTCCCGCACCAGTGCCAGTGGCCCACCCGCCGCTGCCTCCGGCGCCACATGCAGGACCACGGTGCCATAGGCGGTGCCGCTCATGCGTGCGTCGGATATGCGCACCATGTCGGTAATGCCCTTGCGCAGGACTTTCGGCGGCAGCGGCATGTTGCCGGCTTCTGCCATGCCGGGATAACCTTTCGGGCCGCAATTCTTCAGGACCAGCACGCAGTTCTCGTCGACATCCAGGCTTTCGTCGTCGAGCCTTTCATGCATGTGGTCGCTGTTCTCGAACACGACGGCGCGCCCCCGGAGCTTCAACAGGGCGGGCGTCGCCGCGGACGGCTTGATCACCGCGCCGTCCGGGCAAAGGTTGCCGCGCAGGACGGCAATCCCTGCGCGCTCTTTGAAGGGGTGCTCGTACGCATGGATCACGTCGCGGTTCCAGTTCGATGCGTCCTTGCAGTTGTCCCACAGTGTTCTTCCGTTGACCGTCAGCGTATCGCCGTTGATCACCGGCTTCAGTTCGCGGATCACTGCCGGCAGCCCGCCGGCATAGAAAAAATCTTCCATCAGGTAGCGCCCCGACGGCTGCAGGTTGACCAGGCAGGGCAGGTCATGGCCAAGTGCATCCCAGTCTTCCAGGCTGAGGTTGACGCCGATGCGCCCGGCAATCGCCAGCAGATGGATGACGGCATTGGTCGAGCCACCGATGGCAGCGTTGACCCGGATTGCGTTTTCAAAGGCGGCACGGGTCAGGATCTTCGACATCGTCAGGTCTTCCTTCACCATTTCCACGATGCGCCGACCGGAGGCCCGCGCCAGCACATTACGGCGTCCGTCAACGGCGGGAATGGCGGCATTACCGGGCAAGCTCATGCCCAGCGCCTCTATCATGCTGGCCATGGTGGAGGCAGTGCCCATCGTCATGCAATGACCGTGCGAGCGGTGCATGCAGCTTTCGGCTTCGAAGAATTCCTCCTGCGCCATGCGACCGGCCCGCACTTCTTCCGACATCTGCCAGACGCCGGTGCCGGAGCCGAGTTCACCGCCGCGGTATTTCCCGTTGAGCATCGGTCCGCCCGAGACACCGATGGTCGGCAGGTCGCAGGAAGCGGCACCCATCATCAGGGCAGGCGTAGTCTTGTCGCATCCCATCAGCAGAACCACACCATCGATCGGATTGCCTCGGATCGATTCCTCGACATCCATGCTGACGAGATTGCGGAACAACATGGCCGTCGGCCGCAATAAGGTTTCGCCGAGCGACATCACCGGGAATTCCAGCGGAAAGCCGCCGGCTTCCCAGACACCGATCTTGACCTGCTCCGCGAGTGTGCGGAAATGCGAATTGCAGGGCGTAAGCTCCGACCAGGTATTGCAGATGCCGATCACCGGCCGGCCGTCGAACTGGTCATGCGGAATGCCTCGGTTCTTCAGCCAGGATCGGTAAATGAAGCCATCACGGTCATGCCGCCCGAACCAGGCCTGGCTGCGGCGCAATGGGCGCTTGGAATCGGTCATGCTTTCTCCCTTCGTTTTGCTGCTGGTCTCTCTTGCAAAGGTCAAGAGATAAGGCCGAGGATCGACAGTGCAAATGCATCTTCGCCAAAGCCATGGTCTTCACGTTTGATTGACTTGCCGGAAGCGGTATCCGGGATGCCGCTGGACTGCATCGGAATCGATATCTCGTGTGTCACTGCGTCTCCTCATCCTGCTAGCCAAAATGCCGATGAACTCGTCGGTTCAGTTCATCCAGCTTGTTTGAAGCGACAAACCGCAAAAGCACGAATAGGTAAAGTGGTATTACCAATCTAGGCGGCTTGCGCCAGCCAATTTCAGCATTGTGGTCCGCTTCGAATTATCTGCGCATCAAAATGGCTGGATATTTGATTAATCACAAATGATTTGCCCGCGGCATGGTCCGCGTACCGGATTGCCCGGCCCCGGCTATGGACATTCGGCGAAGGCGCTGCATACAATGCAGGGCCTTGCCGGACTGGTAAGGCCACTTTGTGCCACCGCTCCATATTTTGCGAAGAGGGAAGAGATGGGGGAGCATGCCCGTTACGACTTTTCAGGGCGCCATGCGCTGATTACCGGCGGCGCAGCCGGCATCGGGCTGGCAATTGCGAAGCGGCTCGCAGAGGGTGGCGCAAGTGTCAGCCTCTGGGATCGCGATACGGCGGCGCTCGAGCAGGCGCGGAATGCATTCGGCCCGAAGCCGCCGCATGTCATTGCCGTGGACGTCGCCGACCCGGCCGCGGTCGCGGCAGCATGCGATGCCAGTCTGCGGGTCTCCGGCGGCATTGATATCCTGGTTAACAGCGCAGGCATCACCGGGCCGAACACGGTGCTGTGGGAGTACCCGGTGGACGACTGGGACAAGGTGATGAGCGTGAATCTGCGTGGCCCTTTCCTGTGTTGCCGTGCCGTCGTGCCTCACATGCGCGCGAAGAATTTCGGCCGCATCGTCAACATTGCCTCGATCGCCGGCAAGGAAGGCAATCCGAATGCATCCGCTTACAGCGCATCGAAAGCGGGCCTGATCGCAATGACGAAATCGCTTGGCAAGGAACTCGCGGAAACCGGAATCACGGTCAACTGCATTACCCCGGCGGCGGTGCACACCGGCATGTTTGCACAGATGACCCAGCAGCATATCGATTACATGCTGTCCAAGATCCCGATGAACCGCTTCGGCAAGGTGGAGGAAATCGCGGCGCTGGTGGCATGGCTGGCGTCGGAAGAGTGCTCCTTTTCCACCGGTGCGGTGTTCGATATTTCCGGCGGCAGGGCAACATATTGATGAATAAGTCCGATCCATATTTCGTTGCCGGCTAGTACCTGCGGATATTCGAGCAAGCAGAAGGATGAGTCGAGCCTGTCGAGACATGCAAGCATGGGGTGGGGTACCGCGTGCTGCATGTAGCCGCGGTCTGCGAATTTGTTTGACGGAGTGCGAAGCAGCTGCATCTACCGAGCATCAAGAAACGGAACACATTCATGCCCATTCAAGCAGTCGAATCGCAGAGACTTTACCGCCAGATCAGCAACCAGTTACGCGCACTGATTATTGCCGGAGAATTCCCGGTGAAATCCCGGCTGCCTGCCGAGCGCGACCTTGCGGCGCAGCTCGGGGTCAGCCGGCCGTCATTGCGCGAAGCCCTGATTGCGCTGGAGGTCGAAGGATATATCGAAGTGCGCATGGGCTCCGGGATCTACGTATGCGAAATCCCGTCCAGCCAGGCCTCGGGATTCGACCTGTCGGCGGAAGAGGGACCGCTGGAGCTGATCCGTGCCCGTGCCATGATCGAAGGCGAGATCGCGGCAACCGCCGCCAGGGTCGGGCGCAAGTCGCAGTTCGATGCGATCGCGGAAGCGATCGAGATGATGGAGGGGGACGCCCGCGCAGGCCGGAAGCCGCTGGAAGCGGATCGCCTGTTCCATGTCAGGATGGCGGAGGCGACTGGCAATTGCGTGCTGGTCGGTGTGGTGAAGCGTCTGTTCGATGCCCGCCTCGGCCCCTTGTTCGACCAGCTGGACAGCCACTTCGAGACGGCCGAGGTCTGGGCCCAGGCGATCGCCGAGCACCGGGAGGTATTGAAGGCCTTGCGCGCAAAGAATGCGGCAGGGGCCAGGGCTGCCATGCAGCGGCACATGGATATCGCCTACAAGCGTCTGACCTCCAGTCTGACCCGTGCTCCCAGGAAGGCACGCGAGCCGGCTCGCCAGGTCAGGCGTTCACCTGCCCCAGTTGCAAAGCCGAGAACAGCGGGAACGCGTAGAAAGGCGGCATGAATTTCAAGAACAAAAGAGCGTACGTAAATCGATATGGGCAAGAGTAGTGAAGGTACCGGGAACCCGGGCCGACTGCATTCGATAAATCCCGGTTCGGGAATATCCTGCTGAAGTCAGGATATTTGCCCGGCCAGGGCCGCCATGACTTGTGGCGCATACGGGATCGGTTCGACCGCTCCCCAGCCCTGGGTGGACAAGGCCGCCGCGACATTCGCATAACGCACAGCATCGGCGAGCCTGTCGCCCGCTGCAAGACGAGCCAGCAGGCTGCCATCAAAGCAGTCGCCGGCTCCGGTCGCATCGACCGGGACGACCGGAAGCGCCGGGACGTGTTGGGGAGTACCGCCACGCTCGGCGAACCAGGCACCATCGGCGCCGCATTTCAGGACTGCGGTCCGGGCGCCGTGTGCGAAGCACCAGTCGAAGAGTTGCGGTACTTCAGATACGCCGGACAGGGTTTGCGCTTCCTCGAGGCTGGGCAGAAACAGATCGGTCCGGCCTATGCTCGACTCGATCACTGCTTTTGCGCGCTCCAGCGGCCACAGGCGCAGCCGCAGGTTGGCGTCATAGCTGACACGTACGCCGTGGGCACGAGCCAGTTCGATGGCGGCAGCAACGGTGGCGCAGGCCTCGGGGCTGATCGCCTGTGAAATGGCTGACACATGCAGCCAGCTCGACTGCGCGACCGGCGTCAGCGGCAGATTGTCCGGCGTCATGCGGCTGGCGGCCGAGTCGGCGCGCAGGTAGCTGAAGTGATGGCCAAGCGTATCGTGCCTGACGAAGTAGATGCCGGTATGGAAATCCGCATCCCGCATGACATGCTTGGTCGCCACGCCTTCGCGCTGCCAAAGGTCGAGCAGCATCTGGCCGAAATCGTCCTCCCCGATCCGCGTCAGGTAAGCAGTCCGCGCGCCCTGGCGGGCGGCAGCGATAACGGTATTCGACGTGTCGCCGCCAAAGCTCTGCCGATAGAGCGAAATACCGGGCGTGGTCTGGTTGAACTCGATCAACGGCTCGCCCAGGGCGATCAGGTCGAAATTCACGGCTGTTCTCCCTCCATGCAGCTGAAGGAGCCATTATCGTCCATGGCAGTCCCCTCATCCCGGCGTTCTTATGCGGTTTGAAATGGATCAATTCATAAAGTGGTCTGACCAATTTATCATACGAGATCCGCTTGACGACAATGGAGGCTGATCGTATGGCACAACGCCTGGCTAACAAGACCGCACTGGTCACCGCAGCTGCACAGGGCATCGGACGGGCCACTGCTGAAGCATTCGCGCGCGAGGGTGCACGCGTGATTGCCACCGATATCAATGATGCCCTCTTGCACACGCTTGCCGGCTGCACCGTGCGCCGGCTGGACGTGACCGATGCCGGCGCAGTCGCTGCCCTGGCGCAGGAGATCGGTCCGGTCGATGTGCTGTTCAATTGCGCCGGATTCGTGCATCACGGCACCATCCTCGAATGCGATGAGGATGCCTGGGATTTATCATTTGATCTTAATGTCCGCTCCATGTATCGTTTGATGCGCGCTTTCCTGCCCGGCATGGTGGCGCAAGGCAAGGGATCGATCATCAACATGGCTTCGGTCGCTTCCAGCATAAAGGGTGCGCCGAACCGCTTCGTGTACGGCGCCACCAAGGCGGCCGTGATCGGCATGACGAAGTCGGTGGCGGCGGATTATGTCGCGCGCGGCGTGCGCTGCAATGCGATTTGCCCGGGGACGATAGAATCACCGTCCTTGCGGCAGCGGATCGAGACACAGGCGCGCAATAGCGGCCAGAGCCCGGAGGCGGTGGAAGCGGCGTTTGTCGCGCGCCAGCCGCTGGGACGTCTCGGCAAGGCTGAAGAAATCGCTGCGCTGGCGGTGTATCTCGCCTCGGATGAAAGCGCGTTCACAACCGGGACCACCCATGTGATCGACGGCGGGTGGTCAAACTGATTTGAATGAAAAGGGGACACGGAATGAAATTGATGCGTTACGGGGCGAAAGGGCAGGAAAAGCCCGCGCTGGTCGATGGCAACGGGCGGGTACGCGACTTGTCGAAAGTGGTGCCCGACATTACCGCGGCAATGCTGTCAAAGGAAGGGCTGGCAAGGCTGGCTGCAGTCGATGCCAACAGCCTGCCGGTGGTGGAAAAGCCGGGGCGCATTGCACCGCCCTATGCGGGGATCGGCAAGTTCATCTGCATCGGCCTGAATTTTGCGGATCATGCCGCGGAGTCCGGGATGCCGGTGCCCAAGGAGCCGATCCTGTTCCTGAAGACGAACAATGCGGTCATCGGCTGCAACGATCCGGTGGTATTGCCGCAGGGCTCCGTCAAGACCGACTGGGAAGTGGAACTCGGTGTGGTAATCGGTACCAAGGCGCGCTATGTATCCGAAGCCGAGGCGCTGCAATACGTGGCCGGCTATTGCGTGTGCAACGACATTTCGGAGCGCGAGTACCAGCTCGAACGCGGCGGCCAGTGGGACAAGGGCAAGGGCTGCGATACCTTCGGCCCGGTGGGGCCATGGCTGGTGACTGCCGATGAAGTGCCGGACCCGCAGAACCTCGACATGTGGCTGGACGTGAACGGCCGCCGCTTCCAGACCGGCAATACCAGAACGATGGTGTTCGGTGTCGCCCAACTGGTCAGCTACATCAGCCGCTTCATGACGCTTTATCCGGGCGATATCATCAGCACCGGGACACCGCCCGGAGTCGGCATGGGGCAGAAGCCCGCGCCGGTTTACCTGAAACCGGGCGATACCATGCGGCTGGGCATTGCCGGCCTGGGCGAGCAGAACCAGACGGTGCATGCGTGGAATCCTGCATTGATTGATGACTGACCATGCAGCCGAAGCGGAATTCGCTTCGGCTACGCCGCTCGCCAGGACCAATTTGGTCCGGTACCAGCGTCTTCCTTTAACATATTCCTGTCGGAGAAATTTTCAATGACAACCCCAGCACTTCCTCTCGATCCGACAATCATCCGGGCCCTGTCCGGTATATCGACGGCCACGCTGACCACTGTCCTCCTCAAGAAAGGCCTGCGCAATGTATGGATGCGCGGAACCGTCCCGCTGCGGCCGGGCCAGCCGCGCCTGGTAGGGCGCGCCTTCACCCTGCGCTTCGTACCGGCCCGGGAAGACCTTGCCACGCCGGAATCCTGGTCCTCGCCGATTTCGACGCGGGCGGCGATCGAAGCGATGCCGGAAGGCTGCATCGCGGTGGTCGATGCGATGGGCGTGACCGATGCCGGCATCTTCGGCGACATCCTGTGTGCACGCATGAAGAAGCGCGGGGTCGCGGCGCTGATCACCGACGGCGTGGTGCGCGACGTGGCAGGTGTCCTCGACACCGGCCTGCCGGTCTGGTGCCGGGGTGTGGCGGCGCCGCCTTCAGTGGCGGGGCTGACCTTCGTGAACTGGCAGGAGCCGATAGGCTGCGGCGGCGTGGCGGTATTCCCGAACGATGTCGTGGTGGTCGATGCCGACGGCGCGGTCCTGATTCCGGCAGCCTTGCTTGATGAAGTGGTTGCAGCAGCTTCCGAGCAGGAAAACCTGGAAGCCTGGATCATGCAGGAAGTTGAGCGCGGCGTGCCCTTGCCCGGTCTTTACCCGCCCAATGCCGAAAACAAGGCGCGCTATGAGGCGCAAAAAGCGGCGCAGAAATCGGGCGGAAAGTCCTGATACTGCATCCCATCGAAAAATAAGCCGGCACGCCGGCTTATTTTTTTTCGAAGAGCACCTGCATGCGGGCCCGATACGCTGCCCGAATGTGGGAGCGTGCTGCAGATTCGGCTGCAGCCGGATCGCGGTGCTCGATGGCGGAGACGATTTCCTCGTGTTCGTCGATGGCTGTGTCCGAGCGCCCCGGCAATGCCAGAGTGGTCTGGCCCAGGAGCGCCATCGACTCGCGCAAGGTGCTCAGCGTTTTCAGCAGATAGCGGTTGTGCGCACTGAGATAAAGGGTGTCGTGAAAAAGCTTGTTGTTGGTGGATAGCGCGGCGGAGTCGGGGCCGATTTCGCGATCCTTTTCGGCGATCCTGCGCAGCATGGTAATTTCGGTGTCAGTCGCATTCCTGGCCGCGAGGCCGGCCGCGGTTCCCTCCAGCACTTCCCGCATGACATAAAGCTCGTCGACCATTTGATGGTCCAGCTCGGTGACGATCATGCCGCGCCCGGGATCGTTGGCGACCAAACCGTCATTCAGCAGGCGTCCCAGCGCTTCACGAACCGGCGTGCGGCTGGTTCCCAGCCACTGCGCGAGTTCCACTTCCCGCATTCTCGTGCCCGGCGTCAATTCGCCGGACTGGATGGCATCCCGTATCTGACGGTAGACCAGTTCCCCACGGGGCACCGAGGCTTTTTCGGCTTGCCGGAAAGGCGGATTGGCGAGGCGTTCTGAAGTCATCGGGTGTTTTCAATGGAAAAGAATCGTGGATAGTGCAGCCCGCAGGCGCCGGACAGGACAGCTGGCAAGCAAGCCCGCATTTTGTCACTAATGCCATGATAATGCGGGAAAAAATCTTTTGCATGCGAATGTATACATTGCCTTTGAGATAGTGCATACTTTTGTATACATTAACCATCCAGCAAAACGGAGTTCCAGGTGAAATTTGATGTACTGGTGATCGGGGGAGGCAATGCCGCGCTCTGCGCCGCCCTGATGGCGCGCGAGGCTGGTGCGAGCGTCCTGCTGCTGGAAGCGTCCCCACGCGAGTGGCGCGGCGGCAATTCGCAGCACACCCGCAACCTGCGCTGCATGCATGACGGTCCGCAGGATGTGCTGGTCGATTCCTATCCTGAGGAAGAGTTCTGGCAGGACTTGCTGAAAGTCACAGGCGGCATCACTAACGAAAAACTGGCGCGCCTCGTGATCCGCGCCTCGTCATCCTGTCGCGACTGGATGCGCAAGCATGGTGTGCATTTCCAGCCGCCGCTGTCGGGCGCCCTGCACGTTGCACGGACCAATGCGTTTTTCATGGGCGGGGGCAAGGCGCTGGTCAATGCCTATTACCGCAGTGCCGAAGCCCTGGGCGTGCAGATTCGTTACAACGCACCGGTCGATGCGATCGAACTGGATAAGGGCCGTTTCGTCGCGGCGCGCATCGGCAGCGAGCGCATCGAAGCGCGCACCTGCGTGCTGGCAGCCGGCGGTTTCGAATCGAACCGCGAGTGGCTGCGCGAAGCCTGGGGCCAGATCAACGGCGAATGGGTCGCCGACAATTTCCTGATCCGCGGCACCCGCTTCAACAAGGGCACGCTGCTGAAGTTCATGATCGATGCCGGCGCCGATGCGATCGGGGATCCAACCCAGGCGCACATGGTGGCGATCGATGCACGTGCGCCGCTGTACGACGGCGGCATTTGCACCCGGGTGGATTGCGTATCGCTCGGCGTCGTGGTCAACAGCCACGCCGAGCGCTTTTATGACGAAGGCGAGGATTTCTGGCCGAAGCGCTACGCGATCTGGGGCCGCCTCGTCGCGCAGCAGCCGGGCCAGATCGGCTATTCCATCATCGACAGCAAGGCCATCGGCCGCTTCATGCCGCCGGTATTCCCGGGCGTGAAGGCCGCCTCGCTGCCCGAACTGGCACAGAAGCTTGGCCTGGACGAACAGACGTTCATGCGCACCTTGAATGACTACAACGCCGCCTGCCGCGTCGGCACCTTCGATCACGCGGTGCTTGACGACTGCCACACCGAAGGGCTCACGCCGTCCAAGACCCATTGGGCGAGGCCCATCGACACGGCACCGTTCTATGCCTATGCACTGCGGCCCGGCGTTACGTTTACCTATCTCGGCCTGAAGGTCAATGAACAGGCCGCCGTCCACTTTGGCGGCGAACCCAGTCCCAATCTATTCGTGGCCGGCGAAATGATGGCCGGAAATGTGCTCGGCAAAGGCTATACCGCCGGCGTCGGCATGTCCATCGGCACGGCCTTCGGCCGGATCGCAGGCACGCAGGCGGCACAGGCCGCCATGAAGATCAAGCAGAAGGATACGGAATATGCAGCAGCTTGAGGCGCTCATCGAGGAAGCACGCGTCGAAAAGGCGCACGCCATGCCCGTGCAGTCGCTGGCGTTGAGCGAAAACGAAGCGGAAGTCAATCGTCAGATGCAAATCTGCAATGCGTGCCGCTACTGCGAAGGCTTCTGCGCGGTATTCCCGGCAATGACGCGCCGTCTGGAATTCGGCAAGGCCGACATCCACTATCTCGCGAATCTCTGCCATAACTGCGGCGCCTGCCTGCACGCATGCCAGTATGCGCCGCCGCATGAATTCGCCGTCAATGTCCCGCAAGCCATGGCCAAGGTGCGCGGCGATACCTATGCCGCCTACGCATGGCCGCCTGCGCTGGGTGCGCTATACAAGCGCAATGGCCTCGCGGTTGCGCTCGCCATGGCTGCCGGCCTCGCGCTGTTCCTGATCCTTGCCATCGCACGCAATGGTTCGCTCCTGCAGGCGCAGCTCGCGGGTAATTTCTATGCAGTCTTTCCCCACAACCTGATGGCAGGCATGTTCGGTGCGGTATTCGGATTTGCGGTCCTTGCGCTGGGGATGGGTGTCACGCGATTCTGGCGCAAGGTGTCGCCGGGCCATGCGACCGCGCCGGCCGTTGGTGAAGCCGCAAGAAATGTGCTGACGCTGACTTACCTCGATGGCGGGCATGGAGAGGGCTGCAATGAAGCGGACGATAAATTTACGCTGGCGCGCCGGCGTTTCCATCACTTCACCTTCTACGGCTTCATGCTGTGCTTCGCATCCACATCGGTCGCGACCCTCTACCACTACGTGCTTGGCCTGCATGCGCCGTATGCCTTGACCAGTTTGCCGGTGATCCTCGGCGTCCTCGGCGGCATCGGCCTCTTGATCGGTCCTGCCGGGCTGCTTTGGCTGAACCTGCATCGCCATCCGCAGCAGGGCGACGTGAATCAGCGCCCGATGGACCGCGGTTTCATCGCCTTGCTGCTGCTGGCAAGCGCGACCGGACTGGCTCTGCTGGCATGGCGCGAAACGGCAGCGATGCCGGTGCTGCTCGCCGTGCACCTGGGAATCATCATGGCCCTGTTTGCGACACTGCCTTACGGGAAGTTCGCGCATGGCATTTACCGTACTGCGGCCTTGCTCAAGTCGGCCATCGAGAAGCGGCAACCCAACCGACTGCAGCTCGGTTCAGACTGAGGCGACCGACACTTCGCAACTTTTCTCGTTCTTGCAACCAACTAACAGGAGACAGCATGAAACTTGTATCCCGACGCACCGTACTCACCGCGCTCTTTGGCGCAGCCGTGGCCGCTGCCGCGCCGACCTTTGCCGCCGATAATTGGCCAAGCAAGCCGATTACGCTCGTCGTGCCGTTTGCGCCAGGCGGGACCACCGACATCCTTGGCCGCATCGTGGCACAGAAACTCGGCGAGGAATTGCACCAGACCGTTTTGGTCGACAACCGTCCCGGCGCCGGAGGGACGATTGGAGCTGCCAGCGTCGTGAGGTCGCCGGCGGATGGATACACGCTTTTCCTGGCAACCGTAGCGCATACGATGGCGCCCGGCATCTACAAGAAGCTTCCGTATGACTTCAAGAAGGATATGGATCCCTTGGGGCTGGTCGCGCTGACACCGAATGTGTTGCTGGTAAATCCGTCGGTTCCGGTAAATTCCGTGTCTGAGCTGATTGCCTACATCAAGGCTAACCCGGGCAAGGTCAATTACGGTTCCGCAGGCACCGGCAGCACGGAGCATCTCTCGGGAGCGCTGTTCCGTTCCATGACCGGCACCGACATCACCCATGTCCCCTATAAAGGCGGCGCCCCGATGATGACAGACCTGGTGGGAGGCCAGATCCAGATGGCAATCGAAACCAGTCCTTCAGCGGCACCGCATGTGCGCGGCGGAAGAGTGAAGGCCCTTGCGGTCACGACGAAGACACGTTCCGGCGCCTATCCCGGCGTTCCGACGATGGACGAGGCTGGCGTAAAAGGGTATGAAGTCACGACCTGGTTTGCGTTGATGGCGCCGCATGGCACGCCAAAGGCGATCGAGCAGCGCCTGAGCACCGAACTCGGCAAGGTCCTGAAGCAACCGGACGTCCTGAAGCATTTCGAAGAGCAAGGGGTCACCGCTGGCAACATGACGCCGGCGCAGCTCTCTTCCTTCATTCAGTCGGAAACCGCGAAGTGGACCAAGGTCGCCAAGGAGTCCGATGCTACCGTTGATTAATGGAGTTCGATCCGGAATCACCTTGGCCGGCCTGTTTCCGGACGAGCGTGATTCCGGAAGCACAGATGAAAAAAAGCCTGCGGTTTCGCAGGCTTTTTTACTTGGACCCGTCCGGGAACGGAAATCAGGCGTAGTTCTTCGCCACGAAATCCCAGTTCACCAGGTTCCAGAAGGCTTCGACGAACTTCGGGCGGGCGTTGCGGTAGTCGATGTAATAGGCATGCTCCCACACGTCGCAGGTGAGCAGCGGCTTGTCCGCGGTCGTCAGCGGCGTGCCGGCGTTGGAGGTGTTGACGATATCCACCGAGCCGTCGCTTTTCTTGACCAGCCAGGTCCAGCCAGAGCCGAAGTTGCTGACGGCGGACTTGTTGAATTCTTCCTTGAACTTGTCGAACGAGCCCCACTTGGCGTTGATCTTGTCCGCTACCGGGCCGGTGGGCGCGCCGCCGCCGTTCGGTTTCATGCAGTTCCAGAAGAAGGTGTGGTTCCAGACCTGGGCGGAGTTGTTGAAAACGCCGCCTGACGATTTCCGGATGATGTCTTCAAGCGGCATGTTTTCGTATTCGGTGCCCTTGATCAGGTTGTTCAGGTTGGTGACGTAAGCCTGGTGATGTTTGCCGTAGTGGTATTCCAGGGTTTCTGCCGACATGTGCGGCTGCAGTGCGTCCTTCGCGTAGGGCAGGGGTGGCAAAGTATGTTCCATGATGTGTCCTTTCTATTGTTGAGGGATGTTCTTTTTGAAAGACCTCAATTGTAAGTCGGATGCGGTTCGCCTGCATTAGGCGGAGCGCTTGACGGATCACAAAGAGTGCCCGGATGGCTTTTCGGCGAAGCATTGGCAAGCCCGCACCGGGCAGCGCATTACTCCAGCGTCGGCTGCACGCTGGCAATGCCGATTTCCGCAGTGCCATCCGCCAGCCGTAGCGTGACAGTTTGTTGCGGATGCAAGTCTTTCGGTGCGCGCACCAGCCTGCCTTTGGCATCGGTCACCATGGCGTATCCGCGCTCAAGCGTACGCTGCGGATTCAATAATTCCAGTTGCGCCGCAAGTGCGGACAGTGCTTGCCGTCGCCGCTCCAGATGATGCGTCATGTGCGATGCCATGCGGCGTCCGTTGTCTGCCAGCAGGACGCGGCGGGCTCGGGTATCGGGCAGTCTTGCCGCCAGCCTGGTTTGCAGATGGGTCAGCGCAAATCGTGCCTGGCTCAGGGGCGTGCGGGTTGCATGCGCCAGGCGTGTCTGCAATTCGCGCAGTTTCAAACGCTCATGCGCAATGTAGGTACTGGGGCTGACGAGGCGGCGGGAGAGCCAGTCGAGCGTCTGGCTCGTGTCCGCAAGGCGGCGCCGGATTGCCCGCGTGAGATCGTCGGCATGCGCTTCCAGCGCTGCCAGCCAATTGACGCGCGGCGTCGCTGCCATTTCCGCAGCGGCGGTCGGTGTCGGTGCGCGCAGGTCGGCTGCAAAATCGGCGATCGTGAAATCGGTTTCATGTCCGACACCGGAAATCACCGGGATTGCGCAGCCCGCAATGGCCCGGGCAACGACTTCCTCGTTGAATGACCACAAGTCTTCAATGCTGCCACCGCCGCGGCACACCAGCAGCACATCGCATTCGGCGCGCGCCGATGCCGTCGTGATCGCCTGCGCAATCTTCTGCGCGGAGCCCTCGCCCTGTACCGGTGCCGGATACAGGATGACCTGCACATGGGGCGCCCGCCGGCGCAGCGTGGTCAGCACGTCGCGCAAGGCCGCAGCCTGCGGACTGGTGACGATGCCTATGGTGCGGGCAAATACGGGTGGTGCGCGCTTGCTGGCCGGGTCGAACAAGCCTTCTGCATTCAGCTTTTCCTTCAGCTGCAGGAATGCCTCGTACAGGTTGCCGACGCCGGCGCGCCGGATCGCTTCCACATTGAGCTGGTAATCGCCGCGCGGCGCATACAGCGTCACCAGCGCACGCACCTCAACCTTGTCACCTTCGCGCGGCGTGAAGCCGGCATATTGCGCACGGCCGCGAAACATCACGGCGCGCACCTGTGCG
Organism: Noviherbaspirillum massiliense JC206; assembly: GCF_000312045.1. Classification (GTDB taxonomy): domain Bacteria; phylum Pseudomonadota; class Gammaproteobacteria; order Burkholderiales; family Burkholderiaceae_D; genus Noviherbaspirillum; species Noviherbaspirillum massiliense. The sequence goes on from NZ_HE978634.1 coordinate 911,895, forward strand.
GCATTGTCCTTCAGCGTGAAATACCAATGCCCGGACGCCGCCCGGGTGAAATTCGAAATTTCACCCGAGACCCAGGCCAGCGGAAAGCTGCGCTCCAGCATGTTCGCGACGGCCTGGTTGAGTGCCGAAACTGTCAGGACAGGCGGCCCCGCATCCTTCGCGTCTAACGTGGTCCTGTCATTCATGCAGCCTCCCGTATCAGAACCTCTCCACAGAGGCGGTGAATCTCGATGTGAGCCGTGCAGGCTAGAGCAGGCACAAGGAATTTTTTTAAGTGGTTGATTCTTAAAGGGCTGGTCATAGCGCCCAATTTCCAGTCAGAAAAACAAAATCTTTTGAAATCAAATACTTCTCGGTATGCAGGTTTGATTGCCCACAAGCTTATCCACAAAAATCGTGTAGAACTGATTTGTTGGATTCTTTCCGGAGAGGCTTGCTCCTGGCGGCTCAACACGTTACATTCTGCATCCAGTTGAATTGAACCTAGGAGCCTCTTTTGCTCGCCATTCTCCAAGCCGCCGGCTGGCCAATCTGGCCTCTTTTGATTGCCTCCGTCATCGCACTGGCATTGATCATCGAACGAGTATTGTACCTGCGGCGCAAGCGCATCTTGCCGCCGAATCTCCTCAACGAAGTCGTCCGCGTTTATCACAACGGCAAGGTCGCGCCGGATGTGATTGCCAATCTTGAACAGAATTCCCCGCTGGGCAAGGTGCTTGCTGCCGGCCTGCGCAACATGAACGCACCGCGCGAAGTGATGAAGGAATCGATCGAGGAAGCGGGCAGCGGAACGGCGCATGAACTGGAACGTTTTCTCACCACGCTCGGCACGATTGCCACTCTTGCCCCGCTCATGGGCCTGTTCGGCACGGTGGTCGGGATGATCGAGATTTTCGGCTCCCAGAACGCGGTGGGCGCCAATCCGGCCCAGCTTGCGCATGGCATTTCCGTCGCACTGTACAACACTGGCTTCGGTCTTGCGATTGCCATGCCCTCGCTGGTGTTTTACCGCCATTTCCGCGCACTAGTCGACGGCTTCCTTGTCGAGATGGAGCAGCAGGCGGTGAAGTTTGTCGATATCGTGCATGATGCACGCAAGTAATCTGGCGAAAGAGACGCAGCAATGAATTTCCGCAGGGGCAAAGGCCGAGACGATCCCGATATCAATCTGATCCCATTCATCGACGTCCTGCTGGTGATCCTGATCTTCCTGATGGTCACCACTACCTACAGCAAATTCACCGCGCTGCAGATCACGCTGCCTACCGCAGATGCAGAAAAGGCAGTGGAGCAGCCTTTCGAGATCAATGTCGCGGTCGACGCGCAGGGCCGTTATGCAGTCAACAATGCAAAAGTCGCCGCGCATAATGCCGCGACGCTGGCTGATGAAATGCGGCTGGCTGCCAATGGCCACTCGAAGACTGACCCGGTCGTCATCATCAATGCGGATGCCACTGCAGCACATCAGTCGGTGATCAATGTCCTTGAAGCCGCCCGGCTTGCCGGATTTGAAAAAGTCACCTTCGCCGCGCAGACGAGCGGCAAGAAATGATGCGTAGCGGCTGCAGGAAACCTGCGTCCGGCCAATGCCTGTCGCGGCCTGCAGTGAACTTTTAGCCGCCGCGCCAGACCACGAAAGCATTTCTTGTCTTCCCGACGTTCCGCCCTCGAGTCCTTCCTGATGCGTGCATGGATGCGGCGCGGGCTCGTGGCATGCCTGCTGTGGCCGCTGTCGCTGCTGTTCGGTGCACTTGGGGCGCTCCGACGCGGCTTGTATGCAGCGGGGGTGCTGCGGTCCACGCGCCTGCCGGTCCCGGTGCTCGTGGTCGGAAATATCTTCATCGGTGGCACCGGCAAAACACCTTTCACCATCTGGCTGGTTGAAGCGATGCGACGCGCGGGATACCGGCCTGGCGTGGTATCCCGCGGCTACGGCTCTTCAAATGAAGGATATCAGGCGATCGGCCCCGACTCTGCTGCGCGGGAAGTCGGCGACGAGCCTTTGCTGATAGCGCGGCGCGCGAATTGTCCTGTCGTGGTGGGGCGCGGCCGCGTCACTGCGGCTCGAGCCCTGATTGCGGCACATCCCGAAGTCGACCTGATTATCTCCGACGACGGCTTGCAGCATTACGCACTGCAGCGCGATGTTGAAATCGTTCTGTTCGATGCGCGCGGCAAGGGCAATGGCTGGCTGCTGCCTGCAGGACCGCTTCGCGAGCCGGCCTCACGGCGGCGGGATTTCACCGTTGTCAATGCGGAAGACCTGCCTGAAGGCATGCCGCAATACACGACACAGATGTTACTCAATGGAGAATTTGCCGAGGCATTGGCGGACCGGCGACGCGTCCCGCTCTCAAGCTTCGCTGCTCCCTCCCCCAATGCAGGCCAGCCAAGAATTGTTGCGGCCGCAGGCATCGGCAATCCTTCCCGCTATTTCACCATGTTGCGCAAGGCCGGACTGGAAATTGTGGAGATGCCCTTGCCGGACCATTACGACTTTCTCGACAATCCATTTGCCGGAATGCAAGCCGATATCATTCTGATCACAGAGAAGGATGCAGTAAAATGTAGCCAGAATGCTGCATTGAAAGACGATCCTCGCATCTGGGTCGTGCCTGTGGCCGCTTGCATTGCCGGTTCGCTGGCTGAACAAATTGTGGAGAAATTTCGTGGACGCCCAATTGCTTGATATTCTCGTATGCCCGATCTGCAAGGGCCCGCTGAAATACGATAAGACTGCGCAGGAATTGATCTGCAACCCGGACAAGCTTGCCTATCCAATCCGCGATGGCATCCCAATCATGTGGGCCGACCAGGCCCGCGACCTGAACGCTCCAGCCGAACCGGTACGCTCCGGCGACTGAGCCGGAAGGAAAAGAGGCTGTTCGAATGAGCGGCCCCAGCATTCGGGAAGATGCTTTTCCCGCACTGCACATCCGCTACTGACCATCAAATAATCTACCGATGTCCTTTACCGTCATCATTCCTGCACGCCTAGCTTCAACCCGCCTCCCCAACAAGCCGCTTGCCGATCTGGGCGGGAAACCGATGGTGGTGCGGGTCGCCGAACGAGCGGCCTTGTCCGGTGCGGCGCAAGTCATCGTGGCGACCGATCATCCGGATATTGTTGCTGCCTGTGAGCAGCATCAGGTCGCGGTGCGACTGACTCGCATTGACCATCCCTCCGGCACCGATCGCATTGCGGAAGTCGCGGCAGAAGTGGGCTTGCGTCCCGAGGCAGTGGTGGTCAACGTACAGGGCGACGAACCCTTGATTGATCCGGCCTTGATTCGGGCGACCGCTGCGCTGATCACTCCGGAAGTTCCGATGGCTACGGCGGCTCATCCCATCAGTGACATTGCGGAAACATTCAATCCGAATGTCGTGAAGGTGGTGCTCGACAGGGCTGGCCGCGCCCTGTACTTTTCCCGGGCTACGATTCCCTGGCATCGCGACGGTTTTGCCAAATCAAAAGAGTCGCTTCCACCCGGGTATCAGCCATTGCGCCATATCGGCTTGTATGCGTTCAGCAACAGCTTTCTGCAAACGTATCCGTCACTGGAGCCGGCGCCGTTGGAACAGGTCGAGGCGCTGGAGCAACTGCGCGTGTTGTGGCACGGTTTTTCGATCGCCGTCCATGTCACCGATAGCATTCCTGCCGCTGGTGTCGATACCCCGGAAGACCTGGCGCGGGTGCGGCGGCATTTCAGTACGTGAATTAGGGTAGATCAAAATCAAAGCGCCGAGGGAGCGAAATTCTGTGGTAAGTTTCGTTCAAAATAGGTGTGGCAAAAAATATATTTCGGCGTGAATTCAAATTCGCAATAGCCACGACAGAATTCAAAACTCGTTTAGGGAAATGTCATGCGTCTCATCCTTCTAGGAGCGCCTGGTGCCGGCAAGGGCACGCAAGCCAACTTTATCAAGGAAAAATACAAGATTCCCCAGATCTCCACTGGCGACATGCTGCGGGCAGCAGTCAAGGCAGGCACGCCGCTGGGTATCGAAGCCAAGAAGGTGATGGATGCGGGAGGATTGGTGTCGGATGACATTATCATCGGCCTGGTCAAGGACAGGCTGAAACAGCCGGACTGCCAGAATGGTTATCTGTTCGACGGTTTCCCTCGCACCATTCCGCAGGCAGATGCGATGAAGGAAGCGGGCGTTGCCATCGATCATGTACTGGAGATCGACGTGCCGGACACAGCGATCATCGAGCGCATGAGCGGACGCCGGGTCCATCCGGCATCCGGCCGCACCTATCATGTCAAGTACAACCCGCCCAAGGTTCCGGGCAAGGATGATGTAACCGGGGAGGATCTGATCCAGCGCGACGACGACAAGGAAGAAACGGTCAAGAAGCGCCTTGCGGTCTACCATGACCAGACTGAAGTGCTGGTCGACTATTACACCAAGTGGGCGCAGTCCGGAAAGCCGGGTGCGCCGAAATACCAGAAGATTCCCGGGGTGGGGCCAGTCGAGTCCATCCGCGACAAAGTGTTTGAAGCGCTGGAAAGAAAGTGATTGCAAAAGCGGACCTCGTGTCCGCTTTTTTGTTTCAGCCAATTTAAAAGCCGGGAAAAGTTACCAGCCAGCCAAACCGAAACCTGTAGCGCTTTAGAGAAAGTTTTTGCAGTACGCAGTACACGGAGGCCAAGGACCTGGATCTTGCGTGTATGTGAGCCGTTGATCACCAGTCTCCGCGATGTCGTCATTGTTTTAACTTTGTCGTGAACAACAAGGAGGAGTCGATATGGCAGCAGGTTTATGGTTTGCCTTGGGGTGCGGCGTACTTGCCGTCATTTACGGATTGGTATCCCGCAGCTGGATTCTGAAGCAGGATGCCGGCAACCCGCGCATGCAGGAAATTGCTGGCGCGATTCAGCAGGGTGCGGCGGCTTATCTGGCGCGGCAGTACCGCACCATCGGCATGGTCGGAGTCGTGCTGTTCGTCGTCATCGCGATCATTCCGGGTCTCGGCTTGCGTACCGCCATCGGCTTCCTGGTCGGAGCAGTGCTGTCCGGGGCCTGCGGATTTATCGGCATGAATGTGTCGGTCCGGGCCAACGTCCGTACCGCACAGGCGGCGGCCAAGGGCATGAACGATGCGCTCAATGTCGCATTCAAGGGTGGTGCGATCACCGGCATGCTGGTCGTCGGTCTCGGCCTGCTCGGTGTGAGCCTGTTTTTCTGGGGGCTGAGCGCAACCGGGCAGGGTGCAAATGCAGCTGCTCATGATGTGATCAAGCCACTGATCGGCCTGGGTTTCGGCGCTTCCCTGATTTCGATTTTCGCCCGCCTGGGCGGCGGCATTTTCACCAAAGGGGCCGACGTCGGCGCCGACCTGGTAGGCAAGGTGGAAGCGGGCATCCCCGAAGACGACCCGCGCAATCCGGCCGTGATTGCGGACAACGTGGGTGACAACGTCGGCGACTGCGCCGGCATGGCGGCTGACCTGTTTGAAACCTATGTGGTCACGCTGATCGCCACCATGCTGCTGGGCGCATTGATGATCAAGGGCGCCGAGGGGCAGGCAATCCTGTATCCGCTGCTGCTGGGCGGGGTATCGATCCTGGCCTCGATCATCGGTTGCTCAATGGTGAAGGCGAAGCCCGGGAAGAAGATCATGTCGGCCCTGTACACGGGATTGTGGTGGTCGGCGGGGCTGTCTCTGATCGGGTTTGCGATCGTGACGTGGCTGGTCATGCCGGCGGAAATGCGGATGCCGATGTTGGGCTCCGCCGTGGTTGGCATCGTCCTCACGGCCCTGATGGTTTACATCACCGAATACTATACCGGTACCGATTTCAAACCAGTGCGGCATATCGCTGAAGCTTCCACCACTGGCCACGGCACCAATATCATCGCTGGCCTTGGCGTATCGATGAAAGCGACCGCTTATCCGGTCCTCGCGGTATGTCTGGCGATTCTGACTGCCTACTGGCTGGCTGGCCTGTATGGCGTGGCCATCGCCGCCACGGCCATGCTGTCGATGGCCGGTATCATCGTCGCGCTCGATGCCTATGGTCCGGTCACCGACAATGCCGGCGGCATCGCCGAAATGTCGGGCATGCCGGACTCGGTGCGGGCGATCACCGATCCGCTCGACGCCGTGGGCAACACTACCAAGGCAGTGACCAAGGGTTATGCCATCGGCTCGGCCGGCCTCGCGGCACTGGTATTGTTCGCCGACTATACCCATGCGCTCGATTCAGTGGGCAGGAGCACAGCTTTCGACCTGTCCAATCCGATGGTGATCATCGGCCTGTTCATCGGTGGCCTGATCCCCTATCTGTTCGGCGCGATGGCGATGGAAGCGGTAGGGCGCGCGGCCGGTGCCGTCGTGATCGAGGTGCGCCGACAGTTCCGCGACATCAAGGGCATCATGGATGGAAGCGGCAAGCCGGAGTACGACAAGGCGGTCGACATGCTGACTGCCTCGGCGATCAAGGAAATGATCCTGCCGTCATTGCTGCCGGTGGTGGTGCCCGTCCTCGTGGGACTGATTCTCGGACCCGCGGCATTGGGTGGCTTGCTGATGGGTACTATCGTTACCGGCCTGTTTGTCGCCATTTCGATGACGACCGGGGGCGGGGCCTGGGACAACGCCAAAAAATATATCGAAGACGGCAATCACGGCGGCAAGGGCTCCGACGCGCATAAGGCCGCCGTAACGGGCGATACCGTCGGCGATCCGTACAAGGATACAGCCGGCCCCGCCGTCAATCCGCTCATCAAGATCATCAACATCGTGGCCTTGCTGATCGTGCCGCTCCTGCCGGCGACCGGCACGCAGACTAGCGGGCTGCATACGGCGCCGGCAGCGGCGACGGTTCCGGCTGCGCCGTCTATGGCATCGGAGACGCCGGCCAAGGCTCCCGCCAAGCCCTGATCGTAATTGCCACTCAGAAAAGGCAGCTTCGGCTGCCTTTTCCTTTGCGCGAAGAGATTCTCTACAATGCAAGCCGTGGCTTCACAAAAGATTCATTCAACGCCAATTTAAGGAAAGAGGAGAAGATGCAAATCGCAAATAATGTATTCATCATCACTGGCGGCGCTTCCGGCTTGGGTGCAGCAACGGCGCGCATGATCGCGGCTAATGGCGGCAAGGTGGTGCTGGCGGACGTGCAGGTGGAAGCGGGCGAAAAGCTGGCCGCTGAATTGAAAGGCCGCTTTGTGAAATGCGACGTTACATCCGAAGCGGACGGCAAGGCGGCAGTCGAGGCCGCGCTTGCCATGGGTCCCCTGCGCGGTCTGGTGAATTGCGCCGGCATTGCCCCGGCCATCAAGACAGTCGGCAAGGACGGGCCGCATCCACTCGATGTGTTCCAGAGGGTGGTCAACATCAACCTGGTTGGCACCTTCAACATGGCACGGCTCGCCGCCGACGCCATGGCGAAAAGCGAAGGCAATGAGTATGGCGAGCGCGGCGTGATCATCAATACCGCTTCGGTTGCTGCATACGACGGGCAGATCGGGCAAGCCGCGTATGCATCGTCGAAGGCGGCCGTGGTCGGGCTCACGCTGCCGATGGCGCGCGACCTGTCCAGGAATGGCATACGCGTGATGACGGTCGCCCCCGGAATTTTCGAGACGCCGATGCTGCTTGGCATGCCGCAGGAAGTGCAGGATGCGCTCGGCCGCATGGTGCCGTTCCCGCCGCGGCTCGGCAAACCGGAAGAATACGCACACCTGGCCAAGACCATCATCGAAAATGTGATGCTCAACGGCGAGTCAATCCGCCTTGACGGCGCCATCCGCATGCAGCCGAAGTGATGGCCATTGCGGCTTGGCGGCAGCCACCCCTAGACCCATAGTGCAGATGTCGGACCTCGAATCCGAGGCATCAGCCTTGGCGCTTTCGGGGCCGACCTATACAGGGCTGGTTTTGCACCGGTCCTGATTATTGGAGTAGACATGACCCGGATGAAAGTCGCATCCCTTGCATGCATTGCAGTCCTGTTTGCCGGTTGTGCCGGCGGTCCGAAACAGCCGGACAGGGCGTTGCCGGATACCGCCGGCATGCAGGCTCCGGAAGCTGCCACTGGCTATACCGAGAAGCAAGCTGTCGTCTCCAAGAAATTCATGGTCGCCGCCGCTCATCCACTTGCCGTGGATGCAGGCTACCAGGTCTTGAGGGCGGGCGGATCTGCAGTCGATGCCGCCATCACGACGCAAATGGTATTGACACTGGTCGAGCCTCAGTCATCGGGCATCGGTGGCGGCGCATTCCTGATGCATTTTGATGGGAGCACGGTCAAGGCTTTCGACGGACGCGAAACGGCGCCTGCCGCGGCTACGGAAAAACTGTTTCAGGGGCCGGACGGCAAGGCAATGAGTTTCTATGCCGGGGTCGTGGGTGGGCGCTCGGTGGGCACGCCCGGCGTTCTGAGAATGCTGGAACTGGCGCACAGGCAGTATGGGAGGCTGCCGTGGGCCTCGCTGTTTGCCCCGGCGATCAAGCTGTGCGAAGAAGGCTTTCCAGTCAGTCCGCGCCTGGCGGCTCTGCTCAAGTCCGAGCAGTATCTGAAGCGGGACCCTGTCGCGGCCGCCTATTTTTACGACAAGGATGGAAACCCCTGGCCGGCCGGACATGTCCTGAAAAATCCGGAACTGGCGAAAGTGCTGAAAGACATCGCACTCGGTGGCGCCGATGCCTTTTACAAGGGGCAGATTGCGCGTGACATTGAAGCCAAGGTGAAGAACCACCCGACCAACCCCGGAGGTTTGACGGCAGCCGACATGGCCGGTTACCAGGCAAAGGCACGCGAACCGGTCTGCACCGGCTACAAGTCTTGGACGGTGTGCGGCATGCCGCCACCATCTTCCGGCGGCATTGCGATCGCCCAGATGCTCGGCATACTGGAAGCCAGGAATATCCGGCCGTTTTCGCCCAGGGATGGCGCACTTGATCCCGAAGCAGTGCACCTGTTTTCCGAAGCAGGCCGGCTCGCATATGCCGATCGCGGCCGCTATGTGGCTGACACCGATTTCGTGCCGCTGCCCGGCGGCAGTATCCAGCCCTTGCTGGACAAGCGCTATCTTGCCGAACGTGCGGCGCTGATTGGTACGAGATCGATGGGAACTGCGCAGCCCGGCATGCCGCTCGGAACTCGCCTCGCATGGGGCACGGACAACTCTCCCGAGTTTCCGTCGACGTCGCATATTTCCGTCGTCGATGCCTGGGGCAATGGGTTGTCGATGACGACGACGATCGAGGATGCATTCGGCTCGCGCCAGATGGTGCGTGGCTTCCTGCTGAATAACCAGCTCACCGATTTTTCCTTCGATCCGAAGGATGCCAACGGTCCGATCGCGAACCGGGTGCAGCCCGGGAAGCGGCCGCGCAGTTCGATGGCGCCCACCCTCGTTTTTCAGCGTGGAACCCGGAATCTTGTAATGACTACCGGATCCCCCGGAGGCTCGGCGATCATCAATTATGTTGCGAAGGTGCTGATCGGTACGATGGACTGGGGAATGCAAGTGCAGCAGGCGATCAGCCTGCCGAACTTCGGCAGCCGCAATGGCCCGACTGAGCTGGAGCAGGGGCGTGCGCCTGATGCGCTGGTGCAAGCATTGCGGGAGCGCGGACACAATGTGCGCGTGATGGAACAGACTTCCGGGCTGCAGGGCATCATGCGCGTCAATATTCACGGCGAAGAGATGTGGCTGGGTGGAGCTGATCCCCGGCGGGAAGGTACGGTTCGGGGCGATTGATATTTCCTCGCCGGCCTCGCTTCCTCAGGCCGGCTGATTCCATGCGCCGGATTGTTCCTGCGCAGTTCCTTATGCGTGCGCCTATCCGGCGCTACTTCAAGTCCCTGGTTCAGTCCTGACACTTGGCCTGCTGTTTGACGCCGGCAGCCATATATGGGAAGGGGGTAAAACAATAACAGCAACAACCTAGACAAAAGCAGTTGTCTATAGACAACCTTGGGCAAAATCCAACAGGTCGGTTTGGGCGGAGAGTCACCACGGCAATACGGGTTGATTCAGGGCAGCCAACAAGTTACCCTACCGTATCCCAAGAAGCGGAATTATAAGTTTGTCAACAAATTGACTTGCAAGAAACGCCTGATGAATGCTAAGTTACTGAAAAAGTGGGCCTTTTTTTTGATGGCCTTTCTCTTCAGCCTGAATATCGTTGCTAGAGATACAGGCGGGCTGAAGACGATTCCGGCGAACCGCTTGCCTGTCGAGGCTCAGCAGACATTGGCATTGATCAAGCAGGGTGGCCCTTTCCCCTACCCTAAGGATGGCGTGACGTTCGGTAATTACGAAGGCATGTTGCCGAAGCAAAAGCGCGGGTACTATCATGAATACACCGTCCCAACGCCAGGCGCCCACAACCGCGGTGCGCGGCGCATCATCGCCGGGGGAAAGCCGCCCCAGGAATACTATTACACCGACGACCATTACGCGACTTTCAAGCGCATCGACGAGTAATTCCATGCGAATCGAGTCATTTCAGCGGGAACCCGCAGAACTCATTGCACGAACCGAGGAAGACATGAGCTTGTTAAAAACCGTGCCGGCCAACGTAGTGCAATCCATCCGTGCCTTTCGTGTCGCCGATCTGCAGGAGGAGGCGCGCCGCCTCGGACAGCACTTCCTCTATGCTTATTGCGCAAATGCTACGACCAAGCAGCAGGTTCTGACGACAATTGCAGAATCCTTCCATTTCCCCAGGCACTTTGGCAAGAACTTCGACGCTTTGCACGATTGCCTGACTGACTTGACGTATAAGTCGGGGGCGCAGCCGGGATTTCTGGTCGTCCTCGAACAATTGCCCAATACGCCGAAATTCGATCGGGAAGCGCGTGAAACCCTGCTCGATGTATTCAGGGACGCAGCGGATTTCTGGGCTGACAAGAAAGTCGCTTTCCGCGTTTTCTATTCTTTCCAATAAAAGCTCCCGCGTTGCTCCAGAAAGCCGGCCGACGAGCCGGCTTTTTCGTTAAGGAGCCCCTAACGGGTGCGGTACAATGCGCGCCATGAAAAACATCGTGATCCTGATTTCTGGCCGCGGCAGCAACATGGAAGCCATCGTGCACGCTGCGCAGTCAGAGCAATGGCCGGCGAAGATTGCTGCTGTCATAAGCAATCGAGCAGATGCGCCTGGTCTCAGGTTCGCTGCGAAGCAGGGAATCCCCACGAATGTTGTCACGCACCAGGATTACCCGACACGGGACACTTTTGATGCTGCCCTGCAGGCAACCATCGACCAGTACCAGCCCGATCTGGTGGCGCTTGCCGGCTTCATGCGCATTCTGACAAGTGCATTCGTCGAGCATTACTCCGGTCGAATGCTCAATATCCATCCATCGCTGTTGCCGAGCTTTCCGGGTCTGGCCACACATCGACAGGCGCTCGCGGCCGGGGTCAGGGTGCATGGAGCGACAGTGCATTTTGTCACTCCTACACTTGACCATGGTCCGATCGTGGAACAGGCAGCGGTGCCAGTGCTGTCGAACGATACGGAAGATACCTTGTCGCAGCGTGTGCTGGCACAGGAACACATTATTTATCCACGCGCCATCCGCTTGTTTGTCGAGGGGCGCTTGACCCTCGAGAATGGCATGGTCCGTGTTCTTGATCCGGCCTAATGGCCATCATCCTGAAAGACTTCAATGAGATTGCATCCCGCAGTCATTACGCATCTTGAGGACGTGTTGCGCGAAGTCCTGCGTTTCACCGGACCGGCCGATGCGATTTTGTCACGCTATTTTCGAGAGCATCCCAAGCTCGGCGCGCGCGAGCGCAATGCGGTAGCAGAAGGGCTCTATGCGGTGTTACGCAACAAGCTGGTCTATGCAAGCTTTGCCGAGTCCGGCCATGGTTCGGCAATACGCAGACTGGCTTTGCTCGGCCTGGCCGATGCCATTGGCGTCGATGCGCTCGGCAGCTTGTCAGAGGAAGAGACGGACTGGCTGGGACGCATAGCGCAAATCGACCGCAATGCATTGCCCGCAACGCAGCGTGCGAATCTGCCGCAATGGCTCTATGACAAGCTGGTCGCACGCGACGGCGAGGCGGCTACCTTGCAATTGGCGGAAGCGTTGAATAGTCCGGCGCCGCTCGATCTGCGAGTGAATGCTCTGAAAGCAAAGCGCGAAGAGGTTCTCGCCGAACTGACCAAGGCGCCGATTCAGTGTGAGCCTACGCCCTATGCACCACTCGGGATTCGAGTAAAGAAAAAGCCAGCCCTGCAAAACCTTCCCTTGTTCCAGAGCGGAGCGATCGAAGTGCAGGATGAAGGCAGCCAGCTGCTTGCGCAGATTGTCGGTGCCAGGCGCGGTGAAATGGTGGTCGACTTTTGCGCCGGCGCCGGCGGCAAGACACTGGCACTCGGCGCGGCGATGCGCAGCACCGGCCGTCTGTATGCATTCGATGTATCGGAAAAGCGCTTGAGCAAGCTGAAGCCGCGGCTTGCTCGCAGCGGCTTGTCGAATGTGCATCCGGCCGTAATCGCTCATGAAAATGATGCAAAGATCAAACGGCTGGCTGGGAAGATCGACCGGGTGCTGGTGGATGCTCCCTGTAGCGGGCTTGGAACGGTGCGTCGCAATCCGGATCTGAAGTGGCGCCAGACGCCGGAATCCATTGCGGAGCTGAAGACCAAGCAAACCAGTATTCTGGACAGCGCAGCCAGGTTGGTGAAGCCGGGAGGCAGGCTTGTGTATGCGACATGCAGCCTGCTCGACGAGGAAAATGAAGCGATCGTCGAGCAATTTATCGCTTCGCATCAGGACTTTGTGTTGTTGCCGATAGGAGCCATTCTGACGGAACAAAAAATCCCATTGGACATGCAGGACTATCTGAAGCTCCTGCCGCACATTCATCAAACCGATGGCTTTTTCGCGGCAGTGCTTGAGCGCAGAAAATGATTCCTGCCACGCGGATTGCTGCCCTCGCATTCGCATCCTTGCTCAGCGTGTGGCATCTGCATGCCGCTGCAGATGATGCGCCGGCCGTAGCAGGCGAATCCATTCAAGCTGCATTCGCGCCCTGGGACAATCTTGAAGATCTGATTGTGAAAGCCATCAATACGGCAAACAATCAGGTACTGGTGCAGGCATATTTGTTGACTAGCAAAAAAATTGCCGCAGCCCTCATCGATGCGCGCCGACGCGGAATTGACGTGCGCATTCTGGCAGATGCGGAACAGGAAGCCAAAGCGGCATCCTCAAGACTGCCCGAACTCGCTGCTGCCGGAATCCCCGTATGGCTGGAGACGAAATACCAGAATGCGCATAACAAGATCATCGTGATCGATGCAGATGACAAGGATGCGATCGTCATTACCGGCAGCTACAACTTCACCTGGTCCGCACAGAACAGGAATGCGGAAAATATACTGATTATCCGAAAACATCCCATTCTTGCAGCCCGTTATGCGGCGAACTGGGAACGCCACAGAAGGGACGCGAGCGCATATAAAAAATGAGAGAAAACGTTCTTGCCAGCCTTTTATCCGAGACTTGGATCGATTTGAACAATCCACAATTGTTGAGGCAGATCGGCGTATTACTTTTTTGCCTCACGCTCGGCCCCTTGCTCGCGCGGCTGTTGCGCGGGAGGTTTGCCGCAGACGATGCTCGCCTGAAGGTCATGCGTCTCGGAATGGAAAGCTTTGCCCGCGTGCTGTCGCCCTTGCTGGCACTGGCCATGATTGTGCTCGCGAAGGCAATATTGGGCGAATGGCAGAACGTAAGCCTGCTGCGCGTGGCAGTCCCTCTGGTCGGTTCATTTGCGCTGATACGCTTTACGTTCTACGTATTGCGCCGGATTGTTGCAAGGGATGGCGACCTTGGCGGCTTGTTGCCTGTACTTGAGACGGTTTTCGCTACCTTGGTATGGGTAGGCGTTGCTCTTTATATTACCGGTCTGTGGCCCGGGCTCATTGAATATCTGGAGCAGACAGTCGTTCCATTGGGCCGCAACAAGGTTTCCCTGTTGACCATCCTGCAGGCTGCGGCTTCCGTCATCGTGACGCTGGTTGTCGCGCTCTGGGCAGGGGCATTGCTGGAAGAGCGGCTGATGCGGATGGATTCCATCCATTCATCGGTACGCGTGGTGATGGCGCGCATGGGCAGGGCCTTGTTCATTGTTGCGGCAGTTCTGCTTAGCCTGTCGCTGGTGGGAATCGATATTACGGTGCTGTCCGTGTTCGGCGGTGCCCTTGGCGTCGGCATCGGCTTGGGCCTTCAGAAAATTGTGGGTAGCTATGTATCGGGTTTCGTGATCTTGCTTGAGCGCAGCCTGACTATCGGCGATATCGTCAAAGTAGGCGATTTTTTCGGTGAGGTTACTCGAATCAATACGCGGTACACCATCATCCGTGGGATGAGTGGCGTGGAAACGGTGATACCGAACGAAATGCTGGTGTCGGGGGCCGTACAAAATTATTCACTGACTGATCGCAACCTGAGACTTGCAACTCAGGTTTGTGTTGGCTATCAAACAGATATAGAAACGCTCCTGCCACTACTGGAACGGACGGTCGCTTCGGTTAAGCGGGTGGCAGCTCATCCTTCGCCAAGTGCGCAGTTGCAACAATTTGGCGCAGATGGGTTTGACTTGGAAATTGGCTTTTGGATTTCGGATCCGGAGAACGGACGGTCAAATGTATTGTCGGAGGTCAACCGTGCGATTTGGAAGTTGTTGCAGGCTCATAATATAGAAGTGCCTTATCCTCAACGCGAAATACGCTTGATCGAATTGCAAGAAAAGCATCAAAAAAGCGCTGTGGCGTGATGCATACAACCAATCGCCAATATAAACAGCGTACAATCTGCAGCGGAAATTCAGGCAGGTTGTCGCGTACGATATCTGTGCGTGCTGCATGATAGTAATTTAACTCTGGAGTGGTAATGATCGTAAATTCGGCATTTGACGCAGTTCTTGATTTCCTGGCCAATGGCCTTTCCGGCGCGTCTGCCTGGCAAATCGTGGTGTACACCCTGGTAGTGACCCATATCACTATCGCGGGCGTCACGATTTTCCTTCATCGCTGCCAAGCGCACCGTGCACTTGACCTGCATGCCATCCCCAGCCATTTCTTCCGCTTCTGGCTGTGGCTGACCACCGGCATGGTGACGAAGGAATGGGCTGCGATCCATCGCAAGCACCATGCGAAATGTGAAACCGAGGAAGATCCGCACAGCCCCGTCACGCGAGGCATCAAGAAGGTATTGCTCGAAGGTGCCGAACTGTATCGCGCTGAATCGAAGAACAGTGAAACGATGCAGAAATACGGCCATGGCACGCCGGATGACTGGATCGAGCATAACCTGTACAGCAAATACAGCTGGCAGGGTGTCGCCCTGATGCTGATCATTAACGTGCTGCTGTTTGGCGTCATCGGTCTGTCGGTTTGGGCAATCCAGATGCTGTGGATCCCGATCCATGCAGCAGGCGTCATAAATGGTATTGGACATTTCTGGGGTTATCGTAATTATGATTGCGCCGATGCTTCGACGAACATTTTCCCGATCGGTATCTGGATCGGGGGCGAAGAGCTGCATAACAACCACCATACCTTCGGTACCTCCGCCAAGTTTTCGACCAAGTGGTATGAGTTCGATATCGGCTGGGTCTATATTCGTGCGCTCGAAATGTGCGGCCTGGCAAAGGTGAAGAAAGTCGCACCGGCGCCAAAATTCGATCGTGAAAAGATGGCGCCCGATTTCGAGACGCTGCAATCCGTTATCGCCAATCGTTATGACGTGATGGCGAAATACGCCAAATCCCTGAAGCGTGCATGGCGCGAAGAGTTCGATCATCTGCTTAGCAAATCCAAGCTTGAGGTCAAGACCTTGAGGTCGTCAAAGAAGCTGTTGCAGCGCGAACCTGCCAAGCTGGAAGGCGCCCAAAAGCAGCAGTTGAGTGAGGTGTTGGCACACAGCAAGGTTTTGGCGACGATGCACGAGATGCGTGCAGAACTTGCAGCCATTTGGGAGCGTTCCACTTTCAGCAAGGAGCAATTGCTGCAGCAGTTGCAGGATTGGTGCGCACGTGCCGAATCCTCGGGCATCAAGGCACTGCAGGACTTTTCCTTGCGCTTGCGCAGCTATGCGTAATCGGAGTGCGTAAGACTTGTTCGCGCAAGTCTGCAATTAAGGTGAAAAA
>NZ_HE978634.1:928336-1026838 GCF_000312045.1 Noviherbaspirillum massiliense JC206
GGGCTTTTTAGGGAACCGTCAATTACTTGATCTTGGTTTCCTTGTAGATCACATGCTTGCGAGCCTTGGGATCAAACTTCATGATCTCCATTTTTTCCGGCGTGGTGCGCTTGTTTTTCGTAGTGGTATAGAAATGACCAGTGCCTGCGGTCGATTCCAGCTTGATTTTGTCGCGGTTAGATTTCGCCATGATAGTTTCCTAGTAGTTTCCGCTTAGATTTTCTCGCCGCGGGCGCGCATATCAGCCAATACGGCATCGATGCCGATTTTGTCGATCACGCGCAAGCCGGCGTTGGAGACGCGCAGGGAAACCCAGCGGTTTTCCGACTCGACAAAGATGCGGCGGTTCTGCAAGTTCGGCAAAAAGCGGCGTTTAGTTTTGTTGTTCGCATGGGAAACATTGTTGCCGACCATCGGCCCTTTCCCGGTCACTTGGCAAACACGTGCCATATTCCACTCCTCAAAAGTTTTCCGAAATTGGAAAAACCGCGAGTATATATAAAAAAACGAAGTATTTCAACGACTTGCGGAAAATAAATGTGTCTTGAATTATCGGAAGAATTTAACATTCTAGCCGGAGCAGTTGGTCCGATCAGATCTGGCCATGCTCGGCAAAGGAATAGACATGCCGTCCCGCGATGATGAAGTGGTCGAGCACGCGGACATCCACTAACGCCATGGCTTGCTTGAGTGCCTGAGTCAAGGCGTGATCAGCCGCGCTTGGATCAGGGGACCCGGATGGATGGTTATGTGCAAGAATAATGCTCGCCGCATTGTTTCCGAGGGCGGCTTTCACCACTTCGCGTGGATGCACACTCGTGTGGGTCAGCGTGCCCCGGAACATTTCATCCGCCGTGATCAGCCGATTTCGTACATCCAGAAAGAGTACGGCAAAGCATTCGTATGGTTTGTTTGCCAAAAGAAGCTGGAGATACTGCTTGACGGCGTGGGGCGAGCTCAATGCCGCCCCCGTCCGCAGCTCTTCCGACAATGCCCGCCGCGCCAGTTCCAGTACCGCTTGCAGCTGTGCGTACTTCGCCGGTCCCAGGCCGTTCATTACTGAAAATTCGGCAAGCGTCGCCGAAAACAATCCATTCAGCGAACCGAAATGTCCGACCATGTCGCGCCCGAGATCAACTGCGCTCTTGCCGCTGACGCCGACACGCAGGAACACGGCGAGCAGTTCTGCATCCGAGAGGGCTGCGGCGCCATGCCTGATCAGCCTTTCTCGGGGACGCTGGTCTTCCGGCCAGTCGGTGATTGCCATAATGGTTCGGTGGGTTATGTGGACTGAAGGCGGCAATTTGATCACGTTTTTCGCGGCGATTATAAGCGGAAATATTATTCATTTTGCAATTCCGCGCCAACTCTCTCTGCAGCTTCTCGGGCAATGCATCGCTGTTTCGATTCCCGCCTTGCGCCTGCCGTACAATAGCGGCTGAGCAAATCAAGAGTAAATTCCCATGTCGCAAGCCACAGTCGTCACCGAAGGCGCCTACCTCACTCTCCACTATCGCATCGCATCCGTGGATGGCACGGATATCGTCAGCACATTTCAGGATAGTCCGGCCACACTCCAGTTGGGGCACGGCCAGCTGGCACCGTTTCTCGAGGAATGCCTGATGGGGTTGCCGGAAGGTGCGCATCAAACTTTCGAACTTGCGCCGGAAAAGGCCTTTGGCCCGCGCAATCCTGAACTGATTCAGCGCGTGTCCAAGGCAACGCTGGACGAAAATTCCGGGCCGGGCGAGCAGTATGTCGTTGGGGACCTAGTGGAATTTGCGGCGCCGGGCGGCGGGCGCTTTGCGGGTGTACTGCGTGAAATCAATCCTGACAGCGCCTTATTCGACTTCAATCACCCGCTTGCAGGGCAGGCGATCAGGTTTGAAGTGAAAATCATCGGCATTCTGTAAGAGAGGGGCGGTCGACTCCGCCAAATGATTGGGACGCCAACGCGGTTCAGCACTGGTCCGATGGCCGGTGCCGCCTTGCTGTCCCGATGCAAGCCCAATAGGCGGTCGAGCCATACGCCATGCTGATATCTTTTTTGATGAAAGCCCTTGAGAGGTTAGAGATGGATAAGGAAGTGTTGCTTGCCCAGCCACGCGGATTCTGTGCAGGCGTCGATCGGGCGATCGAGATTGTCGAGCGTGCTCTTGGCGAGTTTGGTGCGCCGATCTACGTGCGTCACGAGATCGTCCACAACGCCTACGTCGTTGAAGACCTGCGCAACAAAGGCGCAATTTTCGTCGAGGAACTCGATGAAGTGCCCGCTGGGAATACGGTGATTTTCTCCGCGCATGGTGTCTCCAAGGCAGTTCAGACCGAGGCCGCTGCCAGAGGCTTGCGCGTATTCGACGCCACCTGTCCTTTGGTCACCAAGGTCCATGTCGAAGTCGCAAAGATGCGGCGCGATGGTCGCGAAATCATCATGATCGGCCATGACGGCCATCCCGAGGTGGAAGGGACAATGGGTCAGGTGGAAGAGGGGATGCACCTGGTCGAAAACATCGACGACGTCGAAAAGCTGGAAGTGAAGAATCCGGACATGCTTGCCTATGTTTCGCAGACCACGCTTTCAGTGGATGACACGGCGGAGATCATCGCTGCCCTGCGGCGCCGCTTTCCCAATATCGTCGAACCCAAAAAAGGTGACATCTGCTATGCCACCACCAACCGCCAGGAAGCGGTGAAATTCATGGCGCCGCAGGTCGATGTTGTCATTGTGGTCGGCAGCCCGAACAGTTCCAATTCCAACCGCCTGCGCGAAGTTGCCCAGAAAAAGGGCACGACCGCCTACATGGTCGACAATGCATCGCAAATCGATCCTGCCTGGCTCGAGGGTAAAAGGCGCATTGGCGTCACGGCCGGCGCATCCGCACCGGAGGTGCTGGTGCAGCAAGTCATCGAGCGCCTGAAGGCCTGCGGCGTCAAGAGCGTGCGCAAGCTCGAGGGTGTCGAGGAAAACGTGACGTTCCCAATGCCGAAAGGCTTGTCGGCGGCGAAGGCGGCCTGACCAGGTGGTCAGGCCGAGCGGAGCAAGGCCTCGGCTCTCAGTCACGGTTGTTGGCCCAAGGCGAAAACGCTGCTGCAATCCCGAATGTACATGGGTGAAGTTCGACAGCCCAGCATCTTTGAGCGCGGGCAAAGGCCAAGCACAAGCAAATTGCCCGCACCACGGGAGGGCATCGCTAATCATGATGCGCCTCAACTTGTTGCACGACTCTGTTGCCGAAAAAGAGCGTCCGAGCGAATATAAAGACTTGATTTGAATAAGTTCATTACCGTTAGGTATAATCGCGCCCGGTTTGAAAAGCGTCCGCAAGCCGACGCAACACATAAAAAAGTGTTCCCACAAAAGAGATAGGAGACATGAACCATGCGCACTTCGCGCATTTCTGCGACTCGCAACGTCAAAGCCTGTCGAGATTAATGACGAACAATTAAAGTCTCTCGGCAGCCGTGGAGCATCGACCTGCATGCCGCTTGTGCAGCCGGGATTGATTCTTGCTGCGCCGTATTGAACGGGCAGCCGGCTGCAGTACCCGGACGACCTTTTATAGGGAGTAGGCAAACCTATGGATACCTTTATCCAACAAATCATCAATGGACTGGTGCTGGGCAGTATGTACGCACTGGTCGCCCTCGGATACACGATGGTGTACGGCGTGCTGAACCTGATCAACTTCGCCCATGGCGACGTACTGATGATCGGTGCCATGACTGCCGTGACGGTAATGAATCTGCTGCAGAAGGTCGCACCGGATCTGCCCGGCGTCGTCCAGTTGCTGATTGCGATTGTCTGTGCAATTCCGGTCTGCGTTATTGTTAATGTGGTGATCGAACGAGTCGCCTACCGTAAGCTGCGCAACGCCCCGCGTCTTGCCCCGCTGATTACCGCAATCGGTGTTTCGATCCTGCTGCAAACCTTTGCAATGATGATCTGGGGCCGCAGCCCGCTGCCATTCCCCCAGGTGATGCCACCCGAATCCTTCAACGTCTTTGGCGCACTGATATCGACGACCCAGGTCATGTTGCTGATCCTGGCAGCGATCGCCATGGTCAGCCTGGTGCTGCTGGTTGAAAGAACCCGAATTGGCCGTGCGATGCGGGCAACTGCCGAGAACCCGCGGGTTGCCGGCTTGATGGGGGTCGATTCCAACCGCGTCATCGTCCTGACATTTGCGATTGGCGCGGCCCTGGCGGCAGTCGCCGGCGTAATGTGGGGGGCCAACTATTCGTCGGCGCAATTTGCGATGGGCTTCGTCCCCGGCCTCAAGGCATTTTCAGCGGCGGTATTGGGCGGCATTGGCAACATCTATGGCGCCATGGTCGGCGGCATTCTCCTGGGTCTGATTGAAAGCCTGGGAGCTGGTTACATCGGCGACCTGACGAACGGGTTCCTGGGCAGTAACTATCAGGATATCTTTGCATTCATCGTGCTGATCATCGTGCTCACCCTGCGGCCGTCGGGCATCATGGGCGAGCGTGTTGCGGATCGCGCCTGAGCGCAGGGAAGAGGAGAGCCTCATGTCCACACTATTCGATATCAAACACAATCCGCGCAAGGCTTATGTCAGTTATGCGATGCTCGGCATCGTGATTCTGGCGTTTCCATTCATTGCCCAGCACTACGGCAATTCGTGGGTACGGATCATGGACCTCGCCCTGCTGTACATCATGCTGGCGCTGGGACTCAATATCGTGGTCGGCTTTGCCGGCCTTCTCGATCTCGGCTACATCGCGTTCTACGCGCTTGGGGCCTACATGACCGGCTTGCTGGCGTCGCCGCAGTTCGCGACAGTGATCGAATCCTTTGTGAACGAATACCCGGCTGTCGGCAATTTCCTGTTGTGGGCCTGCGGCCCTGAAATCGCGCAGAATGGCATTCACCTGTCGGTATGGTTCATCGTTCCGCTGGGCGCCGCGCTGGCGGCCTTCTTCGGCGCCCTGCTGGGCGCGCCCACGCTGAAACTGCGCGGCGACTATCTGGCGATCGTCACGCTCGGATTCGGCGAAATCATCCGCATCTTCATGAACAACCTGAATGCCCCGGTCAACATCACCAATGGGCCGCAGGGCATCAACCTGATCGATCCGATCCGCATCTTCGGCGTGTCCCTCTCCGGTTCGCGCGGCATGGTGAATATCGGGCCGTTCTCGATGCCGTCGGTGAACGCCTATTACTTCCTGTTCCTGGCGCTCTGCATTGCGATCATCTTCATCTCGGTGCGCCTGCAGCATTCGCGCCTCGGCCGTGCCTGGGTGGCGATCCGCGAAGATGAGATCGCAGCCAAAGCGATGGGCATCAATACCCGCAACATCAAGCTGCTGGCTTTCGGCATGGGCGCTTCCTTCGGGGGCATTGCCGGCGCCATGTTCGCCTCGTTCCAGGGCTTCGTTTCCCCGGAATCGTTTTCGCTGACCGAGTCGATTGCCGTGCTGGCAATGGTAGTACTGGGCGGCATGGGACATATTCCGGGTGTCGTGCTGGGTGGTGCCATCCTTGCGGCCTTGCCCGAGATCCTGCGCCACGTGGTCGAACCGATGCAGCGTACGCTGTTCGGGACGGTGCTGATCGAGGCCGAGGTGCTGCGCCAATTGCTCTACGGTCTCGCCATGGTGGTCATCATGCTGAACCGGCCGGCCGGACTCTGGCCCTCGCCACGGCTGGAAGACCGGATTACCGCCAGTTCCCGTTCGTCCGACGGGAAAGCGGAAGCGACTCAGCTTGCCGCCTGAGGAGTCATGATGAGCGAACAAATCATTCTCAATATCGCAGGCGTCAACAAGCGTTTTGGCGGCCTGCAGGCATTGTCGAACGTCGGCGTGCAAATCCGGCGAGGACAGATTTACGGCCTGATTGGTCCCAACGGCGCCGGCAAGACTACCTTCTTCAATGTCATTACCGGTCTGTACCAGCCTGACAGCGGATCGTTCGAACTCGCAGGCAAGCCGTATTCGCCCTCCGCGCCGCATGAAGTCGCGAAAGCCGGCATTGCGCGCACTTTCCAGAACATCCGCCTGTTCGGCGAAATGACCGCTCTGGAAAACGTGATGGTCGGACGTCATGTGCGTACTCACCAAGGCGTGCTTGGCGCCATATTGCATCACAAGGCGGCTCGCGAAGAAGAGGCGGGCATCCAGAAGCGGGCGATGGAATTGCTGGAGTTTGTCGGCATTGCCCAGTTTGCTCATCGTACCGCGCGTCATTTGTCGTATGGCGACCAGCGCCGCCTGGAGATTGCCCGGGCGTTGGCGACGGAGCCGCAGCTGCTGGCGCTAGATGAACCGGCTGCCGGCATGAATGCGACTGAAAAGCTCGCGCTGCGCGAGCTGTTGGTCAAGATCAAGGCGGAAGGCAAGACCATTCTGCTGATCGAGCATGACGTAAAGCTGGTGATGGGACTCTGCGACCGCTTGACCGTCCTGGATTACGGCAAGCCGATCGCGGAAGGCACGCCCGTTGAAGTTCAGAAGAATCCGGCGGTGATCGAGGCATACCTAGGAGGGTCGCATTAAATGAGCGAGAACATACTCAAAATCAGCGGCCTGAAGATTGCCTATGGCGGTATCCAGGCGGTGAAAGGCATTGATCTCGAGGTCAACAAGGGAGAACTCGTCACCCTCATCGGTGCCAATGGCGCCGGTAAGACCACGACGCTCAAGGCGATTACGGGCACTCTGCCCAATTGCCGGGTTGAAGGCAACATCCTGTACAACGGGCAGCCGATCAGGGGCGTGCAGTCTTTCAATCTGGTGCGTAAAAACCTGGCCATGGTGCCCGAGGGCCGTGGCGTATTTACCCGCATGACGATCCTCGAAAACCTGTTGATGGGCGCTTACATCCGGGATGACAAGGAAACGATCAATGCGGATATCGAGAAATGGTTTGGCGTGTTCCCTCGCCTGAAGGAGCGCGCTGCGCAACTGGCGGGCACACTTTCCGGTGGCGAACAACAAATGCTGGCGATGGCGCGCGCCCTGATGAGTCACCCGAAGCTGTTGCTGCTGGATGAACCTTCGATGGGCCTGTCGCCCATCATGGTCGAAAAGATCTTCGAAGTGGTACGCGCCGTTTCCGCACAAGGCGTCACCATCCTGCTGGTGGAGCAGAACGCGAAGCTCGCGCTGCAGGCTGCACATCGCGGTTACGTGATGGATTCCGGCCTGATCACGATGACCGGCAAGGGCAAGGACATGCTCGATGATCCGAAGGTGCGGGAGGCCTACCTAGGCGAGGGCTGAGCGGCACAAAGCCCTGCTGTCTTCCAAGAGAGGCCGGATTCCAAGGCACGGTAATTGCGCCAACACTTTGTGCGGCAACGGATGGCATAATTCGGAATCAACTTGGGAGACCTTTATGCAATACGCTTTCACCCCGCAAGCTGTCGCCGCCGTGCCCGTAGCCGGCCGCAATGAACTGTTTCCGGTCCATCGCATTTACTGCGTCGGCCGCAACTACGTAGAACACGCAAAAGAAATGGGGCACTCCGGCCGCGAAGCTCCATTCTTCTTCATGAAACCGGCCGATGCCGTGCTGCCCGTCCAGGAAGGCCAATTGGGCGAAATGCCTTATCCCAGCCTGACTAGTGACTTGCATCATGAAATCGAGCTGGTGGTCGCCATCGGCAAGGGCGGCAAGAATATCCCTGCGGCAGACGCACCTGGCCATATCTGGGGGTATGCCGTCGGGCTCGACATGACCCGGCGCGATCTGCAGGCGGAAGCCAAGAAGCTGGGGCGCCCCTGGTGCACGGCAAAGGGCTTCGACCACTCCGCACCGATTGGCCCGATTCATCCCGTTTCCAAAACCGGCCTGATCAATGCCGGCGGCATCTATCTGAACGTCAATGGCTCTCCACGCCAGAAAAGCAATGTCGACAAGCTGATCTGGAATATCGCGGAAACCATCGAGCACTTGTCCAAATACTATGAACTGCAACCCGGCGACCTGATTTTCTCCGGCACCCCGGAAGGCGTGGCGGCGGTCAAGAAGGGCGATGTGCTGGAGGGCGGGATCGACGCTCTGGGTACGCTGCGGGTCAAGCTGGTCTGACTCCCCGCTTTTCTCTTTCCAGGGTCGGAGGGTAAAGGCATGAAGCTCTACAGCTACTTCCGCAGTTCGGCATCGTACCGGGTTCGCATTGCGTTGAACCTGAAAGGGCTCGGCTATGAAGTCATTCCGGTGCATTTGCTGAAGAATGGTGGCGAGCAACTCATGCCGGAATACCGGCAGTTGAATCCGGACGGGCTGGTTCCGACCCTGATCGATGATTCCGTCGATCACCCCGCAGTGTTGACCCAATCACTTGCCATCATGGAATACCTGGAAGAGATGCACCCCGAGCCGCGTCTCTTGCCTGGGCAGGCGCTTGACAGGGCTTACGTGCGGGGAATTGCTCTCTCGATCGCCTGCGACATCCATCCGCTCAACAACCTGCGCGTGCTGCGGTACCTGAAGCGCGAATTGAAGGTCGACGAAGAAAGCAAGAATGCCTGGTACCGCCACTGGTGCGAGAGCGGCTTGACTGCCCTTGAGGCATTGCTGGCACGAGACCCGCGCGTGGGGCAGTTCTGCTACGGCGACACGCCCTCCATCGCTGATTGCTGCCTGATTCCCCAGATTGCCAATGCGCAGAGGCTGGACTGCGACTTGTCGCGGATGCCGACGATCATGCGCATCAACGATGCCTGCCTTGCCATGGACGCATTTGCGAAAGCTTCGCCGGCCAACCAGCCTGACGCCGAATAATCAGCAGCGGTCTTGCACTCCTTCGGGCTTCACCAAAGGCCCGCTCATCCTCCAATCCCCAGCACGTCTTATTTTCCCGTTTCAATCGGAATGTCCAAGACGAATGCAGTGGTTCTTTCGCAGCCCTTCACCTGAAAATTGAACTGAAGAAAAGCAGAGCGGTCTATTGGTCGTTTTTCATGCCGGTTTCTCCATCCGGAGTGCCTTCCATATCAGACCTACTCCTTTGTCAGACATGTTTTCCCGCTTTCCTGCTCTTTCAGCTTCCGTCGTAGTGCTTTCTCTGTTAACAAGCTGCGGCGGCGGCGGGGGAGGCGGCTCAAGCGGGAACACGGCGTCGACGACACCGGAACAACACATCCCCGTTGTTGCGACAGAATCGGCGCCTATTGGGCCGCTCGTCGATGTGGCGGCCCTCAACCTGATGCCACTCTCGCAAAATGACAGCTGGGTCTACGACATTACCGATGCCAATGGCAACCTGATCGGTGCGGGGGACAGAATCGCAGTCCAGTCTTCCACCGATGCAGGCTCTACGCAAGCTCAATTGCTCGAGGTCGAGCATCTGAATCCCGGCGGGATCACGGCCCTGGTCAAGACGGCCAATGGTGTATTCCATGACTACACTACAGATGCCGAGCTCCCTTCGGAAACGAGACAGCAGATAGGCTTGGTGCGCGAGTACGCATTTCCTACCTATGCAATAGGCGAAGCCCGGACAGTTGTTCGACAGGGCGTATGGAATGAAGACAGGGATGGAGATGGCCAGTTCGAGCAATTCCGTCTGGAATACACGCAGATTTTCCGTGGATTCGAATCCTTTGCCTTGCCCTGGAATGCGACGGTGTCGGCGGCAAGGTTTTCCAACGCGTCCCGCATGACCGTCACCAACTCCGGGAGCGGAGAAGTAAGCGGCATCGTTTTTTCGGAAGAAGCCTGGCTTGCGCAGGGTCTCGGGCCGGTGAAATTCATTCGCCACGCCGAAGATGTCCAGGGAAATACAGTCAAGAATCTGCAGACCTGGATGATCAAAACGCTTGATGTCGGCGGCCGGATCTTGCCGGAGTAAGAATTGGGAATTGGGTGCAGAGATCTGGTCCCGCCGCCGGGAATCGAACCCAGATCTAGCGCTTAGGAGGCACTCGTTCTATCCATTGAACTACGGCGAGACGCGGATGACTGAATGAATTTATAGTCACGCCCGAGATTATAGCCGAGACCCCGGGCAGAGATCATGGAATTGCAATGCAGACGGGATTCTTCCTTGCAGAAGGAAGGAACAATGGGCCGGTTCTATACCGGCCCCGGTCTCGGTACAATGCGGACTTTCCTTATCATTGTGATGCGCATGGGCCCTCATGCGCGATTTTCCCTATGGCTGTCATTTCTCTCACCAATGCGCAACTCGCATTCGGACATGTTGCCCTGCTTGATCATGCGGAATTTTCCCTTGATGCCTCGGAACGCGTTGGCTTGATCGGCCGTAATGGAACGGGTAAATCGTCCTTGCTGAAAATTATCGCGGGCCTGGCCAAGCTGGATGACGGCTTGATGGTCATGCAGCAGGGCATCAGGATTGCTTATGTGGCCCAGGAGCCGCAGTTTGCTCCCGAGGTGACGGTATTCGATGCAGTCGCTTCGGGCATGGGTGAACTACCAGTCTTGCTCGCGGAATACAACGAACTGGTGGGAAAGCTCGGCGAGGGCGAGGATGAAGCGGTCATGGAGCGCATGCATGTGATCCAGGCCAAGCTGGATGCGGCGGATGCATGGAATCTTTCCAACCATGTCGAAACCACGCTGGCGCGCTTGAACCTGGACAAAGATGCCTTGATGGGCACACTGTCAGGCGGAACGCAGAAACGTGTCGCTCTGGCTTGCGCACTGGTCAGTTCTCCTGACGTATTGCTGCTGGACGAACCAACCAACCATCTCGACTTTACTTCCATCCTTTGGCTGGAAGGGCTGTTGCGCGAGTTCAAGGGCAGCGTGCTGTTCATTACCCACGACCGCTCTTTCCTGGACAACGTTGCCACGCGCATCGTCGAACTGGATCGCGGGCGCCTGCTGTCCTTCCCGGGCAACTTCAGCGCCTATCAGACACGCAAGGCGGAGCAGCTCGAGATCGAGGCGGTCGAGAACGCGAAGTTCGACAAGTTCCTCGCACAGGAAGAGGTATGGATTCGCAAGGGCGTCGAAGCGCGGCGCACCCGCAACGAAGGCCGGGTCAGGCGGCTCGAAGAGCTGAGGCGCACGCGCTCTGCGCGTCGCGACCAGCAGGGGCAGGTGAAGCTGGATGTGGCGGCTGGCGAACGCTCGGGCAAGATCGTTGCCGAACTGGCGGATGTCAGCAAGCGCTACGGTGAAAAAATCATCGTGAAGGATTTCAGCGCAACGATCCTGCGCGGCGACAAGGTGGGCCTGATCGGACCGAATGGCGCCGGCAAGACCACGCTGCTGAAGCTGATACTTGGCGAAGAGAAGCCTGATTCCGGAACCGTCAAGCAGGGCGCGCGGCTACAGATTGCCTACTTCGACCAGATGCGCGCCCAACTGAATGATGAGGCGAGCCTGGCCGACACGATTTCGCCAGGCAGCGACTGGGTGGAAATCAACGGCCAGCGCAAGCATGTGATGACATATCTAGCGGATTTCCTGTTTGCGCCGGAGCGCGCACGTTCGCCGGTGAAATCGCTGTCGGGCGGTGAACGCAACCGTCTGCTGCTCGCGCGGCTGTTCGCCAAGCCGGCCAACGTACTCGTGCTGGACGAACCGACCAACGACCTGGACATCGACACCCTGGAATTGCTGGAAGAACTGCTGAGCGAGTACAGCGGCACGGTGTTCCTTGTCAGCCATGACCGCACCTTCCTTGACAACGTGGTGACTCAGGTAATTGCTGCCGAGGGCAATGGATTGTGGCGCGAGTATGTCGGCGGCTACAGTGACTGGGAACGGACGCGGCCGCAACCGAAAGCGGCCGAGCCGGCAAAGGGAGCGGTAAAGGCGGAGGCGAAGCCGGCGCAAAAGGAAACGCAGGCAGCGCCCCCAACCAGGCAAAAAAAGCTGAGCTACAAGGAGCAGCGCGAGCTGGAAACTTTGCCGGGCCTGATTGCCCAGCTGGAGGAGGAGCAGAAGACGATTTCGGAACGGCTTGCCGACGCCGATCTATACCGGCAGCAGCCGGAGGAAGTGCAGCGCCTGAACCAGCGTTATGCGGAAATCGATGTGCTGCTGCTGCAGAGCCTGGAGCGGTGGGAAGAGATTGAAGCGCGCAGCAAGGCGTAGCGCCGATCAGTTCAAGCGTTTGCAGGCTTCGCGCAATTCTGGCAATTTGCTGCGCAGGAGTTCCGCGTCAGAGGCATAGGGGCGCTCGGCAAGATAGGCTTCCAGATCCAGCAAGGCCGCCTGCGGGCATTCGAGGTTGGCATATGCCAGCCCGCGATCGCGCCGTTCGGTGATTTCGTTGGGTAGCAGAATCACGAGGCGCTGCTGTACACCCAGCAGTCTTTGCCAGAGCATGTGCTCGACGAACAAGGCTTTAAGGTTGCGCAGCATGCGCGCCAGAATTTCGCGCGGGCGCGCCGATTGCAGGTAGGTGCCAAGGGGAATGTCGCCGCCGGCATAATGCTGCTGCTCGAAATACGGCTCCAGCCGCTCTTCCAGTTCTTCCCGTGACAGGCTGGCGCCGTTGAAAGGGTCAATCACGATGTCCCCGGCCTGTATCGACAGCTTCATCAGGAAATGGCCCGGGAACGAAATGCCCTTGATGTTCAAGCCGATTTGCTGGCCCAGTTCCATGTAAAGCACGGCAAGCGAAATCGGAATGCCGCGGCGCGTGCTGAGAACCCGGTGCAGGTAGCTGTTGTCCGGATCGTAGTAATCATTCACGTTGCCGGCAAAGCCAAGCTCGTTGTAGAAGAAGTGGTTCAGCAGGCGCAGTTTCTGCACACTGGAAGCGTCGGCTGCAAGGCGCCGCCGCAGTCGGGCGGCAAGGATGTCGACTTCTGCCTGGGTCGCTGCAAGATCGAGTTGCGGGTCGGCATCCTGCGCGATTGCCAAGGCCGCCTCGAACAAGGGGATGGAATCATCCTGCTGAACGAGCGAAGCGAAGTAATCGAGAGCTTTGATCTCCATATGAAGACCATAATATAACCATGTCGCCCGCAACGAAAGGGCGGACGGTCATCGAGTTCGATGAGAATCAGGAGGCAATCCGCTTGAAGTCCCTGAGGCGGAAGCCCATGATGAACAGGGCTGCGAAATAAACCGCTCCGCAGGCAGCCATGACGAAGGCAAGTGCGCCTACGCGCATGAGCGGATGGGCACGTAGGGCTATCCAGTCGAAATGTCCGGCTGTCCACAGAGCGGTTCCGGCAAGCAGGAACAATGCACCGGTCAACTTGATCAGGAACAAGCCCCATCCTTGTTGTGGCTTGTAAATGCCGCGTCTGCTCAGCCCCCAGTAAAGCAGACTTGCATTAAGGCAGGCTCCGACGCCGATCGATAGTGCGAGACCCGCGTGTGCAATCCAGGGCACGAACAGCAGGTTCATGACTTGTGTGGCAATCATCACGAGAATCGCGATTTTCACGGGCGTCTTGATGTCCTGTTTCGCATAGAAGCCGGGCGCGAGAATTTTTACCAGAATTAACCCGATCAGACCCACGCCGTAGGCAATCAGGGAGCGACTGGTCATTGCGACGGAAAGCGCGTCGAACTTGCCGTAATGATAGAGCGTCGTCGTAAGCGGCACGGACAAGGTTGCCAGTCCGACTGCAGCTGGAAGTGCCAGCAGGAAGGTCAGGCGCAAGCCCCAGTCGAGCAGGGCGGAGTACTCTCCCGCGTCGCCCTCGGCATGTGCCTTGGAAAGGCTGGGCAAGAGGATCGTGCCCAATGCAACTCCCAGCAATGCAGTTGGCAATTCCATCAAGCGATCCGCATACCCGAGCCAAGACACGCTGCCATTTTCCAGGTGCGAGGCAATGTTCGTGTTGATGATGATGCTGAGTTGCGATACTGACACTGCAAACGTAGCTGGCACCATTTGCTTCAGAACCCGCCGTACTCCCGGATCGGCAATTGCTGCTCGAACATTCCAGCTGATGCGCGGAAGCATGCCTATCCGGCGCAGGGACGGAAACTGAATGGCCAGTTGCAATGTGCCGCCAACAAATACTGCAATGGCAAGTGCGTAAATCGGTTGCCGCATATGCGGTGCGAGGAACAGCGACGCGGCGATGAAGGACAGATTCAGAAGGACCGGTGTAACGGCAGGGATCTTGAACTGGCGCCAGGTATTCAGGACGCCGCCTGCCAGCGCCACGAATGACATGAAACCGATATAAGGGAACATGATCCGCGTCATCAGCACTGAGGCATCGAATACGCGCGGCTCGGATTTGAAGCCGGTTGCAATCAGGTAGACGACGAGGGGCGCAGCCACAATGCCGGCAAGACAGGTCAGGACCAAAGCCCATGCGAGAATGGTGGCGACGTGGTCGACCAGCTTTCGAGTTTCCGCTTCGCCCTTCTGGTTCTTGTATTCAGCCAGTATGGGAACGAATGCTTGCGAAAAGGCGCCTTCGGCGAAAAGGCGGCGCAACAGGTTGGGAATGCGGAAGGCGACGTTGAAGGCATCAGTGTATGCCGATGCGCCGAAAGCCCGTGCGATCAGAAGCTCCCTTACCAGCCCCGTCACGCGCGAAATCATCGTCATGCCGAAGATCGCGGCAAGCGTTTTATGCAGATTCATGGGGCGCAATTATAGCCGCTCGGCTGCTGCAGATGATGGTGGGCAAGCGGGACGATGGCGGGAACGCCATGTCGGCGCGCGTGTTCGCGGGGCAGTTGGGGTAGGTTGCGCAAGGTTTGCCCATTTTTCAAAAAGCCGTTATAATTCACGGCTTTAAAAAATTCTGTTTCGTAATCTGCATAAGCAGGCGAATCCCGTCTTAGGAAATACACATGGCAAATACCGCACAAGCGCGCAAGCGTGCTCGTCAAGCAGTCAAGCAAAACGCTCACAATTCCAGCCAGCGTTCGATGCTGCGCACGGCGATCAAGGCTGTCCGCAAGGCCATTGAAGCCGGCGACAAGGCTGCGGCTTCCACAGTGTTCCAATCTTCTGTGTCGACGATCGATCGTATCGCTGACAAGAAAATCATTCACAAGAATAAGGCTGCTCGTCACAAGAGCCGCCTGGCTGCTGCCCTGAAGGCACTGGCCTGATTCTGCATTGCCAGTCCCGCTTGCATGCGGGAAGGTGGTAGTGAAATACAAAGCCCGCATGACCTTAGTCGTGCGGGCTTTTTTCGTCTGATCTTCGCTCTGCGCGTAGCTTTTTTTGCTTACGCGAGTGCCTAGCGTCGGATGGCACGGCTTATTTCGCCTGGGGGAGGCCTCCGATGACGCTGCCGGGCTTGATATTCTTTTGCTGGAACCAACCGGAATTCATTTCAAGGGCATAGCGAATCGGCTTCTTTGCGCAATGCGAGTCAGTAGTCTGCGGCTTCATGTCTTCGATGTTGACGATTTTCCCGGTTTCTTCAATGAAGGCCACGGACAAGGGGATCAGAGTGTTCTTCATCCACATGCAGACCCCCGCAGGCGCATCGAATAGAAACAGCATCCCTTCGTTGGGTCCCATTTTTTCGCGGAACATCAAGCCTTGCTGGCGTTGAGCGGGCGTGACTGCAACTTCAGCCTTGATCACATGCATTCCGGCATTCAGGGAAATTGTCGGAAATCTGACTTCTGATTGGGCGAAGCCGGTCATAGAAGTCATACCAATGATTGCTGCGGCAAGACCGAAGTGGTAACGGAAAAATTTTTTCATCGTCGGAAACGCGAGGCAGTAGTTTGACGGGCGAAGCTGAATAAAGTCGAAACCTCGTTTTTTGTCTGCATATGGGCGACGAACAGACAACGGCACTTCTCAAGTATTAGAACCAAAATAAAAAGGCAGGACAAGCCTGCCTTTTTACTGAAGCGAAGAGCTGATTACTTGGAAGCAGCAGGAGCAGCTTTCTTGGCTTTCTTGACTTTCTTGACTTTCTTGGCTTTCGGTGCGGAAGCAGCCGGAGCGGAAGTGGCGTCAGCCGGAGCGGAAGCAGCAGGAGCAGCGTCAGCGGCGAAAGCGGAAGCGGCAAACAGGCCAGCGATCAGAGCAGCGATCAGTTTTTTCATTTTCGGTCCCTCAAATTGACATGTTGATCAAACGTTGATTCTGACGAATCACTTCCATTAACGCGGCGGTGCATTGCCGGTTGACATGATTTGAGCTGAAATCAATTTTGTGGGGCCGAATCGCGATGTTGGCACTTATAAAAAGTTAATTAATTGCAAAATGACAAAACGTTGAATTGAAAACGTGTGTATGTCCGGAAATTCAGCTCACTCTACTTGATCTTTGTGTAGCGCGATTTTCTCGCGTCACAATTCTGCAGTTGAAATTTCCCTCCATTCGCCTGGCCACAACGGATGTGTGGTTAGTGAAATGTTTCCTATTGCGATTCGGACCAGTCGCAAGGTCGGCAGTCCGACTGCCGCCGTCATCCGCCTGACTTGGCGGTTTTTTCCTTCTAAAAGTGTAATAGCAAGCCAACTTGTCGGTTTATCGAGGCGATAGCGAATTGGTGGATTTCGAGACCAAAGCCAGTCGGGCGCTTGAATCTCTGTTGCCTGGCATGGCTGGGTGACAAAATCCCCGAGGTCAAGGGGGGCTTGGAGCTTCCTCAGAAGAGCGGCACTCGGCTTTCCTTCGACTTGCGCAATATAAGTCTTGGGCTGTTTATGACTCGGGTGGCTGATTTCATGCTGCAGATGGCCTTCATCCGTTAGTAGCAGCAGGCCTTCACTGTCCGCGTCAAGTCGCCCTGCGGGGTAGATGTTGGGAATATCTAGGAAGTCCGCCAAGGTTTTCCTAGTGGGGTGAGGTGAAAACTGGCACATCACTTGAAAGGGCTTGTTAAATAGGATGAGTGCCATAAAGTCAGCTTGGAACAGGAAAGTCGGAAATTGTACTGCCCTGGACTGATTCATTCTGCCGCAAGGGGTCAGCAATTAGACAAGGGTTCGTAAAATTAATGGCATCTAGTAAAATAGTAGTGCATAATACGAAATGCTCTCTTATGTCTTATATAAGACCTGCAGCTTGAATACAAAAAACTTTAAGCGCAGCACTTCTCTTTCTCGCCAATTCCGGAGATCTCGATGTATCAACATATCAAAGTCCCTGCTAACGGAACCAAAATCACGGTTAATTCCGATTTTTCGTTGAATGTTCCGGACACTCCCATCATTCCTTTTATCGAAGGCGATGGTACTGGTGTGGACATCAGCCCAGTCATGATCAGGGTGGTTGATGCTGCAGTGGCAAAGGCCTACGGTGGCAAGCGCAAGATCAGTTGGATGGAAATTTTCGCCGGCGAGAAATCAACAAAGGTCTATGGTCCTGACGTATGGCTGCCGGAAGAAACTCTGCAGGCTTTAAAAGAATACGTAGTTTCCATTAAGGGGCCGCTTACTACGCCAGTCGGCGGTGGCATTCGCTCGCTGAACGTTGCGTTGCGCCAAGAGCTCGACCTGTATGTCTGCCTGCGTCCCGTACGTTACTTCAAGGGCGTGCCATCGCCGGTTCGCGAACCGGAAAAAACCGATATGGTAATTTTCCGCGAAAATTCCGAAGATATTTACGCTGGAATCGAGTGGGCAGAGGGCTCGGACGGTGCCAAGAAATTGATCGACTTCCTGATCAAGGAAATGGGCGTCAAGAAAATCCGCTTCCCGAATACTTCGGGTATCGGCGTCAAGCCGGTGTCCCGCGAAGGTACCGAGCGTTTGGTGCGTAAAGCCATTCAGTACGCAATCGACAATGACAAGCCTTCCGTCACTTTGGTGCACAAAGGCAACATCATGAAGTACACCGAGGGTGGATTCCGTGACTGGGGCTACGCCTTGGCGCAAAAAGAGTTCGGAGCGCAACTGATTGACGGCGGCCCATGGTGCAAATTCAAGAATCCGAAGACTGGCAAGGAAATTACGGTCAAGGATTCAATCGCTGATGCGTTCCTCCAGCAAATTCTGCTGCGCCCGAATGAATACAGTGTCATTGCAACCCTGAATCTGAACGGCGACTACATTTCTGATGCCCTGGCGGCCCAGGTTGGCGGGATTGGTATTGCTCCGGGTGCAAACTTGTCTGACTCGGTTGCGATGTTCGAGGCAACTCATGGCACTGCACCGAAATATGCCGGGAAGGACTACGTCAACCCGGGCTCGGTGATTCTATCTGCCGAAATGATGCTGCGGCACATGGGTTGGACGGAAGCGGCCGATCTGATCATCAGCTCAATGGAAAAATCGATTCTCTCGAAGAAGGTAACCTACGACTTCGCGCGCTTGATGGAGGGCGCAACGCAAGTGTCATGTTCTGGTTTTGGCGAAGTCATGATTCAGAACATGTAAGTATTTGTTCAGCATAGTCGTACCAAACAAGGCCGGATCTTCCGGCCTTGTTTGCTAATGAGTTCAGAAGAATGAATTAAAAGCGGCATTCTTCGAAGAAGTTGCAACGAGCGGCATATAAGCTGACCAATTATTATTGCTGGAAAACAAATATCACGAACTTAAGGTTCAACTCCTGCCTAATTATTCAAGGGCGAAAAAAAACCCCGCATGGGCGGGGCTTTGTTCCTCGTGCTAAATTAACTTAGCTCGATTACGGTGTCTGAATATTGGAAGCTTGCTTGCCTTTCGGGCCTTGCGTTACTTCGAACGACACTTTTTGACCTTCTTTGAGAGTCTTGAAGCCGTTCATTTGGATTGCGGAAAAGTGAGCGAACAAATCTTCACCGCCGTCATCCGGAGTAATAAATCCAAAGCCTTTGGAGTCGTTGAACCACTTGACGGTACCTGTTGCCATAAAAGCGTCTTTCAAAGAATAACAATCACACGAGCCGTATAAGCAAGAAGCCTCGCGTAACGCTGCCCCCTCCTAAAAACTGCTCACTTCTTATTGACAAATAGGCAATCCTAATTGTCAATGAGTACATTGTTCCTGCAAAAATTATAAAAGTCAAGGCGCTTCCAAGCGCGGATTTGAGATTGTGCAAGGTATTTGCATAAAGAGATACCTTGATTTACGCTGCTTAAGCATCATCTGCGAACTAAATAGAAAGCGCGTAATATAAATAACGTAGGTGAAAGTCAAGTGTCTTTTACTTTCCGTGACGCGCCCAAGTTGAACGTATCGAAATTGAAGAATGGCAACCAAGCATGACAACAATACGGTATTAGAGAGGCAGGAGCAGAAACTTAAGCCTCCGCCAATGTACCAAGTATTATTGTTGAATGATGACTACACTCCCATGGAGTTTGTCGTCACGATCATTCAGGAATATTTCAACAAGGACCGAGAAACTGCGACGCAGATCATGCTCAAAGTTCATCGTGATGGAAAAGGTATGTGCGGCGTCTATCCAAAGGATATAGCGTCGACTAAAGTGGAATTGGTTTTAACGCACGCAAGAAAGGCAGGGCATCCCCTGCAATGCGTGATGGAGGAAGCATGATTGCGCAGGAACTGGAAGTTAGTTTGCACATGGCGTTTGTCGAAGCCCGGCAAGCACGTCATGAATTCATCACTGTCGAGCATTTGCTGCTCGCGCTGCTTGACAACCCGTCTGCAGCAGAAGTGCTGCGCGCATGCGCAGTTAATATAGAGGATCTGCGCAAGACGCTGACCAATTTCATCAACGACAATACGCCGACCGTGCCGGGTACAAGCGAGGTCGACACCCAGCCTACGCTTGGTTTTCAGCGTGTGATTCAACGCGCGATCATGCACGTGCAGTCAGCGTCGAATGGCAAGAAGGAAGTAACCGGCGCTAATGTCTTGGTCGCGATTTTTGGCGAAAAGGATTCGCACGCTGTTTACTACCTGCACCAGCAGGGGGTGACCAGGCTGGACGTAGTCAATTTCATCTCGCATGGCGTGCGCAAGGATCAACAAATCGATCCCCAGAAGGCGCCCGAAGGCGCAGAAGATGCACAGGCCGATGGCCAGCAGAAGGAAAGCCCGCTCGACCAGTTTACGCAGAATCTCAACAAGCTGGCTGCGGAAGGGCGGATCGATCCACTTATCGGACGCGAGTCGGAAGTCGAGAGAGTCATTCAAACGTTGTGCCGTCGACGCAAGAACAATCCCTTGCTCGTGGGCGAGGCCGGTGTCGGCAAAACTGCGATCGCAGAAGGCTTGGCCTGGCGTGTGACGCAAGGCGATGTGCCGGAAGTCTTGCAGAATGCGATTGTCTACTCGCTTGACATGGGGGCGCTGCTGGCAGGCACCAAGTACCGCGGCGATTTCGAGCAGCGCCTGAAGGCCGTGCTCAAGCAATTGAAGGATGCGCCGAACGCGATACTCTTTATCGACGAGATTCATACGATCATCGGTGCTGGCTCGGCGTCCGGCGGAACTCTCGATGCATCCAATCTGCTGAAGCCGGCTTTGTCCAGTGGTCAGCTGAAATGCATTGGCGCAACCACTTATACCGAGTTCCGTGGTGTGTTCGAGAAAGACCATGCCTTGTCGCGCCGCTTCCAGAAGATCGATGTCAACGAACCGACGGTCGAGCAGACAGTGCAGATCCTGCGCGGGCTGAAGTCGCGCTTCGAAGAGCATCATGGCGTCAAGTATTCTGCGTCGGCCCTTACCTCTGCCGCGGAACTGGCGGCACGGTTCATCAATGACCGCCATTTGCCAGACAAGGCCATTGACGTCATCGATGAGGCCGGCGCAGCGCAGCGGATACTGCCAAAGTCGAAGCAGAAAAAGACGATCGGCAAATCCGAAATCGAGGACATCATTTCCAAGATTGCCCGGATTCCTCCGCAGTCGGTCAACCAGGATGACCGCAGTAAGCTGCAGACTATTGAACGCGACCTGAAGAACGTGGTGTTTGGTCAGGATCCGGCAATCGAAGCGCTGTCGTCTGCTATCAAGATGGCTCGTGCCGGCTTGGGCAAGACGGACAAACCAATTGGTGCTTTCCTGTTCTCTGGTCCGACCGGCGTCGGCAAGACCGAAGTCGCGAAGCAGTTGGCCTTCATTCTCGGTATCGAGCTGATTCGATTCGATATGTCCGAGTACATGGAGCGCCATGCGGTAAGTCGCCTGATCGGCGCGCCGCCGGGATATGTCGGATTCGATCAGGGTGGGCTGTTGACCGAAGCGATTACCAAGAAGCCGCATGCAGTGCTGCTGCTTGATGAAATCGAAAAGGCGCATCCGGATATTTTCAATATCCTGCTGCAGGTGATGGACCATGGCACGCTGACTGATAACAATGGCCGCAAGACGGACTTCCGCAATGTCATCATCATCATGACGACCAACGCGGGAGCGGAAAGCCTGCAGAAGCGCTCGATCGGCTTTACGGACAAGAAGGAGGCCGGCGACGAGATGGCGGATATCAAGCGCATGTTCACGCCGGAATTCCGTAATCGCCTGGACTCGATCATCAGCTTCCGTGCGCTGGATGAAGAAATTATCCTGCGCGTGGTTGACAAGTTCCTGATGCAGCTCGAAGAGCAACTGCACGAGAAGAAGGTGGAAGCTATCTTCACCGACAACTTGCGCAAGTTCCTCGGCAGAAAAGGCTTTGATCCGCTGATGGGCGCACGTCCAATGGCGCGTCTGATCCAGGACATGATTCGCAAGGCGCTGGCAGATGAACTTCTGTTCGGTAAGCTCGTCTCGGGCGGACGCGTGACGGTGGACCTGGATGAAAATGAGCAGATCAAGCTGGACTTTGCGGAAGGGGACCCTATGCCTCCTGCGACCCCGGAAGAAACCCTGGAAGTCGAATAAGCAATCTTGATTCAGCAAGCCCGAACTGACGAAAGTCGTTCGGGCTTTTTTTATTGCAGCTCGATTGGCAGATTCAGCTGGCGCCCGAATTGCGCAGCGCTTCCGCACATTCCCGGACCAGCGCAGGCCCGCGATAAATCAAGCCCGTATAAAGCTGCACCAGCGAAGCGCCGGTTTCCATCTTCACCCGGGCGTCCTTGCCGGAGCAAATGCCGCCTACACCAATGATCGGCAATGCATCGCCCAGTTCTGACCTTAATCCCCGAATCACTTTGTTGGATGGCTCGAAGTCCGGTGCCCCTGAGAGGCCGCCTGCTTCTTCCGCATGCGGCAATGACTTGACTGCATCGCGGCTGACCGTGGTATTGGTGGCGATCACCGCATCCATCCGGTGCTGAAGAAGCGCGCCAGCAATGACTTTGATTTGTTCGTCGTTGATGTCCGGGGCAATTTTCAGGGCAATAGGCACGTACCGTTTGTGCTTGTCGGTCAGGCGTTGCTGCGCATCCTTAAGGTCGGACAACAAGGCATCTAGCTCGGATGCACCCTGCAACTGCCTCAGGTTTTTCGTATTAGGCGAGGAAATGTTGACGGTGACGTAGCTTGCGTACGGATACACCTTCTCCAGGCAATGCAGATAATCATCGGCTGCCCGCTCGATTGGCGTACTCGCGTTTTTGCCAATGTTAAGGCCAAGTACACCTTTCTTGTCCTGATAGAACTGCGATGCCTGCACGTTGGCGACAAAGGCATCGACACCACCATTGTTGAAGCCCATGCGGTTGATGATGGCATTGGCTTCGGGCAAGCGGAACATGCGGGGCCGCGGGTTGCCGGCTTGGGCATGCGGCGTGACAGTTCCAACTTCAATGAATCCGAATCCAAGCGCTGCCAAGCCATCAATATAGGCGCCATCCTTGTCGAGACCTGCCGCCAGTCCGACCGGATTGGGAAATCGTATGCCCATAACCGTGCGCGGATCAGGGCGGGGCTGAGCAATTCCTTTGGTAAGGCCAAGCGCTGCAGCACGCTGCAAGGATGACAGGGTCAGATTATGGGCTGTTTCAGGGTCGAGCGAGAACAGCAGCGGACGGGCAAGCGCATACAGGAATTTGTCAGACATAGAAGACCAGAGGGAAGCATTGCAGGCGGGTGCGAACGTTCTTGCCTGCCAAAAAGCTGCCATTTTACTCTGGCACCTAGGGGAAAGCGCCGATCGTGAGCGGGATCAATGCCATTCTTCCCACTTGCCATGCCGGAGGGCCTCAAGCGGTTTGAAATTGGTCTTGTACGCCATCTTCGGACTGTTCTGTATCCAGTACCCCAGATAGACGTAAGGCATGTGCAAGCGTCTGGCTTGCTCGACCTGCCACAGAACATTGTATGTGCCGTATGAGGCACCTTTTACATCAGGATCGTAAAAGGTATAAACCGAAGACAAGCCGTCATCCAGGACATCAATGATGCTTACCATGCGCAGAATGCCGTCGGGATCGCGAAATTCAACCAGGCGCGTATTGACTTTGCTTTGCAACAGGAATTGCGCGTATTGATCGCGGCTGTCCTGGTCCATGCCGCCGCCGGCATGGCGCACTGCCTGATAGCGCAGGTAGAGGTCGTAGTGTTCCGCGACGTAGGATAAGGATGTAATCGAGGTTACGAATTCCTGGTGCCTGATCCAGGCGCGGCGCTGGCTCCGGTTGGGGGAGAAAGCATCGACCCTGATGCGAACCGGAATGCAGGCCTGACATCCGTCGCAGTAGGGGCGATAAGTAAAAATGCCGCTGCGCCGGAAGCCATTCTTGACCAGTTCGGAGTACACATCCGCATTGATCAGATGGGAAGGCGTTGCAACTTGAGAACGGGCTTGGCGATCCGGGAGATAACTGCATGGATACGGCGCGGTTGCGTAAAACTGCAGCGCGGCGAAGGGCAGTTCTTTGAGATGCGTCATCGGGAGCTTACCTGGGGAGGATGCTGACAGTATTAATTTACACCGTTGACCTGCAAGGCGATAAGCGTTTTTGTCACCCGTTTAAAATAATTCAAGGGGCCGCCATGTTTCGATCTGCGGCTCGCGGATAGCCTTTTGCAGGTGGCTGATAAATTCACTTCTTGGTATAGGGGCAGCGCCGAGAGACGCCAGGTGAGACGTTTCTTGTTGGCAGTCAATCATGAGCACCTCGTGCTTCTTCAAGAAATGGACGAGAAAGGCCAAAGCAATTTTGGAGCCATCGCTCACGCGCGCAAACATTGATTCACCATAGAACATGCGGCCAATGCTGACGCCGTAGGCTCCCCCGACCAGTTTCCCTTCCAGCCACAACTCGGACGAGTGGGCAAATCCGGCGCGATGCAAGGCCGAATAGCCCTCGATGATTTCATCGGAGATCCAGGTGCCGGCACCTTCCTTGCGCGGTGCAGCGCAGGCGCGCATCACCTCCTCGAAAGCCGTATCAAACCGAACCTGCCAAGGTCCATCCGAAGCCATGCTTCGATGCACCTTTTTCAAGCTCTTCCGCAGGCTGTCCGAGATCTTGAAGTCAGCCGTATAAAGCACCATGCGCGGATCGGTGCTCCACCACAGAATCGGTTGGCCTAAGGAGAACCATGGAAAGATACCGTGCCGATAGGCATCCAGCAGGCGTTGTGGCGACAGATCACCTCCTGCCGCCAGCAAGCCGGCGGCGCCATCCTCTTCCGTCAAGGCAGTCGAAACCTCTGGAAAAGGCGTGTGCTTGCCCAGCCAAGGAATCATCGCATCTCCCAAATTGGAACAGGCAGTTGCCCCGTTCTTGTGCACTCACTGAAAACCACTAAAGGTCTCAAAAAGATATTGTTTGAAATCATGAGGTTGCTGAGATGCACTAAATCGGAACAGTTATTGCTTAAGTGAAGCGTTTTCGCGGCGCTGTGCACATTTATAGGGAGAATTTTGCTATGGAAGCGGTTAAAAGTGGCATCGACGCCTTGTTTGTCTTGCTCGGCGCCATTTTGATCTTGGCGATGCACGCTGGTTTCGCATTTCTTGAACTTGGCACCGTGCGCAAAAAGAATCAGGTCAACGCTCTGGTCAAGATCTTAGTCGATTTTGCGATATCTACGATCGCCTACTTTTTCGTCGGTTACGGCATCGCGTACGGCGTCCACTTTTTTGCCGATGCCGGTACGCTGGCCGCGAAGAACGGTTTCGAACTCGTAAAGTTTTTCTTCCTGCTTACCTTTGCCGCCGCAATTCCCGCGATTATTTCAGGAGGTATTGCGGAGCGCGCAAAGTTTTATCCGCAACTGATGGCGACTGCACTATTGGTTGGCCTGGTCTATCCCTTCTTCGAGGGCATTGCATGGAATCACAGGCTTGGTATCCAGTCCTGGCTCACATCGGTATTTGGCGAGCCCTTCCACGATTTTGCCGGCTCGGTGGTCGTGCATGCCGTTGGCGGGTGGGCTGCGCTGCCAGCGGTGCTCCTGCTGGGCGCGCGCCGCGGCCGCTATACCAAGGATGGCGCTATTGCAGCACACCCGCCTTCGAATATTCCATTTCTTGCGCTCGGTGCCTGGATATTAACGGTAGGCTGGTTCGGCTTTAACGTGATGAGTGCACAAACACTGGAAAAGATGAACGGCCTGGTGGCACTCAATTCATTGATGGCCATGGTGGGCGGTACCTTGATCGCGCTCCTGCTCGGAAAGAACGACCCGGGATTTGCCTACAACGGACCGCTGGCCGGTTTGGTGGCAGTATGCGCTGGTTCCGATCTGATGCATCCATTGGGAGCCCTGTGGACGGGGGCGATTGCCGGTGCGATTTTCGTCTGGATGTTCACGCTCACCCAAAACAAATGGAAAATCGACGATGTGCTTGGAGTGTGGCCACTGCATGGACTCTGCGGTACATGGGGAGGTATCGCTGCCGGCATCTTTGGTCAGAAAGCCTTGGGCGGAATAGGTGGAGTATCCATCATGTCGCAGCTCATCGGCACCTTCATTGGAGTTTTCATTGCGTTCACCGCCGGCTTCGCCATTTATGGGCTTCTCAAGAAAACGGTCGGAATCCGCCTCGATCCCGAGCAGGAATTCGACGGCGCTGATTTATCGATTCACAGGATCAGCGCCACGGCAGAGCGCGAAACCAGTTGGTAATGTGACTCAGTGCCGGACCTTCCATCTCCCGGTGCTATTGCACAAGAAGGCCTGAGAGAGCGGCCGGCTGATATTC
Organism: Noviherbaspirillum massiliense JC206; assembly: GCF_000312045.1. Lineage (GTDB taxonomy): Bacteria > Pseudomonadota > Gammaproteobacteria > Burkholderiales > Burkholderiaceae_D > Noviherbaspirillum > Noviherbaspirillum massiliense. The sequence continues at coordinate 954,182 of NZ_HE978634.1, forward strand.
CGCGGTAGCTCACATACTGGAGCATCAGGCGAGATGTTGAAGATTACGCGGCGAAGAATTCCGCTTTATTCGGGTCGCAGCATCGGCTTCAGGATATCCCGTGAGTGGAAAGCATAGGTTCCGCCTTCCTTGAGCTTCGCCCGATCGGAAAAGAAAAATTTCAGTGTGTGTGCCACTGTCGGAAAGGCAATATCGTTCCACGGAATTTCCGACTCCGAAAAAAGCTTTACCTCGAGGCTCTCGATGCCCGCTTCATAGTCGAGATCAAGCAATGTTGCGCGATAAAACATGTGGACCTGATGTACATGGGGGACATTGAGCAGAGAAAATAACTCATGCAATTCGACGCGTGCGCCTGCTTCTTCCAGTGTTTCGCGTCGCGCGGCCTCCGATGTCGTTTCATTGTTTTCCATGAAGCCCGCAGGCAATGTCCAGTAACCGCGGCGAGGTTCGATGGCGCGTTTGCACAGCAGGATGCGCACATCGCCATCTTCTTCCCAGGCCGGAATCGAGCCGATCACCATCTTCGGATTTTGATAATGGATCGTGCCGCAGTGGTTGCAAACATAGCGCGGACGATTGTCGTCCGGCGGCACCTGCAGCGACACGGGATGCGCGCATTCTGAACAAAATTTCATGACAAGGGAATCAGGAAATGGGTTGAACGCTGAAAGTCGACTATGGACAGCCGCGGTGCATTGCGTGTCCTACTTGTACTGTTGCATTGAAAAGCACAGCACGAAGTGTAACACCTCGCTTCCAAAGAGCGATTGCGTTATCTGCCGAATCTGTATATACTTCATTTCTTCAGACGCGGGGTGGAGCAGTCTGGCAGCTCGTCGGGCTCATAACCCGAAGGTCGCAGGTTCAAATCCTGCCCCCGCAACCAAAAGCCTTAAGTCTTTACAATTCCCGCCCAACAGTACACCTCCTCTAAATTCGGGCGCAGGAAAGTAGCATCAACGGATTCTCTGATCAGGCGGCATCGCCGATGCATGCCATAGGCATAAATTCTGCAAACTGTTTGCTAAACAATCCGCATAAAAAAACTGCACATGAATACTGTTGAGGCCAAGAAAGTCCTCGAAACTGCATTGCTATGCACGCACGAGCCCTTGTCAATCAACGACATGAAGAAGCTCTACGCGGAGAATGGCGAAGATAACGAAGAAATAGGCGCTGACACCATCAAGCTTCTGCTCGAAGAATTGCGCAACGACTGGGCGGATAAAGGTATCGAGATCGTCAGTCTTTCCACTGGCTGGCGCTTCCAAAGCCGGCCGGAGATGAAGAAATACCTCGAGCGGCTCAATCCGGAAAAACCGCCGAAATATTCGCGCGCGACTCTTGAAACCTTGGCGATCATCGCTTACCGGCAGCCGGTGACGCGCGGTGACATCGAGGAAATCCGTGGTGTGACGGTGAACTCCCAAACCATCAAGATGCTCGAAGACAGAGGCTGGATTGAGGCGATAGGCCACCGCGATGTGCCGGGCCGTCCGGCATTGTTTGCGACCACGAAGCAGTTTCTGGACGACTTGGGACTGACTTCACTGGACCAGTTGCCGCCTCTGCAAGAAATCTCGAAGGAACACATTCAAGGCGGCAATCTCCCTGAAATGCAAGCCCTGCAGGATGAGATGCAGGCCAAGCTCGATCAGGCTGCAATGAACTTTGCGGCTGATCCCGGCTCAACATCGACAGATGATGCTGGCCATGCCGAAATCATCGCGGAAGCGGTTGCGGAAGCGCCGGAAGCCGGCATCCTGCAGGATGCCTCTCCGGATGCTTCGATCGCCGAATCCGAAGTCCCTTCTTCCGACCCCGCGCCCGAAATGACAAGCGATGCTGCGCGCGGTCAGCAAAATCAAGAGTCCAATAATGAATTTACCGATCCAAAATGATGCGGCGACGGATGTGCTGGTACCGCCTTCGACAGCATCGGATAACAATGAATTGCAATCGGCTGACAACAGCGTGAAGGAAACATTTGCGCCTGCCGGCAGCACGGAAGAAAACAATGCGAAGCCGACAGCGAAGCGGGGCGTACGCAGTCCTCGCAACCTCCGGCGCTCGCGTGCCATGCGCTTGAACGAGGCTGAAGCCGGTGCCGCAACTACCGATGCGCATGCCAGCGGCAAGGGTGAGCCAGGGAATTCGGCTGCTGAGGCCAATGACGCCGCGTCCGGGGATAAGGGCCGGGCCGAGCGCAACGCGCACAAGAAGGACAACCGGTCGAAGGGCCGCGGAGCGCAGAAAGGCGGGGGCAAGCCAGTCGCATCGAAAGGCCAGCAGCCCCGCTCGAAGAGTACACAGGCGGACGACGTGTTCTCCTATGTCATTTCCGATGCCTTCGATCGTCAGGCCGCTGATGAAAGATCTGACGGATCCGGGCGCAATGGCCTTGCCAAAAATGTCCGGCGCGACCTGACTGCCGAAGACGATGCGCCAAAGCTGCACAAGGTCCTGGCGGACGCCGGCCTAGGCTCGCGCCGCGACATGGAAGAATTGATCATTGCCGGCCGGGTATCGGTCAACGGCGAACCGGCCCATATCGGGCAACGCATCCTGGCGACCGACCAGGTGCGCATCAATGGCAAGCTGATCCAGCGCAAAGTGGCCAAGCGGCCGCCGCGCGTGCTGGTATATCACAAGCCTGCCGGCGAAATCGTCAGCCATAACGATCCGGAAGGGCGTCCCTCGGTCTTCGACCGCTTGCCCAGCATGAAGTCGGCAAAATGGCTGGCGGTCGGTCGCCTTGACTTCAACACCGAGGGTCTGCTGCTGTTTACTACCTCGGGCGATCTCGCAAACCGGCTGATGCACCCGCGCTACAACATAGAGCGTGAATACGCGGTGCGTACCCTGGGCGAGCTGGAAGAGGGCATGCGCCAGAAACTGCTGAGCGGGGTCGAGCTTGAAGACGGCACAGCGCAGTTTTCAAGAGTCGCTGATGGCGGAGGTGAAGGCGTCAACCGCTGGTACCGTGTCACCATCGGCGAAGGCCGGAATCGCGAAGTTCGCCGCATGTTCGAGGCAGTGGGATTGACGGTGTCGCGCCTGATTCGTACGCGCTACGGTGCGCTTACATTGCCTCGCGGCTTGAAGCGCGGGCGCTGGGAAGAGCTGGATGAGCATGCAGTACGCGAACTGATGAGCCTGAGCGGGTTGGGCAAGGCTGGCGGTGAAGGCTCAACGTCCAAGCCGCGCGGTTCGGGCCAGGCCAATCAGGGTCAGAAGCGTGGCCCGGGCGGGGCACGTGCCCAGAATCAGGGTCAGCGTAGCCGCCAGCCGGATCCGCTGCAGACTGCGCTTGGTTTTCCGGGGATGGGCGAGCCGCGACGCGGTGCCGCAAATGGCCGCGGTGCGGGGAACATGTCGCGGTTTCAGCCGGGTGCGGGAAACGGCGGCATGCCTCGCCGTCGATCGCGCGGCTAAGCAGCTACAGCGGACGGGCCGGCGGAACAAAATTGCCCGGAATCGGCGGATGGCCGCGTCTGTTTGCCATTCCGAGCATTGCGGCGCACCAAAAAATTATTTATAATTAGATAGTTAACAGTAATCGCCGCAGAGGAGCGCCTTCAAAGACAGGCGGGAAGACGGCGGAAATAAAAAAGATGGGCGGTTGCCCATTTTTTTTTTTGTTGATCAATTGGTTTGCTCGGTCGGCCGTTTTTGCTGGCTTGGTTTCATGCGGAGAAGAGTTGTGCGGCTGGCGGAATTAATTGAAAAAACTGTGACGGGCATGGGGTACGAGCTGGTTGATTTTGAACAGGCGCCCCGCGGACTGTTGCGCGTATATATTGATCTTGCGCCGGAAAACGCAGGCGATGCGCAGGTGACAGTGGAGGACTGCGAAAAGGTCAGCCGCCAGCTGACCCACGTGCTGACTGTCGAGGATGCGGATTATGAACGGCTTGAAGTTTCTTCGCCGGGATTGGACCGGCCGCTGAAGAAGCTGGCGGATTATGTGCGTTTCGCCGGCCAGGAGGTGATGGTGAAGCTGCGCCTGCCGATGGCGGGGGCTGGAAACCGCAAGAATTTTCAGGGCGTATTGCATGAGCCTGAAGGCGATACGCTGAAATTGGAATTTGAAGGCAATGAAGGGCCGGCGATGCTGGAATTTACGCTCGCCGATGTGGACAAGGCACGCTTGGTGCCGAAAGTGGACTTTAGGAGTCGCAAAGCATGAGTCGCGAAGTATTGTTGTTGGTCGATGCGCTGGCACGTGAGAAAAACGTCGACAAGGAGATCGTCTTCGGAGCGCTCGAACATGCGCTTGCGCAAGCGACCAAGAAGCGCTATGACGGCGATGTGGATATTCGCGTCTCGATTGATCGTGAAAATGGCGAATTCGAATCGTTCCGCCGCTGGCACGTGGTGCCGGATGAGGCTGGACTGCAGCAGCCGGACCAGGAAGTCCTGCTGTTCGAGGCTAGGGAGCAGATTCCCGATATCGAAGTCGACGACTATATCGAAGAGCCGATCGAGTCGGTTGATTTCGGGCGCCGCTTTGCGCAGGACACCAAGCAGGTTGTGCTGCAGCGTATCCGCGATGCAGAACGCGAGCAGATCCTGCAGGATTTTCTGGCGCGCGGCGATGCGCTGGTCACCGGCACCATCAAGCGCATGGAGCGCGGCGATGCCATCGTCGAGTCGGGCAAGATCGAGGCGCGACTGCCGCGCGACCAGATGATTCCAAAGGAGAACCTGCGCGTCGGCGATCGCGTCCGTGCCTATATCCTGCGTATCGACCGCAATGCGCGCGGGCCGCAAGTCATCCTGTCGCGTACCGCGCCGGAATTCATCATGAAGCTGTTCGAGCTGGAAGTGCCCGAGATCGAACAGGGATTGCTGCTGATTAAATCGGCGGCGCGCGATCCCGGCATTCGCGCCAAGATTGCCGTGTACACGAACGACAAGCGCATCGACCCGATCGGTACCTGCGTCGGCATGCGCGGCTCGCGCGTGCAGGCAGTGACCGGCGAATTGGGCGGCGAGCGGGTCGACATCGTGCTGTGGTCGGAAGATCCGGCACAGTTCGTGATCGGCGCCCTGGCGCCAGCCAACGTATCTTCGATCGTTGTGGATGAGGAAAAGCATGCGATGGATGTGGTCGTCGACGAGGAGAACCTCGCGATCGCCATCGGCCGCGGAGGTCAGAACGTGCGCCTCGCATCCGAGTTGACTGGCTGGCAGATCAACATCATGACGGCCGAAGAATCCGCGGACAAGTCGGCCGCCGAAACGGCAGCGATCCGTTCACTGTTCATGGAGCGGCTCGACGTGGACCAGGAAGTCGCCGACATCCTGGTGGAAGAAGGTTTCACCAGCCTGGAAGAGATTGCTTACGTGCCGATCAATGAAATGCTGGAGATCGAGGCATTCGACGAGGATACAGTCAATGAGTTGCGCAGCCGCGCCCGCGACGCACTGGTGACCGAGGCGATTGCATCGGAAGAAGGCCTTGACGGCATGCAGGACGAGCTTGTGAATCTCGACGGCATGGACCGCATAACCGCTGGCAAGGTGGGACTGGCAGGGGTCAAGACAGTCGATGCATTTGCTGGCATGGCCTATGACGAATTCGGTGCAGTTCTGGCGCTGCCGATTGAACGTGCGCGCCAGTTGATTGAAAATGGATTCAAGGATGTGACCGACGATGAGATGAGACTCATCGATGCCAAATACGATGATCGCGCCAGGAGCCTGCAGGCGAAGGCGCGGGAGTTGGTCGAAGCCAAGTAAGGCTCCGCACCCAAATTATTACCGGCCGTGTCACATAGAAAAGAGGACTGAATGGCGAGTAACAACGTAGCGCAATTTGCCACCGAGCTGAAGATGCCGGCAGACATACTGCTGAAGCAATTGCGTGCTGCCGGCGTCGAAAAGACTTCGACGTCCGATGCTTTGTCCAAGGATGACAAGGACAAGCTTCTGAATCACTTGCGCCGTGCTCACGGCGCCACAACGGCCGGTGAGAAAAAGAAGATCACCTTGACCCGGAAGGAAACCACGGAGATCAAGCAGGCCGATGCGAGCGGCAAGTCGCGCACCATCCAGGTCGAGGTACGCAAGAAGCGCACCTTCATTAAGCGTGACGACATGCCGGCGGAAGAGCCGGCGGCAAAACCGGCCGCACCGGTCATTGATGAAGCGGAAATTGCACGCCGTGCGGAGGAAGCCCGGCGTCAGGCCGAGCTGATCGCGCGCCAGGAAGCCGAACTGCGCGAAAAGCAGGAGCGCTTGGCGAAACTGGAGGCGGAAAAGGAAGCCCAGGCCAAGGCGATGCAGGAGGCTGCGCTCGAAGCCGAGCGGGCAGCCGCCGAACGCGAGCGTGCAGTTCAGGCGGTCCAGGCGAAGCAGCAGAACTCCGAGGCCGAAGAGAAGAAGCGCATCGCCGAGGAAGAGGCGAAGCGCAAGGCCGACGAACAGGCGAAGAAGGAAGCTGCCGAGCGCGCCGCTGCCACCGAGCGCGCGCGCAAGATGGTCGAGGACGAGGTTGCTCAGATCAAGGCGATGATGAATGCGCCGCGCAAGGTGATGAAGGCGCCGGAGCCGGTGCCTGCCGCCGCGCCTCAGGCAAAAGGTGCCGAGGGCACGCTGCACAAGCCGGCCGACAAGAAACCGGCCGACAAGAAGGAAGACAAGAAGCCTGCAGTCGGCGACAAGAAAGCGATCCGCTCGGCCAATGTGTCTTCCACTTGGCAGGACGATGCAGCGAAGAAGCGTGGCGCAATCAAGACTCGCGGCGCGGCGCCGACCGGTGGCCGTGACGGATGGCGTAGCGGTCCCAAGGGCCGGCGCTCGTCGCATGGTGATGAACAGCGCGAAAGCAACTTCCAGGTGCCGACCGAGGCCGTGGTGCGGGACGTGTATGTGCCGGAAACCATCACCGTTGCCGAACTGGCTCACAAGATGGCAGTGAAGGCATCGGAGGTGATCAAGCAATTGATGAAGCTGGGCCAGATGGTCACCATCAACCAGGTGCTGGACCAGGAAACCGCAATGATCGTGGTCGAGGAAATGGGGCACAAGGCGTTTGCAGCCAAGCTCGACGATCCGGAAGCACTGCTCGAGGAAGCCGGTGCCAATACCGATGCGGAAGCCTTGCCGCGTGCGCCGGTCGTGACCGTGATGGGCCACGTCGACCACGGCAAGACTTCGCTGCTCGACTACATTCGCCGCGCCAAAGTGGCGGCGGGTGAGGCGGGCGGCATTACGCAGCATATCGGCGCCTATCACGTCGATACGCCGCGCGGTATCATCACCTTCCTCGACACGCCGGGCCACGAAGCGTTTACCGCAATGCGTGCGCGCGGTGCGAAGGCAACCGATATCGTGATCCTGGTGGTGGCAGCCGACGACGGCGTGATGCCGCAGACCAAGGAAGCCATTGCCCATGCGAAGGCGGCTGGCGTGCCTATCGTCGTGGCGATCAACAAGATCGACAAGCAGAGTGCAAACCCGGACCGTGTGACGCAGGAACTGGTTGCGGAAGGCGTCGTGCCGGAAGAATACGGCGGCGATGCGCCTTTCATCCCGGTGTCGGCGAAGACCGGCCAGAACATCGACTCCCTGCTGGAAAACGTGTTGCTGCAGGCCGAGGTTCTCGAGCTGACCGCGCCGGTGGATGCGCCGGCCAAGGGCCTGGTGATCGAAGCCAAGCTCGACAAGGGCCGCGGCCCGGTGGCGACCGTACTGGTCCAATCAGGCACGCTCAAGCGTGGCGACGTGGTGCTTGCCGGCTCTTCCTATGGCCGGGTACGGGCGATGCTCGACGAGAATGGCAAGAACGTTGCCGAAGCTGGTCCCTCGATCCCGGTGGAAATCCAGGGTCTGACCGAAGTGCCGGGCGCTGGCGAAGAAGTGATGGTGATGTCCGACGAGCGCAAGGCGCGTGAAATCGCCTTGTTCCGTCAGGGCAAGTTCCGTGACGTGAAGCTGGCCAAGCAGCAGGCTGCCAAGCTGGAAAACATGTTCGAGCAGATGGCCGAAGGCGAGGTGAAGAATCTGCCGATGATCATCAAGGCTGACGTGCAGGGTTCGCAGGAAGCGCTGGTGCATGCAATGCAGAAGCTGTCCACGGATGAAGTCCGGGTGCAGATCGTGCATGGTGCAGTCGGCGGCATCAGCGAGTCGGATGTCAACCTGGCGATGGCTTCCAAGGCAGTCATCATCGGCTTCAACACTCGCGCCGATGCATCTGCGCGCAAGCTGGCCGAAGCCAACGGCGTCGATATCCGCTACTACAACATCATTTACGATGCGGTAGACGAGATCAAGGCAGCCATGTCGGGCCTGCTGGCACCGGAGAAGCGCGAACAGACACTGGGTCTGGTGGAAATTCGCCAGGTCTTCCATGTCAGCAAGGTGGGCGCGATCGCCGGCTGCTACGTACTCGATGGCCTGGTCCGGCGTGGCGCATCGGTACGCCTGCTGCGCAACAATGTCGTGATCTGGACCGGCGAGCTCGATTCGCTCAAGCGCTTCAAGGATGACGTGAAGGAAGTGAAGGCTGGCTTTGAATGCGGCCTGTCGCTGAAGAACTTCAACGACATCAAGGAAGGCGACCAGCTGGAAGTCTTCGAAGTCCAGGAAGTGGCACGGACCTTGTAATCGTGCTGGCGGGTGATTGCGTTGTGCGCATCACCCGCTACAATCAATCAGGATCCGCTTTTCTTTTCTGCAGTCCTTCTGCTTCCATTCCCCTATGGCCAGACACAGCAAATCGATTCCGGGACGCGGAGTACGCGTCGCCGACCAGATTCAGCGTGACCTCTCGGAAATCATTGCATTCGAGCTGAAAGACCCGCGTGTCGGGATGATTACCATCACCGAGGTACAGGTGACGCCGGATTACGCGCATGCAAAGGTGTTCTTCACCACGCTCAAGGACGATGAGGAATCGGTGCGAAATACCCTGGCGGGATTACACAAGGCGGGCGGATTCCTGCGCGGCCAGCTCGGACGTCGCCTGACCATCCATGCCACGCCCGAATTGCATTTCGTCTACGACAAGTCGACGGCACACGGCGTGGAATTGTCGAAGCTGATCGATGAAGCGAATGCCACCCGTGCCAACGACGCAGAGGAAGAGTAGACGCGCTCACAAGTGAGGCGAACCGCCGGCGGTCGCTGACGTGGTGTGGGACGCAGGACATGGTGTACTGCAAGGAGTAGCAGCGTCCTTAGCGTACTTTGCCTATCGCTTCCCCTTCCGTTTTTCTTCCTCGTAGCAAACATCCTTTCAACATGGCGCAAATTTCGCCCAAAAAACCTCGGGTGCCGGTTCATGGCGTCCTGCTGCTCGACAAGGCGGCTGGTCGCTCCAGCAACGATGCCCTGATCCAGGCCAAGCGCCTGCTGAACGCCCAGAAGGCCGGCCATACCGGCACGCTAGATCCTTTCGCCACCGGGCTTTTGCCTCTGTGTTTTGGCGAGGCAACCAAATTCGCCCAGGATTTGCTGGATGCGGACAAGACCTATGAAACCGTGGTCCATCTCGGCGCCACCACCACCACCGGGGATACCGAAGGCGATGTGCTTGCCAGGACAGAAGTGGACATCGGTCGTGAACAGATCGAAGCGGTGCTGGCGCAGTTCCGTGGTGAAATCGCGCAACTGCCGCCCATGTACTCCGCGCTCAAGCGCGACGGCAAGCCGCTCTATGAATACGCGCGCGCCGGAGTGGTGCTGGAACGCGAGGCGCGGCAGGTGCACATCCATGCCCTCGAGCTGCTTGCCTATGACGCGCCTTGCCTTACTCTGCGCGTCATCTGCAGCAAGGGTACCTACATCCGCGTGCTTGGAGAGGATATCGGCAAGGCATTGGGATGCGGCGCTCACCTGCAGCACCTGCGCCGCACTGGCGTAGGCAACTTGAATATTGCACAGGCAGTTACGCTCGATCATCTGGCGGCCATGACCGACGCGGAGCGCATCCAGGCCCTCCAGCCGGTCGATGCATTGCTGTCATCTTTCCCTGCAGTCAACCTTCCCGAAAGTCTTGCGAAGCGATTCATGCACGGGCAGCGCCTGGCGCTGGGCAAGGAAGGCTGCCCGCATCCCGAGGCCATCGGACGGGTGCGCGTCTACCACGGCGATACATGCAGCCTGCTGGGCACGGCGCAATTGGCTCCCTTCGGGATACTGGCACCCGAGAGATTGATTGCCGGCAGTTTGTAGTGTCTGTCCGGCGCACCGGCCGTTTCCATTTTTGATTGTCGGCATCACAGCAAGCCATTGAAATTTCAGGGAATTTTATATCTCACTTCCGAGTCGCATGCTATAATTTCCGGTTTCCCGAATCTCGCAATTCACCACCACCATGTCAAACTCCAAACGCGCCATTCGCAATATCGCCATCATCGCTCACGTCGATCATGGCAAGACTACGCTTGTTGATCAGTTACTGCGCCAGTCCGGCACTTTCCGCGAGAACCAGCAGGTTGATGCGCGCGTGATGGACTCGAACGACATCGAAAAAGAACGCGGCATCACGATTCTGTCGAAGAACTGCGCGGTCGAATACAAGGGCACGCACATCAATATCGTCGACACCCCGGGCCACGCCGACTTCGGCGGTGAAGTGGAACGCGTCCTGTCGATGGTCGACAGCGTTCTGCTTCTGGTAGATGCACAGGAAGGTCCGATGCCGCAGACGCGTTTCGTCACGCGCAAGGCGCTGGCTTTGGGCCTGAAGCCGATCGTCGTGCTGAACAAGATTGATCGTCCGGGCGCGCGCGCCGAATGGGCAATCAATGCGACGTTCGAACTGTTCGACAAGCTCGGCGCAACCGAAGAACAACTCGACTTCCCCGTCATTTACGCATCGGGCCTGAACGGCTATGCAAGCCTGGACCCGAATGCGCGCAGCGGCACCATGGATCCATTGTTCGATGCAATTCTGGAACACGTTCCTGCGCGCCAGGACGATCCGGATGCGCCGCTGCAGTTGCAGATCACCTCGCTCGAATATTCATCTTATGTCGGCAAGATCGGCGTCGGCCGCATTCTCGCCGGCCGTGTCAGAGGCGGTCAGGATGTCGTCTGGATGAATGGTCCGGACGACAAGCCTACCAAGGCGCGTATCAACCAGGTGCTGAAATTCAAAGGCCTGGAGCGCGTGCTGGTCGAAGAGGCGCTTGCCGGCGACATCGTGCTGATTAACGGCATCGAGGAAATCGGTATCGGCAGCACCATTTGCGCTGTCGACGCACCCAACGGCTTGCCGATGCTGAAAGTTGACGAACCGACCCTGACCATGAACTTCATGGTGAACACATCGCCGCTGGCCGGCCGTGAAGGCAAATTTGTCACCACCCGTCAGATCCGCGATCGTCTGGAACGCGAACTGAAGTCGAATATGGCCTTGCGCGTAAAGCAGGCCGAGGGCGACGATTCGACCTATGAAGTATCGGGCCGCGGTGAGCTGCACCTGACGATCCTGATCGAGAACATGCGCCGCGAAGGTTTCGAGCTGGCTGTGTCGCGTCCGCGCGTTGTATTCAAGATGATCGATGGCGTGCGGCACGAGCCGTATGAAATGCTGTCGGTCGATGTGGAAGAAGCCAATCAGGGCAGCGTGATGGAAGAGCTGGGCCGCCGTCGCGGCGATCTGCTGAACATGGAACCCGATGGCAAAGGACGCGTGCGTCTCGAGTACCGCATTCCTGCGCGCGGACTGATCGGATTCCAGGGCGAGTTCATGACGCTTACGCGCGGCACCGGCCTCATGAGCCATGTGTTCGACGAGTACGCGCCAGTCGATACCTCCAAAGGCGATCTGGGCGGCCGCCGCAATGGCGTACTGATTTCCCAGGACGACGGCACTGCAGTAGCCTACGCAATCTGGAAATTGCAGGATCGCGGCCGCATGTTCGTCAGCCATAACGACCCGGTGTACGAGGGCATGATTATCGGCATCCACTCGCGCGAAAACGATCTGGTGGTTAACCCGATCAAGGGCAAGCAATTGACCAACGTTCGTGCCTCAGGCACCGACGAAGCGGTGCGCCTGGTACCGCCGATCGAGTTGTCGCTCGAATATGCTGTCGAGTTCATCGATGACGACGAGTTGGTCGAAGTCACGCCGAAGAGCATTCGCCTGCGCAAGCGTTTCCTGAAGGAGCATGAGCGCAAGAAGGCCTCCCGCGAAGCTGCGTGATCCGCGCAGCACGATGATGTGCCGGGGTGCCTGACTCCGGTATCCCGGAGGTGGTAAAAAAAGCCGCCGCGTCGATATGTTGCGGCGGCTTTTTTTCTGCCGGCGAAAGCGTGAACTCAGACGACGGCCGCTTCCGATGCAGGAACGGCCTTCTGCGCCTTCAGCACCTCGGCAATCGTACCGAACAACTGGTCGATCTGCGCCTTGTCGATGATCAGCGGCGGTGACAGCGCGATGATGTCGCCGGTGGTGCGGATCAGCACATTCTTGTCCCAGAAGCATTTCAGGAAGACGTCGAATGCACGCGCGGTCGGCTTGCCCGGGATGCCTTCCAGCTCGATGCCGCATACCAGTCCGAGATTGCGCACGTCCTTCACGTAGGGCAAGCCCTTCAGGCTGTGCGCAGCATCCTCGAAGTAGGGCGCCATCGCTGCCGCGCGATCGAACAAGCCTTCTTCCTTGTAGACCTTGATGGCCGCGATCGCCGCGGCGGAAGCCAGCGGATGGCCAGAATAGGTATAGCCGTGGAAGAATTCGATCGCATTTTCCGGCGCGGCCTGCATGAAGGCATCGTGGATTTCCTGGCGCACGATCACCGCGCCCATCGGCACGGCGGCATTCGTCAATCCCTTGGCACAGACGATCATGTCCGGCACCACGCCGAAATAATCCGCGGCGAAGGCGGTGCCGAGACGGCCGAAGCCGGTAATGACTTCGTCGAAGATCAGCAGGATGCCGTACTTGTCGCAGATCGCGCGCAGCTTTTGCAGATAACCTTTCGGCGGCAGGATTACGCCGGTCGAACCCTGCATCGGTTCCACGATCACCGCTGCCACCGTGGCCGGATCGTGCAGGGCGAGCAGGCGCTGTTCCAGCTCGTCGGCGATTTCGGCGCCATGCTCGGGCAAGCCGCGGGTGAAGGCATTGCGCGCAATATCCAGCGGATGACGCAGATGGTCGACGCCGGGCAGTGTCGGGCCGAAATGCTTGCGGTTGCCGGCGATCCCGCCAACGGCGATGCCGCCAAAGCCGACGCCGTGATAGCCGCGTTCGCGCCCGATCAGCCGCGTGCGCAGGCCGTCGCCGCGCATGCGATGATAGGCGAGGGCGATCTTCAATGCGGAATCGACGGCTTCGGAACCGTCATTGCAGAAAAACACCCGATTCAATCCTTCCGGCGCGATCGACACCAGCGCACTTGCCGCTTCAAATACCAGGGGATGCCCCATCTGGAACAGCGGCCCGTAATCCATGGTCGCCGCCTGCTTCTGTATCGCTTCCACGATCTTCGGATGGCCATGGCCGGCATTCACGCACCACAGGCCCGCCGTGCCGTCGAGGATCTTGCGCCCGTCATCGGTCGTGTAATGCATTCCGGAGGCGGATACCAGCATGCGCGGCCTGGATTTGAATTGCCGGTTGGCCGTAAATGGCATCCAGAAATGTTCAGTGTCGGGGGTATTTGCCACGCTGTCTCCTTTCCTTGAGAAGTCGTCATGCCGCTCATGTTATTACGTTTGCCCGGGACGCGCGCAAAGACACAAGCCTGTCTTCGTCGGACGCAAATTCCTCGCGCGGCGATGCCATTCCGGCATCCGGCTATCGGCTCGGGTGCCAGCCAGTCTGGCCTTGTCCCGCTACAATAACGGTTTTGCCCGAGAGCCGTTCCACGATGTCTTCCCGATTGCCAGCCCGCCGCCTCTCCGTTGCCCCGATGATGGATTGGACGGACCGGCATTGCCGCATGTTCCATCGACAGATCACCCGCCATACCTGGCTCTACACCGAAATGGTGACCACCGGCGCATTGCTGCATGGCGATGTCGCACGTCATCTCGATTTCAATGACGAAGAGCATCCGGTTGCCCTGCAGCTGGGCGGCAGCGAGCCGGAAGATCTTGCCAGATGCGCGAAGCTGGGCGAGCAGTGGGGCTACGACGAAGTCAACCTGAATTGCGGCTGCCCCTCGGAGCGGGTGCAGCGGGGTGCATTCGGCGCCTGCCTGATGGCCGAGCCCCGGCTGGTGGCCGATTGCGTGAAGGCGATGCGCGATGCGGTGACGATCGATGTGACGGTGAAGCACAGGATCGGTATCGACAATGCGGAAAGCTATGATTTCGTGCGCGACTTCGTCGGCATCATTGCCGAGGCCGGTTGCACCACCTTCATCGTACATGCACGCAATGCCATCCTGAAAGGCCTGAGCCCGAAGGAGAACCGCGAAATTCCACCGCTCAAGCCGGAGTATGCCTACCGTTTGAAGCGCGACTTCCCGCATCTGGAAATCATCATCAACGGCGGCATCAAGATGCTGGAAGAAATCGATGCCCACCTGCGCGAGGTCGACGGCGTCATGCTCGGGCGCGAGGCCTATCACAACCCCTACCTGATGGCGGCCTTCGACGCCCGCTACTACGGCGACGATGCGCCGGCGAAGTCGCGCGCCGAAGTGCTGCGGGCCATGCAGCCCTACATCCGCGAGCAGCTCGCACGCCATGGCGCCGCCGGGCTCAAGCTCAACAGCATCACCCGTCACATGCTGGGACTGATGGCGGGCCTGCCGGGCGCGCGCGCATTCCGCCAGACCCTTTCCGATTCTCGAAAGCTTGCAGGCGGGGATCCCGCGATCCTGCTCGATGCCATGGCCCGGATGCAGCCGCTGGCTGCGTAAGCGCGCTCCCTCACGCTTTCCACCTAGCACCGGGTTTCCTTCCGCCATGCGCCAGATGGCATAAAAGCTGCTCGGCGTTTTATCCACATCGTGTCGCAGGCCTTGCCCTATGGCGAGGCGGACCGGTCTTACGCAGGCGGGAAGCCGCTTCTGCATATGCTTCCGCGCGCGAGAGCTGGTCCCGCGCGCAAACATTCAATCTTCAAGAGGGTGGTTATGGCAAATCAGGAAAAACCGAACATCTTCCCGCAGCACCAGGAGCACCAGCCCGGCTCGGAAGCCGCAATGAGTCCGCAGCCGGAAGCGGAAGGAAAAAACTACAAGGGTAGCGGCAAGCTCAAGGGCAAGGTCGCCATCGTGACCGGCGGCGACAGTGGCATCGGCCGCGCCACTGCCATTGCCTTCGCCAAGGAAGGCGCCAATCTCGTGATCGCCTACCTCGACGAGCACGAGGATGCGCAGGAAACCCAGCGCCTGATCGAAGCTGAAGGCCGCGAATGCATGATCCTCGCCGGTGACGTGAGCGCTCCCGCGTTTTGCCAGAAAGTGGTGGATACCGCAGTGTCTTCGTTCGGCCGGCTCGACGTGCTGGTCAACAACGCCGCACAACAATATCCGCAGCAGAGCATTACCGACATCAGTGACGAACAGCTGGAGAAGACTTTCCGCACCAACATCTTCTCTCAGTTCTACATGGTGCGCGCCGCCGTGCCGCACTTGAAGGAGGGCGCACGCATCATCAACACGACTTCGGTGACGGCTTACCGCGGCAGCTCGCATCTGGTCGACT
This sequence comes from Noviherbaspirillum massiliense JC206, assembly GCF_000312045.1. Lineage (GTDB taxonomy): Bacteria > Pseudomonadota > Gammaproteobacteria > Burkholderiales > Burkholderiaceae_D > Noviherbaspirillum > Noviherbaspirillum massiliense. Next base: position 969,812 of record NZ_HE978634.1, read on the forward strand.
ACGCCGCCACCAAGGGCGCGATCGTCGCCTTCACGCGTTCGCTGTCGCAGCAGCTGGCGCAGAAGAAGATCTACGTCAACGCGGTCGCACCCGGTCCCATCTGGACACCGCTGATTCCTTCGAGCTTCAGTCCGCAGCAGGTCACCAAGTTCGGCAGCGATGTGCCGCTCGGCAGGCCCGGCCAGCCGGATGAAGTCGCGCCTTGTTATGTGTTCCTCGCCTGCGAGGATTCTTCCTACATGACCGGGCAGGTGCTGCATCCGAATGGCGGCGAGGTCGTCAACGCCTAGTCGCCTAGTCGCCTAGTCGTCGTCTGCATGGCTGGTGTGCGGCAAGGCTTTCGCACCGCCGTGCCCGGCGTACCCTTCGTACACGCATGCTTCGCGGCCGGATTCCCGGCCGCTCGCTACGCATATCGGACAGGGTTTGGCGCGGGGGGGCGGGTTCAGTATTCCTTCAGCCGGTTGTACAGCGTCTTCAGGCTGATGCCGAGCGCCTCCGCGGTGAGGCGCTTGTTGCCGCTGTAATGCTTCAGGGTTGCGAGGATGATTTCCCGCTGCGCCTCGGCCAGCGGCGTGCCGACGAAAAAATTGAGATAGCCCTCATGCAGGGTCGGCTTCCGGTTTGAAAGATCGGAGATGTATTCCTCGACTTCCAGCGTATCCGTGGCGAGGATGAAGGCGCGCTGCACCACGTTTTTCAGTTCCCGCACATTGCCCGGCCACGAATAGGAGCGGATCACTTCGAGCGAAGCGGGAGAGAATTTCTTGTCGCAGTTTTCCTTTTCGTTCAGCACATCGAGGAAATGATTGGCCAGCAACTCGATGTCGCTTCCACGCTCGCGCAAAGGCGGAACCCGCACGGGGAACACGGCAAGCCGGTACATCAGATCTTCACGCAGGTTGCCCTGCTTGACCGCGCTCTCGAGGTCGCGGTTGGTGGCGGCAATCAGGCGCACATCCACCTTCACTTCCTCGTCTCCGCCGACGCGCATGAAGGTGCCGCATTCCAGCACGCGCAAGAGCTTCACTTGCATGTCGACCGGCATCTCGGTGATTTCATCGAGAAACAGCGTGCCGCGCGAAGCATGCTCGAAGTAGCCGATATGCTGCTTGACCGCTCCAGTGAAACTGCCTTTCTCATGACCGAACAGGGCGGCTTCGATCAGATGTGCCGGAATGGCACCGCAGTTGACTGCAATAAAAGTTTCCTGCGCGCGCGCGCTCATCTGATGTATCGCCTTGGCGATCAATTCCTTTCCGGTGCCGCTTTCGCCGACCAGCAGGACGGTCGCATCTGTCGCAGCAACCCTTTCCACCTGCTGGGCCAGGCGCTCCATTGCCGGAGAACTACCGCACATGATCCCGAAGCGTTTTAATGAATTGTCGAGACTCATTAGTTGATCCGATCAGCGTTATGGACGATTTAGAGTATGCCGGATTCTTCATTCTTGCATGGATGATGAATATCCCGCTTGCGAAAAATTCAGCTTCACCATCATGAGGGAATGTGGGCGGAACCATTTCCTGCCATGGTGCTACATGATGGACTAAGGAAATGCACTCGAGCAAATCCTGCAGCGAGGAAATGGAAGTGCTGCCCTTTACGTCCATGCTCAATGCGTCAGTGATGATTGAAGCCTTCGTTCGATACTTTACTCCCTGCGCAATGTCGTGTTTGCGTTTGACTGTAAATCTTCGACTGTAAATTTTACGGCGGTGAAAAGGCGCGCACCACCGGCTGCGAAAGGCTGAAAAAGCAGGCAGGTACGGAACGCCTCTGCAGTAAGCCCATCGTAGGGAATCAGTTCTCGCGCACACTCGAAATGATGAGTTTATGCAAAAGTTAAGAACTTATACAAAGTGAAATGGTCAAGTAGCAGAACGACCTACTTTAATGAAAGGACAACAATGAAACCGATTCTTGCCACTTCAAAAGCTTTGCTGATCATCGCTGCACTGGGTGTCACGCTTGCTGGCTGCGAAAAGAGGGATGCCGCCAGCTCCGGTTCCTCAGGAGCAACTGGCAGCACTTCCTCTTCAAGCGGTCAAGGCGGAATGGGCGGAAGCTCCGGCTCCAGCGGCAGCGGCTCGATGGGTTCTTCCGGCAGCCCCAGCGGCAGCGGTTCGAGCTCAGGCAGCAAGTGAACGGCATGACGACGAATCCGATGCACAATGCATTCAGGATCTTCCTGCTTGTTGCCGCCCTGGGAGCAATGCTCACGGGATGCGGTCAGCGTAGCAGGGACAGCTCCGGCTCTTCAGGCACCAGTTCCTCTGGCATGTCAGGTTCCAGCGGAACAGGTACTTCATCTTCCAGTGGCTCAGGCATGAGCGGCAGCGGTTCCGGCGGAGCGGGAACCAGCTCTGGATCCAAGTGAAAGGAGAAACCATGAACACCATGCTTAAGACATCCAAGATTTTCGTCCTGGTAGCGGCCGTAGGATTGGCCTTAGCTGGCTGCGGCCAGCGCGGCGGCGACACCGGCTCTTCCGGCTCCTCCGGCAGCTCGGGCTCTTCCGGCTCCAGCTCATACGGCGGAACCGGTGGCAGCAGCAAGGGCTCTTCCGGCTCGAGCGGCATGGGCGGCTCTTCGGGCGGTTCATCATCCGGCGGCTCGAGCTCCGGCTCGAAGTGATCCGGACAGTGGCGCTCTGATGCCACTGTTTGATGCATCGAAAACCTTGCTTGTCGCCGGCGCATTCAGCCTGACGTGCACCGGCTGCGGGCGCGCCTCTGCTCCCGAACCTGCCGGGCCGGAAGAAGCTTCATCATCTTCCGGCACTGCGGAGAGCCGCGCGAGCGGAGCTCCCGGAGCGCCGGCAGAGGGAGTGGCAGTCGATGACGGCGTTCTTGCTGCCAGGGTCAAGACGGCCCTGCTGGCGGATTCGGACATCAAGGGTCGTGACATCCGCGTGGAGACAAGGAAAGGTGAGGTGGTGTTGAGCGGCACTGTCGGTGATCAGGCGCAGATCGACAGGGCGCTCAGCATTGCCAACAGCATCGAAGGCGTGAAGCGGGTCACCAACAGGATGATTGTGAAGGCATAACCGCGCGTCAAGCGGACGGCGTGAGGAAAGCTTGGCCTGGTGAACCTGACTGGCCTTCAATTCCCGGCCTTCCATGATGCCCGGAAGGACGACAATAAAAACCGACATGGTTGCGGCAGCTGCGCAGGCGGTCCGCAGCTTTTGCACGGTAAAGCGGCTGCCGCGCCATTTTCCGTGTTTAACACTGTTAACGCATTCAAGAAGCTGTTCAGTGAATCACCGGCATGCATGGACGAACATGTGCACAAGACAGCTTCTGCAGTCTCATCCGCAGTTGCTGCCGGGCCAGCCGCCGGCGCCGGGCGGGCATGTACGACGATTTGTTCGCAGATGTCGGCATCCGGAAATTGAACGCTTCAATTACGCTACAAACTGTATAGAGACGACTTATGCCACATGTACTGATCGTCGATGACGATGTTAACACCAGGGAAGCGCTTGTAGAAATCACCGCTGCCGAAGGATTTACCGCGGCGGTTGCCGGCAGCATCCGTGATGCGCAGCTGCAGATGATGCGCCAGCGTCCGGATGTCGTGCTGATCGATTTGCGCCTGCCGGACGGCAGCGGGATGGACCTCTTCAATGATATCGAGTCGCGTGCGACCACCGAGATTGTCCTGATCACCGGACACGCCAGCGTGGAAACCGCGGTGGAAGCCTTGCGTCTTGGCGCGGCGGACTATCTCACCAAGCCGATCAATTTCCGCCGCCTGCGGGCGCTGCTCTCACGCGTGCCGCGCACGGTAGACCTGAAGGAGGAAATCGGCGTACTGCGAAGCGAACTGCGCCGCCTCGGCCACTTCGGCCAGATGCTGGGCGCTGCGCCGGTCATGCAGAAGCTGTACAACCATATCGCACGGGTCGCGCCGACGGAAGCGACCGTGCTGCTGCTGGGCGAGAGCGGGACCGGCAAGGAACTCGCGGCCCAGACCATTCATGAACTCAGCCTGCGCCAGAAGCATCCCTTCCTGCCCGTTAACTGCGGGGCCATTTCGCCGCAGCTGATCGAAAGCGAAATTTTCGGGCATGAGAAGGGCAGCTTCACCGGCGCCGACCGCCAGCACAAGGGCTATTTCGAGCGCGCCAACGGCGGCACCCTGTTCCTCGACGAAATCACCGAGATGCCGGTCGAGCTCCAGGTGAAGCTCCTGCGTGTGCTGGAAACCGGATCGTTCATGCGCATCGGCAGCAACCAGGAACTGGAAACCGACGTGCGCGTTATCGCCGCCACCAACCGCGACCCGGAACAGGCCGTGGCCGAGGGCAAGCTGCGGCTCGACCTTTACCATCGTCTCAATGTGTTCCCGCTGCGGATTCCACCCTTGCGCGAACGCGGCTCCGACATCGAGCTGCTGGCACAGCATTTCCTCGAAGAGCTGAATGCCGCCCACGGCACGAATAAAGTCTTGTCGGCAGACGGGCTGGCCTGCCTCAGCAATTACCACTGGCCGGGCAACGTGCGCGAGCTGCGCAACTATATCCAGCGTGCCTTCATCCTGTCCGACCAGGTGATCGACGCGGCTGCGCTCGCGCCGGTGATCACCACCCAGTCTCCGGTCGGGCTCACGCTCGCGATCCCGGTCGGCACCTCGCTGGCCGACGTGGACCGCAAGCTGATTTACGCCACCCTCGAATTGTGCGGCGGCGTCAAGAAGCGCGCTGCCGACATTCTCGGGATCAGCCTGAAGACGCTCTACAACCGGCTGGAGGAATACGGGCCCTACGAACCGGCGATGCAGAAGAAGGATGGCTCTTCCTCTCTGCACAGCAGCGATTCCTATCACTGATGACGCACCGCCTGGCTTATGACGGGCGGCCTGCAATTGATGCATACGGATGACTTCGCGCAAAGGAGGGCAGTGACCTTGCCAAAAGCGCCGCAAGCCTCCGGGCTCCCGCTCCCTTGCAATTCTCCCTGCGATCAAGAGCGCATGCGCAGCAAGCGCTAATCGTGCGCCGTCATCGCCGCGATGATGATGATCAGCTCTTCCGGTGTCACGGGCTTGGTCACATGCATCTGAAATCCTGCCTTCAGCGCGCGGATGCGATCTTCGCGCTGGGCGAATGCAGTCAGTGCAAGGGCGGGCAGGCGCTGCAGGGGTACGGTACCATCCTGCGCTTTCCAGGACCGTACCTTGCGCAATGCGGCGTAGCCGTCCTCGACCGGCATCGCGATATCGCATAGCAGCAGTTCCGGGTACTCGTCCGGGGCAAGCCTGGGCAGCCACTGCATCACCTGTGCGACCGACTCCGCGGCAAACACGTTGGCACCCGCATTACCCAGGACCATCGTGAGCGACTCGCGCGCCTCTTCCTGATCATCGATCAGGAGAATGCGCAGCCCGCCAAGCGACGGCAGCTGCGCGCGGGCCTCGGCGTCCTCCGATGGCGAAGGCGGCAGGTAATGCTCGTGACTCACCCGCAGCGGAAGGTGAATGGAAAAGGTCGAGCCTTTGCCTTCGCCCGGGCTCGCCGCCTCGACCCTGCCGCCGTGCAGCTCGACCAGGTGGCGCACCAGGAACAGGCCCAGACCCAGCCCGCTGTGCCGGCGTGTGCTGGATGTATCCTGCTGGCTGAAACGGCTGAACAGCAAGGGAAGGAATTCCGGCGAGATGCCCGCGCCGTCATCCCGCACCGTCACGCAGATTTCGTTGCCGGCCTGGGCAGCGCTCACCCATACATGGCCATATTCGGGGCTGAACTTGACCGCGTTCGACAACAGGTTCCAGAAGATCTGCTGCACCCTGTCGGCATCCGCGTCGATCTGTTCGCTGGTGATCCTGTAATCGCAGGCAACGGCGATATGCTTGCCGGCTGCAGCACCACGCACGCTGTCCACTGCCGCCTGCAGGACCGGAAGCAGCGCCACCGGCTGCTTTACCAGGCGCATCCGGCCGCTCATCATCCGGGTCACATCCAGCAGGTCCTCGATCAGACGCACCTGCTGCTCGACGCCTATCCGGATGCCGTGCAGGGCCCTTTGCACCAGCGGCCCTGTCGAAGAATCCCTGATCTGGCTCTCGAGTACATGCGCCCAGCTCTGGATGCCGTTCAGCGGTGCCCGCAGCTCATGCGATACGATGCCGAGAAATTCATCGCGTGCACGTGCGGCAGTCTCCGCCTGGATGCGGGCGGTCCGCTCCCGGACCAGCAATTCATCGCGCTCTTTTTCCACCGCTGCCCGTTCGGTAACGTCGTAGGCGATTCCGAGCACCGTTTCGACCTGGCCGCTGGATGCGACTTCCGGTATGGCTCGTGCAGAGAAGTAGCGCATGCGGCCATCGATTTCATGATCGAAGTCGAAGCGCTGTTCCGCGGCGGTGTCAAATGCGGCCTGCACCGCCTTGTCCCAGGCGCGCACCACGCTTTCAGGCAGTCCCACTTCCGACTTGGTCCGACCGAGAAAGGCATCCGGTTCCATGCCACCGAGTCGCGCCATCGCCGGGTTGACGTACAGGTGACGCATCTGGCGGTCCATGCGGGAAATCATGTCTGGCAGGTCTTCCACCATTGTCCTGAACTCACCCTCGAGACGATACAGCTGCTCCTGGGCCGGTTCGGCCTGGTGCCCGTCACGGGGCCGGATGCTGAAGATATTCTTTCTTGCCATCGGCGGTGTTCCGTATTGTCCATGTCGTCGTTCACACCGTTGCAGCGCCTAGCCCGGAAGCGTCCGGCGACGTGGGCCCGCCGCGCCGCGGTATCCAGCCCATGCGGCCCATGCCGCCTCGTCGCAGTCTTCTCATGCGCTCATCGTTCCGGGCAGCTGCACTTGCGGGTCCAGCTTGAGCGTGGCGAGGAATCCGGCGAACTTCTCCGCGATGGCCGGATGCTTCAGCGCGTAGGTGACGGATGCTTCCATGTAGCCGAGCTTGCAGCCGCAGTCATAGCGCTGGCCCATGAATTCATAGGCCAGCACCGGGTGCGCGGCCAGCATGGCGGCGATTCCATCGGTCAGCTGGATTTCACCGCCGGTGCCCGGCTTCACCTTCTCGAGGTGGTCGAAAATCTCCGGCGTGAAGATATAGCGGCCGACCACGCCCAGCGTGGAGGGAGCGACTTCCGGCGCGGGCTTTTCGACGATGTCGGCGATGCGATGAATGCGCACTCCCATGGACTGCGGCTTCACGATGCCGTACTGGTTGGTCTGATCGAGCGGCACGGTTTGCACGCCGATCACCGAACTTGCATGCTGCTCATACAGACTGACCATCTGCCTGAGCACCGGCACGTCTGCATCGATCAAATCGTCGGCGAGGACCACGGCAAAGGGCTCGTCTCCGACCAGCGGCCGCGCGCACATGACGGCATGGCCAAGGCCGAGCGCTTCGCTTTGCCGCACATAGGAGTAATGCAGCTTGTCCGGCAGCAGGGATTGGATTTCCTTGAGCAGCCTGAGCTTGCCGTGGGATGCGAGTTCCGACTCGAGCTCATATGCCTTGTCGAAGTGGTCCTCGATTGTCCGCTTGTTGCGCCCGGTCACAAAAATCATTTCCGTGATGCCGGCAGCAGCCGCTTCTTCCACCGCATACTGGATCAGCGGCTTGTCCACGATGGGCAGCATTTCCTTGGGCGAAGCCTTGGTGACGGGCAGGAAGCGTGTCCCGAGGCCGGCTACCGGAAATACAGCTTTACGAATTTTCGTCATCTTGTCGTCTCTCTTTTGGTCCAGGGTTTGAACATCTTGCAGCATCTTCAGCGCGTAACGATTACATGGTGCTGCCTTTTTTTACATAGGCATTCCTGCATCGCATCGATCATGCAAAACAGGAGCGGCCGGTGATGTGAAATTCGTGTTTTGTTAATCCGGTGCGCCGGCTTGGAATGAATACAAGCAGAAAGCGTACCGGCGATTAATTCTGCACGCGGAAGATGCGCGCAACGGGAAGGCCCGACGGGCAGCGATGCCGAAGCGATGCACTTTGCGTTTCATCGGCATAGCTGTCTGCCGGAGGCATTTTTGCTTCAGCACAGCCGTACAGGCACTCTTCCCGGCGCAGTAGTGAGCATTGCGGAAAGAGTCATGGAGTGAGTTGACAAGAATCAGCGTGCATTGCTGATCGATCCGTATAGTTATCGTGATTTGCGCGAGACCGCATTGCCGCTGCAATGCTGTGCTTGTGAACCGGAAAGGCAAGCGCCATTAGCGTCTTCCGATTGAAGAACATCAAACAAACCGCGCGTGGTCGCTCTGCCTGTGGCGGGGCTGCGACCGGCCGGTTTTCAAGGGGGAAAATTGCGCGACGACACCGGCACAGCTCTTGCGTAACACGATGTAACCGGCACTGCACGGTTTCGTTGCATCGTTGTGAGGAGGTGATGCACCCGAGGATCGATTTTTTGAATGGTGAAGAAACAGAGTGCAAATGCTTTTCGCAGCTCAAGCCTTTTCCACCGCTTGAACAAGCCCTATGAAATGACAGTCATGTTTCTCCACAGCCCACCTTTTGTTCAGCCAGGCCGGAAGGCAGCACTTGCATCAGCATCCGACCGAGGTTTTCAGCCCATCTTCCCTGTGCCAGGCAACGCGTATGCAGCAGGTTTGCATGCCGACCGGGTAAGGCATCGCTCCCATCACCAGACACGTTCGTTCCAATTTCACGCCGTTACGGCAAGGAGATAGAAAGCATGGCATCTTCCATCATCGTTTTTTCGCACCTGCGTTGGGAATTCGTGTATCAGCGTCCGCAGCACCTGCTGTCGCGCCTGGCCAAGCATTATCCGATCGTCTTCATCGAGGAACCGATCTTCAATGAGAAGGAATCCTTCATGAAGACCTATTCCCCGGCGCCCAACATCCTGGTCTGCCAGCCGCATACCCCGGTCGACGCGCCAGGCTTCCATGACGACCAGTTGCCCTATCTGCGCAAGCTGGTGCGTCAGGTCGTGCGCGATTACCAGGACCATATCGCCTGGTTCTATACGCCGATGGCGCTGCCGCTGCTGCAGGAGATGCAGCCGCGACTGGTGGTGTACGACTGCATGGATGAACTCGCTGCTTTCAAGAACGCGCCAAAGCAGTTGCTGCAGCGTGAGAACGCGGTGTTGAAAGTGGCGGATATCGTGTTTACCGGCGGCCCCAGCCTGTATCGTTCCAAGAAGGATCGCCATCCCAACGTGCACTGCTTCCCGAGCAGCGTCGATGTGAAGCACTTCGAGCAGGCTCTGGATCGCACCAATTCCCATCCTCTGCACAGGGACATACCGGGCCCGCGGCTCGGCTTTTACGGCGTCATCGACGAGCGCCTCGACGCCGGCCTGGTCGGCAAGCTGGCGGATGCCCATCCCCAGTGGCAGATCGTGCTGGTCGGCCCCGTGGTGAAAATCGATCCCGCCACTCTGCCCAGGCGGCCGAACATCCATTACCTCGGGCAGCAGCCCTATGAAGCACTGCCGCACTTCCTTGCGGGCTGGGACGTGTGCATGCTGCCGTTCGCAATGAACGAGTCGACCAAGTTCATCAGCCCAACCAAGACCCTCGAATACATGGCCGCCGAACTGCCCATCGTCAGCACGCCCGTCAAGGATGTGGCGGATGTGTACAGCGACGTGGTGGCAATCGCCGGTGATGCGGAATCCTTCATCAAGGCGTGCGAAGCCGCTCTCTTGGCAACGCCGCAGGAGCATGCGGAGAGGGTGGAGCGCATGCGCCAGAAGCTGAAGGCGACATCGTGGGATGCCACTGCGGATAAGATGCGCGATCTGATGGATTCGACGCCGGGCGGCAAGCGCTACGAAACCTTCTTCGCCGAAGAGGCGGCCGATTCGGCCGCACACGTCAACCGTCTGCCTCAGCAGGACAAGATACGGTATGCGAAGACCGTCATCATCGGCGCCGGGCCGACGGGGCTGAGCGCCGCCTATCATCTGGGACACGATGCCGTGCTGCTCGACCGGAACGACATGGTCGGCGGCTGGTGCCGTTCGATCAAGGACAAGGGATTCACCTTCGATTACGCCGGCCACATCATGTTCTCGAACGATCCCTACGTGCTCGAGATGTACAAGATCCTGCTCGGGAACAACTTGCACTGGCAGAACCGGGAAGCCTGGATCTACAGCAAGAACGTCTACACCCGCTATCCGTTCCAGGGCGCCTTGTACGGGCTTCCGCCGAAGGTCATCAACGAATGCATCATGGGGGCGATCGAGGCGCGCTACGGCACTGCCGGCAATGAATGCCAGCGCGACGCGAAGACACAGAGCCTCGCGCCCGCCGATGCCGACGTGAAGGACTGCTGCGGCGAGAATGGTCTTGCCATGCCGGCATCGCGCGTTGCCGCTGCCGAGCGGGCTGCACCCGCCAATTTCGAGGAATTCATTTACCAGGTATGGGGCGCGGGCATCGCCAGGCACTTCGCCATTCCCTACAACCGCAAGCTGTGGACCGTGCCGCTGACGGAGATGGAAACCTCCTGGCTGGGTGGACGCGTTCCGCTGCCCAATCTGCAGGAAATCATCGAAGGTGCGCTGGAGCCTGTGGCCAAGCCGATGGGGCCGAATGCGCGCTTCGGCTATCCCTTGCGCGGCGGGTTCCAGGCGCTGATGTCAGGCTTCGTCCCGCACATCAAGGGTACGATCGAACTGAATGCGGAAGTGGTGCAGATCTCGCCGGAAAAACACATGGTGACCCTGGCCGATGGCCGGCACTATCAGTATGACAGCCTGATCAGCACGCTGCCCTTGCCGGAACTGGTCAAGATGGCCGGCGACGAAGCGCCGGAAGAAGTGCGCCAGGCTGCGCAGGCGCTCAGGCATGTCTCCATCCGTTGCGTGAACCTCGGCGTCGCACGCGAGAACATCACCGACAAGCACTGGATCTATTATCCGGAAGACACCATCTTCCACCGCATCTTCGTGCAGGGCAATGCCAGCCCGGATTGCAATCCGCCGGGCGGTTTCGGCCTGACCTGCGAAATCAGCTATTCGCCCTGGAAGCCCTTGCCGGTGGATGGACAGGAACTGATCGACCGCTGCTTCGCGGATTGCGTCAAGGTCGGGCTGCTGAAGGAAGACGACAAGCTGATCACCGCCAATCTGGTCGACATGCCCTACGCTTATGTCGTCTACGACCATGCGCGCGCGAAGAACGTGGAAATCGTGAAATCCTGGTTCGCGCAGCACGACGTCCTGCTGTACGGCCGCTACAGCGAGTGGGAATACTACAACTCGGACCATGCCTTCATTGCCGGCAAGAAAGCCGCCGAGGCGGTGAAGTGGCTGGAGCCGAAGAAGGCGGCAGCCGCAGCCGAGTAAGGGCGGGAGCATGCGTGGCGCAGCAGGGTTCAAGCCTTGCTGCGCCACGCAGCCATTCAAGGCGCGGGCTTTGCCCGTTTTCCCTTACCGAGGGTTTCACGGAGCATTCGGGAGCAGACATGGACAATCACCCCTCTTCACCGTCCACGCAAGGCGTCGCCCGCATCAGGGGCGGCAGCGTCAACCTGTCCGGCCCGGGCCCGGAAGTGATGGCGGCTTCCACCCTGCGGGGCGACAAGGTCGTCAACCTGCAGGGCGAGGCCCTGGGAGAAATCGAAGAGATCATGCTCGACGTGCCCAGCGGAACCATTGCCTACGCAGTCCTATCCTTCGGCGGCGTGATGGGCATAGGCAACAAGCTGTTTGCCATTCCCTGGGAGGCGTTGACGCTCGATGCCGACCGCAAGTGCTTCGTGCTCGACATCGATCGCGAGCGGCTGAAGAATGCGCCCGGCTTCGACAAGGATCACTGGCCTTCCATGGCTGATCCGGACTGGGAGGCCCAGGTGCAGGCGTATTACGGCCACTACCGGGATTGATGCCTGCCGTGTTGCCCGGTTCTCCCCCTTTGCAGCATGGTGCCCGGGCGACACGCGGCTGTTTACCAGGACTCTGCCCTCCGGCAGCAGGCCCCGATGCTCTCGATTGACTGGGGCGAACTGTTCCGCCTGAGCGTGCCGCTGCCGGAATTGCTGGTTCGCGGCACGGTCATGTACTGGTTCCTGTTTCTCCTGTTCCGTTTCTTCGTCAGTCGCGGCGTGGGTGAGGTGGGCATCAGCGACATCCTCATCATGGTGATCGTCGCCGATGCGGCGCAGAATGCAATGGCGGGGGAATACAAGTCCATCACCGACGGCATGATCCTGGTGGCCACGCTGGTCGGGTGGAATGTGGCATTCGACTGGCTGAGCTATCACTTTTCAGTGTTCCGCCGCTTCGCCGCGCCGCCGCCGCTACGCTTGGTCAAGGATGGAAAAATGCAGCGCGGGAACATGCGCAGGCAATACATTTCCGAAGCCGAGCTGATGGTGAAGCTGCGCGAAGCGGGTGTCGAGGATATCCGCGAAGTCAAGAGCGCCTACCTCGAACCCACCGGGGAAATCAGCGTGATAAAGAAATAGCACCGGATTTCGCGCAGCTGCCCCGCGGCGTGCGATCCGGGTGTGCACCGGCTGCGGATCGGAAGGCCGCCCCCCGACCGGCTCACCTATACGAGCTAATTCACCGGCCTGCGCGAACGTATCCTCGGGCGGCTGTCCCGGTGTGCGCGCGGTACCAGGCGTTCGCGTCGCATCAGGCTCTTTGTCGGCAGGCGCAGGCTCTCGGCCCCGAGTGCGTCCGACGGATCGGCCAGCTCTTCGTGGTAAGGAAAGGTTGGCATCTCCGTCACAGCCGCATCGAAGGCTTCTTCATCCCAGGCCGAATCGAAGAATGCCTCGCCCAGGCCTTCGCCGAGGAATTCGGACGCGTCCCATTTCTTCGTCATGCGCTCCACGAGCTGGGCAGCCTGCGACAGCTCATCTTCGGTGACATCCGCCGCCTGCAATTCGTCGCTGATACGTTCCAGCCTGCCGGCCAGACCAGCCTTGTATCCGCTGGCGAGCGTGGTGAGCACCAATGCAGGGCCGCACGGCGCCACTGCGGCAAGGCGCTGCCGTGCCTGGATCTCGACATAGGCGAGCCCGATCTTCCGGGTGCGGGAAAGCGTTTCGCGCAGCAGCGCATAGAGTTTTTCACCGCCCGGTGCCGGGCTCAGGTAGTAAGGCGTTTCGAAAGCGAGGAAGGGGACTTCACGGGCGTCAACAAAGGCGAAGATGTCTACCGCATGGGTCAGTCCGGCATCGGCCGGGTTTCGGTTTTCTTCAGACAGGATCACGGAGGAAATTCCCTTGAATTTGATGAAGACGCCCTGCAAGCCACTGAAGCGGCGGCGAGGGCGCGTATTCCGGTAACGATGGTATGGATGACTGGCTGGCGGAGCGCAGGCGGAACCTGCTCCGCCGTGGGCCGGTATCAGTGCACGGTCTTTCTTTTTGCAGCGCTGGCTTTCGGCTTGGCAGCCATCTCGGGCATCTCTTCCATGATGCCGAGCTCCATGCGCAATTCCTCCTTGCGCTGGCGCACTTCCTCGCCCATGCCGGCGAGATCGACCTTTGCCTTCTTGGCTTGCGGGAAGATCTCCTTCTCTTCTTCTTCGACATGGTGCCGCACGTATTCGCCGAGGACGGTGAACTTGGCGTCATACAGCTCGTCGCCCGGATGCATGGATTGCAGTTCCTGGATCAGGTTCTTGGCGGTTGCATGCTCGACCTGGGCTTCGTCCAGCAGGTCCATATCCTTGATCGCGCCGCGCAGGGCCGGATAAAAAATTTCTTCCTCAATGCGCGTATGCATGGTCAGCTCGGCGCAAGCTCTTTCGACCAGCATCTGCTTGTCGCTGTCGTCAGCCTTATCCTTCATCTTTTCGTACTGCTCGAACATCTTGTCGACCTTCTTGTGATCCTCCTTGAGGATGTTGAGCACGTTATTGGATGATGCTTTCGCAGGGGCCCGACGCGGCGCTCTGGCGGGCGCTTTCGTCGTCGTCGCTTTGTTGGCAGCAGTGCGTGGCATGGTGTTCTCCTTGAGTTGTAATGTGCGTGCACTGCTTCGCAAGCTTCATGCCAAGGGAGGCAAGGATGCAACATGCTCCAGCTTCTTGAATCTTGTGGATTTGTTTGGCCGTCTCATGACGGACGCGCATGTTCCGGGAAAAACTTGCGCATGAGTCCGGTAAATCTTACAGGGCGGACAATATTCCGAAAGCTTGGAAAATGCGGAGCCCGCGCAGCGGCGGGCGAGCCAGGGGCGGATTTCAGAAGGGCAAGACGAGCGTGTCCCGGTGTCCTTCTGGCTGCGCCTGCAGCAGCGCTTCGGCTGCGTCGGCGACGCGCACCGGCGCCACCTGTGTGAGGCAGTGGTGATGCCCTTGCGGGCAGACGCTCTTGTAGCAGTAGCGGCAGGGCACATCCTGATACAGGACGCGATTGGGGACACGCCACGGCGTGTGCTGCGGATTGGTCAGTGCATACAGGTCGACCAGGGGCGTGCCGAGTGCGGCCGCCATGTGGGCGGGTCCGGTATTGTTCGAAATCATGAGTGGCGCAAGCTTGATCAATGCCGCCAGGCGCCCGAGATCGAGCCGGCCCGCGAAGGAGCAGGCATGGTTCAAACCTGTGCGGATCTCGTCCACCAGCGCCGCTTCGCCGGCATCCCCGGTAAACACGAGCGGACAGCCGAAGCGCCGCTCCAGCTCTTTCGCCACTTCCCGCCATTGCCGCGGTGGATAGCGGCGCGATGCGGCGGTGGCGCCCGGGTGCAGGACGATCCAGCGCGTTCCTTCGCCTATGCCCAATTCCTGCAGCTGGCGCCGCATCCAGGCCATGTCCTCAGCCGGCACCCGGAAGGACAGCCGGTCGTCATCGGCATGCGCGCCGACAGTGGCGACGAGGTCGAGCTGCCTTTGCACTTCATGCCGCACGCGCTGCTGCGGCTCCGGGTCCGGTACCCAGTCGCTCAGCAACTGGTAAGGGTTTTCGTGGCAATGCGCCAGGCGCAGGGGAATGCCGGCGAGATAGCAGAACAGCGCCGCCGGCAGGGGGCTCTGGCTGTAGGTGGTGAAAATCACGGCGGCATCGAATCCGCGCGCGCGCAGCGTTTCCACCATCGCCAGGTCCACCGAGAGGTCATGCGGACGGCTGATCTTCATCCATGGCGAGGCGTATTCGATCAGTTCATCGACTTCGGGCACGAAACGGGCGACGGCGCCGCCGCTGCCGGAGCTCATCAAAGTGATGCGGCGGCCGGGCACCGCCTGCTTCAACGCGCGCATGGCCGGTGTGCACATCAGCACGTCGCCCAATTGGTCGAGGCGGATGCACAGCAGGTTTCTGGCCTGGTTCCAGCGTGGATCGCTCATGGACGAGAAGCTTCCCGGTGAAGTGCCGGCAGCGGGCCCTCGCGCGCGGCAATCACGTGTGCGGCGAAATAGAGGTCGGGTGCCACCAGGTGCGGCGTACGCAGCTCCGACCTGCGCCATTCGGTCTCATTGCCGTTGTCGATCAGGACCGTATTGCAGCCGGCGCGCCTGCCGGCTTCGACGTCATTGAGGATGTCGCCGATCATCCAGGACTGCGACAAGTCGATTCCGTGCTCGGCGGCGGCACGCTCCAGAAGGCCAGGCAAGGGCTTGCGGCAATCGCATTCCATTGCATAGTGCGGTACGACCCCATCGGGGCTGTGCGGGCAGTAGTAGAAGCCGGTCAGGCTCACGCCGTATTGCGCGAGCAGTTCATCCAGGCGCTGGCGCACCGGCACCAGTGCCTCCTCGGTGAAGAATCCTTTCGCAATGCCGGCCTGGTTCGTTATCACGAACAGGGCATAGCCCAGGGTCTGAAACAGTTGCAGCGCCTGGCCTGCCTGCCAGGTAAGCCGCATCTGATCGATATTGACGCTGTATGGCACGTCTTCGATGAGCGTGCCATCCTTGTCCAGAAATATTGCGCGCATGGCGGGAGCTTTCGTGATTGCTGTCGCAGCCGGTGCCCGTGCGGGCACCAAGGTAGGTCCCTCGGGCCTGCACGGGAGCGGCGCCATGTGTCAGGGCCAGGAGGTCTCCCGCATCGGCAGCACCGTGATTTCGGGGATCACGGTCTCTGGCGGCAGCAGCAGCAGCGACTGCACTGCCTGAGCAACATTCATCGGATCCTGCAGCACGCCGGGGTCGATATCCGGGAAACGGTCAAGCAGGAAAGGTGTGCGCATGCCGCCTGCGATCACTGCCGTCACCTTGATGTTGTGGGGACGCAATTCCGCATGCAGCGCGTGCGACAGGCCAAGCAGTCCCCATTTGCTGGCGTGGTAGGCGGAAGCATTCGGCCAGGTGCGCTTGGCCGCGGTCGAGGCGATGTTGATGATCTGGCCGCCGCCACTGCGCTTCATCAGGCGCGCAGCGCGCTTCGATAGCAGGAAGGGTCCGTACAGATTGGTGTGCACCACGCGGTCCCAGTCTTCGTACGCGAGTTCTTCGATCGGGCAGGTGACATCGGTGCCCGCATTGTTGATCAGCACATCGAGCTTGCCGAACTTGTCCACGATCTCATCGATGGCGCGCTCGGCGGCATCCGGTTCGCCGACATTGAAGCCGATCGCATGCACCGGCGCCCCGAATTCCTGCAGGCGCGTGGCCATCTCCTGTGCCTTGTCGTGACGCAGGTCGCCTACAACCGTGGTGGCGCCGCAGCGTGCCATGGTTTCCGACAGCGCGGCGCCAAGGCCGCTGGCGCCGCCGGTCACGAGGATGACTTTGCCGGCAAGGGAAGAAGCGGTGTTGCTGCTGTTCTGGGTAGCTGTTGCATTGCTCAATTCAATCTCCAGAGGTTAGAAGTGGATGTTTTCAAGAACGGATTCCGGATTCGGCGGAAGCCACCAGTGGCGACAGCGGCAGGGTGGCGGCGCTGAGGGCGGCTTCATAGACTGCGGCAACCTGGGAGGCTACATTGCGCCAGGTAAATTGCTGGTAGGCGCGGCGCATGCCGGCCCAGCCCAGCCGCTGCGCAATCTGCGGATGATCATGCAACCAGGCCAGCCGTTCGGCCAGCGCGGCAGGGTCGTTCGGCGGCACCAGGTAACCGGTCTCGCCGTCGACCACGGTGGACTTGATCCCGCCGACTGCCGTGCCGACTACCGGTGTGCCGCAGGCCATTGCTTCCAGCGGCGTGATGCCGAAGGGCTCGTACCAGGGCGTGGTGACGAACACGTTGGCTGCACTGTAGAAGTAGCGCAGCTGGTCGCGCGGGCGCTGGCCGGTGAAGGTGACGGACTCGGTGATGCCCACGGATTCGGCCAGGGCCATCATGCGCCCGAGTTCGGGCGTGGCTTCGGGATCGGGTTCGGGCGTGTTGCCGCCGACGATGAGCAGCCTGCATTGCACCTGGTACTGGTGCTTCAGGATCGCGACTGCGCGGATCACGTTGTCCACGCCCTTGCGCGGCACCATGCGGCCGAGCTGCAGGACGACGAATTCATCCTTGCCGATGCCCAGAGGCTGGCGGGCATCGATTGTGTCTGGCCAGAATTCATCCGGATCGAAGCCGCAGGGCACGATGTCGATGCGCTCCGGCGGCGCGCCATACAGCTGTTCCATGTCACTCTGGTCCTGCGGGCATTCGGCAATGACGCGATCGGCTTCCTGCATCAGGCGTTCCTCGATGGCGAAGCGCACGTCGGGAAAGGAATCGGCCTGTCCCTGCGACAGGCGGCGCACACGGCCCAGCGCATGAAAAGTCATGACGAAGGGAATGCCGAGGATTTGCTTGACTTGCTGGGCAACCATGCCGGACATGAAGAAGTTGGCATGGAACAAGTCATAGGGGACTTTTTGCCGGCGCGCAAAGCGCACGACGAAGCGGCTGAACTGGTCCACGAAGGGCAGCATTTCTTCCTTGGGAATGAACTGCGCCGGCCCGGCCGGCACATGGATCACCCGCACGTTCTGCTCCCATTCGACTACTTGCTCCTGATTCTCGGCATCGCGCCGGGTAAAGACATCCACCACATATCCGAGACGCGCCAGATGTCGGGATAACTGGGCTACATATACATTTTGTCCGCCGCTGTCGGTGCTTCCTATCTGCGCCAAGGGTGACGCGTGCTCGCTGATTAGGGCAATTTTTCGCATGATTATTGGGTTGTGTTGTAGGACGTGCTTTTCATGCAAAGCAATCTACATACCTGCTTGCCGTTATTACATAGCAGACGGAAAGAGCCCGTCTTCGCATTTGTCAATGCCGCATCAGGTTCTGATCCACGCGGTGCAAGCTGTGGATATTTCACAGAAGGCAAGTAAGAAATACAGGGCCGTGTAAAAAATGGACGGCCACCCGTGTGAGATCTACACGCATGAAAACTTCCTTTTCCGAAAGAAGCGAAGCGGCACCGACGCTGCAGGCATTTCCGTTCTGGCACGCTAAGTGCATCGTCTCGGCAAAGAAGCATCTCGTGCTGAGAATTCGCGCTCCCGCTTCTTCCCATTCACCTGAGCGGTCTGCACTTCGTGTCATCAGCGACTGCCATTCATTCACGAGGTCAATATGTCGATTCAAAGCAAAAAACTGTGTGCCATCGGTATCGCCGTCATGTCTCTTGCCGCGTGCGGCACTTCCCCCAACAACACGTCCAGTGCTTATCCTGCAACGAGCAGCACGACGAGCACGGCCAGCGGATATGGCGTGGTGCAATCCGTTGATACCGTCAGCCGTGAACAGGCATCGCACATGGGCCTGGGCACGATTGCCGGCGCGGTAGTCGGAGGCGTGCTGGGCAACCAGGTCGGCTCCGGCCGGGGCAGGACGGCGGCTACGGTCGCGGGTGCCGCTGGCGGTGCGCTTGCCGGCAACCAGATGCAGAGGAACATGGACTCTTCCCAGCCGGTCTACCGGATTTCCGTGCGCATGGACAATGGCTCGATCCAGACACTGGCACAGGAAACGCAACCCGGGGTGCAAGTGGGAGACCGGGTGCGCCTGGCGAATGGCGTGATTGTCGAGCGTATGCAGTAGCGCATGCAATAAGGCGGCTGCTTCCAGGGAGAGACCCGGCGATGCGGGCCGAAGGCCCGCATCGCGACCAGCCTTGCCCGGCTGCGGCCGGGAACCCTTCATATGTTTCTGCGCGGCGCTGCCCACAATGGGTGGTGCCGACGCATGCATCGAATAACCGGAACAGATGAACCTGCGTGAATTCGAACAGTGGATCTATGAGGCCCGGCCGTTATTGCACATCGCCCTGATCTGGCTGCTTGCGGCCGTACTGCTGCGTTTCATTCACCGGTTGTTGCGTTTGCTGCAGGGACACATCGCGCAGCGTACGGCCGGCCAGGCCGATCACAAGCGCACCGAAACCCTGATCAGCGTATTCCGCTATGCCGCCAATGTCGTGATCATTGCTCTGGTTGCGATGCTCACCCTGGCCGAAATCGGGATATCGATCACGCCCATCCTTGCTACCGCGGGCGTGGCGGGCATCGCCATCGGCTTCGGCGCGCAAAGCCTCGTCAAGGATTTTTTCAATGGACTGTTCCTGTTGATCGAAAACCAGATCAACGAGGGGGACAGCATCGACGCGGCGGGGAAGGCGGGCATCGTGGAACGGGTGACGCTGCGCCACATCCGCATACGCGATTATGACGGCAGCGTGCATTTCATTCCGAACGGCATGATCACGCTGGTGACCAACCGGAGCCGGGAATTTTCGTATGCGGTCATCGATGTCAGCCTGCCCCGGCAGTCGAATCTGGACCAGGCATTCGGCCTCTTGCAAAAGGTTGGCGATGAAATGCGGAAGGATCCCGCACTGGGCGCGCTCATTGTCGCTGACCTGGAGATCTCGGGGCTGGAAAAAGTGGAAGAGGCGACAGTCGTGGCGCGCTGCCGGATCAAGGTGCTGCCCGCGAAGCAGTGGCGGGTGCGCCGGGAATTCCTGCTCCGGATGAAGCGTGAACTTGACGCGGTCGAGGCGAAGCCTCCCGCGGACTAGCACGGCTGCCGCAACGCGCCCCGCTGCCGCTCTGCATGCAGGGACCGGGCGGGCGGCTGATCCGGTTGATTCGCGGGCATGGATGTTGCCTCGGTTCGGGAAAGAAGTCTGCCCGGACGCGGGCTGACTTGGGAAATACTTTCAGCAAGATAAGGAGCACTGAGTATGGCAACTAGTGAAGCAGACACACGCACAAGCGTCGCCCGGCAGCGTCTCGATGCGGCGGACAGTCCCTACATGCGCAAGCCCCTGTTCCCGGCAATCCGCTGGGGTGCCGTGATCGCCGGCGTGGCGGTCGGCATTTCGGTGCAGATGCTGCTGACCCTGCTCGGCATTGCCACCGGCTTGTCGAGCATGGATATCGCCGAGGGGGAAATGATGGGCGCTGGCCCCTTGCTGTGGGCAGGTTTCAGCATGCTGGTAGCCGCTTTCGTGGGAGGCTATGTGGCCGCCCGCATGTCCGGGCTGAAACGCAAGGCCGACGGCGTACTGCACGGCGCGGTATCCTGGGCAGTCACCACCATCCTGTTCGCGGTACTGGCAACTTCGATCGGCGGCACGCTGCTTTCCGGCGTATTCAGCAACATCACCCAGGCGGCGGGGCACGCCGCAAGCAGCGGCTCGCCATTGAACGCCATGCTGAACAGCCAGCTCGGGCGCTCGATCGACCCGTCTACGGTCCAGCGCCTGCAGCAGTACCTGCAGACTGGCCAGCGCGACCAGGCGGTCGCGCTGGTGAGCTCGCTGGGCGTGGACCAGGGGCGCGCTTCCACCATCGTCGACCAGGCTCTGATCGTCTCCGGCTCTCCCGGACAGGCATCGCCGCAGGGTCGGCAAAAGGCCGGCTCCGCTGTGAAGGCTGCCGGAACCGGGACCTGGGTCGTGTTCGGCGCCGTCACGCTGGCACTGGCTCTGGGCATAGCTGGCGGCGCATTGGGCGCAGCCGGTTCCAGGCGGGTCAACTGGTCCGGGGGCGCTTCCCCGGTACGTTGAGATTCACCGAAAGAGGAATATTGCATGCAACATCGATCAGGGGATGCTTCCGGTACGGCGCCGCGAACATCGGGCGCTTCCCGTTTCAACCGGATTGCCGCGCGCGACTCCGGCACCGCAGACCTGATGCAGGGGTGCCGAGTAGTCACTGTAGATGGCGAGGAAATCGGCGAAGTCGATCATCTCATGGTCGACAAATACACGCATCAGCTTCGCTATGTGATGCTGTCGTCGGGCGCTTCCGGTGCAACGATCGCCATCCCGTGGCAGACCTTGTATTTTGATTCGTCGCGCTCGCAGCTCGTGTTCTACACTGCGGCGTAGCCGGTCGTCAGGCGCATCGTCGAAGCCGGTTTCTGTGCGGGGACCGGGTGCCGCAGGCTGCAAGCGGGCACCCGGGATGGGTCATGCCTCAGGCAGGAACAGCGCCTTGCCGCGGGCCTGGGCGATGTTGCCCTTGACGATCGCGCGCAGGCACATCGCCACCGTGCCGGCAAATGCTTCGTCATACCAGGCATTGGCGCCGCTTGCGCTGACCACGATGCCGTCGACCACCACGCTGCCCCAAAGCACGGTATCCCGCGCGGCCAGCAGGTGGGGCCGCAATTCCTGCACCATGTGCCCGTCCATCCCGCTGCGCCAGGCGACGAGCGCCTTGGCCCGGGCGAAGCCGGCATAGTCGGCATCCCATTTCTCGCGGTCGCCCACCGAGTATTCATACAGGATCGCTTCCTCGAACGAGGAATTGGCCGGGGTACGCAGCGGGTCCATGACCACGATATACAGGAAGCCGCTTTCGCCGACTTCCTTCCTCTTCATTGCCTCGGTGATCAGCGGCAAGCTCATCTTCACCGCCGCCTCGGCGGCTTCACGGTTTGCAAAATAACTGCCTGTGGATGCCATCGGTTTTTCTCCTCTGTAATCCGGTTATTTATAAACGGATGGCCGTGGCAACGTATTGACGCATTCGAATCCAGAGGACCGTAGGGTGCGCCGCGCGCACCAATCCTGTATGTCTCGTGCCTCATTCATGGAACCCGGTGCGCACGGCGCACCCTACGTCCTGTCTCACAAACCCGTCACGAACCGGAGGGTCTTGTCCCAGTCATCCACGAAGCGTTCGATGTTGAAGCGCTCCAGTGCGTAGCGTCGCGCGCCTTCACCCAGTACGCGTGCCTGCTCCGGATCGGCGAGCAGTTCCTGCATGCGGGCCATGAGCTTCGGTATGTCGGTATCCACATAGCCGGATACGCCGTTCTGGATCACGGTCGCCATTTCGGTGGTGGCCAGTCCCACGACGGGGATGCCCACCATCATCGCCTCGATCACCGCGAGGCCGAGGCTGGTGTAGCGGATCGGATTGAACAGGAAGCGGTAGCGGGAGGAAAACGCAGGCAGCTGCGCATGCAGGACCTCGCCGATACCGCCGGCCACTTCTTCCGCGCCCATGCCGACCAGGTCCAGCGGCACCTGCTCGCGCACCCGCAGGTAGACATCGCCGCCAAGGCGCCTGCCGCGCCGGGCCAGATGGTTTACCACGACCAGGCCGCGCTCGAGCTCGCCACTGTAGCGCACATCCTTCGGCGCAACCACGCCATGGTCGATGATCCTGACCGGCGTGCGGCCGCTGTCCCACATCAGAGCATTGAAGGGCGTCACATGCACCAGCAGGACCGAAGGATCGTCCACCGGATGCCGCATGTCGGTCGGATGCTCGCGCGGCGTGTCATGCTCGATGTAGATCTTCGGCAGCCGGCGCTGCGCTTCGCTCAGATAGAGATACTGGTCTTCCATGTATTGCGGATCGTCCTGGAACAGGATGCAGTCGAACTGGGCATCCTTGGCCTCGCTCACCGGCAGGTCGATGACGTTGTCGCCCCAGGGCATGTGGCCGCAGCGCCCGCCGTATCCCGGCGGACGGTCCGGCTTGGACAGCACGTAAAAATCGTGCGGTGCCTGGGTCAGGTAGTAGAGATAGCTGCCGTGGGTATGCCAGGTCAGGATTTTCAGTCGGCGCATGGTTCCTTTTCTTCAAAAAGTGCCCGAGTACAGGGCGCAGCTGCGGCACACCTCGGGCGGCGTGTCGGACGACAGCTGTCTGCGGAATTCGGTATAGGCCGGATTGTTCCAGACCTGTTCGACGCCCTCGTCGAGCATGCTGCCGAAGTTGATCCGGTCCGGAGTCGCGACCATGCAGCAGGGCATGGCCTTGCCGTCATAGCTGACGTAGGAGCCGCGCCACGGCCAGTCGCAGCGCGAGCGGCCGGATGCCGGCGTTTCGCCCTCAGGGCGCGGCCGGGTACGCGGCAGCCGCAGGTCCACGCTCAGCGCGGCAGCGCGGGCGCGCGCCGCGTCGAAGAACTGCTCGATGCGCGCAAGGTCTTCATGCAGCAGGGTTTCGCTGTCGATGAATTCCCGCATCGGCCGGTAATGGGCGGGCAGGCTGGCTTCGCCGAAGTCGTGGCACAGGTGCTGGACGAATACCGTGTGCACGCCTTCATCGTGCGCGAGCTGCACCAGTTCCGGCAATTCCGGGAGGTTGGCGCGCATGACCACCGCCACGAGGCGCAGGTGCGGCAACTCGCTCTGCAGTCTTGCCTTGGCCTGCACCAGCCGGCGCAGGTTGCGCAGCACCCGGTCGAAGCGGGCGCGGATGCGGATCGCCTCGTAGGCTTCGGCGCTGGCACCATCAAGCGAAACATGCAGCGTATGCAGGCCGCTGCGAACGCATTCTTCCGCGCGCTGCTCGGTCATGACCGTCATGTTGGTATTGGTCGAGACGCGGATGCCGCGTGCCGTCGCATAGCGCACCATGTGGAAGAACTTTGGATGCAGCAGCGGTTCGCCCAGGCCCTGCAACTGCAGCTCCTCCACATCGGGGTACTGGTCGATCAGCGTGCGGAAATCGTCGAAGCGCAGGAAGGCTGATGGCTTGCCGGGTCCGCCGTCGGTACGGAACTGGATCGGGCACATCCGGCAGCGCAGGTTGCATTGCCCGACCGGTTCGATCTGGACGAAACGGGGCAGCGGCGTCGGCGTCATGGCCGGACCGTGTTGCCGCAAGCAGGGCGGCAGCTCATAGGAAACCCACCCGGAATTTCAACGCTCCCACCGCGCGCCAGAATACCGCGACCGGCGGGATCAGCGCGGAGGTGACGACCATTTCGGCGATATGGCCCGCGGTCTTGGCGGTATGGCGCAGCCGGGACAGGCAAAAGCGTGCGGTCATGAACAGCCAGATCGCGCCGGAGAGGAAGGCCAGCTCGGGCTGGTCGCCCGCATAGCAGAAGATGGCGGCCAGCAGCGCGGCTACAGTCAGGTAGTAATCCCAGCGCGGCTTGGCGCGGATCCGGCGCCGGTACAGGAAGGGATGCTTCTTGTAGAGCAGGGCATCGAACTGAATCTTCTTGAGCTGGGTCAGGCTTACCCCCCAGGGTGCGGGGCGGATCGGGTGCTCGACCACCGCCTGCGGCGCGCGCACGATATTCGCGCTGTAATCGATCAGGCGGAAATGCAGGTCGGAATCCTCGCGCCATGCGAAGCGGAAACGCTCGTCGAAGCCGCCGAGGTCTTCCAGCACACGCTTGCGGCAGAAGCAGTTGGCGGTCACGAATTCGGCCGTCTCGAGGTTCATCGCATCGCGCTCGTAGTCGGTCGGCGTGCCGGAAAAGGGCATGACGATCTGGCCGCAGACGGTGTGCACGTCGGGGCCGAACGCGGCCAGCCCGTTCTTCAGCCAGTCCGGAGTGGCAACGGTGTCGTCATCCGTGAATGCAATGATCTCGCCGCGCGCGGCCTGCCAGCCATGATTGCGCGCCGCCGCCGGGCCGTGCGGGCCGGGCGAGGGAATGTAAATGATGTCGGGTCCGTCGCCGGAGGAGTGCATTTTCCAGCTGGCGACAATTTCCTTGGTGTCGTCGCTCGGGCCATCGTCGACCACGATGATTTCATAGCGATGGCGCTCCATGCTCTGCGCCACCAGGCTGCTCAGGCACCGGTTAAGCAATTGCGGCCGGCCGCGCGTGGGCACGACCACGGAGACGGCGATATCGGCCTTGACCGGTGCTGCCGCGTCATTGCCGTTGCGGCTTAGCGGCGAGACCGATGCGAGCGGACGCGAACTCGTGGTTGCGACAGCCTCGGCGTTTTTCCTCTCGCCCCTGCTGTCCAGGGCGGAGCGTTTGTATTTTCTTCCAAGTGCGATTACTTTCGGCATGAGTCCTGTTCCAAAAAAATCGGTGAAGCGTATATGGATAGGCGGATAGACCGGCTTTGCCGTATCCATCCGTCATGATGGAATTCGTAAACGCAAGTTTCGTTCCATCGCAGCATTGCCTTATCGACTCTGCGCAAGCGGAACGGTTCAATCGCAAGCGGATAGGCCGGACACAGCGGCCATCATGATTGCCACACGGATCGTGCAGCCACGAGCATGTTGAAGCGGTTCATGCGACGCGTTCCGCGTTGTCCATCTGCTCGCTGGCATCGGTGTGCTGCTGCAGCTGCCACATGCGGGCATACAGGCCTTCGCGCTTCACCAGTTCGGCATGGGTGCCGCGCTCGACCACGGTGCCGCGTTCCAGCACCAGGATTTCGCTGGCCGCGACCACGGTGGAAAGACGATGCGCAATGATCAGTGCGGTGCGGTTTTCCGACATGCGGTCCATTTCCACCTGGATCGCACGTTCAGAGCGGGAGTCGAGGGCCGAGGTGGCTTCGTCGAAGATCAGGATGGGCGGATTCTTGAGAATGGCGCGCGCCAGCGAGAGACGCTGCTTCTCGCCTCCCGACAGCATCACGCCGCGCTCGCCGACCGGGGTTTCGTATTTCTGCGGCAGGGAATTGATGAACTCGTGCACCTGTGCCGCCTTCGCCGCCGCCACGATTTCCTCATGGGTCGCGCCGACGCGACCGTAGCCGATGTTGTAGGCGATGGTGTCGTTGAACAGCATGGCTTCCTGCGGCACCACCCCGATCGCTTCGCGCAGGCTCTTGGAATTCACGCTGCGGATGTCCTGGCCGTCGATGAGGATGCTGCCGCTGCCGACGTCGTAGAAACGCAGCAACAGGCGCGCCAGCGTGGATTTGCCCGAACCGCTGCCGCCGACGACCGCGACCGTCTTGCCGGCCGGGATGCGGAAGCTCAGGTTGCGCAGGATGGGCCGCGCCGGGTCGTAGCCGAAGTTGACCTTGTCGAATACCACTTCACCGCGCGTGACGTGCAGCGCCGGCAGCCCCGGAGGTTCATCGATGTCCGGCTTTGCGCGGAGCAGGGCGAACAGCTTTTCGGCATTCACCATCGCATCCTTCGCCTCGCGGTAGACGAAGCCAAGGGAATTCAGCGGAAGGCAGATCTGGATCACGTAGGCGTTGATCAGTACCAGGTCGCCGACCGTCATCTCGCCGCTCATGACGCCCATGCCGGCAAGCAGCATCACCGAGGCCACGCCGAAGGCGATGATCGCGCTCTGGCCGACGTGCAGCGTGAACAGTGCCTTCTGGTTGTGGACCGCCGCCTCGGCCCAGCCGCCCATGATGTGGCGGAAGCGGTTCGCTTCCACCTGTTCATTGGTGAAGTACTTGACCGTCTCGTAATTGATCAGGCTGTCGGCGAGCAGGCTTTTGGCATTCGAGTCGAGCCGGTTGACACGGCGCTGGATCGTGGTGCGGCGCGCGGTGAAAAACAGGGTGAAGCCGGTGTAGCACAGGAAGGTCACGCCCAGGATCGCGGTATAACCCAGGTTGTAGCGCGCGGTCATGATGACGATCACCATGCCGATTTCGAGCAGGGTCGGCACCACCGTAAACAGCGCGACGCCGAGCAGGAAAGCGATGCCGCTGGTGCCACGATCGATGTCCGGCAGCAATCCGCCGATGCGGCGCGTGGCATGGAAGCGTGCACCCAGTTCATGCAGGTGGGCGAAGGTATTGAGGGCATAGGTTGCCACCGTTTGCTGGGTGACCCGGGAAAACATCAGGTCGCGCAATTCATTGAACAGGGTGCTGGCAAAGCGCAGGATCGCATAGCCGGCCAGAAGGAAGACCGGCAGCGTGTGCACCAGCTCGGGCCGCCCGAGCACGTCGACGATGCGCTTCAACGCCAGCGGGACGCCGATCACTGCCAGCTTGGCCAGGATCAGGAAAAACAGCGCCCCGACGACACGCCAGCGGAAGGCGGATACGACCCGCCACAGGTCGGCCGTCACACTGGCGCGCTCGGTGGCGGGGGCTGGTTGGGATTGGGCTTGTGACATGGATGTGGAATGCCTTTTCTCTCTGATGGTGAAATTGGTGGCTCAGGACCATGCATCCTTTCCCGGACGGAACCTGCGTCCGTCCTTGGAAAAGGGATGCCGGACTGCAAAAGCGGCGACCGGACAAAGGTGCGTTTGCTTTGAACAATCAAAAACCGTGCCGTTTTCACTTGCGGGAAATTCCGGCCCGGCTTTTCCTGGAAACAAGCGCGGCTTCTTGGTATGGAAGTTGCACTCGGAATCCGATAGAACATCTCTCCCGGCATCTTGAACGACAGCGTGTCTATGGTTTCTGCAGACGCATTGTCCGTACCAGGCTTCCCCGACCGGCGGGAATGGCTTCAATTTTTCCTTCAAGTATCCCGAGCGGCTGCACATGCAGCGAAGCGGATCGGTCCTTCGCGGTGCCGTCGCTGCAGCGCTACGCAATCGCAGGGATGCGCATGTTTGTCTGACAGTGGATGACTGAAGCGGTCGCGAAATGAAGAAAGGAAATTCATCATGGATAGAGTCGAGCAGTCAATTGAAGTCAACGTTCCCCTGCACACTGTATACGGCCAGCTGACCCAGTTCGAGCAGTATCCGCGCTTCCTGCAAGATGTGAGGGAAGTGCGGCAGCTCGACGACACCCACCTGCACTGGCACGCGGGCTTGGGAAACCGGGAACGCGAATGGGATGCGGAAATCATCGAGCAAGTTCCGGACCGAAGAATTGCGTGGCGTACCACCAGCGGTCCGAAAGCCAGCGGCGCCATTGAGCTGCAGGCGGTCGACGGGGAGAAGACCCGGATCGTGCTGACACTGGAATGCGACGCTCTCCCTGAGGTTTCTGCAACCACGCCCAATCCCGTGCAGGCGTTCGCGCGGCGCATCGAGGAAGATCTGGCGCGCTTCAAGAAATTCATTGAAAACCTTGGCCAGGCAACCGGCGAATGGAGCGGCGAAGTCAGGCATGGGCAAGTAGTGGGCAGCGGGCAGGGCCAAGCATCGCAGATGGCGGGCGAGGCGATGGGCAAGGCTGTCGGGCGTGGCTCGGCCGAACAGCAGGAAGCGGGCGTGGATGCCATGCCGCGACCGGACATGCATGAAGGGCGGACGCAGGAACGGCAGGCCCGGACCGAGAACGGCGGCCGGAGCAGCGGCAAGCCGGGCCTCTTTCCATCGCGCTTCCCGAACCTGCTGCAGGGATGGGAAGAGCCGCTGGCCGCGATGCGCCGGATGAGCGAGGAAATGGACCAGTTCTTCGAAAAGACGGTCGGCCGCCCGATGATGGGCAGCCGCTGGCGCCAGGCGGCGACCAATGCCGCCTGGACTCCGGCAGTGGAAGTGGCCCGGCGCGAGGACAAGGTGGTCGTCTGTGCCGAACTGCCGGGTGTCAAGCGCGAGGAAGTGCAGGTTGAAATCCACAACGACCGGTTGACCATCGAAGGCGAGCGTCTGCAGCAGCCGCGTTCGGAACGGGAATTCCGCCGCTCCGAGCGCTCGTACGGACATTTTTACCGCTGCATCACCTTGCCGGACGGAGTGGATGCGGATGGCGCATCGGCAGCAATGCATGATGGTTTGCTGGAAATTACGATACCGATCCGCAACGTCGGCGGACACGGGCGCAAGCTGGACATCGCTACCCCGCCGCAGTGAAGCCGGCAACCGCATCTGGCATGACGGAGAAGAAAAATAGATAAGGTGACGGTATGGTTCCTGATCGTCGGCTTCCTGCTGATCCTGATGGGGCTGATCGGATCGGTGCTGGAGCGCCTGCCCCTGAGCCCGGCCATGCTCTACTTGGCAATCGGTTTCGCGCTTGGCCCGTCCGGCGTGGGACTGGTGAACCTGGAGCCGAAGGTGAATGCGGAAGTGCTGACGATCCTCAGCGAAATCGCAGTGCTGATTTCCCTGTTCACCGTCGGGCTGAAGATGCGCGTGCCCTTGTCGGACCGGCTCTGGCGGCTGCCGGTCCGGCTCGGCATCCTGACGATGCTGGTCACCATCGGCCTGCTGACATTGGCCGGCACGTACGCGCTCGATCTGCCACTGGGCGCCGCCATCCTGATGAGCGCCTTGCTGGCACCGACTGATCCGGTCCTCGCTTCCGATGTGCAGATCAAGGATGTCGGGGACCGTGACCGCATCCGGTTCAGCCTGAGCGGGGAAGGCGGGCTCAATGACGGTACCACCTATCCCTTCATGATGCTCGGCCTGTTTCTCCTCGGGGTGGAAGAAGTGGGTGATTACGGCAGCATCCGGGCCGTGCTGCGGGTGCTGTGGGCAATCGTTGCCGGTCTGGGCGGCGGCTGGCTGATGGGGCGCATGGTCGTCGGACTGGTGCTGCACGTGCGCAAGAATTACCGCGAAGCGGTCGGCATGGAAGAATTTCTGACGCTCGGCCTGATCGCACTTTCCTATGGCGTGGCCAGCATCGTCGGCGGCATCGGCTTTCTCGCCACCTTCGCCGCTGGCGTCGCGATGCGCCGTGCCGAGCACAAGGCAAGCGGGGATACCGAGCCGGAGCAGATCATAGGCACGGTTCCCGTGCATGCCGCGGGCGAGGCGGCGATCGACCCGCAAAAGGCGCCCGCCTACATGGCGCAGACGGTACTCGGATTCAACCAGCAGCTGGAACACATCGCCGAGTTTGCGATGGTGCTGCTTCTCGGGGTGATTCTGTCCGGCACAGGCATTTCGAGGGAAGGCCTGCTGGTTGCCTGCCTGCTGATCTTCGTGATCCGCCCGGTGTCGGTATTGAGCATGCTCGCGGGCACCGGACTGAACAGGACGCAGCGCAGGATGATGGCCTGGTTCGGGATCCGCGGCATCGGCACCTTGTACTGGCTCATGTATGCCTTGCAGTACGACTGGCATCCCGACCTGTCCAGGCGGCTGGTATCCCTGACGCTGACGGTGGTGGCGGTATCGGTGCTGGTGCACGGGATTTCCGCCACGCCGCTGATGGACGCCTATTACCGGCGCAAGCAGACTTGAAAGGAAAGTTATTGATGTTCACCGAATTGATCGGCTGGATCAGCACCTTCATCCTCATACTGACGATATCGCGCCAAGTCTATACCCAATGGCGCACGAAGAGCATTGCCGGCGTATCGAAGTGGCTCTTCGTCGGCCAGCTCGCCGCCTCCACCGGTTTCGTCATCTACAGCGCGCTGCTGGAGAACTGGGTCTTCGTGCTGTCGAACGTCTTTCTGCTGCTGACCGCACTCGTCGGCCAGTGCATTTACATCCGCAACAAGCGCCGTGCCGAAAGACAAGCGGCGCAGAAGGACGCCGCGCCTTCCATGCAGAAATAGCAGACGCGGCACGACGCACGGCTTTACTTATTTACAGCATTCTGTATTTCTTACCCGGCAAATCCTGCATGGGTTGACGCGCCGGATTGGTGGTAGCAAGCGTTATCAGCCTTTCCATGTCAATTGGGAAAGCAGGTACGTGAATTGCATAAAGATTGCGAACACGTAATGCATTCCCATTACCACCCTCTCTGGAGAGAAGCCTGTGTACACGCTAGGAATCAATGCTGCTTATCACGACTGTTCCGCGAGCCTGGTGCAGGACGGCACGGTCATCGCCGCAGCGGAAGAAGAACGTTTCACCCGCGTCAAGCACGGCAAGCGGCCGGTGCCGTTCAGCACCTGGCAATTGCCTTTCCATGCCATCGACTACTGCCTGAAGGAAGCCGGCATCGCCCTGAAGGATGTAGACCATGTCGCTTATTCCTACCTGCCCTCGCTGCTGCTTGGAAAATACGACGGCAACGCCACCATCACCCTGCCGCTCGAACCCTCGTCCCATGCGACGAAGGAATGGCTGTCGCCCTGGGATCCGCTGTTCCTGTCATCCATCGTGAACGCGCCGCGCCAGCTGGCGAGCGGCGCGCCGCATCATCTGAAGAAGCGCTTTCGCGATGTGCGCTTCGACGGCCCCTTTGAATGGCATTTCGTCGAGCATCACCTCGCGCACGAGGCAAGTGCTTTCCTGGCCGCGCCCTACGAGGAATGCGCCGTGCTGTCGATGGACGGACGCGGGGAGAAGGCGACCACCAGCTACGGCATTTACCAGGACCGGCGCTACAAGCGCATCAAGCAGGTCAACCTGCCGCATTCGCTCGGCCTGCTGTATGAAGCGGTCACCGATTACCTCGGTTTCCTGCATTCCTCTGACGAATACAAGGTGATGGCTCTGGCTTCCTTCGGCAAGCCCATTTACGCGGACCGCTTCCGCGAGATCCTGCGCTACAACGGCGACGGCGAATATGAAGTGCGCCCGGCCAATTGGGTGGAATTGTTCGGCCCCGGGCGCGAGCGCGGCGACCCGTTTACCGAAGACCACATGAATATTGCCTCCTCCCTGCAATGCGTGCTGGAAGAGCGGGTGCTGCAGATGGTGCAATGGCTGCATGAGCAGACCGGCATGGAAAACCTTGCGATGGCCGGCGGCGTGGCGCTGAACTGCGTGATGAACGCCAGGGTGCGCGACCAGGGGCCGTTCAGGAGCGTGTGGGTGCAGCCGGCGGCAGGCGATTCCGGCACTTCGCTCGGCGCCGCGCTCTGGATCGATTCGAACGTCCGCGGGACCAGCAAGCGTCACTGGCAGATGGACCACGCCTTCCTCGGACCGGCATACGACGACGATGAAATCGAGCAATTCCTGAAGCAGTCAAAGCTGTCCTATCGCCGCATGCAGGACCGCTCCGCCGAAGTGGCCGAGCTGCTGATGAAGAACAAGGTGATCGGCTGGTTCCAGGGCCGCATGGAATTCGGGCCGCGCGCATTGGGCGCGCGCTCCATCCTCGCTTCGCCGCTGGACGCCGCCATGCAGGGCTTGCTGAACCAGATCAAGGACCGCGAGGATTTCCGTCCGGTGGCGCCGGTGGTGCTGGAAGAGGAAGCGGCCAACTGGTTCGTCAACGGCGCGGTCTCGCCCTTCATGGTGTTCGTCTACGATGTGCGGCCGGACAAGGCGGACCGTATTCCCGCGGTAAGGCATGTCGACGGCACCGCGCGCATCCAGACCATCAACCGCGCGCAGAATGCGCCGTACTATGACCTGCTGCACGCTTTCCATCAGCGCAGCGGCGTGCCGGTATTGATCAATACCTCCTTCAATACCCGCGGCGAGCCGGTGGTGTGTACTCCGCGCGATGCGGTGGAGTCCTATCTCACCACGCCGCTGGATGCGCTCGCCATCGGCTCCTTTCTCCTGGAAAAGCAGCCATGATGCGCGGCCAGCCAGGCTTTGCAATCGTGCCGCGCACGGATTCTGCCAGGCGTCCGGTCGACTGGTCCGCCTGCGGGAGGATCGCGGTTTTCCGTGCTCTGCAGCTGGGCGACATGCTGTGCGCCGTGCCGGCGCTGCGTGCCTTGCGCACAGCCGCCCCGCAAGCGCACATCACCCTTATCGGCCTGCCATGGGCCGACAGCTTCGTGCGCCGCTTTGCGCGTTACGTGGATGAGTTGCTGCCGTATCCCGGGTTCCCGGGCATGCCGGAGCGCCAGCCGGATCTTGCCGCCATGCCGGCCTTCCTTGCGGCTGCGCAGGAGCGCAACTTCGATCTGGCAATCCAGTTGCATGGCAGCGGTGTACTCAGCAACCCGGCGATGATGATGCTCGGCGCAAAACGCCATGCCGGCTTTTACCAGCCGGGACAGTTCTGCCCGGACCCGCACAGCTTCATGCCCTGGCCGGAGCAGGAGCACGAGATCTGGCGCTACCTGCGGCTGATGGAGTTTCTCGGCGTGCCCCTGCAGGGCGATGCGATGGAATTCCCCCTGTCCGACGAGGATCACAGGGACTTGCAAGCCAGCCAGCCGGACCTGCCGGCGCCCGGCAGCTATGTCTGCATTCATCCGGGCGCGCGCCTGTCCTCGCGCCGCTGGATGCCGCAGCGCTTTGCCGAAGTGGCCGATGCGCTGGCAGCCGACGGCATGCGCATCGTGGTGACCGGGTCGGAAGACGAGCGTGCCATCACCCAGGCGGTGCTGCACAGCATGCGTTCCCCGGCGCTGGACCTGACCGGCAAGACCAGCCTCGGCGCGCTTGCAGCGCTGGTGGCACAGGCGCGTCTGGTCGTATGCAACGACACCGGCATTTCCCATATCGCCGCTGCCGTTGCCACGCCGAGCGTGATCGTCTCCTGCGGTTCCGATACCCGCCGCTGGGCACCGCTGGACCGGCAGCGCCACCGCGTGATCAGTTCGATGGTGAGCTGCCGCCCCTGCATGCATACGGCATGTCCTGTGGGACACGACTGTGCGCACAACATTGCGGCGCCCATGGTGACGGCGGCAGCGCGCAATATTCTGAGCAACAACAATCAGGGACTACGCTCATGAAAGAACTCGACCGCAAACGCATCCTCGTGACCGGCGGCGCCGGTTTCCTCGGTTCCCACTTGTGCGATTACCTGCTTGCGCAGGGGCATGACGTATTGTGTGTCGATAACTTCTATACCGGAACCAAGCGCAATATTGCCCACCTGCTCGGGCATCCGCGCTTCGAGCTGTTGCGCCATGACGTAACCTTTCCGCTCTACGTGGAAGTAGACGAGATCTACAACCTCGCCTGTCCGGCATCGCCCGTGCATTACCAGAACGACCCGGTGCAGACCACCAAGACCAGCGTGCATGGCGCGATCAACATGCTCGGCCTTGCCAAGAGGTTGAAGGCGCGCATCTTCCAGGCATCGACCAGTGAAGTCTACGGCGACCCGCAGGTGCATCCGCAAACCGAAAACTATTGGGGCCATGTCAATCCGATCGGCGTGCGCTCCTGCTACGATGAAGGCAAGCGCTGCGCGGAGACGCTGTTCATGGATTACCGGCGCCAGCACAACCTGCGGGTGAAGATCGCCCGCATTTTCAATACGTATGGTCCGCGCATGCATCCCAACGATGGCCGGGTGGTGTCCAACTTCATCATGCAGGCGCTTTCCAACCAGCCGCTGACGATCTATGGCGACGGCTCGCAAACCCGCTCGTTCTGCTATGTCGATGACCTGATCCAGGGCTTCGACCTGCTGATGAACAGTCAGGACAGCGTCGCCGGACCGGTCAATCTCGGCAATCCGGTGGAGCACACCATGCTGGAGCTGGCGGACAAAATCATTACGCTCAGCAAGTCGCGCTCCACCATTGTGTTCAAACCCTTGCCGAGCGACGATCCCGCACGGCGCCGGCCCGACATCGCACTGGCGCGGACGGTGCTCGGCTGGGAACCGAAGGTGAAGCTGGCCGACGGACTGGAGCGGACGATCGAGTACTTCCGGCAAATACAGTCTGACGTTGGTACAAATCAGGGCGCGTCAGCGCGCGCGGCATTAATCTAGTCCTGAATGAGAACAGCGCCTATCCTGAACAACAGGCATAGCGGAAAACCCAGCCCATCACGGAAACGCAATCATGAATCGCCATCGGATCCGGCAATCGCTGCCTGGCTTGCAGCCAGTGCTGCCGGCAGTGCTGCTTGCGTTGTTATGCGCCTGCGGCAAGCAATCAGACCTGCCGACGCCGCCACACTCGCCGCCGAAGCCGGTCACTTATGAGCCGCAGGCACCTGCCGGGGACGCGGACCGGCAATCGATGCCGGCATCGACGCTGATGCGTTTCATGTAATTCCTACCGAGACGCATATAAAAATATGCAGTCCTTCTCGGCGCTTCGGATGCGCGATCCGGGGTGACCGCCCGGCCACCATCTGGCGAGTATCGGTGGAGCGGCTGCTTCATAGAAGCAGATGCGGATGCACATCGCCGCCGATGCGGCCTGCAATCGGCCGCGCTTCCTGCAAGCGGCTTCGCGCAGCAAACCCGCTTCGTTGGCATGCTGCCCGAGGCAGGCACCTTCTCGAAAGAGGAAGGAAGGCTTCGGATGCGTGGCATGGAGCTTGCATCGCAAAGCGAAGCATTGCTTTTCAAATATTTGCATGATGGTCGATGGTTTTTCCGCTTTCGGCAGCCGGGTTGGAATGAATGCGGCTGCTGCTGTTGCAGCCAGCCTGGAATGGCGTTCCGGTTATGGCTGCAGTACTGATCTCTCTCCTATGGATGAAGCAAGCCGATGGTGCTGCGTGCAGCAGCGCGAGGTGCCGTTTTTACCCGGCCGGACCGGACGGGGCAATTGCCGGGGCTACACGGCATACCGGATTCGGGGAGAGGCATGATGTGCCAGCAGATGCAGACCGAGCGGGTCAGGATACGGGCCGAATCGATTGAGCTGGAAGGGACTCTGCGTCTTCCGGAGGTGCGGGCTGGCGTGGTCCTGTTTGCGCATGGCGGCGCCGGCAACCGCCTGAGCCCTTCAAACGATTATGTCGGCAGCATATTGCGTGCGGCCCGTTTTGCGACCCTCTGGGTAGACTTGCTGGCGCCGCATGAAATGCGCAATCTCCATACGCGCTTCGATGTCCCGCTGCTGACCAAACGCCTCGATGCCGCCTGCGACTGGCTGCGCCAGCAGGAAGAAACGCGCGATCTTCCCCTGGGCCTGTTCGGCGCGGGCCATGCTTCAGCGGCGGCGCTCCAATCCGCAGCTTCGCGCGGCAGCGAGATCGCGGGCATCGTCTCGCGCGGTGGACGTCCGGATCTTGCAGGCCAGCATGCCCTGGCGCGGATCGCCGCGCCGACGCTCCTGATCGTCGGCGGGTTGGATGAAGCCGTGATCCAGATGAATCGCACCGCCTACGCTTCGCTGCGCTGCAAGAAGCGCTTCGAGATCATCCCGGGCGCCACGCACCTGTTCGAAGAGCCCGGCAATCTCGAAGTGGTGGCAAGGCTTGCGCGCAGCTGGTTCCAGTCGCACTTCCATACAAGGGCGAGCTCCCTGTATGCCTGAAAGGCAAGTGGATTGCCGGCCATCCTTGCGGCTGCGGATGAAGCAGGACTCGGAATGCATGGAGCTTGCCGGTAAAGAAGGATTTCCGATGAAAAACCGGACAGAGTCCGGGAAGGGGTGGATTGCATTGATAGGCAGCGCCGCGCTTGGTGCGGCGGCCATGTATCTCTACGGCTCGCAGCGCGACGCGCAGCGTCCGGAGGGCAAGGGTGACAAGAAGAACATGAAAAACAAGGCAGCTCATGCGGCAGATAGCGCCGTACGCGATGTGGGCCAGCGCTGGCAGGGTTTGCGCGCGAGGCTGGGCAGGATGCTCCAGGCCGGACAGAGAATGGACGACGTGGCACTCGAAGAACGGGTGCGGGCGGCGGCCAGGCATTGCCTTGCCGACCCATCCGCGCTCGCGGTCAATGCGGCCCAGGGCTGCGTGACGCTGGACGGACAAGTGCCCGAGAGCGAAAGACTGAAACTGCTGGCTAACGTGGGCACGCTGCAGGGCGTAAGCAGGATAGATGACCGGCTGGAAAGATCCGGTGCCGAACCGGCTGCGGACGGGCCTCGGGAAGGGGATGGTCAGGCGCACGACGTTGCGGAAGAAGCCCAGTGGGTGCCGGCAGTGCGTACTGCGACCGCCTTGGGCGCGGGCACGCTTGGCGCCTACGGTGTGATGCGGCGCAGCCCGGGCAGCATCGCCATGGCCGTCATTCTGGGCATACTGGCGCGCAATGCGGCGGACCAGAGCGTAAAGGCGGGCAATGACGATGCCCGGCCGGATACCCTCGTTGTCGAAGCGGATGAGGATATCCATGCCGCGCCCCAGACAGTGTTTGAACTCTGGAGCCGCTGCGAGAATTTTCCCTTCTTCCTGCCGCAACTGGAGCAGGTCAGGGATCTCGGCGAAGGCCGATCGCACTGGATGATCAAGGGCGCGGATGGTACCCGGCTGGAATGGCAGGCAATGCTGACCGAGTGCCAAGCGCCCACGATCCTCGGCTGGAAGAGCGAACCCGGCTCGCCGCTCGAGCATGCCGGACTGGTTCGCTTCGAACCGAACGGCGGCATCACGCATGTCGTGCTGAAGATGGCCTATGCTTGCCCGCCGGGCGAGCCGCAGCATCGTCTTGCCGCCATCCTTGGATACGAACCCCAGGTGCGGCTGAGAGAAGCCATGGTGCACATGAAAGCGTTCATCGAAAAGAGCCTCGCGCCGCCGAGCACCGCATCATCGCCGGCCCGCGACCTGTTGCGATGAGCGCGCAGCAGTGCGGCCTGCCCGGCCCGCTGCCTCCAGCAATCCGCCTATCACCGCCTGGCGCAGGCGGCGCCATTCGGCGGCCGGCGCGAGTGCATGCTTCTGGTTGATTTCCAGCTCCAGCCCGACGTAGCGCCCGGCGGGAAAACGCCTTCTCAGCGCAGTCGTCATGCCATCGGCCGTGCCGGCATAGGGATAATTCATGCGCACCTTCAGGGCGGGCGAGGCGTGGCGGATAGCCTCGCGCCAGCGCCGGCTCAGCTCGACTTCGCCGGGGCGCGCCGGATCGTAGAGCAGTCCGACGTCGGCATTGCGCGGCGTGCCGTCGAGTTCCGGGGTGAATGAATGGCTGGAGATGTGGATCACCCGGGCGCCAGTGGCGATGGCGCGTTCGATCGCCGCTGCGGCTTCCTCGCGGTAGGGCAGGTAGTGGTCCTCAAGGATCTGCCCGCGCAGCGCGGGAGGTGCATTGCGCGTCATCTCGGAGTAAAGCCGCGGATGACCTTGCGAGCGGTTCAGGTCGATGAGCAGGCGCGTCACGGTAGAGGCGAGCAGCGGTGCACCCAAGGCAGCGGCCAGTTCGCGCGCCATCTGCAATGCGCCGGCATCGAAGCCGCGATGGCTCCACAGGACCGCGTCCTGCCCGCGAAAGAGATCAAGGTAGGGCAGCGGCACCCGGTTGCCGCCGTGTTCACAAGTGATCAGAAAAAAATTCCGCTCCGCCAAGCTGCCCCCTTGTCAGCTCAGGAACATCTGCCCGTTACGCAGGCAGTCGCACAGCTGGCGGAAAATCCCGGCCAGCTGCATCTTCGACACCTGCCTGCCGGCGGCGCGCAGCATGCGGCGGCCGAGCGGGCCGTGCTGCAGCATGATATGCAAGGGTTCCTTCCACATCGATGCCAGGTCGGGCCCCTGCTGCGCAACGCGTTCGATCAGATGCCGCCACAATTCCAGCGCGGTACAGCTGCGGCCAGGAAAGCGGCACAGGCGCAGGTAATCCGTATCCGTGATCAGGGCCTGGTCGGCATCGCGGATGCAATCATGCAATATGGCGGCGAGCGCTTCGGTAGGGATGGCCTGCTGCTCGCGCAAGGCGGGACCGGCATGGTAGAAATCCTTCACTGTCGCGACGGTGGCGGCTGCAACTGCAAGGTCGGCGCGTACGCATTCCTGGGTATCGATGACGCGGATTTCGATCGCATTCCGGTCGAAGCGGGCGATGGCGCCGCGGGAATTGAGCCATTCATGGCGCAGCACGCCTTCCGGATCGAAGGGCGCGACGTCCGCGTACATGGGCGCGAGGATGCATTCCTCGTATTCGGCGTGGCTGGAAACCGTTTCCGGAATCACCATGCCGGCGATCGACGGCACCCGGTCGGAATTGCTGCAATACACCTGCATGCGGTAATCGAGGCAACCGGTGGCCTCGCCATCGGCGAAGGGCGAGCTGGCCGCCAGTGCGGGCAGGATGGGCAGCACCAGCCGGATGGCGGCATGCAGGCGCGCGAATTCCCCATCGTCGGCAAACGGCAGGTTGATGTGCATGCTTTGCAGATTCGACCAGCCATGGCTCCTGCTGTCGAAGATCCGGTCGTACGCGCGATAGATGGCTTCGTTCTGATGCGGCCAGAGCCGGGTTTCCGTCACCGGGTCCATCCAGGGATGCATGGCGGAGGGCATCAGGCGTGCGCCCATGGATTCCAGCAGGCGGTTGATCGCGCCGATCTCATGCTGGAAGGCTTCCGGCAGCGTGGACAACGCCGTCGCCGGGCGCTGGTTCTTCACTTCGATCACATGCAGCACGAATTCATTCGACCAGCCGAGCATGCCACGGTCCACTTCCGCACTCGGCGCACAGGCACCCATCTCGAGCAGGCGGTCGGCTACCGGCAGAACCGACAGGCTTTCCCGGTCGACGATCATGTATTCCAGTTCGATGCCGACGCCCTTGAACGCGGAAAGCTGCGGAGGCTCGTCGCTCATGGCTTGCCGGTCCCCCTGTTGAGGCCCACTGCGGCATTGACCGAGGTATTGCCCTTGCGCGCGTCGATGCGCTTGCGGAACACGCCCATGATTTCCCGGTAAAGCGCGTCGCCCAGTACCGAGTCTTCATTGCCGGCATCGACGTTCGGGTTGTCGTTGATTTCGATGACGTAGCAGTGGCCGCCGGATTGCTTGAGGTCGACGCCGTAGAAGCCGTCGCCGATGAGGTTGGCTGCCTGCAGCGCGATCTTCACCACCTCGTCCGGCGCTTCTCCCACCGACAGGGTTTCGACCATGCCTTCGGAAGCGGTTTCCTGGGCATGGTGGTTGATGATTTGCCAGTGGCCGGGCGCCATGTAGTACTTGCAGACGAACAGCGGGCGGCGGTCGAGCACCGCGATGCGCCAGTCGAACTCGGTAGGCAGGTATTCCTGTGCGAGGATCAGTTCGGATTCGCGCAGCAATTCCTCCACCTTCGCATGCAGCTGCGCTTCCGATTCGATCTTCACCACTCCCAGGGAAAACGCGCCGTCCGGCTGTTTCAGGATGCAGGGCAGGCCGAGCGTGGGCAGGATCTGGTCGATGTTGTGTCTGTGTACCACCAGGGCTTTCGGGATCGGGATGTGATGGCGTGCGAGCAGTTCGGATAGGAAGATCTTGTTGGTGCAGCGCAGGATCGAATCCGGATCGTCGATCACCACCATGCCCGCTGCCGCTGCCTGCCGTGACAGCTGGTAAGTGTAGTGGTTCACATTGGTGGTGTCGCGCATGAACAGTGCGTCGAATTCGGTCAGGCGGCGCGCTTCCCGGGGCGAAAGAATCTCGGCATGCATTCCCAGCACTTCCGCGGCTTCGCGGAACTTGCGCAACGCCGCCCTGTTGGAAGGCGACTCGGACCGATGCGGGTCGTGGAGGATGGCGAGCGTCGGCATGGCCGGGTCCAGATTCCTCGTGCGCAGCTTCTGCTCCTTGAGGCAGTGGATCGCCGCCTCGCGGATGAAGGCATGGTGCTGCAGCGGGACCTCGCCGGCATTGCCCGCATGGATGCTGCACAGCCGCCACAAGTCGTTGACCCGTTCGAAGCGCGCATGCAGGATCGGCGCCTGCAGCAGGGCGAACAATTGCTCGCACAGGTGTGCATAGCGTCCCTGGACTTCATGCCCGAAGTAGATGTCGAGTTCGGTGAAATCGTCGGCGGTGCGGGAAAAGGAGCATTCGATCAGGTTGCCGAGCTTTTCACTCAGGTCGGCGACGAGGTGTTCCGACTGCAGGTCCTTCATCTGTTCCAGGCCCGGCATCGGATGGTGGCCGCGCGCCTCGGCGAGCAGGGATACGTAATAGCCGTGGCTCTGGTAGCGGTAGGACTTGCACAGATTGAAGACTTTGGTTGCGCTTATATCGCCATAGGCGGGGTCCATCAGATAGGTTTCTGCAGGAAGAAGGGTGACTCCCGGGATGTCGAAGGGCCAATCCTGCTGCTGACTCACGACAAAGAGAACGTTCATGGCACTTCCTGTTTTAACCGCCCGGGCGGGTGAATGATCAAGAGGTTTGCATCATGGGTGACGATGCCGAGCAGCACGGCCCCCACCACACGCTCGGCGCTCAGCCAGTATTCCTGGTTGCTTGCATAAGGATTCGACTGGTACGGGTCGACCACCAGCAGGCGGCGCCGTACGCGGTCATAGCCGCCGATCACGACGAAATGCCCGGAGGGCAGGCCGCGGATGTCGTCCGGCTCGTCGTTCGGGCCGTATTCGCGCGGCACGCGGTAGAGGTAGGTGGAGCTCAGGCCGGTGATGATCGGCACCCGGCGCCGCAGCATGCCGTGGAGCAGGCCTCGCGACAGATCCAGCAGGCGCAGGCGGCCGCCGAGCTTGAGGAATTCGAGATAGCCGGTGGTGGCGTGCTGCAGGCGGTAATCCATCTTGTGTTCGCGCTGGCGCTGCAGGCGGTCGGCGATGTCCACGTCTTTCCGCGTGAACCAGGTGGGGTCGAACACGTTGAGGTTGTAGGTATAGATGGTGGCCTGGTAACCCTTGCGCAGGGCGTCGCAGGCGAGGTAGACCGCGAAGGTGCCGCCATGCTCGAGCTTGCCGGTGCGCTCGATCACCTGGCCGAGCGGCTCGGTATCGCCCCAGTAGCCATATACCGAATGCAGGCAGGTCGGGCCGCAGGTGGTCTCGTCCGGCTGCGGCAGGATCTTGACGGGCAGTCTGAGAGTTTCGGTAATCACTTGTCTGATTCAGGGTGCAGCCAGCGGCATCGTTTTCCTGAGAGGAAAGGCGGCTTGCCCAACAACTCCTGTATGCGTTCACCGCATACGCCTAGCATTTTCGGTGCCATGTGATCCGGCCGAACGATGCCTTTTAAGGACTGGCCTGACTGATAAAAGTTTCCACCAGTTGCTTTTCCGCTCCCATGAAATTTTGCCGCTTGCAAGGGAGGAATGGTTTTTCGACAGGCATGGATGATGCATGACAGGCGCTGCCGGCATGAGGATGAACATGTTCAGGAAGGCCGGCGGGGCGCTACATGAAACCGAAGGATTCATTTGCAAAAGCATTGCTGCCATGGCTGGGCGCCGGAGCCATGCTCGTACCGGGCTGGGTAGACGCGCAGGCATCAACCGACGCGG
Source organism: Noviherbaspirillum massiliense JC206 (assembly GCF_000312045.1). Taxonomy (GTDB): domain Bacteria; phylum Pseudomonadota; class Gammaproteobacteria; order Burkholderiales; family Burkholderiaceae_D; genus Noviherbaspirillum; species Noviherbaspirillum massiliense. Next base: position 1,011,651 of record NZ_HE978634.1, read on the forward strand.
TCCGCCCGCAGGAAAAAACCCAGAACGGGCTCGCCTATGCATGCGGCGGCATCGGTGCGGAAGAAGCTGCCTACATGAAGCGGCAGGCACGCGACTATGACCTGATGCTGAGCTTCGTCGCCCGCGACGGCAGCTATCTTGCCGATGTGGGGGTGGAGATCAAGGACGCGCGCGGCAACACGGTGTTCCAGACCCGCTGCGATGCACCGATTCTGCTGGTCGACCTGCCGCGGAACGGCACGTATGAAGTCCATGCGGAGGCGGGCGAATACCGTATCGACCGGAGCGCGACAGTAACGGTGAAGCAGAGGGGAAGAGCTCACCTTGCATTGGTCTGGCCGCAAGCGCCGGGAGGCGGCGGAGCGGCAAGCAGTTCGGGCAGCAGCGGTCGCTGAACTTTCAACATTCGATCACTGGAGGACACATGGAAACACCGGCAAGCATAAGAAAACATCCGCTTCATCCAATGTTGATTGCCTTTCCCATCGGGCTCTGGATCTTCTCTCTCATCTGCGATGGTCTGGGACTGCTGCTGGCGGACGCGAGCTTCGCCATCGTCGCCTTTTATACTTTGATCGGCGGACTGGCCGGTGCCATCATTGCCGCCGTTCCCGGGATGGTTGACCTGCTGAGCCTGATGCATACCCGGGTCAAGGGCATCGCACTGGCGCACATGAGCATCAATATTGCGGTCGTCATCCTGTATGCAGTGAACCTTGGCTTGCGCCTGCCAAGCATTTCGGCGCCGCCCCTGAGTGCCGTCGCGCTGTCGCTGGCGGGCGTGGTCCTGCTCGGGATATCCGGATGGCTGGGAGCGGAAATGGTGCATGTGCACGGGGTGGGCGTATCCGGCGTGCCGCTCGCTGAAGACGCTTCGGCTAAAGCATCTGCCCCGCAGGGCAGCGCCAGGCGCCCCTTGGGTTGAGGGCGCACTTCAGTACAGACATGCGGAAAATGAAAAATGCAGGGCGGCCCCGCGAGAGCCGGCCCTGCATTTTTCAGACACTACAGGGATTACTTGTTTCTGTCGGCGGCGCCCTGAACCTTTTCGCCTCCGCGCTCGACATCCTTGCCAAAGCCATGCATGGTGTTGCATGCGCTGAGGCCGATCGAGAACATCAGGACAGCCAGGAGAGAGATGGTTTTTTTCATGATATTTCCTTTCAGGTTAACGGATAAGACGTCGTTACTCTCAAAAAACAGCAATGATCGTGCCAGAGGCTTGCGTAAGGCTTGCGCTAGTGCGGATTGCGCGGGCCGCCGCGTTGCATGACATCAGTGATCATCGATATGACACTGGTGAGCATTGCAATGTTCGCTTGATTGCGTACCGTCAAATTTGTGATCGTCGTGCCGCTGCGTGCCACGCCGCGCGCAATGCGCCGTGGTCCGATCGCGACCAGCGCGGCGACTGCCACTGCGCAGGCAATCGGATGCTGGGTCAGCAGGCGCATCGCCCCGCTGCGCGGAGCCCAGCGCAGCACGCTCGAGTACGCCTGATGCGTGCCGTCCGCGTTCAGATCGGGTTCATCCGTGAGCATGCGCCTGTAGTTCTCACGCGTGGCCTGCATGCGCGTGAGGATGGCCTGCCTTTCTTCTTCCAGCGAGTGACCGCTCATAGGCTCTCCTTGATGATGTCGAGGTCGCGTTGCAACTCATGCCGCAGCATGGTGGACATCGGCGGCGAGCGGAAATGCTTCAGGCTCAGATTGAGGCAGACTCCGGCGATGACCGCGTACAGGATGACCACGGCCCAGGCCGCAAGCGCGCGGTAGGGGGAGTCCCAGAAGCTCACGATCACGGCAAGCCCGAAGAAGATCGTCACGAGGAAGGTGAAAAACAAGGCCACCACGGCGCTTGCGACCCGGATCGCCATGTCGCGGCTCTTGATTTTCGCCTCCACTCGAACCAGGTCGAGGTAATCCCCGACCCGGTCGAGCGTGATGAGGTAAAGCTGCTTGGATTTGTGAAGAGCAGAGAACATCGTTGCGCTTTTCATGGCAGGTTCACAGGATCGGCTAAGGCGCGATGGCGCTTAGCGGCGCTTGAACAGCATTCCGAGCAGCAGTCCTGCGCCCATTGCAACGGCAACCGATTGCATCGGGCGATCCTTGACGTACTCGGTGGTGGTTTCCATGCTGCGGTTGAACTGCTGGCTCGCCTGATTGGCGATGCCCCTGGCTGCATAGCGCATTGAACTGAATTTCGCCATCATCTGGCTGTGGGCCTGGCTCAGCTCTTCATCCGACATGTTGGAGGCACGATTGACCAGCGAGTCGAGGTCGTCTTTCAGGTTGGAGAGCTCTGAGCGCAGTGTCGAGCTGACGCGCTGCGCGGCGCCCTTCGTGTCCTGCATGGTTGTCCTGGCGGCGCTCGCGGTGCTGGAGGCCGTGTCGGATCCATTCGGGGATTGAGGTGCGGAATAATTGGTTTCCATGAATCGCTCCTTGTGAAATGTTGATTGTTGAGACTGCTTCAGGGAAAGGAAAGACGGCTGGACCTTGCCTCCGATGCTTCCCCGGCCTTTGCACTGAAACGAAAAGCAGCCCGATAACAAACGTATGGATGCGACAGGAAGGAACTCTGCTGCCGTGCGGCAGGACATGACGCAGCACGCTTGCTTTCGGGCTTACGCCGACATCCTCAGCAAAGGATGTGCCACGTCACGGCTGGACGAAAAACCTGTTCGTCAGTGCGAAGATGGCCGCTTTCACGAGAAGGAAAATTCTTTTTTGTATGGTTTGCATGTAAGTTTTCCAATCGCGCGCGGGTTTTCACCATTGGAGGCGCGTCCCCGTTTCTGCCGCTTTGTATCCTGTGATCAAGGGAGGGTGGTGCAGCGGAAAGGAAATGCGGGAAAAAGCGCGTTCTAACCTGCGGCTTCAGCGGCAAATACTGCCCGAATGTTCTGAGCGGTAAATCATGCGGGCGATGCGAATTGCCTTGGCGCCAGATACAGGCGGTAAGTTTTGCAATGCCGGAAGACATGCTGTAGCGAGTACAGCTTATGCCGATAGTCTTGCAAAAGATTCAAAACCTGATGGATGTTTTACATGAGCCGGAAATCGCGCAGCCGGACATGGCTGCGCGATTTCCAGTCAGCAGGAAGGGAGATGAATCGGCTTTGCCCATGAAAAGGGCAAAGCCTGCCCTGGCCGACTCGGGCGTCAGGCATTCTCGCAGCACTGCTGGATCTCGATCGTGGTATGGACGATTTCCTCGTGCACGGCCAGCTGCCCGCGTACTTTCGCGGGGGTGAGGTTGCGGTCATGCGTGACCAGGCTCAGCGCGCAGGAATAGGCGTGTTTCCCGACGCGCCAGACATGCAGGTCGGTAATACGGGTGTGGCCCGCGTCAGGACCTGATTCCACCGCTTCGCGGATCTCGTCGACCACCGGATGATCCATCTCGCGGTCGAGCAGCACCTTGCCGGTTTCGATGATGAGATTCTTCGACCAGATTGCCACCAGCACCGCGCCGACGATGCCCATGGCCGGATCCAGCCAGGACCAGCCGTAGAGCCAGCCGCCGGCCAGGGCAACGATGGCCAGGACGGAAGTGGCTGCGTCGGCGATCACATGGAGGTAGGCCGACTTCAGGTTCAAGTCGTGGTGGTGGTGATGATCATGATGGTGGCCGTGCGCTTCGTCGCCGTGGTGATGATGCGCGCCGCCGAGAATGATCGCGCACACGATGTTGACGACCAGTCCGATGACGGCGACGACCATCGCTTCCTGATAATGGATGGCTTGCGGCGACAGAATACGCTCGATCGAGCCCGCCACCATCATGGCCGCGATCCCCATCAGAAAAATCGCGCTGGCAAAGCCGCTCAGCACCTCGATCTTCCAGGTGCCGAAGGCAAAGCGGGGATCCTGGGCATAGCGGCGCGCGGCTGCATAGGCGAAGGCACTCAGGCCGATAGCGAAGGCATGCGAACTCATGTGCCAGCCGTCGGCCAGCAGGGCCATCGAATTGAACCACCAGCCGGCGCCGATTTCCACGACCATCATGACGAGGGTGATCCACATGACGGTGCGCGTGCTTTTCTCCGCCGCATGGCTGCCTGCGTCGAAGACATGGTCGTGCATCCAGTCGGAAAGCTTGTGAGTGTGCATGGATTGATCTCCGGTCATTCGTTGGATAGTCAGAACCCGAAGCGCTCACCGGCGCCGAGCAGGGTTGCAGAGCCGAGGACGGCGAAGATTGCCGCAGCGAGGACATGGACCAGCCGCACCGGCATCTTGTGCGCAATGCGTTCGCCGAGCAGCACGGCGGGAACGTTCGCAATCATCATGCCGAAGGTGGTGCCGGCTACCACCGGGAGGAAGGCATGGTATTGCGCCGCGAGCGCAACGGTGGCGACTTGCGTCTTGTCACCCATTTCGGCGAGGAAAAAGGCGACGAGGGTGGTGCCGAAAACCCCGAAGCGGGCCAGCTTCGCGTCCTCTTCGTCCAGCTTGTCGGGAATCAGGATCCATACCGCCATGGCGAGGAAGGACAGGCCGAGCACCCAGCGCAGCACCTGGGGCGACAGCAGGGAGGTGATGAAGGAGCCCACGGCGCCGGCCAGCCCGTGGTTGGCCAGTGTGGCGACCAGGATGCCCAGCACGATGGGCCAGGGCCTGCGGAATTTTGCGGCGAGGAGGAAGGCAAGGAGTTGTGTCTTGTCGCCGATTTCGGCGAAGGCAACGATGCCGGTAGATACGAGGAAGGCTTCCAATTGATTTGCTCCCGGGCCGGATGACAATCCAATGACCATGACGCCTCTCCGGCCGGAGCGAAGGCGCATGGTCAAAGGTCTTGCCAAGCTCGGGAACCGCTTGCGCCATGGCCGCAAGGCCAAGTATGTTGACGCAAGCCCCTTCGGCATGGCGAAGGGCGGCTACTCCCCAATGACGGGGCGCATTGTACAGGGGAAGGCGAACTGCGTCCACCGGGGGCGTGCAGCGCGGGAGGGAAATTGCAGTGAGGGCGGGAGGCGAACGGGCCCGGACGCTTGCGCGATCCGGGCCCGTCGGGAGGGCAGGTGCGGACTTTGATCCGGCTCAGTCGCGTCCGGCGATCTGGCGCAATTCAGTAGCCAGGCTCGGGCTCATCGATTCATAACGGGAAGCGAGGCGGTACAGCTTGGCGATGCTGGCAGCCCTTGTGCGTCCGTCCATTGCCGGTTTGGCCACGGCAACCTCGGATTTCGAGGGCTTGACGGCAAACAGTGCGGCTATGAAGGCGCGCGCGGCGTGCGCCAGGTTTTGGCCGTATGAAGAGGAGGAAACCTGCGGATAAGTGGCAAAACTGGAATTCGACATTTCATGCTCCTGAAGAAGTTCTTGTCCTTGCTTCTTAGTATGAATGCTCGCGGATATAAATCCAGTTTCGATTTTGAATGTCAGCCATTTATCTGATGAATGAGGCTCAGCTTCAGGCAGGTTCGATCAGATGGACCCCATCGTTGCCGACCCGGTTCACATCCCGGGTGACTTTGTACCATTCGAAGGCGTCCGGCGGCAGGGCAGTCGAGCGGGCCAGGTATTCCGCCTGTTCTGGCGGCAGTTCGTTATCCATCCACAGTGCAGCATCCTCGGGGCTGAACACCACCGGGCGCCTGTCGTGCACATCCACCATGCCGCCTTCTGCCGCGGCGGTGACGATGACAAAGCCGGTGTTTTCATCCGGCTCCTTGCCCGGCCGGTAGCTCGTGAGCGCCGCTAAAAACATCGGCTGGTCCGACCTCAGCCGGATGTACCAGGGTTGCTTGTGTCCCTTTTCTCCGGTCCATTCATACCAGCCATCCGCCGGCACGATAGCCCGGCCGGATTTCCAGTGGGGGCGGAAAAATGCGCCGCTTGCCGCTTTTTCTATGCGCGCATTGATTGCGAGCGGAAGGCCTTTCTCCGCTGCCCAGGAGGGGCGGTAGCCCCAGTGGACAAGGTCCATGTGTTCCCTGCCGTCGGCAAGCCGGTGCATCAGCCATGGAGAGGAGCTGGGAGGGACATTCCAGCTCGGGGAGCGTCTGCCCGCTTGTTCTCCTAAAGCGCTGGCGTCCCATCCCATCTCGGTCAGATAGGCTGTTGCTTTCCTGTGCTGGGTAATTCGGCCACACATGATGTTCCTCGCGAGTTCGGGAAAGGGCGGGGAATTGTCCATGCCTGCGATTGTTGCCTAAACAGGCTCCCGGCTCATCTTAGGCGCGAAATCCCGGCAATGGTTTAGAGACGGAACAAGGATCGCGCATCCGGGAGCATGGAAGGATGCATGCGCAGGGAAAGTGGGCCGCTTGCAGGAGCCTGAAAATGAAAAACCCGCTGGCGCGGGCTTTTCATTTTTCCGCCTGGACGGAACCGGGTCGGTTCGCAGCCATCCTGGCACGCGAAGCAATCCGGGCTGACTGCACAGATCTTAAATCTTTGCTACAAAAAAGGTTGCTGCGAATGTTGCAAATACCAGGGCGATATAAGCTGCCGCGCGTAACCACTCCATTTGGTGCTCTCCTCCGTTTTTCGACTGCCAACTTGCGCGATTATTGAAGAACCGCGAGGTAATGAGCGTACATGATTGCCGCCGCGCCGGCACATTTCATCTCTGAAATTTTTGTAACCAATGTTAATAACCAACAGTAGGCGCGGTTCCGGCAGCATGCGGGAGGATCCGTGCTACTCCGAGTACAGGTACAGCTCTTCCTCGACAACCTTGCCATCGGTTTTTTCGTATTTCACGATATAGGATGCGCCGCTGCGGGTCAGATCGACGATGCGCGAGACGGCGTCTGCCACGGTGAGTGACATGCTGGGGTCCGCTCCGTCCATTTGCTGGAACTGCAATTCGCCCTTTTCGATGAAGCAGCGAATTCCGTCTTTGGTGATTTCATTCATGAAAAGCCTCCTGTCGTCCACTCTCTTGTCGAGATGTTGTTGATTGCATTGGTGACGTGATAGCTGCGGTGGCGGATGCGGTCGTAAAGGCCGGACATCGGACCAGACATCGCTTGCCGAACCCTGCTTGAACCGGGCGATAGGTGGACGGCAACCGGGACTATCGAAGGTAGGATAATCCACTAAGTTTCTAAATTGCAAGATTTATGGAGGGGGCTCTGGTTTTTGCCCCGGAAACTGCCTAGTGCCGGTGGCCGCCCCAGCCGTGCCTGCCGCCACCCCAGAAGCCGAAATTCAGGCCGAATGAAATTGGAGGCTCTACGTAAACCGGAGCTGGCTGAACGTAGACCGGTGCCGGCTGGGCATAGACGGGAGCCGCTTGGTAATACGGTCCCTGGCTGTAGGCCGGTGGTGGACCGTACACTGCGCAACCACCGAGGAAAGATGATACGAGAAGCGACACTGCCAAAGGCTTGACTGCGAATTTCATGAACGGATTCCTTTCCACTTAAGTATAGGAAAGCTTGTCGCGGCCACCCGGACTATTACGCATCCTTACACTTCCCGGAGTAGCGACACAAAGGTCGCGCATATTCCTTTCATGCCGCTGCTTCATGCGCCTGCGCCAGCAAAAGTGCTGCAGACCGCCGCAGCGAAAGTGCGATGGCATCACGCAAGATGCCGGCTCCAGACACGGCTTCCCCTGGACGCGGCTTAATAGTGGTCAAGCTGTTAACTTTTATCAAACGAATTCCGGAGGGGAGCGGATATTCTGCATGCGGACAAATGCGCCCGAAAGGCGTTCGATGATTGCCGCCAGTGTCCCCGGCTGCCTTGCCCGGCGGGACCAATGAATATGGAGGAAGGGTGGAGCAGGAAGCTTCGAGTTCGGTCATGCCGGGAGGCGGCGTGTGAAGCCGCAGGATATGCCGCTGTTGCAGCCGCGTCGCCTGGAACAGGACTGGCCTGCCGATCTGCCGCGCTACTGGAACCGGGGCGAAGCCTTCCGCACTCACTACATGAATGCGCTCAGCATCCTGTTCCCGGACGGCGAGCAGCATTTCATCGATGCGGTACGTGCCTTCCGCGACCGTAACGACGATTCGCAACTGGAGCGCGACATTCGCGGCTTCATCGGGCAGGAAGGCTGGCATCGCCACGAACACGGTCGTTACAACCGCTGGCTCGACTCCATCGGCCTGCCAGCTGCGACACTGGAGGCACGCATCCGCCGCAACCTGGAGATGGCGAAGCAGGTCGCGCCGCAGATCGACTGGCTGGCGCAGACGGTCTGCCTCGAACACTTCACTGCCATCATGGCGCAGGCCTTGCTGAAGCACCCGGACTGGCTGGCCGAGATGCATCCGCATTTCCGCAAGGTATGGATCTGGCACGCGCTGGAAGAACTGGAGCACAAGGCGGTTGCATTCGATCTGTACGCCAAGGTGGGCGGCGGCTACCTGCGCCGGGTGTCGATCATGCTGCTGATGACAGTGTTTTTTCCATTCGACACGCTATGGAACCTGGTGGTGCTGCTGCGTCGCGACGGGCAACTGTTCAAGCCGCGCACCTGGTGGCATGGTTTCCGGTTTTTCTTCGGACGCGATCCCGGCCTGTTCTGGAAAATCCTGCCGGCTTACCTGCGATTTTTCAAACCCGGGTTTCACCCGTGGGATGAAGACGATCGCCAGCTAATCCGGCAAGGGATTGGCTGGCTGGAGCAACTGGGAGAGGTTTCCTACACGAGGGGGAGCAAACAATGAAAACAATCAAGGCAAGTTTCAGGCTGGCCATATTGGCCATGCTGATCAGCGCGGCCACTGCAGCCGCACAGGACGAACCGGCTCTTGGTTCCGCCGAAGAATTGCGAAACCGGCTCTCAGACATGAAGCCCGCCATGCAATGCGACTGGCTGTCCCAGGCGATGAGTCGGCAGCATCTGGTCAAGGCATCGGATGCGCAATTGCAGGCGATCCTGCAGTCGGTCGAGCCATCCACCCTGTTTTGCCCGGCCAGGCGCATGGTCGAGCAGACGCCCGAATATGAATTTCTCATGCTGCGGCGAGAGCGGGTGCGGGAAATGGACGATCTGCCCGATACGCCCGAACGAATGTTCGTGCGCCTGCGCCGCGAACCGCTGACGATTTATGCGCGCTGGGAGGAGGGCGGAACGCGGGCAGGGCAGGAAGTGTTGTACGACGCCGGCAAGGACAACCGGAAAATGCTCGCCCACGTCGGCGGCATGTTCGGCGTGGTATCGATGAATGTACCGATTGACGGCGCCTTGGCAAGGTCGCAGTCACGCCATACGGTGCGCGACCTCGGCATGGGCTTCATCCTGGCGCAGCTCGAATCGGACCTGGAAAAAGCACGCGCCCGCAACCTCTCCACCCGCCCCACCAGCGTGAAACTCGTGCGCGAAGGCGGCAAGCGCTATGCGGAAGTGGTGTACGACAACCCGGGCATGCCGACTTTCTACTCCAAGCAGACCCGCTTCTGGCTCGACCTGCGCGAGCCGATCATCCGCATGGTGGAAAGCCGCGACAACAATGGTGAAGTGTTCGAGCACATCGTGTTCGAATCGCTGGAGCGCAAGAAGTTGGCGCCGAATGCCTTCGATGCGAAGAATCCGGAATATCGGTTTTGATAGATTGCGCAGGGTCAGGGGGTGAATTGCTTGGTTAGGCCTCAGCCCCTTTTTTCGCTCGGCAGTCGAGGCGCAATGATGCCTACATGACGCCTACACGGCTCCGGAAAGCAAAAAGCCCAGTCCGAAGAACTGGGCTAAGTGCTTGAATTTTTTGGGGTGGCCGATGGGACTCGAACCCACGACGACAGGAATCACAATCCTGGACTCTACCAACTGAGCTACGGCCACCACTGAAACATTGCTCAATGCAACATCGAGCGAGCCGACGATTATACAAACTTCCCCGCAAACTGGCAAATATCTTGCTGCCTATGCGGCAACGGCAAGGCGGTGAATCTCGGGCTGCAAGTGGAGCAGCCTGGAAAACGCGCTGGCAAGCGCGGTTTCGCTGCCGGTCGTGAAAGCCTGGATTGATCCCGGATCTGTGGACCCGTTCAGCAGTTTGCGTTCGGTCAGCAGGCGCGTCAGTTGCCTTGCGACCGGCTCGCCAGTGTCGATGATGCTGACCGGGCGAGAGCTTATGCGCGTGGCAATCTCCTCGATCAACTGGCGCACAAAAGGATAGTGGGTGCAGCCGAGCACCAGGGTATCCGCGCCTTGTTCGAGCAAGGGCTCGACATAGCGTCGCACCAGCAATGTGGTTGCCGGCGACTGCAGTTCCCCCTTTTCGATCTGGTCGGCCAGCCCGCTGCACGCCTGCGCCAGGAAACGAACATTTGTCTCTGCGGAAAGCCGGTCGCGCAGGGCCGTGAATTTGCTGCTGGCGAGCGTGCCCCGGGTGGCAAGAACGCCAACCGTGCCTGTGCTGGTCAGGGTGGCGGCCGGCTTCAGGCCGGGCTCGACGCCGACGACAGTCAGGGCGGGATGACGTTCGCGGATGAACTTGATTGCGGCTGCGGTCGCGGTATTGCAGGCGACCACCAGGGCCTTGGCCCGGGACTGTACGAAGAAATCGGTGACCGCAAGCGAGCGGGCGATGATTGCGGATTCCGGCTTGTCGCCATACGGGGCAAAGCCGGAATCCGCGAAATACAGGAGTTCTTCACACGGCAACTGCGCGCGGATATGCCGCAGCACCGAGAGGCCGCCGATGCCGGAGTCGAAAATGCCGATGGGGGCAGAGCAGGAATTGCGGGGAATATCGTCCCGCGCCGGCGAAGCCGTGCAGGCCGGCAGGCCGGCGCCTGTGACCGTCACGACTTGCACATCATCAATCAAGATCAGACGGTCTTGACCGGGATCTTGCCGATGCTGCCGGAGACGATCTTTTCCTGCCATTCCTTCGGCCCGGTGTTGTGGACCGAGACGCCATTGCTATCGACTGCGACGGTGACCGGCATATCCTTGACTTCGAACTCATAGATCGCTTCCATGCCCAGGTCTTCGAAGCCGATCACTTTCGCTGCCTTGATCGCTTTCGACACCAGGTAGGCGGCGCCGCCGACGGCCATCAGGTAGGCCGACTTGTGCTTCTTGATCGACTCGATTGCAACCGGACCGCGCTCGGCCTTGCCGATCATCGAGATCAGGCCGGTTTTTTCCAGCATCATGTCGGTGAACTTGTCCATCCGGGTCGAGGTCGTCGGGCCGGCAGGGCCGACCACTTCATCGCGCACCGGGTCGACCGGGCCGACGTAGTAGATGACGCGGTTGGTGAAGTCCACCGGCAGCTTTTCGCCACGAGCCAGCATGTCCTGGATGCGCTTGTGGGCGGCATCGCGGCCGGTCAGCATCTTCCCGTTCAACAGCAGCGTCTGACCCGGCTTCCAGGAAGCGACTTCCTCGCGGGTCAGGGTGTTGAGGTCGACGCGCTTGGACTTTTCAGTGTCTGCAGTCCAGCTCACGTTCGGCCATTCGGACAGCGCAGGCGGCTCGATGTAGGCCGGGCCGGAGCCGTCGAGCACGAAGTGCGCATGGCGGGTCGCGGCGCAGTTCGGGATCATGGCGACCGGCTTGGATGCGGCATGGGTCGGATACATCCGGATCTTCACATCCAACACGGTGGTCAGGCCGCCGAGTCCCTGCGCGCCGATGCCGAGCGCATTCACCTTCTCATACAGCTCGAGGCGCAGTTCCTCGGTCTTGTTCTGCGGGCCGCGCTTGATGAGCTCGTACATGTCGATGTCTTCCATCAGCGATTCCTTCGCCATCAGCATCGCCTTTTCGGCTGTGCCGCCAATGCCGATGCCGAGCATGCCCGGCGGGCACCAGCCGGCGCCCATGGTCGGGACCGTCTTCAGCACCCAGTCGACGATGGAATCGGAGGGATTGAGCATCACGAACTTCGACTTGTTCTCGGAGCCGCCGCCTTTGGCCGCGACTTGCACATCCACCGTGTTGCCCGGCACCAGTTCCATGTGCACGACAGCCGGCGTGTTGTCCTTGGTGTTCTTGCGCTCGAACTGCGGATCGGCGACGACCGAGGCGCGCAGCTTGTTGTCCGGATGGTTGTAGCCGCGGCGCACGCCTTCATTCACGGCGTCGGCGATCGAGCCCTTGAAGCCTTCGAAGCGCACGTCCATGCCGATCTTCAGGAACACGTTGACGATGCCGGTGTCCTGGCAGAGCGGCCGCTTGCCTTCGGCGCACATGCGGGAGTTGGTCAGAATCTGGGCGATCGCATCCTTGGCCGCGGGGCTTTGTTCCACTTCATACGCGCGGGCCAGGTGCTGCAGGTAATCCTGCGGGTGATAGTAGGAGATGTACTGCAGTGCTGCGGCGATCGATTCGATCAGGTCTTCTTGCTTGATGGTAGTCATGATGGAGAGAGCTCAGTGTTCAACGGAATGCTTGGAATGATTGGGCTGGTCGCCCATGAGGCGGTCACACATGGCAATTGCCATTGCGGAAAGCAGGAAAACCACATGGATACCGGTTTGTGCCAGCAAAGTTTTCGCATCGTAGGCGCTGGCATTGATGAAAGTCTTCAGTAGATGGATGGACGAGATGCCGATGATTGCGGTGGCAAGCTTCACCTTCAGGACCGAGGCGTTCACATGCGACAGCCATTCCGGCTGGTCCGGATGGTTCTCGAGGTTCATGCGCGAAACGAAGGTTTCATAACCTCCCACGATTACCATGATCAGCAGGTTGGAAATCATGACCACGTCGATCAGTCCGAGAACGACCAGCATGATGGTGGATTCATTGAGCTTGGAAGGCTTGGCCACACCCTCGATGGCGACTGCGTCGAGGGTGTGCTGCAGGGCGCCCGCGTTCCCGAGAGCGGCGCCGATCAGGTCCACCAATTCAATCCAGAAATGATAGACATAGACGCATTGTGCCAGGATCAGTCCGAGGTATAACGGCAGTTGCAGCCATCGGCTCATGAAGATGAATGCGGGAAGCGGGCGGATCGGGCTTGCGGTCTTGCTCTGAGGTCTGTCGTTGAGATTCATCGGAACGTTCTCTGAGGAAATGCTGGGAAAACGCAAGCATTTTACACGCAGAGGGCACGTTCCTGCCCGCCCATTCCGCGCCGGCAGCAATGGCAGCCGCAATGACAAATCTCAATAGCACAAAGACAAGAGGCGTTATAACGAAGCCAGGAAGCGGGCGCATCCTTGCCGCCTGCCCGCTGCAGCACCGATTGAAACCGGCTTGGCCAGGAAAGCCTCTCTCTGTAAGGCTTGAGTAAGGCTGAAAGCTTATGTTTCTATCAAGCCAACGATAGAGCAGGAGACAACCATGGCAGATACAGACGCCCAGAAACAGGAAAACCGCATCTTCCCGCCGCCCCCGGACTTTGCCAGGAATGCCACCATTTCCGGCATGGACGCCTACAAGGCAATGTGTGCCGAGGCGGACCGCGACTATGAAGGCTTTTGGGCAAAGCTGGCAAAGGACAACCTCGCATGGCACAAGCCTTTCAGCAAGACCTTGAACGAGTCGAATGCCCCTTTCTATAAGTGGTTCGAGGACGGTCAGCTGAACGTTTCCTACAATTGCCTCGACCGCAATCTGGAAAATGGCAATGCCGACAAGACTGCCATCATTTTCGAGGCTGACGACGGCAAGGTCACCCGGGTCACTTACCGGGAATTGCATGAGCGTGTGTGCAAGCTGGCCAATGCCCTGAAATCGATCGGGATCAAGAAGGGCGACCGGGTCGTCATTTATATGCCGATGTCGGTCGAAGGCATCGCCGCGATGCAGGCCTGTGCGCGCATAGGCGCCACCCACTCGGTCGTGTTCGGCGGATTCTCCGCCAAGTCGCTGCAGGAGCGCATCATCGACGCTGGCGCGGTTGCGGTGATTACTGCTGACGAACAGGCCCGTGGCGGAAAGCATCTGCCGCTGAAGGCGATCGTCGACGAGGCGATCGGCATGGGCGGGTGTGACGCCGTTCGCAACGTCATCATCTACCGGCGCACTGGCGGCAATATCAACCTGGTCCGGGGGCGGGATGTATGGCTGCATGAACTGGTCGACAAGCAGCCGGCTTCGTGCGATCCGGAATGGGTCGAAGCCGAGCATCCGCTTTTCATCCTCTATACCTCGGGATCGACCGGCAAACCCAAGGGCGTGCAGCACTCTTCTGCAGGCTACCTGCTGTGGGCATTGCTGACGATGAAGTGGACCTTCGACATCAAGCCGCAGGATATTTTCTGGTGTACCGCCGACATCGGCTGGGTCACCGGCCACACCTACATCACCTATGGCCCGCTGGCAGCAGGTGCAACCCAGATCGTGTTCGAAGGCGTGCCGACCTACCCGAATGCCGGACGTTTCTGGGACATGATCCAGAAGCACAAGGCGACCATTTTCTACACTGCGCCCACCGCGATCCGCTCGCTCATCAAGGCTGCGGACGCCGATGCACAGGTGCATCCGAACCAATACGACCTGTCGAGCCTGCGCCTGCTCGGCTCGGTCGGCGAACCGATCAACCCCGAAGCATGGATGTGGTACTACCGGAATGTCGGGCGCGAGCGCTGCCCGGTCGTCGATACCTTCTGGCAGACCGAGACCGGCGGCCACATGATCACGCCGCTGCCGGGCGCGACCCCGCTGGTTCCCGGATCCTGCACCCTGCCGCTGCCGGGCATCATGGCTGCGGTGGTCGACGAAACCGGTCAGGCCCTGCCGAACGGGCAGGGCGGCATCCTGGTGGTCAAGCGGCCATGGCCGTCGATGATCCGTACCATCTGGGGCGATCCCGAACGCTTCAAGAAGAGCTACTTCCCGGAAGAGCTCGGAGGCAAGACCTATCTCGCGGGCGACGGTGCGGTACGCGACGAGAAGACCGGCTATTTCACGATCACCGGCCGCATCGACGACGTCCTGAACGTGTCCGGTCACCGGATGGGCACGATGGAAATCGAATCGGCCCTGGTTGCGAACGCCCTCGTTGCCGAAGCCGCGGTGGTTGGCAAGCCGGATGAAACCACGGGTGAAGCGATCTGCGCCTTCGTGGTGCTGAAGCGCGCGCGCCCGAGCGGCGACGAGGCCAGGCAGATCGCCAAGGAATTGCGCGACTGGGTGGCCAAGGAAATCGGCCCCATTGCCAAGCCCAAGGAAATCCGCTTCGGCGACAACTTGCCGAAGACTCGCTCGGGCAAGATCATGCGCCGGCTGTTGCGCGTGCTCGCCAAGGGCGAGGAAATCACGCAGGATGTCTCCACCCTGGAGAATCCGGCGATCCTCGAGCAGCTCAAGCAGTCCCA
>NZ_HE978634.1:1027280-1100256 GCF_000312045.1 Noviherbaspirillum massiliense JC206
GTAAGCACGCAGTTCCGACAGAGACATCGGGGAAAGGCCGGCGCAGCGAGAAGCTGTGCCGGCCTTTATGCTTTCCGTGGACTCTCCAGCTCCGCGCCCGACCCGTGGCGTCGCCTTCCCCATGTCCTGCTGCCTGCGTCTCCGTCCTCGCTGCAGCGCTATATCTCGAACTCGATCCGGACGCAGGCAATGCGATTCATGCCCAGCACATCGGCTTCATGCAGGGTCGCGTGCTGGGTGATGATGTATTTCTGCGGGGATCTCGGGTCGCGGTTGGGATAGATGTTCAGGTAGAGCTCTTCCTTTGGAGGAGCATTTTCCAGGAACACGGGGCCGTTTTCGGATAGGCGCCCATCGAGGGTAAAGACGGTAATGGTGTCATTGTCGCCGATATACGCGTGTACCTTGTAGATCGGGTGGCGCGCCCGGGTAGTAAGGATCTCGACCGGCTGCTTGCTGGTAATGGTGCGTATCGGCAAGCTGAAATCCAGCGTATCGGGGTTGGGAGGTTCCGGCGGCGGTGCGGATTCAGCCTGCACGGGAGGCGTATGTTCCAATTCCGGTTCCTGAGGTGTTTGCGGCTTGCGGCGATTTCTCTGAAAAATTCCCATATTCATTTCTATGCTGCGCGCCTAGATGGTCACGACGACTCCCGCAGCAATATTCGTACCTTCCGGAAGAACCTCGGAAGACGCTCGTAGTTCTCGGTGCGCGTCAATCATTTCAACTTTGGGAACAAATCATTGCAAATAGTTCCATTTTTTTCTGAATGAGCAATATATAAACTGCACTTCATCGGTGAGGCCACAAATCTTTCTAGCCATTCATTGAAGCAGGCTCCAGCGGCAGCAGGACAAGCCGGCGTGAGCCAGGACCATGTGCCTGTATTTCGATCGGAGAAAAAAATGAACACCAAACAATTGCTCGCTGCTGCCTTGCTTGTCGCCACCGGTTCCGCTTTTGCCCAGCAGCCTGAATATGTTGCGCCCGACGCGACGTTCGTATCGACCAAGACGCGCGCCGAAGTTAAGACCGAATTGGAACTGGCCCGGACAGAAGGTGTATATGTGGCCGGAGGGGAGCAATACCCTGGGCAGTTCGCCCTTGTGGCGAAGTCGAATCGTGGTCGTGCCGACAGACTGGAGTCAGCGCGCAACTCGCAGTCCACATCCAAGGTTGCTGGCAGCTGAGACGGATACAGTCAAACGAAACGCCACCGCGAAAGCGGTGGCGTTTTTATTTTGGTCTGCGCTGCGGCAATAAAGCGTGTTCGGGATCGAATGCCAGTCCGGGTTGTCCCAAGGCTGCCGATACAAAAATATTTTGGTTTGGACGGCCAGAACCCGAATTGCAGTCAGTCATTGGTTCTTTCGAATTGATGCAAGCCCGTCTTCACTTCGCCTTTCATCGGCTTTGCATCTCTGACGGAATCCTCATGACTGCCGACTAATCACGAAGCTCCTGTGCGACAGGCAGGGGCACGTTTTTGCGAGGGCCGAACATGCATGCATATATAGTCAAGACTCCCGACGGCTTCGTCTATCCCTTTGCCGGCGATGCATCACTCACCGACAATGAAAAGCAGGCGTGGCATTTCCTGAGCACCGACGAGGCGCGGGATACTGCCGAAAAACTTGGCTACTACGACGATCGCTTCGAGATTCTTGCGGTCGAGGTCGAAGAGGGAAAACTGAACCGGCAATAAGTGCAGTCAGCTTATGGAAGCGGGGCGAGCCTTGTATGGAGGCGAGCTGGCCCGGGTCTTGATCGAGCCAGCGTTGGATCAAGCGCTGTTCAGCCCAGGGTGTTCATCCATCCCAGGCCTTCGAGCGTACCCTTGGCCGGGCGGTATTCGCAGCCGATCCAGCCCGTATAGCCTATCTGGTCCAGCAACCGGAACACGTAGGCGTAATTGATTTCTCCTGTATCCGGTTCATTGCGTTCCGGCACGCCGGCAACCTGGATATGACCGATCTGCGGCAGGTACTGGCGCAGCTTCATTGCAAGATCGCCTTCCATGATCTGTGCATGGTAGAGATCCATTTGCACTTTGAGGTTGGGCGCACCGACTTCTTCGCGGATCGCATGTGCCTGTGCCTGCGTATTCAGGAAATAGCCCGGCATGTCGCGGGTATTGATCGGCTCGATCAATACCGTGAGGGCGTGTTGCGCGGCTTCGGCGCAGGCGAATTTCAGGTTCTCGACGTAAGTGGCGCGATAGCGCGCAGCGTCGGCTCCCGGTGGCATCAGCCCGGCCATTGCGTGCAGACGCGGCGTGCCGAGAGCTTTTGCGTATTCAATCGCCTTGGCTACGCCGCTCCGGAATTCCGCCTCCCGGCCGGGAAGGGAGGCTATTCCACGTTCGCCCGCGGCCCAGTCTCCCGGCGGCATGTTGAACAGGACGTTGTCCAGCCGATTGGCTCGCAATTGTTCTGCAATTTCGCCTGTAGGAAATTCATACGGAAAGAGAAATTCGACGGCCTTGAAGCCGGCCTGCGCAGCGGCCTGGAAGCGCTGCAGGAAGGGAACTTCGTTGAACATCAGGCTGAGGTTGGCGGCAAATTTCGGCATGGGCATCCTTTAACAATATGCACGGAATTATAGGCCAAGGACATCGCTGCTTCAGGCCTGGGTTCTGCAAATTGCGCTGCCGGTCCATGCGAGGTGGGGGTGGATGCTGGCGCTATGCAGCCCGCCGGCCGCGCCGCTTGCGCAGAGCCATGTTCTGCGCCTGCAGAATGGCGTCCACCCGCTCGGAGGCCTCGCGTGCCAGCTCCTGTGCCAGTTCGACGCTGGGAAAATATTCCGGGCAGCGATAGCCGAGCCATGCATATGCGGAATACAGGCGGCACGCGTCCTCCACCTCCTGCAGGTTATGGCGGTAGGTTTCTTTCGGATCACGATGCAGGGTGCAGACCTTTCGCTTAGCCAGGGCATGCGCCCAGTCCTGCCAGGCCATGTGCAGCGCGGGCACCTTGGAAGAAATCGGCACTAGCGAGAGCGTGAATTTGTCCGCTATCGAAAGCGGCAGAGTGTCCAGCCAGAGCGCGCGGTCGGACTGCTCTTCGGTAATGCGCGGGAAGAAGAAGCCATCCGGGACGTCGATGTTGTGCACGAATCGCTTGAACAGTTTGCTCAGGGATTGTTCTCCCGTTACTGCCGCAATCCGATGCAGTTGTTCCAGGGTTGGCGCGACCGAAAATCCGGAAGGCGGCACCGGCGGGATTTTTTCCTTCAGTAGCGAGCGCATGATGTAATGGGTTTCTTCGTCAAAGCCGGCAACGAAGCCTTCCTCATGCACGCCGAAGCGGCCGGCGCGACCGGCGATCTGTTTTGCAAGCGCGGCCGGTATCTCTTCCTCTTCGTAACCGTTGTACTTGACGCTGGTGGTCATCACGACCCGCTCGATCGGCAGGTTCAAGCCCATTGCGATCGCATCGGTGCCAACCACGATGTCAGCCGCCCCCTCGCGAAAGCGCGCCGCCTGCGCACGCCGCACCTCCGGCGACAGGTTGCCGTACACCGTCGCCACCGAGAATCCGCTCTCCGTGATCATGTCGCGCCACATGAGCACCTCGCGGCGCGAGAAGGCAATGACCGCATCACCGCGGCGCAGGTTGCGGAGCTTGCGTACCGGTGCCGGCTCCATGGACAGCGGCCCCTTGCGTTTCATGACATGCACTTCGATCGGGCATTCCAGCCGTTCCGCAAGCGCTTCGACCGCGCGCCGCGCCTCGAGCGCGCCGACCAGGTAGACCACGTTGGCGGGCGCGCCGCACACCGCAGCAGTCCAGGCCGCGCCACGATCGCGGTCCCCCAGCATCTGGATTTCATCGATGACTGCGACATCGACCCGGGTGCGGGTGTCGAGCATTTCAACTGTACTGGCGACATGCGTTGCGCCTTCCACGATCCGGCGTTCTTCCCCCGTCACGAGGCTGACCTTGATTTCCCGGCCGCCCGGTCTGGCATTCTGCAGGCGCTCATAGTTTTCCAGCGCCAGCAGGCGCAGCGGCGCAAGATAGATGCCGGTTTTCGCCTTTGCCAGCGCTTCCATTGCCTGATGCGTCTTGCCGGAATTGGTCGGTCCCAGCAGGGCAATGAAGCGGCGTGGCAGGCGATAGGCCATTTCGAAGGAGGCCGGATATTCTGCCAGGTTGATGCTTTCCCTCGTGAGCGCGGCATGCCGTTCTTCCTGCTGCCGTTCGATTGCATGCGTGAGGCGTTGTTCGATGCGTTCGAATACGTACTCAGCCGGCTCCGAAGATTCCGGGGCCGACAGCGCCAGCAGAAACATCATGGGATCGAGCCCGGCATCTTCTGCCCGCGCACAGATGTCTGCCGCGAATGCGGTCACCATCCGATGCAGCTCCTCCTTCGCGTCGGCGCTGGCGCGCTGGGCCACGAGCTGTAGCTGTTCCTCCGCCCCCATCTTGCGCCACTTGCTGGGTTTGGCCAGGACGCCCTCGCGGGGGACGAGCTCATATGACAGCTGCAAGCCATTGACCTCGGCCATGCCGGAGAAGCGCAGCAGGACCCGGCCTTCCAGCTTGGCCAGCTCTGCGCCGAGGTCTTTAGCAAGCGCCTCCGGTGTCAAGGGCTCAGCGGTATCGGGAATGTCGCCGGGTGGAGGAGGAGACACTGTCATGCGGATGGATAAGATCGGGAAACACGGATTGGGACTGCATTTGTCGCAGCCAGTTCATCCAGCCGGGACGCTGCCCGAATGCGCTTTTCAATCGATTGACTCGGCCAGGCACGATTGCCTGGCAGCCATGTCATCACGCTTGTTTTCGGTCCTGCGAGTTACCCGGAATTTCCCGCCGCTCATTTCGGTGCGGTGGAGGGATAGTTTTCAGTATCTGGCCTTGGACAGAATGACCAGCCAGCGCCTGAACAGCAGGATCTCCAGATGGCCGGGCTGGAGTCCGGCGCTGCATTCGATGACCGGGTTGACCCAGTAATACCGTTTGCGGAAGTCGCGGCAGATGAAGATTTCCCGGTTGCCGAGCCGGATGGCAAAGGAATCCGGAGCGTATTGCAAGCCGAACTGGCTGTCGAAGGAATTATGAATGTGTGCCATGGTTTTTATTCTCCCTTTCTTAAAAATTCATCGGGATTTACTTTAGCACAACTACTGTATAAAAAAACAGTAAAAATTTTCAACTCGTGGCAGAAATGGCACCAAACTCAAGGTTGACTACTGTATATGAATACAGTAATTTGTCCAGCATTATTTACTGTACGGTTTCATGGCCCAGCCACCGGGACCTGCGAACAAGACATATGCGTGTCATTTTTCTGGAATTCGACGGCGTGCTCCATCCGGCCAGCGCTGCATCGCGATTTGTTCCGGCCCGGCCGCTCAAGCGTGCGGTGCAGCAGGCCTGGCTGTTTCGCTGGGCCTGGATACTCGATGAACTGCTGGAAGCCCATGCGGATGTCGGCATCGTCGTCCATTCGAACTGGCGCATGCTGGCTGCGGACGAGGAGTTGCAAAGCTTTCTGGGTCCGCTCGGCCGCCGTTTCCTTGGCAGCACGCCGCGCGGGTCGAAATGGGAGGGTGTTTCGCATGTCGTGCAGCACAATCAATTGCGCCATTACCGGATCCTCGATCACGCGCCCCAGGCGTTTCCCGCTGGATTGCCGGAACTTATCGCCTGCGATCCGGAAATGGGATTGCGGGCTTTCGGAGTAAGGCAGCAACTGCAAAGCTGGTTGGATATGTGCCAGCATGCATAGGAGATCTTGCGTGGTGAATTTCCATGACGGCTTTGCATTTGTCGGTGGCGATGCCTACCATGATCTGACAATGCCGATGACAGAGGGCTATGAAGCCATGAGCATGAAAAGCGCAGTCCGGGATTTTTTATCGGGGATGGGAGTGGACAGCCGGGGACGCAGGCTGGACACCATACTTGCCTGGTCCGACGATGCGCTCGAACTGCGTCATGACTTCATCCAATGGCTCTTTCCACTGGAACAGGCGAGCCGCTTCAACCCGGGCGCGCCGGTGCTGGCTCCCGCAGATTTCGCCGAACTTGGCAGGGATGAGGGCGTTGTTGCCGGGCTGCGGGCAGCGTTCCGGCGCATGCTGGCTTTCTATGGTCTCACCTTGCGCGGACCGGAAGTCGTGAAGGCGGAGAATTGGGCTGTACGCAGCGCAAACTGGGCATGGTCGCCAACCCACAACGACTTGCGCATCACGCGGATATTGCATTCGCTGGCCTTGTTCGGGCTCCATTCGGAGGCGGCGGCCTTGCTGCGCTTTGTCGAAACCTTGTTCAGCGAAACATCCCTGCAGCAAGGCCGGGCAGAGGCATTGAGGTATTGGCGCGATGCCCTGAAGCCCGAGGCTTTCAGTCAATAAAAGCAATCCTTTACATCGACTACATTGTCCGCACGAGTGCAATCCCGGCAGCGACCACTGCTACCACCGCTGCGGCCAGCGAAATCATTTTCTGCCGCCTGAGTTCCTGTTCGAGCTGGCCGAACCGGGCATCGATCTTTTGCGCGATTTCGGCAATCGCCGCGCCCTGTTTCGTCGCAACCTCCTGCAACTCGAGCACATCCTTGTTAAGAATTTCCAGGACTTGCTGTTCGCTGGAAACTTTCAGGTCCTTGTCCTTGCGCGACTTGAAGACACCCCTGACCAGATCGATCAAATGTGGCGTCAGCAGGGATACGGTTTCTGGCGTGATCACTGGCATCGTGTTTCCTTCGGTGGGAATCGGTATGAGCCGGGTTTTCTGTCGTTGGTATTACAGCATACGCGCGAAACCAGCATCTCTTCCATGAAGCAGCTCAGTGGCGCCTGCCGCGAGGGGCCTGCGTTTCACAATCCGGGTAGCGATACGCTCGCCTGAAGCCTTCTGGCAGGTGAGGAAATGGCCTGCATTCCTAGTGGGTCCGCTGGTACGCCGCCCGGATCATTACTAGGGCTTCCGGCAAAGCCTTGTGCCTTTTGAGATCGGCGGGCTCATCCACCTTCGGTACATAACCCCAGCGCGAGGAGCGCATCATGCGGATATATTTGCGGTCGAGGTCGCCAGCCTGTTCCAAGGTTGCCAGCGCTTCGCTCTCGATTTCATGAACCAGTTGCCAGGTAAGCACTTTCCCGTCCGTACGGTGGCGTTCCACGATTGAATTCACTGCAAGATTCAGTCTTTCCTTTACGGCAATCAGCTTGTGACCTTCAAATCCCTTCATTTACAAGTCTCTCTCAACAAGCAAAAACTGGATGAAGATACAGTATCGGGAGGGGACATGAAATGGAGAACTTTTAATTCCGGGAGAAATTTTCGCCTTGTCCGGGAGTTCAATGCCGGTGGCTGAATCTCTGCAGCACGTCAAGCCGGATGATGTCCAGGGCGCTTTCATGCGTGCTTTCAAGAACAACACGCGGCGCGACGCCAGCCTGTAGGGCTTCCGCCCAGCGCAGGGCGCACAGGCACCACTGGTCGCCCGGCTTCAGTCCGGGGAAACCCCATTCCGGCATGGGCGTGATCAGGTCATTGCCCCGGCTGAGACTGAACTCTAGGAATTCCTCGCTCATTATTGCGCAAATGACATGGGTGCCGACATCATCCGCGTTCGTCTTGCAGCAACCGTCACGGAAGTAGCCGGTCAGCGGCTCGAAGGAGCAGGGAACCAGGGGCTGGCCAAACACGTTTCTGGCAGGCGGAGGAGCAGGTTGCATCGTCATGGTCATGAACAGGTTTGCATGGCCTCACTTGCGTTCCGGGGGAATCTCCTTTTCGCCCGGTTCCTTTCCCTTGGGCGAAGAATGTTCGATCACAGCATTGACTTCCGCCCCGAACAGCAGCACGGCGGATGAAATGAAGAAGTACAGCAGCAGCACGATGATCGTGCCTATGCTGCCGTAGGTGGCGCTGTAGTCGGAGAAATTGCGCACGTAGTAGTTGAACGCGAGCGAACCGGCGATCCACACCAGCACCGCGACGACCGATCCCGGGGTAATGAAGCGGAATTGCTGTTCGACGTCGGGGGCAACATAGTAGATGAGCGCCACCGCAAGGCAGAGCAGGAACAGGGCGAAGGGCCAGCGCAGCCATGCCCACAGGGTTGCAAACAGCTGTTCCATGCCCAGCTGGCTGGTGAGCCAGTGTATCGCTTCCGGACCGACCGACATCAGCAGGCCGGCAACGACCAGCATGCCGGCGATGCCGATGGTGTACAGCACCGAGAGCGGATACAGCTTCCATGCCGGCCGGCCTTCCTTCACGTCGTAGGCAACATTCAGAGCATGCATGATGGCCCGGATGCCCCCCGATGCGGACCATATCGCCACGATGGCGCCCACGGAGAGCAGTCCGCCCTGGGGTTGCTTGAGTTCGCTGATCGCACGATTCACCCCGGTCATCGCTTCCTGCGGCAGCACAAGCTGGGCACGCTGCCGCAGCCATTCGAAGAAGGACGACATGTCCAGCATACCCAGCAGCGCAATGAGGAAAATGATGAAAGGGAACAGGGCGAAGAGAGCCTGATACGCCAGCGCAGACGCATAGGTCGTCATGTCATCGTCAGCAAAGTCCGACACCGATTTTTTAAGGAGCGCAAAGGCGCTCATTCCGCGTAGCCCTGGTATCCGCATGGTTGACCAATTCTCCTTTGTGAATGCGCAAGGCAGGAACATCTCCGGCATCCACCGCCTTGCCGCGCATGCAGGTGCCGGCAGATGTCATCTGCCGGACGCTTGTGCAAGCGGCGTGCGCTGCCCGAAGGCTTCCCGGCGCGCGCCGACAAAGTCTCCAGGCTCAGGCGTGGCGGCCGAAGGTGCGCCTTGCGAAATAGGTGCCGGCCAGCACTGCGCCTGCCGCCACCAGCATGGAAGTGGTCGGGAAGCCGCGCACGGTATTGACTGCAATCTCGCCCGCATGCGGCGCAACAAGCTGCAATCTGCGCTTGGTCATCTGCGCGCCGAGTTCGCCGAGACGGTCCGCCAGCAGGCGCTCGGCGGCGGGCAGCAGGGTGGTTTCTTCATCGGCCACGTGATGGATGACCACGCGCATCAATTCCATGAACGTCTGGTCATACTCCGAATCGGTCGGTTCCATGGAACGGAGTTTCGCGATCAGCTGGCGCATTTCATTGTGCTCGGGCACGCTCTTGTCCAGCACCGGCGTATCGGCGCCGACGTCGCGCATCGCGGGATAAAAAATTTCTTCTTCAAGTTCCGCATGGATTTCGAGGGCGAGGCAAGCCGTGTTGACGAGCGCCTGCTTGGTTTGCGGGCTGGAATCCATCTCGTATTGATGGAAGGTGGTCAGGACATGCGTGTGATCCATGCGGATCATGTTGGTGATTGACGGGGAAAGCTTGTCCGTGAGGGAACCCATGATGGAACCTCCAATAATGTTGACGTGGCGGGAGCGGTCAGGGTGGAAGCAAGCGACATGCCCGGCCGTTCGCGAGCAGGCACTTTGTGGATATGGAAGGGAAGTGGCACGAGGGTGCGCCGTGCCGGGGAATGCGGAGTGCTTCGGGAAAATTCGCTCTAATAATCGTAGCCGAGCATCAGGCCGCCACCCCAGTCCGAACCTCCATACGAGCCTTTCGACACATAGGTTTGTGCCTTCCATGACTTGTCGAGCTTGTGCACATAGGACGCGGACAGTTCGCGCTGAGTAAAGTTGGTATGCGGGTATTTTTCGCGGAAACCGAAAGCAACGCCGGCGTCTGCGCTATTCAGCCTGGGTACGGCAGCCGGCGCGCCATTCAGCATGCTGGTCATCGGACTGGCCTCAGCACTGTCCGCATAACCGGAACCGGACAGCACGCCTTGCCGGTTGTAGTGCTTGTAAATTTCCGCGTGGGCGCTGTAATCATTTCTCGCCGTGACCGATCCCCTGTCATTGATTCCGGGCCGTGGCCCCATATCGAAGCCATACAGGAAACGCTGATCCTTGAATGCGTTGTAGGTCACCTTGTTCCGAGGCCTCTTCTTGGAAAAAGGCTTTGGCTTTCCGGTTTTTGCCCGATCACCGGCCTTGTTTGTATTCATCGCGTGCCGGCCGGCGCGAGTGGACTTGGCAGCGTCTGGCTTGTGCAGCTTGCCGGTATCAGCGGCAAGTGCGGGATTCGCAAGAATGCCGCCAGCAATGAGAGCGAGAAAAAGGTGCCTGAATAACATTACTCGTCTCCAGGGAAATTCCTGCCTGCCAAATGAAGGATGCGCAATAGAGAAGTGGCAATGTAGATGATGTTTGTTGTCATTGGTGTAAGGAAAGGTAACAGCTGCGGCAACCCTAGAAAAATGGCCGATGGTTGTTGTGAAGTCGCACTTTCCATTGCATCGGAAGCAACAGCCGGCGTGAACCGGCGTCCATGTACTTTCACCAAAGCCCAAGGCGATTTCTTCCCCGTCAACATTCCCGGCGGTTTTTGAACTGCACGATTTTTGATTTCAGTGAATATCCATGTTCGTATTCCATTCGGCCCGAGCAGGCTTGTTGCAGAATGAATGCAAGGCTGCTGAGCCAGCCGAATTGATTGTCAGCATCGGGAGGAACCCATGGATGTCCTGGAACACTCGGTCTTGTTTGTTCTGGCAGGCTTTGCGGCTTTCGGACATTTGACAGAGCGACGCAGCAATATCCTGACGCTCCTCGTTCTCGTGCTGCCCAGCTTCGGCGTGTACTGGCTGGGCCCTTGGGCCTTGCTGACGTATGTGGTCGGGTATGTGATGGGCATGGGCTTGTTCGTTTCCCATTCTGCCAAGGACAAGGACCTCCATTAGTTCCTTGCGTCTGGTGCCGGAGGTTAGCCCGGCGTCAGCTGGCAGTTCCGATAGAAGGAAGAATCGAAAAGAAACGTGGGAGGAAAGTGGATGGCATTCACAACGCGGCACGCGGGCTGCCCCGGCATTCCAGCCGGAAGCCATAGGCTTCTGATCCCATCCGTTATTCCGGGCGGCTGACCACGTGATGGCCCGGCCTCTCTTTGCCGCCACCGTTTTTTCCGGTGCGTTTCTTCTTTTCCTGGTGCAACCGCTGATTTCGCGGCAGCTCTTGCCATGGTTCGGCGGCTCGGCGGCCGTATGGGCAACCTGCCTGGTGTTTTTTCAGGTCGTGCTGCTGGCCGGCTATGCCTACTCCGACTGGATTGCCCGGCACCTCAGGCCGCGCCATCAGGCAGGCGTGCATCTGGCTTTGCTGGCAATCAGTCTCATCAATCTGTCGGTGATCGCCGATCCATCCTGGAAGCCGAAGGGTGGGGAAGATCCGTCACTCTGGATCCTGTATCTGCTGGTCGCCACGATCGGCCTGCCGTACTTTCTCTTGTCGACCACTGGTCCCTTGGTCCAGTCGTGGGTGGCCCGCACCCTCACCGGATCGCAGGTCTACCGCTTCTTTGCGCTGTCGAACCTCGCATCGCTGATCGCCCTGATCTGCTATCCCTTCCTCATCGAGCCGCATGCCTCCATCGCGCTGCAAGCCCGGGCCTGGACTGCCCTCTACCTGTTCTTCGTGCTGGCGTGCGCGGCGTCTGCGCTGTTCTTCATGCGCCATGCATTGCCGGCGGCCGCTCATGCGAAGAAAGAAGAATCGGACAAAGATGTGAAACCCGGTCTTCGCAGCCATGTCTTGTGGCTGGCGCTGTCCGCCATGGGGACCTGGCTCTTGCTGGCCACCACCAATCACATCACCCAGAATATCGCCGCGGTTCCATTCCTCTGGCTGCTGCCTCTCACCATCTATCTGCTGACCTTCATTCTCTGTTTCGAAAGTGACCGCTGGTATGCCCGTTCGCGTCTCCTGCTCCCGACGGCGCTGATGCTCGTCGTGTGCGCCTACGGCTTGCAGCATCGCCATCTGGGCTTCGAGATACGGATCGCGGTTCCTCTCTACGCGGCCGGCCTGTTCCTGTTCTGCATGTTCCTGCATGGAGAGCTTGCCGGTATGCGGCCTGCGCCGCGACACCTGACCCGGTTTTACCTGATGGTTTCCCTGGGCGGCGCCCTCGGCGGGATTGCCGTCGGCCTCGTCGCTCCGCGCATTCTGCCTGCCTATTACGAGCTGGGCATCGGCTTCGTCATCCTCGCCCTGCTGGCGGCCTGCCTCTTCCCGGGCAGATTGTTGCCTGTCGGAGCGGGTGTTCTCGCGGTGCTTTGCGCCTACTTCCTCTCGGTCCAGGTATCGAATGATTCCCGGCAGGCGCGGCGCATGGAGCGCAGCTTTTACGGCAGCCTGCGGACGGTCGATACCCGACACGCGAATCCGGAGAAAGACGTGCGCGAGCTTTTCAACGGATCCATTCGGCACGGAGAGCAATACCTCGACCCGAAGCGCCGTTCCGAACCCACCACTTACTATGGGCGCACATCCGGGATCGGCCTCGCCATTGCCTGCACCCGGACGCAAGGGAGAAAGCTGGGAGTGATCGGCCTGGGCGCCGGCACGCTTGCCGCATACGGCCGCGCCGGCGACGTCTACCGCTTCTATGAAATCAACCCGCAGGTGATCGACATCGCCAGGAGCGAATTCAGCTTCCTGCGAGACAGCCGGGCGCGGGTAGACATCGTGCAGGGAGATGCGCGCCTCGCGCTGGAAAGCGAGGCGCCGCAGCGCTTCGACGTGCTGGCGATCGACGCCTTCTCCGGCGACTCGATTCCCATCCACCTGATTACCCGGGAAGCCATGGACGTCTACCTGCGCCACCTTGCGTCGCAGGGCATCCTCGCCTTCCACGTCACCAACCGCTTCCTGGAGCTGGCGCCGGTTGTGGCGAACCTGGCTAAGGAGCGCGGCTTGCATGCCGTCCTGATCGAGGATGAAGGGGAGGGTACGACATCGCACTCGACCGACTGGGTGCTGGTGGCGCGGGACAAGAACGTCCTGGAGCAAGGGCCCATCGCGGACGCGGCAAGTCCGATCGAGCCGATCGAGGGGCTGGGCATCTGGACGGATGACTTCAACAACCTGTTCGACGTGCTGAAATAAGCCGGATCCGTCTTCCGCGGCGCCCGGGCGCGGGAAGCCGCCGGCATAGGACTGTCAGGTGCTCGTGGCGAAAAAACAAAAAATTCTGCCGCCCCACGGCGCCGACGCGTTCAAATGATTGCTTTCCTTGCAGGTATCCGTATATTCCGCAATGTTGCGTCGATTTCAATGTATGATTCCGGCGCGATACTTCAGGGTGAAGCGGGATACAAAAACGATCATGGCGAACAGATTCGAAGGCCCCGGCGGAAAAGAGCAATTGGCGGAAGCACTCCTGCAGCAGTTCATTGTGGGGTCGGATGAAAACCTGGCGGCCCGGATGGCGCAAAAGTGCATCGTGGCGGAGCACCCGGCCGGAACGGAAATCATCAAGCAGGGCGATTACGGCAACGAGCTGTTCATGATCCTCGAAGGCAGCGTCAGCATCGTGGCGCACGGCCGGGAAATCGCAAAGCGGACCGCCAGCCAGCACATCGGGGAAATGGCCCTGATTTCACCGAATTCGCGTCGCTCCGCTTCGGTTCTCGCGATCGACGACACCATCACCGCCACCATCACCGAACCCGATTTCACCAAGCTGGCCGAAAAAAAGCCGGCACTGTGGCGGCTTCTCGCCGGAGAGCTCGGCGAGCGCATCGGCAAGCATAACGAATACGAGGCCCAGCTCGAATTCGCTGCCAATCATGATGCCCTGACCTGGCTGCCGAACCGCAAACTGTTCACCGAGCGCCTGGGCGACGCCATCCGTCACGCCCGGCAGGCGGGCGAAGAGTGCGCCGTACTGTACCTGGACCTCGACAAGTTCAAGCCGGTCAACGACACCTTTGGCCATCCGGTGGGTGACCAGCTTCTCAAGCAAGTCTCCGACCGCCTTCGTCACTGCGTGGACAAGCACACTACCGTTGCCCGCTTCGGCGGCGATGAATTCGCGGTTCTGCTTCCCGGTGCCGACGTCCGCCAGAATGCGAAGGAGCTTGCGGACAGGCTGGTCAGCGAGCTGCGCCGCCCCTTCCGTATCGATCCCATCTATGTTTCGATCTCCGCAAGCGTCGGCATCGCCTTCTACCCGCAGGACGGAGAAGACATCAAGACGCTCATGCAGCATGCCGACACTGCCTTGTACGACGCGAAACGGGCAGCGGGAAACTTTCCCACGGCGTCCGCATGAGCCACGCATGAATGCCGGTTGCTCGCCTGTCGAGAGTTGGTATTTCCGTCGAAACTTCGTATATTGGCAGGCGGAATATTTCCGGAAAGGATGATGCCGATGGCATCATGTGCAAGGCCAGGCACGGCAATGCCAGTCCGGAAGCGGTCGCAAGCTGAGGGAAACAAGGAGATGCAGATGAATCGAGGCCAGGCGGGAAGCAGTTTTCAATCCCTGGGAGCAGGAATGACATCCAAGCAGGACATGTGTGAAATGATTGCGGCCACGCAGCTGTTTGCGGATGCATCCTGGAACGACGTCGAGGCCTTCTCCAAATATGTCCAGTGCTTCGTGACACCCGCCGGCACGGTCATCTTCAAGGAAGGCGATGCCGGCAACTTCCTGTGCCTGCTGGTCAAGGGCGAAGTCGATATCTTCAAGGAAGACCATGCCGGCAAGGCGCAGCGGATCGCCTCGGTGTCCAAAGGAAAAACCATAGGCGAGATGTCGATCATCGACAGCGAACCGCGCTCGGCAACCTGCATCGCCTTTACAGACAGCGTGGTGCTGATGCTGACCAAGGATAATTTCGCACGCATCATCAAGGAGCGGCCGGGACTGGCCGTCTTCATCCTTTCGAAACTGGCGAAACTGATGAGTCAGCGCCTGCGCGGCATGAGCGGACAGCTCGTGGAGCATCTCGGGCGGGAAGCCGGCTGAGCGAAATTCGTTCGCACCGGGAATCTTCCACCTCCTTCTCCTTGCGCGCGGCGAGAACGATCGCCGCGCAATCGGCACTTCCATCCCCAAGCCCGGTTCATCGGCCGGATCCACGATATTGCCGCCTCTGCTCGGGCAGCTCCGACATGGGCCACCACTTTCAGCAATGCGGCAGAGGCTGCAATTGCCACCGGCAATAAGGTTTCGCCGGAAGCCGGAGTGTCAGCCGGTACGGGATGTGCTTCATCCGATGGTTGGGCATGATCTGAGGCACAGCTTTCATCGCGATTCATCTGCCCCGTCCTTGTGCTACCGTGCCCAGGAGGAAAAAACAAGAACATTTCGAGACAGGCTTTTTCCCGGATGATTGCCATCGGCCGGTGTGGCTTTTCATCGTCGCCGCTTTTTATGACCACATGAGAAATGAACGTTGTTCAAACTTTAAGTTCTTAGTCAAAAAGGTGATCCGATCAGATCATGGGCAATCCTGGCTTCAGCGAGCAAAACCGGCTCGATGTCCTGCAGTCCTTTCACATACTCGATACGCCACCTGAGGCGATTTTCGATCGTCTCGTGGAATTGGCTTCGCGCATCTGCGAAACGCCAATCGCGAGCATTTCGCTGATTGACAAACACCGGCAATGGTTCAAATCCAAGATCGGCCTCGATTTGCAGGAAACTGATCGCGAAATCGCATTTTGCCGATTCACCATACTTGGCATGGATCCGTTCATCGTGCACGACGCGAGAAAGGATCCGCGCTTTCACGATAATCCGCTGGTGACGGGAAAGCCCGGCCTAGTCTTTTATGCCGGAGTGCCGCTGATTTCGCCGCAAGGCTTTGCCATCGGCACGCTGGCGGTGATGGACTATGTACCTCGGACTCTGACCGATGCGCAACTTGCGGTCCTGAAAATGCTTGCCGAACAGGTGATGATGCATATCGAACTGCGCCGCCAGCGCGCGCAGCTGGAATCGCTGGCGACGGAACGCGACCGCATCAATTCCGCACTGGTTCGCAAGACCGAACACCTCACCAAGGCGCAGCAGCTTGCGCATCTCGGTAGTTGGGAGTTCAGAAGCCGAGGCAGGCAACTCACCTGGTCTCCTGAGATCACCCGCATTTTCGGAATAACCGATGAGAATTTTCCACGGACAGTCGAAGCCTTCCTGACCATAGTGCACCCCGATGACCGGCCACGGATGGAAGCGACGAGCCGGGAGGCCAAGGAGGGAAGAAAGCCTTTCGACGCCGAATATCGGATCGTGCGGCCGGATGGGGAAATACGCCATATCCATGCGCTGGCCGAACGATATCCGGATGACGGCGAGCAAGGGCAATACATACTGGCAGGCACGGTGCAGGACATCACAGTGCGGCGCAAGACCGAACAGCAGATGCACCTGCTGAAAACCTGCGTTGCACAATTGAACGACATTGTGATGATCACCGAAGCCGAACCGATCGAGGAGCCCGGACCGCGGATTGTCTTCGTTAATGATGCCTTCCAGCGCATTACCGGATACAGCCCCGAAGAAGTATTGGGCAGGTCGCCGCGCTTCCTGCAAGGGCCCAACACCCAGCGCGGAGAGCTCGAACGCGTGCGTGCGGCGCTTGAAAAGAAAGAGCCGGTCCTGGTCGAAGTGATCAACTATGCCAAGGACGGACGGGAGTTCTGGTCGGAAATCAGCATCTTCCCGGTGGCGCAGTCTTCAGACCACTTCACCCATTTCGTCGCGATACAGCG
This sequence comes from Noviherbaspirillum massiliense JC206, assembly GCF_000312045.1. Lineage (GTDB taxonomy): Bacteria > Pseudomonadota > Gammaproteobacteria > Burkholderiales > Burkholderiaceae_D > Noviherbaspirillum > Noviherbaspirillum massiliense. The sequence continues at coordinate 1,043,858 of NZ_HE978634.1, forward strand.
CGATGTCACCGACCGAAAAAAGCGCATGCAGGATCTGGCGTACACCACGCGGGCGCTGCAGATGCTGACGCGTTGCAATGAAGCAATGATGAAGATGGAGAGCGAGCCGGAACTCCTGGTGCAGATCTGCCGGGTCGCCGTGGACATAGGCGGTTATCGCATGGCCTGGGTAGGGTATGCACATGACGACGCAAGGCGCAGCATCGAGCCGGTTGCCCATGCCGGGGCAGGCGAAGAAAGGAATTACCTGGCTAATGTGGAATTCAGCTGGTCGGAAGATGATCCTGCCGGATGCGGCCCGGCAGGACGCTGCATTCGCAGCGGCAAGCCGATCGTGGTGGTGGATGTAGGAACCGATCCCGGTTTCCGTCCCTGGCTGCCCGCGGCACGGCGCTACGGCTTCAATGGCGTGATCGTGCTGCCCTTGCGCGAAAAGAACACTACGTTCGGATTGCTGAGCCTGCATATGCAAGACGTGCGACCAGTGCGGGAGGATGAGATCCTGCTCTTGCAGGAACTGGCGGACAACCTGGCTTTCGGCATCAGCAGCCTGCGTACTAAGGAAGAACAGCGGAGATTCGAATCGGCGGTAGTGAAGGTGGCTGCCGGCGTGTCCGCAAGCTCCGGAGGTGAATTTTTCGAGCGGCTTGTTTGCAACATGCTTGCCGCACTTGGAGCGGATGCCGGTTTCGTGGCCCGCTTTGTTCCGGAAAGTCCGGGGAAGGTGCGCACCATCTGCGCCGTGATCGACCGCGAGACGGTGCAAAACTTCGACTGCCCCGTAGAGGATTCACCGTGCGGGAGCCTTTCGGCGACCGTCGACTGTGTCGTGCGCGATCATGGCGCCGAGCTGTTTCCCGAGTGCCCGCAACTGGCCGCGATTGGTGCCCATGCTTATGTCGGGCGGCGCCTCGACAGTTCCGGCGGTGAGCCGCTGGGCATCCTGTTTGTCCTGTTCCGCGGGCCGCTCCGGCAGACCGAGCTGGTGATGTCCACTCTGCAGATTTTTGCGGCGCGCGCAGCGGCCGAGCTGGAGCGCCAGGAAGCCGATGCACGCATACGCGACCAGGCCTCGCTGCTCGACAAGGCGAAAGATGCGATTTTCGTATGCGGCATCGACTTTCGCATCACGTACTGGAACAAGGGGGCGGAGCGCCTTTACGGATGGACGGCTGAAGAAGCATTGGGCAAGACCAAGCTGGAGCTGATGTACGACGAGTCTTCCGAGCTCGCCCACGCAACTGCCATGGTCCTGCGTCAAGAGGAATGGCGCGGCGAAAACAGGCAGCGGCGCAAGGATGGCAGCCCGGTGGTGGTGGAGACCCATTGGACACTGGTGCGGGATGAGGAGGGAAAGCCGCAGTCGATCCTGGCAATCAATACCGATATTACCCAGCGCAAGGAAGCCGAGCGCGAGATCGAGCGCCTTGCCTTTTATGATTCACTGACCCGGCTGCCCAATCGTCGTCTCCTGCTCGATCGGCTTGAGCATGCGCTGGCTACCAGTGGCCGCAGCGGGCATTCCGGCGCGCTGCTGTTCATCGACCTCGACAATTTCAAGACCTTGAACGACACCCTGGGCCATGACAAGGGCGACCTGTTGCTGAAGCAGGTGGCGCGCAGGCTCGAGGGCTGCGTACGCAAAAGCAATACTGTCGCCCGCCTCGGCGGGGATGAATTCGTCATCATGCTGGAAGACTTGAGCGCGCATCCGCAGGAAGCTGCCGCCCAGGCGGAAATCGTCGGTGAAAAGGTTCTTGCCGCATTCATCCCGACTTTTCCGCTCGATAGCGTCGAGCACCACAGTTCTCCCAGCATAGGCATTGCCTTGTTTGGCGGGCGGTCGGATACCGTCGATGAATTGCTCAAGCGCGCGGACCTTGCGATGTACCAGGCCAAGGCGGCAGGGCGGAATGCCATCCGCTTCTTCGACCCGGAAATGCAGAACGTGGTGAGTGCGCGCCTGTCGCTCGAGGCAGATTTCCGGCATGGTCTGCAGCGTCAGGAATTCCTGCTGCATTACCAGGCGCAGACCGACGGCAATGGTCACGTCAAGGGTGTCGAGGCGCTGGTGCGCTGGAAGCATTCGGTGCGCGGTATGGTATCTCCCGCCGCTTTCATCCCGCTGGCGGAGGAAACGGGACTGATCACCAGCCTGGGAAAATGGGTGCTGGAGACGGCTTGCGCGCAGGTGGCAGCCTGGGCAGCGAGACCGGAGACTTCGCACCTGAGCGTGGCCGTCAATGTCAGTGCCCGCCAGTTCCATCACCCGAAGTTCGTGGATCAGGTGCTCGACGTGCTGGAATACACCGGCGCCGATCCGCGGCATCTCAAGCTCGAGATCACCGAGAGCATGCTGGTGAAAAACATGGAAGACACCATCGCCAAGATGGCCGCGCTCAAGGCCAAGGGCGTGGGCTTTTCCCTGGACGATTTCGGCACCGGCTATTCCTCGCTCACCTACCTCAAGCGCCTGCCGCTGGACCAGCTGAAGATAGACCAGTCCTTCGTGCGGGATGTGCTGGTCGATGCCAACGATGCCGCCATCGCCCGCACCATCGTCGCCCTCGGGCAGATCCTTGGGCTGGAAGTCATCGCGGAAGGCGTCGAGACCGAGGACCAGCGCGATTTCCTGGCGCAGCATGGATGCCACGCCTATCAGGGCTATCTGTTCAGCCCGCCACTGCCGGCGGAACAGTTCTGAAAGCGATTTTCCTGATCAAGGAATTTTTCCCTGCCTGTTCTCGCATGCCCTTTTACAGGCAATGCCCTGGAACACCGGCTGCGCAAATTTGACTAAGCCGAAGGAGGTGACGTATGGCTGGCAGCAACTGGTTCGAGCGGGGAGAGGTCTTTTCATCCATCCGGAATTTTTGGCGTCTGGCAATTCCGCTCTGGCACTTTCGCGATGCGAGCCGGGGAACCCTGGAGCAGCGCATGGCCAATTACCGCTACAACCGCTCCCAGCGCAAGATCCTGCCCTTTTATGTCATGAAGTGGATAGGCATTGCCACCTGCCTGCTGCTGATGATGCAGGTCTTGTCCGAGATGATGCTGCTGACGGCCGCTGGCAGCGCCAATCATTTATGCGCGACCCTGGCCTGCATGAGCGCCGGCATCGGCTTCGCCTTCGCCTGCGTGGTGGTCGCCGTTCTTTTCGCCAGCTACCTCTTCCTCACCTATATCAAGCGCTGAGAGGGGGCGAGCAGCGGCTTCCGGATCACGATGCCCTGCCGGGCGCCCATCCGAACAAATCGCGGAAAGCCCGCCGGTATGCGGAAGCGCCCACGCGCATGCTGTTGTTGTGCGTGCCTCCGGGTACCAGCAGCAGGCGCTTTCGCTCGGGCGCAGCCATATACAGCGCTTCGCTGAAGCGCGAAGGCACATAGCGGTCATCGGTGCCATGCACGATCAGGACCGGCATGTTCACCCTGGCGATCTTCGTGAGCGAATCGAATTTTTGCGACAGCAGCAGCTGTGCCGGCAGCCAGGGATAGCTCAGCGATTTTGCGATATCGGCCAGCGTGGTGAACGAGGATTCGACGATCAGGCCACGCGCCGGTGCCGGCATGCCTGCCTGTCGTCCTGCACTGAGGCTGGCGGCAAGATCGACGGCGATCGCGCCGCCCAGCGAGTGGCCGTAGATATAGCGCCGGGCCGGATCGGGCTGCAGCTGTGTCAGCTTTTCCCAGGCTGCGCGCGCATCTTCATACACCGTCTTTTCTGAAGGCAGGCCGCCGTCGCTCCGGCCGAAGCCGCGGTAGTCGATCGCCAGCACGGAAAAGCCGAAATCATGCAATTGCTCGATCCGGAAGGTCTGGCCGGTGAGGTTCCAGCGCGCGCCATGCAGATAGAGCAGGGCCGGTGCCTTCGGATTGGCGGCAGGCCACCACCAGGCATGAATATGCTGCGCCTTCCCATCCGTTTTGACTGGAAGGTCCGATTCCACCACGCCGTCGGGCAAGCCGCTGTACCAGCTTGCCGTGCCTTCGGCCACGCGGAAGGTGAGTTCGCGTTCTTTCTGTTCCAGCTGGCTGCAACCGGCTGCCACCAGCACTGACACCATGCCGATACCGGCAATGATGCGCAATCCGGCGCGGCGCAGCCGCACCATCCAGGAAAACCTGAGAGCTTGATCAAACATGTTCAAAGGGAATGACAACAGAAGTGACTGGCGTGGCAACAAATGCTGCACGCCGGAACTATGACAGGCAAATCAGGCGGAAAATTTCGTACGACGCAAGAAAATCAGTGCGTCCCGAGAACGACTGCAGAGCATTGCTGGCGAGGAAGAAACGTTTGGCGAGGAATTGATCCCTGTCATGCCAAAAACAGGAGAATTGCCATTCGGGCTATTGCCCTTGGGCAGATGCTCCGTATAATGAGCTTTCGCAATAGATTGCCTAATCTCAAAAGGGAGCCACATGAAAAAGGCCTTATCCCCTTCAGCCGTGCTGGAGCCGAAAAAGCCGGTTGCCTTCAACTACAACAAGTTGCATGCCACTCTCTGCATCCTGGCTTCCTCGGCAGTCAGCATCAGCCTGATCGTCTGGCTCGTCAAAACCCTCTTCTGAATGCCCTGCGTCCGTCAGGACAGCTTGTTGCAGCACCGTCGAGATCTCACACTTTCCTGAACAGGCTGCGGGAAAAATGCCCAAGCAGCATCCGCAATTTCTGAAAGAATTTCACTGGTTTCAGGGCAGGCTGCCGGCTTGATCGGCGGCGGCCGGAACCGGAGCGACGACGCACATCCTGGGCTTTTTTTTCCGTTGTGCCACCTGCGGGCCTTGAAGATTTTCTTTCCGTTGCCGCTTCCTGCGCCTCCGCCCTGGCTATCCATTCATCATGCTCCTGGCGCTTGACTGGGTCGGAAAGTACTTCATAAGCCGAATTGATGATCTGGATGATCCTGATTGCATCCGCGCTGTTGGGGTTGCGGTCCGGATGATACTTCTGCGATAGCGTCTTGTAAGCCGCACGGATGACTTCAGGGGGAGCATTGCGCGCGACCTTGAGGTTGTCATAGTGTGTATGGATGCGCGCCATCAGTCTAAACCCGAGAGGGAATATTAATCAGTAATCGTATTGAAACTTCAGCCGGAAACGCGAAGGTTTCAAGCCGTTTCTCCACCGCTTTTTTGTTGTATGCAACTGCACGCCAATAGTAAATGGGTTGAATGCAAAATCTACTGCTATATATCAACTAAGCAGGCAAATCTTGTGAATTGACTGATTAAAAGCCTGCATTTGCAGGCTTTTTGATCCGGGCAAGTACTTCTCTTGCAAAGACCCAATAATCCAGGCCCTGAGAAATTCGGACTGGAAGCCGGCTTGTCGCTGCCGCTCGGAAAGGACATTGCCGGCCAGAATGAGTACGGGTGCAGGAAGACGAAGCAGCGCTCATCCTGATGCCAGTCGTCTTCGTCCCGCCTGCATGTGAGCGCGTTTCTATGTCGGATCAGTGCATCGAGCTCGGCTGCTGTTGCTGCTGTTGCTGAGACGAGGCCATATTCTGATCCATGGGTTTTGGTTTCCCTTGGGCATCGCTCAGGCGGTACTTGGTCCGCCGGTCGCCCATCAGGTCACGCAACTCCCGGATATTCATGCCGGAGACTTCATGCATGCGGATCAGCAGTGAAGCTCCCACAGGAAGCCGCCTGTGCCGGATTTTGCTGATGACAGGCGGCGCAACTTCCAGGGCGCGGGATAGCGCTGCGTCGTTTTTCAGGCTCATTTTTTGAAGCAGAGTGTCAAGCAGGCGATTGGGATCATAGGTTTCCTGCCCTACTAATGCGTGTTCGGCCATGATTTCATCTCCAATGGTTGATTGTTAGGGACAAGCGTGTAACAAATGACATCTTGTCGACGATTAAATTCCCGACATGACATAAATTTTGCCAACCGCTGGACGCAAACAGTTTGCCGAAACCAATTGAGCAAGTGCATGAAAGAAGTTGCGGCCGGGGTGAAAGCCTGTATCCCACCGCGTAAAAAGCTGGAATGAGCCGATGCGCTTTCAAGGGCTCAAGACTTGAAGAACAATAGGGGAGATGGCGGCAAGCGCCGCCTGCCGTTTCAGCCGAAGGGGTTGTTCACCCGGTCGGTTGGCGCCAAGGGCACCTGATCGGGTAACTTTTCCGACTGCATCACCTGCAGTACATCATCGATCAGTGCCTTCAATTCCTGCGCCAGCTGCAATCCCGCCTTGTCCCGGGTGATTTGCAGGGAGCCATACAGGGAAATGCGGTCCACCCGGTTTTCAACCGTCAGATCGCCGATGGCGGCGGAGTCTTCCTCATTCTCGAAAGGCTTGATTACAGACATGGCCTTACCTCGTGGATGTGTTCGGTTCGGATGGCGCAGTGCGCGGCTTCCTGAAATTGCGGGGCGTCGGGGTCGGCAATTCCATCTTTGCTTCTTTCACTTCGGGCGGCAGCTTCGGAAAAACATTGATGCCGATCCGTGTTTCCAGCTCCGCGATGGACAGAGTTTCATATTCCATGCCCGGCGCATTTGCCGTGAAGTAGGCCGCAGCCTGCTGCCGCGAGGGAATGTAGATTGCCTTGAATATGGAAGTGGGGACCAGAACCCGACCATTCAGGCGCTCCAGCGACGTGCCTTCGAAAATCGGGCCGGTGACGACATAAAGTTCTCCTTCACGGCGCGCAAGATTGCGTGTGGCTTCTTCCATGCCTTCCCACAGGACCTGGTTCTTGTTCGGATTCTGCGGAATCATGTTTGCCAGCGAAAAGCTCTCGTACTGGGCGCTCTCGGTAGGCATGTCGCCAGATGGGCTCATATGGCCGCGGTCGTAGCCGGAGCGAACATAGTCCCGCAATTCGGCGCGATCATTGGCAGGCAGCTTCTCTTCCGCATGGAAAGTATTCTTGCGCTTTAGTCCCCGCGCCTGTTCGACGCTCGCCGCGGTCAGGTGTTCAGCAGACCATAGCGGGGTGCGTGACACGCCGCTGTGCAGCACCCCATAGGCTTCGAAGCACAGCATCGCCGTCCTGGTTTCCAGCTTTTCATTGACGATGACAGGTGCTTGTCCCTGCGCGAAATGCTCGGAGCAGGTAGGCGTCTGCTTGCATGCGGCAAGCAGGGTGAGCAATGCGATGCCAAATAGAGTGCGTAGAGTGCGCAGGCTCATGTCAGATTCAGGATCTTTCTGGGGCGGTAAATATTTGTAACGGTGGTCTTGTCTCTGGAAGCGGGTTGCTATATTGATTATGCGTCTCTTGATTCTCTAAGGTTGAGATTTGGCCCGCGACCACATGGTTCGCGGGCTTTTTTATTTGCAAGCATGCTTTGCGCCAGCGCGCCTCTGTGCAGCAACCTGTCTTCCAGACTAAATAATGCACGGAGTAGAAAGATGCTGCACGGAAAGTTACGCAGCTTCACATGTTGCGGCATATCAATGGAAAATTGAAGGCCAAGCCTAGAATGAAAACCATCCCTCAAGGATGGTTGTTATCAGCCTTTCGCCCGCCGGCAAAACCGGCGGGCTTTTGTTTTGGCATAGATGGGTATCTCGTATCCGGTTGCTCAGGACTTTTCGGAATGACTGCCACCTGCCGTACTTCTGATTCAGTTGCAGGAGGGGCGGAAGATCCAAGACGTTCCGGTAAGTGAATTGCCGGCGTGTTTCGTGCGCCAGCTTCCGCTGCCGGAAGGCAGGAATAAAGGCGCAGCTCATGGCGAAACGGAAGAACGTCAAAACGGGCCTAAAGAAAAATCGCGGCGACATCGACTTTTGCCTCAGGTTCCCGATGTTGATCTTGCTCAACTCGAAAAAACCATTGCAGATCAAAGTTTTACGTATGCTTATTCTTGGTTGTCCACAGTTTTGAGCACAACAGGCGGGACGGGTAAAGCGCAGTTTTGCAGCTTGCCTGGATTGATTGGGACGCTTGAAGGAAAGGTGACAAAGGGCAGGGGCGTGGAAGGAATGCGCGGACCCGCAGATCTCAAGGAACGTCAGATAGTCATGGGTCCGAAGTCCGGCCTTATTCATGCACGCGCCTGCAAACAAAAACCGCTTATCCCGTAAGAGGATAAGCGGTTAGCTGTTCATGCAATGCACGTTGCGGATGCCATCTTGCAGTGCAGCGATGTGCACGGCGAGCGCAGATCTGGCAGACGCTGTAGCCAGTGACCTGGTTCAGCTTTTCATTGCTTCACTCGAACGCTCTTGCCAGCAGTTCGCGGAATCGGGCTGAACAATGCCCGACACAGTGGCTGGCAGCATGACTGCATCCAGCCGTTCATCCGCAGCCAATCCTGATGGAGCGCCAAGAACTTCAGAAAACCAGGCGGCCTACGCAGCTGCCTGCCCATTCGATGATGAAGTGTCCTTGGGCTTGAACTGCTTGTCGCTGATGCGGAATTTGGTGCGGCGGTCGCCCATCAGCTCGCGCAAATCCTTGATGCTCAGCTCCGAAACTTCATGCATGCGGATCAGCAGGGACGCGCCTACCGGCAGCCTGCGATGACGGATCTTGCTGATCAGCGGAGGAGCCACTTCAAGGGCACGTGACAATGCTGCATCGTTCTTGAGGTTCAGCTTTTTAATTAATGATTCCAACAGATTGTTTGGATCATACCGAAACTGTTCGGTCTGTTTTGTCTCGTTCATCTGGCCTCTCACCCTTTTGTTGTTGCGATCTGACTCTATTGTGTCAAAACGAATAGATGCGATTTTGATAATTCTCAGTGATATTTATTTCTATGGCTTATAAGAGAAAGCCATGGTCCCGAACAGCAGGACTGCGCCGACCCAAGGATCGCATCGGGTACTGAAGGCTCATACGAAATAAGCGGCACCGAGTATCAGCGGCGCGCCCCCGACGCCGGCAACGACAAGACGACGGGCGACGCTGTGAATCTGGTCTTCGAAAGACCAATAAATCTCCATGAAGTCCTGCTGGCTGCCCTTCAACCGGCGCAGATGCGCCAGCGCGTTTTTGGAAACCAGGCATTCACGATCGGTAAAACCGACTTCCACGGTGAAAAATACGCCTTCATCTTCAAGCCGGGGTTCCGCTGCAGTCTTGATCATCGTCATCCTCATCATTAAAACCATCGCCCAAGCCGGGATGAGGCGATGGTAATGAGAGGGTTCTCATGAAGTATTGACAAGCGTCAACCTTGTGCTGTCTGCGCCCTTTAGCCAACAAGGGGGAACCCGGACTGGCCGGGAAAGTCCGTTCGCATCTGGCGCGGGCGCGGGCGGCGCCGCTTCACAAACCGGGGGCGCGATACAGGGTGAGCTGCCACTCCAGGTTCAGTTCGTCATGGCGCAGGATGTAGGTGGCGCCGTCATCGGCGCGGATCTTGAAGTAGCTGTGGTCGCGGGCAATCCAGCGGTCGCAAATTTCCAACACCGAGAAGCGGCGGCCACCGAGCAGGAAGCTGCGCGGTTCGATATCGCCATGCAGGCCGGTCCCGCTTTCGACGCTCAGGTTCATTGATTCGCTTCAGAGAAAATCAGGTGCAGCCATTCTTCCTCCCGCAACCAGGCCTTGCATGCATCGGGGGACGGGCTGAGAGGACCAAGCACGGTCCATGCCCTTGCCTCTGTGACGAAGCGCATGGCCGCGCTCGTCATCGAGCGCCGATCTCCCGATGAAAAGAAGTTGCGGACGCCAATGAAGAAGGGCATGCGAATTGCTTGGCATGCGGCCAGGCTGATGTTCGTCAACGACGGTCGCGCGCTTTTGCGGCGTAGTATGGGTCCGACGACTTTTTTATCCGGCGCTTCAATGCGTCCTGGTTGCGACTATACTTTTCTGAGCGCTGTCGCGAGCTTACATTGGAATTGATCCTTATTCTGGGTAGATGAATCATGGATGATGCAAAGCATATCGACAATCGTTTTGAAATGAATGCGCTTGCAGCGCAGCAAGCCGCAGCCAGCATGGCCGCTTTGAAACCGAAAGGTTCCTGCTGGTACTGCAATCAGCCTCTCGACAATGTCCGGCGCTTTTGCAGCAAGGCCTGCGCCGACGACTACCGCACTGAAGAAGAAGTATTCAAGTCATTCTGAACCGGCCCGGTGCAGACGGCGCCGGGCCTTCCCCGTTTTGTTTTCTTGCGTGCGCGGGTAGTTGCTGCCCGCATGCGGGATCATGTCACCCTCATGAGGACAGCACGTTGGCTGGCGATCGAAGCATGAAAGCTTGACTCCCCGCAATGCTGCCCTGCCTGCCAGGACAAATTTTTGCGCGGGCATTGCTCCATAATTGAAGGCCGCCCTAACTGGGCCATCATCAAATACCTGCGAGGAGCAGAGATGACGCCAGAAGAAATCGCCGCGGATATCAATAGCAAAAACCGCCAGATGCTGTATGCGCGCAAGGACTATCAGAATTTGAGCCATCAGCAGGTGCTTGCACTGATGGATGCCGCCGCAATGCAGGGCTTTCGCATCGGGAGCAATATCGCCTTGTCGATGATGAAGGGAGCGATGCTGGTGCGGACCACGAAGAACATGGGTGCGAAAACAGGGATGTAAGCATGGGCGCAGCGCCCGGCCCGTTTTCATACTAAGAGAGTTGGAATGGACCAGCCCGGAAACATTCGATTACATTTCTTCTCTAGCCGTGTTGTCATTTCCATCGTTTAATCTTCCGTCATTCATGACAAAAGGCAAACGGGGAGGGGGGAATGAGAGGAATGCTGAAGATATGCACGGCCGTGCTGGGCCTGGTCGTGATGTCCTTTGCGGCGGCAGATGAATTCGAAGACTATGCGCAGGTAACCAAGGTGACGCCGCGCGTCGAAGAAGTGAACCAGCCTCAGCAGGAATGCCGCCTCAATACCGTCGCCGGGCATGCGATGCGCCAATGCCGCACGGTGGACCAGTGGCTGACAAGGGCCAATGGATATGCCGTGACTTACGAATACCACGGGCACAGCTACACAAGCGTCATTCCCTACGACCCGGGCAACAGATTGAGGATTCGCGTATCGATTTCTCCGGACATGTAGCGCTGTCCGGGAGCACGTCCCCTCCAGGCCTTTCGCCCCATCGCTGCGCAGCAAAGCAAAGATCCATCCTTCCTTGTCCCCGTGATCCAGGCTATCTGCGGTCACATTCCCAAGCCACTTGGGCCTTCCACATGATGCTCGTCGTGGCACGCGATTCTCTTCTTCGGCATTCCGCCCCGGATTCCATGAAACCCCGTTTTTGAACGTTTTCCTGCTCGCTCTGTCAGGAGCTATTGCAAGGGATTAAGCAATTTTTTCTTCATGGCAGGAGGGATGTCTCCTTGCCCCGCATCAAACATGGCGTGCCGGGAGAGGAGCCAGAGACCTGTATCAAAAAGGAGGTTTGCCGGCAGGGTAGAGTGTCGTTGAGTTCTTGGGGCAAACCGATTTTCCCATCCAAGCTTCCTCGATATGAATTCAATCAACAACAATACTTCCGACGTCTCCACGCAGCAGACACTAGAACTTTGGGGCGGCATCGAATGCACGGTCGTCCGCATACAGGATCAATACCGAAACCAGATCAAAGAAACAGGACATGCGGACCGCATGGAAGACCTGGACGCAATCGCCGCACTCGGGATCAAGACCTTGCGCTACCCGGTGCTGTGGGAAACGATCTCGCCCGATCACCCGGACCAGGCGGAATGGGGCTGGCATGACAAGCGGCTGGCGCGCCTGCGCGAGCTCGGCATTGCGCCGATTGCCGGCCTGGTCCACCATGGCAGCGGGCCGCGCTATACCAATCTGCTCGACCCGAATTTTCCGCAAATGCTGGCAAGGCATGCGGAGCGCGTCGCGCGCCGCTACCCGTGGATCGACATGTTCACGCCGGTCAACGAGCCTCTGACCACGGCGCGCTTCAGCGCGCTCTACGGGCACTGGTATCCGCATGCGCGCGATACGCTGACGATGCTGCGCGCACTCTACATCGAGTGCCGCGCGACGGCGCTGTCGATGGAAGCCATCCGCAAGGTCACGCCCCATGCCCGCCTGGTGCAGACCGAAGACCTGGGGAAGACGTTCAGCTTTCCCGACCTGAAGCATCAGGCCGATTACGAGAACGAGCGGCGCTGGCTCAGCTTCGACCTGCTGTGCGGCCGCATCGATGCGCGCCATCCCTGGTATGACACCTTCATCAAGGCCGGTATCGGCAAGTCGGAGCTCGCATTCTTCACCGAGCAACCCTGCGCCCCTGACATCATCGGGATCAACCACTATGTGACCAGCGAGCGCTTCCTCGACCGGCGCGCCCGCGAATATCCGCCGGAATTCTGGACCGATGCCGTGCCCTACGTGGATGTGCATGCAACCCGGGTGCCGTATGTGGAGGGCCTGACCGGACCGGAGGCGCGCCTGCGTGAAGTCTGGGAGCGCTACCGGTTGCCGATAGCGGTGACGGAAGCGCACCTCGGCGGCTCGCGTGACGACCAGCTGCGCTGGCTGAATCAGATCTGGAAGGCCGCCGTGAAGCTGAAGGGCGAAGGCGTCGACATCCGCGCGGTCACCATCTGGTCGATTTTCGGGTGCGTGGACTGGAACTCGCTGCTGTTGCAGAACAGCGGCTTTTACGAGAGCGGCGTGTTTGATGTGCGAGGCGGGCAGCCCCGGCCCACGGCGCTGGCTCACGCCGCGGCATCACTGGCGAAGAACGGCGAGTTCGACCATCCGGTGCTGGATGGGCTGGGGTGGTGGCATCGGCCGGACCGCTATTTCCAGCGACCCAGCCAGGCCGTCGAGGCCCCGCAGATTATCCGGTCGGACCGCAGGCTGGTGATTACTGGTGCGCGCGGCACGCTGGGTCAGGCATTGTCGCGCATCTGTTCCGCACGCAGCCTGGAGCATGACTTGCTGTCCCGTGCCGAGATGGACATCGCGGACCAGGCATCGGTGGAAGCCGCGCTGATGAGACACCGGCCATGGGCAGTAATCAATGCCGCCGGTTATGTGCGCGTGGCCGACGCCCATCGGGAGTCGGAGCGCTGCATGCGCGAGAATGCGATGGGGGCGGAAGTGCTGGCCAAGGCATGCGCCAAGCTCGGCATTCCTTATGTCACCTTTTCCTCGGACCTGGTATTCGATGGGAAGCTGGGGCGCGCCTATGTGGAAAGCGACAAGCTGTCCCCGCTATGCGTCTATGGAAACAGCAAGGCAGAAGCGGAGCGACGGGTGATGGCCGCCTTTCCCGATGCGCTGGTTGTGCGCACCAGCGCATTCTTCGGTCCGTGGGACCGCTACAACTTCGTGCATGCGATCCTGCGCGAACTGGCCGCGGGTCGTCGGGTGGAAGCAAGCGATGATGCGCATGTTTCGCCGACCTACGTACCGGACCTGGCCCATGCCGTCCTGGACCTGTTGATCGACAGGGCAAATGGCATCTGGCACCTTGCCAACCAGGGAGCGCTTTCCTGGTACGAGTTCGCGGAACGGGCAGCACGGGAAGCACGGCTGGATGCTTCCGCGCTGGTCAAGACGCATGGCGGCGGCAGGAGCATCACTGCCTTGTCAAGCGAGCGCGGCTTGCTCCTGCCCACCTTCGGCAATGCCTTTGATCGCTATTTCCGGGAAAACACAATTGCCTGGGATGCCGATCCTGCAGAACGCGCAGTCGCTTAGCCTTCCAAGACGACGTTTGTTTCGATGCACGGCCTGCGCCAACCCGGAACATTGGGGGCGCAGGCGCTACTTTGGCTTCCATCGGGAACGGGCTTGACTGCCGATAATCAAATCGGCATGTCCATCGCTGCAAGGAAGAAGAATGCCTGATACCGCTTACCCGCGACCGCAACTTGTGCGTGAACACTGGCAATCCCTTGATGGCCAGTGGAAGTTCACCTTCGACAACGAGAACAGATACAGCCAGCCTCAAGATCCCATCCAGTGGACCCATGAAATCCGCGTCCCCTTTCCGCCGGAATCCGAAGCCAGCGGCATCGGGGATCGTGGCTTCCACAGCCATTGCTGGTACCAGCGTGAATTCGACATTCGCCCTGAAGGCGGGCGAGTGCTTCTGCATTTCGGCGCTGTTGATTACCGTGCATGGGTATGGGTGAACAGCCATCTGGTGGCCGAGCATGAAGGCGGGCATTCCTCCTTCCATGCCGACATCACCCATGCGCTGGGCGACGCCAGCCATCATGTCCTGACGGTGCACGTCGAGGATGACCCATTGGACCTTGCCAAGCCGCGCGGCAAGCAGGACTGGCAACTGGAGCCGCATTCCATCTGGTATCCGCGCACCACCGGCATCTGGCAGACCGTCTGGCTGGAGCGCGTTTCGCACACTTATATCAGCAAGCTGCGCTGGACGCCGAATTTCGAGGGCTTTGAACTCGGCTATGAAGTCTTCGTCACGGGTGACCAGCGTGAAGATCTGACGGTGGATGTCAGGATCTGGCACGGAAACAAGGTGATCGCCGACGACCACTATCACATCATCGGCGGCGAAGCCCATCGCAAGATCAGCCTTTCCGACCCCGGTATCGACGACTCGCGCAATGAATTGCTGTGGAGCCCTGAGCGCCCGACGCTCCTGGATGCGGAAATCATCCTGCGTCACAAGGATGAAGTGCTGGACAAGATACGCTCCTATACGGCATTGCGTTCTGTGAATATCAACCGTGACCGCTTCATGCTCAATGGCCGGCCCTATCATCTCAAGCTGGTGCTGGACCAGGGTTATTGGCCGGACACGCTGCTCGCCGCACCATCGGACGAAGCCTTGCGCAAGGATGTGGAGCTGGCCAAGGCGATGGGCTTCAACGGCGTGCGCAAGCATCAGAAGATTGAAAGCCAGCGCTACCTGTACTGGGCCGACAAGCTCGGCCTGCTGGTATGGGAAGAGATGCCGTCCTCCTATCGCTTCACGCCGGAAGCCATCGGACGCATGGTGCGCGAATGGACCGAAGTGATCGAGCGCGACTACAGCCATCCCTGCATCATCGTCTGGGTGCCGTTCAACGAGTCCTGGGGCGTGCCGAACCTGACCGCAACGCAGGCGCATCGCAATGCGGTAGAAGCGCTGTACCACCTGACGCGTACCCTGGATTCGACGCGGCCGGTAATCGGCAATGACGGCTGGGAAGCTTCCGCCACCGACCTGCTCGGCATCCATGACTACGATCCCGATCCGGAGCGGATTGCCGCGCGCTATGCGCCCTCGAATGTGCAGGACCTGTTCGACCGACGGCGTCCCGGCGGACGCATCCTGACGCTGGATGGTTACCCGCATCGCGGCCAGCCCATCATCCTGACCGAATTCGGCGGCATTGCCTACCGCAAGAAGCCGGAGAAGGGCGTCAAGGAAGTCTGGGGCTATTCCGAAGCCGACAGCGACAAGGAATTCCAGGAAACCTACCGCCGGCTGCTGGAAGTCGTGAACGAAACCCAGATGTTCAGCGGCTTCTGCTATACCCAGTTCGCCGATACCTTCCAGGAAGCGAACGGCTTGCTGACTGCCGACCGCACACCGAAAATCCCGATCGAAAAAATTTCGGAAGCAACCCGCAATATCAAGCCGAACGCAAAGAGGTCGTACGGCATCTGATTGGCATGCTGCCGGGCTTGCGGTTCAATCGTCCGCCTGACCGGCGCCGCAGCATTTCTTGTACTTCTTGCCGCTGCCGCATGGGCAGGGATCGTTGCGGCCGACCTTGGATTCGTCGCGCCGCACCGTGGCAACCGCGGATTTCCGGTGCGGCAGCCAGAACTTGTAGATGTGCGGAATCGCCGCTTCCAGTTCGATCGCGAGCTTGTGACGCTTGACCGGATCGTCGACCAGCGGCATTTCCTCTTCCTCGATCTCTTCGGCGCCAAGCAGGTAGACCGGTTCCAGTATGCCGGCGAGATCCGATGACCAGATCGGCTCCCATGCCAGTGCACGCAGGTTCATGCCTTCCCAGAATCCCCAGGCCCAGCCTTCGGCATCGATCAGCCTGCGGCCGTCGACTTCATGCTCGCAATACAGCGGCTCGTACTCCTTCGGCGCGACTTCGAACGTGATCGCCACTTCATTCATGAAGCGGCCGATCAGACTGACGATGCGCTGCGCTTCCTTTTCCGACTTGAACTTCGGTCCTTCATCGGCATACGAGCCCCATACCCGCGGCAGCCATTCCGTCATCGGCACCACTTCCGGACCGATCGCCAGCGCGGTGAGGTAGCCATGCAGCGAATCCATCGTCATGCCGTCGTCCGCGCAGCGGTCGGATAGCAGAAACTGGTCGAGTTCGTCGAATTCCTTGTCGGATAGGGGTTGGTCAGGGTGCATGGGACTCGGGATGGAAAAAGGCGGTGAAAGATCCGTAGTGTAGCGCTTTGCCGGCGGAATCTGATACGAAACGGTGTGGCCATCATACGGGAACTTGCGGATGGCCGAGATGCCGGTCCCCACGTACAATGTGATGATGAATACCGCAGCGCCTTCTTCATACGCCGCTCTCACTCCCGACACTGTCCTCAATGCCTTGGAAAGTGTCGGCTTGCATGGCGACGGCCGGTTTCTTGCTCTCAACAGCTATGAAAACCGGGTCTATCAGATCGGCATGGAGCAGGGCCCGCCGGTGGTCGCCAAGTTTTACCGGCCACTGCGCTGGAGCGATGCGGCAATCCTGGAAGAACATGCCTTCGTGCACGAATTGGCGGAGCGCGAGATTCCGGTGGTGCCGCCGCTGGCATTGGCCGGTTCCACGCTGCATGAGTTCGAGGGATTCCGCTTTGCCGTGTTTCCCCGGCATGGCGGGCGGGCACCGGAACTCGGCGACAGCACCACCTTGGAATGGATGGGGCGCTTCATCGGGCGCATTCACGTAATCGGGGCGATGCGCCCGTTTTCCGAACGGCCGACGCTTGACATCGCCAGCTTTGGTGAAGAGCCGCGCGACTATCTCCTCAAGCATGATTTTGTGCCGCCCGACCTGATCGATTCTTACCGAAGCACGGTTAACCACGCTCTGGAAGGCGTGCGGCGCTGCTATCAGCGCGCAGGGGAGGTTGCAGTATTGCGCCTGCATGGCGATTGCCATGGCGGCAATGTGCTGTGGACCGATGCGGGGCCGCATTTCGTCGATTTTGACGACAGCCGCATGGGACCGGCGGTGCAGGATCTGTGGATGCTGCTTTCGGGTGAACGGGCCGAGATGGTGCGCCAGCTGTCCGATCTGCTGGCGGGATACGAGGATTTCTGCGAATTCGATCCGCGTGAACTGTACCTGATTGAAGCGCTGCGCACCCTGCGCCTGATTCATTACTCGGCGTGGCTCGCCTTGCGCTGGGACGATCCTGCTTTTCCAGCAGCCTTTCCCTGGTTCAATACCCAACGTTACTGGCAGGACCGCATCCTGGAATTGCGCGAACAGATCGCGCTGATGGATGAGCCGCCGCTATGGCCGGTGTGAACGCTCCTGCCACTCACACTTTTTGTGCAGCGGCAGCAAGCTTGTCCAGCGTCTGGATAACCTTGTCCGGCTCCGGGTCGCTGTTGGCGATCAGTACCGCGCGCTCGAGTGCGGCATCGCGATTGTTTTTCCCGTAGAACCCCAGCAGATAGTCGGCATTTTCCATTCCCGGGATGCCGCGATGATCATCCTTGCCGAGGCGCCGGACATACCATATCGAGTAGCCGTTCGCTTCTTCGCAGCAGTAAATCTCGATGGAATGGTAGGGTCCCAAAGGATGAACTTCCGGATCGGTATGCCAGATGATCTTGCGCCAGAGATGGCTCTTCTTGGATTCGGGTATGGAATTCATCCATTCCTCCTTTTGTGCTGAGCAGATGCGTTGATTACGGCATGGCAAGCGAATTGTTTAGACTCGACGCAATTGCCATTCTTGCAGAGCGGTATTGCTTGCGCTTGATCGCTGGAACATCCTGTTACAAGGATTTCTTTCCAACTATAGCGAGGTGCACTGTTTTATTCTTTAATGTAGATAGGACTTCGGGAGATTTTCATGAACAAGCGCCTTGCCTTGCTTGCCGGGTTTGTCACCGGCTTTCTCATGCTGACCTGCGCAGCACCGGTCTGGGCGCATGGAACGGTGCAATGGTCCGTCACGGCCGGCACACCGGGCTATTACTATGCTCCACCACCACCCAGGGTGTATTCACAGCCGCAGTTCATTTACGGCGCACCTCCCTCCGTCTATGCACCGCCACCTCCGGTGATCTACGTACAGCCGGCGCCAGTCTATCAGGATAGGTGGCCGGGTTATCGCGATCCCTATTATCCTGACCATTCCTGGCGCGAACGTGAATGGCGCGAGCGCCACTGGCGTGATGGCGACGGTCGCCGCGACGATCCGCACTGGAGAAATGGCGAGCAGCGGCGCTAGGCCGGAAGCGGCTCAGGCTGCGTCGATCATTTGCCGCAACTTTCCGCTGATGCGGGCATATTCGGTTTCAATCGCAGCCAGTCTTTGCGCGCACGCTGTGCCGGCCTCCCGCTTGGCCCACACTTCCAGCTCCCTGCACAACACGCATAAGGCGGTCGCGCCGATCGACGCGCTGCTGCCGCTGAATGCATGTGCGACTTTCGCCAGCGCTGCACGGTCGCCGGCGTCGGCCGCCTCGCGCAAGGCCGCGATGCGTTTCGGGCCATCGGCAAGATAAAGCTCCGCCAGTTCGACGAAATCATCCGGGAAGTCGGCCCGGAACGCTTCCAGTTCGTCTGCCGGCTGGCCAGGAGAGGAAGGGGCGACAGATAACAGCCAGCGCTCCAGCATGTCCTTCAGCGCGGGCAGCCGGACCGGCTTCGGCATCACATCATCCATGCCGCTGCGCAGGCATTCTTCATGTTCGCTGGGCAAGCCGAACGCCGTCATGGCGATGACGGGCGTGTGCCGGGGCGGCCTATCGATCGCACGGATTTGCCCGGTCGCCAGATAGCCATCGAGCTCCGGCATCTGGCAATCCATCAGGATCAGGTCGTACGCATGGGTGCGGTGCCTTGCCACGGCTTCCTTGCCGTCCCTTGCAGCATCTACGCGGCAGCCAAGCTTTTCCAGCATGCGTACCGCGATTTGCAGATTCACCGGATTGTCGTCCGCTACCAGGATGCGTTTGCCGGAAAGCGACACCGCTGTGCCGGCAGCGGCTTCTCCAAGCGAGGCCGGTTCTGCGTATTGTCTGTCCACGGACATCATTGCCCCCTTGTCTGCTGGCGCACGGTTCTTTGCCGGACCGCCTGCGTGGTCGATTACATAACAGCAATATAGCGCAAGCCTGCCGTCCGGAGTCAAGCAATCCATCCCGGCTCCCAACGCATTTCGATGAATTGAACACAGTTTTTCCTTCTTATCCGCGGCTCGCTTGCAAAGCGCACGACGATAATTCAGCTTAAGAAAATCCGAACAATGCCGTTATCCACGGCCCGCCAACATCATCCGACAGCGGCAGCAGGGGAAGCAGGAAATGAAATCACAGCATGCGATGAGCGACGACCCGGTCCTGGAAGGCTTGGCCGCAGCAGACGCCATGGCCGAGGCCGGCTCGAAACCCGGGCAGGCAAAGCCCGCGCATGCCGGTATTGAATTGAAGGCGATACGCGAGGCGATCGCGCGCGTCGAAGCCGAAGCGAAGGCCACCGTTGCCGCTGAAAACCGCGCCTATGCCGAAGCCCGCGCCCGGGCGCTGGCGGAAGACCGGGCCCGCATCGACGCGGCCGCCGCGGCCGAGGCTTACCGCAATACGAAAGCGGTCGAGGAAGAGGTCCAGGCAAGCCGGGCTCGACTGGACGCGGAACGTGAAGCCCGCGCAGCCGCCGAAGCGCGGATTGAAGCGGCAAGGAAGGAAGCTGCCGAACTTCGTGCGCGTGCCGAGGCGGAAGAGCAAGCCAGACAACTTGCGGAGCAAAGGGTCCAGGCCGAAGAGCAGGCCCGCAAGCGGGCTGCGGAACAGATCGCAAGCGAAAAGGAACTGGCGGCGCGTGCGCTCGCCACTGCCGAAGCCCTTGCTCAGGAAAATGAAAAGGCGCGCCTGCTTGGCGCGGAACGGATCGCGGCAACCCGCGCTGCAGTCGAAGAAGCCGAGGCGCGTGCCCGTGCGGACGCTCGCATGGCGGAATTGGCGCGCGAGCGGGAAAAACTCGAAAGGGAAGCACGCCTGAAGGCGCAAATGCTTGCCCAGGCGCGCAATGAGGAATTGCAGCTCGCCCGCGAGCGCGAAATAGCCGAAACCCTTGCACTGCAATCCCTGCTCAGCCGCGTTCCTGCGGAAGTGCGCGCGCGGGAAGAGGCGCGCGCCCTCGCATTGACCGAGCAGGAGCAGGAGGCGGCGGCACGTGCCCGGGCCGACTCCGAACGCCAGGCGGCAGAAGCCTTGCAATTGCGCCTGCAGGCGGAACTCGAACTGAAGGAAGCGGCGGCCAAGCGCGGACACGTCGAAACGGTCGCGGCCGAGGCCGCGCAGGCAAGACGTCAAGCGGAGGAACAGATTCGCGCCGCTGCGGAAGCGCGGATCAGGACGGAACGCGAATTGCATGAGTTGGCGCTGGCCCGGGCCGAAGCCGAGTGGCGCGCCGAGGCCGAGGCGCGCGCACGCGCAGCGGAGGAAGCGCGTGCGGTGGAACAGGCCCGAGCCCGTGCCGAAACCGAGCAACAGGCGGCGCAAGTCATGAAGGCGCGCGGTGAGGAAGAGCAGCGCGCACGGGTGCTGGCAGAACAGCGGCTGGTTGCCGAAAAGGCTGCCGCCGAGAGCGCCGCAGCGCAGGCCGAGGCGGAACGGCAGACCTATGAAAAGGCTGCGGAACAGGCCGAATGGCAGCGCAGGAATGCGGAACTGGCGGAGCGCAAGGCGCGCGAAGCAATCGAGCTGGCCCGCGCCGAACGCGAACGCGCCGCAGCCGAAGAGCAGGCACTTGCAGCCATGCAGGAAAAACTGGCCGCAGAGCAGGCGGCCAGTGCCGAACTCAAGGCACGAGCAGCAGCCGAACAGGAGCAGGCGGATTTGCTGCGGATGCAGGAGCAGGCGGAGCAGGCCGCACGCGTGGCGAAGGAACAGGAATGCGCAGCCACGCAGCTGGCAGTCGAGCAGGCGTTGGAGCAAGCTGAAGCGCAGCGGCGTGCTGCCCAGGCGGCGACGCTGAAAGCCGCGGAAGCCGTCGAGCTGGCAAGGCTGGAACGCCAGAGGGCGCAAGCTGAAGAGCAGGCGCTCGCCGTGCTGCAACAGAAGGCGGAAGCCGAGCGGCAGCGCGCTGCGGCCGCACAGGCTGCGCTGGAGGCGGCCGAGGAAAAATTGGCGGCAGAACAGGCCGCCTGCACAGATGCTGAAGCCCGTGCACGTGCCGAGGAAGAACATGCTGCGGCGATGCAGGCGCGCAGGCAGGCCGAGCAGGAGGCGCGCGATGCCAGCGAAAGGAAAAGCGCTGCCGAGAAACAGGCACTGGAACAGGCCAGGCAGCACGCTGAACAGGAGCGTCAGGCCGCAGCGATGGCCGAGGCCCGGGCACGCGAAGCCACTGAACTGGCACGGCTGCAGCAGGAGCGCGCGGCGGAAGAACAGCGCGCATTGGAAGCGATTCAAAAGAAAAAGGCTGCGCAGCTCGCCGCCCGCAACTATGCGCAAGCCCGTGCCCATGCTGAACAGGAGCATGCACGGCTGGCCCAGGCTTGCGAGCAGGAAGAACGTGCTGCGCGCGAAGCGGCCGAAGCCAGGACCGCGGCAGAAAAGGACCGCCTGCAGAAGCTCTCGCGCATTGCCGAGCTGCAGCGCAAGCTGGCAGAAGCCGCGGCAGCCAAGGCCCATGATGTCGCCGAGCTGGCGCGCGCAGAGCATGAGCGCGTAGAGTCCGAGCAGCGCGAACTGTACGCAATCCAGGAAAAACTGCGGGCGGAGCGTGCTGCGCAAGACGCCAGCGAAGCTCGTGCGCGCGCCGAAAAGGAAGAAGCGAGCCGCTTGCAGCAACGCGAAATGGCAGAGCGCGCCGCGCGTGAGGCGAGCGAGGCGAGAGCGCTCGCCGAGCAGGAGCAACTGCAAAAGGCAGCCGAGCAGCTTGAACTGCAGACGCAGGCGGCCGAACTGGCGAAAGCCCGTGCGCATGAAGCCATTCGTCTTGCACAGGAAGAGCGCGAGCGTGCGGCGCTCGAGCAGCGGGCTTTCGAAGCCTTGCAGCAGCAAGTGAAAGTCGAACAGGAACGCAAGGCCGCGCAGCAGGCGACGCTGGATGCGATCGAGCAGAAGCTGGCGGCAGAAAAGGCTGCCTGCGCCGAGGCGGAAGAAAGCGAACGCATCGAGGCAAGGCAGGCACGCCTGAGGCAGGCACGCCAGCAACTCGAGCGCAAGACGCGCGAAGCCAATGACGCCAGGCTGGCAGCCGAGCGGCACCTGCTCGAAAAGGCGCGGGAACAGTCGGGCGCGCAGAAGAGGGCTGCCGATGCCGCCGAAGCGCGGGCCAGGGAAGCGATTGAACTGGCACGCATGGAATGCGAGCGCGCGAAGGCGGAACAGGATGCGCTGGAAGCGGTTCGGCAAAAAATACGCGAGGAAGAAAAGGCACGTATCGATGCCGAAGCGCGTGCCGCGGCCGAGCGTGAAGCAGCGGAACTTGCCGCAAGGCGCGCGCAAGTGGAACAGGAAGCGAAAGAAGCGGCACAAGCGCGCCTTTCTGCGGAGCGCAGGGCACTGACGGCTGCGCGCTGGCAGGCAAGAAAAGAGACGCGGGCTGGCAGCGCGGCGAAGACCTTGAGCGATCAGCTCGAACGCGCACGCGCCGAGGCGCAAGCGGCAGCGATGGAACTGCTGGAGCGCATGGAGCAGCAAAGCGGGGAAATCACGGACTGGCACGCCCGTGCGAAGGCCTTGCTGGACGAAGCTCCGGTACCGGTCGCCAAGCAGCCAGGCAGCAAGCGGCGCATGGCTGCATTGCTGGGCGGGGCCATGATGTTCGGTGGCGTGACAGCAGCCACTACTGCATGGATGATGCAGGGCGAGCGGCTTGCGATACCTGCGGCGCACGCGGCCAGCCTGGCTGCAACCGTTCCCGTCACTGCCGTGCCTGCAGGATTCCCGTCTGCTGCGGGCGGACAGCCCTCGCAACTGCAGATGTCTTACGCACTTAGCGCTCCAGCCGATGTGCAGCTCGCGAGCCGCACGGTCCCGAATGCGGGAGAAGCGGAATAGCCGTTTCGGGCGGCCGCACGCGTCTGGCTATGCGAGGCGTCGCGCATTTTTTGCCACGTATTCCAGTCATTTGTCGGATTGGTAAGTGCGCTGCCTCCAAATGGCGTATTTAACTTAGTCCGTATAGAATGCTCGGGTTTGCGGCCAGCGGGACAGGAAGGGCACCCAAGCTTTACCGCTGTCCTTGCAAAGACGGCAAACCGCCTGCGCATGCGCAACCATTCATTGCAGCGTGCGTCAGCCGGAACAGATCGGGATCGGCGGCCGTATCGAATGCTTCATCCTGTCGCAATAAAATACGAGCGAAAATCATGATATTCACGTCACGTCCGACATTCCGCTTTCCGCTGCGTCCGATGACAGGCAAAGCCCTGGCGCTCGCCGGCCTGCTCGCTGCCCTGCATGCGGCGCCGGTCTTCGCTGACGAGGTGGGCGATGTCAACAAGCTGGTACGCGCCGGACAATATGCCGAAGCGCTGAGCAAAGCCGAAGCCTATCTTGGCAAGCACCCGCGCGACGCGCAAATGCGGTTTCTGAAAGGCGTCATCCTGACGGAGCAGAACCGCTCCGCCGAAGCGATCACGATCTTCAGCAAGCTCACCGAGGACTATCCGACGCTGCCCGAGCCTTACAACAATCTCGCGGTCCTGTATGCGGCCGCCGGTCAGTACGAAAAAGCGCGCACCGCGCTGGACGCTGCTATCCGCACCAATCCGGCCTATGCCACTGCCTATGAAAACCTGGGCGATGTCCATGCCAAGCTGGCAAGCCAGGCCTATGACAAGGCCTTGCAGCTCGACTCCGGCAATTCCACTGCAAAGTCGAAGCTGACCCTGGTGCACACGCTGGTCGGCAGCATGGATGGCGGCAATGCGAAAGCCGCTGCCGCTACCGCTGCAGCCCCGGCGAGGTCGGCGCAGCAGGCGCAGACACCGGTGGCGCCATCTTCCCAAGGCAAGGTGGCGGCGATCGCGCCTGCACCGGCGTCGCCCAAGCCGGCTGCGGCAGCGCCTGCGGCGCCGGAGCGCCCGGCTGCAGTTGCAGTGGCAAAGCCGGAGCCGGTGCAGCCACAGCCAAAGGCCAAGCCGGAGTCCAACCCGGAACAGGATGACGTCCTGGCAGTCGTGCATGGCTGGGCCAAGGCCTGGAGTTCGCAGGACGTGAAGAGTTATCTTGCTTTCTACGGAAACGATTTCCAGACGCCGAAGGGGCTATCCCGCAAGGCTTGGGAACAGGAGCGCCGTGCGCGCATTGCGGGCAAGGACCGCATCAGCGTGAAAGTGGAATCGCCGCAGGTGACGTTCAAGGGCGACACGGCCACGGTGAGATTCCGTCAGGCGTATGTTTCCGACCGCCTGACTGCAAATACCCGCAAGACGCTGGTTCTCGCCAAGCAGGGAGGCAGGTGGAAGATCAAGCAGGAGCAAGCAGGCAGCTGATGTCGCGTTTTCATTCATGTCTCGCCCCGGTACGCATAATCAGGCAGGCGCTGCTGCCGGGATTTTCCGCTTTGCTGATCGCTGCCGGCTGGGCACCAGTCCCCGCATCCTTTGCGAAAGATCAGCCGGCTTCCAGAGTCCAGCAAAAGCCTGATCCCGAAACACTCCTGATCGAGGTGTACAAGGCGCTTGGCGCCAATCAGTTGCGCATTGCACAGGCAAAGGCAGATGCCCTGGTCG
The DNA here is from genome assembly GCF_000312045.1 of Noviherbaspirillum massiliense JC206. Lineage (GTDB taxonomy): Bacteria > Pseudomonadota > Gammaproteobacteria > Burkholderiales > Burkholderiaceae_D > Noviherbaspirillum > Noviherbaspirillum massiliense. The sequence continues at coordinate 1,068,638 of NZ_HE978634.1, forward strand.
AGGCTTATCCGAATTTCCGGCTGGGGCACCTGATCCGTGGCGACCTGCTGATGATGCATACGCGGCCCGTGACGGCCCTTGGTGCGGCGGCTGGTGCTCCGGAGGACAAGCTCAGGGACTTGCGCGACGAAGCGATGGTGCGGCTGAGGTCCCTTCGCGAAAGGCCGAGCCCGGACCGGGTGCCTCGTCCGGTGTTGCAGCTGCGCGAAGACCAGAAGCATGTCCTGGTCGTGGATGCGAAGCGTTCCCGCCTGTATGTGTACGAAAACCAGGGCGGCCAGCTCAAATTTCTCACCGACTATTACGTCAGCCAGGGCAAGCTCGGCATCCACAAGGTGAAGGAGGGCGACCAGCGGACGCCGGTCGGCGTGTATTACATTACCAGCCGGCTGTCGGGCGCACGCCTGCCGGATTTCTACGGCTCAGGCGCCTTGCCGATCAATTACCCGAATGAATGGGACAAGCTGCACGGACGCAGCGGTTCGGGCATCTGGCTGCATGGCACGCCTTCGGACAATTTCAGCCGTCCGCCGCTGTCTTCCGATGGCTGCGTCGTGCTGACCAATCCGGATTTGCACAAGCTGAGCGAGTCGGTCGAGATCGGCAAGACGCCGGTGGTGATCAGCGAGCAGGTGGAATTCGTCGATCAGGCGCAATGGAACAAGGAGCGTGAGCTCGCGGCAGGCCTCGTGGATGGCTGGCGCCGCGCAATCGAAAGCGCCGACCTGACGAAACTGATGTCGATGTACTCGCGCCAGTTCCGTTCCGAACGCGGTGAAGACCTGTCTACATGGTTCGCCAGGCATCAGCAGTTTGCCGGCGCTCCGAAGAACGTCTCGCTTACACTGAGAGAGATGACATCCTTCTTCTACCCGGGTAGCGACAACCTCATTGTCAGCACCTTCACCCAGGATGCGGTCATCGGCAAGGTGAAAAGCTCGGTGCGCAAGCGCCAGTATTGGGCGAAGGAAGGCGCCCAGTGGAAGATCGTCTACGAAGCAATCATCTAACCCGCACAGTGTGCCATCGCTGCGCGGGCACTCCCGAATTCCCCGGTTCTTTCCATTCATGTTTGCCGCCAGGCGGCAAATTCCTTAATGCAGAGCAAAACCGCCGACGGAAAGCATGACGTCGATCAAGCATGCATTGATTTCTGTCCGATCTCGCTGCAAAGCTTGGTGTAAGGAACATATCCTTTCCAGATTGGTCACAGCTGTGAAGCGCCTGACAACATGTTCCTGGCCTTGCACATCCTTGTCGTACCGCCAGCGCCGCTGTGTCTTGCTTGTCGGGAATCGCGTTGCTCATGTTGTCAGACGCGTTTCGTCTGCTTCAACTCCGTGTGATGTTCATTCTGTCGCCAGGACGGCCTATCCAATATGCAGTGCCGATATTGTGGGATTGAGAACTCCAGCTCGGCGCGCGCGTGCGCATCGTGCAATCGCTCCTTGCCCGTGCCCAGTTTGCAGAACAGGGGGCATGGAACGGAGCATGCGGGCAATCGCCGGGCCCATCACTCCCTGTCCGGATTTCATGTGAAGTCCGGCACTGAGTCGCGTGCCGGAAGGCATGCAGCAACCCAACGAACCTCGCTCGATTCGGCTCCGCATGCAGCAGGGGCGGAAGCGGCAGGGGTGCAGTCAAAAGGCGAGCGCGCGCCTTCGGTATCGTCCCGGACATCCAATCCCTCTGGCGTGCAGGCTGCTTCTTCCCCGTTGTCTGCGCCGGCTTCTCCGTCGCTCTCCCGGTCTGATGCCTCTGTCAGTGGCAGTGGAGCCGGTGGCGCATTGAAGCCGGCAGCACATGCATCCTTCAGTGCATTTCCAAGAGAGCCCGTCCAGCAGCATCGCGATGCTGCTGGGCCAACCGGTCCGGTTCCGAATGCAGTCGGGCCGGCATTCTCGGAAACGAGACCGTTTCCTGCACCTGACCCGCACGGACGCCAGGAGCCATCGTTTGTGCGATCGCCCCTGGCGGGATTGGGCGACCTCGCCTCGCTCTACGAGACGAAGCCGCGTTCCGCGAGAAGAGGCATTCGGCTTGCAATGATGCTGTGCATTTTCCTGGTTGGTGTTGCTGCCGGCTTGTCCGCATTGTGGTGGATCGATCGCGGCAATCTGCAAAGGCTGTTCGTCAACGTGCCGCCCGTGCGGATATTCGGAGAAGCGCGGACCGCTGCCGCTGCCCATGAAAGCAGGCAGGCTGACGCGCAGGCGCCGGCCCGGGTACCGGCAATCAGTCGGGATGAACTGCCTTATGACGGGAATCCTCCGGAATACCAGCAGGCCCCATTGGCGCCGAGCACCAGTGTTGCGGTCAGGACCGTGCCGCAGGAGCCGGTTGTTGCAGCCGAGCCAGCAAGATCCTCCGGCAGCAGCGCCGACGAGGAGAGCAGCAGCGAGCAAGCGAGCATCGGGACACAGGACTCAGGCAAGGAGGTGCAGCAAGCGGCAGAGAACGCACCCGATCGTCATGCGGCTGATTCCTCGGCTCCGTCCCGTACGGTGGCAAGAAAAGCCGCCAAACCATCGCACAAACACCGCGCACAGACAAAGGCTGCGAAGGATACGGAAATCAGTCGCATCAGGCAGCAGGCAGCGGACGAACTCAAGAAAAAGAGTGATGGTCCGAACCCGGCAGGGGCGCCGGCATCGCAAACCAGCCGTTCGCAAGCTGGCTCGATCGGGAAGGAAGCGAATGCCCGGACGGTTTCACCCCAGGGCAGTGCAAGCGTGGTACTGGCCCGGTGCGAGCGTGCCTCCAATATCATCCTTCGTGAGAAATGTAAGTGGGAAATCTGCAGCGGGAAGTGGGGGAAGAACGGATGCCCTTCCTATCAGACGACCACCACGATGCAATGATGCGTCGATGTCATTGTGGTCCGTTGCAAGATGTGGCACGGCAGTCTGATTCAATTCCGTCTGCCGTGCAGTGAAGGCTGAAAATCGACCTACTTTTCCAAAGGACATTCAGCATGCAAACCATCCTTGGTTCCGTCAGGCAGGCACTGGTTTCGGGTACCGTTGCGGCAGCTACTACCAGCCTTGCGGCAGCGCTGGCTGGCAAGCGCGAGACCGGTTCATATGTAGCCCCTTTGAATGCAACCAGTCATATCATCTGGGGCGATCAAGAGGCAAGGCAGAATGACACGTCATTCAAGTACACCCTGACGGGCGTCCTGCTTAACTATGGAGCAGGAATATTCTGGGCTGCATTCTATGAGAGATGGTTTGGCAGAGGCGGGCATCCGGATGCACAGCGCTCGCTGTCGAGGCCGCTGATCGGCGCGGCAGTCGTGACTGCCGGCGCCTATCTCACCGATTACTACCTAGTGCCGAAACGCTTCACCCCGGGCTACGAATTGCGCCTGTCAGGCAAATCGCTGCTGGCAATTTATGGAGCGCTGGCGTTAGGCCTTGCCATGCGTGATATGAGAGCAGACATCAGGGCAGGCACCTGATGGGGCTCAGGTGCCGGCAAAGCTTATCAGACGATGCGCTTGGCGCTTGATGCAAAGCCACGACAAGTTCACGTACAGCCCATAAACAAAAAGCCCAGCTTGCGCTGGGCTTTTTGTGGTTGTCTGGTGGGTCGTGCAAGATTCGAACTTGCGACCAACGGATTAAAAGTCCGCTGCTCTACCGGCTGAGCTAACGACCCGTCAACGAAAGAACAAGATTATAAAGAGCTTTTAGGGATCCTGTCAAATATGTTGATGCAAAAAATCGATTTATTTTTTGCATCCAGTCGTGGCTCATTGTCGGGCCACGACGTGGACACAAGAGGTACAACCACTTACCGCAATGATGCCAGTCGCTCCTTGGCAGTTTGTGCCGCAGGCGAGTCGGGATATTGCGCTGCAAGAGTTTCCAGCGTCTTCTTCGCCGCCGGTTTGTCCTTCAACTCCAGGTAGCAGCTCGCGATGTTCAGCAGCGCATCTGCCGCCTTCGGACTATCCGGATAATTCTTGACGACTACCTGTTGAGCAGCAATCGCGTTACGGTAATCGCGCTGCGCATAATAGGTGTTGCCGAGCCAGTACTGGGCTGATGCCATCAGTCCAGACTGCGGATAGCGGCGCGTGAAGTCATAAAACGATGCGCCCGCGTTCTTGTAGTCACCTGCCTTGAAATAGGCAAGCGCTGCGTCATAGGCGCTTTGCTCGCCCGGCGCGATGCTTACTTCCTTGCCGTCGACGTTCACCTTCTGTGGCTCCACCTTGCGCAGGCGGGTGTCAAGGTCGGTATAGAAATCCTTCTGACGCCGCTGGACGTTGGCCAGCTCATTGGTCAGCACCTCGATCTCGCCACGCAGTTTCGCGATTTCCTGACGCAGCTGCTCGTTCTGATTGATAAGCTCGAGGTTGCTCGTCTTGTCCGATTTGACGTTGATCTCGCTCTGCATGTTGTCCAGCCGCTTGCGGATGTCGAGGATGGCCTGACGTGCCTCGTCATCCGCAAACAGGGCTGCATTCGCATGCAGAGGGGCGTAAGAAAAAGCGGCCATGAAGGCCGCAGCAATGGAACTCTTGAGAAGTCTGTTCATGGTTATTGATAAACGATGTCAGCGCGGCGATTCTCGGCCCAGGAGGCTTCGTCGCTACCAGTCGCCTTCGGCTTTTCCTTTCCGAAGGAAACCGCTTCCATTTGGGTCTCGGCTACGCCAAGCGCGGAGAGCGACTTGCGTACGGCTTCGGCGCGCTTCTGGCCGAGAGCGAGGTTGTATTCGGCGCCGCCGCGTTCATCGGTATTGCCCTGGATGACGATCTTGCGGCCCTTATTGGCAGCCAGATATTTTGCATGGGCTTGCACTACCGGCGCGAAGTCGTTCTTGACGACGTAGCTGTCGTAATCGAAGTAGACGCTGCGCTTGGCCAGCACGCCGTTCGGATCTTTCAGCGGATCGGTGGCGCCGGCATTGACGGTGCCGACGGTACGGGAATCGGTGTTGGTTTGTGCAGCGGGGGTACGGTCTTCGACTTTGGCTTTATCGTCGAGTGGAACCGACGAGCAGGCAGCCAGGAGGGCAGCGCTGGAAAGGATGAGGGCAAGAGTCGTGGTGGAACGCATCAGTTTCTCCTAATTAGTGATGATGGTAAATGTTGCAAAGGCGAATTATTTCATAAATGGGCCCCATGTGGGCTCCCGAATGTCGCCAGCCTGGGTCGTCAATGTGGTTTTTACGCGTCCGTCCACCGACACGACTGCAAGCGCGCCCCGGCGGCCGGACTCCGTGGCATACAGAATGTATCTGCTGTTCGGGGCAAAGCTCGGCGACTCGTCCCTGCCGCTATCGGTCAGACGCTGTTCCTGGCCGCTCGCCAGATCCAGTGCATAAAGCTGAAATCCTCCGTCGCGCCGCGAGATGTAGGCCAGGGTCTTCCCGTCGGGCGAGATGCGGGGGCTGATGTTGTAGCTGCCGCTGAAGGTCACGCGCTGGGGTTCGCCGCCGTTGACGCCCATCTTGTATATCTGCGGGCCGCCGCTGCGGTCACTGGTGAAATAAATGGCTTGCCCGTCCGGTGAAAATTGCGGCTCGGTGTCGATGCCATTGCTGTACGTCAGGCGGCGCAGGCCCGAGCCGTCGGCATTGGCGATGAAGATCTGGGTCAGCCCTTCACGCGACAGTGCCAGGGCGATCCTGCTGCCGTCGGGCGACCAGGCCGGCGCCGAGTTGCTGCCCTTGTAATTCGCAACTACGGTGCGCTGGCGGGTCGTCAGGTTCTGCACGAAGACCACCGGCTTCTTGTTCTCGAACGAGACATAGGCGAGTTTCGTACCATCGGGCGACCAGGCCGGGGAAATGATCGGCTCGGGCGAGCGCAGTGCCACTTGCACGCCCTCGCCATCGGAATCGGCGACTTCCAGACGATATTCGCGACCGATCTTCGTGACATAGGCGATGCGGGTCGCAAACGGGCCGCGCACGCCGAGCAGCTTCTCGTAGATGTCGTCGGAAATCTTGTGGGCGGCGAGCCGGACGCGGTCGGGACCGGCGGCCTGTCCAAAGCCGGACAACTGGGTCGACTTGAGCGGGTCCAGCAGCTTGTATCGCACGTCGTAGCGGCCGTCTGCGAGACGCTGCACGCTGCCCACGACCAGGGCATCCGCGCCGCGCGCCTTCCATTCATCGTAATTGACCGGCGTGGTTTCGGACATCACATTGCCGGTATCGATGATCTTGAAGTAGCCGCTGCGGGCCAGGTCGGCCTTGATGATCGCCGTCACCTGTTGCGGCGCGACCGATTCGTTGGCAAAGCCTGCAATGGCGATCGGGATCTGGTTCGCGCCGACGCCGGAAATTTCCACTCGCAACTGGGCATGGGCGAGGGCAGACATCATCAGTAGGACTGCTGCGATACTGCGTAGAAAAGTGGCTTTCATCATGGCTTATTGGTCTTTCGGTTTTTGCGACACGGTGAGGCTCGACGGAACGGAACCGGACTTATCGCGCGGGAAGGGTTGCGACTTTTCAATGGCTCGCAACACTGCATCGTCAAAGCCGGGCACGCCCGAGGATTTTAACTTGCGGGGAGTTCCTCTCAATGACCCGTCCGGCAGCAACTCGACGGTATATTCCACAGCCGGGTTGCCGCTCAGGTCTTCCGGGACATTGAATATGGTGTTCGATTTGATCTTGGCAGCGATACGGCCGACGTAGTTGGCATCGGCACGGCCACCCTGCGCCTGGTGTGCGTCGCCGGTACCGCCCAGGCCGGCAGTCATGCGCTTGAGGTTTTCCTCGCGCATTTTTGCCATCTGCTTCTCGTAGGCTTCCTCTTCCTGCCTGCGCTTGGCCTCAGCCAGGGCTTTCTTTTCCTTTTCAGCCTTTTCCTTTTTTGCCTGCTCTTCGGCTTCCTGCTTCTTGCGCTTGGCAATCTCTTCCTTCTCACGCTTCAGCTTTTCCTGGCGTGCCTCTTCTTCCTTCTGCTTCTGCTTGGCCAGGCGCTCAGCTTCCTCTTGCTCACGCTTTTTCTGTTCCAGCGCCTTGCGCTTCTTCTCCTGCTCGAGCGCGATATCCGGCTTCTGAACAGGCGGCTCGGTGACCGTCGGTTTCGGGATCTCCTTGACGGGCGGTTCCGGTTCGGGCTGCTTGGGCGGCTTGGGCGGCTGGGGTTCGGGGGTCGGCTGGGGAGCCGCCTCGCGCGGCTGCGGGCTCCAGACTTCCGCCTCAATCGTCATCGGCGTTTCATTCTGCCAGCGCACGCCGATCCACAGGAAAACCAGCAGAGCGACATGCACCAAGGTCGCCAGCAGGATTGCCCGCCAACGGCCTGGTTCCTTGGGAACGCGATAAAGAGTTGCGTCAGTCATAGAGTTCAGGCTTGCCTCTTACCTATTGCTTGGTTGCCAGCCCCACACGCTCGATGCCGAGTTTTTTGGCTTCCGAAATCACCTGGATCACCTCGTCATACTTGATGTCCTTGTCCGCCGAAATCATCAGCGGCATCTCCGGATTGTCCTCGTGCAGGGCCTGCAGCTTTTGCACCAGAGCCTTGCGGCTGGCGGCAACCTCGTCTTTCGAATTGCTGCCCTTCTTGCCATTGATGCGGATACTTGATGTGGTGTCGGGCTTCAGCGTGACCTGGATGTATTCGGTTGGCGGCAACGCCGACTTGGCAGCGGTCGGTACATTGATCATGCCGGGATTGGCCATCGGCGTCGCCACCATGAAGATCACCAGCAGCACCAGCATCACGTCGATATAGGGAACGACGTTGATCTCGGACTTGAACTTGCGGCCACGTCCGCCGCGCATCGAGCTAGCCATCAGTGCGCCTGCCGCTGCAAGATATTGGAAAATTCTTCGATGAAGCTTTCAAAGCGTATTGCCAGCCGGTCGATATCGTGCGAATACCGGTTGAAAGCAACCACAGCCGGGATCGCTGCAAACAGGCCGATTGCCGTCGCCACCAGCGCTTCCGCGATGCCGGGTGCCACGGACGCCAGTGTGGCCTGCTGCACATTGGCCAGGCCGCGGAAGGCGTTCATGATACCCCACACGGTACCGAACAGGCCCACATACGGCGAGACCGAGCCTACGGAGGCAAGGAAGGCGAGATGCGATTCGAGCGCATCCATTTCGCGCTGATAGGCAGCCCGCATGGCGCGACGGGCCCCGTCGATCATGCTGGCAGGGTCGCCTCCGCCCTTGCCTGCAAACGAGGCCTTGGCCTTGATGAATTCGCTCATGCCGGATTCGAAAATCCGTTCCAGGGCTCCGCTGCTGTTGTTGTGACGGCGATTCGAGGTTGCGTCCTCGTACAAGGCATTCAGATTGCCACCGGACCAGAAGGTGCGCTCGAATTCCTCCGTCTGCACGCGCGCGCTGCGGATCGCGAACATTTTGCGGAAGATATAGGTCCAGCTCATGATCGACACCAGCATAAGCAGCGCCATGACGAGCTTGACCAGCAGGGAAGCGTTGGAGATAAGGGCGAGAAACGAAAGATCTTGTGTGACGGTCATGAAATGTCTTCTTATGCTGCTGAAGGGCAGAATTGTATCTGCAAAGAACGCTTATGAAAGCCTTTAATGCATGACGGCCTTATGCAGACGGCTTGTCACGCGTTTTTATGCTTGCCAATACGGCATCCGGCATCGGGCTGGGACGGAAGTGCACACTGTCCACGCAGCCGACCTTGATCCGGCCGCTGGCGAGCAGTTGCGCTTCCGTTCCGTTGACGCGCCACGCCTCCTGAAAAAAGTGCACCGAAGCACGTCCGAGCTTTTCGACCACGACGGAAAGTTTCAGTTCATCATCTAATTTCGCCGGAGCATGATAATCGACGGCGGTGCTCTTCACGACGAACATAACCTGGTGCGACTGCACTAAAGCCTGCTGGCTGATGCCTGCCGCGCGCAGCCACTCGGTGCGCGCGCGTTCGAAAAACTTCAGATAGTTCGCGTAAAAAACGACTCCGCCAGTGTCAGTGTCCTCGTAATAGACGCGCACCGGCCAGATGAAATCAGCCTGCATGCCCTAGATGTTCCGCTTGATCGTGAATGGCGAAAAGCCCTGGCAGGTAGGCATCATCTCGATGTAGTTGATGTTCACATGCGGAGGCAGGGTGGCGATCCAGTACGCGGCTTCCGCAATATCGCTAGCCGTCAGCGGCACCGTGCCTTCATAGACTTTCGCCGCGGCGGCATCGTCCTTCAGGCGCACGTTCGAAAATTCCGTGCCGCCGCAGAGGCCCGGCGCGATATTGGTTGCACGCACGCCGGTGCCAACCAGGTCGGCCCGCAGGTTCAGGGTGAACTGGTCGACGAAGGCCTTGGTCGCGCCATAGACATTGCCGCCCGGGTAGGGATAGGCGCCGGCAACCGAACCGATATTGATTACCATGCCGGAGCCACGCGCCACCATGGCGGGCAGGATCGAATGGGTCATCGTCACCAGGCCCTTGCAGTTGGTGTCGATCATGGTTTCCCACTCCTCGAGCGAGGCCTTGTGCGCCGGTTCGATCCCGAGTGCAAGGCCGGCATTGTTGATCAGGACATCGATGTTCCGCCAATCCGCCGGCAGGGCGGCAAGCGCCTGCTGGATCGATGCCTTGTCGCTGACATCCATGGCGACCGGCAGCAGCGACCCGCCCAGTTCTGCCGCCAGTGCATCCAGCCGCTCCTTGCGGCGGCCGGCAGCGATCACCCTGTGACCATGCCTGATGAATTTGCGGGCCATTTCGGTGCCGAAGCCTGAGGTCGCACCTGTGACGAGGACGAGCATGAACCTTCCTTTTCTCGGTATATTTGCCAGAAGCCAAAATTGTAGCCGAAAGGCGTTGCGCCCCGCACCCTTGCGCCTGCCGCCGGGGACCAATCTTGCTGAAAACGGCCCGCTATCTTACAATTTGCTACCATTTTGTCTCACGTAACTGGCGACAGCCGGGCACCGATGCCGGCACAAGGTGGACACCCACCGGGGAACGTGAGATTTCAATAGCCGTTCGCCTGGGCAGCCCAAATGGAATGCACGACTGAGGCTGCCTCTCATCTTCCTGGCCTCATTCGATTTCGGCAAACCCTTTTGCACATTCAATCGATTGGAGTTTTCATGTTCACGAAAGACCATACCATTGCCAAAGTCGATCCCGAGCTTTGGTCTGCGATCCAGCAGGAAAACAAGCGCCAGCAGGATCACATCGAACTGATCGCTTCCGAGAATTACACTTCGCCGGCAGTGATGGAGGCCCAGGGCTCGCAACTGACCAACAAGTATGCGGAAGGCTATCCCGGCAAGCGCTATTACGGCGGCTGCGAGTACGTCGACATCGCCGAGACGCTGGCGATCAACCGCCTGAAGGAGTTGTTCGGTGCGGAGGCCGCCAATGTGCAGCCGAATTCCGGCTCCCAGGCCAACCAGGGCGTGTTCTTCGCCATGCTCAAGCCGGGCGATACCATCATGGGGATGTCGCTGGCCGAAGGCGGCCACCTGACCCACGGCATGTCGCTCAACATGTCCGGCAAGTGGTTCAACGTCGTGTCCTACGGCCTGAACGACAAGGAAGAAATCGACTATGACGCGATGGAGCGCCTGGCACGCGAGAAGAAGCCGAAGCTGATCATCGCCGGCGCATCTGCCTACTCCCTGCGCATCGACTTCGAGCGCTTTGCCCGCATTGCGAAAGAGGTCGGCGCCTATTTCATGGTCGACATGGCCCACTATGCCGGCCTGATCGCTGCCGGCGTCTACCCGAACCCGGTGCCGCATGCCGACTTCGTGACCTCGACCACGCACAAGTCCCTGCGCGGTCCGCGCGGCGGCGTGATCCTGATGAAGGCCGAGCACGAGAAGGCGATCAATTCGGCGATCTTCCCCGGTATCCAGGGCGGCCCGCTGATGCATGTCATCGCGGGCAAAGCGGTTGCCTTCAAGGAGGCGCTGACGCCGGAATTCAAGGCTTACCAGCAGCAGGTGGTCAAGAACGCCGACGCGCTGGCCAAGGCTTTGATCGCCCGTGGTCTGCGCATCGTATCCGGTCGCACCGAGTCGCACGTGATGCTGGTCGACCTGCGCGCCAAGAAGATCACCGGCAAGGAAGCGGAAGCCATCCTTGGATCAGCGCACATCACCTGCAACAAGAACGCGATTCCGAACGATCCGGAAAAGCCCTTCGTCACTTCCGGCATCCGTCTCGGCAGCCCGGCAATGACGACGCGCGGCTTCAAGGAAGCGGAAGCCACCAAAGTGGGCAATCTGATTGCCGACGTGCTCGACAATCCGCATGACCCGGCCACGATCGAGCGGGTGAAGGCGGAGGTCCGGAAGCTGACCGAAGCTTTCCCGGTCTACGCCTGAGTCTCTGCAAGCCATGCACATGGGGCGGCCACATGCGGTCGTGCCATGTGCGAAAGCTGAAATACAAAACCTGTATTGCCCCGTTTGTGGAATTTCCGTAACACCATATTTATGGGATTGATCCTCGCAATCCCCTTTATTTACAAGGCATTGCGGTTTTTTCGCCTGTATGACGCGCAAGGTGTCACACAGTGCGCGGCTTGATATTTTTTTAACGCGGCAACAGAATTCGCCGATCAATAATTTGATGAAGCCGTGCGCCGCAAGCGGCACTATGCAGGACCAGTCTCAAGGATCACCTACATCGCCATGAAATGCCCCTTCTGCCATCACGAAGATACACAGGTTCTGGACACGCGCGTGTCGGAAGAAGGGGATGCGATTCGCCGCCGCCGCCGCTGCATCCATTGCGACAAGCGGTTCACCACCTACGAGCGCATCGAACTGATGATGCCTGTCATCGTAAAAAAGAATGGCAGCCGCGCGGAGTTCGACCCGGCAAAGCTGCGGGCCAGCCTTATGCTTGCCCTGCGCAAGCGGCCGGTTTCGGCGGAGGCCGTGGACGAGGCCATACATCGCATCGAAGAAAAACTGCTGTCGAGCGGGGCCCGTGAAGTCGTGTCCGGCCAGATCGGGGAACTGGTCATGCGGGAATTGAAGCGCCTCGACAAGATCGCGTATATCCGGTTCGCATCCGTCTACAAGAGTTTCGAGGACGTCGCCGAATTTCAGGATGCTATCGCGGAAGTTCGCCAGGAACGCAAATCCACCAGACAGTGAATTGATGCATTGATGCCGCATTGGGAGGCAGCTTTCGTGCGGCTTGAATGTTGCAATAATGGCAATAAAGGCGAGCGTTGGAGACATCAAGGGAGGCATGCCACGCCCGGAGCAGGCAGTCCGGCATGCAAGAAGAGCAGGGGAGCAATTGCAATGAAAACGCGGAGAGAAAACGGAATTTCGCTGCTGGAGGTGCTGGTCTCGATTTTCGTGCTGTCTTTTGGCGTCATCGGGGCCGTCGGCATGCAATTGACGGCGATGCGTACCGCGCAGGAGTCTGCATTTCATACCGCCGCATTGCAGCTGGCTACCGAGATGGCTGAAAAGATGCGGGCGAATACCGAACAGATGAAACTCGGCGACGAAGAGAACCCCTTTATCGCTGTGGATTACGCGCCGACCGGGGAAGCCGAGCCGGGCGTCCCGGGCAAGCTCTGCTACTCGACGCACTGCGACAGTGCCGAGCTTGCGGATTTCGACATCTATGAATGGAAAAAGCGCATCAATGCTCTGCTGCCGCACAGCCGCGCACGCATTTGCCGTGACGCTGCATGGGATGCAGCGCAAGCCCAGCTCACATGGGCTTGCCATCCTGGCAGCGGCAACTCGGGACCGTATGTCATCAAGCTCGGCTGGCGCATGAAAGATCCGGACGGCCGTTTTGGTGCGGGTGCAGACAAGGACTTTCCGCCTGCCGTAGCCGTCATTGTCGAACCTTACTTCCAATGAACAGTGAGCGTCGGACAAGCAGATGGCAGCCGAGGGGATCGGTCCTTGGACGCGAGAGCGGTGTGACGCTGGTCGAACTCATGATTTCCATCACCCTGGGGCTGCTGGTGGTGCTGGCGACCACGGCGCTGCTTTTATCCGCCAAGTCAGGCTATCTCGCGCAGGAGGATGGCATCCGTATCCAGGAAAGCGGGCGTTATGCAATTGAAGTCCTGACGCGGGCGATACGGCAGGCCGCATATGAAAACTGGGACGGCCAGACAGCTCCCGTCCTCGCCACGGAAGACCTGAGCGCCTACATCATCGGGCTTGACGCTGCCAGCCTCAAAAGCACTACGCCCGGCATCGAATCCGCGCTTGCCAAATCCGTCAATGGCAGCGATGTGCTGGCCGTACGGTTTTTCGGTTCGGGTGCCGGCCCGAGCGGCGACGGGACCATGATCAACTGTGCCGGCTACAGCGTCCCTGCGGTGATTTCGCAAGACAGAGCAGAGGATGACAGGGGCTGGAGCATTTTCTACGTTGCAGAGGACGCCAGCGGCGAGCCGGAACTCTATTGCAAGTACAAGGGCAGCAGCAGCTGGTCTTCCCAGGCCATCGTGCGCGGCGTCGAATCCTTTCAGGTGCTGTACGGGATCGATGCCGATGGCGACGGCTTGCCGGAGCGCTTCCTGAATGCCGTGTCTCTTCATGCACTTGATGACGCACTTGTGCTCGATGGCCCGAATGCAGCGGCGAGAGCTATCGACGGAAATCGGAAAACAAACTGGACGAAAGTGGTGGCGGTCAGGATCACTCTCCTGATACGCGGCGCGGAGGCAGCGCGCACCGATGTGCTCGACAAGGACTATGACCTGTTCGGCAAGGACTATTCGGATGCGCACGCAGGCTCGGACATCGGCACAAGAATCAGCGAACTGCGTTTGCCTAAGGCGACGAGAAACAGGATCCGCAAGATTTTTGCAACCAGCATCCTTCTGCGCAACCGCCCGGTGGGGAGTCCTGCATGACGACCACATGCTGCTGCCAACTGACACCAGGCGGCCAACGCGGGCAGCGGATGCATCACCGGCAAGGCGGCATCTCGCTGGTTGTTTGCCTGGTGATGCTGCTGGCGACGCTCCTGCTCGGGGTCTCGGCTGCACAAATTGCCCTGCAGGGAGAGAAGGCGGCACGTGGCGACCGGGACTACCAAATTGCGCTGCAGGCCGCTGAAGCCGGGCTGATGGATGCGGAACTGGACATCGAGAATTCCCCAGATCCTTCGATTTCCCGCAGCGCGCTGTTTGCCGGCGGCGGCGCGGAGGGATTCATCGCAGGCTGTGGTGCCGGTCTTGCGAATCCGCACCTCGGCCTTTGCAGTCAGCCGGCTGAAGGCATGCCTCCGGCATGGACCAGCATCGACTTCCTCGACGAATCGGCCAATGCGAGGTCTGTTCCCTATGGCCGTTTCACCGGACAGTCTTTCCAGGCCGGTCAGGGACCGCTTCCTGCCAAGGTCCCACGCTATGTCATCGAGCTGATGCCCTACAACAGGGCTGGGGAAGATGCGACCAAGGGCGGCCGGACTTACTTGTATCGCATTACTTCGATGGGGTTCGGAATGCGCGACACGACACAGGTGGTTTTGCAGACGGTCTACAGAAAGGAAGACAGATGAGCGGGATAACGCGGGTACGGGATTTCGGATTGCGGACAGCGCTTCTGCTCGTCCTCATGGCATGCCTGCCTTCGGCCTGGTCCGGCCTTCCTCCGGTGCAAATCGCCCGCAGCCCGCTCCTTGCGGGACAGGACAAGCCGCGTCCGAATCTGCTGCTGAGTCTGTCGATCGAATTTCCCGCAGTCGCTGCCGCCTATCGCGGCGAGCACGGCACTTATGACCGGACCTTCGAATATCCGGGGTATTTCAATCCGCTCAAATGCTATGCCTACAACGGCGGCAACCGCAACCTGACCGACGATGGCTACTTCTTCATCGCCAAGAATGCCGATACGGTTCACGAATGTGGCGGCGATACCTTCAGCGGCAACTTCATGAATTGGGCGGCATCCTCCATGCTCGACATGCTGCGCTATGCCTTGACAGGGGGCGACAGGGTGATCGATACGGCTGATACCACGATCTTGCAGCGCGCCGTGCTGAAGGGCGGGGATAGCGACAATTTTTATGCGCATCGCACGTATTTCCCGCGCCGCGTGGTCATTGCCGGCGGCGATGTCAGCGCGCCCGGCAGAGTGACGCCATTCAATGTAAAGACGCTGTACGTCGTCTCCTGCCGCAACCGGATCCTGTTCAGCGACAGCAGCAGCGGCCTGGCAGGCGACAACGGGAACGACAGCCGGGAAGCGGACGGCTTTTGCACCGCAAGCTATGACGGCAAGGGCAAACCGGGGCCGGAAGCCCTGGACAAGAAACTCGGCGAATACCTGGTACGGGTGAAGGTATGCGACAGCAAGGAAGGCTCGGCGAGGACCGACCTTTGCCAGAAATACGGAAGCAACTACAAGCCGGTCGGTGAAATCCAGCGCAGGTCCGATCGCCTGCGAATGGCTGTCATGAGTTATGTACTGGACGGTTCCCCGAATCGCTATGGCGGCGTTTTAAGATCGCCGATGAAATATCTCGGTCCGACGGCACCCGACCTCTCCGGCCTGACCGAACGCGGGAATGAACGGGCCGAATGGGATCCCGTCACCGGCATCCTGTACAGCAACCCGGATGATCCGGCGGCGCGCAACAGCCGGTCCGCCAATAGCGGCCTGATCAATTACATCAACAAGTTTGGCCGGTCCGGGAATTACAAGACCTATGATCCTCTGAGCGAACTGTACTACGAGGGCATCCGCTACCTGCAAGGCTTGCCGCCCACGCCGGAAGCCACGGCCGGCGTGAGCGAGGTGATGAGGGACGGATTTCCCGTCATCGCCAGCTGGACCGACCCGGTCATCGCCGCATGCCAGAAGAATTACCTGCTGGCGATTGCCGACGCCAACACTTACTGGGACCGCTACCTTCCCGGGAATGAGGGTACGTGGTATGGAGACGGCGGCGATGCATATGACGCGGCGCGGAGAATAGACACGGGCATTGCCGGAAGAACACCGGCGCTGGATGTGCGGGCATGGACACGGAAGGTTGGCGAGATGGAAATGGCGGCCCGTGCCGATTACCCTGCATCCATGGCAGGCTTCAGGCTGAATGCGCTCGATGCGATGGAAGCCGGGGCAAACCGGCATGGAAGCTATTACATTGCCGGCCTGGCGCATTGGGCATATGCGAACGATATCCGGCTCGACAAGCCTGGGCGTGTGACCACCCTGGCCGTCGATATCGATGAAGGCGGCAACGGTCTGCTCGACGGCAGTACCCGTCTCCCGGGGCCGCGCGACAGCCAGCTGTATCTTGCGGCAAAGTACGGAGGCCCGGCGGGAAGGGAAACCGTTCCCAATCCTTTTTTCACTCAGTCCACCGGGGGTTCTTCCGCAGGTCGTCGCAAGCCGGCACCGGTAGGCGCTGAGGGCATCTATCCCGCCAATTACTTCCTCGCCAGCCAGCCCGGCGCAATGATCCGTTCACTGCGCAAGGCATTCGCCCGCAGCGGAAGCATGACAGGCACGCTATCCGCCGCTGCATTGTCGGCGCCCAGGCTTTCCGCCGGCGGCGAATATCTTTACCAGGCTGAGTTCGACCCCATGACCTGGAGCGGAAGCCTCACGAAGCTGGCGCTGTCGCCGGACGACAATGGTTCCGTGAAGGTGGATAGTGCCGCTGAATGGGATGCAGGCGAAATACTGACCGGAACGGGCGGCAAGCCGGGCTTCCCCAGGCCGGATGAACGGAAGATCTACACCTCCAGGACCGAGGCTGGCAAGACGCTGGCGACGGTGGCTTTCGAGTGGGACAAGCTGACCAACAGCCAGAAGGCGGCGCTCAATCTTTCCCCGGTGGAGAATATGAACGACGGCTTGGGCGAGAAGAGGCTGGAATACCTGCGCGGGCACCGCGAACTCGAAATCGGCCAGGCTTCCGGCATCTTCCGCATGCGCGAGCGATTGCTCGGCGATATCGTCAACAGCAACCCGCTATATGTCGGCGCCCCTGCGCGGAACATGCAGGGCAGCGGGTACCAGCAATTCCTGAACGAATACAGGAATCGCCCCCGCACAATTTACGTCGGGTCGAACGACGGCATGCTGCACGCGTTCAGTGCGGCGGACGGGACGGAATTGTTTGCGTATGTGCCGAATGCGCTGTTCAAGCACCTGAACCAGCTGACACATCCCGCATATGCACACCGCTCGTACGTGGATGGGCAACTCGCCGCGTCCGAAGCCCTCGTGCGGGGAGACTGGAAGACGGTTCTTGCGGGGGGAATGGGCGCAGGCGCGCAAGGTGTGTTCGCGCTGGATGTGAGCGACCCGTCCGATTTCGCTGGAGGGTCGGGAGCACTTTGGGAATTCACGGATGCGGATGATCCCGACATGGGCAACCTAATCGGAGCGCCGGCAATCGGCAAGTTCCTGCTCAAGATCGTCAATGGCGTGCCGGAGTACGGGTATTTCGTCGTGGTACCGAGTGGCGTGAACAATCATGTGGATGACGGCGCCGGCAGGTTCAATACGGATGCTGCAGGCGCATTGTTCCTGCTCTCGCTCGACAAGCCGCCATCCGCCAAATGGCAGCAGGGAGTCAATTACTTCAAGTTCAGGGCGCCGAGTCAGGATCCCTCGCTGCCGAATGGGCTCGCGCCGCCTGCGCTGGTGGTCGGCGCTGACGATGCGGTGCATTACGCCTATGCCGGCGACTTGCAAGGCAATTTGTGGCGCTTCGACTTTTCCGGATCGGCGCCATGGTCGAAAGCACTTGCAAGCAAGAGTCCCGTGTTTGTCGCGAAGGACGGGCGCGGCATGCGCCAGCCGATCACCATGCAGCCGAAAGTCATGTTCGCGCCAGGCAAGGGGTATGTGGTCCTGTTCGGCACCGGCAAATTCATCGAGGAGAGCGACTTGTCGCCCTCGGGGTTCAGCCAGCAATCCTTTTATGCAATTTACGATACGACAGAGAGCAAATACAGCATTGCCGGGCGTGACCAGCTGGTAGCGCGCAAAACCGAGAAAACTACCGGCGACGGGCTCAGGATCACGGGCGATCTGTTTTCGTACGGCGCGGCCGAGGGCCAGAAGCGCGGCTGGTATCTGGATTTTCCGGATGCGGGATCGTCCGGCGAACGAAGCGTGACGCCGCCGATACTTGCCGACGGCAGCCTGCTGTTCAACAGCCTGATTCCCCCGGGCGGGATGTGTTCGCCGGGTGGCGGCCGGTCTTACATGCTGGACAGCCTGACAGGCTTTGCCTTGGGAGGAAATTCGACGGGATACCTGTCGCAGGCCGGAATGCTGAAGCCCCCTACGAAAATCGCAACAGCCACCGAAACCGGCGACCGGAACCCGGTCGGCAGAAAAGTGGCGAGGAGAAGATATACCGTCATCAATTTCGGCAGCGATGAAGAAGTGAAGCCAGGCGTTGCTCCCGCTAGCCAGATAATCAGAGAATCCCTCGTGCCGGCGGGGCGGCTCAGTTGGCGGGAAATACTGAACTGGAAGGAGCTGCGCGATGCGTTCAACAAGAAGTAAAGGAATCCGCTTGGCTACTGCATATGAGCGGACACGCGGCTTCACATTCGTTGAAATCCTCGTCGTCGCGGTCGTTGTGGCAATACTGACGACGATGGCCTATCCATCCTATCAGGAAGCGGTGCGCAAAAGCCGGCGCGCAGAAGGAAAGGCGGCCTTGATGCAAGTGATGCAGCAACAGGAGCGCTATTACTCCCTGCATAACAGCTACATCGCTTTCAGTTCCGGCTCGACCGGCGGGGATGAAAAAAGATTCAAGTGGTACTCAGGCGAGAGCCCGGCGAGGAGCGCCTACGAGATCCGCGCTGCGGCTTGCAAGGACGAATCCATCCGTGATTGCGTCCTGCTGATCGCGGAGCCCGGCACCAGCGCCGTCAATCCAGGCCACAAGGACGCGGCCTGCGGCAGCCTGACGCTGAGCAGCACGGGCGAAAAGGGTGCCGATGGACCGGATTGCTGGAACTGAAATGCGAACGAGAAACGCCTTTTTTGCGCTGACACGCTCTGGCGGATTTTCCATGGTCGAATTGATGGCAGTGATAGCTGTCGGCGTAATCCTGCTCGGAATCGGCATCCCGAGCTTTTATGCGCTGATCCAAAGGCAAAGGATCACAACTGCGGTCAACGATTTCTTTGTTGCAATCAACCTTGCCCGTTCGGAAGCCATCCGTCGTGGCACCCGGGTCGACCTCGTGCCGGCAGGTGACGGCAGGGACTGGGCGAAGGGCTGGCTGGTATTCGTCGACGAAAATGGCAACCAGAGGCCGGAAGCAGGTGAGGAAATCATTTTCATGCATGGCCCGGTTCCCAGCGGGATTTCGGTCCAGGCGAATTTCACCGATTCGACAGTACAATATCTCGCCTATACCGGCTCAGGACGCACACGCACCAATGCCAGCAGCCAGGCGCCTCAATCGGGCACCCTGACCTTTCTTACGGATGGACAGGTCCGGCAGATCAAGCTCAACTTCCTTGGCCGTGCGCGCGTATGCAATCCCGCCGTCGATAAAAATACCTGCTGACGCCTTTCGAATGAAAGCCGCTTCTGCGGCAAGGCAGGCGTCACCGTCAACCAGCACAAAGAAGCTCGTGGAAAATTTCAGCGACCTGCAAGGTATCCGCCGCGCTCTGGAACTTGCGTCCAACTGCATGTTCACCACCGCGCCCAATCCGCGCGTGGGATGCGTGATCGTCAAAGAAAACCGGATCATCGGTGAAGGTTATACTCAGCCGCCGGGGCAGGCGCACGCCGAAGTGCAAGCCTTGAACGATGCGGCCAGCCGGGGTTTCGATGTGCGCGGCGCCACAGTGTATGTGACGCTGGAGCCATGCAGCCATTACGGCCGCACGCCGCCCTGTGCCGATGCGCTGATCCGTGCCGGCGTGGGCAGGGTCGTGGCCGCGATCGGCGATCCGAATCCGCTGGTGGCCGGGCAGGGGCTGTCGAAGCTGGCGCAGGCTGGAATAGAAGTGACATGCGGCGTGATGGAGGAGGAAGCGCGCGAGATGAACATCGGCTTCCTGTCCCGCATGCAGCGCGGCAAGCCCTGGGTGCGGATGAAGGTTGCGGCCAGCCTCGATGGCAAGACTGCCCTGCACGACGGGCGCAGCCAGTGGATCACGTCTCCTGAGGCGCGCAATGACGGTCACTGGTGGCGCGCGCGTGCCTGTGCCATCCTCACCGGCATAGGCACCGTCAAGGAAGACGATCCGCAGCTGAATGTGCGGGCCATCGACACGCCGCGCCAGCCGCAACGCATCGTCATCGACAGCCGCCTCGAGATCAGCCCGGATGCCCGGGTGCTGGAAGGCGGCGGAACATGGGTAGTCGCGGCCCGTCCCGATCCGGAAAAGGAAGCGCAATTGCGTGACCGCGGTGTGGAAGTATTCATGCTGCCGAACGCGCATGGCAAGGTCGACCTGCCGGCCCTGATGCTGGAACTCGGCAAGCGCCAGATCAACGAACTCCATGTCGAGGCAGGAGCGAAGCTCAATGGTTCGCTGATCCGGGAAGGATGCGTGGACGAACTGCTGGTCTATCTCGCGCCCAGTCTGCTGGGAGAGGCACGCGGCATGTTCGAATTGCCGGCGCTCGATGCGCTGGAGGAAAAGCGCTTGCTGAAATTTCACGAAGTCAGGCAAATCGGCCCGGATTTGCGTATCCTTGCCCGTTTCATTTAATTCAGGTTGGTCCAGTCATGTTTACCGGTATCGTTGCCGCCGTCGGCAAAATCACTTCCATTACTCCCCTCGGCCAGGATGCAGACGCCGGCGTCCGGCTGACTGTCGATGCCGGTGGTCTGGCTATGGTCGATGTCATGATCGGCGATTCGATTGCGCTCAACGGTGCCTGCATGACGGTAGTCACCAAGACCGACAAGGGTTTTACCGTCGACGTGTCGCGCGAGAGCCTGAACCGTACCACTGGTCTGGATGCATTGGGAGAGGTAAATCTGGAAAAGGCCCTCACCCTCTCCGACAGGCTGGGCGGGCACCTGGTCTCCGGTCATGTCGACGGGCTCGGTACCGTGCGCAGCTTTGAGCCCGTGGGCGAATCGCGGGAGCTCGTGATCGCAGCACCACGCGACCTGGCAAGATACCTCGCCTACAAGGGCTCGATCGTCGTGAACGGCGTTTCGCTGACGGTGAACCGGGTAAGCGATAGCGCCGATGCTTGCGAATTCTCCATCAACCTGATTCCCCACACCATCGAAGTCACCACGCTCAAGCATCTCAAGCCGGGTGCCATGGTCAACCTGGAAATCGACCTGATTGCGCGTTATGTCGAGCGCATGCTGTC
This sequence comes from Noviherbaspirillum massiliense JC206, assembly GCF_000312045.1. Taxonomy (GTDB): domain Bacteria; phylum Pseudomonadota; class Gammaproteobacteria; order Burkholderiales; family Burkholderiaceae_D; genus Noviherbaspirillum; species Noviherbaspirillum massiliense. Next base: position 1,089,882 of record NZ_HE978634.1, read on the forward strand.
CTTGTCCCAGTCGAACGGCAATTCCTGAAAGCCGGCAGGCGGCGTAAGCCCGCCGGAGTCGAATCAGCATTCTCCAAAGTTGCTCGAAGAGCAGGCACACCTGTATTTCAATAGGGTTGCCTATGCTAAAATCCGCCGGCCTTGCCGCCGCTTGAGTTCGTCCTGGCTGGCCAGGGCGAATTTCCGGTTGCCGGCAGTACAGTGCAGGCCGGCAGGCGTTCATCCTCGATCAGGCAGCTCATTCCAAGAGACCTCATATGCACTACGGCACTCCCAGGCGCGTTGCCATCGTCGGCGCCAACCGCATTCCCTTCGCACGCTCCAACACCGCCTATGCGGATTTGAGCAACATGACCATGCTGACCGATACCCTGCGCGGCCTGGTGCAGAAATACAATCTGCAAGGGGAGTTGCTGGGCGAAGTGGCTGGCGGCGCGGTCATGAAGCATGCGCGTGACTGGAACCTGGTACGGGAAGCGGCTCTCGGCAGCGGCTTGCATCCCAACACGCCGGCCTACGATATTCAGCAAGCCTGTGGTACCGGCCTGGAAGCGGCGATCCTGGTGGCGAACAAGATCGCGCTCGGCCAGATCGAGGTGGGCATTGCCTGTGGCACCGACACGACGTCAGATGCGCCGATCGCTGTTAATCCTGGCCTGCAGCGCGGCCTGATGAAAGTGAATGCGGCCCGCAGCAATGGCGACAAGTTCAAAGCCTCCCTCGGCCTGCTCAAGCCCGCTCACCTGATCCCCGAGCTTCCCCGGAACGCCGAGCCGCGTACCGGAAAGTCGATGGGCCAGCATGCGCAGATCACCGCCAATCGCTACGGCATCACGCGCGAAGAGCAGGACCAGCTTGCGCTCGCCAGCCATCTGAATCTCGCCAAGGCTTATGAGGAAGGCTTCTTCGATGACCTGGTAATGCCTTACCACGGCCTCAAGCGCGACAACAACCTGCGCCCAGATTCCTCTCTCGAAAAGATGGGCAAGCTTGCTCCCGCCTTTGATCGCAATGGCGGCACGATCACCGCGGCCAATTCCTCGCCGCTTACCGATGGCGCTTCCGCCGTGCTGCTCGCATCGGAAGAGTGGGCGCGGAAGAAGGGATTGCCCATCCTCGCCTACATGACCGCCGGCGAAGTTGCTGCGGTCGACTTCATCGACGAACGCGAAGGCTTGCTGATGGCAGGCGCTTACGCCATTCCGCGCATGCTGCGCAAGCGCGGCCTGTCGCTTCAGGATTTCGACTTTTACGAAATCCACGAAGCCTTCGCATCCGTCGTGCTATGCACCATGGCGGCCTGGGAGTCGCCCGAGTTCTGCCGCGAAAAGCTTGGTATTGAGCAGCCTCTCGGCAGCATCGACCGCAGCCGGCTCAACGTCAAGGGCAGCTCGATCGCGACCGGGCATCCTTTCGCCGCCACCGGCGGGCGCATTGTCGCCACATTGGCGAAGATCATCGACCAGGCCGGCGGCGGACGCGGCCTCATTTCGATTTGCGCAGCCGGCGGCCAGGGCGTGACGGCCATCCTGGAAAAATAAGACGAATACGAAGAAGGCGAGTCTCCTCATGTCAGACCTGTTGATGAAGCTGGGCCGCAGCCCGGCCACCGCCGGCATCGTGAAGATGCTTGGTTTGCCCCATCCCGTCCAGCTCGCCCGTGCGCCGGGTGGCTATGAAGCGCAACCCTTCGCCGGCAAGAATGTACTGCTGGCCCGTGCGGGCAATGGCTATGCCTTGGCGAGCCTGCAGGCCGCCGTGCTCGAAGCTGGTGCCACGCTCCTCGACGATCGGCCGTCGAGTCCGGAAGAACGCCTGGACATCCTGATCCTGGATGCAACCTGCTGCACCGTGCCGGCCGACTACCGCGCGCTCTATGATTTCTTCCACCCGGTGATGCGCCGGATATCTCCCAATGGAAGGGTGCTGCTCGTCGCCGCATTGCCGGAGGAAGCGGAAGATCCCGTTGCCGCCGCTGCAGCACGGGGTATCGAAGGCTTCAGCCGCTCGCTCGGCAAGGAGCTCGGCAAGAACGGCACTACCGTCAACCTCGCTTATGTCGCGCGCGACGCAGTCGACCGCCTCGCCGGGGTCGTGCGCTTCTTTTGCGGCGTGCAGGCCACTTATGTGTCCGGGCAAGCCGTCCATGTCAGGTCGCGGGTCCCTGCCCCGGCAGGGCTGCCGTTCGAACAGGCGCTCAAGGGCAAGGTGGCGCTGGTGACGGGAAGCGCGCGCGGCATCGGCAAGGCAACCGCGGAACGACTCGCTCAGGAAGGTGCACAGGTGGTGTGTCTGGATGTGCCGGGCGCAGCCGATGCCCTGCACCAGACCTGCATCGCCATCGGCGCCCTGCCATTGATGATGGACATTTCCAGCCCGGATACGCCGCGCCGGATCGCCGACTTCTTCAGGGAGAAATTTGGGGGACTGGACATCGTCGTGCACAACGCCGGCGTCACGCGCGACCGTACTCTGGCCAACATGAAGGAGCATTACTGGGACTTGGTGGTGAACATCAATTTTGCCGCCATCGGCGCCATTGATGCGCTCCTGCTGTCGGAGAAGACTTTGCGCGACTACGGTCGCATCGTTTGTCTGTCCTCCATCAGCGGCGTGGCGGGCAATTTCGGGCAGACCAACTATGCAGCGACCAAGGCTGCGTTGATCGGCTACGTCGCGGCGCAGGCGCCAAGGCTTGCTACACGCGGGATTTGCATCAACGCGGTCGCGCCTGGCTTCATCGAAACCGCGATGACTGAGGAAATGCCATTCATGACCCGCGAGGTCGGCCGGCGCCTGAATTCCCTGAAGCAGGGCGGGAAACCGAGGGATGTGGCTGAACTTGTCACTTTCCTCAGTACCCCGGGCGCCTACGGCATCAGCGGCGACACCATCCGCGTCTGCGGCCAGGGCATGATAGGGGCCTGAGTTCAATTGCAATTGTGCCGGTTCGTGAAGCGCTGACGTTTTGCAAAGCAGGTTGACGTTTCGCGCATGCGTTCCGCGCCGCGCCGGCGGGAATGCATTTGTTCTTGCAGATCCCGATGGAGCAGGCGGAAAAGAGGAAGATGGGCGATTGCCAAATCCTTTAAAATAGCAGGCTCATCTGGATTGCAGACATGTCTATTTCAACAACTCAAGAAATCATTTCCGAACTGCGCGCAGGTCGCATGGTCATCCTGGTCGACGAGGAAGATCGTGAAAACGAAGGCGACCTGATCCTTGCGGCGGAATTCGTTACCCCCGAAGCGATCAATTTCATGGCCAAACATGCGCGTGGCCTGATCTGCCTCACCCTGACCGAGGAACGTTGCGAGCAGCTCAAGCTGCCCATGATGACCGCGCAGAACGGCGCACAGTTCGGCACGGCCTTCACGGTATCCATCGAGGCAGCCGAAGGCGTCACGACCGGAATTTCTGCCGCCGACCGTGCGCGGACTGTGCAGGCGGCCGTGGCCAAGAATGCCAAGCCGTCCGATATCGTCCAGCCGGGCCATATCTTTCCGCTGAAGGCGCGCAAGGGCGGTGTGCTGATGCGTGCCGGCCATACCGAGGCGGGTTGCGACCTTGCCGAACTGGCTGGCCTGATGCCGGCGGCGGTCATTTGCGAAGTCATGAAGGATGACGGCACCATGGCGCGCCTGCCCGACCTGATCGAATTCGCGAAGGAACATAAGCTGAAGATCGGCACGATTGCCGATCTGATCCATTACCGCAGCCAGCATGAAAGCATTGTCGAGCGCATTGCCGAGCGTACGATGCAGACCGCTTATGGCAGCTTCCACGCAATTGCCTATCGCGACAAGCCGAGCGGCGGCGCGCACCTGGCGCTGGTCCACGGCAATATCCAGCCGAGCCTGGAAACCCTGGTGCGCGTCCACCAGCCGGTATCCATCCTGGATTTGCTCGAAACCGGAGCCACTACGCATTCATGGAACATGGCATCGGCCATGGCGGCCATCCAGGCGTCAGAACGCGGGGCAATGGTATTGCTCAACTGCGAGGAATCCGCCGAGCAGATGTTTGCAAAGTTCGACGCCCTGATTACGCCGGACGCCAAGCCGCAAGCACGCAGTCCCAGCATGGACTTGCGCACCTATGGCATCGGAGCCCAGATCCTGAAGGATTTGGGCGTGGGCAAGATGAGGTTGCTCGCCAGCCCGAGGAAAATGCCCTCGATGACCGGTTTCAATCTCGAAGTGGTCGGGTATCAGGCGAAACCGGGGGACTGATTCCTGCCGAGGAACCGGACGGTGTCCGTGAATTCGAAAGCATCAGGCAGCACCCGGTTTGCCGGACCAAAGGCCGCAATGTCGGGAATGCCAATTACAAAGTCGCATAAAGGAACAATCATGACCGTAGGAACATACGAAACCGATCTGGATGGCACTGGCTTGCGCATTGGTATTGTGCAAGCCCGCTTCAATGAAGACGTGTGCCACGGTCTGCTGTCGTCCTGCCTGGCGGAACTCAAGCATCTCGGTGTCGCCGACGAGGATGTGTTGCATGTGACGGTTCCGGGTGCCCTGGAAATTCCGCTGGCCTTGCAGAAAATGGCGGAAACCCAGCAGTTCGATGCGCTGGTAGCGCTGGGCGCGGTGATTCGCGGCGAAACCTATCACTTTGAATTGGTATCCAATGAATCCGGAGCCGGCATCACCCGGGTTGCCCTCGACTACGGCATCCCGATTGCCAATGCGGTTCTGACCACCAATACCGACGAGCAGGCGGAAGTGCGGATGGCAGAGAAGGGTGCCGATGCGGCCCGCGTCGCCGTTGAAATGGCGAATCTCGTGCTGGCCCTCGATGAACTGGCCGAGGCGCCGGAAGACGAATAAGCGGCCGGTAATCCATCCTGCCCAGGAAGCTCCGGCAAGGAATTTTCATTTTTTACCTGCCCGGTAGAGGGCAGGTGCAGTTTGCAAGCCATGACTCAAAAATCCACTCACGCCAATCCTTCCAAGAACCGCACGCCGCGTCACCGGGCGCGCGAGTTCGCGCTGCAAGGCCTGTATCAATGGCTCTTGAATAACGAAGATGCCGGCGCCATTGATGCGCATATCCGTCAGGCGCATGGCTTCGACAAGGCCGATGCCGGTCATTTCGACGTACTCCTGCACGGCACGATCAGGGAGGCTCCTCTCCTGCGTGAAGGTCTTGCGCCGCTGATCGACCGGCCGATCGATCAGCTCTCGCCTGTGGAGCACGCGGCGCTCCTGATCGGCGCCTACGAACTGCGCAATCACATCGAGATTCCGTACAAGGTGGTGATCAATGAAGCGGTCGAACTCACCAAATCCTTTGGCGGGATTGACGGGCACAAGTACGTGAACGGGGTGCTCGACAAGTTTGCGGCGAATGTGCGGGAGCTTGAAGTCGGTAATGCGAAGCGCCGCTAGCCGAACTCTCCTCCTGCCGCTTCGCCTTGTTTTCCTGATAAGCCATGGAGCAATCCATGGTTTTGTTTTTTACTGCCATGAATCCTTCCATTCCTGACCTGCATCTCGCCTCCCGTCTTGCCAACATTGCGCCGTTCCATGTCATGGAGCTGGCGAAGATGGCTGCCAGGCTGGAGCAGCAGGGGCGCCACATCATCCACATGGGAATCGGCGAGCCCGATTTCACCGCCGCGCCTGCCGTCATCGAGACAGCGGCGCGCGCGATGGCAGACGGCAGGCTGCAATACACGTCGGCTACCGGTATCACGGCCTTGCGCGAGGCCATTGCCGAACATTACCGCCGAGTGTACGGACTGGAAATTGCGCCGCGCCGCATCATCGTTACCGCAGGCGCATCGGCGGCACTGGTGCTTGCCTGTGCCGCGCTGATCGAGAAGGGTACGGAAGTGCTGATGCCTGACCCATCCTATCCCTGCAACCGCCATTTCGTTGCGGCCTTCGACGGGCAGGCGAAAATGATCCCCAGCGGTCCGGCCCAGCGCTTCCAGCTCTCGGATGCGATGGTGCGCGAACACTGGACGGCTGCCACGCGTGGCGTCCTGCTGGCGTCGCCGTCGAATCCGACTGGCACATCGATCGAAAGGGACGAGCTGGCGAAGATCGTGGCAACTGTCAGGGAAAAGCATGGTTTCACCATCGTCGACGAGATTTACCAGGGATTGACTTACGATGCCCCGCCGTTTTCAGCGCTGGGCCTGGGCGACGATGTCATCGTGGTCAACAGCTTTTCCAAGTATTTCAACATGACCGGCTGGCGTCTCGGATGGCTGGTCGTGCCGGATGCGCTTGTTCCTCAGATCGAGAAGCTGGCCCAGAATCTTTTCATCTGCGCTTCCAGCGTGGCGCAGCACGCCGGCGTTGCCTGCTTCGCACCGGAGTCGATTGCGCTGTATGAAGAGCGGAAGGCGGAATTCAGGCGCCGCCGGGATTACATCGTTCCCGCGTTTCGGGATCTGGGCTTCAAGGTTCCGGTGACGCCGGACGGTGCGTTTTATGTCTATGCCGACTGCACCTCGCTGGCCGATGACGCTGATCGCCTGACGATAGACATGCTGAATGATGCGGGCGTGGTCCTGGTGCCCGGGCTGGATTTCGGGCCGCACACCGCGCGCCAGTACATTCGCGCTTCCTATGCCACTTCCATGGAAAACCTGCAGGAGGCGGTGGAACGGCTTCGCCGTTTTTTCGCGGCGCGTGCCTGAGACAAGAGAGTGGCGGCAAGATAAAAAAAGGAGCCGTGTCCCGGCTCCTTTTTTGTTGATGAGAGAGGTGTTACAGCGCGGCGAGTTTGCTGTTCCCGTTCGGCGTCTGGTCTCCATTGTCTGCAGAAACCGGTTCCGCCTTGCGTTCCTGCTGCTGCGGCTTCTGCGCTGCCGCACTGGCGGAGCTGGAAAAGATCGGCACTTTCTTGCCCATGGCGACTTCTTTCAGCTTGCTGTACTCGGCCAATACCTTGGCGCCGTAACCGGAGTCATGTTCCAGAGCCCCTGCGCCTACATAAAGTTTGAGGCCGGCTTCAACGGAGCCGCCGCGCTCCACGTATTCCTTGAGGATGAGGGCGCCAACCTTGATATTGGCAACAGGGTTCAGCGCTGCCTTGACTCCGCCCAGGTCTTCGAATTTGTCCCGGTGAACCTTGGACATCACCTGCATCAGGCCTTGGGCACCGACCGGGCTTTCCGCAAACGGATTGAACCGGGATTCGATCGCTATCACGGACAGGATCAGCAATGGATCGAGCTTGATTTCCTTGGCTGTGAGATATGCCGCCGAAACTAGCATGTTGGTTGCATCGGTGGCAACGCGGTAACGCTTGGACAGCCAGGAAGTAACCCATTGCTGCTGACGCGAGTTGCCGACGAAGCCGCTGCCGTGGTCGTGTGTACCCAAGGCGGCGACGGATGACGCGGGCTGGGCTTGAGCCTTGGCAGTATTGGCTGCGGAAACTGCCGGCTGTGCAGCGGCAAGCTGGGCATCGGCATCCGTTGCGCCCTCTGTCTTGTCGGCGCTTCCGAGCAGGGGAAGCACCTTGAACTGATTGGCCATTTCAGGCCGGACAAACAAGATGGCCAATGTACAGACTGCAATGACCCCGACAACCAGCAATACATGATGCATGGCTTTGATCATGCCATTCAAGGTATCGCGCACAAAAGTGGGCAATACGCCTGCCGGACGGACCTGGTCGGCCTTTGCTTCGAATTGACGATTTAACATGAATCCTCCTGAATCGTCGTGGTATGCGGGAAAACGTCCGGGAGAACCGGTCGAGCCCTGCATGTTCCGTGAATCAGAAAACATCATTTGCATCGCGCGCAGCGCTATTGCAAACGGCGGAGTTGCTCGCTCAGCTGATGGTCTTGTTCAATGCCATTCAGTGGCTGACAACTTTTTCTCGGGGAGGCAGGCAGACGCCTTTTGAAAACACTCCTTAAAATGTTTGGTGGGCCCCGAACCCAGATGCTGAAATTTTGGCGCCGCCCTTTGTTGACAAAAATTCAACGCCACATCAAGTTGATCGAATTCTATGGGTGGTTATATATCAAGTCAACACTAAGAAACGCATTTAATATAACTATTAAGAATTAAAAAGCCAATTTATTGCATTGAACATTCAATAAAATCAAGTACTTGCTTAAAATGATTGAAACAGATCATTAGACTAAGGAAACTGTAAAAAATTCATGAAATATTACGATCTGAGAGATTTTATTTCGCAGTTGCAACAAATTAACGAACTGAAACGAATTTCAGTCCCGGTTTCCCCCTACCTCGAGATGACCGAAATCTGCGACCGCACCTTGCGCGCCACAGGTCCGGCTCTTCTGTTCGAGCACCCCGTGAATCATTCCATGCCGGTCCTCGGCAACCTGTTCGGCACGCCGCGGCGCGTTGCGCTCGGCATGGGCGCGGAGGATGTCGGGGAATTGCGCAGGATCGGTCAGGTGCTTGCAACATTGAAGGAGCCCGAACCGCCGAAGGGATTGAAGGACGTGATGGGTCTGGGCGCGCTGGTGAAGTCGTTGTGGGACATGGCGCCGAAGGAACAGCGCGGCGCGCCATGCCAGGAGATCGTATGGGAAGGGAATGAGGTAGATCTTGGCCGCCTGCCGATCCAGCATTGCTGGCCGGGCGATGTCGCGCCGCTCATTACCTGGGGTTTGGTCATCACCAAGGGCCCGCACAAGAAGCGGCAGAACCTCGGCATCTACCGCCAGCAAGTGATAGGGCATAACAAGGTGATCATGCGCTGGCTGGCGCATCGCGGGGGGGCGCTGGATTTCCGCGACCATGCGATTGCGCATCGCGGGCAGCCGTATCCGATCGCAGTAGCGCTGGGTGCCGACCCGGCCACCATTCTCGGTGCGGTGACACCGGTGCCGGACACGCTGTCGGAGTATCAGTTCGCCGGTCTGCTGCGCGGGAGTCGGACGGAACTGGTAAAGGCGATCGGCAGCGAATTGCGCGTGCCGGCCTCGGCCGAGATCGTGCTGGAAGGGCACATCTATCCGGACGAAAGCCATCCCAGCGGTTACGAGCATGCGCTGGAAGGCCCATATGGCGACCACACCGGTTACTACAATGAGCAGGACTGGTTTCCGGTGTTTACGATCGATCGTATCACCATGCGACGCGATCCGATTTATCACTCGACCTATACAGGCAAGCCGCCGGATGAGCCGGCCGTCCTCGGAGTCGCGCTGAACGAGGTATTCATCCCGCTATTGCAAAAGCAGTTCCCGGAAATTACGGATTTCTACCTGCCGCCGGAAGGCTGCAGCTACCGCATGGCGGTGGTACAGATGAAGAAGGCCTATGCCGGCCATGCGAAACGGGTGATGTTCGGCGTCTGGAGTTTCCTGCGCCAGTTCATGTACACCAAGTTCATCATGGTGGTGGACGAGGATGTGAATGTTCGCGACTGGAAGGAAGTGATCTGGGCGATCACCACAAGGGTCGATCCGCTGCGCGATACCACTCTGGTCGACAACACGCCGATCGATTACCTCGATTTCGCCTCGCCAGTTAGCGGCCTTGGCAGCAAGATGGGCATTGACGCGACCAACAAGTGGCCGGGGGAAACAAGCCGGGAATGGGGGCGGACCATCGTCATGAGTGAGGAAGTGAAGGCGCGGGTCGACAGCATCTGGCAGGAACTCGGCCTTTGATCGAACTGAAATATAGGGCAGCGCGGGCGGGGCTTTGCTGGTAGAATTCAGTCAGGCGGGCCCCTGCGCATTGCGGCATGGCCAACCTGGTCAGGTCGGGAACGAAGCAGCCACAGCCATTTCCCGCAAGTGCCGTAGACAAGGCTCGCCCCCTATCTCTGAATTTCCCCTTTCTCTTCCTGCAGTTTTTCTTTCTGCTAGATCTGCCGCGACAAACTCATTCCGGCCAGGCGCGCTTCAGGATGTCATTTTGCAAGGCGGGAGCCGCCAAGGTGCCATAGACACGTCCGCATTCTGCATCGATCCGGCTGGCGATGAAGGCTTCGGCAACCGGGGACGGCGCGTGTTGCAGCATGAGGCTTGCCTGCGCAGTCAGGACAAGGCGCTGGGTGAAGCGGCGCGCCAGCGCTTCCCGCTGTTCCGGCGGCGTATTCATGTCCTTGCGTAGGGAGTCGACCAGGGTGTGCAATCCCACATGGGCGGATGCAGCCTGGGCGAATTCTTCCAGCAGGCGCAGGAATCCTTCCGGTTCGCGCTCGACCGCGCGCAGCACATCCAGGCACATCACGTTGCCTGAACCTTCCCAGATCGAATTGACCGGGGCTTCGCGGTAAAGGCGTGCCATAGGCCCGGTTTCCACATAGCCGTTGCCGCCCCAAACTTCCATGCATTCGCCCGTGAATTCCAGGGCACGCTTGCAGATCCAGAATTTCGCGGCGGGCGTGACGATCCGGCGCCAGGCGCGCT
>NZ_HE978634.1:1100841-1418999 GCF_000312045.1 Noviherbaspirillum massiliense JC206
CCAGCGGGTCCTGCAGGCTTTCGAAAGCGCGCGCAAGGCGCAGCATCAACAGGGTCGCCGCTTCGCTTTCCAATGCCAGATCGGACAGCACATTGCGCATCAGCGGCTGTTCCGCAAGCAGCCGCCCGAAAGCGCTGCGGTGCCGCGCATGATGGGCGGCCTGCACGAAAGCCTGGCGCATCAGGCCGGCGCTGCCGATCACGCAGTCAAGCCGCGTGTGGTTCGCCATTTCGATAATCGTCGGAATCCCGCGGCCTTCCGGGCCGACCATGATGCCGTATGCATCCTGGAATTCGACTTCGCTGCTCGAATTCGAGCGGTTCCCCAGCTTGTCCTTGAGCCGCTGGACCAATACCGCATTCTTGCTGCCGTCAGGCCGCCAGCGCGGCACGAAAAAGCAGGACAGGCCGCCTTCGGTGCGCGCGAGGACCAGATGCGCATCGCACATCGGGGCGGAAAAGAACCATTTGTGTCCGGTCAACAGATACTCCGCACCACGCCCTTCGCCGCGCAGGGGACGCGCAACCGTTGTGTTGGTCCGCACGTCGGAGCCGCCTTGCTTCTCGGTCATGCCCATGCCGATCATCATGGATGTCTTCTGTTCCAGTGGCAGGTCGCGGGCATCGTGTTCACGCGAAAGCAGCTTGGACTGCAGCCTGGCAAACAATTCCGGTTCGTTCTGCAAGACCGGGATGGAAGCGAAAGTCATCGTAGTCGGGCACAGGGAACCGGATTCCACCTGCGACTGCATGAAATAGCCGGCGGCGCGCGCCACATGGGCACCCGGTTGCGGCTGCATCCAGGGCAGGGCATGCAATCCCTCGCGTCGCAGCAGGGCCAGCAGCTGATGCCAGCTCGGGTGGAATTCGACCGAATCGATGCGATTGCCAAAACGGTCATGCGTGTTCAGCTCCGGCAAATGGCGATTGGCCAGCTCCCCCAGTTGCAATACTTCCCTGCTGCCGAGTTCGGCGCCGAAACGGGTCAGGCTTTCCTCATGCCAGCCGGCGCCGCCCTGGCGCAAGCCATTCGCCAGCGCGACATCAGTCGAAAAGACGTTGTAGCCGACGAGTTCCGGTACCTGATTGGTGACTTCATGAGTAGGCCATTGCATGATGGATATCCTGTTTGGGTTTCTTCGAGGCTTGCGCTGCTGCCAGGTCAATAACTTACACCAGGTCGGGTAAAATGCGGTCTATACCAAAAACCCGGCTTTCCCATGTCTTACCAAGTCCTTGCCCGCAAATATCGCCCCAGAAGCTTTGATACGCTCGTCGGACAAGAACATGTCGTGCGCGCCCTGACCCATGCCCTGGAGCAGAAGCGCTTGCATCACGCCTATCTCTTCACCGGCACGCGCGGTGTTGGCAAAACGACATTATCGAGGATTTTAGCCAAATCTCTCAACTGTGAAACCGGGATTACCTCAAATCCCTGCGGCCGCTGCGAAGCCTGCTTGGCGATCGACACTGGCCGCTTCGTCGATTACATCGAAATGGATGCCGCCTCCAATCGCGGTGTCGATGAAATGGCGCAATTGCTGGAGCAGGCGATTTATGCGCCGTCCAATGCGCGCTTCAAGGTTTACATGATTGACGAAGTCCACATGCTGACCAACCATGCGTTCAACGCCATGCTGAAGACGCTGGAGGAACCGCCCGAGCATGTGAAATTCATCCTGGCGACCACCGATCCGCAAAAAATCCCGGTAACCGTGCTGTCACGCTGCCTGCAGTTCAACCTGAAGCAGATGCCGCCCGGACACATCATCGGCCATCTTGAAAATATCCTTGGCCAGGAAGGCATCGAATTCGATCCGCCCGCGTTACGCCTGCTGGCCCAGGGCGCCCACGGCTCGATGCGCGATGCCCTGTCCCTGACCGATCAGGCGATCGCTTATGCCGCCGGCAAGGTTACGCTGGAGGCGGTGCAGGGCATGCTGGGCGCGCTCGATCAATCCTATCTGGTGCGGGTGCTGGATGCCCTGGCTGCCGGGGATGGCGCGGGTCTGCTTGCGATCGCCGATGAAATGGCAGCGCGCAGCCTGTCCTACAACGCAGCCCTGCAAGACCTCGGGTCATTGCTGCACAGGATCGCGCTTGCCCAGAGCGTTCCGACGGCAGTGGCGGATGATGTACCGGAGCGCGAGGACATCATGCGCCTGGCAACGGTGTTCGATGCGGAAGAGGTGCAGCTGTATTACCAGATTGTCGTGCACGGGCGTAATGAACTCGGCCTAGCACCGGACGAGTACGCTGGATTTTCCATGACCCTGTTACGCATGCTGGCTTTCAGGCCGCAAGCAGGAAGCGAAGAAGCAAAGTCGGCCGGCCAGATTACCAGAGCTGCGGCGGCACCTGCGCCCGCAGTAAGCGCTGCGGCCCCGGCACGGCTTAGCGCTGCGCCGCAGACTGCCAGTGCCAGCGTACCGGTTGGCCGACCGGCAGGCGGCATGAGCCCGGCACGGGCGGCACTGGAGGCGGCACGCAATGGCGGCAAGGCTGCTTCGGCGGCTGCGCCCCAGCGCAAGGCGGCGGCCACGCCGCCTTGGGAGCAGGCGCCGCAGCTATCGGCCGACACCATAGATCAGGCGCAAAAAAAAACTGAGCCGGCCAGGCAAGCCGGTGATGCCGTAGCGCCGTCAGCGGCCGTATCCCGCGATTCCAGCGGCGCGTCCGCCGCGGCCGCCTCTGAAAAACCAAAACCGAATGTCATCCAGCCGGTACCGGCGCTGAACTGGGATGGCAATTGGCCGGCTCTGGCCGCCGCACTGCCAGTGCGCGGCGTGGCGCAGCAACTGGCACTCCAGAGTGAATTGATGCAGTGCGAACACAATGGCGAGGGCGCGCATTTCCTGCTGCGCATTCCGCTCGATACCTTGCGCTCGGCCGGCAGCGTCGACAAGCTTGCGGCGGCGCTGTCCGAGCATTTCGGCCAGGCAGTGCGGGTGACGACCGAGCTCGGGGAAGTCGAGCATACTGCGAGCGCTCAGGCCACTGCGGAGCGTGAAGAGAAGCAGCGCCAGGCGGAGGAGGCTATGCGCAGCGACCCCTTTGTACAAACCTTGATGCGGGAATTCGGCGCGACCATCGTGCCGGGTTCGATCAGACCAATTTGATAGAACAGGAGATTGACCATGATGAAGGGCCAATTGGCAGGGCTGATGAAGCAAGCCCAGGCGATGCAGGACAACATGAAGAAGATGCAGGAGCAGCTTGCCCAGATCGAAGTGGAAGGGCAGTCCGGCGCCGGCCTGGTAAAGGTCGTGATGACCTGCAAGAACGACGTCAAGCGCGTGTCGATCGACCCGTCGCTGCTGGGTGACGACAAGGACATGCTGGAAGACCTGGTTGCCGCAGCCTTCAATGATGCGGTACGCAAGGCCGAAGCCACATCCCAGGAAAAGATGGCCGGCATGACGGCAGGCCTGCCGCTGCCTCCGGGCTTCAAGCTGCCGTTCTAATTTTTTGATTCGCAAACAGGCAGGGCGGGCTGCATCCGGTGCGGCCAGTCCCTAATCCTGCCTTGTCCAAGCGGTAACAGATATATCCAGTGAAATCCCCTTCCAGCCTCGAATTTCTCGCTGAAGCTCTGCGCCGCCTCCCCGGCGTCGGGCCGAAATCGGCGCAGCGCATCGCCTATCACCTGATGCAGCATGACCGCGACGGCGCCGCCATGCTCGGACGGGCACTGACGCAAGCGGTCGAGCGCATCCGCCACTGTGCCCGGTGCAATACCTTCACTGAACATGAAGTGTGCGAAACCTGCATGGACACCGATCGCGACGAGAGCCTGCTGTGCGTGGTCGAGACCCCGGCCGATCAGCTGATGATCGAGCAGACAATGACCTACAAGGGCTTGTACTTCGTCCTGATGGGGCATTTGTCACCATTGGACGGCATAGGCCCCAAGGATATTCATCTCGAGAAGCTAATCGCGCGGGCTACTGATGGCATCGTGTCGGAAGTGGTGCTGGCCACGAATTTCACCAACGAAGGCGAGGCGACGGCGCACTACATCAGCGAGACACTGAAAGCCCGGGGCCTGAAAGTCAGCCGGCTGGCGCGCGGCGTGCCGGTCGGCGGCGAACTCGAATATGTGGACGCAGGCACCATCGCGCGGGCGATGCTGGATCGCCGTTCCACTTAGCCGCGTCCCCACCCAGCGCCGCGGTCCATGCTGATCTCAGTGCGGCGGCCGGAATCCGGACTGATCTCGTGAACCATTGCGGCGAGGCCAACTGCTTCTGTCGCAGGCTGTAGCATCTCGCTGTCTTGCTTGACCTGGAGTATGATGATGCGCGTATTGCATCTTCATAGAAAGCACCCCAGGAGACATCATGAACAAGAGCTTTTTCAAACAGCTTGCCATTGCACTGACCCTGTTCCTGCTTGGCTACTTCAGCTTCAACAGCAGCCTCTTTGCCCAGAACCTGGAAAAACCGAAGGTCTCGATCGCGGTGGGCGGGAAGAACCTGTTCTACTACTTGCCGCTGACCATCGCCGAACAGCTCGGCTATTTCAAGGATGAAGGCTTGCAGGTGGAAATCAGCGATTTCGCCGGCGGCGCCAAGGCCCTGCAGGCACTGGTCGGCGGCAGCGCCGACGTGGTCTCCGGCGCCTACGAGCACACGATCAACATGCAGGCGAAGGGGCAGATGATCCGTGCCTTCGTGTTGCAGGGCAGGGCCCCGCAGATCGTGCTTGGCGCTTCGACCAAGACCATGCCTAACTACAAGACGATCGCCGACCTGAAAGGGAAAAAGATCGGCGTTACCGCGCCGGGTTCGTCGACCAACATGATGGCTAATTTCGTGCTCGCCAAGGCCGGTCTGAAGCCGACGGATGTTTCCTTCATCGGCGTCGGCACGGCAGCAGGTGCGCTGTCCGCCATGCGTACCGGCCAGATCGATGCGATCGCCAACCTCGACCCGGTGATCACCATGCTGGAGCAGAGCAACGATATCAAGGTGATCGCCGACACCCGCACCATGAAGGATACGATCGACGTGTTCGGCGGCCCGATGCCTGCGGCAACGCTTTATACCTCCGAAGCCTTCATCAAGAAGAATCCGAATACCGTGCAAGCCCTGACCAATGCCATGGTGCGGGCACTGAAATGGCTGCAAAAGGCCGGACCGGCGGAAATCACCAAGGTGGTGCCGGAGAGCTATCAGCTGGGAGACCGCGCGCTGTACATCCAGGCTTTCCTGAAGGTGCGGGAAGCGTTGTCGCCGGATGGCATTTTCCCGGACAATGGTCCGCAGACTGCCCTGAAAGCCCTGAAGGCATTCGAGCCTGACCTAGCCAGCAAGGATATCGACCTGTCCAAGACCTTCACCAATGACTTTGCGAAGAAGGCCAACGCGAAATACAAATAAAGCAACCAGCCAAGGCGCGGGCTGGAATGCCGCGCCTTGCGTCCTTGCCATCCCACACGCCCGGCCCTGGTTGCCGGCGGAATGATTGACCAATGATTCCAGCACTCGCACTCGACAGCATTACCTGCACTTTCGTATCCAAGGACGACCGCTCTCAGCGCTACACGGCAGTCGCCAATACCAATCTTCATATCGCACCCGGTGAATTCGTCTCCGTCGTCGGTCCCACGGGCTGCGGTAAATCCACCCTGCTGAACGTCGGCGCCGGCCTGTTGCAGCCTTCGTCCGGCAGCGTGAAGGTGTTCGGCGAGGAACTGAAGGGCATCAACCGGCGCGCCGGCTACATGTTCCAGGCGGAGGCCCTGATGCCCTGGCGCAGCGCCCTGGAGAACGTGATCGCCGGCCTGCAATTCCGCGGCGTTGATGCGGAGCGGGCGAGAACGCAGGGCGAGGAATGGCTGGCGCGTGTCGGCCTGCGCGGATTCGGCGACCGCTATCCGCACCAGCTATCTGGCGGCATGCGAAAGCGGGTGGCGCTGGCACAGACGCTGGTACTCGACCCGGACATCATCCTCATGGATGAACCGTTTTCCGCGCTCGACATCCAGACGCGCCAGCTGATGGAAAACGAAGTGCTGGACTTGTGGAGCGCGAAGAAAAAGGCGGTGCTGTTCATCACCCATGACCTCGATGAAGCGATCGCCATGTCCGACCGGGTGGTGGTCCTGTCGGCCGGGCCGGCGACCCATCCGATCGGGGAATTCAGCATCGACCTGCCGCGTCCGCGCGATGTGGCGGAAGTGCGCACCCATCCGCGCTTCGTCGAACTGCACGCGCAGATCTGGGGCGTGCTGCGGGAGGAAGTATTGAAGGGCTACCAGCAGCAGAAGACGCGCGCATAGCGAAGCCCCGCTGCGCACACAATGTAATCGCCTTGAAGGCAGAAACAGCATAGAAATACCGGTATCGAACGACCCGCCATGTGGAATCTCATCAAACCCAATCATAAAAACCTGCGTATCTGGCAAGCTCTCGTGCTGGTCATCTTTTTCCTTATCTGGCATGTGGCTACGCTGGACCCGAAGACAGCCTTCTTTTTCGGTGAACCGCTCAAGGTGCTGGTCCGCATCTGGCAATGGTTCACCGTCGGCACCGGCACGCTGGAAGTCGGTTTCGGCGATTCGACCTGGTTCACGCTGAATTTTCCGGCCGAAATCTATCCGCACCTGCTGATCACCTTGACAGAAACTCTGCTTGCGTTCGGCATCGGTACCTTGCTCGGCTTGGGCTTCGGCTTGTGGCTGGCGCTGTCGCCGCTGACTTCCGCCATCCTTGATCCTTACATCAAGGCCGCGAATTCGATGCCGCGCGTGATCCTCGCGCCGATCTTTGCCATGTGGTTCGGCCTCGGCATCTGGTCGAAAGTTGCACTGGCCGTCACCCTGGTGTTCTTCATCGTGTTCTTCAACGTCTATCAGGGCGTGCGCGAAGTGAGTCCCGTGGTGCTGGCGAATGCGCGCATGCTCGGCGCAAACCAGCGCCAGCTGCTGCGCCAGGTGTATCTGCCCTCGGCAACGTCCTGGGTGTTTTCGAGCCTGCATACTTCGGTCGGTCTGGCTTTCGTCGGCGCCATCGTCGGTGAGTATCTCGGTTCGGCGCGCGGCGTGGGCTACCTGATCCTGCAGGCGGAAGGCACGTTCGACATCAATACCGTATTCGCGGGAATCGTGGTGCTGACCATATTTGCGCTGGTGCTCGATATCCTGGTCGGCGTGATCGAGCAGCGCCTGATGAAATGGCAACCGAAGTCGGGCGAGACGGAAAAGCTGTAAACGGCTGCGCTTGCGGGCGTTGACGGCGATCTTTATGGTGAGGAGCGCAGCATGTATTTGCCGGCACATTTCGAAGAGCAGCGCGCCGAAGTTCTTCATGAGCTGATGCGCCGTCACCCGCTAGGCATGCTGGTCACGGTCGGGCAGGAAGGGCTCAACGCAAATCACCTTCCTTTCGAGTTCGATCCTCAGCCGGCGCCGTTCGGCACGCTGCGCGCGCACGTAGCCCGCAGCAATCCGGTGTGGCGCGACTTTTCGGCAGACCTGGAGACGCTGGTGGTGTTCCAGGGCGCGCAGGCCTACATCTCGCCATCTTGGTATGCGACCAAGCGGGAACACGGGAAGGCGGTGCCGACCTATAACTACATGGTGGTCCATGCCTACGGGCGAATGCGGGCGGTCGACGACCCGGCGTGGCTTCGATCCTTGCTGGAACGGCTTACCGATCGCCATGAAGCGGGCCGGCCAGAGCCGTGGAAGCTGGCGGATGCGCCGCCGGATTTCATCGACAGGCAACTGGCTGCAATCGTGGGGATCGAGATCAGCCTGACAAGACTGATCGGCAAATGGAAGGTGAGCCAGAATCAGCCGCAGGCCAACCGCGAAGGTGTCGTGGAAGGCTTGCGCCATGCTGGCGACGAGAATGCACTGGCAATGGCGCGTGCGGTTTCACAATTGAAAAACCCTTAGAGCGAATTTCAATTTTCGCCACGGGAAACCAGGGTGCGCCGCGCGTAACATGCAATTCCGGTGCGCACCGCGCACCCTGCTTCCTTTCCCCTGCAGGCTTGTAGAAGCCGCTTTAGCAAGGGAGCAGGAGCCAAGCTGTCGGTCAGCGCAGTTCAGCCACCATCTTTTCCAGCTTCACCGCGTCGGCACAGAACAGGCGGATGCCTTCCGCCAGCTTTTCCGTACCCATCGCGTCGTCGTTCAGCATGAGCCGGAAGGCTTTCTCGTCCAGTGTGAGTTTCTGAAGGTCCGTCATCTGCGCCTGTTCCGGGCTGAGCTTGCGGCTGACCGGCGCATTGCTCTCGGCCAGCTTCTGCAGCAGTTCCGGGCTGATGGTCAGCAGGTCGCATCCCGCCAGTTCGACGATCTGGGAGGTATTGCGGAAGCTCGCGCCCATCACTTCAGTGCGATAGCCGAACTTGCGGTAATAGTTGTAGATCCGCTTGACCGACTGCACTCCCGGATCGTCGGCCCCGGCGTATTCCTGGCCGGTCGACTTCTTGTGCCAGTCGTAGATGCGGCCGACGAAGGGCGAGATCAGCTGCACGTTTGCATCGCCGCACGCAATGGCCTGCGGCAGCGAGAACAGCAGGGTCATGTTGCAACGGATGCCTTCCTTTTCCAACACTTCGGCTGCCCGTATGCCTTCCCAGGTCGATGCGATCTTGATCAGCACGCGCTCGCGCGCAATTCCTGCGGATTCATACAGCGCGATCAGCGCGCGTCCCTTCGCGATCGTGCCCTCGGTGTCGAAGGACAGGCGGGCGTCGGTTTCGGTCGATACCCGCCCCGGGATCAGGTTCAGGATTTCCACCCCGAAGGCCACCAGCAGGCGGTCGATGATGTCACCCGTGGATTTGCCGGCATGGTCGCGCACCGCCCGTTCGAGCAAGGGTTTGTATTCCGCCTTTTGCACCGCTTTCAGGATCAGCGACGGGTTGGTGGTCGCGTCATGCGGGGCAAAGGCTTTCATGGCCTGAAAGTCGCCGGTGTCGGCAACGATGGTAGTGTATTGCTTGAGCTGTTCGAGTTGGTTCATGGCATTATCCGGGCGGCATCTGCAGCGAAAAAAGTCCCATTGTACGCAATCGCAAAAACGAAGCAGAAGTAAGCCATGCCCTGCCGACCGGCATGTTGGCGCGGATCAAGAATCGCATGGACGGCTTTGCAAGGTGCTCAGCGGAAAAACGTATCGAATTGCATGTCGAATTTTTGCAATGCCTTTTGCGCATTGAGCATCTGGTTGCGGAATTTCGGACCGCGCTTCAGGGCGAGCCCGACGGCGAGGATGTCGATCACCACCAGATGCGCAAGGCGCGCCGAGATCGGCGTATAGGGATCGGTATTGAAGCTCAGGTCGATCGGCACCAGCACGGTGGCAAGCTCTGCAAGCGGAGTGCCGCTCGGGGTCAGGGCAATGACGTCTGCTTCCATCTTGCGCGCCAGCTGGACGCTGCGCAGCAGGGCACTGCTGTTGCCGCGCTGGGATATCGCCACTACCGTATCGCCCTTCCTGAGCAGGGACGCGGAAATGCTGTGGATGTGCGGATCGCTGTAGGCGACGGTGGGCATGCCCGAGCGGAAGAACTTGTGCTGCGCATCGATTGCGACGATGCCCGACGTGCCTTGTCCGTAAAACTCGATCTTGTTCGAGTGCACCAGCACATCCAGCGCGCGCTGGATCGCCTCTGGATCGAGACTGTTGCGCAGGTCGAGCAGGGTATTGATCGAGCGGCTGCAGATTTTACTCACGAGGTCGGAGGCGAGATCATCCTGCTTCGGCGACTCATCGGACCCCGGCGGCGCGACCGCCAGACTTTGCGCAAGCTTGAGCTTGAATTCCTGCCAGCCTTCAAAGCCGAGCGCACGACAGAAGCGCACCACGGTCGGCTCGGATACCTGTGCGCTTTTAGCGAGCGCGGCGATGTTTTCCGATACGGCGAGCTGCGGATGCTTCAATACCGTCAGCCCGACCTTGCGCTCGGACTTGGACAGGGAATCGAGTTGCGTGCGGATGGCGTCGAGCAGCATATGAGCTTGCCTCAGAGTTCCGGCAGCGCTTCTTCGCGCCATTGCAGGCCATCACGGCCGATGAGTGCGCTCGCTGCAGCCGGGCCCCAGCTGCCCGCAGCGTAAGGAATGGGATCGTCCTCTTCCTGTTCCCAGAATTTCAGGATCGGCTCCACCCATTCCCAGGCTGCTTCCAGTTCGTCGCTGCGCATGAACAGAGTCAGGTGGCCGCGCAGGACGTCGAGCAGCAGGCGCTCATACGCGTCCATGCGCGGCGTCTTGAAGGTCTCGCGGAAGTCGAGTTCCAGCTCCACCGGCTTCAGGCGCATGCCGTCGCCCGGCGTCTTCGCCATCAGGCTCAGCTGCAAGCCTTCATCCGGCTGCAGCCGGATGATCAGGCTGTTGTTGTGGTAGCCGCCGTGTGGCTGGGCAAAGATCGGATGCGGCACCGACTTGAAGCGCACCACCACTTCCGCCAGCTGATCGGCCATGCGCTTGCCGGTACGCAGGAAGAAAGGCACGCCAGCCCAGCGCCAGGTATCGATCTCGGCCTTGAGTGCAACGAAAGTCTCGGTGCGGGAAGCGGGATTGGCGCCGGGTTCCTTGCGGTAGCCGGGTACCGGCATGCCGTCGACGTGTCCCGAGCGGTACTGGCCGCGGATCACGTTCTGCGCCAATTCCTGCGGCGAGAGGCGCTTGAGCGAGCGCAGCACCTTCAGCTTTTCATCGCGCACCGCGTCGGCCGAAGCCGATACCGGAGGTTCCATGGCGACGATGCACAGCAATTGCAGCAGGTGATTCTGCAGCATGTCGCGCAAGGCGCCGGCGGTATCGTAGTAATTCATACGGTTGCCGACGCCGAGTTCCTCGGCGATCGTGATCTGCACGTCAGATATCCATTCCCGGCGCCACAGCGGTTCGAACAGCACATTCCCGAAGCGCAGGGCCAGCAGGTTCTGTACGGTTTCCTTGCCGAGGTAGTGATCGATGCGGAAGATCTGCGATTCCGAAAACACGCGGCCGACTTCTGCATTGATCTGCCGGGCGCTGGCAAGGTCGCGGCCGAGCGGCTTTTCCAGTACGACGCGCGAGTTGGAGGTGGCCAGTCCGCATGCAGCCAGGTTGTTGCAGATGGTCGCAAACAGGCTGGGCGGCGTGGCGAGATAGAACACTCGGGTGATCGCCGGATCGGGACGCATTTTCTGCACCAGCGCCTGGTAGCTGGACGGATCGCCGGCATCGAGCGCGACATAATCGATGCGCCCGCAAAAGCTGGTCCACAGCACCGACTCGAACATCGCGGAGGCGATGTTCGGCTTGGCATTTTCGTTGACCGCATCTACGAATTGCTCGCGGCTCCATTCATGGCGCCCGACGCAGATGATGCGCCCGCCCGGAGGCAGGTTTTGTGCGCGGTCGCGCAGGTAGAGGGCGGGCAGCAGTTTGCGCATCGCCAAATCGCCGCTGCCACCGAATAGAACCAGATCAAAATCAGAAAGAGCCATGATGTAACAATGAATGGGTGAAAAAGTATCCTGTGCTGCGCAGTTCGGGAGGGCGTTGAATCCTGTGCATCCCAAGGCTGGATCGGTGCGCGGGGTGGATCCCGCTGCCACGCCGCTTCACCTTCCTGGTATGCCTTATGAGATCAATCCTGTCCTTGCAAGGGCAATCAGGCCGTTGGTGGAGCTGTCATGGGCGTCCGGGCGCGGCGTTCCCGTCAGCTCCGGTTCGATGTTCTTGGCGAGCGCCTTGCCGAGTTCGACTCCCCACTGGTCGAAGCTGTTCACATCCCACAGGACGCCCTGGGTAAAGGTCTTGTGTTCATACAGGGCGATCAGGGCACCGAGCGCCGATGGCGTTAGCGCATCCATCAGAATGGTGTTGCTGGGACGGTTGCCCGGGAAAGTCCGGTGCGGTGCAAGGGTGTCGATGTCGTCTTCCGCCAGGCCCTGTGCCCGCATTTCGGCCCGCGCCTCGTCGGAAGTCTTGCCGCGCATCAGGGCTTCCGACTGGGCGAAGCAGTTCGCGAGCAAGACGGTGTGATGCCCCGGCAATGCGTGGCTGGGTTTGAGCGCCGCGATGAAATCCACCGGAATCACATCCGTGCCCTGGTGCAGCAGCTGAAAGTAGGCATGCTGGCCGTTGGTCCCCACATCGCCCCAGACCGCCGGGCAGCTTGCAATATTCAGCGCGTTGCCTTCCTTGCTCACGCGTTTGCCATTGCTTTCCATTTCCAGCTGCTGCAGATAGGCAGGGAAGCGTTCCAGGTCCTGGTGATAGGGCGCGATGGTCAGCGAGCTGAAGCCGAAGAAGTTGCGGTACCAGACGCCGATCAGCCCGAGGATCACCGGCATGTTGCTTTCCAGCGGAGCAGTGCGGAAATGCTGGTCCATCGCATGGGCGCCCGCAAGGAATTCCGCGAAGCGATCGTAGCCAATGGCCAGCGCAAGCGGCAACCCGATTGCCGACCAGATCGAATAGCGGCCGCCGACCCAGTCCCAGAACGGGAACATGTTGTTGGTATCGATGCCGAAGGCGGCCACCGCCTTGGTGTTGGTGGACACGGCCACGAAATGCTTCGGCAAGTCGGCCGCGCCGCGCTGGCGCAGGAACCAGGTTCGCGCCGATTGCGCATTCATCATGGTTTCCACCGTGGTGAATGTTTTCGAGGCAATGATGAACAGCGTGGTTTCGGGATTGACGTGCGACAAGACCGAATCGATATCATGCGCGTCGACATTCGAGACGAAATGCATGGAAAGGCGCGGATGAACGAAGGCGCGCAGGGCGCGGCAGGCCATTTCCGGTCCCAGGTCCGAGCCGCCGATGCCAATGTTGACCACGTCGGTAATGGACTTGCCGGTGCAGCCTGTCCACTGGCCGGAGCGCACGCGTTCGGCAAAGTCGCGGATGTGGTCCAGGACACGATGAACCTCCGGCATCACGTCCTGTCCATCTACCTGGATTGCGGCATTGCGAGGCGCACGGAGAGCCACATGCAGCACGGCGCGTTGTTCAGTCGTGTTGATCTTTTTTCCGCTGAACATTGCATCACGCTGCTGTTCCAGTCCGCGCTCGCGTGCCAGGGCCGCCAGCAGCCGCATGGTGGTGTCGTTCAGCCGGTTCTTCGAATAGTCGAGAAACAGCCCGGCCGCCTTGACCGAGAACCGGGAAAACCGGTCTGGCTCCTGGGAAAACAGCATACGCATATGCCAGTTCTTCGCCTCGGCAAAATGGGACTGGAGCGGATCATGGGCGGCGGCGGCGGTGAAGGCGGATTGGCTCATGGCGATGTCGGGCGCTGGTCGGTCGATAGACGATAGTTTAACTATACACACATTATGGTAATTTCACTACAAAATAAGTCATTTCGCTATGGCTCGTGTTGAGCTGCCTCATTGCGCGAGAACCATTTTCCCTCGAAAAATGCAGCAGGAAATTATGAAAACCGAGTGCGGGGCTGACGCTAGCACAACGATGCTTGAGCGGTGAACCGACCTTTTGTGTAGTAAAATTACATAAACGCCTTCCGCTCCGCAATCTTTCCGGACAATCCGACCATGCCCATCCATCCAGTCCTCCAGTCCGTCACGGCACGAATCATTGAACGCAGCCGCCCCTGGCGCTCGGCTTACCTCGCGCGTCTCGAGGTGGCCCGCGGCGAGGGGCCGCATCGCGGTGCCCTGAGCTGCACCAATCTCGCGCACGGCTTTGCCGCCTTTCCGGTCAACGACAAGCTGGTACTGAAGCAATTGCGGAATCCTTCGGTCGCCATCGTGTCGGCCTACAACGACATGCTGTCTGCGCACCAGCCGCTTGAACACTTCCCGCATATCATCAAGGAAGCGGCGCGTTCTGCCGGCGGCGTCGCACAGTTCGCCGGCGGCGTGCCGGCCATGTGCGACGGTGTCACCCAGGGCCAGCCCGGGATGGAGCTGTCGCTGTTTTCGCGCGATACCATCGCCATGGCGACCGCGGTCGCGCTTTCCCACAACATGTTCGATGCGGCAGTCTATCTCGGCGTATGCGACAAGATCGTGCCCGGCCTCCTGATCGGCGCGCTGCATTTTGGGCACCTGCCCGCAGTCTTCATACCGGCCGGCCCGATGACCACCGGCATATCCAACTCAGACAAGGCCAGGACACGCCAGCTCTACGCCCAGGGCAAGATCGGCCGCGACGAATTGCTGGAGGCGGAGGCGAAGTCCTATCATGGTCCCGGTACCTGCACCTTTTACGGCACCGCCAACAGCAACCAGTTCCTGATGGAAGTGATGGGCCTGCACCTGCCGGGCACCGCCTTCGTCACGCCCAACACCCCGTTGCGCGATGCGCTGACGGCGGCGGCCGCGCGCCAGGCGGTGCAGATCAGCGCG
This sequence comes from Noviherbaspirillum massiliense JC206, assembly GCF_000312045.1. GTDB lineage: Bacteria > Pseudomonadota > Gammaproteobacteria > Burkholderiales > Burkholderiaceae_D > Noviherbaspirillum > Noviherbaspirillum massiliense. The sequence goes on from NZ_HE978634.1 coordinate 1,115,172, forward strand.
CTCGGCAACGCATACCGCCCGGTCGGGCATGTGGTCGACGAAAAGTCCATCGTCAATGCGATCGTCGCCCTGCTGGCGACCGGGGGATCGACCAATCACACGCTGCATCTGGTGGCGATTGCCAGGGCCGCGGGCATCGTGATCGACTGGAACGACTTCAATGCCTTGTCGGACGTGGTGCCGCTGCTGACCCGGATCTATCCGAATGGCGATGCCGACGTCAATCACTTCCATGCGGCGGGCGGAACCGGTTTCGTGATCCGCGAACTGCTCGACGCCGGGTTGCTGCACGAAGATGTGACGACGATCCTGGGGCAGGGGCTGCGTGCGCACTGCAGCGAACCCTTCCTGGAGGATGGCAAGCTGGTCTGGAAGCCGGCGCCGCCGCAGAGCGCGGATGAGAGCGTGCTGCGTGGCGTTGCCAACCCGTTTGCTCCCAACGGCGGATTGAAGCTGTTGAACGGCAACCTCGGCCGCTCGGTGATCAAGATTTCCGCAGTCAAGCCGCAGCACCGCAAGGTGGAAGCGCCGGCCATCGTTTTCGAGTCGCAGGAAGCCTTCATGCACGCTTACCAGGCGGGCGAACTGGACCGTGATTTCGTGGCCGTGGTGCGCTACCAGGGGCCGCGCGCGAATGGCATGCCGGAACTGCATGCGCTGACGCCGGCGCTCGCCAACCTGCAGGATGCCGGACGGCATGTGGCACTGGTCACCGATGGCCGCATGTCCGGTGCTTCCGGCAAGGTGCCGGCCGCCATTCATGTTTCACCCGAAGTGCTGGCCGGCGGCCCGCTCGGCAAGGTGCGCAACGGCGACCTGATCCGTCTCGACGCGGAAAACGGCGTGCTGCAGGCGCTGGTGCCGGAAGCGGAATGGAATGCGCGCGGCATTGAAGCGGCGGATCTGTCCGCCAATCATGTCGGCATGGGGCGCGAGCTGTTCGCCGTATTCCGCGCATCGGTGAGCGAAGCGGAGCAGGGCGCGGCCACCTTCGGTTTGCCGCCGCCTTTGCACCTGCCGGAAGAAGCCGACAATCCGCTCGCGGTTCCCGAACAACAATCGTTTTCCGACGAAGACCACCTGATCCGCCGATAGGACACTCACCATGACTCTGCTCGACATCATGCGCACCTCGCCGGTGATCCCGGTTATCGCGATCGACGAACCCGAACATGCCGTGCCCCTTGCCAGGGCTTTGGTGGCTGGCGGCATCCGGGTGCTGGAGGTCACCCTGCGCACCGAGCACGGCCTGCCTGCCATCCGCGCCATTGCGCAACAGGTGCCGGATGCGATTGTCGGCGTCGGTACCCTGACCCGGCCCGAGGAACTGGCCGCCGCGCGCAATGCCGGCGCCGTGTTCGGCGTGTCGCCAGGGCTGACACCGGCGCTGGTCGTGGCGGCCGAGACGAGCGGACTGTCCCTGCTGCCGGGCGTGATGACGCCGTCGGAAGTGATGACGGCGCGCGAAGCCGGTTTCCGCCAGCTGAAGCTGTTCCCGGCCGTGCCGGCCGGCGGCGTCGGCATGCTCAATGCCATTGCCGGACCCTTGCCGGATGTAACGTTCTGCCCGACCGGCGGGATCACGCAAGACAATGCGCCGCAGTTTCTCGCCTGTAAGAATGTGGCCTGCGTGGGCGGCTCCTGGCTCACGCCGAAAGAAGCAATGCGGGCCGGAGACTGGGCGAAGATCACGGCTCTGGCGAAGGCAGCCAGCGGATTGCGCGCATAGCAGCGCTGGTCGATGCCGGTTTTCTGATCGGCGGTCCCGCAAATTCCGCCCGTCGGTCCTTGGTCCGTTTACAATACGGGGATTCTTTTCCCAGTACGCATCATGACCCAGGACGAACTCAAGCAAGCCGTTGCCCGCGCCGCGATCGATTATGTGGTGGAGGGTGAAATCATTGGTGTCGGCACCGGTTCCACCGCAAATTTCTTCATCGACGAACTCGCCAAGATCAAGGACCGGATCAAGGGCGCCGTCGCCTCTTCGGAAGCCACTGCCAACCGGCTCAAGCTGCACGGCATCGACGTACTCGACCTGAACCAGGTGGATTACATGCCGGTGTATATCGACGGCGCGGATGAAATCACGCCGCACGGCGCCATGATCAAGGGCGGCGGCGGTGCGCTGACGCGCGAAAAGATCGTGGCGTCCGTTGCCATGCAGTTCGTGTGCATTGCAGACGGGTCGAAGCTCGTCAATGTGCTCGGCAACTTTCCGCTGCCGGTGGAAGTGATTCCGATGGCGCAGGCGGCAGTGGCGCGCAAATTGTCCGCGCTCGGCGGCGAGCCGCGCCTGCGCATGAAGGACGGCAAACCTGTGATCACCGACAATGGCTGCATCATTCTCGACGTGGTCGGGATGCGAATCCTGCACCCGACCGAACTGGAATCTCAGATCAACAATATCCCGGGCGTGGTGACGGTTGGCCTGTTCGCGCAGCGCGGCGCCGATATTGCGCTCCTGGGAACGGCGAACGGGATCCAGAAATACACCTTCTAGCAGGGCAGGGCGCCGCAAGGCATGCGATGCACCTCGTCCGCGGGTGTTCCGGGACGCAGCAACAAAGTGGCGGTAGATTGACTTGTCACAAAAATTTCTGGCGCGGCAGGACAAACAATTGAAACTATGAAAACACCTATCCTTTTCCGGTTTCTCTTCATGACGGCTGCTGCCGTTTCGGCGTCGACCGTGGTCGCGCAGGACAAGCCGTCCGATTCATCCGGCGCGGAGTCAACCAAGATCTACCGCGAGATCACTCCCGACGGACGTGTCGTCTATACGGACAAGGCACGCAAGGGCGCACGGATCGACCACACGATCACCGTAGAGCCGGCGATCAAGGGCAACCTCTGGACGACAGAAGCCGGTGCGCGGCCGGTCGTTCCCCCGCGGGCCGAACGTACGCCGGTGCAGCGGGTGGCGTCGATTCCTGTCCCGGGCAAGCGCAAGACCTATGATGAAGCGACATCGGATGTGATCCGTGCCGAAATGCTGCTGGAAGATGCGAGAAAGCGCCAGCAGGCAGGCGTCGAGCCCCTGCCGGGCGAGCGTACCGGAAACGTGAATGGCACTTCCCGGCTGAACGAGGCTTACTTCAGGCGGCAGCAGGCGCTGGCGGAAGATGTGGCGGCTGCGGAGGAGGCGCTGAAGAAAGCGGCTGCAGAGCGGAACGCGCTGCGCTGAATGGGTGCCTGACGCTAATCGAGCGTTCGCTTCGCGTTCCCGTCCTTGCCGTCTTGTAGGCCGACCGGCCTGCAGAATCAGATCAATTCAGGCCAATTTAAGCTAGTCAGCGTCCTTTGAGTACATCGGGACGATTGTCGTAGCGCGATCGTCCCATGCAGTTGCCGCTTATTCGCTCGGTGGCACGTAACCGGACGCGGTATCCGCACCTTCCCCGAAGAAGTGACGCTCCATCTGGGCTGCCAGGTACTTGCGGGCACGCTGGTCCGCCAGGTTCAGCCGGTTTTCATTGACCAGCATGGTCTGGTGCTTGAGCCAGGCGGCCCAGGCTTCCTTCGATACATTTTCGTAGATCCTCTTGCCGAGTTCGCCGGGATAGGGCGGGAAATCCAGTCCTTCGGCTTCCCTGTTGAGCTTGATGCAGTGGACCATACGGGCCATGTTGAACTCCTTGTCGTGAACTTCCCCATGAAAAGCGGGAAGGAATAATCATAGGTGCTTGATCAATACCTGCGACTTGCGTTGCCAGTTGTACATGCGCTGCCGGTCCTTCGGCAGGTCATCCACGGTGGCATGCACGAAGCCGCGCTTGAGGAACCAATGGGCGGTGCGTGTTGTCAGTACGAACAATTTGGTAAAGCCTGCCGCCCGGGCACGGTTTTCTATATGCTTCAGGATCCGTTCACCGTCTCCCTGGCTCTGCGCGTCCGGGCTGACCGTCAGGCAGGCCATCTCGGCCATCTTTTCCGAAGGAAACGGATATAGCGCCGCGCAGCCGAAAATCACGCCGTCATGCTCGATCACCGAGAAATAGTCGATTTCGCGTTCGATCAGTTCCCGGCCGCGCTTGACCAGCGTGCCATCGGCTTCCAGGGGTTCGATCAATTTGAGGATGCCGCCAACATCTTCAATGGTGGCTTCGCGCAGGCTTTCCAGGTTCTCGTAGGTGACCATGGTGCCGATTCCGTCATGGGTGAACAGCTCGAGCAGGGCCGAGCCGTCGGTCGCGAACGGCACGATATGCGCGCGTCCCACGCCATTGTCGCAAGCCTTGACGGCATGTTGCAGGTAGAACGCGGCATCGGCCGGCAGGAACCCGGCCTTTAGGACGGCGGCGGCCTGATGCGCGGACAATTCGCGGATGTCGGCGCCCCCAGCATCGACCATCATCGGGGTTTCCGTGATGAAGATCAGCTTGTCGGCGCGCAGTGCGATTGCAGCCGATGCCGCCACATCTTCCATGCTCAGGTTGAATGCCTCGCCGGTGGGAGAGAAGCCCAGGGGGGAAAGCAGCACCAGCCCGCCTGCATTCAGAATCGGATGAATGGTTTCAAAGGCAATCTTGCGCACCAGGCCGGTCATCTCCAGGTCCACGCCTTCGATGACGCCGATCGGCCGGGCGGTCACGAAGTTGCCGGAGATGATGCGGATCGCCGCATGCGCCATCGGCGTGTTCGGCAAGCCCTGGCTGAATGCAGCCTCGATGTCCAGGCGCAGTTCGCCGGCCGCTTCCTTCGCGCATTCCATCGCGGCGGCGTCGGTGATGCGCAAGCCCTTGTGGTAGCGCGGCTGGACATTGCGCAGCGCAAGCTGTTCCTCGACCTGTGGCCGCGAGCCGTGCACGATCACTACCTTGATGCCGAGCGCATGCAACAAGGACAAGTCCTGCGCCAGCTCCGGCAGCGCACCGGCCCTGACCAATTCGCCCGGAAAGGCGACGACAAAGGTTTTGCCGCGGAAAGCGTGGATGTACGGCGCGACCGAGCGCAGCCACTGGACGAATTGGTTCGGGTTTTCCATGATGATGCGCATTATAATTCGCCCCGCTATGTCTGCACCTCACTCCCCTGAAAAATTGCCGCCGAAGCAGCGCCATCCCCAGCCGAGAACCGCCGCGCCCGCCGAACGCAATCCGCTGCCGCCGATCAGCTTTCCGGCAGAGTTGCCGGTCTCCGCAAGGCGTGAGGAAATCGCCGCCGCGCTGAATGCTAATCAGGTGATCATCGTCTCGGGCGAGACCGGTTCGGGCAAGACGACCCAGCTGCCCAAGATCTGCCTCGCGGTCGGACGCGGACAGGCCGGCCTGATCGGCCATACCCAGCCGCGCCGCATCGCCGCATCGTCCACCGCCAAGCGCATCGCACAGGAAATCGGCTCGCCGCTCGGGGAACACGTCGGCTTCAAGGTGCGCTTTACCGATACCCTGTCGAAAGGCGCCTCGGTCAAGCTCATGACCGATGGCATCCTGCTGGCGGAGACGCAGACCGACCCGCTGCTCAAGCAGTACGACACCATCATCATTGACGAGGCACACGAGCGCAGCCTGAACATCGATTTCCTGCTCGGCTATCTGAAGCAGTTGCTGCCGAAGCGGCCCGACCTGAAAATCATCATCACTTCGGCCACCATCGATGCCGACCGCTTTGCGCGGCATTTCGGCACGCCGGAAAAACCTGCGCCGGTGATCGAGGTCTCCGGCCGACTGTATCCGGTCGAGGTGCGCTACCGGCCGGTGGAAACGGAAGAAAGAAACGAGGGAAAGCCGTCCGCTGCCCAGGCACAGAAGGAACAGCGCGACCTGATGGATGCCGTCGTCGATGCAGTCGATGAACTGGCGCGCATCGGCCCCGGAGATGTCCTCGTCTTCCTGCCGGGCGAGCGCGAAATCCGTGATGCCGCCGAAGCGCTGCGCAAGCACCATCCGCCGCATGTCGAAATCCTGCCCCTGTTCGCCCGCCTGTCGGCGCAGGAGCAGGAGCGGGTGTTCAAGACTTCGAATGCGCGCCGCATCGTGCTCGCCACCAACGTGGCCGAGACTTCGCTGACCGTGCCGGGCATCCGCTACGTGGTCGACACCGGGCTGGCGCGCGTCAAGCGCTACAGCTACCGCAACAAGGTGGAACAGCTGCAGATAGAGCCGATCGCGCAATCCGCGGCCAACCAGCGTGCCGGCCGTTGCGGCCGCGTCGCGGCGGGCGTCTGCATCCGGCTGTATGACGAGCAGGATTACCTGCAGCGGCCGAAATTCACGGATCCGGAAATCCTGCGTTCCTCGCTTGCCTCCGTCATCCTGCGCATGAAGTCCCTGCGCCTGGCCGATGTCGAAACCTTTCCCTTCATCGAGCCGCCGAGCGGCCGCGCGATTGCCGATGGCTACCAGCTGCTGCAGGAACTCGGTGCCGTTGACGACGATAACCGTTTGACGGCAATCGGCAGGCAGCTCGGCAAGCTGCCTCTCGACCCGCGCGTGGGCCGCATGATTCTGGCGGCGCGCGACAATGCCTGCCTGACCGAGGTCCTGATCATCGCTTCCGCCTTGTCGGTGCAGGACCCGCGCGACCGGCCGCTGGATGCGCAGAACGCTGCCGACAATGCGCACCGGAAGTTCGCGGACGAGAAATCGGAATTCCTCTCTTACCTGAAGATCTGGAAATGGTTCGAGGAAGCGATCGAGCACAAGAAATCGAACCGGCAGCTGGCGGACAACTGCCGCGCCAATTTCCTGTCGCAGCTGCGCCTGCGCGAATGGCGTGACGTGCATTCGCAGCTCCTGACCCTGGTGCGCGAACAGGGCTGGCGCCTGAATGAAGCGCCGGCCACCTATGAGCAATTGCATTGCGCGCTGCTCACCGGGCTGCTCGGCAATGTCGGCTTCAAGTCGGAGGACGACGGCATCTACCTCGGCGCGCGCGGGATCAAGTTCCATATCTGGCCCGGCTCCAGCCTGGCAAAGAAGGCGGGACGCTGGATCATGGCGGCGGAACTGGTCGAAACCACGCGCCTGTTTGCCCGCTGTGTCGCGCAGATCCAGCCGGAATGGCTGGAGCGCGTCGGCGGGCATCTGCTGAAGAAATCCTGGGGCGAGCCGCGCTGGGAAAAGCGGGCGGGACAGGTGGTCGCCTCCGAGCGCGCGACGCTGTACGGCCTGGTGGTGTACAGCCAGCGCCGGATCAACTATGCGCCGATCAATCCCGAGGAAGCACGCGATATTTTCATTCGCGAAGCGCTGGTGGAGGGAGAATTCGATACCCGGGCGCCTTTCCTTGCGCACAACCAGAAGCTGATCCGCGAAATCGAAAACCTGGAGCACAAGTCGCGCCGGCTCGACGTGCTGGTGGATGAAGAACTGATCGCCGCCTTTTACGACAAGCTGATCCCGGCGCAGGTGCATGACGCCGCCAGCTTCGACAAATGGCACAGGGAAGCGACTGCGAAGAATCCGAAGCTCCTGTACCTGAACCGCGACGACCTGATGCGGCACGAGGCGGCAGGTATCACTACCGACCTGTTCCCGAAGACGATGACGGTGGCCGGCGTGCCGATGGCCTTGACCTATCATTTCGAGCCCGGCAGTCCGCGCGACGGCGTGACGCTGACGGTGCCGCTGTATGCGCTGAACCAGGTGTCGGCCGAGCGCAGCGAATGGCTGGTGCCCGGCATGCTGAAGGAAAAGGTGCACCTGCTGCTGAAATCGCTGCCGCAGAAGCTGCGCCGTCATTGCGTGCCGCTGCCCGAGTATGCCGCCGGCTTTGCCGAGCGGGCGGAGTTCGGCCGGGGCAATCTGATCGATGCGCTGATCGCCGATGTCCGCGAGCAGAAGACCATCGCGGTCAAGACCACCGACTTCAAGCTCGAGACCCTGCCCGCGCATCACTTCATGAATTTCAAGATCATAGACGAGCATGGCCGTCAGCTTGAGATGGGGCGCAACCTGGCTGCATTGCAGTCGGAATTCGGGGGCAAGGCGCGCGAAAGCTTCCAGCGTCTTGCCGAGACGGCGGTCGTCGCGCCAGCCGAAGCTGCTGCCGCTGAAACCAGGCAGCCGCAGGCGGGCGGAACGGTGGCGCCGCAGCAGGCTACGCTTGCCGAACACCAGAACCTCACCACCTGGTCCTTCGGCGAGCTGCCGGAACTGCTCGAAATCCAGAAGGGCAAGCAGACGCTGATCGGCTTTCCGGCACTGGTGGACAAGGGCGCGCACTGCGACATCGAAGTGTTCGACGATCCGGCCGAAGCGGCACGTGTCCATCATGCAGGATTGCGCCGCCTGTTCGCGCTGCAGCTGAAGGAACAGCTGAAATTCCTGGAGAAGAACATTCCCGGCCTGCAGCAGATGGGCATGCAATTCATGACGCTCGGCACGCAGGAAGAGCTGCGCGACCAGATCATCCAGGCCGGCCTGGAGCGCGCCGCCTTGCAGGAGCCTTTGCCGAAGAACGCGGAAGAATTCAACAAGCGCAAGGATGAAGCCAAGTCGCGCCTCGGCCTGCTGGTCAATGAAATCGCCCGGCTCGCGGCACAGGTCCTGGCCGAATACTATTCGCTGCCGAAGAAGCTGCAGGGCCTGAAGGCGCATGCGCAAAGCGTGGGCGACATCCAGTCCCAGCTGCAGGCGCTGGTCACGAAACGCTTCATTGCCGACAACGACTATGCGCAGCTGGCGCATTTCCCGCGCTATCTCAAGGCGATCCATGTACGCCTCGACAAGCTGCGTGCCGACCCTGCCCGGGATGCGCGCCTGATGGCGGAATGGACGCAGGCAGGCATGCCCTGGCAGCGCGCCCAGCGCGAGCGGCAGGGCAGGGGCAACGACCCGAAAATGACCGAATTCCGCTGGCTGCTGGAAGAGCTGCGTGTGTCCCTGTTCGCGCAGGAGTTGCGCACGCCGATGCCGGTGTCGACTAAGCGCCTGCAAAAGGTCTGGGAATCGATGCAGCGCTAAAGAGTGTTATGGACCAGGCAGGCGCGCGCGACTCCCCGTCTGGTTCACAACACTCTCCAGGTCCGAACTACTTCAAAAGCTCGGTTGACTTTCTTCAATCGGAATGCAGGCCTTCCCCGATATAGTGGTTCCAGTTCAAGGAATCCAGAGAGGGCAGGCGTGCAGGACTATCCGGCTGTTCAGATCACCAGGCAGGCAATCGGCCTTCATCCAGGGGCATCCGGATGAAGCACGTCATCATCGGCTGCGGCCACGCCGGCGTGATCGCGGCGGAAACCATCCGCAAGCATGCAAGCCTGGACGACATCCTGATGATCGGGGAGGATGACGGGCCGCCGTATTCGCGCATGGCGCTGCCCCATTTCCTGAGCGGCGCCATCCGCGAAGCGGATACCTGGCTGCGCAAGGAAGAAAAGCACTTTTCCGCGCAGCGCATCGAGCGCAGGCAAGGGCGCGTCATGCGCATCGACAGTGAATTCCGCATGCTGACTCTGGCCGATGGCTCGACCGTCGGCTTCGACCAGCTGCTGATTGCCACCGGCGCACGGCCCATGCTGCCGGTGATCCCGGGCATCCACAGCCCCGGCGTCCATCCCTGCTGGACGATCGAGGATGCGCGTCAGATCATGCAACTTGCCCGGCCCGGCGCGCGCGCAATCCTGATCGGCGCCGGCTTTGTCGGCAGCATCCTGATGGAATCCCTGGTCGCGCGTGGCGTGGCGCTGACCGTGGTCGAGAAAAAGGACCGCATGCTGCCCGGCATGATGGGCAAGGCTGCCGGGAAAATGGTCCAGCAATGGTGCGAAAGAAAGAACATTCGTGTCTGCACTTCCGCTACGGTGAGCCGGATCATTCCGGCTGCGGAGCAGAAGGGCGATGCCGGCCAGGCGCCACTGCTTGCCAGGTTGTCGAACGGCATACAGCTGCCGGCCGACCTGATCGTCGTCGCCACCGGGTCCCGTCCCCATGTGCGATTCCTGCGCGAGAGCGGCATCAAGTGCCGTTATGGCGTGCTGGTGGATGCCTCGATGCAGACCAATGTTCCGGGCATCTATGCGGCGGGCGACTGCGCGGAGGCCTATGATGTGGCCAGCGGCCAGCATGTGATTTCGGCAGTGGCCCCGAACGCTGCCGACCAGGCATACTGCGCGGCGCTGAACATGATCGGCAAGCGAGCCTTCCAGCGCAGCGTGCGCCGCATCGATGTGCTCGATACCCTGGGCCTGGTGTCGGCCTCGTTTGGCCAGTGGCGCGGTGTGCATGGCGGGCAGTGGGTGGAGGTGGCCGACGAACGCAATTTTCGCTACCTGCGACTGGAATTCAGCCGGGATGTCCTGGTCGGCTCCAGTTTCATCGGGTTGTCCGAGCATGCGGGCATCCTGCGCGAGCTGATCCGGCGCCATGTCGGCCTCGGCGAATGGAAGGACCGGCTGCTGGCCAATCCGGCGCTGCTCAGGGAAGCCTACAGCGCCTGCGTCTAGGTTTCGTTTTGTCACGGGGAAGTAGGGTGCGCCGCGCGCACCGCGCAATTTCGGTGCGCACGGCGCACCCTACGTCCTTTCCCTTTCCGCTTATGGACTCTTCTCCAAGGTTCCGCTGCACGCCTGTACATCCTGACATTCCACGGCTGTCACAAAAACCGCTCCGCCCCCCAAATCTGCTGGCCGGCCCCGGGTTTTCGCGTAAAATTGCTGCCCATCAAATGCAGGACTAGACGACCGGCCCCGCAAGACCCGTCAACCTCCTTCAGCCCGATCGACTCCAACCCCGCGAAAACGATGAGCATCAAATCCGACAAGTGGATCCGCCGCATGGCCGAGGAACACGGCATGATCGAACCCTTCGAGCCCGGCCAGGTCCGCCATGCCAACGGCCACAAGATCGTCAGCTACGGCACCTCGTCCTACGGCTACGATATCCGCTGCGCCGACGAATTCAAGATCTTCACCAACATCAACAGCACCATCGTCGACCCGAAGAATTTCGATGAAAAATCCTTTGTCGACTTCAAGGGCGATGTCTGCATCATCCCGCCGAATTCCTTCGCACTGGCGCGCACCATGGAATATTTCCGGATCCCGCGCACTGTGCTGACCATCTGCCTCGGCAAGTCGACGTACGCCCGCTGCGGCATCATCGTCAACGTCACACCCTTCGAGCCGGAATGGGAAGGTTACGTGACGCTGGAATTCTCCAATACCACGCCGCTGCCCGCGAAGATCTATGCCGGCGAAGGCTGCGCCCAGGTGCTGTTCTTCGAGAGCGATGAGGTCTGCGAGACGTCATACAAGGACCGCGGCGGCAAGTACCAGGGCCAGCGCGGCGTCACCCTGCCGAAGACCTGACAGTCTGAAAGCAATTGCGCTACATTGAGAGAGCCGATTTCCGCTAAGCGGGAATCGGCTCTGTCTTTATAAGGACAAGCAATGCAGCAGATCATTGCCGGCCGACACCAGCCTTCCTACCTGACTTCTGCACCTCTCTTCATCAACAGCTCGCGCAGTATCGAACGGTGGCAGCGCGCTTCGTCCACGCAATAACAACCGATCGAAAGACTGGTGTGATGTGACAGCGCAGCAAGCAGGTCGAGCTCATGGCTGGCTTCCGGCGACTTCATCTCCGCAAGGAAATGCCTTTTGAAGGTGCGCCACGATTTTTCATCTTCCGCAACCTGGGCTTCCTTCAACAGCGCGTCCGAAGGCGACAGGTTGGGAAACCAGACATCATAGAAATTCCGCGTTGCGTATTCATCCTTGCGCACGCCGCGCGGCGGACGCCGCACAGTCCCGACGCGCAATCCTTCGCCTTCTTCCCTCGGGCTTCCCAGCCTGACGATTCTGATAGCCATCGCTTTCCTCCGCTAAAAAATCCTGGCACCTGTCCATGAAAAGATCATGCAAGCATTTTATGCGTGAAGGCAGATTTCGCGTCTGTGCCAGGCGACAGCCGGTCACCGGAAAGTTGAGCGGCTGCAGCCAACCCGGTCAATCCGCCTTCGGCCATGGGCCCATGTTTAAAGTATCCTTGCTGCTCAGCCTTCATTCTCATCGATTCGCGATCTCACCATGATGTCCACCTTGCCGCTGGCGCCGCACCTGATCCTCTTCATCGCCGGCGCCGGATTCTTCGCCGGCGCCCAGAATGCCCTCGCCGGGGGAGGATCCTTCATCACCTTTCCGGCACTGATGCTGGCCGGCCTGAACCCGCTGGCTGCCAACATGACATCGACGATCGCCCTGTTTCCCAGCCAGATCACTTCCTCGCTCACGACCCGCAGGCTGGTGGAAGATGTGGGACGTCTCAGTTTCGGCAAGATGTTTGCCATCAGCATAGGCGGCGGCATCCTCGGAGCAATCCTTCTGCTGATTACCCCGGCCAGCTTCTTTGCCAAGCTGGTGCCTTGGCTCGTGCTGTTCGCCACCACCATGTTTGCCTGGGGCAGTTTCAGGAAGAAGCCGCTGCATGCAGGCAAAGGCTTGCCGGCTCCGGCCATCGCGGCAATGCAGTTCGCCATCTCGATCTACGGCGGTTATTTCGGTGGCGGCATCGGTTTTTTGATGCTGGCGGCGCTGACCCTGGCCGGGCAGCAGGTGCGCGCTGCCGCCGCGACCAAGAATGCGATGGCGATGGCCATGAATGCTTCCGCCGTTGCGATTTTCGCGTTCTCAAGTCAGGTGAGCTGGTTTGCCGCCCTGACGCTCGCCGTCGGCGGCATCGCGGGCGGCTATACCGGCGCCATGCTGATTCGCCGGCTGCCGGAAAAGCTGTTGCGCGGCTTCGTGGTGCTGGTCGGTGCAGTCCTGACCGTCTGGATGTTCATGCGCGCATGATTACCGGGTTCAGCATCAGGTGCGAAAGCAGCCTTCGCCGCATTTACATTGAGCGCCCGTCGAAATGCTGGACCGGAACCGAGCCGAGGTCGATGCCTTCGAGGCAGCGGATATTGACGGCCGCCATGCGATTCCCTTTCGGATCAGTGCCTTCGCCAAAGGGATGGATGCCGCAGGTCTTGCAGAAGCGGTGCTTGATGAGGTGCTTGTTGAAAGTATAGGTGCCGAGGTCTTCTTCCGGCGTCAGGAGTTGCATTGCATCGCGCGGGACGAACCACATGAGGGCACCCTTGCGGGAACAGATCGAGCAATTGCATTCCATCGCTCCATTCAGTTCTCCCTCGACCTGGAATGCGACCTTGCCGCAATGGCAGCTGCCTTTGTACATCATGGGTGGTCTCCTTGGAATAAAATTATTTGCGGCCTTGGTCTAGCACTGAGCTAACTGGCATGCATTCGGCTTGCCTGACGTCCATGTTGAGCGAAAAGTTAAGTTCCAATGACAGCCTCAATCACACGACGCTTTTCTACAAGCCATGTCAAACGAGGCCCATCACTAAAAAAGATCTCTTCTCCATACAACGGTTTGGAGCCATATCCCCGATAAGTGAACTCAGCAAAGTTCTTGTTGAAGCTTTCTTCATCAATGCATTTCTGCATGTACTTCGCACAATCATTTTCGTGCTCGCCAAAAACCTTACTCAGCTTGGCTATGGTAGACGCTCTGTGGTCGTCACCAAAATAAGCATATCCTTCTCGGGCAATCTCTAATAATTCACGCCAATTGGGGTAGGTGTTCCAAAGTAATTGTGCCCATCCGCCATTTGTGATTTCTTCTTCAACGCTATCAAAAGCGACTATATATCGCACAGTACTGGCACATCACGAAAACAATGAAAGCCTTCTTCATCCCACTGTGGACCTTCCGGGTGCTTGACTCCATACCATTGGTATATTCGTTCCAGTATGTCTTCACCAGCCATTTTTATTTATCCTCTCTCGGAGCTTAATTTCTAATTAGCTGGAAAAATTTTTAAATAACTTGCCTGATCCGCCGTATAACCAAGCTATCCGTTTCCCCTTGGCTTCTCTCCAACCAGAGCCAAGTCATTGATTTCAGAGGATGCCAGCTGCCGATTGTATAAAAATAATCACAATAACAGGCCGTGAAAATACATCCGCATTCAGGTCACCTTGGTTTGGCACTACACGAGGAGGATTAGAGCAACTGCGTTGACACTGCCGCTCCCCCGTAGCTCACAAACAAACAGGACTCCCCCAGTCCCCGTCCATCACAAACCGCTTCTCGCGTATCGCTTGCTTCAGGCAATCCACAAAATACTCGCGCCTGCTTCGCATCCTTTGTCGTGAAATCATGCACACCGGCATCGAATCCCTTTCCTTGCGCATCTATAAGCGCAGCGGTGAATATGCGATGAAGGCGTTTCACTTTACTCCCAAAGGCGCTGGCCACAGGCACCTGTGGCTGGGACAAGCCACGACAGCAGCAAAACCAGAAAATCCGCAGCCACATTCGCTCATGTGACCAAGCAACTCCGGCTATTCCCATCGTCAAGGACGATCCGGAACTAACACACAGCGGCCGCACCAAACCCAATCCGGTGTACAGATGCATCGGGAGCCAGTCGGCCAGTATTTACGCAAGGAGTCCATCATGAGTGGGAAACGAAAGGCACAGGCTCAGGCAGACAGCATGCAGCATCCGGGCATGCAAGCTGCGCCGGACAGCCGGGAAACCTGGGAAGGCGGAGGGCGCGAGCCGGTCCATCCGGACGACATCGGCGACGACGGTGAGTATCTCGGCCAGCACAAGGCACATCAGCGGCTGCGTTCCGATGACAATTGAGTCCTGGAAGATATTGCAGCTTGTCAATATGGGTCGCTATGCTGCCTCCGCCTGATCTGTATCATTTAAGAGCGGAAAGCTTGATACTGCGCAAGCTATTGAGCTAAATCAATTCTGGTCGGCCTTGCCGTTGCAGAATTGCAGAAGTTTCTTCTTCCAAACAGAACCAGGTGGGAAACGATGACGCGACCGGAAAATCTTTTTGAGGCTGCAAGCTACGATCTGATCAAGTTCCGGGAGCGGCGGATGGCAGAACGCCGCGCCCAAGCCCGCGATACCCCTGACCGCCGGGTCAGGCAGGACCCGAACTGGTTCATGCATCTTCCCGAAGAAGGCAATGGGGCGGAACAGGCCAAGGATGCCGGCTCCGCTCCTGCCGACGCCGAAAGCTGAGTGCGCCGCGCTGCGGGAGGCAAGCAGTCCCGCGCAGCGCCCCGGTCAAGTCAACGCTTATTTCGTTTAGCCCGCGCGGGAACTGTGCCTGCTGTTCGCAGCCGTCGTCACGGTTCGAGGCCTTCCTGCGGGCCGGCCGCCGGGCTGCGGGCTCACCCGCGCACGGCAATGCAGAATTCGGGCGGCATCCCCGATCCTCGCAGTCCATAAAAAAACAGGGACCCGTCTCCGGGTCCCTGTCCATTCGCAAACCGCTTCTCGTGTATCGCTTACTTCACGCAATCCACGAAATACCCGCGCCTGCCGTTCGCGTCCTGCGTTACAAGACCATGCACGTCGGTCTCGAAGCCCGGGAACTTTTCGTTGAAATCCCGTGCGAATTTCAGGTAGTCGACAATGGTCTTGTTGAAGCGTTCGCCCGGAATCAGGAGCGGGATGCCCGGCGGGTAGGGCGTCAGCAGGATGGCGGTGACGCGGCCTTCGAGTTCGTCGATGGAGACACGCTCGATCTCGCGGTGCGCCATCTTGGCGAAGGCGTCGGAAGGCTTCATCGCCGGCTGCATGTCGGACAAATACATCTCCGTCGTCAGGCGCGCCACGTCGTAGGCCTTGTACATGTCGTGGATCTGGAGGCACAGGTCGCGCAGGCCGATACGCTCGTAGCGCGGGTTGGCGGCGGCGAACTCGGGCAGGATGCGCCAGATCGGCTGGTTCTTGTCGTAGTCGTCCTTGA
This sequence comes from Noviherbaspirillum massiliense JC206, assembly GCF_000312045.1. GTDB lineage: Bacteria > Pseudomonadota > Gammaproteobacteria > Burkholderiales > Burkholderiaceae_D > Noviherbaspirillum > Noviherbaspirillum massiliense. The sequence goes on from NZ_HE978634.1 coordinate 1,130,904, forward strand.
ACTGCTGCAGTGCGGTCAGCAGGGTGTTCCAGCGGCCCTTGGTGATGCCGATGGTGAACATGATGAAGAACGAGTACAGGCCGGCCTTTTCCACGATCACGCCGTGCTCGGCGAGGTAGCGGGTGACGATCGAGGCCGGGATGCCGGTGTCGCCGAACTTGCCGTCTAGTGACAGGCCCGGAGTGACGATGGTGGCCTTGATCGGGTCGAGCATGTTGAAGCCGGGCGCCAGCTTGCCGAAGCCGTGCCAGTCGTCCTCGGCGCGGATCATCCAGTCTTCGCGCGAGCCGATACCGTTCTCGGCAAACTTGTCCGGTCCCCAGACCTGGAACCACCAGTCCTGGCCGTATTCCTCATCCACCTTCTTCATCGCGCGCCGGAAATCGAGCGCTTCGAGGATGCTTTCCTCGACCAGCGCGGTGCCGCCCGGCGGCTCCATCATGGCCGCGGCGACGTCGCAGGAAGCGATGATCGCGTACTGCGGCGAGGTGGAGGTGTGCATCAGGTAGGCTTCGTTGAACATGTCCTGGTCGAGCTTCACCTTCTCCGAATCGCGCACCAGGATCTGCGAAGCCTGCGACAGGCCGGCCAGCAGCTTGTGGGTCGACTGGGTCGAGAAGATCAGCGATTCCTTGGCGCGCGGACGGTCCTTGCCGATCGCGTGCATGTTCTTGTAGAAGTCATGGAAGGTCGCATGCGGCAGCCAGGCTTCGTCGAAGTGCAGGGTGTCGATCTGGCCGTCCAGCATCTGCTTGATGGTTTCGACGTTGTACACCACGCCGTCATAAGTGGACTGCGTGATGGTCAGGATGCGCGGCTTCTTGTTCTTCGCTTCCCGGGCGAAAGGGTTGGCCTCAATCTTCTTCATGATGTTTTCGATCTTGAACTCTTCCAGCGGGATCGGGCCGATGATGCCGAGGTGGTTACGGGTCGGCATCAGGAACACCGGGATCGCGCCGGTCATGATGATCGAGTGCAGGATCGACTTGTGGCAGTTGCGGTCGACGACGACGATGTCGCCGGGACCGACGGTCGAGTGCCACACCATCTTGTTGGAGGTGGAGGTGCCGTTGGTGACGAAGTAGCAGTGGTCGGCGTTGAAGATGCGCGCCGCATTGCGTTCGGATGCGGCTACCGGGCCGGTATGGTCGAGCAGCTGCCCGAGTTCTTCCACCGCGTTGCAGACGTCTGCGCGCAGCATGTTCTCGCCGAAGAACTGGTGGAACATCTGGCCCACCGGTGACTTCAGAAAGGCGACGCCGCCAGAGTGGCCGGGGCAGTGCCAGGAGTAGGAACCGTCCTTCGCGTAATGCACCAGCGCGCGGAAGAAGGGCGGGGCCAGGCCGTCGAGATAGGCCTTCGCCTCGCGGATGATGTGGCGCGCGACGAACTCCGGCGTGTCCTCGAACATGTGGATGAATCCGTGCAGCTCGCGCAGGATGTCGTTCGGGATGTGGCGCGAGGTGCGGGTTTCGCCGTACAGATAGATCGGGATGTCGGCGTTCTTGTGACGGATCTCGTTGACGAAGGCGCGCAGCGACTTGAGCGCGACATCGGTTTCCTCGGATGAGCCGCCGCCGAACTCCTCGTCGTCGATCGACAGGATGAAGGCGGAAGCGCGCGACTGCTGCTGCGCGAACTGGGAGAGGTCGCCGTAGCTGGTCACACCGAGGACTTCCATGCCTTCGCTTTCCAGCGCTTCGGCCAGCGCGCGAATGCCCAGGCCCGAGGTGTTTTCGGAGCGGAAGTCTTCGTCAATGATGACGATCGGGAAGCGGAATTTCATCGAGGTCTCCAATGAAAGCAGAGTAGGGAGACGCTTGGGCAAGTCGTTGCGACAACCGCTTGCGCGCCGAAAAAAATAAAAGACGAATTTTCGCAGATATGACGAAAGCGTGCGCAAAAACTGCAGGCAGATTCCGGGCGGGCAGGCCGGCCAGCCCGAGTCCGGCAGGGGGAACCTTCCCCCGAGGCCGGGCTACGGAACTGTGGCAAAGGATTGTCGTTTTGCCATGCCAGGGGCAGCTTGTGCCACCCCGGCATGGCCTGGCGGCACAAGCTGCCGGAAAAGGGCCGCTTTCGCCAAGCAGCCCGGAGTGCAAGACTCAGTGGATGGCGGTCGGTTGCGTCGGCTGCGCAGCACCGCGCGGCTGGGCGCCGCTTTCGATGAAGCTCTTCATGCGCATCAGATCTTCATCCATCTGGCGCTTCGGATTGCCGTTGAACAGCGATGCGATCGCATGCCCGACCACGCCGGCCGGCGGGCTGTAGATCATCTGCACATGGACGCGAGTGCCGCCGTTTTCCTGCTCGAAGCGGATCGTGCCCTCATTCTCGACCGTCGCGTTCGGTTCGCTCTTCCAGGCCAGCATCTCGGGGCGGCGCGATTCGGTCATCATCGCATCCCACTCGACCTGCGACCCGGCCGGGCCGCTGACGATCCAGTGCGAGCGTCCGCCGCCGAGGTCGCGCACCTCCTGCACATTCGACATGAAGTGCGGGAAATTCTCGTAATTACTCCAGAGGTCGAACACGGATGCCGGCGGTGCGGCGATATAAATCGATTTCTGCAGGTGCACCGGTTGCATGCCCGCTTGCATGCCGGTCATGCGCCGCATTCCGGCGTTGCCCATGCCGCGCGCCATCAATCCGATCCCGAGGGCGGCCAGCATGATGCTGCCGGGCGAACGGCGTATCAGGCCGTAGGCGCCGAGCGCACCGCCTCCTATCGTCGCAACCGCGCGCAGTGCCGGCGGCCAGTTCTCGCGCATGATGGTGGAGCGCTGCTGCCTCGGCCTGCCCTGGCCCTGAAGGCTGGGGGTGTCGGCCCGCTCATGCACTTCCATGTGGTCTTCGATCGTCATGACGCCCGGGACCGCGCGCACCATGGCCAGTGTCTGTTCCAGTTCGCTTGCAAGAATCGCCCCGCTCAGCGTCACGCATCCCTGTTCGGCTCTGACCTTGATGGAATGGGGATGGGAGACGGTACGGCCGATTTTCGAGCGTACCCGCTCGACCAGCACCGCATCGCTCACTAGCTTGTTACGCTGCGACATGCGCTTGCTGGCTTCGGCGCGCAGCCCGCGCATGCGGTTGCTCATGTCGCGCGATGCAACATCGAGGCTATCGCTGGCCTGGATCATCATGCTGCGCATCTTGTCTTTCGCGAGCGCACGCCGGCGCTTCCCCCGATCCGGGTCCGACAGGTACATTGCAAGAGCGCCAAGCGCGGCGCCGCTGATCCAGCCCGTGAAGGCCCGGCTTCCTCTTTCTTCCCGATTCATGGTTATCTCCTTTTCAAGGATTGCTTACGGCATGACCGCATGAATGTGCAATGCGCGAAGGCAAAAGCGACTTCAAGCGAATGGCATTGCATCCATGTGCACAGGTGCATCGAACCTGCTTATCAAAAAGGCAAAGCTGTTTGACAGGAGCGCGGCGCAAATGTTGCGGCTGGCGGAGGATTGGCGCGGAGAAGCCGGGAAGTGGAGGGTGAGGCCGTGCACGCAACCGGAGCGGTCCGGTTGCGTACCGGATTCAGAAAGTCAGAAGTGCAGCCAGGCCAGAACGCCGAGGGCGATGCCGACGCCGGCAACGCCATACGATGCATATTCGAGCCACTTCTTGCGGGTCAGCAAGGTGATTGCCGCGAGCGAAATGGCAATCTGTTCCGCCGTCATCGCCTGCGCCCAGCGATGATGCTGGTGCATCTGCTCTTCCGATTTCTGGTCCCATTCATGGGAAGCAGCTTCCAGCATTTCCGCATCGCCCTTGATATCGTTTTTCTCTTTCTTGTAGCGCTCGACTTCGGTTTTGTAACGTTCGCGGTCGACGCCGGGCAGGGTCATGGCCAGTTCCGCAAGATTCTGCTTGTTGGACTTGGCCTGGTAATAGTTCCACTGGTTGGACGCTTCGGTTTTCTTGATCGCGGCATTGTTCTTGTACAGCGCCGCATTGTTTTGCGTGTCGCCCGCCATGTAACCGAACAATGCGCCGACGGTGGCGAGGACGGCGGTCATGACCGCGATCTTGCTGGAAAAATCGTCACCGCCATGGGCGGCATGTTCGACTTCATGGTCGTGCGGGCCGTGCACATGGAAACCGTGACCGGACATAGGTGCTCCTAAATTCTTTCGTAAGTGACGAATGCGTAATCGAACCGGTTGGGTTCGGAGTAATGGCTTTCCCGCTTCACTTCCTTCCACTGCCGCGCATCGATTGCGGGGAAAAACGCATCGCATTCGAAGGTCTTGCCGATTTCGGTAACGACCAGTCGCTTGGTCAGTGGCAGCGCCTCCGCATAGATCTGGGCGCCGCCGACGATGAAAGCTTCTGCAGCGCCCACCAGTTCCAGCGCAGCCCTGAGGGACGTGACGGCTTCGACGCCTTCATGCCGCCATGCCGGATTGCGAGTCACGACGATATTGCGCCGGTTCGGCAGCGGACGCCCGATCGAGTCGAAGGTCTTGCGGCCCATGATGACCGGATGGCCGGAAGTGGTGCGCTTGAAATGCGTCAGGTCTTCCGGCAGGCGCCAGGGCAGGGTGTTGTTGATGCCGATGCCGCCTTTGGCATCCGTCGCGACGACGATGGTGAGCTGTGCTTGCATGCGTTGGCATTCCTGCATGTGGTTGTCTTCCCGGCAGGGGAAGCGAGGACAGGCGTGATTTGGCGGGGAATGGTGTCTTGCCCGCCAGATAAAGTCAAGCCTTGCGCTGCTGACCGTGCTCCTGAATCGACCGGAAGATTCATTCCTGTCAATGCAGGCATGAAGATTTGCACGCATCTCGGCATGGATCAAGCACAGGCTGAATTGTCCGGCATTATGTAGCAGTTGTACATACCTCCTGGAAATTTTCGCCTTTTTTAGCGATCTTGTCTGCATGGCAATCTTTTAGACTAGATGAGGGCGGATGGGTCGCCTGCCGATCGCGTCTGGAGGATTTGCCATGGCACACAGCATGGGAGTACAAGGGCTTCGGTACAAATGGGCTCGGTTAGCGGGCGAAGCTAAACAGATCACAAAGGCGAATCAACGCCTCGCAGCAAAGGTGGCCAGCTTGAACGAGCATATCCAGGCCAACGAATCGAGGATCGCCGAAATTACTGCTCAAATCACCTTGCTTGCCGAAGCAGCACGGGACGGCTTTGGTGTTGCGATGCAAGCGCCCGACCCAAGACAGACAATCCCAAAACATCACTTCACGGCATGGGGCGGGTTACAACGTGCGATCCTTGATGAGCTCAGACGTGCGAACGGGATTCCCCGAACAACGCGTCAGCTCGCTGATGCGATCGATGCATCTCACGGTATGCGACTTACGTGCGACCAGATGACACAGCTCAGTACTTCGATTCGTTATCGTATGCGCCACCTGCGTGCGAAAGACCTCGTTGCACGCGTCGAATCTCAACATGGGATAGGGAACGCTTCGTCATGGGTTCTAAAGGTTTTTGTCGAGTAAGGCCTGTTCATATCGCTTCGCTGCAGAAACGATACATGAAGATTTTGGGAGAGGTGCAGTATCATGAACGTCGCCGAGTCGGCGATGCCCCGCCTTTGGCATCGCTACATCGCTCGCTCGCGAGCCTCGCTCAAGCCTTGCGTATTCTCGCGCCGGATGTCGAACTTGATCACCTGCGGGCCATCCCATTTCTTCCCCCGCAACCCTTACCGGGCACTGAGTTAAAGCGCGCCGTTCTTGCTACATTGCGGACAGCCGAGCACGCATTGTCGCTCGCGGCGCTCTCGCAAATGGTCGCTGCGCGACAAGGCATTAAGTTTGAAACGAATAGCGAGTGGCATAGGTTTGTGATTCGGGTACGGCGTACGACCGCTACCTTATCGCGACGCGGCATCATCCAGCAGCTGGGCTCGCTAATGTCCGTGCCGGGATGTTCATAACCGAGTCATGCCTTCGCTTATTGCCTTGCCAGTATTTCGCCCAATCGCGCGATCGCGCGCATTGAAGGCATTTCTGCAGCGCGTCCATGACGAACGTCCGGTTGGATTTACGTCGCCAGTCCTCCCTGAACGCAATTTCGTTAGCGTACACATCCAGGTGCTTTCGAACGTACTGATGAATCTGCCCCATGAGCATACGACGTAACCGTGCAAAATACGACTCAGCCTGGTTCTGATTCGCACCGCTATCCGATTGATATTCGGCTTCGTGACAGACGACCTCGTGCGGGTAGAGCGCGCCGAGGCTGGCATATCCTGATGCCTCATCGGTGAAGATTCGAGAACCCCGCTTAACGTTCGCCTCTACCACCGCGCGAATGTCGTTCTCGTTCTCCGACTTCAGCACAAAGATCCGCGTTCGCATGGCCCCCTCTTCGCCATCATCCTGCGCGGGACATCGCTGGCGAATCACCAAGACAATACATTTCATCTTGTTCTGATTTTCTTCCAGGCGACGGTCAACCCGATCAGCCTTCTTGTTCTTGGGCCGCATATAGCGGTGTACATGGGCCGCGTCAATTTCGACGTCACCTTCAAAAGGAGTCGTATTCTGGGTCTTCCATAACGACTCGCGAATCTTGTGGAGCAGGACGAACGCGGTCTTGTACTGGACGTCGAGTTCGCGGCTGAGTTGGAGGGCAGATAAGCCCTTCACAGCATTCGCGTATATCAGGATGCCGGCAATGATGGTCTGTAGCGGTAGCTTATGGCCGTGGAAAACTGAGCCCGACGTGACAGAGAATGGCTGGTAGCACTCCTTGCATCGCCACCGTTTCTGCAATTTGACATAGCGGTGGGCCCTGATGACGCCGCAATGAGGGCAGGTTTGAACGAGCTTATCCCCCCAGCGCAACTCCGCGAACGTCTCGCGAGCGACGTCATCGGACATGGCGAACACCTGTTTCAGTGACAGGCCACGCGCGCCACTGGATAGAAGAAAATGTTGCGGCATCGTTCAGACGCGCAGTGTACCTTGATCGCTCAACGACCTCATATCCGCCCCATCAGTCCGTACACGCATATAGACCTCACATTCGTTAGTTGTTAACGCGCATTCTATTGGATCAGCATTGCGGGCCATCACTATTTCCGGCAAGCGATGTAACTGCCAAGCGTGGCGATCCGAATACTGTATGCTTATACAGTATTCGCGTTAGCGAATTGCGCCTCGTCAAAGAGTCATAGTGCCCACCCGGATCGACTCGATGCGCATGGCGACCCGACTCAATGTCTACAACAAAGATGTCCGGTTCGCCGATAGCGATGTAGTCAAAGTCGTGTCGGCTGCCGAGATCGAGGCTATGTTGGCTTGCGGAGAAGCTGTGGTCCGCACGCCGGACAGGGCCGGACGTGAAATGCCGCGAGCGCGAATCTCATCTTGTCCGATCTCATAAATGAAGTGGCTTCGCACGGGCTGTGTGTCTGACGGCTTCTCAATGAGGAGCATTCCTCAATGTCAGATGCCACATGGCTCGGGCGGCTCAATGAAGCGAAACCGTGACTATCCGACGGCTGGGCCTGCGACCGCAGCCGGTGTGGACTGTCTTCAACCCCTTCCCTGTGTCATGACTGCTGGTCCACGACTGCCAACCTTGACCTTTTGAAGTCAAGTTCCTTCACGGCCGTTCCAGTATCCTCGCGCCGGGGCCTTCCTGTCCTAATACATCCTCCGGGTTGCGTAACGGGCAGTCTTTCAACGACAGACAACCGCATCCTATACAACTCGTCATCTCGTCGCGCAGCCGCTGTAACCTCGTGATGCGTGCGTCAAGATTGGCGCGCCATTTCGATGCCACGACTTTCCATTGCGCAGCCGTCAGTCTTTGCCCAGGTTCGTAAGGGCCGAGCGCTTCCTGAATCTCGTCGAGCGGAATACCGGCGCGTTGCGCCACTTTGATGACGGCGATATAGCGTAGGACGTCGGGCGTGTAGCGGCGCTGGTTACCACTATTGCGCTCGCTGCTGATCAATCCCTTGGTCTCGTAGAAATGCACGGTGGAGACCGCAACGCCACTGCGCTGCGCCACTTCGCCGACACTCAGGCGGCGGATGGATTCCGGAATAGGTTTAGACATAGCGCTTGACCTCAACATAACTTGAGGAATTATACTGCAAAACCGTTCGCAAGCGGGCGCTTTATCCTTTCGACTAACGAGGACATCTATGTCATTGCCTCCCCGACTTTGTAATCTTCCCTCAACACCATGTGCTGGTAACGCGCTCAAGCTTCATCAACGCACGCGTGCGATTAGCCGAAGCTCGCGTACTTCCCATCCCGCCGACCGCTAGGCTCGCCAATGACAAGCTTGCGTGACGATCAGCTGAATGCAGCTTTGGCGCATCTATTAACAGAGACCTGAATAATGAATACTCTCCCCGTCGGCGGCCAGTCCGCCGCAAGACATAAGCCATTCAAGACCGTCGCCATCACGTCGGTGGCTATGGCATTGCTCATTGCCGCCCTGGTGGGCTGGCGTGCCAGCAGGCCTGCCCCCCCAGGATGGGCTAGCGGCCCCATCGACGTCGTTGCGACAACCCTCAAGGTGGATTCAGCTTCCGTTCGCCTGGAAGCTTTGGGCGAACTGCGCGCGGCGCGCCAAGTGACCCTCCCTGCCGAAGTCCCGGGGCGGGTTGCCTCGATTGCTTTCGAGTCGGGTCGCCGTGTCGAGGCGGGCACTGTATTGGTCCAACTCGACGACGCCATCGAACAGGCAGACCTGTCCGCGGCCAAGGCCAACGCCGCATTCGCGCGCCAGCAACTGGCCAGGGCAACAGAATTGGTCAAGACCGGTGCCATGTCGCAGGAAATTCTTCAACAGCGCCAGGCCGAACACGACCAGGCCAAGGCGCAGGTGGAGCAACTCGAAGTCCGCATCCGACAGAAGCGCATCGGCGCGCCTTTTAGTGGCGAACTTGGTCTACGGCACGTCGACCCCGGCCAATACTTGAATGCGGGCGAGAGTATCGTGACGCTGACCGACCTGGACAAGCTGTATGTCAATTTTGATGTCCCCCAGAAACAGTTGGGCCGGGTCCGTGTCGGGCAGCGAGTGGACGTCAATGTGGGCGAGGACATCGGCACGGTGCGCGCGACTGTCAATGCAATCGAGCCGCAGGTCGGCCGCGATACGCGCAATGCCACCATCCAGGCAGAGCTACCGAACGGCGACCGCAGGCTGAGGCCCGGCATGTACGCGACGGTGGCGGTAGAAATGCCCGATGAATCGAATGCACTCCTGCTGCCGGCGACGGCGATCATGACCTCGCCGTCGGGCGATGCCGTCGTGCTGGTGCGTGGCTTGTCCGCTGAGAAAAACGGCAAGGCGGAATTCGCCCCGGTCACCGTGGGCCGTCGCATCGGCGACCGCGTCATCATCACCAAAGGTCTGAAGGCCGGCGACGTCGTCGTGACCGAAGGCCAAGTACGGGTCCAGCCGGGCAGCGTGCTGCATGTGGTGGAAAAGCCGGCTGTGGCCAAACCTGCCTCGATAGACGGAGGCAAAACGTGAAGTTCACCGACCTTTTCATTCAGCGTCCAATCCTGTCGATGACGCTGAATATTATGATTCTGTTGGCCGGCCTGGCTGCCTTGTTCTCGCTGCCGATTCGCCAGTATCCGAAGATGGAAAGCGCGACGATCGTCGTGACGACCAACTTCCCCGGGGCCTCACAGGAAGTGATGCAGGGTTTCGTCACCACCCCGATCGCGCAGGCAATCGCCAGCGCCAGCGGCATCGAATACCTGAACTCGACGTCGACGATGGGCCGCAGCGAAATTAAGGCCAAGCTCGTCCTGAACGCCGACGCCGACCGCGCGATGACCGAGGTGCTGGCCAAGGTGCAGCAAGTGAAATACCGGCTGCCGCAGGGCGTGTATGATCCGGAGATTAAAAAGATCACCGATGGTGTCTCCGCCGTCCAGTACCTGACGTTCCAGAGCGACCGTCAGAGCATTCCCGAAATTACCGACTACGTGTCGCGCGTGGCCCAGCCGCTCATCACGTCCGTGCCTGGCGTTGCTTCCGTCGACATCAACGGTGGCCAGACGCTGGCGATGCGGTTATGGATCGATCCGGAAAAGCTGGCCGCGCGCGGCCTCACGGCGAGCGATCTCTCTGCCGCGCTTCGTGCCAACAACGTACAGGCCGCACCCGGTGCACTGCGTGGCGCCAACACCTTGATTCCGATTACCGCTGAGACCGACGTGCGTAGTGTGCAGGGCTTCCGCGACATGGTAATAAAGCGCGCGGACAACAGCGTCGTTCGACTGCAAGACGTCGCAACGGTCGAACTTGGCGGCCAGAACTACAACAGTAGCTTCCTCGCCGGCGGGCGCCGTGCCGTCTCGCTGGCGATTTCGCCCACCCCGGACGGCAATCCTCTGGAGATCGTCAAGGGTGTTAATGCATTGCTGCCCGACCTGCAGCGCACCGCACCGCCGGGCATGAAGGTGGCGAACGTGTTCGACATGGCTCGTTTTGTGAACGCGTCCATTGATGAAGTGATGCACACGCTGCTGGAAGCCGTCGTTATCGTAGTAGTGGTGATCTTCCTGTTCCTCGGCTCGTTCCGGTCAGTGATCATTCCAATCGTGACCATTCCGCTGTCGTTGGTCGGCACCGCGGCACTGATGATGGCCTGCGGTTTCTCGATTAACCTGCTGACACTGCTTGCCATGGTGTTGGCGATCGGCCTGGTGGTCGACGATGCGATCGTCGTGGTCGAAAACATCCATCGTCACATCGAGGACGGATTGTCACCACTTGATGCGGCCATTCTCGGCGCACGAGAAATCGTCTGGCCGGTGATCGGGATGACTATCACGCTTGCGGCTGTGTACGCACCAATCGGCATGATGGGCGGCCTCACCGGCGCGCTGTTCAAGGAATTCGCCTTCACGCTTGCCTGTTCCGTCATCGTGTCCGGCGTGGTAGCACTGACTCTGTCGCCGATGATGAGCCGCTTGCTGTTGAATAAGCATCTGTCCGAAGGCCGGCTCGCGCAGCGTGTCGAGTTTGCGATGCATACCATGTCCTCGTGGTACGGGCGAGTCTTGGGTCACGTGTTGCACGCACGCACGGCGGTCATGGTGGTCTGCGCCGTGGTCCTGGTAGGTATCGGCTTCCTGTTCATGGGCGTGCAACACGAACTGGCCCCAGGCGAGGACCAGGGCTACGTTTTTGTCGCATCCAAGGCGCCGCAATACGCAAGCGTCGACTATACCGAGCGCAGCGTGCACGACGTGCAGAAAATCTTCCGCCAACTTCCGGATTACCAGGATAGCTTCCTCAGTAGCGGTACCAACGGCCAGAATAATGGCTTTGGTGGCGTGGTGTTGAAACCATGGGAATCACGCAAGATGAGCTCGAATCAGGTCGAAGGCGTGATCAATGGCCAGAGCGCCAAGGTCACAGGTTCCTTCATCACCGCATTCCAGGCGGCGCCCTTGCCGGCCGGCAGCGATGGCCTGCCCGTGCAGATGGTATTGCGCGCATCCAGCGGCTTCCCCGAACTTTACCAGACGCTCGAGACGATCAAGGCGGCGGCCTGGCGAAGTGGCCTGTTCGCCTACGTCGACAGCGATTTGGCCTTCGACAGCCCACAGGCAAACATGACCATCAACGCCGCTAAAGCTGGAGAGATGGGCGTAACCATGAGCGTTGTCGCTGACACGTTGGCGACGATGGTGGGCGAGAACTACGTCAACCGCTTCAACTGGTTCGACCGGTCCTACGACGTTATTGCTCAGGTACCGCAAGAAAAGCGCCGCGCGCCGGACGACCTGTCGAGCTACTACGTACGTGCCCAGTCAGGCAAGCTCGTTCCCTTGTCGACGCTCGTCGACGTCCAGGTAAAGCCGCAGGCCAACCGTCTGCCGCAGTTCAACCAGATGAATGCGGTGACGCTGTCCGCCGTCCTCATGCCCGGCGTGACGATGGGGCGCGCCGTCGATTTCCTGAAAGCCCAGCCGCTGCCGGCAGGGACGAAGATCGACTGGCTGTCCGACAGCCGCCAGTTCGTCAAGGAGGGAAACCGCCTGGTGATCTCATTCGGATTCGCGCTGATCGTGATCTTTCTGGTGCTGGCCGCGCAATACGAAAGCCTGCGCGACCCTCTGGTCATCCTGGTGACCGTCCCGCTGGCGATCTGTGGCGCGCTGCTGCCGCTGTGGCTCGGTTACGCGACCATGAACATCTATACGCAGATTGGTCTCGTTACGCTGATAGGCCTCATCTCCAAGCACGGCATCCTGATGGTCTCGTTCGCCAACGACATCCAGCGACAGGAGGGGGTAGGACCGATGCAAGCGATGCACAAGGCGGCAGTTATCCGCATGCGTCCTGTCTTAATGACGACTGCTGCGATGGTCGCGGGCCTAGTGCCGCTGTTGTTCGCTGGCGGTGCCGGCGCCGCCAGCCGTTTTTCGATTGGCATCGTGGTCGTGACCGGCATGCTTGTCGGCACCATGTTTACGCTGTTCGTGCTGCCGACCATTTATTCGCTGGTGGCGCGCGATCATCGTAAGCGTGCCTTGTCGCCAGCTGCCATGGAGTTCGGCCAGGAGGAGGTGCGCCATGTTTAATCACAGCTACCTCAATCGCGCCGCCGCATGCTTGGCAGTTCTGTTCGTGACGGGCTGTTCGCTGGCGCCTACTTATAAGCAACCTGCAGCGCCGATCCCCGCGGCCTGGCCGCAGGCGCCCGAGACGCCACAACCGTCCAGCGCACCTTCACTCGACCTTGATACTTTTGTCGTCGATGCGAGGCTGCGTAGCCTGATCGGCACGGCGCTTGCGAACAACCGCGACCTTCGTCAGGCGTTGCTGAATGTCCAGGCGGCCCGTGCAATGTACGGCGTGCAGCGTGCTGACCGCCTGCCAACCGTACAGGCGGAGGCGGGAGGCACACGCCAACGCCTGCCAGACGGGGTTCGTGCGCCTGGTACACCGCCCCTGCAGAGCGATTACCGAGCCGGCGTCGGATTGGCATCGTTTGAATTGGACCTGTTCGGCCGGGTGCGTAGCTTGTCGGACGCGGCCATGGAAATTTATCTTGCCACAGAGGAGACATCGCGTAGTGCAACGATCAGCCTGATTGGTGAAGTAATCCGCGCCTACCTCGAGCGCAACGGCGCTCAGGAGCGGTACTTGATCGCCAGCCGGACGCTTAACGCCCGCTTGGCGTCGTTGAAGCTCATCGAGCAGCGCCGCAGCTTGGGGGCGGCGGCGGAGCTCGACGTACAGGAGGCGCTAGGTCTGGTCCAGCAGGTGACAGTGGAACGCGAACGGATCGAGCGCGAATTGCGCCAGAGCGGCAACGCGCTGGCACTGCTGGTGGGTGTTGGTGATATCCGGACGCTGTTGCCGGACGCGCCGAGCACCGCATCGGTGCTTGTTCAGGACCTGTCCCCAGGCATGCCGTCGGATCTCCTTTTCTACCGCCCGGATATCCGCGCCGCCGAGCACCAGCTCAAGGCGCGCAACGCAAATATCGGTGCTGCACGGGCTGCCTTCTTTCCGCGTATCTCACTGACCGGCATGTTCGGCAGTTCGAGCGTGGAACTGTCGGACCTGTTCGCATCGGGCCAGCGCGCCTGGTCGTTCACGCCGCAACTCACGCTGCCGATCTTCGATGTCGGGCGCAACCGCGCCAATCTCGATCTTGCACAAGTCCGTAAGAACATCGCGGTCGCAGTCTACGAGCGGGCCATTCAGTCGGCCTTCCGCGATGTGTCGGACGCGCTGGCAGCAACCGATACGCTCAAGCGCGAGGAAGCGGCGCAGGCAGTTTTGTCGCGCTCCAGCTCTGAGACGCTGCGGCTGTCCGAGCTGCGCTACAAGTCCGGAACGGACGATTACCTGCGCTACCTGGACGCGCAGCGCAATGATCTCGCAAACCAGATGGCGATGATCCAGGTTCGAACGGAGCGGCAAGTTGCCCTTGCGGGCCTGTACCGTGCCCTCGGCGGCGGATGGTCGACGCGCGTGCAGGACGGACGTGGCGCACCGGAAGGCGAACCCGCATTGGGTATGCGGTAAACGTTCCCCCGGTGGTGGTCGTACCGCCGGGGCTTTTTTACTCAATTATTCATCACTTTCATCATGAACAAATTGTTCGACCCAATCAGTATGGGTTCCTTGTTGCTTCAAAATCGTCTGGTCATGGCACCGATGACGCGCGGACGTGCCCAGTACGATGGTACCCCCGGGGCGTTGGCGGTTGACTATTATGCTCAGCGCGCCAGTGTCGGCCTGATCGTGTCGGAAGGCACGCAACCGTCGGACGAAGGCCAGGGCTACCCCGGAACCCCAGGAATTTATACACCTGCCCACGTCGCCGGCTGGGCCAGGATCGCCGACGCGGTGAAAGCCGGGGGCAGCCATTTCTTCATACAACTCATGCACGCTGGACGCATTGCGCATCCACTGAATACCTTGCATCGTGGTCCGGGCGTAGCTCCTTCAGCGATAGCGCCTGGAACGGCGATCTTCACACCGAATGGCATGCAAGACGTTCCGGTGCCGCGTGTCCTGTCCAGCTCTGAAGTGCGCCAGACCGTAAAGGACTTCCGTTTCGCTGCCCGGCGCGCCGTGGACGCGGGTGCCGCCGGCGTCGAAATCCATGGCGCGTATGGCTTTCTCGTGCAGCAGTTCTTCGCGCCAAGCGCCAACGTACGTACCGATAGGTATGGCGGGTCAGTTGAGAATCGTGCGCGCTTCGCGATTGAAGTCGCCGTTGCCATTGCCGATGAGATCGGCGCGTCCCGAACTGCGATCCGGCTATCGCCCAGCTCCACGATGCTTGGCATCGATGAAGGGCAAGAGGGACCGGACCTGTATCGCTACCTGGTCGGGGAGCTCGACAGGCTGGAACTGGTCTATCTGCACGTCATGCATCCAGGTGACGATGGCCTGATGGCTGACCTGCGTAGATTGTGGCGGGGAACGTTGATCCTGAATCGTCCAGGCAGGCCATTTGCTGAAATCGGTGCGGATGTTTCTTCGCGCCTGGCCGATCTTGAATCGTACGGCCAGGCCATACTTGCGAACCCGGACTTTGTCGCACGATTGAAAGCGAATTCATCCATGAACGAATCGCGTCGCCAATCATTCTTTGGTGGCGACCACCACGGCTATATCGATTATCCGACTCTGCAACAAGACGAATGTCCAACTACCATTTGAACTATATATTGCGCACATAAATCGGAAACCCATACATGCAACAAATCCCCAATCGCATTAAATGAGAGCGAAGACGAACACGCAGAGGTGCAATCATGAAACAGATTTTTCCAGATTTGTGGCAAACGAAAAACGAGCATCCATTTCCGGGGGTACAGTCAAATGCGTACCTGCTCACCAGGGATGGAGGGAATATTTTATTTTACGGTACTGGCGCAAAAGATGAGATTCCTCATATCCAGCAGTTAGGAGGAGTAAGTTGGCATTATTTGAGCCATCGTCATGAGGCTGGACCGTCTTTGGCGACGATTAAGGAAGCTTTTGGGTCCAAGCTTTGTTGTGACAAAGCTGAGCTACAGGCAATCAGTAAATTTTGCCCAGTAGATTTGGTTTTCAATATCGACACTCCTCGATTGGACGGCCTTCAAATTATTCCAACTCCTGGCCATACCAGTGGCAGTACCTGTTTCGTGTATCAATCACCCCATGGGGAAAAATATCTCTTCACCGGCGACACGCTCTATCCCAAGGAGGACTCATGGGGAACGCTGGTATTTCCCTCGGATGGGGGGAGTAAAGCCGCACTGAAGAGCACTTTGGAAATGTTGGGCGAATTGGAGCCAGACGTTGTGATTGCAAGTGCTCATCAGAGCAGTTCGGCTTTTACTCTAATCACTGGAACAGAATGGCGCGCTATAGCTCAACAAGCGGCAGCTAAACTTTAACGTGATGTGCAAGCTAATCAAGCTCGCTTCTGGAAAGATCAGGCAGTTCAGTGAAGATACCGGGCAACCACTGGACTGGGTGCATTCGGGCAGTCTCAAGGTCGCACGCCGTCTACAGGACGCCGAAGTGATCGAGAACGATATTGCACGAGGCCATCAGCTCGGACTCCACGTGCAGCGCATATCGCCGCAAGAGGCGCACCGTTTGAACCCGTTCCTTGAGCCCGAGGGCATAACGGTAGTGATGTGGGTTGGCGATGATATGTATTTTGACCCCGCACAGGTTGCTATCGGTTTCACGCGCGGGGCGGAAGCGCACGGCGCCACGCTGCTGCCTCATACTGCAGTTACACGGGTTCTGATCAACAATGGCCAAGTCAACGGCGTCAATACCGATCGCGGCAGAATTCGGGCGCCGGTCGTCGTCGATGCAGCAGGCGCGTGGACACGGCAAGTCGCCGAGGCGAGCGGGATTCACATTCCACTTGTTCCGACCATGCAGCAATTGTTTGTCACTGAGCACTGAGCACTGAGCACTGAGCCAGTGTCGGGGATGCGTGCCTACTTACCGATGGTGCGCATCATGGATCAGCAGTGCATATGCGCGCTTGCAACGGCGGTTTTTTATGGGGCGTCTATGAAGAACATCCGCGCTTCTTCGACATGGACGCGCTCGGCGCGCAATTCCAGATCAAGGATATGCCACTCGATGCGGGCGTCCTCTGGCGCTATGCCGAAGACGTAAAGCCGCAGTTGCCGATCCTGCTGAAGGCAAATTGTCGGCCCGGTGCCCGCGGTCCACGGGTTCTTCTTCGCGAGCGGCTGCAATGTAGCAGGGCTTTCCATTTCGCCTGCGCTAGGGGAAATGCTCGCTGCGTGGATTGTGGAGGGATCTCCACCGATCGATCTAACCCCGTTGACGCTTGATCGATTCGGTACCAGCCCGTGGTCGGAGGAACAGTTGAGGCAGCAGGCCGCATTGCAATACCGGCATTTCTACGGCGCGGTCTGAGGACGTGGGATGACGTTGATACCAAACTGCCCAGTGCGGCGGATTCACTGCATGCGGAACGTGGATACGCAGAAGCATTGAATGTCCGCTTCCTGGAAAATGCGGCCGGCAAATTTGGGTCGGCTGTCGTCCGTTACCAGAATCGATGAAATGACCGCTCTCAAGCCTGAAGCGGTCCTTGCTCTCTGGTGTACGACGGGCAGCTTCTGACCAAAACCACTCACACGCTTTTACCGGGCAGGAGGCGCTACCGACGGATCGACTCGCAGTTGGCATGCAGTGTTGACAGGAACACCGAAGACCGCAGGAAGCGCGCCAAGAGGTCTTGAAGGGGCGAAAGAGCGTTAGAGTACTAGCGGGGCGAGGCTCGACATCGCTTAGGCAAAACGTTTTAAAGTCTCATTTTTCAACCAATAAAGCAAGCCTCTCCCCGGTGGGAAGCGACGCTAGTGCGTTGATTTTTAAGGCTTTGATCAACAGCTACATAATGCCGGAATTGTCGACCAGGTCCGGCGTCAAGGCTGCTGGTTCCTTGTCTAAGGCATGCGTTCCCCTGTCCTTTTCCCGAGAGGTAATGATATGGATCGAGACAATCCCGACAAGTCCCGGCGCAGGTTGATCGGCGGTATGGCCGGCGGCCTTCTGGCATCCGCCGTCACCCCGGCCTCGGCGCAATCCGGCGCCAACCCGCAGCAGGCCTCGCCGTCGCCCAATCCGGCCAGCGACTATCCGCACCCGCCGTTTCCGCCGCAAAAGCAGCCTTGGCCCGGGCTGGCAAGCCGCATGAGCCCGCGGCCGGACCATGGCGAGACCAGTTACCGGGGATCCGGCAAGCTGCAGGGGCGCAAGGCGCTGATTACCGGGGGAGATTCCGGCATCGGCCGGGCAGCCGCGATCGCCTATGCGCGCGAAGGCGCCGACGTGGCGATCAATTACCTGCCGGCGGAAGAGCAGGATGCGCGCGAGGTGGCGCAGCTCATCCGTGCGGCCGGACGAAAGGCGGTGACGATCCCCGGCGACATCAAGGACGAGGCATTCTGCGGGCAGTTGGTAGAGCGGGCGGCGCGTGAACTGGGCGGGCTGGACATACTGGTCAACAATGCGGCCCGCCAGCTTGCGCAGGACTCGATCCTCGACATTTCGACCGCGCAGTTCGACGAGACCTTCAAGACGAATGTCTATGCGATGTTCTGGATTACGAAGGCGGCCATTCCCCTTCTCAAGTCGGGCTCCGCCATCATCAACACCGCTTCCGTCAACGCCTACGACCCGGGCGAGAACATCATCGATTACGCGGCCACCAAGGGCGCGATCATGATCTTCACCAAGGGCCTGGCGAAACAGCTCGCGAAGAAGGGCATACGCGTCAATGCGGTCGCGCCCGGGCCGTTCTGGACGCCGCTGCAGGTGACCGGCGGACAGGAGCCGGACAAGATTCCCTCCTTCGGCAAGGACACGCCGATGGGGCGCCCCGGCCAGCCGGTGGAGCTGGCCGCAGTGTACGTGCTGCTGGCGTCACCGGAATCGAGTTTTGCAACCGGGCAGGTATATGGTGCCTCGGGAGGGCGCGGAGATCCCTGATGGCGCGCGCTCCGTCCCGGCTGCGGATACATCGGCTCAGGTATCCGTCAGCCGAATCGACGCAAATCCTCGAGGGTGTCGATATCCTGGTGAATGCCGGGATCATTCACCATGACCTCGGAAACCGGGCACTCCCTCAGCAAGGCGCGCGCGCCCTGGTCTTCATTGAGCTGCAGCAGTCGCGGCAGATGGATGGCGCCGAAGGCCACCGGATTGCCGCGGCGGCCTTCGTGCACCGGTACGGCAATGCCGGCCCCATGCGCGACGGTTTCCGCCAGCGCCTCTACCGTATCGGCGCGGACAACCGGCATGTCGCCCAGGGCGATGACCCAGCCGGCCGCATCCCGCGCATGGGACACCGCATACGCAAGTGACACACCCATGCCTGCACCCGCCTGCTCGCATTGCACGACCTTGCATCCGGCTTGCCGAAGTGCGTCGGCCAGGCTGTCTGTCCCGGGGCGCACGACGACCACGACTTCGCGCAGGGTCGACAGCAGTGTCTTGGCTGCCCTGACGGCCACCATGTCGCCGCCGGGCAGTACCTGGGCAAGCTTGTTACTGACGCCGGCCGGGTCGAAGCGGCTGCCCTTGCCGGCCGCAAGCAAGATCCCTGTGATCCCGTCGGAATATCGGATGGCCGGCATTACAACAGCTTGTCCAGGGTAATGGGCAATTCGCGGATGCGTCGCCCCGTGGCGTGGTACACGGCATTGGCGATGGCACCGGCAACCCCGGTCATGCCGACTTCGCCGAGTCCCTTGGCCCCCAGCCCATTGACCTGGGAATCCTGCTCCGGAACGAACAGGATGTCGATGTCGCCGATGTCGGCATTGGTCGGCACGTGGTATTCGGACAGGTTGGCGTTGACAAAGCGCCCGTAGCGCTGATCGAGCACGGATTCCTCCAGCAAGGCTTGGCTGATTCCCCACACGATACCACCCATGAGCTGGCTGTGCGCCGTCTTTTCATTCATCACCTTGCCGACGCCATAGGCCCCGACGGTGCGCGGCACGCGGATGATGCCGAGTTCAGGGTCGATGTGCACTTCCACGAAGACGGCGCCGAAGGAGTGCATGGAATAGCGCTTGGTTTCGTCGCCGGCTTCGCTGTCTCCCTGCATCTCGATCATCCGCTCCGGCGCACGGGCGATGACCGCTGCGACCTGCTCCCGCCGTGTTCCATCGCGATGACGCAGCCATCCATCCTCGACGATTACATCCTCCAGGCTTGCGCCGGAGAGCGGCGACAGCGGGTCATCGCATGCCAGCTGGATGACGCGCCGGCGCGCCTTGTCGCAGGCTGCATGAACCGCCGAGCCTACGCTTTCCACGGTCATGGAACCCGCCGCGATCGGCGCTTCGGGAAACCGCGTATCGCCGAGTTCGAAGCGCACGCGAGAGGGCGCATAGCCCAGCGCATCGGCCGCAATCTGGGTCATTACCGTATAGGTGCCGGTCCCGAGATCCTCGGTGCTGGACTGGACGATGGCCTGCCCATCCGGCATGAGCCGCACGCGAGCCGCTGCGGGGCTGCGCTTGGCGGGGCGCGTCGCCGTTCCCATGCCCATGCCGACCAGCCACCGGCCCTGCTGCATGGAGCGCGGACGTGGATTGCGGCGCGACCATCCGAAGCGTTCGGCCCCGACGCGGTAGCATTCGCGCAAGGCCTTGCTCGAATAGGGCAGGCCGTTCTGCAGATCCTTCTCCGCATAATTGACAAGTCTCATTTGCAGCGGATCGATGCCGGCTTCATAGGAGAGCTCGTCAATTGCCGACTCCAGCGCGAAGCTGCCCGTGGCTTCGCCGGGAGCGCGCTGGAAGGTCGGCGTGCCGACATTGAGCTGGACCAGGCGATGGGTAGTCGTGACATTCGCGCAATCGTAGAGCATGCGCGTCACAACTGCCGAGGACTCGGTCCAGTCCTCGACGGTCGAGGTATTGCTGGTGGCATGGTGTTCGACGGCGAGCAGCTTCCCGCCGCGATCGCACCCGAGTGCGAGCGTCTGCTCGGTTTGCGGCCGCCCGCCCACCGGCCCGAACAGCTGCGGGCGGTCCAGGACCAGTCGCACAGGACGCCCTGTCTGGCGTGAGGCCATGGCGGCAAGCAGCACATGCGACCAGGCGGACCCTTTGCCGCCGAATCCGCCGCCAACGAACTGGTTGATCACGCGCACGTCGTCGGTGGGGATGCCAAAAGTCTTGGCGACGGTCTTCTGCACGCCGGCCACATACTGGGTCGAGTCGTACAAGGTCAGCTTCTTACCATCCCATGCCGCGAGCGTGGCATGCGGCTCCATGGGATTGTGATGCTCCATCGGCGTCGTGTATGTCAGGTTCATGCGGCAAGGCGCATTCGACAAGGCCTTCAGGGAATCGCCGCGGCGCGTGTCGGCCTCGGCATCCACGACTTTTTCCGGCGAATAGGCGCGCGGCTTGGCCTCTTCGAACGACAGCGCAGCCGGCGCCGGATCATAGTCAATGCGCAGCGCCGCGGCGGCGGCCCTGGCCTGCTCCATCGATTCGGCAACGACGACTGCGACCGGCTGGCCGTTGTAATGCACCCGGTCATCCTGCAGCAGCGACAGCACGCGGCCATGTGGCGGCTCCACCGCCGCCTTGCCGCCCTTGGGCAGCTTCATCGCATTCCTGTGGGTCAACACCGCGATAACGCCCGGCATACGTTCCGACTTGTTGGCATCGATCCTCAGGATGCGGCCGCTGGCCACGGTGCTTTGCACCATCAACGCATGCGCCATCTTGGGCAGCGTGAATTCGGCTGTATAGCGGGCCGTCCCGCAGACTTTCTGCGGCCCGTCCACGCGGTCCATGGGCGCTCCGACATGCTTCATGTCACGCCTCCTGCCACGCTGAGCGCGCGCACGATGGAACGCTGCGCGAGCGGAATCTTGAACTGGTTGTACTTGTACGCCTGCGCGCCCTGCAAGACGGCGTCGGCCGCCGCCCGCATGGACTGGTTGTCGAGTGGGCGGCCGACGAGCATGGCTTCTGCCTGGGGAACCCGCCACGGCTTGTGGGCAACGCCTCCCAGCGCGAGGCCGGCGTCTCGCACGATGCCGCCCCGGATATCCAGCGCGGCTGCCACCGACACCAGCGCGAATGCATAACTCGCGCGGTCCCGCACCTTCAGGTAGCAGGCATGCTGCGCGAAGGCGGTGCGGGGCAAGTCGATGGCGGTGATCAGTTCGCCCGGGTTCAGAATGGCGTCGTGCTCCGGCGTGCTGCCAGGCAGGCGATGGAAGTCCTGCATTGCAATGGTCCGCTCGCCGGCCGGTCCCTTCACGCGCACGGTCGCGCGCAAGGCGGCCAGGGCCACGGCCATGTCCGACGGGTGCGTGGCGATGCACGCATTGCTCGCGCCGAGGATCGCATGGATGCGGTTGAACCCGTCCATGGCGGCGCAGCCGGATCCCGGCATCCGCTTGTTGCAGCGGTCGAAGCCGGTATCGTAGAAGTAGTAGCAGCGCGTGCGCTGCAGCAGGTTGCCGCCGGCCGTGGCCTTGTTGCGCAGCTGCGGTGAAGCGCCTGCGAGCAGCGCCTGAGTCAGCAGGGGATAGCGCTGGCGGATCAGGGGATGGTTGGCGGTGTCGGAATTGAGCGCCATGGCGCCGATGCGCACGCCGCCGTCGGGCAGCTCGGTGATGTCGGCAAGCGGCAGGCGGCTGACGTCGATCAGGGTTGCCGGCGTCATGACGCCGCCCTTCATCAGGTCGAGCAGGTTGGTGCCGCCGCCGATGAAGGCGGCATTCGGCTCGCGCGCCATGCCGATGGCTTCGTCGACCGTGCTTGCACGCCGGTAGCGGAATTCATTCATCCTCGCTCTCCCGTGCCATTCTTCGCGACGGATTCGATCGCCTTCACGATGTTCGGATACGCGCCGCAGCGGCAGAGGTTGCCGCTCATGCGCTCGCGGATTTCATCCGCGTTCAGGATGACGCGGGTGCTGCGGACGTCCGGGGTCGCGGCGCTGACGTCGCCGCGCTGCGCTTCCTGCAGCATCGCGATCGCCGAACATACCTGCCCCGGCGTGCAATAACCGCACTGGAAGCCGTCATGCCGGACGAATGCCGCCTGCATCGGGTGCAGGTGTTCCGGCTGGCCGATTCCCTCGATGGTGACGATGTCGTCGCGCTCGTGCATGACGGCGAGCGACAGGCAGGAATTGATGCGCCGGCCATTCACGAGCACCGTGCAGGCGCCGCACTGGCCGCGGTCGCATCCCTTCTTCGTGCCCATCAGGCCGAGATGTTCCCGCAGTGCATCGAGAAGGGTGACGCGCGGCTCGAGCGTCAGCGTGTGCTCCGTGCCATTGATGCGCAGACGCACCGGAACGGCAGCGGCCTCGCTGGTGGGATGCGGTGTAAGGGCACTTGCTGCCTTTGCGCCGGCAGGCGAGCCGGGAAGAAGCGATGCGCCGGCCATGGCCCCGGCCGACTGCAGGAATTTCCTTCTGTTAAGCCGCGGGCCAACTCCGCCGGTATCCGGTCCAGGCACTGCGCGCTCATGGCCTTGTTCCTCACCGGGTTTCTCGGTCGTCATCACAACTCCTTTCGGCATGGTGCGCCGGCGCATCGTATTTCCTTGCATCGCGGCGCATGGGCTGCATTCGATAGCGCCAAGCGAAGCAACGGATATGCCGGGGGCGTCCAGGCTGGAAGCCTTCACCATGACGCCGCATGCCGATGTTGAACGCCTCGCCCGCATATCCTGTCTCTTACGATAATGCCTGGCGCAGGATCTGCTTCGGGATTTCGCTTTCGCGCATCGGCCGGCGATGGAGATGCGGAGCGAAGGGTGCGATGCAGTGCTTGCCTGCAGGAAGAGCTTTATTCGGATGGGAGTAATGTCGTGCGGAGAGGGGATTTGAAAAACCCGCTTTGCCCCGGTCAAAATTACTTCACCAACCCCTCGCGTTCGAAGCCATTCCTGCATGACAAGCCCGTGCCCGGCGCAGTTGCCCGGTACGGGAATACGTAAAGCCAGACAGCCCTTCAATGTTGATTTTCAGGTTTTCAAGGAGTGTGCAATGGATGCAAATCAAAATGATTTGAGCAAGATGCGGGTCGCGATTCTGGTGACGGAGGGTTTCGAGCAGGTGGAACTTACCGGACCAAAGGATGCGCTCGATCAACAAGGCGTCACCACGACAATCATTTCCACGCAGGCGGGCAAGGTCCAGGGATTCAACCATCACGACAAGGCTGACCAGTTCGATGTCGATATGACTTTCGCGCAAGCCAAGCCCGAGGATTTCGATGCCGTCCTGCTGCCGGGCGGAGTGATCAATGGCGACCAGATGCGGATGATTTCCGAAGCGCAGCGCTTCGTGCAGCAGATGGATGAAGCCGGCAAGCCGGTTTTCGTCATCTGCCACGGCGGCTGGGTGCTGGTCTCGGCAGGATTGGTGGATGGCCGGACCATGACCAGCTGGCCGACCTTGCAGGACGACATCCGCAATGCCGGCGGCAACTGGGTGGACAAGGAAGTGGTCGTCGACGGCAACTGGGTCAGCAGCCGCAAGCCCAGCGACATCCCGGCTTTCAACCAGAAGATGATCGACATCCTGCACCAGCAGAGTGCCGGGCAGCTGCAGCCAGGCAGCCGCGATCAGCGAGGGATCGGTTTGCCGGGCTGATTAAAAGCAGTGAAAGGAAGTAGGGTGCGCCGTGCGCACCGAAATTGCATGGCGCGCGCGTCGCACCCTACTTCTTCCGGCAAATGAGATCCGCTCCAGGTGCGGCAGTCAGACTGCCACCGGCGCCTTGATGTGCGGATGCGACTGGTAGCCGGTGATCTCGAAATCCTCGAATTGGTAATCGAAGATCGAATCGGGCTTGCGCTTGATGATTAGTTGCGGCAGGGGATAGGGCGTGCGCGACAACTGTTCCCGCACCTGCTCCATGTGGTTCGAATACAGGTGGCAGTCGCCGCCGGTCCAGATGAATTCGCCTACCTGCAATCCGGTCTGCTGCGCCATCATGTGCGTCAGCAGGGCATAGGACGCGATATTGAAAGGCACACCCAGGAAGATGTCGGCGCTGCGCTGGTAGAGCTGGCAGGACAGCTTGCCGTCGGCGACATAGAACTGGAAGAAGGCGTGGCAGGGCGGCAGCTTCATCTGCGGGATATCGGCCACGTTCCATGCGGAGACGATCAGGCGGCGCGAATCCGGATTGTTTTTGATCTGGTCCATGACCTGCGCGATCTGGTCGATGTGGCGGCCGTCCGGCGCCGGCCAGGAACGCCACTGGTAGCCGTAGATCGGCCCCAGGTTGCCGTCGGCGTCGGCCCACTCGTCCCAGATCGAGACGCCGTTGTCTTTCAGGTATTTGGTATTGGTCGAGCCGGCCAGGAACCAGATCAGTTCATGGATGATCGACTTCAGGTGCAGCTTCTTGGTCGTCACCAGCGGAAAGCCTTCCTGCAGGTCGAAGCGCATCTGGTAGCCGAATACCGAGCGGGTGCCGGTGCCGGTGCGGTCGGTTTTTTCGGTTCCATGTTCATAGACATGGCGCATGAAGTCGAGGTATTGGCGCATAGGTCGTTCTCAATGGGACGCGCTATTTTACCGGGTAATAAGGAGAACGCGCCTTAATCCGCATGCGCCTGTGACGCGCGCTTTTTCCCGGTCAGCATCGCCTTCGGCAGGTTTTCCCGGTGCCGGATGCTCATGGCGACCACTGCCGCGACATGGATGCCGGCGCAACCCAGCACGACATAGGCCAGCGTCTCGTGCAGGTTTTCCAGCCATTCCTCGCCCCAGAAGGGATCGAGTCCCATCATCCAGCCGGTGAGGCCGAGCGCGGCAATCAGCAGCCACAGCAGGACAGCCATTGCCGCACCGGCCGGGTTGATGCCGAGATGGCGCGGCACTTTACCCGTACTCGTCGCACGCAGGTAGGCCAAGATGCCCCTGATCCCGGGCCACCATCTGGAAAAACGGGCATGGCCGGTGGAGAGGAATCCCCAGCACAGGCGCAGCGCCACCAGGGCCACCGCCAGATAGCCGGCGTAGCGGTGCCAGGTCTCGCCCGATTCGTTGAAAAAATTGCCAAGGACCAGCGCGGCCACGCTCCAGTGGACGAAGCGGACGAGCCGGTCCCAGACTTCGATCATGGCACGTGGTCCCCGGATGGTTTTCTGCTGTTACTTCTCGACCTTGGACTTCACGGCATCCAGCGTCTTGGTGTCGAAGTAGATCTCGACCTTCTTGCCTTCCTTGTTGTGGCCGTAGATTTCGTAGCAGTTACCGTCGACCTTGAATTTCCGGATCTTGTAGCCTTCCGCTTCCAGCTTTGCCTTGGCATCGGATTCCTTCATCCATTCTTCCTTCGGATGCTTGGCGCAGTTTGCAGCGGCAAATGCGCTGCCGGAGAACGCGAGCAGGAGGGCGGGAACGACGAGATTGCGCATGGAGTTTTCCTTGTTGAAATGAAACGCGAAGGGTGCCGACCGAAGATATCGTGAGCAGTTTCACAACATCTGCAGCGGATTGTAGCACGCGCAAACGAGAATCATTATCAACTTTGATGGGAAAACTGCAATGCCGCCAGGCTGGCGTAGAGACCGCCCTGGGCACTGAGCGAGGCATGGGTGCCGCTTTCGATGATGCGGCCATGTTCCATCACGATGATGCGGTCGGCATGCTGGACAGTCGCCAGCCTGTGTGCGATCACCAGTGTCGTGCGCCCGGCCATCGCGGCTTCCAGCGCGCCCTGCACCAGCCGTTCGGACTCGGCATCGAGCGCGCTGGTGGCTTCATCGAGCAGGAGCAGCGGAGGATTTTTGAGCAGGGCGCGGGCAATTGCGATGCGCTGCCTTTGCCCGCCCGACAGGCGCACGCCGCGCTCGCCGAGGAAGGATTGGTAGCCCTGCGGCAGGCGCTCGATGAATTCATGCGCCGCCGCCATTTTTGCCGCGGCGACCACTTCCTCGTCGCTCGCGTCGAGCCGCCCGTAGCGGATGTTGTCCATCGCGTTCGCGGAAAAGATCACGGTGTCCTGCGGCACGATGCCGATGGCGCCGCGCAGCGCATGCAGATCCAGTTCGCGGATGTCGATGCCGTCGAGCCGGATGCTTCCCTGCTGCGGGTCGTAGAAACGCAGCAGCAGCTGGAACAGGGTGGTCTTGCCGGCGCCGGACGGGCCGACCACCGCCACCGTTTCGCCCGGCGCAATATTTAGCGACAGGTCGGCGAGCGACGGCGCCTGCGGGCGGGACGGGTAGTGGAAGGTGACATGTTCAAGCCTCAATGCCGCACCGTTCGCGGTCCGTGGCGGCAGGGGACGTACTTGGGCGGGAGGCTGGATAGGCGAGCGCAGCGCCAGCAGGTCCAGCAGACGTTCGGCTGCGCCGGCGGCGCGTTGCGCTTCGCCCAGCACTTCCGACAGCGCACCGATGGCGCCGGCCACGACAGCCGCGTAGAGAACGAACTGGCCCAGGTCACCCGCGCTCATGTCGCCGCGCACCACCGCATGTGCGCCGAGCCAGAGCACGAAGACGATGGCGCCGAACACCAGCAGGATGGCGATCACCGTCAGCAGCGAGCGGGCGCGGATGCGTGCCAGCGCGGTGCGGAAGGCCTGCTCGACCGCGGAACGAAAGCGGCCGGCCTCCTGCTGCTCCCGGGTATAGGCCTGGACGATGGGCATGGCATTCAGGATTTCCCCGGCCAGGGCGGAGGCATCGGCGACCCGGTCCTGCGACTCGCGCGACAGCTTGCGCACGCGCCGCCCGAAGATCACGATGGGCAGGACGACAGCAGCCAGCAGCACCAGGATGATCGAGGACAGCTTTGCGCTGGTCACGAACAGCATCGCCAGTCCGCCGACGAACAGCAGCGCATTACGCAGCGCCATCGAAATGCTGGTGCCGACCAGGGACTGGATCAGGGTGGTATCGGTGGTCAGGCGCGACAGTACTTCGCCGGTCTGGGTGGTCTCGAAGAACTGCGGGCTCTGCATCACGACATGCTGGTACACGGCACTGCGCAGATCGGCAGTCACCCGCTCGCCCAGCCAGGACACCATGTAAAAGCGCGCCGCGGTCGCCAGCGCCAGCACGCAGGCGACGGCGAACAGGGCGAGGAAATACAGGTCGATGTGGCTTGTATCCCCGGCACGCACCGCGCCGAATCCGGCATCGATCATCTGCTTGAAGGCATAGGGAATGGCGAGCGTGGCGCCGGCGGCTACCACCAGGGCTATGCCGGCAAGGATGAATTGCTTCCTGTAAGGCACGAGAAAGGGACGCAAGCCGCGCAGCATGGCAAGCCTGCCCTTGGTCGGTTCGAGGGATTTGTTCATTGTTATAGCTTCAGGGGTTTCACGTAGCCGGTCATCTCGAGGTAGCCGCGCCCGGCCGGTTGGCCGTCACCCTCGACCGTCACCGCGCCCTCCCAGTACACCGCGCCGGTGGACTGGCGCGAGTCGAGTTCCTGGTCGTCCTGCAAGGGCGTCAGTTTCCATGTCGTGCCGCCGGTTTCGATCACGGTCTCGACCGGGTAGGTCGCATTGGTGCGCGGCGAGTGCCAGTTGCGCTGCGGCCGGAAATTCACCTGTTCCGGCGCGAAGCTGGTGACGCGGCCAGATGCATCGCGCACCGCCGCATGCGCCCATAGCTTGCCGCCATCCTTGCCGCGTATCCGGAATGCCATCAGCGCCGACCCGTCATCGAGGTTGATGCCGACCCAGTCCCAGCCGGCGGCATTTGCATCGAGCACGCTGGTCGACCATTCATGGTCCAGCCAGGCAGTTCCAGTGACCGCAATCGGCTTGCCTTCGCGGGTGACGGTGCCCGCCACTTTCAGCTGCGGCTCGCTGTAGTAATAGCTGGCCTGTTCCGGCTTCGTGCCCTTGCGGGAAAAGCCATTCTCGCCCTGCAGCATGGTCGGCTGCGTCGGCGAGAGCGACAGCTCGAAACTGAAGTCACGCGCCGCGATGCGTGCACGGTAACGGCCATCCGCGCCGCGCACGAACTGCCAGTCCTGCAGCTTCACATCGGTATCGCCTTCCTTCGCATAAGCCAACCCGAAACCTTCGCGCGCCGCCCTCTGGTCATGCAGGAGCTTCCCCGCGGCAGGATCGGACAAGGCCGCGTGCGCAATGATCAACTGCTTCGGCGCAAAACGGCTTGGATTGGCTACATCATGCTCGGTCGCGGAGCGAAAGAACGTCACCTGAAACCCGAGCGGCTTTCCCTCCGGCGTATTCAGCCAGCCGGTCGCATACCACCACTCGGTGCGAAAGTCCGGGTGTGCGCCGAAGTCGCGGGGGAAGGCAAGTGCTTTGCCGGGAGTGACAGGGGAGAACTGCGGGGGAGCGGCCAATGAAGGTGACAACAAACAGGACAACAGCAGCATAAAGAGCAGGCTTGTTTTTGACTTTTCCCCGCTTCTGACGCTGCCGAAAATGCAGGCGGCAAATCGGATAAAGAAGCGAACGTTGTCTGAGCGAAGCGAGTTTCGTTCGCTTCCCGATTTGTTGCCTGCATTTTCGGGCACCCCGAAGGGGCAGCGGCTGCGCGGTCGCCTTTCTTTGCTTACTTTCTTTGGCGAAGCAAAGAAAGTGAGTGGCCGCCGGGCCATACCCGGCAGGCTTCCACGAACAGCCTGAAATAGATACAGGCGAAGGCATTCCAGCAAAAGCAACAAACGACCGAACCCCATCACCAATCCTCCCTAACCGCTCTCACCGCCTCCCCCGACACCGCAACTCTCCCCGCCCCCAGCGCCGTCACCACCGCCGACACGAGCAGAACGCCTCCAACCGCAAACAGCAAAGCCCAAGGCACATGCAGCTGCATGGTCCAGTGGAACGACTGCGGATTCACGATGAATACCAGGATCAGGCTGATTGCCGCGCCCAGAGCGAAGCCGATCACAATGCCGAGCAGGGTCAGCAAGCCGCCTTCCAGGCCCAGCATCGCCAGGATCTGGCGCCGGGTCACGCCGATATGCCGCAGCATGCCGAACTCCCGCACACGCGCAAGGGTCTGGGCTGAGAAAGTGGCTGCCACGCCGAACAGGCCGATCAGGATGGCGACGCCTTCCAGCAGATAGGTCACGGCGAAGCTGCGATCGAAAATCCGCAGGCTGGCCGCGCGTATCTGTCCCGGTTCCTCGAATTGAAGCGTCGCGCCGAAGGGCAGGCGGCGCAGCGCTGCAATGACCTGATCGGCCGTGCTGCCCGGTTCAAGCCACAGGCCGACATCGTTGGCTGCCATGTCGCCGCTCAGGGCCCGGTAATCTGCCAGCCGCATCTGGATGGCGCCGGACTGCCGCGCATAATCGCGCCAGATGCCGGCGACGATGCAGCGGCGCGCCGCGCCGCCGACCGGCAATTCGATTTCCTGGCCGAGCCGGTATCCATACAAATCGACCATCGCTTCCGATACCCAGACCGGCAGCACGCCCTCGGGAATCCGGTCCGGCCTGAGTGTGGGCCCGGCGATTGGCACTCTCTTGCCCGGATCGGCTGCATCGATCGGACGCGCGATCAGGGCGACTGCAGGACGCGTCGGATCGAGCGCCAGGGGGATGAAG
The DNA here is from genome assembly GCF_000312045.1 of Noviherbaspirillum massiliense JC206. Classification (GTDB taxonomy): domain Bacteria; phylum Pseudomonadota; class Gammaproteobacteria; order Burkholderiales; family Burkholderiaceae_D; genus Noviherbaspirillum; species Noviherbaspirillum massiliense. Next base: position 1,160,934 of record NZ_HE978634.1, read on the forward strand.
CGCAGGAATTCCGCGCGGGCGATGCCGGGCGCGGCGGCAATCGCCTGCTGTTCTTGCGGACCGAGGCTACCGGTATCGCCACTCCGCGCGGAGCGCACGTAGAGGTCGGCCGCCAGCACCTGCGACAGCCAGTCGTCGACCGAGACCCGGAAGCTCGCGACCATGATTGCCATCGCCACCATCAGGCTGAAGCTGGACAGCACGCCGCCCAGCGCGATCGACGCCTGGTTGGGCGCATTCGTCAGCCGCGCCAGCGCAACGGTCGTGATCGCATTCGACTCGCGCTTGCCGGTCGCTCCGTACAAGGCGGAAAACACCAGCGCCGCAACCCGCGGCATCAGGGCGATGCCGCCGACCAGCAGCAGGGCGACTGCGATATAGCCGAACAGGGGCAGGCCGGAAACCGGCGGCAGCCGGGTGAAGAGGATGCCGAGGCCGAGGCAGGCCAGCGCCGGCCAGGGAGAGGACAGGCGCGCCAGCGCCACGTCTTCGCTGCCAGCCTTGAGCGCCTGCGCCGGTTTCGAGCGCGCCGCCTCCCAGGCCGGCGCGGCGCAACCCAGCAGGGCAACACCGGTGCCGGTGAGGAAGAAAACAATTGCTGCGAGCGGCGCAAATTGCACGCTGGGCTTCACGCCGGGAAAGTAACCGCCGCCGAGATCGCCACCGAAAAAATGCAGGGCAGCGGCGGCCATCGCATAACCAAGCGCCAATCCCGCAAGCGAACCGAGAATGCCGAGAACTGCGCCTTCGAGCAGGATGTGCATGAGCAGCTGGCGCCGGGTGATGCCGACCACGCGCAGCAGCGCAAGCTGGCTGCGGCGGCGGATCACCGACAGCGCCTGTGTCGAGAACACCAGGAATGCGCCGGTGAACAGCGCCACCAGCGCCAGCACGTTCAGGTTGACGCGGTAGGCGCGCGACATGTTGGCGGTGCGCGCTTCCTGGTCGCCGGTTTCGGTGACGAGGTACTGCCCGCCGAGTTCCTTGCCCAGCGCCGCCTTGAACGCTTCGCGGTTCACCCCTTGCGTCAGCTTCAGTTCGATGCGCGACAACTGCCCGAGGTGATGAAAGCGCCATTGCGCCGCACCCAGGTCCATTACTGCGATGCGCTGTCCCGCCCGCGCACGCGTCAATCCTCCCGCCACCCGCAGGCTGATGGTCTGCATGCCGGCGCGCAATCGCAGCAGATCGCCTTGCTGCACCTTCAGCCATTCCCTCGCCGCCGGCGAGAGAAAGATGGCATCGTCGGCCAGCATGTCGAAGGGCTTGTCCTCAGCCGGTGTGCCGATCAGGTCGGGTGCGATCGCGGCTGCGCGGAACACATCGATGCCGAGGATTTTCAGTGAGCTGTCCTGGCCGGACACGACAGCGTCGACTTCGAGGACCGGGCTGGCAAGCGCCACGCCGGCATGCTGGGACAGTCGGGGATAAAGGCTTTCATCGAAAAACGGTTGCGCCGCGCGCACCTGCAGGTCGGACTGGCCGGAGAGGCTCTTGATCGCCGCGGAGAATTCATTGAAGGCGGCGGCGTTGATCAGGTGGATTGCAAAGCCGAGTGCCACGCCCAGTGCGATTGCCGCGACCGCGACCAGGGCGCGCAGCGGATGGGCCCGCCATTCGCCGCCCATCAGCCAGCGGCTGGCCTGCCAGCGCGGAAGGGCGGATGTCATTGTGCTGCGGCCGGCTGCAGGCCTTGCTTGGTCAATACCAGCACCCGGTCGGCAGTGGCAGCGGCGGCATGCGAATGGGTAACGATCAGGGCTGTCGCGTGATTGGCCTTGATCTCATTGCGCAACAGCATCAGTACTTCATGCGCCGTATCGGGATCGAGGTTGCCGGTCGGCTCATCCGCGAGGATCAGGGCAGGACGATGCACCAGCGCGCGCGCAATCGCCACCCGCTGCAGTTCGCCGCCCGAGAGCTGGCGCGGGAAATCGTCGCCGCGGCCCCGCAGGCCGACAGCGTTCAGCATTTGTTCCGCTCTCTGCGGAGCTTCGCCGTTCAGGATCAGGGGCAGCGCCACATTCTGTCTCAAGGTGAGGTGCGGCAGCACATGGAAGGCCTGGAAGATGAAGCCGAATCGCTTGCGTCGCAGCAGCGTCGCTTCCTCATCGCTCAGCACGGAAACCGGCTTGCCGTCGATGACGATCTCGCCGCTGTCCGGCGTGTCGAGGCCGGCGATCAGGTTCAGCAGCGTGGACTTGCCGACGCCGGATTCACCCATGATGGCCACGTACTCGCCCGGCTGCAGGGAATAGGACAGTTCGTCGAACACCTTTCGGCCATTGGCATAGGACTTGCTGACGTGGCGCAATTCCAGCATGGCTACAGCGGGAACCAGATGTTGCTCACGGTTTGGGGAAGTGGCGACAGACAGGGGAGCGGATGGCATCGGTGAAAAAAATTTGCTCTCGGGAATGTGCTGCATGAGCGCTTCTGCAGGCTTTGATGCAGCCATGCTTGTGTCGGCTCAAGGAGGCGGAAAATTGTTTGCCTATGATAGCCAAAAAACTGCGCATCATAGGGCGGCGCCGTTTTTGACCGAGGGCAATCTCCCTTGCACCTGCCGTCCCAGACCACCTTGGATACTTTGCACAACGGATTCATCCAGCTCCATCGGCCAGACGCCGACGCCATCCGTGCCGAGCTAAGCGCAGGCCTGCTGTCGCCGCAAGCCTGTACCTCTCCGAAGTTCCTGTATGACGCGCTCGGCTCGAAGCTGTTTGAAGCCATCTGCGAATTGCCGGAGTACTATCCGACACGCACCGAGGCGGCGATCATCGAAGAATACTTGCCGGCCATCGGCCGTTCCGTGGGGCGCGGCTGCACTTTGATCGATCTTGGGGCAGGAAACTGCGCCAAGGCGGCGCGCCTGTTTTCCACCTTGCAGCCGGTGCAATATGTCCCCGTCGATATCTCGGTCGACTTCCTGCGTGATGCCGTCGGCTGCCTGCAGCAGCGTTTTCCGCATGTAAAGATGACTGGCATCGGCATGGACTTTTCCGGCTCGCTGGAACTTCCGGCGGCAGTGCGGCGGGAAAAGCGCCTGTTCTTCTATCCCGGTTCCTCCATCGGCAACTTCATGCCACAGCAGGCGATTGAATTCCTGGCGAGCATGCGCGATGCCTGCGGAACGGATGGCGGCCTCCTGATCGGGATCGACCTGATCAAGGACAAGGCGATCCTCGATGCCGCCTATGACGATGCGCTCGGCGTGACGGCGTCCTTCAATCTGAACCTTCTGCAGCACCTGAACCGTCTGATCGGCACCGACTTCAACCTGCGTGACTGGCGTCACCGCGGGCATTTCAATCCGGACCTCGGGCGCGTGGAAATGCATCTCGAAGCACGGCGCGACCTGACAGTGCGCTGGGACGATGTCGAGCGCCGCTTCAGCGAAGGCGAACGCATTCATACCGAAAGCAGCTACAAGTACACCCGCGAAGCGTTCCTGAGCATGCTGGAGCGCGCCGGTTTCATGCCGGCCGGCACATGGACCGATCCGCACTCCTGGTTCATGGTGTGCCATGCGCGAGCCGCATGAGGCCGGGCGAAAGGGAGTGTCATGATGAGTGAAGCGCTTGTCGAGCATTACAGGTCGGTGCGCAGGCACACGCTGGCCCTGGCCGAGCCGTTGTCCGACGAGGATTGCTGCGCGCAGTCCATGCCGGATGCCAGCCCGGTCAAATGGCATATGGCGCATACCACCTGGTTTTTCGAGACCTTCCTCCTCGAACGCTACGAGCCGGCATTCCAGCCCTTCGATGCCGCATTCCGGGTGCTGTTTAATTCCTACTACAACGGCGTGGGCGACAAATATCCGCGGCCCTGGCGCGGCCTGCTGACGCGGCCATCGCTGGGCGACGTGCGCGCCTACCGGCGCAATGTGGATGAGCGTCTCGTGCAGCTGATGGCACGACACGATGTTCCTGCAGAACTCACCGGCCTGGTCGAACTCGGCTTGCAGCATGAACAGCAGCATCAGGAATTGATGCTCACCGACGTCAAGCATTTGCTGTCGATGAATCCGACTCATCCCGCTTATTCGCAGGCGCCGCTTGCGCCAGCGTCATGGCTGGCGCCGGCGACATGGCATGCGTTCGAGGCTGGCATCGTCAGAGTCGGCCATGAAGGCGACGGCTTCTGCTTTGACAATGAAACGCCGCGCCACCGGCAGTTCGTCGAAGCCTTTGAGCTCGCCTCGCGGCTGGTGAGCAATGGCGAATATCTTGCCTTCATCGAGGCGGGCGGCTATCGCGATCCGGCGCTGTGGCTGTCGGAAGGCTGGGACTGGATCAATGCGAACCGGATTTCGCACCCGCTGTACTGGCGGCAGATGCAGGATGGCTGGCGCGAGTTCACGCTGCATGGTCTGCAGACGCTCGACCTGCACCGGCCCGTGACGCATGTCTCGTATTTCGAAGCCGATGCCTATGCCCGCTGGGCCGGTGCCCGCCTGCCCAGCGAAGCCGAGTGGGAAAGAGCAGCGAGGGATGCGAAGGACTTCGGCCATGCAAGCCTGCATCCGCCGGCAGCCAGCGGCGGCGCGCGGCCGGATGGATTGATGCAGCTGTTCGGCGCCTGCTGGCAGTGGACGTCGAGCAGCTACGCACCGTACCCCGGCTACCGGGCAGCGGAAGGCGCGATCGGCGAATACAACGGGAAATTCATGGTCAACCAGTATGTGCTGCGCGGGTCGTCCTGCGCGACGCCGCCCGGCCATGCGCGCATCAGCTATCGCAACTTCTTTCCTGCCGGCACATGCTGGCAGTTCAGCGGAATACGCCTCGCGAGATCAAGCCTGTCATAACGCCAGGCTGTAGTGGCAGAAGGCGGTGTCCCGTTCATACCCGAGCGATTCGTAGAGCGACCGCGCCGGATTGTCATGCGCGGTGGACAATTCTAGTCTTATCGCTCCCGTGGCAATTGCATGCCTCCGTGCCGCTTCCAGCAAGGCGCGGCCCACGCCCTTGGCGCGTGCATGCGGTGCCACGAACAAGTCGTTCAGGATCCAGATGCATCGCGCTCTGACCGAAGAGAATGAAGGATAGAGCTGGGTGAACCCGAGCGCATTGTGCCTGTCGTCTTCGGCGAGCAGGATCACCGATTCCATCAATGCCAGGCGCTCGTGGAGGAAGGCGCGTGCCAGTTCCAGATCCGGCGCCTGTCCGTAGAACTGGCGATAGCCGTCGAACAGCGGCGCGAGTGCATCGAGGTCGTTCAGAACTGCCTGGCGGGTGTGGATGGTCATGGATATCTCTTGATGAATGTGCGCGATATGTTTCTTCCCCTTTGCAAGGGCGAGAGGACTTTTATATCCCCCCAAAAAAAACGGCCGCCCGGATTTTACCGGACGGCCGTTTCAGGGGTGATGCAGCTACTGTCGATCAGCGATCGCCATAGGAACGACGTGCACCGTCGCCCTGGCGTGCGCCCTTGCCGAAGCCGCCTTCCTTGCGGGGCGCGCCTGGCTTGCTGAAGCTGCGCTGGCCGGGCTTGCCGCCACGGTTGTCGCCCGGCTTCCAGCCACCTGGCTTGCGGTTCGAGCGTGGTGCTGCTGCGGTTTTCTTCGGCTCGAAACCTTCGATCACGTCAATCGGAATCATTTGCTTGGTGAAGCGCTCAATCCGCTTGATGTTCATGTTTTCCGCATGATTGACCAGCGAAATCGCCTGACCATTGCGACCGGCACGGCCGGTGCGGCCAATGCGGTGCACGTAATCTTCCGGAAATTTCGGCAAGTCGTAGTTGACCACGTGGGTGATGCCCGGCACGTCGATGCCACGGGCAGCGACGTCGGTTGCCACCAGCACGCGTACCTGGCCGTTGCGCAATGCATTGAGCGTGCGGTTGCGCGCGCCCTGGTGCATGTCGCCATGCAGGGCAGCAGCGGCGAAGCCGGCAATGTTCAGGCGATCCGCGATGGTGTCGGCATCACGCTTGGTCGCGGTAAATACCACGGCCTGGTCCATCGATGCATCACGCAGCAGGTGATCGAGCAGACGGTTCTTGTGCGACAGGTCATCGACGAAATGCACGCGCTGCTGGATGTTTTCATGCTTGGTGGCCGATCCGGCAATCTGGATCACCATAGGATCCCTGGTGATCTTGCGTGCCATGTTGCCGACCACGCCATCGAGGGTTGCCGAGAACAACATCGTCTGGCGCGTATCCGGCGTCGCTGCCACGATCTTTTCGATGTCATCGATGAAACCCATGTCGAGCATGCGGTCGGCTTCATCCAGCACCAGCACCTGCAATTGCGAGAAGTTGATCTTGCCCGACTCCATATGATCGATCAGGCGTCCCGGTGTCGCGACCAGGATCTCGGGATTGCGCGACAGGAGTTGCATCTGCTTCGGATACGGCATGCCGCCGAGGATGGACACGGCTTTCACTCGGCGCATGTACATGCCGTACTTGTCGGTGGCGGTCGTGACCTGCAAGGCGAGTTCGCGGGTCGGGGTCAGCACCAGCATCTTCGGTTGCGCCGGCTGGAAGCGCGGACGTTCGCCGCGCGAGCGCGCAGCCTGACGTTCCTGGTTCGGGGTTTTGCCGGCAACAGCTTGTTGCGGGGCGCTTGCAAACTTGTGCAGTGCGGGCAGCATGAACGCTGCAGTCTTGCCGGAGCCGGTCTGTGAAGACACCAGCAGGTCGCGGCCAGCGATGGCAGCGGGGATGGCCTGTTCCTGCACCGGCGTCGGCTTGGCATAGCCGGCATCGGTCAGGGCCTTGAGGATGGACGCGTGAAGACCTAATACTTCAAATGACATTGTTTTCTTTCGTAAAAGCGGCGCCACGCCAGGCCCAGGAGAAGGGCAGGCGAAAACGCGGAAAATGCAACGCCAACCGTCGAAACGACTGAGAAAGATTCTGAGAGATTTCGGCACAAAGCTTTGCGCCGGGACGGTGTTCAAACGTCAACACCAAAGGGCGGGAGGCTTTATTGTTACTGCTAGGGGGTTCGCGATGCAGCGGATATAAGCTGCGTTCTGCAACTCACAGGCGCTCATTATACAGGGAAGCGGCAGTCCTGTCTCGGCGGATGTGAGATGGGATGTGAAAGGCACTGCAAAGGCGTGGGTCATCATGCCGGCAAAGGCAGGGCCAGCCTGCCTTTGCTTATACGGCATTGATGCAATTACTCCTGTTCGCCCATGCCGGCGACCACGTGCGAAAAGCCCGCATCGACATAGGTGATTTCGCCGGTGATGCCGCCAGCCAGGTTCGACAGCAGGAAGGCTGCGGTATTGCCGACGTCTTCGATCGTGACGTTGCGGCGCAGCGGCGCATTGGCCTTGACGAAATTCAGGATCTTGCCGAAGTCCTTGATGCCGCTTGCGGCCAGGGTCTTGATGGGGCCGGCCGAAATGCCGTTGACGCGAATGCCCTTTGGTCCCAGCGACTCGGCGAGATAGCGCACGCTGGCCTCGAGCGAAGCTTTCGCCAGACCCATCGTGTTGTAGTTGGGCAGGGCGCGCACCGCTCCGAGATAGGAGAGCGTCAGCAGCGCCGCATCCGGGCTGAGCAGGGGCAGAGCGGCTTTCGCCATCGCCGGAAAACTGTAGGCGGAAATGTCATGCGCGATCCGGAAATTCTCGCGCGTCATGCCGTCGAGGAAATCGCCTGCAATCGCTTCGCGCGGCGCAAAGCCAATGGCGTGCACGAAGCCGTCGAGCTGCTGCCAGGATTTGCCGAGGTCGGCAAACAGGGCATTGATCTGTTCATCGCTGCCGACGTCACAATCGAACACCAGGTCGCTTCCGAACTCTTTCGCGAATTCGGTGATGCGGTCCTTGAAGCGCTCGCCGACATAGGTGAATGCCAGTTCGGCGCCTTCGCGCTTGCATGCCTGGGCAATGCCATAGGCGATCGAGCGGTTGGACAACAGGCCGGTGATCAGGATTTTCTTGCCTTGCAGGAATGCCATAAGTAACTCCAGGTTGATCCGCTATCTGATGGAGCTGACTGGCTGGAAATCATCCGGGGCTTGCATCAGGCGGAGGGGAAAATAGTTGAATTATTCTGCGCTGCCGCGTTTTGTTTTTTGAACAGCGCACGATTGTAGGGGCTGGCCGGTCGAACGGCAACTTCTGGCAGGGGAGCCTGTTGCCCTTTCGATGCCAGGCGGGATGAAAGCTTTCATAAATAACATCAGTCATCGCGCGGAATGTGGAAAGAGTTCTAGTAGAATAGGCCGAATTTCGCTGCGGTACGCATGTTTTCCTCATATGCCGGCAGCAACGCCAGTTCCGATTCCATACAGCAATAACAAGAGGCCGGCGAATCCATCATCTGTCGTCAGGGTCCCGATAAGGCAACGCAGACGAATGCTTAGACTATTCCTTTCCTTCCTGCTTTTCGGCTTCCTCCAGTACGGCGGCAATGCCTGTGCCGCGCACGCATTTTCCCTGTACGACAAACCGAAATATCCGCCCGGATTCACGCATTTCGATTACGTCAACCCGGATGCGCCCAGGGGAGGCGAACTGTTTCTTGCCAACCCGGACCGCCGCACCAGTTTCGACAAGTTCAATCCGTTTTCCCTGAAAGGCGTTTCCGCGGCGGGCGTGTCCCTGCTGATGTTCGAAACCCTGGCGGCCAGTTCTTCCGACGAAGTGGCCACCATGTATGGTCTGCTGGCGGAAGACATGGAACTTGCGCCGGACCGCATGTCGATGACATTCCGCCTGAATCCCAAGGCGCACTTCAACAATGGCGATCCGGTCACCGCTGACGATGTCAAATATTCCTTCGACACGCTGATTGCCAAGGGCGCGCCCCAGTACAAGATCGTCTTTGCCGATGTCAAGCAGTGCGTGGCTGTCGACAAGCGCACGGTGCGCTTCGACTTCAAGACGCTCAACCATGAATTGCCCCTGATCGTCGGCAGCGTGCCGGTCTTCTCGAAGAAATGGGGCGCGAATACTTCCTTCGACAAGATCCAGCTGGAGCCGCCGATTGCGAGCGGCCCCTACCTGATCGACCAGTACAACGTCGGGCGCTCGATCAGCTTCAAGCGCGATCCGAATTACTGGGGTGACGGCATTCCCGCTCGGCGCGGCATGTTCAACTTCGGGAAGATCCACTACCGCTTCTACAAGGATGACGTCGCGCGGCTGGAGGCATTCAAGGCGGGCGAGTTCGACCTGATCGTGGAGTACAGCTCGAAGAACTGGGCGCGCAGCTATACCGGACCGAAATTCAACAACGGCGAAATCATCAAGTGCGAACTCAAGCATTCCAACGGCGCCGGCATGCAGGGCTTCGTCATGAACCTGCGTCGCTCGCAGTTCGCCGATGTCCGCGTGCGCAGGGCGCTGGGGCTGGCCCTCGATTTCGAATGGATGAACCGGCAGCTGTTCTACGGCCAGTACAAGCGCATCTATTCCTACTTCAACAACAGCGATTTTGCCGCGACCGGCATGCCTGGCGCGGACGAGCTGAAACTGCTGGAGCCGTTGCGCAGCAAGCTCGATCCCGCGGTGTTCGGGCCGGCACCGGTACCGCCTTCCACCGAGCCGCCGGGCTCGCTGCGCGCCAACCTGCTGAAGGCGCGCGCCCTGCTCAAGGAGGCCGGCTGGGAATACCGCGACGGAGCGCTACGCAATGCCAAGGGCGAGCCGCTCGAGATCGAAGTCATCGATGACCAGGGGGCGATGTCGCGGGTGATCAGCGTCTATGTGCGCAACCTGCAAAAGCTCGGCATCCAGGTGAACCAGCGCACCGCGGACTTTGCCCTGATCCAGAAGAGGATGGAAGAATTCGATTTCGACATGACGAGCCTGAATTTCGGCGCATTCACCAGCCCGGGCAACGAACTGTTCGACCGCTTCGCTTCCAAGGCCGCCGACGAAAAAGGATCGAGCAATGTGTGGGGATTGAAAGATCCGGCCGTGGACAAGCTGATCGACGCAGTGGTCGCAGCCAACACATGGAAGGATCTGGTGTCGGCAACGCGCGCGCTGGATCGCGTGCTGCTGCACAAGTATCTCGTCGTCCCGCACTGGTATTCGGAAACGCATCGCGTTGCCTACCGTAACCGGCTCGGCGTCCCGGGCACGCTGCCGCTGTACTATCAGGCCGATCCTTACGCGATCTCGACCTGGTGGCAAAAACAGCCGCGTTCGAAAGGGGACTGACCATGAACATCTGGACATACATCGGAAAGCGGCTGCTCCTGATGCTGCCGACACTGATAGGCGTCATTGCGATCACTTTTGCAGTGATCCAGTTCGTGCCCGGCGGCCCGGTGGAACAGATGCTGGCGGAGCTGAAGGGCCAGGTCGGGGCGGGCGAGGTATCCAGCCGGGGACCTGCCGATTACCGCGGGCGGCAGGGCATCGATGCCGATCGGGTTAAGGAAATCCAGGCTCTGTACGGCTTCGACAAACCGCCGGCCGAGCGATTCTGGCAGATGCTGAAAGGCTTTGCCACCTTCGACCTCGGCCAGAGCTTTTACCATCACAAGGATGTATGGGAGCTGGTGAAGTCGAAGCTCCCGGTATCGATCAGCATCGGCCTGTGGACCTTCTTCCTGACTTACCTGATATCGCTGCCGCTGGGCATCGCCAAGGCGGTGCGCGAAGGCAGCCGCTTCGATGTGGTCAGCAGCATCGTGGTACTGGTCGGCTATTCGATTCCCGGCTTCGTGCTGGGCGTGTTCCTGCTGGTGATGTTCGCCGGCGGCAGCTTCTTCCACTGGTTCCCGCTGCGCGGCCTGACTTCCGACGACTGGGACACCTTGTCCTGGTTCGGCAAGATCAAGGATTACCTGTGGCACATCACGCTGCCGATCGCCGCCTCGGTCGCCGGTTCCTTCGCGGTGATGACGATGCTCACCAAGAACACCTTTCTCGAAGAGATCCGCAAGCAGTATGTGCTGACGGCCCGTGCCAAAGGGCTGAGCGAAAGGACGGTGCTGTACAAGCATGTGTTCCGCAATGCCCTGATTCCGCTTGTGACCGGATTCCCGGCCGCCTTCATCGGCGCCTTCTTCGCCGGCAGCCTCCTGATCGAAACCCTGTTTTCCCTCGACGGGCTGGGCCTGCTGTCGTATGAATCGGTGATCCGGCGCGATTATCCGGTGGTGATGGGAACGCTGTATCTGTTCACCTTGATCGGACTGGTGGTCAAACTGATAGGGGACTTGTGCTACGTATGGACCGACCCGCGCGTGCAATTCGAGAGCTTGAGCCGATGATGCCGATCCAGGCAGAGCCTTCCCTGTCCCCCGGCAGGCGGATCTGGCTGCGCTTCAGGAGCAACCGGCGCGGCTACTGGAGCCTGATCATTTTCGTCGTGCTGTTTGCGCTCAGCCTGATGGGCGAAGTGATCTCCAATGACAAGCCGCTGGTGGTGCGCTACAACGGCCAGATCATGTTCCCGATCGCGCACACCTATTCCGAGCAGGCCTTCGGCGGCGATTTCGCCTCGCCGGCGGATTATCTCGATCCCTTCATCCAGGACCAGTTCAAAAAGCCCGGCAACTGGGCGATCTATCCGGTCAATCATTACTACTACGACACGCTGAACTATTTCGCGAAATCGCCCAATCCGGCGCCGCCTTCGGCCGACAACTGGCTGGGTACGGATGACCGCGGCCGCGACGTGTTCGCACGCCTGCTCTACGGCTTCCGGGTGTCGGTGCTGTTCGGCTTCGCGCTGACCCTGACCGGCGTGATCCTGGGCATCATCACCGGCGCGGTCCAGGGCTATTTCGCCGGCAAGACCGACTTGCTGTTCCAGCGCTTCATGGAAATCTGGGGTTCAATGCCGGAGTTGTACCTGCTGATCATCTTCGCTTCCATCTTCGAGCCCAGCATCGGATTGCTGCTGGTCCTGCTGTCGCTGTACGGCTGGATGGGTCTGTCCGACTATGTGCGGGCCGACTTCCTGCGCAACCGCAACCTGGAATACGTGCAGGCGGCGCGTGCGCTGGGCCTGTCGAACTGGCAGATCATCTGGCGCCATGTGCTCCCCAACAGCCTCACGCCGGTCGTGACTTTCCTGCCGTTCCGCATGAGTGCCGCTATCCTCGCGCTGACCAGCCTCGATTTCCTCGGGCTCGGCGTGCCGCCCCCGATGCCCAGCCTCGGCGAATTGCTGGCGCAGGGAAAGAACAATCTCGATGCATGGTGGATTGCCGTATCGACCTTCGTGGTGCTGACGGTGACGCTGCTGCTGCTGACCAATATCGGCGATGCCCTGCGCAATGCCCTGGATGTGCGGAGGAAGGCATGAAAAACCTGCTCGACATCCGTAACCTGCGGGTGCGCTTTGGTGCGACTGACGTCGTCGACGACGTCAGCTTTTCGATCGAGCCGGGCGAGAAGTTCGCTCTGGTCGGCGAATCCGGATCGGGAAAGACCGTCACCTCGCTTTCCATCCTGCGGCTCAATCCCGATGCGCAGTACCACGGAAGCATCCTGTTCGAAGGGCAGGACCTGCTGCAGAAGCCGGAAGCGGCCATGCGCGCGGTGCGCGGCAAGGATGTAGCAATGATCTTCCAGGAGCCGATGACCGCGCTCAACCCGCTGTTCACCATCGGCAACCAGATCGCCGAAGTCCTGATGCTGCATGAAGGCATCAGCGCCAAGGCTGCGGCGCAGCGTGCGGTCGAGCTGCTAGCCAAGACCGGCATCCCGGAACCGGCGCGGCGCGCGCTCGCCTTCCCGCACCAGTTGTCCGGCGGCCAGCGCCAGCGAGCAATGATCGCCATGGCGCTCGCGTGCAGGCCGAAGCTGCTGATCGCCGACGAGCCGACCACCGCGCTGGACGTGACGATACAGGTGCAGATCATCGAGCTGCTGAACCATTTGCAGCGCGAGGAAAACATGGCGGTGCTGCTGATCACCCACGACCTGAACCTGGTGCGCCATTTCGCGGACCGGGTGGCCGTCATGGAAAGAGGGCGCCTGGTCGAGACGGCGCCGACGGCGGCACTGTTCGCCCATCCGCGCGAGGAATATACCCGCAAGCTGCTTGCCAGCCGCCCGCAGCGCGTGGTGGAAACGATCGACGAGGGCACTCGGCCGCTGCTGACAGGCGAGCGCGTGCGCTGCACTTTCCCCATCAAGCAGGGCTGGTTCAAGAGCACGCCCTTCGTCGCGGTGGACGATGTCGACGTGCAGCTGCGGCCACGCGAGACGCTGGGCATCGTCGGCGAATCCGGATCGGGCAAGTCGACGCTGGGCATGGCGCTGCTGCGGCTGTCGTCCGCGACCGTGGATGGCAGGATCAGCTTCAAGGGGCAGGCGGTGAGCGAGATGTCGAGGAATGCCTTGCGGCCCTTGCGGGCGAAGATGCAGGTGGTATTCCAGGATCCGTTCGCCTCGCTCTCGCCGCGCCGCACCATCGAGCAGATCGTCGGCGAAGGACTGGCATTGCACCAGCCGCAGCTTGGGCGCGATGCCTTGCGCGACGCGGTGGCAAACGGCTTGCGCGAAGTGGGGCTCAAGCCGGAAATGATGTCACGCTACCCGCACGAGTTTTCGGGCGGGCAGCGCCAGCGCATCGCGATTGCACGTGCGCTGGTGCTGAAGCCGGAACTGATCCTGCTCGACGAGCCGACGTCCTCGCTCGATGTCTCGGTGCAGAAGCAGGTGCTGGGCCTGCTGGCGGAACTCCAGCGCAAGCACGGCATTGCCTACATCTTCATCAGCCACGACCTTGCGGTCATTCGCGCCATGGCACACCGGGTCATGGTCATGAAGGATGGCAAGGTGGTCGAGAGCGGCAGCGCGGAGCAGGTGCTGTCCCATCCGACCCAGGCCTATACCCGGCGCCTGCTGGAAGCATCCACGTACTCCATCGGCGCGGCATAGCCGGCTTACAGCGTCCTGCCAGAGTGATAAAAAACGCCGGCATGTGCCGGCGTTTTTTGTTGGAAAGGCGGTCGCTCAGCTGCGCTTTTTTTTCTGTTTCTTGTCCGCGACTGCGGCCGGCTTGGTCCGGCCAGTCTTGGCTGCACTGGCCTTGCGTCGGGTTCCCGTGTTCTTCTTCGCGATCTGCCTGCCGCCTTTTTTGGCCGCGCTCTTGACCGGCACGTTCAGGTACAGCGTCTGGCCGCCGGCTACCTTGTCCTGGCGCAGCTTGTTCCAGTCCTTGATCTGCGCCTCGCTGACCTTGTAGCGCTTCGCAATGGAGGCAAGCGTGTCATGCTTGCCGACCTTGACGGCGATGCGTCTGGTCGGGATTTCCGGTTCAACGACCAGCCTGGCATTGTCGACGACTTCGGGCGCGATATCCTTTTCGCTCGACTGATCGATCTTCGGTACCAGGATGGTGGAGCCGGCCTTCAGGACCGTGCGCGGCGGGATGTGATTGACCTCGCGGATGACTTCCGGCGTGGTATGGAACTTGGCGGCGATGGTTTCGATGCGCTCGCGGGCGCTGGTCACCTTATGCGCCGTCCAGGAAGACAGGGCATGGCCCCATTTCGCAAGATTGGCCTTGAATTTTTCGGCATTGCTTTGCGGCAGAAGGATCTGGGTTTCAGCGCTGCCGGCAATGACGGGACGGTTGAATTGCGGATTCAGGGCCTTGAATTCTTCGACCGACAATTCGGCCAGCTGCGCCGCCACCTTGATGTCGATGTCGCGCGTCTTGCCGATCGTGACGAAATACGGCTGATTTTCCACCCTCGGAAGGATGATGCCGTACTGGGCGGGTGAGGCGATGAGGTTCTTGACCGCCTGCAGCTTCGGCACGTAATTCCGGGTCTCCGCCGGCATCAGCGGCGCCAGGCTGTTGAAATCGGTGGGCCGGCCGAGTGCACGGTTCTTGTTGATTGCGCGCTGCACCGAGCCTTCGCCCCAGTTGTAGGCGGCCAGCGCAAGCTGCCAGTCGCCGAACATGCCGTACAGCTTTTGCAAATACGTCAGCGCCGCATCGGTGGAAGCGAGAACATCGCGCCGCTCATCCTTGAATGCGCTCTGCGTCAGCTTGAAGTCGCGGCCGGTGGAAGGAATGAACTGCCACATGCCGGCAGCCTTGGCGCTCGAGTAGGCTTGCGGGTTGAATGCCGATTCGATGAAGGGCAGCAGCGCCAGCTCGGTCGGCATGTTGCGCTTTTCGAGTTCCTGCACCACGTGGTAGAGATAGCGCGAGGCGCGGGTGGTGGTGCGTTCGATGTAATCGGGGCGCGAGGTGTACCACTTGATGTGATTTTCCACCAGGGGATTGTCGAGGTCCGGAATGGCGAAACCCTTGCGGATGCGCCCCCAGACATCGACTTCTTCCATGCCCAGCACTTGCGCGACCGGATCGTTCGCCGAGAACGTCGTTTCACTCGAGGAAATCTGGGACCAGTTGTAGTAGGGGAGGGAAAGGTCGCTGGCCTGGGCTGTTGCCGCCGTGCCGAAAGCCAATACGACTGCACATGACAGTTTTTCTATTTTTGACGGATGCATGGAACCTCGGGACTACAGACTGGGGCGCCGACACATCGTCAGGCGGTCATGTTTTCGAGAAAGTGTACGTAATGGGCTTTTCCTACGTCAAGATTTATTACGGGACATAACGCATGCCAAAGGGCAACAATGAACCATCCTGCTTAACGGTAGGAATTTTTCCATTGCCGTAAGGCAGCGAAACTCGAAATTGGTTCCCTCTGAGAAAGTTTTCCCAGCGATGTCAGTCGATCCATAATTCCCGGCTCGCGGTAGCGCAGGAAAGGATTGGTCATTTTTTCCAGTCCGATGGATGAGGGCACCGTCGGCTCGCCGCGCGCGCGCTTGGCTTTTTCCGTCTCGATGCGCTGGCTGAGCGCGGTGTTGCCGGGCTCGACTTCATGCGCGAAACGCAGATTCGACAGGGTATATTCATGCGCGCAATAGACTTGCGTCGCATCTGGCAGATTCGCCAACTTTTCAAGCGAGCCCACCATCTGCTCGGGCGTGCCTTCGAACAGGCGCCCGCAACCGCCCGCAAACAGAGTGTCGCCGCAAAACAGCCAGCCCTGCTCGCGCGCAAAGTAGGCAATATGTCCGCGCGTATGGCCGGGTACATTGATCACCGACAAACTCAGTCCGGGTTCGGATAGGCTGAGCGTGTCGCCTTCAGTTAGTTTTTCGGTAACTGCAGGAATCGGCTCGTCGCGCGGGCCATACACCGGGACATTAAACCGCTTCAGCAAAGCGGGAACGCCGCCGACATGGTCAGCATGATGATGTGTCAGTAGAATAGCGGTCAGGGAGAGCTTGTGCGCATCGAGCGCGGCCAGGATCGGGTCCGCGTCTCCTGGGTCGACTGCGGCGGCATGGCGCCCGTCGTGAATGAGCCAGAGATAATTGTCCTCGAATGCGGGAACAGCCAGTACGTTCAACATAAGATGGAAGCGTCGCTTGCAGAAAAATCCATTATAGCGCTCGGCTCCTGGCTGGAAACGCCGACCGGCAGCTATGTACGCGCCTGGCAGCAGGCACGCCTCGACATGCTGACCGCGGACATTTTCGGATTCAATGCCTTGCAGATTGGCCTGCCGCAGATCAATGCGCTGCAGGCCAACCGCATGCCGCACAAATGGCTGACGGATACCCATCTGCCGAGCGTCGCCACCGATGGCACGCGCATGCCGGTCGTCGTGGTGCATGATTTCGCGGAACTGCCGTTCGCTTCGCAAAGCCTAGACCTGGTCGTACTGCCGCATGTGCTGGAGTTCACCGATGAGCCGCACCAGGTATTGCGCGAAGTCGAGCGGGTGCTGATCCCGGAAGGGCAGCTCATCATCTGCGGCTTCAACCCGGCGAGCCTGTGGGGCTTGCGCCAGGTGACGGCGCGCTTGTCTGGAGCGCACTTCCTGCCGCAGAACGGCGAATTCATCAGCCTGCCGCGCCTGAAGGACTGGCTCAAGCTGCTCAACATGGAAGTCAACCGAGGGCATTTCGGATGCTACGCACCACCCTGCATGACCGAGAAGTGGCTGCGCCGCTTCATGTTCATGGAAACGGCGGGCGACCGCTGGTGGCCTTACCTCGGCGCGGTTTACATCGTGCAGGCGATCAAGCGCATCAGGGGCATGCGCCTGATCGGCCCGGCCTGGACCACGCGCAGGGCGAAGGCGCGCCAGGGCGTACCTGCCACCAACAAGATCCATAAACACAAAGATTAATTCGCATGGAAACAGTAGAGATATTTACCGACGGGGCCTGCAAGGGCAATCCTGGTCCCGGCGGCTGGGGCGCATTGCTGATCGCGGGAGAGCACAAGAAGGAATTGTTTGGCGGCGAGCCGAACACCACCAACAACCGGATGGAACTGAAGGCCGTGATCGAAGCGCTGGGCGTGCTGAAACGCCCCTGCGAGGTGATCGTGCATACCGACAGCCAGTATGTGCACAAGGGGATCAGCGAATGGATCCATTCCTGGAAGGCGCGCGGCTGGAAGACGGCGGCCAAGGAACCGGTCAAGAATGTCGACCTGTGGCAGGCGCTCGATGCCGCCCAGGCCCAACACCGCATCCAGTGGCGCTGGGTGAAGGGTCATGCGGGGCATGAAGGCAACGAGCGCGCCGATGCGCTGGCCAATCTCGGCGTGGCCTCGGTGTCTGCTTCATGAGCAGGCATGGCTGTGCTAGAGTCGGGCCTTCCCTGTCCCGGCAAGCCATGAAGCGCACGCGGACATTCCAACCAATTTCATTTTCAGGCTCATGCGACAAATCGTTCTCGATACCGAAACCACGGGATTGAATCCCCGCTCTGGCGACCGCATCATCGAAATCGGCTGCGTGGAACTGGTGAACCGCAGGCTCACCGGCAACAACCTGCATTACTACGTGAATCCGGAACGGGATTCGGAAGAGGGCGCGCTGGCGGTGCACGGCCTGACCACTGAATTTCTGAGCGACAAGCCGAAGTTCGCCGAGATCGCTGACGAGTTGCGCGACTACGTGAAGGGCGCGGAAATCATCATCCATAACGCCCCCTTCGACCTGGCCTTTCTGGATGCGGAATTCGACCGCCTCGGGCTGCCATGCTTTGCCGACCATGTCCTGAAAATCACCGATACCCTGGTGCAGGCCAAGGAAATGCATCCGGGCAAGCGCAATTCGCTGGATGCGCTGTGCGACCGCTATGGCATCTCGAATGCGCATCGCGCCCTGCACGGGGCATTGCTGGATGCCGAGCTGCTGGCCGAGGTCTACCTTGCGATGACCCGCGGCCAGAACAGCCTGACGATAGACCTCGCGGTTCCCGAGTCCGGCCAGGATGGTGGATCGGCCAACGCCATGCCGCTGGCCGACATCATCCTCCTGCAGGCCACGGCGGAGGAACTGGCCGAACACGAAGCCTTGCTCGACCGGCTGGACAAGGAAGTCAAGGGCAGCTGCGTCTGGCGCGCCGCCGCGGAAAATTGATACGGCCCGCAGTTTGTGAGATAATGCGGGCCTTTCCGGGACGGTTGCCGCAAGGGCAGCCAGCCTCCCCCGAGAAGCCTTGGCTTCAGGGCAAGATCCCTGGAGTCTGTTGCAGTCACAATCCGGTCGGTTAACTCAGCGGTAGAGTGCCACCTTCACACGGTGGAAGCCACTGGTTCGATCCCAGTACCGACCACCACCTCCCCATACGTTCCCCCACCGTTGCCCGACTTGCAGCGTGGTTCCTGCCGGCTCGGTCATGAAGATGCCAGGCCGCCCTGCAGCATTTGCCGCAGTTCCAGGCCAACCTGCCACCGTTTTGCAGCCGGCACAAACCGTCCCACCTCGACTTTTACGCCACGCGATTCCAGGCAGATCAGATCCTGGGAACGCGAAGGCAGGGTAATCCGCAGCCAGCAGGGCTCGAGCCGGGTCTGCTTCGTGTGCCCGGCTTCCACCCGCTCGATCAGCAGGCAGCCATCCAGCAAGGCAATGTGCTCGTGATCGGTTGCATGCCGCGCATATTGCAGGAACGCCAGCGCAACCCCCGCCATCTCCAGGATGGCGAAGGCGAGGACCTGCCAAACGCCGCTGGTCAGCAGACAGGCTGCCGCAACGATGAAGGACATGAGGCAAAGGATGGCGTAGGCGCCGGCCAGCTGTCTTGGCGACAGAGAGCAATTGCGCTTCAGCGTCCATTCATTCTTGTCCATTACAGTGCTCACAGCAAGCATGTCATTGCCGACCTGCCGGTTCCATCAGACGCAGCCGCTACTTGACCAATGGCGGCGTTTCGAACGTATGGAAGGGCGCCGGACTCGGCACCGTCCACTCCAGCCCATCCGCGCCTTCCCAGGGTTTGGCCGCCGCCTTCTGGCCGCCCCGGATCTGCGGCAAGACCACGGCAAACAGGAAATAGACCTGGGACAGCCCGAACAGGAATGCGCCGATCGTCGTCAGTTCATTGAAGTCGGTGAACTGCGCCGGATAGTCGGCATAGCGGCGCGGCATGCCGGCCAGCCCGAGGAAGTGCATGGGGAAGAACGTGACGTTCACCCATATGATGGAATTCCAGAAATGGATCTTGCCGCGGGTTTCGTTGTACATGAACCCGGTCCATTTCGGCGACCAGTAGTAATAACCGGAAAACAGTGCGAACAGCGAACCGGCCACCAGCACATAGTGGAAGTGGCCCACGACGTAGTAGGTATCCTGCACCTGCACGTCGATTGGCGCGACGGCCAGGATCAGGCCGGTAAAGCCGCCGATGGTGAACACGAAGATGAAGCCGATCGCAAACAGCATCGGGGTTTCAAAGGTCAGCGAGCCTTTCCACATCGTTGCCGTCCAGTTGAAGATCTTCACGCCGGTCGGCACCGCAATCAGCATGGTGGCATACATGAAGAACAGCTGGGCCGTGATGGGCATGCCGGTCGTGAACATGTGGTGTGCCCAGACGATGAAGGACAGGATCGCGATCGAGGCGGTCGCATACACCATCGAGGCATAGCCGAACAGGGGCTTGCGGGAAAACGCCGGCACGACCTGCGAAATGATGCCGAACGCCGGCAGGATCATGATGTAGACCTCGGGGTGGCCGAAGAACCAGAAGATATGCTGGTACATCACCGGGTCGCCGCCGCCGGCCGCATTGAAGAAGGTGGTGCCGAAATGGCGGTCGGTGAGCATCATCGTTACCGCACCGGCGAGCACGGGCATGACGGCGATCAGCAGGTAGGCGGTGATCAGCCAGGTCCAGCAGAACATCGGCATCTTCATCAGGGTCATGCCTGGCGCGCGCATGTTCAGGACCGTGGTGATGATGTTGATCGCTCCCATGATCGACGAGATGCCCATGACGTGCACCGCAAAGATGGTCATGTCCATGCCGACTCCCATCTGCAGCGACAGCGGCGGGTACATGGTCCAGCCGGAAGCGGTAGCCCCGCCGGCAGAGAAGAAGGAGCCGGTCAGCAGCAATCCTCCGACCGGCAGCAGCCAGAACGAGAAATTGTTCATCCGGGCAAAAGCCATGTCGGATGCGCCGACCTGCAAGGGAATCATCCAGTTGGCGAAGCCGACGAAGGCGGGCATGATCGCGCCGAATATCATGACCAGGCCATGCATGGTGGTCAGCTGGTTGAAAAATTCCGGACGAAACAGCTGCAGGCCCGGCTGGAACAGCTCGGCGCGGATCAGCAAGGCCAGTACGCCGCCGGACAGGAACATGACGAAGGAGAACCACAGGTACAGAGTGCCGATGTCCTTGTGGTTGGTCGCGAACAACCATCGTTCCCAGCCGTGCGGATGGTCGTGTGCATGGTCAATGGGATGGTCGGCAGTGGTCGTCGTGCTCATTGCACTCTCCTTGAAATGTCCGGTACAGGCTCTGATCGAATTCCGTGTTTCCTCCGGACTGCAAGACGCCAGATGCCTGCTGCTGAATCAGGCCTGGCTGCGCGCAGTGCCGGTCTTGCGTGTCAATTGCTCCTTGGCTGCCTCTTCCTTGCGCATCAGCAAATAGCGTTGCAGCGCATCGTCCAGAGCGGGCAGGAGGGTGCCCCGTCCGCTGTTCAATGCGCTGTATGCCGGGCGTGCCGCGACATAGCCGAGGCGATCGCCCGGGCATGGCTCCAGCCTGCTGGCGTCGGCGCCGGCCAGTTCGGCAGCCTGCAGGGCGAGGCCCGACCAGGTCACCGGGTTGCCGTTGGTCAGATGCCAGATGCCGGTTTCCCCATCGATCAGCAGGTCCAGGCATGCATGGACGAGATCGGGCACGAAGGTTGGCGAAACCGTGATGTCGCTTGCTGCCGCACATGGCATGCCGCGTTCCAGATTGTTCAGGACGTGCTCAAGGAAATTGTGCTTGTCCCACGGGCCGAAGAAGGCGCTCGTGCGCACCACCAGCGAGCGGGAGTGGGTGTCCAGCATCCTGAGCTCGGCGTCCGCCTTGCTCCTGCCATAGACATTGATCGGCGCAACCGGATCGGTTTCGACATAGGGCGATTGCTGCCTGCCGTCGAAGACCAGGTCGCTCGAAAAGCTCAAGAGATGGATGTCATGCCTTGCGCAGGCGGCTGCAAGCACTGCGGGTCCCTGCGTGTTTTCGCGGAAGCAGCGCTCGGCATCGGTCTCGGCATCATCCACCCGCACATAGCCGCATGCATTCACGATGGCCCAGGGCCGGTAGCGCGCAATTGCCTGTGCAACCGATTCCGGATCGGCGATATCCATCTCGCGGCGGTCCACCAGGCGATAGACGAGGTTGCGCTGGTCGCAGATCCGGGCGAATGCCCTGCCCAGGGTGCCGGTAGCGCCGGTGATCAGGATCGGGGAAACCATGCTATCCACCATGCTGTGGCCATCGGCCGAAATCGAAGCAAGTACGGAATGGGTGGCGACCGGCGGGCAAAGGAATCTTCCCGGCCTGCGCCACCACCCATGCCCCGTCAGGACAGGATGCAACAGCGGCTGGCCGCTGGCGAGCGCCCGCATCATGCCGGCGACTGCGGTCGGACGCGGCAAGGGCGATCGCACGTCGAACGGGCCGGGTTCGTAATAACCTTTGCATTCGGTAACCAGACAGTTCCAGTCGTACGAACCAAGCAAGGCCCATACCGTGACCGCACGGATATCGACGTCGTTGGCTTGCGCCTCTCTGGCGGCTTCCCAGATTTCCAGCAGCCAGCGCATCTGGTCTTCGCGCGTGGCGTCGAGATGCGCCTCGGTCACGGCGAGAGGCAGGCGGTACCGGTCCCAGGCTTCCTGCAGCAAGGGCCCGATGCCGGGCGTAGGCGTTGCAAGCGCGCGCGCGGTTTCGATATCGGCAAAGGCATGGCCGGCATACTGGCCGATGTACTGGGGCGGATAGTTTTCCGCGCGATGATCCAGCCAGCGCTCGCTGGTGATGTAATAGTTGATCCCGATAATGTCGGGCGGGCAAGGATTGTCCCGGAACCAGAGAAACTCTGCGGGATCGATGCCGGTCCCGACCAGATAATCCCAGAGTGCGTGCTCCGGGCCGACCTTCCCGCACAACAAGTCCCACGATAGCCACCGTCGCTCATTGTAAAAGTTCGCCAGACCGGACATTTCGGGCGTGCCGTACGTTTTCCCGAGATCATCCGTCTGCACCAGCCGGGCATGCGGATTGATCTTGCGGATCGCCCGCATCGAGAGCACCACGCCGCGGCACTGGTTCACGAGCGCCCGGATGAAGGTTTTTTCATCGCGCCCGTGCGGATACCAGACGCCATACAGTCCGCTGAAGCGCGCAGTCGTCAGCGGCTCGTTGACCGGCGTGTAGTATTCCAGCCAGGGATAGCGCTGCGCTACCGCGCCTGCAAACTCCGCCAGCTGCGGCGCAAATTCGGGGTCGATCAGGCTGGTGTGGCGTGGACCGCTGCCGTGATGCACCAGCCCGGCGATCGGCGTGATCCCGGCTTGCCGCAGCGCAGACAGGCGCTCGTCGGGCCATGACCAGTCTGCCTGTTCGATGCCATCGGGCGCCGTCCGTTCCCATAGTATCGGGTAGCGGATGGCACGTATGCCGAGCGATGCAAAACGATGGATGTCGTCTGCGCGATCGGCGTGGCCGTTTCGTTCCATCTGGCTGAAATAATTGTCGGACACCCGGTTGACGGTGCATTCGAGGCCGCCCCAGAGTTCCAGTTGCTTGTCCGGCTGGGGAAGATATCGTTCATTCATGAAAGATCACTTTCTTGGTTGTTGTTTGCAAGGCAGGGCAAAGCGTCCCGGGTTGGCGGAACGCGGTTTGATAGAGAAGAAGGCCGTCCAGGGACGAGAATGGATGCTCACCAGCATATTTCCCTGTTGAGCCCGGCCGATACGGAGCGCATGCTGATGCTTTTGAAAAACGCATGCCATGGCGGCGGTGCGATGAAACCCATGCCGCCATCTGTGGTGCTCCATACAGGAACCACGACACCATCGAGTCCTGCATTCGATGCCACGGTCTGAAGCTGTGTAATGACTTTCTGTTTTTCTGTCGGAGACAACTGACCGAACGAACTGCCGATCGGAACGATGATCAGTTCAACGCCATTGCGGCAAAGATGCGCAACTCTGAAACACTGCATATTTCCTCTTGAGGTGTCGACTCGACGGAAAGCCCGGCTCCAGCAAAGTTCGGGCCGGGTTGGTTCCAACTGCAAACTTTGTACCCACTCGTTGCATGTGGGATCTGCACAGATGCCCCGCGCTACATGCTGACCACGTCGGTCTGCAGCAGCAATGGAGGCGCCTTGTAGACTTTGGGTATGTGGGTATCGCATGTGGTCCATGGCAGTGCACTTGCAGTCCAGATATCGGCGATTGCATGGAACCAACTTGGATCGTCCAGAGAAAGGGCCTTGATGATGAGAACGTCGGCATTGGCGTCGCTTGTCGCAAACAGCGGCGTTCCGCATGATTGGCAGAACGCGGAGTGCGGATGGTCGGTGCCGCCTGCAGTGGACGCTGTATAGCGCGCCGGGGAACCGGAGATACTCACTGCGCTGGCAGGCAGAATCAATAACGACGAGTACGGTGCACCGCTCGCCCGCTGGCAGGCGCGGCAATGGCAGTGATACATGCCCAAGGGAGCAGTGCTGCATTCATAGCGGACAGCGCCACATGCGCAGCGACCGGAAAACGTGGTTGGCATAACGCCTCCTTTCGGCTGAACAGCCAGTATTCCCGCTTTTCCCGCCGCCTTATCGACTGGCAACAGGAAGAAGCCGGCATTTCGTTCAGGCAGGCTTGCAATCAGGCGCGGTAGGACAATGTTCCTCATGCAAGACGCGGAGACCAGTGCTAATGCAAAACTTGTGCCGCCAGAAGCGAGAGGCGGGCCTCGATGTTGTCCCGCAGATGTAAATCTGACTTGCACCGTGTAGGCCATACATTTTTTACACTGCGTAAGATGGTCGCGTTGAAAGGTGTTCGCGCAGGCTTGAGCCGGTTCAGGGTGAGGAAACACTGGCAGACGCGCATATTCAGGAGCGTTCGGAGAATCTGAAAGACGCGCCACGTCCCAACTTGCCGGCGCTGAGCCGCCCAAATAGGCAAATGCATGGTATCGATACCTGGCACGGCTGATGCGTAAGTCACCGTTCCGGCGCTTGCCGGCTTTCTTAACGCAATGGAGTTCATCATGACGAATCAGCAAAACCAGAATCAGCAGAACCAGAACAACCAGAACAACCAGAACAATCAGAACCAGAACAATCAGAACCAGAACAATCAGAACCAGAACAACCAGAACGAGCAGAACAGAAACAATCAGAACGAACAGAACCGGAACCAGGAGAACCGGGACAATCGCTAGTTCATACAACGCCGGGCCAAGCAATTGGCCCGGCCTCTGCAACGGGCCCGGCCTTCATTCGTCGTCCATAAACTGAATGCCGCTTTACCCGAACATCGCTGCGTAAGAGCGCACATGCCAACCCCATTTCAACCGGATGATCTTTTTCTCTACAAAACGATCACCGAACTTGACTGTGTTCCCGCAATCGAGCTTGCTGCATGCGAAGTGCAGACGATCAGCCGGGAGCAGGATTCAACGAGCACGACGATCTGGCTGGTGCCGCTCGACGGCAGCCCGCCACGGCAATTCACCAGCGGTTCCGCCGACGACATGCCGCGCTGGTCGCCGGACGGATCGCAGCTCGCGTTCCTTTCTTCCCGCGGCAGCGGCCGGCAGATCCATCTGATTCCGCGCGATGGCGGCGAGGCGAAACAGCTCAGCCATCTTGCTTCCGGCGCCATGTCGATCGAGTGGGCGCCTGACGGGCAGCGCCTTTTGGCGTGCTGCACTCTGTCCATCGATCCTGAAACCCATGGAGACCGCGGCAAAAAGGGAAACACGAACCGGCCGGCCGATGCGCCGAAGCCTGTCTGGCGCCTGCCATACAAGCTGGATGGCATCGGCTACATTCTCGACAGCGAGATACATTTGTTCACGGTGGATGCGCATACCGGCGATCATGTACAGATGACGGATGGACCGTATGAAGTCAGGAGCGCGCACTGGTCGCCGGACAGCCGGCGGATTGCCTATACCCGCACGCGCGAAGGGCGGTTCGCACACCGCAGCGATGTCTGGCTGATGGATGCGGATGGCAGGAACCAGCGCCAGGTCTCGCACGAGGTCGCATCGGTGCAGTATCCGAAATGGTCGCCCGACGGCCGCTTCATCGTATTCACGGGCAGCGCCGAAGAAGGCGATTCGCAGATGCGCCTGTGGCTGTATGAAGTGGCAGCCGACAGGGTACGACCGCTCGGCGACGAATCCATCGAAGTGGTATCGGGGAAGACCGTGTACTGGTCGCAGGATTCATCGAAGGTGGTGCTGGTCCTGGCGCGCAAGGGCAGGCACGAAGTCGTGTCGGTATCGGTGCCGGAGGGCCAGCTTTCGCGCCTGGTCACGGGCGATCGTCAGATAGCCCGCGTGGCCTGCAGTGGGCAGCGACTGGTCTTCGTCACCGAGGACGTTCGCACGCCGAACGAGGTCTGCTGCACCGACTGGCAAGGCAGGAACGAAATTCGCCTCACTGATTTCAACCCCTGGTGGCGGGAGCGCATCCTGCCGGAAGTGGAGGTGAGGCGTTTCGACGTGCCGGATGGAGAAGGCGGGCGCGAACAGGTCGACGGCTGGCTGTTGCGGCCGCCCGGTGCCAAGGGACCAATGCCGCTGCTGGTCGATGCGCATGGCGGACCTGCCAGCTACACGCTGCTGCAGTACAACTCGCATGTCTACTGGCCGGTCCTGGTGTCGCGCGGGTGGGCAGTGCTGGCGCTCAACCCGGTCGGTTCGAGCAGCTATGGCCGGGACTTCAGCGCACGGCTGCGCGGCCATTGGGGCAAGCGTGACTTGCCCCAGCACCTGGCGGCGGTCGACGCGCTGCAGCGCGAAGGCCTTGCCGACACACGCCTGGCCATCACTGGCAAATCATATGGCGGGTATCTGACTGCATGGGCGATCGGGAACAGTCGATTGTTCCGTGCGGCAGTCGTGTCGGCGCCGGTCGCCGACCTGGAAAGCCATGCCGCCATTTCCGACAGCGGCTTTTATTCGGATGCCTATTCCATGTATGGCGAACTGAAGATCCAGCGCGACAAGATGCGCGAGCTTTCCCCGATGGGCTATATCGAAAGGGCGCGTGCGGCCACGCTGATCCTGCAGGGCGAACAGGACCAGCGCTGCCCGGTCAGCCAGTCGGAGGAATTGTTCACTGCGCTTCTGAGCGGCACGGATACCCTGGTCGAAATGGTCATCTACCCCGGCGGCAGCCACCACTTCTTCGAGAGCGGAAAGCCGTCGCATCGCCTGGACATGGTGGCGCGCCTGGTCGGCTGGATGGAGCGGTGGATCAACGTCGAAGTGGCAGGTGCACAGAAAGAGGGACCGGACTCCTCGAAGAAATAAGGCCGCTGGCAATTCTTCAGCGAAGGGGAGGGCATTCCGGAGTGACGCAAGTCGCGGATCATGCGAAGGGTGGATGATGGAGGGCGAACCCAGCAACAAGACGGAGATCTATGCCACGCTTGCCGGCAGGGTGGATGACGCCATGGTGCAGCGGCTGTTCAATCAGATCGCCGGCGCCGTGTCGAACGGCGTGCAAACCTTGCACCTGATGATCCAGTCAACCGGCGGCATCATTGGCGACGGAATCGCATTGCACAACTACCTGAAGAATCTGCCGATCGACATCATTGCCTACAATACCGGGATGGTGCAGTCGATCGCAGTGGTCATGTTCCTTGCGGCCAGGAAGAGGAAGGCGAGCAGGACCGCAACCTTCATGATTCACAAGGCGACCTTCTATGGCGGCAGTGCCGCCACGTCGGCCCAGCTCAGCGCAGTTACCCAATCCCTGGTGGTGGATGATGCCAGGATTGAAAGTATCCTCAAGGAGCACATCAGGATGCCGGAGGAAAAATGGAGCGTGCATCGGTTTGCCGATCTGTTCATTACGGCGCACGAGGCACTTGAATTCGGCCTGGTCAATGAAATTGCCGACTTTGCACCACCGCCCGGTGCCACGCTGATCAATATCTGAAGCCGTCCACGCGAAGCCGAAGGCCTCCCGGAGTGCATGTTGCCTGTCTAACAGCAAAGCAAAAGGCCTGCACCGTTGCCGGTTGCAGGCCTTTGCGTGAAGGGAATTGCGGAAGCTCCTGTGCAGGAGCGTTCCGGGATCTCCCGGAAGTCAGCCTTCGACCAGGGCTGCCCGCAGCCTGGCTGCCACTTTCGGGCTGACGGAATCGTACCCGACGGTCAGGCGGTACAGTTCCCAGATGCTCATGTCCTTGACGCGTTTGCTGGTAACGGCCTTTGCGGGCTCGGTTGCCGGAACCGCGAACAGTGCGGCAAGAAGATTCAACGTAGCGCGGCCGACATTCGGCAGATAGCTGCCATTCGCCGCTTGCTGAGGATAAGTAACGAGGCTCGTTGTCGACATTTCTTGTTCCTTTCATTCGATAGTCGTGGCGCATTGCGCCTTGCTTCTCATTATGGGAACGTACCGGTATAAATCCACTTTCGATTTCACATATCCGACATTCGACGGGTGAATGTCTGTGCGGGCAATTCCCATGCTTGCCGTTTCAATAGCAGAGAGTGTGATTCACCCGATTCCGATGAAGTGCGATGCAGTCAGGAAAACCGGTTATTCCGGAAGCCTTGGCCGCCGGGCCTTGGGATAAAATGGCTTGCAACTTTCGCATTGCAATTTCGAAACGCATTTCTCCTCCATTCCCCCAGCACACCGGCCTCTGACGATGCAAGAGCAACATGCCTTCCCTTTTCTGCGAGAGCTCCTGCTGTTCCTCTCGCTGGCCGGCATCCTGATTCCGCTTCTGCAGCGCCTGCGCATCAACCAGGTCCTCGGCTTTCTTGCCGCCGGCGTGCTGGTCGGGCCATTCGGGCTCGGCCTGTGGGCAGGAGAAATCCCGTTGCTGACCTATTTCACCTTCATGCACGTCGACGACATCGCGCCGCTTGCCGAGATGGGCGTGCTGTTCCTCATGTTCATGATCGGCCTGGAACTGTCCACCGAGCGCTTGTGGGCTTTGAGGCGCTGGGTGTTCGGCGCCGGCACTGCGCAGATCGTCTTGAGTACCCTCGTCATCGGCGGGCTGGCCTACTGGTTTGGGAACCGGGTGGAAGCCGCCATCGTGCTGGGCCTGGTCCTGTCGCTGTCATCGACTGCGGTCGTGATGCAGCTGCTGAACGAGCAGCGCGCGCTGGCAGTGCCGCTCGGCCAGGCGGCGTTCTCCATCCTGATGCTGCAGGACCTGGCGGTGGTACCGATCTTCATCCTGTTTGACGTGCTGGCGGAGGGGAAGGGCGGCAGCGCGCTGCCGCTGGCGGGATGGGCGATCCTGAAGGCGGCCGGTGCGATCGCGCTGATCTACCTGCTGGGGCGTCGCGTGATCCGCCCGGCATTCCATTCCTTTGCACAGCAGCGGCAGCCGGACGTGTTCATGGCACTCACCTTGCTGAGCAGCCTTGGCATTGCCGGCCTGACGGCGGCTGCCGGGCTGTCGATGGCCCTGGGCGCCTTCCTCGCCGGTCTGCTGCTGGCGGAGACCGAATTCCGGCATGAAGTCGAAATCACCATCGAGCCATTCAAGGGCTTGCTGATGGGCCTGTTTTTCATGTCGGTCGGCATGCAGATCGATGTGCGCGAAGTGATCCGCTCTCCGGTCTGGCTTCCGCTTTCGGTGCTTGGCCTGTTCCTGATCAAGGGAGTCGTGCTGACCGTCTTGTTCCGCATCGGCGGTTTTCACTGGGGGCGCGCAGTGGAAGGCGGCTTGCTGCTGGGGCAGGGAGGCGAGTTCGCCTTCATCGTCGTGGCCTATGCAGTTGCGAGCCGGTTGCTTGAGCCTGCAGTGGGCCAGTTCATGATGCTGGTGGTCGGGCTCAGCCTGTTTGTGACGCCACTGGCGGCTCGCGCGGGGCGCCTGTTCGGCGACTGGTGGCAGGAACGGCAGCGCGAGCCGGCGGGGACGATGGACGAGGCGACCGCGATGCCGGCGCAGGGACATGTGCTGATCGCCGGTTTCGGTCGCGTCGGCCAGGTCCTGGCGCAGGTCCTCGAGGCGCAGGGCATACCCTACGTCGCACTCGAGAATGATGCACGCCTGCTGGCGGAACTGCATCCGCCGGCCGGCACCGTTTTTTTCGGGAATGCGGTGCGGGCGGAGCTCTTGCGCAAGGCGCATGCGGATACGGCTTCCGCCATCGTGCTCACCATGGATCATCCGGCCTCGGTGCTGCAGGCTGTCCGGGCGATCCGGCACGATTACCCGTACACACCGGTGCTGGCACGCTCGCGCGATGAAAGGCATGCGCTGGCATTGCGGCAGGCAGGCGCGACCCTGGTCATTCCGGAAACGCTGGAGTCGAGCCTGCAGTTGTCGTCGCAGGTGCTGCAGATGCTGGGCATCGATGAAGCCGCCGCGGCACACCTGGTGCAGCGCGAGCGCGAACGACGCATCGCCATGCTGGAAGCGGGCAAGGAGTGATTTGGACTCCGGGTCGCGCGAGCCCGGTGCATGTTGAAAGGTCATACATCTCTTGTCTGGCTGCAAGCAATGCAGGCAAGCCCCTGCTGTTCCTCCGGGCTTCCACTCCGGAAAAGACCTCCATCAAAGAGTAGTCGCGGCGGGCCGCGATGCTGATAAATGTCATACGACCTGCTCGCCGGTAATGGTATTTGTTAAAGCTTTCCCGCAAATTTTCTGCGCATTGCTTGAGGACATGCCATGAGTATCGAGATGACGAACACGGACAAGACCAGGGACGAACAGTTGCGCAGTGCGGCGCTTGAATACCATCGCAGTCCGACCCGCGGCAAGATCGAAGTCGTTGCCACCAAGGCGCTGTCGAACCAGCGCGACCTGTCGCTTGCCTATTCGCCCGGCGTTGCCTACGCCTGTGAGGAAATCGCCAGGGATCCGACCACTGCCGCCGAATACACCTCGCGCGCCAACCTGGTCGGCGTGGTTACCAACGGCACCGCGGTGCTCGGCCTCGGCAATATCGGGCCACTTGCGGGCAAGCCGGTCATGGAAGGCAAGGGTTGCCTGTTCAAGAAATTCGCCGGCATCGATGTGTTCGACATCGAGCTGGCGGAACACGACCCGGACAAGCTGGTGGATGCGATCGCCATGCTGGAGCCGACGGTGGGCGGCATCAACCTGGAAGACATCAAGGCTCCCGAATGCTTTTACATCGAAAAGCAGTTGCGCGAGCGCATGAACATCCCGGTGTTCCATGACGACCAGCATGGCACGGCAATCATTTCCGCCGCGGCGCTGCTCAACGGCCTGAAAGTGGTCGGCAAGGAGATCGGCAATGTGAAGGTAGCGGTATCCGGCGCCGGCGCCGCCGCCATTGCCTGCCTCGATACGTTCGTCAGCCTCGGCATCCGCCGCGAAAACATCTTCGTCACCGACTCGCGGGGCGTGATCTATGCGGGCCGCGAGGCGAACATGGAGGCCAACAAGGCGCGTTATGCGCAGCAGACGGCGGCACGAACGCTCGCCGACATCGTCAAGGAAGCCGACGTCTTTCTCGGCTGTTCCACCTCCGGCGTGCTGACGGCCGAGATGGTGAAGACGATGGCCGACAAGCCGATCATCCTGGCGCTGGCCAATCCCGAGCCGGAAATCCGGCCGGAGGTGGCAAAGGCGGCGCGCCCGGACTGCATCATCGCGACCGGCCGATCGGATTACCCGAACCAGGTCAACAATGTGCTGTGCTTTCCCTACATCTTTCGCGGCGCTCTCGATTGCGGCGCGACCAAGATCACGGAAGAGATGAAGCTCGCCTGCGTGAAGGCGATCGCGGAACTGGCGGAAGTGGAAACCAGCGATGCGGTCGCTGTGGCCTATGCGGGACAGACGCTGAGCTTCGGGCCGGATTACATCATTCCCAAACCCTTCGATCAGCGCCTGATCGAAAAGATTGCGCCGGCGGTGGCGAAGGCAGCGCAGGAATCCGGCGTCGCCACGCGGCCGATCGAGAATCTCGAAGCCTACCGCCAGCAATTGAGCCAGCTGGTCTACCACACCGGCCTGATGATGCGGCCGGTGTTTTCAGCCGCCAAGGCGACACGCCAGCGCGTCGCTTATGCGGAAGGGGAAGAAGAGCGGGTCCTTCGCGCGGTGCAGACGGTGGTGGACGAAGGCCTTGCCAAGCCCATCCTGATCGGCCGCCCGCACGTGATCGACATGCGCATCCGGAGAGCCGGCCTGCGGCTGAAGGCCGGCACGGATTTCGAAGTGGTGAACCCCGAGGAAGATCCGCGCTACCGCGCCTATCACGAGGCCTACCATGAATTGCGCGGCCGCCATGGCGTCACGCCCGATGTTGCCAAGGCGATGCTGCGCCGTTCGAACACCCTGATCGGCACGATGCTGGTCCACATGGGTGATGCCGATGCCCTGCTGTGCGGCACGGTGGGCCGCTTCGAGGGCCATCTCGAGCATGTGCGCGACGTGATCGGCCTGGCGCCCGGCGCCCAGGTGTTCGCGGCGATGAATGCGCTGATGCTGGAAAAGTACACGCTCTTCATTACCGACACCTATGTCAATGATGATCCGACCGCAGAGGAACTGGCGGCCATCACCCGGCTAGCCGCGGAGGAAATCATGCGCTTCGGGCTGCAGCCGAAAGTGGCTCTGCTGTCTCATTCGATGTTCGGTTCGTCCGACCGCCCGTCGGCGCGCAAGATGCGCGCGGTGCGCGACATCCTGATGAAGACGGTGCCGCAACTCGAAGTGGAAGGGGAGATGCAGGGCGACGCCGCCCTCGTGGAAGACGTGCGCCGCCATTTCCTGCCGGGCACCACGCTGGCCGGCAGTGCCAATCTGCTGGTGATGCCTTCGCTCGATGCCGCCAACATCGCCTTCAACCTGCTCAAGATCACAGGCGGACAGGGCGTGACGGTCGGGCCGATGCTGCTTGGCGCGGCCAGGCCAGTGCACATCCTGAATCCGGCTGCCACCTCGCGCCGCATCGTCAACATGACGGCGGTGGCGGTGGCCGATGCCGCGGCCATGCAGGAACGGCAATGAGGGGATGGAAGCGAGTGCGATCAAGCCGCGACCGGCGCGCGGAACCTCTTCCTTAATTGAGCGACAGGCTAACTAAGAGGCGGCGCTGCGCAGCAAGTCGGCAAGCTCGTCCGCCGGCATCGGGCGGCCGAAGTGATAACCCTGCGCCTCGCAGCAATGATGTTCGCGCAGGAAGCTGGCCTGCTCCGGGTGTTCCACGCCTTCCGCAACCACGTTCAGCTTCAGCGCCCGGCCCATTGCGATGATGGCGCCTGCGATTGCCGCGTCTTCGCTGCTCGTGCTCAAGTCCTGGATGAAGGAGCGGTCGACCTTGAGCGTGTTGATCGGGAAGCGCTTGAGCTGGCTGAGCGAGGAATAGCCGGTGCCGAAGTCGTCGATCGCGATCGACACGCCCATCGCCTGCACGCCGGACAGGATCCGGGCCGCATCGTCCGGATCGGCCATCACCATGCTTTCGGTGATTTCGAGTTGCAGCAACTCGGGAGGCAGTCCGCTGCTTTCAAGGGCCCGGGCGAGATCCTCCGTCAGACTGCCATCATTGAACTGGCGGGCCGACAGGTTGACTGCGACGCACAGCTTCGGCAAGCCCTGGTCCTGCCACGCCTTGTTCTGCGCGCAGGCGGTATCGATCACCCAGCGGCCGATGGGAACGATCAGGCCGGTTTCCTCCGCAATCGGAATGAATTGTGTCGGCGGCACCATGCCGAGATCCGGATGCATCCAGCGCAGCAGGGCTTCGGCCCCGGTGATGCGGCCGCTGGCGAGGTCGACCTTCGGCTGGTAATGCAGCAGAAGCTCGCCGCGCGCCAGAGCATGGCGCAGGCTTGACTCGAGTGCCAGCCGCTGGGAGGAATGCAGGTTGATCCGCGCGGAGTAGAACTGGTAATTGTTCTTGCCCTGGGCCTTGGCTAGGTACATCGCGATGTCGGCATGTTTCATCAGTGTTTGCGCATCCTTGCCGTCGTCCGGAAACAGACTGATGCCGACGCTTGCGCTTACGTGGTACTCGCGGTGCATGAGCCGCAAGGGTGCCAGCGCTGATTCGATGATCTTGCGCGCCACGGCGGCGGCATCCCGGGGATCGTCGATGTCTTCCAGCAGGACGACGAATTCGTCTCCACCAAGGCGGGCGACGGTATCGCTGGCCCGCACGCAGGACGTGAAACGCCTGGCCGTCTCCTGCAGCAGATGGTCGCCGGCGTCATGCCCGAGGGTGTCATTGATGTTCTTGAAGCGGTCCATGTCGATGAACAGCACTGCGAGACGGGCGCCGGTGCGCTGCGCGGAGCTCAGGCCGTGCTGCAGGCGCTGGTTGAACAGGATGCGGTTGGGCAGGCCGGTGAGGCTGTCGTAATAGGCGAGATAGTGGACTCTTTCCTCGGCCTCCTTGCGTCGGCAGAACTCGCCGATCTGGATGCCGATCGAGGATGCCGTGTCGATCAGGATGTCGTCGGGCTGACGGATATTGCGGCTGAAGAATTCGATCGCACCGATGACTTCCTGCCCGGCCAGGATGGGAAAGGCGAACACCGAGTGCAAGCCGTGGCGCCGCGCCTGCTGGACGCGGGTACAGGCGGAAACGTCGGGCTTGCCGATGTCGTCCACCCACACCGGTTTGCGGCTGGTCCAGAGCCGGGTGAGATGCCCATCCCGCTGCGGGTGCATGTGCTGTACGAAGATCACCTTCTCCCGGGTGCGCTGCAGGAATTCCTCGGCATCCAGATGCGCAGCCTTCCAGATGGCACGGCAGCGCACCGATTGCGTCCGACTGTCGAGGCTCCAGTAGCCGCCGTAGTCCCAGCCGAGCGTCTTGCAGATGGTCCGAATGAGTTCCGGCATGGTCTGTTCGGGCGCGGCGGAATCGGCCAGCAGGCGTGTCACGCTGTGCTGCATGGCCTGCCGCGTTTCCAGTTGCTTGCGTTCGCAGAACAGGCCGATCTGGCTGCCGATGGCGCGCAGGCTCTGGAGCAGGGCGGGGTCCGGGTGGCAGAATTCGCGGCTGTAGAACTCCATCACCCCGAGCACATTCTCATCCAGCAGGATGGGAAAGGCGAATGCGGTGCGTAGTCCGGCGCGCGCAGCCGCCGAGGCCCGGATGTAACTCACGTCACGCGTGACATCCGCCATCCACAGCGGCTCGCGCGCCAGCCACGCACGCCGGATCACGCCCCCGCCTTCGACTGACATCATGTTTTCATGCGCGGGCTCGCAACGCAGCGAGGCTTCGATGAAATCCTTCACATCGATACCTGGCACATGCCAGGTATGCGTTTGCTGCAGGCGCACGCTCTGCTTGTCCACCCCCCAGTGCGCGCCATAATCCCAGTCGAGCGCGCGGCAGATGGTTTCGAGGATTTTCGGCATCGCTTCCTCGACGGTGCGCGATTCGGCCAGGAGGCGCGTGACAGCATGTTCCATCGCTTCCCGCTGCTGGGCCAGGCGGCGCTCGGTGATGTCAGTGCCGATGCCGCGATAGCCCTTGAACTCGCCGCGCGCATCGTACATTGGTGCGCCGCTGATGCTGGTGACGCAGAGGCGGCCTTCGCTGTCCCGGCGCTTGAGCACCAGATTCCGGAACGGCTGGCGGGCGCGCAGCTGGGCCCGATGCTTTTCCCACTGTTCCTCGGTCACGCCGACATAGGGCAATTCCCAGCGCGTCTTGCCCAGGCTCTCCTCGGGCGGAAAACGCGACTTCTGGGGGGCGTTGCATGCGACCAGGGTGAAACGGAAATCGACGTCCTGCTCCCAATACCAGTCGGAAGAGAATTCGAACAGGAAATTGAGCCGCTCCTCGGCCTGGCTGAGTTTCTCTTCCAGCTGTCTGTCGACGGTCATGCAACGTCTCCCCATCTCTTTGTGCAAGGCCTCGTTTTTCTTGGTTCTGAAACATGGGCGCTCTTTTGCTTATATATAAACATTTCCGTACGGCAATTCAAAGCCTATTAACACATTGTTGCTTCTTCACGTAACTCTCGGTCGGAAAAGCACAAGCGGAATGGACAGGACGCTTTTTTTGTTGTAGCAAAGTGAACAATATTAAGAATCATTATCATTTAAGTGCTATACTTTTCTTTGGGATAAAACCGAAACGCATGTGCTTAACCCGACTGAAAGGCGAACGATGGGAGTGAAATCGACTGGAGCAAACATCCCGGACTCGATTCGGCATCTCGCTCTGCTGAAGAAAGGCGAATGCGCCACCGTGATCGGCCTTGCTGCGACGGAGGGCCAGGAGCAGGCAGCGATGAAGACCCGTCTGCTGGAGCTCGGTTTCGCGCCGGGGGAAAAAATTCGGGTGGTGGCAGAAGCCTTCCCGCGCCGCGACCCGATCGCGGTACGCCTGGGGAACACCACTTTCGCCTTGCGCCGCCATGAAGCGGCCTTGGTCCAGGTCGCCGACGACCTTGCCGCTTGAACCGTCCATGAACACATCCAGACCCTTGCGTCTCGCGCTGGTTGGCAATCCCAACTGCGGCAAGACTGCCTTGTTCAACCGCCTCACCGGCGCCCGTCAAAAAGTTGCCAACTATGCCGGCGTGACCGTCGAGCGCAAGGAAGGCCAGTTCGTATCGACGTCCGGCCGCGCTTACCAGATTCTCGATCTGCCGGGTGCCTACAGCCTGAATGCGATGACGCCGGACGAGGCGATCACCCGCGATGTGCTGATCGGCAGCCGGCGCGATGAAATGCCGCCGGACGTGATCGTGCTGGTTGCCGATGCGACCAACCTGCGCCTGAATCTTCGTCTGGTGCTGGAAATCCTGCGCCTCAATCGTCCTACGGTGCTGGCTCTCAACATGATGGATGTCGCCCGCAAGCGTGGCCTCATCATCGATACCGCCCGCCTGCAGGCCGAGCTCGGTATCCCGGTCATCGAAACCGTCGCCATCAAGTCCGGTGGCGGAGCCGCGCTGGTCGCGCAGCTCGACGCGATGGAGATGGCTGGTCAGGGGAACGCAACGGCACGGGGTGCGGCAGATTTCAATGAAACCAACGCCACGTCGCTGGAAGCAACCCAGCGCGAGGTGCGCCGCATTCTGGACGCGGTCATCACGCAGGAAGGCAAGGGGCAGGAGCTCGAAGACAAGGTCGATGCCGTCGTGCTGCACCCGGTATTCGGCTACGTGATCCTCGCCGCGCTGCTGTTCCTGATCTTCCAGGCGGTTTTCAGCTGGTCGGAAGTCCCGATGGGACTGATCGAGAACGCCGTGAAATGGCTCGGCAACACGGTGCAGAGTGTCATGCCTGATGGCGTGCTGCGCAGCCTCCTGGTCGACGGCATCATCGCCGGCGCGGGCAGCGTGCTGGTATTCCTGCCGCAGATCCTGATCCTGTTCCTGTTCATCCTGGCGCTCGAGG
Organism: Noviherbaspirillum massiliense JC206; assembly: GCF_000312045.1. Taxonomy (GTDB): domain Bacteria; phylum Pseudomonadota; class Gammaproteobacteria; order Burkholderiales; family Burkholderiaceae_D; genus Noviherbaspirillum; species Noviherbaspirillum massiliense. Next base: position 1,197,742 of record NZ_HE978634.1, read on the forward strand.
AATCGGGCTACCTGCCGCGTGCGGCCTTCCTGCTCGATCGCCTGATGGGCAGTGTCGGACTCTCGGGCCGCGCATTCATTCCGCTGCTGTCGAGCTTCGCCTGCGCCGTCCCCGGCATCATGGCCACCCGCACCATTCAGAATCCGCGTGACCGGCTGGCGACCATCATGATCGCGCCGCTCATGACCTGCTCCGCGCGGCTGCCGGTGTATGCCCTGATCATCGGGGCCTTCATCCCGGAGCGCTCGGTCGGCATCTTCAACCTGCAGGGGCTGGTGCTGTTTACTCTGTATGTTGCCGGCATCGTGTCCGCCATGCTGGTGGCCTATGTCTTCAAGCGTACCTTGGCCAAGGGTCAGTACCAGCCGCTGATGCTTGAATTGCCGAACTACCACTGGCCGAGTCCACGCAACCTTGCCCTCGGACTGTGGGAGCGTGCAAAAGTCTTCATTACCCGGGTCGGCACGATCATTCTCGCAATGATGATCCTGCTCTGGTTCCTGTCGACCTTCCCGTCGCCTCCGCCAGGCGCCACGGGCCCGGCCATCGAGTACAGCTTCGCGGGTCATCTCGGACGGATGTTGCAAACCGTGTTCGCGCCGATCGGCTTCAACTGGCAAATCTCGATCGCCCTGGTTCCCGGCCTGGCTGCTCGTGAAGTGGCGGTAGGTGCACTCGGCACGGTGTACGCGCTCTCGGCCGCGACCGAGGATCAGCTTGCGACCACTTTGACGCCCATGATCGCCGCGACCTGGAGCCTGCCGACCGCCTTGTCGCTGCTCGCCTGGTACGTGTTCGCGCCGCAGTGCATTTCGACGCTTTCCATCGTCAGGCGGGAGACCAATTCCTGGAAGCCGGTACTGGCAATGGTGGTGTATATGTTCACGCTGGCGTACCTGGCTTCACTGGCAACCTACCAGATCAGCCGGCTGCTGCTTGGCTAGGAGGAGCATGATGCAGGAAGTAATCGTTGGAATCATCGTCGCCTTTGCCGCCTTTGCGGTGGCAAGGCGCTATGCCCCGGCTCCCGTCAGGCAGGCTCTGAACGGCTGGACAGCTCGCAGCGCGCGGCGCATTGGTCTTGGCCGCCTCGCCGAGAAAATCGAGGCGAAGGCTGGCGGCAGTGCGGGATGTGGCGACGGCTGCGGCACATGCGGTGGTTGCGGTACTGCCAATTCTGCTTCGTCTGCCAGGCAGTTCAGCATCTCCCCGGAAGCCCTGAAGCGGACTGCACGGCGCTAGGCTCTGCCTGCAACGCTGCTGTGCGGCGTCACTTTCGACTTGCGGTGCTTGGCGTCTCCCCAAGTTGTCCAGTACGCGTATTCTCCTTGGCCACCATCAAGGCCATTCGCTGCGCTTGTCAAACAGAGTCTTCCCATCGCATCCGGCCTGACTCGCAGAATTGCAACCGTACGGAAGCGGGACCGGACCTGGAAACAGGTGGCACGCCCGTTCATGGCCAGAGCGAATGTCAATTTGCAATGGGGAAGTAGGGTGCGCCGTGCGCACCAAGCAATCCCGGTGCGCACGGCGCACCCTACTTTCTTTCCCTTTCCAGCTCGTGGAACTCGCTATAGCGGCAGGAACACGCTTGCGGGAAGTGTCAGTGGATCGTGAGCTTGCCGAAGGTGTCGGCATCGCCGCATGGCAGACCAGGCCGGAAGCATGAGTTCTTCACGACCGCTGGCGCGCGACATAGTTGATTGTTCGCGCGCCAGCCAGGTCCGGTGACTTTATTCGATGCGATGCCGACGCCGCGTCACATCGCTTGCATGGCCAGGATAACCGTCGCCGCAAGCCCTGCGAAACCGATACCGGCACCCAGCATCCGGCGCCGGTTCATCATTGCCCACAGCAGCACGCCGGTAATCGACAGCAGGATGATGCTGCCGGCCAGGGTATCGACCAGAAGAATCCAGGCAATGCTTCCGCCCACACCCTTGTGAAGATTGTTCAGCGTCGCGAACACATTGTTGTCGCTGCGCTTGACGCTGACAAAATTGTTGCCGACCCAGTATTCCACCTGTGCGTTCATCCGCGCCGAACTGAACATTGCGGACCAGCGCGCCGGCTGCTTCAGCGACTTGTCGCCCCAGGCAACCGGACGGGCAGGTTCGCTGCGCACGCGTGAAGCCGGGCGATCGAAGCCAAGTTCGCGCTGCAGCCATTCGACCATTTCGGTTGCATCGGCGGGCGTCGGATCCGGCAGAGGCAGCTGCAGAGTCGATTCCTGGGCATGCGCGGCCGGAATCTTCATGACGGCGCGGTGATTGAGCAGGACGCCCGTGCTGCCGAACAGCAGACCCAGCACGGCGCCCCAGAGGCCGATCCAGCCGTGCATCTTGCGCAACCATTTCAAAAAAATGGCGCGGCGGGAACGCTTGTTGTCGGCCGCACGTTCGGCCGGCATTGTTTCGCGTTCAGGGTAAAGTGCATCGCGTTGGGTAAGGTTCATATTGTTTGGATTTTCTGGAAATTGATCATGGCTTGCTCCACATTCGCAGCAGGTTGTGATAGCAGCCGGTCAAATGAACGCGCGCCGCTTCGTCTGCATTGCTTGCGGTAAGGCGCTGAATCGCGGTGTCGAGTTCGAACAGCAGCGTGCGCTGGGCATCGTCGGCCACCAGGCTCTGCACCCAGAAGAAGCTCGCAAGGCGGGTGCCGCGCGTGACCGGTGCTACCCGGTGCAGACTGGTCGCGGGATAGACCACCATGTCGCCGGCGGCGAGCTTTACCGAATGCGCGCCGTAGGTGTCTTCGACCAGCAGTTCGCCGCCGTCGTATTCTTCCGGCGCAGCCAGAAACAGGGTTGCCGACACATCGGTGCGGATTTTTTCTCCCGTGCCCGGAATGAGCCGCACGGCGCCATCGACATGACTGCCGAAATGCATGCCGCCTTCGTAACGATTGAACATCGGCGGATATACGCGGTTCGGTAGCGTGGCGCTGATGAACAGGGGGTTGCGCTCGAGCGCAGCCAGGATCATGTCACCGAGTTCCCGCGCAAGCGGGCTGTTCTCGGCGATCTGCATGTTGCGCTTGACGCTCGCCCCCTGGTGGCCTGCGGTCATGCGGCCGTCAACCCATGCCTCGCCGGCGGTATCGAGCTTGCGGCGCATGAATTGCACCTGTTCGGGATTCAATACCTGTGGAATGTGCAAGAGCATGGGATGCGACCTTTCAGTTTCAGAACCGGTAGGAGACCGTCAGCAGCGCGGTGCGCCCAATGCCCGGCACTGCGCGCCCGCCATCGGACGGGACGAGGGAATCGAAGTATTCCTTGTCCGTCAGATTGAGCAGATTCAGGCGCACGTCGTACTTCGGCTGGTGGTAGGCGATCGTCGCATCCCAGCGGGTAAAGCCACCCGCGGACACGAGATTCGTGTTGTTGGCAAAGCGCTCCGACAGGTAAGTGAAGCCGCCGCCTGCCTCCCATTCCGGCGTGACGTTGTAGGTGGACCAGAGCGATGCGGAATTGCGCGGCGTGTTGGCCGGCACCTTGCCTTTGGTGGCGTCACGCGCCGATGCCTCGACGATCTCGGCATTCAGGCGCGTGTAGCCGCCGAACACTTGCCAGCGGGGCGTGATGCGGCCTGCAAGGCCCACCTCGAAGCCCCTGACCCGCACTTCGCCATCCAGTTCGTAGACACCGGCGTCGACCTGCGTGCGGGCGTTGGTCTTGTTGATTTCGAACAGGGCGGATGTGAGCGACAGATTCCCGCCGAGCAGATCCCACTTGCCGCCGACTTCGTAGGAGCGGTTCTTTTCCGGATCGAGGTTCTGCTGCCCGGCAGTGACGGTGAGCTGCTCCAGTGACGGATTGAACGAGGTGCCGTACGACGCATAATAGGATTGCGTCTCGGTCGGCTGGTAAATCACGCCGCCGCGCACGCTGGTGAAGTGCACGGTCTGCTCGGCGGAGTACAGCGGCGGCGTCGCGGTGCTGACCGTGTTGCTCAGTTCCGCATCGAAGCGATCCCAGCGCAATCCGCCCACCAGTTTCCAGTGCTTGTTCAGTTCCAGCGTGTCATTGCCGTAGACGGCAACAGTCGTCGCGTTCGACTTGGCAAGGTTGCCGTTGCTGGTTACGGAGTTTGCCGGCGTGGAGACATATGCCGGGTCGACCACGGACAGAATCGGCAGGTTGTTGCGGCTCGTGGTCTGGTTTTCGTAGATGTCCCTTCCGACTTCAATGCCTGCGATCGCCGTATGCTTGATGCCGCCTGTCTCGAATTTGCCAATGACATCGGTCTGGTTGTACACCGACTTGTCGGTAATCTTGCGGTCGTGGCTGGCAAGCCGGAGATACAAGTCGCTCAGCGGCAGGCTGGTGGCATTGCCGGTGGCTGCCAACAACGGCGTGAATGTGCTGCCGCTCAGAGTTCCGACGGCATTCGGATAGGTTTCTCGCACGTCCGTGGTGTAACGGCTGACCTGCGTCTGATTGCGCAAGGTGAGGTTCGGGCTGACCTTGTGCTCGATGCGTCCGCTCACGGTGGCGACATCCTGGATCGTGCGGTCGTCTGTCAGTCCGTAGAATTTGCTCCTGGATACGTTCAGCGGCCGGCCGTTCACGGCCAGGAATCCGTAATCGGGCATGTCGCGGTTATGGGCTACCAGGGCCGACAGGGTGATTTCGGTCGGCGTGCCGATGCCCAGTCGCAGGGAAGGGGCGAGGGCATAGTCTTCATTGTTGAGGACGTCGCGCGTCGACTGCACGTCCTGTCCGGCCAGGTTCAGGCGGAAGGCGGAAGTATCCGACAGCGGCTTGTTGAAGTCGGCAGTCGCGCGGTAGTAGTCATGGGTACCGACCGTGGCACTGATTTCGTTTTGTTCCCGGAGTGTCGGCGCCTTGCTGACCTGGTTGACCACGCCGCCGGTGGAGCCGCGGCCGAACAGCATCGACGACGGGCCCTTGAGCACCTCGACCGACTCCAGGAAAAACGTGTCGCGGTAATACTGGCCGCGGTCGCGCATGCCATCGAGGAAAATGTCGGTGCGCGCGGTGAAGCCGCGCAGGTTGATGTTGTTCCCGATCTGGCCGCCTTCAGCGCCGCCGATGGTGATGCCGGGTACGGTGCGCAAGGCATCCGACAGCGAAGCAGCGCCCTGCGCATCCATGACCGCTCGGTTGACGATGGTGATCGATTGCGGGATGTCCTGGATGGCCGTGGGCGTTTTTGCGCCGACGCTCGAACGTATCGTGGCGTAATCGTTGCGAGCCTTCTCGCCGCTTACCTCGACTTCGGGCAGCTGTTCCGCGGCGGTCTGGCTGGCCGCGGGTTCGCTGGTTTCGGATTGTGTCGAAGCGGTTTGCGCGAAGGCGGAATGGGATAATTGCTGGACGGCCAGCGCTGTCAGCAAGGCCAGCCGGGTTTTCTTGATTGCCATAAGGCTCCTTTCAAAATGAAGAGTCGATGGCTGGCTGGGAACGCATGCTCCATGGCTGGCTGTCGCTTGGTACTGGTTTGGTGAAACTGGTTTTCAATCTGCTGGATGCGTCCGGTCAACGCGCAGAGGCTGCTTCATCTCTGGCCTTGATGGCTGGGCGATCGGGCCACATCGTGCAAAAGCTCAATTGCCTTTCGGGTCGGTGACGAAGCCGATCTTGCCCAGGCCGCCGGACTGCGCGGCAGCCATGACTTGCGCCACTTTTTCATATTGCGTGGTGCGTTCTGCCCGCAGATGCAATTCCGGCTGCGGATTTTTCTTTGCCGCCTCGGCAATGCGCTCATGCAGTTGTTCGAGGCCGACCAATTCCTTGTTCCAGTACATCTGGCCCTGGGCATCGATCGAAAGATTGATGTTTTCCGGCTTGTTCAGCTCCGGCTGGCTGCTGGCGCGCGGCAGATCGATATTGACGCTGTGATTCATCACGGGAATCGTGATGATGAAAATGATCAGCAGCACCAGCATCACGTCGACCAGCGGCGTGGTGTTGATCTCCGGGTTGAAATCGTCCTCGGAATCGGACAGGGATCCCATCGCCATCACGCACCCCGGATCGAAACGAGTTTTGCCGTGCCCTCATGGCCGACCGATTCCGCCCGCGCGCCGGTCACGAACAATGCATGCAGATCGAATCCGAACTTGTTCAGCTTGGCGATGGTCGCCTTGTTCCCGCGCACCAGCGCGTTGTAGCCGAAGGTGGCGGGAATCGCGACCGCCAGCCCGAGCGCCGTCATGATCAGGGCTTCGCCCACCGGGCCGGCAACCCGGTCGATGCTGGCCTGGCCCGTGGTGCCGATCGAAACCAGCGCATGGTAGATGCCCCAGACGGTGCCGAACAGGCCGACGAAGGGCGCGCTGGAACCGACCGAAGCCAGTACCGCCATGCCGGTCTGCAGCTTGCCGGAAGCTTCGTCGATGGCCTGGCGCAGCGACAGCGTGACCCAGTCGCTTACCGAGAGCTGGTCGTGAAGATGGCCCTTGTGCGCGTTATGGTGCAGCATCGCGCTCACGCCTGCCTGTGCGATATCGGCAAAGGGATTGTCCTTGCCCAGTGTCGACAGGCCTTCGGTGACGCTGGTGGTATCCCAGAATTCGCGTCCGGCTGCCTTCCCGGCGCGACCGAAACGCCACAATTGCGCCGCCTTGGTGACGATCACATACCAGGACGCGATCGACATCGTGACCAGCAGCAGTGCGACAGCCTTGGTGACCAGGTCGCCCTGGGTCCAGAGGCTTTCCAATCCGTAGGGGCTAGCTTCCATGATGAGTCCTTGAACATTAATTATTGAGTTTGAATCTGATCGGCACGATGGCGTAGGCTGCAATTGGCCTGCCGTTTTCGATGAAGGGCTTGAACAGGGCGCGCATCGCTGCCTGGCGGGCGGCCTCGTCGAGACGGGCCGAGCCGGAAGACTGCTGGACCTCCACCTGTTCCGGGCGGCCCTTCTCGTTGACGAGCACGCGCAGCACGGCCCTGCCTTCTTCGCCCATGCGCCGGGCCATCGGCGGATAGTCGGGCTGCGGCGGCTGGATGTATTCGATGCCGGATGAGAAGACTCGGGGCTGTGCCGGGACTGCGGGAGCCGCGGACGCAGGAGCCGGCGCGGCGGAGGCGGCCGGAGCGACCGGCTCGGCAGGTGCGGGTGCAGTAGTCGGTGGTGTGCTGACGGATTTCGGTACGGGCGCCTTGTCGGCAGGTAGCGGGGCGGGACGTTCGACCGGCTTGGGGGCCGCTTTCTCGGCTGGCTTCTTCGGAGCCGGCGCCGGTTTGGGCGGGGCGGGCTGCGGCTTGGGTGGAGCCGCTTGCGGTTTCCGCGCTTCGGCTGCCGGTTCGGGCGTAATGAAGGTGGCAAAGACTTCGCGCGGAACGGCGGTTCGGCTGGCCGGTGCGGAATGGCGCAGCAGGCTCTGTTGCAAGGCATAGAAGATGCCGGCATGCAGCAGCACGATGGTGGCGAGCGGCCAGACGCGCTTGAGCGGCTGCGAGCTCAGCCGGGGGAGGAGGGCAGAGGAAGTCCTTGTCCGCATCGCGGTTTTCAGGCGGCGACTGCGCCCCGGAGTTGCAGGAGTTCGTTGCCGCTTGCTTCCTCCAGGCATTCGCGCAGGACTTGCTTCGCGCAGGCATTGCATTTGCCACAGCAGGTGCCGACGCCGAGCTTGTTGCGCAGCTCGGACATCGAGGTCAGGCCGGCGTCCACCTCCTGGCGGATCTTGCGGTCGGATACGTTGTAGCAAACGCAGACAATCATGCACTTACCCTGTGATTTTCATAAGTTAACAAAGCCATTCAGTTCAGGCGGTCAGGATGAGCTTGTTCAGCTGGGTCAGGCGCAGGCGGTAAATCCGTCCTTCATGCGCGATCTGCACTTCCCGGCTACCCCGGAACAAGTCCTTGCTTTCGATCCGTACCACGTCGCCGTACGCGGAAGCTTCCGGCCGGGCGGAAGGGGCATCGCTGCCTTTCAAGGCTGAAAGTACGCTGTCGATGTCAGCCCCGCCGCTTTTCACAGAACACTCCTGAATGAATGAGAACAATTCGCATTTCCATTATTCTCTAATTATTATGGGATTGCAAGGCTTTTCAGCGGAAGGGGTTGCCGGGCGCCGCTACCGGCGTATGTCGGGTGTTAAAACAACACTAGCGGGGGAAGTGGCTGGAACAGGTGCCAGCAGACGCGGGCGCGAGGAAAGGGCAGGCAGCCGGCTTGCGGAACGCGCGGCTGGGGATCAGGCGAAAATGATGACGATGGAGCCGGCGACGATCAGCAGACCGCCCAGGGCAAGTTTCCAGCTCAGGGCCTCGCCGGCGAATGCGACGCCGAGGATGATGGCGAGCGCCACGCTCAGCTTGTCGACCGGCGCGACCTTGGAAACCGGGCCGAGCTGCAGCGCGCGGTAATAGCACAGCCAGGACAGGCCGGTTGCCATCCCGGACAGCACCAGGAAGACCCAGCTGGAAGCGCTCACCGCCTGCGGCTTCTCCCATTCGCCACGCGCGGAGACAAGGGCGGCAGTCACGCACAGGATCACTAGGGTACGGATGAAGGTCGCATAGTTCGAATTGAGCTGGGCCACGCCGAATTTGCCGAACAGCGCCGTCAGCGCCGCAAAAAATGCGGATCCGAGGGCATATGCTGCCCATGCCGGTAGAGAATTCATATTTGATTCCTTTGCACTGGCGCTGCCCGGTGCGTGAATATCGCTACGATGCCGGCCGCGGCATTCCACGTTCCCGCAGCGCCAGCGGGGACAGTGAAACCTGCTGGCCGAAGCGAGCCTGTACCGCCTGCTGCATATGCATCCAGGCAGCGCCGGAAAGCGGCTTGTCCGACGCGATTTCTATCTCCAGCCGGTTGTTCAGATAATGCAGGAACATGCTCCACTGCAGACCTGCTTCCTTTTGCAGGATCGGGTCGAGGACGGCGGACAGTTCGTCGCGCAAGGGCAGGCGTATTTCGGCGTCGGTCGTTGACTGTTCCAGCGGATCGATATGAATCTGCGCATCCAGGACCTGATGCTGTTGCATCACGCGGCTGCGTGCGAGGTGCGCGATGTAGTGGCCTTCGCTGACGCTGATGTGCGGATCCACCGACAAATGGGCATCGACCAGCGCGTGGTCGCCCATCAGCCGCGTACGCAGCTCATGCACGCCCAGCACGCCCGGGGTTTCGGCCAGAGTGAGGCGTATGCTTTCCACCTGTTCCGGTGGCAAGGCATGGTCCATCAAATCGTTCAATGCCTTCCAGCCCACGCTCCATCCCATGCGCACAATGAGGATGCCGACCGCCATTGCGGCAATCGGATCGAGCACCGGATAACCCATTCGGGTGCCGAGGATGCCGAACAACACGATCAGCGAGGAAGCCGCATCCGAGCGCGCATGCCAGGCGTTGGCAATCAGCATGCTTGAACCAGTTTGTTTCGCCGCTTTCAGCAGATAGCGAAACAGGCCTTCCTTGGCAGCAACAATGACCACGGCCGCCCATAACGCGGTCCGCCCGACTGGCGGGATTGCATTCGGGTTCTGCAACTTGTTCATTGCGCTCCAGAGTACGCCGGCGCCGACGACGCCAAGGATCATGCCGAGAGCGAGCGAAGCAGCGTTTTCATAGCGGGCATGCCCGTAGTTGTGGTCCTCGTCGGGCTGCTTGTGGCTGCCGTGATTGGCCAGCAGGATGACTGCATCACCTACCAGGTCGGACAGGGAATGGATGCCGTCGGCGACCAGCGCCTGCGAGGAGGCAAGCAGGCCGACCAGGATCTGAATGGCGGAGATGAGGGTATTGACGAGCGCACTGAGAATGGTGCTGCGGGCAGTGATTTTCCGGCGTTTGTGAAGCAATGCATCAGCAGTTGCAATCGCGGAGCTTTGCTCTGAAGTCTTCATTCTGAATGGAAAGAGGCGGCATGTTGCCGTGCCGTTTTTAGCATTGTTGGTCTGGCTGCAAAAGGCGCCCACTCAGCCTTGTTGCATGTGTATCGACGCCTTGCATGGGGTAAATGTTTGTAACCCGGATGGATGCAGGAGTGGGGCATTGCTATATTGGTCATGCTTCATTCCCTATCTCCACCAACTCCTCCTAAGTTGGATTTGCCTGCCGCCGCAAGGCGAGCAGGCTTTTTTCTTTGAGAGGCGATTGCGTCACTGTGTCCGAAGCTGAGCACTACGCGTCGGGCCGGCACGCTCTTCGATTTGGCGGCAAAGGTCGGCACGCATACCCAGGGCAAATCCGGCTTCCGCCACGACGAACAGGGGGCCGATGATCAGGCCGACGAGGTCGTCGACGAATGCCGGTTTTCTGCCTTCGTAGTAGTGGCCGACAAACTGGAAGATCCAGCCGATCACGAACAGCCCGATACCAGCCGAGAGCCATACTATCGTGGATTGTGCTGCAATCGCTTGGCCGCCCCACACTGCCAATCCCATCAGCAGTGCCATGACCACGCCATAACGAAGATCCAGGACCAGGTAGTAAAGCACCGAGGCGAGGGTCACCAGCAGCGCAGGAGTCACCTGCATTCCCATGTAGTCGAAGCCAGGGCGGCTAAGCAGTGTCGCGATGCCGAACACGATCATGGGAATCCCGATGAAGTGGGTAAGGATATTGCGGCGATCGCGATGGTATTCCGCGTATTGGCTCAGCTGGTCGGCAAGAGTTCTCATTTTGCTGTCTCCGGAAGGGCAGGTCATGCACCATGCATGGTCCGCACTCGTCATTCTGGCAGCTAGCCGCCAGAATTGCAAAATGACTCATGGGCGTTCCGACTGGAACATGCGATTTTTCCGCCTCTTATTTTCTGCCCGGCTTTTGCCTGCCTGATCGCGTCGTTGTCTTGACTGGATACGGCTTGCGCTCCACTGCGGCGCCGGGTCGAGGCCTGTTCTGCCCGAATTTTTTGGCCAGCTGTTCCGGGCTCGGCGTTTCGCGACGCCGTTCAGACGCTGCCAGCCCCGGAGGCGGGGAGTAGCGCGGCACCAGGTGGCCAGGACCGTTGCCGATCAGGTCCGAGCGGCCCATGCGGTGGAGCGCTTCGCGGATGATGTCCCAGTTCTCCGGATCGTGATAGCGCAGTAATGCCTTGTGCAGGCGGCGGATTTTTCCGGTGCGCGGCGTATCCACCGTCTCCGAGTCCGCCGTCACCTTGTGCAAGGGATTCTTGCGGCCATGGTACATCGCAGTGGCCAGCGCCATCGGCGTAGGCAGGAAGGTTTGCACCTGGTCCAGGCGGAAATTGTTTTGCTTCAGCCAGAGCGCCAGATTCAGCATGTCTTCATCGGTGGTGCCGGGGTGGGCGGCGATGAAGTAGGGAATCAGGTATTGCTCCTTGCCCGCTTCCTTCGAATACTTCTCGAACAATTCCTTGAACTTGTAATACGCGCCCATGCCGGGCTTCATCATTTTCGAAAGCGGGCCATCTTCCGAATGCTCGGGCGCAATCTTGAGCAGGCCGCCCACATGATGCGTCACCAGTTCCTTCACATACTCGGGTGAACGTACCGCGAGGTCATAGCGCAAGCCGGAACTGACCAGGATCTTCTTGATGCCGGGAATGGCGCGCGCCTTGCGATAAAGCTGGATCAGCTTGCTGTGATCGGTGTTCAGGTTGGAGCAGATGGTCGGATAGACGCAGGACAGGCGTCGGCAGCTTTCTTCGATCTTCTTGTCCTTGCATGCCAGCCGGTACATGTTGGCAGTCGGTCCGCCCAGGTCCGAAATGGTGCCGGTGAAACCCTTGGTCTTGTCGCGGATGAGTTCGATCTCACGCAGGATCGAGGGCTCGGAACGACTCTGGATGATGCGGCCTTCGTGTTCGGTGATCGAGCAGAAGGTGCAGCCGCCGAAGCAGCCGCGCATGATATTCACCGAGAAGCGGATCATCTCCCACGCGGGAATGCGCGCCTTGCCATAGCTCGGGTGCGGCGCACGCGCATAGGACGCGTCGTAGACCCCATCCATTTCCTCCATCGCCAACGGCAGGGGCGGCGGATTGAGCCAGACATCACGGTCGCCATGCGCCTGCACCAGCGCCCGTGCGTTTCCGGGATTCGATTCCAGATGGAAGACGCGGGATGCGTGGGCATACATGACCGGGTCGTCCTTGACCTCGTCGTATGAGGGCAGACGCACCACGGTCTTGTTGCGCTGCTCCTTCAGTGCCGCCTGGCGTTCTTCCCGGCTCATGATGCGCACCGGTTGCTCGATCGGCTTGCCGGCCGCCTGATTGTCCGAGCCGCAGCTTGCCGGCTCCTTCGACTTCATTTCGTACGGATCGGGATGCGGCTCGACCCGCCCCGGGGTATCGATGCGGGTGGAATTTGCTTCGGCCCAGCCCTCCGCCGGCTTCCAATCGGCCGGCACAACAAATGCCGTGCCGCGCAGATCGCGGATGGTCTTGATCGATTCGCCAGCCGCTATACGCTGCGTAAGTTCCACCAGCGCACGCTCTGCATTCCCGAACAACAAAATGTCGGCTTTGGAGTCGAGTAGCACGGAACGGCGCACCTTGTCCGACCAGTAATCGTAATGGGCGATGCGGCGCAGACTCGCTTCGATGCTGCCGATAACGATATTGACGCCGGGGTAGGCTTCCCGGGCGCGCTGAGCATAGACGGTAAGGGCGCGATCCGGGCGCTTGTTGGGTTCGCCGTTTGGGGTATACGCGTCTTCCGACCGGATCTTGCGGTCGGAGGTGTAACGATTGATCATCGAATCCATGTTGCCGGCCGTGATGCCAAAGTAGAGATTTGGCTTGCCCAGAGCACGAAACGGTTCGGCTGATTGCCAGTCAGGCTGGCTGATGATCCCGACGCGGAATCCCTGTCTTTCCAGCAAGCGGCCTATCAGGGCCATGCCGAAACTCGGATGGTCGATATAGGCGTCCCCGGTGACCAAAATGACATCACACGAATCCCAGCCCAGCTTGTCCATTTCCGCGCGCGACATGGGCAGAAACGGTGCCGGGGCTTGGTAATCAGGCCGATAACGGGGATAGGAAAACAGGTTTTTGGGAGCGGTCATATGCGGGCGGATTGTACCGGAAACGCCTTCCGGCGATGTTCCACTGCGGTGTGGAGAACAGGGGGACAGACTTATGTGGGCGCAGCTTCAGGTGTGCTATGACTACAGCGACGGCATGTAGTTGCACCGCTGGTTGATGCAGGCAGCCGGTAGAAAGGTCAACCAGTCAGGGCTGCGGCCCTGCATCGAGGCTGGAAGGCGCCGATATTAGCTAGCGCAGGACCGGTCCTGGCGGAGGCGGGGGCGGCGGATACGCTGACCGTTCGCGCTGGCTGTTCAGGAATTCGTTGCGGAAGCTGCCAGTCATGGGGACCCGATGGCCTTTCGCATACATGCATTGCTGATAGCCAAAGTCGTAACGCTGCTGCAGACGCGATGACGAGGTTTCCCCTGCGCCCGCGCCGGCAAGTCCACCGAACGCCAGGCCGGTCCCGGCCCCAACGGATGCGCCACGGCCTCCGTTGATTGCAGCTCCGGCCGCTGCGCCCAGCAGCGTGCCAACGGCAGCGCTGCGCACGCCGCTATCGACGGCAACATTGTTCGGCGAGTTGCCACCGACCTGTTCAAAGGCAAATTGCTTGCAAACCTCGTTGTCTGCACGGAACTGCTCGAAGCTTTTGCCGGTTCCTGGAAGGACCAGCACGCTCGGCTCGTTCGGCGGCGCCGTCGTGCATGCACAAAGGACGAGAGCAAACGCTAGTGCGGACAGTGTGTAGAGCTTGTCAGTTTTCATGTTTATTCAACGCGCGTCCGGCGGTGCAGGCACAACTTTCTGCCATCCACGAGGGCATTCTTTGACATAGGGATAATAGCCCTTGGCATCCTGGCAGTAATACCACCAGTTGCCGGGCTCTGGTTCGTTTGCTTGCGGGCCCGGGCTTTGCTCGACATACACGGGCGGCGTCGATTGTACGGTGACTGCCGGCGGATAAACGTAATAGGCTGGCGGAGGATAAGCCCAGTATCCTGTCGGTACGCCGACATAAAAGCCCACGTGACTATGCACGCGATGCGCCCATGCTGAACTGCTTGCAAGCAGGCCAAGGGACAAGAAGACGAGGAATGCCAAACCGGTCTTTTTCATGCTGACCTCCTGGCTCCTGACGACTTGGAACATGACGACTCCAATGACAAAAAATTAGACTGCGGCAGCTTGGCGAAGTTTCGGGCCGCGGACACTGGTGCTGCTGCTTGTCGAAACGGCCAAGATATTAATGAATTATACGAAAGAGAGCCCGGAGCAGCACTTCCTTTCGGCAAGCCTGCTGCAGGACGCTACTATTGCTTGATGCTGCCGATTTCTTTTATCAATCGGCCCTGGTCGTGGTCGCCGGAACTCGATTGCCGCATCTTTCATCAAACAGGTCCCGTAAAAACTTGACAAGGAGTTCACCATGCTATCGCCAAACGAAGTCCAACAGCGATTTTCCCATGTTGAGAACACCATTCATCAGGCTGCCCAGGCCTGCCAGTCGGCGAGCGGCGTGCCGATGGATCTGAAGGACTGCATTCAGCAGCTGGATCAGAAAACCACGCAGGCGAAGAGCATGATGCAGTCGCAGGATGAAAACCAGATCCGGCAATGCGTGGACGATCTGGAACAGTTGGGTGATCGCGCCAAGGATGCATGCGAGAGGGCCGGGAATGTGCAGAACGACCTGAAAACCGCCGTCATGCAAGCGCATCGCGAATTGTCGGACTTGAAGCACCAGCTGCATTAAGGCCTGGAACGAAGCCCTGATCCGGAAAGATCCGCCGCCTAATCTTTTTTGCAGGGAGCTTTCTGCTTGCACGATCTCGGCAGGGCTTCCTGTCTCTCATCTCCGTTCCGGCATTCCGTCACGGTTTAACTGGCGACAGGAATGCCGCCTGCTCAAAATCCCATAATTCTACTTTGCCGACACCGCGTCCGGCAGTACGACGTTCACATCGAGTATTTCCAGATTGCCCTGGCGATCAAGGGAAATCTTGATGTCCGACGCATCCACCTTCGCGTACTTTGAAATGACCGCAATCAGTTCCTTGTGCAGCGCCGGCAGGAAATCCGGCCCGCCGCGGCCGTTACGCTCGCGCGCAATGATGACCTGAAGGCGCTCCTTGGCAGCGCTCGCGCTCTTCGGCTTGTTATTGAAGAGGAATGAAAGTAGCGCCATGTTTACCTACCCTTAAAGATACGCTGGAGCAGCCCGGGCTTTTCGTAGGTTGTAAAACGCAACGGCGTTTCCTGGCCGAGGAATCGTGCGACTACGTCCTGATACGCTTCGGAGACATCGGTGCCCGTCATATGGATGGCTGGCGTGCCTTGGTTGGAGGCATGCAGCACCGATTCCGATTCCGGAATGATGCCGATGAGCGGAATGCGCAGGATTTCATGCACGTCGGTATAGGAAAGCATTTCTCCGGCTTCGACGCGTTTAGGCATGTAGCGGGTGATCAGCAGATGCTCCTTCACTGGCTCGCCGCCATTCTGCGCACGGCGCGACTTGGCCTGGATGATGCCGAGAATGCGGTCCGAGTCGCGTACCGAGGATATTTCCGGATTGGTGACGACAATTGCCTCATCCGCGAAAGTCAGGGCCATGACCGCACCGTGCTCGATGCCAGCCGGGGAGTCGCAGACGATATATTCGAAACCCATCTTGACCAGTTCGTTCAGCACGCGCTCGACGCCTGCCTCGGTCAGCGCATCCTTGTCGCGCGTCTGAGAAGCCGGGAGCACGAACAGGTTTTCGCAATGCTTGTCCTTGATAAGCGCCTGGTTCAGCGTGGCTTCATTGTTGATGACATTGATCAGGTCATATACCACGCGACGCTCGCAGCCCATGATCAGGTCGAGATTGCGCAGTCCGACGTCAAAGTCGATCACTGCAGTCTTGTGCCCGCGCAGGGCCAGGCCGGTCGCAAAGCTGGCGCTCGAAGTGGTTTTTCCCACGCCTCCTTTACCGGACGTCACAACAATGATTTTTGCCACAAACAGGCTCCTTATAGAAAATACGAGTAACTAATTGTCAATTGTCTATTGATAACACGTCTATCCGGTCACCGGCAAGCCGAACCTGCGCTGGTTTTTTTGCCACCCCGGCCGGCAAGGCATTGTCGAACGTGCGGTAGATGCCGGCGATCGATACCAGCTCGGCTTCCATGCTCATGGTGAAAATGCGGGCTCCGGCATTTCCGCTGGCGCCGGCCAGCGCGCGTCCGCGCAAAGGCGCATAGACATGAATGCTGCCGTCCGCAATCAGCTCGGCGCCACTATTGACGATTGCGGTTACGACCAGGTCGCCGCCGCGCGCGTAGATGCGCTGGCCGGCCCGGACTGGAGTGTCGATGATCAGGGCATTCGCTGCTGCCGCAAGCTGCGCAGGAGCCGCTTCGATGCGGGCTGGAGCTGGTGTTTCTTCCCGCGGAGGCTCATGGCGAGGCGCGGCTACCGTGTCCAGGCTCAAGCCGCGCGCAAGAATGTCGGGCTCCATTTCAGGCGAGGCATTGCGTACTGCCACGGGATTCAGGCGATAGGTCCGGAGCAGCTCGAGGATCACGGCCCAGTCCAGGGCAGGCGCCTGGGCATCGAGCGCGCCGACGTCGATCACCGCAAACTCGTTTTCAAAATAATCCGGCACTCCGCCGGTGATCTGCTTCATCGCCGCATCCAGTAGTGCAGAGTCGGATTCGCGCAGGATGACAGCTACAGCCACTACGGTGGAAATCTTGATTTCAATCGGCTTGCTGGACGAGTGTCGGGGCATAAATCTGTCGGTATGTGCGTCGGGCTTGGCTGGTATCAGTGCGCTATGCGCCCTTGTCGAAGCCTGTCGGCACGCGGTCGAATTGTAGTTGAAAAGTAAAGGCGCCTTCGGGAAACGAAAACGGGCCGCATGAAAGGCGGCCCGATAGTGCGGGGGCTTGCGTCAGTCGCATAAGCCCCTACGCAATTGCTCGTCACTTGCTGCTGGCGGGCGAAATATTATAACCGCTGGTAGCGGTCAAACCGCTGCCTGGAACGATAAATTGGGCAGCGTAATACAGGGATTCCAGGGGAAGGAGAGAAGCACCGTGCTTGCCAATTCTGCCAATATCGTTGACGCAGGTCTGGCGGTTTCAATTCGGCCGCTGAAAGAGTGCGGCGAACCCGGCGCCTGATGCGCGCCTGGAAGACAAAGTAGCGTCCGCATTGCGGATATGCGGTAATCGGGACGACGTGAGCCTGCTATCGTACCGGCAGCTTGTCGCTGAGCCGCCAATACTTTCTCAGCAGCTCCACGACATTCGAATTCATGCCCGGCGTGGCATAAATCCACGAGGAGTGGTTCTTGTCCAGACGAGGAAGCCGCTTTGCCTTGATGCCTACCGCGTGCACTGGCAAGCCTTGCGATTCATACGTAGCCAATTCAGGGTCAACCCCGGGATCGTTCTTGAAAAACAGCCATTCTTCAACGAACATCGATTGCATCCGTTCCAGCTCATGGCCTATCGATTCCGGGACTGGGCACCGAATCTCATTTTTCATCGGCGGGTAATCTATGGCCCAAGGGCCATAGACATCGTCTTCGATGCTTCGATACAGGCGTGAGGGGTGATTGGCGTAGAAATGGTCGATCATGAAGAAGGCGGCCGAAAAATAATGGCTTCTTGCCTCAACGTGCCAGCCGTAGACGTCGTTCCCTTTCTCGAAATAAAAGACTGCAAATACCGATCCCGGCTTTACAGGAGAGTAGGAAATGTAGGTCTTGAACTGCATGATCCATCGCGTAATTTGAAAGACCGCCGAGCATCCTTCTGGGAAATGAGTTGCTTACTGACCGACCCGAGTCCTCCTGCGCGATCCCAGCATCGCCATGCTTCCTTGCATGGAAGACGAGGCCCTTGGTACTACCGACTGCATACCTGTTTCGATGGCTTGCTTGCGCGAGACGGTATGACATTACCAGTACGAGGACGTCTCTATTTCCCTCACGTATCGTCCTCCTGATTCTATAGACACCGATGCCACCGACGGGTTCGCAATCCGTTTCGCCCGGTCTCCTGCATTTAACTTGCATTCCAGGATGCAATCCATATGCGCTCAGCAGGAATTAACGCTTTCCATCTTGTGAAGCGGGATGTTCCGGTTCGCTCCAGAATTCATCCCACTTGTGCGCGCAGCTTGCGCCTGAACTGTGATTCCCAAGCATTGTCCATACTAGATATCTGTTATGGTCGGCGCATAAAAAAATGCCCGAGCAGAGTTGATGTGGACTCTGTTCGGGCAGCTTCCTGAAAGTCGTGCTCTCGCGTGGAGAGCACGCATTTAGGCTGTTGCCAATTGTCCCCAATCCGAGGCGGGACGATCCGAAGAAGGTGTGGTTGCCTGCTTGGATGCCTTACCAACCTGTTTGGCACGAGAACTTGAGGGAGGCAAACGACGGAGGGTTCTCAGTGCTTCCAGATCCTTGATGCCGATGGAGCGCTGGTCCACCGTGATCAGCCCGATTTCATTGAATGCCGACAGGGTGCGGCTGACTGTTTCCAGTGTCAGTCCGAGGTAGCTGCCGATTTCATGACGGGTCATCCGCAAGTTGAACAGCTTGCTGGAATACCCCATTTCGGCATAGCGCTCCGACAGGTTCACCAGGAAGCGCGCCACTCGAGCTTCGGCGCTGAGCGCTCCCAGCATGCTTACCATTGCCTGCTCGCGAACCAGCTCGCGGCTCATCACGCTATAAATCGCGTGCTCAAACTCGACATGCGAGCGGCCTAGAGCGGTCAGTTTCTTGAAGGGGAGCAGAATCAGGTCGCAATTCGAGAGGGCAACCGCTTCAGAGGCATAACGCTTGGTATGGATGCCGTCAACGCCAAACAAATCGCCTTTCATCGGGAAACTGAGAACCTGCTCATTGCCGAATTCGTCGATCAATACCGTTTTCAGAAAACCGGAGTGGACGACGTACAGGGTGTCGAAAGGTTGTCCGATGGTGTGGATACGCTGGCCGGTCTTGAACTGCACATGCTGAAACAGCAGCTCATCGTCAGTATGGGCCGGAGAAAAAGGAATCCGCAGTACGTCGCACAGTTCTTTCAGATTCGACCAAAGTTTTCCCTGGCGCTGCCACCCGGCTTCCACGTTAGAAGAATGCAAAGCCGATGAAGAAATCTCCGAGCGGATTTCAGACGTTTGCGTAGACAACATGGCCATCTCCAATCGATTAATCCATAAATTCAAAAATGACCGCACTGGATGCAGCCATCATCGTTTTTGCGTCTTGTTTTGATTATTGGAAATCTTTACAAGGACTGTAATGATTAGAACCGGGGCATGTTGCCTTCCTGTCATTCCTCAATACAGGTGATCAGTATGGCAATGAAGTTGTGTGATTGCTATCGGGGGGCGCTGATTAGCCTTGTAGGCAAAGGCTGGAACATGTAGGAATATTCCTACAATCGAAATTACCGTTTCCTTATATCCAGACGGGACAATGCGGTATTTTTCGCATGCTTTTGCACCATCCGGTCAAAGACGACCGCTTGGTCTATACATGCATTAAGGCAACTGCACGCTGGTGGAGACTGAAGAGGTTATGTCCTGAATGCCTGGCTGGACGAGCTGGCGTTCGGACAGAGCAGGCGACACTGTTCGTCCGCTCATCGGCACCGACTTAATTCTTGAATGAGGCAATCAACCGGTTTTGCACGGCGTACTGGACCATTTCAGCTAGGGAGTTCATTCCCATCTTTTGAAGCACGCGCGTCTTGTGGGTGCTGACTGTCTTGGCGCTCAAGTGCAGAAGATCTGCGATCTCGGTAATCGACTTGCCACCCACCAGCAGCGTAAACACTTCGAATTCGCGGTTCGACAGCTGCTTGTGCGGCAGCTCTTCATGGGCAGGCATGACTTCCATCGCCAGCTGTTCAGCTACTTCCTGGCTGATATAGGGGCGTCCGGACGCCACCTTGCGGATTGCGCTCACCAGTTGCGTACCCGCGCTTTCTTTCGTGAGGTAGCCACGGGCGCCGGCACGAATGGCGCGCACTGCATATTGCTCTTCATCGTGCATGGTCAGCACAAGAATAGGAAGCTTGGGTACTTCATCCTTGATCTGGCGTATCAGTTCAACACCGCTACGACCGGGCATCGACAGGTCCAGCATCAGCAGATCAAATCCGCCTTTCCGAACATGGGCCAAGGCTTCAAAGCCGTCGACTGCTTCACCGACGACTGCGATATCCTCGGCTCCATCGAGAATCCGCTTCAATCCTTCGCGCATGATGGTGTGGTCGTCGGCGATGACAATACGAATCATAAAACCTGATTGCTGAATGTAATTGGGTCGATCGGGATGGAGGTGTGGACTGCAAGGCCACGGGGCTCCGTATTTTGGATCGTAATTGTACCTCCCAAAATGAAAATCCGTTCCTGCATTGCAAGCAATCCACGACACCCTGGTTTGCTGAGACTACCATGCGCCATGCCGACGCCATCATCCTCGATCAGCAGCTCCAGGCACTGCATATTTTGACCAAAAGTAATTCGGACATTGTTCGCTTTCGCATGTCTTTCGATATTGATCAAGCTTTCCTGGATTACCCGGAATACGGCAGATTCGATTGGCTCCGCAAGGCGGTCGGGCATGCCATGGTCAATGATCCTGCATGACACTGATGTTCGTTTCTGGAAGTCGTCGGCCATCCATCTGACTGCAGGCATCAGGCCAAAATCATCCAGTAGGGGCGGACGCAGAGCGGAGGCCAGGTTTCTCGTCAACATGATCACTTTGTCGAGCAACTCCTGCATCTGTGCGACCCGCGTGGGCAAGTCTTCGGTGGGTTCCGCGAGGCTGCTCTCAAGCCAGTCCAGATCCAGCTTGAGAACACTCAGTCGCTGTCCAATATCATCATAGAGTTCTTTTGAAAATCGCCTTTTCTCGGCTTCGTTTGTTTGCTGTGAAGATACGGCGAGCTTGCGCAGTTCAGAGGATCTCAAGGAGCGCGGCTGCCTGTCGAAGGCCATGGGCCCCGATGGGTGACGCAGCATCATCACTAGAAACATTTCTCCTTTCGTGGTTACCCGCGAAAAGTCTGCGTCGACCGAAAATTCTTCGCCGCTTGCATGTAGGGCTCTTAGCCCGAACCTGGCTCTTTTTCCGCTTTTTCTGGTATTGGCGATCCGTTCCAGTCGCCGTCTCTGCTCTGCACTCATGCGCGGCGACAATAATGCATCGATCGATTTCTCCAGCAACTGCTTCGCAGGATAGCCGAACATGCTTTCGGCTTTCTGGTTAACCAGGACGATGCGCCGTCTTACATCCGCAATGATGACCCCATCCAGCGCAGACTGTATTACCGCGGTCAAGGAAGCGCCTACCTTGTCGACGGCAAACCGGGAAAGTGCGGTGACGGCTTCCGCGGAATCTGCAAGGGGGGAGGCCAGTTGGGTGGGCATCATGATTCTCGACAAGGTAACGATTCAGGGATTCTGAAGGGTTCTGGTCTTTTTCCCTGTTAGTGGCGAAAGAAAAGCGGCCGGGCGATCAGGTTTGAGCATGAGCCGTTTGATCTGGGGCGAAGCAGAGTGGCTGGCGCGTTTTCCAATAAACCGTGCTGGTATTCATGATCCGTCTCCCGGCATTTCAAGATATGTGTAGCTGCATTCCCGGCAACTCTGATTATGCAAGGACTGTATATGGAACGTCTGATCAAGTCAGGTTGCGACACACGTTCATGCCGTGTCCGCTTTGACTGGTCCAATGCCGCCTCTAACGCACGCCCCATGTTGCATGGTTAGGGCTTCTACGCCTGCCTTGTCAAGGTCACCTGTCCTGCCGCCCGTCTTGATTGGGACAGTTTTCGATGCGCTGGCCTTCGGCTTGCAATGTTCAGTTTCGCCGAAGCTGGGTGGCAGACATGTGCCGATGAGTCAGAATCAAAAGGGGCACGGTTCCTCGATCCCGGTATCTGTTTGAGTTTGGTCAACTGAAGTGCTGGCCACGATGCAGTGCCGATCCGGCGCCACCGTATCAGGGCGGGGGACGCGTGCCCATGGCCAAAGCCACAGGACAGGAATCCGGAAGTCAGCTCGCGCGGCGGACCTTGTATGGCTTGCCGAGATCGGCAATCCACGCGGGTTTCAAGGAGAAGTCTTCGGATCCGGCGAGGCATTCATCGAGCGCTTCGCGCCACACTTTGGTGACCTGTGCTGCATAGTAGGAATCACGACCGTAACCTTCGATCCGGATTGCATGAATCCCGGTTTGCACGAGTTGGGGCAACAGCCTCAAGGCATTAAGGTCCCGTGCTCCATCTGCGGAATAGTAGTGATCATTGGCCGCTTCTTGCCCTTGGCTGCAGCGACCGTCCATAAATAGTTCCGCAGGTGCCACTGCTTTGGCATTGAGGAGAAGGTTCTGGTTGCTCCGGAAATGATAGGAATGTGCAGTCCGGCCGCTTACAAACATGCACATGCTGCCGAATCCAAAAATCTCCAATTCCACTCCGGTATTTCTGGTGATTTCCTGGAGTTTTGGCATGGACAGCACACGAGGTAAAACAATTCTCCTGATGCCGAAATGCTTGGCGTAAAAATCAACTGCATCGGGGCTCAGCATCGCATCGGCCAAGGATAGATGGATATCCAGGGCCGGGTATTTGGACGACGCATATAGCATCAATGCCGGGTCGCAAAGAACCAGTGCGTCGGCACCTGACTCGACAGCCTGGTCAACGAGTTTGCGACATTGCATCCAATTGGCCGCGCCGGAGCCTGATTCCAGGGCCAGTACCGCTCTGCAAGCGTGATTGTGGGCGTGACGAATAGCCTTGCTGATATTACCAATCGTGAAGTTGAGGTCCGGATGGCTATTGTTGCCTTCGCTGGCCAAACAATTTAACTGTATGCAATCGGCCCCGCTGTCAATCGCTGCGCGCATGGATGTCAGGCTCGTTGCTGCGTAGACAAGTTCTATGGCAGGCGAGGCGCAAGTATTCGTCACCTTGGCAGCAAAGGTTTTTACCTGAGCTTTTGTCATGGCTATCTCCCTGTTAGCCCCGCAATAGTCTGTTTGAATTAAACGGTTTGACCTGGCCCGCAACTTAGAATCTCTAATATGGAAGCTCGGTTGACCGCTCCATGTTCTAAATGCTGGAGTCGGGTATCTTTCTTCCCTAGTTTCCCAGTGGAAACAAGTTCACTCTATCAAGTGCCGGCGGCTATCTATTGATTTTCATCAACTAAATTTGCCGCCGGCAATATTACGAATAGGTGTTTGCTTGGCAATATTGCACTACGAGCCTGGTATCGCCTGACCGACTGCGGCCCAAAAAAGAAGTGTGGCTAGCAATGCCGGGGTACGTAACCTTCTCCTCGGTTTTGCAGGCTTCCAAGCGCCACTCATATCGTAATAAGGCTTCTTTCCTTTCCATGCATACTCAAAAATCAAAAGAAGATGGGCGACCAATTTATTAACATGCGTGCTTTGAGAGGCGCGGAAGGCTGCAGGAAGAGAGGCGAGGGGGAACCGGTGGCCAATTTTGCTGCCCCTTGAGCATAGCGGTCAATGATTTACGCTTTCCAGTGATGCCAGCGCATTTTTGATGCGGACCACTTGGAGTTGCTGGCACCTATCCAATCCAACTGAAATACTCAATGCAGTGCCAACACTGGAAATCGAAACAAATACTGCAACGGCGTACGAATATGCTTGTCCCGGACGGCTCCCAATCAGTTTGCC
Organism: Noviherbaspirillum massiliense JC206; assembly: GCF_000312045.1. Lineage (GTDB taxonomy): Bacteria > Pseudomonadota > Gammaproteobacteria > Burkholderiales > Burkholderiaceae_D > Noviherbaspirillum > Noviherbaspirillum massiliense. Next base: position 1,221,413 of record NZ_HE978634.1, read on the forward strand.
CCTACAAAGTCTTGCAAGCTTTTCCTGCTACGTAAGCTATTGAAACCAGACCATTGCACGCCTTGTTTCAAACTTTCGGTTAAAAAAATCGGTTCGCTCACAGTGACAAGAAACAGCGCTACATGCACTGTTTAGAATATTAATGGCAAGGAATAGGTGCTTATTGTTATATCTCAACTATTGAATTTGCTGAGAAGTATTTAGAGGATATGCCAAGACCAGAATGCATTCCTCTAAGAAAAATGATGCACGTCAATACTCTTCTTCTTGCCAATGATGTAATGAGTCCACCTGGAAAACTGACAAAGGGGACAACATGGTATCGGCAATTATTCTGCTGCTTGGCGTGATTACAAGCGCATTTATTGCAGGAGTGTTTATCTGCGCTTTGATGGAAATTGAAGACGCCTGAGATGAAAGAAATCCAAGGGCTATGCTGTGGCCCAGATCTTCATTCATAAAGGTGTCAACACAGCTCGGAGCATAACAACTCTACGTTCGCTTATTCGCCCTGAATACAAACGGATGCACTAAGCCAAACCACACTCGCCTCACCTGCCTGACAAGAACAAGCTCGTCCAAGTATTGGAACGCTTGTCCCGCCTAGCATTCGGGGCAAGGGGATACAAAGAGTCGATTATCAATTGGCTGCTTGATTCTGATGATTAGGAATTGGGCTGCCAGAATCAAGCCAAAATCTACTACAGTTTCTGTACTGCAGAAGTCGGAAAATAAAAAGCCCAGCTCAAGGCTGGGCTAAATATTCTTTGGCTCCCCGACCTGGACTCGAACCAGGGACCTGCGGATTAACAGTCCGTCGCTCTACCGACTGAGCTATCAGGGAACAGAGGCATTATTATAGGATGAGTTTCTTGCCTTTGTCAAAACCTTGGTGCAATTTTTTGCTGTTTTTTTGTTCCGGAAATCAGAGCACCTTCGCAATCGCATCGACAGTATTGTCAATGTTGTGCGAATTCAAAGCGGCGATGCAAATCCGACCGGTATCCACTGCATAAATCGAAAAGCCTTCCCGCAAGCGCTGCACTTGTTCCTTGGTCAAGCCTGAATAGGAAAACATCCCGCGCTGCTTGATGACAAAGTCAAAATTGTGGCTCGGTGCCTTTTCCTTGAGCTTGTTGACGAAGGCTTCACGCATTGCGCGAATGCGCAAGCGCATTGCGGCCAATTCGTCTTCCCACAGCTTGCGCAATTCCGGGCTGGACAACACGGTGGCGACCACCTGCCCGCCATGAGTCGGAGGATTGGAGTAATTGGTGCGCACGACGCGTTTCAGTTGTGACAATACGCGGGCCGCTTCCTCCTGGCTGACTGCGACAATGCTCAGTGCGCCGACGCGCTCGCCGTACAGCGAGAACGATTTCGAAAAAGAATTCGACACGAACAGCGGCCCGCCTGCTTCCGCAAAGCGGCGCACGACCTTGCCGTCGGCTTCGATGCCGTCTCCGAAACCCTGGTATGCCATGTCCAGGAAGGGGATCAGGCCGCGCTCGGCGATGACTTCGATGACCTGCGTCCACTGATCTTCGCTCAGGTCGGCGCCGGTGGGATTGTGGCAGCAAGCATGCAGCAGCACGATGGAGCCAGCTGGCATTTCCTGCAAGGCTTTCAGCATGCTCGCGAAATTGACGCCCCGTGTTGACGGATCATAGTAGGGGTAATTATTGACGCTGAAGCCAGCGGATTCAAACAGCGCACGATGGTTTTCCCAGCTCGGATCGCTGATCCATACTTGCGACTGCGGCGAGAAGCGCTTCAGGAAATCGGCCCCCAATTTCAGTGCGCCGGTACCGCCAAGCGCCTGCACCGTCACCGCTCTTTTTTCTTGAATAACTGCACTGTCGGCTCCAAATACCAGTTCCTGGACCGCCTTGTCATATGCAGCCAGGCCTTCGATCGGGAGGTAGGTGCGCGGTGACGATTTTTCCATCAATTGCGCTTCAGCCTTGCGCACGCATTCGAGCAGCGGCACCTTGCCATTGTCGTCATAGTAGACGCCGACACCGAGGTTGATCTTGTTCGGATTCTTGTCGGCATTGAATGCTTCGGTAATGCCGAGAATCGGATCGCGTGGCGCCATTTCAATGGCGGAAAACAGTGAGGCGGAGGGGGATTGGCTCATCGTGATAACATGAAAAATTCGCTGCAAAAGCATGTTTGCAGCCGGGTTGTATCAGGCGCCGAGCCATAAGCCGGGCGCCAATGTGCAACTAATTATTCTACCAAAGGTCGAATACCCATGGCAGATTTATCCCAAGTTACCAGTCAAATCGACGAATCCAAAATCGTCACTTTCCCCGGCTCTCCCTATCGACTTTATCAACCCTTTCCGCCAGCTGGCGACCAGCCGGCGGCGATCGACAAGCTCGTGGAAGGAATCGAGGACGGCCTCTCATTTCAGACACTGCTCGGAGTGACCGGTTCCGGCAAGACCTACACGATGGCAAACGTGATTGCACGCGTCGGCCGGCCTGCGATCGTGTTTGCGCCGAACAAGACGCTTGCCGCCCAACTGTACAGCGAGTTCCGCGAGTTCTTTCCGCAAAACGCGGTCGAATATTTCGTCAGCTACTACGACTACTATCAGCCGGAAGCTTATGTTCCGCAGCGGGACTTGTTCATCGAGAAGGATTCCTCGATCAACGAGCACATCGAGCAGATGCGTCTGTCCTGCACCAAGTCGCTCATGGAGCGTCGCGATGTGGTCATCGTCGCCACCGTTTCCGCAATTTACGGTATCGGTAATCCGAATGAATACCACCAGATGATCCTGACCCTGCGCGCAAAGGACAAGGTCAGCCAGCGCGACGTGATCGCGCGCCTGATCCAGATGCAGTACACGCGCAATGAGGTCGATTTCAGCCGCGGCACCTTCCGCGTCCGGGGCGATACCATCGACGTGTTCCCGGCCGAACATGCTGAATTGGCATTGCGCATCGAAACGTTCGACGATGAAATCGAAAGCCTGCAGTTGTTCGATCCGCTGACCGGACGCGTCCGGCAGAAGATTCCTCGGTTCACCATTTATCCCGGTTCGCATTACGTGACGCCGCGTTCGACGGTGTTGCGGGCAATAGAGAGCATCAAGGAAGAATTGCGCGATCGGCTCGAATGGTTCCGCAAGGAGGGCAAGCTGGTCGAGGAGCAGCGGCTGGAACAGCGCACCCGCTTCGATATCGAGATGATGGCGGAAATCGGCTTCACCAAGGGGATCGAAAACTATTCGCGCCATCTGAGCGGCGCGAAGCCCGGAGAGCCGCCGCCGACTCTGGTGGATTATTTGCCCCAGGATGCGCTGATGTTCCTCGACGAATCGCATGTGTTGCTGGGTCAGTTCAACGGGATGTACAACGGCGACCGCGCACGCAAGACCAATCTCGTCGATTACGGTTTTCGCCTGCCGTCGGCATTGGACAACCGTCCGCTGAAGTTCGAGGAATTCGAGTCCAAGATGCGGCAGACCATCTTCGTGTCCGCCACGCCTGCCGACTATGAAAACGCGCATACCGGCCAGGTGGTCGAGCAGGTGGTACGTCCCACTGGTCTTGTCGACCCGGCGATTATCGTGCGTCCGGCCAGCACCCAGGTCGATGATCTAATGTCGGAGATCACCGACCGGGTGAAAAAGAACCAGCGGGTGCTGGTGACAACGCTCACCAAGCGCATGGCCGAGCAGTTGACCGAATTCTTGAGTGACAACGGCATCAAGGTGCGTTACCTGCACAGCGACATCGATACCGTGGAGCGAGTGGAGATCATTCGTGACCTGCGTATCGGCACTTTCGATGTGCTTGTTGGCATCAACCTGCTGCGCGAAGGCCTGGATATTCCTGAAGTGTCGCTGGTGGCGATCCTCGATGCGGACAAGGAAGGCTTTCTGCGCTCCGAGCGCAGCCTGATTCAGACCATCGGTCGCGCTGCCCGCAACCTGCATGGCACGGCGATTCTCTATGCCGACAAGGTGACGGATTCAATGCGGCGCGCCATCGACGAGACAGAGCGCCGTCGGGCCAAGCAGATTGCCTTTAACAAGGCCAACAACATCACGCCGCGAGGTGTCAAGAAGGAAATCAAGGAGCTCATCGATGGCGTCTACGATCCGCAGGAAGTGCGCGAAGAGCTTCAGGCCGCCCAGGAGCAGGCCAAGTACGAGGCGATGAGCGAGAAGCAGGTGAGCAAGGAAATCAAGCGACTGGAAAAGCTGATGGTCGAGCATGCGAAGAACCTCGAGTTCGAGAAAGCTGCTCAAGTGCGCGATCAGCTGCATGTACTGAAAGAGCAGTTGTTTGGTGCTCCCGGTGCGGATAATGTGGTGTCGCTGCTGGGAAAATAAGCCAGCCATAAGACACGGCGCGCCGGCATAGGCAAAGTTTGTCTTTGGTCGGCGCGCCTGTTGGCATGGCGGCATTAAAATCGGGCTTTCCCCTGCTATATTGCCCGCCATGGCCACTCACATTCCCACTGTATTCCTGGATCTTCTTTCATCCGTCCATCCGTCCTGGCGCAACATCATTTCGACCGGGTTGGAGGCAATCGCGGATGCCGACCCCGCATATTTGCCCGCATTGGCCAAGGACGATTTCCTGCCGACCCGGGGCAGGATATTCGCCGCTTTTTCGCTGCCCGTGGAATCGGTGCGCTATGTGTTGATGGGAGAGGGGCCTTATCCAAGGGAAGAGAGCGCAACCGGCGTTTGCTTCATGGACGGCGCCGTTGAGGCGCTATGGTCGGAAAAGGGGCTGTCAAAGCAAGTCAATCGCGCGACTTCGCTACGGAATTTCATGAAGATGCTACTGGTGGCAGATGGCTATCTGACGGTCGAGAACACTTCCGGCGAATCGATGGCAGAGGTGTCGGCCAAAGCGCGCGCGATTGGGTCCCCCTTCATCCAGACATTGACCGAGCTGCAGGCGAATCTCACCCGCCATGGCTTTCTCTTGCTGAATGCAACGCTGGTATATCGCCCGCATGTGCCTCCAATCAAAGATGCACGGGCTTGGCGCCCCTTCATGCGCACCGTGCTGGCGGCCCTGGCAACCCGATCTGACGACCGGCATGGTCCTCCGACACTCGTGTTGTGGGGGAAAATCGCAGAACAGCTTGACGCCTTGCCCGAAACTCACAGCTTGCCGAAGCTGGCATCCGAGCATCCCTACAATCTCTCCTTCATTGGCAATCAGACGATGCAGCAACTCTTCGGGCCCATGCATCTGCTAAAAAAATAGCTGTCCTTGCAAAGACCGGGATTGGTCTGTTGAGAAGTATTCTCGGTGGCACCCGCAGATCTGGTCACGCAATGGGCGGAGATTGCATGTCGCTTGTGCAAGATCATACCGGTCACAATGAAGTGACATAAAGATAGTCTTCCTATGCCGATTCGGAATCTTTGGCACAGTGCGAAGACAAGCAATGACTCCATCCAGAATTCTCTTTGTTTGCACGGGAAACATATGCCGCTCGCCGACGGCGGTTGCTGTCATGCGTGTGTTTCTCAAAAGGGCGGGGTTGGAAGGTCAGGTGACGGTCGATTCTGCCGGGACGCATGATTTCCACGCAGGGAAGCTTCCCGATCCGCGTGCGATAGCGGCAGCCCAAAAGCGCGGTTACGACTTGACGGCGATGCGAGCGCGCCAGATTTCAAAGCGCGATTATGATGAGTTCGACCTTTTGCTCGCCATGGATTTGGACAATCTCGAGCATTTGCAAAGCAACTGTGCGCTCACCCACCTGCCGAAAATTCGTCTGCTGATGAACTATGCTAAGAAATACAAGGTGCCCTTCGTGCCTGATCCATATTGCCGCAGCGATGCTGACTTTGAAGCAGTCCTGGATTACATCGAGGACGCATGCAGCGGATTGATCAGCCTGCTCTCCCAAAGCAGGGAAGTGGCGCGCTGAACGCCGGGTCCGCCTGCCTTTTGTATCGTCTCCCTTTTCGTCCCTGTGCAGCTAAGCGGGATAAGGTTCTGCTTTTCCTCAAAATCCGCTTGGCCAGCAGTGAAATACTTTGAGCAGATATTTGCCGGCAGGAGCAGTCTGCCGGAAAGTTCTGTTATGAGGCCTTTTCGACGAAGCGCATGGATGCAATGCGGTACTTGGGGCGCCTGGGAAGAATGGCGAAAGCAGTGCTGGCGGGATACGGCGTGTGGCTGGGGGTGTTACCGACAGCTGCACAAGGGCTTGTGTCGCCGAATCCTATGCAGGCCTCGCCAATGTCCATCCATGCCGGCCAAGCTTCCACTTTCCTGGAGGAAGACTCGGAGGAAAGTATCGAGTTTTCTGGCATGTCGCGCCTGGTACGGCACCCATTGACGGCGGGCTGGATGACTAACGCCGAGCATTTGGCGAAGGGCAGTATTTCTTACACACGGCTTGGCGCAACGAAGGCAAGCGGCACGTGGTTCGCTTATGCGGGAGAGCCGGATGGCACGGGGTACGGCTGGCGTGCTTTTCCCGCTTATGCGCTATTCGATTCGGGCAGTGCCCGATTAAATGCCCGTGACTGGCTGAAGGCGGCAGACGGCATGGGGCCCATGCTTGCCTTCGGCTACGTCTGGCATGATTTCAGGCTCGAAGGGAGCACGGCCACCATACGAATGGCAGAAAAGAATCCATTGGATGCCGAATCCCCGAAACTGCGCGTCTCATCCGAGACACTTTCCTACAGGCCGTCCAGCAACTGGACAGTGCAACTCGCTCGTCGCTACCTGAGCAGTCTGGATCAATTTGAGGCTGGCGAAAAGGTCCGCCGTACGGCCTTGGCGGCAACCTACAGTATCGAGGCATGGCGGACCACGTTGGCATGGGGGCGCACTGCCCGGAGTTATCACGAACCGACTCTCGGCTATCTGATGGAATCGATTTTCCAAGTCAATTCCGCACACACATTTTTTGGGCGCGTGGAGCAGGTAGGGAGCGATATGCTGATGCGGGAGAGCGGTCCGATCCAGAAGCAGATTTCCAAGGTGAGTAAGTTCACCTTGGGTTACTTTTATAATGCGGGCGGCAGTTCCGGATCTGGACTTGATATTGGTGCCCTGGCCGCCAAGTATCGTGTGCCCTCGGCAATGGGCTCTTCGTATCGCGCCGATCCTGTCTTTTACCTGGTATTTGTGCGCTTAAAAATGCAGTAGCAAGCTGCCGCTGGAATGTCCATCAAGGCCTGAGCAAAGTATGTCGCGAGTGTGTAAAATATTGCATCTTTGCAATGGACGACATGGCCAGCGCCAAATCTTTTTCGCAGTGCCCAAGCTGACAGCTTCAACCAGCCTTCGCATGATCCCGCGGTTTGTCTCGATTGATCCTTCCGCGCCCGCCGACAATACCTGACAAAAACACTCAACTTTGTTATACTTGACGAAAACGCTCGGGATTAAGGAATTTCCTTGATTGAATGAGGTTTCGCGTCGGAGTGAAAGTTTTATGCGTTTGACTACAAAAGGTCGATTTGCGGTTACGGCAATGATTGATCTGGCGCTGCGCGAGGACAAAGGCCCCGTCACGCTTTCCGCAATCAGCCAACGGCAGGAGATTTCGCTCTCCTACCTTGAGCAATTGTTTGGCAAGCTGCGTCGGCACGAGATTGTCGAGTCGGTACGCGGCCCGGGAGGCGGATATGTTCTGGCGCGCCGCGCCGAAGATGTGACCGTGGCCGACATCATTATCGCCGTGGACGAGCCTCTCGATGCGACTCAGTGTGGCGGCAAGGAAAATTGCCATAGCGGCGATCACGAGCATGGCACGCGCTGCATGACCCATGATTTATGGGCAACGCTGAACGCAAAGATGGTCGAATATCTGGATTCCGTGTCGCTGCAAGACCTCGTCGACCAGCAGAAACAGAAGCAGAAGAGCGCCGAACAGAATGTGGTCGTGATGCACCGGCCCCCAGTGACAGTTTGATTGGAGTGACATACGAATGAACGCCCCCCTGAAACAAAGCCTGATTGATACGATCAAGGCGCCGCATTTCCCGATTTACATGGATTACTCGGCAACCACGCCGGTTGATCCGCGTGTCGCCGACAAAATGATTCCCTATCTGCGCGAGCAGTTCGGCAATCCCGCCTCGCGCAGCCATATGTATGGATGGAGCGCCGAGAAGGCGGTGGAAGAAGCCCGTGCCAATGTGGCGGCACTGGTCAATGCCGATCCGCGCGAAATCATCTGGACGTCCGGCGCAACGGAAAGCAACAACCTGGCGCTGAAAGGCGCCGCACAGTTTTACAAGACTAAGGGCAAGCACATCATCACCGTCAAGACCGAGCACAAGGCAGTGCTCGACACGGTGCGCGAGTTGGAACGGCAAGGTTTCGAGGCGACTTACCTGCAGCCGCAGGACAACGGCCTGATCACGCTCGAGCAGCTGCAGGAAGCGATTCGTCCGGACACGATTCTGGTATCGGTCATGCTGGTCAATAACGAAATCGGCGTGATTCAGCCGATTCCGGAAATCGGCGAACTATGCCGCTCGAAAGGCATTATTTTCCATTGCGACGCCGCGCAGGCAACCGGCAAGGTGCATATCGACCTGGAAAAGTGGAAGGTTGACCTGATGTCGTTCTCGGCGCACAAAACATATGGGCCGAAAGGCATCGGTGCGCTGTATGTGCGCCGCAAGCCGCGCGTGCGGATCGAGGCGCAGATGCATGGCGGCGGTCACGAGCGCGGTTTGCGCTCCGGCACCTTGGCGACGCACCAGATCGTCGGCATGGGGGAAGCCTTCCGTATCGCCAAGGAAGAGATGGATAGCGAATTGGCGCGTATCAAGGCGCTGCGCGACCGCCTCGCCAAAGGCTTGCTGGAAATCGAAGAAGTCTATATCAACGGCGACATGGAGCATCGCGTTCCGCACAACCTGAACGTGAGCTTCAATTACGTCGAAGGCGAATCGCTGATCATGGCGATCAAGGATATCGCGGTGTCATCCGGCTCGGCTTGCACCTCGGCCAGCCTCGAACCATCTTATGTGCTGCGCGCACTGGGCCGCAGCGATGAGTTGGCACATAGCTCGATCCGATTCACGATCGGCCGCTTTACCACAGAAGAGGATATCGATTTCACGGTGAATCTCATCAAGGAGAAGGTCGCCAAATTGCGCGAACTCTCTCCGCTGTGGGAGATGCACAAGGATGGAATCGACCTGAGCACCATCGAGTGGGCTGCACACTGACCTGTCAAGTTAAAGGAGCATCAAATGTCTTATTCAGCAAAAGTTTTGGATCACTACGAGAACCCCCGCAATGTTGGTTCTTTCGAAAAGGGTGATGAATCGGTTGGAACCGGCATGGTCGGCGCGCCGGCTTGCGGCGACGTGATGAAGCTGCAGATCAAGGTTGGTGCCAACGGCGTGATCGAGGACGCGAAATTCAAGACTTACGGTTGCGGTTCTGCGATTGCTTCGTCGTCGCTGGTAACCGAGTGGGTAAAGGGCAAGACCCTCGATCAGGCCATGTCGATCAAGAATACGCAGATCGCGGAAGAGCTGGCTTTGCCCCCGGTGAAGATCCACTGCTCGATCCTGGCCGAAGATGCGATCAAGGCTGCAGTGAGCGATTACAAGGCCAAGCACGGCGTGGCTTCGAAGGAAGCAGCCTGATTGGTCAATCCTGCCAGGCCGGAACCGGTTGCGCTGCCTGAGTGAGATGCAGCGCCCGAACTCCGGACCTGTCGGAGTGAGATGAAGAGTATAGGTAAAGGTGTTATGGCAATCACATTGACTGAAAAAGCGGCAAAGCACGTCAATCGCTATTTGGAGAGGCGCGGCAAGGGCATCGGCCTGCGCTTTGGCGTACGAACGACCGGATGTTCCGGCCTGGCGTACAAGCTTGAATATGTGGATGAGAGCGTTCCGGAAGACCAGGTATTCGAATCTCACGGCGTCAAGGTTTTCGTCGACCCGAAAAGCCTCCCTTATATCGATGGTACCGAGCTCGACTTCGCGCGGGAAGGACTGAACGAAGGCTTCAAGTTCAACAATCCCAATGTCAAGGACGAATGCGGCTGCGGCGAAAGCTTTCGCATTTGAAAGGCGTGAATTTCGCGTTCTATTATCTCATCTGCGCACTTCGCCTTCCTCGAGCCTGTTGAAGTTCGGACAGGCTTTTGTTTTAAATGACCATGCAAAACCACTTCGAACTGTTCCATTTGCCGCAGCGCTTCGCGCTCGATGTGAATGCCCTTGACAGGGCATACCGCGAAGTGCAGAACCGCGTGCATCCCGACAAGTTCGCAAACGCAACCGATGCGGAAAAACGGGTTGCAATGCAGTGGGCTACGCGCGCCAACGAGGCTTACCAGACGCTCAGGAATCCGTTCAGGCGTGCTGCTTACCTGTGCCAATTGAATGGCATAGACCTGCAAACCGAATCCAATACGGCGATGCCAAAGGAATTCCTGATGCAGCAAATGGAGTGGCGCGAAATGCTCGAGGATGCGAAGGCGGCAAAGGATGTGGCTGCTCTGCAGAGACTGGAGCAGGAGTTGAATGCAGCCAGGAAGGCGGAAGTGGCGCGGATCGGCGAGCTCCTGGACGCGCAGGATTTTCCCGCGGCCGCACAGTATGTACGCCAGCTGATGTTCCTGGAAAAGCTGGACGAAGAAGTGGCACTTGTCTTTGAAAGGCTGGAAGGATGAGGCCGTTGTGCGCCGAGGCTTTCATGTCGCGTCTTGCCATCGCAGGAATCTCAAAAGCCCATGAATTTGGCTGCAGCGTTTGGCTCTAATCTGAAAAATCACCATGGCTCTTCTGCAAATCTCCGAACCCGGCATGTCTACTGCGCCGCACCAGCGGCGGCTGGCAGTCGGCATCGACCTGGGTACGACCAATTCACTGGTTGCGACCGTTCGCAACAGCATCCCGGAAGTACTGCACGATGAAGAGGGCAGGGCGCTATTGCCGTCCATCGTGCGCTACCTTCCAAATGGCCATGCCCAAATCGGATACAAGGCGCAGGCGGTGCAAACGGTCGATCCCAAGAACACCGTCGTTTCCGTCAAGCGCTTCATGGGCCGTGGGCTGAAGGACATTGCTCATGCAGAGAACCTCCCCTACGATTTCGTCGATGCGCCGGGCATGGTGCAGCTGAAAACCGTAGCAGGCATCAAAAGCCCGGTGGAAGTGTCGGCCGAGATTCTCGCAACGCTGCGGCAGCGGGCCGAGGATGCGCTGGGCGACGAGCTTGTTGGCGCCGTGATCACGGTCCCGGCCTATTTCGACGATGCGCAGAGACAGGCGACCAAGGATGCCGCGCAGCTGGCGGGACTGAATGTGCTGCGCCTGCTGAACGAACCCACGGCAGCGGCGATTGCCTACGGCCTGGACAATGGCTCCGAAGGCATTTATGCCGTCTACGATCTCGGCGGCGGCACCTTCGATATTTCCATCCTCAAGCTGACACGTGGCGTGTTCGAAGTGCTTTCTACCGGAGGCGATTCTGCCCTCGGCGGCGACGATTTCGATCATCGGCTCGTGTGCTGGATCATTGAGCAGGCCCGGCTTGCGCCCTTGTCAGACAAGGACTTCCGCCTGTTGATGGTCAAGGCACGCGAGGCCAAGGAATTGCTGTCGTCGCAAGCAGCCACGCGGATCGATGCAGTGCTTGCTTCGGGCGAGGAGGTGCATCTCGAAATTACGGCAGGAATCTTCGCCGAGATTACCCAGCATCTGGTCGCCAAGACGCTTGTGCCGACCAGGAAAGCATTGCGCGACGCAGGCCTGACGGCGGAAGACGTCGACGGCGTGGTGCTTGTCGGCGGCGCAACCCGCATGCCGCATGTGCGCAAGGCGGTCGGCGAATTCCTGCAGACGACACCGCTGGCAAACATCGATCCGGACAAGGTGGTTGCGCTCGGCGCCGCTATCCAGGCCAATCTGCTTGCCGGCAATCGTGCTCCCGGCGATGACTGGCTGCTGCTCGATGTGATCCCGCTGTCGCTTGGCATCGAAACCATGGGCGGCCTGGTGGAAAAGGTCATCCCTCGCAATTCGACGATTCCTTGCGCGCGCGCGCAGGAATTCACCACCTTCAAGGATGGACAGACCGCGATGGCCATCCATGTCGTACAGGGCGAGCGCGAACTGGTCAGTGATTGCCGCTCGCTCGCGCGGTTCGAATTGCGCGGCATCCCGCCGATGGCAGCCGGCGCTGCCCGGATCCGCGTGACATACCAGGTCGATGCTGATGGTTTGCTGTCGGTGTCCGCGCGCGAATTGCGCTCCGGCGTGCAGGCTTCGATCAACGTGAAGCCTTCCTACGGCCTTGGCGACGAGCAGATTGCGCAGATGCTGCAGGATTCCTTTGCGTCGGCTGACACCGACATGAAGCTGCGCGCTCTGCGCGAGCAGCAGGTCGAGGCGGAACGCATTCTGATAGCGACCCAGTCGGCACTGGACGCGGATGGAGCGCTGCTGTCCGAGGAAGAGCGGGCCAATGTGCTGGCCTTGATGGATGCGCTGGGGCAAACGGCGAAAGGCGACGACCATGACGCAATCAAGGCCGCGGTGGAGGCGCTTGCGCATGGCACGGAAGAGTTCGCCGCGCGGCGCATGGACCGCAGCGTGCATGATGCCCTGGCCGGCAAGAGGCTCGACGAAGTCGCCTGAACAATTTTCATAACGGCATTCCGGACCGGCCCGCTTCGCCAACAACAGGCGTGCAATACCAAGACGGCGGGCATCACCGGGATGCGATATTATCGAGGTAATCCAAGTGCCGCAAATCGTTGTACTTCCCCACGCTTCCCTGTGTCCCGAAGGCGCCGTGATCGAGGCGCCCGCAGGCAAGTCCATATGTGACGCATTGCTCGAGAACGACATCGAGATCGAGCATGCCTGCGAAAAATCCTGCGCCTGTACCACTTGCCACGTAGTGGTCAGGGAAGGCTTCGATTCGCTCAATGAAGCGGAGGAAAAGGAAGAGGATTTGCTGGACAAGGCCTGGGGACTTGAAGCGACTTCGCGACTTTCCTGCCAGGCGGTCGTCGGCGAGGAAGACCTGGTCGTCGAGATTCCGAAATACACGATCAACCAGGTGAGCGAGAATCATTAAACGAAAGTTGCTCAGGCAGTTCAGTCACATGGATTGCCTGGCTCGCCTGCCAGCGCAGTCGTTACCTGCATCCTGCTTCGCACCTAACGGGGAGTTGAATCATGAAATGGACAGATACCATTCGTATCGCTGAAGAGCTGAACGAGAAATTTCCGGATATTGATCCCTTGACGATCCGCTTTACGGATTTGCACAAGTGGGTCTGCGAGCTGGATGGTTTCGATGATGATCCTCATCGCTCGAGCGAAAAGATTCTGGAAGCGATCCAGATGGCCTGGATCGAGGAAGCCCGCTGAGCGTCCGCACTTCCAATGTGAGGGGAGCCCGCGACCGGAACTGATGCTATCTCGGGGCGGTGGATGCAGTTTTTATCGCCAGGATTTTGATGCTGGCCGGCGGTATGGCGGCGCTTTCACAAGCCGGTGCATATCGTGAGCAGGTGCGCTGCCACCGGCACTACGGCGGCGCATCCGAAAGTCAGTCGGCGCTAAAGTCAGTGCGCCTTGTCCGCCGGGATTGATATCGATACCGTCAGCGTGGTGCCTTTGTCCGGATCGCTGGCAATGGCCAGGTGTCCTCCAAGCGCGTTGACGCGTTCCTCGATGCCGATTAACCCGAAAGCGTTCGCCTTCCTGCGGCAGCCGGGATAGATGCCGACACCGTTATCCGCTACCTGCATGCAGACCTTGTCGCCATCCCGGCGCACTTCGATGTCTACATGGGTCGCCTGAGCGTGGCGCACGACATTGTTGAGGGATTCCTGAAGGATGCGGAACAGGGCGGTGGCGCGGTCGTCATCCAGGCAAAAGTCCTTGCCGTCCACCTGCAGGCCGCAGCTGATGCCGCTGCGGCGCTGGAATTCCCTGACTTGCCATTCGATCGCGGCATTCAGACCAAGATCAAGTACCGTCGGGCGGAGGTTGTTGATGGCTGCCCGGACCGCCTTCATGGTGGCATCGATATGGCCAAGCGCCACTTTCACCTTTTCATTCAGACGTGGATGCGTCCTTGCGGTGCGGCTATCGAGCATGGCCACATCGATTCGGAGCGCCAGCAGATTTTGCCCCAGGTCGTCGTGGATTTCCCGGGCAATCCGCTTGCGTTCATCTTCCCTGACGCGCTCCTGGTAGGACACTAGATGGCGCAGCATGCGATGGGATTGCTCGAGCGATTCTTCAATGCTTTTTTGTTCCGAAATATCCGTGCAGCTTCCAATGAAACCGAGGAACTGACCCGAAGGCGAAAATCGAGGGCACGCTTTTGCCAGCACATGGCTGTATTTGCCGTCCTGGTTCCGCAACCTGTATTCCAGGCTGAACGCCTCGCGTACGCGGGACGCCGCTGCCTGCACGTCAAGGCATGCCGGCAAGTCATCCGGATGGATATCCCGCATCCAGCCCGTGCCAAGCGCTGCCTCCAGTGTACGTCCGGTGAAGTCCAGCCAGCCCTTGTTGACCCAAGAACAGGAGTTGTCATGGTCAGACATCCACATCAGAACCGGCAGCGTGTCGATCATGTTCCGCAACTGCCGCTCGTTCTCCGCCAAGGCCAGTTCTTCTTTCCTGCGCTCACTAATATCGATCGCGCTGATTCTGCAGGTCTGCTGCCGCTGGTCAGTCACAGCCTCAAGGTGGACGTGAAATATCTGCCTGCTTCCATTCACCAATGCCACTTCGGTGGCGCGCTTGCTGCGCTCGTTGAAGACTTTGTCCAGAAAAGCTTGAAAGCATAGCCGCGACTCCGGCACCACGAAATCGTTGAGTCTGCCGCCCAGCAGATCCCGGCGTGCCAGTCCCAGCAGGCCGGCTGCCGCAGGATTGGCGCTAGTGATGGTGCCCTGACGGGTCAGGGTGAAATAGGCGAACGGAGCCGATTCATAAAGGTCGGTATAGAAAGCAAGGCGTGCTTCAAGTTCTGCGCGCGAATGCGGCATGGACGAGCCGTATGCCTCCAATCTCGTCTCGTGCAGCGAGTACTCGGAAAAACTTGTATGCAGGCTGGAGGAAAGCGGGTCAAGCTGGACCGTGCGGGACTTGGCTTTTTCCTTTTCAGCAGTACGCTGGTGCAGTTCATTCATGCTGGTAAATTTATTTCCGGCCATGGTCACTGCTATCCCTTTCTGAAAAGAAAAGTTTCACAAACCCAACTGCATGAAGTCAACGCCAATTCCTCCGGAGAGCACGCGCATCATTGCTATCAATGCGCGCTCCCTGTGCGGTCAATGATGCCATCGATCAGGGAATTGGAACCAGCTTTCGACAATGACAAATCATAGAATATTTTTTGCTCGTGTCCGGGTTACGTCAAGCTTGCATTTTTTTACTGTGGCGCCGGCGATCAATTTGACGGCATCTCTGTCATCGTCCTGTTCTCGAAATCAAAAAAGGCGGCATGAAAGCCGCCTCATTACCATGCCTCTTCGCGCAATGCTTATGCATTCGAAGTCAGATGTCCATCGACGATGCGCACCCGGTCGCCCACGCCCCACGCAGGCTGCTTTGCATAGGTAAAGGTGCGGACATGGCCATTGTCCAGGCGCACGCGTACCTGATACGACGTGGTGGCACGTGCACGCTTTTCAACTTCATTACCGGCAAAGCCGCCGCCGACCGCGCCAGCCACTGTCGCTAGCTTGCGACCATTGCCGCCGCCAACCTGATTGCCCAGAACGCCGCCGACCAATGCGCCGGCAGCGATGCCGATACCGCTGCCCTGGCCCTGCTGCTGTATAGCCTGCACCGCCTCAACCCTGCCGCAGCTGTTGCAGACGCTGGGTGCTTGCGCAGTGCTGGAATACGCCGGACGCGCATGCGAAGAAGTACTCGAGGTTGCGGATGTGGACGGATTGCGGTATTTGGAGGCGGCCTTGTCTTGTGTCTTGCCGGCGCCGCCAGCGGAATCATCCGCGGACGGCGCAGTGGCCGATTCGGATGGGGATGCTGCCGACGCGAGTTGCGCCTGCGATGCCGTGCTCGCAGTGGCCGGCGGATTGGAACTGTGGGAGTTCGGAAGCAATCCGGTCATTGCTGCAACTCCTGTCAAGCTGACCAGCATGACAGCAATCGCTGCACCAGCCATCAAGGGATGAATGCGGGTCGGTGTCTTATCGGCGTCCATGATTTACCTCCTTTGAATCGGACTTGCATGTGCAACTGTACGCATTGATTATCAATGCTTCGCCGCAGCAATGGAACGAGCTGAATGTGTAAGCTGTAAGGCCATGTAACAGGCGTTTTTGAAATTGCAATTGCCTGGATTTTTATCAAATGCAGAAATGAAAACGGGACCGTCTTCGGTCCCGTTTTCGTGCTTCGCAATGTCAGATGGAATGCGCTCAGTCCTCGCGCCGCAGGTGCGGAAACAGGATCACGTCGCGGATATTCGGAGAATCGGTGATCAGCATCATCAAGCGGTCGATGCCGATGCCGCATCCACCGGTGGGCGGCAGGCCGTATTCGAGCGCGCGGATATAGTCAGCGTCGAAGTACATCGCTTCCTCGTCGCCTGCATCCTTGGCTTCGACCTGCGCCTGGAAGCGCGCCGCCTGGTCCTCGGGATCGTTCAGCTCGGAAAAGCCGTTGGCGATTTCGCGGCCTGTAATGAACAGCTCGAAGCGCTCGGTAATGCCAGGAACGGTATCGGAAGCGCGCGCCAGCGGCGAGACTTCGACCGGATAATCGACGATGTAGGTCGGTTCCCAAAGCTGTGCTTCGGCAGTTTCTTCGAAGAGAGCGAGCTGCAGCGCGCCGAGTCCTGCAGTAGCAAGCGGCTCGACGCCGAACTTCTTCAGCTCGGCTTTCAGGAAGGCTGCGTCATGCAGCTGTTCGTTGGTGTAATGCGGTGCGTATTTGTTGATGGCGCCGACAATGGTCAGCCGCTGGAAGGGTTTGCCCAGATCGAGTTCGCGGCCCTGATAGGTAAGGCGTGCCGTACCATGGGCATCGATTGCCGCCTGGCGGATCACTGCTTCGGTGAAATCCATCAGCCATTTGTAATCGACATAGGCCGCATAGAATTCCATCATCGTGAATTCCGGGTTGTGCCGCGGCGACACGCCCTCGTTGCGGAAGTTGCGGTTGATTTCGAAGACCCGTTCGAAACCGCCGACCACCAGGCGCTTCAGATACAGTTCGGGCGCGATGCGCAGGAACATTTCCATGTCGAGCGCATTGTGGTGGGTGACGAAAGGCTTGGCCGCCGCTCCGCCGGGAATTGGGTGCAGCATCGGCGTTTCCACTTCCATGAAGCCGTGCTCGGCCATGAAGCGCCGGATCGATGAAATCGCGGCAGTACGCGCCTTGAAGGTGCGGCGTGTTTCCTCGCTCGTGATCAGGTCGACATAGCGCTGGCGATATTTCACTTCCTGGTCCGCCAGACCGTGGAACTTGTCGGGCAGGGGGCGCAGCGACTTGGTCAGCAGGCGCAGTGCAGTGACCTTGATCGACAGTTCCCCGGTCTTGGTCTTGAACAAGGTACCTTCCGCGCCGAGGATGTCGCCGAGATCGTAATGCTTGAAGGCGGCGTGGGTTTCCTCGCCTGCCATGTCGTTGGTGATGTAGAGCTGGATGCGGCCGTCGGCTTTCAGGCCGGACGCGTCCTGGATGGTGGCGAAGGAAGCCTTGCCCATTACGCGCTTGAGCATCATGCGGCCGGCGACCGAGACCTTGACCGGCTGCGCTTCGAGTTCTTCATTGCTCGACCCGTCGTAGCGGGCATGCAGGTCGGCTGCCTTGTCCTGTGGACGGAAATCGTTCGGGAAAGCCACGCCTTGTTCCCGGATCGCGGCCAGCTTGGTGCGGCGCTCGGCGATGATGGAATTCTCATCCTGAACCGGCGTTGCGTTTTCGTTGTGATTGCTCATGGAGATAAAACGTTTTTATAAGGAATGGCGTTGCGTGCTTATACGCCCTGCTTGAGCGAGGCGGCGATGAAGTCGTCCAGGTCGCCGTCCAGCACGGCCTTGGTGTTGCCAACTTCGTAATTGGTGCGCAAGTCCTTGATGCGCGACTGGTCAAGCACATAGGAGCGAATCTGGTGGCCCCAGCCGATATCGGTCTTGGCATCTTCCATCTTCTGCTGTTCGGCCATACGCTTGCGCAACTCAAGTTCGTACAGGCGTGACTTGAGCATTGCCCATGCCTCGGCCCGGTTGCGGTGCTGGCTGCGGTCATTCTGGCATTGCACGACGATGCCCGAAGGGACGTGCGTCAGGCGCACCGCCGAGTCGGTCTTGTTGATGTGCTGTCCGCCGGCGCCGGATGCACGGAAGGTATCGGTGCGGACATCAGCCGGGTTGATCTCGATCTCGATCGACTCGTCCACTTCCGGGTAGACGAAGACGCTGGAGAACGAGGTATGGCGGCCGTTGGCGGAGTCGAACGGCGATTTGCGCACGAGGCGATGCACTCCGGATTCGGTGCGCAGGAAGCCGTAGGCATATTCGCCCTCGACCTTGACCGTCGCAGTCTTGATGCCGGCAACTTCACCTTCCGAGATTTCCAGGATCTCGGCCTTGAAGCCCTTGCGCTCGCAGTAGCGCAGATACTGGCGCAGCAGCATCGAAGCCCAGTCCTGGGCTTCGGTACCGCCGGCGCCAGCCTGGATATCGATGAAGCAATTGTTCGGGTCCATCGGATTGGCAAACATCCGGCGGAATTCCATGCCTTCGACCAGCTTCTTGAGTTCCTCTGCGTCGCCCTCGATCGCATGCAGGGTGTCTTCATCCTGCTCTTCGCGCGCCATGTCGAACAAGTCCCTGGCATCGCGCAGGTCGGTATCGATCCTGGTGAGGGTGTGGACGATCGCTTCCAGCGATTTCTTTTCCTTGCCCAGGTCTTGGGCGCGCTTCGGGTCGTTCCAGACGTTGGGATCTTCCAGCTCGGCGTTGACCTGTTCCAGTTTCTCCGACTTCACATCGAAGTCAAAGATACCTCCGTAGTTCGGACTCGCGGGTGCTCAGGTCGTCGAGCAGGGCGGAGAGGGCATTGAGACGTTCTGCTTCCATGGTGAATTCTGTCCAAAATCAAACCTTACATTATACCCGACGGACGGCCCGCTATCCCTGCAGTTCCAAAGCCTTGCTTGTCCGGCTTTCAATGTTCCGGTGCGATGACTTACGCCGGCTGGACATGTTCAACCAGCAACTGCACGCGCGTCACGCCGTTGAATTCATTGGCATCCAGGCGGTAGGCGACGAGAGCCCGCTCGGGCAGGTTGTCCACGTGGCCGAACCAGATGGCGTCGTAGCGGCGGCCATCCTTTTCCAGCAAAAGTTTCAGATGCCGCTCTTTCAAGATACGCTGGTTCAGCACCCGGAATTCGTCGCAGAACACCGGCGGCGGAAAACCCTGGCCCCAGACTTGCGCATCCATCAATTCAATGAATTGCGGTGTGAAATAGGCATCTTCCAGCGCGCCGTCGGTTTCGATCACCCGTTCCAGCTGGCTTTGCGTCAGCCAGGTCTTGCCGACCACTTCGAATGCCGCTTCGAAGGCCTCGAAGGCGTCCGCCCGGATCGTCAGCCCGGCTGCCATCGCATGGCCGCCGAATTTCTCGATCAACGCAGGTGCTTGCTTGGACACCAGATCCAGGGCATCGCGCAGGTGGAAGCCCGCGATCGAGCGTCCGGACCCCTTGATCAGGCCGTCGCCTGCCGGTGCAAAGGTGATGGTCGGCCGGTAGAACTTTTCCTTCAGGCGCGAAGCCACAATGCCGATCACGCCCTGGTGCCAGCTTTCGTCAAAGACGCTGATGGTCGCCTTGTCCTGCGGGCTGAAGCGGTCGAGCAGGGCGAGGGCAGTGTCCTGCATTCCGGCCTCGATGTCGCGCCGCTCGCGGTTGATGGCATCGAGCTGCTGCGCAATGACCCAGGCCCGGCCTTCGTCATCGGTGGTCAGGCATTCGATGCCAAGTGACATGTCGGCCAGCCGGCCGGCGGCATTCAGGCGCGGGCCAAGAGCAAAGCCGAGATCGAAGGGCGTCGCACGCCGCGCTTCCCGCCCGGCGGCACGGAACAGGGCAGCAATGCCCGCATGCATGCGCCCGGCTCGCATGCGCTTCAATCCCTGGGCCACCAGGATGCGGTTGTTGGCGTCGAGCTTGACCACGTCCGCGACGGTGCCGAGCGCCACCAGATCGAGCAGGACATCGAGCTTGGGCTGGGTCTGCGCATCGAACACGCCGCGCCTGCGCATTTCGGCGCGCAGCGCCAGCAGCACATAGAACATCACGCCGACACCGGCCAGATTCTTGCTCGGGAAGCCGCAGGCCGGCTGGTTGGGGTTGACGATGACCCGTGCCGCGGGCAGGGTGTCCGCCGGCAGGTGGTGATCGGTGACCACGACTTCGATGCCGCGCCGGTTTGCTTCCGCCACGCCGTCGATGCTGGCGATGCCATTGTCGACGGTAACGATGATGTCCGGTGATTTTTCCCGAGCAGTGAGGTCGACGATTTCAGGCGTCAGGCCGTAGCCGTACTCGAAGCGGTTGGGCACGATGAAATCGACTTGTGCGCCCAGGGCCCGCAGGCCGCGCAGAGCGACTGCACAGGCGGTAGCACCGTCGGCGTCGTAATCGGCGACCACCACCATTTTCTTTCCGGCGGAAATGGCGTCGGCAAGAAAGGAAGCGGCAGCATCGACATGCAACAGCCCGGAAGGTGCGGCAAGCGCATTCAGCTCGCTGGCAAGGTCCTGCGCATCGGCCAGACCGCGCGCGGCGTACAGGCGCGCCAGTACCGGGTGCACCCCTTGCTGGCGCAGCATTTCGGCAGCGCGGAAAGAATAGGAGCGAGTGGTAATGCGGGTTACGGACATAAGCGGGCGAGAGATGGCTTGATCCAGAATTTTCGCAGGGAGAGCCTGGATGCGGTGAAAGTGGACAAGCGGGAATTATGCGTGAGGATCAGTGACACGCGGTCGATTTTCCCCGACTGCAGCGCTTCCAGCTGCGGCACGAACCAGTCCTTTTCCAGCTGCTGAAAAGTACCCAGCCATCGCGACCAGTCGTTTGCCAATGCCGGTTCGATCAGCTCGTCCAGCAAGACCAGTCCGCGCTCCGGCCTGGCAGCAATAACTTCGCCTGCGCTGGCATGCGCAGCAGTCTTGCTCGCATGCTGGGCGAGCGCGCTCGCCCAGCCGCTTAGTCCAAATACGGCGGAATAAGCGCTGCGCGCATGGCCAGTAGCCGGCGATGCGCCGCCCCAGATCCATATCGAGTTCACCGGCTTTTGGCCTTTCGCCTCGCGCTCCGCGTTGACCGGATGCGTGAACCAGTGCATTTGCACTTCGTTCTGGATCTTGCGCCAGCTGCGCTCGCCTTCGCCCTTGGGCATCCAGATATCGATGTTATGGCCGCAGGCGGCATCCGGCGTACTGGTACGCAACTGGCTCCAGCTGTCGGCATGCACGAACCAGGTGCCGGCATTACCAAAGAGCAAAGTCTTGTCATCCTCTTCGAACAGCATCCTTGCCACCTCGAACAGGGCGCGCGATTCATCCTCAGCCAATTCCAGCTGCCTCGGGTCAGTCAGGACCAGGTGGTCACGGGCGATGAAAAAATGCACCGGTTGCAGCACGAACCAGTTGCCGGTTTCCCGCGCCAGCCCAAGCGACAGCATGAAATCCGGTGCGATCGGCGGGCTGTTTTCGGCCGCGAGGCTAGTGCCGAAGCCGAACTGATGCGCAAGCCAGGCTTCATGAGGAAGGGCGGGGGCGAACGGGTCCAGGCGTTCGCCTGCAGAGGGATTGCGGCCCGGGGTTGCCCGCGCAAGAAGGCCTGCAAGGGCGGGCGCTTTCAATTCCCTCAACAGATCGGCCGACATTTCCTCCGGGGGGAGGCTGAAGGGGACAAGGATATCAAGCTGACTCATGGCGCGATTGTATGGCATATGGCAAACTGCGGGCTTCATTTGCATGTTGCCATTGAATCTATCAGGCATCCGCGTCGCCTGTCGCCCTGCCAAGCCAGCATCCCGGCGCTACGAGGCCTCTTGCATGATTGTGCATGCGGGATCGAGATTGCAGGCAACGCTTTCAGGAGTTTCCCCTTGAGCATGATCAAGAATTTGCCGTTTGAATGGCTGGTCGGCATGCGCTATACGCGCGCCGGACGCCGCAACGGCCGCAACAGTTTCATTTCCTTCATTTCGCTCATTTCCATGGCCGGCATCGCCCTGGGGGTGGCGGCACTGATCGTCGTGCTGTCCGTGATGAACGGGTTTCAGAAGGAGGTGCGGGACCGCATGCTGTCGGTGCTGGCGCACATCGAAATCTACGATGCCACCGGCGCCTTGCCCGACTGGCAGGAAACCGCTCGCGAGGCCTTGCAAAACAAGGAAGTGATCGGCGCGGCGCCTTACGTTGCAGGGCAGGCGATGATGACGCGCGACGACACGGTGCATGGCGTGATCGTGCGCGGCGTGCTGCCGCAGGAAGAACCGAAGGTTTCCGATGTCGCGTCGCAGGTGCGCGCGGGCAGCTTCAGCGAGCTCCGGCCCGGCGAATTCAATATCGTGCTGGGCAGTGAGCTGGCCGCCGATCTGCACGCCGATGTCGGCGACAAAGTCACGATGATCGCACCCCAGGGCCAGATCACCCCGGCGGGTGTGATACCGCGCCTGAAGCAGTTCACCGTGGTCGCCATCTTTGAAGCGGGGCACCACGAATACGATTCCAGCCTGGCTTTCATCCACATCGACGATGCAATGAAAATGTTCAGGCTGAGTGCGCCTTCCGGCCTGCGCCTGCGCATCCAGGACATGCAGCGCGCGCCGGAAGTGGCGCGCGACTTGTCCCATATGTTGTCCGGTAACCTGCTGATCCTCGACTGGTCAAAACAAAACCGCACCTGGTTTGCCGCGGTACAGACAGAGAAGCGGATGATGTTCATCATCCTGACCCTGATCATCGCGGTCGCTGCATTCAACCTGGTTTCCACCCTGGTGATGACCGTCACCGACAAGCAGGCCGATATCGCCATCCTGCGCACGCTCGGCGCATCGCCGGGATCGATCCTGAAAATCTTCATGATCCAGGGCGCCCTGGTCGGCTTGCTCGGCACCGCCATCGGCGTAGCACTGGGAGTGCTGGTGGCGCTGAACATCGACGTGATCGTGCCCTTCATCGAGCACCTGTTCGGCGTGCAATTCCTGTCCAAGGATATTTACCTGATCACGGCCCTGCCATCCGACCTGCGCTGGCCGGATGTGTGGACCATCGGCGGCGTGGCAGTGATTCTTGCCTTCCTGGCGACCCTGTATCCAAGCTGGCGCGCGGCAGGCGTGCGGCCGGCGGAAGCCTTGCGTTATGAATGAAAAAGAAAAGAGGCAACCATGAAACTGATCGGCTTGTTTGACTCCCCCTACGTGCGGCGCGTGGCCATTTCGATGCGGCTGCAGGGCTTCAGCTTCGAACACGTCGCGCTCTCAGTATTCCGCACCCAGGAAGAGATGCGCAAGATCAATCCGCTCGTCAAGGTGCCGATGCTAGTGCTGGACAACGGCGACAAGTTGGTCGACAGCAGTTTCATCCTCGACTACCTCGACGGCGAGACGCCAGCGGAAAAGCGCCTGATCCCGGCTTCCGGCCCTGAACGCATGCGGATCCAGCAGCAATGCGCCGTTGCCCTGGTGGCGTCCGAGAAGGCGGTACAGATTGTCTATGACACACGGCAGCGACCGGCAGAATATTCCTATGCGCCGTGGGTGGAGCGCTGCACCGGGCAAATGCATGCCGCCTTTTCCATGCTGGAAGCCTTGCCGGAACCGGCCCTGCTGTCCGGCGGGCCGATCACTCAGGCGGAAGTCACTACCGCAGTAGTGCTGCGCTTTGCGCAGTACATGCTCGCCGCCGAATTCCCGGCGGGGCGTTACCCGAAGTTGGAGAAGCTGTCCGCCTATTGCGAAGCATTGCCTGCCTTCGTTCAGACACCCTTGGAATAAATGATGGATCAAACAGTTTTGTCCTGCCGCGGCCTGAAGAAAACCTTCACCCAGGGCAAGTATGCGGTCAATGTCCTGAACGGCATCGACTTCAGCGTATCCCGCGGGGAGCGGGTTGCCATCGTCGGCGCATCCGGTTCCGGCAAGTCGACCTTGCTGCACCTCCTTGGAGGGCTGGACACGCCGACGGCGGGCAGCATCAGCCTGAACGGCAAGGATTTCGCCAGCCTGAGCGACAAGGCGCGCGGCGAACTGCGGAATTCCTCGCTGGGTTTCGTCTACCAGTTCCATCATTTGCTGCCGGAATTTTCCGCACTGGATAATGTCGCGATGCCCCTCATGATCCGCAGGATCAGCCGGGCCGAAGCGCAGCAGGCCGCTCAGAAAGTGCTGTCCCGCGTCGGACTGGCAAACCGGGTTTCACATGTGCCGGGAGAGCTCTCGGGCGGTGAGCGGCAGCGCGTGGCACTCGCGCGCGCGCTCGTGACACAACCAGCCTGCGTGCTCGCCGATGAACCCACCGGGAATCTCGACCGCGTCACGGCGCACAAGACCTTCGACCTGATGCTCGAGCTGTCGCGCACGCTGGGTACGGCTTTCGTGATCGTCACCCATGACATCGAGCTGGCAAGGCACTGCGACCGAGTCCTGCGCCTGTCGGAGGACGGATTGCATCCGTATGTGGATTGATACCCATTGCCACCTCGATGCCTGCGAATTCGCAGGCGAAGCGGAAGCGGTTGCCGCACGTGCCGCCGAGCAGCGTGTTTCGTGGATCGTCATTCCCGCCATCGAGCGAGCCAACTTCTCGACCGTGGCGACGCTTGCGGCCGGACTCGACAATTGCGTCTACGCGCTGGGCATCCATCCGATTTTCGTGCCCCAGGCAAAGGAGGAAGATCTCGCCGTTCTGAGAACCGCCGTGCAGGCGGCGATGGACGATCCGCGCTTCGTCGCGATCGGGGAAATCGGCCTGGATTTCTTCGTGCCCTCGCTGCGCGACGAGGCACTGCGCGAGAAGCAGGAGCATTTCTACAGCGAGCAATTGAAGATCGCCCGCGATTTCGATCTACCGGTGCTGCTGCATGTACGCCGTTCCCAGGACATCATCCTCAAGTACCTGCGGCGCATCAATGTGCGCAAGGGTATTGCCCATGCCTTCAACGGCAGCTTCCAGCAGGCGGAGGAATTCCTGACTCGCAGCTTCAAGCTTGGCTTCGGCGGAGCGATGACCTTTACCCGGGCGCTGCAAATCCGCCGGCTGGCAGCGGAACTGCCGGCGGAAGGACTGGTGCTGGAAACCGACGCGCCCGACATTGCGCCGGCCTGGCGTCATCCGCAGCGCAATGCCCCGGAGGAACTGCCGAGCATCGGGCAGGTGCTTGCCGACCTGCGTGGCATTTCCGTCGATGACGCAGCCCGGCTTACTTCCGGCAATGCATATTCTGCCTTGCCCCGGCTTGCTAGTCTGAGCTGAGTTCATGCGCAGCGCGGTCATCGGTTTCGTGGTCGGCGCTGCGCTGCTGCAGACCCTGGCGGCATTGCCGGCCTCGTACCTGTTGTGGCTGCTGCTTGCGCTTGCGATCCTTCTTCTCGCTTGCTTGACAGTCGCCCGAAATCCGATTGTTCACCTTTCCCTCCTGCTTGCAGTGGGCTCCATGGCCGGGTTCGCATGGGCAGGACTGTTTGCGGCGCATTACCTCGCGAAGGAATTGCCGAGGGATTGGGAAGGGCGTGACATCACGTTGATCGGCACGGTCGATAGCCTGCCCTTCCGCTTCGAGCAAGGCGTGCGCTTCAATTTTGCGGTGGAGCGCGTTCTGACGAAGGACGCCGAAGCAGCCGTGCCGCCGAAGCTGGCATTGTCCTGGTATTCGGGCTTTCGCGATGAGGAAGTGCAGCAGGTCGGTGACGTCCGTCCGGGGGAACGCTGGCAACTGACGGTGCGCCTGCGCCGGCCGCATGGCAATGCCAATCCAAACGGCTTCGACTACGAAGTGTGGCTGCTCGAGCAGAACCTGCGGGCGACCGGTTATGTCAGGCCTGCTGATGGACTGAGCGGGCAAAACCGGCGCCTGGATGCATTCGTTTTCAGCTTCGGGAATCTGGTGGAACGCTGGCGTGGCACACTGCGCGACCGCATATTCGAAGCCCTGCCGGACAAGCCCTATGTCGGTGTGATCGCCGCGCTGGTGATCGGCGACCAGAAGTCGGTCAGCCAATCCGATTGGGAGGTGTTCGCTCGCACCGGGGTAGGACATCTGGTCTCGATCTCGGGCTTGCACATCACGATGGTGGCAGGGCTGTTCGCTGCGCTGATTTATGCGCTGTGGCGCCGGTCATTTTTTCTGCGCGCGGATCTCCCGCTGCTGCTGCCGGCGCAGAAGGCGGCAGCGCTGGCCGGGGTTCTGACCGCAACGGTCTATGTGCTGCTGGCCGGGTTCGGGGTGCCGGCGCAACGCACGCTCTACATGCTGGCCGTCGTTGCAGTTGCACTATGGTGCGGGCGGCTCACCAGCGTTTCGCATGTGCTGTGCATCGCGCTGGGGCTGGTCGTGCTGCTCGATCCCTGGGCGGTGCTGTGGCCCGGATTCTGGTTATCGTTCGGTGCGGTCGGGATCATCCTCTATGCGACGGTCGGGCGTGCACACCTGCAGTCGCTGGACGACGCACCAAGGAGCGAGCGCTGGAAACGCGCCTTCACGGCCGGCGCCCATACCCAGTACGTCGTTACCCTCGGGCTGGTGCCGCTGACGATGCTCCTGTTCGGGCAGATTTCCCTGGTCAGCCCGGTCGCCAATGCCTTCGCCATTCCCCTGGTCAGTTTCCTGGCCACCCCGCTGGCCCTGATGGGAAGCATTGCACCGCCCCCCCTGTCTGCCTGGTTGCTCGGACTGGCCCATGCGCTGATTGAATGGCTGGCTTACGGATTGGAACTGCTGAGCGGATTGCGGGCAGCCGTGTGGTCGGCGCCGGTTCCGTCGTGGTGGATGTTCCTGCTGGCGCTCGTCGGCACGCTGTGGTTGCTTGCGCCAA
Source organism: Noviherbaspirillum massiliense JC206 (assembly GCF_000312045.1). Lineage (GTDB taxonomy): Bacteria > Pseudomonadota > Gammaproteobacteria > Burkholderiales > Burkholderiaceae_D > Noviherbaspirillum > Noviherbaspirillum massiliense. The sequence continues at coordinate 1,248,455 of NZ_HE978634.1, forward strand.
GGGGGTGGCCGGTACGGTGGCTGGGGCTGGCCGGCTTTCTGCCTCTGATGCTGAATGCTCCGCAGCATCCCGCATCGGGCGAAATGTGGATCACCGCGTTCGATGTCGGGCAAGGCATGGCGCTCCTCATTGAAACGCCCCAGCATCGCCTGCTTTACGATACCGGGCCGGCATATTCGCCGGAGGCGGACGGCGGCAACCGTGTCATTCTTCCCTACCTGAAGTCGCGTGGAATCAACACCCTGGACGGCCTCATCGTTTCGCACAGCGACACCGACCACTCAGGCGGGGCTGCCTCGATACTCAGGGAAATCGCGGTCCGGTGGGTTTCCTCTTCGCTGCCGAGCGAACACTCCATTGTGAAAGCGGCCCCGGATCATCGCCGCTGCGAAGCAGGGCAGAGCTGGGAATGGGAGGCGGTACGTTTTGAGATGCTGCATCCTGCCGGGACAAGCTACGACAACGCCAAATGGAAACCGAATGCCCGAAGCTGCACCCTCAGGATCACCCTGGGGGCACAGTCGATACTTTTGCCCGGCGATATCGAAGCGGCGCAGGAAAACGAACTCGCCAGCCGCGAGCCGGCCAAGTTGCGCGCGTCGGTGCTGCTTGCGCCGCATCATGGCAGCGGCACCTCCTCGACGCCGGCCTTCCTGACCAGGGTACGGCCCGAGGTCGCCTTGTTCCAGGTGGGTTACCGGAACCGCTACCGCCATCCCAAGCCGGAAGTGTTCGAACGCTACAAGGACCTCGGCATCCGGCGCCTGCGTAGCGACGAATCGGGCGCCATCACCCTGCGCTTCAATTCATCCATGGAGATTGAGGAATACCGGGCGGAGCATTTGCGCTACTGGTACGGCCGCTGACCCTTTCCTCCCTCCTGCCGCCCGCGGCGCGGCATTTCTGAGGAAGATCAGGGAAATATAGAGCAAGTTGTCGAAACGGTCGTTTTGCGAATCCCGGAACGCCTCGCTCCCATTACAATTCCGGTCGTTCCAAATGAGACTGCTCGCCGCACATGCCGCCGCAAAATGCCATCCCCCTGCCGACGCTTCACTTTGTCCATGCCAATAGTTTCCCGGCAGAGACTTATCGGGTGTTTTTCAACCATCTGCGCCGCCATTACGATGTGCAGGCGCTGCCAATGCATGGCCATAATCCCGCCTATCCGGTTACCGACGGCTGGGCTCATCTTCAGCGGGAATTGATCGATGAATTGAGGGTCCGCTACAGCAAGCCGGTCATCCTTGTCGGCCATTCGATGGGCGGCATGCTGAGCCTGATGGTGGCTAGGGCACACCCGGAACTGGTACGCTGTGTCTTGCTGCTCGATGCACCGGTGGTCGCGGGGTGGCGGGCTCTGCTGCTGAGAGCTGCGAAGCGGGTGGGCGTGGACAGGAAATTTTCGCCAGCACGATTTTCCGCAAAGCGCAGGAACCTTTGGCCGAACCATGAATCTGCCTTTCAGCATTACGTTTCGAAACCGTTGTTTGCGAGCTGGCCCGCAGAAGTCTTGCGAGATTACGTCGACCACGGACTTGTCCCGCATCCGGAAGGGGTGACCCTGCGATTTACACGGGAAACGGAAACGGCGATCTACCTCGGCTTGCCGCATCATATCGGCGCGCTGATTAGGCGACCCTTCCCGGTGCCGGTCGGTTTTGTCGGCGGCAGGGATTCGGCGGAGTGCCGCCAGGCTGGATTGGGGGCAACCAGGCGCCTGGTGGGCCGGCATTTCCGCCAGATGGAAGGTGGCCACCTGTTCCCGATGGAGTTTCCGGGGAAGGCCGCGGATGCGGTCCATGAGATGATTCAGACTTTGCTTCGTTCATGAAAGAGCCGATGCGTTTTGCCTGTATCCGATACCTGATGAGTTTCGTGCTTGTGGCGGCTAGCTGCAATGCTGCAGCCGGTCCCCTGGCCGACCTCTATTCCGATTACCAAAGGGTTGCGTCGGAAGGCAGGAAAACCCATATCGCCGATATCGACAACGACAGCCTGACTCTCAAGAACGAAGACAGCTTGTATACCAGCGGTTTTCGCTACACCAGGAAATACACGCTGGAGGATTCCGGTGGCGCGACCGCTTTTAGCTGGCGCGTGGGCCAGGAACTCTACACCCCGTCGGATATCAAGCTGCCGCCCGAGGATGTGGGCCCGCCCGATCATCCGTATGCCGGATGGTTGTACCTCGGATTCTTCAAGGAGCGCTTCGGGGCCGACGGCAGCCATACGAAGGTCGGGGTCGACCTCGGATGTCTCGGACCATGTGCTGGCGGGAAGTGGACGCAGACCAATCTCCACAGACTGATCAATCAGAATCTGCCGCGGGGATGGAGCAAGCAAGTGAAAAACGAGGTGGGTGTCATTCTGCATGCGGAGATGACTCCCGTGCGCTGGATGCCGACATCCTGGCTGGATATCGCGCCACGGATCGAGGGGCGTTTTGGGAATATCCATACCGATGTCACGGGCGGATTGACGCTGCGCGCCGGACAGTTGAATGTACTGCCGGAGCGACCCGGCTGGTTCGGATTTGTTCGCGCGGACATGCGCGCCGTGGCCTATGACGCGACCCTGCAGGGCGGCTATTTTTCAAGCAATAACCCGCATGTCGTGGACCCCCGGAGGTGGGTGGGAGAAGCGGAAGCCGGCATGGCATGGAGCAGCGGAAAATATGGCGCCAGGGTGTCGCTTGTCCGGCGCGGAAACGAAATTCGCGGCCTGTCGGATTCGATAGGTGTGCAGAATTTTCTGCGCCTGCAGTTTTCCTATACTCCTTGATGAAGTTTGATGTGTGCCCGATGTCAAACAGGTAAAATCCGCGCAAGTCGCGAATCGCAAAAAAAGCGGTTTGGGGTATAATTTGAATTTCCCGCACGTGCCGTCCGGCACATTCAGCAATGACCAAGTTTGTATTCGTCACTGGCGGCGTCGTGTCTTCCCTGGGCAAGGGAATCGCAGCCGCCTCCCTCGCTGCGATCCTCGAATCGCGCGGCCTCAAAGTCACCCTGATCAAGCTCGACCCGTACATCAACGTAGACCCGGGAACGATGAGCCCTTTCCAGCATGGCGAGGTATTCGTTACCGATGACGGGGCGGAGACCGACCTCGACCTCGGCCATTACGAGCGCTTCATCAGCGCCAAGATGCGGAAGGTTAACAATTTCACCACCGGCCAGATTTACGAATCCGTCATCCGCAAGGAAAGACGGGGTGAATATCTCGGCAAGACGGTGCAGGTGATCCCGCACATCACCAATGAAATCCAGGATTTCATCAAGCGCGGCGCGGATGGTTTCGACGTCGCGCTGGTGGAAATCGGCGGCACTGTCGGCGATATCGAATCGCTGCCTTTCCTCGAGGCGGCACGCCAGTTGAGCCTGCGCTCCGGGCGTAACGAGACCGCCTTCGTGCACCTGACGCTGGTGCCTTATATTGCTTCGGCCGGCGAACTGAAAACCAAGCCGACCCAGCATAGCGTGCAGAAGCTGCGCGAGATCGGCATCTCCCCGGACGCGCTGCTGTGCCGCGCCGACCGCCGCATTCCGGACGACGAGCGGGCCAAGATCTCGCTGTTCTCGAATGTGCAGGAAGACGCCGTCATCTCGGTCTGGGATGCCGACACCATCTACAAGATCCCGCAAATGCTGCATGACCAGGGTCTGGATGCCATCGTCTGCGAAAAGCTTGGCCTGTCGCCAAAGCCCGCCGACCTGTCGGTCTGGACGAAGCTGGTGTACGCACTCGAGAATCCGAAGCATGAAGTTACGATCGGCATGGTCGGCAAGTACGTCGACCTGACCGAATCCTACAAGTCCCTGACCGAAGCACTGCGCCACGCCGGCATCCATACGGGAAGCCGGGTCAATATCGAATATCTCGATTCGGAAGAAATTGAGGAAAAAGGGACGGCCAACCTCGCGAAGTACGATGCGATCCTCGTGCCCGGCGGTTTCGGCAAGCGCGGCGTGGAAGGCAAGATCGCCGCTGCGCGATTCGCCCGCGAGCACAAGCTGCCTTACCTTGGCATCTGCCTCGGTATGCAGGTGGCGCTGATCGAATATGCGCGCAACAAGGCCGGGCTCGCCAAGGCGAACTCCACCGAATTCGATCCTGATACCGAGCATCCGGTGGTGGCCTTGATCACCGAATGGCAGAACCATGACGGCAAGGTCGAGAAGCGCGATGCCAATTCCGACCTGGGTGGAACCATGCGCCTGGGTGCGCAGACCTGCGCGGTGAAGCCCGGCACGATCGCAGCCGAGATCTATGGCTCCGAAGTCACCGAACGCCATCGCCATCGCTACGAAGCCAACAATCATTACCTCGGCCGCGTGGAAGAGGCGGGGCTGGTCGTTTCCGCCCGCACACCGACCGAAGGATTGTGCGAAATCATGGAACTGCCGCGTAACGGCCAGGATGCCCATCCTTGGTTCGTCGGCGTGCAATATCATCCGGAATTCAAGTCGACTCCGCGCGAAGGTCACCCATTATTCATTTCATTCATCAAGGCGGCGCTTGAGCACAAGCGTGCCTCTTCAAAAAGGAATGCAGCATGAAGCTGTGCGGTTTCGAAGTCGGACTGAATCGACCCTTTTTCCTGATCGCCGGACCTTGCGTGATCGAATCGCGTCAGATGGCGCTCGACACGGCAGGTGCTCTGAAAGAGCTGACCGGCGAACTCGGTATCCCCTTCATCTACAAATCCTCTTTTGACAAGGCGAACCGTTCGTCGGGAACCTCTTTCCGCGGTCTTGGCATGGAGAAGGGCCTGGAGATCCTCGCAGAGGTCAAGAAGCAGATCGGCGTGCCGGTGCTGACCGATATCCATGAAATCGACGAGGTCAAGCCGGTTGCCGCCGTGGTCGACGTATTGCAAACGCCAGCCTTCCTGTGCCGCCAGACCGATTTCATCCGCGCCTGCGCCCAGTCCGGCAAGCCGGTCAATATCAAGAAGGGCCAGTTCCTCGCGCCGCACGACATGAAGAATGTCATCGACAAGGCACGTGCCGCCGCGAAGGAAGCCGGCCTCGAGCAGGACAATTTCATGGCCTGCGAGCGTGGCGCCTCCTTTGGTTACAACAACCTGGTATCGGACATGCGCTCGCTCGCTATCATGCGCGAGACCGGCTGCCCGGTGGTGTTTGATGCCACCCATTCCGTTCAGCTTCCGGGCGGGCAGGGCTCGTCCTCCGGCGGGCAGCGCGAGTTCGTTCCTGTCCTGGCACGCGCTGCAGTAGCGGTAGGCGTAGCCGGACTGTTCATGGAAACCCATCCGAATCCGGCGCAAGCCATGTCGGACGGCCCGAATGCCGTGCCCCTGGCGCGCATGAAAAACCTGCTCGCGACCCTGATGGAGCTCGACCGTGTCGTGAAGAAGGCAGGCTTTGCCGAAAACGACTTTTCGTAAGCGGGAATGATGTTCCGGCTCGCCGGGCGCCTTCGCGCTCTGAGTGATGATGCCGAATTCATGCGCCTGCGCACCCTAATGAATTTGTTTTATTTAGGAGAATGGAATGAGTGCGATTGTTGACATCATCGGGCGCGAAGTAATCGATTCGCGCGGCAATCCTACGGTCGAATGCGATGTGCTGCTGGAGTCCGGTGTCATGGGCCGGGCTGCAGTGCCTTCGGGCGCCTCGACCGGTTCGCGCGAGGCGATCGAGCTGCGCGACGGGGACAAAAGCCGTTATCTCGGCAAGGGCGTGCTGAAGGCATGCGAACACATCAATACCGAAATTTCCGAAGCGATCATGGGGCTGGATGCGAATGAGCAAGCCTTCCTCGACCGCACCCTGATCGATCTAGACGGCACCGAAAACAAGAGCCGCCTTGGCGCGAATGCAACGCTGGCTGTCTCCATGGCTGTGGCGAAAGCAGCTGCCGAGGAATCCGGCCTGCCGCTGTACCGCTATTTCGGCGGCTCCGGCGCAATGCAGATGCCGGTGCCGATGATGAACGTCATCAACGGCGGCGCGCACGCAGACAATAACCTGGACTTGCAAGAGTTCATGATCATTCCGGTCGGCGCACCGAGCTTCCGCGAAGCCGTGCGCTATGGTGCCGAAGTGTTCCATACCCTGAAAAAGATCCTGCACGACAAGCGCCTGACGACTGCCGTTGGCGATGAAGGCGGCTTTGCGCCTTCCGTCGAAAACCATGAAGCCGCGATCAAGCTGATCCTGCAGGCAATCGAGCAGGCCGGCTATGAACCGGGCCGCCAGATTGCGCTGGGCCTGGACTGCGCAGCATCCGAGTTCTACAAGGACGGCAAATACCACCTGGAAGGCGAAGGCCTGACGTTGACCTCGGCCGACTTCACCAATGTGCTGGCAACCTGGTGCGACAAGTATCCGATCATCTCGATCGAGGACGGCATGGCGGAAAATGACTGGGAAGGCTGGGCGACCCTGACCAATGCGCTGGGCAAGAAAGTACAGCTGGTCGGCGACGACCTGTTCGTGACCAACACCCGCATCCTGCGTGAAGGCATTCAGAAGAACATTGCCAATTCGATCCTGATCAAGATCAACCAGATCGGCACTCTGACCGAAACCTTTGCTGCAATCGAGATGGCCAAGCGTGCCGGCTACACGGCAGTGATTTCGCACCGTTCCGGAGAAACCGAAGATGCGACGATTGCCGATATCGCAGTCGGCACCAATGCCCTGCAGATCAAGACCGGCTCCATGTCGCGCTCGGACCGCATCGCGAAGTACAATCAATTGCTGCGTATCGAGGAAGATCTCGGTGATATCGCCAGCTATCCCGGCCGCGGCGCTTTCTATAACCTGAAGTAAGGGCCTCGGCTCCAGCCTGAAGGCATTCCCGCTTCAGGCTGGAGTCCATGAAAAGAGTGTTCCATGCGCCTGATCACCCTCAGTCTCGCAGCCTTGCTGCTCCTGATCCAGTATCCGTTATGGCTGGGGAAGGGCGGCTGGCTGCGCGTCTGGGACCTCGACAACCAGGTCGTCGCCGCCCAGCAGAAAAACGAGGAACTCAAGGCGCGCAATGCCAAGCTCAATTCCGAAGTGCAGGACTTGAAGGAAGGCACGGAGGCCGTCGAGGAACGCGCCCGCTTCGAGCTGGGGATGATCAAGGCCGACGAGATTTTCGTCCAGGTACTGGACGGGAATGGCAAACCGCCCATGACGGCGGACGCACAGCCTGCCGCCCGCAACTAATCCATCAGCCCATTCTCTTGCGTCGGCCAGTAAAGCCCGCAACTCCTGAGCTATCCTGAGGAGCCGGGAGAGGCGCTGCCTCGGTCCTGGACAGCGCTCCCTGCCATGCATCAATGCCGGACATGGCTTGCCGGCTGTACGCCTTCACTTGAAGTATCGGTTGCAAACAGTTGCGCGCAATCGACCGCATCGAAGTCGTAGTGGCGGCCGCAGAAATCGCAGTCAATGTTCAGCTTTCCCAGTTCCGCAAGAGCTGCCTCAACTTCCTGCCGGCCCAGGATCTTAAGCATGTTCGCTACTTTCTCGCGTGAGCAGCTGCAACGGAAAGACGGATGCTTCGCATCGAGAACCCTGATTGTTTCTTCCCAGAAGAGGCGGCGCATAAGAGTATCTACGTTGGTCGTCAGCAGTTCCTCCCTGCGCAGGGTGTTGCCGAGCATGACAGTGCGGTTCCAGGTTTCGAGGTCGTCGCTGACCGATGTCCCAGTGCCGCCTTCCTTCGGCAGCTTCTGCAGCAGCAGGCCGCGCGCCACGGTCGGGTCCGCGGCGAGCCACAAGCGGGTGTCGAGCTGTTCCGAGCGCAGCATGTAATTTTCAATGACCGTCGCTACCGAGTCGCCGTCCAGTGGCACGATGCCCTGATAAGGCTGCTGGCCCGGCAGCTTGTCCTTGGGATCGAGCGTGATGACGAAGCGGCCTTGGCCATGGGCGTGGACGAGCGAGGTCAGGGAGTCCTCGTCCCCGATCACTGCGTCGGACGCCAGCTTTGCGGTTGCGCGCAGATGCAGTTCCGAATCGCATTCCACCACCAGCAGTCGCACCGGGCCATCGCCATGGATTTGCATGACGATGGAACCATTGAATTTCAGATTGGCTGAAAGCAATGCCGCTGCCGCCAGCATTTCTCCAAGCAGGGTTTTTACGGCTTTCGGATACGTGTGGTGCGACTGGATTTCGCGCCAGGTGTCGGGCAACTCGACCAGTTCGCCGCGCACTGCCGCGTTTTCAAAGATGAATTTTTGCAGAGTATCCATCATTAACCAATCTTCTTCAGGTCCTGCTTGAACAACTGGCCGCGCTTGACATAGTTGCCGGTGTTGCCATGCATGCGGGCGATATCTTCCTCGCTCAGGGTGCGAACGGCTTTTGCAGGGCTGCCGATGATGAGGGAATTGTCGGGAAATTCCTTGCCTTCGGTGACCAGCGCGCCGGCGCCGACCAGGCAGTTTTTACCAATCTTCGCGCCATTCAGGATGATGGCCTGAATGCCGATCAGCGAACCCTCGCCGATGGTGCATCCATGCAGCATCGCCTGATGGCCTACCGTCACGTTCCTGCTCACGGTGAGTGGAAAGCCCGGATCGGTATGCAGCACGCAGCCCTCCTGAATGTTGCTGTTTTCGCCAATGCTGATCAGTTCATTGTCGCCGCGGATGGTCACATTGAACCAGATGCTGGCATTCGCTTCGATCTTCACCTTGCCGATCACGTTTGCCGCATCGGTAACATAGGCGGAAGAATGAATGTCTGGAGAGTGCTCGCCCAATTGGTAGATAGCCATGGATGTCCGTAAAATTGATTGTTTTAAACCCGCATTTTACCGCCGCTCGAATGAATCCATTGCCAACTGCAGATTTCGTTTCCTCCCTGACAGAATTGCGTGCCGCAGCCTTGACCTGCCTTGTGACAAGCGAGGTGGAGCATAAGATGCGCGGGGTGGAAGGCTTGGCCTCGGCATGGTTGCGGGGCCAGATTGCGTTGCAGGAGCAAGCGGAGCTGGAAGCGTCGCAACCCGTTCCGGGGCGGCCCGCCAGACCGGAGCTGGTGCCGCCCTTGGAGGTGAAGCATCGTTCGATGCGCACTGTCGAAGGTCGGGCCGCCCTGATTCATGCATTGGCCCACATCGAATTCAATGCGATCAACCTGGCGCTGGACGCCATCTGGCGCTTTCCCGGCATGCCGCGGGAATACTATGGCGACTGGCTGCAGGTGGCGGCGGAAGAGGCGCTGCATTTTTCACTGCTGTCATCCCATCTCGAAGTGCTGGGATTTGCCTATGGTGATTTTCCGGCCCATAACAGCCTGTGGGACATGGCGGAAAAAACGCAGCATGACATTCTCGCCCGCATCGCACTCGTGCCGCGCACCCTGGAAGCGCGGGGCCTTGATGCCTCTCCGCCTATGCGGGCCAAGCTTGCGCAGGCGGGCGATATGGCGGCTGCACAGATTCTCGACATCATCCTGCGCGATGAGATCGGGCATGTCGCGATCGGCAACCGCTGGTATGCCTGGCTGTGCCGGGAGCGCGGACTGGATCCGATCACAACCTACGCAACCCTTGCGGTGAAGTACAAGGCGCCGGTGCCGCGCGGGCCATTCAATCTGGAGGCAAGAAGAGCCGCCGGCTTCAACGAGGAGGAGCTGGCGGCCCTGGCTTCTTGACTGGTGCAATGTCCGAAACGGGACGCACGTCTTATGCGGGCTGCCCGTTCGTGCCGGCGGCGCGCTCCTGTTCCCGCAACCTCAACATGCGGCGCTGCACCTTGCCGGTCGTCGTCATCGGCAACTGGTCGATGAATTCAATTTCCTTCGGATATTCATACGGCGCGAGCTTGCCGCGCACGTGGGCCTGCAGTTCAGCGACCAGCCTGGCATCGGCTTCCTCGCCGCGTTCGACTCCCGGTGTCAGCACGATATACGCCTTGACGATATTGCCGCGCTCCGGGTCCGGCTTCGGTACGACCGCCGCATTGATCACTGCCGGATGCTTGACCAGGCAATTCTCGATTTCCGACGGCCCGATGCGGTAGCCGGCTGCCTTGAACATGTCATCCGCCCGGCCTTGGTACCAGAGATAACCGTCCTCGTCCACCAGCGCCAGGTCGCCGGTGCGGCACCACTCGCCGGAATACTTGTTGCGCGTGGCTTCCGGGTTCTTCCAGTAGCCGAGGAAGAAAACCGGATCGGGTGTGCCGTGGGTATCGGTTCGGCGCATCGCCACTTCACCGATTTCGCCCGGCTTGACCGGATTGCCGTCGTCGTCGATCACACCGACCAGGTGGCCGGGATAGGGGCGGCCCATGCTTCCAGGTTTTGCCGGCCAGAGCTGGGCGCTGTTGCCGACGATGTAGTTCATTTCGGTCTGGCCGAACATTTCATTCGGCGTGATGCCGAGCGCATCCTGGCACCAGTTGAACACCGCATCGCCGACAGCTTCCCCGGCGCTCATGATGGCACGCAGCTTGAGCGAAAACCTGCTGCGCGGCGCAGGATACGCTTTCATCATCATCTTCAGCGCAGTCGGGAACAGGAAAGTATTGGTGACGCCGTATTTTTCGAGCAGGTAGAACGCGGTATCCGCCGAAAAGCGCCCGCGGTAGCCGACGATCGGCTTGCCGAAATAAAGCGTGGGCAGCAGCGCATCCATCAGGCCGCCGGTCCAGGCCCAGTCGGCAGGCGACCAGAACACGTCGCCGTCCTGCGGAAACCAGTTCTGGGATGCGACGAAGCCGGTCAGGTTGCCGATGATGGCCGAATGAGGAATCAAGGCGCCCTTGGGCGCGCCGGTCGTCCCGCTGGTATAGATCAGGATGGCCGGATCGCTGGCCTTGGTCGCAGCAGGTTCAAATTCGGGATCGGCCTTGGCCAGTTCTGCATGCCAGTCGAGCGTGTCGGCGGGGTCGCAATGAATCGCAATGACGTGGCGCAGGGCAGGGCAATTGGCACGGATCGCCTGCAGGCTGTCATGCGCCGCGCTGTCGACGATTGCCACCACCGCTTCGCTGTTTTGCAGCCGGTACTCAAGTGCATCCGGCCCGAACAGGATGGAGAGCGGCATCGCGATTGCACCGGATTGATAGCAGGCCATGTGGGCAACCGCCGTCTCACCCTGCTGCGGCAGGATGATCGCCACCCGGTCGCCGCGTGTGACGCCCAGCCTGGCCAGGACGTTGGAAAGGCGATTCGCCTGCTCCTGCAGGGAGGCATAGGTGAGGGTGGCGGTATGCCCGGCCTCGTCCTCGAAGTGGATCGCAATGCGCGACCTGTCTTTCGCCCAGCGCGCACAGCAGACTTCGGCAATGTTGAACCATTCGGGAACATGCCAGCGAAATTCGCGGTACAGCGTGTCGTAGCGGTCCTGTTGCGGGAGGCGGTCATCCGGTGCCATTGTTTCCCCCTTATAATTAATGAACGGTCGTTCTATTATTTCGGGCCTGCAGGTGCAAGGCCGGCCGAAAGGGCTCCGTTGGCCGGCATTCCATTCATCAGTCCCAGTCAGGATATACAGCAAAACATGAAACGCTCCAGGTCAGAATTTATCACGGTCCGCGGCCTTCGATACCACGTGCGTCAATGGGGCGAGCCAGGCGCGCCGAAGCTGTTTATGGTGCATGGGTGGATGGATGTGTCCGCATCCTTTCAGTTCGTCGTTGATTGCCTGCAAAAGGATTGGCATGTGCTCGCGCCGGACTGGCGCGGCTTCGGACTGACTGACAAGACGCGCGCAGATTGCTACTGGTTCCCGGATTACATGGGCGATCTCGATGCCATCCTGCAGCACTACTCGCCCGACGCACCGGTCAACCTGCTGGGACACAGCATGGGCGGAAATATTTCCTGCACATATGCCGGCGTGCGGCCCGACAGGATCGCCCGGCTGATCAATCTCGAAGGGTTCGGCCTGGCGCCGACGCGCCCGGAACAGGCGCCGGCACGATTTGCAAAATGGTTGGATGAACTGCGGAACCCGCCCACCATGGGCCGCTATCCGTCGCGGGCTGCGGTGGCTGCGCGTCTGCAAAAGACGAATCCGCGGCTGCATCCGGAACGCGCGGCATTTCTTTCAGCCCATTGGGCAGCCGAAAATGATCAGGGCGAATGGGCAATCCTTGGCGACCCGGCACACAAGATGGTCAACCCCTACCTGTACCAGGTGGAAGAAATCATGGCTTGCTGGCGTGCGATCAGCGCTCCTGTGCTCTGGGTGGAAGCGGACGATACCGATGCCTGGCGCTGGCTTGGGCCGCAGGAACAGGCGCGGGCCGAGGTGGACCGCCGCATTGGCGTAATTCAGCATGTCACGACGGCGCTGGTCAGGGACGCCGGCCATATGCTGCACCATGATCAACCGCTGGCACTGGCAAGGCTGATCGAAGACTTTCTCGACTGAACACAGGTCCGGCGTGAGATGCCTCCGGAGGCAGTCAGTCGGCGTACAATGAAAGCGATCCTTACAGTATCTCTTGGCATACGACTATGTTGAACGCAGACCTTCATTGCCATTCCAGCATTTCCGACGGCGTCCTTGCACCGGGTGAAGTGGCGGCACGGGCGAAAGCCAACGGCGTCGAGGTCTGGGCACTGACCGACCATGACGAGGTGGGCGGCATTCCGGAAGCCCGTGCGGCAGCAGCGGATCTTGGATTGATCTATGTGCCGGGCGTGGAAATTTCCATTACCTGGGCGGGGGAGACGATCCATATTGTCGGGTTGCAGATCGATGAAACCAACGAAACGCTGGTGCAGGGGCTTGCAATGACCCGTTCCGGCCGCGAGCGACGTGCCCGTGAAATCGCCGAACAACTTGCGGCGGCAGGCATTCCCGATGCATTCGAAGGGGCGCTTAGATATGTCGGAAATCCGGACCTGATTTCACGCACGCATTTCGCACGTTACATTATTGAACTCGGCGTCTGCCGGGACGTCAGCGAAGTCTTTCAGCGCTTTCTGACCGAAGGCAAGCCGGGCTTTGTTCCGCATCGGTGGGCCACGCTGAAAGAGGCGGTGACATGGATACGCGGCGCGGGAGGCGTCGCGGTCCTCGCGCATCCGGGGCGTTACAAGCTGAGCGAAGTCGGGCTGGACGCGCTGCTGCAGGAATTCAAGCAATATGGCGGCGTCGGGATCGAAGTCGTTACCGGCAGCCATACGCCGGACGAGTATGAAACCTTTGCCAAGATTGCTTCGCAATACGGTTTCCTCGCTTCCCGCGGGTCGGATTTCCATGCTCCGGAAGAATCGCGCGTGGACCTGGGGGCACTGCCGGCGCTGCCGCCCTCACTCGTGCCGGTCTGGCACGATTGGCTCATATAAAACTGCCTTAAACTGGCTGAAGCCTTTCCTTTTTTACGCATGATGCGCGAGAATTGCTCCCGTGACATCTTGCATGTCTTGAATTTCTTATCGAAGCCCTTATTTAGGTAAGGCTTTCAATACAGGAGGCTTCTGAATGAAACGAATTTTGCTTTTCCTTGCCACCAACCTGGCCGTCATGCTCGTCATGTCGGTGGTTCTTTCCCTCTTGGGAGTGAACCGCTACCTGATGGCAAACGGCTTGAACATGAGCACACTGATGGTGTATTCGCTGGTGGTCGGCTTTACCGGCGCAATCATTTCGCTGTTGATGAGCAAGACTATGGCGAAGTGGTCAACCGGAGCGCGCGTGATCGATGCGCCTTCATCTTCCAGCGAACTCTGGTTGCTCGATACAGTGAAGAAGCTGGCAGACCGTGCCGGCATCGCCATGCCGGAAGTGGCGATCTACGAGGGCGAGCCGAATGCGTTTGCGACAGGGGCCTTCAAGAACTCAGCCCTGGTCGCCGTTTCGACAGGTTTGTTGGAAAGCATGACGAAGGAAGAGGTCGAAGCGGTCCTCGGTCATGAAATCGCCCACGTCGCGAACGGTGACATGGTGACCCTGACCTTGATCCAGGGCGTGGTGAACACCTTCGTGGTGTTCCTGGCGCGGGTGGTCGGTTATGCCGTAGACAAGGCAGTATTCCGCAACAACGATGACCGCGGGCCTGGCGTCGGCTACATGATCACTGTATTCGTGTGCGAGATTCTGTTCGGTATCGTCGCTTCCATGATCGTCGCCTGGTTCTCGCGCTACCGCGAATTCCGTGCGGACTCCGGATCTGCAAAACTATTGGGCAATTCGCAGCCCATGATCAGGGCACTGGCGCGTCTGGGCGGCTTGGAGCCGCCGGAAAGCATGCCGCAGGCTTTCAAATCGCTTGGCATCAACGGCGGGCAAAGTGGATTCGCTGCATTGTTTGCAACCCACCCGCCGATCGAAGAGCGCATCGCTGCGCTGCGCGGCGCCTAATAACCATTACCGACAGGGCGGCGGAACATCAACCGCCGCCCTTTGCATTTCATGGGCCAATTTTTCCAGATTCATCCCGATAATCCGCAGCTGCGCCTGATCAAGCAGGCAGCGCAGATTCTGCATGATGGAGGCATCGTCGCGCTTCCCACCGATTCCTGTTATGCCCTGGTTTGCCATCTGGATGACAAGGCAGCGGTGGAACGGCTGCGGCACATTCGCGGCATCGATGACAAGCATCATCTGACTTTGCTGTGCCGGGACCTGAGTGAAATCGCCACCTACGCGCATGTCGACAACCGGCAATATCGCGTGCTGCGTGCGGCAACGCCCGGACCGTACACCGTCATCCTGGAGGCCACCAAGGAAGTGCCGCGCCGTCTGAGCCACCCTTCGCGCAAGACGATCGGCCTGCGCGTGCCTGAGAACCGCATTGCCTGCGCCTTGCTGGAAGAACTGGGTCAGCCTTTGCTGGGGACGACGCTGATTTTGCCCGGCGACAGCGACCCGCTCACCGATCCCGACGAGATACGCGAACGGCTTGGACGGCAGATCGAATTGGTCATTGACGGCGGCGCCTGCAGCCTCGAGCCGACAACTGTGATCGATCTGACGGCCAAGGAGCCTGAGCTGGTGCGCCGCGGGCGCGGGGATCCGGAGATCTTCGGCCTCTGAAATCCGTTTGGCAAGAAAATCCCTTCTTGATCTTTTGCCACGAACGCCTGCACTCTTGCTTTGCCATGGCCCGCTGACAAGCCGGGCAGGGTATTTGCCTGGCTTACGGGCGCGGGCAGCGCGCCCCCTCTGATAAAATCTAGCCCCATGGATCAACTCATTCAAACAATCGCAGTGTATGCACTGCCGGTGCTTTTTGCGATTACCCTGCACGAAGCCGCTCACGCCTACGCAGCCAAATACTTTGGCGACTCGACCGCCTACATGCAGGGACGGATGAGTCTCAATCCGATCAAGCACATCGATCCTTTCGGGACCATCATCATTCCCGTCCTCCTGTATGCCGTGGGCTCGCCATTCCTGTTTGGCTATGCAAAGCCGGTCCCCATCGAGTACGGCAATTTGCGCAAACCCAAGCGCGACATGGCATGGGTGGCACTGGCGGGCCCGGGGGCGAATTTCTTGATGGCGCTGCTGTGGATGATATTCGCCATCATGCTGGGCACGTTCGGTCTCGAAGAAGAGTTTTTCATGCGTATGGCACAGGCCGGCATCCTGATGAATCTGGTGATGTTCGCCTTCAACCTGTTCCCCATTCCGCCCCTCGATGGCGGTCGGGTACTGACCAGCATGCTGCCGCACCGCTACGCATACAAGTTTGCGCAAATCGAGCCTTATGGCTTCTTCATCGTCATGGGACTGGTGATGCTGAAGCTTTTGTATTTCTGGATGGCTCCCGTCATGATGGTGGCCCATGCCGCCCTCCAACTGATTACTTTCCCCCTCAATATTTTTCTAAGCTGAACAATGATGTTTCCCGACCGCGTAGTCTCCGGCATGCGCCCGACCGGCACCCTGCATCTTGGCCATTATCACGGCGCTCTGAAAAACTGGGTCAAGATGCAGTCAGAACTGCCTTGCCTGTTCTTCGTCGCAGACTGGCATGCGCTGACGACCCACTATGATGATCCTTCGATCATTGAAAAAAGCACCTGGGACATGCTCATCGATTGGCTGGCCGCCGGCGTCGATCCGGCCAAGGCGACGCTTTTTATTCAGTCGAAGGTGCCGGAACATGCGGAGCTCCATCTGCTGCTGTCGATGGCAACGCCGCTGGGATGGCTGGAGCGGGTGCCGACCTACAAGGACCAGCAGGAAAAGCTTGCGGACCGCGACCTGGCAACCTATGGCTTCCTCGGCTATCCGCTGCTGCAGGCGGCCGACGTGCTGATTTATCGCGCAAGCCTGGTCCCGGTCGGCGAAGACCAGATTCCGCACATCGAGATGATGCGGGAGATCGCCCGTCGCTTCAATCACATCTACGGCAAAGAAAAGGGCTTCGAAGAAAAGGCCCAGGAAGCGGTCAACAAACTTGGCGGCAAGCGCGCCAAGACCTACGAGGAATTGCGCACTGCTTACCAGGAGCGCGGCGACGAGGCAGCTCTGGAACAGGCGAAGGCCCTGCTGGAAGAAGCGCAGAGCCTGTCGACGGAAGACCGGGAGCGCCTGCTTGGCTATCTCGTCGGGAGCCGCAAGCAGATCCTGACCGAACCTCAGGCTCGCCTGACCGAGGCTTCCCGTCTGCCGGGACTCGACGGCCAGAAGATGTCGAAGAGCTATGGCAACGCCATCGGATTGCGCGAAGACCGGGAATCGGTCGTGAAAAAAATGCGCACCATGCCGACCGACCCTGCGCGCGTGCGCCGCACCGATCCAGGCAATCCGGATAAATGCCCGGTGTGGCAGCTGCACAAGGTGTATTCCGATGAACAGACCAAGGATTGGGTAGTCAAGGGATGCACGTCGGCAGGCATCGGCTGCCTGGAATGCAAGCAGCCGGTGATTGATGCGGTCCTGAAAGAGCAGGAGCCGATGCGCGAACGCGCCCAGAAATATCTCGACGACCCGAGCTTGATGCGCGCGATCGTTGCGGACGGGTGCGATAAGGCACGCAAGCTGGCGCAGGAAACGATGCGCGACGTGCGCGAGGTCATGGGGCTGAGCTACAAGTGATGGTTCGACAGGTGCATTGATTGGACAAGATCCCGCATTCACATGCCAGCCTTGACCGTCCGTCTGCATGGGTGGCGCGCTTTGCCTCGCTCGTGCCGCCAGGCGAGGTGCTGGATCTGGCATGCGGCAGCGGCCGGCATGCGCGGCTGTTCGCCTCACTGGGGCATCCCGTGCTGGCGGTCGACCGCGACGCTGATGCCCTGGAGCGCGCAGCCGGGCCGCAGGTCACCACCCTTCAGTACGACCTCGAACGTGCTACAGACGGCAAGGCGCAATGGCCATTCGAAGCGAGCCGTTTTTCCGGCATCGTGGTGACGAATTATCTGTACCGCCCGTTGCTCGCGCATCTCGCTGCCGGCCTTGCGCCGGGCGGCGTGCTGATTTACGAGACTTTTGCGGCAGGGAATGCTAGCTTTGGCAAGCCGTCGAATCCCGATTTTCTTTTGCTGCCCGGCGAATTGCTCGCGATGGCGCGGGCTGAAAGGGCGCATCCGCTTCGCGTGATCGCCTACGAGGATGGCTATGTCGACCTGCCGAAGACCGCGATGGTACAGCGCATTTGCGCCATCCGGGACTCCGGGAATTTGCGCCCCGAATGCCTGCGGCTGTCTTAAGGAAGAACTTCGCACCGAGGCGGCCATCCGCTACAATCAAACTTTCTTTCTCTCCACATTCACATCATCATGATTCAGGGCAGCATAGTTGCAATCGTCACCCCCATGCATGCGGACGGCTCGCTTGACTTGCCGGGACTGCGCAAGCTGATCGACTGGCATATTGCGGAAGGCACCGACGGAATTGTCATTGTGGGTACGACCGGCGAATCGCCGACGGTATCGGTGGAAGAGCATTGTGAATTGATCAAGGTGGCGGTCGAGCACACAGCGAAGCGCATTCCTGTCATTGCCGGTACCGGCGGCAATTCCACCGCCGAAGCGATAGAGCTGACACAGTATGCAAAGGATGTCGGCGCGGACGCATCCCTCCTGGTGGTGCCCTACTATAACCGCCCGACTCAGGAAGGCATGTACCAGCATTTCAGGAAGATCGCGGAGTCGGTCGATCTTCCCGCAATCCTGTACAACGTCCCGGGACGCACGGTAGCCGACATGTCGAATGAAACGGTGCTGCGCCTGGCGCAGATTCCGGGGATTGTCGGAGTCAAGGATGCGACCGGCAATATCGCCCGGGGAAGCGATCTGATCCGCCTGGCACCGAAGTCCTTTGCAGTGTATTCGGGGGACGACGCCACGGCGATGGCATTGATGTTCTGCGGGGCCCAGGGAAATATTTCGGTGACTGCAAACGTTGCGCCCCGCAGCATGCACCTCCTGTGTGCTGCCGCGATGGCCGGGCGGGTGGCTGAGGCGGTCGAGATCAACAACAAGCTCTTGCCCCTGCATAACAAGCTTTTTGTGGAGCCGAATCCCGTGCCGGTGAAGTGGGCAATGGCCGAGCTGGGCCTGATCCCGAACGGCATCCGCCTGCCGCTGGTGCCGCTGGGCGCCGATTTTCACGATACCGTTCGCGCCGCTTTGCGCGAATCCGGTGTATTACAATAGCCGCCGCCAAAAGCCGGACCGGCCGTTATATCGATATATCTCTTTCAGAACCTACATGACTATTCGCAAGAATTCGCAGATGGCGCAACGCGGGCTGGTATCCGCCCTGATGCTGGCTGCTGTGGCGGGATGCAGTTCGGTCGATTCGCTGATGGAATCCGACCGGATTGACTATAAAAGCGCCAGCAAGGCACCTACGAAGTCGCTGGAAGTACCGCCGGACCTGACTCAGCTGCAGCGCGAGAACCGTTATGCGATTCCAGAAGCGAACAATGGAACGGTGACTGCTTCCGGATATTCCTTGCAGCAGGGGATGCGTCCGGCTGTCGCATCGGCAACGGTAGCGCCGAATGCCACAGCCGATATGCGGATCGAGCGCGACGGCAATCAGCGCTGGCTGGTCGTCAAGCAGGCGCCTGAGCAGCTTTGGCCGCAAATCAAGGATTTCTGGCAGGACTCCGGTTTCCTCATCAATGTCGAATCTCCGCAGACCGGTGTGATGGAAACCGACTGGGCGGAAAACCGTGCCAAGATTCCGCAGGATTTCATCCGCAATACGCTCGGCAAGGTGCTTGATCCGCTGTATTCCACTGGTGAGCGTGACAAGTTCCGCACTCGCCTGGAGCGAGGGCCGGATGGAACCACTGAGATTTATATCAGCCATCGCGCCGCTCAGGAAGTGCTGGTCGGACAGGAGAAGGATTCGACAGTCTGGACGCCTCGTCCGGCCGATCCCGGGCTGGAAGCTGAGTTCCTGTCGCGCCTGATGGCGCGACTCGGTGCCGAGGATACCCGCGCCAAGGCAGTTGTTGCCAATGCTCCGCCACAGCAGACGCGCGCCAAGCTGGTCAACGGAGGCGAAAGTCATTATGTCGAGGTGGATGAAAGCTTCGAACGTGCGTGGCGCCGCGTGGGCCTGGCCCTGGACCGGGTCGGATTTACGGTGGAAGACCGCGACCGTTCGCAAGGTTTGTATTTCGTGCGTTATGTCGATCAGGGGCTGGATGCGAACAAGTCGGAACAGGGTTTCTTTTCCAGGCTGTTCTCCGGCTCTGATGACAAGGCCAAGGCAGCCCAGCGCTACCGCGTCTCGGTAAAGGGCGCAGGCATGGTAAGTCAGGTAGTAGTGCTGAACAATGAAGGGCGTCCGGAAAATTCGCGAACGGCTGACAAGATCCTGTCTCTTCTGAACGATCAACTGAAATAGAAGCTATTGAGATTTGCAAGTTTAGGGAGCGGTAGCGAAGGCAACGCGCTACTGATCTCCAGTGCATCCGGCACGGCGACCACGACGGTCATGCTGGATTGCGGATTCGGAATTCGGGAAACCGAGCGGCGCCTGGCCAAGGTCGGAGTGACGCCAGGAGACCTAGCCGGAATTCTTGTCACGCACGAGCACAAGGACCATGTCGGCGGCGTTTTCAAGTTCGCGCGGCGTTATCGCATTCCAGTCTGGCTGAGCTTCGGTACGTATCAGGCCGTGCAGGGTGAGTGCGATAGCGTTGCCTGCCACATATGTCGCGATGGCGAAAGCATCAGGATAGGAAATCTTCAGCTCACTCCCTACACGGTGCCGCATGATGCCCGGGAGCCCGTTCAATATGTCGCTACCGATGGTCATATGAGGCTGGGAGTGTTGACCGATGCGGGCCAATCTACGCCCCATCTGGTTGCAGCGCTCGGTGGGTGCGATGCATTGGTGCTCGAATGCAATCACGACCGGCAAATGCTGGCAAACTCCACTTATCCTCCCTCGCTGCGCCAACGCATTGGCGGCGCTTATGGTCATCTGTCCAATGATACGAGTGCGGAAATCCTCGCCAACGTGGACAAGTCACGTCTGAAAATCGTCATCGGTGCTCATCTGAGCCAGCAGAACAACACTCCCGAACTGGCACTTGCCGCCTTGACAGACGCGCTGGACACCAGTCAGGTGCGAGTAATGGTGGCTTGTCAGGAAGAAGGTTTTGGATGGATTGATCTGGCCACTGGCGAGTGAAGTGCTCCATAGCGTTCAATGACGCTTCGCCTCATCGCGCGGACTTCGCTTTCATAGCTTGAGGCAACAAAAAAGCCGACCCGAGGGTCGGCTTGCAGCGAATGATCGCTAATTACTTAGCTGCGCTTGCTTCGGAAGCGGAAGCAGCCGGAGCGGAAGCAGCCGGAGCAGCAGCGGTTGCGTCAGCAGCCGGAGCGGAAGCAGCCGGAGCGGAAGCAGCCGGAGCAGCAGCGGTTGCGTCAGCAGCCGGAGCGGAAGCAGCCGGAGCAGCAGCGGTTGCGTCAGCAGCCGGAGCGGAAGCAGCAGGAGCGGAAGCAGCCGGTGCCGGTTCAGCGGCAGGAGCAGCAGCTTCTTCTTTCTTGCCGCAAGCAGCAAGTGCAACAGCCAACAAAGATGCGATCAACAGTGCTTTTTTCATGGATATTCCCTTAAGGTTTTTTTCAAAGGTTGCAGCTAAAAACTGGATGCGATGAGCTATTACCGATAACTATCGCTTCGTAGGTACTTTCGTATGCGTGTGACATGTTTGTGCAATGCCGCACGACGAAAACTTCCTAACCAGCAATTATAGCGGTTTTTTTTACAATATGTCACCGCATTTCACGGCCGGACAAAGCTTTTGAGTAAGCAATTGTTAGCGGGTAACAGCGCCGGAGCTGGGTCATGGCAGGTAAATCCAACCGTCCCGGTACCAAGCATGCAAAGATTCCAAAACATCCCGGGAAGCAGCCTGGATTGCCGCGCCATCAAGCCGGCGCGCGTTCGCCAAATCATGCAATGGCCGTCTTTCATTCTTTCCAGCGATGAATGACTCGCCATTGATGAAGACATGTACGCCCCGATAAAGCATGCGCGTCCTTGGGGAGAGAGCTATGCCGCGCCGGGCGGCGCTGCGTGAAAATCGCTCGATATTCAGGGGTCTCTGGGGAGGCTCGAAGAATACATTTGGCTTCGGTTCAGATAAATACTCGCCCAGGAAAATCGTGATGTCCTCGCGGGTGAAGCGAATCTTCGACAACTCCTCCGCAATCCGTGTCAGCATGCCACTGCCGATTTCTGCCGGATTTCTTGTGGGAGAGAGGTCCGGATCTGCATACCTGCCTGGCAGTTCAACCGCTTCTGCCATGAACTGCAGGAAGGCTTCGCCCAGCTCCTGATACGCTGGCGCGCGAAAGCCGATCGAGTAGGTCATGCATTCGCCAATCGCGATGCCGTCATGCGCATATTGGGGCGGCAGGTAGAGCATGTCCCCGGGTTCGAGGACAAACTCTTCTTCCGGCTTGAAATTCTGAAGAATCTTCAGGGGCAGGCCGGCAATCAGGGACAAATCTTTTTGCTTGCTGATGCGCCAGCGCCGTTGGCCGTGGGCCTGCAACAGGAACACGTCGTACGAGTCGAAATGGGGGCCAACGCCACCGGCGTCGGTCGCGTAGCTGATCATCAAGTCATCAAGCCGCGCATCGGGAATGAAGCGAAACTGCTGCAGCAATGTATCCGCCGCTTCGTTGTGCAGATTGGCGCCTTGCACCAGCAGAGTCCATGCCTTGCGACTGGCGCCAGGCAGCGCGTCAAAGGGACCGTGCTGCATGTCCCAACGTTGTTTAAATCGGGAAACAAGGCGTGATTCGACATCGTTCCGTGCTGCAAGTTGAAACAGTGCATCGCGTGTTAGCAGCGGGTGAAATCCGGGAATGGCTTGGCGGATCAGCAGGGGTTTCTTTTGCCAGTAATCCTTCAGGAACTGGGCAGGCGACAGGCCGCCTAGGAGGGAAAGTTTTTGCATCGTTCCATTATAACGGTGGATATTATTGCCAAGCCGTGGGTCATAGCTTGACTTGTTCGAGGGCTTCATACCCGCAAGGTATAATCCCGCCGGATTTCAGATGAAAGGATAGTGTCATGAAGATTGCCAAGAATACGGTCGTCACCTTGCATTACGAACTGTCAGATGCACAAGGCAATCTGATCGAAGAAAGCCGTGAGCCAATGACGTACTTGCATGGAGGATATGGGAATACCTTGCCGAAAATCGAGGAAGCCCTTGACGGCAAGGATCCGGGCTATGCCACAAGCATTCAGGTGGAGCCAGAAGATGCCTTTGGCGAATATGATGCGAACCTGGTCAAGATCGAGCCGCGCAGCCGGCTGCCGGAGCCCTTGGAAGTCGGCATGCAATTTGAAGGGACGCCGGAAGATCCCCACGGCAGTGAAGAACCGTTGATCTTCACAGTCACAGATATCGCCGATGGCCAGGTTGTGCTCGACGGAAATCACCCACTGGCCGGCATGGCCTTGCGCTTCACCCTGAATGTGGCAGATGTTCGTCCTGCGACTGAGGAAGAGATTGCACATGGCCATGTGCATGCGGGAGGCGATCATCATCACCATGGGGACGACGATGATGAGGAAGGCGATCAATTCCGCACCATTCCGCTGCAGTGAGCGACGTGCAGCTGGTAGGGCCGGATGGTTGTTGGCCCTCTAGGAGTGCGGATCCTTTCCGGCAGCGGTTCCCTGTTCAACAGTGATTGAGGCGGCCAGCGAAGGATCGACGGTCAGTATCATCCAGCCCGACGTCACCTTCAATTCACCGAGGTTGTCGCGCCATCTGATGCGCGGCGCGCCTTCGGATTGGACGGCCCCGGGATTGTGAATCAGCAGTACTTTTCCGGGAAACCGCGCCGCCCATGCCGTGATCTGCTGCCGTATTTCCAGAAACCCGTCGCGCTGCGCATCGCGCGGCCTTGCAAAGGGGTTGCCATCGCAAAAGAGGATCACGGCGCTGAATTTCTTGCGAATGGCCTGAATGAACACTCTTTGCAGCCAATGCCGGTTTGCCACTTGTCGATCCTCGAATTCGCTGTTGCGCCCGGCAGCCATCACATAATGGTTGTTGTCCTGGGGCAGATTGATGGTAGCGAACATGGTTCTGCGGACTTCCCAGCGCGCATTCTCGGTGTAGCTGCGAAATTTCGGTGTGGTGGATTGTCGCGTTACCGGAATCCGGCTGTTGCCGAGTGAGAATTCGTCGGCAAAGAAGAGATCACGCAATAGCATTAGCCGTCCTGCCGCATCCAGCTTTCCACTTGAGTCCGTGCATTCGGCCCAATCGCTTGCCGCCAGCGAGACGATCAAGCCGTTTTGCGCGCTGTCCAGCAGTTTCTTGCGCTCGCTATACAAGTCATCGCTGCAGGGCTCCGTTTCTGCCTTGATGCCACCGACCACGACAAAAGCGAGGTTGGCCTCGTCCGTCTGCTTGACCGCTTCACGCAGTGAAGCATCACCAGGCTCCTGGAAAGGAGAGGGGATGACGGCGAAACTGAATGCATTCGTCCCTGCCGATGCGAGCGGCAGTTGTGCCAGGGCGGCGCAGGCAAGCAGGCAATGCAACCAGTGCGTCTTCATCGTTACCCGGCCAGATTTTTCAGGCGGTAGAGGGCATCCAGCGCCTCGCGTGGCGAAAGGGAGTCCGGATCGATGGCGGCAAGTTCCTCTTCCAGGGCCGAGACTACAGGGACCGGTTCATTCATGGCGGCGTCTGCATCTTCTCGTGTCTGCGCCGCGGAAAACAGATCAAATTGCGGTGAGGCCTGTACCGAATGGGATTCCAGCACCGCCAGATGCTTGCGCGCCGCGCGGATGACTGCCTGCGGCACGCCGGCCAGCTGGGCGACCTGCAAGCCATAGCTCTGTGATGCCGGCCCCGGCTGCACCGCATGGAGGAACACGATGCTGTCCTTGTGTTCGACCGCAGACAGGTGCACGTTCGCCGCCGCAGGATGGGTCTGCGGCAATTGGGTCAGTTCGAAATAATGAGTCGCAAACAAGGTAAAGCTTTTCGTGGTCTCGATCAGATGGCGGGCAATTGCCCAGGCCAGCGCCAGCCCATCGAAAGTCGATGTGCCGCGGCCGACTTCGTCCATCAGCACCAGCGATTGCTCGGTGGCGCCGTTGAGGATCGCCGCTGATTCCGTCATTTCCACCATGAACGTGGAACGCCCGCCGGCCAGGTCATCCGCAGCGCCGATGCGGGTGAAGATGCGGTCGATTGGGCCGATCACGGCATTGGTCGCCGGCACGAAACTGCCGACGTAAGCGAGCAGCGTGATCAGGGCAACCTGGCGCATATAGGTCGATTTGCCGCCCATGTTCGGGCCCGTGATCAAAAGCAGCTTGCGTTCGCTGTTCAGTTCGCAGTCATTGGCTATGAATTTCTCGATCTGGTTCTCGACGACCGGATGACGGCCTTGCTCGATCGAGATGACCGGCTCGGCGACAAGGCGCGGCGCGCACCAGTTGTTGCGCAGCGCATGGTCGGCCAGCGCGACCAGCACATCCAGTTCCGCAATGGCACGGGCAATCGACTGGAGCTTGCCGATGTACGGCGCCAGATCATTCAGCAGCTGTTCGTACAGGTATTTCTCGCGGCCCAGGGCGCGCTCCTGCGCCGACAGGGCCTTGTCCTCGAAGGCTTTCAGTTCCGGCGTGATGTAGCGCTCGGCATTCTTCAGGGTCTGGCGCCGCCGGTAATCGTCCGGCACCTTGGCAGACTGGCCGTGCGTCACCTCGATGTAAAAGCCGTGCACCTTGTTGTATTCCACGCGCAGGTTGCCGATGCCGGTACGTGCACGTTCACGGGTTTCCAGGTCGACCAGGAACTGACCGGCGTTTTCCGACAGCGAGCGCAATTCATCCAGTTCAGCATCGAAGCCGCGGGCAATCACGCCGCCGTCGCGTACCATCGCTGCCGGATCCGGCGCAATGGCACGTTCGAGCAAGTCCAGGCATTCGGCCGGCGTGGCAAGGAAGTCGTGAATGGATTGCAGCAAGGGCGCATCGGCATCCCGGTTGCACATCGCCACATAGGAGCGCAGTGAGGGCAATTGCTGCAAGCCGCTGCGCAAACCGGCCAAGTCGCGCGGACGGGCAGAGAGCAGGGCGATCCGGGTCGTGATGCGCTCGATATCCGGCACATCCGCCAGCGTTGCGGAAAGCCCGGAGGCGGCGTCGGCGCGCATCAAGGCATTGATCGCCGCATGCCGGGCCATTGCCACGTTCTGATCGCGCCTCGCGTGATGCAGCCAGTGCCGCAGCAGGCGCGAGCCCATGGAAGTACGGCAATGGTCGAGCTGCGAGAACAGGGTGGGTGCGGAAGCGGAGCCTTCCTGGCCACGAATGGTCTCGGTCAGTTCCAGGTTGCGGCGCGTCGAGGCATCCAGGCCGATGAATTCGTTTTCCGATTCGACGGCCAGCGTGCGTACATGCTGCAGCCCCTTTCCCTGGGTCGCTTGCGCATAGCGCAGCAGCGCGCCGGCAGCGCCGATGGCGGCACTCAAGCCTTCCGCGCCGAATCCGGCGAGGGTGGATGTGCCCAGCTGTTCGAGCAATGCCTTTTGGCCGCTGGCGCTGTCGAAATGCCAGTCGGGGGCGGTGGTGAGCTTGCCGTTCGCCGTCTGTGTCAGTTTCACGTCGGCTCCATCCGCCACCAGTATCTCGGCCGGCGCGATGCGCTCCAGCTCCTGCTTGAGCCGCGCATCGAAGGTTTGCGCATCGCTGCTGAACTCCATCAGCTTCAGGCTGCCGCTTGCCATCGACAGCCAGGCCATGCCTATCGTCGCCGATCTGCGCTGAGTCTGGATGGACATGGCGAGCAGGGGACGCTCGGACTTCTCGGGCAGCAGGTCGGAATCAGTCAGGGTACCCGGCGTGACGAGCCGCACCACCTTGCGTTCTACCGGCCCCTTGCTGGTAGCCGGATCGCCGATCTGTTCGCAGATGGCGACCGACTCGCCCAGCTTGATCAGCTTGGCGAGGTATTGCTCGGCCGAGTGAAAAGGCACGCCGGCCATTTTGATCGGCATGCCGTTGGAAGTGCCGCGCTGGGTCAGCGTAATGCCGAGCAGACGTACTGCCTTTTCCGCATCCTCGAAGAACAGTTCGTAAAAATCGCCCATCCGGTAAAACACCAGGATGTCCGGATGCTCCGCTTTGATGCGCAGATATTGCTGCATCATCGGGGTGTGTTTGTCGAGCTGTTCGACGGCTTGCTGAGCAGCGGCCTTGCTCGTGCTCTTGCGCGTAACGCTGTTCGCGTCCTTGGTCGAATCCGGTACAGATGTGAGTGGCATTCCGGGCTTTATGACTGATTGCGGTAATCCGTCATTTTAATGCCTGCCGGGAAGTGCTCAAACAGTAACGATGCCGACTTATCCACGCGGATGTTGAGCCAGTCGGTTGTTGCCTGCCGCAGCCGCCGGCACGGCGACTTCGGCAGCGGGATGCTGTTTTGGCTACCTGCCTCTGTTTCCAGCGCGATGGAGCAGCGACGCTTTCGTGGCCGGCTGGTTTTTCGCGGGAGGCTTTGGCGCTCCACCGGACTTAGTTGATGCGCCAGACGCCGCACTTGCTGCAGGCTTTTTGGGCTGCGGCTGTCTGCGCCCGCCACCATTGCCGCTGCGAAGCTGAATTGGCTGAGGAGTGGCATTCGGATCGGGCTCGAAGCCGGCGATGACTTCCCGCGGAAGCGTGCGCTTGATCAGTTTTTCGATGTTCTTGAGCAGGTCGTGTTCATCGACACAGACCAGGGATACCGCCTCTCCCACGGCGCCGGCGCGGCCGGTGCGGCCGATCCTGTGTACATAGTCTTCCGGTACGTTGGGAAGGTCGTAGTTCACCACATGCGGAAGCTGGTCGATGTCGATGCCTCGTGCGGCGATGTCTGTCGCAACCAGGACCTGCAGCTTGCCATCCTTGAATTCCGACAGCGCCTTCGTGCGCGCACCCTGGCTCTTGTTGCCGTGGATCGCCAGCGCACTGATGCCATCCTTGCCCAATTGTTCGACCAGCCGGTTGGCGCCATGTTTGGTCCGGGTAAAGACCAGCACCTGGAACCAGTTCCGGGTCTTGATCAAATGACTGAGCAGGGGATGCTTGCGATTGCGGTCGACCGGATGCACCTTCTGTTCGATCGTATCCACCGTCGAGTTGCGGCGCGCCACTTCGATCGTGGCCGGGGTATTGAGCAATCCATCCGCAAGCGCCTTGATTTCATCCGAGAAGGTCGCCGAAAAAAGCAGGTTCTGCCGGTTCGCGGGAAGTGCCGCGAGAACCCGGCGGATGTCGCGAATGAAGCCCATGTCGAGCATGCGGTCTGCCTCATCCAGTACGAGGATTTCGATGCGCGACAGGTCGATGGTGCGCTGCTGCATATGGTCGAGCAGGCGCCCCGGGGTCGCCACCAGGATGTCCACGCCGCGTTTGAGCAGTTCGATCTGCGGATTGATGCTGACACCGCCAAAGATCACGGCAGAGCGGAGGTTCAGGTATTTTCCGTAGACACGTACGCTTTCTTCAACCTGTGCCGCCAGCTCGCGGGTCGGTGCGAGGATCAGGGCGCGCACCGGCCTGGATTTTGATGGCGTGGATTTCGGGCCATCTTTCAGCAGCTGCAGGATCGGAAGAGTAAAGCCTGCCGTCTTGCCGGTGCCGGTTTGGGCGCCGGCCAGCAGATCGCCGCCTGCAAGCACGGCAGGAATGGCTTGAGTCTGAATCGGAGTGGGTGTGGTGTAGCCTTGTTCGCGCACTGCACGAACGATTTCATCGGATAGGCCGAGCTGGGTAAAGGGCATGAGAACTCAATAAGAAAGCTGCCGGCAGCCGCCGAGGGGCGGCTGGACTGGGCAAGGTGGTGCAAAAGAAAGGCAAGAGGAAAGTCGCGGGCTGCAACTGGTCTTGGGCGTGCGGCCCGCCTCTGCGACTGCAGGCGTGGCGTTATTTGGCAAACGGGGACAGCAGCATGACCATCTGGGCAAAGATCTTCGGCGTGCCGGCGATCACATCCTTCTTGTACAGGTAGTCCGATTCGCCGGCAAAATTGCCGACGATGCCGCCTGCTTCAGTGATCAGGAGCGAGCCGGCAGCCATGTCCCAGGGTTGCAGGCCTTTCTCGAAAAAACCGTCGAGGCGGCCGGCTGCGACATAAGCCAGGTCAAGTGCTGCGGCGCCCGGGCGACGCAATCCGGCGCATCTCTCCGTCATTACCCGGAACATCTGCATGTATTCGTCCAGTCCTCCCATGTCGCGGAATGGAAAGCCTGTGCCGATCAAGGCTTCGGCCATTTTGTCCCGCCGGCTGACGCGGATGCGCTTTTCATTCAGATAGGCGCCGGCGCCCTTAGATGCCGTGAAAAGATCGTTGCGGTTCGGATCGTAGACGACTGCCTGCGTGATCTGACCCCGCTGCTGGAGCGCGATCGATATGCAGTATTGCGGGAAACCGTGGATGAAATTGGTGGTGCCGTCGAGCGGATCGATGATCCAGACGTTTTCATTTTCGTCATGCAGGTTGGCGGAGGCGCCGGACTCTTCCGCCAGGATGGCGTGGTCGGGATAGGCGCTCTGCAAGACATCGATGATGGCTTGTTCGGCGGCGCGGTCGATTTCAGTAACGAAATCGTTCTGGCCTTTTTCACTGACTTTCACGCGTTCGACATCGAAGGAGGCGCGATTGATGATCGAAGCGGCGCGGCGAGCAGCCTTGACCGCCGTGTTGAGCATGGGGTGCATAAAGGTTCCGTTAAAATTGCGGTACCGTCGCCTACCGCGTGCGGAACCACATAAAATGACAATGAGCGATGCGGCCAGTCGGTTAGTCGATTGTGCCGCGCAATGCCGCTATTTTAAATGAAGCCGCCTGAAACAAGTACCTCTGTTTTCGACCGTGTCCGGTTCGTCCTCGTCGAAACAAGCCATCCCGGGAACATCGGCGCAGCCGCGCGCGCGATGAAGACCATGGGTTTTTCGCGATTAATTCTTGTTAATCCTCGCTTTCACGACGCTCTCGAGCACGAAGAGGCGCTGGCATTTGCGAGCGGAGCGCAGGATATTCTGAGCCGGACAAAAGTTGTTGGTTCAATCGAGGAAGCTCTGGACGGCTGCAATTTCGCGGCGGCGCTCAGTGCGCGCCTGCGCGAATTTTCCCCGCCGGTATGGACGCCGCGTACACTGGCGGCGCACATAAACATGGAGCCCGACGTGCAGGCTGCCTTGGTATTCGGCAATGAGCGTTACGGCTTGCCGAACGGGGTAGTGGAAAAATGCAATGTCCTGATCAATATTCCAGCCAATCCGGAGTACTCCTCCCTGAATCTGGCTCAGGCCGTCCAGGTGCTCTCCTACGAGTGCAGGCTCGCTGTAATGGAGGAAGCCCAAGCCCCGGCAACATCCATCGGATTTCAGGGCGAAGCTGCGAGCTTTGCCCAGATCGAAGGCATGTATGCGCATCTGGAGGAGGCCTTGACTGCTATTGGCTTCCTCAAGCCGGATAATCCTAAGAAACTGATGCCCCGGCTTAAAAGGTTGTTTTCGCGTACTCAGCTCGAAACCGAAGAGGTCAACATCCTGCGCGGCATTGCCAAAAAAATCTTGCAGAATAGGAATTCTTGACGATGTCGCAATGTGACGGGTGCAGGCTCCGGAACCGTGTTAAATGTACATTGCAACTCAATCGAACCGACAAGTGCCTGCGCCTCGAGCCTGGTGCCGGTTCAACCCCAGGCGCGCAGCAAGCCGACCGCCAGGCCTTCTAGTGCGAAATCGTCACTGTTCGGATTAACACGAATCGGTTCGAAATCGGGATTTTCCGGCAACAGTTCGACGACAGATCCGGTTTTCTTGTAGCGCTTGACCGTTACGTCGTCGCCTAGTCGGGCAACGATAATCTGGCCATTCTTGGCGGCGTCGGTTTTTTTACTGCTAGCAGATCGCCATCGAGGATTCCCGCATCCCGCATCGACAGCCCGCGCACTTTCAGCAGGTAATCCGGCTTGGCGGAAAACAGGGACTGGTCGACATTGTAGGTCGCTTCAATATGCTCCTGGGCCAGGATCGGCGAGCCGGCAGCCACGCGGCCGACCAGGGGCAGGCTCAACTGCATCAGCGAAGGATGTGGCAGCGCCATTTGCCTCGCGCCGGCAAGCCTCGGCCTTTCATTCTGGCCGGTGTCGCACAGGCGGATGCCGCGCGATGTGCCAGGGGAAATCTCGATAGCGCCCTTGCGCGCAAGCGCCTGCAAATGCTCTTCGGCAGCGTTGGCAGAACGAAAACCGAGTTCCGCTGCGATTTCGGCGCGGGTCGGGGGGAAGCCGGTATTTTCGATCGCTTCCCGAATCAGGTTCAGGATTTGTTCTTGGCGGGCAGTCAGTTTGATCATGGTAGGGCCTATCCGGATGTGCTGGTGCTGTGCATAACGACAGGCTGTATTTTTATACAGTAAATGTGTAAGTGCAAGGAGTTTTTCGAAAACCTGCTCGCAGGCATGCGGAAGGCCGGATAACGGCTTGAAAGGATTGAGTTTTTCTTGAATTGACGCTATTATTACGGGCTTTTCTTCCCACACCCGTCCTGACGCCGGGGTGGGCGATTTTGTCAATCCGTCCATAAGGAGATTACATGCGTCACTATGAAATCGTATTTATCGTGCACCCGGATCAGAGCGAGCAAGTGCCCGCCATGATCGAGCGCTACAAGGGCATCGTTACCGGTCGTGGCGGCAAGGTGCATCGCGTTGAAGACTGGGGCCGTCGCCAGCTGGCTTACATGATTGAAAAACTTGCTAAGGCACACTATGTCTGCCTGAACATCGAATGCGACAACGAAACCCTGGCAGAGCTCGAAACCGGCTTCAAATTCAATGATGCCGTGCTGCGTCACCTGACCGTGAAAATGAAGAAGGCTGAAACTGCTCCTTCGCCGATGATGAAGGCGGTGCAAAAGGAAGATTCCGCCAAGGGCCAGCGTGCCGAGGCATCCGCAGCCTGATTGCGCTAGCCCGGGAGCGTGAACCAGCTTCAGTTGGTAGCTAGTATCGCCGAGCGTGACGCAGTGCGTTATACCCCGGCAGGCATTCCGATCGTGTCGGCAAGACTGCTGCACAGGTCGGAACAGACTGAGGCAAGCATTGCCCGCCTGGTCGAGTTCGAAATTGCCGCGCTTGCTGCAGGCGAGATTTCCGGACGATTCAGCCAGGCCGAATTGGGCAAGAACTTTCGGTTCACGGGATTCCTGGCACGCAGGAACCGTAACAGCAAAAGTCTCGTCTTCCATATCACTGATTTCGAGACATGTTCACAAGATCATTAGACACAGGAGCCAAACATGGCATTCGGTAAAAAATTCGATAAGAGCAAACTCAAGCAAAGGCGTCAGCAGCAAAACCCGCTGTTCAAGCGCAAGAAATTCTGCCGCTTCACTGCTGCCGGCGTCGAGCAGATCGATTACAAGGATATCGACACGCTGAAGGACTTCGTCCAGGAAAACGGCAAGATCATGCCAGCCCGTCTGACTGGCACCAAGGCGCATTACCAGCGTCAGCTCGACACCGCAATCAAGCGTGCGCGCTTCCTCGCGCTGTTGCCGTACACCGATCTGCACAACGCGTGATTGACGACTTAGGATAGGAGAAAAACATGCAAGTCATTCTGTTGGAAAAAGTCGTTAATCTCGGCAACCTGGGTGATGTCGTGAAGGTCAAGGACGGGTATGCCCGTAACTTCCTGATTCCGCAACGCAAGGCGCGCCGCGCGACGGAATCTGCCGTGGCTGAATTCGAAACCAAGCGTGCAGAGTTGGAAAAGGCAGCGGCAGAAAAGCTCGCAGCTGCCCAGGCACAAGGCGAGAAGCTGAGCGGCATGACTGTTCAGGTTTCGCAGAAAGCAGGCGTTGATGGCCGCCTGTTCGGTTCCGTCACCAATGCGGATATCGCCGAAGCACTCGGCAAGCAGGGCTTCCCGGTTGAGAAATCCCAGATCCGCATGCCGCAAGGCCCGTTGAAGACGGTTGGCGAATATCCGATCTCGATCGCGTTGCATACCGACGTCGTATCGGAAATCACCGTTGCGGTGCGCGGCGAGCAAGCATAAGCGCGTTTCTCGCGAACGTAAAAATGGGCCGGTTTATCCGGCCCATTTTATTTTTACTGCTGATTTTCTCTCTAGAGTCTGCGACACCGGGGCGTCGGCTTTGACGCCAGCGCTTTCCGGATATGGATAGCCTCAGTGATCCATCGCCACGCCGCTGACTTTCGCCGGTCTCGTCAGCCACACCAGCCCAGTCAGCAGGAAGAATGCGACCGCCGAATACAGGAAGAACTGGTTGGTCGCCAGCATATAGCTCTGCGAATCGATCATGCGCTCGACCACGGCATAGGTTTGACTGAGCGACAGGCCACTGGTTTGCAGTGCTCCGAGGTAATCGTTGCTGGCCGCGGAAAAATGGGAAACATTTTCGGTCAGTCGAGAATGGTGGGCGCTGGCCATGTGCTCCCACATGGTCACGCTGATTGCGGTACCCATCGCGGCGCCCAGCGTGCGCAGAAAATTCGACAGGCCCGACGCGGCAGCCATGTGGTCGGGCGTGATGTTCGAGAGCATGAGCGTTTGCACCGGCATGAAGAAACAGGCCAGGCCGATTCCCTGCACGAGCCGCGGATTGACGATATTCCAGAATCCCGCCTCGAGCGACATCGTGGTATTCCACAAAGAGACCAAGCCCATCAGGATGAAGGCAAAGGTCGCCAGCAGGCGCAGATTGAGCTTGGCGATGTTCTTGCCGATGATGGGGGACAGGATCAGCATGAAGAAGCCGATCGGCGCCATTGCCATTCCCGCCTGGGCCGAGGTATAACCCATTACCCCCTGGAGCCAGAGCGGGAACACGACGACCGAGCCGAAGTAGGTCATGAAGCCGACCGACAGCAGGATCACGCCGTAGCGGAAATTGATGTCCCGGAACAGCTGCAGGTCCACGATGGGCTGGCTTGAGGTCAGCACCCATGCAATGAAAAACGTGATCGAGACTACGGCGGTCACGCCAAGCGCTACGATGAACGACGATGCAAACCAGTCGTAATCCTTGCCGATTTCCAGCATCAGTTGCAGGCTGCCGATGCCGACTACCATCAGCACCAGTCCAGGCACGTCCAGCGGCATTTTCACCGTGGGGGAGTCGCGATCGCGCATCAGGAACCAGATCGCGGTGCCGCCGAACAGACCGATGGGAATATTGATCAGGAAGATCCACGACCAGTGGAAGTTGTCGCTGATGTAACCGCCCAAGAGCGGTCCGCAGATCGGCGCCAGAATGATGGTCATGGCCCATAAGCCCATGGCCGCTCCACGTTTCTCCGGCGGGAAATTGCGGACGAGCAGGGTCTGCGACAGGGGCACCATGGGACCGGATACGAGGCCTTGCAGCAGCCGGAATCCGACCAGCATCGGCAGGTTCACTGCGAACGCAGCCAGTGCCGACATCAGGGTGAATGCTAGTACCGACATGACGAACAGCTTGGCCTCGCCGACACGGCGCGCCATCCAGCCGGTCAGGGGCACCGCAATGGCTGCCGCGACCGAATAGGCGCTGATGATCCAGGTGCCCTGGCTGGTGGACACGCCAAGCGCGCCGGCGATGTTGGGAATCGAGACGTTGGCAATGGTGATGTCAAGGATTTCCATGAACGTCGACAACGCTGCCGCAATGGTGAGCAGGGCGAGCGCCGGGCCTTTCAGCGGCGCTTGCGTGGGAGCCGCCGCGAGGTTGACGGACTGCTTGCCTTTGCTGGCTGCCTGGGCTTGCATGCGGGCCTCTTATTTCAGATTGGCAGCAATGATCGTATCGATCAGCTTCTTGCCTTTTTCTTCCACATCATTGCCCGTGGCAGCAGGCACGGCCGCGAGCGGTTGAGTGCTGCTCGCAGTCTCGCCGACAAGAGGGCCGTCCTGATTGTGCAAGTCCACTACTGCATGCATCGACAGTCCGATACGCAGGGGATGCTTGGCCAGTTGCTTGGGATCGAGTGCGATCCGCACCGGCACGCGCTGCACCACCTTGATCCAGTTGCCGGTGGCATTTTGCGCCGGCAGCAGGGCGAAGGCGGAACCGGTGCCGGCCCCCATGCCGACCACCTTGCCGTCATACCTGACGCTGCTGCCATACAGATCTGCAGTCAGGGTGACAGGCTGGCCAACACGCATTTCGCGCAACTGCGGTTCCTTGAAGTTCGCATCCACCCAGACCTGGTCAAGCGGAACGATGGCCATCAGCGGCGTACCCGGATTGATGCGCTGTCCGATCTGGACGTTGCGCTTGGCGACTTCGCCGCTCACCGGTGCATACAGCGTGGCGCGCGACTGTGCCAGCAGCGCTTCCTGAACGCGGGCCGCGGCGCGCTTGACGTTCGGATGGTTGGCGACGGTGGTGCCTTCGGTCAAAGCACGACCGGAAGCAAGCTGCTCCCTGGCTGCGTTGAGCGCAGCTTGTGCCGCATTGACGGCGGCTTCCGCGTGGCGGATTTCTTCGGAAGAAACCGCACCCGAACCGGCCAGGGATTTGCGACGGTTGAGGTCGTCCTTGGTTCGCTCCAGTTCTGCTTCACGCTGGGCAACAGTGGCACTTGCCTGTGCCTGCGAAGCATACAGCGTGCGCACTTCGCGCACGGTTTGGGCAAGCTGCGCTTCGGCCTGGGCGAGGGCGACGTCGGCATCGGCGGTGTCGAGGCTTACCAGCGGCTGGCCGGCCTTGACCATGTTGGTATCTTCAACATAGATCTTGGCAACCGTGCCTGCAATCTGTGGCGTGACCTGGACTACGTTGCCCTGGACATAAGCATTGTCCGTGTCTTCGTAAAAGCGCAGCACGAATGCCCAGTACAAGCCATACAGAACGGCGACGGCGGCGAATACTGCGCCGATCAGCAGCATGGTCTTCTTGCGCTTGGGCGAACCCGGTGCCGGATTTGTCGCAGCTTGCGCGCCTGCCTGCGCATTGGTTGATGGATTGACTGGTGCGTTCATGACTTCTCCTGGGATACGGTTTTATTCGAATCGGTTGCCGGGGCGGCCGCAGCCCGTGCCTGCTCATCCACGAAGCCGCCACCCAGGGCGCGCAGCAAGGCGATTTGCAGATCTTCGCGTTTCGCCCTGAGATTCGCGGAAGCGCGGCGCTGCGCAAGCAGCTGGGTTTCCACTGTCAGCACCGTGAGATAAGGGGTCAGGCCTGAACGGTAGCGCAGCATCGCCAGGCGGTGCGCTTCCTCGGCAGCAGCCAGTGCCTCATCGGTCGCTGCCTGCTCGCGCGACAAGTCCGCGACGCGCGTCAGTTGCTCCGCCACATCCTGCGCGGCATTCAAGACCGACTGGTTGTACTGGCTGATTGCCGTATCGATGTCCGCGGTCCTTACCGCATAGTTGGCACGCAGCCGGCCACCATCGAAAATCGGCAGGCGAATTGCGGCGCCAATACTGTTGGTCATGCTGCCTGGGTCCAGCAGCTTGTCCAGGCCGATTGCCTGATAGCCGATCAGGGCCGAGAGATTAATGTTCGGATAGAACTGGGCCTTGGCCGCGTCGGCCTCGCCAATCGCTGCCTCGATGCGGGCCCTTTGCGCCGCAAGTTCGGGGCGGCGGCCAAGCAGATCCAGCGGCAGATTCTGCGGAATCCGGGTGACGACATTTGACAGGGCTGGTCGGCCAATCGCATCGGCATCGGCCGGCATGCCGCCGACGAGGCTGGCCAACTGCAGGCGGGAAATCTTCATTGCCGTCGCCAGTTGCTCGAGTTCGATCCGAAGCACGGCTTCGCTGGTTTCTGCCTGCTTGAGCTCCACCCGCGTGTCGAGTCCGTTTGCGACGCGCTGGCTCGTCAGCTTGCGGATGTCCTCGCGCTGCTGCTGCGTGGCGAGCAGGACTTCCTGCAAGTCGTATTGGGCTGCGAGTTGCACATAGGCGCGGGCAATCGAAGTCGTCAATGCGAGCCGCGCGGCGGCATGATCATATTCCGCTGCCTTCAGTTGCGCTTCCGCGGCACGGATCAACGCGGAATTTTTCCCCCACAAGTCGAGTTCATAACCGAAGTTGACGCCCGCCTGCCCTTGGCTGGCGTATTCGCCGCCGGGTCCCAGGGGCGGTTTCGGGAAGAGATAGTTCTCCGATTGCAAGCCATAGCTGGCATCAGCGCCTAGGCCGACCTGAGGTCGATGGTTCGCGTGACTCAGGTCAGCCGCTGCCTGGGCACGCGCAATCCGCGCTTGTGCAGTGGCGAGATTCGGGCTGTCGGCAAGTGCGCGCTGCATCAGGCGATCGAGCTGCGGGTCGCCATAGCCGAGCCACCAGCGATCTTGCGGCCAGTCACTCGCGGTTTCAACGGTGTCGGCCGGTTGTGCAAGCGTCACGCTGTCTATCTGCTTTGCGGAAGGCGCAATCCCCTGGTAGCTGGCGCACGCACCGAGCAGCAGGGGAAGGGCAAGAATGAGCGGGTCGCGCAGTCGGAGCCGACGGCGAGCCCGATACGGACGATGATGGGAGGTCATGGATGGATCCCGGTGTGTTGTTGTTTGGGTCAGGAAAGGTTGAATTCGGAAATTCGAATCAGCTGTTGGCGATCATGCGTCGCAGAAAATCCTTGAACTGGGTGACTTCCGATTCGGTGAAGCCGCGCAAATGGTGGTTCAGCGAATTGACAACGACTTGGATCATTTCGTCGGCCAGCCTTTCGCCCTTGGACGTCAATGCCACTTCGACCACGCGGCGATCGGCATTGCTGCGGGTACGCTGGATGAATCCTTTTTCTTCAAGACGATCCAGCATGCGCGTCATGGCACCCGTATCGGTCATCAATTCCCGCGCAAGGTCTGCGGCAGTGTTGGCATCGCCATGCAGCAACTTCAGGAAAATGCCGAGTTGCGCATGCGTCATGTCGAAAGGCGCAAGGTTGCGATCCACGGTTCCGCCCAATTGCTGGCCGGCCCGCTTAAGCAGATAACCAATACTTTCCTCGCGGCTGAAGGTTTTAAGGCTGTAAGGCCGGAACATAGTGATTTGATTGCATTGGCGTAAGTGACCAAAACTATAATTGCCTAGGCAGTAGATGTCAAGGCAGAGACTGCGCATGCAGCAACTTGGCAAATCGGACTTGATTGCTCAATTGGCAAGGAGTGAATATTCCGGAATCGCGAACGCTTTTGAAGAAGGGGAGCAGGTATAATTCGCGCCATGAATAGCCGTACCGACCCTCAAGTCGATTCCCTGCGTATCCCGCCTCATTCAATTGAAGCGGAGCAGTCCGTGCTAGGCGGACTGCTGTTGGACAATGCCGCATGGGATCGCATTGCGGACTTCGTCAGTGAAGACGATTTTTACCGCTATGACCATCGCATCATCTTTCAGCATGTTGTCAAACTGATCAACGGTGGCAAGCCGGCGGACGTCATTACTGTATTCGAGGCATTGAGCACGAGCGGCAAGGCAGAGGAAGTCGGTGGTCTTGCCTACCTGAATGCGCTTGCACAGAACACGCCTTCCGCCGCCAACATCCGTCGCTACGCGGAAATCGTGCGTGAGCGCGGCGTGTTGCGGAAACTGATCACGGTATCCGATGAAATCGCGGGACAGGCCTTCAACCCTCAGGGCAAGGAAGTCAAACAGCTGCTCGATGAAGCAGAATCGAAAATCTTCGCCATCGCCGAAGAAGGCGCACGCGGTGCGCAGGGCTTCCAGGAAATCCAGCCCCTGCTGACCCAGGTGGTAGAGCGGATCGACGAACTCTACAACCGCGACAACCAGAACGACATCACGGGCGTGCCGACCGGCTTCGTGGATCTCGATCGCATGACGTCCGGCCTGCAGCCCGGCGACCTCATTATCGTTGCGGGCCGTCCCTCCATGGGTAAAACCGCATTCTCGATCAACATTGGCGAAAACGTGGCGATCGAAAGCGGTTTGCCTGTCGCCGTGTTTTCAATGGAGATGGGCGGCACCCAGCTCGCCATGCGTATGCTCGGCTCGGTCGGCCGCCTCGACCAGCATCGCCTGCGTACCGGCCGCCTCAACGACGAAGACTGGCCCCGGCTAACGCATGCGATCCAGAAGATGAACGATGCGCAGCTGTACATCGATGAAACGCCGGCGCTGAGTTCGATCGAATTGCGGGCGCGCTCGCGCCGCCTTTCGCGACAGTGCGGGAAGCTTGGCCTGATCATCATCGACTATCTGCAGCTGATGTCCGCCAACTCCGCAGGCGAAAACCGCGCGACCGAGATTTCGGAAATTTCGCGCAACCTCAAGGGTTTGGCGAAAGAACTGAATTGCCCCGTCATTGCACTGTCGCAGCTCAACCGTTCGCTGGAGCAGCGTCCCAACAAGCGGCCGGTGATGTCCGATCTGCGTGAATCCGGCGCGATTGAACAGGATGCTGACGTCATCCTGTTCATCTACCGCGACGAGGTGTACAACCCGGATTCGCAGGACAAGGGCACTGCCGAGATTATCATCGGCAAACAGCGTAACGGGCCAATCGGCACTGTACGTCTGACCTTCCTGGGACAGTACACCAAGTTTGACAATTACACCGGCGGACAGGCGATCTACGGCGGAGAATGACGCGGCACCGCCTATGCCTGATCCCTGCCGAAGGAAATCGCGACGGCAGGGCGCGAAAGCTTTAAAACACATATCTTGAGAGAGAATCATGTTCGGACGATTGATGCCTAACGAGGGAAAGTTCTTTGAACTCTTCATTCAGCATGGTGAATTGTGTGTCAAAGGCGCACGTGAAATGGTTGGCCTGATGACCAATTTCGATGACCTTGAGCACCGCGTTCATGCGATCGAAAGCATCGAGAAGCAAGCCGACAAGGTGACGTACCACACGCTCGACCTCCTGCACAAAACATTCATCACGCCGCTCGATCGTGACGATATTCATCAACTGATCACGCGCATGGATGACATCCTCGATCTGCTGGAGGATGCGGCCCAGACCATTTCCCTGTACGACATCAAGGCCATCACTCCGGAAGCCAAGCGGCTGGCGGAGCTGTGCCTCGCCTGCACTGAAAAAGTGAAGGCGGCAGTCGGCTTGCTCGAAAACATGGACAACTCGAAACAGATTCTCACCGTCTGCGAAGAGATCGACCGGCTCGAATCCGATGCGGACCATGTGATGCGGGCGGCAATGTCGAAACTGTTCCGCGACGAGCCGGACGTGCGGACTCTCATCAAGCTCAAGGCGATCTATGAGCTGCTGGAAACGGTGACCGACCGCTGCGAGGATGTCGCCAATATCATCGAAGGCATCATCGTCGAAAATGCCTGAGCGGCATGCCGGCTTGTTGCGCTGGCTGCGACGCCGTATGCACGAACGGCAGGCGGCCGCCCGGGCCGGATTGCCGTTCTTCAAATTGAGCCTGACGCGGTACCCGGCCCGGGCAAAAACCAAGAAGAATTATGCACACCCTTGAAATAAGCATTTACGTACTCGGTTTTCTGGTGGCACTGGCCTTGCTGTTCGACTTCATGAACGGCTTTCATGACGCGGCAAACGCGATCGCCACAGTCGTATCGACCGGCGTGCTCAAGCCGCAAACGGCTGTTGCGATGGCCGCGGTCTTCAATGTCATCGCCGTCTTCTTCTTCCATCTGAAGGTGGCAGCGACGGTTGGCAAAGGCACTGTCGACCCTTCGGTAGTGGATCATTATGTCGTGTTCGGTGCACTGATCGGCGCCATCGTCTGGAATATTCTGACCTGGTATTACGGCATTCCGTCATCGTCATCGCACGCATTGATTGGTGGACTGGTTGGTGCTGCAGTTGCCAAGGCCGGCACGGGCTCGCTGATTGGCACAGGATTGATGAAGACCATCGCCTTCATCGTGCTGTCCCCTTTGCTCGGGTTCATATTTGGCTCGCTGATGATGGTGCTGGTGTCGTGGCTTTTCGTCCGGTCCACGCCACGTCGCGTCGACAAGTGGTTCCGCCGCATGCAATTGCTGTCCGCATCCATGTACAGCCTGGGGCACGGGGGCAACGATGCGCAAAAGACGATGGGTATCATCTGGATGCTGCTTATTGCGGCGGGATACAGCAAAGCCGAAGAGGCTTTGCCGTGGTGGGTCATCATTTCCTGTTATACCGCCATCGGCCTCGGCACGCTGTTCGGTGGCTGGCGCATCGTCAAGACCATGGGCCAGAAAATCACCAAGCTGAAGCCAGTTGGCGGATTTTGCGCGGAGACGGGCGGTGCAATCACACTGTTTACCGCATCCGCGCTCGGCATCCCGGTATCCACCACCCATACCATCACCGGCGCAATCGTCGGTGTGGGTTCAGCAAGAACAATGTCCGCGGTCCGCTGGGGAGTTGCCGGCAATATCGTGTGGGCATGGATTCTCACCATCCCGGCTTCCGCGTTCATGGCGGCGATCGCCTGGTGGATAGGCACGAAGATTCTGTAAGCAACAAAAAAGCCTGCGCTAAGCAGGCTTTTTTGCAAGCTTTCAGATCGCTACAGCACTTCGCTTGCATGATCGGCCAGGCGCGAGCGTTCGCCGCGCGCCAGCGTTACATGACCGCTATGCGTCCATCCCTTGAACCTGTCGACTACGTAAGTCAGGCCGCTTGATCCTTCAGTAAGATAGGGCGTATCAATTTGCGCAATATTGCCGAGGCAGACGATTTTCGTTCCCGGACCTGCACGAGTAACCAGCGTCTTGATCTGCTTCGGCGTCAGATTCTGGGCTTCATCGATGATCAGGTACTTGTTGACGAAGGTGCGGCCGCGCATGAAGTTGAGCGACTTGATCTTGATCCGGGAGCGAATCAGGTCCTGGGTAGCGGCGCGGCCCCATTCGCCGCCTTCGGTATCGGACTTGTTGAGCACTTCGAGATTGTCGTCGAATGCGCCCATCCACGGTGACATCTTCTCTTCCTCGGTGCCCGGCAAGAAGCCGATGTCTTCCCCGACCGGGACTGTCACACGGGTGACGATGATTTCGTTATAGAGCTTGGTCTCCAGCACCTGCGCCAGCCCGGCAGCGAGCGCGAGCAAGGTCTTGCCGGTGCCGGCCTGTCCGAGCAGGGTGACGAAATCGCATTCGGGATTCATCAGCAGATTGAGTGCGAAATTCTGCTCCCGGTTGCGCGCGGTTACTCCCCAGACATTATTTTTTCCATGGCTGTAGTCCCGCAGCGTCTGCAAGACGGCCGTCTTGCCATTGATCTGCCTCACCTGTCCATAGAACGGTGCTTCGCCGTTTTTCGGCTCAAGGTAGACGAACTGGTTGATCAGGAAGGATGGCACCAGAGGGCCGGTCAGCCGGTAAAAGGTGTAGCCGGTCCCATGCTTGTTCTCTTGCCAGGATTCGATGCCCTTACCGTGCTTGGTCCAGAAATCGTCAGGCAACTGCATGATTCCGGAATACAGCAGGTCCGTGTCTTCCAGCACATGGTCGTTGAAATACTCTTCCGCGGGCAGGCCCATGGCACGCGCCTTGATGCGCATGTTGATGTCTTTCGACACCAGCACGATGGGACGTCCGGGATACTGGGATTCAAGCGCGCGGACGACGCCCAGAATCTGGTTGTCGGCCTTGCCGCTCGGTAGACCTTCCGGCAGCGTCACGTTTTCCAGCCGGGTCTGGAAAAACAATCGGCCCTTGGCATCCTTGTTGCCGAGTTTGGACAGGGGAATCCCCGCCTCAATCTCGCCTTCCTCGACCCCGGCCACCATCGCGTCCAGGGAACGGGAAACCTGGCGGGCATTGCGTGCCACTTCGGACATACCCTTCTTGTGGTTGTCCAGCTCTTCCAGGGTCATCATCGGAAGATAGACATCGTGTTCTTCGAAGCGGAACAGTGAAGTCGGGTCGTGCATGAGCACGTTGGTATCCAGGACAAACATCTTGGTCACGCCCAGCTTGTCGGCAGCGCGACTGGCGCTCGACTTGATCGAGATGTCGACGGCCTTGGGTTTCGTGGTTCGTTTGCTTGCCGGAAGGGATTCGGTTGATTTTGCCCGTGCTTGCGGCGCTTCTTCCGTAACTTGAGAGCTGGATTCAACCAGCGTCATCACAGGTTTGACGGGCTTGCCTTTTTCTGCCTTCGGATAATCGCTTGGTGATAACAGGGTAGCGGGTTTGGTCGGTAATTTGGGCAGTGGCATCAGGACCTCGATCTAGAAATGTGTGGGATTTACGGCTCACGCAAGAAAAACCAGCCAGGGCGAGCGACAAGTGTCGGGCAGGCCTGGAAAGAACTGGGGCAGGGAAGGGAAGGCCGGAAAGTAAAAAAAGCCGTTTTGGAAGGCAGGGTGCCTGTTCCAGAAACGGCTTTCTTCAGAGTAAGAACTTTTAGGTTCAATGGGTTGAGGGTTGAGCTGGTTAA
This sequence comes from Noviherbaspirillum massiliense JC206, assembly GCF_000312045.1. Taxonomy (GTDB): domain Bacteria; phylum Pseudomonadota; class Gammaproteobacteria; order Burkholderiales; family Burkholderiaceae_D; genus Noviherbaspirillum; species Noviherbaspirillum massiliense. The sequence goes on from NZ_HE978634.1 coordinate 1,291,208, forward strand.
GCAAGAGCCTTCACGAACTCCAGTATCTCGTCAACATGACCAGGCACTTTCACTCCACGCCATTCTTTCACCAATTTGCCGCTTGCGTCAATCACAAAAGTACTGCGTTCGATGCCGCGCACCTGCTTGCCATACATGTTCTTGGTTTTCATCACATTGAACATTTCGCAAACAGTTTCTTCTGGGTCGGAAATCAATTCGAACGGCAATTCCAGTTTTGCCTTGAACCCTTCATGGGAACGAAGGCTGTCACGGCTGATGCCGAAAATTTCGGCATTGGCAGCCTTGAATTGGGGATGCAGGTCGCGAAAATGCAAACCTTCAGTCGTGCATCCGGGGGTGTTGTCCTTGGGATAAAAATAGACGACCAGGTTCTTGCCCCTGTAGGCAGAAAGCCGAAATGTCTGGTTGCCTGTCATTGGCGCGGAAAATTCGGGTACGCTGTTGTTCAATGTGGGTACACTGCTTGCCACGTTGGTCTCCTGGTCCGTAGGTGGTTGATCGCTTGTGACGACTTTTCCATGTATGGTGCTGGCATGCCGCACCGGGCGGGGGTTTTGCTGACAGGTCAGCCCGCAATTGATGCTTGAGTATCCTGGACGATTAATTCCCCGGAACGTCCAGGCAACTCACCCCAATCGAGCGAATGAACGGGCAACTGACGATCCTTGACTTTCCGGTACTGGTCGGCCATTGACACCAATTCATAGCCTTGGGCTTGCCATCCTGTCAGCAACTGATCGAAGATGGGGACAAGTTTTTGTCCTTCAAGTTCTGCATGCAGGGTGAACACATGGTCGCGTGGAATTTTTGTCAATTCGAGCAGGACCGAGGCAATATTTGATGTCTCAACAGCAACGCCATTAATGGTTCGGCCAAGGAGTTCATCCAGGGTCGGCAAGGTGGTCGGCATCTGTATGCACGACAGAGTTTTCCCGGAAACCTGCAGGCGGTAAGGACCGGCCTCGGGATTGGCCAAGTAGCCATCTTCGCTCAAGGCAGCACGCCCGTCCGACGCATAGCGCATCCCGAACGCATCGAGCTGTGCAAACGCGTGTTCATTCATCTGCCAGCCTGCTGCACCATGCGTCTGCGGCGCCTCGCCAAATATCTCGACATAGCGCTCGAAGGCTTTCCGCATCTGGGCCGTGGTCCAGACTGCGTCGCGCCGGCGCACATTGTCCTGCCAAAGCACATGGTCCCAGGTATGGATGCCGCACTCAAACCCGGCAGCTGCAACTGCGCGCATTTCGGCTGCACAGGTCTTTCCGATGTCGGGGGCAGGCAGGAGCACCCCGTACATCAGGGTTTTCAGACCGTAATGCTCGACGACCGAAGTGCGCGACACCTTCTGGAAGAAGCCGGGTCGAAACACCCGACGCAAGGCCCAGCCGGTATGGTCCGGGCCCAGCGAAAACAGGAAGGTGGCGTTGGCCTCGCGCCGTTGCAGCAGCCGAACCAGGTTGGGTACGCCTTCGCGCGTGCCGCGATAGGTATCGACGTCTATCTTTAAGATAAGCTGCGGCATCAGTCCATCAATGCCTTGGCCTCGGCAACCTGGCTGCGATAGGCATCGAAAATCTTGCGCAGCGTGTCTTCCATCGTCGTACGCGGCTTCCAGCTCAGATCGTCGCAGGTATTGGTGATTTTCGGCACCCGGTTCTGCACGTCCTGATATCCCTTGCCGTAGTAGGCAGCGGCTGTTGTCTCCACCAGCTGCACCTTCCTGGCGGAGCTGGCGTATTCCGGATATTCGGCTGCAAGCTTGAGCATCATGCCGGCCAGGTCGCGGATCGAATAGTTATTGCTTGGATTGCCGATGTTGTAGATCTTGCCGCTGGCAATGCCATTTTCATTGGCAATGATTTTCATCAGCGCGTCGATGCCGTCATCAATATAGGTGAAGGCGCGCTTCTGATGGCCACCATCCACCAGCGAAATGTTTTCGCCGCGGACGATGTGGCCGAAGAACTGGGTGACCACGCGCGAGCTGCCTTCCTTCGGCGTATGAATGGAGTCGAGTCCGGCGCCAATCCAGTTGAACGGGCGGAACAGGGTGAAGTTCAAGCCTTCTTCCATGCCGTAGCCCCAGATCACGCGGTCCATCAGCTGCTTGGCGCAGGAGTAGATCCAGCGCGGCTTGTTGATCGGACCGCAGATCAGCTCGGAGTTATCGGGATCGAATTCCTCGTCGTGGCACATGCCATACACTTCGGAGGTCGAAGGGAAGACCAGATGCTTCTTGTACTTCGCGGCCGAACGCACGATGGGAAGATTGGCTTCGAAGTCGAGTTCGAATACGCGCAACGGCTGCTTCACATAAGTCGACGGCGTGGCAATCGCCACCAGCGGCAGGATGACATCGCATTTCTTGACGTGATACTCGACCCATTCCTTGTTGATGGTGATATCGCCTTCAAAGAAATGCATGCGCGGCTTGTACGCCTCATTCTCCAGCAGGTCGGTGATGCGATCGGTCATCATGTCCATGCCGTAGACATGCCAGTCCGTCGTTTCCAGAATGCGCTTGGAAAGATGGTGACCGATGAAGCCGTTGACGCCGAGAATAAGGACCTTTTTCATGTTTGCAATTCTTTCTGAGGTTGTGATTCGTAAGGCCGCTCCGGACATCCGTTCCCCGGGGCGCGGCCTGTCTCCTACACACGAGAGGCTTGTGACAGGATTTCCTGCAGTTCCAGCGGCGTAACGGGTTTGCCATCCGCCAGCAGTTCATGGATCGACAGGGCTCGACCGTCGCCGCATACGCCGAACGCGCAATTATCCACTACTGCCAAGCCCAAGGGCAAATCCGGATTGCGCATCTCGGACAGGCGGGCCTTGCCAATGATGAAAGTCTTGCCCGCAACGGTCGTCCATGCCCCGGGATAAGGAGGCGCTACGGCGCGATGCAGGTTATACACGGCCTGCGCCGGGAGCGACCAGTCGATGCGGCCGTCCTCGGGCTTGCGCCCGCCGAAATAGCTTCCCTTGGACAAATCGTTCGTCAGGCGCGGCGTCTTCCCGGCCAGCATGGAGGGCAGCACATTCCATAATGTCTGCTCTGCCGCCACCGTGACCTTGCCGAATACTTCGAAGGCGGTGTCGTCCGGCAGGATCGGCACGGCAGTCTGGGCAACGATCGCCCCCGCATCGGGCTTGGCGGCCATTTCATGCAGTGTTGCGCCGGTCTCCGATTCTCCGTGGAGCACGGCCCAGTTGACCGGTACCCGCCCGCGGTACTTCGGGAGCAGGGAACCATGCATGTTGTAGGCGCCATGCTTTGCCAATGCCAGCAGTTCCACGGGCAGCATATGGCGATAGTAGAAGCTGAAGATGAAATCCGGCCGCTCTGCCTGCACTGCGCGATGCAAGTCCGGCGACTTCGGATCCTCCGGGGTAATGAAGGGAATGCCATGTTCCCGGCACAGCGCTGCGACGGATTCGAACCAGATGGTCTCGGCGGAATTGTCCTGGTGCGTCACAACCAGGGGAATCGCCACGCCGCGCGCCAGCAGCACCTTCAGGCAACGGACGCCCACGTTATGGTAGGCAAATACAACCGCACGCATCGGTCTAACCTCTCCGCGCCGCACGGATGGCCTGCGTGGTTTGCTCGCCGCTCTGTTCGAGCACGGCCTGCACGACATAACGGGGCCGGCCGCGCACCTGCTGGTAGATCCGCCCGACGTATTCGCCTACCAGTCCGATGCCGAACAGGATCACACCCATCAGGAAGAAGGCAATGGCAAACAGGGTGAACACGCCTTCGACTTCTGCGCCGAACATGAAGCGCCTTATCAGCAGCAGGACGAAGAGCGCCGCCGAAACGAAGGACAATGCCACTCCGAGCATGGAGAAGGCCTGCAGCGGTATCAGCGAAAAGCCGGTAATCAGGTCGAAATTCAGGCGGATCAGGCTGTAGAGCGAATACTTCGATTCTCCGGCCGCGCGCTCCTCGTGTTCGACCATGATCTCGGTCGGTTTTCGGGCAAAGGTGTAAGCCAGGGCCGGGATGAAGGTGTTCACCTCGTTGCACTGATTGATGAGATCGATCACATTCCGGCCATAGGCTCGCAGCATGTTGCCCTGGTCGGTCATGGTGATCTTCGTGATTTTTTCACGCAGGTGGTTCATCGCACGCGACGAATAGGTGCGCCACGCGGAATCCTGGCGCACGCGCCGGATGGATCCGACGTAGTCGTAGCCTTCCTGCATCTTGGCGATCAGGTTGCCGATTTCCTCCGGCGGGTTTTGCAGGTCGGCGTCCAGCGTGACGACGATGTCGCCGCGCGTTTCCCTGAAGCCGGCGAGGATCGCCATGTGCTGCCCGTAATTGCCGTTGAAGAGCACGACACGCGTCACGTCCGGGCGCTCGCGAAACTGGTCGGCAAGGATCTCGGCAGAATGGTCGCGGCTGCCGTCGTTCACGAACACGATTTCGTAAGCCATTCCAAGCTTGTCGAGCGCTGGATACAGGCGCGCGAACAGCTTGGCCAGGCCGGCTTCTTCGTTATATACGGGGATGACAACGGAGAGTTCTGGTTTCATCAAGCGTCAGACTGGTTATTGGAGAACGGATTTTACAGCGGCGACCGCGCGTTCCACGTCGCTTTCAGTCATGGCGGCAAACATCGGAAGCGTCACGATCTGACGGCCAACGCGCTCGGCAATCGGGAACATGCCTTCCCGGAAGCCGCGTTCGCGGTACAGCTTGAACAGGTGGATGGGCGGGTAGTGGTAGCCAATGCCGATGCTCTTGTCCATCATGCGCGCCATGAATTCGGCGCGCGGCATGCGCTCGGGCAGCACCAGCTGAAACATGTGCCAGTTGGAGTTTTCGAAATCGGCGACTGGCAGCTGGGCACCATAGCGCGCTTCGAAATCCGGCCCGAAGCTGGCGAAATATTGGCGAGCAAGCATGCGGCGCTTTGCCGTGATTTCCTCGATATGCGCAAACTGGCCGAGGCCGATCGTCGCCGCGATATCAGTCATGTTGAACTTCCCGCCGAGCACGTCGACCTCGATGCCGTCAAAGCCACTGCGGGTGACGCCCTGCAGCCGGTATTTCTCCGCCAGGCGGGCCTCGTCGGCATTGTTCAGCACCAGGCATCCGCCTTCCGAGGTGGTGATGTTCTTGTTCGCCTGAAAGCTGAAGGACACGAAGTCGCCGAAGGCGCCGATGCGCCGGCCCTTCCAGGACGATCCGAGCGCCTGGGCGGCATCTTCGATGACACGCAGGTTGTGTTTCTGCGCAATGGCGTACAGGCGATCCATATCCACCGGCAGGCCGGCCAGATAGATGGGAATGATGGCCTTGGTGCGCGGAGTAATCGCGGCTTCCACCTTGTCCAGATCGATGTTGCGGGTGACGGGATCGATATCGGCAAATATCGGCGTGGCCCCGACTTCAAGAATGACATTCGAGGTGGCGACCCAAGAAATCGGCGTGGTGATCACTTCATCGCCCGGGCCGATGCCAGCAATGCGCAAGGCGATCTCCATGGTGCAGGTGCCGGAGTTGAAGGTGCGTACCAGCCTTCCGCCAAAGTACTCGGAAAGTTGCGCTTCGAATGCCTGTACCTTGGGCCCGCTGGTGATCCAGCCGGAACGCAGAACATCGGCGACCGCGACGATGGTGGCTTCATCGATGGTGGGGCGGGAAAAGGGCAGAAAAGGTACGCTCATAAGATTGGTATGAATTGGATGGTGGAAGGCATGGAATGTGTCTTCGATACTTCAGCTGCGCGCCAGCAGGCCCACTCCGACAACGATGATGCCGATGGCGGCCAGGCGCTGAACGGACATGGATTCGCCGAGAAAATACCATGCGCCGATTGCGTTGAGAATGTAGCCGATCGACAGCATCGGATAGGCGATGGTGACATCGACACGTGACAGGCCAATGATCCAGACCATTACCGAAATGACATAACAGCTGAGTCCGCCTATGATCGGCCACTGGGTCGCCAGTTTCAATCCGATCGAGAGCCAGTTTTCGGCAGTCAGGTGGATTGCTCCTACCGCATTTGTTCCTGCTTTAAGTAGTAGTTGTGCAACAGCATTCAGAGAGATTCCGGTGAGGATGAATCCAAAGGTGGTCAGGTTCATTGCGGAGCGTAATTCTTCAAGTCATTCGTTACTGCAACACGTCGCGGGTCCTGGGCGATAACACGCATCGGAACGCCTTTGGCTTTCAAGTCTGCAAAATTTTCGGGACGCATGATGGCGATCGCCTTTTTGCCCTTGGCCTGGTCTGCAATCCATATCTCGATAAAGGTTTCCTCCTTGGGAATCCATAAATGCGGCTCGTGAGCCAGGCCGAACGTCAGCTCACTCGTGTGCTGGACCAGGGTCATGGTGTGTTCCAGGTAAAAGGGCAGTACCTGTTCATAACGGCCAAGCGCATAGATCGGGATTTGCGGCCCCATTTCCGCCTTGATGGCGGGCACCAGGTCGACGCCGGCTGCATAGCGTCCAAGCGGCTCATACCCAAGCGTCAGGAGCTGGCCGGTCAGGAAGGCCGCTCCACCGAGGCTCACAATCGACCATTGCCTTTGGTGGCGTAGAAGCCAGATCGCCAGGGTGCTTCCCAGGATTCCTACAATCGCGCCGGCGGCAATCCAGGGCTGGTAAGCCTGGTACAAGGGTAATTTGTATGGAATATCTGCCAAGCTGGTCAGCTTTGGCACGAAAGCCAGGATGCCGACATTGCAGATTCCGAAGAGCGCGGCGCTAATCGTAACGGCCTTGGCAGGGGCTTCGTCCAGGTAGCAGGCGATCAGCAGCGCCAGTGCAGGGAAGATCGGCAGGATGTAGGAGGACAGCTTGGAATTGGAAATGCTGAAAAAGAAAAAGATGAAAACTGCCCAGATCAGCAGCATCTTCCGGGGCTGAAAGCCGGCGGAAGCATCGCGTCGACCGTTCCACAAGCTTTGCGCCAGCACGCCCAGCCAGGGCATGATGCCCAGCACGAGAATCGGGATGAAGTAATGCCAGGGGCCGGTGCGCTTGTGGATCTTGGTAGTAAAGCGCTGCAAATGCTCATGGATGAAGAAAAACTGCGCGAATTCCTGATTCTTCAGCGATACCAGCACGAACCACGGAGCGGTGATTGCAAAGAACACCAGCAGGCCCGGTCCGAAGTGCATTCGCTTCCAGATCGCCCAGTCGCGCGAGGCCAGCGTGTACAGGACCAGCACTGCGCCCGGCAGGACCAGGCCGACGAGGCCCTTGGACAGGACTGCCAGGGCCATGCCCGCCCAGCACGCCAGCATCCATCCGCGCTGCTCGCCGGGATTCGCATCGTTGCGTTGGGCGATCAGCAGGGAGCACAAGGCCACTGCCATCATGGCGGACAAGCCCATATCCAGCGTGTTGAGGTGGCCCAGTGCCGCCCAGTACAGGCTGGAGGCGAGCACGATGGCAGCTGTAAAGCCGATGCGCGGACTGAAGACGCGTCGCCCAGCGTAGCCGACGAGGAAAATCCCGAGCAGGCCGCACAATCCGGTCCACAGCCGTGCCTGCCATTCACCAAGGCCGAAGACTTTGAATGCCAGTGCAGTCATCCAGATCTGAAGCGGCGGCTTCTCGAAATACTTGATGCCGTTCAGGCGCGTGGTAATCCAGTCGCCGCTGGCCAGCATTTCGCGCGCCATTTCCGCATAGCGGCCCTCGTCCGTCGGTATCAGCGTGCGCGCCCCCAAGGCGTAGAACCAGATGATGCAAAACAGGAAAATCAGAGTCCAGGTGACAGGCTTAGACTTGTAAATATTCGTCATTACGAATAAGAAATTTAATTGTTCTTCTGAAATATGAGAGCCAGCGCCACCTTGCGGTCTTCTCCCATGAGAATATTGTAGGTACGGCAAGCCGCCTGGTTGTCCATGCATTCGACCCCCACATGCCGAGCCGACAGGGAAGCGACCAGTTTCGGGTGCACGAAGCGCTGTCGATCGCCGGTCCCAAGGATGACAACATCCGGTTTTGCTCCATCGATTTGCGCGAAATTGTCGGCTGACAGCGTGTCGAATGAAGTCACGGGCCAGGGTACGGGCGGCATTTCGGGCATGACGATCAGGCTGTAGTCATACTTCACTGCATTGATCTCGACGCCGTCCTTATCATAGGCGGTAACGGTTTGATAATGCTGGGTGGGAGTGGAATGGAGCTTCATGGCTGCGGGCGCGAAGATGACTTGAATTTCCGCGATCAGGAAGGAAAGAAGCAGCATTGTAGCCGTTTCGCGGAGAAATCCAACTCCTGGAATGGATTCCTCTCGGATACGCGGGCTGTGCGAGGGCAGGGGCGGATGAGCGCAGGGCGTACTACCGCCAGATCCGCTGCCGCGGCAAGCCTGTGGCGACGAGTTTGCGGCGCACCCGGCACTCGCGCCGCACCTTGAAACCGAGCCGCGCAGCCGGAGAATCCTAGGGAAATCCGCTCTATTGGATTGATTAAACGAGTTGCTTTCGGCAAAATGAAACTTTTGGCGGTGCAGCATAGCGCCGCATTGCATTCTTTAAAGGACTGTTCGTGCGACCGATACAGAAATCGAAAAAGCTGGCAGACGTGTGCTATGACATCCGTGGCCCGGTCTTGGAAAAGGCCAAGCAGATGGAAGAGGACGGCCACAAGATCATCAAGCTGAACATCGGGAACCTCGCCGTGTTCGGTTTCGATGCGCCGGACGAGATCGTGCAGGACATGATCCTCAACATGCAGAATGCATCCGGCTACACCGATTCCAAGGGCCTGTTCGCGCCGCGCAAGGCGATCATGCATTACACCCAGGAAAAGCGCATCTCCGGTGTCAAGATCGACGATATCTATATCGGCAATGGCGCGTCCGAGCTTATCGTGATGGGCATGAATGCGCTGCTCAATACCGGCGACGAAGTGCTGGTGCCGGCGCCCGATTATCCGTTGTGGACCGCGGCCGTCAGCCTGTCCGGCGGCAAGCCCGTGCATTACATTTGCGATGAGGCGTCCGACTGGCTGCCGGACATCGAAGATATCAAGAAGAAGATCACGCCGAACACCAAGGCGATCGTCGTCATCAATCCGAACAATCCGACCGGCGCGCTGTATCCGGTGGAGTTGCTGGAACAGATCGTCGAAGTGGCGCGCCAGCACCAGCTGATCGTGTTCGCCGACGAGATCTACGACAAGACCCTGTATGACGGGAATACCCATACCTCGATCGCTTCACTGGCGGACGACGTGCTGTTCCTGACGCTGAATGGCCTGTCGAAGAACTACCGGTCGTGCGGCTACCGGGCCGGCTGGATGGTGGTGTCGGGCGAGAAAAAGCATGCCAAGGATTACATCGAAGGCTTGAACATGCTGGCTTCGATGCGCCTTTGCGCCAATGTGCCGGGCCAGTACGCGATCCAGACCGCACTTGGCGGCTACCAGAGCATCGACGACCTGGTCGGACCGGGCGGGCGACTGCTGAAGCAGCGCGACCTTGCGCACAAGCTGTTGACCGATATCCCGGGTGTGACCTGCGTGAAGCCGAAGGCCGCCCTGTACATGTTTCCGCGCCTTGACCCGAGGATGTATCCGATCCGGGACGATCAGGAATTCGCCTATGAACTGCTGGCGGAGGAAAAGGTGCTGATCGTGCAGGGGACTGGTTTCAACTGGCTGGAGCCGGACCATTTCCGGGTGGTGTTCCTTCCGAATTCGGACGATTTGACGGAAGCGATCGGACGCATCGCGCGCTTCCTCGACAGCTACCGTCGCCGCCACGCAAAAGCAGCCTAGCTGGCGTACGCTTGCCGGAATGGCCGGCGCAGAGTGACATCCCGCAGTATTTATCTTTCTTAATTTATGAAACCCATCAAAGTAGGCCTGTTAGGCATCGGCACCGTCGGCTCCGGCACCTTCAACGTTCTGAAGCGCAATCAGGAAGAAATCATGCGGCGCGCGGGTCGCGCCATCCAGATCGCAATGGTTGCCGACCTGAATACCGAGCGTGCGCGGGAATTGACCAAGGGCGAGTGCGAAGTCGTTGCCGACGCCAACCTGGTGGTGAGCCATCCGGACATCGATATCGTCATTGAACTGATCGGTGGCTACGGGATCGCGAAAGACCTGGTGATGAAAGCGATTGCGAACGGCAAGCATGTGGTCACCGCCAACAAGGCGCTGCTGGCCACCCACGGCACCGAGATTTTCCAGGCGGCCCAGGCGAAGGGCGTGATGGTCGCATTCGAAGCGTCGGTCGCCGGCGGCGTGCCGATCATCAAGGCCTTGCGCGAAGGTCTGACGGCGAACCGGATCGAATGGATTGCCGGCATCATCAACGGCACCACCAATTTCATACTGTCCGAGATGCGCGACAAGGGCCTGGATTTCGACGTGGTACTGAAGGAAGCCCAGCGTCTCGGCTATGCCGAAGCCGATCCGACCTTCGACATTGAAGGCATCGATGCCGCGCACAAGGCGACCATCATGTCGGCTATCGCTTTCGGCATTCCGGTGCAGTTCGACAAGGCCTATGTGGAAGGCATCACCAAGCTGCAGGCTTCCGACATCCGCTATGCCGAGCAACTCGGCTACCGCATCAAGCTGCTCGGCATTTCCAAGCGCACACCCAAGGGCATCGAATTGCGCGTGCATCCGACGCTCATTCCCGCCAAGCGCCTAATTGCGAATGTTGAAGGCGCGATGAATGCGGTGGTGGTGCAGGGGGATGCAGTGGGCCCCACGCTCTATTACGGCAAGGGTGCCGGCTCCGAGCCGACCGCATCGGCGGTGATCGCGGATCTGGTCGACATTACCCGCCTGGCGACCGCCGATCCGGAGCATCGGGTGCCGCATCTGGCTTTTCAGCCGGATGCCATGACCGATATCCCGATCCTGCCAATGTCGGAGGTCACGACCAGCTACTACCTGCGCATGCGGGTGGCAGACCAGCCCGGCGTACTGGCGGATGTGACACGCATCCTCGCGGATTCCACGATCTCCATCGATGCAATGCTGCAGAAGGAGCCGAGCGAAGGCGAACAGCAGACCGACATCATCATCCTGACCCACCAGACTCAGGAAAAGAATGTCATCGCGGCAATCGGGAAAATCGAAGCCCTGTCGACCGTGGCCGGGCAAGTCACGAAGATCCGCCTGGAACACCTGAACTGATTCCATTCTTGCACGCATCCGGGCGTTGGGGCCGGATGCGCCACGATCCTGGCTTCGGCATGAGCGGGTGCGAGCGGTAATGAGTATTTCACCCGAAAGCCATCGCCGCATGGCTGCTGCTTTATAATGGCAGCCAACTCCTTGTAATTCATCCAATTCCATGCAATACCTGTCTACACGCGGCCAGTCCGCGCCACAGTCGTTTTCCCATATCCTGCTTGGCGGCCTCGCTCCCGACGGCGGGCTCTACCTGCCGGCCGAATATCCGCGCGTCAGCGGCGCTGAACTCGACGCCTGGCGCAAGCTGTCCTACGCCGACCTGGCGCTGGAAATCCTGAAGAAATTCGCCACCGACATCCCCTCTGTCGACCTGAAGCAGCTGACGCACAAGACCTATACCGCCGAGGTCTATCGCAATGCGCGGGCCGGCGAGGATGCAGCGCAGATCACGCCGCTGCGGGTGCTGGAAAACAAGGATGGCAGGAAACTGGTATTGCAGGCGCTCTCGAACGGCCCGACGCTGGCCTTCAAGGACATGGCGATGCAATTGCTCGGCAACCTGTTCGAGTATGAACTCGCGAAGGAACATTCGGAGCTGAATATCTTCGGCGCGACTTCCGGCGACACCGGCAGCGCCGCCGAATATGCGATGCGCGGCAAGAAGGGCATCCGCGTCTTCATGCTGTCGCCGCACAGGAAGATGAGCGCGTTCCAGACCGCGCAAATGTTCAGCCTGCAGGATCCGAACATTTTCAATATCGCGATCCAGGGCGTGTTCGACGATTGCCAGGACATGGTCAAGGCGGTGTCGAACGACCTGGAGTTCAAGGCCCGCTACAAGATCGGCACGGTGAATTCGATCAACTGGGCGCGCGTCGTGGCGCAAGTGGTGTACTACTTCCGCGGCTACCTGAGCGCGACCACGGCCAACGACCAGAAAGTGTCGTTCACCGTCCCATCCGGGAATTTCGGCAATATCTGCGCCGGTCATATCGCCCGCATGATGGGTTTGCCGATCGACAAACTGGTCGTCGCCACTAACGAGAACGATGTGCTGGATGAATTCTTTCGTACCGGCGTGTACCGGGTGCGCAAGTCGTCCGAGACCTATCACACCACCAGCCCCAGCATGGACATCAGCAAGGCCTCCAACTTCGAGCGCTTCGTTCATGATTTGCTGGACCGCGATACTGACCGGGTGCGGGCATTGTTCAGGAAAGTGGAAACCGATGGCGGCTTCGACCTGTCCGGCAAGCCGGGCAGCGATGGCGACGAATTCCGCAAGGTCGCGCAATACGGTTTCGTCTCCGGCAAGTCCACGCACCAGGATCGCATCAATACCATTCGCGATGCGCATGCCCGGTACGGCGTAACCATCGATACCCATACCGCGGATGGCGTCAAAGTCGCGCGCGAATACATGACGCCCGGTGTGCCGATGATCGTGCTGGAAACCGCCTTGCCGGCGAAATTCAATGAAACCATCCGTGAAGCGCTCGGGCGCGATGCGGAACGCCCTGCGGGTTTCGAGAATATCGAGGCATTGCCGCAGCGCTTCGAAGTCATGGCACCGGACGTGCAGCAGGTGAAGGCATTCATCGCCAGGCACACCGGACTCTAATTCCAGGGAGGCGAGCGTGAGCGAGAAGAGACCCATGCTGAGCACGGCGGAAGCCCTCGATTTTCTCCTGTCCGCAGTGCGGCCGATCACGGAAACCGAAAGCATTCCGACGCTTGCCGCCAATGGCCGGATTCTGGCTGCCGCCCAGACTTCCCAGCTCAACGTCCCGCCGATGGACAATACTCAGATGGATGGGTATGCGGTGCGGGCGGCGGATTGCGCCAGCGGCCAGGCAAGGCTGACAGTCGTCCAACGCATTCCTGCCGGCCAGGTCGGCCAGCCGCTCGCAGCCGGCACTGCTGCGCGCATCTTTACCGGCGCCATGATCCCGGAAGGGGCGGATGCGGTGGTGATGCAGGAAATGTGCGTGACTGACGGCGAATCCGTCACCATCAATCACAAGCCGCAAGCGGGCGAATGGATACGCCGCACCGGTGAAGACATTGCAGCCGGCAGCATCATCCTTCCGGCCGGGACGCGTTTGCGCGCACAGGAACTCGGCCTGGCGGCCTCGGTCGGGCTGGCCAGCCTGCCGGTATTGCGCCGCACGCGCGTGGCCGTATTCTTCACGGGCGATGAACTAGCGATGCCGGGCGAGCCGCTCAAGCCCGGCGCCATCTACAATTCCAACCGGTTCACCCTGTGCGGCCTGCTCGAAAATCTGGGCTGCACGATCACCGACTTCGGCATCGTCCCGGACACGCTGGAGGCTACCCGTGAAACCCTGCGCAAGGCGGCGGAAGACCATGACTTGATCATCACGTCCGGCGGCGTCTCGGTCGGCGAGGAAGACCATATCCGGCCGGCAGTCGAGGCCGAAGGGCATCTGAACATGTGGCAGATCGCGGTCAAGCCGGGCAAGCCGCTGGCTTTCGGCGAGGTGCGCCGGGCTGCGACTCCGGCAACAGCCTTTTTCCTCGGCCTGCCGGGCAATCCGGTATCCAGCTTCGTCACCTTCCTGCTGTTCGTGCGGCCCTTCATCCTGCGGTTGCAGGGGGTGGAGGAAGTCGCGCCCAACGCCTTCAGCGTGCGTGCCGATTTCGACTGGCCCAAGCCGGACAAGCGCAATGAATTCCTGCGCGCGAGGATGAATGCCGATGGCGGGCTCGATCTGTTCCCGAACCAGAGCTCGGCCGTGCTGACTTCGACTGTATGGGGCGATGGCTTGATCGATAATCCGCCGGGGCGGACAATCGCGAAGGGCGATCTGGTACGTTTCATCCCATTCAATGTACTGATGTATTGACAGTACGGCCGCCGCGGGCTCGAGCATCGACCGGGAGAGTAGAACAGCAATGAATATCCAACTCCGCTTTTTCGCCAGCGTGCGCGAGGCAGTCGGCACCGCCCAGGAAGCGGTCGTGCTGCCCCCGGCCGTACGGACCGTAGGAGAGCTGCGCGCCTTCCTGCGCGAGCGCGGCGGCACCTGGGCTGACGCGCTGGCGGAAGGGCGGGCATTGCGCATGGCATACAACCAGCAAATGGCCGGCCCGGACACCCGCATCGCAGAAGGCGGGGAAGTGGCCTTCTTCCCGCCCGTGACGGGCGGCTGAGACCGCTGCGCATTCTTTCCGGAGCCCGAACATGCCCATCCGCGTACAGACTGAAGACTTCGACCTGAGCACCGAGGTTGCCCGGCTGCGCGCCGGCAACCCGGCCATCGGCGCGGTCGCCAGCTTCATTGGCACCGTCCGCGATGTCAATGACGGCGCCGGCGTGACGGGGATGGAACTCGAGCACTATCCCGGCATGACGGAAAAGGCGCTGGAGGCCATCGTGGAGCAGGCGCGCCAGCGCTGGCGCGTAATCGACGCCCTGGTGATCCATCGCGTCGGACCATTGAAACCGCTGGACCAGATCGTACTGGTTGCCGTCGCCTCCGCCCACCGCGGAGACGCCTTTGCCGCCTGCGAATTCATCATGGATTTTCTCAAGACGCAGGCCCCATTCTGGAAAAAGGAACAGACGGCGCAGGGCGCGCGCTGGGTCGATGCCCGGGTGGCGGATGACAAGGCGCTGGCACGATGGGGCGAGAATTCGAGTAATGCATCGGGTAATGCCGGAGACGCGGCTTGAGCTGGCTTGCGGTCGGTATCGGTGCGGCTTGCGGAGCCTGGTTGCGCTGGGGGCTGGGCTTATGGCTCAACAACCTGCATGGCCAGCTTCCAATCGGCACACTGGCGGCGAATCTGATCGGCGGCTACCTGGTCGGGATCGCAGTGGGATTTTTCGCCGGCAATCCTGCCGTGCCTTCCGAGTGGCGCCTGTTCGCCGTGACCGGTTTTCTCGGCGGGCTGACCACCTTTTCCACCTTTTCCGCCGAAGCGATGCTGCTCCTGCAGCGCGGGGACTATCTCTGGGCGCTCGGACATTCCTCCGTCCACCTGTTCGGCTCGATTGCCTGCTGCATCGGCGGCTTTGCGACTTACCGCGCCCTTGCAGGAAGCGCCTGAGCCAAACTGCGAAACTTTCGTTTCTCGTTGCCAGTCTTCTGCTTGTGTCCGATCCATTCGTGACGCCGCTGAGCGTCCGCAATCATTTCCGGATGTCTTTGACCTGAAGTGCGTGCCGGCAAGCCCATCGAGTCGACTTCCCGCATCCCGCCTTCTGGCTTGGCCAGTCTGAAAATCCTTTCTTGAAATGCGCCTGCTCGGCCTTATGTTGATGGCAATGAACATTCTCGGAGAGCAGTCATGCGCTTAGACAAGCTAACAACAAAATTGCAGGAAGCCCTTGCCGACGCTCAGAGTCTGGCAGTGGGCAATGACAACCAGTACATTGAACCGGTACACATACTCAGCGCCCTGATCAATCAGGAAGAAGGCGGGGCGCGCTCGCTGCTGCAGCGCGCGGACGTGAACGTAGGCGGCCTGTCGGCCGGCCTGAAGCAGGCGCTGGAGCGCCTGCCCAAGGTGTCCGGCACTGGCGGCGAAGTGCAAATCAGCCGTGATTCCATGGCATTGCTGAACCTCGCGGATAAGGAAGCGCAGAAGCGTGGCGACCAGTTCATCGCGAGCGAGATGGTGCTGCTCGCACTGACGGAAGACAAGTCCGATGCCGGCAAGCTCGCTCGCGAAAACGGCCTCTCGCGCAAGGCCCTGGAAGCGGCGGTCAACGCAGTGCGTGGCGGCGCGAACGTCAATTCGCAGGAAGCCGAGGGCCAGCGCGAAGCGCTGAAGAAATACACGCTGGACCTGACCGAACGTGCGCGCAACGGCAAGCTCGATCCTGTGATCGGGCGCGATGATGAAATCCGCCGCGCGATCCAGGTCTTGCAGCGGCGCAGCAAGAACAACCCGGTTCTGATCGGCGAACCCGGCGTGGGCAAGACCGCCATCGTCGAAGGCCTCGCTCAGCGCATCGTCAACGGCGAAGTGCCGGACAGCCTGAAATCCAAGCGCGTCCTGTCGCTCGACATGGCAGCATTGCTTGCAGGCGCGAAATACCGCGGCGAATTCGAGGAAAGGTTGAAGGCGGTACTGAAGGAAATCGCACAGGATGAGGGCCAGACCATCGTCTTCATCGACGAACTTCATACCATGGTGGGCGCCGGCAAGGCAGAAGGCGCGATTGACGCCGGCAACATGCTGAAGCCGGCGCTGGCGCGCGGCGAGCTGCATTGCATCGGCGCCACCACGCTGGACGAATACCGCAAGTACATCGAAAAGGATGCGGCCCTGGAGCGGCGCTTCCAGAAGATCCTGGTGGACGAGCCGAGCGTGGAAGCGACCATCGCGATCCTGCGCGGCCTGCAGGAGAAATATGAAGTCCACCACGGCGTTGAAATCACCGACCCGGCCATCGTCGCGGCGGCTGAACTATCGCATCGCTACATCACAGACCGCTTTCTGCCGGACAAGGCGATTGACCTGATCGACGAAGCGGCCGCGAAGATCAAGATCGAGATCGATTCCAAGCCCGAGGTCATGGACCGGCTTGATCGCCGCTTGATTCAGTTGAAGATCGAGCGGGAAGCGGTGAGGAAGGAAACCGACGAGGCATCGCAGAAGCGCCTCGGCCTGATCGAGGACGAAATCGCACGCCTGGAACGCGAATACGCCGATCTGGAAGAAGTGTGGAAGTCGGAAAAGGCTTCGGTGCAGGGCACGCAGTACATCAAGGAAGAAATCGAAAAGGTGCGCCAGCAGATGGAAGAAGCGCGGCGCAAGGGCGACTGGCAGAAGATGTCGGAGCTGCAGTATGGCAAGCTGCCTTCGCTCGAAGCGCAGCTCAAGCAGGCCGACAAGGATGAAAAGCAGATCGAGGCAGACCGGCCTCAACTGGTGCGCACCCAGGTCGGCGCCGAAGAGATCGCCGAAGTCGTTTCGCGCGCAACCGGCATTCCCGTATCGAAGATGATGCAGGGCGAACGCGACAAGCTGCTGCGCATGGAAGAGGTATTGCACCAGCGCGTCGTCGGGCAGGATGAGGCCATCGTCGCGGTATCGGATGCGATCCGCCGTTCGCGCGCCGGCCTCGCTGATCCGAATCGTCCCTACGGCTCCTTCATGTTCCTCGGCCCGACGGGCGTGGGCAAGACCGAGCTGTGCAAGGCGCTGGCCAGCTTCCTGTTCGATACCGAGGAGTCGCTGATCCGCATCGATATGAGCGAATTCATGGAAAAGCACTCGGTCGCTCGGTTGATCGGCGCGCCGCCCGGTTATGTCGGCTATGAAGAAGGCGGCTACCTGACCGAGGCAGTGCGCCGCAAGCCCTACAGCGTGATCCTGCTCGACGAGATCGAGAAGGCGCATCCGGACGTATTCAACGTCCTGCTGCAGGTGCTGGACGATGGCCGCATGACCGATGGACAGGGCCGGACCGTGGACTTCAAGAACACGGTGATCGTCATGACCTCCAACCTCGGTTCGCAAAAGATCCAGGCGATGGAGGACAGCGATCCGGCGGTCGTGAAGCTGGCGGTGATGGCCGAAGTGAAGAACCATTTCCGTCCGGAGTTCATCAACCGGATCGACGAAATCGTGGTGTTCCATGCGCTGGATGAAAAGAACATTGGCGCGATTGCCCGGATCCAGTTGCAGATACTGGAGAAACGGCTGGCGAAGATGGACATCAAGCTCGACGTCACGGATGGCGCGTTGCAAAAGATCGCGGAAGCAGGCTTCGATCCGGTCTATGGAGCGCGTCCGCTGAAGCGCGCAATCCAGCAGGAAATCGAGAATCCGCTGTCGAAGGCCATCCTTGAAGGCCGCTTCGGTCCTAAGGATACGGTGGTGGTAAATGCCTTCAATGGCGGGCTGAAGTTCGAGAAAGCAGCCTGATTCCGGAACGACTGATTGGCGGCGCGGGGTAATGCCCGCGCCGTTTTTTTTTGCACATTTTGATCGTACGGGCCGCTGCGGCGCGGAATGATGCTGTCGGTAGGTCGTGCTTCAGCGCTTGTCTTTCCGGGCGAAGAATGCGGACGGAGACTGTCCGAAGGTACGCTTGAACATCGCGGAAAAAGCAGACTGGCTGGCATAGCCGAGCTTGGATGCCACTTGCGAAAGCGGCACGCCGCGCGCGATCAGCGGCGCGGCGTGCGCCAGCCGAGCCTGTTGCCGCCACTGGCCGAAGCTCATGTTCAATTCCTGCTCGAAGAGGCGTGCGAGCGTGCGTTCGGTTGCGCCCACCTGCTGCGCCCATTCAGCCAGGGTTAGCGATTGCGCGGGGTCCCTGAGCAGGGCTTCGCACAGGCTCTTGAGGCGCTTGTCGGCGGGCAGGGCGATGCGGATCGGCAGCGTGGCCAGTCGGCCGAGCTCGTCGAGGATCAGCGCGGAAAGCATGCTCTCGCGCGCATCTCCGGCATCTGCCAGCGACAGCGCGACAATCAGCTCGCGCAGCAAGGGCGAGACATCCAGGACCTGGCACTCGGCATGCGGAAACGGTGCAGCGCTCGCATGCAGGTACAGCACGCGCAGCCGGGTCTTTTCCAGCGTCGCAACCTCATGCACCGCCTGCGCAGGAATCCAGATTGCCCGAAGCGGCGGGACGATCCAGGTACTGTTTCCGACGGTGACCCGCACCACGCCGTCTAGTGCATAGGTGACCTGGCTCCAGTCGTGACTATGTGCGGCGAGCAGCTCGGATGCATTCAGATCCCGCGCCACCAGCCGAACCGGGCGCGCTGCGCTGGGAGCGGTGTCGGGCAGGTTGGTCCTGGTATGGAGTACAGGCTGGACTGGCATGAATGGCCTTGGCGGGAACGCGATAAAAGTTGTCTTTTTATCTTAAAACAGACGCGCAGTCTTTGCTTACACTTTTGGCATTGCCTTTCACAAAGGGGTGCCCCGATGACAACTGCTTCAGCCCCGGTTTTCCGGCAGGATGCCCAGGTGATCGGCCTGGTAGGAGTCGCTCATGCCGTTTCCCATTTCTTCCACCTCATTCTCGCGCCCCTGTTCCCCTGGCTGAGGGCGGAGTTCAGCCTGTCATACGCGGAACTGGGCTTGCTGATGACAGTGTTTTTCGTGATCTCGGGCGTCGGCCAGGCACTGGCCGGCTTCGTGGTCGACCGCGTCGGTGCACGCGCCGTGCTGTTTGCCGGCATCTCCTTCCTCGGCCTGTCGGCATTGGTGCTGTCCCAGGCGCAGACGTATCCCATGCTGCTGGCAGGATCGATGCTCGCAGGTCTCGGCAACAGCGTGTTTCATCCGGCCGATTACACCCTGCTCAACAAGCGCGTGTCGGCGCCGCGCCTCGGCCATGCATTTTCGGTGCACGGCATTTCCGGCAACCTCGGATGGGCGGCGGCTCCGGTATTCCTGACCACGATTGCGGGCTTGGCCAACTGGCGCATGGCCTTGCTTGCCGCGGCCGTCATTCCTCTGGCGGTCCTGGTTTTGCTGGTGGTGAATCGGGGCATCCTGCGCACCGAGGAAGTGCATGCAGCCGTGGTCTCGTCAAAGAAAGCCGGGGAGTCGGAGGGCGGCCAGCTGGGTTTCCTGCGCTTGCCTGCAGTGTGGATGTGCTTCGCCTTCTTTTTCATTACCGCAATGGCGCTGGGTGGTATCCAGAGCTTCTCGTCAACCAGCCTGCGCAGCCTGTACGGCATGCCGTTGGCCTGGGCGACCGTCGGATATACCGCCTACATGCTTGCATCCGCCGGAGGCATGATCTGGGGCGGCTTCCTCGCTGCGAAAACCTCCCGGCATGAGCGTACGATCGCGATGGCATTTACCGCCGCCGGCCTGTTTGCGCTGGTGATTGCGACCGGGATGATTCCGCCGCTGCTGGCGGTTGTGATGATGGGCTTGGTCGGTTTCGGCTCCGGCATTGCCGGCCCGTCGCGCGACTTGCTGATCCGTGCGGCGGCGCCGAAGAATGCCACCGGCCGGGTGTATGGCGTGGTGTATTCCGGGCTGGACATCGGCCTTGCCACCGCGCCCCTGCTGTTCGGTGCGCTGATGGACGCGAGGCACCCGTCGCTGGTATTCGTCGGCATAGGCGTGTTCCAGGCGCTCGCCATCTTTACCGCCATGACGGTGGGCGTCAACACGGCAAAAGGCGCTGCCAAACCCCAGGCCGCCTGACAAAACCAGGATCCATGGCAAGCCGCCGGATGCCAAGGCGGCTTGTTTTTCGGACAACTCGCTTACAATCTCGCTTTCTCGACCCTTACCCATCGGAGGAATGGATGACGTTTGCGACCTGTGACATTTGTGACGCCAATGAAGACAAGATTGTCGAAGGCACGCTGGCGGTGCTGCCGCCGGTGTTCCAGAAGTTTGGCAAGCGAGCCAGCTTTTCCGGTCCGGCAGCCACGCTGAAGGTGTTCGAGGACAATGTTCTGGTGCGTTCGACACTGGAGACGCCGGGCAACGGCCGCGTGCTGGTCGTGGATGGCGGCGGCAGCCTGCGCTGCGCGCTGGTGGGCGGCAATCTCGGCATGCTGGCGGAGAAGAACGGCTGGTCGGGAATCGTCGTGAATGGATGCGTGCGCGATTCGGATGAACTGAATGCCTGCGATATCGGCATTCGCGCCTTGGCAACGCATCCGCAGCGCAGCATCCGCAAAGGCATTGGCGACAGCAACCTCAAGGTGACAATTGCCGGAGTGGCGGTGGCCCCGGGGGACTGGATCTATGCCGATGCGGATGGCGTGCTGGTCTCCCGCGCAAAACTCGACTGAGAGGCCGAAAGGGAAGACTGTCGCGGCGGGAAGATCCGCTTGACGCAGCCTTCTCCCGGCAAAACCGCCGCCTTTTCCAATCCCGGGCCTTCTTCCTCCCATATCAGGAGCGCCGCTCCAATCCTTCAGGCCCTAGCATTTCTCCGAACGGGCTCCTAGAGCGGATTTCGATTTGCCATGGGAAGTAGGGCGCGCTGTGCGCACCATGCAATTCCAGTGCGCACGGCGCACTCTACTTCCTTCCCCTTTCCGGCTTATGGAAGCTGCCTTAACTGATCCGCTCGCGTTCACCGGATCTGGCTGGGCCTGTCTTCCGTTTCGCTCACTTGCTTTGCGCTCCCGGCGGGAATGCCGTGCACGATTAGCCCGCAGATTTGGTTGGCTGCGTTCACAACCGGCTGATTCAGGTGCCTGAGTAGGCTCTTTTCATCATCCTGAATTCCGATTTCGTATTGCGGAAACCTCACCGCGGAGCGCTCTGACTACATTTTCGTAATCAGGAATTTTGTGCCGCATCATGAAAAGTAGGTTTTAAGTCTTTGAAATTTAACGTTTTAAAATTAGTTATATGTCTTATATAAGACCTTGTTGCCTCGCAGGAGACCAAATATGATCTTTCCAACGGATACGAATTTTTCTTTCACTCTCGTCATTACAGGAGATCGACATGACATCCCGCGAACAGCAAGTTCAAGCACTGGCCAAAGACTGGGCCGAGAACCCGCGCTGGAAAGGCATCAAGCGCAACTACACTGCAGAAGACGTGGTCCGTCTGCGCGGTTCCCTGCAAATCGAGCACACGCTGGCCAAGCGCGGCGCCGAAAAGCTCTGGAATCTGATCAACGGCGGCGCGAAGAAGGGCTACGTGAATGCCTTCGGCGCGATCACTGCTGGTCAGGCCATGCAGCAGGCCAAGGCTGGCCTGGAAGCCGTGTACCTGTCGGGTTGGCAGGTCGCTGCCGACGGCAACACCTCCGAAACCATGTATCCCGACCAGTCGCTGTACGCCTACGACTCGGTGCCGACCATGGTCCGCCGCATCAACAATACGTTCAAGCGTGCCGACGAAATCCAGTGGTCGCGCGGCGTAGGCCCGGGCGATGAAGGTTTCATCGACTACTTCCTGCCTATCGTGGCTGATGCGGAAGCCGGTTTCGGCGGCGTACTGAACGCCTTCGAGCTGATGAAGAACATGATCGCCGCTGGTGCTGCCGGCGTGCACTTCGAAGACCAGCTGGCTGCCGTGAAGAAGTGCGGCCACATGGGCGGCAAGGTACTGGTCCCGACCCAGGAAGCGATCGAGAAGCTGGTTTCCGCTCGCTTTGCGGCCGACGTCATGGGCGTGCCGACCATCGTGCTGGCCCGTACCGACGCTGAAGCTGCGAACTTGATCACTTCCGATCACGACGCCAACGACAAGCCCTTCCTGACCGGCGAGCGCACCCAGGAAGGTTTCTACCGCGTCAAGAACGGCCTGGAGCAAGCCATCAGCCGCGGCGTTGCCTACGCTCCGTACGCCGACCTGGTCTGGTGCGAAACCGGTACGCCGGACCTGGGCTTCGCCCGCGAATTTGCGCAGGCAGTGCACGAGAAGTGCCCGGGCAAGCTGCTGTCCTACAACTGCTCGCCGTCGTTCAACTGGAAGAAGAACCTGGACGACAAGACCATCGCCCAGTTCCAGGACAAGCTGTCCGAGATGGGCTACAAGTACCAGTTCATCACGCTGGCCGGCATCCACGTCAACTGGTACAACACATTCCAGTTCGCCCACGCCTATGCCCGCGGCGAAGGCATGAAGCACTATGTGAACATGGTGCAGGAGCCGGAATTCGCAGCCCGCGAAAAGGGTTACACCTTCGTGTCGCACCAGCAGGAAGTCGGCGCCGGCTACTTCGATGAAGTAACGACCGTCATCCAGGGTGGATCGTCTTCCGTGAAAGCCCTGACCGGCTCGACCGAGGAAGAGCAGTTCCACTAATCAGCATCAGCAGTATCCCCACTGGCCTTGAAACCGCACCTTCGGGTGCGGTTTTTTATTTCTTCGGGAAACTGGTCCGATCGCACGAATTCCCGCCATCGCTGCGATGTGGCGGGACGAGCCCGGCGAGCTACCAGACGCTCGACTTCTGGCTCGCGCCAGCATTTTTCTGATTGAAGCTGGAGCTCAGGAATTCGGTGAAGGCCCGAACCTTGGGTGACATCTGCTGCCGCTCCGGATACACCGCATAGATGTCCGCGGGAGGCGCTGCATAATCCTCCAGCACCAGCACCAGCCTGCCGCTGCGCAGATATTTCGCGGTATCCCATTCCGCACGCAGCGTAATGCCATGTCCGTCCAGTGCCCAGTTCAGCGTCACCTCGCCGTCGTTGCTGCTCAAGGCACCGCGCACTTTCACACTCTCCGTATGGCGGCCGCGGCTGAAATGCCATGTTCCGTATGCGACATCGTTTTGCCTCAGCACGATGCAGTTATGCCGGGTCAGGTCATGCGGCACCTTCGGGATGCCGTGTTTCTTCAGGTAGGAGGGGGCGGCGCACAGCAGCCTGCGGTTTGGCGCAACTTTGTGCGCAATCAGCCTTGCATCCGGCAAGGCGCCGAAACGAATTCCGAGGTCAAAGGCTTCGTCGACCAGGTTCAGCGGATGGTCGGTCAGCTGCAGCTGGACTTCGACGTCCGGGTAGTTCTTGATGAACTTCGATACCAGCGGCGTGATGTAGGTCCTTCCGAAGCCGAGCGGGGCGTTCACCCGCAGCAGTCCCTTCGGTGCCGAGCGGTTGCCGGAGACAAGCCGTTCCATCTCTTCCAGCTCCGCCAGCAAACGCATCGCGCTGGCACGATACAGCTCGCCTTCATTGGTCAGACTCAGTCGCCGCGTGGTCCGGTTGAACAGCTGCACGTCAAGCCGCTGCTCCATTTGCGCCAGGCGCTTGCTGACCGACGGCGGCGTCAAGCCAAGTTCCCGGGCTGCGGCCGAGAGGCTGCCCGCCTTGACGATCGCGGAAAAGAACACCAGTTCGGAGGTGTGGATCATTATTAACTCCAGCGACAAGCCAGCATGAATTTTCACGCATTCGTGTGATTTCCGGCCATATTAAATTGAAAAACCGTTTTCACATAAGGACAGGTAATGCGTGTACATAGGATTGCCGCCATCGGGGCGGATGGAATCGGGCCGGAAGTCATTTCAGCGGGCCTGGAAGTGCTGGAAGCGCTGGCTGCCAGGGATGGCGGCTTCAGGCTGGAAGTCGAGCATTTTCCGTGGAGCTCGGAGTACTACCTCAGGCACGGCCACTACATTCCCGAGGGCGGGCTGGAAAAACTCAAGACCTTCGACGCGATTTTCTTCGGCGCGGTCGGCAGCCAGCAGGTTCCCGACCATGTTTCCCTCTGGGGGCTCAGGCTGCCCATCGTGCAGGGATTCGACCAGTATGCCAACGTGCGCCCCGCGCGAGTGCTGCCAGGCGTGAAGAGCCCGCTGCAGAACGGCGACAAGATCGACTGGGTCATCATCCGCGAAAATTCGGAAGGCGAATATGCCGGCAACGGCGGCCGTGCGCATCGCGGATTGCCGATCGAAGTGGGTACGGAAACCGCGGTCTTCACCCGGGTTGGAGTGGAAAGAATCCACCGCTTCGCCTTCGAACTGGCGCGCAAGCGCCCCCGCAAGCATTTGACGCTGGTGACGAAGTCCAATGCCCAGCGTTACGGCATGGTGATGTGGGATGAGATTTTTTACGAAGTCGCGAAGGATTATCCGGACGTGAAGACCGATCGCGAGCTGGTCGATGCGGTGACGACGCGCATGGTATTGAAACCGCAG
Source organism: Noviherbaspirillum massiliense JC206 (assembly GCF_000312045.1). GTDB lineage: Bacteria > Pseudomonadota > Gammaproteobacteria > Burkholderiales > Burkholderiaceae_D > Noviherbaspirillum > Noviherbaspirillum massiliense. The sequence goes on from NZ_HE978634.1 coordinate 1,315,923, forward strand.
ACGCTCGACGTGGTGGTGGCAACCAATCTGCATGCCGACATCCTGTCCGACCTGGCTGCGGCCCTGTCCGGCAGCCTCGGCATCGCGCCGACCGCCAACCTCAATCCGGAACGCCGCTTCCCCTCGATGTTCGAACCCATCCACGGTTCGGCCTTCGACATCACCGGCAAGGGAATCGCCAACCCGGTCGCCACATTCTGGACCGCGGCCATGATGCTGGAACACCTTGGCGAGGGCGCGGCGGCGCATCGCCTCATGGAAGCGGTCGAGGCGGTGACGGCCAGCGGGCTGCAGACACCCGACCTTGGCGGGAAGGCCACCACCGCAGAGGTGACGCGGGAGGTCTGCAGGAGAATCGCCGGATAAGCCTTCCGGAAGTTCGTAGCAAGCTTTTTTGTCCACTACACCTATAACGAAGGAGACTGACATGAAGTTGCACGCTTTCTTACGCTCACTCACGCTTGGCGTGGCTGCGCTGCTTTCCCTCGGCAGCGCGCATGCCTATCCGGACAAGCCGATCCAGTACATCATCCCGTTCACTCCGGGAGGCGAATCCGACTACGTCGCCCGCCTGCAGGCAGAAGTCTTCAAGAACAAGTACAAGCAGTCGATGATCGTTCTGAACAAGCCGGGAGCGGGCGGGGCGCTGGTCTGGTCGCAGCTGAATTCCATGCCGGCGGACGGCTATACCATTGCCGGCGTCAACCTTCCCCACATCGTCCTGCAGCCGCTGGAAGGATCGGCCCACTACAAGACCGAGGACATCACGCCGGTCTATTTCTATCATTTCACGCCGGATGCGATCGTGGTTCCGGCGGACGGCCCGTTCAAGACGTTCCAGGACTTGATCAAGGCCGCGAAGGAAAGGCCGGGCTCGCTCAATTTCGCCGGTTCCGGAAGTTTTTCCGCCAACCATATGGCGCACGAACGGTTGAACAAGATCGCAGGCATCAAGTCGACCTATGTGCCGTTCAAGGGCACCGGCGACCTCATTTCCTCCATGCTGGGCAAGCATGTGGATGCGGCAATGACTTACCTGCCTTTCGCCATCCAGCAGAAGGGCAAGATGCGCTTGCTGGCGGTTGCATCGGAAAAGCGCCACCCCGCCTTTCCGGATGTTCCGACCTTCAAGGAACTCGGGTTGGACTGGGTAGACGGCGCCTACCGCGGAATTGCGGTGCCGAAATCCACACCCAAGGAAATCCAGAAGCAGGTTTCCGACATGATGGGCGTCCTCAACCAGGATCCGGAGATGCGCAAGAAGCTGGCTGATGGCGGCTACGACGTCATTGACGTTCCGCTGGAGAAAATGGCGGACTTCGTTGCCGAACGCAGGAAGGTTTATGTGCAGGATGCCAAGGATGCGGGCTTGATCAAATAAGCGATCCGGCCGTAGTCCGACAAGTTCGTACGCAGAGGGGAAAAAGCCGCGCCGCATGGGGGCGGCTTTTTTTTGCTTGAACATGGCCGGGCATGCAGTTTGAGGCCCTGATTCCGGAATGAACTGTACAATAATGCACTGACCCCTCTGCTTCCCACACTTTCCTATGTTGAGTTATCGCCACGCCTTCCACGCGGGCAATCATGCTGACGTCCTGAAGCATCTCGTGCTCATTCAGCTATTGCGCTACCTGGGCCAGAAAGATGTTCCGTATATGTACATCGATACCCATGCCGGAGCGGGCGTGTATGAACTCGACAGCAAATTTGCGGCGAAGAATGCGGAATATGAAACCGGCATCGGGCGCTTGTGGGACCGCAGGGATTTGCCGGAACCGGCAGCCGATTATGTCCAGCTGGTCAAGTCGCTGAACCCGAAGGGCAAAATGCGCTACTACCCCGGCTCCCCGTATTGCGCCGAGAATATTTTGCGAGAGCAGGATCGCATGCGGCTGTTCGAATTGCATCCAAGCGACAGCAAGCTGCTCGAGGCGAATTTCCGCCAGCTTGAAGCGCAGGCAACCGCCGAGGGTCGCCGCACAGGGGCTCGCGGCAAGCGCGTGATGATCCAGAAGGCAGATGGATTCACGGGCTTGAAGGCATTGCTGCCGCCGCCGTCGCGTCGCGGTCTGGTGCTCATTGACCCGCCGTATGAAGTCAAGGATGATTACCGGCGCGTCTCCGACACCCTGAGCGATGCTCTCACGCGTTTTGCCACCGGCACCTATGCAGTGTGGTATCCGGTGCTGCAAAGGATGGAGTCGCGCCAGCTTCCGGAGAAGCTGAAGCGGCTGCCTTCCAATGGCTGGCTCAACGTCACCTTGTCCATCAGCGCTCCACTGCCGGATGGCTTCGGTCTGCGCAGCAGCGGGATGTTCATACTCAACCCGCCATGGACACTGGAGCCGATGCTGCGCAGCTTGATGCCGTATCTGGTCGATGTCCTGAGACTCGACGATGGTGCCGGCTTCACGCTCGAGACGGGAGATGCGTTGCCCGCATCCCGGAACTTGAGGCGGGCGCTTTAAGGGAGTGGGGACAAAGTGCCTGCGCGGCCGGTGGCCGGCACTTCCCGGGCGCACCGCTGTCCTGAAGGTTACCGGCGCGCGGTCTCCAATCGTAAGAACCAAAAAAAGATGAAGCTTTTTCATGTCTGACCTGGCTTTTAATCGCTACACGCAATCACACAAGGCACGGGATTTTTTCCTGGCACGGCAACCAATCCTGGATCGCGACCAGCAACTGATCGCGTATGAATTGCTGTTTCGCAGCGCAGCTGCGGGACCGGCGAATGTTACCGACGACTTGCTGGCGACTGCGTCCGTCATCGCCCATGCATCCGAACTCGGCATGGAAAATGTCGTCGGCGATTCGCTGGGCTTCGTGAACGTGGATGCGACAGTACTGCTGAGCGACTTTGTGGAGTTTCTGCCGACAGGCAAAGTCGTGCTGGAGATCCTGGAAACCGTCAAGGTGAACGACCAGATCATTGAACGGGTCAGCGCACTTGCGAACAAAGGCTATCGATTCGCATTGGATGACGTGGTCGCGGAGTCGCCGGACGTGCAGCAGCTCCTGCCCTTGGTCGAGATCATCAAGGTCGATATCACCGACATGAAGCAGGCCCAGCTGTTCCAGCTCAGCAGTCGGTTCAAAAGGGCAGGCAAGCGACTGCTCGCCGAAAAAGTCGAAACCATTGAGCAGTTCCAGCGCTGCCTTGAGCTCGGATTCGATTACTTCCAGGGCTATTACTTCGCCAAGCCGCATGTCCTGACGGGGAAAAAGCTGTCACCCTCGCAGCTCATCATCATGCAGCTGATTTCTCAGCTGGCTGCGGATGCCGATACTGCCGAGATCGAGCGCAGCATCAAGCAGGATGCCTCGCTGGTACTGACCCTGCTGCGCATGGTCAATACGCCGGCCGCGGGCGTAATGCAGCGCATCGATTCGCTGGGCCAGGCACTGATTGTCCTCGGGCGGCGTCAGCTGCAACGCTGGCTGCAAGTGCTGCTTTACGCCGACCCGCGGAAAACCGGCCGCGCCGCCCCGCCGTTGCTCGTGCTGGCCACCACGCGCGGCAGACTGCTGGAACTGATGGCGCAGCATGCCAGACCGGACCAGCGCGCTGTTGCCGACATCGCGTTCACAGTCGGCATAATGTCCCTCATGGATGCCCTGTTCGGCTTGCCAATGGAAAATATCCTCGAAAAGATTTCCGTTGCAGACGAAGTCCGGCAAGCGTTGTTGCATCGAAGCGGCATCTATGGCGACATGCTCAAGCTTGCCGAGCACATCGAAAACATCAATGAAGCCGGACCGATGGTGCTGCCGTTGCTGGCTAAACTCAATATTTCGGGTGAGCAATTCAACAAGCTGCAGATCGCCGCATTCGAGTGGAGCGAAAGCATTTCACGCAATGCAGCGTGATTCCTGATGGTAAGGCCAATGTGCTCACGAGTTGCTTCGGCGACTCGCATGGCGCCGGAACCTCGCTAAAATACTCTGTTATGAGCAAGGCATTTGTCAAAGAATCGGACGACGGGGACGACCTCGAGGCAGCGCTGCCTGCCATTCCTGCCGGATCGAAGAATTACATTACCCCACAAGGACATCAGCGCCTGAAGGATGAATTGCTGCGCCTGATCGATGTCGAGCGGCCTGAGGTGGTGCGCATCGTTTCCTGGGCTGCGTCCAATGGCGATCGTTCGGAGAATGGCGACTATATCTACGGCAAGCGCCGCCTGCGCGAAATTGACCGCCGCATCCGTTTCCTTACCAAGCGGCTGGATATTGCCGAGGTGGTCGATCCAAGCGTTCACCATGGCAGCGACCGCGTTTTCTTCGGTGCTACCGTCACCTACGAAAACCAGGCTGGCGAGGAGCATACGGTGACGATTGTCGGCATCGACGAACTCGACCCCTTGAATGGAAAGATCAGCTGGGTATCGCCGGTAGCAAGGGCGCTGACCAAGGCGCAGGAAGGCGATACGGTGGTACTGAAGACACCGTCGGGCATGGAAGAGCTGACTATCCTGGAAGTCAGCTATCCGGCAAAACAAGGGTAAGCGCGCGGATTGCGGAGCAAGGATGATGGCATCCGCACTCGCGAAAGGCGAAGATGCGGAACACCATTAGCCGCGTTCGCGCAGGATGCGGGCCACGTTGGGAACGCGCCGGAGGTTGCGCATCAGGCGCGCGAGATGGATGCGGTCCTCCACCTGGACCGTGAAATGCAGCTGCTTCATCACCGGGTCGCGATCATCGTCCATGCCGACGTACACGATGTTCGCATCGGATTCGCCAATTTCCGCAGTGACGCGCGCCAGGGTGCCTCTCTGGTTGTGTACCAGCACCTTGATGCGGCAATCGAAGCGCCGATTGATGTCCGTTCCCCAGGCAAGGTCGATCCAACGGTCAGGCTCCTTGGAGCGCTGTCGCCGTGCGAGATCGCAATCCGTGGCATGCACCGCGATGCCCTGATCGCGCTTGAGCTGGCCCATGATGCGGTCGCCCGGGATTGGATGGCAGCAGGTGGCAAGCAGTACCGACGCTCCTTCATTGCCATTGATCGTGACGGGCGCGATCTCGTCCGTATCAATGTCGGTGTCGATGTCCGTCACAGTGCCTGGCGGCAATTCATCATTTGCCAGCTTGCGAATATGGCGGGCTACCAGTGTTGCCATCCGCTTTCCGACGCCGATATCGGCATACAGCTCGTCCAGCGACTTCGCACTCGATTCGTTCAGCAGCTTTTCTACCAGCGGTTCCGGCAGGGGGGGCGTGATGTTCAGTGCGGCCAGAGCCTGGACCAGCAGGCGCTTGCCCAGCTCGGTGGACTCGGAAAGATTGATGGTGCGCAGGTGGTGACGGATCGCCGAGCGAGCCTTTCCGGTGCGGACGAAAGTCAGCCAGTTGGGACTCGGGCGCGAGGTCGGCGACGTGACGATTTCAACGATGTCGCCGTTGCGCAATTCGGTGCGTAGCGCTGCCGGCTCGTGGTTCACCTTGGACGCAATCGCCTGGTCGCCGATGTCGGTATGAATGGTATAGGCAAAGTCCAGTACCGTCGCTCCGCGCGGCAGGGCGATGATGCGGGACTTCGGCGTGAATACATAGACCGAATCGGGGAACAGGTCGACCTTGACGTGTTCGAGGAACTCGGCGGAATCGCCGGTCTGCTTCTGGATGTCGAGCAGCGACTGCAGCCAGGCATGGGTGCGCTGCTGCAGGTCGGTCAGGCTCGCATCCTCGTCCTTGTACAGCCAGTGCGCCGCGACCCCGGCCTCCGCCACATGGTTCATTTCCTGGGTCCGGATCTGGAATTCCACGGGCGTGCCATAAGGGCCGATCAGCGTGGTATGCAGGGATTGGTAGCCGTTCAGCTTCGGGATCGCGATGTAGTCCTTGAACTTGCCGGGCATGGGTTTGTAAAGCCCGTGCAGGGCACCCAGCGCGACATAGCAGTTGGACAGGCTGTCCACCACAATGCGAAAGCCGTAGACGTCCAGCACTTGCGAAAACGACAGATGCTTGTTGCGCATCTTGCGGTAGATGCCGAACAGCGTCTTTTCCCGCCCATACACCTGGGCCGGAATCCCGTTTGCTGCCAGCGTATGGGTGACTGCATCAAGGATCTTGCTGACCACTTCGCGCCGGTTACCGCGCGCGGCCTTGACCGCCTTGGACAGAGTCCGATAGCGCACTGGATAAAGATGGGCGAAAGCCAGGTCCTGCAATTCGCGGTAGATGTTGTTCAGGCCCAGCCGGTTTGCTATGGGCACATAGACTTCCATCGTTTCGCGGGCGATCCGGCGCTTCTTTTCCGGCGACATGAAGCCCAGAGTACGCATGTTGTGCAGGCGGTCGGCGAGCTTGACGAGGATTACCCGCACATCGCGCGCCATGGCCAGCAGCATCTTGCGGAAATTTTCCGCCTGGATTTCGATCTGGCTCTGGAATTCGATCTTGTCGAGTTTGGAAAGGCCGTCCACCAGGGTGGCAACCGGGGCGCCGAAGCGCTCGATCAATTCTTCCTTCTTGACATCCTGGTCCTCCATCACGTCGTGCAGCAATGCAGCCATGATGGCTTGCGCGTCCAGTTTCCAGTCGGCGCAGATTTCCGCCACCGCGATCGGATGGGAGATATAGGGCTCGCCCGACTTGCGCATCTGCCCGAGGTGCATCTCGTCTGAAAAACGGTAGGCCTCCCGGACCTTCTTCAGTTCGGACGGCGTCAGGTATTCGGAGAGCTTGGAAGCGAGCAGGGCAACGGAAGCGACGCCCGAGCCGAGGGTATTCGGATCAGGCTTGGAGAGGCTGTCGGTATCCTTGGTGGCCGAGCGATCGGATGTCGCTCGGCTGTTTTGAGCAACTGATACTGTTGAATCTGCTGGTGTCAGGTTCATGCTTTCGGTATATCAGCCGCATGGCATTGGTACATCTTAGCTGGGGACCTTCTTGAGCATCTCAAGGCCCACCTTGCCGGACGCGATCTCACGCAGCGCAATCACGGTGGGTTTGTCCTTGGCTTCCACCTTGGGCGTGTGACCCTGCAGCAGCTGGCGGGCACGATAGGTAGCGGCCAGGGTGAGCTGGAAGCGGTTCGGAATCTGTTTGAGGCAATCTTCGATGGTAATGCGGGCCATTCTTACTCCTAAAAAAACGGTGTCAGCTTAAGGCGGCGTGAATACCCAGTTGGGTAAATAGGGAGGCGTTGCGTGCAGCTTGTTGCGTGAAACGGCAGCGAGCCGCTTTGACAATTGCACTCAACTCTGACAAAGCAGTCGCAAAGTCTTGATTAATAATAACATATTCGAACTCGGGCGCGTGCGCGATTTCACCTCCCGCTGCTAGTATCCGGCGCGTGATGACGTGCGGTTCATCCTGTCCACGCTTTTTCAGGCGCTCCTCCAGCGCCGCAATCGACGGCGGCAGGATGAAAATGCCGATCGCATGAGGGAATTGCTTTTTTACCTGCTGCGCGCCTTGCCAGTCGATCTCCAGCAAAACGTCCGTGCCTGCCTTCATCTGCTCGGAAATCAGCAGCCGCGAGGTACCGTAGTAATTACCGTGGACTTCGGCTGATTCCAAAAATTCCCCGGATTCCCGCCTTGCCAGGAAATCCTTGACCGAGGTGAAGTAATACTCCCGTCCATGCTGTTCGCCGGGACGGGGAGGCCTGGTGGTGTAGGAAATCGACAACTTGATGGCCGGTTCCTGCTCGAGCAGGGCATTGACGAGAGTGGATTTGCCGGCGCCGGAAGGCGCGACGACCATGAACAGGCTACCGGAATGGGCTTTGGCGTCGGACATAGGGTTTGTGGGGGAACTGGGAAAGATTTCAGCCGGGCAGCGTACTGCGCTTCATTCGAGATTCTGGACTTGTTCGCGCATCTGCTCAATCAAAAGCTTCAAGGCCATCGAGGCATCCGACAGCTCCTTCACTGCAGCCTTGGAGCCGATGGTGTTGGCTTCGCGATTAAGCTCCTGCATCATGAAATCGAGGCGCTTGCCGACCTGCCCGCCCTTGCTGAGGATCTGCCGGGTTTCGGCGAGATGGGCCGACAGTCGCGACAACTCTTCGGCGACGTCCACGCGGATGCCATACAGCGTCACTTCCTGGCGAATGCGGTCCATGGCTTCCTCGTGCGAGAGCAGGGGAGACGCTGCCGCGGCCCCATTCTGCATTGCCAGGCCGAGCGCTTCCTTCATGCGCTCGATGGCTTTCTGCTGGAACTGCGCAATCGCCTGCGGAATCAGCGGCGTGATGCGCTGGACGATCGCTTCCATGTCGTCAACGCGCGACAGCAGCATCGCCTGCATCGCCGCGCCTTCGCGCGCCCGGGCCTGGACGAAGGCATCCAATGCGGCCGCCATGAGCGCCTGGACATCCGCCTGCAGCGTGTCCTGAGCGATATCGGCTTCCTCGATCACGCCAGGCCAGCGCAGCAACTCGTTGACGGACATGTGCGGCGCATCCGGAAAGCGTTGGCGAATTTCGCCTTGCATTCTTTCCAAGGACTCGAGGAGTGTTGCATTCAGCGCATGGCTGTCGCCCGCATTCGAGGCACGGCCGAAGCTCAGACGGCATTCGACCTTGCCGCGGCTGATGCGCGCCATGATCGCTTCGCGCAGGATGGGCTCCAGCGAACGCAACTCGTCGTTGATCCGGAACTGCAGGTCGAGGAAGCGGGAATTGACGCTTTTTAACTCTGCCGTAAGCGTTCCCGCCGAGGTGTCGCGAGTAAGGACCGCGTATCCGGTCATGCTGTAAATAGTCACGGCTTGCTTCCCGGTTTCTTCTTTACAAAAAAGTCATTTATCAACACAATCGCAAGTAAATTGCTGAGGGACGCTATGGCTGTACAAAATAATGCCCCGTTGCCAGACGGACTTGAAATTGCCGGATATCGCATTGTAAAGAAGATTGCGTCCGGCGGGTTCAGTATCGTCTATCTCGCTTACGATGAAGACGGCAATGCCGTGGCAATCAAGGAATACCTGCCCAGTTCGCTGGCACTGCGTCAACCGGGTGAACTGGCACCTGCCATCTCGCCGGAGAACCTTCCGGTATTTCGCATCGGCCTGAAATGCTTCTTCGAGGAAGGCAGGGCGCTCGCGCGGATTTCCCATCCGAACGTCGTCAGCGTCCTCAATTTTTTCCGGGCCAACGATACCGTCTATATGGTGATGGCATACGAATCCGGGCGCTCCCTGCAGGACCATATCCTCCGGCGGCGCGAGAAGGGAGAACGGCCTCTGGTGTCGGAACGATTCATCCGCAAAATGTTCAACCAGGTGATGAACGGATTGCGCGAAGTCCACACCAACAAGCTTCTGCATCTCGACCTCAAGCCCGCGAATATCTACCTGCGCATGGATGGCACGCCGATCCTGCTGGACTTCGGCGCCGCCCGGCAGACGCTGAAGGGCGACATGCAAAAGCTGTATCCGATGTACACGCCGGGCTTCGCGCCGCCCGAGTTGTATGAGAAAAATGGCAATCTCGGTCCCTGGACCGATATCTACAGCATCGGCGCGTCGATATTCGCCTGCATGGTAGGCGCACCTCCGCAACCGGCGGACCAGCGCAAGACCAACGACAAAATGGAAACCTATTTCCGCAAGCTGGAAGGCCTGTATTCGACCGAGTTGATCGACGTCATCCGCTGGAGCCTGCAGGTCGATCCGCTGCAGCGGCCGCAAAGCGTGTTTGCGCTGCAGAAGGCTCTGAGGGAACAACAGCCCGAAGTGAAGGAAGAAGCCTTGCTGGATAAATTGTCCGGCAAGCTGCGCGGCTTGTTTGCCGGCATTGGCAGGAGTACGGCCGCCGCCACGACCATTCAGGAAAACTCACGATAACGTTCAATCTCCATGCGATTTTCTGTCTATCAAGAAAGCCATATCGGCGGACGCAAGAATAACCAGGACCGCATGGGATATAGCTTTACGCGCGATGCATTGCTGCTGCTTCTGGCGGACGGCATGGGCGGGCATATCCAGGGCGATATGGCGGCGACGATCGCCTTGCAGACGATCGGTGCGATGTTCCAGCAGCATGCCAATCCCTATATCAAGAAGCCGGAACGCTTTCTGGAAGACAGTTTTTTGGCGGCCCACCGCGAGATCCACCGCTACCGGGCTGTCAATAACCTGCCGGAAACGCCGCGTACCACGATTGTCGGCTGCCTGATCCAGCACAACAGCGCCTTCTGGGCGCATTGCGGGGATTCGCGCCTGTACTGGATGCGGCGCGGTCAAATTCTGGCGCGCACCCGCGATCATTCCCGCATCGAAACTCTGATCGCGCAGGGCAAGGTGGATCCGGCCGAGCGCGACACCCATCCGGATCGGAACAAGCTGTTCAACTGCCTCGGCGCGCCCACCATGCCGATCATCGAACTGTCGCGCCGGGCCAGTCTGCAGGCCGGGGACATAATCCTGCTGTGCTCTGATGGGTTATGGTCGGTGCTCCCGGATCATGTGCTGGCCGAGAAGTTGCACAACAATACCGTGGTGCGGGCCGTGCCGGAATTGCTGACTACCGCAACCGGTATCGCTGGAAAGAGCAGCGACAACGTGACCGCTCTTGCAGTGATGTGGGAAAGTGAAAATCCGCTGCAGGACGCCAACACGACGATCACCACCCACAGCTTGCCGATCGGTAGCATGACTACTACCATTCAGGCGCCGCGCCATGCAGATCTGGAAGGCGCCGATGCATTCAACGAATCCGAGATCGAAAAGGCGATCGAGGAAATCCGCAGCGCCATCGAAAAATCCTCGCGTATCAGTTCCAAGAGTTAGAGTTCACCATGTCGTCAGTCAATCGCCCCAGCGGACGCGCCGCCAATGCGTTGCGTCCAGTCCGTATCACCCGCCATTACACCAAGCATGCCGAAGGTTCGGTGCTGGTCGAGTTCGGTGATACCCGCGTCATCTGCACCGCGAGCATCGAGGAAAAAGTGCCCCCATTCCTGAAGGGGAAGGGCCAGGGATGGATGACCGCGGAATATGGCATGCTGCCGCGGTCCACCCATACCCGCATGGACCGCGAAGCCGCAAAGGGCAAGCAGTCCGGCCGCACCCAGGAGATCCAGCGCCTGATCGGACGCTCGCTGCGCGCTGCCTTCGACCTGTCAGCTCTCGGTGAGCGCACTCTGCACCTGGATTGCGATGTCATCCAGGCTGACGGCGGTACCCGCACTGCCGCCATCACCGGCGCCATGGTCGCTGCGTACGATGCCGTGTCGAAGCTGGTCGAGGGCAATCTGATTCCAGCCTTGCCATTGAAACATTTTGTCGCAGCGATCTCGGTGGGTGTCTACCGCGGCACGCCGGTGCTTGACCTCGACTATCTTGAAGATTCCGACTGCGATACCGATATGAATGTCGTCATGACCGATGTCGGCCATTTTGTCGAAGTGCAGGGCACGGCGGAAGGTGAGGCATTCGACCGGGCGGCAATGAACCAGTTGCTCGACCTTGCGCAGCAAGGCATAGCCGAATTAATCGTCTTGCAAAAGAAGTCGCTCGGCTTGGCCGGCTGACACTGTCCCCGCTGCCTGCCTCGATCCAGGCATGCATCTTGTACAACCGAATTTTCGTCCTGGCTGGCGCTTTTCCGCCAGCCATTATCTTTTATGAACCGAACCCTTATTCTCGCCTCAAACAATGCAGGCAAGCTCAAGGAATTCAGCGAGATGCTGGCACCGATCGGTTTCGACGTGCGGCCGCAAGGCGAATTCCAGGTGCCGGAAGCGGACGAGCCACATCCGACTTTCGTAGAAAACGCGCTGGCCAAGGCGCGTCACGCCGCCCGCCTCACGGGATTGCCGGCATTGGCGGACGACTCCGGCGTCTGCGTCAATGCGCTCGGCGGTGCGCCCGGCGTGTACTCGGCGCGTTATGCCGGGGAGCCGAAATCCGATGCACGCAACAATCAAAAGCTGGTGGCCGACCTCGCCATCCATGCGGACAAGTCGGGCTACTACTACTGCGTGCTGGTATTCGTGCGCCATGCCGACGATCCGCAGCCGGTGATTGCCGAAGGGCGCTGGGACGGCGAGATCATTGCAGAGCCGCGCGGGCAGGGCGGATTCGGTTACGATCCGCATTTCCTGTTGCCTGCCTTGGGCAAGACTGCCGCCGAGCTGTCGCCCGCCGAAAAAAACCGCCTGTCCCATCGCGGGCAGGCACTACGCCTTCTGGTTGAAAAGTTACGATGATTCCGATCAAGCCCGCGTCTGCGGGCACTGCGTCCGGTTCGCCGGCGAGCAACGCGGCACAAGCAGCCGCGTCATTCCTGAAGCCGGGCATGCTTCACTTGCCGGCCTTGCCGCCACTGTCGCTCTATGTGCATTTCCCGTGGTGCGTGCGGAAATGCCCTTACTGCGATTTCAATTCGCACGAAGTCAAGGGCGGCAGTTTTCCGGAAAAGGAATACCTGGACGCCCTCAGGCTGGACCTGGAAAATGCGCTGCCCATGATCTGGGGCCGCAAGATATACACCATCTTCATCGGTGGCGGGACGCCCAGCCTGATGTCGGCCGCAGGGCTGGATCGCCTGCTGTCGGACATCCGCGCGCTGCTGCCGCTCGATGGCGCGGCCGAGATCACGATGGAAGCCAATCCCGGCACTTTCGAAACAGAAAAATTCAAGTCCTATCGGGCAAGCGGCATCAACCGGCTGTCCGTCGGCATACAGAGTTTCAATCCGCGCCACCTGCAGGCGCTCGGCCGGATCCACGACGGAGCCGAAGCGCGCCGCGCAATCGAGATCGCGCAAGCCAATTTCGACAACTTCAATCTCGATCTGATGTATGCGCTGCCGTCCCAGACGCTGGACGAAGCGCGGGAAGATGTCATGACTGCGCTCAGCTTTGCGCCGCCGCATCTGTCGCTCTACCACCTTACGCTGGAACCGAACACCTATTTCGCAAAATATCCGCCATCAGTCCCCGACGACGATACCAGCGCCGACATGCAGGACATGATCCTGGACCTGACGCATGCTGCCCACTACCATCACTATGAAGTGTCGGCCTATGCGCAGCCCGGCAGGGAAGCGCGCCACAACCTGAACTACTGGCAGTTCGGCGATTATCTCGGCATCGGTGCCGGCGCGCATTCCAAGATATCGTTCCCGCATCGGGTCATTCGCCAGATGCGTTACAAGCAGCCGAAGGCGTATCTCGACCATGCCATGGCAGGCAATCCGATCCAGGAAGAAGCCGAGATCGGCAGGGATGAACTGGGATTCGAATTCATGCTCAACGCCTTGCGCCTGAACGACGGGTTCGAAGCGAACCTGTTCGGTGAGCGAACCGGGATGACGCTCAATGCCATCGACGGCGCACTGAATGCGGCGGAAGCGAAGGGCTTGCTCTATCGCGACCATAAGATCATCCGTCCGACCGAGCTTGGTAGGCGCTTCCTGAATGATCTGCAACAAATGTTTTTGAAGGAGTGACGGAGCCGCGTACCGGTTTAGCTGTTTTGACATCCGACCGGACGGTAATTTGCTGGCGATCATGCAGCAATGCGGTACGACTTAGGTATAATGCCGGCTACGGAAGTTCGGCAGCACATGCGGCGAGATTGCATCCGCCGGTTTCCGTATCCAATCGCAATTGGAGGTGTGGCCGAGTGGTTTAAGGCACTGGTCTTGAAAACCAGCGAAGGTTTACGCCTTCCGTGAGTTCGAATCTCACCGCCTCCGCCAAAACCCGCAGCAAGCGCTTTCAGCGCTGCACTCATGCCCGGGACTAGAACAGTCCCAACTTGCATATCTCTCCCACAGCAAAATTCGCAAGCGAACGCTTGTGAAGTGTTGCTGTACGACGGACCGGATCAATGCGCGCTTTTCAACGTCATCTGACGGGTATCGAAGAAACCCTGGAAGCGAGCGATTTTTCCAGCGTCGTCGAAAACCAGCAGGCTCACGCCTTCATAGTTGAGCGGCTGCCCCGCTGCGCTGGTTCCGCTTGATCGCCAGAACAGGCCGGCCGAGTGGTCGCTCGCCATGATGTCGAAGAAATCCGAGTGAATGCTGCCGAACGAGGAGGCATATTCACGCCAGAACGCGGCAATCTGCTCCTGGCCGTGGCGACTTCCGTCAGTACGTTCGATGACTGGGTTGACCAGTTCGGCATCGGGAGCGAACAACTGTGCAAGACGGTCTGCGCCGGCAGCATCCCCGTCTTCCAGGTGATGCAATTCCTCAATGAAGCGATCGGCAGTTTCTTTCGCTTGCTGTTGGTTCATGACTACTCCTGAGAGCGCAGGTTGATGTGTTCAAAGCGCGATTCCCATGACATCCGGCCGCCCTCCGGATCGTGCTCGATGTGCTCAAAGCCTTTTCCCCTGGGCGGAACAGAGGGCACCCGCGAAGCCGCCTGGCGGCAATGGATGCCTGCAGTCCTGCGGGAGAAATACCGCGGACAATGCAGACATCACAGCGCACGCGTTCCGCAATGCCTGTTCATGGGATCATCGTGGTTGCAGGCGATGTCTAGTGCTGCGGAATCGTGCCGCGCCACGCGCCCGTTTCGGTGCCGCGTTGCTCGACCAGATTCTTGAACCGCCTCAGGTTCGACTTCGTCTGCATTTTCACAAAACCGAGCGCATCGCCGATCTTCTCGTCGATGGTCGACGGATCGTAATCCATCTGCAGCATGATGCGGGTCCTGGAATCCGAGATCCTGTGGAAGGTAACTACACCGGCATTATGCACGCCGCCGGTGCTGCGCCAGGCGATCCGATCATCGGGAATCTGCTCCGTGATCTCGACATCCCATTCCTTCTCCTTGCCGGCCACGCTTGCGCGCCAATGCAAGTGCTTGTCGTCCAGTTGGCGCACTTCATGAACGCTGTCCATGAATTGCGGGAAATCTTCGAACTGGGTCCATTGGTTATAGGCCTTGCTTACCGGTACATTCACCTCGATGGATTCTTCGACAGTGGAATGCATATCCGAACCGCGCGATTTCATCAATTGCCTGGCAAGAATATATCCGCCGGCGGCAAGGGCAACAGTGGTCACTACACGATTAACCATGGCATGTCCTTTCTATGTATGGAGATGGACTGAATGGAACTAGTGGAAGTCATACTTGGGTCAAGAACTCGGAAAAAGGTTCGCCAGATTTCCCTTGGCGCCCGCTGTTGCTAGTGCAGGGGTAGCGAGTTCCTGCATGCGAGGCAACAGCAGAGGCATCAGCTTTGATCACGGGCACGAACACGGCGGCCCATTCATGCAGAGATTCGCCCTCACCACTTAAGGCCGAACATGCATGAAGGAATGTTTCGTACTTCGTGGAAGCAGTGAGAGGGTCTTGTGGCACTCCATTTGCATAGCTGCATGCAGGAATGCTTCCAAATGAAATGAACAACTGCCTGTGCAATACAGTCTTACGATTCGCATTGCAACATTGCCGAGCTTTATGGTGGCATGGCAAATCAACGGCATGCCTGAACCGGCGGATAGCCGCCGCTGACCGAAGGGAATTACCATGGACGCCTTGCTGCTGTCTCGATTGCAGTTCGCCTGGGTGATCGCCTTTCATATTCTTCTGCCGGCATTCACAGTCGGGCTGGCCTGTTATGTCGCGACACTGGAAGTGCGATGGTGGATCACGAAGAATGACACGGTGCGCCGCCTGTCTGCCTACTGGATCAAGATCTTCGCGATTTCATTCGGCATGGGAGTGGTGTCCGGGATCGTGATGCCATTCCAGTTCGGTACCAACTGGAGCCGCTATTCGGATGGCGCTTCGCCGGTCATCGGTTCCCTGATCGCCTATGAGGTGGTCACTGCATTTTTTCTCGAAGCGGCCTTTCTCGGCGTGCTCCTGTTCGGTCGCAAGCTGGTGCCGCAATGGGCACATGCATTGTCGGCGATCCTGGTCGCGCTCGGTACGCTGCTGTCGTCCTTCTGGATTCTTGCGACCAACAGCTGGATGCAGACGCCGCGCGGTTATGAGATCGTCGACGGGCGCTTCATGCCGACCAGCATGTTCGAAGTCATCTTTACGCCGTCCTTTCCCTACCGCCTTACGCATACGGTCATCGCCTTTCTGGTCACCACGGCTTTCGTGATCCTCGGCGTTGGCGCGTTCTACCTGCGTCACAAGCGCTTTCCAGAAGAGAGCAAGATCATGATGCGGATGTCGCTTGCCTTTCTCGGCATCATGGTGCCGCTGCAGATTCTCGTCGGAGACCTCCACGGGCTGAATTCGCTCGAGCACCAGCCGACCAAGGTGGCGGCCATGGAAGGCTTGTGGGAAACCGGGCGCGGGGTCCCGGCTTCGCTGTTCGCCATTCCTGACCAGGAAGCGGAGAAGAACCACTTCGAGATTGCCATCCCCAAGCTGGCCAGCATCTATCTCACGCATGACATCAACGGCGAAGTGAAGGGTCTCAAGGAATGGCCGAAGGAGGATCGTCCTCCGGTTGCCATTGTTTACTTTGCCTTCCGCATCATGGTCGGCATCGGCTTGCTGATGCTGGCAACGGTATACACCGGCCTGTTTCTGTGGAAGAAGGGGCGCCTGTTCGAGCGCCAATGGTACCTGCGTCTGTGCATGCTGGTATCGCCGGTGGGCTTCATCGCTGTCCTCGCCGGCTGGACCACGACCGAAGTGGGGCGCCAGCCATGGGTGGTTTACGGGCTGATGCGAACGCGGGACGCGGTAACACCCTCCCTGACCACGACCGATGTGGCCATCTCCCTGCTTGGCTACATGGTTACCTATGCCATCATTTTCGGCGCGGGCTTCATTCTGCTGCGGCGCCTGGTGCGCATCGGGCCACCGGTCGGAGCAGAAGTGGAGGCGCATGAGGTTCAGGCGCATCCGAAGCGACCGCTGTCTGCCGTGACCGAGCATGATGACACGGTGGACACGCCTGTGGTCCGGGGATTGGGAGGACGCCATGACGCTTGATCTCGTTCCGCTGTGGGCATGCATTCTTTCGCTCGCCGTGCTGATGTACGTGCTGCTGGACGGCTTCGACCTTGGCGTCGGCATCCTGTTTTTCTTCCGCTGCCACGATGAAGACCGCGATCTCATGGTGGCATCGGTGGCGCCGATCTGGGACTTCAACGAGACCTGGCTGATCCTCGGCGGCGGCGGCTTGCTGGCGGTGTTCCCGCTGGCGTATGCGGTGGTGATTCCCGCCGTGTACTTTCCCATTCTGCTGATGCTGCTCGGCCTGCTGTTTCGCGGTGTTGCCTTCGAGTTCCGCGATGCGCCCACCGCCCACAAGCATGGGTGGAATAACGCCTTTGCCTTCGGTTCGCTGATCGCTACCTTCGCGCAGGGCGTCGTGCTCGGCAATTTCATCAAGGGATTTCCGGTGAATGGGAGGGTCTTCGCCGGGACCAGCTGGGACTGGATCGCGCCATTCCCGCTGATGACTGGCCTCGGTCTCGTGGTGGGGTACAGCCTGCTCGGCACGACATGGCTGGTGATGAAGACCGAAGGCGATCTGCAGTTGTGGGCGCGCCGGACGGCACGCTGGTGCCTGCTCGGTCTGCTGGCTTTCATCCTCCTTGTCAGCCTATGGACTCCCCTGGAAGAGCCGCGCGTCGCGCAGCGCTGGTTCAGCTTCCCCAACCTGCTGTACTTCTCGCCGGTGCCGATCCTGACCCTGGTGCTCGCCTTGCTCCTCTGGCGCGGGCTGAACAAGGGGCGTGAGGTGCTGCCCTTCCTGTGTGCGATGGGGCTGTTCTTCCTGTCGTATACCGGCCTCATCATTTCGCTTTGGCCCTATGTCGCGCCGCCGTCGATCACGTTATGGGATGCCGCGACCGCGCCCATGTCGCAGCAGTTCCTGATGGTGGGCACGATGTTCCTGCTGCCCGTCATCCTTCTGTACGTGTTCTGGTCGTATTGGGTGTTCCGTGGCAAGGTGCGGGCGGATATCGGGTACCACTAGGCAGGGTTGCCCGGCCGTTGTCACGGGCAAGTCGTTAGCTTGGCTTGCCGGTTCTGTATTGACGGAAACTGCCGGAAGCGGCGCAACTCGCGCCGGGTGATCGGCCCTTCGCGCTTATTGTCACCAGAGGTACTTCTTCCTGCACCACCTACAGCGATTTCCACAAGCCTGAAAGGAAAACAAAGTAGGGTGCGCCATGCGCACCATTCAATGCCGGTGCGCACGGCGCACCCTACGCCCACTGCCGGAAGCGGCGGGATTTGCACTGACCGACCAGCTCTTCGCGCCTTGTTGGCACAAAGGCGCTTCAACCTGCACCGCCTAAACCCGTTTCCATAAGCCCGAAAGGAATAGGAAGTAGGGTGCGCCATGCGCACCATGCAATCCCGGTGCGCGCGGCGCACCCTACGGCTACATGGCTTATTGAAATTCGTGCCATGCGGGTACTCAGAAAAAACAGCGATATTTAGCACGCAATAGTGCTTCGAAGACCGCGCCGTTCAGGTCATTTGTCGTAGATCAAAGGTAGACGATTTTCGATAATTTTCAGCCCGCAACCCGATTGATGATGTTGTCAAAACTGCTATATTTCATCGGCAGAGTTTGAGATAGATAAAAGCCCGACACGCCGGCAGAGCGTGGGGGAGACAACAAAATCAAAGGGTGGAGAACATGAAAGTCGTCCTGTTTTGCGGAGGGATGGGCACGCGCTTGCGCGAGCATTCGGATACGATACCGAAGCCTCTGGTCAACATCGGCTCGCGACCGATCATCTGGCATCTCATGCGCTATTACGCGCACTATGGCCACAAGGATTTCATCCTCTGTCTCGGCTTTCGCGGCGAGATGATTCGCGATTACTTCCTCAACTACAACGAGTGCATGTCGAACGATTTCACCTTGTCGGGAAACGGGCGGCAAATCGAACTGCACTCCAGCGATATCCACGACTGGCGCATCACCTTCGTCGACACCGGCGTGCATTCGAACATCGGGCAGCGCCTGATGAAAGTGCGCAAGCATCTCGAAGGCGAGCGGGCATTTCTCGCCAACTATGCCGACGGCTTGTCCGACGTTCCGATCAATCGCGTCATCGCCGAATTCGAAGACAAGCGCGCCGTAGCCACGTTTGTCGGCGTCAATGGCTGGCACAGTTTTCACACCGTCGACGCCACGCCTGAGGGCGTCGCCACTCGTATCGACGGCCGGTCGACCAGGGAATTATTGATCAACGGCGGCTACTTCGTTTTGCGCCAGGACATATTCAATTACATCGACCACGGCGACGAACTGGTGGAGCAGCCATTCCAGCGCCTGATTCAGAAGCGCCTGCTGACGGTGTACCGTCATTCGGGCTTCTGGCGCGCCATGGATACCTTCAAGGACAAGATCACCTTCGATCGGATGGAGGCGCAGGACGATTGCCCCTGGATGGTATGGAAGAAGCCGCTGGGGGCGCAGCAATGCTACCGCTGAATCTGGGTGCGGCTTCCTGGCACCGCCTGGAAGTGCTCTGCATCGGCGCCCATTGCGATGACATAGAAATCGGCTGCGGCGCCAGCATTCTTGCATTGCAAGAGCACTATCCGGAGTGCCGCATCCACTGGCTGGTGCTCACATCGAATTCGGAACGCCGCGAGGAGGCGATCGCAGCAGCACGGACTTTGGTGAAGGGGCCGTCGCGCGGAGAAGTATTCATCGGGGAACTGCCGGATGGACTGCTGCCCGCGCATTTCACCGAAGTAAAGCAGTTGTTCGAGAAGGTCAAGCGCAGCGTCGACCCGAATCTCGTCTTCACGCACCGCGAGGCCGACCGCCATCAGGACCACAGCCTGGTGAGCCAGGTGACCTGGCAAACCTTTCGCGACCACATGATCTGGGAGTACGAGATTCCCAAGTACGAGGGCGATCTCGTGACGCCGAATATGTATGTGCCCCTGCCGGTTTCCCTTGCGAAAAGGAAGATCGATATCGTGATGCGCTCCTTTCCCTCCCAGGCGAGCAAATCGTGGTTCACGGCGGAGAATCTTTCCGGGCTCATGCGCCTGCGCGGGCTGGAATGCCGGTCCGCGAGCGGCTTTGCCGAGGCCTTCCATTGCAGGAAGCTGGTGTTTTCCGGGAGCGGGGCATGAATCCGGGCTTCTGGTCGAACAAGCGGGTGTTCATCACTGGCCATACCGGTTTCAAGGGAAGCTGGCTTTGCCTGATGCTGCAGTCCCTCGGTGCGCGCGTGGCGGGTTATGCGCTGGAGCCGCCGACGCAGCCCAGTCTTTTTTCGCTCGCCCGCGTGGGCGAACTGGTCGAGTCCACCACCGCAGACATCCGGCATCTCGACATGCTGTGCGAAAACATGCATGCCTTCCGGCCCGATGTGGTGTTTCATATGGCGGCGCAATCGGTCGTTCTCACCTCTTACGAAGATCCGGTGGATACCTATTCCACCAACGTCATCGGCACGGTCAACACGCTCGAGGCGGTGCGCCGCATGCGGCGTCCCTGCGTCGTCGTTAATGTGACGACCGACAAGTGCTATGAGAACAAGGGCTGGGTCTGGGGATATCGCGAGTGCGATACCCTGGGCGGACGCGATCCTTATTCCAACAGCAAGGCCTGCGCCGAATTGGTCGGCCAAAGCTATCGCGATTCCTTCTTTCCGCCCGACCGGTTCGGCGAGCATGGCGTGGCGATTGCGAGCGCCCGGGCCGGCAATGTGATCGGCGGAGGCGACTGGACGGCGCGCCAGCTGATTCCCGAGACGATCGCCGCATTCGTGAAGGCCCAACCTGTCATGCTGCGCCATCCGGATGCGGTGCGTCCGTGGCAGCATGTGCTCGACTGCCTTGCCGGCTACATGCGACTGGCCGAAGCCCTTGCGGAAGACGCGCCGGGATATGCCGGCGAATGGAATTTCGGTCCGGCCGATGCCGACTCCCGGCCCGTTTCCTACATCGTCGAATCGCTCGCTGCCGAGTGGGGAATCGAACAGCCGTGGAAGCCCGATGCTGCGATCCATGCCCCCGAAGAGCGCCAGCTGCGGCTGGACGTCAGCAAGGCCGCGAACCTGCTTGGCTGGAGCAGCCGTCTGTCACTCGATGAAGGTTTGCGCTGGGTTGCAGGCTGGTATCGGCAATATCACCGCGGCGCGGATGCGCGAGCGCTGTGCCGCGATCAGATCGCCGGCTATTTCGAACGTGCCGGAAGCCGGAAGCCATGAAGTTCACCGAATGCGAAGTGACGGGCGCCCGGGTTGTCGATCCCGCGCCGCACCAGGATGCAAGAGGGCGTTTCATGCGTGCCTGGTGCTCGCGCGAGCTTGCCGACGCCGGAATCGACTTCGTGCCGCTGCAGGCCAACATGGGCTACAGCGTGCGGGCAGGCACGATCCGCGGACTGCATTACCAGAGTGATGCGGCGCCGGAGGCGAAGCTCGTGCGCTGCACCCGCGGCGCGGTATTCGATGTGGTCGTCGACCTGCGCCCTTCCTCGCCCACCTACCTGAGCTGGTTCGGAATCGAGCTGAGCGCCGACAACGGACGCATGCTGTACGTGCCGGAAGGCTGCGCGCACGGCTGCCAGTCACTCCTCGATGACACCGAAATTCTCTACATGACGTCGGCCTTCTACGCCCCGGATGCGGTACGCGGCGCGCGCTTCGACGATCCGGTCATCGGCATTCGCTGGCCGATGCCGCCGACACTCGTCTCAGCACAGGACCGGCAATGGCCCCTCATCGAACGGAACATCGAAACAGGAGTTACCCCATGACCATTCAAGGCCTCAACAGCCCGATCCAGAGCATGTCGGTCTATCACTTGCTGCAGGCGCGCGAAGCAGAGCGGCGTCCGATCCGCGTCGGGGTCATCGGCGCGGGCGCAACGGGCCGCGCGATCGCATTGCAACTGGGAACCCCGGTACCCGGCATGCGACTGGCAGCCATCTCGAACCGGACACCCGAACACGCCGAGCGTTCTTTCCGCGAGGCCGGCATCCGCGACTGGCAATCGGCGCAAAGTGCTGCCGCGGCAGAGGCGAAGATCGCCCGCGGCATTCCGGTGCTGACCGACGACCCGCAGGTGCTCACGCGCTGCGGGGCAATCGATTTGATTGTCGAGGTGACCGGGACCGTTGACTTCGGGGCAAGCGTGGTGCTGGACGCAATCGCGCACGGCAAGGATGTGGTGATGGTCAACGCCGAACTCGATTCTCTGGTCGGACCAATCCTGAAGGCCAGGGCTGACCAGGCTGGCGTGGTGCTGACCCACACCGACGGCGATGAGCCGGGCGTGGCGATGACACTGTTCCGCTATGTGCAGTCGGTCGGATTGCGCCCTGTCGCCGCGGGCAACATCAAGGGCATGGTCGATCATTACCGGACACCCGATACCCAGCGCAGTTTTGCCGAGAAGCATGACCAGGATGTAAGAAAGGTCACTTCCTTCGCCGATGCCACCAAGCTGTCGATGGAGACCTGCGTGCTTGCCAATGCAACAGGCTTCGGCGTCGGCAGGCGCGGCATGTACGGCCCGGCGTGCGGCTATGTGCGCGAACTGGCAAAGCTGCTGCCGCCTGAAGCGATGCTGAGCGGCGGCATCGTGGATTACTCGGTAGGCGCGGCGCCGCATACGGGCGGCTTCGTCATCGTGCATGAAGAGAATCCGTACAAGCAGACGCAGCTGGCCTATTACAAGCTCGGCGACGGCCCGTTCTACGTCTTTTACACGCCGTACCACCTACCGCATATCCAATTGCCATCGACGATCGCACGTGCCGCGCTGCACCGCGACGCGACCGTTGCGCCGATCGCGGGGCCATCCTGCGAAGTGGTGGCCGTGGCCAAACGCGATCTGAAGGCGGGCGAGCGGCTGGATGGCGTCGGCGGCTTCTGCGCATACGGCTTGATTGAGAACCATCGCACGGCCCGCGAAGCCAATGCGCTGCCGATTGCCATGTCGGATGACTGCGTGTTGTTGCGGGACATTTCGCGTGACGAGGTGATCAGCTTCGACGACGTGAGAATGCCACCCAGGCGCCTGGTCGACGATCTGTGGCAGGAACAGATGCGACGCTGGCCGCTGGAAGCGCGGTCGGGCGCAGGCCGCGGGCAGGAGGCCATCGCCGAGGCGCTCATCTGAGCGAACTGGTGGATGGGAGCAGGCTTGCAGCAACAAGAACAAGTCGGACATCACAATTCGGGGGAGACATATAAAGTGGCAAACATCGTTGTTCTCGGCACCGGCATGGCGGGATTCGGTGCGGCATACCGGTTGAATGCCGAAGGCATCCGCCCGGTGCTGTATGACAAGGCGAACCATTTCGGCGGACACACCGCCTCGTTCCGCGACGACAAGGGCTTCCTGTTCGACCTCGGCCCGCACATCTCCTTCACCAAGGATCCGCGCATACAGGAGCTGTTCGCCAAGTACGTTGATGACAAGTACGAAGCGGTGCAGGTCAAGCTCGACAACTATTGGCGCGGGCTGACGCTGACCCATCCGGTACAGCTGCACCTGAACGGCTTGCCCCCCGACCTGATCGTCGAGATCGTGACCGATTTCCTGCAGGAGCACAACGCGCCCGACAGACCGATCGCGAATTACGAGGACTGGCTTGTCGCCAGCTATGGGCGCAAGTTCGCCGAGCTGTTTCCCATGCAGTATGGCCGCAAGTACCACACCACTACCGCATCCAACATGACGACCGACTGGCTCGGCCCGCGCATGTACCGGCCGAGCGTGCAGGAGTTGCTGCGCGGTGCGGTGGCGAAATGGCAACCGGAAGTGCACTACATCACGAATTTCCGCTATCCGACGCACGGCGGGTTCGTGTCGTACATGAACGACCTGCCCAACATGGCCGACATCCGGCTGCGGCATGAAGTGATTTCCATCGATCCCCGGGAACGCGTGGCACGCTTCGCCAACGGCAGAGTGACGAAATACGACGCGCTGGTTTCATCCATCGCGCTCCCCGAGCTGCTGCCCATGATCGCGGGTGCGCCGCAGGACGTCGTCGAGGCGTCGCAGCGCCTGGCGTGCACCACCTGCGTGCTGGTCAATATCGGCGTCAACCGCGAGGATCTGTCGGAAGGGCAGATCAAGTACATCTACGACGACGACATTGCCTTCACCCGCCTGAGTTTTCCGCACATGCTGTCGCGGCACAATGCGCCGGACGGTTGCGGCAGTATCCAGGCGGAAGTCTATTACTCCCGGAAGTACAAGCCCCTCACCGAATCGACAGACGCCATCATCGAACGGGTGATCGCCGACCTGCGGCGCACCGGCATCCTGCGCGAGTCCGACGAGATCCTGACGCGGCACGCCGCCACCGTACAGTATGCGAATGTCATCTTCGACCTCGACCGCACCGAGGCACTGAAAACCGTCCACGGCTATCTCGATGACGTGGGGATCCACTACTGCGGACGCTACGGCGACTGGGGTTACATGTGGACGGATGAAAGCTTCATCAGCGGCGAGCGTGCGGCGGAGGCTGCGCTGTCGGGGGGCGCTGCCGGGAGCCGGGGAAAATGAGAAGCGGGAAGCGCCGTGGGCCCGAGTTTTCGGGGCATGGCAACAGCTCGCTCGGCATCATTGCGCTGGTTCCGGATTATTGGAGTGGCGTCGTGACGCTCCGGCACCAGGTGTTGCAGCGGCTGGCAAAGTATCACAGGGTGGTATGGGTTGAACCGGCCGGTGATTGGCGCGAATTCTTGAGACCATCCAGCCCTCGCTTCCTGGCAAGGGACCGCTGGTCGGAGCCGACGCCTTCGCTCGCGGTCCTGAATACCGGCTGCCTGCGTCCGCAGCTCCATCGTCCGGCATGGCTTGGCGCAGCGAGTTTTCGGGCGCGACTGACGGCGGCGCGCAGACGCCTGATTGCACAAGGCGCCACCCGGATCGCGCTGTATATCTGGCGCGACGAGTTCGCTGAAGCACTTCATCATGTCGACCACGATTTCAGCTGCTATCACATCGACGACGAATACAGCTTTTCCGACAAGGACTTGCCCAACTCGCCGCGGGAGCTGAGCCTGTTGCGGCACGTCGACCAGGTCATCGTTCACTCGCCAGCCCTGCTGGGCAAGAAGGGCGGCATCAATCGAAACACGGCACTCATTCCCAACGGCGTGGACTTTCAGCTGTTCTCGAAGCCGCACGAAGAGCCGGCCGACATGGCGTCGATACCTCGCCCGCGCATCGGCTATGCCGGTGTAATCAAGAAGCAGCTCGATCTCGATCTTCTCGTCCGTCTCGCCGGCGCCCGGCCCCAGTGGTCATTCGTCATGGTCGGGCCGATTGGAAATGTTGCCGGCAAGGAGAGGCAGCTTGCGGCGCTGCGACAGATGCGCAACGTCCATTTTTTGGGCGGCAAACCGGTGGAGCGGCTGCCCGGTTACATCCAGCATTTCGATGTCTGCCTGATGTGCTACGAAGTCAACGACTATACCCGGTACATCTATCCGCTGAAGCTGCATGAATACCTTGCAGCCGGGCGTCCGACCGTGTCCTCGCCGATCGAGTTGATACACGGCTTTGCGCACGCTGTATCGATTGCAAGCGATGAGGCGCAGTGGCTGGCTGCAATCGAGTCCGGGCTGGCGGAGAGCGATCGTGAGGGCGAGGCCGCGCAATCACGGCGCGCAGTGGCGCGGGCGAACGACTGGAACGTACTGGTAAAGGAGATTGCGGATCTGTTTGCCTCGCCGCAGTCGATGACGAAAGGCTGGCCGCCGCAACAACTTCAGGAGCCGGCCAGTTTTTTCCAGGCATAGCTTCTCGAGATTCTTGATTATGAATGACAGCAATTCTGCTTACGTTTCTGTTGGGAGATCCGCATGAGAGCGCGCAAAGTAGTCATTGGCCTTCCGGTCTACAACGGCCAGAAATACATTGGTGCGGCGATCGAAAGTCATCTTTCGCAATCCTTCGGCGACTTCGATCTGGTGATATCAGACAACGGTTCGACGGATGCTACGCCGGATATCTGTGACGACTACGCCGGCAAGGACAGCCGGGTCAAGTACCTTCGCTCGCCGCAGAACCGGGGAATACTTTGGAACCACCGGCGCGTGATGGAGGCGATCTCGAGCCCGGACCAGTATTTCCGCTGGGCGGGCGGAGATGACATTCTGGAGCAGGGGCTGCTGGAAGGAATGGTTCAGGTGCTGGACCGCCGGCCGGAAGTCGTCGCAGTCATGCCCAACACCAGGAATATCGACGAACTGGGTCAAATCATCGGATCAATGGACAGAAGTCTTGACGTACAGTCACCCGACGTATTCGAACGCGCGCACAAGATCCTGATGGCCGATTACCAGCATGTGGTGGCGTATGGCCTGCTTCGCGCCTCGACGCTGAAGCAAATGCGGACCGGTCCCAACTATGTGGGCTGGGATGAGATTTTCATATGGGAGCTGGGGCTGCGGGGCAAGATCGTTCATATGCCGGGGCCGGCACTGCTGAGGCGCTTTCATCGCGGTTCGATCTCGCGAGTGAAGACGGTGAAGGAAATGCGGAAGTGGGTGGAGCCCGATGCAAAAGGGGCGGGCATGAATTTCCCGCACTGGACCTGGACCTATGAACGCGTGCGGGCTCTGCTGGGCGCACCCGTTTCGGGACGGGACCGGCTCCGAATCGCGCGACTGCTCGCGCGCGATGTGCGTTGGCGAAGAGTCAAGCTCGCCCGTGACGTGACGCAGGCAGCACGGCGCACGCTTCGCCTGTCCGACGAGTACACGTTCTGAGGATCCTGCCTATGTCCGTCGTACTCGGGAGCTATCTCAAGACCACTTTCGCGTGTGTGCTCGTGGTGTGTCTCGCGCTGCTCGGCGTCGTCCTTTCCGTGCGCAGTTTGCCCGATGCCGCAGCCGCAGTCATTGCTGCGCTGGGTTTGATTGCCGCCTTTTGTGGCGCCGTTCTTG
This sequence comes from Noviherbaspirillum massiliense JC206, assembly GCF_000312045.1. Taxonomy (GTDB): domain Bacteria; phylum Pseudomonadota; class Gammaproteobacteria; order Burkholderiales; family Burkholderiaceae_D; genus Noviherbaspirillum; species Noviherbaspirillum massiliense. The sequence continues at coordinate 1,342,723 of NZ_HE978634.1, forward strand.
CGTGCGCGGGACTGCTCGTGCTTGACCGCTACCAGCGTGGTGTGCACGGCAAGCGCGATCTTTTCCTCGAACTCAACCGCACCCGCGAGCCGGCTGCGATCAAAACAGCGGCGCCCCGGCGCGTGTCCGGCCTGCGTCGCTGGCTGGCAAGACGCCTGCTGGGGCACGATCTGGTAGTGGGAGACCTGGTCGAGGTCAGAAGCTGGGCCGAGATACGCGCGACACTCGACGAGCAGGGATGCCTGGAGCAATTGCCCTTCATGCCGGAAATGCTGGCGATGTGCGGCCGGCGCGCTTACGTATTCCGCTGTGCGCATCGCCTGTTCGACTACCGGAAAAGTCGAAGGATGCGGCACATGGATGGCGCAGTATTGCTGGTCGACGCGGTTTGCAGCGGTTCGGCTCACGGAGGCTGCGAGGCCTCCTGCCACACGCTCTGGAAAGCCGCATGGCTGAAAAGAATCGAGCCGGCGGAAGCGCCAGCATCGCCCGATCGTCCGGCGTCGGTGCCGGATAGGGCTGTTTTGCAGTTCGGCACTCGGGCTCCGCGCTACGCATGTCAACTGACGCAGCTGCACGCTGCATCGCGTCCCATCGGCAACTGGAGCGCGGTCAATTTCCTCCGTCCGCTCATCTCGGGCAATGTGGCACCGGCAGCGTTCATCGTTGGCTGGCTGACGCATCTTTTCAACCTGCTGCAGCACTACCGGGGGGGAGTCAGTTTTCCGACATTCGAAGAGGTCATGCCGATGGACCGGCATTCCGAGGAGATTCACCTGCAGGCGGGCGACCGTGTCACGGTCCGGTCGTCTGCTCAGATTCGCGCAACGCTGAATGATCAGCTGATCCATCGCGGAATGGGATTCGAGGACGACATGCTGAAACACTGCGGGGGCCAATATTGTGTCCAGGCAGAGGTCAGGAAACTGATCGACATCGTGACCGGCGAAATGCGCACGATGAAAACGCCGGCGTATTTGCTGCATGATGTCAACTTCTCGGGCGAGAGGCAACTCTTCAATGCGCAGTACGAGCCTCTGTTCTGGCGCAGCGTGTGGTTGCAGAAGGTGCGCAGCGAGGAAGAGGGAGGCAATCGGCCCGCTCCGGCAGCCGAGATCACAGTCGTCAGCCCTGTTGTCGTCCATGCCCGTGCCGAGCATGCGGAGCAGCCGATTTCCCGCGCTGGCTGACACACATGTCGACCGCACGCAAAGCGATATCGGCCCTGAAGTGGAGCGTGGCTGCCAAACTGGTCGTTCAAGCCGTGAGCTGGGCCGGAACGCTTGTCGTTGTCCGGCTGCTCAGCCCGGAGGACTACGGGCTCATGGCCAAGGTATCGGTGATCTGCGTCATCGCGGCGGCCATTGCCGAACTTGGCCTCGGCGCTGCCATCGTGCGCTGGACCGACCTGGCGCGCGATGACCTGCGGAAGATTTACGGCGTCTCGCTGCTGTTCTCTGCAGGCCTTACGGCAGCCATAGCTGCCGCCGCGCCGCTTCTGGCGCAACTGTTCCATGAGCCGCGCCTTGCGTGGCCTATCGCGGTCGCCTCGCTGCAGATCATCATAGGCGCGGTTGCGATCATACCCAGCTCCCTTGCTGCCCGCGACCTGTCTTATCGTGGCCTGGCCAAAGTGGAAATGGCTGCCGGGACAACCGGCATCGCGACAACCCTGCTGTTGGCCCTGATCGGCGCTGGCGTATGGGCATTGGTGCTTGGCACACTGTTCGCGGCGCTTGCCCGCAGCACCGCATTGCTGGTCTACGGCGAGTGCGTGCGGCCGCTGTTTTCGGTGCGCGGCATCGGCGAGCACCTGAGATTCGGCCTGACGCTCGTGTGCAACAGGGTGAGCTATTTCATCGTCACGCAGTCGGATGTGCTGATCGGTAGTTCATTTTTGTCGACGACCGAAATCGGCCAGTACTCGGTCGCTCTGCAGCTGGCAACACTCCCGATGGCGAAAGTGATGGGGATCATCAATCAGGTCGGCCTGTCAGCACTGGCGCGGGAGCAGAGCGACCCTGCATGGGTACGCAACGGTGTGCTCAGGTCCATGCGTCTCATGGCGCTGATTGCCTTTCCCGCCCTGTGGGGGATTTCGGCAGTGGCCCCGGAGCTGGTACACGTGCTGTTCGGGGACAACTGGCTGCCGGCGGTGCCGGCGCTGGCCATCCTGCCACTCATTGTGCCCATCCGCATGCTGTGCAGCGTCCTGTTTACCGCCTCACTGGCGCTCGGGCACCGGCAACTGGACCTGCGCAACACCATCATCAACCTCGTGTTGCTTCCAGCCGGATTTTTTGTGGGAGCGCATTGGGGGCTACTCGGTCTATGTGCGGCGTGGCTGGTGTCGGTACCGATCGCTTACTCATTCAGCGTGCCTGGTGCACTCCGGCGCATCGGGGTTCGCATGATCGACCTCCTGCCGGAATGCGCCCCGCCGGCCATAGCCGCTGCGCTCATGTATGCGGCGGTCACCGCCGCTCGCCCGGCGCTCCATGCACAGCCCGCGATCCTGGCACTCGGTGCGCTGATCGCATTGGGGGCTGCAGTCTATTTTGCCATCATGGCGCTTATTTCCCGGCGCCATCTGATCAGCATGCGCAGCTTTGCCCGCGCCGTGCGCGGCGGTACACCGACGACGGCCTGACGGGGCTTCGACAGTCGCCTCGCCAATCGCAGCGCAGCTAGAGGCTTCCTGCCTGAAATGACTTCCATCCGAAGCGCTCGGGCGACGCATTTTCCACGGGCCAGAAGCCGAGTCCGGGCTGACCGGAGGGCCAGACGGTGCCGCCGGCTGACGAAATATTCACCGCGGCGACCGTATTGCCATTCAGTTTTACCGTAATGAGGTTACCGCTAATTTCCGCGCGCATTACATCTCCGTCTTTCGGGATCGGGGCACTGCCCGCGCCGGGGTCATACAGGGGCGTGTAATTGCCTAACGGGCCGTTCCATCGCACGACGGCGAGATAGCCGCGCAAACCCCACAGGACTTCGTAACCGTGTGCGTCGTGAGGGCCGATGGCAAACCGCAGCAGCAGCTCCACTTCATGCGATGCATCCGAATATCCGTTCGCGAGGTAGACGGTACCCTGCGCGTATTGGTTGGCGCTGATGTTCTGAAACGATTTGCTCAAGTGCGCGATGCTGTCGTCGTAGCGTGATACTGAAGCGCCCGAGAGCACTGACGCATAAACCTTGCCTGAAGCCGATTGCGGGTCGTTCCAATCGAGTCCTGAAGTCTTGCCAGTGGTCCACTTGCCGCTTTCCCGAAGCGGGTTTTCGTTCAGGCTGAAGTCGGTCGAATAGGATCCATCCGAAGCGGGCGGGCAATTTGGCGACGAGACGCAACTGTCTCCGGCCTCAGTTTGTTTTGGGGAGGACGGTGTGTCGGCTACACCGGAACTGCAGGACGCCGTTGAGATCGCGATTGCCGCCCAGATTGTTGGAAAAATGCGGGGTTGCATGTCGATGCCCTTGATGAAGGCTTTTACGTGATGATGATATGAGACTTCAGTGCGAGCAATCCGCATGATGCGTTCCTGCATCTGCACTGCGAAGAAATCCGGGGCGGCGGATGGCATCACGGTGGAACGGACAAGGCGTTTCCTGATAGAGACGCTTTGAGCCTGTAGAACCGTGAAAGCAAGCATTATTGACAACGAGGTTGCCCATCTTCGCGCTTGTTGGATGTTACGGGCATGCGCAAGTTGTTCAGAACCCTTGGCAATAGATCCAGCGCCAATGCTTTTTTCATTTTCTGCCCCCCAAGATGCCTGATCGCCGCGATGCTTCCATTCAGCGTGCGCAGGTTGAAGGCGAGGATGCCGCTGCGCTCGCGCCGATGCGACATCCAGTCCTGTTTGTAGGGATCGTCGCCACTCAGGTAGTCCACTTCCCGCACCCGCTCCACGTCGATGGCATGGCGCATCATGTGCGCGGTCAGGATGGTGCCGACCGAGGATCTCGAAAAGCGCTCGTCGTAGGCCAGCTTGTAAATCGATGCAACGCCGCTGCCGACGAGCCAGATCTGCGCCGCAGCCGGTTCATCGTTGATGTAGGCGATCCCGAGCCGCAGCCATCCCTGCTCGGCGCTGGTCTGGAGCAGTCCCGGAATAAATGCCGGAATTGCTTCGGGTACCTTCCAGCTGGCGCGATAAACCTGCTGGTATGCGGCTATGCCCCTCGCGATATCGGCAGGAGAGGAAATGATCTCGAGGCGCAGGCTGCCATCGGATTCCAGCTGCCTGGTTTTCCTTGTCAGCGTATTGCGCAGCCTTGACGGCAGGGAGGCGAAATACTCCTGGTAGGATCGCCCCTTGACGTCCAGATACCAGTTCCCGAAGCAGAAGTAGGTCTGGACCGCCATGCCTGCGCTGCGAAAGGCCTCCGTCAATTTTCTCGAGGAGGGCGTGCCGGAAGCGAGCGGATGCAGGTCGATGGCATGCCAGCATGGCGTGTCGCGCGCGATTGCCCTTGCCAGCAATTCCATGTCCCGGGCCCGGCATTCCGCACCAGGCGCAACAATCGGGCCGAACATGGGACTATAGAAGTTGGCGGCCGCAGCAAGTCTGCGGGAGTGGGCTGAGCACCAGCTTGAGCTCTCCTGGCGCATCGGCAGCACCAGGAGCGGCTTGCCGCTCACGCTGGATTCGAGGACATAGATGCGCAGCTCCGCATCGGCAAATACGGTGGCGGCCAGGTTCCGGAACCATGGCAGGCTGAAGAACACGCCTTGCGCCTCGCTGGCACGGGCGAACAAGTCCATGCAGGAATCCGGCAGCTCCTCGAAGCCGGAATAGATGGCGACCCTGCTCATGCTGTTTGGACAATCCGGATCATCAGACCGGAGCCGGAACGAGATGCCGCCTGTACCAGCCCAGGGTCTTCTTCAAGCCCTCTCCGATCCGGTAAGCCGGGGCATATCCCAGCAGCTCCTGCGCCTTGGAAATGTCGGCCTGCGAATGACGCACATCGCCGGCACGGAAGGCGCGGTATTGCGGGCGGTGTTCCTCCAGATCGGGAATGCTGTCCACCAGAAGCATGCGCATGGCTTCATAGAGCTGCTTCAGCGTGGTGCGGTCACCCAGCGCCACGTTGTAGGTCTGGTTCACCGCTTCCGGGTTGTCAGTCAGGGCGGCGAGCAGGTTGATCTGCACGACATTGTCGACGAAGCAGAAGTCGCGGCTGGTTTCGCCATCGCCGTTGATGAACACCGGCTGACCGGTCATGAGCGCCGCGATCCAGCGCGGAATGACGGAGGCATAGGCGCCGTTGGGATCCTGGCGCGGACCGAAGACGTTGAAGTAGCGCAGCCCGATCGTCTCCATGCCGTAGCAGCGGGCAAACACCTCGGCATACAGCTCGTTGACATACTTGGTCACCGCATAGGGGGAGAGCGGCTTGCCGATCACCGCCTCCGTCTTGGGCAGGGCAGGGTGGTCGCCGTAGGTCGAGCTGGAGGCGGCATAGATGAAGCGCTTCACCCTGGCGTCGCGCGCTGCCACCAGCATGTTGAGGAAGCCGGTGACGTTGTTCGCGTTCGTCAGGATCGGGTCGTTGATGGAACGCGGCACCGATCCCAGCGCGGCTTCATGCAGCACGTAATCGACCCCGCGGCATGCGAAGGCGCAGTCCTCCAGGGACCGGACGTCGCCTTCAATAAAGCGGAAGTTCGCCCATGCGCGGGACCCCACCAGCTCCCTTACCTGCTCGAGGTTATGGCGGTGGCCGTTGGAAAAGTTGTCGAGCCCGGTGACCTTCTGGTTCAGCCGGAGCAGGGCTTCGAGAAGATTGGAGCCGATGAAGCCGGCAGTCCCCGTGACCAGCCAGTGGTATTGATGCTGTCCCAGATGCTGCAGGACGGCTTCATATCTGCTTGCGCGCGCGTCGCCGCCTTCATGCTGCATCAAAGTCTCCAGACCTTGTATCCCGCTTCGCAAAATGGCTTCTGGTCGAACTGCGACTTTACATCGATGAAGCAGCCGCCGTCGACCAGTTTGGACTGGATGTCCGCCACTGGCCGGGCGAGGAGTTCGCGATGCGCGACGGCCGCAATTACCGCATCGGCGCGCGGCAGTTCTTCCCAGGGAGTGAGCTGCACGCCGTATTCATGGGCAGCTTCGTCAGGCTGCGCCACCGGGTCGTGGACGTGGACTTCCACACCGTAGGACCGGAGCTCCGAGATCAGGTCTGCGACCTTCGAATTTCTCAGGTCGGGACAGTTCTCCTTGAAGGTGAGGCCGAGCACGTTGACCTTGCTGCCCTTGACCGGGAAGCCTGCTCCGATCAGCTCCTTGACGGTTTTTTCCGCGACGAATTTCGCCATGCCGTCATTGATGCGGCGACCAGCGAGGATCACCTGCGGGTGGTAGCCGATCATCTCGGACTTGTGGGTCAGGTAGTAGGGATCGACGCCGATGCAATGACCGCCCACCAGGCCGGGACGGAAGTTCAGGAAATTCCATTTGGTCCCGGCGGCCTGCAAGACTTCGAGGGTATCGATGCCCAGCTTGTCGAAGATGATCGACAGTTCATTCATGAGCGCGATGTTCAGGTCGCGCTGGGTGTTCTCGATGACCTTGGCCGACTCCGCCACCTTGATGCTGGATGCGCGATGCACGCCGGCCGTGACCACGCGCTCGTAGAGCTGCGCCACCTGCTCCAGCGTGTGCGCATCGTCGCCCGACACGATCTTCACGATGGAAGCCAGAGTATGTTCCTTGTCGCCCGGGTTGATGCGCTCTGGCGAGAAGCCGACGTGGAAATCCTTTTTCCACTGCATGCCGGAAAATTTTTCGAGAATGGGCACGCAGACTTCTTCCGTCGCGCCGGGATAGACAGTCGATTCGTAGATGACGATCGCGCCGCGCTTCATGCAGGAGCCGACGGTCTGGCTTGCGCCGACGAGCGGGCCGAAGTCGGGCCGGTGCGCGATATCGACCGGCGTCGGAACCGCCACCACGATATGGTCCGCCTTGGCCAGCATCGTGGGATCCGTGGTGCATGTGAGCCTGCTTGCTGCCCGCAATTCCTCGCTGGACACTTCGCCGGTCGGATCCTGGAAGCGCTGATAGCTGGCCACTTTCGAGGCCGACAAATCGAAGCCGATGGTCTGGAAATGTTTTCCAAACGCGACAGCGAGCGGCAAGCCGACGTAACCCAATCCCACGACCGCCACCACTTTGCTGTCGTTGTCGACGGTGTTTTCCAATTGGGAAATACGGGCAAGCTGTGTGTCGAAAATAGCCTGGAACGAGGCTGTGAGCGGTTCGTGGGCGGATATCAAGGGCGTCTCCTTCTTGTTGGATTGAGTATCGTCAAGGTCGGCTGGTGACGCTAAGTATTGCTAGGCAGTATGTTGTCGTTTTGATCAAACTCAAGGGAAGGAACTTTGACAAGGGCACTATTTCATGACTCGCCAGCCACCCATGTTTTGCTCGATTCATGCCGCCAAGCAAGGGGAACAGGCGATCTGGGAAATCCAATGGAGGGAGGTCGTGGTGCAGTCGCTCGAGAAAATCAAACAACTTATTGCCGATACATTGGGACTGGGGAGCCGCAGTGCAGCAATGCATGCCGACACGCCATTGCTGGGCCATCTTCCCGAGCTGGATTCCATGGCGGTGTTGAATCTGATTACCGCCATGGAAGACCGCTTCGGCATCATGCTGGAAGATGAAGACATCAGTGCGAGCGCGTTCCGTACGGTCGGCAGCCTCTCCGCGCTGGTCGATGCCAAGCTGGCGCAATGAATCGCGGACCACGTCCATCACCGGCGCAAGCCTTCTTCCTCGATGCAGCGCCCGGAAGGCGCTTCTGCCTTTATCATCCTCCGGCATCGAACCGGGAATGCGCCGGCGCATTCCTGTACGTTCACCCCTTCGGTGAAGAGATGAACCTGTCGCGAAGGATGGCTGCCATGCAGGCGCGCGCACTGGCCGACGCCGGCTTCGGCGTGCTGCAGATCGATCTTTACGGCTGCGGCGACAGCGACGGTGAACTGCGGGATGCCAGCTGGCAGATCTGGAAGCTGGATCTTGCTGCTGCGGCAGAGTGGCTTGCAAAGCATGTTGCGCCACCCATCTCCTTATGGGGCTTGCGCCTCGGCGCCACGCTTGCCCTGGATTTCGCCCGGGATGCGCAAGCAGGCCTTGATCGAATCCTGCTCTGGCAGCCAGTCGTCAACGGCAAGACCTTCATGACCCAGTTCCTGCGGCTTCGTCTCGCCGCCGACATGCTTGCTGCCGGCGACAGGCAGGAGCATCGGACTGCAGTCCCCGACTGCGAAGAGTTGATCGAAGTCGGCGGTTATGAATTGTCGCAGACCCTCATTTCCGATATCTCCACCCGGGATTTTTCAAACCTCTCAGGAATAGGCTGCCCCGTACACTGGTTTGAGATCGTGCCTTCTGCAGACTTGAGAATACCTGCCGCACGCATGAGTATCATGCGCGCGTGGATGGATGCCGATGTCGAGCTTCATGTCCATAATGTGGCCGGCACACCGTTCTGGACGGGCGCCGAGCCCGGCGGTTGCCCGCAGCTCATCGCCGCAACCACCGATGCCTTTGCCAGGGCGCTCGCATGAGGTACGAGGATCGTGCCCTGTGTTTTTCCTGCGGTGACGAGCCCTTGTATGGCGTCCTCAGCATGCCGCAACATCCGCTGCCACGGGCGGTGGTGATTGTCGTCGGCGGACCGCAGTACCGAGCGGGAAGCCACAGGCAGTTCACCCTGATTGCACGCGGCCTCGCCATGCACGGCATTCCCGTCCTGCGCTTCGATTACCGCGGAATGGGGGACAGCGGGGGCGATACCCGGACCTTCGAGAATGTGGGCGAGGACATTCACACCGCGGTGGACTGCCTGCTGCGTGAAGCGCCCTTCGTGCAGGAGGTGGTGCTCTGGGGCTTATGCGACGGCGCGTCGGCCGCGCTGTTCTATGCTCACCGGGATGCGCGCATCTCCGGCCTAGTCCTTGTCAACCCATGGGTGAGGACGGACGCAGGAGCGGCGCAGACCTATCTGAAGCACTACTACCGCAATCGCTTTCTGGACGCGGCGCTGTGGAAGAAAATCGGGCGCGGCGAGTTTGACTACACGCTTGCTCTGCAATCGTTTGGCCGGCTGGTCCGGAGTGCGCTGCAGGGAAGGGCCCGCGCAGCCACCGGCGATGTGCTTCCGCTGCCAGACAGGATGCTGGATGGCTTGCGCCGGTTTCAGGGAAGCGTGCTGGTTGTCCTGAGCGGAGACGATCTGACAGCACGCGAGTTTTCCGATCTCATGCGCGCCTCGGCCGGATGGCGAAGGCAGATGCATTCTTCGCGCGTGCAGCGGTTCGAGTTGCGAGGCGCGAACCATACGTTTTCACGTCGGGAATGGCGTGAACAACTGCTCCAGCGGATGAGAGAGTGGCTCGGCATTGACGAAGCCATGTCCTGACTCGAAAAGCAATTGCCAGTCATTTCCTCCTGAGCCCGTGTCCTGAATTTGGCACACCGCAGTCCTCCGATTCTCATCTTCTCCTTATCCCGTGGGATCGCCAGCGCGGTGTTTCCTGCGAAGCATCCCTCACGCCTCGATGCACTTCGGCCGACAGGCATGAACTTTCGCGCTTCATTTGCACCGCTAAAGTTTCGGCAATGTCTGCAACGGCATGGTGACCTGTCACTTTGATCGAGACCCTTGATGGAAGGGCTTGATAAGTGGAAATAAGTTAACAAATTTTTCGGGACTGAAATGAAAGGAAGCGATGTACGCGAATGAGAGATGACATTCTGCTTTCCATCGTCGCGTTGTAATTGGTTACAACTTTCCACACGGATTGTCGGTCCTGAAAGGAACTTCCAGTTAGTCTGCATCTCGAAGAGTTGCTGAAAATTATTGTTCTTGAGAAATATCAAGAACACCTTTTACAGAGGGAGTTCACTTGCCTAGTTCGCAATTCCATCGTCGCGCTCCCATGTCGATCTTCTCTACCTTGTGTGCCTCTGTATTGCTTGCAGCATGCGGCACCAGTGCCGACAGCGGCACGAACGACACGACGGCCTACTCGTCACGAGGCGGGCAGGCGGGCGATGTGCAGCAGCCAGACAGTGGCTATCAGGATCAGGGTCCGGTGCCCGTTCCCGTCGGCGGCACAATCACGAACATCCGGGTAGCGAGCAGTGCCGCAGCCGACCGCACCAGCATTCCGATCACGTTTGGTCAGGTATTTTCCAAAGGTGCGGTGGCACCAACGGATACGCTGGTCGGGAAACTGGATGACGGCAGCGTCCTTCCTCTCCAGCTCAATACCAAGGCAACGCATGCAGACGGCTCGGTCCGCCATGCGGTGATCTCCGCGGTGCTCCCTGCGCTGTCTGCCGGACAGGCAAGGACGATCGTACTGACGAAAGGCGCAGGCAGTACGGGTCCGCAGGCCGGCGTGTCGCTCGACGCGCTGCTGAATGCTGGATTCACGGCAAGCGTCTCCGTCGATCTCGGCGGGCAAACCTATGCCGTGTCCGCCGACGCGCTGCTGAAGTCCGGCGGCTACACGACCTGGATCTCCGGGCCGATTGCAGGTGAGTGGATGGTGTCCGCACCCATGAAGGATGCGCAGGGTAACGCCCATCCGCACCTGTCGGCGCGTTTTGCCATCAGGGCCTATGCGGGACTGAGGAAGGCGAGGGTGGATGTCACGGTAGAAAACGACTGGGCCTATGAACCGAACCCGCAGAATCTGACCTACGACGCACGCGTGCTTGTCGGTGGCCAGACCGCCTATTTCCGGAGCGGACTGAAGCATTTTCACCATGCCCGCTGGCGCAAGACCCTCTGGTGGGGAGAAGCGCCGGAAGTGGAGTTGCAACACGACACGAGATATCTGATCGCATCGAGGGCAGTGCCGAACTACGATACGAGCGTGGTGGTATCAGCGGATGCGCTGGCCGACCTCGACAGGAACTGGAGCCAGTCGGACACCTCGCCCATGGGCGCCGGCATCGTCACGACCCACATGCCGACGACGGGCGGCCGCGGCGACATCGGCCCGCTGCCTCAGTGGGGTGCGATGTACCTGCTGAGCATGGACAGGCGGGCCAGGAAGGTCACGCTCGGTGTCGGCGATCTTGCGGGGAGTTGGCCGATCCACTACCGCGACAAGAATACCGGCCGGCCGGTCTCCCTGAACGATTATCCCTACATGACCTTGCTGGGGCGGGTTGGCGATACCCGCAACCCGCAGACCGGCAAGTATGAATGGTTTCCCGACTGCAGCGGCGATTGCGACTCCATCCTGCATCCGGACAGCGCCCACCAGCCTTCGCTCGCCTACCTGCCGTATCTGGTGACCGGGGACTACTACTACCTGGAAGAACTGCACTTCTGGGCGAACTGGAACGTAGTGAGACAGAACCCCGAGTACCGTGGATATGCGAAAGGACTGGTGAGGCCGGACGAGGTGCGTGCCCAGGCCTGGTCGCTGCGGACACTGGGCCATGCCGCGTACATCACGCCGGACGATCATCCGATGAAGGAATACTTCAGCCGCCTGGTCGACAACAACCTCGACTGGTACAACGCAACCTTCAGCGAGGGCAATCCGAACAAGCTTGGCGTGATCGACGGTTCGGGTGATTTTTCGGGTCGGCCGGTGTATGAAACGACGCCCAATGGGGAGAATACCGGCATCTCTTCATGGATGGATGATTTCGTCACCTGGAGCGCAGGTCACCTTGCCGAGCTTGGCTTTACCAAGGCCCAGCCTTTCCTGGCATGGAAAGCCCGGTATCCGGTCTTGCGCATGACCGACCCCGGGTATTGCTGGATCGACGGCGCACCTTATGTACTGGCGATCAGGCCGACGGCGAACTCGCCCGTGTACTCGACGATCGGCGAAGCCTATCGCGCCACCCTGCGCAAGCCGGACGGCTCGCCCCTCGTCAACAGCACCGGCGCGAAATACCTGGATCAGCCATGCGGCAGCCAGGCACAGGCGGACTGGCTGACGCAGGACGACCGGGACCATGGCCTGAATACACCGGCGTGGGTTGCGGGCCAGATGACCGGCTATGCGGACTCGCCCGCAGGTTTCCCATCCAACATGCAACCGGCCCTCGCCGTGGCGGCGACATCGGGCATCCCGAACGCTGCCAATGCCTGGAACGTCTTCAGCAAACGATCGGTAAAACCGGATTACTCGGTGCAGCCGCAGTGGAACATCATCCCCAGGAATTAACCGCAAGCTTCGCACCGATTTCACCGAGCCCTGCAACAAACCCTTTCCCGCGCGTTTTCCCAGATGGTGCCGACTTCGGTCGGCCCGTGGGGAGATCCGCAACATCTCCTGGCATCAGGACCAACCCACCTTCATTCACTTACGGAGAAACCGAATTGGCTACACCAGTTAAATCAAGCTTCCATCGATCCGCAATTGCCGGCGCATGTTCTGCGCTGATTCTCGCCGCATGTGGTGGCGGGGGAGGGGGCGATGCAGGCTTGACCGATGCCACCGGCGCGACTGCGCTTGCAGCAAATGACAGCTACAGCGCTCCTGCATCGGAATCTGAGGCCACAGGTTCCCAGAACAATTCCACTCAGACCCAGGACTCGGCAGGCACTCCCGCCGCATCCTCCGGAACGAATACCGGAACGACGTCAGGAAGCGCATCAGGGACGAAGCCGGGAACGACACCTGGCTCAACTTCAGGCACAACTTCGGGCACAACTTCAGGCACAACTTCGGGCACAACTTCGGGCACAACTTCGGGCACAACTTCGGGCACAACTTCGGGCACAACTTCGGGCACAACTTCGGGAACAAACTCCGGCACGATTCTGAGCGTCGGGCCGGAGAAGAAATACGCCACGCCATGTCAGGCTTTTGCTTCTGCTCCCAACGGCGCCACCATCGAGATCGACGGGGCGGGAAGTTACTCGGGTGACGTGTGCGTGATTTCGGCAAGCAATCTGATCATCAGGGGCGTCAATGGTCGTCCGAAGATCGATGCTGCCGGACGCAACGCGGCGGGCAAGGGCACCTGGGTCGTGGGAGGCAAGGGCACCGTCATCGAGAATGTCGAGATGCTGGGCGCAAAGGTCCCGGACCGCAACGGCGCAGCGATACGGCTAGACGGTACCGACCTCACCGTGCGCAACAGCTTTCTCCACGACAACGAGAACGGAATCCTGACCAACAATGATGGCGTGAGCAACGTCCTCATCGAGAACACCGAGTTCGGGCACAACGGTTCTGGCGACGGGTACACGCACAACCTGTACATCGGGAGCATCAACAGTCTCACCTTCCGCTACAACTATTCACATGACGCCAATGTCGGCCATAACCTGAAGTCGCGCGCCAAGGTCAACATGATTGCCTACAGCCGGTTCTCCAGCGGCGGGCCATCAAACTCCACCGCCAGCGGGCAGCCGAGCTATGAAATCGATCTGCCTTCCGGAGGCACCAGCTACGTGATCGGCAACGTCATCCAGCAGCCGGCGTCGAACCAGAACCCGACCATGCTCGCATATGGCGAAGAAGAGACTGCGAATCCCGGAAAGGACCTGTATGTCGTGAACAATACCTTCCTGAACGACGGCGCTTCCGGCACCTTCGTTCTCGTAGGTGGAACGGTCACGACCGCCGCCCTCATCCAGAACAATGTGTTCGCCGGGCCCGGCGCCGTGACCAACCAGTCGTCTGCGGTAAAGAAGACCAACTACCAGGCAGCGACGCCGGCATTCGTCAACCGGCAGAGCTACGACCTGAGGCCCGCTAGTGGAGCGCCCTTCGCGCATGCAGGCACCCAGCCCGGCACCTCCGTCGCCGGCGTCTCGCTCGTTCCGACCATGCAGTACGTACATGTGGCACGCGCCGAGGCAAGGCCCACAAGCAATCCGATCGACATCGGCGCCTACGCAGCGGCCCAGCCTTAATCGCTTCTGCTGATGCTTTCATCGCGCCCATTCTCAGGGCGCGATGGATGTTGTTCCCGCCGCGCCCATTCTCGGGGCGCACCGCGATGCACATCGCCTTCGAACAGCAGTATCCTGACCGGATTTGCGCCAATGTTCGCACCTGAACACGCGGTGATACATGAATCGGAATCCGAGTGTCGAGCTGTTTTACAGTGCTCCCGGTTCTTCTCCCAACGATTCCCAATCGACGTGCTGTTGAAGTTGCGCCGGTTTCCCGGGTTTGCGATTTCGCAAAGATTTCGCTTTCGGCGGACATACACTCTTTGACGCGCAGATCCTGCGCAGATTCGATCCCCGCCCGCCAGACGGCTGGAACATTCCGCACCATGCAGTTCGTTGGGGCAACACCGCATCTAACCACCAACAAGAACATGAAAAACAGAGACAGGGAAGGTATTCGGCCATGCTGATAGAGGGGGAGGCACTGGCACCGGGAAGCTGCATCCAGGCCCGGGTATGCATTGTCGGCAGCGGCATGGGAGCAATCTCCGTCGCTCGCGTCCTGGTGGATGCAGGCATCGATATCCTTCTGCTGGAGGCAGGGCCCGTGACGACATCCCGGCGCACGGCGCCTGCCATCGAGGTCGAATTTACGGGACAGCCATTCCGCCTGCCGGTCAGCCGCGGGCTCGAGGTGGGCGGCGGCACCGCGTTCTGGCACGGCATATGCGCCGAGCTCGACGATATCGATTTCCAGCAGCGGGACTGGATACCGCATAGCGGCTGGCCCATCAGCAAGGAAGACATGGCTCCCCATTATCGGGAGGCATGGGAGCAGCTTTGCGGAGGGGATCGTTCGGCTCATCCGGAAGTGGACGCGGGGCTGGCGCGGCTGCCTGTCGCAGCCGACAAGCTGCAGAGCAAGGTCTATCAGTTTCACTCGCCGCCATTTCGCGGCAAGGAGCTGCTCGTGAATTGGTGCGGGCAGGGCAAAGCGCGCTGCATCGCGAGCGCCACCGCCTTGCAACTGGTGGCTGACGAGGCGGGGACGGTACGTCATCTGATTGCGGGCAGCGGCGGCCGGACATTCACCGTGAAGGCAGACGTGTTCATCGTAGCTGCCGGCGGGCTGGAAACACCTCGGCTGCTCCTCAATTCCGGCGCCGGGGAGATGGCCGGACTTTGCCGGGACAGCTGGTGGCTGGGACGCAATCTGATGGATCACCCTGCCGCATATGTGTCGCAGGTGGTATTTCGCAAGCGTGTCGACGGGCACCTGTTCTCGGGGTTCGATATCGGCGGCGCCGTGAAAGCCTTGCCGGGCTTCGTCGTCCAGCCGGGACACCAGCGCACACACAGGCTGGCGAACCATACCGTATTCATCCGCCCCGGCATCAACGGCCGCAAGGTGCCGAACCTTTCCCTGATGTCCTTCCTGGGCGTGCGCGGCGTGCGGGACCTGCGAGCCTCCCATCTGAAGGACATGCTGACTGACAGTTATATTCGCTGGCGCGTCTTTCATCAGCGTTTTCATTTCAACTGGCGCACGCACTACGGCGATCTGTTTTTCATGACCGAGCAACTTCCCAACCCGGACAGCCGGGTCGACCTGTCCGAACACAAGCGTGACCGCTACGGTTATCCGGTGGCGCGCGTAAACTGGCAGCTCGGCAGGGAGGATGTGGACAGCTTCGAAAGAAGCCTGCACCTGATCATGGACAGCCTGGACCGGCATCCCGACGTACGTTCGACCCGCAAGGACGGGATCGAAGACTGGGTGGAGTCGGCAAGTTCCGCTGCTCACCATCTCGGCACCGCACGCATGGCCTTATCCCCGGCCGATGGCGTGGTGGACAGGAATCTGAAAGTCTTCGGCGTGAATAACCTGTGGGTCTGCGACGGCTCGGTGTTTCCCACTGCCGGCAGCGCCAATCCCTCGCTGACGATCTGCGCCCTTGGCCATCGGCTCGGCGTTCACCTGCTCTCGGGAGGCACAAGATTGCAGGATGCGCCCGAGGCGGGCCGGCGTTTCACCACCAGTGTCAGGCCGGCACCTGCCGAGTGGTCACAGTAGAAAAGTCAGCCAGAGGCCGGTCTCTTCTGGAAGAATCACCCGAGGCATTTCCTGTGCCAGCAGAAAGCAGGCAGTGTGGGTGGAGAAGCGCCGCGAAACACAGGCGAGACTTGCCTTCAGCCTGCCAGTGCACCGGCGGATGAAATCCGTAAAGCCGCTCATCTCTGCCTCGAACTCGAGCGCGCTGACGTTCCCGCCATCGAGAAAACGCGGCAGATAATAGCGATCATCCTTCCCACCTGTTGCGACGAGACCCGGCAGGCAGGTGGTGGCGGAAGCGACGCCCATTCTCTGCAGTGCAGTTGCGGCGCAAGCATCGAAGTTGCCGCTCGGGTAGCAATAATGGCCAGGCTGCGGCAATCCCATTGCAAGAATGGTTTGCCTGCAGATCTGCAGATCGCGTTCGAGGGCGGCTGGATCGCCCGCGGGATAGCGATGCACATGCCCATGCAGTTCGATGCTGCACCCGCCCGCCTGGGCCCGCAGCAACTCGTCGCGGGACAGGTATTCGAACCGCCGCGACTCCAGCGCCAGGGCAGCCTCGGGAACGCCGAGACAATCGGCGAAACGGTGGAGGCCCGCATGCACTTCCTCGCGCGTGTGGAAGGTTTTCGATACCCATGCCACGGCGCGTTCGGACAGCATCTGCCGGGAAGACGGATTGCCAAGGTCATAGCTGCCATCGAGATCCTGATGAAGCCCGGACAGTGTCAGCTTTGTGCGTGCCGATTTCCACACGATGTAGCGTATCGTCACTGCGGGAACAGCCCACCCCTGAAGAAAGTGTTCCGTGCACACATACAAGGTCGACGGGAGGTCCCATTTCCTGAGGACTGGAAGAAGCGTATGTCCCGTCGAAAACCAGCCGTCGTCGAAGGTGATCACGGTCGGCAGCCGTGGCCGCGATGCCGAAGCGGCCAGCATGGAAACGGCTTTGTCCAGCGGGATGATATTGAAGCCCTTGTCCAGCAGCCACCGCACCCGGGATTCGAATACATCGGCAGGGCAGAACAGCAAAGGGTTGTATCCGTGCTCATCCCCGATGCATCCGCCGTGATAGCAAAGAATGCGTATCCTGGACCGGGTCAGGATACGAAACAGGGCAAAGACACCGAACATGCGGGCGAGTAAGAAAACGAGCAGCTTCAATTTCCTGTTCATTCCGGTACCTGCAAACTGTGGATGGTAGCCATGATTAAAGCCTGTCTCTTCTTCTTGCGCTTCACGGGGACGACCGCGCCGAAGAAAGGGCGACGAGCTAAGGGTTTGTATGCCATCGCCTGCCTGCTTTCGATTGTGCCGGGTTTTCAGCAACGACACTGGACGGCATCGCGAGAACCTGCGGGCTCTCCGCCGAAGACACGGATTGCGTGGAGGAGAGTGCCTGCATGACGTGCCGCTCGAGCACCGCGACGATGCCTGAAAAAATATAGAACAGTTCGAAGTAGCCCATGCTTACCGCCGCGCCGCTGATCGCATACACCAACAGGGAAACACGCAGAATGTCCGAGAGATCGCTGGCCCAGACAAGATTGGGTTGGTTGCGCGCGAGCCGTTTCACTGACAAGGCCGTACGCCATGCATTTGCCCATATCAGGATGAAAAGACCCAGGCCGATGAATCCGGTATCACCCAGCACCTCAAAATAAATGCTGTGTGCGGCCCGGACCTGTTCTGTCGGCGGCGGTGTCGGAATAAAGTCGAGAAAGCCTATGGTTTCCTTGAACGTGGACCAGATCGCAGGTGCCTGCACGGCATGAAAGCCACCGCCGAACCATGGATTGCTCAGGGCAATCGCGGTGCTGACCTTCCACGCGATTACCCGCGTCATGAAGGATTCATCCTCGCCTGCGTTATTGATCGTTTCAACCCGGTGAAACCAGGATTCGGGGGCGAATTGGAACAGGGTCAGGGCGACGATAGCCACTGCGAAGAAGGAAAGGAATTTCCGGCGGCTGGAAAACACCATCCACAATCCCAGCGCGCTCAATCCGATGAACCCGCCGCGCGAAAAGGTGCCCATGACTGAAAATGCGGCAAGAGCAAATGCAAGGAGAAAACCGAAGCGGACCAGCTTCTTCTTCGAGTACTGATACAGAAAGAACAGAACGGGAATGATCATGAGCTGGCCGACCGCAAAGTGATTGTTGTCGCTGATCATCGAGGTGGTAATTCCTGTCACCTTGTGTCCGCCACCCGAAGCGAGGAATTTCGCGCCTTCCAGCAAGCCATGAAATCCCATGCCGATCGCAAGGGCGATGAGCAGGACATGCAGGCGCAGCCGGTTGTCCAGGAATGCCGGCATCACCAGGCAAAAGATCAAGGCCTTGGCGAGGTTCTCGTAGACGTCGAAGTTGAGCGGGTTGGTCGAGTAGCCGAGCAGCGCGCAAACGCTCGCGTGGACAAGGAAGACCAGCTGCAGTTTTTGGGTGGTGCTGAGCGGCAGAAAGGAGCGCTTGCTGTTGAGGAGAATGGAGCCGAGTGCTATGCCGGCAAAAAGGAGATTGATGCGTGCCGAGGCCATGAATCCGTACATGTAGAAGTTCGGGGAAAAAGCCGAAGACCAGGCCCAGAGCACGTAGGCAACGAAGCCGTCGGCCAGTACCGACGGCAGGAGGAACGACAAGGTGGCAAGCATCATCAGGTCGCGCATTTACATTTCTCCGCGCTTTGCATTTGCATGGCTCTGGTTCTTGTCTGTCCGGTAGGCGAACAGCCATGCATCCGGCTCAGCCTCGCGGCGCTTTGAAATCCGGCGGTAGCCATTGAGCAGAAGTGCAATGGCAAGCAGCTCGCAGGCGATCAGAATCGATTCCATGGGCTTTCCTTATACGGACAGTAAATGAACCGGCCGGAACATCGCTTTATGCCGCAAACCCAGTCGTGCGCTTTACCGGCAAGCGCGCAACTTTCGCAAGAAGATATGATTCGGCTCCTTCCGGCCTGCCTGCCATGTTCCACATCGCCAGCACCGCGGCTGGAAAAACCAGCATGCCGGTAGCGATCTTGGTGACGAGCATGGCAAGCGGGGGCAGGTGCAGCAACTCCGCCACAAAGGTCACCGCAGCAGCCATGATGCATACGCCAAGGAAAGGGCGCAGCGTCGTGCCGAGGATGTCGAGCAGGCTCACGTTCTGCAGCAGGCGCAGCAGCAGGCCCAGCGACAGCAGCATGCACGCCAGCGCAGTCGCCAGCCGCAGCCATGCCATCTCCAGTGCGGCCGGCTGGTGGAAAAACAGGAAAGCCAAGGTTCCGAACATCAGGACTTGGTACCAGCTGAGCAGGGAGGCGTTGCGTACTGCATCCAGCGTGAGAAAGACATAATTGCCGCTCGCGGTGACTGCCTCGACCACGTTGGCCAGCGCCAGAACCTGAACGATCGGTACGACGAACAGCCATTGCTCCCCCAGGAGGATGAGGACCGTTTCATGGGCGACGAGGGCAAGGCCGACCGCCATCGACATGCCGAGCAGGCATTGCACGCCTTGCGCGAGCAGGTACAGACGCTTCATTTCGGCAGGGTCATGCCTGGCAGCGACAAACGCCGGAAACAGTACCCGGTTCAGCGGCGCGAGTATTTCCGTCGAAGGCATGCGCGCGGTTTCATCGGCCAAAGCGTAGCCGCCGATGATGTTTGCACCGGACCAGCGCCCGAGAAGGAACTTGTCGATGCCGCGATTCAGGTATGCGCCGATGTTATTGGCGAGCATCCATTGCGACACCGAAAAGATGTCCCTGAATTTTTCGAGGCTGAGCCGCGGGCGCATCGGGTGCATCTGGTAGCTGAGCAGCACGCCGATGCTGCGACCGGCCAGCGTGCCGATGACCAGTGCCCAGTAATTGCGGATGAACCATGCCGCCGTGACAGTGATGAAAAAGGCAGCCAGGCGCTTGATGAAGACGAACTTGAAATCCATGTCGAAGCGCATTTCCTTTTGAAAGGTAATGATTCCGATGTTTTCCAGGCCACCCAGCAGCATGTTCAGCGCCATCCAGTACAACACCGGCGTGATGCGAGGGTCGTTGAAATAACCTCCCGCATACGAGGCGGAAAGGAAGACGGCGGCTGCGACAAATGCCGACTGCAGCAGGCGCAGCGTCCACGCGGTGTCGAAGTGCGCCTGCGTGGCGGCGCGGTTCTGGATCAGCGGAACATTGACACCGAGCGCCAGCATGACTTCCACCAGGCCAGCGACCAGCGTAGCCATGGCGATGATGCCGAAATTGTCCGGCGCCATGAGGCGTGCAAGGATCAGGGTGCTGGTGAATCCGACCAGGCGGTCAGCCCAGCGCATGGAGACCGTCAGGATGGCGCCCTTGAAGATGTTTCTGGAAGGGGTTTCAAACATCAGTACTGGCCCATTTGCGGGAGTGGTTGTGCGCGGGAATGCGGGAGCATGCGCAACGGCGCGGGCAGTGCTGGGGCTCTGCATTGCTTGCCGGCATATCGAACCGAGCCAGTCTATGGAAGTTCCGGGAGAAAACATTGATGGATCTCAATCTGTCTTTCCGGCATGCATCCATGCAGCTGCCGGTTGCAGGCAGGCCTGGCTGAACAGGGTTGCCAGCTGGCGGGCGCGGTGCGCGCGCGAGGAGGCGGCGATGAGCTCATCCGAGGCGCACAGGGCACGGCCTTGCCTGATGTCGCTGATGAATTCGGGAAGCGCATGAACAATCCGGTCCGCGGAATCGATCGGTACGATGTTCCGGAATCCTGCGGCTTCCAGGACCCGCGCCGTTTCCCCGCGGGGATCGACCAGGGCGAAAATCGGCCTGCGTGCACGGAAATATTCGTAGATCTTGGCAGGCACCTGCGTATTGAATGGCGTGCCCTGGATGGCAAGCAGGCCGTCGGCTTCGAGCATTTCGCGCAGCGCTTCGCGGTAGGGAAGCGGCGGTTCTATGCGCACGATATCGTCGACTGCATGCTTCTTCGCCAGGCCGAGGAAATAGGGGGCGTCGCCCGTGGCGCGAAGGATGACCGACAGCGATGACGGGCTCGCGCGGCCATCCGCTTTCAGCCGGGAGATCGCTTCGAAGAAGGAAGAGGGATCGCGGCCATCCGGATAGAGAACGCCGCTATGGAGCAGGGTGATCCGCCGCTCGACGTTGTTCGCATTTCCGCTGGGGCTCGGTCCGGCAATGCCCTGGAATCCTTCTTCATCGTAGCCATTCTCGATGACCATGAACTTGTCCGGCGCGATTCCCGGGAATCGCTGCCGGTAGCTGTCCAGCGCACTGTGCGTGGTGAACACGGCTTTGCAGCAATGCCGTATCG
This sequence comes from Noviherbaspirillum massiliense JC206, assembly GCF_000312045.1. Lineage (GTDB taxonomy): Bacteria > Pseudomonadota > Gammaproteobacteria > Burkholderiales > Burkholderiaceae_D > Noviherbaspirillum > Noviherbaspirillum massiliense. The sequence continues at coordinate 1,363,983 of NZ_HE978634.1, forward strand.
CCTGTCTCTCTATCCATGCGAAGCACCGGCGCTGCAGCCAGGTTTCGGGATGGCCGGGCTGCAGCATTGGATCCCGGAAGTCGGCAATCCATGGAATGCCGGTCAGGCGATGCAGGGTCAGGCCGATCAGATGCGAGGTGGCGATGGGGAAGGTCGACCAGATCACTTCGGGTTTGTACTTGCGGATCAGTGCCAGTCCGGCAGGGACAGCCGAGAACCACCATGAAATCCAGCGGTCGGGCAGCGCCAGAATGCCGGGATAGCGACCGAACAGGCCGAGATGGCGCTTGGCGTCGAGCGCGTACGGCCGCCGCACCACTACGGATGAAGGAATGCTCGCCAGTTGCGAGGGATTCTTGGCGCTGTAGGCCATGGGATGCGCCGAAAGCACCAGCGGCTCCCAGCCGTATCTGCCCAGATGCCGGGAAAAGCTGAGCGTACGCTGGATGCCGCTGCTTGCCGCTTGCGGAGGGAAATGAAATGCAATGATGAGTGCGCGCTTATTCATGTTGGTAAATTGCCTCAAGCGACGTGCGATCCCGAGCGCCTTGCGGTTGCGGCCTGTCCGGCACTCCACGCCGGACCAGGGACTGTTTCCCGGTTGCGCATGACTTCATTGCCCTTGCCCCGCCAGCCAGCGCAGCAGGCGCAATCCGAACAGGGAGGGCGTTCTATCCCATGGCCGGCAGCGCGGCAGCTGGAACCGGTCGTGCTCCCGGGTCGCCGCGCCCAGCGCCGTGGTGAAGGCGGCGACGAATCCGGCCTCCCTGGTCATGCGAATGTGGCGTTCATTGAAATCCTTGCCCGGCTTTCCGTTCGGGTAAGCGAACAGGCGCACCGGGCGTCCGGTGAGGGATTCGAGCTGCGTCTTGCAGGCGGCAATCTCGTAGCATGCGGTCTCATCCTCCAGGCTCGTCAGAATGGGATGCGAGACGGTATGGCCGCCGATTTCGATTCCCTGCCGCGCGAGTTCGCCCACCTGCCGCGGCGTCAGCATGAGTGGCGGAGAGCGCCGGCTCCCAAGGGAAGTCTCCAGTTCCCGGATCATCATGGCGCGCCCATCTGGAGGCAGATACTTTGCCCGTGCGGTCAGGCTGTCGATCAGCTTGCGCCGGTCCTCCATGGTTTTCAGTGGATGATTCCCGAGGCCGATATGGCGCAGGTCGACCGATCCGGCCTCATGGCGCTGTACCGCTTCGATGATGCGGTCGTTCCACATGCTGCCCTTGCCGAGATAGCCGGTCGTCACGAACACGGTCGCATGAACCCCGCAGTCCTTCAGAATCGGAACGGCCAGTTCGTAGACCGAGCGGTAGCCGTCATCGAAGGTAATGCATACCGCCCTTGGCGGCAGGTCCCCGGCCTGCTGCGCCGCCAGTGCCTCATGCAGAGGCATTACGTTGAAGCAGTCGGCAAGCAGTTCCACCTGCCAGCGAAACGCGTTCACGTCCGGCTCCGCCGCCAGCAAGGGATCGGGCATCGCCAGAATCCGGTGATAGTTGACGATGCACAGGCGGCGGTTTGGCTTGTCGCGCCGCGCGATGCGGTCGCCTGCCGCGCGCAGGAGGCGTGCGGTCATGGCGGCCGGCTTTTTATGGGCCGTCATGGAATGTCCCTTGCCGGTGAACGGGCGTCTGGAAAAATCGGCGTGACGGCCGGTGACGCGCTGCGCTCATGCATGGCTGGATTCCTCCTTGCGCATGGCTGGCAGCGCTTCATTGCATCTCTGAAGCAGCGCGTCCCGGATGCGGGCCGCATTCGCATTCCAGTTTCTGTCCCGGAGGATAGTTTCCCTGCCCTGCGTTCCCAGGTGCTGCGCAAGACTCTCATCCTGCAGCAATTTCACCAGGGCCGCGCGCAGGCCCTCGACACTGCGCTGCTCGAAGATCAAGCCCTGTTCGCCGTCGTCCATGGCGTCGAGAATCGGGGAATAGTCCGGTGCGATCACCGGAACGCCAAGAGCCATGTATTCGAAAATCTTCATCGGCGATCCGTAGTCGTTCGAGTCCGGCATGACACCGACATAGAATGCCGACATGGCCGCAGGCAGTTCATGGTGCTTCTTGCGTCCGCCAAAGATCACGCGCTCCATGAGCCCGTGGCGGGAAACCAGGGCGCGTATCCGCTCCAGCTCCGGGCCGTCCCCGACCAGCAGCACCTGCGATTCCGGGAAGCGGTCGGCAATGCCGGCGTACGCTTCGATCAGAAGGTCGAGCCCATGCCAGGGATAGAAGCCGCCCACGAAGCCGATGATTTTCCTTGCCACGGATTTATGCCTGAGCGCTGTGGGGGCGAATTGCACGGGGTCCGCCGCGTTGGGCAGCATGAGGATTTTTTCTTCCGGGATGCCGAAGTCGTGCATGAGTTCCTTCTTCAATGCCGAGGACACCGGCACAAGCAGTGTGGCGCTGTTGAAGATCCAGCGGTCCATCCTGCGCGCCAGCGGCATCAGCAATTTGCTGCGCCGGCGCACTAGCGGGCTTTTCGAGGTGTAGTTGACCTCGACGATCAGAGGCAGCCGGGCGAATTTCGCAAGCAGCGATCCGACGATCCCGAATACCGCGTAGCGCTCGAACACCCATTGGTACGAGCTCACGCCGATCCTGAGAAGACGCCAGCAGGCCAGCAGGTTGTAGGCGATCTCCAGCAATTCGAACACCAGTTCAGGCGCATGTCTGCTGATCAGCGGCAGCAGCTTGCCAGGTTTGGGAGCAGCTTTCTCCGCGGAGGGCGCCTGCACGGCAGCCGGGCGCACCAGTCCGTGCGGGGACAGGATGTCGACGCGGACGCCGGCCTCCTCGAGCGCGCGTGCGATGCCGAGGATATGCACCTCTTCGGCGCCGCCGCCCTGTGTCCTGTGCAGATACAGGACGTTTTCCTTGTACTGCCCGCTCACGGTCTCTTTCTCCTCAGGCGCCTGAATACGTCGATCTGTCCGCGGGTGGTTGCATCCCAGCTGAATTGTTCGGCATAGCGTCTCGTCGCGGCGCGGTCCGGATAGCAGGCGCGCAGGGCGGCGACCGATTGCGCGACACCGCGTGCGCTGCGTTCTTCCATCAGGATGCCTGCCGCCGGCGAGGCGACGACTTCGGGCGTGCCCCAGACTTTGCTGGCGACCACCGGCGTACCGCACGCCATCGATTCCAGCAGGACATTGGCCCATCCTTCGCGGCTGGAGGCGAGCACCAGCGCATCCGCCGCGCCGTAGCAGGCCTTCAGGCGCTCCTGCGGCAGGGTGCCGAGGAAACGGACACGATCGCTCACGCCGAGGCGTTCGGCCAGCGCTTTCAGCGTAGCCTGTTCCGGGCCGGCGCCGGCAATGAGAAGCCGGACGTCCGGCAATTCGGTCAATGCGCCGATGACCAGGTCATGGCCTTTGTGCGAAACCAGGTTCCCCACCGACAGCAGGGTGAAATGTTCGAGCTGGAGTTCCCGCCGCGCCTGGTCACGGTCGACCGGACGGAACAGCTGCAGGTCGACGCCATTACGCAGGGTCACCACGCGTCCGGCATCCGCGCCGAGGGCGATCAGTTCCTGCCGAAGCGCGTCGCAGACTGCGATGGCGCAGTCGGCGTGATCTACCGCCCAGCGGATCATCTTGCGCGGCAGGCGGTATTGCGGAATGAAACTGATGTCGGTTCCGCGCGCGGTGATCACCACGGGTTTGTTGAAATACCTGCCGAGCATGGCGGCGGCAACGCCGTCCGGATAGAAGTAATGAGCATCGATGACGTCGAAGTCATAGCCTTCGTCGATGATGCGCCCGATGACGGGCTTGACCGCATTCGCGAGGAGGAAGGGCGCTGCCGTCATGCCTAGCTTAGGCACCACCGGATAGCGGGGGTGGACGATGTCGTATCCGAAGCGGCGGTCGGCGCGTGGCGCCTGCGCAAACTTCGCGTAGCGGCCGAAACGCGCATGCCGGAAGGGAAACCAGGGAACCGGTGCGACCACGCGGGAACGGACCTTGCCGCTCGCGACGAGATGCCGCAGCCGGGTCTCGACGAAGATGCCGTTGGTCGGGTGCGCCCGGTTCGGGAACAATGTGGTGAATGTCAGGATGTCCATTGCGCCAGCTCGCTGGGTTGATGAACGGATTGCAGGAATGCCTCGAACATGAGCACAGACCACAGCGGGGCGCTGTGGTCCCGTGCGCCGGACTGATGCTGGTCGACCATCTGCTGCAGATGGGAGCGGTTGAAGATGCCGGTGTCGAGCAGCAGGGGGCTGAGCGCGGCTGAGCGCATCTTTTCGCGCAAGGGGCCGCGCAGCCATTGTGCCAGCGGGATCGAAAAACCCATCTTGCGTCGGTACAGGATGTCGTCCGGGAGGTAGGGCTGGAGCGAGGATTTGAAAATGTGCTTGCCTTCGCCGCCCTTGAGTTTCAGCGCGGGCGGCAGGCCGGAAACCCATTCGACGAACTTGTGATCGAGCAGGGGCACGCGCACTTCAAGTGCATGCGCCATGCTGGCGCGGTCCACCTTGGTGAGGATGTCGCCCGGCAGGTAGGTCTTCATGTCGAGGTATTGCACAATCGACAGGGGGGCGTCGCTCGGCGCGTGGGCGGCATGGCGGCGCATGACTTCGATCGCGCGGTAACCGTCGAGCCGCTTGCGGAAACCATCGCTGAAAAGCCGCTCCCGCATCCGGTCGGGCATGATCGAGACGCCGTGGAAATAGCCTTCGACGAGATCGCGGGCGAGCGCCTCGAAAGTGGTCTTGGCGCGGAACACCCGCGGCGCCCAGTCGGCTTTCGGGTAGACCTGTCCCAGGAAACCAAACACCGGCTTGCGCACTGCAAGCGGCAGGCTCGAGCGCAATTGCTGCTCGACCATCGCATAACGGTAGCGCCGGTAGCCGGCGAAATTCTCGTCCCCGCCGTCTCCCGACAAGGCTACCGTCACGCGCTTTTTCGCCAGCTGGCAGACGCGGTAGGTCGGGATGGCGGAACTGTCGGCATACGGTTCGTCATAGAGGCGCGCCAGCGTGCCGATCAGGCCGTAGTCGTTCTTGTCGACGGTCTCGGTGTGGTGCTCCGTGCGGTACTGCAAGGCGACCTTGCTGGCGTAGGCGGACTCGTCGAAGGCGGGATCGTCGAAGGCGATCGAGCAGGTGTTGACCGGGCCATTCGTCAGCTGCGCCATCATCGCGACCACCGCGCTGGAGTCGACGCCGCCCGACAGGAATCCGCCCAGCGGAACATCGGACACCAGGTGGCTTTTCACGGCTTCCTGCAGGCGGGCGATCAATTCCCGTTCGATGTCTTCCTCCGATGCAACCGCATGGGGATGGAAGGGAACATCCCAGTATTTCCGCGGCTGGGCTGCGGCTGAACCGGGGCGCAGGGTCAAGGTGTGGCCGGGCGAAAGCTTGAACGCGCCTTCGAAGATGGTCCGCGGCTCCGGTATGTAGCCATAGGCGAAATACTCTTCGACGGCACAGGGGGACAGCTTGCGCTGCAGGCCGGGGATCGTCAGGAGGGACTTGAGCTCCGAGCCGAAGGCGAACATGCCGTCGGGAAGAATGGTCCAGAACAGCGGCTTGATGCCGAGGCGGTCGCGCGCCAGGAACAGAGTTTTTTTGTTGCGGTCCCAGACGGCAAAGGCGAACATGCCTTGCAGGCGCTGCACGCATTCTTCGCCCCATTGCTCCCAGGCGTGCACGATGACTTCGGTATCGCAGCGGGTGCGGAAGCGGTGCCCCAGCTGGAGCAGCTCCTCCATCAGTTGCCGGAAGTTGTATATCTCGCCGTTGAATACCACCACCACGCTGCCATCTTCATTGAACAGCGGCTGCTTGCCGGAAGACAGATCGATGATGGACAAGCGGCGATGTCCGAATCCGATGCCGGGTTCGAGATGCAAGCCGCCCTCCACCGGACCGCGATGCCGCTGGGACTCGTTCATCGTCGCCAGCAGTCCGCGGTCGATGGACCGGGTGCCGCGCATGTCGAACAGGCCTACGATTCCACACATGGCTCAACGGCTCCTCTGGGTTTGATCTTTCTTGCACATAATTCGTCGTACAGATTCAGGTACGCGCCCAGCATTGCCGCGATGCTGAAATGCTCTTCCACGTATGAGCGGCCGGCGCTGCCGTGGCGTGCGATCCGCTCCGGGCGATCGAGATAGGTCGAGATGGCCACTGCCAGCGCTTCGGGATCGGATGGTGCAACCAGCATTCCGGAGACACCGTCGATCACCACCTCGGGAATGCCTCCCACCTGCGTGGCCACGACCGGCAAGCCGCTTGCCATGGCCTCCAGCAGCGTGACCGGCGTGCCTTCGGCGACGGAAGACAGCACGAACAGCGAAAACCCGCGCATCACATCCGGGATGTCGGTGCGCGCGCCGGGCAGCCATACGGCATCCGCAATGCCGGCTTCGGCCGCCTGCAGCCGGATCGCAGGCAGCAAAGGGCCGTCACCGACAATGGCGAGGCGAAGCTGGTCCGCCCGGGCCGGCATGGATTTACGGAGGTGGATGAAGGCGTCGAGCAGCGTGCGGTGATCCTTCACGTCCTGCACACGCCCGACGGTGCCGATGACGAAGCAGCCATCCTGCGTCTTCCTTGCCCTGGTTCCGGCGTCGAACGGGCTGAATCTGGCCGTGTCGACACCGTTCGGCACCAGCCGGTTTTTCGCGTCCGGTATGCCGACCGTGTCGCGCAGCCAGCGCTGCAGGTCGCGCGACACGGGCACGTAGCAGTCGATAACGGGCAGCAGCAGGCGCCGCAGCAGATTGTGGCTGCGGTTCCGTCCTTCCGGATCGTCCGCGCTCCGGCCGTGCTCGGCGTGGATGCGGACCGGCACGCCGGCCAGCGTGGCGGTGAAGGCATATTCGGCCGCCGCGATGTTGTAGGTATGAAGGATGGCCGGCTGCAGGCGGCGCAGGAGTTTCCAGAGCTTGAAGTGGATGTGCAGCCCGAGGCCCGGCGGCTTGTCCAGGGAATGGATTTCGACATCGGCCCGCGCGATCTTGCGGGCGAAGCCAGTGAAGCCGGTCAGGCATACGACGGCATGCCGGTACTTTTCGGGCGGCATGCGATTGATGCACTCCACCAGCAGCGTCTCGAGGCCGCCGAAATCCAGCCGGTAAATCAGATGCACGACAAGAGGAGGTGGTGTCATCGCTCTCATCCCCTCATTGCCTGTTGAATCCGAGTGCCGCCTCGAGAGGCTGCAGGTGCCCGGCCAGGAAGCTGCGCATCGCGGCGCGCGCTTCTTCCGGACTGTAAGTGTAGGGCGCGAAAAGGAAAAGCGCCGCGCCGTCATCACCGCGCAGCAACAGCTTTTCCTTGGCCTGCAGGAGCTTGCCGACATAGTCGCTGGCGGTGAACCGCCCATCTATCCAGTACCACGACCAGACCAGCAGCTGGCTGGATCCGGCGCTGATGCGAGCCTCGCGCAGGGCCAGCTCGTGTCCGGCTACCGATTCGATCCGGCCCACGGTGGCCGCATGCAGCCAGCGCTGCTCCCCTTCGGGAACGAAGCGGTTCGACGAACTGATCAGCTGTGCGTCCGGACGCTGGTTGCGATAAAACATGACGGAGACACCGACGTGCTCCTGCCCGCGCTCGAAGAAGCGCCGCAGTTCCATGTTCGAAGGCATGAACCCGGGCTTCCAGTCGGTGAACGGCTTGGCTTCCTTCCACTCCGGTGCGAAGCTGCTCAGGGAAGGCGTCGCCGGATTGAAGGAAGCGCGGTCCACCATACCTGCGTACCAGGGCCAGAATGCCAGAAAGGCGATGCTGGCAATGGCCGCCCCTGCAATCGATGGCATTCGCACCGAAGCGGATGCTGCATGGGTACGAGGCGCAGGCGGGACAGCTTCATCTTCCCGCCAGAAGCTGCCGAGCCAGAACATCAGGAACATCACGATGCCGAAGAACACCCAGCCGTAGATCAGATGGTCCACACCCGCTGCAAGGCGGTTGCCGCTGAGATGGCCGATCATCACGATCAGGTAGGCGCGCACGCCGTTGGCGATGATGGGAACGACGATCGACAGCAGCACGAACGCGGCGCGGCGCAGGCGCGAACGGTAATTCAGGTAGGCGTACAGGCAGCCGAGGGTAAAGGAAGAAATCAGGTAACGCACGCCGCTGCAGGCCTCGACCACCGACCAGCTGCCGGTAGGGATTTCGAAATGGCTGCCGTTGCGCAGCACCGGAATCCCGGTCCACTGCAGTGCCGCCACGGTGAAGTCGGCGGTGAAGCGGATCAGGGGATCGATGAAGATTTCGCCGAAGGGCACTGCCAGCAGCAGGAAGAACAAGGGAAATGCGAGCGTCCTCGCCACTTTCATGCCGGCCACGGCCAGTACGATGAGCGGCAGCATCGCCACAAGCATGTATTGCCGCACTACCTGCACATTGGCGAGTTCGGCCATCAGCCAGCCGAAGCCGGCCGCGGCCAGGAACACGAGTGCAGGCCAGCACGGCTTCAGGGGAAGCTGCATCAGTTCTTCGCGCCGGCGCCAGACGAGCCACAGGCTGATCGGCGCGATGACATAGCCATGCACGAAGGTTTCCGAGCTGTTCCAGATCGAAACGATGGAGCGGGCGGTATCGAGATAAATGGTCAGAGGCGCCAGCAGCGCAACTGCCAGGACGATGCCGGGCAGGACATGGGCCGGATATGGGCGCGGAGCGTTCACGGCGCTTCCTTTACCGGCAGCTTTGGTTCTTGCAGCGCCGCTGGCACGCTGCTCTGGGCTGCTTCCGGCAATGGGCTCGTCGACACTGAAGACGGCTCGAGCAGGGCATCGACTTTGGCGAGCTGGCTGCCCCATCCGTATGCCGCTTCGACGCGCGCCCGCGCGCGCAGGCCTATGGCGTCGTCAGGCCGGGCCAGCAGCGTCGCCACCTCCTCGGCGAATTGCCGCGCATCCCCGGCCAGCAGCAAGTCGCGACCGGGCTGCGCTTCTATGCCTTCGAGGGCCGCAGGCGAGACGACCACCGGCTTTGCCATGGCCATGGCTTCGAGCACCTTGTTCTGGATGCCGCGCGCGATGCGCAGCGGTGCCACTGCCATCCTTGCATGCGCGAGATAGGGGCGCACGTCCGGCACGGTGCCGGTCACGCGCACGCCCGGCAGATCCGCCAGCGCCTTGACCTCTGGCGTCGGGCGCGAGCCCACGACATAGAAACAGGCATTGGGATGCCTTGCGCGCACGGCGGGCAGGACGTCGTGCGCAAACCATGTCACCGCGTCGACGTTCGGCCAGTAATCCATTGCGCCGGTAAACACGATGGCGGATTCGTGAGCCGGATAGGGATTCGGATATTCCCGCTCCGACGCGAAATATCCGGTATCCACGCCGTTGCCGAAGAAGCCGATCCTGTTAACACTTTCCGGCGCAAGCCGGCGGAACAGCGCCGCCTCTGCTTCGGACACGAACAGGGAAGCGTCGAAGGCCCGTGCTACCTGGCGCTCGTAGCGAAGCAGCCGGCGCGCTTCGCGCCTGTAGATGGCACGCATCGGCCATCTGGCGCGGCGCGCATATTGCGCCCACTTGTCGGAATCGACATCGACGAAATCGATGACGCGGCGCGCCTGCGTCATCCCCTCCACATACTGGGCCATGGCAGACGAGAACACGAGCACATGGGACACCGGATGCCTTTGCATCAGCTCATCCACCCACGACTGCAAGCCGGCGTCGCGATAGTAATCCAGCGTGAGCGGACGGCCGGCGGGCAGGGCGGCCAGGCTCTGCAGCCTTGCCCAGCGCGGGTCCAGGCGCGGGAAGCAGGTGTCCCCGCACAGCTGGCGCACCGTTCCGGCATGACGCCGGTCATCCGGGTCGTCGATGAAGGCGCCGAGATGCACATGGAAGCGCTGCGCAAGATGTTCCAGCAGATGCCAGGAACGGATCTTGTCCCCCTTGTTGGGCGGATAGGGCAGGCGATGGGCCAGGAAGAGAAGATGCTTCATCCCGCTATCCAAGGTTCCTGACGATGCGAGGCCCGATTGCATTGGCGACCGGCAGCGGCAGGCGCTGCCACAGCTTGATGAACAGGCGGTATTTCGGATTCAGGGGATTGTTTTCAGGCACGGCCTGTGCGCGGTGCAACTGATAGGAATAATGCAAGGGTTCCGGCTCGAATCCCCAGTTCTTCTTGAAATCGTAGGGGCCGGTGCCCCGCTTGCTGCGGCCGAAATCAAAGACGGTGCACCCGCGCGCGGCAGCGCGGCGCATCAGTTCCCAGTACATGAAATCGTTGCCTGCCACTTCGCGCGCTTCTTCCGTACCACCGCCGTAATAGGGCAGGACTTCATTGCGGAAGTAGAAACTCAGCACGCTGCTGACGGCCCTGCCATCCTTGGTGATGGTGAGGATTTCGCAATCTTCGCCAAACACTTCCTTCAGGGTGCGGAAGTATTTTTTCGAAAACACCGGCGTGCCGAGACGGTGCACGCTGGACGCATAGGCATGGAAGAAACGTCCGATGTCGGCATCGGTCGCGCTTTGCAATCCGGCGCGCATGCCCTTGCGCACCATGGCGCGCTGCTTGCGCGGGATCGCCTGCATGTTCCTTTCCTCGTCGGCATGGATCTGCTTGCGGAAGGTGACGTAGAGGTCCCTGGTGATCCATCCGGGCTGCGCCTGGCTGCGGTTGCGGTATTCCAGGTGCCCGACTTCCAGTTCGGCGGCCAGCTTTTCCGCCGCCTTGTGCAGTGCCTCGCGCGCGGCATCGGTGGCGGCCGCGATGCCGCCATAGACGCAGAACGGCAGCGAGCTGAGCGAGTGGCCGAACAGCCGGCTCCTGATTTCCGCCAGCGGCAGCACACCCACGATTTGCCCGCCGGCCTCGGCATAGAAGAACCAGGTCTTGTGGCCGAAGGCGCGCTCGATCACCGACTTCCAGCCGGCACGGTGGAAGAAGCTCGCCTCCGCGCAGTCGAGGACGAAGGCGTCCCATCTCGCCTCATCCCCCGGAAGCAGCAGTCGAACGATGGTCTGTGGCGCATCGGCGTGGGCCTGGGGACGACCCTGCCGGAGTTCTGTCAGTGTGCTCAATTTTTCACCAGGAAGATATTGTCCATGCGGTCCCATCGGAAGTCGCGCGTCAATGCCTTGATGCGCGCCTCTGTGCGGTGGAGATTGACGTAGTGGCGGAAACGGGTCTTGATGCACAGGCCCGGCACGCGCGGCTGGCCGGGATCGATTTCCCACGGGTGGAAATAAAAGATGCCGGGCTGCCGGTCTTCGGTATTGACCCGCTGCAGCAGCCAGCGCGATACCGCGTAAGGCAAAAGACGGAAGTAGCCGCCGCCGCCGGAGGGCAGGTTTCGCTGCATCAGGCGCACGGTCGTGATCGGCAGTTCCAGGAGCCCGTTTCTGCCGTTCGGATAAAAGGCGAAGCGCGGGGCATCCGGCATGCCATAGTGATCGTGCTGGATCGGGTAAATGCTCGAGCTGTAGCGGTAGCCCGCGTCGTACAGCATGTCCAGCGCCCACAGGTTCTTCTTCCCGATGGAAAAGCTCGGCGCACGGTAGCCCAGCACCTTCTGGCCGCTGATATCCTCCAGCAGCGCCTTGCTGCGGCGGATGTCCTGGAGGAATTCGCCGGCGCTGAGTTCGGTGGCGCGATGATGCGCATAGCCGTGGCTTGCCAGTTCATGGCCGTTCGCGGCGATGCGTTTGACCATGCCCGGGTAGCGCTCGGCGATCCAGCCGAGCGTGAAGAACGTGCCCTTGATGCCGGCTTCCTCCATCAGGCGAAGGATGCGGTCCACATTCGCTTCCACCCGGCAGTCCATCTGCGACCAGCGGCTGCGGGCGATATGGGCGTCGAAGGCCGATACCTGGAAATAGTCTTCCACGTCGATCGTCATCGCATTGCGGATCTGGGTTGCCGGCATCGCATGTCTCCTCTTGATGGCCTGGGCCAGGCACGGTCGCGTATTCATCTCGGGAAGCCCTTGCCGGCCCAGGACCGTATGGTCTGCGCGATTCGCACCGATGTCTTGCCATCCCAGAATTCCGGTATCCGGCCCACCTTGCCGCCGGTGCGCAGGGTCTCGTCGAGCAGCGCGAGGATGCGTTCCGGGTCCTGGCCGGCGAGGATATTGGTTCCCTCGTCGACCGTGACCGGCCTTTCGGTATTGTTCCGGAGAGTGATGCACGGCACGCCGAGCGCAGTGGTCTCTTCCTGAATGCCGCCGGAATCGGACAGCACGACGCGTGCATCCTTCATGAGCCCGAGCATTTCGAGATAGCCCATCGGAGGTAACGCCAGCAGGCGCGGTACATCCAGTTTCCTGCGCAGCCCGAACTTGTCGATCATCGAGCGCGTACGGGGGTGGATCGTGAAAATGACGGGCAGCCTATGCGCAGCCTGCGCGATGGTATCCAGCAGCCTGCCGAGGATGTGCGGGTCATCCACATTGGATGGACGGTGCATGGTGACGACCGCGAATCCGCCACGGTCTGCGGGGAAGTCCTTTCTGCCGGCGTGACGCAGGATGTCCGCCACCGGGACGGCCCGCTGCAGATTGCGGTGCAGGGTATCGATCATTACGTTGCCTGCGAAGTGGATGCGCGTCTCGGCTATGCCTTCGCGCAGCAGGTTGTCGCGGCAATGCCTTTCGGTGGTAAACAGCAGGTCGGAAAGCTGGTCGGTGAGGATGCGGTTGATTTCTTCCGGCATGCTGCGATCGAAGCTGCGCAGGCCGGCTTCGACATGGATGACGGGAATGCTTTTCTTGGCAGCGACGAGGGCGCAGGCAAGGGTGGAGTTGATGTCGCCGACGACCAGCACGGCGGAGGGGCGGATCTCGTCGAGCGCCGGCTCGAAGCGGCGCATGACATCGGCCGTCTGCGCCGCGTGGCTGCCGGAGCCGACTTCCAGGTTGATATCCGGCGCGGGAATGCCTAGCGCGTCGAAATACTGATGATTCATGGACTTGTCGTAATGCTGGCCGGTGTGAACCAGCCGTGCATCAAGCTCGGGAGCATACTCGCTCAGTGCGGCCATGATCGGCGCCATCTTCATGAAATTGGGACGCGCTCCGACCACGCAGAGAATGCGCGGGCGCGGACGGTGGTCGGGTGTGGGCATCTGCATAGGCGAGGTATCTCTCAACGTGTCATCGGACAGCATCGAAATGCGTCAATGGTGATCAAGCGCAAGGAGGAAGCGGCGGAATACGGCGACAATCGGCAGGTAATGAGCGGGCGCGGCGCTGGCAGGCCCTGGACAGCGACGGACAGGGCCTGCCTTTTTCCTTTGCCGGCGCCCGGCAGGAGCGCGGCTTTGCGCTCATCCCGCGGACTGGCCGTAGTTCCGGGCCTATGTCGAACAACACACGCTGCAGCCGGAACGCGCTGCAGCATGCAAGGCTTGCCGAAGGCTGTCGATCTCTCCCCTTATCTCCACTCGCTGAAAGGCATGCATAGGTTCACTCCCTGATTGCTTTTCTCTTCGGTCGTGGCCGCTTCTGATGTGCTGGCTCTTGTCTGGACCGCCGCGATTGTTTTTCTATGTGCGGCATGACAGGGGCTATTGTGCAAGTCGCTCCCGTGCCAGACATTGACAAAAAACAAATGATTAAGGAGTCGCAATCTTTCCAACGAGCGAGAACTTGTGCTTGCAATGGCTTGCTGCGCCATACGCATTTCTCTTCACATGGAAGGATGGATGCGAGTGCGATCAGGAAGGATGTCGGTGCTTCTTACAGCGCGAACGAGGCCGAAGAAAAATCCCGTTAATTATCAGGCATGTAAATCTGGGCATTAATCCTGCTTCATGCGTTCCGGAAATTCATGCTTGAACCATAACGAACAACAAGGGATGGAGAATGACTCGGCAACTCTTACGCGCCTGTACGGCGCTTGCACTGGCCGGGAGCTTTGCCAGTGCGCAGGCAGCACTGATCAATGCGCCTCTACCGGATAACGCTTACATCACGCAGAATGGCCTCGACTGGGCATGGGGATCTCCCTTGCCGGCGAGCGCGGGCATCGATCTTTCCGTCCAGGGGGCATATGGCTGGCGTCTTCCCACGCTGGAAGAACTTGCCATGGCACCGCTTGCGACGGACTTCATCTTTGACGGGGCGAACGTGCCGCTCGGCGGAACCGATGCCGTGAGCGGAGCCCGATTCACCTTCGGCAATTCGGCCCTGACCGGAGCGGCCGCATGCGCCGCCGCCTATTTCAGCAACACATACCGGCATTGCGACTGGCAGGATGGCAAGGGCCAGCTCTATGGCTTGTGGGCAGGCGACAGCGGAGCATGGTCGTTTGCCGACCAGCTTCTCGTGCGGATCGCTGCATCCAGTCCGGATCAGGATGACACGCATGCAGCGATTCCTGAACCGGCTACGGCTGCGCTGCTTGGCGTCGGACTGCTTGGATTGTGCGGTGCCCGCCGCAGAAGGGTCAGGGGCTAGCCTGAAGGATCGGCATCGGCGGTATTCCGGACCTTCTGCGGGAGGTTTGCCGCTTGCGGCTGCGTTTGCATGCGGGCGGCGCAGCAAGGCCGTGCCGCTCGCACCGGAACCGGACGCGGTGTCGAACGCGCTTTCAGTTCTGCGGGACCAGCGGCGGCGGCAGGGTGAATTCCTGCCGGATATCCGCGATCACTTCATCGACCTCGGCCTTGCCAAAGGCGTGGAGCTCTTCCAGGCAACCCATGAGGAACAACCGGTCGCAGAGCGTGTTGATCCGGCGCGGAATGCCGCCCGAGAATTCATGGATGGCACCGTACGCTTCGGCATGCAGCGACGGATCGCCGCGCCAGCCGGCCGTGTGCAGGCGGTGTTCGATGTAGGAACGGGTTTCGGCGCAATCCATCGGCCCGAGATGGCAGCTGGCGATTACCCTTTGCCGCAGCTGTTCCATGTCCGGACTCAGCAGGGTCTTGCGGAATTCCGGCTGGCCGAGCAGGAAGGTCTGCAGCAGGCATTTGTCGGATGTCTGGAAATTTGACAGCATCCGCAATTCCTCGACCGCACGCGGACTGAGGTTCTGCGCCTCGTCGACCACCAGCAGGGCGCGCTTTCCATGCTGGCCGCACTGGCGCAGGAAGATTTCGAGCCGGTTCAGCATCGTCGCCTTGCCTGCATTTTCGAAAGGAAGACCGAAGGCAGCGGCAACCGCGCGCAGGATGTCGTCCTCATCGAGATGCGTGTTCACGATCTGGGCGGCACGCACCGTGCCGGATTCGAGCTTGCGGAACAGGTTGCGTACCAGGGTCGTCTTGCCGGCACCGACTTCGCCCGTGATGACGATGAAGCCTTCCTCCCGCGACAGGCCGTATTCGAGGTAGGCCATGGCGCGCTTGTGCCCCTTGCTGCCGAAGAAGAAATGCGGATCGGGCTTGAGCTGGAAGGGATTGGCATCGAGGCCGTAGTATGACTCGTACATGGCTGGACAGGCTCCCTAGAATCCGATCGAAACGAAAGCGGCAAGCGCATTCTCGCGAATGTCGTTGCCGGGCTGGCTGGAGTGCTGCTGGAAGTGCCGCAGCTCGACCCCGCCTTTGACTTTCGGCGCGTACTGGTGGATCAGGCCGATCCTGGCAGTCCATTGCCTGTCCGTCCGGTCGGTGATATCCGACGTGGCGCGGGTGAAGTTGGCACCGATGTTCCCGCTGGTGCGCGTGCTGAGGCGCAGGTTCCACAGGACGTCCGCTCCTACCTGATGAAGGCTGTCGGCCAGCACCAGGCTGTTCGCGGCGGCGGCGAGCTGGTCCGAATCCGGCGTCGATTCCGGCGAGCGCACGGTGCGGAAGGCGCTGAAGACGACGGTGTTTCGGACACCGCTGACGGCGACCGAGCCATTCAGGCTTTTCTGCAGGAAGACCTGGTTGGTAAAGGCGTTCACCGGATAGGAAAGCGTCGTGGGCAGGCCCGCATCCCGGATGAAATTATCGACCGTCTGCTTGCGCACGGCGGGATCGGGAATGGCCGTCGTCCAGAGCTGGTTGAGAAATCCGGCGGTGTCGATGGCAACCGGCAGCAGGAACTGGGAACGCGCGGTCGTGATGTCTTCCCGGTAGCCGAGGCTCCAGGCGGTGCTGCGCGTGCGATGGCTGCCCGCGAAGGAGTAGGTATTGCCGAAGTAGCGCTTGCCGGCGCTGGCTTCGATGCTGGTACGGATAGTCGGCGCCCATGCTGCGCCGGCCGACCAGAATCGCCCTTCCGGCTTTTCGCCGAGCGTCGCGTAGGTGTTCCTTTCATAGCCTGCACCGGCGAACAGGCTGAACATCGGAGAAACAAGGTAGCGCAGGTTTCCCGACAAAACCTTCAGCTCGACATTGGGCCCATCGGAATAATCGATCTGCTGCTGGTCGTATTGCAGGTCCCAGCGAAGCTTTCTGAAGTCGGTGCCATTCCTCAACACCAGGAGGACGCGGTCCGACTGGCTGTCCAGCAGGTCGCCGGTATCGCTCGTGACCGAGTCGCGGCTGTAGCGCAGTTCGGAAGAAACGGTGTGGCCGAAGTCGTGACGCAGGTAGGGGCTGATGCTGTAGGTCCTTACCTCGGCACGGTTGCTGTTGCGGTTGCCGGATTCCTCGAGCCGCGGGCCGAAAGGGGAAACGCTCTGCGGGCTGATCGACGCGCCGCCATCCAGGAAGAACAGGTCCTTCAGCAGCTCGGCATTGGCGGAGGCCGACAGTTCGTGCAGAGTCATCGTGTCGCCTTCGCGCGCATAGTAGAAGTTCCGCATGGCGTACATGCCCTGCAGCTTCAGTCGGGATCCGATTGCTGCCAGCGCGATCCTCGGCGTGAGTTCGGTGATGAAATCGCTGCGTTCCTGGCCGCGCGGCGCGAGCGTGACGTTATCGGTATAGGTTTCCCGGAGATCGATGCCGGGCAGCAGCTTCCACTCCGCGGCACCGGCCCGGCAGGGCAGAACGAGCGCTGCCGTAGCCAGGGTGCAGGCGAGCGGAATGAAAGCCCGCGGCGTGGTCCGCGACCCCATTTCAGCTGTAATACCCATAACCGTCCGCGTCGGCAAAGCCGCGGCTCTTGTTGTAGATGAGGCTGACATTGGTGCAGGCCTCGATCTTGCGCAGCGCATCCCTGAGCGCGTTCTGCGTGGTTTTTTCCGCCTCCACCACGACCGCGATCTGTCCCATCTGGCTCGCCAGTACGCGGGCCTCGCTGGTCAGGAGCAGCGGCGGCGAATCGAAGATCACGATGCGGTCGGAATAGCGGCTGCCGATCTCGGCCAGCAGGCGGCTCATTCCCTGGCTCGCCAGCAGCTCGGTGGCATTCTTGTCGCTTTTGCCGGCGGGAAGAATGGAAAGCCGTTCGACATTGGTCCTGAGCAGGACATCGGCCACGTCAAGCTGTTCATCGAGCAGCAGGTCCATCAGGCCCGGTCCGGATTCCAGCCCGAGCGTGCGCAGCACCGACGGCCGTGCCACGTCGGCATCGACCAGCAGGACGCGGTGGTCCACTTCCATCGCGATGCTCATCGCCAGGTTGATTGCGCAGAAGGTCTTCCCCTCGCCCGGCAGGGCGCTGGTCACCATGATCAGGTTGCTGCGATTGCCTGCGTCCTCGCCGGTACGCGCCGCGTTCTTCAGGAGCGGACGCTTGATGAAGCGGAATTCTTCCGCCACCTGGGATTTCTCGACGTTCGGCACGACCATGCCGTGCTGCCGCAGGCGCGCAAGATCCATGTCCTGCCGTGGTGAGACTTTCCGCGGCTGGCGGACTTCTTCCTTGTGCACGGGCTTGATCTCGCGCTCGATCGTGCGCTCCAGGATTGCCGGAGGCGGCACTGCCTCCAGGCGAGGCGCTGCATCTCTCGTGTTTTGCTGAAGCCGGCTCGCAGCTTTTTCGATAATGCTCACAGGTTCTCCCGGTGAATTTGGTGTCTTGTCGGTGCACTTCCCATTGCGCTGCCCCGAATGGGGCGGCGGATGGAGGCTCGATCCCGTGGGAAGGAAGCGAACCGTTTATGCCTTCAGCATGATGGTCGATATCAGCCCGCTGTAGAGGACGACCAGCAGCATGCAGGCGAGGCTGAAGGCATGCAGGCCTTTCCTGCGCCGCGCCTTTTCCTGCTCCGTCCAATGCATGGCCACGGCGCCGAGTATCGGCAGGCCGGTTGCCTCGCGCAGGCTGTACTGGGTAACGAAAGTCGGCCGGACACGGCTCATGAGGAAGGCGGCGCCGACGCCCGCGAGCAAGGAGCCCAGCAGGACGCCTGCGAGCAGGAGCGGGCGGTTCGGGGCGGAAGGCTTGAGCGGCACCATGGGGGGATCCACCACCCGGAAAGTCATCATTTCGGTCGTAGCGGTCAACTCGCCCGACAGCTTCGCGGCTTCACGGCGGCCGAGGAGTTTTTCGTAATTGTCCTTGTTGATCTGGTAGTCGCGGTTCAGCTGGGCGAGCTGCGCTTCCACTTCCGGCATGGCGACATTGAGTGCCTTCAGGTGATTGACGCGTGCCGCATATTCTTCCACGCGGGCGCGCATGGAAGCGACCTTCGCTTCCGCTGCCGCCAGCGAGACATTGAGCTGCTGCAGCATCGGGCTGTAATTGATCCCGGGGTCGGCCGGCTTCTTCGTCTTTGCTTCCTCCAGCTTGCGCGCTTCAAGCTGCGCGATCAGGCGCTTGGTGGAAACGATGTCCGGATGCTCATCCGTGTACTGCATTTGCAGGGAATCGAGGTTCTTGTTCAATGCCTGGATGCGGGAATCGATTTCCGCATTGGCGATTGCGGGGGTGACGGTCGAGTCAGCGCCTTGTGCGTCGTCGCCGCTGATCTGCCGCTTGATGGCATTGCGCGCCTGCTCGGCTTCACGCAGTTCCAGCTTCGCCTGGTTCAGGTTTTCCGTGGCCTCGAACAGCTTGGCGCCATAATCGCCGCCCTGGCGGGAAACCAGCCCGGAATTCTTCAGCTTGAAATCCTTGAGGGCGTTCTCCGCCGCAATCAGCTTGTCTTCATACATCTTGATCTGCTCTTCGATGAAGTTGACCGCCTTTTCCGATTCCTTCTTCTTGTCGCCGATGCCGCCCTCGACAAAGATGGTCAGCAGGGAGCGCACGACTTCCTTGGCCAGCCTGGGATCGCGATTGCTGTAGGCGAGCGTGTAGATGTTGTCGCGGGCATTGCCGCCGAGCGTGATGTCGTTGCTCAGCTTGTCGATGATGGCTTCCTGCTCCTTGGGCGTCTTGGCCTTGACGTCGAGGTCGACCATGCGGACGAGCCTTTCCAGGTTCGGCCGGCTGAGCAGGGTGCGGCTCATGATGGCGACCTGCTGTTCCACATTGGGAACGCTTGTCATGCCCGACAGCAGCGGCTTCAGTATGCTCTGGGTGTCCACATAGACGCGCGCGCTTGCCTGGTATTTGTCCGGCATCAGGAAGACCGCGATGCCTCCGGCAACCGCCACGATCCATGCCGTGGCGACGGCATGCCAGCGGTATTTCCAGATTCCCTTGAGATGCGAGACCAGCTGGGCGATTTGTTCTTCCATCTTCTCCAAGGCTCCCTGATATATTTTGGCGGCGTGCTTTTCGATTGTTAATTCTTGGTTGCACGCTGATTAGGCAATAGAAGGTTACCTGTATCCCCCCGGTAAGATTTGATATCGGTCAATGGTAAGAATGACAATCAAACCGGGCGAGCGAAGCAGGAAGATGCACAAATGAAATACTTATGGCGCTCACCCTGAGCGGGTGATGCAGTTGGAAGAGACAAAAGCACTGCACCGCTTCCGGCGTTTGCCGGAAGCAGATTCACGGGAGCGGCGCAGCCGCTCCCGCTAACCATCAGCGGCGGCGCCGGACAACACCAAGGCCGGCCAGCCCGATGCCGAGCAGGGCCAGCATGCCGGGTTCCGGCACATTGCCGGTCGGCGGTGGCGGAGTGTCTGCCTTGACGTTGGGTTCGCTCAGCGAGGTGCCGTACTGGAAGCTCACGTTAGTGATGGCGCCGGGAGCGGAGGGGTCGAATGCCGCATCGATGCCGGTGAGACGAAACACTACCGAGCTTTTGACAAGGGGCACGTTACCCGTTAACTGATTGTTGCCGGTAGCGGGATTGTCGGCAGCCGGCAGCAGCGCGTAATTGAATCCGGCGACGGCGGACGGCGGATCGAGATCAGGACCCGGGAAGGTCGCGCCGCCGAACAGTCCGAAGCCGGATGAACTGATTCCCTTATTCGCACCATTCGGTCCGCTGATGCCGTTGAGATAAGCCCATTCGCCGCCGACCACGCCGCCGGCCGGCTGCCCTTGGGGATCAAAGAGCACCGTGCTTCCGGTATTGAGTATCGCCGAGCCTGACCCGAGAGTCGGGTTGCCGGCCAAAGTGAAGAACACCGCGGTCAGCAGGTCGGCCGGCACCAGCGCATCGCCGCCGATATTGCTCAGGGTGACGACGAGGTCGCTGCCGACGACATCGAAACTCGCTGATGCGGCGAGATTGCCGGAGGTGCCGGTAAAGGTGATAGGTGCAGCATTGGCGCTGCCCAAAGCGAGAAGTGCAGATGCGAGGGCGATTGAGAATAGTTTTTTCATTTTTGATCTTTCAGTATGCGAACGCGAATCAGATACCCGGTTGTTGCTGGCGGCTGATAAAGCAAGCGCCATGCCGAAACGACAAGTCATTCATTGCAAAGGGATTTTTCCGGCTGCCCCTTCAGTTGCCGCTGTTCGACGGCTTCGCTGTAAAAAAATCCGACATAGATATGTGCATTGCCGGTGTGGCGGCGTTTGTCTGCTTTCGCCGTTTCATGCTGAAGCAAACAGCGGCCCGAAGGCCGCCGGATGTTCGCTGGATTACCGGCTCTTATCAAAGACTGGAGCGGCGGCGACGTGCGACGCCGATCAAGCCCAGCAAGCCTGCGCCGAGAAGCATCGAGGTTGCAGGCTCGGGAACCGGCGCTGCGGTCAGCGTGACGTTGGCGCCGTTGGTGATGGAGCCGGTGCGGTTGAAATACAGGTCGCCGATATCGACGACGAATGCGCCGCCATCGCCAAAGCTGACGGTGACCGGGCTGAAGTCGATGAAGTAGTCGGTGGCGTTGTCGCCGTTCACTGTGCCGGCAAAAGCGCCGGTGATGGCAACGTTTTGCACGAGTGCGGAGAGCGGATTCGTAAAGACGAGATTCGCAGTGACGCCGAGGTTGTTGCGCTCGTCGCCGCCGACACCGCAACCGGTCAGCAAGTCGACCAGGATATTGCCGGAGTTGATGCAGCTTTCATTGAGCTGCACGCGGCCGAACAGGAAAGACTGGGTTTCGCCGACACCGAGGTCGAAGGACTGCGGCGTCACCAGGTTGGTGAAGGTGGCATCGAGCTGGCCGCTTCCGGTGCCGTAGCCGGATCCGACTGTGAAGTAGCCGCTTGTGATGCTGAAGGGGACAGCGCTGGCTGACATCGACAGCGTCAGGGCGACGGCACCCAGGCCGGCGGACAGCCATTTTGATAAACGCGGGAATTTCATTTTTTCTCCATGAGATTGATTGTTGATTGTCAGGCCTCCCTTGCCTTGAGGAGCAAGGTCTTACCTCATGAGCAAACCTTGTTCCATGTCATACGGTGATTGATTCATAAGGACTTTTTTTGGCAGGGGCCGGCGACTGTAAGGATCTCCGACAGTCGAAGACAGGGACGATCCGCCGACCTGCCAACACACTCCCTGGATGAGGATGGCCGGACGCGTCGCAGGCCGCAGCGCCGCCTGTCGGCGGCACTGACTCCGGTGCATCGCTCGATGCCGCTGGCAGTGGCAATGCGAAGATACGAACTATGCCGATGCGCGGCGTGCAGGGGCAGGGCCGCCACTTTCGGTGCGGGCAATAACGCGCCACGTTCAGGAGCGCGCAAGCCTGATCGGGGAGGCGGGCTCAGAGTTGCGCCAGCATGGCACGCGCTTCGGTGATGGCGGAAAAATCCTTGCCCGAGCCCAGCAGTCGCTCCAGTTCCTGCCGCGCCCGGAACTTGTCGCCCGATTTCATCAGGCCGCGTGCCAGGTGATAGCGGAGCTCCGGCGCGTCGGGCGCGAGGGATACGGCCTTCTCGAGTAGCGGCAGTCCGCGCGCGATGTCGTTCCGCTCCACCAGTATCCACCCGAGTGTGTCCAGCACGGCGGCATTGGCCGCATCGATGCGGTACGCCTTTTCGGCATATTCCAGCGCCTGCGCATCCTTCTCCTGGTGATAGGCCCAAGCGATGTTGTTCAGCGCTGCCAGGTTGTTCGGTTGCTGGTCCAGCACGGCGCGCAACTGCCGGATGGCCGCCTTGTTCTGCCCATCGGCCATCTGCGTTTCCGCAAAGTACAGGCGGGTCGTCACATCAGTCGGATGATCGCTGAGCCACTTCGTGATGCGTGCATCCGCTTCCTTGTTCTTTCCGGCGGCGCGCAGCGCCTCATGGAGCTTGACGATCAGCGGACCTTGTCCACCGAGGGCGAGCGCCTGCTCGTAGGCATGCGCGGCGTTTGCCGGTTTCTTTTGCGCCGTCAGGATCTCCGCTTCCAGCACGTGGCCGGCCGGGGATTTCGCACGCTGCTTCTGGACGGTGCGCGCGATGGCGAGCGCCTGTTCGTATCTTCCCTTCGTGATTTCCAGCTTTGCCAGCGCTGCCTGTGCCTCGAGGTAATCCGGTTTCAGGGCCAAGGCCTTTTTGAGGCTGTCGGTCGCCGCAGCCGGGTCCTGGCCGGATGCCTGCAACAGGGCGATGCGGTAATGCACGGGCGCGGAGGCCGGCAGCAGGGTGGCAAGCTTCTGCAGGCTTTCCAGTGCTTCGGCCTTGTCGCCGGCGGCTTGCTGGACGTTGGCCAGCAGTTCGAGCGCTTCCGGCCTGGACGGATTGGTGAGATGCATCTTCCGGGCGAGGGTGAGCGCCTTCAGTTTTTGACCCGCGCGCAGATATTGGTCCGCAAGCAGGGCAGCGGGCTCGATCGCGTCCGGATGCTCGGTGCTGGCGCGCTCAAACCAGGACAGGGCCTGTTCCGGCTGGCCCTGTGCCGCGGCGAGCCGGCCGAGTGCGAGCATGGCCTGGACATTTTTCTTGTCCTTGTCGAGCAAGGCTTCGAAGCGCTTTCTCGCATCCTCCGGCTTCTTGTCCTGCAGATCGAGTTGCGCCAGTCCGGCGGCAGCGGGGAAATACACGGGATTCAGTTCCAGCGCCTTTTCGAGGCTGGTGCGCGCGCTGCCGCGATCCTTCTTTGCCAGATAGATGGCAGCCTTCAGGTTCTGTATCAGAGGACTGTCGGGTTGCCGGCTCTCGAGCGTGCGCGCGGCGGCAAGGGCCTTGTCATGTTTCCCGGCGCGCAGGTAGGTCATGGCGAGCATCAGTCCGGCCTGCGGCGATTTGGGATCGAGGCTGGTCGCCGCCTCGAGGTCGAGCAGCGCGCTGGTCTCGTCGCCCTGTGCCAACCGGCTCTTTCCGAGGGAAGTGCGGATGATTGCATCGTTGGGCGCAAGCGCGCTCGCTTTTTCGAGGTAGGCGCTGGCCCTGGCGAAGTCACGCGTCGCCATGTGCGACTCGCCGGCGAGAGAAAGCAATTGCGCGTCCTGCTGCGACTTCGCGAGCACCGCGTCCAGCAGTTCGGCGGCACGTTGCGGCTCGCCGCTCTTCAGCAGACTGGCCGCAAGCAGCTTGCGTGCATACAGGTCGCCCGGATTGCGGTCCAGGTAGGTTTTCAGGTGTACTTCGGCCTGCCTGAGCGAGCCCAGTGCATACTCGGTTGCGCCGGCCAGGAGCAGGCTGGGCATGTGGTCGGGCGCTACCTTCAGTACGCGCTGCAGCGATTCCAGCGCCGCAGCATGCCGGCCCTGCCTGTAGTCGAGCAGAGCCT
This sequence comes from Noviherbaspirillum massiliense JC206, assembly GCF_000312045.1. GTDB lineage: Bacteria > Pseudomonadota > Gammaproteobacteria > Burkholderiales > Burkholderiaceae_D > Noviherbaspirillum > Noviherbaspirillum massiliense. The sequence continues at coordinate 1,387,763 of NZ_HE978634.1, forward strand.
GGGTGTACAGGCCCATGAGGCTGTTCGGCTGCGTCTTGCGCACGGCCTCGAGATCGGCCCGCGCCGCTTCGAGCTGTCCCCTGGCGATTGCCATGTTGGCCCTGGAAATGCGCGCATTGAAATGATCGGGCTTGAGCCTGATCGCCTCGTCGAGGGCGGCGAGCGAGGCATCGGCCTCGCCCTGCATGCGCAGGAGTTCCGCCTTGAGCTGCCAGGCATCGGCATTCGACGGATTCTTGTCCACCGCCTGCCCGGCAAGGCGCAGCGCTGCTTCGGCATCCTTGTCATTCCATGCAAGCTTTGCCAGGCCGATCAGCGCGCCGGGAAAATCGGCATGGTCCTTTCTTGCCGCTTCGAATGCTTCGCGTGCTTCCCGGGTCTTGCCAAGCGCCAGCAATGCATCGCCGCGCAATGTCAGCAGGGTCGGCTCGCTTCCCGCCGCAAGGGCTGGCCGGGTTTCATCCAGTACCTTCTGGAACTGGCCTTGCATCAGCAGGGCTTTCGCCAGCCCGCCCAAGGCTTCCGGGCGGCTCATGCCGAGTTCGATCGCCTTGCGAAATTCTTTTTCTGCCGACTGGGCATCGCCCGTCTCCAGATACAGGCTGCCCAGCAGGTAGCGCGGTTCATGATCGTCCGGCTTCTTCTCGATCGCGTTTTTCAGCTGGATGATGGCGGCTTTCGTGTCGCCCTTCTGCTGGTACTGACGTGCATCGGCCAGCAGCGCATCCACGCTCTGCGGGCTGCCGCATCCTGTGACGGTGCCGGCGAGCAGGAGCGCACCGGAAATCATGACCACGCTTGCGCTGCGCTTGTGATGGATGAAACGCATCCCTTGTCTCCCTGTGGATTCTTGTCGTTGGTGGCGGATGCGAAAGGCCACGCATCCTTGTTGAGTGAAAAGAGTTTATGCGAGGCATCCGGCGCGGCTCATTGTGGCAACGCATACCGTTGAGATTTATCAAAGCAGCAACATACCGGACAGCAATACTTAGGCCCTGAAAAACACAGGCTCCGGAACGGGGTCGCCATGGCAAGGGAGAACTCGACATGAATCAGGCGCTTGTCCGTAAGACTTCATGGATCAGATGGCCGGCTTTGATGTTTCTGCTCTGCTGGCTCGCGGGATGCGCAAGCATGGGGGCACAGCAGCATGCACAGGCGCAGGAACAGTCGTACCAGCATGAATACCGGATCGGTCCTGGCGACACCATCGTCATCTCGGTCTGGCGCCAGCCGGATGTGTCGATCACTGTGCCGGTGCGCCCGGACGGCAAGATCACCACGCCTCTGGTCGAGGATCTCCAAGCCAGCGGCAAGACCTCGACCGAGCTGGCGCGCGACATCGAGCAGGCATTGAAGAAATACATCCAGGAGCCCGTCGTCACCGTGACGGTCAAGGAATTCGTGGGCCCATATGGCGAACAGATACGGGTCATCGGCCAGGCAGCCAAGCCGCAGGCGCTGCCTTATCGCCAGGGCATGTCGCTGATGGATGTCGTGATCGCGGTGGGGGGACTGACGGAATTCGCCTCGGGCAACCGGGCCAGCGTCGTGCGCAATGTCAGCGGCCGCCAGCAGAAGCTTCCGGTGCGCCTGAACGACCTCATTCGTGACGGCGACCTTACGGCCAACATGCCCATGCGTCCGGGCGATATCCTCGTGATACCGGAAAGCTTCTTCTGAATTGACCGTGCCTGATGGGTGTGGCGACATGCAATTATTGGCGAACCAGTCTTTGCTATAGCGCGCCATTCCCGGAATTGATAAATCACCAGGCGGCAGAGATTTATGCATTACCTGTCAAGTGATGGCCAAAGCATTGCTTGATAGCCGCTTTCGCTTTCGCAACGGTCGCATTTCGGCAGACGGCCGGCGGCAGCGGTGACCTGTCCGGGAAGCATAGCTTGAGCTTGATTAAACGGGCCGGCTGGCGGCAGCCTATGTTGAATGAAGGGGCCGAAGGCGAAATGCTTGCGGATGTTGGCAGGAGATATCGACCGCTTTTGACCCGCTTGCTCCATTTCAATGGAGGTTGACATGGCAACCTACGTCTCGCTCATCAATTTCACGGATCAGGGCATGCGGAACGTCAAGGACACGACGGATCGACTCAGCGCATTCAAGGCAATGGCAGAGGGACTCGGGGTCACTGTGCAGAGCGCCTTTTATACGATGGGGAAGTACGACATCATCCTCACCCTGAATGGGTCTGATGAGGCAGTCGCAACCGCGCAGTTGAAGGTCGGATCACTGGGCAACGTACATGCCCAGACCTTGCGCGCCTTCTCACCTCAGGAAATGAAGGCGATGCTGGATAAACTGCCGTAGATACGGGCTATGCTGGCCGCGCGGATGCCGGACTGGTTGGACACGGACGCGCGAATCCTCCTGTTCTGCACCACAGGCCTTGCGTGCGATGCGCCGGCAGGCCCATCGCTGAGCGACCGGCTTTGGGCGCCGCGGGTGGAAATTGGACAAAGTGCTGGGGCGGGAAGTAATCAGGATGCAGCCGCACAATTGCAGGCTTGCAGGGTATGAGCTGCCATTCATTGCATCTCGCGACAATCGGTTTCGCATCACTGATGGAAAGCGCTACGCGTCCGTGAGAGCCGCCGGCGCGCAAGGCAATTCAGGAAGCCAGGCGCGACGGAATCAGTCGGCGCATCTGCCGGCCCACGACGTCCCGGAAGCGCGGGCTGTGCAGGCAGATACCTCCGGCGAGGCCTACGACGCAGCCCAGCACGGTATCGAAGAATCTTGCCTCGATCATTGTGCCGGCCGGCCCGTGTCCGAGCGTGGCCGCTTCTGCCAGCAGGATCGTGAGTGGCGTGATGAAGGTGGCGGCGAAGGCATAGTGACGGACCACGGTGCTCTCGACCACGAAAGTCAGCGCCATCATCGTCAGCGATATGCTCCATTTGTCCAGCGGCAGCAGCAACAATCCCCAGGTAACGACCAGACCAAGGCTGGTGCCGAGTATGCGTTGCAACTGCTTGTTCCAAATTGCGCGCAATGATGCGCCCTGGATCACCGCCATGCAGCTGACCGGAACCCAGTAGGCTTTCTCCATTTGCAGCAGCTGCGCCAGCGCGAGGGAAATGCCGACGAATGCGCCGATCATGACCGAGTCGAACACGACGAAATTGAAGGTCGGCTGCGGCAAGGGCACGACTGGCTTGGGCGCGCGCCGCCGCAGGATGTAGAGACTGTAGAAAAAAGCGACCAGGCAGGCGAGCAGGGAACCGAGTGCGATCAGCCCGACCTTGAGCGGCAGGTCCACCACGCCCGTCGCCGAATAGGCGCCGATCGCCGCTGCCATGATGAAGAACAGGCTGCCCGGCGGCCCCAGCGCGTAAAAGCGGCACACCATCGTCACCAGGATGGCGGTGAAGACAAGTGCCGGCGTCATCAGCGCCGGAAAGAACTGGCTCATCACGCCCAGGGCATAGCAGCCGGTCATGCCGAAGGAACTGGCCATGATGACGACCATGCGGTGATACATCGGCGTGGCGGGCAGATAGAGAAACACCATCCCGCCGAGCGACGAGATCAGACCGTATCCCAGGCGATCGAAATACGCGCCGATAATGAGCGGCAGGCCTGAGGCAAGCGCTGCGGCGAACGGCATTTCCCATACCCGGTCGCTGGACTGGACCGTAGTCTGGTGCCGCCATTCTTCCCGTAGCAGCACCCGCACTTTGCCCCGCGTGCTGGAATCCTTCATTGACTTCCTTTCTGTCGAACGAGCCGGAAAGGCCGGGCCGGTAATCGCGGCGAGCATGCCGCTGCAGGCTGTGCGTGATCCCGGGCAAGGGATTGGAGTGGAGCCGCCGACGCCTGGTTCATCGCTTGCAAGTTATCCGGCAGGGTGCGAAGGCAGCGCGCTGATGCGGGAAAGCATGGGAAACAGGGCATCCGCATCGGTTTTCCCTGGTGGAACCGGTCTCGCATTCACGCCATGCTGCTGACGCTCGGCAAAGTGGAACATGCCGCAGACAACCGAACCCGGAGTGCGCGGAACAGTCTATCGGACAACGGCTGGTTCAGCCGCGAGCCAGCCTGACCGAGGTCGAGCGCCCGGCAGGCCCAACGGAGGATGCATGAAATCGGAAAAAGTGAAAATGCTGGCCAGCGAACTTTACAACCCCCACGACCCGGAACTTGCAGCCGAGCGGCGGCGTGCAAGGCTCCTGCTCAAGGCCCTGAATGACACGCGCGACGACCAGGTCGAGGAGCGCGGTCGCCTCGTCCGGGAACTCGTTCCTTCCTCAGGAGCCGGCATCTGGATCGAGCCGCCGTTCTATTGCGACTACGGCAGCAACATCACGCTCGGCGACAAGGTGTTCTTCAATTTCAATTGCGTGATCCTCGATGTCGCTCCGGTGCGCATCGGGTCGGGCGTGCTGTTCGGACCCGCAGTGCAGATATACGCGGCAACGCATCCTCTGCGCGCGGAAGAGCGCAGGACCGAGCTTGAGCTCGGCAAGCCGGTCGAGATCGGCGATGAGGTGTGGGTGGGCGGCAGTGCCATCATCTGCCCGGGTGTTCGCATCGGGAGCCGGTGCGTCATCGGCGCCGGCAGCGTGGTGACGAGGGATATTCCGGATGATGTGTTCGCCGCCGGGAATCCGTGCCGCGTACTCAGGAAGATTGAGCAAGGATGAGTGTTGGCGGCCTGGCGACCGACTGCCTCACACGAGCACCTCGCCCGGCGGTTCATGGCCCAGAAAAGCGGTCGGACTTGCGGTCAGGCCATAAGCGCCGGACTGGAATACCACGACCAGGTCGCCGACTTCGGCATGCGGCAGCATGATGCGCTCGGCCAAAGTATCGAGTGGCGTGCACAGGGGGCCGGTCACTGTCACAGGTTCACGCTCTGTCACGCCCATCCTGTTGCCGATGGCAAGCGGATAGTTTCTGCGGATGACCTGGCCGAGGTTGCCGGAAGCGGCGAGATGATGATGCATGCCGCCGTCGGTGATGAGGTAAGTCTGGCCGCGCGACACCTTGCGGTCGATGATGCGCGCGACATAGACACCGGCTTCGCCGACGAGGTAGCGCCCCAGTTCGAGGACAACTCGCGTCGCGGGAAGCGCCCGCCGGACGCGGGCCATCCACCACTCCAGGCGGTCGGTGACCGGGTGCAGGTCGAGCGGCCTGTCCCCCGGGAAGTAGGGAATGCCGAAGCCGCCGCCGATGTTGAGATGACGTATCGGATTGTGCGCATCCTGCGCCAGCCGCAGCCCGAGCTCGAAGGTGCGCGCCTGCGCTTCGACGATTGCTTCCGCCCGGAGATTCTGCGAGCCACCGTAGATGTGGAAGCCTTCCACCGCAAGGCCCAGGGCGTGAATGCGCCGCAGTACCTGCGGCACGTCCTCGGCATCGATGCCGAATTGCTTCGGTCCGCCGCCCATCTTCATTCCCGAGGATTTGAGTTCGAAGTCCGGGTTCACCCGCACGGCAAGCCTTGGGCTGATGCCGAGCTGCTCGGCCACGTGCGTCACCCGCGTCAGTTCGCCTTCGGATTCCAGGTTGAGCAGCACGCCGGCGGCGATCGCCTGTGCGAGTTCGGCATCCGTTTTTCCAGGGCCGGAAAAGCTGATGGCTTCGGTGCGCGCGGTGGTGTCGAGTGCCGCCTTCAATTCGCCTGCGGAAGAAACGTCGAAGCCGTCGACCAGTGCCGCCATGTGCTGCACCAGCGCAGGCATGGGATTGGCCTTGAGGGAATAATGCAGGCGCATTCCGGCGGGCAGGCACGCGCGCAGGGACTGGACGCGGGCACTGATCAGCCCGCGGTCATAGGCATAGAAAGGGGTCTTTCCTACTCGCAGCGCGAGCCGGTCGAGGGGGATGCCGCCGACGACCAGCCGGTTGCCGGCTACCGGAAAACCGGATGGTTGTGCGTGGAGCGCAATGGCCGGCATGTTCATCGGTTCCGCTCCTCGCCGGTGAACAGCGTGTCGAATTCGGCGCGCAGCAATGTACGGTCCGGCTTGCCGTTGGGATTGCGCGGAAGGGGATCGCTGCGTACCGCGACGTGCGCCGGCACCATGTAAAGCGGCAGGCGCTCGCGGCATGCTTCGACCAGTGCGGATGATGACAACTCCGTGTTCGGCTTTGCGACCGCCACCACCACGACGGCCTGTCCGAGGGCGGGATGCGGAATGCCGAAGGCGGCAACCTCGGATACCAGTCCGGTCGCATGGATCACTTCTTCGATTTCGGTAGGACTGACGCGGTAACCGGAAACCTTGATCATGTCGTCGTGGCGTCCGATGAAGTACAGGAAGCCCTCTTCGTCCGCATACACGATGTCGCCCGACCATACTGCGATTTCCGTCAGGGGCAGGCCGGCATTGCGGGCAGGCAGGGGCCGGAAGCGCTCAGCGGTCTTGTCAGGGGCATTCCAGTATCCCTGCGCCACCAGTGCACCGCGGTGAACCAGCTCGCCGGGCTCGCCGGGTTCGCAGGGCGTACCATCCTCGCGCAGCACCAGGACTTCCGCATTCGGAATGGCGCGGCCGATCGAACCGGGACGGCGCTCGAGTTCTTGCGGCGGCAGGTAGGTGGAGCGGAAGGCTTCGGTCAGTCCGTACATGAGAAAGACCTTTGTCTGGGGCAGCACGTGCCGCAGCGCTGCGAGCGACGGCCGGGGCAGGGCGCCGCCAGAGTTCGTGAGGTAGCGCAGGCTGGTCTCCTGCGGCCAGCGCTGCTGCGCAAGCTGGATCCAGAGAGACGGAACGCCGGCCAGTCCGGTGATTCTCTCGTTTTCGACGGTCCGGACCAGGTCGCTCGGCAGCAGGTAATTGAACAGCACTGCGCAGGCGCCGCTGTGAAAGGCCGTCGTCAGCTGGCTCAGGCCGTAGTCGAAGCTGAGCGGCAGCACCGACAGGATGCGATCCTCCGCCGTGTTGCCGAGATATTGGGCGACACTCTGCGCGCCGGCGACGAGATTGCCGTGGGACAGAATGACACCTTTGGGATGGCCGGTACTGCCGGATGTGTAAAGAATGGCCGCCATGTCGCGGTCAATGACGCGATGCCCGCGCAGGCTGCCATGGCTGCCGATGAAATCTTCCCATTGCAGCACACGCACGCCGAGGGGCGCCTCCTCCTCCCGCATGGGGCCGGCGACCACGATCGTGTGCAGTTCGGGACAACGGGGAAGCAGGGCTTGCAAGGCCTGCAGCCGTTCCGCCGATGTGAACAGCACGCGCACATTGCAGTCACGCAGGATGTAAGCGACCTGTTCCGGCTTGAGCAAGGGATTGACCGGGACGAACACGCCGCCGGCGGCGGCCGTGCCGAACAGGGCGGCCACTGCTTCCATCCGCTTGTCGAGATAGACCGCCGCGCGCTCGCCTTTTTCCAGCCCGGCGGCGAGCAGCGCGCCCGCGAACCTTTGCACTTGCATAGACAGCGCTTCGTAGCTGAGGCGGCGGCCGTCATGGGCGAGCGCTTCCGCCTCGGGACGGCGATGAGCGGCTTCGAGGATCAGTTCATGGACAAGGACCGTCATGGCAGGGTGCGTCATCGCTTATCGGATGCCATGCCGGCTCATGAGGTCGTACAAGGTCGGGCGGCTCACCCCAAGCAGCTCGGCTGCCTTGACGATATTGCCGTCGACCCGGGCGAGCGACTTCACCACGGCAAGATACTCCGCCTTTTCCCGTACCTGCCGCAGGTTGATGTGTTCGTCGTTCGCCGGTATGGCCGGCAGGCCCAGGTCATCCGCGCTGATCCTCGCGCCATCGGCCATGATGACCGCGCGCTTGATGCAGTTTTCCAGCTCGCGCACATTGCCGGGCCAGTGATAGGCTTCGATGGCGGCCAGGGCATCCTGTGCGAAGCTGAGCGCGGTGCGGCCCTGCTGCGCGCAGAACCGGTTCCTGAAGTGGTGCGCGAGCAGAGCGGCGTCGCCGGCGCGCTTGCGCAGGGGGGGAATCGGCAGCACGATCTCGCTCAGACGGTAATACAGGTCTTCCCGGAACCTTCCCTGCCTGACCAGTTCCTGCAGGTTCTGATGCGTGGCGCAGACGATGCGCACATCCACCTGGATTTCCCTCCTGCCGCCGATCCGCTCGATGACGCGTTCCTGCAGGAAGCGCAGCAGCTTGGCCTGCAGGGAGAAGGGAAGGTCGCCCACTTCATCGAGGAAGAAGGTGCCGCCGTCGGCGAGTTCGATCTTGCCCGGCGTTTGCTTCACGGCACCGGTGAAGGCGCCTTTCTCGTAGCCGAACAATTCGCTTTCGAGCAGGGTTTCCGGAATGGCTGCGCAGTTGATCGCCACGAAGCGCCGGGCCCGGCGCGGGCTCAGGTCATGCACTGCTCGCGCCAGCAACTCCTTGCCGGTACCGCTCTCGCCGAGCAGCATGACGGTCGCCGCCGAACCTGCCACCTTTTCCACGCTGCGGCAGAGCTTGGCCATGCCCGGGTCGCGGCTGATGATGCCGCCCAGCGGGGAGTCGGCTGCGGAAACCATCAGGCGCCGGTTCTCCTGCTGCAGTGCATGCAGGTGGAAGGCGCGATCGACAGTGAGCTTCAGTACGGTGGCATCAAACGGCTTCTGATGGAAATCATAGGCGCCCATCGCCACCGCCTTGACGGCATTGGCGCGATCCTGGTTGCCGGTCAGGACGATCAACCGAGTATCCGGCGCCAGCGACAGGATCTCTTCCAGCGTGGCCAGTCCTTCGCTCGCGCCATCGGGATCAGGCGGCAGGCCGAGATCCATCGTGACCACCGCCGGCTCGTGGCGCCGCAGCTGGGCAAGGGCGCTGGCGCGGTCGCCTGCCACCAGCACTTCGTAGGAGTCGAAGCTCCAGCGCAACTGCTTCTGCAATCCCGGGTCATCCTCGACGATCATGAGTTTTCTTTTTTCCTGGGTCACGCTGCATCTCCCTGAGATCGGTTTCTGCGATTTCTTTGCTGTTTTCAATGTTCCGCTGTCAGCGCGGCCCGCTTTTTCGCAGGCGCATCTTCCGTGCAGAGCGGAAGGCTCACCCGGAAGGTGGTGCCGGCCGAGGGCCGGCTCTGCACTTCGATCTGCCCGCCGAGCTCGCGGATATAGGCCTGGCTTTCGAAGACGCCAATGCCCATGCCCGCCGGCTTGGTGGACTCGAAAGGCTTGAACAGGCGCTCGCGGATGAATTCCTCGGTCATGCCGTGACCGCTATCCTGCACTTCGATCACGGCGTAGTCGGCGTGCTGCGTCAGACGAACCACTACCCGCCCGTCCTTCGGCGTGGCCTCGACGGCATTCTGGATCAGGTGGCCGATTACCCGCTCGAGTCGCGCGTGATCGGCAATCACGGTAAGGGAATGGCGCTCGGTTGCGAGGACGGGGCAGGGACGGCATGCGGACTTGGCCGCAACCGCTTCCTGCAGAAGTTCGTCGAGCCGGACCGGCTCGCGCTGTTCACGGGACGATTCACGTCCCAGTTTCTGCAGAAGCCGCTTCATCCTTTGCACCGAGGAGTCGATGGTGTGCAGCATGTCTTCCTGGAATTCCGGATTGTCGCGATGCCGCTTTGCATTGTCGAGCAGGAGCGTGAGCTGCGACACCAGGTTCTTCAGGTCGTGCACGATGAAGGTCGACATGCGCGTATAAGACTCGAACTGGCGCGCGACCATCAGCGCGCTGGCGGCTTCATGCTGCGCAAGGCAGGTGGCTGCCTGGGCTCCGGCAAGCTTGAGCAAATCCGTGGCTTCCCAGTCAAGTGGGACCGGACTGCGCGCTTCGGCAAGCACGATGAAGCCGAACAGGCGCCGCCCGAGCAGGAGCGGCACCACCAGCCATGCCTGCGGCGTCGCGAGCAGCCAGGGCGGAAGGATAAGCCGGCCGTATTTCTCGGGCGACGCCTTGTACTCATTGACGTCAATCACCCATTGACGCTCTTCCAGGAAGCGGCACAAGGATCCCTGCAGCGATTCCGTAGCGCCGTCGCAGCGCATGTTCCAGCGGGCGGCAGGTTCGCAGCTGCCAGTGTCGTCCCTGCACACGAAAAGCAGCCCGGCCGGGCTCTCCATCAGGTTCGCGACAGCCTGTATCGAGCGCTCGGCGAGCCCCGGTCCTTCATCGGAGAGGGCCCGCGTGAACTGCTGCCACTCCTTGCGGTAATCGTAGTCGTAGCTGTAGAAATGCTTGTTGATGAAAACCTTGGCCCGCGCCCGCACCGACCCGGAGAAGAGCAGGGCAAGCAGCAGGGCAGCGGCGCCGAACAGGAACGCCAGCTCCATCGCCGAGCCCCACGCGCCGCCGGACAGGCGGATGGCGTAACCGGCCGCAGCCATGGCAAGCAGGTAGGCGGCAGCGCCGAACAGGGTGACGGATCGCAGCAGCATGGTGCGCGATACGGCGATACCGGGGGACCAGCGCGGGTTGCGTGCCGCCGACACGGCAATCAAGGGCACCGTGAGCGCGTCCACCAGCCCGCGCGCCGACCAGATTTCGGTACTGGCTCTGCGAAACAGGATGGCATCGCTGTACAGGTAAAAATCGTAGGCGTACAGGCAACCCATGCCGAGACACGCGTATTTGATCGCCCAGCGCGCTTCCGGCGTACTGCCGCGATAGAGCTGTTCGACCAGCACGAGGCCGAACAGCGCGATGGCCAGGCGCGTCATGACAGTGGCCATGAAGGCCGCTGAACCGGGGAGATGCCCCGGGAGAAAATGGAGGTACAGCGTCATTGCCAGCAGTGCCAGATGCACCGCAATGACGGCGAGTAGAGGCAGCCGGCTTTCCCTGCGTCTATCCTGTGGCGGCGTGCGCAGTTGCTCCGGCATCTTCAGCAGGAATGCCAGCCAGCCTGCGCTGCGCAGGATTTCCAGTGCTTCGGGCAGCACTGCCGCAGCACGGCCGAATACCGCATAGGCAACCACGCTTGCCGCCCAGGTAGCGGTCAGCAGGCATGCGAGCGCAAGAGCCATCCCGTTCGGATGGCCGCGCCAACTCCTCAGCAGCAGTGCTGACAGGAACAGGAAAGCGAGGGCGGCGATCGCATGGCTTGCCGCGGCAATGCTCGTCAGCATGGATGAAATCTCATTGCTAGCGGCTGCCCTTTGCGAAGAGCACCACCTGCAGGGTTTCGACGAGGATCAGGAGATCGAGAAACAGGCTGTGGTTCTTGACATAGTAGAGGTCGTACTGCAGCTTCTGCACCGTATCCTCGACCGAAGCGCCATACTGGTAGCGCACCTGCGCGAAGCCGGTGATGCCCGGCTTGATACTGTGGCGCATGTCGTAGTAGGGAATCTTTTCGCAAAGTTGCTTGACGAAGAAGGGACGCTCCGGGCGCGGCCCGACGAAGCTCATCTCACCCCTGAGCACATTGATGACCTGAGGCAGTTCGTCGATGCGCAGCTTGCGGATGATGCGCCCGACCCGGGTGACACGATCGTCGTTCGCGGCCGCCCATTGCGGTGCGCCAGCCCGTTCGGCATCGATGCACATGCTGCGGAACTTGAGCACGTGGAAAGTGTGGCCATCCTTGCCGACCCGTTCCTGCCGGTAGATGATCGGGCCGCGGTCCTCGAAGAAGATGCAGAGAGAGGTCGCCAGCATGACCGGCAGCGCCATCGCGAAGATCAGCAGGCTGACGACAAGGTCGAAGGCGCGCTTGCAGATCGTGCGCCAGCTGCTCTGGTTGAAGCCGTCGCCGAAGATCAGCCAGCTCGGATAGAGCGAATCGACCCGGATCTGCCGTGCTTCCCTTTCGAAGAAGGCTGCCGCACCGGTCACCTTGATGCCGTGAAGCTTGCATTCGAGCAGCTGGTGCAGCGGGAAGGAACTGCCGCGCTGATTCTGAGTGGAGACGATGATTTCCCTGACGTTGTACTTCCTGGCGATCGAAACGAGGGACTCGTTGGCGGGCAGGAGCGACGAGGAGGCCACCTGGCATTCTTCGGTGCGCAGCTGCACGAACCCGACGATATGGTATTTCTTGGGAAAGGCCGCACTGGCGGCGAGCCGGCTGCATTCCCTGGCAAGTGCGCCTTCGCCAAGGAAGATCACGCGCGACTCGAGGATGGGCAGGGAAAAGGTCCGGAAAACGAGAAGGCGTATGCCCAGGATTGCTCCGGCTGAAGCCAGTGCGGCCAGGCCGACGACCTGCGGCGCCACGTACAGCTGCGGCGAGATGCTCAGCAATAGGGCCGAGATGCCGAAGCCGAGAACGCTCGCCGGCAGGAGCTTGGCTGCAATGGCGGATGGAGCAGGACTGCCTTCGATATGATACAGGCCCAAGGCGGCCATGCTGAGCGCCATGGCAAGGGCGAATCCGCTCGCCGAGGAAAAGAATGCATCCGGTTTCGGGAAAGGCGTCCAGCCCTGGGAGAACATGAAGGCTTGCGCCCCGTACATCGATGCAATCAGTACGAACAGCTCGAGCAGAAGAAGCGCCGAAACCAGCTTCGATACATAGTGGCTGAAAATCTTTACCATGCCTTACCCCGATATATGGAGGACTGCGCAGGCAGGTTTCACTCGCAATCCGTTACACGTTCTTGATCAACTTCATTTTCATTGCGGCCGATTAAGTTGCATGATGTAAGTTAAACTTTGGAACTTTCTCGTTGCTTGATACAACGCAAGAAAGTTACTGTCTGTAACAGCGGAAACTTGTCCTTGAAGTGCCAGTTCATGCGAAGCCAGTCATTTGTTTCTGGCAGTCGACGCACCTCCACTTCGCCTTTCCCGTCGCCCAAAGAATCCTTTCCATCTATCAAAAATAAAGCGCGCAGCGAGTAACGCTGCGGGCCAAAAGTTCCTGAAATTGAGTTGGCTCAATAAGAAAAAGGCGCTGCGGCGTTGTGCATGCTCAGGAGTCGGATAGACTCCTTGATCAATACCAACTTGGTCAGGGGAGTGGAATGAAGCCGATGGATCTTGCGGAAGACATCGGATTGATGACAGGTTCCGGGCCGCGTCGAAATAAGCTGCACGCCATGCTGTGCATATTGCTCTCGGCGTCGACCAGTATCGTGCTCATCGCCGGGGCCCTGCATCTGGCAGGTGTGATGTAACGCCGTTGCTGCATGAGTGCAGCAAGTCCATGTATCGGGGGAATGATGAAAGTACTTGAAAATACAAAGAAGACGCTAGGCAAACCGCTCCGGTTTGCATCACGCCGGAACGTCGCGGTTGCCGACATCGTCAATCAGGGGGTGGCGATGCAGGAAAGATGCGGCACGCGGCAGGCTGCCGAATTTCTGCGGCTATGGAAAGTGAACGTGGACGTGGCCAAGCGCGTGCTGTTATGCAAGGATGCGCGCCGCCAGCATCATGCAGGCACTCCCTCGCTGCCGGACCCGGAATAAGTCAGGCTGGGCCTGTTTCCTATTCTTCTCCCATGATGGGCAGGTCGCGGCGCCGGAACCCGAAGGCCAGCTGCGCTGCTTTCGGATAGGCAAAGCACAGGAGGAGGCCGGCCAGCAGGCTGGAAGTTACATCCACTAACCAATCCCCCAATGCAGCGCCTCTGTACGGCAGGAAGCTCTGAACGCCCTCGTCAATCGCGCCCATGACGGCAATGATCAGCAGGGAAAGAATTGCGCGACGAAAGACACCGCCATTCATGCCGCTGAAAAGCAGATAGGTGAGGGTTGCATAGGCGGCAGAGTGCAGCGCCAGCCCGGACGCCACTTCACCGATTTCGGCGCGGGCACCCGGAATCGAGCCGACTGCCACGATCAGGAAGAAAAGAATGAAGGCCAGGGAAAAGCGGGCTCGCCCGTATTCCTGCCCGATAAGAAGGGATGCTGTCTTGTCGAATAAACTCATGCCCGCATTCTAACCCGCGAAGACGTGCCGCTACGCGGGCAGTAGTTGATGCCAATTAAGCTTTTTCCTCCGGCGCCTGGAGCAGCCTGCGAGGGAGGTTGAAATCACGCTTGATCCTGGCTCAGGCTGGACCTTGACCTTCTCACTCGGCAACGCCGCCCATCCTCTGGCGCTGCCATCCCGCGATGTCTCGACAGGATGAAACGGTGCCGCACGCCGGTCAGATGTTGTGGAGTACGCGTTGGGCCAGCACCTGTGCTTCCTCCAGGGCCTCATCGGCGGTATCGGAAACATCGAGCGCCCGGTGCATGATTTGTTCCTTGGAAGAATGCTCTTCATTGAACAGCAGGACAACGCCCTGGAATTTTCCACTTGCCAGTTCCTCCGCATGGGCTTCCGCCTTCCATGTTCCCTTGTGAAATGTAGGGACCTCCATATTCACCTCCGGAAATGACGATCTAGATGGACGATGATGCACCTGTCATGGTTTGCTGACCACAGTGTGTAAAAGCCAGTATTGTCCAAGGCCTTCCCGGCATCAAGGAAAGCCGATGGCATCAGCGGGAAGACGAGACTTGCCGGAGCGGACGATCACCGGCGTAGGCAAGGTGGGAAGAAAAATTCCGCGTGGCCCAGGCGGCAGTCATGAAACGAAGGTGTAAAACATGAAGAGCACCGACATGGCCATCAGTCCTGTCGCGAGCCAGCCGAGAAACCTGAGCCTGCGTGGAATGACGAATTTCCCCATGACTTTCGCATTCGAGGCCATCAGCATGGTGATGGCCATGATGGGGGTGGAGATGACGCCGTTGATTACGGCACTCCAGTACAGGGCCTTGACGGGATCCACCGTGGTCAGGCCAAGTGCCACCCCGCCGAGTGTCGCGAACGCAATGATGGCGTAGAACTCTTTTGCCAGCCCCGGTTTCAGTTCCAGGCTGTTGCGCCACTTGAAGGTGCCGGCCATTGCATAGGCGGCCGACCCGGCGAGCACCGGCAGGCTCAGCAGGCCGGTGCCGATGATGCCGATGCTGAACAGGGCAAAGGCGAAGTTGCCGGCGATCGGACGCAGCGCCTCGGCTGCCTGGGCGGAAGTTTCAATTGAATGTGCGCCATGCGCATGCAGGGTTACCGCGGTGGTCAGCATGATGAAGCAGGCGACCAGGCTGGCAAAGCCCATGCCGATGTAGGTATCGATCTGGATCCGGCTCAGTTGCGGCCTTGCCTGTTCCGGCGCCTTCTTGACCGGCCGTGCATGGGGATCGGCAATGAGGTGCTCCACTTCTTCCGAGGCTTGCCAGAAGAAGAGATAGGGGCTGATCGTGGTGCCGAGCACGGCGACCACAGTCGTGATGTACTCCGGCTTCCATGACAGTTGCGGCATGAAAAAGCCCTTCAGCACCTGCCCCCAGGGAATCGGGATGAACAGTGCGGTTGCGACATAAGCCAGGAGCGCCAGCGTCAGCCACTTGAGCACGCGCACGTAGCGCCGGTAGGGAATGAAGATCTGCAGGAGCAGGGAGAGCAGGCCGAAGCCCGCGGCATACCAGTGGCCGGGTCCGCCGATCAGGAGCTTGAGTGCATCGCCCATGGCCGACAGGTCGGCGGCGATGTTGATGGTATTGGCGACGACCAGCATGAGCACTGCCGAATACAGCAGCCAGGCGGGATAGTGACGCCGCATGTTGGACGCCAGACCGTGCCCGCTTACGCGGCCGATGCGTGCGCAGATGATCTGGATCGATACCATCAGCGGATAGGTGAGCAGCATGACCCAGAGGATGTTGAAGCCGAACCGGGCGCCCGCCTGGCTGTAGGTGGCAATGCCGCTCGGGTCATCGTCGGCAGCACCCGTCACCAGTCCCGGTCCGAGCTTGGCCAGCCATGATTCCTGCTCGTAATCCAGTTTTTCTTCCGTGGATTGCAGTTGCTGCATGCGATCAAGCCTTCTGTTCTGATGTATGGATTGACAGGTCCAGTTGTAACACCGGCACTTCATGTGCCAATTGTGTGGCATCAATATTGCAGACTGGATGCGCTGCGCGAATCGGCCTCAGGCTTCGTTCTCGAAGCGCATGCGGAGCGCCTCTTCGCTCGCTGCGCCGAACCCTTGTTCTCCGTCGACCAGGACCAGATTCGGGCAATCCGGCGCGAAAAACCAGGAAGTGTCGTCGATGGCGGCCCATTCTTCATGTCGCCTGCCGTTCGCTTCGAGCCAGGCAAGAATTTCCTTTTCCCTGACATGTTCATGCAATGCGGAATCCAGGATAGGGGTGGCATCGATGATGCGTTCGGCGATGTCCGCAGAGAAAAAAGACTGCAGCTCCTCCAGTTCGTAGACTTCGCGCCAGGCGCTGGAGACAACGATCTTTACTTCCGGATGCTGCCGCATGAAGCGTTCGAAGCGCGGCACCAGCGTCAGCGGGCCGTCGGGACGGCTGAAAGGGTGGAGGACGCCATCGAAATCGAGGAAGAGGATCATGCTTCAGTGCCGTGGCAGCGAGGGATGAGCGGATTGCGGACGGGAAAAGCGATATCGGGGATAGTGCTCATCGCATTCTACTGCCTCCGGGATGCGGCGCACAAAAGCGCGGCACGGGTCTGCATTATCTGCGTGCGGGCGCCAGTGCAAAATTTGAGAAGGCGCAAGATGCAAGCGCTGCAAAAGGAAAAACATGGCAGAAAATCCTGACTGCCCGAGGACATGACCATGGGGATATTCATTGCGCGCGACATGCCGCCCGAGCATACATCGAATGGCACCGTGGCCTTCCATGCCTCCGTTGATGATCATATGGTGACCTGTGAAGTCACCGACGAAGCCTTGCAGGATCACTTTGGCGCGCGTATGGATGACCCGGAGAGCCTGATCGAAGCTTTCCGGAAAGGCCGGCCGGACATTGAGCTTCTCGCCCTGATGAAACTGAATATCGACCCTTCCAGCCCCTGCCTGATCGCCACCGGCGATTTCAAGCCGGAGCACTGATGCTGACTGACATCCTCCTTCCTCCATTTCCGCGCAGATGAATTCTGCGCTTCATCAATGCAATCTTTCCGGTTTGACTCCTTAATTGAAAGTAGCTGATCCAGACGTCGCAGAACGTCGTAAGGGAGCCTCGTTCACTTCGAATGTCGCAACTATTTACGATGGAGGAGACAATGGAAAGTCAGGCAGGTAAGCCGGTGCTGCGTCCCGCGGTACCGGGTATGGTCATGCTGGCCGCAGGCGTTCTGCTGGCAGGATGCAGCGGTGGCGACGGCGACCGATCCTTTTCGTCATCGGCAACGTCGAATACGGCGACCCAGGCCGCAACGCAGTGCGCGCAACTTTCGGGAAGGACGGTTCCGGCCTCGGCAATCGGCCTGCCGACCACCGGTGCAGTGGTGACCGGCGCGCAACTGGTGGCAGCTTCCGGTTCGGGCGCTTCCGCGATCGGGGAGCACTGCAAGCTGACGGGCGAGATCAAACCTGTCGATCAGACCGCGCCACCCATCCGCTTCGAACTCAATCTTCCGTCCAGCTGGAATGGCAAGGTGGTCATGTTCGGCGGCGGCGGCTACGACGGTTCCATCCCGTCGACCACCACGACCACGGCCAACAATGTCACGACTTCCATCCCCGCCAATGTGCCGGCCGGCCCGACGGACCAGCTGAAGCCGCTTGGCCGTGGATATGCGACGTTTTCCAGCGATTCGGGACACCGCGCCGGCACTCTCGGCAGCCGCGACGGTTCCTTCGGCGTGAATGAAGAGGCCCTGCGGAATTTCGCCGGCGACGCCCTGAAGAAGACCCGCGATACCGCAATCTTCCTGCTGAATGCACGCTATGGCGTGAGCAAGCCGCAGAAGGCCTACTTCGCCGGCGGCTCCACGGGCGGGCGCGAGGCGCTGGCGGTGGTGCAGAGATGGCCGGAGGACTGGGACGGCGCGATCGTGCTCTATCCGGCATGGAATGCTGCCAGCCTGGACCTGCAGTTCGGCCGCATTACGCGGGCGTTCGCCCAGCCCGACGCGTATCCGAACCAGGCCAAGCGCAAGATCCTATTCGATGCCGCTCTCGAAGCCTGCGACGGGCTCGACGGCGCAAGGGATGGCGTGGTCAGCAATATCGCAGGCTGCAATGCCACGTTCGATCCGGCTACCGCGACCCTGCGCGGCGCGCCGCTGCGCTGTCCGGATGGCGGCGAAGGCGGCGATACCTGCCTGTCCGATGCGCAGATCAATGCGCTCAAGGTGTTCAATACGCCGATCAACTTCAACTATCCCTTGGCCAGCGGCGAAACCCAGTATCCGGGCTTCAATGTCTGGGGCAGCGACCTGGGCATGGCCGGCACCAATCCGCTGCAGGCAACCGTGACCACCCTCGCGCTCGGCACCTCCCAGCCGGCCAATCCGATGCCAGCCACCGCGCCCTATGGCAGCACCTTCTGGGACCAGTGGGTGAAATATTTCGTGACCCGCGACCCGAACTTCAACTCCCTCACGCTGGACCCGGAGAACCCTGGAACGTGGCAAAGCCGGATCAGCGAGCTCACCGGCATCCAGGATGTGAACAAGACCGATCTGTCTGCGTTCCGGACCAAGGGCGGCAAGATCCTGATGGCGCATGGCACGGCCGATGTGCTGGTCAGCACCCGCGCAACCGAGCAATACTATGAGCGGCTGAAGAGCACGATGGGAGCGGATGCGGTGAACAGTTTTGTTCGCTATTACGAAATCCCGGGCTATGGCCATTCGACGAGCACGGTATTCAATGCGGCATGGGATTCGCTGACCGCGCTGGAAAACTGGGTAGAGAAGGGCGTCCCCCCGACCAACCAGGTGGTGGCCGACATCACCGGCGTTCCCGGCCGTACCCGGCCCCTGTGCGAGTATCCGGGCTGGCCGCAATACAAGGGCAGCGGCGACATCAATCTGGCAGCCAATTATTCCTGCATAACGCAATGAGGCAGTAAGGCGGCAGCATCACCTGCAGGGCGCACTATGAACGGCGCGCCCTGCAGGTTCGAAGGGGAGTCAGGACAGGTGCTCGATGCGGCCTGATTCAATCAGGGTATTGGCCACTTCCCGCGCTTTTTCGATGGCTTCGGGATAGGTGGAAAACGTTTCTTCGCACGCGCGGTAGCCATGGAGCACGCACTTGAAGGCCTTGCTCTCCTCGTCGAAGCGCAGCGCCGTCAGGTAAGGCCGCCATCCGCCGCCGCCCGATATCTCCTCCGCGGTCAGGTCCAGCTGGTAGTTTCCGATGGTTTCCGTAGCCATTGTGATTCCTCCATGTCATTCTTCAGCGAAGCGGTGCACAGGCCTGCCGCGCTGCGGCCGGTCGTGAGTTGTGGGTTCGGGGGAAGCTTGTCGACTGGGCGGCGAAAGCGCCGATTTCAAGCGGGCACGAATTGCTGGCGAAAAATGCTCATTCCTTGAGAAATTTTTTCACGCCATTTTTTTTCAGTACCTCACCCCAGGTTTCGATATGGTAGACCTCGCCGACCTTGTGAATGTTGACGCCGTACTGTTCGCGCAGCTTGAAAATATCGTTTTCGATGGTGTCCTTGTCCTGGCCAGTCAGGTCCGCGATGGCGGAGAGGGTGGGGCGCTCCAGCAGATCCACTGCGGACAGCAGCACGAACAGATGCCGCGCGTCTCCGTCGGGATACTGGGGCACGCCAAACTGGTTTCTCTGGACAGTCATGCGATGGCTCCTTTCCAATGTGATGCATGAATTGGGAGGAAATGCGCTTCAGTTAGCAACCTTCACGCCAAAGCGGGAAGCTTGCAGCCATCGCGGCTGGGGCTGGTGGGGATATCAGTCGTCTTCGCCCGCTCCGCCGAAGACCTTGCCGACCCAGCTCGGCTTGCCCGAGTTGCGTATCTGCATCTTGAATGCCTGGATCTTTTCCTTTGCCACCGCGCGCTCGATGACGTTCATGCTGACCAGGATGGCGATCGCACCTTCCGCCCGGCCGAGCGCCCGATCCGCATCCAGGTGGTCCAGCGATTTCGTCGTGCGTTCCGCCAGTTCGCGGTAGGCTTCATGCAGGGCGCCGTAGGCACGGTTGGTCACGACCACTTGCGACAGGTCGGCGATCTCCTTCGGATTGCGCAGGTAATAGGCAAAGAGTTCCTGCAGGCGCCTGGCCTGGTGCTGCGACAGCTTCAGGTCTGCAGCAAGCGACTCCGCGAGCATGGCAGCCGATTCGGGCGCGCCCTGTTTTGCGAGATGCGCGAGTGCAAAGCCGTTGGGTTGCAAACCGATGACCAGCTTCTCGATTGCATTGATGGCCCTTACATCCTCATGCGGCGTTTCCCGCTCGGCGATACCGGATGTGAGCCGGCTTGTCAGCCATTGCTCGAAAGCAGGCTGAGGGGAGGCCGACGAAGCCTGTTTGTATTCTTCCTGCAGATACTGATAGTCACGATCGTTTAACGTGATTTGAATTACTGGCATGTTCGGTTTTCCTGTCCGGAACGCTGGCATCTACTCGCTACGTGGCAATGCAGGGGAATGGTGGCGCCGCATTCTCCTTGAGCGGGCAGCGCCTTCGTCGCGACCGCGCGATGTTCAAGCACCCGCCGGGATCGCTCGCTCCGGTATTGAAGAAATTGCATTTTCCTGCGCTTTTTTCGGCGCAATTTTCGATCCCGTATTTTAAAACGTATTTCCCCGGTCCATTCCTCGCCGAAACACAATAAATGCAAGAAATGAGGCTGCCAGTGGATGAGCAAAAATGCGCAGGCGAACGGTAAAAATTTCAGCAGCGAAGCGTTCCATCGCAATGCTGCACTTTTGGCAATCCTGTTCTGGCGTGCGGGCACGTTTTTCGCTGGCAGTAGGGAAGAAAGGAGCGGCAGGATGAAAATTCGATTAAAGAAAATTCCGGAACAGGTGATCGTGATCACCGGCGCCACCAGCGGGGTGGGCCTGACCACGGCGCGCCTGGCCGCGCGCCGCGGCGCAAAGCTGGTGCTGGCGGCACGCAACGAGGATGCGCTGAAACAGGTTACGCAGGAATTGACGAAGAAGGGGAACGAAGTCGCCTATGTCGTTGCCGATGTCGGCAAGGAGGAAGATGTGCGCAGGATCGCGCAAACCGCCGTGGAACGTTTCGGCGGCTTCGATACGTGGGTAAACAATGCCGGCATTTCGATTTTCGGACGCAACGAGGATGTATCCCTGGAAGACCAGCGGCGGCTGTTCCAGACCAATTTCTGGGGCGTGGTGCATGGCTCGCTGGTCGCGGTCGAACACCTGAAGCAGCGCGGCGGCGCCTTGATCAACCTGGGAAGCGAAGTATCCGATTGCGGGCTGCCGCTGCAGGGCATCTATTCCGCATCCAAGCATGCGGTCAAGGGCTTCACCGATGCGCTGCGGATGGAATTGGAGGAGGAGAATGCGCCGGTGGCGGTGACACTGGTCAAGCCCGCGGCGATGGATACCATGTTTCTCCAGCATGCAAAGAACTACATGGCAGTCGAACCGAAGCTGCCGCCGCCGATTTATGCGCCTGAGGTTGCAGCCGATGCCATTCTGCACGCGGCGGAACATCCCACACGCGACGTGTTCGCTGGCGCTGCTGCGAAGCTGGTAGCTTCCGGCGCGCATTACATGCCGAAGGTATTGGATGGCTACATGAAGCGCTTTGTTTTCGGGCAGCAGCAATCCGACACGCCGGCGCGCGATCGCGGCGAGCACAGCCTGTACGAGCCGCGGTCCGGTCTGCTGGAGCGGCAGGGCTACCCCGGACATGTATTCGAGTCCAGCATCTATACCCGGGCAGCGCTGCATCCCAGGACTACTCTTGCTCTGGCACTGGGCGCGGGCTTCGCGCTCGCCGCCCTGTGGCGCCGGCGGCAGAGCGCATAAGCCAGGGGCGGAAGGATTTTCATGCCGGACCGCCCGGTGCGGCAGCAACCATCCCTATTCAACATTCAGAAAGACATATCATGGCAAATCTGACCCAAGAGCAGCTCAATCATCTCGAACAATTACTGACCGAGCGTGAACAGGCATTGCGCACCGACCTCAACCGCGAATCGGACGTGAAGGACAGTTTCGTCGAAGTCGCGACCGAAATCCCCGACCCTGGCGATGCCTCGTTCGCGAACCTGTCGATCGATCTCGGCAATGCGGCCATCACCCGGGACGTGGCGGAACTGCGCGCCATTGACGGAGCACGTGCACGCATGGCCAACGGCACCTACGGCAACTGCGTCAATTGCGAAGCCGAAATCCCCTACGAGCGCCTTGAAGCCCAGCCGACCGCCGAGCGGTGCGCGCCCTGCCAGGAAGCCTATGAAAAAACCCATACCGACGGACACAGGGGAGCCAGCATCTAGCCGGCTGGGGCAGTCCATGCTCGGAGCGGCTCGATGGGGATGGCGCGGCAGTATAGAATCACGGGTGCCGCGACCGCGGGGCCTGGCTACAGATCCATGAGCCCCTAAATGGAACGGCGCAGCACCTGCACTCTGCAGGCAAGCAATCATTCCGAATCAGCTGAATACTCCGTCAGGGACACATGATGAACAATGCCGTATTAAAAGACCTCCTCCTGAAAATGCCGAAGGCGGAACTGCACATCCATATCGAAGGCTCGCTCGAGCCGGAACTGATCTTCGAGCTCGCCAGGCGCAACGGCGTGAAGCTCAACTACGGCTCGGTGGAAGAGCTGCGCCGCGCCTATGCCTTCACCGACCTGCAGTCCTTCCTCGACATCTATTACGCCGGCGCGAGCGTGCTGATCAAGGAGCAGGATTTCTACGACATGACGATGGCGTATCTGCGCCGCGCCCATGCCGACAACGTGCGTTATGCGGAAATCTTTTTCGACCCGCAGACGCATACCGAGCGCGGCATCGCTTTCGGCACGGCCATCAACGGCATTCATCGCGCGCTGCAGGATGCCGAAAAGGAGTTCGGCGTGCGCGGCGCGCTGATCATGTGCTTCCTGCGCCACCTCTCGGAAGAGGAAGCCTTCAAGACCCTGGAACAGTCGCTCCCCTACCGCGACAAGTTCATCGGCGTGGGCCTCGATTCGTCCGAGCGCGGTCATCCGCCGGAAAAATTCGCGCGGGTATTCGCCCGCTGTCGCGAACTCGGCCTGCACCTGGTTGCGCATGCAGGGGAAGAAGGTCCGCCGGAATACATCCGAACCGCACTCGACCTGCTCAAGGTGGAGCGCATCGACCATGGCGTACGCTGCCTGGAAGATGCGGCGCTGACCGAGCGCCTGGCGCGCGAGCGGGTGCCGCTGACGGTCTGCCCGCTTTCGAACATCAAGCTGCGCGTGTTCGACCGCATGCCTGATCACAACCTGCTGCAACTGCTGGATGCCGGCCTGATGGCAACCGTCAACTCGGACGACCCGGCCTATTTCGGCGGCTATCTCAACCAGAATTTCACCGAGGCATTCGAAGCCTTGCCACTGACCAGACAGCATGCGCAGCAACTGGCGCGCAACAGCTTCCAGGCTGCCTTCCTCGATGCGCAGGCGAAGCAGAAATATGTGGATGAGGTCGACCGCTTCTTCCAGGCGTAATCGCCGGCCGCCGGCGGCCGGTGCTGCGCTCTCCGCAGGGCGGAATGGAGCATGGACGCGATGAAGGACGCGACGACACCGATCCTGCTGATTGCCCTCGGCACCGTCTGGCTGCTGGACAGCCTCGACTGGCTGCCGGATGTGCGCTGGCTGTGGATCATCGGGCTGGCCGGCTCCGGCATCGCGATCCTCTTGATCGACCGGATCACCAAGTCCTCGGTGGTGGCCGGTCCCATGCTGATCCTGGCCGGCATGCTGTCCTACGGCCGCCAGTTTCACGCTCTCGGCTGGCGGTTCATCATCCCCGTCATGCTGATCGCCTACGGCGTGCTGATGCTGGTGGCGCGCTCGCCGTCGATTCCCGAATCCCGCAATTTGCGCCGCGGCATCCAGCGCCGCGAACACGATGGGAATGGCCATGGTTGAATCCCTGTCCTCTGCCGCGCTTGCCGGAGGCCTGTCCTGGGCCAGCGGCATCCGCCTCTACCTCACCCTGTTCATTGCCGGCTGGTTCGGCCGGGCCGGCTGGATCGAGCTGCCATCCTCGCTCCAGGTGCTGGAATCGCCCTGGGTGATCGGCCTGGCCGGCGCGCTTGTCGTGGTGGAATTTTTGGCGGACAAGATTCCGGGCTTCGATTCGGTGTGGGATGCGATCCATACCTTCATCCGCATCCCGGCCGGCGCGGTGCTCGGGGCGGCGGCCATGGGCAACATGGACCCGGCGTGGACGACCATGGCTGCCATCCTCGGCGGCAGCTTCGCGGCAGGCGCGCATTTCACCAAGGCCGGCAGCCGCGCGCTGATCAACACCTCGCCCGAGCCCTTCAGCAACTGGACCGCTTCCCTGTCCGAGGACATCGCCGTCATGGGCGGCCTGTGGGCGGCGTTTTTCCATCCATGGGTGCTGTTCACCTTCCTCGTGGTTTTCTTTCTCTTCGCACTGTGGCTGCTGCCGAAACTGTGGCGCGGGCTGCGGTGGCTTTTTCAAAGGCTCTCGACTTGATGCTCCAGGCTCTTCGTATGACACGCCGCGATTGGCGCGCGGGTGAATTGCGTTTCCTTCTCGTGGCGCTGATCGTGGCGGTTGCCGCACTGTCCTCGGTCGGGTTCTTCGTTGACCGCATGCGTGCCGCGCTGAACCGCGATGCCAATCAGTTGCTCGGCGGCGATCTGGTCATCAATGCCGATCAGCCGGTCAAGCCGGACTGGCGCGCGGAAGCGGCGCAGCGCGGCCTCGCGCTGGCCGAGACCGTGACCTTCCCCAGCATGGCAATCGCGGGAGAGGGCGACAGCTCGGCATCCCAGCTTGTATCGGTCAAGGCGGTATCGTCCGGCTATCCGCTGCGCGGCCACCTGAAGCTTGCAATGGCGCCCGGCGCGGAAGAGCAGGAGGCGACCGGCATTCCCGCCGCAGGCAGCGTCTGGATCGACCCGAACATCGCCACCGCTCTCCATGTGGGCGTGGGCGACCGCCTGAAGCTCGGGGACAGGAGCTTTGCGATTGCCCGGATTCTTACCGTCGAGCCGGACCGCGGCGCCACCTTCGTCAACTTCGCTCCCAGGGTGATGCTGGGCTTGTCGGACCTGGCCTCGACCAACCTGATCCAGAACGGCTCGCGCGTGATTTACCGCCTGCTGGTTGCGGGCGAGCCGCCGAAGGTGGAAATCTTCCGGAAATGGGTGCTGGAAAGAATGGAGAAGGAGCATACCCGCGGCGTGCGTCTCGATACGCTGGAATCGGGGCGGCCGGAAATGCGTTCCACGCTTGACCGTGCCGAACGCTTCCTGGCGCTGGTCGCGCTGATGTCGGCCATGCTTGCTGCTGTGGCGGTGGCGATGGCTGCGCGCCGCTTCATGCTGCGCCATCTGGATGCCTGCGCCATGCTGCGCTGCCTCGGCCTAACGCAGAATCAGGTGACCTTGCTTTACCTCGCCGAGTTCCTGATGATCGGCCTCACGGCCAGCATTGCCGGCGCCGCCATCGGTTATGGCGCGCACTTCGTGCTGCTGGCCTGGCTGGGCAAGTTCGTCACCAGTGATCTGCCCGCTGCATCCTGGCTGCCTGCACTGCAAGGCATTGCAACAGGCATGGTGCTGCTGATCGGCTTTGCGATCCCCCCCATCCTGCAGCTCCGCAACGTGCCGCATAACCGCGTGATCCGGCGCGAACAAACCGTGCCCAAGCCGGCGACGCTTGCGAGTTATGCATTCGGCCTGCTTGCCTTTCTTGGCCTGCTGCTATGGCAGGCAGGCAATCCCAAGCTGGGATTGCTGACCGGGCTGGGCTTTCTTGGCGGTTTTGCACTGTTCGCCGTCGTCGGCTGGCTATGCCTGCGCTCGCTGCGCTCGGCCCGGACAGCGGTGGCGCATCCTGCCTGGCGCTTCGCCGTCAATGCCTTGCAGCGGCGCACCGGCGCTACGGTGGTCCAGATCGTCGCGCTTGCGCTCGGTCTGATGGCACTGCTGCTGCTGACCGTCATACGCGGCGACCTCGTGACCGCCTGGCGTAATGCCACCCCGCCCGATGCACCAAATCGCTTCGTGATCAACATTCAGCCGGATCAGAAGCAGGAGATCGAGACTCGCCTGAAGCAGGCTGGCATCCGGCAGCCTGTACTGTATCCGATGATTCGCGGCCGCCTGGTGCAGATCAACGATGCGCCGGTGAATGGGAAGACATATGTCGAAGACCGGGCGCGGCGCCTGGTCGAGCGCGAATTCAATCTTTCCGCAACGCGCTGCTTGCCTGCAGAAAATCAGATTGTCGCCGGTCGCTGGTTTGACGACACCAAGTCGGAAGCATCGGTTGAAGCCGGGCTGGCGAAAACGCTGAACCTGAAGCTGGGCGATCGCTTGCGTTTCGACGTCGCGGGTCAAGCGGTCGATGCCACCATTACCAGCCTGCGCAAGCTCGACTGGGGATCGATGCGGGTGAATTTTTTCGTGATCCTGAATCCGCGCGCGCTGGAGAACGCGCCGCAGACATGGATCACGGCTTTCCACCTGCCGCAGCAGCAGGCAGGTTTCATCAATGAGCTCACCCGCGATTTCCCGAATCTCACGATCGTCGATGTCGGCGGCGTGATACGGCAATTGCAAAGCGTTCTCGATCAGGTGGTCAGGGCGGTCGAGTTCCTGTTCCTTTTCACGCTGGTTTCCGGCGTGCTGGTGCTGTATGCAGCCCTGGTCGGCTCGCAGGACGAGCGTGTCAGGGAAGCCGGCTTGCTCCGCGCACTGGGTGCGACACGCAGCCAGCTGTCGCAGTCACAATGGATCGAGTTCGCGCTGGTCGGAGGAGTGGCTGGCTTGCTGGCTGCATCCGGTGCGGCGGCAACAGGATGGGCGCTGGCGGAATACGTGTTCAATTTCGAATGGACATTCAGCCCCATGGTCTGGGTCGCCGGATTCCTTGCCGGTACTGCATGCGCTTTCATTGGCGGCTGGATAGGCTTGCGCAACGTGTTGCAGCAGCCGCCCCTGCAGACTCTGCGCGAAGCTTGAGTCACGCCGACCAGCTTGCCTGCATGTCGAGCTTGATCCTGGCGCGCGCCGCAGCAGCTGATGCTGTGGCGCAAACCCGATGCATCTCTGAAGCTCCAGAACTTGCGAGGAACGCGTGAGCACTGCATAAATGGGGTGCTGCTTCATCACTCTCGGGCGATGTCTTGCAGTAAGCTTGCACTGCTGCATGCCCGAGTCGCAAGCGCCTTTAACAAAAATTAAACCAAAGCGGCAATTCCCGTGTGTTGCCGCAAAAGGCTCCGCTTCGCTTTTCCCTATTCTTGATCCAGTCATGTGCATGCAGTGCATGCAGGATGCTGCTTCACTTCAGACAATGCGCTTGCATTGAAGCGTGAGCATCATGTTCTCGAGCATGATGCGCGCGCATCGCGATGCATGTGTTGTGCATATCCACGTCGTGTGTTGCGTGCATTTCGTATCTCAAATCGCGTTGATACGTGTCAAAACAGGTGAGGTGGGCTTACGTAGAGTTGTAGCTGCACTGACTCACTGCTGCACGCCGGACTACGGCTGCTGTATTTGACACAGCAGGAAATGTCGACGGGATAAGTGTGCAGCACGCATTGTTGAACGTGAGTAAGGTCTTCTGTTGCGGGCAATATCCGCGTGACTGTCAAGCCGTGTACTTGCGACGGAAACGTCCGGCACGTTTTTACTATTCAAGTGGAGTGAAAGAATGCGCTTCTCATCAGCACGCAACCTGACAAAGTGGAGTGTGGTTGTCATCCTGCCGTGGCTTGCTGCATGCCAGTCGGCAGCCCCGGGAATGCACTTCGATCCGAGGTCGGCTACCCAGTCCCAGTCGTCCGGCACCTCCGACAGCTACCGTGCGTCATCCGGATCGGAGGAGGAGATCAAGGCGATACTGAAGCCGATCACGCCGCAGCTGGTCAAGGCCGAAAGGGAAGCACGCCAAAAGCGCAGCAGCCAGGACATCAGCAAGTTGCTTGGCAAGGTCGAATCGTACAAGATCGACGCCGGCGATGTGCTGTCCGTCGTGGTGTGGGACCATCCTGAACTGACCAACGGTGCAATCGGCATGCCTGCGCCTGGCGCGGCTCCGGCAGATGTCAATGCCGCAACCCAGCCTCCCGTCGGATTCGTCGTCGACCACAACGGAATGATCCAGTTTCCGTTCGCCGGCTCGGTCAAGGTCGCAGGGCTGACCGAGGAGGAGGCGCGCAACATGCTCACCTCCAAGATCTCCCGCTACATCAGGAACCCGAAAGTCACGGTACGGGTGCAGGCCTTCCGCAGCAAGCGGGTGTATGTCGATGGCGAGGTCAAGAACCCGGGCCTTCAGGCGCTCAACGATGTGCCGATGACGCTGGTGGAAGCCCTGAACCGTGCCGGCGGCGTGCTGCCGACCGGAGACCAGAGCCGCATCGTCATCAACCGCGGCGGCACCAACTATGAAATCAATCTCCAGGAACTGGTGCAGAAAGGCGTCAACCCGAACAGCATCATGCTGGCCAACGGCGATATCGTTCGCGTGCGTTCCCGTGACGAGAGCAAGGTATTCGTCTCCGGCGAGGTCGTCAGCCCGCGCGCACTGACCATGCACAACGGTCGCCTTACGCTCAACGAGGCGCTCGGCGAGTCCGGCGGCGTGAACCCAGTGAGCGGCGACGGCAGCCAGATCTACGTGGTGCGCAATGCCGGTACCAACCAGGTCGTCTATCAGCTCGACGGCAAGTCGCCCGGCGCCCTGGCGATGGCGGAAGGATTCGAACTCGATCCGAAGGACGTGGTGTACGTGGCGGCGACGCCGCTTGCGAACTGGAATCGAGTCATCAGCCTGATACTGCCAGGTGCTCTCTCCGGTGCAGTGGGTGCGGTCACTCCAATGACGAACCGCCCATGATGCATGATGCATCACCCAAAAAAAGGCCATCCAGCCTGAACACGCTCCGACAGCGAAGCAAGCAATGCATGCGGCAAACGTGCGCAGGTGTGATGTTTATCTGATTCCGTGCAGCCCAAGCAGCTCTTAAAAAACACACTCAGAAAATCAACATGATGACCCAATCCATACCCCAGTTGACCGGGCCTGCCAGACAGGACGATGAAGAAATCGAACTGGCGACCTACTTCGATATTCTTTGGGAAAGCCGCTGGCTGATCGCCAGCATCGCATTCATCATCACGCTGCTGGGCGTCGGTTATGCATTCGTGGCCAGGCCGGTCTACGAGTCGAACCTGGTGATCCAGGTAGAAGAGGAAAGCCAGAAGGAGTCCAAGAACATCCTCGGGGACCTCGCCAACACCTTCGACGTGAAGACTTCGGCGTCGTCCGAGATGGAGTTGCTCCATTCGCGGATGGTGGTGTCGCGCGCAATCGACAACCTGCGCCTGTACATCAACGCTCGTCCCAAATATTTCCCGTTCATCGGATCCTGGATCGCCAAGCGCAACAAGAGCCTGTCCAATCCGGGGCTGCTCGGCTACGGCGGTTATGCCTGGGGCGCGGAAAAGATTGATGTGGCAGTGTTCAACGTGCCGGACTCGCTGCTGAACCAGGAATTTATCCTCACTACCGGGCAGGATGGCCAGTTCCGGCTGCGCCACAAGGAAGAGAATTTCGAGCTGAACGGCCAGGTCGGCAAACAGATGACCTTCGATACGCCGAAGGGGCCGATCGACCTGCGCGTGGACCAGATCCAGGCCAAGCCGGGCGCCCAGTTCATCCTGAGTCGCGCGTCGCGCCTGGCGACGATCGAGGGGATCCAGAAATCGATGGTCGTGACCGAGCAGGGCGGCAAGCAGTCGGGCGTGATCAACGCCACGCTGCAGGGCTCCAATCCGCAGATGATCAGCAATGTGCTGAACGAGATCGGCAAGGAGTACATGAAGCAGAATGCGGCACGCAAGACCGAGGAGGCCGAAAAGTCGCTCGCCTACCTGAACAAGCAACTGCCGGAACTGAAGTCCCAGCTTGAACAGTCGGAGGCGCGCTACAACGCCTTCCGGAATGCCAACGGCACTATCGACCTGACCGAAGAATCCAAGCTCAGCCTGCAGCATGCAGCCCAGGCAAAGCTGCGCAAGATGGAACTCCAGCAGAAGCGCCTGGAGCTCATGACCCGCTTCATGCCGGAGCATCCTGCGGTCATGGCCGTCGACAGCCAGCTGAAGGAGGTCAATGCCGAAATCGCGAACATGAACGACCACATCAAGCAGCTGCCGGCCCTGGAGCAGAACCTGCTGCGCCTGTCGCGCGAAGTGAAGGTGAATACCGACCTCTATACACAGATGCTCAATACCGCGCAGCAGTTGAGGCTGATCACCGTCGGCAAGGTCAGCAACGTGCGCATGGTGGACACACCCTTGCCCCCGGAACGGCCGGTGAAGCCGAATCGCCCGATGATCGTGGCACTGTCGGTACTCGGCGGCCTGTTCCTCGGCGTGCTGGTAGCCTTCTTCAGAAAATCGATGCAGGGCGCGATCGACAGCCCGGAACAGCTCGAGAAAGTGGTGGGCCTGCCGGTCTATGCGACCATCCCCCACAGCAAGAAGCAGAAGGAGCTGTACCAGCAGGTCAGCGCCAAGCAGCGCGTACCCTTGCTGGCCAATGTGTCGTCGACCGACGTGGCAGTCGAGAGCCTGCGCAATTTCCGGACTGCGCTGCAATTCTCGATGCCTGAATTCAAGAACAACGTGGTCGTCATCAGCGGTGCCACACCGGGAATGGGCAAATCCTTCGTCTCGGCCAACCTGGCTGCGGTAATGGCAGCTACCGGGAAGAAGGTTTTGCTGATCGATTCGGACCTGCGCAATGGCTTGCTGCACCTGTACTTCGGCTTTGGCCGCCAGGATGGCCTCTCGGAGGTGATCGCCGGAACCCGCACGCTGGAGCAGGTAATCCATCGCGGCGTGATCGAGAACATGGACTTCATCTCGACCGGCACGTTGCCGCCAAACCCGGCCGAATTGCTGCTGCGCCCGAATTTCGCAGCACTGTTCCAGGCGGTGTCGTCGCATTACGACCTGGTACTGGTGGATGCACCGCCTATCCTCGCAGTCGCCGATACCCTGATCATTGGCCAGCAAGCCGGCGCCATCTACATCACGACACGTGCTGGCGTGACCACGCCGGGCGAGATCAATGAAACCATGAAGCGCCTGGCGCAGGCAGGCCTGGCTGCGAAGGGAGTGCTCTTCAATGACCTGAAGGCCCGGCCTGGCCGCTACGGCTATGGCTACAACTACGGGCAATCGGGTCCGAGCCATGCGATCGGCGGCGAGCGTCCTCCCTTGATCGAAGCTTCCGGCGTGCGATAGCGGCTGGATGCGACGGGCAGGCGAAGGCAGCCTTCGCCCGTCTTCAGGAATGGGTGGGGCGCGCGTGTCCCTCAAAAATCGCGCGCAGGCAGCTAATGAAATTTGAACGAACAGT
>NZ_HE978634.1:1420097-2266959 GCF_000312045.1 Noviherbaspirillum massiliense JC206
AAATGGCCACGCGAACATTGGAGATGCACATCGCAAGCATGCACCACGCATTGGGCCGAACAAGAAACAGGAGGATTGAAAGAAAGGATGAACAGAGTCAGCCGAATTCGTTGTTTGCATCGGAACGCTGGCTAAGCTCCGGCATGCCGACGTTCCACAGGGAGCACATCATGCAGATCATGAATAATATTTTGAGGAAAGAACATTAAAATGTTCATCGATACACGACGGGTGGAAGAGGGAGCTGTTGTCGACACAACGGTGTGCATCATAGGCGGCGGCGTGGCAGGTATCACGCTGGCGCTGGAGCTGGACCGGCAGGGAATCGATGCCTGCCTGCTTGAAAGCGGCGGATTTTCGCCGGATGACGATACACGCGACCTGTATCGCGGCGAAGATGTCGGCGCCTGGAAATACAATTTTGCGGATGGCAGCCGCAGCCGCTTCCTCGGGGGAAGCAGCAACTGCTGGGGCGGTTGGTGCCGTCCGCTCGATCCCTGGGATTTCGAAAAACGTGACTGGGTGCCGCACAGCGGCTGGCCTTTCGGCCTCGACGAACTGATGCCGTATTACGAGCGCACTCATTCGCTGCTCAAACTGGGCCCGACCAATTTCGAACCTGCATTCTGGGAAGGCGCGATCGGCCGCCAGGATGTGCGCCGTATTCCCCTGGTGACGAACAAGATCCGGGACACGATTTCCCAGTTCAGCCCGCCCGCGCGTTTCGGCAAGCTGTATCGCGACGATCTCAAGCGTTCGCAGCATGTGCGGGTCTTCCTGTATGCGAATGTCATCAACATCGATACCGACAAGGCTGCACGCACGGTGTCGCAAGTGCAGGTTGCCACGCTCACCGGCCGCAGCATGCAGGTACGGGCGAAAACCTTCGTGCTGGCCACCGGCGGCATTGAAAATGCGCGCCTGCTGCTCGCCTCCAACAAGGTGCAGGCGAGCGGCCTGGGCAATGGCAATGATCTGGTCGGCCGCTTCTTCATGGACCATCCACGCCTGTTGACGGGCAATATCCGGTTCAGGAAGGAATGGGCACGCAACAAGCTGTTCGATGTGAAGTACCACTACATGAATTCCGCGGTCGCCGCGCATGGCACCTGCATCGCGGCCCAGTTCGCCCTGACGCCGGAAGTACTGGAACAGGAACGGCTGCTGAATGCCCGCGTGTGGTTTTCCTCGGTCTTCCCGGGTGAAGGCAGCGCCGGCGCGCAAGCACTGTTCCGCTGCAAGCAGGCGCTGCTGCAGAAGGAGCAGGCCGACTGGAAGCTCAGCAAGGATCTGCTGACGATGGTGGCGCATCCGATCGATACGCTTGGCTATGGCTATACCCGCCTGTTCCAGCCGCGCTGGCTGATCCAGGGGGTGAAGTTCCAGCTGATCGTCGAGCCGGATCCCGATCCGAACAGCCGTGTCACCCTTTCCCCGACGCAGAAGGACAGGCTCGGCATGAACCGCGTGCGGGTCGACTGGCGGCTGGGCGAGCAGGTCAAGCGCACCTTCGACCGTACCCTGGCTTTGCTTGCGGACGACATGCAACGCAGCGGCGTGGCGGATGTCACGCTCGATCCTCCGGTCGAAGGGCGCAACTGGCCGTCCGACCTCGAGGGTACCTGGCACCATATGGGAACGACGCGCATGCATGATTCGCCCAAGCATGGCGTGGTCGACCGCAACTGCCTGGTGCATGGCATGACCAACCTGTATGTGGCAGGCAGTTCAGTGTTCCCGACCGCCGGCGCGAATTTCCCGACGATCACGCTCGCGGCGCTCACCTTCAGGCTGTCCGAGCATATCGTCAAGGAATTGAGGAGTGCATCCGCAAATTTTTCGGTAAAGGTCGCGTAAGGGATTGAGGCGCGTTCATGCACGGCTGCTTCTCACATGTCGGGCCTGCGTGGGCGCGTCCCGTCTCGGGTTCATTCGTGAGACAGGCATCACGTGATACTCTGATGCTTCACATGAGCGGCCAATTTCCCACTCAGGGCAGGTAAAATCGCGAATCTGGACCGACTCCCGGCCTTGCCTGCCGCCCGAAATTCCCCATAGAAACATTGACATGAGTACACTCAAAACCATACTTGTCACCGGCGCGTCCGGCTATATCGGTTCGCACACCTGCGTCGAACTGCTGGATGCAGGATACGCGGTTGTCGCGCTGGACAATCTATGCAACAGCTCGCCCGAGGCTCTGAAGCGGGTGGAAAAGATCACCGGCAAGGTCATTCCGTTTTATGAAGCGGATGTGCGCGACAGCATTGCGCTGGATGCCTTGCTGCGCACCCATCGCATCGATGCATGCATCCATTTTGCGGGCCTGAAGGCGGTGGGTGAGTCGGTCGAGAAGCCGCTGGCCTATTTCGAAAACAATGTATCCGGCACCATCAACCTTTTGCAGGCCCTGGGCAATGCCGGCGTGAAGCGCTTCCTGTTCAGTTCGTCGGCGACTGTGTACGGGGACCCGGAATCGGTGCCGATCCGCGAGACGGCGCGGCTATCGGTCACCAACCCCTATGGGCGTTCCAAGCTGATGGTGGAGCAGATCCTGCAGGACCTGGCCAAGTCGGATCCGTCCTGGGCGATCGCCTCGCTGCGCTATTTCAATCCGGTCGGCGCGCATGCGAGCGGCCTGATCGGAGAAGACCCGCGCGGCATTCCGAACAATCTGATGCCTTTCGTGAGTCAGGTGGCGGTGGGACGCCGCGAACGTCTGTCGGTATTCGGCAATGATTATCCGACGCCGGACGGCACCGGTGTGCGCGACTATATCCATGTGGTCGATCTTGCGCAGGGCCATTTGGCGGCGCTCGATGAACTCTTCCGCTCGGGTCGCAGCTTTACGGTCAATCTCGGTACGGGCAAGGGCTACAGCGTGCTCGAGATCGTGCGTGCATTCGAAGCGGCCAGCGGCCGTTCCGTGCCATACAAGATCGTCGCACGCCGGCCCGGCGACATCGCCGTGTGCTATGCCGATCCTTCCGAGGCGAAGCGACTGCTCGACTGGCATGCGAAAAAGGGCCTGGCTGAAATGTGCGCCGACCACTGGCGCTGGCAGAGCATGAATCCGCATGGGTTTGAAACGCCGGCGGAGGCGGTACCTGCCTGAGCGTTGCCGCATCGGATAGAGAGGCATTCAAGAAAAAGAGGCCGGCATGTTTCCATGCCGGCCTCTTTTTTCATGCTTGCGACATTGCCGGGCACACGCCGGGCAATGTCGCATCATGCACTGGTGCGCTGCTTACTTGAACTGCCAGACGCGCACGTACTTGACGTCGAAGGAGTTGCTCTTGCCTTGCGGAGTGCTGTCATCCGGCTGACCGCTGGCGCTGCCGAACAGGACGTCGAGCATCACGTACATGCGACCCGGCATGGTGACGTTGGCCGAATACACTTCCTTGCCGTCGAAGTAGAAGGTCTGCTTGTTCGGCTCCCACTTCAGCGCGTACTTGTGATAGGTGGCCGAGAGGTCGCCCAGACCCGTCACCATCTTCGTGCCGCCCAGGTCTCCCGGATTGCCGATCCAGATGGTTGGCGCATACGCGGTCGGATGGAAGTTGGCATCGGACCAGTAGCTGGCGGGGCCGCCGCCGGAGTAGGCTTCCATGATGTCGATCTCGGGGCGGAAGTTGCCTGCAGCATCGTGGTTGTACAGCCAGAATGCGGGCCAGGCGCCTTTACCAACCGGCAGCTTGGCTTCGATCTCATAGTAGCCGTAGGTCTGGTAGAACTTGCCGTCGGTATCGATCACGCGGTTGAAGAATTTGCCGCTGGCATCTTTCTGCGGCCAGATCTTGAGCGAGCCGTTTTCGACGGCGTAGTTCTTGGTCGGATTGCTCGGCTGATCCCAGGTGGTGTCGTTCCACTTCTTGGTATCGAAGCCGTTTTCGAATTCATCCGAGAAAGTCAGCACATAATCATTCGCGTTCTGACCGTAGGGGCCGGTTGCGGTCGTGCCTGTGGCCGGAGACGAGCCGGTGTTGGAAGACGGCGCAGAACCAGAAGGCGCAGGGGAAGTCGGCGAAGAAGTCGAATCCGGTGTCGAGCCAGACGATGAACCGGCGTTCGAGGACGAATCAGACGTCGAAGGAGAAGCCGAATCGCTGGCAGGAGTCGAGGATCCCGACGAGGTATCCGGATTCGACATGACCGATTGTGAAGCAGTTTGGGAAGCCCCATCCGTTGCCGTTGAAGTTGTGCCGCTGCCGCCGCCACCGCCACAGGCGGTCATGATGAACGCGGCGCAAGCGCACGCGATTGCCGATTGGTAAAGACGTTTATTGCTCAAGATGACGCTCCCTAAATTGATTCAAATTGCAATAGTTCTTGCAAGCAAGAGACACGTCAGAGCTTGCGCACAGGAAATTGGTTCCTGCGTGAAACATTTACTTACTTATTCCGTGTTTAACCAATGGCGACTTTCTGATAGCCACAAGGCAAGAAATAAGGGGTTTTCGATGGCAATCGATCAACCAGGGAGGGCAAAGGAGGACGCCGGAGCGTTTGGAAATGGCAGATGCGACAACAGGCGCGCGATGCATCAGCCGCGCATGTTTATAAAGAGGAGTGCGGAGCGGCCTCGTCCTTCAGGCCATGAATGCAAGGGCAGGGGAGAGCTGCGGGTGCCATGCACAGCGGACCGTAAGTTCCGCTATGCGTGGAATTCCGCGTTGTGAATCAGGAAAGAAAGTATCTGGCAAATGCCGCGACGCCAATCCCCACGAGGATACCGGCGGCAATCTCGATGCGGGTATGGCCCATGCGCTCGCGCAGCACGGTATGCGATACATCCTTTGCCGCGAGACGATTGATGGCGGATGCGTGGTTTCCTACTGCGCGGCGCAGGCTGTTGGCATCGAGCATGACGATGAAGGCAAGCGTGACAGCAATGCCGAAGGCAGGCTGCGCAATGCCGTTCTTCATCGCGATCAGCGCTGCAGTGCTGCTCACGATCGCGCTGTGATTGCTCGGCAGTCCGCCATAGCCGATCTGGCCAAAAGCGAGCTGACCTGCACGAATGCTGTTGATGAAGAACTTCAGCGTGCCGGCGACGAGCCATGCGAGGAAAGGGGTAAGCGCGTACGACCAATCCACGTGTTATCCCCCGACTGGCCACAGCGCCCAGATGCATGCGCCGATCCACAGTGCGACGGTGACGAGCAGCTGCCAGTCGGCCAGCAATGCATCTGTCGGCGACTCTCCGCCATCCAGCTCATCGACCACATACCAATAGCGAAACAGGCCGAAGAGAACGAGAGGGATGGTCACGACCATCTGCGGTTTCGCCGACATGACGTACAGGCTGTAGAAGAACAATGCGCCAGTCGCTGACATGTGGGCATAGCGGTCGATGAGCGTCACCGAATATTTTCCCAGCACTTCGCGGCCCTGCGTGCCGTTTCCCGCCAATTCCTGGCGGCGCTTGACGGCAGCGAGGTAAAGCGCAAGGCACAGTGTCGTGACTGCCATCCAGCCGGACAGCGGAACCGACAATGCCACCGCGCCCGCATACACCCGCAGCACGAAGCCGATGGCGATGGTGAAGATGTCGACCACCGGAACGTTTTTCAGCGCAAAGGTATAGACCAGGTTCAGTACGAGGTAGCCGACGATGACCGTGACGACTTTCGGAGCCGCGACCCAGCCCCAGGCAATGATCCCGTAGAGGACGGCAAGCAGTGTCATCGCCATCGGAATGGTGACGGCACCCGATGCAAGCGGGCGGGTCTTCGACTTCTTCGGATGACGCCGGTCGCGTTCGATATCGCGCATGTCGTTGACGATGTAGGTCGCGGATGAGGCGACACAGAAAAGCAGCGTGGCGAACAGTGCGGCGCTGATCCAGGAGGGCTCCAGGAATTCTCCGGTAAAAACAAGAGGCGCCAGGACGAAGCCGTTTTTCACCCATTGTTTGGGACGCATCAAGGTGACCAGACCTCGTAACTGACCCAGGAGCGTATGCTGGACTAAGGTGTTGTGCATATAATTCGTTACTCCGCCGTAACTGAAGAACTTCATGAAACTTGCAATCACTTATGCCTTGCTCGCCGCGATCGCAACGATCACCAATCTCGGAAGTCAGGACCTCACACTGCATCTCTATGCGGGCGTCTATTCGGTGCAGCTTTCCGTTCTTGTCGGCACAGGCGTAGGACTTGTCGTCAAGTACATGCTCGACAAGGTTTATATCTTCCGCTTCCAGGCACGTAATGCCATTGAGGACGGCCAAACATTCGTGCTTTACACATTGACCGGAGTAATCACCACAGCAATTTTCTGGGGCTTCGAATTCTGGTTCGATGCGCTCTTTCAATCAAAGGAATGGCGCTATGTCGGCGGTGCAATCGGTCTTGCGATTGGCTATGTCGCCAAGTATCAGCTGGATAAAAAGTTCGTCTTCGGCAATCGCGTAGCAAGATGCTGATCCATGGATGGGGGCGTCACCCTGTAGTTGACGCGGAAATACGGGCGCCGCTTACACCTACGTCGGCCACGTCGGTATTGAGTGAATGCAAGGACGTGCCGCTTATTGCGCGCGGCATGGGGAGAAGCTATGGCGACAGTTCGCTTGCATCGCATGTCATCAGCACTGCCTACCTGAATCTGCTGCTGGACTTCGACAGGGAAAGCGGCATCGTCAGATGCGGCGCAGGCGTGACGCTGGCGGAACTGCTCGATGCCTTCGTGCCTCAGGGATGGTTCCTTCCAGTGACGCCGGGCACGAAGTTCGTCTCAGTCGGTGGTGCGATCGCCAGCGATGTGCATGGAAAGAATCATCATTTGGACGGCTGCTTCAGCGAGTTTGTGGAGCGTTTCAGCCTGCTCCTGGCAAGCGGCGAAATCGTCACCTGTTCCCGCAGCGAACACAGCGACCTGTTCCATGCGACTTGCGGCGGAATGGGACTGACCGGCATCATCCTGGAAGCGAGCCTACGGCTGAAGCCGATCAGGAGCGCAATGATCGATCAGACGACTTTCAAGGCGCAAAACCTCGCAGAAGCGATCGAATTGTTCGAGAAACATCACGACGCCGAATATTCGGTGGCGTGGATCGATTGCCTGGCGACAGGGAATGCGCTCGGCCGTTCCCTCGTCATGCTGGGCAGGCACTCCGGGAGTGGCAACTTGTCTGCGCGCAGCAAGCGCCCCATGTCGGTGCCGGTCGACATGCCCGCGCCCTTGCTGAACCGCTTTTCCATCGGTGCCTTCAACGCGCTGTATTTCCATCGCATCAGGCGCTCGCCGCTCGCGCAGCAGGTGCATTACGAGCCATATTTCTACCCGCTGGATGGCATCCATCACTGGAACCGCATGTACGGCAAGCGCGGATTCACGCAATACCAGTTTGCATTGCCAAAGGCTGCCGGCATGGAGGGCATGGCGACCATTTTGAAAAGAATTGCGGCTTCCGGACGCGGATCGTTCTTGGCCGTGCTCAAGGCCTTCGGAAAGGAAAATGCTAACCTGCTCTCCTTTCCCATCGAAGGGTATACGCTCGCGCTCGATTTCAAGCTGGAAGAGGCATTGTTTCCGCTGCTTGAAGAACTCGATGCGATAGTGCTTGACCACGGCGGACGGCTGTATCTGACCAAGGATGTTCGCATGAGCGAGGCGACTTTCAAGCGCAGTTATCCG
Source organism: Noviherbaspirillum massiliense JC206 (assembly GCF_000312045.1). Taxonomy (GTDB): domain Bacteria; phylum Pseudomonadota; class Gammaproteobacteria; order Burkholderiales; family Burkholderiaceae_D; genus Noviherbaspirillum; species Noviherbaspirillum massiliense. The sequence continues at coordinate 1,427,739 of NZ_HE978634.1, forward strand.
CGCTGGGAGGCATTCCAGGAAACGCGGATACGCTATGGCGCGCAGGGGAGATTCGCTTCGCGCCAGTCACAACGATTGGGGATGGATTAGATGGAAAGAATATTGATCGTCGGCGCCACGTCGGCCATCGCCGAGGCGACCGCACGGCGCTTTGCGCAGCAGGGAGCGAAACTCTACCTGCTCGCGCGCAACCGCGAGCGGATGGAAGGCCTCGCGCGTGACCTCAGGATACGCGGCGCTTCCCAGGTGTCATTCGCCGTCTTCGACGCGAACGACTTCGATTCGCACCAAGCGCTGCTGCAGCGTGCCATCGACGACATGGGCGGGCTCGACCTGGTATTGATTGCGCACGGCACTCTGGGAGACCAGAAGGCATGCGAGAAAAGCTTCCCGCTGACGCTGCGGGAACTCAATACCAATGCCATCAGCGTGATCTCGCTGCTTACCCACCTGGCGAATGATCTCGAGGCGCAAAGGCACGGGACGATTGCAGTGATCAGCTCGGTCGCGGGTGACCGGGGACGGCAATCGAATTACGTCTACGGTACGGCCAAGGGCGCAGTTTCGATTTTCCTGCAGGGCTTGCGCAACCGCTTGCACAAGAAGGGCGTGCACGTGCTCACGATCAAGCCCGGTTTCGTCGATACGCCAATGACTGCGGCATTCCGCAAGGGCCCGCTGTGGGCCAGTGCCGACAGGATCGCGGAAGGCATTGTGCGCTCGGTGCAGAGAAAGAGGGACGAGGTTTACCTGCCGGGCTGGTGGGCAGCGATCATGATGGTCATCAGGAACATACCGGAACGGATTTTCAGGACGCTGTCGCTGTAGGCTGGCGGGCAGGGCAAGGCTGCAGGCCGCGTCAGAAGTCGTCGTTAAAACTATTCAAAGGGATGGAACCGTAATGCTGCGTGGCTTGAAATACATTGCGATCACCTACTTCCTGGCGGCCTTCGCATTCACGATCTACGCGGTCGGCCATTATCCGACGGTACATCTGGCGGACCTGGTGTTCGACGATGCCTACTATTACCTTGGCGTCGCCTGGAATATCGCCCAGGGCCATGGCTCCACCTTCGGCAACCTGGTGCAGACCAATGGCTATCAGCCGCTCTGGCTGCTGATCCTCGCCGCGGTGCTCGCCGTTTTCTCGCTGTCCAAGGTCTGGGCGCTCGCCGTCGTTCCGCTGCTGACGCTTCTGATCAAGATCGTCGCAGTGGCGCGCATCGATGTGCGGAAGAGCGCGGAAGGTGCGGCGTTCTTCATCGCCCTGGTCGCCATCCTGCTGCTTTGCCAGAACACCTTCATGCACGGCCTGGAGACGATCCTGCTGCTGCTGTTCCTGCCCTTGATCAGCCAGCTCAAGCCGTATCCCGAGCAATTTTCCCCCGCAACCTGCGTCAAGTACGCCGCCATCTTCCTGGTCCTGTTTCTTGCGCGGCTCGATGCGCTGGCACTGGCGGGCGCATTCGCCCTGCTCGTTGTCATCAGCAGACGCAAGCATGTGGTTTCCAATCTTGCATTGACGCTTGGATTGACCCTGGCGGGTGTGCTGGTCTATTTCGCGGTCAACTACACGCTGTTAGGAACGATCGTGCCGGTAAGCGGGCAGGCGAAAGCAATCGGAAACAGGGTAGGGGAGAACCTGCCGGTTTTACTGAACTATCTGCTTGCGGGCCGGATCGCGATTGCCGCCATCATTCTTGTTTTCATCCTGAAAGCCGGCGTCAGGAAAAATGCAATTGGTCCGCTTCCGTTTTCCGGTGAATTGAAACTCATTGCTTTGGGAACGGTGGCGATTGCCAGCTACTACGCCTTGTTTTCCGGCTGGCCGGTCTGGGGCTGGTATTACTGGCCGGTGGCGCTGGTGACGCTCTATGCGCTGACCCAGGTCGGCTATCTGAGCATGGTGCTGTACAAGCAATCCATGAGCAGCTGGACGTCGAAGCTGCTGTCAGTGGTGGGCTGGGGCTTCATCGGCTATGTTCTCCTGCTTGGCGTCAGGACGGAAATGGCGCATGACGCCAATCCGTTCTACAGCATGTTGAAGAAAACAAGCGATCAGAGTTTCAACGCGATGAATGTCAGGCTGATTGACGACTTCTTTTCGAAGATGCCTGATGGTGTGGTCGCGATGGGAGACCGAGCCGGCGGGCTGGGGTACTGGCTGCCGGAGCGTTTCAAATTCTTCCATACCGAAGGCCTGGTTGCGAACAAGGAATACATCGATGCGCGTAAGGCGGGAACCGGCCTGCAATTCCTGAAAGGGATGGGAATCAAATACTTTGTGGTCGAGCGCGAGAGATTGCTCGAGGCAAGGGATAAAGACGGCACCGTGGTGCACGGGATTGTCGAGCCGGTGCAGGGATTGTCGGTGCATTCCGGGCAGCTCCTGATCTGCCTCCCGGAGAGTTCGATCCTGTACAGCCAGGATTACGGACAGCAGATCCGCCGCGTGTACGACTTCACCAAGCTTGTGGAATGTCCGAACGAGATTCGCAACGAAGCCGACCGCCTGTCGCAGGCTTACGGCGAGCTCAGGAAATACAGCCTTCCCTCGGAATACGGCGAAAACTGGACGCTGATGAAATACATCAAGTCGAATCCTTTCTGACTCGCTGCGTCCATCAGCCTCGGCTGAATAGCAAAGAGCCCGTCATGATGAATGACGGGCTCTTTGCTTTCAGGCTGCGCTGAAGGCGCAAGCCTGTGCTTCAGGCATGAGGATTACTTGAACTGCCAGACGCGCACGTACTTGACGTCATAGGAGTTGTCCTTGCCTTGCGGAGTGCTGTCATCCGGCTGGCCGCTGGCGCTGCCGAACAGGATGTCGAGCATCACGTACATGCGTCGCGGCATGGAAACGTTGGCCGAATACACTTCCTGGCCGTCGAAGTAGAAGGTCTGCTTGTTCGGCTCCCACTTCACTGCATACTTGTGATAGCCGGCCGAGAGGTCGCCCAGGCCCGTCACCATCTTCGTGCCGCCCGACTCGCCCGGATTGCCGATCCAGATGGTCGGGGCATAAGCGGTCGGATGGAAGTTCGCATCGGACCAGCCGCTGTCGGGGCCGCCACCGGAATAGGCTTCCATGATGTCGATCTCGGGGCGGTAGTTACCTGCCTCATCGTGGTTGTACAGCCAGAACGCGGGCCACGCGCCTTTGCCCACCGGCAGCTTGGCTTCGACCTCGAAGTAGCCATAGGTCTGGTAGAACTTGCCGTCGGTATCGATCACGCGGTTGAAGAATTTGCCGCTGGCATCTTTCTGCGGCCAGATCTTAAGCGAACCGTTTTCGACAGCGTAGTTCTTGGTCGGATTGCTCGCCTGGTCCCAGGTAGCGTCGTTCCACTTGTTGGTATCGAAGCCGTTTTCGAATTCGTCCGAGAAGGTGAGGACATAGTCATTCGCATTCTGACCATAGGGGCCTACGGCTTCTGTTTCTGCTGCCGATCCAGTACCAGCAGCAGGAGTAGAAGTCGGAGAGGTGGCGTTTGAACCTGCTCCAACGATTTCAGATTGCGAAGTACCAGGATAGTTGGTCTCAGCAGCTACTGCATTAGTACCGCCGCCGCCGCCGCCGCACGCAGCGAGGATCATTGCGGTACAGGCACCAGCCAGCGAGGTTGTTAAAAACTTTTTTCGGATAGTGGAAGTAACCAAAACAATTTCCTTTCAAATCAATTTTCGGTAATGCTGCAAAGCAAGCGTTACGTAGAGCTTGCTGTCGAGAAATTGGTTCCAGGAAATCGCTGAATTTTTCCGAAAAGAAAAATTTATGACAAGAAAATGATGGGATTCATTGTTCCGCTGACAAAGAATCCGAAAAAAAGCCGGGAAAACGTTTAAAAATAAATGCTGTCAGGAAATAAAAGAGGCTGGAGAAAAGGACAGGAGGTTTGCTGAATCAAATCCGCTTTTGCCCTTTCCCGCGTCGGGATGGCATGGATTTGCAATGCAGGAATGGCAGGCGCGGCAAGGTGGGGGTGGTACTGCAAGGAAAACCGCGCCAGGAAAAGGGATTGGCGCGGCAGCCGGACTATTTCAATTTTTGTCCGTTGTGGTCTTCGTACCGCTCGGGGAATCTGTGGGCTTGCTTGAATTTCCACGCCCGAACGTACTTGATTTCAAATGCATTGTTCTTGCCTGTCGGGGTAGTGTGGTCCGGCTCTCCGCTGGCACTGCCAAACAGGAGGTCAAGGAGGATGTACATACGATGTGACATCCTGACATTGACGGAATACACTTCCTTTCCATCGAAATAAAACGTCTGCCGATGTGGCTCCCATTTCAGCGCGTACTTGTGAAAACCCGCTGAAAGATCACCCAGATCCTGCAGCATCTTTTCCCCGCCTTTCACTTCCGGCATGCCGGTCCAGATCGTGACCGCATACGCGGTCGGCCGCAGCCGCGCATCGGACCAGCCGCTGGCAGGCCCTCCCCCGGAATAGGCTTCCATGATGTCGATTTCCGGCCTGAAGGAGCCCTTTTCATCATCATGGTTGTACAGCCAGAAAGCGGGCCAGCAGCCTTTGCCATAGGGGAGCCTGGCTTCGATTTCGAAGTAGCCGTAGGTCTGGTAGAACTTGCCATCGGTATCGATGACGCGGTCGAAGAACCTGCCATTGGCATCGCGCTGCGGCCAGATCTTGAGCGAACCATGTTCCACTGCATAGTTCTTCGTCGGGCTGCTTGGCTTGTCCCAGGTAGTGTCATTCCATACCCTGGTATTAAAGCCATGCTCGAATTCGTCGGAGAATGTCAATTCATACTCTTCCGGATTCTGCCCATATGGCGCCACGCTTGCCTGCTTGCGGCTGCGGGATGCAGGCTTCTTGCCGGAATCCGCTTCCTTGTCAGATGAGTGCCGGCCCGAGGACCTTGCCTTGTCGCCGGCGCTCTTCCGGTATGCCGGGAGGTCGGCGCGGATGGCCTCGTCCTTCGTGACTGCGAAACAGGAAACGACGGGCAGGAGAAGCGCTGCGGCATACAGCATCCGCAGCAGCGCGGGTCCCGGGTTGCGGCAAGCGCTACGTCTGTTCAAATCGGCATTCCTTTCAGGCGATCGATGGATGTCACCGCAGAATATAGAGCTTTGTCCAGGTGCCGGATTGATGTCTGATAACGAGAATGCATCGATCGCCTGCAGGATCGTCTGTCAGCGTTCCGGGGCACGAACCGCACGGTGCCACCAGCCACGGATCAGAAGCTCGGGTTTTTTCCTCCCGTAAGCCAGCCCGTCAGGGCATATCGAAGATTGCGCAGATCATCGAGGAGTTTCAGGATGCGCGCCGATATCCGACTGTCGCTGTGGTGCAGCCAGACCTTTGTCGCTCGCACATAACCATTCAGCGCCGTCTTCAATGCGAAGTCGCCGTTCAACAGGAACTGCAGGCGCGAGCGGTACACCGCGACGCAGTCGAGATGACGCAGGGACGCCCCGAGCGCGAACTTGTATTCGTAGCGCCCCCAGAGGAAATGGAATTCCTTGCCGCCGCGCGCGATGCATTCGCGGATCGTCATGTAGCAGCATAGGATGCCGACCCAGTAATCGTTGTAGGCAAGGTCATGGGCAAGCACATCGAGAAAGTAATTCTCGCCCGTGCAATAGCTGATCGCACCCGCGCAGATCTTGTCATTGATGCTCATGATCCCGACCAGGCCGCAGGACCGCGCACGCTTGACGATGCGCCGGGTTTCCTCTTCGTTGAGCGCCGACACCTTGTTCTTGGATGCCATTCTTTCCCGATTGAGGCCGACAATTTCCCGGACCTGGCTCTCGCTGACTGCCTCTCTCTCGTACACTTCATAGCGCAGCGAGGGAAAGCTGCGCATGAGCTTGTCCGAGTAACGCTTGATATTGCGGCGCGTATTCTTTCCCAGGCGGGCAAGATACTCATCCGCCGTCGGGGGTAATTTCATGGCGATATCTTCGGAATAATTGAAGCGCTGGTGGGGGTAGACAATGCGGTCGATATCCGTTTCGATCGCCTTGAAGGTAATCACATTGACATCCCTGAACCGGGTGAAGACGTGGTCGGCAAAGGCGCGGATCCGCGCACTGTCGATCCTGATCACTTCATTCAGGACGTTGATTTTTCCCTGCCTGCGCAGGAACAGGAAGATGGCATCGTATTCCCCGTCCTTGCGGGCGACATAGGTACAAACCTGCTTCAGTTCATCGTCGGGTAATTCGAGGTTGCGGTAGGAAGAAAAGAAGTTCCCGTAAAGACGTTCCATTTCCGAGGTGGCAAAGGAGGGAACTTCGTTTTCATAGAATGTCGCATCAATACGAGTTTTCTGATCCATTGATCTGTATAAGTCCGGCGGTGCTGTTCAAGATGGTTTCGATAGTTCCCTCCCTGAAGTGCAGGCATCGGACGCCTTGTGTTTTTATGTCCAATTTGCCCGCCTGTTTCAATGCAATATGTTTTGTGCGGCGGGTCTTGCTAATGAAACCATGTTGCCTTGACTCGTCTGTTGAGAAAACTCAGCGCCGATATTTCTAGTACAGGGATTGTCGAGATAAGCGCTTGCATTGGCCCTTGATGGCGAGGCACCAATGAAGGGAAGCAGATGGTCCTTGTACCTGCCGCTTCCTGCCGAAGTCAACAAGGACGGCATTGTGTATTCGCAAAACAGCCCCACACCGGTTTAACTACACTGTCAGCCCGGGTTGCCCGGTTTTCGATTTGCATGCAGTCAATAGTAGTTGTGCGCCTGTTTGCCAGGCTACTCGCTTGACTGCTGGAATTCGATAGATGGATCCGATGCCTTCCGTACCACCGACTGTCATTTGCCGCATCGCGCACCGCTTCAATCAGTAAGTGAGACCAGCTAATGCTCAGAATCGCTCTCGTCACGAACGAACCGCCGCCGTATCGAATACCCGTTTTCCAGAGATTAGGGCGCATGCCCGGGGTTGTTTTTCAAGTGATCTTCTGCGCCAGGCGGGAGCCGAACAGGAAGTGGGATCTTCCGCCCATGGAGTTCAATCACACGTTCCTGAAGGAGCGGATCACCACCGTAAAGGATGGGCATTACATTCACAACAATCCGGATGTGGTACCCGCCCTGATGCGTTTTGCCCCGGACGTGGTGGTCACCGATGGCTTCAATCCCACGCATCTGTATGCCTTCGCCCATGCTTGGCTGAAGGGCTTGCCGCATGTGCCGATGACGGACGGGACCGATCTGTCGGAGCGTGCCCTGAGTCGCGTGCACAAGACGATCCGCCGCTTCGTATACGCGCGCTCCAGTGCTTTCGTTTCCGCCAGCGTCGGCGGCGAACGTCTGTTCAGGAGCTATGGCATCGACGCGGAGCGATGCTTCAAGTCCTATCTCTGCATCGACAACGACACCTACTTCCGTACACCGGAGCCGGTGGAGAAGAAGTACGACCTGATCTTCTGCAGCAGGATCGTGCCGGAGAAAAGTCCGGTCTTTGCGCTGCATGTGGCGCAGAAGCTCGCGAAGAAACTGGGCAGGCAAGTCAGGATGCTGTTTGTCGGTTCAGGCAGCGCGGAAGCGACGGTCAGATCAGAAGCCTTGCTTCAGCCGGAGCTCGTGAGGGCGGATTTTCACGGCTTCGCCACGCAGAAGGAATTGCCCGGGCTATACCGCTCGGCGCGCTTGTTTCTTTTCCCCACACTGGCCGACGTCTGGGGAATTGTCGCCAATGAAGCCTGCGCCGCGGGTTTGCCGGTGATTGTTTCCCCGCATGCCGGTGTGGCGGGGGAACTGATCCTCGACGGCCAGAACGGTTTCATATGCGAACTCGATGAAGAGCTGTGGGCGGAACGTGCCGCGGCGCTGCTGACAAAACAGGATATGTGGCGGGAATTCTCCCGGCGCAGTCAGGCACTGGTGCAGGAATATACCTTCGACAATGCGGCGTCCGGCCTGCTTTCCGCATGCCGCTTTGCACTGACGGCCGGCGAGCCCGGCAAGGTAAAGATGCCCGTATGAGGGCAGGATAATGAGGGCGAAGATCACTGCAACCGGCTTGCGGAAATGGTGTCCGAAACCAAAAGAGTCGCTGGTGGGAAAGGCGGCGCAGTTGACGCTGCGTTGAGGCGAGACAAGGACAATGAAATCATCCAGGGCATCTAATAGATGCATGGAAAATCGAACGGAGTTTAGGATGGGCGTTGTATTTACGTGTTCCTTCGACGATGGCCACCCGTCGGACATGAAAACGGCTGATCTGCTGCAGAAGCACGGCCTGAAAGGAACCTTCTTTTTGCCGGTGACAAATTGGGAAGATGGCGAAGTCATGGCCCGGCCGCAAATCCTGGAGCTCGCACGTCATTTCGAGATCGGGTCCCATACCTACGGGCATTGCTATCTGAGCGGCGCCAGTGCCGCCGAGGCCCGCTATCAGATCAGCGAGGGCAAGAAGCATCTTGAGGATGTTCTGGGAAAGCGGATCGCCGGATTCTGCTATCCGGGCGGAAAATACCGGCAACGGGATATCGAACTGGTAAAGACTGCCGGCTTCACCTATGCGCGCACCACGATGAACCTGCGCTTCGACGCAGGCGACAAGCCATTCGAAATGCCGACCACCATCCAGTTCTATCCGCATCACAGGAGTGTCTATTTCCGCAACTTCGCACGCCTGGGAGAGTGGGCAAAGCGGCAGGATGGCCTTTTGCTTGCCCTGAAGTATCCGCACTGGATGGACCGGTTATACGCGCTTTTCGATTACGCCTGCGAGCATCGGGTGGCATTCCACTTGTGGGGACACTCCAAGCAATTCGAACAACTCAATGCCTGGCGCCAGCTGGACGATTTCCTTGCCTATGTGGCGTCGAACGTGGCGGTGCAGGACCGCCTGAGCAATGAACAAATGGCTGCCCGCTATTTCAAGGCGAAGGAGGCGGGCGAGGTAGCTGTTGGTGAAAAGCTGCTGGCCAAGAGCCTGGAGAACTGATTCGAGCTCGTACGCTCGAGTTTGGATCTTTCGAACTGGATATCTAAAGCGGTCGACAGCAGCGGGATTGACAATCTTCGACCGGAATGGCCTTGCCGCGGGCAATGTAACTTTGCCCGCGGCTTCACACTTTCTATTCCCGCTTATTTCGAAAGAGTCTTGTAGACCTGAGCAGCGTACTGGCCTTTCTCCACATACACTGCTTGTGACGGATGAGTGCCGTCCGGGCACATGTCCCGGATGTTGCGCGAGCCGTCAAGCAGGAACTGGTTCAGCCGGGAGAATTGATCGATCACCGAAAGTGCGGGGCTCGACTCCGCGGCAACTTCCTTCATGGCAGCGACATAATTCTGAAGCCCATCGCGGTCGACCGGGTTGGGAGTTTCGAAGATGACGCGCTTGCCCTTGGTTTTTGCAATGCTGGCCAGGGTGCGCAGGCAGTTCTTGTATGTCGGTATGTCTTCGCCCACCTCTGATCCAAAGTCATTGATGCCGTGGTTGAGAATGACCACGGTGGCTTGGGATGCGCTCATTTTCGCATCCCAGCCGCCATCGGCATTCAGGAGCTGGCACGCTGTCTGGCCGCTCACGCCGAGATTCCTGACTTGCTGATTCGAAGGCAATGCCTGGGCAAAGGCATCTGGCGCAGGCGTGGCGACGCGGTTGCCAGTGAAGCTTTCATATCCCCATATGGTGGAGTCGCCATAGTATTCGATGACTTGCGGTGCATCGACGAGTTTGGTCGGCTGGGGATTCGACGTGGTGCCGCCGGATGAGTTGGTCGACGTATTGGAATCCGATGATCCGCCTCCACCTCCGCATGCCGCAAGGATGACGGTCAATGCGAGAAGTGAGGGAAAAGTAAATTGCTTCAATCATGCCTCCGAGGGGAAAATAGTAATCATGTTCCTCCTCCCTGATTCCGCAGCACACTGATGAGAGGCCGTCTTGTGCGGCCCTGGATGTCGATCTTTGAGGGAATGCGCTTGCGGGATGCCTGCAATGATGCCGTGGTTCGGTCTCATGCAAATTGTCCTAAATTAAGGGAGAGATCGGTCCGCATCCGGCATTTGCAACAATCCGTTACGGGGAAATTCGGACACGGCCAATCGTGTCATTTCGACTGGACCATCGCCTTGAAAACGGCGGCGGCATACCTGCCTTTCATCACGTAGATCGCATCGGTGGGATGAAGCCCGTCCGGACAGATGGTGTAGGGACTCTGGCCACGGAGATAATTGCTCAGATAACGGTACTGGTCGATGACCGGAATTTTTTCCGCGCGCGCGACATCCGTCATCGCGCTGACATAGCTGGCAAGGTCGCCATCGGCGCCGATCGGGTTGGGGGTTTCGAAGATGACCTTCTTGCCGCTGGCTTTCGCAATCCGCGCCAGCTTGCGCAGGCAGGACTGGTAACCGTCCAGGCTCTCCTTCCACAAGTCGTTGATGCCGTGGTTGATGATGACGAAGCTGGCATCGGAGGATGCCATCTGTTGTTCCCACGCTGGATGCTTTCCGTCGGTCCCTTCGAGCAGCTGGCATGCCGTGGTCCCGCTGACGCCCTGGTTCCTCACTTCGTATTTCGACGCCAGCGCGTCAGCAAATGCCGTGGGCGCAGGCACCGCAACCTGCGTGCCCAGCCCCGAGGCATAGCCCCATACCGTGGAATCGCCGTAGTACTCGATGACAGGCGAAGCGGTCTTGCGCAGCGGAGTGGCTGCAGGCTTGTCGGCAGGGAAGGCGGGTGCCGTCACCGCGCTGGCCAGAATCACGGGCAGAAGCAGTCGTCGCAGCATGTTCTCGGCTTCTTTGGGTGAATCAGTCGGCCGTCTTGTTTGCACCGGAAAGCAATCCTCTCCGCGAGGAAAACCGGGTGCCGGAGGCCAGCCGATTGAATCTGGCTCGCAGCGGATCTTCGATGAACTTGAAGGTCCAGCCGGAGATCACCACGAGGACTGCCACATACGCGACGAGAACAGCTGCGCTTGGGAGAAAGTCATGCACGCGCTTGGCGATGTTTTCGAAGAACAGTACCAGCGGCATGTGCAGCAGGTAGATCGAGTAGGAGCGTTCGCCGAGGATCTGGAAGGGCTTGCGCTTGAGAATGGCGGCAAGCCAGCCCTGATCGGTACAGACCGAAAGGATCAGCAGGGCGAAGCAGAGCGGGAAGACAAATGCAAGCCATGGGAACGGATCCACCAGGGACAAGAGCGCGAACAGGGCAAGGCATCCGGCGATCTGCAGCATGCTGGAATTGAAACGGTTGCGCTGCGCGATCTGGTAGACGATGGCGCCCAGGAAGAATGAATAGATGCAGCGCAGAAAGCCAAAATCGGAGGTGAGGGACAGGCATCCCTTCTGCTGAAGGCATGCGTGGATGGTAGTGGAAGCCCATACGCTAATCCCGAAACCGATGAGGCTGAACACCGCAAAGGCCACAATCCGTGCTTTTCCATTCAGCATCAGGCAAAGCCCGGCAAACAGGAAATAGGTATAGAACTCGGTGCTGATGCTCCAGCTTGGCGTGTTCAGGATCAGCCTGTCGAACACACCCATGCCATGGACCAGCGTGATGGTGCCAAGAATCTCGGTCGCGGTCGGAATGGCAAACTCCCGTGCGGCCGGGTTGTTGAGGACGCTGGCGTAGCCGTGCGCATAGGCCAGTTGCTTCAGCAGCACGATCACGTTTTCCGCGAGTACGAATACCAGCGTCGAAAAGATCAGCAGCGGATAGAGCCGGCCGATGCGGCGGATCAGGAAGACCCGGAAGTCATGCGTGGACTTCATCGTCGAGCCGTAGGCAGCACACATCACGAAGCCGCTCAGCACAAAGAACAGGTCGACGAAGAGATAGCCGTTGCGGATCAGCGAAATGTGCTCCGCGCCGACAGCCAGGTGGAATAGAGCAACAATCAGTGCAGCAATGCCGCGGCCGCCTTCCAGGGACTTGATCATGTTTTCCAGAGAATTTTGTTATCCAAGCTTCCAAAGCCATACGTTTGCAGTATGCCTGCCTGACCTTCGGCGCCGTTGACACAAGTCAGCGTGGCCTCATCTCCGCTTCAGCCACGCGCTTTCAGGCCTCGCTCGCCGAAGATCTGTTCAGCATGGCCATGATGAACTGACGCATGATGCCGACGACGAACAGGCTGTTGGTCACTAGGTAGCGCTTGAACAGGCGGCGCGGCTCCGAGCCGAGGCGGTACAACCACTCGAGGCCATTGCGCTGCCACCAGAGGGGCGCGCGCTTGATCACGCCCGAGTGATAGTCGAAGGCGGCACCTACGCCTATCATGACTGCCTGGATTCTTCCGCGATGCTCAGCCATCCATTTCTCCTGCTTGGGGCAGCCGAGGCCGACGAACACCACGTTGGCGCCGGAGCGGTTGATCATGTCGACGACTTCCTCGTCTTCCTGAATGGTGAGCGGCCGGAAGGGGGGCGAGTATCTGCCGCCGATACGCAGTTTCGGGAACTGCCGCATGAGATTGGCGCGCAGCAGTTCCAGCGTCGACTCGGTGCTGCCGTAGAAGAAGACGGTCTGGCCGAGTTGCTCGGCCTGCGCCAGGTATTTCAGCATCAGGTCGGGGCCGTTGATGCGTTCCTGGGCAGGATGCCCGAGGCGGCGTAGCGCCCAGGCGATGGGCGCGCCATCCGGCGTCGCCAGGTCGGCATTGTTGACCACGATCTTGAATTCAAGGTCGCGCGTGGTGGTGACCACCGAATGAACATTGCAGATGCAGATGTAGCGCGACTCGCGGGCGGCGCCCCAGTTCACAATCCGAGTGAGTACGTCATCCCAGGTCAGCGCGTCGATGAATGCTTCGAGTATCGGCTTGCCCGTGCGCTGTACGCTGGCAGGTTCGTATGGCTGCAATTGCGTCATCATAGATATCCATCAATATTTCATAGTTGCGCTCCGGCGTGTAGCGCGCCTCGTATTCGGCGCGCGCCGCCTGACCCATTCTTGCCATTGCCTCCGGATGCGACGCTGCCCACGCGATTTTTGCCGCGAGGTCGCTTGCGTCGCCCGGGTGAAACAGCAAGCCTGTCACCCCGTCCTGCACGATATCGGCCAGCGCGCCGAGACGGCTGGCAATCACGGGCAGGCCCGCGGAAAATGCTTCGACGATGGTTCGGGGCGAGTTTTCGTAACAAATGCTGGGCAACACCAGAAATTGCGCGGAACTCATCCGCCGCATGATGTCGTCAAGCGGTCTGAACCCGAGATAGCGTGAGCCGAATGCTTCCCGCGCAAGCAGTTCCAGCGGGCCACTGCCGATGACTTCGATCGGGACATCATTCGCGAGCTGCACGGCGCGCGCCAGCACATCCAGTCCCTTTTCCACGGAAAGGCGTCCGACATACATCCCGCCGCGCCGGCTGTTCCATGTAGGAACGATAGCGGAGGCCACGAAATTCGGTTTGATGCGAAACAGATGCGCGGGCAATCCGCCTTCGATGTATTTGTCGCGGGCAAAAGTGTTGAGCGCAATGTAGCGCGTCACCTTTTCACGGTAGGTGCCGATCAGGCGGTGTGTGGCGAGCATGCCGGTAAGCACCGCTGATTGCGCTGCGGAGTCCCGATAGCATTTGCGCGTCACGGCACGCCACGGCAGCTTGCCGACGCAGTCTTCGCAGATTTTTCCTTCGCGCAGAAAGATCGCCTGCGGGCAGAGAAGGCGGAAATTGTGCAGCGTTTGCACGACCGGCAATTCCATCCTCGACGCCGTCCAGTACAGGGATGGCGATATGAGCGGAAAGGTGTTGTGCACATGAATGACGTCGGGCTGAAACCGTTCGCATGCCTCGCCAACCTCGCGGGCGCTGTGCACCGACCAGATCGCCGAGGCGGCCGCTGCCGCCTTCGGCATATTGTTCAGGGCATCATTGTGCTGCCGATAGATTTCGACCTGGTGGCCATGGCTGCGCAACAAATCTGCCTCGGCATCGACCACGGTGTCTTCGCCGCCGCGATGCTGGTAAGCGTTGTGGGCAATCAGAATCTTCATAATAGGTATAGGCCGGATTGGTTTTCAGGGCTGGGCGGCGGGCTTATCCGGCCTTCCTTTGATCCCGGGGCGCGAGTTTTCCCGGATGCGTTGCTTCGACAGCGTAACGGCAGGCGTCCACGATTCCGGCGGCCGCGTGCTGAAAGGTATATCTGCTCGCGAGCTCCCGGCTGCGCTCGGCGAAGCGCCGGTAGACGGCAGGCTGGGTCAGCAGCAGTTCCACCCGCTCGGCCCACATGGGCACATCCAGTTGGCACACAAAACCGTTCTGGTTGTCGATTACCAGTTCCCCTGCGACACCCGCGTGGGGAGACACAATGACGGGCAGCCCTGCGGCGCATGCTTCGTTAGCCACCACGCCCCATACGTCGCGCAGGGTCGGAAACAGGAAAATGCGTGCCGATGCGTATAGGGCCGGCAATTCATGCTGCGCGGCGTGGCCGCTGAAGCTCACATCGACCAGATCAGGCAGCAGTGCAGCTTCAGTTTGCACGTCGGCTTCCTGCCTGCCGCTGCCCACATACAGGATGCTGATTTTGCGTCCCAGCCTTCGGGCGACTTCCTGGGCAACCTTCAATGCAAAAATCGGATTCTTGTCCGGAACGATGCGACCGCAGAACACCAGGTCGAATTTCTTTTCTCCGGACTCGGTGATACGGGCATACAACTCGTTGTCGATGCAGAGACAGGACTGGAAGCAGCGCTCCGGTGAGATGCCGTAACTTTCATACAACCTTTGCCCGCCCATGCTTGCCGCGATGAATGCGGGCGAGCGGGAATACACCATCCTGCGTACCATCCTGTGCCAGCGGCTCAAACCTTGTTCCGATACATCGGTGCCATCCGTCATCGGCACATGGGGTATGCCTTTGCCGAGCCCATAGAAAAAGGCATACAGATAAGTCGGATTGAATCCGGTGGTGACCACCACGTCCGGGGCAAACCGGTTCAATGCCGGAATCACATCGACGTTGTTGTGGATGAAATTGTCTCCGCGTGCGACGAAACGCTCGCGCAGAAACACATGGTCGAACTGCAGCGGCGGCAATTCCCATTCCCGGTTCGGCTCGCGCGGGCTGCAGAAAATCACCTGCAACGCCATATCCGGCATCCTGGCTATGCATTCATAGACCGGGATGCGGAACGGAGGCGGATGGTTGGTGATAAGGGCGATCTTCAGCATGTTGGAGGGCCGGCCTGCATTCCGGGGAGTCTGTCTTGCGGACGCCAGATGGATTGGATTGTTCTTGTCATGCATGGATTGCTTGGCAGAGTATCCAGGAAGGTTTTTTAGCCGGCATTTGCTTCATGGTTGCCTGCGGCGCCACCCGAGCATGCCGTCAAGCCGTCCCAGCATGATGGCGCAACCCGTCATGAGGTCTGCGCCCAGCGCCCCTTTCAATAGCGGGCGCAGCACCGGCGCCACGAGCCCGCGCATGATCACCCATGCCGGCAGGCGATGTTTCGCATAGATCGCGCCGGTGCCGCGTGCGCGGTGGCGCAGGGCTTTGCGTGCCTGCGGGCTGGCCGGCAGTCTGGCGGGTGCGACCGCATGATGCACTTCCGCCAGAGGCTCGTAGGTGAAGAAGGCGCCTGAATGCAGGGCGCGCAATACCAGGTCGGTCTCCTCTCCTGCGCCGAACCACTGGCCGACGCCGAATCGCGCGTCGAAGCCGCCAATTCTGGTGAACAGCTTGCGCTGGCAGAACAGCGTGATGGAGCTGACGGGAATGTCGCGGAAGGCGCTCGATCTCTCCCATGACAGGTTGGAGGCGAGCAGCGGCTGCTCCTTCTGCTCGACCCAGCGCACGATGACACCTTCGGGATTGTCGTTGCGGCTGAAACGCGCGACGACACGCTCCAGCAATTCCGGGTGGTACCAGCAGTCGTCATCCGGAAAACCGATCCATTCACCTTTCGCGATATCGATGCCCGCATTGCGCGCGGCAGCCAGGTTGGGTGGATGGTGCTTGATATGCCGGATGGCGATGCCGAGATACTTTGCCCGCTCGATATGGCCCGCGAGGCAATCATCCATGTTCTGGTCGACCACGATGACTTCAAAGTTGCTGAAGGTCTGGGTGGCCAGCGAGTCGAACAGGCGGTCCAGCTGATCGGTACGTCCTACCGTAGCCAGCACGAGGGAAATGTCAGGCATTCTCATGCGCAGCCTCCGGTATGGATGAACGATTTGGCGTGTGATGCGCCGGCATAATGTTCTCTGAAACGGATCGATGCGATGGAGATATATGGCATGAACTAGTGTTTTTCCAAAAGGCGAAGACGGATAGGTTTTGGCAAAAAACTCAACAGGAAGATTTTCAGCCAGAACCTGGGCGTCTGGATACTGAATCGGTCAAACAATAGTGAAACAGTGTGCCGGCTTCCGTTCCTGCGCAGGAAGGCCGAGGCAAGGTTGAGCTGATGGGTGCCAAGCACTTGCGATACACCCCTGCGGTGTTGCAGTGGAATACGGTTGTCGTCAAAGCGCTTTTTCAGTCTGCTGACAAACGGCGGCAGCTCATTTCCGCTGTCGCTCTTGCTCAGGCTGGGGAAGCTGCCTGTCCGATAGGCCGCCAGCGGCTGCATGCTGTACGCGACCGGGTATAGCTCCGCAATGCGGAACCAGACATCCTGGTCTTCTCCCAGGTTTTCCTTCTCGGGGAAGAAGATGCCGTGGTCAAAGAAAATACTTCGTGGCACAACCACCGAAGAGGTGAAAAAGAAATTTCCCTTGGCCCAGGCTTCAAAGAAGCGCGTAATGCGCTGCTGCGGCTGGCTGGATTTGAGTGCGCGCACCGGCGCCAGCTCGGTGTGCCCCTCTTCATCGAACAGGACATAGCGGGTGGCGAACATGCCGCAGTCCGGATAGGCCCGGATCAGGGCGGCGATCTCCTGTATATATCCGGGCATCCAGTAGTCGTCTGCATCGAGGAAGGCAATGTAATCGCCGGTAGCTTCCCGGATGCCGTGGTTCCTGGCTGCCGACACGCCCTGGTTTCTTTGCCTGATGAGCCTGATACGCGGATCATCGACAGCCGCAACCAGTTGCGGCCCTTCATCGGTGGAGCCGTCATCCACGACGATGAGTTCATGCACCAACGCATTGCCGGACAATACCGAAGCGATTGCCTGTTCCACATAGCGCGCCTTGTTATACAAGGGCATGACGACGGAGATGGCCGGAGATGAGCGCATGTTCATCATTTACCCCATCTGGAACTGGTGCTGGCTTTGCGGATAGGGCGCGAGCTTCGGCTTTGGACTGGCAATCAGTGCCAGCCGGAAGAGAAGGAGATGCGCCACGAATTCGCCCGTGAAGATGGTGGTCATGTCGAAAGGCGTTTCGGTAAATGAACGGACAAGGAGAATCGAAAACATCGCCAGCGACAGTCCGCCAGTTGCGCGGTTGGCGGCCGCGGCATGGCGCCATAGCATCACGAGATAGACCACCAGGCCGACAAACCCGACCGTGCCGGCTTCCGACAATGCCTGCAGGTACTGGCTGTGGGCGCTGACCGCCGCATCGTTGCCGATGGCACGCCTGAATTCCGTTCCCCAGACCGAGGAGCCATATCCGAACAGTGGGTTGTTCTTCCAGACTTCGAGAGCGATTTCCCAGATCTCGGTGCGCCCGGTCAGGGTCGTAAGCTGGCGTTCCTGGTCGATCTGCGCGAAATGCTGGTCGTAGCCGCTGAAGATGGCGATGGCGGCGACCACGGACAGTCCGGCAAGGCAAACAAACATCGGTGCGGCGAAGTCGCGCAGGGAATAGTAGGCACGCCTGCGACTTCGTCCACCGGTGGGTGCCTGGATGTACCTGTACCACCATAGCAGTCCGAATGCCACCAGGGCCGCTACCCATGCGGTCTTGGATTGCGCCAGCAGCAAGGTACCGATCCCCATTGCGTACGATGCAAGCTGCAGCCAGCGCCGACGGAAAGGGTTGCAGATGATGAGCAGCAGAAACACAATCGCGAGCGGACCCGTGCTGTTGGGGTGCACGCCCAGACCCCAGAACCTGATGTCCAGTCCCGGGAAATAGCCCGCATAATCCCGCTGTACCGAAACGCTGGGAAGGACTACCGCTGTCAGGCAACTTGCCGCAATGAAGAAGAGCAGGCCGCGCTTGGTTGCTTCCACTGAAAAATACGCGTACTGGTTGCGGCTGAAGTAGACAGCGGCAAACAGGAACATGGACGGCAGGAACCGTTCGTAAAACTCGGGATGGGTGCCGAAGATATTGTTGAGGATGACATTGCTGATGTAATACGCCAGGAACGCGAGGAACAGGCCGCGACCGTGCCTCGGCCGGTGCTCGTACCTTTGGGATACCGAAATGAAGCGCGCGAGGCAGATGCCGAAAATGAAGCCGGTAGTGAGCCGAAAGAACCAGGTAAGGAGCTGGGTATCGAACTGTGTTGCCACTGACTCGAAGTCGGCATTGCTGACGTTCCTGTTGGATAGAATCGGCCCGAGGCTGATCGCAAAGATGATGATCGGATAGACGAGAGCAAGCAGCCATTTGCGGGAATGGCGCTGCAGGCTGATGAACCATCCGATTCCCACCATGCAGCCCAGTCCGAGGACGGCAGCTCCGCCAAGGGATGCCAGCATCTGAAAAATTTCACCGCTGTTCATTCGAGATCCTTCTCAGCTGACTCGGTAAAGAAATTTTTGCAGCCACACGTCGGTAGGAGAAGGCAGGCGCATGGCGATCTTTTCGAAAAGCTCGGCGACATGCCGGTTGACGAGGCTCGGGAACATCCAGAGCGACAAGGCCATGCCGACCACGCCGGCTAGGACGTCGGCCAGCAGCCAGATGCCGGGAATGCCGGATAGTTCACGCGCCATGAAATCGACCAGCATGATGCCGCAGGAAGTGATCAGCGTCGTGATGATGCCGCCGGACATAGCCCGGTACAGCCTGCGCAGGCTGATGTCGAGCGCCCTGGAAGTGGCGGTCAATACTGCGATCGCGCGGGCCAGGTACATGGCAAACACCATCCACGCAACGGCTTCGAGCGAGAAGAAGGATGCGAAGGCCCCGGCAATGACAAAGCCGATGGCGACCGGAATCTGGATCCTGAATTCCTTGCTGGTCTGGCCGGAAACCCACAAAAGCGGCGTTGCCATTCCAAACAGGATGTAGACCGGCATGGCCAGGGAAACCGGGCGCAACAGTGCGGTAGCGCCGAGCCAGGCTTCGCCGTAAAGGGTTTGAAGTATGGTTTCCGCAGCGACGGCAATACCGGCAAAGACCGGGAACAGCAGCAGCGTCACCACGCCCATCATGGTCAGAAACGCCCGGCGCAGACGTTCGCGGTCATCCTGAACCCGTGCGCTTGCAGAAAACAGGGCGGACTGGATGACGGTGATGACGGTCCCGGCCGGACTCGACACCAGGTTGTAGGACAGGGAATACAAGCCCACCTCGGCGGCGGGGAAGGCGCGGCCGATGATGATCCGGTCGGCATTGCCGAGGAACCAGTTGACGGCGTTGGTCAGGAAGACGCGCGAGCCGTACACGATGAGATGGTTGTCGCCGCGCTGCCAAAGTACGAAGCCGATCGGATGCCGGGACTTCCAGTACAGGAGCGCCAGGGTGGTCAATTCGCTGCCGATGAATGCTGCGATCAGGGCCCATACCTGCTGGCCGGCCACGGCCAGCGGAATGCCGACGAATATGTAGCCGACGATATAACCCAGGACCGACGCCGCCTGTATCGACTTGAAGTCGAGCTCGCGCTTGAGCAGGTTGTGCGATGGCGAGGCGATGGCATTGATGAAGCAGATGGCGGAGGCAACCTGGATCACCGGCATGACCCGGGGCTGATTGAAGAAATTCGACAGGGGGCCGGCAAGCAGATAGACGACGGTGCCCACCGTCAGCCCCAGGAGGACCTGCCAGGTGAATACGAACTTGATGTCGTTGTCGCTGATCGTCTTCTTCTGGATCAGGCCGTAGGAAATGCCGATGTCCGAAAAGAACTTGCT
Organism: Noviherbaspirillum massiliense JC206; assembly: GCF_000312045.1. GTDB lineage: Bacteria > Pseudomonadota > Gammaproteobacteria > Burkholderiales > Burkholderiaceae_D > Noviherbaspirillum > Noviherbaspirillum massiliense. The sequence continues at coordinate 1,447,682 of NZ_HE978634.1, forward strand.
GAAAGTCAGCACGATCATTGCGATGGCGAAAATGCCATACTCTTCCGGCCCGAGCAGCCGGGCAAGAACGATTTGTGTTGCGATCTGAAGCAGGGCTCGCAGAATCGAGCCGAAGCCGCCCCAGAATACGGCGGAAATTCCCTTGCTTGATATGTTCGCTTTGTTGTCCATGCGGAGACAGCTCTAAGAGGACGGCATCACGGCAGGCATTGCCATCCGGGTGAATCATTGGCCGGATGAAGCGCCGTCACAGTTTGCCGATGGGGCACCGGCCTTGGGTTCATGCAGTCGGGCGCTTCATGCCTTTCAGGTTGGCGCCTGCTCGTGGAGGAATTGCTTGTATGTTTCTGCGATTCCTTCTTCGAGAGCAACGCCAGGTTTCCAGCCCAGGGACAGCAGCTTGGAAGTATCCATCAGCTTGCGTGGCGTCCCATCTGGCTTGGTGGTATCGAACTCGATTTGCCCCTGGTAACCGACGACATTGCAAATGATTTCTGCAACCTCTCGTATTGTGATGTCTTCGCCAGTACCTACATTGATATGAGATAACATCGGCGTGGTGCAGGCAGCATATGCATCATGTTCCAGCTCCATGACATGCACGCACGCTTCCGCCATGTCATCGACGTACAGGAATTCCCGGCGCGGTGTGCCGGTTCCCCAGATCACCACCTTGTCCTTGCCCTGCATCTTTGCTTCATGGAAGCGACGGATCAGCGCGGGAATCACATGACTGTTTTCCGGGTGATAGTTGTCGCCCGGCCCATACAGGTTGGTCGGCATGACGCTGCGGTAATCGGTGCCGTACTGGCGGTTGTAGCTCTCGCACATCTTGATGCCTGCAATCTTGGCAATCGCGTACGGTTCATTGGTCGGCTCGAGCAGGCCGGTCAGCAGGCTTTCCTCTTTCATTGGCTGGGTCGCCAGCCTGGGATAGATGCAGGATGAGCCGAGGAACAGCAGGCGCTTGACGCCGGCACGCCAGGCTTCATGGATCACATTGCTCTGGACCATCAGGTTGTCGTAGATGAATTCTGCCGGATAGGTATTGTTGGCGTGGATGCCGCCTACACGCGCTGCGGCAAGATAGACTTCATCGACCTGCTCGGATTCGAAGAAGGCGCGCACCTGCGCCTGGTCGGTCAGATCCATCTCCGCATGGGTACGGGTGACGATGTTGCCGTAGTCCCGCCTGCGCAAGGCACGCACGATGGCGGAACCGACCAGGCCCCGATGGCCCGCAACATAGATGCGCTTGTTCAAATCGTTTTTCATATGCTGCCTCTATTTCTTGAATTTGGTTCGCGGCTGTCGTGCCTCCGAGTGTAGCCTTGACGCCGCGTCTGGTTTGACTTGCCGGAAGAACCAGGCATTCCTTTCCATCCTTGCGCTGCAAGGAATGTGCAACATCCTTTCATATGCTCATGTGCCGGGCTTGCTGCTGCCGGGTTTGCGCGATGCTCGCATACGCAAGGAATACCAGGAGGAAAGCAAGCCCACGCTGGCAATGGCGCCAAGCATGTTGAATTTCCAGTCATGGAAATTCGCATGGCGATAGGGAAGCATGCTTTGGATTCCTTCGTCGAGCGCACCCAGAGCCGCAATCGCACCGATGCTGCACAATGCCCGCATGCGCTGGCTGCCGCTAATGCCGAAAAAAAGCAGGACGCTCAGCAATCCGTAGGCGACGGTGTGTAGTACCTTGTCATACACCATGGCCGAGAGGGCATCTGCGTTGCCCGGAATCGATCCGATGGCCACCATCGAAATGAACATGACCAGTACAGCCAGCAGGCAACGTTTCGGAGTCGCCCATGCCGCGTCCGTCCGCTTGCGGCCTCGCAGTTCAGTAGGCATTCGTACCGGTCCATCCCTTGAAGGCGGTCCAGAGGATGATTCTCACATCCATCCATAAGGACCAGTGCTGGATGTAATGCAGATCGAACTGCACCCGCTTGGCCATCTTGTCCACCGTGTCGGTTTCGCCGCGGTAGCCATGGATCTGTGCCCAGCCGGTGATGCCCGGCTTCACGCGGTGCCGCACCATGTACATTTCCAGCAAATCCTTGTACATCTCGTTGTGTTGCAAGGCATGCGGCCGCGGCCCAACCACGGACATGTCGCCGAGCAGCACGTTGATGAATTGCGGCAGTTCGTCCAGACTGGTGCGGCGCAGGAAGGCGCCGATCGGCGTGACCCTCGGGTCATCCTTGGTGGCCTGCGTAACCACGCCGTGTTCCTGGTGCATCTTCATCGACCGGAACTTGTAGACATTGAATTTCCTTCCGTTCAGGCCAAGTCTCGGCTGCTTGAAGAACACCGGGCCCGGGGAGGATTGCTTGATCAGGATCGCGATCACGATGAACAGCGGCAGCAGCAGCACCAGCGCGACGCTTGCGAACACCTTGTCGAAGATATCCTTGACGATGCCGTTCACGCCACCCGACATCGGCTGGTTCAGGTCCACCGCGGGCAAGCCGAGGAAATCGCCTACCTTGTTGCTCAGCATCTGCAAGCCGAGGATGTCGGGTATCCAGCGGATGTCGACCAGGGCATTGCGCAGCAGGTACTGCAGCTCCTGCATCTTCGGCGATGCCACCAGCGGCAGGGTAATCCAGATTTCATGGATATGATTCTCGACCACGTAGTCATGGATCTTTTCCAGCGTGTCGATCCGGTCAATCGCGGGATTGGTGATCTTTGCCGCGTCCGCCGGATCGGCATGCACGGCCCGCACGTCGTAGCCGGCCCAGTCCATCTGCAATGCACGGCGATGCATTTCCTGGCCGGTGTTGCCGTAGCCGACGATGACCACGCGCTTGTGGTTGAAGCCCTTCTTGCGCAGAAAGCGCAGCACGAAATAGACCGCTGCCCTGAGCAACATCAGGAATGCCACGCCGCTTGCATACCAGTAGAACAGCCACAGGCGGGAAAGCGTTCCGACATGGTGGATCAGGAAGCTGAACAGCAGGCCGACCATCAGGACCACACCCCAGGAAGCGCACAGGCGCAGGAACATCTCCGGGATCGGCTTGGCCCGCCATGAGGTATAGACCTCGAGCGGGGGAAACAGGAAAAATGCAAGTGCACTGCAGAAATGAAGAAGGATGGTGTGGACGGGAGGCGCTTCGCTCAGGGGGACATGGAAATGCACCAGGCAAGCAAGGGCGCCGGATATTTCAAGTGCGAGCACGTCCATGAGGCGCATGGACAGTTCGAGCCGGGATGCGTTGTTGTTGATCAGATCTCGCATGGCTTTTTGTTCGTTTCGACGGTTGTTGCTGTTGCTGTCATTGCTGTGCGAATCGGTGTCCCTATCGGAAACCTTTCCGGGCTCCTGCCGCGGATGACGGCGGCTCTCTTCAGGAAATTTTCTATGCCGAATGAAGCCGTCCGAATGCCGCGCCCAGCAAGCGGTCTCTTTCCTCCCTGTTTATTATTCTGGTAACAGTATTCATCATTTCAAATTCAGGTTGAACGCTATGTGTGTGTTGATTGCGGGTGCTCAAAAGAAGCGATGGCCTGGTCCTGCCTCATTACGGATGCTGTTGTTTTTCACACGTAAGCGCGTTACGCGAAATTCCTGTGCATGAAAGGAGATGTGGTCGTCGCTTCATCCGAAAATGAAAATATATGCGCCTCCACCTATATGGATGCGGACAAATATCAAGCTTCGCTCATCTTCGCGGGCGCGCTGTAGCGACGGCATGCCCCGAGAGCCGGAAGCGGGCGCGATGACAAGATGGCGTACGGCATTTCACCGGGGGCCTTGATGCGCTATCATTCGCTCCATGAATGCAGAAGAATCCTCGCAACCCTCCCTTTTCGAACTCATCGGCGGCGCCACCAAATTACGCGAACTGGTTGACCGTTTTTATGACCTGATGGACCTCGAACCGGAATTTGCCGGCATCCGGGCCATGCATCCAACCACTCTGGATGGTTCACGCGACAAGCTTTACTGGTTCCTGACCGGCTGGACCGGCGGGCCGGACCTGTATATCGAGCGCTTCGGTCACCCCCGCCTGCGCGCCCGGCACCTGCCCTATGCAATCGCCACCAGCGAGCGCGACCAGTGGATGCGCTGCATGGCGCTCGCGATGGAAGACGTCGGCCTGCCGGAACCCTTGCAGGAGCGGCTGCTGTATGCCTTGTTCCAGACGGCGGACTGGATGCGCAATACCGCCGGATAACCCTGCCAGTTTGCTAACATATCGGCAAACCTTCGCTGAACCTCCATGGCCACAATCGAACTCGTCATCCTGGTGCTGCTCGCTGCCGTCATCGTGCTGCAGGCCGTTGCGCTTTTGCGCGTCCGCAATGCCGATTCAGGCATGCAAATGATGCAGCTGCAGCATGAATTGCAGCGCAGCCAGCAACAGGCGGGCGAACGCATCGAACGCGAACTGCGCGGCGAAATGCAGAACGGTGCCCAGGCCGCCCGCCAGGAACTCGGCAACAACTTCGCCCGCTTCCAGCAAACCCTGGCCACGCAGCTGGGCACGATGGTGTCCATGCAGAACAGCCAGATCGACTCTTTTGCGCAGCAACTTGCTAAGCTCAATGAAGCGAACGCGCAACAGCTGGAAGCGATGCGACAGGCCATCAGCGCGCAGGGGCGGGCCGGCCGGGAAGAGCAGTCGCTGGCGCTGAAGCGCTTCGCGGACACCTTGCAGCAGACCCTGTCTGCACTGACCGAGTCGAACGCGCAGCGCATGGCGGAAGTGCGCGCCACCCTGGAAGCGAAAATCCGCGACCTCCAGGCCGACAATGGCGCGCGGCTGGAAGAGATGCGCAGGACGGTCGACGAGAAGCTGCATGCGACGCTGGAACAGAGGCTGGGCGAATCCTTCAAGCTGGTATCCGACCGTCTGGAAAAGGTGCATCAGGGCCTGGGCGAGATGCAGCAGCTGGCGATCGGCGTGGGCGACCTCAAGCGGGTGCTGACCAATGTGAAGACACGCGGAACCTGGGGCGAAGTGCAACTGGCAATGCTGCTCGAGCAGATGCTGACGCCGGACCAGTACGGCAGGAATGTGGAAACCATCCCCGGCAGCGGAGAGCGTGTGGAATTCGCGATCAGGCTGCCGGGGCAGGAAGAGGGCCGGCCGCCGGTATGGATGCCGATCGATGCCAAGTTTCCGAAGGAGCAGTACGAACGCCTGGTGGATGCGGCCGAGCATGCGGATGCGGATGGCGTGGCTGTGGCCGGGCGCGAGCTCGAGCGCGCCGTGCGACAGGAAGCGCGGACCATCGCGGAAAAATATTTGTCGCCGCCCCTGACCACCGACTTCGCGATCTTGTTCCTGCCGACCGAAGGCCTGTATGCGGAAGTGGTGCGTCGGCCGGGGCTGGCAGATGAATTGCAGCGCCAGTGCCGTGTCACCATTGCCGGACCGTCCACGCTGTCGGCACTGCTCAACAGCCTGCAGATGGGCTTTCGCACGCTTGCGCTGGAAAAGCGCTCGTCGGAAGTGTGGCAGGTGCTCGGCGCGGTCAAGACCGAATTCGCCAAGTTCGGCGACGTGCTGGCGGCGACCCGGAACACGCTGGAACGTGCAGCGAAAAACATCGAGCAGGCGGAGACCCGCACGCGCCAGATGACGAGAAAGCTGAAATCGGTCGAGGCGCTTCCGGCCGAAGCCGCGAATCTGCTGCTTGGCGCGGAGCCCGCCGGGACCACGGATGAATGATGGGCAAGCAAATTGGCGGGCCCGACTTCCTGCCGCTTGCTGCAGGAAGTTTGTGGTAGCTTGGCTGCTTCGGCCTGGTAATCCCGGGTTTTGCCGAACCGATTTTTTCAAACAACCGCGCAGGCGGAATACTGACACGCTATGGAAATCGCGATACTGATTGGTCTCATCCTTCTGAATGGCGTGTTCGCCATGTCGGAAATTGCGCTGGTCACTGCGCGCAGAGTCCGCCTGCAAAAGCTGGTGGAAGAGGGACATGCCTCGGCACAGGCGGCGATCGAACTGGGCGAGAATCCGACGCAATTCCTTTCCACCGTACAAATCGGCATCACGTCCATCGGCATCCTGAACGGCATCGTCGGGGAGGCAACGCTTGCCAGTCCGCTCGCGGTCTGGCTGCAGCAGTCGGGCGTGCCGGAGCCGTATTCCGGTTACTTGGCGACCGGGTTGGTGGTGTTAAGCATCACCTACTTTTCCATCGTGCTTGGCGAACTGGTGCCCAAGCGGATCGGGCAAATCATCCCGGAACCCATCGCCCAACGGGTAGCGCGGCCGATGCTCTGGCTTGCGACCATTTCCAAGCCTTTCGTCAAGCTTCTGTCGGGCTCGACCTTGCTGGTGCTTAAGATTGCCGGGATCAAGGAGAAAAACCAGCCCAGCATTACCCAGGAAGAAATCAACATGATGCTGGCCGAGGGATCGAGCGTCGGCGTGATCGAGCAGCACGAGCACGAAATGGTGCGCAACGTGTTCCGGCTCGACGACCGCCAGATCGGTTCGCTCATGGTGCCGCGCGGCGAGATCGTCTATTTCGACGTCGAGGAACCGCTTGAGGAAAACCTGAAGCGTCTCGAGGCCAGTGAACATTCGCGTTTTCCCGTGGTACGTGGCGGCTGGGATCAGGTACTCGGCGTGGCGACGGCGCGCCAGCTGCTCACGCAGGCCCTGCGCGGCGAACGGCCGGCCTTGACCAATCATTTGCAGCCCGCCGTTTTCGTGCCCGAATCGCTGACCGGCATGGAGCTGCTGGAAAACTTCAAGGGCTCCGGCGTGCAGCTTGCCTTCATCGTGGACGAATATGGCGAAGTACAGGGGATCGTTACCTTGCAGGACGTGATGGAAGCGATTACCGGCGAGTTCAAGCCGCACCGGGCGGAAGATGCCTGGGCGGTGCAGCGCGAGGATGGCTCATGGCTGCTCGACGGGCTGATCCCGATTCCGGAACTGAAGGACAGGTTGGGTTTGAAGGATGTGCCGGAAGAGGAAAGAGGCCGCTACAACACCCTGAGCGGCATGCTGATGCTGCTGCTCGGTCGCCTGCCGCAGATCGCGGACCGGTGCGACTGGGAAAACTGGACATTCGAGATCGTCGACATGGACGGCAAGCGCATCGACAAGGTGTTGGCGACCGTCAATCCGACACCGGCAGATGGCCAGCCTCAGGCGATCGTCTGATTCCGGATTTTTTCAGGAGGAAGGCGGCTCTGAAGCCCAGCGCGGGCCGTACTTCTTCCTACACCAGCCCTTCGAACAGCAATACGTCGACCGGGTCGCCTGCGCTCACGCTGCCCTGCTCGTGGTGCAGCACTACCATGCAATTGGCTTCCGACATCGAGCGCAGAATGCCTGAACCCTGCGAGCCGGTGATGCGCACTTGCTGGTTGCCCTCGGCATCGCGCGACAGGATGCCTCGCTGGTATTCGGTGCGCCCCGGTTTCTTGCGGATTGCCGACTGCGACTTGACACGCATGAGCGGCAGCGGCTCGGCGTTCGCGCCCATCATGTGCATAAGGGCATCGCGCGCGAAGAAATAAAAGGTCACCATGACCGCGACCGGGTTGCCGGGCAAGCCGAAGAGATAGGCGCTCCTCGCGCCGGAAGAAATCCTGCCGAATGCCATCGGCCGCCCCGGCCGCATGCCGATCCGCCAGAATGCAACGTCGCCCAGCCTGGCCATCATTTGCCTCGTGTAATCCGCTTCGCCGACTGAGACACCGCCCGAGGTAATGACGGCGTCCGCGTTTTCGCAGGCTGAACGGAATGCCGCCTCCAGCGACGCCGGGTCGTCCTTGACCACGCCCATGTCGATGAGTTCGCAGCCGAGCCGGGTCAGCATGCCGTATATCGTGTAGCGGTTGCTGTCGTACACGCAGCCTTCGTCGAGCGGTTCGCCGATGGAGCGCAGTTCGTCACCGGTGGAAAAGAAGGCCACGCGCAGACGTCGTTGCACGGGAACTTCGGCAATGCCAAGCGAAGCCAGCAATCCGATGTCCGCCGGCCGCAAAATTTTCCCCTTGCCAAGTGCGGGGTGGCCGGCGCGCAGGTCTTCGCCTTTCAGGCGCCTATTGTCACCGGTCTTCACGACATCCGCCGGAATCGTCACCGAAGTGTCGGAAGCCTGCTGGGTGAATTCCTGAGGCACGACGGTATCGCAGCCGGCCGGCATCACGGCGCCAGTCATGATGCGTACGCATTCGCCGTTGCCAACTTCGCCGCGGTAAGCCTGGCCGGCCAGCGCGGTTCCAACGATGCGCAGCGCCGTTTGCCCGCCAGCAAGTTCGGAGCCGCGCAAGGCATAGCCATCCATCGCGGAATTGTCATGTGCCGGGACATTGATCGGAGAGATCACATCGGCTGCCAGTACCCGGCCAAGGGCGGCGCGCACCGCAACCTTCTCGACCGCGTTGATGGGGGCGATGTATTCCCGGATGATGTGCTGGGCTTGCGCAACCGGGACGGCGTCGGGGTCGTAGTCCGACAGGCAGCTGACGACGTCGGAAAGCGTGGTGTAATTCATTGCGCTTCAAATTTCTGCAAGTCTTCAAGCGTATTGATGTTGCGGAAGGCATCCGCGTCCGCGAACTGCACTTCGGCCACGCGCAGCGAGGCGTACCAGGCATCGACCTTGCGACCGCCGCGTTGCAGGAAATCGGCGAGATGCGGAAGCAGCGCGGTTTTCAGCAGGCAGAACACCGGATGCGGCTGGCGCTCCTGTCCTTCGCCGGTCATTGCAACGGCGAGGTCGGCCTGCTGCACCTGCAAGGCAGTGTTCAGGCTGGCGACGAGGTCGGCCGGAAGAAAGGGCGAATCGCATGGTGCAGTCACGAGGAGAGGTGTATCGCAATGGACCAGGCCGGCATGCAGGCCGGCGAGCGGCCCGGCAAACCCGGTGATTTCATCCGGCCATACCGGTACACCGAACTGGCGATACGCTTCGAGGTTCTGGTTCGCATTGATCATCACCCGATCGACTTGGGGCGCCAGCCGCGCGAGCACATGTGCCGCCATCGGTTTGCCGCGAAAAGGCTGGAGGCCTTTGTCCACATGTCCCATGCGGGAGCCGCGGCCGCCGGCAAGAATCAGTCCCGTGATTGACATTCCGTCAGCCTCCGATATAGGACATCTCGATTTTCTGCAACTTCCGCAGTTCCGCGGTTTGGGCGGTTCTGGTCTCCGAATAGCGGTCGCTGCGCGCGCGCCAGAGATGGGCGACTGCAGTGGCAAGCTCTTCGTCGGAGCGACCGCTGCGCAGCAGTGCCCTCAGGTCGTGGCCACTCGTGGCAAACAGGCAGGTGTACAGTTTGCCTTCGGTGGACAGTCGAGCTCGGGTGCATTCGTGGCAAAAGGCCTGAGTTACGCTGGAAATGACGCCGATCTCGCCGCTGCCGTCGAGATAGCGCCAGCGCTCGGCGGTTTCACCGCTGTAGTTGGGCTCGGCCTCGGCCAGCGGCATCTCGGTGCTGATGCGGCGCACCACTTCGGCAGAAGGCACCACTTCATCCATTTTCCAGCCGTTGCTGGCGCCGACATCCATGTATTCGATGAAGCGCAGGATGAAGGGCGATCCCTTGAAATGGCGTGCCATTGGCACGATTTCGCGGTCATTCAAGCCGGCCTTGACCACCATGTTGATCTTGATTGGCCCCAGCCCGACCTTGTGCGCGACTTCTATGCCGTGCAACACCTGCGATACCGGGAAATCCACATCATTCATGCGGCGGAAGATGGCATCGTCGAGGGAATCGAGGGACACCGTCACGCGCTTCAGACCTGCGTCCTTGAGTGCCTGAGCCTTGCGGGCAAGGAGCGATCCGTTGGTGGTCAGGGTCAAATCCAGTTCCCTTCCATCCGGTGTCCTAAGCTCGCTCAGCATGGCGATCAGTTTCTCGATGTGCTTGCGCAGCAGGGGCTCGCCGCCGGTAAGCCGGATCTTCTGTACGCCGTGAGCAACGAAGATCTTTGCGATGCGGGTAATCTCTTCAAACGAGAGCAATGCCTCATGTGGCAGGAATGCATAATTCTTGTCGAAGACTTCCTTTGGCATGCAGTACACGCAACGGAAGTTGCAGCGGTCGGTCACCGAGATCCGCAAATCATGCAGCGGGCGCGCGAGCGCATCGGCAAGCAGGCCTGTCGGCTGTTCCAGCATGGAAGGAATCGCCGGCACGCTGTCGCGATGACGAAGATCGATAACGGGAATGAATTTCTCTGTCATTGCGGAATTTCGAAGCGATATGCTGCGGCAGAGAGGCGGTTGCAGTTAAGACAAATAAGATACCACGAGCCCCGTGAGTGCGCACAGGAAGTTCGGGTCAGTCGCCCCAAGTTTGAGGCGGGGCAGGGGGAGCAGGAAGCGACGGCAATTCGGGCTGCTGCCCAGCCACAGTCCCTGGGCGGAATGTGGTGATGAACGACATGCCATGCAAAGAATACCGCGAGGCTGACGACGAGCCCTTTTACCGGCGCGGAAATCGGAGTCAGCAGCGACGTCGGTCTGATTTTGCCGTGGATCGATTCCACTCGCGCGAATGGAATATCCATGGCGGCAAGCGCCAGGAAGGCGATTATGGCAACCCGGATCACCCATCCGCTTTCAGGCTCCGGGCCCGCTCCAATAAGCTTTCGGTAAGCGCGATCGCTGCCTTGATGCTACATAGAATGTCATTGACTGTCGGCAGATCGCAAGAGGCACCATAAACGCCCCTGGTTTAAACTGGACTGGAAGGATTTCGCCGGACTGATCGAAGCAGCATGTCTTTTCGCGACCGTGGCAGTCATATTCCTCCGATCATCTGCGCGCCTGGTGAATTGCGTTGCGTTCACATGGGTCCCAAGTGCAGACAACAAAAAAGGGGCACTAGCCCCTTTTTTGTATTCGCTGCGCTTTATCCCTTGGAGGGAAAAGCCTATGCCATCAGCGCCTTGTTTCCACCTGAATCAAAGGCTCGGTGGAAAGCGGCGGAAGCGGCTTGCGCTCCCGAGGCACACGCGGAGGCGGGACGATTTTCGCAGCCGCTTCCTGTGCCGCCCGCAGTTTCTCCGGGTCGGTTACCGCGAGCGTCAAGCCAGCGGCTTCCAGCACTTCGCGCAAGGAATCGATAGGCATCGGCGCCGGGACGACGTTGGTGTTCGCCGAGACCGCTGGAGTCGATAAAGCCGTATCTTTTGCGGACTCGACCGGGACGGCGGCCGTTTCCTGCTTTTCGGGCACAGCGGCATGAACAGGAGCGGGTTCAGCCTCAGTCTCGGTCTGAGAGACCGCTGCCAACTCGGCTTCAGCGCTGGCCGGTACGCTGGCTGCTTCTGCTGCGACCTCGGGCACGACCGAGATGACTTCCTTTACCGTTACCGTTTCGGTTTCCACGACTGAGGCGGCAGCCGCAGCAATCTCGGGAATTGCGGATTCCTGAGCTTCGGCTTCGTTCGTCACTGCTTCAGAGGCTGCGCCGTCGTTTTCGCCGATGGATTCGATGCCTTCGGCGGTGTCGCGGTCACGGCGGTTGCGGTTGCGGCCACCGCGGCGCCGGCGCCGGCGGCGCTCTTCACCTTCGCCGGTATCGCTTTCCGGTCCATTGCCAGGCGGAACAGCATTGACTGCCGTATCAGCCACAGCCATGGTACCCGGGGCCGGGACCGGTGCTGCTGCGGCGGCAAGCGGTGCGGCAGCATTTTCCGGGACTGGCACGGCCGCCGGCGCTTCCTTGCGTTCTTCACGCTGGCGCTGCTGACGATCCCCATTATTGCCGTTACCGCTGTTGCGCTCGCGGCGACCTTCTTCGCGTGACTGGCGTGGTTCGCGTGCTTCACGCGGTTCACGCGGCTGGCGCGCTGCTGGCTGGGCTTCGGCTGCACCGCCAGGCATCGGCTTGGTATTTGCCTCGCGCGCATCAATGCGGCTGCCTTCGCGCTCTTCATTGCGATCCCTACCACCGCGCCCGCGGTTGCGGCCACGCTGGTTGCGGTTGTTGCGTTCACGTGCAGGCTGGGCTTTTTCTTCCACCGCAGGAGCAGGCGCGGGCGCAGGCGGCACGGCCTTCTTGCGGAAAAATCCGAACATCCTGCTGAAGAAGCCTTCTTCAGCAGGCGCCATCACGGCAGGAGTGGGCTCGACTGGCTTGCGCTCGACGATGGGCGCCGGCTGGTCCGGCGTAATTCCCTTGACCACCGCTTCCTGGCGAGGCCTGACTTCTTCCTTCTGCCGTTTGTTGTAACTGATGTCGGTCTCAGCCTGCTCCGCCATGGCATAGCTGGCCTGGGTCTCTTCCAGACGCGGATCGTCGGTCTTGATGCGCTCGAGCTTGTAGTGAGGCGTTTCCAGATGCTTGTTCGGGATCAGGATGATGGTGACACGGTGGCGGGTTTCGATCTTCAGGATCTCGCCGCGCTTTTCATTCAGCAGGAATGCTGCGACGTCTACCGGTGCCTGAACATGGATGGCAGCCGAATTTTCCTTCATCGCTTCTTCCTGGATGATACGCAGGACTTGCAATGCCGAGGATTCTGTATCGCGGATATGGCCGGTGCCGTTGCAGCGCGGGCAGGTCACGTGGCTGCCTTCGGACAGGGAGGGACGCAGGCGCTGGCGCGACAATTCCATCAGGCCGAAGCGGGAAATCTTGCCCATCTGGACACGGGCGCGGTCGTAGCGCAGCGCATCCTTGAGGCGTGTCTCGACTTCACGCTGGTTTTTCGCGTTTTCCATGTCGATGAAGTCGATCACGATCAAGCCACCCAGGTCGCGCAGGCGCAACTGGCGCGCCACTTCATCGGCTGCCTCGAGGTTCGTATGAAGGGCCGTGGTTTCGATATCGGTTCCGCGGGTGGCACGTGCCGAGTTGACGTCGATCGATACCAGCGCTTCGGTATGGTCGATCACGATGGCGCCGCCCGAGGGCAGCGGAACGGTGCGGGAATACGCGGTCTCGATCTGGTGCTCGATCTGGAAGCGCGAGAACAGCGGCACGTCGTCCCGGTAACGCTTGACCCGGTTCACCATGTCCGGCATCACGTGGCTCATGAACTGTTGCGCCTGTTCATGAATATCGTCGGTATCGATCAGGATTTCACCGATGTCAGGCTGGAAGTAATCGCGGATCGCACGGATCACCAGCGAGGATTCCTGGTAAATCAGGAAGGCGCCGGAGGCGGACTGGCCGGCGCTTTCGATTGCGCGCCACAGTTGCATCAGGTAATTCAAATCCCACTGCAGTTCCTCGACGCTGCGCCCAATGCCGGCAGTCCGAGCAATGACGGACATGCCCGACGGCAGGTCAAGCTTGTCCATGGTCTCGCGCAGTTCCTGACGATCTTCGCCTTCGACGCGGCGTGACACGCCGCCACCGCGCGGATTGTTGGGCATCAATACGAGGTAGCGGCCGGCAAGGGAAATAAAGGAGGTCAGGGCGGCGCCCTTGTTGCCACGCTCTTCCTTCTCGACCTGAACCACGATTTCCTGGCCTTCGCGCAGCGCTTCCTTGATGGTGGCATTGCGCACATCCACGCCATCACGGAAATAGCTGCGAGCCACTTCCTTGAAAGGCAGGAAGCCGTGGCGCTCTTCGCCATAATTGACAAAGCAGGCTTCCAGGGAAGGTTCGATGCGGGTAATGACGCCTTTATAAATATTGGATTTGCGCTGTTCGCGCCCGGTCGTCTCGATGTCGATGTCGATCAGCTTTTGTCCGTCGACAATAGCTACGCGCAACTCTTCCTGCTGCGTAGCGTTGAACAACATGCGTTTCATTTTATTGTGCTCCGTGGCCTTGAGGCCTTTCTAATACTGCCGGCGATAGCTTCTAACGCGCGCTGCAGTCAGGTACAGGGATGTACGCGAGGACGGAGTGTCTGGGAGATGGAATTGCCTTGGTGAGCGGCAGCACGGATTGAACTGGCTGGTGCCGCAATCGGGCGCGGATGGAGCTGAGCGGGTTGCCGGCCGCATGTCCTTGCCAAGCGGCAGCGCTCCTCATGGGAGCGCGTCGTGCGAGGCAGCAAGCGACTTGATTGAACTAAACGAAACATGGTTCAGCGGCATCGGCAAACGAATTTCAACTACATCAACCGGCGAGCAATGCTGGTGCGCATGGTGCTAGCCGGACTTATCCTTGTAATCCAAACATTCTTGTCCAGCATCCTTACGCTCTATCCGATTACAACAGCGGTGCAACCCTGATGCGCGTATGGATGATGCATACACATCTTTTCCGTCGAATTTGCAATCAGCGAGGCTGACGGAAGAGCCCCTGTGTAGAATGTGCTTTTTATTCTTACACGCGCAGCCGTTCTGTAACTGCTGCAAAACAATTATATATTCAAAATGAAGGACTTAGCGAATTTTTCTGGGAATCTGGCGCAAAGTTCCGCGCCCAACCAGTTGTCACAAGTCCCTCCGCAGGCCCGGCTGGTGACGATTTCCGAGGAAGAAGCCGAGCAGCGTATCGACAATTTTCTGCTGCGCATCTGCAAGGGCGTACCGAAAAGCCATATCTACCGAGTGTTGCGTTCTGGCGAAGTGCGCGTCAATAAAGGCCGCGTCGACCAGACTTATCGTCTGAAGGGCGGAGACGTGGTGCGCATTCCGCCGATACGGATTGCAGAAAAGGCAGCCCAAATTGTGCCGGGATCCGAGTTCTCGGTATTGTTTGAAGACAATTATTTGTTGATCATCGACAAACCCGCCGGCGTGGCGGTACACGGCGGCTCCGGCGTCAGTTACGGCGTCATCGAGCAGCTGCGCGCAGCGCGTCCGCAGGCAAAATTTCTTGAACTGATCCATCGCCTGGACCGCGAGACATCCGGCATCCTGATGCTGGCGAAGAAGCGCTCTGCTTTGACTAATCTGCACGAACAAATCCGGGCAGGGCGGCTGGATAAGCGCTATTTGACCTTGGTGCATGGAGATTGGCAAAATCCGCGTCAGCACATCAAGTTGCCGTTATTTAAATACCTCACGGCCGATGGCGAGCGCAGGGTCAGGGTGCAGGCAGACGGCTTGCCATCCCACACGGTTTTCAACCTGATCAGGAGATATGGTTCTTTCGTCCTGCTGGAGGCAGAGCTGAAAACCGGTCGTACCCATCAGATCCGGGTGCATCTTGCCTCAAGCGGGTTCCCGATCGTGGGGGATGAGAAGTATGGCGACTTCGGGCTGAATCGGGCCTTGCAAAAACCGGATGGAACCAGGATTGCATTGAAGCGCATGTTTCTGCATGCGCACAGTATCACCTTTCTTCATCCGGAAACCGAACAACCGGTCAATATCAAAGCCCCGCTGCCGCGAGAATGCGAGCAGTTTTTGAACAGTCTGGCAAGGCCGCCGTCGCAGGTGCAGTGAAGGCAGTAGCCGAGCAGGAATCGAACGAGAGCGAGGCAGCGCAGGCTGCCGGAATAGAAATATGGCGAGAAAGCGATTTGACCTGATCGTATTCGATTGGGACGGCACTCTGATGGATAGCACGGCGACTATCGTAAAATGCATTCAGGCTGCCGCAAAGGATCTGGGCCTGCCCATACCGGACCGGAAGTCCGCTTCCTATGTCATCGGCCTGAGCTTGCAGGACGCGATGCAAACGGTTCTCCCGGACCTCGATCCAAAGCATTATCCGCGCATGGTCGAAAGATATCGCTATCACTATCTGACTAAGGACAAGGGATTGTCGTTGTTCGATGGCGTACGCGAAATGCTTGCCGAATTGTCCCAACAGGGCTATTTCCTGGCAGTGGCGACCGGCAAGAGCCGTGTCGGATTGAACCGGGCGCTCGATGCAGCGCAATTGCTGTCGGTTTTCGATGCCACGCGCTGTGCCGATGAAACCTTTTCCAAGCCGCATCCGGCAATGCTGCAGGAATTGACTCGCGAGCTCGGTCAGGACATAGGGCGCACGGTCATGATCGGCGACACCACGCACGATCTGCAAATGGCTCTCAACGCTGGTGCAGCAGGGATTGCTGTCCATTATGGTGCACATGCGGCCGATGAACTGGAGGCGCTGAATCCGGTGTTCTCTGCCGGCTCGGTGCAGGAGTTGCACGCCTGGCTGAATGAAAATGCGTAAGTGCGCCAATGGATGATCCCGCCATTTTTATTTGTGCTTCGGAGGTGCTCAAGGACGGCGGCAAGGGAGTGCGATTTCCGCTTACAGCCGGGGGTGAGGACGGCGTCGGTTTTGTCGTACGCTACGGCAGCACGGTATACGGCTATCTGAACCGGTGTGCCCATGTGCCAATTGAGCTCGACTGGAATGAAGGCGAGTTTTTTGAATCGAGCGGCCTATATCTGATGTGTTCGACCCATGGAGCCATCTATTTCCCGGAAAACGGAAAATGCGCCGGGGGGCCATGCCGCGGCGGACGCTTGCGCTCCATCAGGGTATTTGAAAAAGACAATCAGGTATTCTGGCAACCCGATGATTACATAAGGCCCGTAAGGGCATAGAGCAAGGAAAGCAAGATGACCAATGAGAATTCCCGGGAAGGTGGCCAATCTTATGCGGGTCCGTCCGGGCAAAATGATGCGCAGGCGACCAGAAGAGGCAACTGGGAAAGAGAGTTGCTGGAAAAGCTTGCATTTGAAACATTGAGGGAGCAGCGGGCGCGTCGCCGCTGGAACATCTTCTTCCGTTTGATAACGTTGGGAATTGCTGGCTTCATCCTGTGGGCGGTCTTGGACCTGGGTGGAGGCAGCGGGGACGCTGTGGGCCGGCATACCGCATTGATCGAAATCGATGGAACCATCGAAGGCGGCAGTGGGACTGGTTCCGCTGATTCGGTGATTCCTGCTCTCAACCAGGCATTTTCCGACGAGGGTTCTGTAGGCGTCGTACTACGTATCAATAGTCCCGGCGGCAGCCCGGTGCAGGCGGGGATGATCAATGATGAAATCACACGCTTGCGCAAGGCTTACCCGCGCAAGCCCTTGTATGTTGTAGTAGATGAAATATGTGCCTCTGGTGGATATTATATTGCTGTGGCTGCCGACAAAATTTTTGTCAATAAGGCCAGCATTGTCGGCTCGATCGGCGTCCTGATGGATGGTTTTGGTTTCACCGGCTTGATGGACAAGGTCGGCGTGGAGCGTCGGCTGATGACTGCAGGTGAAAACAAGGGCTTCATGGATCCATTCAGCCCGCAAACGCAGAGCCAGAAGACCTATGCGCAGGAACTGCTCAACGAAGTGCATCAGCAATTCATTGATGTCGTGCGCAAAGGCCGCGGCAAGCGTCTCAAGGAAACGCCGCAGACTTTTTCCGGCTTGTTCTGGATAGGTTCGAAAGCGGTCGAGATGGGCCTGGCCGATGGATTCGGTACCGTGGATACGGTGGCACGCGACGAATTGAAGGCCGAAGACATAGTGGATTACACACAGCGCGAGGGGCTTTCGGATCGTTTGCTGAAAAAGTTCGGCGGAGCAGTGGGCAGCGCGGCTGTAGCCTCAATCTGGAGCCACGCCAGACCAGCGGGCATCAGATGAAAGCTCGATGCATTGGCTGATGCTAAGGGATAGGGGAAAGCAGGCGGAAACTATTGAAAAGGTGAGGAGGCGTTTTCAGCGCCGAACTGATCTTGAAACTTCGGCCTTTCATCTTATACTGCAGTTGTCTGGCTTCAGCTTCGATCCTTTTACGCATAAATAAATATGCACAAGGAAAAATTCATGGGCCGGATATCTACCGTATCGACGATACGGCACTGAGGAGTCTCGGACTTCTCCAGAAGCCCTGCGGGGCAGGCAAAACGGCGGCGCAATACCGCCGTTTTGCGCTTGATTCAACCGGCGAGAAGCAGGAATACGGTCGGTTTCTTGTGTAGAGCAGGCATCCTTCCCGAACTTAGTTCCTCTTTCCAGTTTGCGACCATGCGGGTCTGAATGGATTCACCAGGCAGGGTCAAATCCGTGGCGACGCACACCAGTGTATTTCCCTTGCATGTCTTGATGAGGGCTTCAAGAAGCGCGCTGTTGCGGTAGGGGGTTTCGATGAAAAGCTGGGTTTGCCGTTCCTGACGCGAGCGCTCCTCGAGAGCCTTGATGCGTTTTGCTCTTTCAGCCGGATCGACCGGAAGGTAGCCGTTGAAGGCGAAACTCTGGCCATTGAGGCCGCTTGCCATCACGGCCAGCAGGATGGACGAGGGACCGACCAAAGGCTTGACCTCGATACCCTTCTGATGTGCAAGGCGGACGAGGTTTGCGCCCGGGTCTGCTACCGCCGGCACGCCTGCTTCCGAGATCAGCCCTGCATCCTGCCCGGCCTGTAATGGCGCAAGCAGTGATGGCAGCATGGATGCCTCGGTATTAACATTCAATTCCGAAATGCGTATTTCCTGCAGCGGTTTGGCGAGCGGACGGATGGCCGCCACCAGCTTCAGGAAGGCCCGTGTCGTTTTCGCATTCTCGGCGATGAAATAATCGAGTCGGGCGGTAAGCGACTGCACCTCGGTGGGGATCACAAGCCCCAGCAGGTCAACAGAATCGGCATCAATTGGTCCCAGAGTATTCGGAATCAGGTAAAGGGTACCGGGCATGATTGGTGGCAGTTGCAGAAATTAGGGCCTGTCAAGATGCGAAAAAGCGTACGCCTGCACGCCGCAGCATGGTGGTCAAGGCAATCAGGGGCAATCCAGTCAAGGCAGTCGGGTCGGTACTTTCGATTTTTTCAATGAGCGCAATTCCCAGCCCTTCATTCTTTGCGCTCCCTGCGCAGTCGTACGGCTGCTCGATGCGCAAATAAGCGTCGAGTTCTTCGTCCGAAAGATTACGGAAAGTGACTGCAGTTTGGACATTTTCAAGTTGCGCGGCTCGATCCGGATCGCCTTCTCGTCCATCCCACAGGCAGAGTGCGGTATGAAAGATGACTCGCCGGCCGCGCATTTTCTGCAGCTGTTTCAAAGCGTTCTCGTGGGAGCCGGGTTTGCCGATCTGCTCGCCATCGAGCGTCGCGACCTGGTCGGATCCAATAACCAGCGCTTGCGGGATTTGTGCGGCCACCGCAGCAGCCTTTGCCTTCGCGAGTCGGCATGCAGTCATGTCCGGTGCTTCCCCTGAGCGCGGCGTTTCATCAATGTTGGGAACGTTTATGCTGAAGGGAAGTTGTATCCGAGACAATAGTTCCCGACGATAGGCGGAGCCCGACGCGAGCACTAGATGCGGAGAGGGGGTATAAGAAGACATGCTGCTTGAGTTGGCTTGGACGTTTGTGCAGTTTGGAAATGCTAACGCTTTGACGAATAAGGGAAAACCCTGTTATTATCGCAGGTTTTCCGGGAACGGCTTTTGCGATGAATGCCCTTGTAATTGATGCGTTCGAGTTTTGTCGTCTCAAGGAGCGCCTGGAAGGCGAGACTTTGGTTGCGGATTTGCCTCGATTGGCCAAGGAATCAGTGGACCGATCCGGCAGGATCATGTGGTCATTGCAAGGCGGAACTAACTCCGAAGGGCATGCCCAGCTTATCCTGGATGTGTCGGGCACGGTTCGATTGCTTTGCCAGCGCTGCCTGACGCCGCTTGATTTCAATATTGCATCGAAATCAATGTTGCTGCTGGCAAAAGACGAGGCGAGTGCGGATGAGCTCGATGCTTCGCTGGATGATGACGATGCAAGCGAAGTAATCGTGGGAAGCAAGGCCTTCAATGTTGCCGATCTGATCGAGGACGAAGCATTGCTGGCATTACCTCAGGCGCCGAAGCATGAGGCCTGTTCGGGGCAGCCTATCCAGAATGCGCCGGAGGAAATGGAAAAGGTTTCGCCCTTCGCAGTTTTGAAGAAGCTGAGGCAATAAGTAATATCGGCAGATACTGATACTGTCAGGCAAGTAATTCCCGGCATGCAAGCCGGATATGTTAAAATTTTCGGATCCCAAGATTTAGGAGTCATCATGGCTGTTCAACAAAACAAGAAATCCCCATCCAAGCGTGGCATGCACCGTGCGCATGATCATCTGTCCGCGCCGCCTCTCGCAGTCGAGCCGACTACCGGTGAAACTCACCTGCGTCACCACATCAGCCCGAGCGGTTACTATCGCGGCCGCAAGGTGCTGAAAACCAAAAACGACGAGTAATCATCGTCTTCCGTTTTTCCAAGCTTGAAAGCGGCGCGGAAAGTTTGACTTGGCGCCGTTTTTTCATATGCTGAATCTGCGCACTGCGTCATTTTGAATCATGCCAAGCCGGCCACTCAGGTAGCAGGCAGGGCTACTGAATCAAAACAATGACAATCAAAATATCTATCGACTGCATGGGCGGGGACCACGGCCCGTCAGTCACCATTCCCGCAGCCATCTCTTTCGTTAATCACGAGCCGGGTGCAGAACTGATTTTGGTCGGTATTGAGCACGCGATCCGGGAGGAGTTGGTCAAGCACAAAGCCGCAGATCATCCGCGCCTCTCCATCGTCAATGCATCGGAAGTCGTTACGATGCACGATCCGCTTGAAGTTGCCTTGCGGCGCAAGAAGGATTCGTCGATGCGTGTCGCGATCACCTTGGTCAAGGATGGTCAGGCTCAGGCTTGCGTTTCCGCCGGCAATACCGGTGCGCTGATGGCGGTCTCACGATATGTGCTGAAGACCCTGCCTGGTGTTGATCGTCCTGCGATCTGTACGCTCATACCCAATCAAAAGAATTCGGCGACCTACATGCTCGACCTCGGCGCCAACGTCGACTGCGAGCCACAGCATTTGAACCAGTTTGCCCTGATGGGGTCGGCGTTGGTGTCAGCGCTGGAAGGCAAGGCGAAGCCGACGGTCGGATTGCTGAATATCGGTGAAGAGGACATCAAGGGTAATGAAGTGGTCAAGCAGACTGCGGCATTGCTGCGCGCCGATCACGAAAGAGGTCTGCTCAACTTCTACGGGAATGTGGAAGGGAACGACATATTCGAAGGCACGACTGATATCGTAGTCTGCGACGGGTTTGTCGGTAACGTGGTACTTAAGGCGTCGGAAGGGCTCGGGCGCTTCGTCAAGCGTGTTCTGACTACAGAATTCAAGAGCAGTCCTCTGAATTTGCTGGGCGCGCTGCTTGCGCGCGGCGCATTGAACGCAATTTCTCAACGGATGAATCCGTCCCGCTACAACGGCGCCAGCCTTCTCGGCTTGCGCGGATTGGTTTTCAAGAGTCATGGCGGGGAAGATGCTTATGGCTACGAATGGGCCATCAGGCGGGCGTTCGAAGCGGCGAAGCATGATCTGTTATCGCGTATCGCCAAATCCGTTGCGGAATTGATGGTGCAGCCGGAAGCGGTTCCCACAAGCGAAGACACCGATCAATCCGTCGATCTAACTCGACAAAAAACTGCATGACTCTCTATAGCAAAATTATCGGCACCGGCAGCTATCTGCCGCCCGGGCGAGTGACTAATCATGAGCTCGCCATGCAATTGGCGGAGAAGGGGGTTGAGACCTCGGACGAATGGATAGTGACGCGCAGCGGCATTTCGGCACGGCATTTTGCTGAGCCAGGCGCAAAATCCAGCGATCTGGCGGTTGAGGCGGCCAGGCGCGCCATCGAGCGCTCGGGGTTGAGCGCAAACGACATCGACCTGATTATTCTGGCGACATCGACGCCCGATCATCTTGGCGGTTTTCCGAGCACGGCATGTGTCGTACAGCACAAGCTTGGCATTACCAATGGCTGCCCAGCCATGGATGTGCAGGCTGTTTGTAGCGGCTTCGTTTACGCAGTATCGATTGCCGACAAGTTCATCAAGTCCGGCGTGCACAAAAATGTTCTGATAATCGGGGCGGAAGTGTTCTCCCGCATTCTGAATTTTGAAGACCGTACTACCTGCGTATTGTTTGGTGATGGCGCCGGGGCGGTCGTGATGACTGCATCGAGCGAGCCCGGAATTCTTGCTACCAAGCTGCATGCCGATGGTAGTCACGGCAATATCTTGTGTGTACCCGGCAGTGTAAATGCTGGTGTCCTAGAGGGCAGTGCCTTCATGCACATGGATGGGCAGGCGGTCTTCAAAATGGCGGTGTCCGTTCTCGACAAGGTCGCGCACGAGGCACTTGAAATTGCTGGCATGAGTGCCTCTCAGCTGGATTGGCTGATTCCTCATCAAGCTAATATCCGCATCATGCAAGGTACTGCGAAAAAGCTCGGCCTGCCGATGGAAAGGATGGTCGTGACCGTCGATCAGCAGGGCAATACTTCGGCGGCGTCGATACCGCTGGCTCTGGACAAGGCGGTACGCGATGGCCGTATCAAGCAGGGGCACCACGTTATGATGGAAGGCGTGGGCGGCGGATTCACTTGGGGCGCCGTGCTCGCGCGGATGTAATTTTCTTTTCACCTAAACATGACCAAATTCGCATTTGTGTTTCCGGGGCAGGGCTCGCAGGCCGTTGGCATGCTGAATGGCTTTGCCGATAACCCGAGCGTAAGACAGACGGTTGCAGAGGCGTCCGATGCGCTGCAGTTCGACCTTGGAAAGTTGATGGCCGAAGGGCCGAAGGAAGGGCTCGATCTCACCACCAATACCCAGCCGGTCATGTTGACCGCTGCCGTCGCCTTTTACCGGGCGTGGGTGGCGGCTGGCGGCAAGGCGCCGCAGATCATGGCGGGCCACAGCTTGGGTGAATATTCGGCGCTCGTCGCCGCCGGGGTCATTTCCTTCAAGGACGCAGTGCCGCTGGTGCGTTTCCGTGCCCAGGCCATGCAAGAAGCGGTGCCGGTTGGGCAAGGGGGCATGGCTGCGATCCTCGGGCTTTCGGATGCCGACGTACGTGCCGCGTGCGCAGAGGCTGCCCAAGGCGAGGTGGTCGAAGCAGTCAATTTTAATGCGCCAGCTCAGGTCGTCATCGCTGGTCACAAGGGGGCAGTTGAGCGCGCCTGCGAAGCGGCAAAGGCGAAAGGGGCGAAACGTGCCTTGCCTTTGCCGGTATCTGCACCATTTCACTCGTCCTTGCTCAAGCCGGCCTCGGACCGCTTGCGCGAATACATGGCGAAGCTCGATTTCGCCGCGCCTGCGATCCCCGTCATCAACAACGTCGATGTCGCCATCGTAAATGATGCGGTCGCCATCAAGGAGGCGCTGGTGCGCCAGGCTGCAAGTCCGGTGCGCTGGGTCGAAACAATTCAGAAAATTGCTGCGGACGGAGTCACGCACGTTATCGAATGCGGCCCCGGCAAAGTGCTGAGCGGCCTTACCAAGCGAATCAATGGCGACCTCGTCGGCGAAGCCATCGTCGATCAGGCATCCCTAGACAAAGTCATGGAGCTGCTCAAGTGAATCCTTCCAATGCAATTCTTGTCAATGAAGTGGCTCTGGTAACGGGCGCATCGCGTGGCATCGGCAAAGCTATCGCGCAGGAGCTGGCAAGGCAAGGCGCGAGAGTGATTGGTACGGCAACATCGGAATCCGGCGCTGCATCGATATCGGAATATCTCGCAGCGATCCGCCCTGAAGCCGGCAAGGGCGTCGTCCTGAACGTGAATGATGCGCAGCGCTGCATCGAGGTGGTGGAACAGGCGCAGAAGGAATTCGGCGCATTGTCGATCCTCGTCAATAACGCCGGCATCACCCAGGACCAACTGGCCATGCGGATGAAAGACGAGGAGTGGGACGCCGTCATTGCCACCAACCTGTCCGCAGTGGCCCGCCTTTCCCGTGCAGTATTGCGCGGCATGATGAAAGCCAAGCACGGGCGTATCATAAATATCACTTCTGTCGTTGGCTCCGCAGGCAATCCAGGGCAAATGAACTACGCTGCTGCAAAGGCAGGGGTAGCCGGCATGAGCCGAGCACTCGCACGTGAAATCGGCAGCCGCAATATCACCGTCAATTGCATTGCTCCTGGTTTTATCGATACGGATATGACCAAGGAATTGAACGATCAGCAGACCGAGGCTTTGATGCAGCAGATTCCCCTAGGTCGCTTCGGCATGCCGGAAGACATTGCCGCGGCTGCTGCGTTTCTTGCTTCACCACAAGCCGGCTACATCACTGGTGCGACGCTCCATGTAAATGGCGGCATGTACATGAGCTGAGATGAGTTGTTAAGTCCGTCTTTTACTACGGCCAGCAGTTAAAACAAGAGCCGAAAATGAATTTTCAACGCGCAAACCTGATAAAATGCGCGCACTTTCGTAACCCCACTGGAGGTATATATGTCCGATATCGAACAACGCGTTAAGAAGATCGTCGCTGAACAACTCGGCGTCGCCGAGGCAGACATCAAGAACGAATCGTCATTCGTAGATGACCTTGGCGCAGATTCGCTGGACACGGTTGAACTTGTTATGGCGCTCGAAGATGAATTCGAAATGGAAATTCCGGACGAGCAAGCCGAAAAATTACGACTGTGCAACAGGCGATTGATTACGCCAAGGCACACGTCAAGGCTTAATTTGTTTTGATGATTCCAGGAGAACCGCTTGATCCGCTCACGTGAACGTCGCGTCGTAGTGACTGGTCTCGGTTGCATCTCGCCAGTTGGTAATACCGTTGCTGATGCATGGTCGTCACTAACTGCAGGCAAATCAGGGATTGCGACCATCACCAGGTTTGACGCTACGCCGCTTTCCACCCGTTTCGCGGGTGAAGTGAAGGGCTTTAATGTCGAGGAATACATTCCCGGTAAAGAAGCGCGCCACATGGATACCTTTATCCACTATGGCATGGCGGCAGGCATTCAGGCGATGCAGGACAGCGGCCTGGCTGTTACAGAAGAAAATGCCGAACGGATCGGCGTGATCGTCGGATCCGGAATCGGTGGCTTGCCGATGATCGAAGAAACGCATGCTGAACTTATGAACCGCGGCCCGCGTCGCATCAGCCCGTTTTTTGTTCCATCATCGATCATCAACATGATTTCCGGACACCTGTCCATCAAGTACGGGTTGAAGGGGCCAAATCTGTCGATCGTTACAGCGTGTACTACCGGATTGCACTGCATCGGTGCGGCAGCACGTTTGATCGAGTATGGCGACGCCGACGTCATGGTTGCCGGCGGAGCTGAGTCGACAGTATCTCCTTTGGGGATCGGCGGCTTCGCCGCTGCGCGCGCACTTTCTTCCCGCAATGATGATCCGGCCACCGCATCCCGTCCATGGGACAAGGATCGCGACGGTTTCGTGCTGGGCGAAGGCGCCGGCGTGATGGTGCTCGAAGAGTATGAGCACGCAAAGGCGCGCGGCGCAAAGATCTATGCCGAAGTCCTCGGATTCGGCATGAGTGGTGATGCATACCATATGACCGCGCCCTTGGAAGACGGTGACGGCGCGCGGCGATGCATGATTGCTGCGTTGAAAAACGCACAGATCAACCCCGATCAGGTTGATTATGTTAATGCGCATGGTACCTCTACGCCTTTAGGGGATGTTGCCGAAACCATCGCTATCAAGCGAACCTTGGGCGATCATGCGAAGAAGGTGGTGGTCAACTCCACCAAATCGATGACTGGGCATTTGCTTGGCGGTGCCGGCGGACTGGAATCGGTATTCACCGTACTCGCGGTCCACCATCAGATTTCGCCCCCCACCATCAATATCTTTAATCAGGATCCTTCCTGCGACCTTGATTATTGCGCAAATACCGCACGTGAAATGCCGATAAGAGTTGCAGTGAAAAACTCCTTTGGGTTCGGCGGTACGAATGGCACCCTAGTTTTCGGACAAATCTAAGATTTAAGTCCTGCCTCCCTCCTTCAATGAAGGAGGGAGACTTTCTTTCCTATCCTTCCAGCCATGACTGTCGCGGTGTCCGCTGTAGTCAAGCCGTCCCGGTTGCTGTTCTTGCTCGTATGCTCAATGTCCGCTGTCACCATCTTGGTCGGCGTCTTGATCGGTGCAGGAAAAGTTGGAGAGCTCCCTGTTGCGCCGAGATATTCCATCGCCATTTTTTGCCTTTTCCTCGCATTTTTTGGTCTTTGTCATACCGCTCGACATCGAAAACACCTACATATAGATATCTCCGGTACAGGCCTGATACGCCTTGCTGAAATTGGTGACAACTATCACTCTTGTAAGCATGCGAAGTGGCCTCATTTATACCAAGATAGGGAAATCGTTATCTTGCTTGATGATTCCACCATGTGGTCATGGCTCCTGCTGTTACGTCTGAAGACCCAGGATGGAAAGATAAGGGTTTTGCCGATTTTGCCTGACAGCGTTTCGCGGGATAGCTTTCGGGCTTTAGCGGTTGCGTGTCGTTGGATTGCTGCGCGCAATAATTCCCTCGAACAGGAATGCCGTTGAGTTTGCTCGGATGAAATTGAACTTTTTGTATTTCTTTGAGTCAATGAATCTAGCCGCGTACATGTTGCAATAAGACAAGGGAATGGGGATTGACGACAGAACGCGACATTGATCAATTGCTTGTCGAGCGCGTACAGCGCGGCGATAAAAAAGCGTTCGAGCTGTTGGTGACCAAATACCAACGGAAACTGATGCGGCTCGTGTCAAGGCTCGTGCGCGACCAGGCTGAAGCCGAGGATGTGGTGCAGGAGGCCTTTATCAAGGCCTACCGGGCGTTGCCGCAGTTCCGTGGCGACTCGGCGTTTTATACATGGCTGTATCGCATCGGCATCAACACCGCAAAAAATTATCTCGTCACTCAAGGCCGCCGCGCACCGACGTCGACCGAAGCGGACGCCGAAGAGGCGGAAACCTTCGACGACGGCGATCATTTGCGGGATATCAATACGCCCGAATCGATGCTGGCAACCAAGCAGATTGCCGAGACCGTCAATGTGGCAATGGATGCACTGCCGGATGAATTGCGCGTTGCAATTACGTTGCGTGAAATCGAAGGGTTGAGC
Organism: Noviherbaspirillum massiliense JC206; assembly: GCF_000312045.1. Lineage (GTDB taxonomy): Bacteria > Pseudomonadota > Gammaproteobacteria > Burkholderiales > Burkholderiaceae_D > Noviherbaspirillum > Noviherbaspirillum massiliense. Next base: position 1,474,410 of record NZ_HE978634.1, read on the forward strand.
TACGATGAAATAGCGGAAGCAATGGGGTGTCCGATAGGAACAGTGCGCAGCCGGATATTCAGAGCACGTGAAGCCATTGCAGAGAAATTGAGACCCTTGCTGGGCACCGCAATCGACAAACGCTGGTAAAGCGTATAGCAAGCGAGAATAAGGTTTTGGGGAAAATTGAAGGCTTGGTCGCCTTGAATGGGAATGTGATGGATACAAAAGAAATAACACAGGAAAAGATTTCCGCTTTCGCCGACGGGGAGGCGAATGAACGGGAAGTGGAAATCGCCTTGGCCGCGTTGCGCGATTCGAAGAATCAAGCCGATTGGGAGGTGTATCACCAAATCGGAGACGTGTTGCGTTCGGATGATATGGACATCCCGCTAAGTTCAGGGTTCGCCGCCACGATGGCTGCCCGTCTTGCGGCGGAGCCGATCATTGTTGCGCCGGCGTTCACCAGCGCCCGGAACGGAACCGGCACCAAGCTTGAGGATGTCAGCACAAGTGCTGGATCGGCGGTCGCGGCAAAGCATCGGTTCAAGCGTTTAATGTTGCCTGGCATGGCTGCTGCTGCGGCCATGGCTGCCGTAGCATTTGTCACGGCGCCTCAGTTGATGGTCGCATCCCGAGAACATTCTGTGGACAGGCTTGCGCCGGAAACGATGTTGGCATCCGAATCTGTGCAACCTGCAAGCAATACTGTGCCGGCTGCTTCTGTTGTTGCGGAAAAAGGCTTTATGGCAGCATCGGTATCGGAGGACGCGGTTTTGCGCGACCCTCGGATCGATGACTACCTGCTGGCGCACCAGCGCTTTTCGCCCTCGGTTTACAGTACCGCCCAATATGCGCGGTCCGCCACGTTTGCAACTGATTCTGACAAATAATTTATATGCGGCAAACACACGTCTTGCTTAAGTTTGTCGTAGCTCTGTCTACTTTAGTCGCGCTTTCGGCTTTCGCCGGAAGCGGAGACACATCAGCCGAGCAGCGTGAAGCTCAGGCATGGCTGAACAAGATCCAGACTGCAGCGCAAAGACTCAATTACTCCGGCACATTCGTCTATCAGCAGGGAAACCAAGTACGTACGTCACGTATCACGCACCTGATCGACGGCAAGAACGAGACAGAAAAACTTGAGATTCTTGATGGCAAACCTCGGGAATACATCCGCAACAATGAAGAAATCATCTGTTACGTACCTGAGGCAAAGACACTGGTCGTTGAGAAGCGGGTAACTCATGACATCTTCCCCGCAATACTTGCTGCAAGTCCTTCGGATTTGGCGCAGACATATCAGATAAGGAATGGGGAAGCGGGGCGCGTGGCAGGTCATGACTGCCAATCTATCGTGCTCGAACCAAAAGACAATCTACGGTACGGTTACAAGCTTTGGGCAGAGAAATCGAGCGGACTGCTGTTGCGAGCGCAAACGCTGAATGAAAAGCACGAGATCGTCGAGCAGATTTCCTTTACGCACATAGCGATCGGCAATGTTGATCGCAGCCGAGTCAAGTCTAGTTTTGTGAACACGAATGGCTGGCGAGTTGAAAATGCTTTAACGAGTCAGGCGAGTTTATCCGGTTGGACAGTCAAGTCGTTGCCTCCTGGATTTAAAAAAATACGCGAAGTGAATCGACTGGTATCGGACCAACCTGCAGCCGCGTCATCGGGTGCAGCTGGCGCCCAAGGAAATCATGCCCCGGCAACGCAACGCGAGGTTTCGCAAATTGTTTTTTCTGACGGACTTGCCGCGATTTCAGTGTTTATCGAGCCCGGCACACAGAGCCGCACTGAAGGATTCATGCAGCAGGGTGCGATGAATATTATGGGCAAGCGTCAGGGTGATTTTTGGCTTACCATTGTTGGAGAGGTGCCAAGCGCAGCAATCAAGCAGGTTGCCAATTCGATTGAATTCAGTCCTAAGTAGATAGAAGAAAAAAGGGATGTTATGAAAGTCCGCAGTATGCGAACCACGCTATTCGCCTTGTTGCTCAGCACGGCAGGAGCTTTGCTGATGCCCTTGCCGTCCGCTGTCGCCGCAACAGCTGTTGCCGCTCAAGTGCTTCCGGATTTTGCCGATCTCGCCGAAAAGACTGGGCCCGCCGTCGTCAACATCAGGACCACGGAGCGCGTCAAGCCAGGACAGGGGGGGCTGAACGGCGAAGATGAGGAAATGCAGGAATTCTTTCGCCGCTTTTTTGGGATCCCGATCCCTAGACAGCAGCAGCCCGATCGTGCTCCGCGCGGCCGGAAGCCGGCCCCGCAGCAGGAAGAGGAAGTCCCGCGCGGTGTCGGGTCGGGATTCATCATCTCCGGCGACGGCTACGTGTTGACCAATGCACACGTGGTGGAGGGAGCAGATGAAGTCTATGTCACGCTAACGGACAAACGCGAATTCAAGGCAAAGATCATTGGCGTGGACAAGCGCACCGACGTGGCGGTCGTGAAAATCGATGGGAATAATTTGCCGCGTCTGACAATTGGTGACCCCAGCAAGTTGAGGGTCGGCGAATGGGTCATCGCCATCGGCTCACCGTTTGGCCTCGAGAATACTGTCACTGCGGGAATCATTTCGGCCAAGGCTCGGGATACGGGAGAATATCTCCCGCTCATCCAGACTGATGTCGCGGTGAATCCAGGAAATTCGGGCGGCCCGCTCATCAACATGCGTGGCGAAGTAATCGGCATCAATTCCCAAATTTACAGCCGTTCTGGCGGCTACATGGGCATTTCCTTTGCAGTGCCCATCGATGAAGCCGTACGGGTCGCGGATCAGCTGCGCACTACCGGCAAGGTTACCCGCGGGCGTATTGGTGTGCAGATCGGAGAGGTCACTCGTGAGGTTGCTGAAACGCTTGGCATGCCTAGGGCGCAGGGGGCGCTGGTGCAGCGGGTGGAGCCAGGCGGACCTGCTGAAAAGGCGGGCGTTGAAGCGGGAGACATTATCCTGAAGTTCAACGGCGCAAATATCGAAAAGTCAACGGATTTGCCGCGCCTGGTAGGTGCTACCAAACCGGGTACGCGCGTCGGCGTAACCGTGTGGCGCAAAGGTGCAAACCGCGAAATTCCATTGACCGTTACCGAACTCGAGCCGGAAAAAGTCGCGAAACAGGATGAAAAGAAACCCAAGGAGCAAGCAGCTAATGCGCTCGGCTTAGTGGTCAGCGATTTATCCGAGGCCCAGAAGCGGGAACTGCGACTGGAAGGCGGCGTAATCGTCGAGGCGGCAGAAGGGCCTGCTGCGAGGGTAGGGTTGCGTGCGGGTGATGTGATTCTTCGCCTGAATAACACGGACATCACCAATGCGAAGCAATTCAACGCGCTGGTTTCCAAGCTTGAGCCCAAGAAATCAGCTGTTATTCTGGTGCGCCGTGGTGATGCCTCCCAGTTCGTTCCGATAAAACCGAATGGGCAATAAATAGGCTCATTGATGATGACAGGCTGCGGGGCGAACTGCCTCGCAGCCTTTTTGTTTCCTAGGGCAAGGATTTTGTTGGCCTGCATCAATGAGAATTGCTTCAGCCGCCTCTAGGGGCATGTTTCTCGTAACAGGTTTCAGTGCCATGGTCCATTTCACGCTTTATTCCCGCTCCTATTGTCATTTATGCGATGAATTGCTGGAGGCCTTGCAGGCTTTGAGCCCGGAATATTCATTCACGGTCGAAGTGGTGGATGTGGACAGCGATGAGGCGCTCCTTGCCTTATATGACGATCAGGTTCCTGTCCTGTTCGGAAGCCGCGATGGCGCGGCCTCCGTCAGGTTATGCCATTACTTCCTGGATGAGCCCAAGGTAAAGGCTTTCCTGACGAATGGCTGAATCTTGATCGCCTTCCGATGTCTGTTGCATTGAGGACTAAACTCTTCATTCCAGAAACTGGAAACTCTGCTATTTGGACTGACGCAGCCAAGGACTTCCGTAAATTCGTGCCTCTTGCATCCGTTCAATAACCTGCCACCATCTAGCTGCCTGACGGCCATCTTCGGGAGCGGCACGTTCATGCGACCCACAATACGGCTTTTCCTCCTTGAAATCCGGTAAAATGCGTGGTTGGACAACCTTATCCGAAAGGCGCTCGCTAGGGGCAAACGCCCCCGTTCTGGGCGCCTTTTTTGTAATCTTGCATTTAGTTAATGGATAACATTCGCAATTTTTCCATCATTGCCCATATCGACCACGGCAAATCCACCTTGGCAGACAGGATCATCCAGCTTTGCGGCGGTCTGTCTGATCGTGAGATGGAGGCCCAGGTGCTGGATTCGATGGAACTGGAGCGTGAGCGCGGCATCACCATCAAGGCGCAGACGGCAGCTCTGTCATACAAGGCACGTGACGGCAAGATCTACAACCTGAACCTGATCGATACGCCCGGCCACGTAGACTTCAGTTACGAGGTAAGCCGTTCGCTCTCCGCGTGCGAAGGTGCTCTGCTGGTAGTCGATGCATCTCAGGGCGTGGAGGCTCAGACAGTGGCAAATTGCTATACCGCTCTTGATCTCGGTGTCGAAGTGGTCCCGGTGCTGAACAAGATCGACCTGCCTTCAGCCGACCCGGAGAATGCGAGCAAGGAAATTGAGGACGTTATCGGTATCGATGCATCGGATGCCGTGCGCTGCTCGGCCAAGACCGGTTTGGGCGTCGAAGATGTGCTCGAAGCGCTGATCATGAAGGTGCCGCCGCCCAAAGGTGATCCGGATGCGCCGTTGCAGGCCTTGATCATAGACTCCTGGTTCGACAATTATGTTGGTGTTGTCATGCTGGTCCGTATCGTCAACGGTACCTTGCACCCCAAGGACAAGATTCTGCTGATGGCGACCGGCGCTCAATATCTCACTGAAAATGTGGGTGTGTTCACGCCTAAATCGCAGTCACGTGAATCCCTGTCTGCAGGACAGGTCGGCTTCGTCATCGCTGGCATCAAGGAATTGAAGGCCGCCAAAGTAGGCGATACCATCACATCCGCGGCGAAGCCTGCAGCGCAGCCCCTGCCAGGTTTCAAGGAAGTGCAACCGCAGGTGTTTGCAGGTTTGTTCCCAGTGGAGGCGAACCAGTACGACGCGCTGCGTGATTCCCTTGAAAAGCTGAAGCTGAACGATGCAGCTTTGCAGTATGAGCCGGAAGTGTCGCAGGCACTCGGCTTTGGCTTCCGGTGCGGCTTCCTCGGCTTGCTGCACATGGAGATCGTTCAGGAGCGGCTCGAACGCGAATTTGACATGGACCTGATTACCACGGCGCCGACCGTGGTCTATGAAGTGGTGCAGCGTGACGGCACTGTGGTCATGGTCGACAACCCTTCGAAGATGCCAGAGCCCTCCAAGATCGAAGAGATCCGCGAGCCTATCGTTACCGTCAATCTCTACATGCCGCAGGAATATGTGGGCTCGGTGATCACGCTATGTACCCAGAAGCGCGGCGTGCAGATCAACATGACGTACCACGGCAAGCAGGTGATGCTGACCTATGAGATGCCGATGGCCGAGATCGTGCTCGATTTCTTCGACAAGCTCAAATCGACATCGCGTGGCTATGCCTCGATGGATTACGAGTTCAAGGAGTACCGTGCGGCCGACGTGGTCAAGGTGGACATGCTGATCAACGGCGACAAGGTCGATGCGCTTGCCATTATCGTGCACCGTGCCAGCAGCCAGTTCCGTGGCCGAGCGGTGGCAGCGAAGATGCGGGAGCTGATTCCGCGCCAGATGTTCGATGTGGCCATTCAGGCCGCGATCGGCTCGAACATTATTGCGCGCGAGAATGTGAAGGCGATGCGGAAGAATGTTCTGGCTAAATGTTATGGCGGTGACATTACTCGTAAGCGCAAGCTGCTCGAAAAGCAAAAGGCCGGCAAGAAGCGAATGAAACAAGTCGGCTCGGTTGAGGTGCCGCAAGAAGCATTCCTGGCGATATTACAAGTGGAAGAAAAATGAGCCTGCAAGCAATCCTTGGGAATTTTGCGCTAATCCTGTTTGTTCTGACGGTCGTAACTGGCGTCATCTGGTTTCTGGATGTGTTTTACCTGTCCAAGCAGCGGCGACTCAAGGCAAATGCGGCGCTGGCGGAATTCGACGCCCGCAATGCAAAATTGCGCAGCAGCGGGATCAAGACTGACGAGAGCGGGCGTGCGGCACTGGAAGCCAAGTTGCTAAAGCAACCTACCTGGATAGAGTACTCGGGCAGCTTTTTCCCGGTCATCGCGCTGGTGTTTTTCCTGCGCTCCTTCCTGTACGAGCCTTTCAAGATCCCTTCAAGTTCGATGGTTCCGACATTGATGGTAGGCGACTTAATCCTCGTCAATAAGTTTACCTATGGTGTCCGTTTACCGATCATTAACAAGAAAATCATCGACATAAATGTTCCTCAACGGGGCGATGTCATGGTTTTCAAATTTCCGAAAGATCCGTCGCTCGATTACATTAAGCGCGTCGTTGGTGTTCCAGGTGACAAAATAGTGTATAAAAACAAGCGCTTAACAGTAAATGGAAAGGAAGTTTCTTACGAGCCGCTGCCAGACTACCTGGATGAAGAGCATTTGAGTTATTCGAAGCAATATCTGGAAAAACTCAATGGGGTATCCCACCGTATTCTGAATGATGATCGTGCACCAGCTTACGTTCCCAATCCGGATGCCACCTTTCCCTATCGGGATCTTTGCAGTTACAACACTGAAGGGTTTGCATGCAACGTCCCTGCTGGACATTACTTCATGATGGGAGATAATCGGGATAACAGCCTTGATAGCCGGTATTGGGGCTTTGTTCCAGACGAAAATATTGTCGGAAAGGCATTTTTCATTTGGATGAACCTCAGTAATCCCAAGCGGATAGGCGGTTTTCAATAATATTCAGGGAGCGGGTGCATGAAAGTGCAGTCAAACTACAAGCGTGGACAAAGCGGGCTTTCCTTAGTTGGTTTTATTTTTGTAATCGGAATCATTGCACTGCTGGCAGTGATGGGGATGAAAGTGGTGCCGACAGTGATTGAGTATTCGGCAGTCAAGAAGGCGATCGCAATGGCCAAGGCAACGGGCCAAAGCGCACCTGAAATACGGACAGCATTTGACCGCCAAGCGGAAGTTGGCTATATCGAGTCAGTCTCGGGCAAGGATCTGGAAATCACACGCGAATCTGGTGGCATTGAAGTGAGCGTGGCGTATCAAAAAAAGTTGCCTTGTTCGGGCCGGTTAGCTTGCTCATCGATTACGCAGCAAGCACCCAGGAAGTGCGATGAACGGCGGCGGTCGAATTAGCGGGATTAAGCGACGAGTCGAATGGATTTGATGTTATTGCAAAACAGGCTAGGCCATACGTTCAAGGACGCTGCATTGCTGCAGCAGGCCTTGACTCACCGCAGCCATAGCAGTTTGCATAACGAACGGCTTGAATTCCTTGGGGACTCGGTCCTGAATTGCGTGGTCGCTTCATTATTGTTCGAGCGCTATAACTCAATCGACGAAGGTGACCTGTCACGCTTGCGGGCCAATCTGGTGAAGCAGCAATCCTTGTACGAAATCGCGCAGCGCCTGGAGCTTTCCCAGTTTTTGCGGTTGGGGGAAGGAGAGTTGAAGTCAGGCGGATTCCGCCGACCCTCCATTCTGGCGGATACCCTGGAAGCCCTGTTTGGCGCCATTTTCCTTGATGCCGGCTTCAATGCGGCGCGTGACGTCATTCGCGCATTGTATATTCCCATTCTCGATACGGTTGACCCGAAAACATTGGGCAAGGATGCGAAAACCTTGTTGCAGGAATATTTGCAAGGCAAGAAGATCGCGCTTCCGCAATATAACGTGGTGGCAACTCATGGTGCCGCGCATAACCAGCAGTTCGAGATCGAATGTCTTGTGCCGAAGCTCGATATACAGGTGTTTGGGACTGGCGGCAGTCGACGCGCAGGCGAGCAGGCGGCCGCTAAACTGGCCCTGGAAGCAGTTCAAAATGCTTTTGCCAAGAACTCATCCTCAGTCCGCAAGAGCCGGCCCCGTGCCTCGCAGCTGAAATTGGCGGGCATCGCAACGATACAGTCGGATGCACCGGCTCCGGAAGCTCCTGCCAGAAAGACTGCAAGAGTGGCCCCAAAGAATGCAGCAAAACAAGAAGGTCAGTCCGAGGACAAGGAAAAGACCGGAGTGGCGGATCCGGTAACGCCACCGCTGCCGCAAACTGATGTGAAGTCGGATGCGAAGGCGAGCAGTGACGCATCCACAGAAGCGGGAATTCCCGTTGTTTCCTCCGAATCCAAATCCGCATGACCACTCCTGTTGCGCAGTCTGACTTTCGATGTGGCTACATCGCGATCGTTGGCCGACCCAATGTCGGCAAGTCGACCCTGATGAATGCCTTGATTGGCGCCAAGGTCAGCATTACTTCTCGCAAGGCGCAGACAACGCGCCATCGGATTACCGGCATCCAGACCCGTGAGCATGCGCAATTCATCTATGTCGATACGCCCGGCTTTCAGACCCGGCATTCAAATGCGCTCAACCGGACGCTTAATCGCACGGTTACCAATACGCTCACGGCGGCCGACGTTATCCTGTTCACCATTGAAGCAGGCACCTTCGGTCCGGCTGACAGGCAGATACTCGACCTGATTCCCACAAATGTGCCTTGCATTCTGGTCCTCAACAAGACGGATCGATTCAAGGACAAGAAGGCAATGCTTCCTTTCCTGCAAGAGGTTGCAGCGCAGCGAAACTTTGCCGCCATCGTCCCTGTGTCTGCGAAGCAGCGGTTTCAGCTGGATGTACTGGAAAATGAAATCTCCAAGTATTTGCCGATCAATCCGCCTGTTTTCGACGAAGACGACATTACTGACCGCAGCGAGAAATTTCTTGCTGCCGAGATTGTGCGGGAGAAGGTGTTCCGCTTCGTCGGGGAAGAACTGCCTTACAAAAGTACGGTCGTAATTGAAAAGTTCGAAGAAGAAGGGCGATTGCGTCGAGTATTTGCAGCCATTCTTGTGGACCGTGATAGCCACAAGGCAATGGTGATCGGGCAGAAGGGTGCAAAGCTCAAGGAAATTTCCACCCAGGCCAGGCTCGATATGGAAAAGCTGTTTGGCGGACCGGTTTATCTTGAAATATGGGTCAAGGTGAAATCCGGTTGGGCGGACAATGAAGCCGGGCTGCGCGCCTATGGCTATGAATAGGCCATGTGCCTAATGGATGTCGATCCGCATGTGAAAACACGCAGCGAGGAATCTCCGCTTTTGCTCAAGAGCCTTGGTCGAACGGCCGAAGCGCCGGGAGTACTGCCGCCTTACCTTGCCGAAGCCTCCTCGGCGACAGGGGAGGAGGCAGGGGTGCCAGTTGCAGCGTCAACCGTGCCGCAAACAGCCAAGCGCAGCAAGCCTTCGGAAAAGGAGACGCGCGTAGCCGCCCAACCTGGCTTTGTCTTGCACAGCTATCCCTACAAGGAAACCAGCCTTATCGTTGATCTGTTTTCGCGCGATTACGGCCGCGTGGCTCTGATTGCAAAAGGAGCAAAGCGGCCGCATTCTCGCCTGCGCGGGGTATTGCAGACTTTTCAGCCCCTGTCCGTAAGCTGGGCCGGGAAATCGGAAGTGCGCACCCTGACATCGGCCGAATGGATAGGGGGGCTGTTGCCTCTTGAAAAATCCGCGCTTCTCTGCGGCTTCTACTTGAACGAGTTGCTCGTCAGGTTGCTGGCGCGCGATGATCCGCATCCGGCCCTGTTCGATCATTACGTCTCGACCCTGAACCAGCTTGCGCATGACGAGCCAGCGCCCATTGTCTTGCGCAAGTTCGAGCGAGCCCTGCTGAAGGAGACCGGCGTTGGCGGCAATCTGACACTATGTACCTCGACCGGAAATACGGTGGAAATGAATCGGATTTACGTGGTGGATCCCGAACGCGGCCCACGCCATGCGGTTCCAGCGGATACCTGGCCGCGGGTATCCGGCAAGACCCTGCTCGACGTGGAATCCGAAGACTATTCGGACAGCGTCACGCAAACCCAGAGCAAATTCCTGATGCGTTTTTTGCTCGGCCATTATCTAGGCGGGGCACCGCTCAACACGCGCCAGATTCTGATAGATTTGATGCAGTTATAAGTTTCGATCTTCATCATGAGCCTTCTCCATCCGCAATCCCAAGTCATCGAACTAGGCGTCAACATCGATCACGTCGCCACGGTGCGCAACGCGCGCGGTACGGCCTATCCTGATCCACTGCAGGCGGCATTGCTTGCCGAAGAGTCGGGCGCAGATGCCATTACCCTGCATCTGCGGGAAGACCGCAGGCATATCAAGGATGCCGACGTCGAGGCCATCCGACCGCAGCTGCGCACCCGTATGAATCTCGAATCCGCGGTGACCACCGAGATGATCGACTTTGCCTGCAGAATCAAGCCGCATGATGTATGCCTGGTGCCGGAGCGCCGGGAAGAAGTTACGACCGAAGGCGGACTGGACGTCGTCAAGCATTACGCCCAGGTTGACGCGGCAGTCAAGCAACTGCAAGCGGAAGGAATCCGGGTCAGCCTGTTCATTGATGCCGAACCTGAGCAAATCAAGGCGGCGGCAGAAATCGGCGCGCCTGTCATTGAAATTCATACCGGGCGTTATGCCGATGCGGTGACGGAAGCGGAGCAGGCCAAAGAACTGGAGCGGGTGCACGCCGGCGTGCTCGAAGGTATCAGGCGCGGGTTGAAAGTCAATGCCGGCCATGGATTGCATTACACGAACGTCCAGGCAATCGCCGCCATTCCCGAGATCGCCGAACTCAATATCGGTCATGCCATTGTGGCGCAAGCCATATTCGTGGGGTGGCAGAATGCGGTGCGCGAGATGAAGGCGATCATGGTCGCCGCGCGACTGGGCATCCACAAGAAATGATTTACGGCATCGGCACCGACATCATCAAGATTTCCCGCATCGAGGCAGCGCTCGCACGCAATGGCGACCGCTTTGCCGAGAAGGTCCTCGGACCCGAGGAATTCGAAAAATATCAGCGTCGCAAGGCCAAGGTGGAAGCGCGCGGAATCCGCTTTCTGGCAACGCGGTTTGCGGCCAAGGAGGCATTTTCCAAGGCAATCGGACTGGGAATGCGCATGCCGATGACCTGGCGTGCAATGCAAACGCTGAATGCACCAAGCGGCAAACCCGTGGTCGTCGCCAGCGGGGCTTTACAGGAATTCATGGAACAAAACGGGTTGACGGCGCAAGTCTCGATCACCGACGAGGCGGAGTATGCCGTTGCCTTTGTCATAGTGGAGAAAAAATGAAAATAGCAGATGGTATGAAATTGGGACCGGTCATGCTCGACGTGGTTGGAACGGAGCTGGCACAGGACGATATCCGGCGTATTCAGCATCCGCTTACCGGCGGCGTGATTCTGTTTGCGCGGAATTACAAGAACCGCAGCCAGCTCGTCGAATTGACCAAGGCGATTCACGACCTGCGCCCCGGAATACTGATCGCGGTAGACCACGAGGGTGGAAGGGTACAGCGTTTCAGGACTGACGGCTTCACCAGGTTGCCGGCGATGCGCAGGCTCGGTGAATTGTGGGATACCGATGTGCTGGGCGCGACGAAAGCGGCGACCGCAGTCGGTTTCGTGCTTGCCGCGGAGTTGCGTGCCTGCGGCGTCGATCTTGCCTTCACGCCGGTGCTCGACCTTGATTATGGCGAGTCCGGCGTGATCGGCGACCGCGCGTTCCACCGAGACGCGCGCGTAGTGGCCATGCTGGCCAAGAGCCTGAATCACGGCCTCGCGCTGGCCGGGATGGCCAACTGCGGCAAGCACTTCCCGGGGCACGGTTTTGTCAAGGCGGATTCGCACATCGACATTCCGGTAGACGAGCGCAGCCTGAACGCAATCCTCTCGGAGGATGCCGCACCGTACGACTGGCTCGGACTCGGCTTGTCTGCGGTGATGCCGGCCCATGTGATTTACCCAATGGTCGACAAGCACCCCGCCGGATTTTCAAAGAAATGGCTGTCGATACTGCGCCAGGACATGGGCTTCGAAGGTGTGATCTTCAGCGACGATCTGAGCATGGAGGGCGCAAGCGTCGCAGGAGATGTCATAGATGGCGCCAATGCTGCATTGTCGGCAGGCTGTGACATGGTCTTGATCTGCAATTCGCCGGATAAGGCTGACCAATTGCTGGCGGGCTTGAAAATTCAGGCGAATGCCAAAACTAGGGAATCTGCCGCGCGCATTGCGGCACTCGTTCCACAAACGCCGGCCCTTGCCTGGAACGCGCTTCAGGAAGATCCACGTTATCTAGTGGCAAAGCGGGTTGTGCAGGAACTGAGCTCCACCTGAGTTTTTTATCCGGCAATGTCTGATACCGTCGTACCCGAGCCGCGCGCTGCCCTTCTGGAAACCGTTGCCATGCTTCCGCACCTGCCTGGGGTGTATCGCTATTTCGATGCGGAGAACAATCTCCTGTATGTCGGCAAGGCGCGCGACCTGAAAAAGCGAGTGTCCAGCTATTTTCAGAAGACGCTTGCCAGTCCGCGCACCGCAATGATGGTTGAACGGATCGCGCGGCTTGAAACGACGGTCACTCGCAGCGAAGCAGAAGCGCTGCTGCTTGAAAACAATCTGATCAAGACTCTGCACCCCCGTTTCAATATTCTTTTCCGGGACGACAAGTCTTATCCTTTCCTGAAGATCACTAATCAGGAATATCCCCGCATTGCCTACTACCGGGGCTCCGTCGATAAGAAGAACCAGTATTTCGGCCCGTTTCCCAGTGCCTGGGCGGTGAAGGAGTCAATGCAGATCCTGCAAAAGGTTTTCCTGCTGCGTAGTTGCGAGGATACTGTGTTCGCAAACCGTACCAGGCCTTGTCTTCTGCACCAGATTCACCGTTGCAGCGCGCCGTGCGTGAATGCGATCAGCAAGGAAGACTACGCGATCGATGTCGAGAATGCCGCGAAGTTCTTGCGCGGACGCCAGACTGAAGTGCTGCAGGATCTCGAGAAAAAGATGCATGCGTTTGCGGGTGAGCTGAAATTCGAGCAGGCCGCTGCCGTGCGCAACCAGATCAGTGCCTTGTCGCGTGTACTGCATCAGCAGAGCATGGAGACCGTAGGCGATGCCGATATCGACATCCTGGCAGTGGTGGTGCAGGGCGGGCGTGCCTGCGTGAACCTGGCGATGGTAAGAGGCGGGCGCCATCTGGGCGATCGCGCCTATTTCCCGACGCAAGTGGACAGCGCACTGGGCGACGGTGAAGAAGCAATCGAGGTAGAAGTCCTGAAGGCCTTCCTGGCGCAGCACTACATCGACAAATTCGTGCCAGGCACGCTCATCCTGAATATCGAATTCGACGAACCGGCATTGATGATGGCGCTGATGGAGCAATGCGGCCATCGCATCAACCTGGTTTTCCAGCCACAGGGGCAGCGCCGGCAATGGCTTGAGATGGCGCAAAAGGGAGCGGAAATCGCCTTGGCGCGCCTCCTGTCCGAGCGGGGATCGCAGCAGGCACGCACGCGGGCACTGGTGGAAGTGCTGGGCCTCGATATCGGTGACATCGACATGCTGCGCGTCGAGTGCTTTGACATCAGTCATACCCAGGGCGAAGCCACGCAGGCATCCTGTGTCGTCTTTCACCATCATGCAATGCAGAACGGCGAGTACCGGCGGTTCAATATCACTGGTATCACGCCTGGCGACGATTATGCAGCGATGCGCCAGGTGCTCATGCGCCGTTACGAGAAGGTGGCGAACGGCGAAGGCATCATGCCGGACATCGTGCTGATTGACGGCGGCAAGGGCCAGGTTGAAATCGCAAGGCAGGTGTTCAATGAATTAGGACTCGATATCGGCGTGATCGTGGGTGTGGCGAAGGGAAAAGGGCGCAAGGTCGGGTTGGAGACACTTGTATTCGCCGATGGACGCGCACCGCAAGAGCTTGGAAAGGAGTCGGCCGCCCTGATGCTGATTGCCCAGATACGGGATGAGGCGCACCGATTCGCCATTACCGGCATGCGCGCCAAGAGAGCCAAGGCGCGCCAGACTTCGCGACTCGAAGAAATCGAAGGAATCGGCGCAAAGCGGCGCCAAAAACTTCTGTCCCGTTTCGGTGGTCTGCGCGGTGTAATGGATGCAAGCGTCGAAGACCTGGCATCGGTCGAAGGAATTTCACGGCAACTGGCCGAGGAGATCTACAAACAGTTGCATTGAAGCTTGTGCCGCGAGAGGATTTGCGCTTCGAGCGGTTCAAGACTGAGGCTGATGTTCACAATTGCACTCAAGGCAATTTGCGCGAGATAATGCCGACCAAACCGCCTTTAAAGCTGAGCCATGCCATTCAACATTCCGATTCTGCTTACCTGGGTACGCGTTGCCTTGATCCCTTTGGTCGTGGGAGTGTTCTACCTGCCCGATGCATGGTTGTCCCCGGTTGCAAAAGGGGGAGCGTCGACAGCGGTTTTCATCATTGCTGCGGTAACTGACTGGTTCGACGGTTTTCTTGCCAGACGCTGGAATGAGACTTCAGCATTCGGAGCTTTCCTCGACCCGGTGGCAGACAAGTTGATGGTGGCGGGAGCGTTGCTGGTCCTGGTGGAATTCGACCGTGTCAACGCGGTCGTGGCCTTCATCATTATTGGGCGCGAAATAACCATTTCAGCCTTGCGCGAATGGATGGCGCAGATTGGCGCGGCGAAGTCGGTGGCGGTCAGTTCGCTCGGGAAGATTAAGACAACCGCGCAAATGATCGCTATCCCCATGCTGCTCTTTAACGGCACGGTATTTGGCGTGATCAATACCCGCTATTGGGGAAGCTGGTTGCTGGGTATCGCTGCGGTACTTACGGTGTGGTCGATGTTTTACTACCTGCGCAAAGCGTGGCCGCTCATGAAGGAAAATAGCGGTCGCCTGCTTTAATCATGCAGAAAGATGCTTGACAAAAAATGCCGTTTCTCTATAATACGCGTCTGTTGTCGATGCGGGAGTAGCTCAGTTGGTAGAGCGCAACCTTGCCAAGGTTGAGGTCGAGAGTTCGAGACTCTTCTCCCGCTCCAGGAATCCATAAAGGAAGCTTGCGAAGCTTCCTTTTTTTATCGTGTGGATGCGCCTCAGGATGTATTCCTGTTGGGGTTGCTGGCGATAAGAATAGAAGGTCATTGCGGGAATAGCTCAGTTGGTAGAGCGCAACCTTGCCAAGGTTGAGGTCGAGAGTTCGAGACTCTTTTCCCGCTCCAATAAAAAAGAGGAAATGCGAATTTTCTCTTTACCGATCCGGTCGCTGCGAGAGTAGAAATACGAGCAGCACGGCGTGTTCAGCACAATATCAATTTTGTGTTTACAATACGCACCCATGGCGGGGTAGCAAAGTGGTTATGCAGCGGCCTGCAAAGCCGTAGACGCCGGTTCAATTCCGACCCCCGCCTCCAGCATTCCAAAAAAAGCGCCTCGTGCGCTTTTTTTATGCCTGCGATACTCTAAAATTCGCGGTGTGCCCGAGTGGTGAAATTGGTAGACACAGCGGACTTAAAATCCGCCGCTTACCCGAGAGGGGGCGTACCGGTTCGATTCCGGTCTCGGGCACCATTCCTCTTCCATATACCGATTAATCCTGAATGCCTTGTCAGCCATTGTCTTTGTGGGCACAGGCCGGGACGATGCACGTCGCACGCTATCCAGTCGCAGGCTCGTTTTCTCGCTTCCGGGATGCCGTCACAATTGCCAGATGTTTTGAGCCGGCGCCACCCACCCAGCTGTGGCTCGCGCCTTTGCCTGCGGCGAGGGAGGTGCATAGCACTCCATCCTCTTCGCATGCTTGCGGCATGCAGCGATTTTTTTTATTCGCGTGGCTCTGACGGTGTCGTTCAGACGGATTCCGATCAACCGTGCCGCGTGCTTGAAACTAATCTAAGCCTTGACTGCTCTTATCTTTCCTTGTGGTCTATGGTGACTGCCGATTTTGTCTCTGTGTGCGATACAGGCCAGCATCGCGGCCGTTCAGGCGCATCTCCCTATTCCTTGAAAATTTTCACGCCTTATGCAAACCCGCATCACTTCGGTTGGCCTGATCGTTCCTCGCAATCCAGCCGCTGAATTCGAATACCCCTACCACATCGATCGCGTCAGCCTGGATGCGCTGCCATCAAAACCGGGCATTTATATATTTCGGGATGAGCTTGATCGGCCGCTTTACATTGGCAAGAGTGTCAACATCCGCAGCCGCGTGCTGTCGCACCTGCGGACACCGGAAGAGGCACGCATGCTGCAGCAGAGTCGCTACGTGGAATTCCAGCGTACGGCGGGCGAGATTGGTGCGTTGCTGCTGGAATCTCGACTGATCAAGGAGCAGCAGCCACTGCACAACAAGAAGCTGCGGCGCACACGCGAGATGTGCACCTTGCACCTTCCAGACGGCGCGCCGAACGCCGCACCGGAAATCATTTACGCGCGCGATCATGATTTTGCGCGAACAGAGGGGCTATACGGGTTATTCGCCACGCGCAAGGCGGCGCAGGAAAAGCTGCGTTCGATTGTCGAAGAGGAGCGCCTCTGCCCCGCCTTGACCGGTCTTGAGACCGTGTCCCGCGGGAGGGCATGCTTCTCGAGGCAGATATCACGTTGTCTCGGTGCCTGCGTTGGCGAAGAATCCATGGAAGATCATCACCGGCGACTGAAGGCGGCACTGGAGCAAATGCGGGTCATGGTGTGGCCTTATGCGGGACCGATGGGAATCGTGGAAGAGTGCGAAGGCTGGAGGCAGACCCATGTCATCGATCGCTGGTTCTACCTGGGCTCGATAGACCATAAAAATAAGGGCAGGCGGACGCTGAAGAGGCCCGTCAGGCAAACTTTCGACGTCGATACCTACAAGATCGTGGTCAAGCCGCTGATGAGTGGTGAGCTTCGCGTTGAGCCCGTCATTCTTGGCTGATTCCGGCGGCTGTCAGTGATGTGGCAGCGCAAGGAGAGGAGGTTGCCGGTGTTCTGGGGTTCGCTGCCAATGACAAAGCGGCGCAATCAGCCCATGCTGATCACACCGCTTCCTGACTTGGCGCAGGCGTAAAGCCTGTCCCGCCATGTGTTAATGACCGGCGTAGCGGGTTGCCAACGCCGGTCATGCCTGCAAGTTACTTGCTGCCGGAGCTGCCACTGGTGCCACCTGTGCCCGTACCAGGCGTACTGGTGCTTCCAGTGCTACCGCTGGTGCCGCCAGAGGTCCCGCTGCCGCCAGTGCCGCTGGCGCTGGAACCACCGGCACCGCTTGCGCCCGGCGTGCTGGTGCTGGTGCCGCCCGTTCCACCGGCGCCGCTGGTGCCTCCTGAACCCGCAGTGCCTGCGCCGGTTGTGCTGCCAGCAGAGCCGGAAGCCCCGCTGCCGGATTCGCTGCTGCTGGTACCGCCTGCTCCGCCAGCGCTGCTCGGGCTGGAGCTGCTGGAGCTGCCAGCCGGGCTGCTGCTGGATCCGCTGGGGCTGCCTGCGGTTCCACTGGTGGAGGGGCTTGAGCTCGGAGCGCTGCTGCTGGCGCCGCTTTGAGATTCATCTTTTTTACCACATGCGCTCAATGCAAGAGACGCCACCAGCGCTGCGAGTAAAACTGAATGTTTCATCTTCGTTCCTCTCAAGAAAATTATTAGTAAAAAGAGCGCTTATCGTAAGCAGGCAGAATGCCTTAAAACGCCAATTCAGATATTGATCGACATCCGATGACGATGTGATTCTTATAAGAGATGTAATCAAATCGGCAGTTCCAAAAAAGCAGCAAATTTTTACAAAAAAAGAAAACCGAAGGCGCTCGGAAGAACAGGGCGAACCGGACTGGACCACCAACTTTCCTCTCGCCCCATCGTGTCGGGAATAAAGGGGGAGGAAAGGGAGCAGCGGGGTAAGGTTTTCTGTGCGACAGCACATGTCATGTCATATTCAACTGACATTGGCTTTATGCCAGATCCACATAACTGCTTAGAAAAGTTTTCGTCTGACTGTCCGGAAAGACGATGGTGACTTTGTCGCCGGCAACGGATACGATGCGGCCCTCGCCGAATTTCGGCACTTTTACCGTCTTCCCGGCACTGAGCGCCGGCTCTGCCTTTTGATGATGGATTGGCGCCGGCTGCTGCCGCTGCGAAAGAGGTCGCAGGCTTTGTTCCGGAGGCTGCAAGCAATTGTCACAGCTTCCGCAGTGGTCCCAGTCGACCTCCTCACCAAAATATTCCAGCAGCACCTTCCAGCGACAGAATCCCGTCTGCGCGTAAAATACCATCCGTTCGAGTGCCTCGCGATCGTGTTCGCCTTTCTTTTCGTAGGCATGCGCCAGCTCCGCGAGCTCGTGCTTGCCAGGGTGTTTGTCGAGCAATCGATAGTGCATCGCTTCATCCTGCTCGATCAGTCCGCCATCCGTCAGTAGCTTGAGTACAACCTTCAACCTGCCTTGAGGCATTTCCGCAACCTGCTCATGCAGTGACGCAAATTCAATTTGTTGATTCTCGGCAGCAAGCGCCTGAAGCGCGGCGTAGACTTCATTGATGTCCTCTGGTGCCGGGTATCGGCGTGCCAGGAAAAATTGTTGTATCCGCTTGTCCTTGGGGTAGTACAGCAGTGTGCAGTTAGACGCTTCTCCATCGCGGCCGGCACGCCCTGATTCCTGGTAATAGGCTTCCAGACTGGACGGCAGCTGGTGGTGAAGCACGAAGCGTATGTCTGGCTTGTCGATGCCCATGCCGAACGCATTCGTTGCTACCATCACTCTGCAGGCTCCTGCCATGAACATGTCCTGATTGCGCATGCGCTCCTTCGCCGACAATTGTCCGTGATAGCAGGCAACACTCACGCCGGCCTCCTGCAGGCTCTCATGCAATTCCTCAACCGCCTTTACCGTTGCCGCATAGATTATTCCGGGGCCGTCGGTCTGCTTGGCCAACCGGATCGTCTCGGCAAGCTTTTCTTCATCTCCGGTGGTAGGGATCACCCGATAATGCAGATTCGGCCGATAGATGCCGGTGTTGATTACCTGCATTTCTGGCAGGCCGAGCTGCTGGCGAATGTCCGAAATGACGTTTTCGGTGGCGGTGGCCGTCAGCGCTAGTACCGGCGGATGTCCGAGCGCATTGATGGCCGCACCGAGCTGGAGGTAAGCCGGACGGAAGTCGTGTCCCCATTGGGAAATGCAATGTGCTTCGTCGATCACGATAAGATCGAGCTTGTTCTGCTTGATCGTCTCGATGAATTCCGGGTCGGAGAGGCGTTCCGGCGTCGTGAAAACAATATCGCTTTTTTCCTGCGCAATGCTCTCGATCGTCGCTGCCTCTTCCCGCTCGGTCAGCGTGCTGTTGACCTCGGATGCGGCGACGCCCGCATCCTGCAACTTGTCTGCCTGGTCCTTCATCAGCGAGATGAGGGGCGATACGACAATCGTTGTCCCGGGGATGTGCAGTGCTGGCAACTGGTAGCACAAGGATTTCCCCGCGCCGGTGGGCATAACGGCGAGCGTATCGTGGCCCTGCAGCACGCTATCGATGACTTCGCGCTGTCCGGGACGGAGGCGCTCGAATCCGAATACTTCCGTCAGGGTTTCTTTGAGTGGCCGAAATTCCGCAGCCGAAGAGGTGGTTCCCCCAGCATGGTGTTCGGGAGCTGCGAAAACCTGGTTGGGTGTGCGATCAGGATGGGGGTCGGTGTGGCTTTGCATGGCGTCTGAAAAAGAATGTCAGTCCATGCCAGATGCACCAATCATGCCAGACTGGCTTTGGGCGGGAGGCGTCAGATTTTCTAGAAGTGATTTTCTTATTGGTCCTGCAGATTAGGTGAGCTATAATGAAAAACCGTTGAAGTTGAGGTTGTAGTGCAGTGTCTGTCTGTCATTTCTTTCTTGCTTCAAAGGATCTATCCGGGCAATTGCCCAATTAACTGAAATAGGAAATGTAATGGCTACAGGTACCGTCAAGTGGTTCAACGATGCAAAAGGTTTTGGCTTCATCACTCCGGACGAGGGTGGCGAAGATCTGTTCGCACACTTCTCCGCGATCAATTCAAGCGGCTTCAAGTCGCTGAAGGAAAACCAGCGAGTTTCCTTTGAAGTGACGACTGGCCCGAAAGGCAAGCAAGCGTCCAACATCCAGCCGCTGTAAGCTGGATTCGCAAGATAAAAATCCCCGGCGAGCCGGGGATTTTTTTTTGCCCTTCCGAATGGAATTAAACAGCGAAGGAATAAAAAAAGCGAGGCCGGAGCCTCGCTTTTCATTTTGCATCCCGCGCTTGTTTAATGCACTAGCGAGGTGAAGGGCGGAACATAGGCTTGCAAGGTCACCAGGATACCGACCAGGCAGGCAAGGGCGATCGAATGGAAGAACACGTAGCGCAGGATGTCGCCTTCGTGCCCGTACCATTTCGTCGCGGTCGACGCTACCACGATCGATTGGGCATCGATCATTTTGCCCATCACGCCACCGGAGGAGTTGGCGGCAGCCATCAGAACTGGGTTCAGACCGATCTGCTCTGCAGTAGTACGCTGTAGGCCACCGAACAGCACGTTGGAAGCCGTGTCGGAACCCGTCAGAGCCACACCCAGCCAGCCGAGAAGCGTTCCGAAGAAGGGATAGAGCACACCGCTGTGGGCGAATGCCAGGCCCAAGGTCGAGTCAGTGCCGGAATAGCGGGTGGTGTAGCCCAAGGCCAGCATGGCGGCAATCGTGAGCAGCGAAAAGCGCAGAAGCTTCAGCGTGTCCCAATAGACCTTGAACAGTTCGCCCACCTTGTAGCCCATGATCAGGCCGGAGATGACTGCGGCTACCAGAATACCGGAGCCGGTGGCGGACAGCCAGCTGAGCGTATAGACGGCTGCTTCAGGCGTGGCTTTCGACACGACAGGAGGCATCTTCTGCACCATCTTGTGCAGGCCGGCCCACTCGAATTTGAGAACGGAAACGCCATCCAGGAATTTCTTCCACTCAGGGATACCCCAGATGAACACGAGCACCGACAGGATCAGCCATGGCAGCCATGCACGGATCACTTCACCGCGCTGATAGTTGTGGAGCTGGCTGCCAGCCGTGGATTCCGGAGCTGCGCCGCTGAATTTGCCCGCGGCGGAAGTCCAGATTTGCGCAGGCTTCCATACCTTGAGGAAGAGCGTCAGGCATGCCATGGAAATAATGGCGGCGCCGACGTCCACCAGCCACGGACCGTGGAAATTGGAGATCAGGTATTGCGGGATTGCGAAAGTTGCGCCCGCCACCAGAATCGCCGGCCAAATCGCGATCATGCCGCGGAAGCCGCAGAATGCCCAGATCAGCCAGAACGGCACGAGGATGGAGAAGAAGGGCAACTGGCGGCCGACCATGCCGGACAACTGCAGCATGTCGAGTCCGGTCACGCCGGCAAGGGCGATGATCGGCGTGCCGAGCGCACCGTAAGCTACCGGCGCCGTGTTGGCGATCAGCGACAGACCGGAAGCCGCGAGCGGTGCAAAGCCTAGGCCGATCAGGGCGGCGCCGGTTACTGCCACCGGCGTGCCGAAACCACCGGCACCTTCGAAAAACGCGCCGAACGAGAATGCAACCAGCAGCAACTGGAGGCGGCGGTCCATGGTGATGCCGGTAATGCTTTCCTGAAGCACTTTGAAGTAACCCTTCCGCTCAGTGAGCTGGTAGAGAAAGATGACATTCAAAATGATCCAGCCGATCGGCAACAATCCGTTGGCTGCGCCCAGGAGGGCTGATGAAAATGCCATGGAAGCCGGCATCGAATAGCCGATGATCGCAACTGCAAGCGCGGCGATCAGGCCGAGCAGCGCCGCGATATGCGCCTTGATATGAAAAAATGCCAGCGCTGCCAGCATCACCACCACCGGAATTGCTGCCACCAGTGTGGACAAAACGGCGTTATTGAACGGGTCATATACTTGTGACCACATAGCTCTCTCCTCGAGACATCGTTATTAAAGTCCTGCAAACACCAAAAAAATACTGGCGCGAAATTTTGTCATGAGTAAATTTTGCTCAAGATGAAAAAAGATTCATCCCTTGCTGAAAATTTTGCATCGAATTGCTCATGACTTGCGCAAACCGTACTCCCTTTGGTCACCCCAATGCTGCTCCTTCGGCTTGAACGGTTTGCAATGCGTAAAATGCCACTAATTGTAATTCGTGTAAATCATTGATTCGGGGGAGTAGCGTTTTTCCTGCATGAGCCAAAACTTGGCTTTTCACGGCGTGCGAGTTAGATACGGATCAAGGCCAGAATGTGGTGCCTCGCGCAAAGGTCCGCCGGAAAAATTGCGCGTCCCCCAAGCTGCAGCTTCCGCTCTTTCTATTGCCTGTTGCGCCAGTAGTCCGGCTTGCTATACGCGTGGCGCAGAAAGTCGACGAATGCCCGGATGCGAAGGGGCAGATGACGACGCTGGGCGAAAACCGCATAGATATCGTTGCCCGGGGCGGCGAATTCGTCGAGAACGGTAACTAGCTTCCCGGATTCGATTTCAGTCCCCACTTCCCATATCGAGCGCCACGCCAGTCCCTTGCCAGCAAGCGCCCAGTCGTGCAGCACGGCGCCGTCATTGCAAACCATATTGCCGCTGACTTTCAGCGTCACATTCTTGCCGTTCTGGCGAAACGTCCAGCCGCGCTGGCTGCCTTCGCTGCTGATTGCCAGGCAATTGTGCTTGGCCAATTCGTCGAGAGAATTTGGTGCCCCGTGGCGCTTGATATAGGCAGGGGAGGCCACTACCACGCGCTTGTTGTCCGCAAGCTTTATTCCGACCAGATTGGAGTCCGACAGGGCGGCAATCCGGATGGCGACATCGATCCCCTCGCCAATCAGGTCCACCACCCGGTCGCTCAAATTGAGGGAGACCGTGACATCGCGGTGCTCTGCAAGAAAGGAGGGGAGAAGAGGTGCGACATGCTGGCGGCCGAAACCGGCCGGGGCGGAAATCGACAAATGACCGCTCGCTTTCGCGCTTCGTTCGGAAACGGCGGTTTCTGCCTCCTGCAGTTCGGCAAGGATGCGCTGGCAATCTTCAAGGAAAGCTGCGCCTTCATTGGTCAGGGCAATCTTGCGTGTGGTGCGTTGCAGCAACTTGACGCCCAGCCGTTCTTCCAGAGCATCCAGCCTTCGGCCCATCATGGCCGGCGCAATGCCTTCCGCCCGGGCGGCAGCCGACAGGCTCCCTTTGGCAACTACCTCAACGAATGTGGAAATCTGCTTGAATTGATCCATAGGTGGAGCCGTCGAAAATGTGTACGCGCAAGTCTTGGTTTCGGGCAAAGCTTGATCGGATTTGTGTTATCTGTGACTAAAATAAAAAAATGAAGTGAGAAATCCTGCGGCTTATTCGTATTTATATTGAATATACTGCCGATCATGTCCAAGAAGCAAATTCTAGCCCGGCCAAGAACCCGGTTATCGAGATGAACTTGCAAGCCATTGCTTTTGACGCTTACGGCACGCTGTTCGACGTATATTCGATCCGTACTCTTGCCGAACGTCTGTTTCCTTCTCGAGGTGCCGAACTTGCGGACTTGTGGCGCAGCAAGCAGATTGAGTATGCGCAATTGCGCACTCTGTGCTCGATGTACAGGCCCTTCTGGGAGGTCACCCAGGACGCGCTCGTATTCGCCTGCAAGAAGCTCGGGGTCGAGTTGACGCTGGAAGCGCAGACCCAACTGATGGGGCAGTACGCGAAGCTGGAAGCCTTCCCGGAAAACCTGGAGGTCCTGTCGCAGTTGCAGGCGCTGGGGATGAAGCTGGCCATTCTTTCCAACGGCAATCCGCAAATGCTGGAAGCGGCCGTCGCGGCCGTTGGGATGCAGGGATTGTTCAGCCAGCTTCTGTCCGTGGACGCGGTAAGAAAATTCAAGACCGCACCAGAGGCGTATCAGCTCGGGCCGGATGTGTTCGGCGTGTCGCCAAAGAACATCCTGTTCGTATCCAGCAACGGCTGGGATATCTGCGGTGCGAGCTGGTTCGGATACCGGACCTACTGGATCAACCGGACCAATGGGCCTTTTGAAGAATTGGGCGTCGTGCCGGATGGTACAGGGCCGGACATGTGGGCATTACTGGAATACGTGCAAAAGAACAGGACGCAGGGATGATGGGCGTGTGGCAAGTACTATTGGTTGGCATGGCGGCGTTCTGCGCGGGCGCGATGAATTCAGTCGCGGGCGGCGGAACCTTCTTTTCCTTTCCCGCGCTGCTCGCAGTGGGCGTCCCTCCGGTCACTGCGAATGCAAGCAATTCTGTAGCCCTCTGGCCCGCCAGCCTTTCCGGGGCCTGGGCCTATCGCAAGGAACTGGCGCGCTACAAGAAGTATCTGGTTCCGATGGGCGTCGCCTCTTTTATCGGTGGCGTCGGTGGCGGGCTGCTTCTTCTGTCCACGAAGGATGCGACATTTTCGCGCCTGATCCCCTGGCTGCTGCTGTTCGCCACGGTGCTGTTCGCATTTTCTGGCAAGATCTCGGTCTGGCTGCGTGGCAGGAATGCTCAGAAGCCCGGCACTAGCATGTCGTCGCTTGCAGGACAGGTGGTTGTATCGGTATATGGCGGCTTTTTCGGCGCGGGGATGGGCATCCTCATGCTGGCCAGCCTTGCCATGGCGGGGCACGATGACGTGCATGAAATCAACGCGATCAAAAATCTGCTGTCCGCGATCATCTACAGTGTCACGGTATGTACGTTTGTCGTTGCTGGCGCCGTTGACTGGCCCTACACGGTGATCATGCTTGCCACGGCAACCCTCGGTGGATACTGGGGAGCATCCGTCGCTCGCAAGATTCCTGCTCTCTGGCTGCGCCGCTTTATCATTACTGTTGGATTCGGCCTGACCCTGTTTTATTTTTACAAGACGGCCTGACGACAGGCTGCGTGCCTCAAGAGCGCAGCGTTGCAATATGCCGGTGCGATGCCATAGTGTCTGTAAGGGCGTGAACACATGGAAGCCGGCCGATGAATGACCAAAAAGAATTACGGGCAGTACAGGGCAGACCTGATCTGAACGATAAGATTTAATTTAAGCAACCACAACATGCGAGGATTCATACTATGAATGCACGTACCACCTGCCACGGGCTCCAGGTAGCCACCAATCTCTACCGCTTCGTTGAAGACAAGGTATTGCCGGGCACTGGCATCGATAGCGCAAGCTTCTGGAAAGGCTTCGATGCCATCGTCCACGACCTTGCACCGAAGAACGTGGCGCTGCTGGCCGAGCGCGATCGCCTGCAGGCAGAGATCGACAAATGGCATCGTGCCAATCCTGGCCCGATCCGCGACATGGGCGCCTATCGTGCATTCCTCGAATCCATCGGCTATCTGAAGCCGCAGCCGGAAAACTTCACGGTCACCACTACCAACGTCGATGCCGAACTCGCCTTGCAGGCCGGTCCGCAGCTGGTGGTGCCGATCCTGAATGCCCGCTATGCGCTGAATGCAGCCAATGCGCGCTGGGGTTCCCTCTACGACGCACTGTATGGCACCGACGCCATCCCGGAAACCGAAGTGGATTCCAAGCTGGGCGCGACCGGCGGCTACAACCCGGCACGCGGCGCAAAGGTGATCGCCTTTGCCCGCAACTTCCTCGATCAGTCTGCTCCGCTCGCAAAGGGCTCGCACCGTGACTCCACCGCCTACAAGGTCGTTGACGGAAAGCTCGCCGTCACCCTAAAGGACGGCAGCGTTACCGGCTTGGCCGATGAGAAGAAATTCGTCGGATTCCAGGGGCAGGCGGATGCGCCTTGCTCCATTTTGCTCGTCAATAACGGCCTGCATATCGATATCCGCATCGACCGCGGCACGAGCATCGGCAAGGACGATCCGGCCGGCGTTGCCGATGTGGAGATCGAAGCCGCGCTGTCGACCATCCTCGATCTGGAAGACTCGATCGCAGCCGTGGATGCCGACGACAAGGTCCTGGCCTATTCCAACTGGCTCGGCATCCTGCAAGGCACACTGGTGGAAAGCGTTACCAAGAACGGCAAGACTTTCAACCGTACCCTGAATGCGGACCGCCAGTACACCGCAGGCGTTGGTGCGGCGAATGCCAAGGACGGTGTCGTCACCCTGCACGGCCGCTCCCTGCTGTTCCTGCGCAATGTCGGTCATCTGATGACCAATCCGGCCATCCTCTACGGCGACGGGAAGGAAATCCCCGAAGGCATCATGGATGCAGTGATCACTGTAGCGATCGCCTTGCATGACCTCAAGCGCAAGCCGGAACAGAAGATCGGCAACACACGTACCGGATCGGTATACATCGTCAAGCCGAAGATGCATGGCCCGGCTGAAGTAGCCTTCGCCAATGAACTGTTCGGCCGCGTCGAATCGCTGCTCGGCCTGGCTGCCAATACCGTCAAGCTCGGCATCATGGATGAAGAGCGCCGCACCAGCGTCAACCTCAAGGCCTGCCTCAAGGAAGCTGCTGCCCGCGTGGCCTTCATCAATACCGGGTTCCTGGACCGCACTGGCGACGAAATGCATACCGACATGTATGCCGGCCCGATGATCCGCAAGGGCGAGATGAAGAGCAGCACCTGGCTGTCCGCCTATGAGCGCAGCAACGTGCTAGTAGGCCTGTCCTGCGGTCTGCGCGGACGCGCCCAGATCGGTAAAGGCATGTGGGCCATGCCGGACTTGATGGCCGCAATGCTGGAGCAGAAGATCGCGCATCCGAAGGCCGGCGCCAACACCGCCTGGGTACCGTCGCCTACCGCTGCAACCCTGCATGCGCTGCACTACCATCAGGTCAACGTAGCCCAGGTTCAGAAGGAACTGGAAAAGATCGATGCGCCGGCTGAAATCGAACGCCTGCGCAATGAACTGTTGCAGATCCCGGTGGTTGCCGAGCCGAAGTGGTCCGCGAGCGAGATCCAGCAGGAACTCGACAACAACGCACAGGGCATCCTCGGTTATGTGGTGCGCTGGGTCGACCAGGGTGTGGGCTGCTCCAAGGTGCCGGACATCCACAACGTCGGGCTGATGGAAGACCGTGCGACGCTGCGCATCTCCAGCCAGCACATTGCCAACTGGCTGCTGCATGGCGTGGTGACCCAGGCGCAAGTCGAGGAAACTCTGAAGCGCATGGCGAAGGTTGTCGACACGCAGAACGCGGGCGACCCGTTCTACAAGCCGATGGCGCCGGACTTCGAAGCATCCTATGCCTTCCGTGCCGCGCGCGACCTAGTGCTGAAGGGCCTGGAACAGCCGAGCGGCTATACCGAACCGCTTCTGCATGCATGGCGCCTGAAGGTGAAAGCGAATGCCTGAGCCTTGCACAGGTAAGGTAAAGCTGTTCTGAGGATGCGCAGGCGCTTGCCGGTGCCTGCCATCCGTGAAGAAAGCGCTGCATTGAAACCTGCCTCAGCCCGATGGTCCGAGGCAGTTTTTTTATGCCGCCAGTTTCAATGTGTGAACTACGCGTGAATTACAGCGTGGCCAGGTAATCCCGTATTCCCGCCAGCAGCATCTCTACCGCCATGGCGGTCAGGATCAGCCCCATCAGGCGCTCGAACGCAGTCATTACCCGCGTGCCCAGCACGCGCTGCATGCGCTCGGCGCCAAGCAGGACGATCAGCCATACGGCAGCGACCATCGACAGGACGGCGACATGCAGCAATGCTTCGCTTACTCGGTTGCTCGACAGCAGTAATACCGTGACGAGGGCTGAAGGCCCCGCCAGGGCAGGCACCGCCAGGGGAACGATGAAAGGCTCGCCCGACGTTTCGCCATCGCCGAAAATGCCGCCGGGTTGCGGAAAAATCATCCGCAGCGCAATCAGGAACAGGATGACGCCGCCACCGATTCTCAGCGAAATGTCGGTCAGTTGCAGGGCAGCCAGAAAGTGGCGGCCGAAAAACATGAAGACGAGCAGCAGCAGGAAGGCGATGGAGCATTCTCTGACAATGACCCGGCCACGCCTTTCGGCTGGAACATGCGCAAGGGTGCTGGCAAACAAAGGTACATTTCCGAACGGATCGGTAACGAGCAGCAAGAGTATGAAAGTCTGAAAAAAACTTTGCGTCATGGCCTTCCAACCGCTGCGAGCAACCCAGATGCTCGACACACCGACGCGGTGCCCGGATTCATTCCTGTTCGTTCATTGATGCGCGCAAGCGCGCGCGCAGATTGCAGTCGCGCTGCCATTCCTGCCGTTCCTCGCTGCCATTTGCTTCGCGGGTCAAGTCCTCCATGCTTCTTTCCGCCTGAGCCTGGATCAGCCGATCGGCAAGTTTCGCGTCGGGCAGCACTGTCCCAAAAAATGCAACGAGGTCGCCACGCTGAATAAGCAGGGTGGGGAAATTTTCCACGTCGATGTCTCCGACCAGGTCTGCCTGGTCTTCGATGTCGATCCAGATGAAGCGCTTGTCCGGATGGCGCGCGGCCAAGGCATCGAAACCGGCACGGTAGGCGCGGCAGGTATCACACCAGGCCGCGCAAAGGCAGGCGACCACCCACATGCCATCGTTCAGCCATTCGGCGAGCTGTGCGCTGTTTTGCGAATCTAAAGTAAGGCTGGACATGAATCTGGTGATGAACAATAAGGTATCGATCCGTAAGGACAGATGAGGGCTCGATATGATCCGGCTGAACCGGCAGGTGCGAAATCTCAGCCGCCATTTTCCACGTAATGCTTGGGATATCCTGTCGAGAATGAAACAATTTCCGGCAGGAGGTGACCACATTGTAGGGCATGCCGCCGCCTGACGCAGGGCGGAAGCCGGTGTGCATTACTGCGTCCTTTGGTCCTGCCTGTTGCCGGGAACGGCGGAGGCATGCGCCCACCGTCGCCGCGCAGGCAAAAATCCTTCCAAGCCGCCGCGAGCCGCGAGGCGCACGGTAAAATACGAGCATGTCCATCATTCTCGCCATTGAAACGTCCACCGAGCTTGCCTCCGCAGCTTTACTGCAAGGCGAACAACTGATCACGCGTGAATCTTCCGGTGTCCAGACGCATTCCCAGGCTGTGTTACCCATGGTCCAGTCCCTGCTTGCAGAAGCGGGAATTCCACTCGGGCGCTGCGACGCTATTGCATTCGGCGCCGGTCCTGGATCTTTTACCGGAGTGCGCACCGCATGCGGGCTTGCCCAGGGAATCGCATTCGGACTGGACTTGCCTCTGGTGCCGGTCGTGACACTGCTGGCGATGGCGCAGGCATGCCGCGAGGAGAGCGGCGCCACCGACGTGCTGGCAGTGCTCGATGCACGCATGGAAGAAGTCTATTGGGCACAGTACCGCTATGCGGATGGATGGCAGACGGTGATCGAGCCAAGCCTGTCCGCGGCAGTGGCTGTCGTGCCCCAAGGGGTAGTCACGGCCTGCGGCAACGGGATTGCTGCCTATCGATCCGCGTTCGAATCCCGGCCGTTTGTTCAAGATGCGCTGATTGCCGCGATGCCTCATGCGTCGCAGGTTGCGCAACTTGCCAGCATCGAGTATGCGCAGGGCAGGACAGTTGCGGCGCGCGACGCGCAGCCGGTTTATCTGCGCAACAAGGTCGCTTTCACCACCTCCGAACGAATGGCAAGGGCGCAGACATGAGTGCAGTGCATTCCTCACTTCCTGACCGGCCACAATCGCGCCCGATGCAGTTCGCACGCATGCAAGAGAGCGACCTGCCGACGGTCCTTCTCATCGAGAGGGCTGCTTATCCTTTTCCCTGGACACACGGAAATTTCCTGGATTCACTTCATAGCGGTTACGAGAGCTGGGTACTGCGCGATGAAAGTGGCGCGATTGCCGGTTATTTTCTGCTGATGATGGCGGTGGAGGAGGCGCATTTGCTGAACATTACAGTACGGCCGAACTTGCAGGGGCAGGGCTTGGGAATAATGCAGCTCGACAAGGTTTCGGCACTTGCGCGCGAAAGGCACATGGAGTCGGTTTTGCTAGAAGTCAGGCCATCCAACCAGCGTGCCCTCGGTATTTACGAGCAATACGGCTTCATCCAGATAGGGCGGCGCAGAGCATACTATCCGGCAGCGGACAATGCGCGTGAGGACGCAATCGTCATGAGGCTCTCATTGTGAGCGCGACTGTGGATAGACGCGGCATCTTTTTGAGGGAAATCGGGATCGGGCCGGTTTGGGTACGGAAAACGGGGCGGGCAAGTTCTGGCGCCGACAACATCAGTGCCGAAGCTGGACAACCGCTCGTGGAAATGGATGTCCCTGCTTCGCTCCCGGAGACGGCGGTTGAGACCGGCATGGCCTCCGAAGCACTTTCGCTTCCTGCGGGCGAAATGTTGGGCGATGCCCCGCCGGCTGCAGACATTGAGCGCATGGACTGGACGGCGATCAAGGCCGCTGTCGCCGGTTGCGTGAAATGCCGACTCTGCCACGGCCGCACCAAAACTGTCTTCGGCGTCGGCGATGAAAAGGCGAAATGGCTGTTCGTGGGCGAAGGGCCGGGACGGAACGAGGATCAGACCGGCGAGCCGTTCGTCGGACCGGCGGGCAAGCTGCTTGACAACATGCTGTTGCCACTCGGTGTCAAGCGCGGCGAAAACGCATACATTGCCAACATCGTCAAATGCCGCCCGACCGATGCAAGCGGCAAGGATCGTCCACCCACACCGGAAGAAGCCGCGGCATGCATGCCTTATCTGCAGCGGCAGATTGCCCTGATCAAGCCGACGATCATCGTTGCCTTGGGAAAGACCGCCGCCCTGTCGCTTCTCGGGCTCGACCCGGAGACGCCGGTCTCCAGCCTGCGGGGGAAAGTGCACCGATATCAGAATTTGCCTCTCGTGGTAACTTATCATCCGGCCTACTTGTTGCGAAACACCGTGGACAAGAAAAAGGCCTGGATGGATTTGTGCCTGGCCATGAGCACATACGCCGAGAGTGCATAAGTCCGGTGGACAGGCATTTCGGTTCCGACCATGCAGCCTTCGCCACTCATTCCCTCGTTCCAAGCCCATTTCCATTCGCGCTGGGGACATTTGTCCGATCCGCACGTGCGGGCAATGGCATGGCTGCTGGATGCTCCCGACCTGCTCGATCCGCGGGACCCGCTGTGGCAAGGAAAAGTGGCCACACTCGGTCCCATTGATCAGGCAACGGCGGACTGGCTGACAGGTCTGGACCAGGCTCCTGAGGCATTGCACGCTTACCTGAACCTCCAGCCTTTTTCGCGATTGGGCCGCTATGCAGAAAAGCTGATGGCTTTTTACCTCGAACATCAGGGCATTCTGGTTGCGCATGGCGTGCAGGTACGAGGAGAGAACAAGGAAACGATAGGGGAGTTCGATTTCCTCCTGCGGCAGGAGGAAGGGCTTGTTCATTGGGAGTTCGCAAGCAAGTTCTATCTGCTGGAGAACGGGGGAGTCCTGTCGCGCAAAGCCGATTATTTCGTGGGCCCCAATCTCGCTGATACCCTGGGAAAGAAAATACGCAAGATCATGGAGCAGCAGTTGTACTTGTCACAGCATCCTGCTGCACGGCGCCATCTGCCGGCCCCCATTCATGCAGCGCAGGCACTCGTCAAAGGCTGGCTGTTTTATCATGAGGGATCCTCGCCATCGGTCAATCCCCCAGGTGTGTCGCCCTCGCATTGCCGCGGCTTCTGGTGTTCCCTGTCCGAACTGGAGCGATGGGAGACCGGCGAGCTGTACGTTGTGCTTCCACGCCTGAGCTGGCTGGCACCCGCCAAGGTTCCTGCACAGCAGGCACTCAAGCTTGAGCAGCTGAAGCAGCAACTGACTGGCCAGTTTGAAATCGACAAGGCGCCGGCACTGGTTGCGGCAGTGCAGATTCAGGACGGCTGGGCCAATGAGACGGATCGGGGATTTATCGTGCCGGATGAGTGGCATGTCCGTGCCAAGGCAAGTGCCAGCGAGGCTGCGGCCGACCCGGTCTAGTGGTGCTTGTGTTCCCCGATCAGGGCGAGAGAGTTGTAGCGGCGCTGGTTGCTCGCATGCTTGCGCATGGCCAGCATCATCATGCCCGAGACAAACAAGCCGAACAGGATGATGACCGCATTGACATTCAGGTTCAGCTTCACCATCAGCGCATATAGCGCCAGCATGGTCAGCACCGAAATGTTTTCGTTGAAATTCTGCACTGCGATCGAATGGCCGGCGCTCATCAGCACATGGCCGCGATGCTGCAGCAGCGCATTCATCGGAACGACGAAATATCCAGAGAGCACGCCAACCAGCACGAGCAAGGGGTAAGCCAGCCAGAAGGAATGCACCAGGGTCATTGTCATGACCACCATCCCCATGAGCACGCCCAGAGGCATGACCGTCAGCGATTTCTTCAAAGGCACGAAGCGTGCCGCGGCCCCGGCTCCGAAAGCAACGCCAAGTGCGAAAACGCCTTGCAGGATGGCTGCCTTGTCCAGCGGCATATGCAGCGATTTCTCGGCCCATTTGAGGACGATGAATTGGAGCGTGGCGCCGGCGCCCCAGAACAAGGTGGTCACGCCGAGCGAGATCTGGCCGAGCTTGTCTTGCCAAAGAGTAGTGAAACAATTGGCAAAGTCGCTGATCAGCTTGAGAGGATTGCGCTCCTGATGCGGATAGCGCACCCCTGTGTCCGGAATTTTCAGATTGAAGATTGCGGCGATCAGGTAAGTCACCATGATGACTGACAGAGCTGCTTCACTCGGGGTATTGACGCCGGTGTCGATGACCGGGAAATTGAAGCTCAACAATTCGGCAGAGACGTGCGGATTGACCAGTGCCCCTCCCATCACGGTGCCTAGAATGATCGACACCACGGTCAGGCCTTCAATCCAGCCGTTCGCGGCTACCAGTTTTTCGGGCGGCAGGAGTTCAGTCAATATGCCGTACTTCGCGGGAGAATACGCAGCAGCGCCGAAGCCAACCACGGCGTAAGCGGCCAACGGATGCACATCAAGAAACATCATCACGCAGCCGGCGATCTTGATGAGGTTGGTGACAAACATCACCCGGCCTTTGGGCAGGGAATCGGCAAACGCGCCCACAAAGGCTGCCAGCAACACGTAAGAGAGCACGAAAAACAGCTTCAGCAGCGGCGTCATCCACGCCGGTGAATTCATTTCTGCTAATAGTGCAATTGCTGCAATCAGGAGGGCATTATCGGCAAGCGACGAAAAAAATTGCGCTGCCATAATGGTGAAAAAACCGCGATTCATCCGCATTTGGGTTATAACTGGATTTGTCTCTGGCTTGCTTTATACCATGAATCCCCAGAGCGGCCGCGAATTTGAGAGGTGCCAATAAGCACGGTCCGGTAAAATTGCTCCTTCTTCGTCCACGCGCTTCCGATCAAGTTTCATCTTTTCATGCCAAGACCTCTCCAAGCTACTATTGACGTTACTGCCATGCAGCATAATCTGGCCGTTGCAAAAAAGGCGGCCCCGCATTCACGCATGTGGGCTGTCGTCAAGGCCAACGCCTATGGCCACGGCCTGGAGCGCGGCATGCGTGGCTTTGCCGAAGCAGACGGACTGGCATTGATCGAACTTGAAAATGCAGTGCGGCTGCGCGAGATGGGATGGAATAAACCGATCCTGCTGCTGGAAGGCTTTTTCGAAGCGGTTGACCTGGAAGTAGTGATATCGCGGCAATTGCAGGTTGCAATCCATTGCGCCGAGCAGGTCGAGATGCTGGAACGCGTCAGTTCGCAGGCAAGGATCGATGTACATCTGAAGATGAACACCGGCATGAACCGTCTGGGATTCAAGCCGGAGCATTACCGCACCGCTTATGAGCGCGTGCGTGCACTGCCGGCCGTTCGCAATATTGTATTCATGACACATTTTGCCAATGCGGACGATCCCGACAATCCTTCCCTGCCTCTGGCGGAACAGGTGCGGCGCTTTCGCGCCGGCACCCAAGGGCTGCCGGGCGAATGCAGCATTGCCAATTCCGCCGCTGACCTCATGCATGCAGAACTGACGAAAGACTGGGTCAGGCCCGGCATCATGTTGTATGGCGCAAGTCCTGGCGGTGGCAAGGCGGCATCGTTCGGATTGAAGCCCGCGATGACGCTGACGAGCGAAATCATCGGAGTCCAGGAAATCGGCCCAGGCGATGCGGTCGGCTATGGCAGTCGCTTCGTTGCCGAACGGCCGATGAAGATCGGCGTAGTGGCCTGCGGCTATGCCGACGGCTATCCCCGCCATGCACCGAACGGCACGCCGGTGATCGTCGATGGCATACGGACCGGGATTCTCGGCAGGGTGTCCATGGACATGCTGACGGTCGATCTGAGCGATGTGCCGACGGCGCGAGTCGGCAGCAAGGTCGAATTGTGGGGCGAGCTCTTGCCGATCGATGAAGTTGCCGAAGCAGCCGGTACGATCGGGTACGAACTCATGTGCGCCCTGGCGCCACGCGTGCGCGTGGTTGAGTGCTGACGCAAGCTGGAAGTTTTTTCACATTCAGAATGGCAAAACCGAAAATCAATTTCACCTGCACCGAATGCGGCGGGGTCACCAGCAAATGGGCCGGGCAATGTCCTTCGTGTAATCAGTGGAACACACTGGTTGAAACCTTGGTCGAGCCAGCCGGCAACCGGTTCTCTGCCCAGCATCAGGGCATTGCGCAAACGTCGCCAGTGATGAGCCTGGCGGATATCGAAGCCATCGATGTGCCGCGCTTCGGGACTGGGATCGAGGAATTCGACCGCGTGCTTGGCGGCGGCCTGGTCGCCGGCGGCGTGGTACTGATCGGAGGCGATCCCGGCATTGGCAAGTCGACCCTGCTGCTGCAGGCATTGGCCAACATGTCGCGCGCCAAGCGGGCGCTTTATATCAGTGGCGAGGAATCAGGCGCGCAAATTGCGCTGCGAGCCAAGCGACTTGCGGTCGATGCCAGGGACTTGATGCTGCAAGCCGAGATTCAGCTGGAAAAGATTCTGAATACCCTGGCCGAACACAAGCCGCAGGTTGCCGTTATCGATTCGATCCAGACGATTTATTCCGATGCCCTGACTTCCGCACCGGGATCGGTCGCGCAGGTGAGGGAATGCGCGGCGCAACTGACGCGCGTAGCCAAGCAATCGGGGATCACCATCATCATGGTCGGCCACGTGACGAAGGAAGGCGCCCTGGCCGGTCCGCGCGTACTGGAGCATATCGTCGATACCGTGCTGTATTTTGAAGGCGACACCCATTCCAGTTTCCGCTTGGTACGAGCCTTCAAGAACCGCTTCGGCGCGGTCAATGAACTAGGCGTATTTGCAATGACGGAGAAAGGGTTGAAGGGCGTGTCCAATCCTTCCGCCCTGTTCCTGTCGCAGCATGACAATCAGGTGCCGGGCTCCTGCGTCATGGTGACCCAGGAAGGAACGCGGCCGCTGCTGGTGGAAATCCAGGCGCTGGTCGACACCTCCCATGTGCCGAATGCGCGGCGGCTGTCGGTCGGTCTGGAACAGAACCGCCTGGCCATGCTGCTCGCCGTGCTCCACAGGCATGCATCGATCGCCGCATTCGACCAGGATGTGTTCATCAATGCAGTCGGCGGGGTGAAGATCACCGAGCCGGCCGCTGATCTTGCGGTATTGCTCGCAATTCATTCTTCCATGCGCAACAAGGCCTTGCCGCGCGGTCTCGTAGTCTTCGGCGAAGTCGGCCTTGCCGGAGAAATCCGGCCGGCGCCGCGCGGGCAGGAGCGCCTGCGCGAAGCAGCAAAGCTCGGCTTTTCCATTGCGCTTATTCCGAAGGCCAATGCGCCCAAGCAGAAAATCGAAGGGCTTACCATCATTGCAGTCGAGCGCATCGATGAAGCCTTGAACCGGATTCGCGATCAGGAATAAGGGCAGGCTAAAGGCTTACGACACCAGGCTGCGTGCTGCCTGCACGCCGCTTCTGACGGCTGATTCGAGCGTGGCCGGATAATCACTCGCTGTGTAATCGCCGGCAAGTGCAAGATTGTCGATGCCAATTGAAGTGCCCGGGCGGACGAGCGCCGGCGCACAGGAGAAGGTGGCGCGCTTTTCGGAAATGACTTTCGTCCATTGCGGGTGCATCAGCCGAGGCTGGCGAAAGACTTTTGCGAGCTGCGCCGCAACCGCAGTCGCCAGTGCATCGTGGCCGCAGGCAATTGCTTCGCTCGATGCACTGATCACCACCGACAGCAAGCCAGCCTGTTTCGGATCCAGTTGCGCGCGGTCGAATACGAATTGTCCCCATTCGCCTGCGGAGGGATCGTCGAGCAAGGCGAAGAACGGTTCCGGCAGGCCGACATCCGGTCCATATTGGAGATAGCAAGTGGAAATCGGTTCATAAGTCAGTGCTTCAAGCGGCGAAACGTCGATCCACTCACGCAGTAAGGTGGCGGCAGCCGCAGGCGGGGTCGCGATCACAATTCCGTCGAAGCCATCGCACTCGTCTTCCGTGTCAGCTGCGGAAATCTCCCAGCGGTCATCGCGCTTGCGCATTTCTTTCACAGCCGCGCCGGTCTGCACCGATCCCCCATGCGCTTCGATGAACGCTCTTGCGTCTGTAGGAAACAGAGACGTCAAGTCGACGCGTGGGATCAGCATGTCGGAAGCGGCACGCCGCCCGCCAAGGCTGTCGCGCAGCACGTTCAGGAAAACCTTGGCCGATGCTCGTTCGGGTGGCGTATTCAAGGCGGCGATGCACAGCGGCCGCCACATCAGCTGAACCAGGCGATCGGTCTGGTCGAAGCGGTCGAGTAATTCGGAAACGCTGCAATCGTCGTGAAGTTGCCAGCCCATCCAGCGCGCAGTTGACATGAAACGCGCGAGCGCCAGCCTGTCCTGGGTCGCCAATCCACGTGCGCGCAGCAATCCGGCCAGCATGTGAAAGGGCGCAGGCAGCCGGGGGGCGACAAATTCCATGCCGCCGCTTCCTTGCGGATGGCGCATCTGCAGCGGCAGCCGCAACATGGCCTGCTCCGGACGGATTCCGATCAATCGAAGCAGTCGCAGGGTTTCGGAATAGGCGCCGAGGAGAATGTGCTGGCCGTTGTCGAGAATGGTCCCTTCCATCTCGACGCATCTGGCGCGCCCACCCAGGGTGCGGGCCGCTTCGAACAGCTTTACCTGATGACCCAGGCGGGCCAGTTCCACTGCGGCCGCGCATCCGGCCCAGCCGCCGCCGATGACGGCGATTCTTTTTCGGTCCGGCGCCTTAGCCGCGCACATAGGTTTTCCAAGCGAGCCAGAGTTTGCGGATCGGCGTCAGGGAAATTTTCTGGTTGAGCACATGGAAGCCGTCGTCCTCGATTTCCTTCAGCAGGGTCCGGTATATCGCAGCCATCATCAGGCCGGGGCGCTGTGCGCGGCGATCGGCTTTCGGCAGCAGGGCGAATGCTTCATCGTAGAAGGTCTGCGCGCGTTCGGTCTGGAAGCGCATCAGCTTCTCGAAGTTCTCGCTATGCCGCGCATTCAGGATGTCCGATGCGGGTACGCCGAACTGCTGCAACTCGTTGACGGGCAGGTAGATGCGGCCCTTGCGGGCGTCTTCCCCGACATCGCGAATGATGTTGGTGAGCTGGAATGCGAGCCCGAGTTTCTCCGCGTATTGCAAGGTGGCGGGCTGCGTCACGCCGAAGATGCCGGCAGAGAGGATGCCCACTACGCCGGCGACATGCCAGCAATATTTGCGCAGTCCGGGAAAATCAAGGTAGCGGTTCTGATCAAGGTCCATTTCCATGCCATCGATGATGGCGAGGAAATATTTAGTCTCCAGCCCGTACGCTTTCAGGTGCGGTTGCAGCGCCTGTGTTACCGGATGGCTGGGATTTCCCTCGGCCATCGCCGCAATTTCCTTACGCCACCACATCAGCTTGGTCCTCGCAACCGAGACATCGGTGCATTCGTCGACGGTATCGTCAACTTCCCGGCAGAAGGCATACAGCGCAGTGATTGCCCGGCGCCTCTCCGGGGGCAGGAACAGGAAGCTGTAGTAGAAACTGGAGCCGCTCTGGACGGCTTTTTGCTGGCAGTAATCGTCTGGTGACATGGAAAAAGAATGAACTCGTGCCGATCGAAGCCGCTATGCTAGCCGACCTGAGTCTTGGGCGACAAACGGATTTTCATGGAGGCGGCGCGCCAGGCCATCAAGAGCCAGTCACCCGTGCGCAGTTGGGGGCGCTTGCGAAACACGTCATAGCCTGCGGATTCGATCTTGTCCAGGATGCGCAGTCCGCCCTGGACCATCAGCCGCAATTCCCAGCCTATTCTGCCGGGCAGCCGCAAGGCGAGGCCGGCCCCTGACAGCATCATGGCGCGTGCACGATGCACTTCGAAGGACATCAGCGCCGCCCATGCGGCATCCACTCGTTCTTCCTCCAGGTGAGCCAGGGTAACTCCGAACTTTTGAATGTCCTCCTGAGGCAGGTAGATCCGCTTCTTGCGCCAGTCGATGGACACGTCCTGCCAGAAATTGATCAGCTGTAATGCCGAACAGATTGCATCCGCATCCCGCAGGTTCTGCTCGTTCGTCGCACCATAGAGATGCAGCATCAGCCTTCCGACTGGGTTGGCGGAGCGTTGGCAGTAATCCAGCACGTCGTCAATGGATGCATAGCGGGTCGTCACGACGTCCTGCCTGAAGGCCGACAGCAGGTCGCGAAGCGGTTGTAGTGGCAGCCGATAATCGTGGGCGACTTTGGCCAGGGCCTGGAACATGGCCGTATCGGGCTGGACGCCTGCGGCGATGAGATCGAGCTGCTCTTCGTAGGCCATGAGCGCGGCAAGGCGCTCATGCGGCGCGGCATCGCCTTCGTCGGCGAGATCGTCGGCGCTGCGCGCGAATGCGTAGATGGCTTCCACCGCTGGCCTGAGACGTGCGGGAAGGAGGAGGGAGGCGACCGGGAAATTTTCGTAGTGATTGACCGACATTTGCTGTTCGATGGCTGAAAAAGCCGTGTTCAAAGCATGTTGCCACGCTTATAATTACTAACCCAAAAGTCATTAAGGGTTTTGGCATTCAGAAATCATGGATTTTTCCGAAGTATTGCCAAAGCTCTCCCCCGGATCGAAACCGAATAGTAAAGGAAAAAACGTGTTGCCCCTGCTCGTGCGTCTCTCCGGTTGCAGCCGTCCGGCTGTGCGGTCAATTCTGCTTGCTCCGGCATTGGCCGCAGTTTTGCTTGGCGCTTGTTCCAAGTCGGTGGAGAAGGTGGAAGAAATCCGGCCGGTGCGGGCGATCGAGGCTCAGGCCGGGAAGGCCGAGGTGCTGGCCGAGTTTTCCGGCGAGGTGCGTCCGCGCATCGAGTCCCGCCTCGGATTCCGTGTGGGCGGCAAGATCGTGGCGCGCAAGGTGGACGTGGGGACGGCGGTCAGGCGCGGCCAGATGTTGATGCAACTCGATCCTCAGGATTTGCAACTGGCGCAGGCGCAGGCCAATGCCGCACTGAAGGCAGCCGAAAGCAATCGCGATCTGGCCAGAGCGGAGCTCAAGCGCTACCAGGAATTGCGGGAAAAGAACTTCGTCAGCCAGGCAGTGCTCGATTCGAAGCAGACAGCGTTCCACGCCGCCCAATCCAGCTACGAGCAGGCACTTGCCGGATACCGGAACCAGTCGAATCAGGCCGGATACACGGCGCTGGTGGCCGACGCCGACGGCGTGGTTACCGCGGTCGATGCGGAAGTCGGGCAGGTGGTTGCGGCCGGCACCCCGGTTGTGCGGGTTGCGCAGGCAGGCGAGAAGGAGGTCGCGATCGGTATCCCGGAAGACAAGGTGGATGCCTTGCGACGCATTGCGGACGTGCGGGTGCGGACCTGGGCGAATCCGGATGAAGTCATACAGGGAAGAGTTCGGGAAGTCTCGCCGGTCGCCGATCCCGTGACCCGCACTTA
This sequence comes from Noviherbaspirillum massiliense JC206, assembly GCF_000312045.1. Taxonomy (GTDB): domain Bacteria; phylum Pseudomonadota; class Gammaproteobacteria; order Burkholderiales; family Burkholderiaceae_D; genus Noviherbaspirillum; species Noviherbaspirillum massiliense. Next base: position 1,514,091 of record NZ_HE978634.1, read on the forward strand.
TACGGCAAAGATTTCCATTCCCGGAGCCAATCCCGAGGTCAAGCTCGGAATGACTGCGTATGTCGGCTTCGCCGCGAAAACCGCAGATCCCATGATTCGCCTGCCGTTGACGGCCCTGTATCAGGTGCAGGACACGACGGCAGTCTGGATCGTGGATGGCGGCGCGGTCAAAGCAGTGCCGGTCCGGATCGGCGGCTATGCTGGCAATGATGTGCTGATTGCCGCAGGCATCTCGCCGGGGCAGAAGATTGTCACTGCAGGAGTGAACCTGCTACGGCCAGGACAGAAGGTGAAAATCCTGGACGACGCCGAAGCGATCGCGAGCGCCGAGAATAATGCTCGGGTCCAATCTTCCAAGGGGCATCCTGCTGCCGGCAGCGAGGCCGTCAAATGAAAGGCGGATTCAACCTTTCCCGCTGGGCTCTTGAACATATTCCGCTTACCCGCTACCTGATCGTCGTGCTGCTGCTCGGCGGCATCCTCAGCTACAGCCAGCTTGGACAGGATGAGGACCCGCCGTTCACCTTCCGGGCGATGGTGGTGCGCGCCGCCTGGCCAGGGGCGACGGCGCTGCAGATGGCCGAGCAGGTCACCGACAAGCTGGAACGGAAGCTGCAGGAAACGCCGTACATCGACAAGATCCGCAGCTATTCGAAACCGGGTGAGACGCTCATCATCCTGCAACTGCGGGAATCGACGCCGCCCAAGGAGACTGCCGGTACCTGGTACCAGGTCCGCAAGAAGATCGGTGATATCAGGCCGACCTTGCCTCCGGGTGTCATCGGACCATTCTTCAACGACGAGTTCGGCGATACCTATGGCTCGATCTTTGCGCTCTCGGGCGACGGCTTCAGCTATGCGGAAATCAAGGATTACGCGGATTTCGTGCGCCAGCAGTTGCTGAAAGTGCCGTCGGTTGCCAAGGTCGAATTGTTCGGCGTGCAGGACGAACGCATCCATATCGAGTTCTCGCACAAAAAGTTCGCCCAGCTCGGCATTCCCTTCGACGCCATCGTGAGCCAGCTCAATGCGCAGAACGCCGTCGAGTCCACCGGCGTGCTGGTCACCCCCACCGACAATCTGCAGGTGCGGGTGACCGGTGCCATGGCGTCGGCGGCGGATTTCGAAAACCTGCAGCTGCGCGCCAACGGCGTCACCTTCCGTCTCGGCGATTTCGCAAACGTCAGGCGGGAGTACAAGGACCCGCCGCAGGACAAGATGCGCTTCAACGGCAAGGAAGTCATCGGCCTCGGCATTTCGATGGAGAAGGGTGGCGACATCATCGATCTGGGGAAGAATCTGCAACTGACGGTGGATGACATCAGGTCCAAGCTGCCGGTCGGCGTCGAACTGGAGCGCGTATCCGACCAGCCCAAGGCGGTGAAATCCTCGGTGAATGAATTCCTGCGCACCCTGGCTGAAGCGGTATTGATCGTGCTGGGGGTGAGTTTCCTGTCGCTCGGCCTGCATACCAAGCCATTGCGTCTGGACGTGTGGCCGGGCCTGGTGGTTGCACTGACGATTCCGCTGGTTCTGGCCGTGACTTTTCTGTTCATGCGCGTCTTCGGTATTGACCTGCACAAGATTTCGCTCGGCGCACTGATCATTGCGCTCGGCCTCCTGGTCGACGATGCCATCATCGCGGTCGAAATGATGGTGCGGAAAATGGAAGAGGGCTTGTCGCGCTTCGATGCCGCAACCTTTGCCTACACCTCCACGGCAATGCCGATGCTGACCGGCACCCTGATCACGGCTGCCGGCTTCCTGCCAATCGGCCTGGCGAAATCCGCAGCCGGCGAATATACCTTTTCGATGTTTTCAGTGAATGCGCTGGCCTTGCTGATTTCCTGGGTGGCAGCAGTGGTGTTCACGCCCTATATCGGCTATGTGCTGCTGAAGGTGAATCCGGCTGCGAATGCGGATGGTCATCACGAATTGTTCGACACGCCGTTTTATAACCGCTTCCGTGCTCTGGTCAGCTGGTGCGTGGAATGGCGCAAGACCACGATTGCCCTGACGCTTGGCGTATTCGCCCTGGGCGTGTTCGGGTTCCGCTTCATCGAGCAGCAGTTTTTCCCTGATTCCAGCCGCCCGGAGTTGATGGTGGAATTGTGGATGCCGGAGGGTGCCGCATTTGCTGCGACGGAAGCGCAGGTCAAGAAGTTTGAGGCCTTCGTGCGCAGGCAGGATGGCGTGGAAAGCGTGACGAGTTATGTCGGCACCGGCAGCCCCCGTTTTTATTTGCCGCTGGATCAGATTTTCCCGCAGTCCAATGTCGCGCAGATCGTTGTCCTTCCCAAGAACCTGGAGGCGCGCGAGGCATTGCGGCTGAAGATTACGGACGCGTTCAAGAACGATTTTCCGGAAGTGCGCGGGCGCGTCAAACTCCTGCCGAACGGGCCGCCTGTGCCTTATCCGGTGCAGTTCCGCGTCTCCGGTCCGGAGGTGGCCAAGGTGCGCGCGATTGCCGATCAGGTGAAGGAAATCATGCGCGCGAATCCGAACACCCTCGGCGTGAACGACAACTGGAACGAGTCCGTGAAGGTGTTGCGCCTGGATCTGGATCAGGACAAGCTGCGTGCGCTCGGGATCAGTTCCCAAACTGTGATGCGCACCGCCAATACCATCCTGACGGGTACGACTGTTGGTCAATTCCGCGAAAGCAACAAGCTGATCGATGTGGTGATGCGCCAGCCGATGGAAGAGCGCTCCACGCTCGGCGCCTTGCAGCAGGCGCATGTACCGACCGCAAGCGGCAGGTCGGTGCCAATGTCCCAGGTTGCGCGCGCCCGGTTTGTCTGGGAACCGGGCGTGGTGTGGCGGGAAGGGCGTGAATGGGCAATCACCGTGCAATCCGATGTGGTCGACGGCATCCAGGGGCCCACCGTATCTAGCCAGCTCCTTCCGAAGCTGGACAAATTGGGTGCGGGACTGCCTGCCGGCTACAGAATCGAGCTGGCCGGTGCGGCCGCCGACAGCGGCAAGGCACAGGCGTCGATCGCGGCCAACGTGCCGCTGGTGATCTTCATCATCTTTACCCTGCTGATGCTGCAACTGCACAGCTTCTCGCGGTCCCTGCTGGTGTTCCTGACCGGGCCGCTGGGCATCGCTGGCGCGGCACTGGCGCTGCTCATCCTGCAGCGGCCCTTCGGTTTCGTTGCTCAGCTCGGCGTGATTGCATTGTTCGGCATGATCATTCGTAACTCGGTGATCCTGATCGACCAGATCGAGCAGGACATTGCAGCCGGAGCCGCGCCATGGAACGCAGTGGTCGAGTCTGCGGTGCGCCGCTTCCGGCCGATCATCCTGACTGCAGCGGCTGCCGTGCTGGCCATGATTCCCTTGTCCCGTTCAGTGTTTTGGGGGCCGATGGCAGTCGCGATCATGGGTGGGCTGATCATTGCAACGGCCTTGACCTTGCTGTTCCTGCCCGCACTTTATGCAGCATGGTTCAGGGTCAGGAAGCCTGGTGCGACCTGATGGATGACGCGCCGCTCTGGAAATACCCGCGGAAAAAAGTAGAGACGGAACGACAAAAAATCCAGTAAAATTTCGGGTTGAAGTTGAAGAGCTACTAACAAAGCTGAGTAGGGCGACCGGATTTCACTTCAGGGTCGCCCTTTGCTTTTGTGCATAATCAATGCAAATTCCCGCGAGGATGGCGAAATTGGTAGACGCACCAGGTTTAGGTCCTGACGCCAGCAATGGTGTGGGGGTTCGAGTCCCCCTCCTCGCACCACAGAATAATCATTTTTTGGACAATTCACATGGCAACAGCAGTCGAAACCCTGGATAAACTCGAACGCCGCATCACCATCACCCTGCCACTGGCCGATGTGCGAGCCGAAGTCGAGAAGCGCCTCAAGATCCGTGCTCGCACCGCAAAGGCCCCGGGATTCCGTCCGGGCAAAGTGCCGATGAAGATGGTGGAGGCACAATACGGTTATCAGGTTGAAACGGAAGTCTTGAATGACAAGGTGGGGCGTGCATTCAATGAAGCTGCCGCTGAAAACAACCTGCGCGTTGCCGGCTTTCCAAAGATCGAACCCAAGACCGGTGAAGGTGTGGGCGAGGGCGCTGTTGCCTTCGACGCCACTTTTGAAGTCTATCCGGACGTGAAGATCGGCGACCTTTCCACTGTCGAAGTGGAGAAGGTCAAGACCGACGTCACCGATGCAGAGATCGACAAGACCATCGAGATCCTGCGCAAGCAGCGTGTCCACTACCACGTCAAGGGCGAGCAAGGCGCGCATGGGGATGGCGGTGCGGACCTGACTGCACAGAATGGCGACCGCGTGACGATAGATTTCGTCGGCAAGATTGATGGCGTGGAGTTCCAAGGAGGCAAGGCCGAGGATTTTGTATTCGTGCTGGGCGAAGGCCGCATGCTGCCCGAGTTCGAAGCAGCGACCATCGGCCTCAAGGTCGGTGAATCCAAGACCTTCCCGTTGAATTTCCCGGCTGATTATCACGGCAAGGATGTTGCCGGCAAAACTGCGGAATTCGCCATTACGCTGAAGAAGCTCGAATGGGCTCATATGCCGGAGGTTGATGCCGAGTTTGCAAAGTCCTTGGGCATCGCGGATGGCGACATCGGCAAGATGCGCGCAGACATCAAGTCCAATCTGGAACGGGAAGTCGGCAATCGCGTCAAAGCGAAGACCAAGGATAGCGTGATGGATGCGCTGATCAAGGTAGCCGAACTCGACGTGCCGAATGCGCTGGTGGAACAGGATACCGAGCGCCTGGCAGAGATGACCCGTCAGGACATGGCCCAGCGTGGCATGAACGTCAAGGACATGCCGTTCCCGCCGGATCTATTCAAGGCGCAGGCAGAGCGCCGTGTGCGCCTGGGTCTGATCCTCGCTGAAGTGGTGAAGGCCAACAAGCTGGAAGCCACCGCAGACCAGGTGAAGGCGCAGGTTGAGGACTTCGCGCAGAGCTATGAGGATCCGCAACAGGTTGTTAAGTACTATTACAGCGACCGTCGCCGTCTGGCTGAAGTCGAAGCCCTTGTTTTGGAAGAAAACGTCGTTAACTATGTGCTTGGGAAGGCAAAGGTAACCGAGAAGACGGTTTCGTTTGACGAATTGATGGGCAATACCGCGCAAGCGTAATTTCGCTTGTGCGCTCTCCTTGAGGAATGCACATGACAGGCATGACAAGACATTCTGCACTGGATACCGACATGCTCGGTATGGTGCCGATCGTGATCGAGCAAAGCGGCCGTGGCGAGCGGGCCTATGACATTTACTCGCGCTTGCTGAAAGAGCGCGTGATCTTTCTCGTCGGTCCGGTTACCGATCACACCGCCAATCTGATTGTGGCCCAGATGCTGTTTCTGGAAAGCGAAAATCCCGACAAGGATATTTCGCTGTATATCAACTCGCCCGGCGGCTCGGTTTCGGCCGGCATGGCGATTTATGACACGATGCAATTCATCAAGCCCGACGTTTCGACCCTGTGCACGGGCTTGGCGGCGTCGATGGGCGCTTTCCTCCTGGCGGCAGGTGCCAAGGGCAAGCGATTCTCTTTGCCGAATTCGCGTATCATGATTCATCAGCCCTTGGGCGGTGCCCAGGGTCAGGCGGCCGATATTGAAATCCAGGCACGGGAAATTCTCTATCTGCGTGATCGCTTGAACCACATTTTGGCCGAAAAAACCGGCAAAGACGTGGAACAAATCAGCAAGGATACGGACAGAGATAATTTTATGTCTGCGGATGAAGCCGCCGCGTATGGCATGATTGACAAGGTGCTGACGAACCGTATTTGATGGAGCTGTCCAAGTGGAAAACGCCCGGACGCATCCACGTTCGGGCGTTTTGTTTTATGGCGACGAATCCTCTTAGCTGTTTTTGTTTTCTTGAGCCGTGTCGTGACGAATGTAAAATTCGCAGGTAATATCGGAATCAATCCCTAAAGATATTTTCCCCCTATGTCTGACAAAAAATCCTCCAGCGGCGAGAAGTTGCTTTACTGCTCCTTTTGCGGCAAAAGCCAGCACGAGGTGAAAAAGCTGATTGCAGGACCCTCGGTATTCATCTGCGATGAATGCATCGATCTTTGCAACGACATCATCCGTGACGAGGCATCCACTATCGAATCTGTGGGCGGATCCAAATCCGACCTGCCGACGCCGAATGAAATATTTGAATTGCTTGGCCAGTATGTGATTGGGCAGGACACTGCTAAGCGCATTTTGTCTGTGGCAGTCTATAACCACTACAAGCGCTTGAAGCACCTCGGCAAGAAGGACGATGTCGAACTGGCAAAGAGCAACATCCTGCTGGTTGGCCCAACGGGTTCCGGCAAGACTCTGCTTGCACAGACCCTGGCCCGCATGCTGAACGTGCCCTTCGTGATCGCCGACGCCACGACCTTGACCGAGGCCGGCTATGTTGGCGAGGATGTTGAAAACATCATCCAGAAGCTCTTGCAGAATTGCAATTACGAAGTGGAGAAGGCCCAGAAGGGCATCGTCTACATTGATGAAATCGACAAGATTTCGCGCAAATCCGACAATCCTTCGATCACCCGCGATGTGTCGGGTGAAGGCGTGCAGCAAGCATTGCTCAAGCTGATCGAAGGCACGATGGCATCGGTACCTCCGCAAGGCGGGCGCAAGCATCCGAACCAGGATTTCGTGCAGATCGATACCACCAATATCCTCTTCATTTGCGGCGGCGCTTTCGATGGGCTGGCCAAGATCATTTCCAACCGGTCGGAGAAGAGCGGCATTGGCTTCTCTGCAAATGTGAAGAGCCAGCAGGAACGGACTGCAAGCGAGATGCTGCTCGATGTGGAACCGGAAGATCTGATCAAGTTCGGGCTGATTCCGGAACTGGTCGGACGCTTGCCGGTAGTGGCCACATTGAGTGAACTAAATGAAGAGGCTTTGATCCAAATATTGCTGGAACCCAAGAATGCGCTGATCAAGCAGTATGCCAAACTGCTGCAGATGGAAGGCGCCGAACTTGAGGTTCGCCCAGCGGCATTGCATGCGATTGCCCGAAAAGCGCTTGAACGCAAAACGGGTGCACGAGGACTGCGCTCCATTCTTGAGCACGCATTGTTGGACGTAATGTTTGAATTGCCTAACCAGCAAAACGTCGCCAAGGTGGTTATCGACGAGAATACGATCGTCAATGGAGCCAAGCCTTTGTTGATTTATCACGAGCAGCCTAAAGTTTCCGGGGCGAAGTAGTAATCCCAGAAATTTCCGGCGGAGCGCGCCTCCGCCTTCGTTTTTGCCAAAAAGCATTACAATTTGAACCACAGGAATCACTTCAGGCTTCCATCGCAAGGCCACCCGAGGGCGACTTCGTGTGTGGCTTTTTTTATTACTGCAAATTGGCAAGTGATTTTTGTTGCCGCTAGTCCTTGTGTTTTCGGCGGTCGTGCCAACATCGTAGGAAAGCACTTAAATAAGGTTCGCCATGACGACTTCTACAACACTTACTGAACACACTCAATTGCCATTGCTGCCCTTGCGGGACGTTGTTGTCTTCCCGCATATGGTGATTCCGCTGTTCGTTGGACGCCCGAAGTCCATCAAGGCATTGGAAGCTGCAATGGAGCAGGGCAAGAGCATCATGCTTGCCGCACAAAAGGCGGCTGCCAAGGATGAGCCGTCCGCGGATGACATCTACGAAATCGGCTGCGTCGCAAACATTCTGCAAATGCTGAAGCTTCCGGACGGTACCGTGAAGGTGCTGGTGGAGGGAGCGCAGCGCGCGCGCATTCACAGTATCAACGAAACCGATACGCATTTCGTTGCCGACCTGACTCCTGTCGAATCCGAGCCGGGTGATGAATCCGAAGTGGAGGCAATGAGGCGTGCGATCGTTCAGCAGTTCGATCAATACGTGAAGCTGAACAAGAAGATTCCACCCGAAATTCTGACTTCGCTTGCAGGCATCGATGACGCCGGTCGCCTTGCCGACACCATTGCGGCTCACTTGCCCTTGAAGCTTGAGCAGAAGCAGATCATCCTTGAAATATTCAATGTCGCGAAGCGGCATGAGCATTTGCTTGGGCAACTGGAAACCGAACTGGACATTCTTCAGGTCGAGAAACGCATCCGCGGCCGCGTCAAGCGCCAGATGGAAAAGTCCCAGCGCGAGTATTACCTGAATGAACAGGTGAAGGCGATCCAGAAGGAACTGGGCGAGGGCGAAGAAGGCGCCGATCTCGAGGAACTCGAGAAGAAGATCAAGGCCGCGAAGATGCCGAAGGAAGCGCGCGAGAAGGCTGACTCCGAGCTGAGGAAGCTGAAGCTGATGTCGCCGATGTCGGCCGAAGCTACCGTGGTGCGTAACTACATCGACACCCTGATCGGCCTGCCCTGGAAGAAGAAATCCAAGGTCAACAATGACCTCGCCTTTGCGGAAAAAGTGTTGGAAGACGAGCACTACGGCCTCGAGAAGGTGAAGGAACGCATCCTCGAATATCTCGCTGTGCAGCAGCGTGTCGAGAAGGTCAAGGCACCGATCCTGTGCCTGGTCGGCCCTCCAGGCGTGGGCAAGACGTCGCTCGGTCAATCGATTGCACGCGCAACGAACCGCAAATTCGTGCGCATGGCCTTGGGCGGTGTACGGGACGAAGCCGAGATCCGCGGCCATCGCCGCACCTACATCGGCTCGATGCCGGGCAAGATCCTGCAAAGCCTCTCCAAGACCGGGGTAAGGAATCCCTTGTTCCTGCTGGACGAGGTCGACAAGCTGGGAATGGATTTCCGCGGTGACCCGGCGTCTGCCTTGCTGGAAGTGCTCGATCCGGAGCAGAACCATACCTTCTCCGACCACTATGTTGAAGTCGACTTCGACTTGTCGGATGTGATGTTCGTGGCGACATCCAACTCGTACAACATCCCGCCAGCTTTGCTGGACCGCATGGAAGTCATTCGCCTTTCCGGCTACACGGAAGATGAAAAGACCAACATTGCCCAGCGCTACCTGCTGCCGAAGCAGATAACGAATAACGGCCTGAAGGAAGACGAGGTTTCGGTTGCCGAATCGGCGATCCGCGACATCATCCGCTACTACACCCGGGAAGCCGGTGTGCGTTCGCTGGAACGTGAAATTTCGAAGATCTGCCGCAAGGTCGTGAAGATGCTGCTGCTGAAGAAGCAGGACAGGAAGATCGCAGTCACTTCGAAGAATCTCGACAAATTCCTTGGTGTGCGCCGTTTCGATTTCGGAATGGCCGAAAAGGAAAACCAGGTCGGTCAGGTAGTCGGACTTGCATGGACTGAGGTCGGCGGCGATTTGCTGACGATCGAAGCGATGAGCATGCCGGGCAAGGGCGACATTATCCGCACCGGCACACTCGGCGACGTGATGAAAGAATCGATCGAGGCAGCGCGTACTGTGGTGCGCAGCCGCGCCAAGCGGCTTGGCATCAAGAACGAGCTGTTCAGCAAGAGCGATATCCACATTCACGTTCCGGAAGGTGCGACTCCCAAGGACGGGCCGTCTGCCGGTATCGCCATGACGACCGCACTGGTGTCGGTACTGACTGGCATCCCGGTACGGGCCGACGTAGCGATGACGGGTGAAATCACCTTGCGCGGGGAAGTGCTGCCGATCGGCGGATTGAAGGAAAAGCTGCTGGCAGCGCATCGCGGCGGCATCAAGACTGCCCTGATTCCGGAACAGAACGTGAAGGATCTGGCGGAGATTCCGGACAATGTGAAAAACAATCTCGAGATCATCCCTGTGCGCTGGATCGAGAAAGTCCTGGAGGTTGCGCTGGAACGTCAACCGGCTCCATTGAGCGATGAAGCGGAACCGGTGGATGCGTCAGTCGTGCCGGCCAGCAGTGAAGCTGAGCAGCCCGCAGCCGTAGCCGCGGCCGGCCAGTCGGACCCGAACGTGATGAAACACTGAGCTCCCGGCTCCATTAAAAAGCGCTCTTCGGAGCGCTTTTTTTGCAGAGAAACTTCCGGGCAGGCTGAATGCAGGAATTTTGGCGCCGGCAAAGTTCAGAAGGGGATAGTTAACTAGTGCATCCCGAGGAAACATGCTGTACAATCATGGTCTTTACGGGGTGGTGACAAACGCCGTAAATGTTTGGCTGACTAAGTAAGCGACAGGGTGCTTAGCTCAGTTGGTAGAGCGGCGCCCTTACAAGGCGTAGGTCGGGAGTTCGAGCCTCTCAGCACCCACCAGGCAGTCAAGCATCTTGAAAGGTTTTAGCAGTTTAGGAGTGGTAGTTCAGTCGGTTAGAATACCGGCCTGTCACGCCGGGGGTCGCGGGTTCGAGTCCCGTCCACTCCGCCAACAAAAAAAAGGCGAACGCGAGTTCGCCTTTTTTTATATGCGATGATATCTGTCGCGATCCGTTAATGAATGGCTGATTATGTTTGAATTTATCCGTACTCATCAGCGCTTGATGCAATTTGTGCTGCTGCTGTTCATATTTCCCTCGTTCGCCTTTTTCGGCCTCGAGAGCTATACCCGGTTTCGCGATAGCGGCAATTCGGTTGCGAAGGTGGCCGGTCATTCGATCACGCAGCAGGAATTCGATAACGCACAACGCGAACAGATGGAGCGCTTTCGGCAGATGTTCGGTCAGCAGTTCGACCCGGGCATGCTCGATACACCGGAGGCAAGGCGCAATATCCTCGATGGCCTGATCACTGAGCGGGTGCTGGCGAAGGATGTCGCCGACAAGCACCTGTCGGTATCGGACCAGGCGCTGCGCCAGACGATTCTTTCCATGCCGGGCATGCTGGATTCAGAAGGTAAATTCGACGGCGAGCGCTACAAGTCGTTGCTCGCGATGCGCGGCATGACGCCCCAGATTTTCGAAGCCCGCCTGCGGCGCGACATTGCGCTGCAGCAGATGGACTCGGCCATCCAATCCAGCGTCTTCGTGCCGAATACGGTCGCAAGCCTGGTGTCGGATTTGTACGAACAGGAGCGCACGGTACAGCAATTGCTGTTCAAGCCATCCGATTACGTGTCGCAGGTCAAAGTCACCGATGAAATGGTGAAGGAGTACTACGACAAGAATGGTGTCCAGTTCGAAATCCCCGAGCAGGTGAAAGCCAATTATGTCGTGCTGGACCGGAACGCGGTGGCATCGCAAATCCAGGTAAGCGATGCGGATATCAAGTCCTATTACGATCAGAACCAGAAGCGCTATTCCGTGGACGAGCAGCGCCGCGCCAGTCATATCCTGTTGACGGTGCAGAAGGGCGCATCCGCAGCGGACAAGGCCGCAGTGAAGGATAAGGCGGAGAAGCTGGTCGCACAATTGCGCAAGAACCCGGGTGACTTCGCCAAGCTGGCCAAGGAGAATTCACAGGATCCGGGCTCGGCGGAACAAGGAGGCGACCTCGGCTTCTTCGGCAAGGGAATGATGGTCAAGCCTTTCGAAGATGCGGTTTACAAATTGAAGGAAGGCGAGATCAGCGACCCGGTCGAGTCCGAGTTCGGCTATCACATCATCAAGGTGACAGGCATCAAGCCGGCATCCGTGAAGAGCCTTGCCGAAGTCAAGAATGAAGTCGCCGGAGAAATCAAGAAGCAGTTGGCTGCAAAGAAATACTCCGAACTCGCAGAAGTATTCAGCAATACTGTGTACGAGCAATCCGACAGCCTGAAACCGGTAGCGGACAAGTTGGGCCTGAAAATCGAAACGCTCGACAACGTGACGCGCACGCCCAATCCCAAGCAGCCAGCCGACGCGCCTTACAACCAGCCGAAATTCCTGCAAGCCCTGTTTTCGGATGAGGCAATCAAGAACAAGCGCAATACCGAGGCGGTGGAAGTTGCGCCAAGTACGCTGATTGCAGGCCATGTGTTGGAATACAAGCCGGTGACGAAGCGTCCGCTCGATGAAGTGCGGGCAATGGTGAGGGAGCGGCTTGTCCAGGCCGAGGCAGCCAAGCTCGCCAGAAAGGCAGGAGAAGAAAAGCTTGCCCAGCTGAAGACGAAGGACGACACAGCCGGTTTTTCCGAAGCGAAAACCGTGTCACGCGTGAACAATCAAGGCCTTGCGCCGACGGCGTTTGCTGCCGTGATGAAGGCCGATACTAGCAAGCTGCCGGCATACACCGGTGCAGATATGCCGGGCCAGGGGTATGCCGTTTTCCGCATTGGCAAGGTAAGCCAGCCAGCAACGGTGGACAAGACGCAGCGCCAGGCTCAGCAGGCTGAAATCAGGAACGCGCTCGGGCAGCAGAACACGCTGGCATACATCAATGCGCTGAAACAAAGTGCCAAGGTGGAAATCCTCAAGCCGGAATTGAAGCCCGCCAGCGAGCGCCAGAAGGATGGCAATAATCCCGACGTGAAGTGATCGCCGTCCCTGACCAAGAAGCCGCTCGACTGCAGAGCGGCTTTTTTTTGCCCGGGACCCTGCCCATCTCGATTCGTTGCCGCTTGCGATATGCCGCGTAGGGCGCAGTTGCGGGCAAGGGCGGTGAGGAGCAGCATCAGCGCACAGACTCGATGTGCGCCGAAGCGTTCTCGTTCTCTATTTGGTGAGTAGCACCTTCAGCTGCGGCCAGACATTATTGAGCATGATGGGCTGGGCCGCTGCCGTAGGATGGATGCGGTCGGCCTGGAACAGGTCGGTGCGGTCGGCGACATCTGCAAGCAAAAATGGCACCAGTGGAACCTTGCTGCTCTTGGCCACCTGCGAATACAGAGCCGCAAATTTCTGGGTATATTCGCGACCGTAATTTGGCGGAATCTGCATGCCGACCAACAGCACTCGCGCATTTGCCCTTTGTGCGGCAGTCACCATTGCCCGCAGATTGCTTTCGGTCGATGCCAGCGGGAGCCCCCGCAAGCCATCATTCCCTCCTAGTTCGATGATGACAATGGAGGGATGATGCTGGTCGAGGAGCGCCGGCAGGCGAGCTCTGCCACCGCTGGTGGTTTCACCGCTGATGCTCGCATTGACGACCCTGGCATCGATGTTTTCTTCCTTGAGCCTTTTCTCGAGCAGCGGGACCCAGCCCGTGCCGCGTGACAGTCCGTATTCAGCCGACAGGCTGTCCCCGAGCACCAGCACGGTTTTTGATGCAGAATAGGCGCACGTCACGCAGAGAGTCAGCGCAATGAATGCAATCGCGCGCATGCTCCGGGCAAAACTTTCCGATTTCTTTTGAACATACTGCATGTTGGATCCTTCCATCTCTTCGGCAGCCATCGAAGTCATTCATTTGAGCAAGCGGGTTGCCGACGCGACCGGTGAATTGACCATTTTGCAAAACGTCGATTTTACCGTGCAGCCCGGCGAGACGCTTGCCATCGTCGGCGCGTCCGGTTCGGGAAAATCCACGTTGCTCGGCTTGCTGGCAGGTTTGGATACGCCGTCGGAGGGGACGGTCAAATTGCACGGGACAGACATCTTTGCCGTGGATGAAGATGGGCGCGCTGCGCTGCGCAAGAGCAAGCTGGGTTTCGTATTCCAATCCTTTCAGTTGCTGGCCCACCTGAACGCGCTGGAAAACGTGATGCTGCCGCTGGAACTGCGTGGCGACGCCAGGGCAAGGGAAAAGGCCGAAGCGATGCTGGCACGCGTAGGGCTGTCGAGCCGCCTCAAGCATTATCCCAAGTATCTGTCTGGCGGTGAACAGCAGCGTGTCGCACTGGCACGTGCCTTCGTGACGGAACCGCCTCTGCTGTTTGCAGATGAGCCGACTGGCAGCCTGGATGCGGCAACCGGGGAGGCAGTAATTCAGCTCATGTTTGAACTCAACAGGGAGCGCGGCTCTACTCTGGTACTGGTCACGCATGACCCCATGATTGCCGCGCGCTGCATGCGCACCATCACGATCGTCGCAGGTCGGCTGAACTGATGGCGCAGCGGCTTTGCGGAGTGCGTTTAGTGCGCGCCACGCGGTGAGCGCCCATTCCCGGCCAGCTGGTTCAAGGCCAGACGCACGGCCGGAATCAGCTCGCTGGCGGTGAGCCCGATCGGGCCGCTACCTTGTTCCACCAGTATGTCGGCTGCATGTCCATGCAGCCAGACTGAGCCAAGCGCTGCTTCCCATGCAGGCCAGTGCTGCGCCAGCAGTGCCCCGCAAATACCTGACAGTACATCGCCGCTCCCGGCAGTGGCGAGGGCAGGATTGCCGGTAGCATTCACGACGGCTTCGCCATCCGGGCGGGCAATCACCGTTCCGGAGCCTTTCAGTGCCACGACGGCATTGAACCGGCTGGCCAACTGACGGGCGGCTGCCAGGCGGTCGCGCTGGATTTCCGCGGCCGTTGTGCCGAGCAGACGCGCCGCTTCCAGGGGGTGTGGCGTCATCAGCGCGTTTTCTGTCCGCTCGGCGAGCTTCTGCGCGAGCGCTGGAAAGGCTGCAAGCAGGTTCAGCGCGTCGGCATCGAGCACCAGCTTGGAAGCGCTGAGCGAGCGCTCGAGAAGGGCCTGCGCGATATTCGATGTTCCGAGGCCGGGGCCGGTGATCAGGACTGACGTTCCGATACCGATATGCGTCGCACGGCGGCACATCAATTCCGGATGGGCATTGTCGTAGGCAAGCGGCTCTCCGAGGAACCCGATGAAGACGCGGCCCGCACCGCATTTCGCAGCGGCACGTCCTGCCAGAACCGCCGCACCTGCCATGCCGGGTGCGCCACCGATGATGCCAACATCGCCGTAGGTACCCTTGTGGGAATTCCGGGAGCGCGGCCGGAGGAATTCTGCGAACAGGGCGACATCGTTGAGGCGCGCATGCGAGGTGTGGAGAAATCTCTCATCAACATGCAGGTTGGCGACGCTGACCTTGCCTGCATAGTCCTGGCCGTCGCAGGTATGCAGGCCGGGTTTGTCGCCGATAAAGGTGATCGTATGGCTGGCTCGCACCGTGACTCCCTGTTTGCCGATGACGTTGCCGGTATCGGCATCGAGCCCGCTCGGAACGTCGAGAGCCAGCACCGGGCAGTCAAGTTGATTGATTCGCGCGACCAGGTCTGCCAGCTCCCCTTCGATCGGACGGGCCAACCCAATGCCGAACAAGCCATCGATCACGAGCGAATAGTTCGAGGAAAGGATATCTTCGCGACGCGCCGGGTCGGCAAACTGCAGTGGAACATTTTTCGCGCGCTGCAGCGCCTGCTGCGCATCGGGTGGAAGCTTGTCCGCATCCAGGCAGGGCAATACCAGTACCCGCACACCGGCATGAGCCAGCCGAAATGCCGTCTCGAGGGCATCACCGCCATTATTGCCGGGACCGGCGATGACCAGCACTTTTGCGGCTTCGGGCGGGTCGGGGATGAGCTTGAGGGCTACTTCCGCCGCGGCCTGTCCTGATCGCTGCATCAGGGTTCCGGCTGGCAAACCTGCAAGCGCGGCCCGCTCGATCTCGCGGAGCTCGGCCACCGTATAGAGGAAGGTATGGTTGATCATGGATGGAGCGGGTCAGGAATTAGCCGCAGGCCGGTAAGCAGAAATTGTATTCCACCCGGGCGGAAAGCTGCGTTGGCCGGGTTGAAAACCCCGCTGGAGCAGGCGATGCATGCAAGGAGGCCGGAATGATGGAGCCCAAGGCGGACCAGTCCGTCTTTAACGAAGGATTACTCGAGTAGACTCAGTACATGTTCAGCAATAGCGAGGGAAGCAGTGAGGCCGGGAGATTCGATACCGTAGAGGCCGAGATAATGTTTGCTTCCATGCGATGCGAACCGGAAGTCGGCAGCAGGCGTGCCGGCCGGGCTGATCTTGGGACGCACTCCCGCATAGGCTGGTTGCAGCGCGCCATCGGGCAAGTCTGGCCAGTAACAGCGTATCTCGCGATAGAAGGCGGCAGAACGGCCGGGATCGACGGCATAATCGATTCCGCCTTCATCCGGCATGATCCATTCGACATCCGGGCCGAAGCGTGCCTGGCCGCCCAGGTCGAGCGTCAGATGGACGCCGAGGCCGCCCGGTTCAGGCACAGGGTAAACCAGGCGCGAGAACGGTGCCTTTCCGGAAAGTGAATAGTAGTTCCCTTTCGCAAAATAGGCAGCAGGAATGCTTGCCTGATCCAGTCCGTCGATGTGGCGGGCAAGCCGCGGCGCCCACAGCCCGGCGCAGTTCACAACTGTTCCGGCGTGCAGTTCCATCTCGGTATCAGGACCGCTCCGCACGCGAAGCATGACCCCGCTTTCAGTTGTCTTGCCAGAGATCACGCAGCTGTCGAAGGCAAACAGCGCACCCGCATTCTCCGCATCGCCTTGCATCGACAGCATGTAGGCATGGCTGTCGATGATGCCGGTCATCGGGGAGAACAGCGCGGCCACGCAGGAGAGTTGCGGCTCCAGCGATTTTGCCTCGGCAGCGTCGACGGATGTCACTTCGCTGCAGCCATTGGCATCGGCCTGGGCGAGGATTGCCGACAGCTTGGCGGTTTGGCTTTCCGAAGTCGCGACTATCAGCTTGCCGCAGCGCTTGTGTGGAATGTCCCTCTCGCTGCAATAGCGGTACAGGGCATCGCGCCCCGACACGCACAGCGTTGCTTTCAGACTGCCGGTTGGATAATACAGGCCGGCGTGAATGACTTCACTGTTGCGCGAGCTGGTTTCCATCCCGATCGCCGGGTTCGATTCGAGGACGATGACTTCCCGGCCGCGCAAGGCAAGGGCACGCGCGACCGCAAGGCCGACCACGCCGGCACCGATAACCACGCAATCAACTTTATCCATAGCGAGAAAGGGTCAATCCATCAATGTCGATGTCCGGAGTTTGCCCGGAGACGATATCGGCAACGATCTTACCGGAACCGACCGCCATGGCCCAACCCGAGGAGCCGTGCCCGATATTGACGTACACGTTCTGCATCGGCGTTGCGCCAAGCAAGGGCGGCCCGTCGGGGAGCATCGGACGGACGCCGCACCAGAAATTCGCCTTGTTGTAGTTGGCCGCATTGGGAAACCAGTCGGATCCCACCTTGATCAGTGTGCGTATTGCCGCCTCATGCAGTTCAGCCGTGCGCGACCCCAGCTCCGCGGTACCGGCAATGCGTATCCGGTCGCCCATCCGCGTGACGGCGACCTGATAGGACGCATCCACCAGCGCCGCATTCGGAGCGCTCTCGAAATTCTTGATGTTGGCCGTCGCGGAATAGCCCTTGACCGGGTAAAGAGGCACATGGATGCCGAGCGGATTGAGCAGTTCGGTGCTGTCCGCGCCGGCAGCAATCACGACCGCATCGGCAAAGAACAGATCGTCGTCGATGCGCACGGCAATGCGGGAACCATCCTTCTCGATGCTGCGGACTCTGGTGGAAAAATGAAAACTGACGCCCATCGATTGCGCGATCTGCTTTAGCCGCTTGGTGAAGAGCGGGCAATTTCCGGATTCATCCTGCGGCAGATACAAGGCGCCGGCGAGGGGGGTGTCCGACGCCAGCGCCGGCTCGATGCCGCGTGCCGTTTCGGCGTCGATCATGCGGTGCTGCACGCCGTGCTCCGCCAGCAGCTCGCAGGCCGGCTCCGCCATCTTGAGGTCGCGTTCGGTGCGGAAAAGCTGCAGGACACCCGCGGTCTGCTGGTAATCGATCTGGTAATACTCGGACATCTGGCGCAACAGGTCGCGGCTGTAGGAGACGATGCGCTGCATTCGGGATTTGTTGATCCGGTAGCGATCGATGTCGCATTCGGCCAGCCATCTGCGGGCCCAGCGCCACAGGGAACGGTCGAGCGTCGGCTTCAGCAATACCGGCGCTTCCGATCTGAATAGATAGGACAGGATCTTCCGTGGCATGCCAGGCGCTGCCCAGGGTTCGGTGTAAGCCGGCGAGATGATGCCGGCGTTGGCGTGACTCGCCTCCTGGGCCACGTTCTGGTGCCGCTCGATGACCACCACCTCATGCCCGGCTTCAGCCAGAAAATACGCGGTGCAGACGCCTATGACGCCGCCGCCGATGACTGCAACTTGTTTTGTCACTTAACTAACCTGAAAAATTGATACGGTCCTCTGGTTGCCGATGCAGGCCTTGCGCGGCATCCGGGCAGAAGACTGCTGGCGTCCGGTCCTTGGCGAGATGTCCTGGCTCGTCACTGCAGCATGAATCGGGCAATGCCCGCGGAATTCCCTTGGCACTGAGCCGCTCCCTATTCTTCGTGCATCATCGTAGACCACGTGCAAGGCCTTCGGTTCGCCGGCCGGGATTGTAAAGCGTAAAACGGCCGCGATGGTGAATTGGTGGACGTAAATTGGTGGACGTATTCATTGCTGCGAAACGACGACACGGGTGAAGCACCGCTATTGGCCAGTCGTCCTGCAAGGGCCGGCGTAGCCCGGCAAATCGCGAGCGTCAGGCTGGCATGCGAGCTTTTCCGCAGCTTGCAATGCCGAGAGCAGGTTCAGACGGTCGATCGGTTGCCAATTCATCTTCATTCCGAAATAGCGCGCCCATGCAAACTCCATGAAATAGGCATCCGTCTTGCGGAAGTAGCCGGCATCCTCCGCATAACTCGCCAGTGCGCGGTAGGGATCGTCCGCAAGGTCGGATATCCGTTTCGGAAGTGCCGACGGACGGATCGGATTGCCTTTGGCGTCGAAGAGATAGACCCAGTGCCGGGTCTGCATCTCCTTCCAGAAAGTACGGGGATTGTCGAAACGGCCAATGACTTCGACGGTTGCTGTACGGCCGCCGCTGCGCACCAGCACGTTCGCCAGATGATGGCCATCCGTCAGGTAGAAGTCGCCGTCCGGTCCCCGCACCACCGGGAGAGGTCGTCTGCTGGTGTATTGGGCAAAGTTTGTTTCGCCTTTCATTTTCGCCGCGCGTTCTTCCACACGCATCATGCCGACAGACGGTTGAGTGGGGCGCAGCATGTTCAGGGCGATTTCACAGCGAGCCTTGACCGGAGTGGCCCGGCTGCATGCGGGCGTCGCCTGAGCGGCATTGCACAGGATTGCAATTGCCGCCATGGCAAAGCAGGCACTCTTTGTAAGGAATTTACGCGGAACTGCCGCGAATGAAACCGAATGCATAAAAGGCATGAAACAAATCTGTGGGAAGAGTGGGGGGCAGAAGCAGTTCGAGATGATACCTGCAGAATGCGGCTTTTCGTCCGCGGCATCTGCGGTCATCCGGCAAAATCCGGTCTGCCGCTCATTCCCCTTGCAACAGCCGCTCAATCGCGCGAGCAATGCCCATGATCCGCGCATCAGCCATTGCGGGACCGCCGATCATCAAGCCTACTGGCAGTGAACCCGGAGCGTGACAGGGCAGGCTTATCGCGCACCCATCCAGCAGATTGAAGACTGAGGGATTGCGCAGCAGCAGGCCATTGGCCTTGAAGAAGGTCTCTTCAGATTCTTCCAGTTCCGCAATTGGCGGCGCTACCAGAGGAACGGTGGGCATGATGAGTGCATCGAACGGCGCCAGCGCCGCTTCCATGCGGGCGATCCAGTCGCGCCGCCTTGCAAGCATCTCGATGTAATCCGCGGCGCTCAGGCCGGCGCCCAGTCGGATGCGCTTGGCGACACGGACGTCGTATTTCGCTTCATGCTGGTCGAGCAGGGCACGGTGCCAGGCAAATGCCTCGACGGGGGAGAAGCGGTTCAGTTCGGCAGCCTCCCGCAGCAAAGGAAGGGGCGCATCGATGACAAGTGCACCCGCAGCGGACAGGCGCGAAAGCACCGCGGAAAAGCTCGCTGCGACATGGGGATCGACGCCATCGAACATGACATTGCCGGGAACGCCGAGGCGCAGGCCTGCCAGCGGCAACTCCGGCACCGACAGGGGCGCGTCGGCAATGATGCTGTCGATCAGGAGACAATCATCCACCGAGCGGGCCATGGCGCACGCTGTGTCCAGTGTCAAGGACAAAGGGACGGTACCGATGGTTGGCACGCGGCGCGAGGTGGGTTTGAAGCCGACCAGCCCGGTAAGTGCAGCGGGGATGCGAATCGAGCCGCCGGTGTCCGACCCCAGGGCGGCGACGCAAAGGCCCGCCGCCACCGATACCGCCGCACCCGAGGAGGAGCCGCCTGGTATGCGTGCGGTCTGCCGGTCAACCGGATTGACTGGCGTGCCGTAATGCGGATTCAGGCCGACTCCGGAGAAGGCGAACTCGGTCATGTTGGTCTTGCCAAGAATGGCCGCTCCGGCTGCGCGCAGGCGTCGGACGACAGGTGCATCGGCGATGGCAGGTGCTGCATCTTTCAGCGCGATCGATCCCGCAAGCGTTGTCTCGCCTGCGATGTCGAACAGGTCTTTCACGGATACGGGCAAGCCTGCCAGAGGCCCGGTTTGTACGCCTGCAGCGCGCATTGCGTCGGCATGGACCGCCGTTGCGCGGGCGGCTTCCGGATAAAAGCCGGGTGAAAACGGAAGGGAGGCGCGCTGCCTCGTGCAGGCAGCTGTCAACCAGGGCACGCCGGGATTGCAGTCCAAGCGCCGCAATCGGTTTGGAAATCGGTGCAGTCATGCGAATATCCGTTCGCTCGAAATAATGGGGCACAGCAACGATAGCACACGGGTGGCGCCTTTTGCAGAGCCGGCTTGCCTCGTGGAGGAATGCATGCCGGGTATGCTGTTCGGGAGCAGCCGGCATGCGGGAATAATCTGTCGATTCCTCGGAGGCTCCGTTGCGGCCTTCCCGGCAACATGATGGGTTCGTGACCCGGCATTGCGAGGGAGGGGAGGGCTGAGGGCAAGCAGTGCGAGTGGCTGATTTGCCAATCGATGGGAACGGGTGGCGTCGCGCGGCGACAGGAAATACTTGCCTGCTTGTTCATAAAGGAAAGGCCGCTGTCGCGGTATAATCTCGGCTTCTCGACTTAACCGCAGATCCGCCGCCCGCCAAGCGGGCGCTGCACCATACATTTCCTCGCCATGCTGATTTTGCCAGGCTCCAATGCCCTGTCTGCCTTCCGCACCCAACGTCTCCTCACCCAGTTGCGCACAGTCGAACCGGCGATTGCCGGAGTGACCGGGAGATACTTGCATTTCATCGATACGGCCGCTCCGCTCACGCAGGACGACATCGGACGGCTGAATGCGCTGCTGACCTACGGCGAACCATTCTCCGGCAGTAGCCAGGGTGATGAATTCGTGGTGATTCCGCGCTTCGGAACCATTTCTCCCTGGGCCAGCAAGGCGACCGACATCGCGCACAACTGCGGCATGGGGCACATTCATCGCATCGAGCGCGGCATTTCTTACCATGTTCACCTCAAGCCCGGCCTTCTTGGCGGAACAAAGAAGCTGGGCGAAGAGGCGGCACGCTCGGTGGCCGCGCTGCTGCACGACAGGATGACCGAAGCGGTCTTGCGCAATGCCGAGGATGCGGCCGGCCTGTTCAGCGAGCTCGAAGCCAAGCCGCTGGAATACGTCGATCTTCTCGGCGGAGGGAAGAATGCCCTGGTGCGTGCCAACAGCGAATTGGGCCTCGCCCTGTCGGAAGACGAAATCGATTATCTGGTGAATGCATTCACTCAAGCGCGACGCAATCCGACGGATGTCGAACTCATGATGTTCGCGCAGGCCAACAGTGAACATTGCCGCCACAAGATTTTCAATGCGGACTGGACCATCGATGGCGTGAAGCAGGACAAGTCCCTGTTTGCGATGATCAAGAATACGCACCAGCTGCAGCCGAAAGGCACGGTGGTTGCCTACAGCGACAATGCTTCCGTGATCGAGGGCGCCACTGTTTCGCGCTTTTATCCGCGCGGCGCGAAAGAAGGCAATGTGTACGCAGCGTCGGAAGAGCTGACGCACATCCTGATGAAGGTGGAAACGCATAACCACCCGACGGCAATTTCGCCGTTCCCGGGCGCCTCCACCGGCGCCGGCGGGGAAATCCGCGACGAGGGGGCTACCGGCCGCGGCGCCAAGCCGAAGGCGGGGCTGACCGGCTTTTCCGTATCCAACCTGATGATCACTCATGCGGTACAGCCTTGGGAAAATGCGCGCGACGTGACGGAAGCGCTGGATCAGCGCGAAGGGCGCGGCCAGGCCGGCATCTATGGCAAGCCGGACCGGATCGCTTCTGCATTGCAGATCATGATCGAGGGCCCGATCGGTGGCGCCGCCTTCAACAATGAATTCGGCCGGCCGAACCTGTGCGGCTATTTCCGCAGCTATGAACAGAATGTGGGCGGCGCGATCAGGGGTTATCACAAGCCGATCATGATTGCCGGCGGCATCGGCAACATCTCGGCCAAGCATACGAAAAAGAATGACCTGCCGGTTGGCAGCCTGCTGATCCAGCTTGGCGGTCCCGGCATGCGCATCGGCATGGGCGGCGGTGCTGCGTCTTCGATGGCAACCGGCACCAATACCGCCGACCTCGATTTCGATTCGGTCCAACGTGGCAATCCGGAAATGGAAAGGCGAGCGCAGGAAGTGATCAACGCCTGCTGGGCCATGGGCGACGACAATCCCATCCTGTCGATCCACGACGTGGGTGCCGGCGGCCTGTCAAACGCCTTCCCGGAAATCACCAACGATGCCAAGCGCGGAGCAGTGTTCGATCTGTGCAAGGTGCCGCTGGAAGAAAGCGGACTGGCGCCCAAGGAAATCTGGAGCAATGAATCGCAGGAGCGCTATGTGCTCGCGATCTCGCCGGAAAACCTGCCGCTGTTCCAGTATTTCTGCGAACGCGAGCGCTGCCCCTTCGCGGTGGTCGGCACTGCGACCGAAGAGCGGCAACTGAAGCTGATCGATCCGGAGCACGGCAACGATCCGGTCGACATGCCGATGGATGTCCTGCTCGGCAAGCCGCCGAAGATGCATCGGGAGGTGACGCGCGTGCGTCCTGCATTCCCCCCGCTGGATTTGACCGGGATGGATCTGGCCGAAGTGGCGATGCGCGTGCTGCGCCTGCCGACCGTGGCGGACAAGTCGTTCCTCATTACCATTGGCGACCGCACTGTCGGCGGCATGTCGGTGCGCGACCAGATGGTCGGCCCCTGGCAGGTGCCGGTGGCGGATTGCGCGGTTACCACGATGAGTCTCGAAGGCTATCGCGGTGAAGCGATGGCGATGGGCGAGCGCACGCCAGTGGCGGTGATCGATGCCGCGGCTTCCGGAAGGATGGCAGTGGGCGAGGCGATCACCAATATCGCTGCCGCGCCGATTGAGAACATTTCCGACATCAAACTGTCGGCCAACTGGATGGCGGCCTGCGGGCAGCCAGGCGAAGACGCGGCGCTTTTCGATACCGTCAAGGCAGTCGGCATGGAGCTTTGCCCGGCGCTCGGCATCAGTATCCCGGTCGGCAAGGATTCCCTGTCGATGCGCACCACGTGGAGCGACGAGGATGGCACGAAGTCGGTGACTGCGCCGGTATCGCTGATTGTCTCGGCATTTGCGCCGGTTTCCGACGTCCGGCTTTCGCTCACGCCACAGTTGCGCAAGGACGCGGGCGACACGGTGCTGATCCTGATCGACCTCGGCCGTGGCCGGAATCGCATGGGTGCGTCTGCACTGGCGCAGGTCATGCAGCAGCTTGGCAACGACGCACCCGATGTCGATCGGCCCGAGGACCTGAAGGCATTCTTCGCAGCGATCCAGCAGTTGAACCGCGAAGGGAAGCTGCTTGCCTACCATGACCGCTCGGACGGCGGGCTGTTCGCGAGCCTGTGCGAAATGGCATTTGCCGGTCGGAGCGGTGTGTCGGTCAACCTCGATATTCTGACAATGGAAGGCGAGCATGCATCGGATTGGGGCGATTCCAAGAACTGGGCCAGCCAGGTCGCGGAGCGTCGCAATGAGCTCAGCCTGCGTGCCCTCTTCAATGAAGAACTCGGTGCCGTCATCCAGGTTCGCGCGGAACAGAAATCGGAAGTAATGGACGTGCTGCGCAGTTACCAGTTGGGCGCCTGCAGCCATATCATCGGCAAGCCGAATGATCGCGATGTGATCGAATTCATGAGGGATGCGAAGATGATCTACAGCCAGGCGCGCGTGGACTTGCAGCGCGCCTGGAGCGAAACCAGCTGGCGCATTGCACGCCTGCGCGACAATCCGGCGTGCGCCGATGCCGAGTACGACCGCATCCTCGATGCTGCCGACCCCGGCATTACGCCGAAGCTCAGTTTCGATCCGCAGCAGGATATTGCTGCGCCCTTCATTGCCACCGGCGCGAAACCGAAGGTTGCGATCCTGCGCGAGCAGGGCGTGAACTCGCATATCGAGACCGCCTACGTGATGCACAAGTCCGGCTTTGCCGCGGTGGATGTGCACATGAGCGACCTGATCGCCGGCCGTGCACGCCTTGGCGATTTCACCGGTCTGATTGCAGTAGGCGGCTTCTCCTATGGCGACGTGCTCGGTGCAGGCGAGGGCTGGGCGAAGACGATCCTGTTCAATGCGCGCCTGGCCGAGGAATTTGCCCGCTTCTTCAATCGTGGCGACACCTTTGCGCTTGGCATCTGCAATGGCTGCCAGATGATGAGCAACCTGAAGTCCATCATCCCCGGCGCGCATGCCTGGCCCAAGTTCACCCGCAACAAGTCGGAGCAGTTCGAGGCGCGTTTTGCGATGGTGGAAGTGGCGGATTCGCCATCGATCTTCTTCGATGGCATGGCGGGCACCCAGACTCCCATTGCCATCGCTCACGGCGAAGGCTATGCGGATTTTTCCCAGACCGGCGACATCGGCGCGGCGATCGTGGCGATGCGCTATGTGGACAACAAGGGGCAAGTGACTGAAACCTATCCGTACAATCCGAACGGCTCGCCGGACGGAATTACTTCGGTGACGACGCCGGACGGACGGTTCACGGTGTTGATGCCGCATGCGGAACGGGTATTCCGGACTGTGCAGCAATCCTGGCATCCGGAATCCTGGGGCGAGGATTCGCCGTGGATGCGCATGTTCCGCAATGCGCGCAAGTGGGTCGGCTGAGGACCCTATTCCAACAGGGCCGTCCGGCCATTGTTTTTCTCTGGCCGGACGCAATAAAAAAGGCGCCAATCAAGGCGCCTTTTTCGTGTCTGGAAAATCCCCTTACTGGATCTTCGCTTTCTTGCGCAGGTCCTGCTGGAATGCCTGGAGCTTCTGCTGCTGCAGCGATTCCGCGATCTGCGGCTTCACTTCTTCCAGCGGCGGAATCTTGGCGTCGCGCACATCTTCCAGCTTGATGATGTGATAGCCGAACTGGGTCTTGACCGGCGTCTCGGTGAACTGGCCCTTCTTGAGCGATACCATGGCATCGGAGAAGGGCTTCACGAAGGAAGCGGGAGAGGCCCAGTCGAGGTCGCCGCCATTGGAGGCCGAGCCCGGGTCCTTGGACTGCTTGGCGAGGTCTTCGAATTTCGCGCCGCCCTTCAGCTTGGCGATGATCGCCTTGGCTTCATCCTCGTTCTCAACGAGGATATGGCGCGCATGGTATTCCTTGTCGCCGGCCTGAGCCTTGAACTTGTCGTATTCGGCCTTGATCTCGGCGTCGCTGACCGGGTTCTTCTTCAGGTAGTCGGCGACCAGCGCGCGGATCACGATCGACTGACGCGCGATCTCGACCTGGTTCTTCACGTCCGGCGTATTGCTCAGGCCGCGCTTGTCGGCTTCCTGCATCAGGATTTCACGATTGATCAGTTCTTCCTTGACCATGCTGCGCAGTTGGGGCGTGTCTTGCTGGCCTTGTGCTGCCAGCTGCTTCATCATGAGGTCGGCACGGGAGGAAGGCACCGGTTTGCCGTTGACGACAGCAAGGTTTTGCGCCATCACGGGGAGCGCGGCAGCTGCAACGAGAAGCAGCAGCAGGCGAGCAGGTTTTACACTCATTTATGGATTCCTAAAGTTGGGAAATGATTCAAAGATAAATACGAAACCGGAGTGCGCCTGCCTATCTGGGAACCTCGGACGGCGCCAATGCAATGATGCTGAGTGCATGTATGTCTGACTGCATCATGTCATCGAGGCAATCATACACTAGCTGATGACGCTTGACGCGATTCAAGCCTTCAAAACGGTCGGAAACCAGACGCAGCCGATAGTGCCCTGCTCCCGATGCCGCGCCTGCATGTCCTGCATGCAGATGGGATTCATCGGACAGTTGACATTCGAGTGGTGAAAAAGTTGCAAGGACCCGGCTCCGGATCCGCTCCATCCTGTCAGTCATCTCGAATCCTTCATGTATTTCGACAGGACCAGACTCTGGGCAATGATGAAGGCAAACATCAGGCCGGTGAAGCCGAACAGCTTGAAGTTGACCCAGGTTGCCGTGGCATAGTTGAAGGCCACATAGAGATTGAGCACGCCCATCGCAAGGAAGAAAAGACCCCAGGTGACGCCCAGCCGCTGCCAGACGGAATCGGGGAGGCTAATCTGTTTTTCCATCATGAGCCGAACCAGGTTTTTGCGGAACAGCGTCTGGCTGACCAGTAATGCTGCGCCAAAGCACCAGTAAAGAACCGTCGGCTTCCATTTGATGAAGGTCTCGTTATGGAAATAGATGGTTGCACCGCCGAACAGGGTAATGATGGCCAGCGATACCCAGAGCATGGAATCGATCTTTTTCCGGCGCAGCAGCAGGAAGGCGATCTGGGCGGCAGTTGCAATAATCGCCACCGCAGTGGCGAGCATGATGGGTGCCTGGCTGGCGGTAATGGCGGCGTTTCCACCGACCAGTCCGGACAGGTATTGCTGGGCCAGCGCCTGCGCGGTTTCGCCATTTCCCTCGCCCCACTTGAACATGACGAAAAACAGGACAACTGGAAATATGTCGAACAAAAACTTCATTCATTTTCCTTATTGGATTGCGGCTGCGCCTCGAAGCGCAGGGACGCGGAGTTGATGCAATAGCGCAGACCGGTGGGAGGTGGGCCGTCCGGAAACACGTGGCCGAGATGCGCATCGCAGACATTGCACAGAATTTCGGTGCGTATCATGCCATGGCTGCGGTCGATGCGCTCCGTGACATTGTCCGGATTGATCGGCTCGAAGTAGCTCGGCCAGCCGCAGCCGGAATCGAACTTCGTGTCGGATTCGAACAGCGGCGTGCCGCAGCAGACGCAGGTATAGATGCCGTGTTCGTGGTGGTCCCAGTAGCGGCCGGTAAAGGCGCGCTCGGTGGCCGCCTTGCGTGTGACCTGGTATTCGAGGGGATCGAGGACGGCGCGCCATTCCTCATCGGTCTTGATGACTTTGTCTGTCATGATGAACAACTCACTTCTAAATGGCTGGCCCAATCGGGCGGCAGCTGCGCATAGCTTTCATGTTCAGGCTGCTCGTCGAAAGGCTTTTCGAGCACCCTGAGTAACTTTTTGATTTCGGAAAAATCCTTGTCCTGGGCCTTTTCGATGGCGATTTGTGCAAGATAGTTTCGCAGGACAAATTTCGGATTGACTGCATTCATTGCAATTTTACGCGAACTGTCGTCGCTGTTTTCCTGCTTCAAGCGCGCCCGGTAATCCGCGGCCCAGGCATCGAAGGCCGGGCGGTCGAGGACGAGGTCACGCAAGGGTTCGTCCGCAGCGGCGTCGTCAATCTTCAGGCTGCCCAAGCGGCGGAAGAATAGGGTGAAGTCCACGTGGTTCGCTTGCAGCAGCGCGAACGCGGCGTCCACCAATTTGCCGTCTTCCGGCATCTTCGTTTGCAAGCCGAGCTTCGCATGCAGCAGATCGTCCAGCTTGGTCTGGTATTCCGCCTTGTAGGGCTCCAGCGCCGCCTGCGTGTCTTCGACCGTGCCGATCAGGGGCAATAATGCCTGGCCGAGCGCGAAGCAGTTCCATTGCCCTATGCCGGGCTGCATCCGGTACGAGTACCGGCCCTGCTGGTCGCTGTGGTTGCAGATATGTCCCGCATCGAAAGCTTCCATGAAACCGAAAGGGCCGTAATCGATGGTCAGGCCGAGGATGGACATGTTGTCGGTGTTCATGACGCCATGCATGAAGCCGACCGCCTGCCATTGCGCGATCAGCCGGGCGGTCCGGCGCGTCACCTCGGTAAGGAATGCCGCATAGGGATTCGGCGTGTCGCGCAACTCAGGATAGAAACGGTCGATCACGTAGTCGGCCAGGATCTTTAGTTCTTCCTTCCTGTCCTTGTAATACCAGTGCTCAAAGGAGCCGAAGCGCACGAAGGTTGGCGACATGCGGGTGGCAATCGCCCCTGTCTCCACCGTTTCCCGCATGACCGGGAGGTCGGTGCCGACGACGCACAAGGCACGGGTGGTGGGAATGCCGAGTGCAGCCAAGGCTTCGGAGCAGAGGAATTCCCGGATCGATGAGCGCAGCACAGCCCGGCCGTCACCCATGCGGGAATAGGGCGTCAGGCCGGCGCCTTTCAGTTGCAATTCCAGGGTGGGATATCCGCTTGCCGGTCCCGGCACGTCGCCCAGCAGGATGGCCCTGCCATCGCCGAGCTGCCCGGCCCACACGCCGAACTGGTGCCCCGAATACACAGCAGCGAGCGGGATCGAGCCTGACGGCACACGGTTTCCGGCGAAGGTCTGGATGAAATCGTCAGTCGTAAATTCTGCCGGATCCAGCCCGATTAGTTGCGCTGCGTCGGTGCTCGCGCATACAAGGTAAGGCGAGGGGACCGGGGTAGGCATCAGCCGGGTATAGAAGGCTGGCGGAAGCTGCGCGAACGAGTTCTCGAAAGTCAGCGTGTCGGTACGATAAGAGGCCGAAGGGCCAGGTGCATTCATAGGAAATCCTTGAGGGTATTCACCGCTATCCGGGCCGTCAAAGCAGCCGGGCATGGATGGGGGTCGTCACTTGTGCGCCGGCGCCTGGCACAGTTTTCGGAAATCAATGCCGGTCATTCCACGCGTGATAGGATGCGCAAGTATGTTTCAGCTCAGTGTGCCGCGCGCACAGCCGTCTATTTTGACAGAGAAGAGGAAAAGCCATATGAATGCTCCAGAAAAACTAGAGATTCCATCCATGAAGGACAGGGTTTCCGCGGAGGAATGGCAAACCCGGGTCGATCTCGCCGCCTGCTATCGCCTGGTTGCAGATTTTGGCTGGAGCGATCTGATTTTCACGCACATCACTGCGCGCGTGCCGGGAACCGGGGACCAGTTCCTGATTAACCCCTACGGCATGATGTTCGACGAGATCACGGCATCCTCGCTGGTGAAGATCGACATTCATGGAAATAAGCTTGACGAATCGCCGTTTCCGGTGAACCCGGCGGGATTCACCATTCATTCGGCGATTCACTCCGCACGGCACGATGCGCAATGCGTTCTCCACGTCCATAGCATCAACGGCGTGGCGGTATCGGCGCAGAAGAACGGCCTGCTGCCATTGTCCCAGCAATCGATCTTCGTCCTGTCGAGCCTTGCGTACCATGATTACGAAGGCGTCGCGCTGAATGAAGAGGAAAAGCCGCGCCTGGTCGCGGATCTCGGCGAGAAAAATTATTTGATGCTACGCAATCACGGATTATTAACATTAGGCAAGACTATCGCCGATGCCTTCCTGAACATGTACATTTTTGAGGCGGCATGCATGATCCAGATCCGTGCCCAGGCTGGTGGCGGAGAGTTGGTCCCGATTCCATCCGCCATCATCAAGGGAGCCCAGCAGCAAGCCAAGACGGTCACCAAGTCTCAAGGTGGCATGCTGGCGTGGCCGGGGTTACTGCGGCGTCTCGACAGGATCGATTCATCCTTCAGGACCTGAAGGAACTTGAACAAGATTGACGGGAGGCAGACATGACACAGGCGCGGGCGGGATTTCGTGACATGCAGTTGAGCACGGAAGAGGACTGGAAACTCATCGCCGCTGAATTCAAGCCGTACGCTGCGGCGCTGCCCGACCGCGTGCTCGCCCATTTGCGCATTCTCGAAGGCGATTGCGGCGGCTTCCCGGTGGATCGGCTGACGCACAGTCTGCAGACGGCCACCCGGGCCTATCGCGACAAGCGCGACGAGGAATATGTGGTGTGCGCCTTGCTCCACGATATTGGCGATACCCTGGGCAGTTACAACCATCCGGATATCGCAGCCGCCATCCTGAAGCCTTTCGTGAGCCCGGAATACCATGCGATGGTGGAAAAGCACGGCGTCTTCCAGGGCTACTATTTCTTTCACCATCTTGGAATGGACCGCAACCTGCGCGACCAGTTTGCGGGACAGTCCTTCTATGACGCGACCCTCGAGTTCTGTGAAAAATACGATGCGCCGGCATTCGATCCGGACTACGACACGCTCCCGCTGTCCTTTTTCGAGCCCATGCTGCGGCGCGTGATGGCGCGTCCGAAAAACACGATCTACAAGGCCGTCAAGGAGTAGGAAAACGACAGAAGAAATCTGGTGCGGCGCACCATCGAAAATCGTTGACGACTCGGAACGCACATTCAAAAATCACCAGAAAAACACAACCGGTTTTGTAGTCGCAATACCAATCTAGGAGACAAGATGTCACATTATCTGAAGAGCCCGCTCATGGGCCAGATGATGAGCCAGCCCCTGCTCATCTCCACCATCATCAAGCACGCAGACCGCTACTTCGGCGCCAACGAAATCGTTTCGCGCCGCGTTGAAGGCGACATCCACCGCTATACCTACCGGGACTGCCACAAGCGTGCGCGCCAGATGGCGAATGCGCTCGGGAAGCTGGGTGTGAAGATGGGCGACCGGGTCGCCTCGCTCGCATGGAACGGCTACCGGCATCTCGAACTGTATTACGCGGTATCCGGCTCCGGCGCGGTGCTGCATACCGTCAATCCGCGTCTGCATCCGGAACAGATCGCCTATATCGTCAACCATGCCGAAGACCAGTATCTGTTCTTCGACATGACTTTCCTGCCGCTGGTCGAGGCCTTCGCACCACTATGCAAAACCGTGAAGGGCTTCGTCGCGATGTGCGACCGCGAGCGCATGCCGAAGGAAAGCAAGGTCGCCAATCTCTTGTGCTATGAAGACCTGGTCGAAGGCAGTTCGGAGGATTATGAATGGCCGGTGTTCGATGAAGATTCGGCGTCCAGCCTCTGCTACACCTCCGGCACGACCGGGAATCCGAAAGGTGCGCTGTATTCCCATCGTTCCACACTGTTGCATTCCTACGCGTCGGCGATGCCGGATGCGCTGAATGTTTCCTCACGCGATACCGTGCTGCCGGTAGTGCCGATGTTCCATGTGAATGCATGGGGCTTGCCCTACTCCGTGCCGCTTACCGGGGCGAAGCTGGTGTTCCCGGGGCCGGCGCTCGACGGCAAGTCCCTGTACGAAATATTTGAACAGGAAAAGGTCACGTTCTCGGCCGGCGTGCCGACTGTATGGCTCGGGCTGCTCAATTATGTCGGCCAGAACAAGCTGAAATTTTCCAGCTTCAGACGCACTGTGATCGGCGGCTCCGCCTGCCCGCCTGCGATGATGAAGACCTTGCGCGACCAGTACGGCATCGAAGTGGTGCATGCCTGGGGCATGACGGAAATGTCGCCACTGGGGACCACCTGTACCCTGCAGACGCGGCATATGTCTCTGCCCGGGGAACAGCAGCAGGCTATCCTGGAAAAGCAGGGACATACGATCTTCGGCGTGGACATGAAAATTGTCGACGACCATGGCAGGGAATTGCCGTGGGACGGCAAGACTTACGGCAATCTGCTGGTCAAGGGACCATGGGTGATCAGCAGCTACTTCAAGGGCGAGGGCGGCGACGTGCTGCAGGATGGCTGGTTCCCGACCGGCGACGTGGCGACCATCGATCCGGATGGCTACATGCAGATCACCGACCGCAGCAAGGATGTGGTCAAGTCAGGCGGTGAATGGATCGGCACGATCGACCTCGAAAACATCGCAATGGCTCATCCTGCAGTGCAGATGGCTGCCTGCATCGGCGTTGCGCATCCGAAGTGGGATGAACGCCCGCTGCTGGTGGTGGTGAAGAAACCGGACGCCGAAGTGACGAAGGAAGAGCTGATCAGGTTCTACGACGGCAAGATTGCCAAGTGGTGGACGCCGGATGACGTGACCTTCGTCGATGCGCTGCCAATCGGCGCGACCGGAAAGATCCTGAAGAACCGGATCCGCGAACAGTTCAAGGATTACAAACTGCCGACGGCATAAAGGGGCGCGTGTTCGACATGGTTTGACTCATATTTCCACCTGAGTACCAAGTTCGATCACGCGATTCCTGGGGACGCGGAAGTAATCGGCTGCGTCCCGCGCGTTCCGGTACATCATTGCAAACAGGGCTTCGCGCCATAAGGCCATGCCTGCGCCGACAGTGGGGATGACGGTCTGACGGGAAATGAAAAAGGACGTGTCCATCATCTCAAACTTCAGCCCCTGCGCCTCGCACTGTTCCAGTGCCTGAGGAATGTCGCGCTCATCCTTGAAGCCGTAATACACATTCACTTGGTAACACTGGTGTTCCAGCGGTTCCACCCTGATCCGCTCACTGACGGGTACGGTTGGGATGTCAACATTGCGCACGGTCAGAAAGACGATCCTTTCATGCAGGACCTTGTTGTGGGCCAGGTTGTGCAGCATGGCATGGGGTACGCCTTCGCCCGCGGGCCGGAAGAATATTGCCGTTCCCTGTACCCGGGGCGGCGGGGCGACGAACAGCGAGGAGAGGAAGGCGTCGATAGGGATTGCCTGCTTTTGCAGGTTGGTAAACACCATGCGGCGCCCGGTCTCCCAGGTCAGCATGACGACAAGAATGCATGTTCCGAGCAGCAGGGGGAACCAGCCTCCCTGGAGAATCTTGAGACCATTGGCCGAGAACAGGGTGATGTCGATCAACAGGAAAAATCCGGTCGCCGCCCAGCATAGCAGCAGGTTGTAGCGCCAGCCGTAACGGATGACGAAAAATGTGAGGACGGTCGTGGCCAGCATCGTTCCGGTTACGGCAATGCCATAGGCTGCGCCCAGCCTGTCGGACGACTGGAAGTTGAGCACGGCGAGGATGACGGTTGTCAGCTGCATCCAGTTGACCAAGGGAATGTAGATCTGGCCCATCTCGCGCTCTGACGTGTAGATCACTCGCATGCGCGGCAGGACGCCCAGCGAAATCGCCTGATGGGTGATGGAAAAGGTGCCCGAAATGGTGGCCTGCGAAGCGATCACGGTGGCGAGCGTCGACAGGGCGACGAGGGGCAGCACGCTCCATGCTCCCAGTTGCTGGAAGAAAGGATTCGATATCGCCGCCGGCTCCGACAGCAGGAGCGCCCCCTGGCCGAGGTAATTCAAGGCAAGCGCCGGAAAGACCGCTGCGAACCATGCAATGCGTATCGGTTCTTTGCCGAAGTGCCCCATGTCGGCATAAAGTGCTTCGGCGCCCGTAAAGGCAAGGACGACGGCGCCGAGTGCAACAAATGCCAGCCAGCCGTTGTGCAGGAGGAAGCGCAGGGCATGCACGGGATTGAGCGCTGCGAGAATGGCAGGTGCACGCACGATGTTTACGATTCCCATCACGGCCAGCACCACGAACCAGGCCAGCATGACCGGGCCAAACCATTTTCCGATTCCACTCGTGCCCGTGTGCTGGACCATGTACAGAGCAATCAGGACGGCGATGGTCAGCGGGATGACATACGGCTCGAGTGCGGGTGCGGCCACTTCGAGGCCTTCTATTGCGGACAGCACAGAGATGGAAGGGGTGATGACGCCGTCGCCATAGAACAGGGCGGCGCCACACAGGCCGACGATCAGGAGCGCATGGTGCAGCCGGGCTTTTTTGGAAACGGCCGAGAGGGCGAGGGCCATCAGTGCGATGATGCCACCTTCGCCCTGATTATTGGCACGCAGGACCAGTGTCACGTATTTCAGGGAGACGATGATCATCAATCCCCAGAA
This sequence comes from Noviherbaspirillum massiliense JC206, assembly GCF_000312045.1. Taxonomy (GTDB): domain Bacteria; phylum Pseudomonadota; class Gammaproteobacteria; order Burkholderiales; family Burkholderiaceae_D; genus Noviherbaspirillum; species Noviherbaspirillum massiliense. The sequence goes on from NZ_HE978634.1 coordinate 1,547,762, forward strand.
GATCAGGGAAACCACCCCCAGCAGGTTGGCCGGGTTCAGCGCGAGCCCATGTTCGGGGGAAAAGACGGTCTTCATCGTGTACAGCGGGCTGGTACCGATGTCGCCGTAGACAACGCCGATCGCGGCAATCGTCAGTGTCGCAATGCTGCTTCGGTGGATATCCGGACTTTCCATGCCGGTATGAGTACTCGCATGGCGCGAGCCGTCTCCTTCGTTTAGGACCACAGATCTTTGTTGATGACGTTTTGTCGTTGGGAATCGGACCGCTCCGCGCCGGCGAATTGGCGTGCGCTGGCTTCGGTGTATCGGTCCTGCGATTCTTATTTGGCAGCCATTTGCCTTTCTTGTTCCCACCGCTTAAGGGGGCTGGATTCGTGGATGCCGGGTGAGGCCGGGGAAGATTCCGTACAGAACATATGAGGGCATTTGAGAGTGCCTGCGTCGTCTGCTTTGAAGCTGAAAAGGCCTCCGGCTTTTTTGGAAAAAAATAATACGATCGTTCTTTTCTCGGGTATAGTTAAGCCTTTATTTAACATCAGAACTGCTTCAGCAGACCAACGAGACCCCATCTAAAAAAGGAAGAGATATGACTGCCGAATACAAGGTCAACGGCGCCGTCGCCGTCATTACCCTCAACAATCCGCCGGTGAACGGATTGGGCCATGCAACCCGCAGCGCGATCGTGGAAGGCATGAAGAAGGCCTTGAACGACAATGCAGTGAAAGCAATCGTGATCACCGGCGCGGGCAAGGCCTTTTCCGGCGGTGCCGACATCAAGGAATTCAATTCGCCCAAGGCGCTGGCTGAACCGACCCTGCACACCGTCATCAATGTCGTCGAAAATTCTGACAAGCCGGTCGTGGCCGCGATCCACACCGTGTGCATGGGTGGCGGTCTCGAACTCGCACTTGGCTGCCACTATCGCGTCGCCGCACCTGGCGCGCAGATCGCCCTGCCGGAAGTCAAGCTCGGCATCCTGCCGGGCGCGGGGGGCACGCAGCGCCTGCCGCGCGTGCTCGGCCTGGAAATGGCACTGAACATGATTGTCTCCGGCAATCCGGTGCCATCCGAAAAGCTGGCGAAGACCGCGTTGTTCAACCAGATGGTCGAAGGCGACCTGCTCGAAGGCGCAATTGCCTTCGCCAACAAGATCGCCGATGCGCGTCCGCTGCCGAAAGTGCGCGATATCAAGATCGATTATCCGAACCATGAGGCTTTCCTGCAGTTCTCGCGCAATACCGTCAAGGCAGTCGCCGGTCCGTTCCCGGCGCCCTTGAAGTGCGTCGATGCGGTCGGCGCTGCCGTCACCAAGAAATTCGACGACGGTATCCGTTTCGAGCGCGAACTGTTTACCGAACTGGTGCAGACCACCGAATCCAAGGCCCTGCGCCATGCCTTCTTTGGCGAGCGCGCCGCCAGCAAGGTGCCGGACGTTCCCGAAGATACGCCGACCCGGCCGATCAAGTCGGCAGCCGTGATCGGCGCGGGCACCATGGGTGGCGGCATCGCGATGAACTTCGCGAATGCCGGTATTCCGGTCACCATCCTGGAAATGAAACAGGAAGCGCTGGACAAGGGCCTGGCCACGATTCGCAAGAATTACGAAAACACGCTGAAGAAGGGCAAGCTGACTCAGGAAAAGTTCGAACAGCGCGTAGGTCTGATCAAGGGCACCCTGTCATACGAAGAGATCGGCCAGGCCGACATCGTGGTGGAAGCCGTGTTCGAAGACATTGGTGTCAAGGAACAGGTATTCAAGAAGCTTGACGAAGTAATGAAGCCTGGTGCGATCCTCGCTTCCAACACCTCGACCCTGGACGTGAACAAGATCGCGTCCTTCACCAAGCGCCCGCAGGATGTGATCGGTCTGCACTTCTTCAGCCCGGCCAACGTGATGAAGCTGCTGGAAATCGTGCGCGGCGCAAAAACTGGCAAGGATGTGCTCGCGACTTCGCTGCAACTGGCGAAGAAGATCAAGAAGACCGGTGTCGTCTCAGGCGTATGCGACGGCTTCATCGGCAACCGCATGATTGAGCAGTACAGCCGCCAGGCCGGCTTCCTGCTCGAAGAGGGCGCGTTGCCGGAGCAGGTGGACAAGGCGATCGAGAAGTTCGGCTTCGCGATGGGGCCGTTCCGCATGGGCGACCTGGCGGGCAACGACATCGGCTGGTACATCCGCAAGCGTCGCTATGTCGAGAAGCCGGAAATCACCTACTCGAAGACTGCAGACCTGCTGTGCGAAATGGGACGCTTCGGCCAGAAGACTTCGGCCGGCTGGTACGACTACAAACCGGGTGACCGCAAGCCTTATCCGTCTCAGGTCGTCAACGACATGATCATCAAGCACTCGGCCGACCTCGGCATCCAGCGCCGTCAGATCAGTGACCAGGAAATCGTCGAGCGCCTCGTGTATTCGCTGGTCAACGAGGCGGCGAAGATCCTGGAAGAAGGCATCGCGATGCGCGCTTCCGATATCGACATGGTTTACCTGACCGGCTATGGCTTCCCGCTGTTCCGCGGCGGTCCGATGTTCTATGCCGATACCGTCGGCTTGCCGAATGTGGTGATGGCAATGGAAAAATATGCCAAGGGGCGTCACGGCGACGCCTGGAAGCCGGCACCATTGCTGGCGAAGCTGGCCGCCGAAGGCAAGACCTTTAATTAAGGACGGAAGCCTGCCGGATCAGGCGCGCAGATCAAGCCGCCTGGAGGCAAATGCAGTAAAAGAAAAGCGGGAGGATTCGACATCCTTCCGTTTTTTTTCTGCGCCGAACGTCCGTAGACCGCGGCGGCCTCGCTCTCCTTACGGCCGTTTTCTCCTTACGGCCTTTTACGATATTTCCGGTACTCACCAGGCGCGACTCCGTTCCAGCGCTTGAAAGCCTGGATGAAGCTGGATACGTCGCTGAAGCCGAGGCGCTCGGCAATCTCGGCATGCGTGAGCCTCTCCATCCGCAGCAACTCCTCGCACAAGGTGGCTCTCGCCTCGTCCAGCAATACACGATAGGACGCACCTTCCTCCTGCAGGCGCCGGCGCAGCGTGCGCGGCGTCATGTGCAGGCGAGCAGCGACCGACTCCAAATCGTTCGGCCCCGTTCCCGGCACCATCAGGCAGCGCCGTACTGCAGCCGCGACGCCGGAACGTTGTCGTCTGCGCTCGAGCAGGGCTTCGCACATTTCCTCGCAGATGGCCACTGTCAGGGGATTGGCCTGAGGGAGCGGTTGTTCGAGATACGCTTCCGCACAGACCAGGGCATTGCGTGCCGACTCATAATTCGGCTGCAGCCCGAACAAGGCCGCGCAAGGATCGTCCCGGCTGCCCGCTGCAGCAGTACCTTCGGGGGTGCGGAAGCGGAATTCCACTGCGTCAAGCGGCAACTGCCCGAGGATTTCCCTCATCAATGCGGCCGCGGCTGCCATGTCCCGCTCCACCAGAAAGCGGCGGACGGGATGTGCAAGCGCGGGCTCCTCGAACACCAGGCTGGCGAATTCTCCTTCTTCGTGTAGCGAAACGCGGGTGAATGCGAAGGTCAATGGCAGGAAGCGAAGTGCAGTGGCGATTGCGTCGCGTACGGTGGCGCTGCTGATCAGGGCATAGCCCCAGATACCGAAAGTGGTCGGGTGGTAACGCATTCCCACCCTGATCCCGAGCTGTTGAGCCGCCCCCATTACGCGCAGCAGATTGGCTACCACGCAAAGCTCCTGGTGCGCCGACACTTCGGCATGCGGGTCATCCAGTTGGTCGGGCGTCACGCCGCTTCCACTCAGCAAAGTGTCCAGCGTGCTCCCCGACTCGATGCCGAAGGCAGTCAATAGCCGTATGCCTGCCATGCTGCGGCGGTAGTCCCACGATGCGGGTGGACCTTCAACGCTTCCAGGCGATTTGGCCTGATTTTCAAGTTTTTTGTCCACTTTTTCTATTCTCCTCGTCCCGCAGCCTGCCTATACTTTTTTTTGTCAGACATCCTATCAGAAGCATCTGGGTTAACAGAACATCTCATGGAGACATCTTTCGAGCATTTGGCGGCCAGCTGCGCGGCGCCGCTGGAGGCAATCGTCATCGGCGCCGGATTCGGCGGCATCGGCTTGGCCATTGCGCTCAAGCGCGAGGGGATCCATGAGTTCCTGATCCTGGAAAAGGGCCGCGATGTGGGAGGCTGCTGGCGCGACAATGTCTACCCTGGCGCCGCATGCGACGTGCCGTCTCATCTCTACTCCTTCTCCTTCGAGCCCAACTGGAACTGGTCGCGCAAGTATGCAACCCAGCCTGAAATTTTCGCCTACCTGAAGCAGGTTGCGCGCAAATACCGGCTCGAAGGCCTTCTTCGGCTGAACACGGAAGTGGCCAGCGCAAGCTATGACGAGGCGGAACACGTGTGGCGCGTGGAACTGGCGAATGGCAGTGTCCTGCACGCGCGCATGGTGGTGACCGCCACCGGCCAATTGAGCCGTCCCGCCTATCCCGGATTGCCCGGGCTGGAAAGCTTCGCCGGCAAGTCCTTTCATTCTGCGACCTGGGACCGCGAGTATTCGCTGAAAGGAAAGCGCGTTGCCGTCATCGGTACCGGCGCATCCGCCATTCAGTTCATTCCGGAAGTCGCGGTCGAAGTGCAGCACCTCAAGGTTTTTCAGCGGTCTCCTGCCTACGTCATTCCGCGCTCGGACCGCGCTTACCGCGACTGGGAAAAGGCCATGTTCCACCGGTTTCCGTTCACCATGAAAATGGTGCGCGCCGCAATATACCTGCGGAACGAATCCTTCGCGATCGGCTTTACCCGGTTCAGGCATCTGACCAGCTTGCTGGGCGGCATTCCTTTCAAGCGCCTGCTGGCGGTACAGGTGCCCGACCCGGAATTACGCCGCAAGCTCACACCGGATTATCCCGTCGGGTGCAAGCGCATCCTGATATCAAATGATTACCTGAAGGCGCTGGCGCGGCCAAATGTTGAACTGGTCACCGAAGGGATAGAAAGGATCACTCCGACCGGCATTATCACGAAGGATGGCCGGCAGCATGAGGTGGATGCAATCATTTTCGGCACAGGCTTTGCCGCCACCGAGTTCCTCACGCCGATGAAGGTTTATGGCATGGGCGGTATCGAACTCAGCACTGCATGGAAGAACGGGGCCGAAGCCTATCTTGGCATCAGCATCCCGAGATTCCCCAACTTCTTCATGCTGTACGGCCCGAATACGAATCTCGGCCACAACTCCATCGTCTACATGCTGGAGAGCCAGATCCGGCATGTGATCGCCTGCCGGAAGAAGATGCGGGAGAGCGGGGCGCGCAGCATGCAGGTCAGGCAGGAAGCTTGCGCGGGCTACAACGCGCGGATACAGGCGCGCTTCAGGCATACGGTGTGGAATGGCTGCACCAGCTGGTATATCGACGCGTCCGGCCGCAATACCATCAACTGGCCCGGCTTCACCTTCAGGTATCGTGCCATGACGCGCGATCCCGACATGCAGCATTACGAGCTGACGCCATGACGACCGCTGCCCAACCTGCAAGCAGTCGTGCCGAAGAGGCTTTCCTGGCCAATGGCGGCGTGCGGCGCATTCCGGCGCCGCGGGTTTTTTCGGAGCGTGCGTCGGCCGCGTTCCTGCAAGCCTTGCTGCGCCTGAGCTTTCGCACCTTCATCGGCCCGCCCTTGTCGGCAGGCATGCAGCGGATGTTGGTGCGTTTCCTGGCGCTGGTCATGCCGGGCGCGGAGCGGACATCGCGCCATTGGAAAAAGCTCGGCACACTCCCTGTCGAAGTAACCATCCCGCTGGCCGGCACGCCTGCGGGCATTGTGCTGTACCTGCATGGCGGCGCATTCTGCCTCGGTAGCCCGATGACCCACCGCAGCCTGACCAGCCGTCTTGCGGCCTACGGAGGATTCACCGTGTGGACGCCGGATTACCGCCTCGCACCGGAGCACCCGTTTCCGGCAGCACTGGAAGACGCCTGCGCCTGCTATACCGCACTGCTTGACCAGGGCTACCATCTAGGGGAAATCATCATTGCAGGAGATTCCGCGGGCGGCAGTCTTGCATTGGCGCTGGCCCTGCATTTGCGGGAGCGGGGCATCGCCATGCCGGCATGCATGCTTCTGCTCTCGCCAGTGACCGGGGTGCGTCTTGACGGCGCATCCTTCCACACCCGCGCAGCGAGCGATCCGATGGTTCGCAAGAGCTGGCTGCAGCAAGCGCTGGGTTGGTATCGCTGCCCGCCCGGCGCACGCGTCCATCAACCCCTGCATCAGGACTTGCACGGCTTGCCACCCATGCTGATTCAGGTCGGGGATCACGAAATCCTGCTGGAAGATTCCATTCGCCTGGCGGAACACGCCCGAAGCTGCGGGCTGGAAGCGACGCTCGAAATCTATGAGGAGCGCTGGCATGTGTTCCAGCTGCAGGCGCCTTTCCTGCAATCCTCGGTAATGGCTATTCAAGGGCTGGCGGATTTCGCAAAGCGCCGGCTGCGCAGACAGCCGGCAGCACAGCGGACCACTTCCTGATCGATTACCAATAATTCTCCGTCAGGAATTGCCCGGGAATCGCACGCCGCACTGGCCGCATTTCCCGCGCATGCAGGATGCGGCGCATGTCTTCGATCATGGCCGGATTTCCGCACATCATGATGCGCGATGCTTCCGGCGTCATGGCAATGCCGGCTGCCTTTTCGAGTGATCCATCCTCCAGCAGTGTCGTGATCCTGCCCTCCAGGTATCCTTTGGCGCTGGCTGCGTCCTTGTCCCGGCTGACGGCGCCGATGACTTGCAGCGTCGCCGGGGAAGGGGCATCCACCGGAGGACGCTGGGCCAGTGCACGCAACTCGTCATGGTAGGCGAACTCGCTCGCATGCCGCACCCCGTGCACCACGATCATCCGGCGGAACCGCGTCCATGCCTCGGCATCTCGCAGGATGGAAATGTAGGGTCCGATGCCGGTGCCGGTGGCGAACATCCAGAAATCCTCGCCGCCGGTGAAACGGTCCATCGTCATGAAGCCGAAGCACTGCTTTTCCACCCAGATCTTCGCGCCAGGCTGGAGATCCCTGAGCACTGTCGTGAACAGGCCGCCGGGCACCACGATGCTGTAAAACTCCAGATGATCCTCTTTCGGTGCCGACGTCATGGAATACGCACGCCACACCATGCATTCGTCGGCCAGCAAGCCCAGGCGTGCGAACTGGCCCGCGATGAAACGATATCCGGGCGGCCTGGTCGTGGTGAAGCTCAGCAGGTTGTCGGTCCAGCGGCGGACGTCAAGAACGGTTTCCTGCGTTGCCTTGTCGGTGTTGGCCGTGTCGTTGGTCATGTATAGGGTCCATGGAAGAAAAGCGCGGGTTTCGAGGCGGACATGAAAACCGACGGCGTGGCAGAATGTCTTATCCCGAAAGACGCAGGCAACATGACGCCTGCCATGTATCTGGACCTTGCTTCGGTTTCCGCAAGTGGCGCCGGTTACATTTTAATTCCCGAAACCATAGGACTGACGATGACGAAGATTGTTCTACTGGAAAAGATCCACAAGAGCGCGGTTGCCCATTTCCAGAACGAAGGATTTGACGAGGTTGTGGAGATTCCGACGGCATTGGCTGGCAATGACCTGATCAGCGCATTGCAGGATACCGACGTGGTTGGAATCCGTTCCGGCACGCATCTCACGGCAGAGGTGCTGAAGGCGCTGCCGAAGCTGCGCAGCATCGGGTGCTTTTGCATCGGGACCAATCAGGTTGATTTGAATACCGCTGCGATGCGCGGCATTCCGGTATTCAATGCGCCGTTTTCGAATACCCGGTCGGTGGCTGAACTCGTGATTGCCGAAGCCATCCTGCTTCTGCGCCGGATTCCGGAAAAGAACGCGCGGGCGCATCGCGGGAAATGGGAAAAGACGGCCCTGGGCGCCTACGAGGCGCGCGACAAGCTGCTGGGCATCATCGGATACGGAAATATCGGCTCCCAGCTGGGCGTGCTGGCCGAAAGCATCGGCATGCGGGTCTGCTATTACGACATTGAGAGCAAATTGCCCTTGGGGAATGCAAAGCCGATGGCTACGCTGGAAGAACTCCTGGAACAGGCAGACATCGTGTCCCTGCACGTGCCTGGCGGCAAGGCGACCGAGCTCCTCATGGATGCGCGCCGCCTGCAGCTGATGAAACCGTCTGCCATCCTGATCAATGCCTCCCGCGGCGGCGTGGTCGACATCGACGCCTTGTTCGAGGCGCTGAAGGAAAAGCGTCTGTCGGGCGCTGCGCTGGATGTGTTCCCGGCCGAGCCCAAGAATGACAAGGAGGAATTCGTGTCGCCGCTGCGCGGGCTGGACAACGTGATCCTGACGCCGCATATCGGCGGCAGCACGCAGGAAGCGCAGGAAAACATCGGCCGCGAAGTCTCGGACAAGCTGGTGCGATTCCTGAAGGCGGGCACGACGCGCTGGGCAGTGAATTTCCCCGAAATCCCGCACCGCGAGAAGGAAGTGCGAAGCCGCATCCTGCACGTGCATCGCAACGAGCCCGGCGTGATCGCCCGGATGAATGCCGACTTCGCGGAGATGGGTCTCAACATCGTCGCGCAGCAGCTGCAGACCCGCGGTCCCATAGGTTATGCCGTGACCGACGTCGATGCCCCGATCTCGCAGGCATTGCTGAGCAAGCTGTGCAAGGAGCCGGCAACGATACGCTGCAACCTGATATGAGGCGTACCTGCGCCGCCTCCCGGGCGGTGCCGCAACGCAGCAGGACGAAAACGGTCAGATCCGCTTGCTGGTGACCACCCGCGCTTCGCCCCGATCGCCAACCGTATGCAGGGTGACGGGACGGCGCCAGACCTTGCCGATATACTCCAGCACGCGCTCGGCGCGGCTCAGGTCGACCCCGCGGCCGTCGCTCTGGTGATCATGCAGGAGCTGCAGACTGCCATCGACATGCAGATGGTTCGCTGCGATGCGCGGTGCGCCGTAATTGAATTTCGGCGCCAGGATCGCTTCATGAACGGCATGGATGCTGTTGTCCGAGATCCGGATGTCGCCGTCGTCGCGTGCCTGGTAGACGAACAGCTGAAGCTTTTCGGCAAGCTCGCGCGTGAGGTAGTTGCGAATGAAGCCGAAGTCATCCTCTTCCTTGCAAATCCGGCGCGCGGCTTCCAGTCCATGCTTCTCGATGATGTCTTCCCAGATCGAGAAGCCGAGATGATAGGGATTCACCGCCAGCGCCAGCTGCTGCTCGGCAGCATAGGGCCGGACCACGTCGGAGTGCGCCTTGATCGCAGAGAGGTACAGGTCCTGCGGCAGGAAGTCGGCCTCGCGCAGCAGGCGCGCGTGCCAGTAGGATGCCCATCCTTCATTCATGATCTGGCAGGCGAACACCGGATAGAAGTAGAACGATTCCTCGCGTACTGCCAGGAAGATGTCGCGTTCCCAGTCTTCCAGATCGGGACCGTAGTGGGCGATGAACCAGAGCAGATCGTATTCGGGCTGTGGCGGAATCGATGCCCGTCTCGGTGCCGGGGCGGCTTCCTCGGGCGGCCTCTCACCCGGCAGACTGCGATAGCGGCGATGGAACGCATCCAGTTCGGGCGCAATCTCAGCCTTGGCCGGCGCAGCCGGCGGCGTGGTCGGGTACAGGGGGCGGTGCAATTCGCGGTTGATGTCGATGTGCGGTTCAAGCGCGAGCGCGGCATCGAGTACTGCTTCCACGCGCTGCTGTCCATGTTCGTGCAGGGCTTCCTCGATGCGATGCGCGCGTGCCGCCGCCTGCTCGAGGATGTGCCCGCCCGCCATTTCCATGAACTTGGCGAACAGGTGGTTGTTCTTGGCGAAGTCCGCATGGCCGAGCACATGCGCAGTCACCAGCGTGTTCTCGGGCAGGGTATTGCTGTTGACGAGATACGCCCGGCATGGATCGCCCGGAAACATCACTTCGAAAATCCGGGAATGCCCCATGCCCTGCCGGATCAGCTGATGGATGTAGCGGATGCCGAATGACCAGTGCGGCATCCGGACCGGCAAGCCATAGACGGCGATTTCCATCATGAAGTTGTTCGGCACCAGCTCGAAGTCGACCGGATAGTAATCCAGGCCAAGGTCCCGGGCGAGCTGCTCGATCCGGGCGGAATATTCCTTCAGGGTTTCATTGGAATCCGCAGTGCACATGGATATTTCCCTTACTCAGCCTGCTGTTGCGTGAAGAACTTGCGTATCGCCTTCCACACGTCTTCATGATGGGAGAGGACGCAGCTGCCGATCGGCGCGCCGGCGCGCTCGACTTCGCCGCAAAGCATTTTCATTTCCGTCTCGCTGGCGCGCGGCGACCCTGGCACGGTTTCCACATAGCCGATGTAATTCAGGAGCCCGCCCAGCCGCGTCAGGTACTCGATGGCCGCGGAGCGGTCCTCGGTGAAGTTCTCGCCGTCGGAGGCGTAAAACATGTAGCCGTTGTACTGGGACGGGTCGTATTCCTTCTCGACCAGCTCGACGGCCAGCTTGAACGCCGTCGAGGCGCCGGTGCCGCCGGTGCCGCTGACGTTGAAGAACTCGCTTTCCGAGAATTCCCAGGCCTGTGTCGTGTGGGCGATGAAGCGGGTTTCCACCTTCGAGTACTTGCGCCGGATGCCCTGCAGGGCGAAAAAGAAGAAACTCTTCGCGAGCTTGCGTTCGGCGTCGGTCATGCTGGCGGACACATCAAGGGCAAATATGACAACTGCATTGGTTGCCGGCTTGCGCCGATGCACCAGCTGCTTGAAGCGCAAGTCTTCATTGGTGAAGGGCACCGGATTTTCCTGGGTGGCGCGGCGCTTCACCGCTTCCTTTACCGTGCGCCGGCGGTCGAGCCGGGCACGGGCGCCGTGCTTGTCCCAGCCTTCGCGCACGTATTCCTCGTCATTCACATGGACATTGCGCTTGGGCTGCAGGTCGGGAAGCTGCAATTCTTCCCAAAGCCAGTCGATGATGTCATCGACCTTGAACTCCAGCAGCATCCTGACTTCGCCTTCGCCATTCCCGCCTTCACCCTCGTCGCCGCCCATGTCCAGCGGGGACGGCGCCTGGCGCAGGATGTCGCCCGGCTTGCCCTGGCCCTGGCCGGCGCCCGTGGCAGGCTGGGAAGAGGAATCGGCGAGACGAAAGCGTGCGTGCTCCAGCATGCGCACCGGGACCTGGACAGTACGGTCCTGCGAACCCGTCATGACGTCCGGTCCGGCGACCAGGTTGGGCAGGTTTTCCTGCACCGCCTCCCGCACCTTGTCGTTATGCCGCAGCCAGTCGCGCGCGCCACGTGAAAACAAGTCGTACCACGGTGTTCCTGTAGAAATCGTAATGTGGTTCACCATATGTTTCCCTATCACCATTCATGCCGGGCCGGCGCATACCGCTTAAATGCGCAGTACGTGCCGGCCGGAGCCGTTTGAGTCCGCGCGCTATCTGCTGGTTCTCATTTTTCTTTACTCCTGTGCCATCAGTGTCGTGACATAGTTGAGCGCTTCGCGCGCGCTATGGGTGTCGTAGCCGTATTCCTCGACCAGGCGCTTTTCGACCACTGAAATCTTCTGCCGTACTTCCTCGTCCGGCCGGGCACTGGAACTGACGAGGCGGAGGACATCGCGTCGTTGTTCAAACAGGTATTGCTGAACCGCATTGTGCAATTGGGCATGGCTGTCAAGCGTGAATTTCTCGCCGCGCTTGTAGGCTCCCATCGCCTTTCTGACCACTTCCTGGCGGAACGATTGCTTGCCCGAGTCGGAAATATGGATCTTTTCTTCCACCGCCCTCAGGAAGCGCTCGTCCGGGCGCCGTTCCTCGTTGGTAATCGGATCCTTGATCTGGCGGTTGTCGAGCATGGCTTCCACTTCGTCCAGATACTTGTCGAGCAGATCCTGCGCTTCCTGCTCGAAGGATACGAACAAGGCCTTGTGCACGTCTTCCTTGACCCAGCGGTTGTAAAAGTCCTTGCGGGCCAGAACCAGGTAATCGACCCACTTGCGCTTCTTCTTCGGGTCGATGCGCGCATCGTTCTCGATCCCGTCCTTCAGGGCCAGCAAGACATCCATCGTCGTGAGGCTCTTGGTATTGGACTGGATGATCGCGTTCGACAATGCATTGATGACGAAGCGAGGCGAGATACCGCCCAATCCTTCATCCGGCATCTTCTGCTTCATCCGCTCCACATCCGCGTGGGCGTAACCTTCCACCTCCTCGTTGGCGTAGAGACGCACCCTCTTGGATAGTTCAACTTCGCGCTCGTCGCCTTCATGCAGGCGGGTGAGAATCGCGAACACCGCGGCAGCATGCAGCACATGCGGATCGAGATGCACTTCGCGGAAGGTGGGTGCAGCCGAGGAAATCAGCTTCTTGTAAATCCGGGCCTCATCCTTGTAATTCAGCGTGTAGGGCACCTGGATGATCACCATCCGGTCGAGCAGCGCCTCGTTCTCGCTCTCCTGCAGGAACTTGCGGAATTCCGCGAGGTTGGTGTGCGCAAGAATCGTTTCGTCGAGGTAGATCAGCGGGAAGCGCGATACCTTCACGTTCTTTTCCTGCGTCAGCGTGAGCAGCAGGTACAGGAATTCGCGCTTGACCTTCAGGATCTCGATCATTTCCAGCATGCCGCGGCTGGCTGCATAGACGGCGCCCGACCAGGACCAGGCACGCGGGTCGCCTTCATCGCCGTACTCTGCGACTTTAGACAGGTCCACCGAGCCCACGAGATCGGCGAGATCGGCAGTGGTCGGATCGTGCGGCGCATAGGTGCCGATGCCGACGCGTCCCGCTTCGGAGATGAAAATGCGCTCGACCGGCATGGTCATGAAATCGCCCTTGTGTTCGGTCTCCAGGCGGGTGCGGCAATGCGGGCATACCTCGCCGGTGACTTCCACACCATAGGTTTCGCGGAAGGACGGACGCAGGGAATGCGGGATCAGGTGCAGCGGCGATTCATGCACCGGGCAGCCCTTAATCCCATAGAGCGCGCCGTCATCCGTCAGACTGTACTCTTCCAGGCCGCGCTTGAGAAGAATCACGAGGGAAGATTTTCCGCCGGACGGAGGGCCGAGCAGAAGCAGCAGCCTGCGTCCCACCTCGGAGCCTGCAGCCGCTGCCTTGAAGTAGTCAACGACACGATCGATTGCTTCGTCGATGCCGAACAACTCATCGGCGAACAGCTTGCAGCGGAAATTCCCCGAGCCATCCACATCCCCCATCCAACGGATCATGTCCCACATGTATTGATGAGAACTGCGTGCAGCTCCTTGCGGATTGGCGGGAATGATTTTCTGCACGAACTGCGACAGAGTCCCTGACCAATAACTGGCGCGATGCTCCTGAGTGAACGCAACCAGGCTCTTCATGAAGTTTTCTTGCTGCTCGGCATTTCTGCCATTCTCTTCATTCATCATCACTTTGCTTCCCTAGAAGTTATGGGGGATTCACCTGATGGACATCGGAATAAGATTTACGTTTCTTCCAACATCGCTTTTAGTATAGGGCGCTTCAGAAATGTCGACTCATGACCACTATCAATGAAGTCGACCATCTGTTCTGTATTGAATGTAGACGCGCAAGGTGAAGATGCAAGATGCATGCAAGCAGGCTGATCTTATTTGGCGACACTTGCCGGTTCATGATCTTCACCATGGCGGTGCATGAATTACCGGGCGGTATCTGTCCGAGTATCAAGGTTCGTATCGGCTTGTACGATTGAAGCGGAAATAGATGCATTACGCTCTCCGCTACAGGAATTCGACGTGTATCGGACTTGAAAAAATTACATGGATTGCTTGCGTTGAATCACATGGAGAGACGGTGGCATGCGGCATAGAATTCCGACATGAGGCTGTGCCCAGTGCGAATTCGCAACGAACGAGACCGCGCATGCATCCCTGACCTCGCCGCTATTTCTAGCGGGCGCATTTCTTGTTAGGATGGAACAGCGATTGCAGCATGCAGAAAAGAAGTCTGCGCGTGCCGTATGACGACAACACGCGAAAGTCTCAAACCGCGTGCACGCTGTCGCATGAAGTAAGGTACATACATGGTTTTCAGGAGGTTCTCGGCCATGACGATCACGATTGCCCGCTCTCATCCGGTCTACGACGTGCAGGAAGTGGAAAGTGCCCAGGAACGGGCGCGAGCACTCAATTCACCCGAGCTGGAGGCGTTCTATGAAAACATGCTGGCGATGGGTGGCGACCGCTTCGTGACCACGCCTTCCTCACCGGAGGCATTCGATCCCCTGTATGAAGATTGTCCCAACTTCGGTGAAGTACTGGATGATCTTGCACGCTACCTCGGACTGGCCCTTGCAGGCGGTGCAAGCGTGAACGTGATGCCGGTGCTGCTGCTTGGCGACCCTGGTGTTGGAAAAACCCATTTTGGAAAAAGGCTGGCGACGGCACTCGGCACGGAATTCGAGTTCATCAGCATGAATGCGTTGTCTGCGGGTTTCGTGATCACCGGCAGTTCTTCGAGCTGGCGCGGGGCGAAATGCGGCAAGGTGGCGGAGCGCCTGGTGCGCGGAAAATTCGCCAACCCGGTGGTGTTGCTGGACGAAGTCGAGAAGGCGACCGGCTCCACGCAGTCGGATCCGCTCGCGGCGCTGTATCAGTTGCTCGAACCCGAAACCTCGCGCGCATTCCATGATGAATTCATCGATGTCGACCTCGATGCGAGTCAGGTGTTCTGGGTATTGACCGCCAACAGCCTCGAGGGCATACCGCCTGCACTGCTGAGCCGCATGGCGGTCTACGAGGTGCCGTCCCCGACACGGGAACAGGCTGCGGGCATCGCGAAGCGCATTTACGCCGGCTTGCTGCGCGAGCTGAAGCTGAAAAAGCTCGACGCCGACCTGCCGGAGAATGTGCTGGACAAGATGTCGGAAATTTCGCCGCGGGAAATGCGCAAGGCTTTGCTTGATGGAATGGGATTCGCCGTCGCTGCTGGCAGGACCTCGCTCGTGCCGGAGGACATTCGCCTGAAGGCCGACGGCGGCAAGCGCCGCATCGGCTTCTAAACCGCATCGCAAGACCGCGTTCGTACTGCGCCTGGCTGACGGCTTTCCTCTCCGTCTGGAATCTCTTCCCCTTGCGAAAAGGGAGGGCCGGTTGCGCCAGCCGCCCGCTTTCCCGTTGCCGAAACTCATCGCACATCGCGGTTTCCTGCGCCGGATCAGAGATCGGCGTGTTTTCCGAAGTTGACGAAACTGAAAGAGCTTCTTTCTGTCTATTTCATCAGAGCCCTGTTGGCGGGCAGTGTTTCGCATTGCTCGTGGCAGAACTGTCCTAGAGGAAATTAATTTCGGAGGAACTGATGAAAAAACTGTCGATCTCGATCTTCGCTGCCCTGTTTGCCATGGCAGGCTTGGCATTTGCACAGAGCAGTTCAAGCGGTTCGAGCCATTCCGGCAGCTCGGGCAAGTCGAGCGGCACCAGTGGTTCAAGCGGTTACAGCAGCTCGAGCGGATCCATCGGATCGAGCAGCTCGGGAAGCTCAGGCGCTTCGAGCGGAGTCCAGGAAAGCACCGATCCCGCGAAGATTTCAGCGATCGAGGACCGTGCAAGGGAACTGCAGTCGCAGCAGCAAGCCTCGTCGCAGGGGCAGGCATCTTCCGGCGATTCGTCCGGCGCATCGTCCGGCAAGAGCAGCGCCAAGAAAGCGAAGCGCCACTCGAAACGCAGCACATCCGGCAAGAGCGGCTCCAGTGCTGACAGCTCCTCCGGTTCGAGCGGTGGGAGCAGCTCTTCCGGCTCTTCCGGAAGCAAGTAAGCAGAGCTACGCTATCAGCCCGCAACTCCGGTAACTCCGGCGTTGCGGGATCGTTCTGCGTCCCGTTTGATGCAGTCGTGGCGCGGTCAGCGTGTTGATTCCGGCGGAGACTGCAGCAGCAGGTCGATCAAGTCCCGCGCGAAAGCCGGCAGCAGATCCAGACTGCGAACACAGATCTGCAGGTTGCGAATGGCCCATTCGTCGCTCAGCAGGATGATCCGGATCGCCATCGATTGCGCATGCCTGCGCGCTGCCGATTCCGGCAGAATGCCTATGCCGACATTGGCTTCGATCATGCGGCATGCAGCCTCAAAATTTCCCACCTGCACCCGCATCTTCAGGGACCTGTTCAGGTCGGCAGCTGCCTTGCTCAGAAAGGCGTGAATGGCACTCGCCTCGGTGAGCCCGACATAATCGTAGTCCGCGGTCTCCTCGAATTTCACTTCACTGCGCTCGGCCAATGGGTGATGGGGCGAGGTTGCGAGCACCAGACGGTCCTGGCGGTAGGGAAGAACCTGCAAGCCTTCGGTACGCACGTTGCCCGCCACCAGACCGATGTCGGTGCTGCCGTCGCTTACTGCCCGCACGATGTCGTGGCTTAATTGCTCCTTCAGGTCGACATTCACATCCGGATGGCTCGCGAGATAAGAGCCCAATACCGTCGGCAGGAATTCCGTGATGGCGGTGGTATTCGCGAAAATCCGCAGATGACCTTTCACCCCCTGCGCATACTCCTGCAGCTCGGCATCCAGCTGGCGCAGCTGCAGGAGCACCATGCGCGCGTGGTGCGAAAACGCCTGCCCGGGCGGCGTGAGGGTCACGCCCTGGCTGGTGCGGTAAAGGAGCTTGGTGCCGAGCCCGTCTTCCAGATGCTTGATGCGCAAGCTCGCAGCTGGCGCCGAGATGTGGGAACGTTCGGCACCGCGGGTCAGGCTGTTCGTCTCGGCGATGTTGACAAACAGTTTCAGGTCGACCAGGTCAAAATGCGTTGCCATTCGGGGATCTCCAGCAGCGGCGCGGGGGCAGCGTTCGCCCCCGCGTTCGGGACGCACATGGTAGCACGCAGCATCAGCCGCCCCTGGACGTGATCCGCCAGGCCGCTTAAGCGCAGGCTAAGCCGGCGTTTGGCAAATGCAAATTCCCAGCCGGCGCTCGCTCCGGCAAGCTATTGCCTGTCAAATATGGAGCGTCAAAAGATGGACATCGATCACCTCAGGTCATGGATCGGCCGCACGGAAACCCTGGACGATCTCGTTACGCCGACGCCGATTGCCGCGTTGGCTGCTACGCTGGACCGAGATGACCCGCAGCCGCGCAAAGGCGACGCGCTGCCGCCTCTATGGCACTGGCTCTATTTCCTGCCTTTGCACCGGCGATCCGAACTCGGCCAAGATGGCCACGCCAGGCGCGGGGGCTTCCTGCCACCGGTGCCGCTGCCGCGCCGCATGTGGGCGGGTGGACGGCTGCGCTTCCATCATCCGCTCCGGGTTGGCGAGGACATTTCCCGCACCTCCCAGATCGTCGATGTCAGCCACAAGCAGGGACGCAGCGGAGAGCTGGTGTTCGTGCTGGTGCGCCACGAGATCAGCAACGATCAGGGCGTCGCGTTGACCGAGGAGCACGACATCGTCTATCGCGACAACCCCAAGCCGGAGGATCCGGTCGCCGAGCCGCCAGCCGCGCCTGCGGAAGCCGCCTGGAGCCGCGTCATCACGCCCGACGATGTGCTGCTGTTCCGCTATTCCGCGCTGACCTTCAACGGCCACCGCATCCATTACGACCGCCGCTACGTCACGGAAGTGGAAGGCTATCCCGGGCTGATCGTGCACGGGCCACTGATCGCGACGCTGCTGGTGGACCTCCTGCGGCGCAATCTGCCGCAGGCCGATCTCGCCGAGTTTTCCTTCCGCGCCGTGTCGCCGGTGTTCGACGTCGCGCCATTCTCGGTGTGCGGGCAACCGGAGGCCGACGGCAAGACGGTGCGCCTGTGGGCGAAGAATGCGGGCGGCGGACTGGCGATGCAGGCAACGGCGCGCCTGCGCTGAATCCATCCTTACCGACAGAACAGTGGAAGATACATGCTGACTACCAACGACCAATATCAGGAAATCCGCGATGCGGTACGCGACTTGTGCGGGCAGTTCTCCTCCGAATATTTCCGCAGGATCGATGAAGAGCGCGGCTATCCGGAAGAATTCGTGAATGCGCTCACCAAGGCCGGCTGGCTGGCCGCGCTGGTTCCGCAGGAGTACGGCGGCTCCGGGCTGGGCCTGACCGAAGCTTCGGTGATCATGGAAGAGATCAACCGCAGCGGCGGCAATTCAGGCGCCTGCCACGGCCAGATGTACAACATGGGAACGCTGCTGCGCCACGGGTCGCCGGAGCAAAAGCGCCAGTACCTGCCGAAGATTGCCAGCGGCGAACTGCGGCTGCAGTCGATGGGCGTGACCGAGCCGACTACCGGCACCGACACCACCAAGATCAAGACCACGGCGGTGAAGAAGGGCGACCGTTATGTCGTCAACGGCCAGAAGGTCTGGATCTCGCGCGTGCAGCATTCCGACCTGATGATCCTGCTCGCGCGTACGACGCCGCTGGACGAGGTCAAGCGCAAGTCGGAAGGCATGTCGATCTTCCTGGTCGACCTGAAGCAGGCGATAGGCAATGGCCTGAGCGTGCGGCCGATCCCGAACATGGTCAACCATGAAACCAATGAACTGTTTTTCGAGAGCCTGGAAATCCCGGCGGAAAACCTGATCGGCGAAGAAGGCAAGGGCTTCAAGTACATCCTCGACGGCCTGAACGCCGAGCGCACGCTGATCGCGGCAGAATGCATCGGCGATGGTTACTGGTTCATCGACAAGGTGGTCAAGTATGCCGGCGAGCGCGTGGTATTCGGGCGCCCGATCGGCCAGAACCAGGGCGTGCAATTCCCGATCGCGCGCGCCTTCGTCAATGTCGAAGCGGCGAACCTGATGCGCTTCAAGGCCTGCGAACTCTTCGACCGGCATGAGCCTTGCGGCACGCAAGCCAACATGGCCAAGCTGCTGGCAGCCGATGCGTCCTGGGAAGCGGCGAATGCCTGCCTGCAGTTCCATGGCGGCTTCGGCTTTGCCAATGAATACGACGTCGAGCGCAAGTTCCGCGAGACGCGCCTGTATCAGGTCGCGCCGATCTCGACCAATCTGATCCTTTCGTACGTGGCCGAGCATGTGCTCGGACTGCCGCGTTCGTTCTGAAAGCGGGGAGAAGCGAATGCGTCCACTCGACGGAATCACTGTCATCACGCTGGAACATGCGATTGCCGCGCCGTTCTGCACACGCCAGCTGGCCGACCTCGGCGCCCGCGTCATCAAGGTCGAGCGTCCCGGTGTCGGCGACTTCGCGCGGGCGTATGACGAGCGCGTGCATGGCCTGGCTTCCCACTTCGTCTGGGTCAACCGCTCCAAGGAGAGCCTGACCCTCGACGTCAAGCACGAGGAAGCGCACGCCGTACTGCGCAAGCTGCTGGCCAAGGCCGATGTCCTGGTGCAGAACCTCGCGCCCGGTGCGGCAGCCCGGCTCGGCCTGTCCTATGAAGCGCTGAAAGAAGAATTTCCGGGCCTGATCGTCTGCAACATTTCCGGCTATGGCGAGGATGGCCCTTACCGCGACCGGAAAGCCTACGACCTGCTGATCCAGAGCGAATCCGGCTTTCTGTCGGTGACCGGCTCACAGGAAGAACCGGCCAAGGCGGGCTGTTCGATTGCGGACATCTCGGCCGGCATGTATGCCTACACGAATATTCTTGCTGCCCTGATCCAGCGCGGGAAGACCGGGAAGGGCTGCAGCATCGATGTGTCGATGCTGGAAAGCATGGTCGAGTGGATGGGCTATCCGCTGTACTATGCCTTCGAGGGCGCAACGCCGCCGCCACGCGCGGGTGCCGCCCACGCGACCATCTATCCCTATGGTCCGTTCCGCTCCGGCGACGGCAAGACCGTCATGCTCGGCCTGCAGAACGAGCGCGAATGGGTGGTGTTCTGCGAGAAGGTCCTGCGGCAGCCGGAGCTGGCGCGCGATCCGCGCTTTGCCTCCAATTCGGCGCGCACCGCCGCACGCGAGGAATTGTGCAAGGTCATTCTCGAAGTCTTTTCCACCCTGAGCGCGGAACAGGTGACGCAGCGCCTGGATGAGGCGCAGATCGCCAATGCGCGCATGAACGACATGCACGAAGTCTGGGAGCATCCGCAGCTGAAGGCACGCGAGCGCTGGCGCAGCGTCGACACGGCTGAAGGCCCTATACCCGCCTTGCTGCCGCCCGGCTCGACCAATTGCTGGGAACCGAGGATGGATGCGATCCCGGCGCTCGGTGCGCACACTTCTTCCATCCTCTCGGAACTTGGCTATGACGAATCGGCCATCAAAAAGCTGCAGCAGGAAAAGGCCATCTGAACCCTTATCGACCTCATCATCATGACCGAACACACGACCGAAGCCCTGGCCGCCTTTGCGGCGACACTCGAATATGCCGACATTCCGGCGCCGGTGCGCCGCCGTACCGAAGACCTGTTCCTCGACTGGTTCGGCTCCGCGCTTGCAGGCAAGGGCGCGCGGCCCGTGGAAAGCATCGAGCGCTTTGCGCAAGTGATGGGACCATCGACCGGCCCTTCCGAAGTGCTGATCTCGCGCCGCACCACCTCGCCGATGTTTGCCGCCATGGTGAATGCAGCGTCCTCGCATTTTGCGGAACAGGATGATGTGCACAACGGCTCGGTATTCCATCCCGCGACCGTGGTGTTTTCGCCGGCGCTGGCCGTGGCCCAGTCCCTCGGCAGTTCCGGCACGGAGCTGCTGACGGCTTCGGTGGCTGGCTATGAAGTCGGTATCCGGGTCGGCGAGTTCCTCGGACGTTCGCATTACAAGATTTTTCATACCACAGGCACCGCAGGCACGATCGCCGCAGCTGCCGCAGTGGGCCGGCTGCTCAAGCTGAGCCCGGTGCAGATGCTGCATGCATTCGGCTCCGCCGGCACGCAGGCAGCGGGCCTGTGGGAATTTCTGCGCGACGCCGCCGATTCCAAGCAGTTGCATACCGCGCATGCCGCATGCAGCGGATTGTGGGCAGCGTATCTCGCGAAGGATGGCTTCACCGGCGCAAAACGCATCCTTGAAGGGACGCAATCCATGGCCGCCGGCATGTCGCGCGATGCGGATGCGAAGCGCCTGACAGAAGGATTGGGCCAGCGCTGGGCCACCGCCGAAACGTCCTTCAAGTTCCACGCCTCCTGCCGTCATACCCATCCCGCGGCGGACGCATTGCTGCAGGTCATGCAGGAGCACAAGCTGCGGCCCGAGCAGATCGAGGAAGTCGTGGCGGGCGTGCACCAGGGAGCGATCGATGTGCTCGGCCCGGTGACCGATCCGCAGACGGTGCACCAGGCAAAGTTTTCCATGGGCACCGTGCTCGGCCTGATCGCGCAATTCGGCCGGGCCGGCATGAGCGAATTCGAAGCGGAATTCAAGTCGGCGCCCGTGGTCGAATTCCGCAACAAGGTGCGCATGGAACTCGACGAGGAAGTCGATCGTGCCTATCCCGTGCGCTGGATCGGCAAGGTGCGTGTGAAGACCACCGATGGCCGATTGTTGCAGGGCAGGGTGGATGAGCCGAAGGGCGACCCCGGCAATACCCTGAGCCGTTCCGAACTGGAACAGAAAGCCTTGCGCCTGGCCCAGTTCGGCAAGGCTGCCACGCGGGAAGAAATGACCGGCGTATTCGCGAACGTCTGGACCCTAGAACGGATCGAAAAGATGGGGCGACTGCTGCCCTGAGGGAGGCAAGCGAGGAGAGGGCGATGCAAGAACATATTCCGCGGTCTTACCTGTTCGTTCCCGGCGACCGCCCGGAGCGCTATGCCAAGGCGCTGGCAAGCGGCGCGCATGCGGTGATCGTCGATCTCGAAGATGCAGTCCCGATCAGCGGCAAGGCTGCGGCGCGCGAGGCGCTGGCTGCTTTCCTCAATCCGGCTTCACCGGTGCTGATACGGATCAATGGCGCGCAGACGGAGTGGTTCCGGGACGATCTCGAACTGTGCAGCCATCCGGGCGTGGCCGGGATCATGCTGCCGAAGTGCGAGCGCACCGGCGAAGCGGAACTGGTCGCCGAATGCCTGCGGGATGAGCAGGCCCTGCTGCCGATCATCGAGAGCGCGCACGGCTTCAGCAATGCCCTGGAGATCGGCAAGTGCGCCAAGGTGTCTCGCCTCATTTTCGGCGCCCTCGATTTCCAGGTCGACCTTGGCATATCCGGTGATGGCGAGGAACTGCTGTATTTCCGTTCCCAACTGGTGCTGGCCTCGCGGATGGCAGGCATAGGTGCACCGGTCGACGGGCCGACCACCGTTCTCGACAATGAGGAAGCCATTCGGGCTGAAACCTTGCGTGCGCGGCGCATCGGCTTCGGAGGGAAACTCTGCATCCATCCGAAGCAGGTGGTCGTCGTGAATGAATGCTTCCGCCCGACTGCCGAGGAAGTGGCATGGGCCACACGCGTGATGGATGCAAGCTCGGGTGCGCAGGGTGCAGCCGTCGCGGTGGATGGCAGGATGGTGGACCGGCCGGTGATCCTGAAAGCGGAAGCGATTCTTGCCGAAACGCGGCGGCCGGTATAAGCAGCAAGCGCGCGCAACAGAAGGCAGTCTGCATGGGAGGCTTGCCTGATGGAGCGGGGCAAGGATATTTCATGCGCCACCGTCCCGCTCAACCAAGCGCGGAATCATTCGGGTGGAGTGCGTGAAGCAGGCACACAAGCGCTCAGGTCCGGCCAAGCATTGCTCCTCAAGACCTTCATTGGTAATTGCGCGCTGCCGCGCCGGACAAAAACTCGCCGCGATTATAAAATTGACACCTGTTTGGACTAGGGTTGGGCAAGAAGTTTCCCTGCTGCACCCGGCACTTGTTTTGCTTGCAGGCGCGTTGTTGACGCTCTGTCTACATGCGTGAGCTTGCGAAAAGGCTCGTGCAATCGCATCCGTTCAACTCAGCTTAAAGGTGAAATCGCTATGGAAATCAATCTTGGAATCGATGAAAAGGATCGCGCAGCGATCGTGGAAGGATTGTCGCGCCTGCTGGCCGATACCTATACGCTGTACCTGAAGACCCACAATTACCACTGGAACGTGAAGGGGCCGATGTTCCAGACCCTGCACCTCATGTTCGAGCAGCAATATACCGAGCTTGCAGCAGCAGTGGACCTGATCGCCGAACGTATCCGCGCACTCGGCTTTCCGGCACCCGGTACCTACGCCGCGTTCAGTCGTCTGAGCCAAATCAAGGAAGTCGAAGGCGTGCCGAAAGCGGAAGAGATGATCCGCGACCTGATCAACGGCCAGGAAACGGTGGTGCGTACTGCGCGTTCCATCTTCCCGACCGCGGAAAAGGCGAACGATGAACCGACTGCGGACTTGCTGACCCAGCGCATGCAGGTGCATGAGAAAACCGCCTGGATGCTGCGCAGCCTCTGCGAATAAGGCTTGCGTCGCTGCCCTGAGAGGGGTGGCGCGGCTGTGAAGTTGATAAGCTTCCGTCGCAGCCAATCACCGGCAGTCCGCGGCCGCAATGCGCCCGGCGCCGGCAACTCGGCTGCATGAAGAAACTGGCCGCCGCAGGCGGCCGCGATAAAACGATTTCCCTGCGCAAGTAGAAGGTGCGCACCCCGGCATGTTCATATTCCAACCAATAAAAAGACTTCTGCCTGCCATCTGTGCAGGCCTTGTCACGAGCGCGATGGCGCAACCCGTTCCCGATACCACTGCCCAGCGCGTGACCGCCTGCACTGCATGCCATGGCAAGGAAGGGCGGGCCACCAGTGACGGCTATTTCCCGCGTATCGCGGGCAAGCCGGCCGGCTACCTGTACAACCAGTTGCTGAATTTCCGCGAAGGTCGCAGGCAGTATCCGCTGATGACCTACATGGTGGCGCACCTGTCCGACGATTACCTGCGGGAGATCGCGGCCTATTTTTCGAGTCTGCATCCGCCGTATCCCGCGCCGCAGCCTGTGAATGCTTCGCAGGCGGTGCTCGACCGCGGGCGCATGCTGGTGACCTCCGGCGATGCGTCGAAACAGGTTCCGGCTTGTATTTCCTGCCATGGCAAGTCGCTGACGGGCGTGGCGCCCGCGATTCCCGGCCTGATCGGCCTGCCGCGCGATTATCTGAATGCGCAATTCGGCGCATGGAAGAGCGGAGCCCGCCATGCCGCGGCACCGGATTGCATGGGGCAGATCGCTACAAGACTGACGCTCGAAGACATCAGCGCCGCATCGACCTGGCTTGCTGCCCAGCCGGTTCCTTCCGACGCGGCACCGCTGGCTGCAGCCAGTGAAAAGCTGCCGATGGAATGCGGCAGCGTGGCCCAGGCTGAAGGGGGGCGGCAATGAAGCGCATTCTGCTCATTCTGCTTTTCCTGGTCGCGGCAGGCCTCGCTGTCATCGCAGGCATGGAGTGGCGCAACGAACTCGCGTCGCGCGAACAGGCTCCTCCCGTCGCCGATGCGGCGCAGCAGATTGCGCGCGGCGCCTACCTTGCCCGCGCCGGCGATTGCATGGCCTGCCATACCACGCGCGGCGGAGCGCCCTTTGCTGGCGGAAGGACAATACAGACCCCGTTCGGCAGCATCGTCTCTTCCAACATCACGCCCGATCCCGAGCATGGGATCGGCAGCTGGACTGCGGACGATTTCTGGCGCGCGATCCACAACGGCAGATCGAAGGATGGCAAGTTCCTGTATCCGGCCTTTCCCTATCCGAACTATACGAAGGTAACGCGTGCCGATGCGGACGCACTGTTCGCCTATCTCAGGACTGTCACGCCCGCGGCACAACCGAGTCAGGAACATGCGCTGCGCTTTCCCTTCAATCAGCGCATCCTGCTGGCTGCCTGGCGCACCCTGTATTTCAAACCCGGGACCTACCAGCCGCAGGCCTCGCAAAGCGCCGAATGGAATCGCGGCGCCTATCTGGTGCAAGGCCTGGGCCACTGCAATGCCTGCCACACCAACCGCAACGTGCTTGGCGCGACCGAAACCAGCGGTGACCTGGCCGGCGGGCTGATCCCGATGCTCAACTGGTATGCGCCTTCGCTCACTTCGGATGCGGAAGCGGGGTTGGGCGGATGGGAAGTGCAGCACATCGTCCAGCTGCTGAAAACCGGTGTCTCGCCGCGCAGCACCGTGTTCGGTCCGATGGCCGAGGTGGTGCGCGAAAGCCTGCAGCACCTTGACGAAAGTGATATCCGTGCGATGGCGGTCTATCTGAAATCCCTGCCGCAGGGAGATCCGCCGGTGAAGCCGGACACGGGAAGGCTGAGTCCGGCCGAATCCGAGCGTGTCCTGAAACTCGGTGGTGAGCTCTATGAGAAGCATTGTGCGGAATGCCACAAGAGCGACGGCAAGGGGGCGCCGCCGGCGTATCCGCCGCTGGCAGGCAACCGCACGGTGAGCACGCCGCTGGCGACCAATCCGATCCGCATCGTGCTCAATGGCGGCTTCCCGCCCAGCACCGGCGGAAACCCGCGTCCCTATGGCATGCCGCCCTTCAGCCAGGCGCTGAACGATGCGGAAGTGGCAGCCGTAGTCTCCTATATCCGCAGTGCCTGGGGCAATCGGGCGGATCCGGTGACGACTTTCGAAGTCACCCGTTACCGCAGCGTGCCGGCGGACTGAGGGTGAAGGACGGGCTGCATGCCGGCTCGGCGCCGGCATGCAGAGGGATGCGCAAGTGCGAAGATGCCGTTCAGGTGCTGCGCCGCCCCGTCACGTCGCGGCGCTCTGTGGCCTGTGCCTGGGCTGCGACCGCATTGGCTTCGAAGGCCTGCATCTCCAGTCCCATCGCTTCCATGTCGATGTTCGCCTTCTGGATCGCCGGGAACAGCTGGTGTTCCTCGATCTCGATATGCTGGACGATGGCATCGCGCAATTGCTGGAACATGCGCTGGCACTGTGGATCGCTTGGATTCATGCCCTTGAGCTGATGCACCATCTGGTCGGTCTGCTCATGCTGGTCCTTGCACTGGTCGACCAGCCCCGGATCGATGTTCTGGACGCGCGGATAGAAGGTTGCTTCCTCCATCGATGAATGCATCTCGAGCGCGATCAGTATCTGCTTGCCAGCCTGCTCCCTGACCGCCTGATCCTGCGTGTTCATATAATGCTCGAACAGCTTTTTCACGTAGTTGTGGTCCTTCTCCAGTGCCTGCAGGGGCTGGTTGACTGGAAAGCCGCCGCTGCTGCGTTCAGCAATAGGATCGCCCATGTCTGTAATCATTCTTTCCTCCGTCGTGCCGCCGGGCGGCAAAAATTAAAATCCGGAAATCGGCGCGGCCATCCATGCGGCGCGCCGGAATTGCACTGCGTCGGTTTGATGCGGATCAGCCAACGGAATTCCGCGAAGGCCGGATGATTGAAAAATAAAAATACAGTGGAAATGCTTTCCGGTTTTTCCGGAAGTCATTGTTGAATCCCTCGCTGCCATGCGGAAGCAGCGAGGAAAGGGATGACGACGGGGAATGGGATGGACAGTCTTCCCGCTTATGACTCAATTGATTGCCTGTGCCGCTCTCAGCTCGGCAATGCGCTCGGCATTGAAACCCCAGGCTGCGAGCACACGTTCCGTATCGGCGCCCGGCGCTGATGCGGGTTCCGGCTTCTCCGCCGGCGTGCGGCTGAAGCGCGGTGCGGGAGCGGGCTGCGTCACTCCTGCGATGTCGATAAACGTGGCACGCGCCTGGTTGTGCGGATGCTGTGGCGCCTCGTCCATGTCGAGTACCGGCGCAAAGCAGGCGTCGCTGCCTTCCAGCAGTGCGCACCACTCATCGCGGGTGCGCTTCCGGAAAATGGCGGCCAGTGCCTGCTTGAGTTCCGGCCAGCGACGCGGATTCATCTGTTCCTGCAGCTGCTTCAGAAGACCTTCGTCCTCGATGCCTATGCGTTCGAGCAATTGCGCATAGAACTGCGGTTCGATCGCGCCGATGCTGATGAATTTGCCGTCTGCGCATGCATAGCAGTCGTAGAAGTGGGCAGCACCGTCGAGCAGGTTGGATTCGCGCCTCGTCGTCCACATGCCCGCCGCCTTCATGCCGTACATCATCGTGCCCAGCAGTGCGGAGCCGTCCGTCATGGCAGCATCCACTACCTGGCCCTTGCCAGAGCCTTGCGCCTCGAGCATGGCGCAGACCATGCCGAAAGCCAGCAGCAAGCCTCCGCCCCCGAAATCGCCTACCAGGTTGAGCGGCGGGGGCGGCGGCTCGCCGCGCCGACCGATCGCATGCAGCATGCCGGACAGCGCCACGTAATTGAGGTCGTGTCCGGCAGCATGCGCAAGCGTGCCACCCTGTCCCCAGCCGGTCATGCGCCCATACACCAGCTTCGGATTGGTCTTCAGGCAGGCATCAGGGCCGAGTCCGAGGCGTTCCATCACGCCCGGACGAAATCCCTCGATCAGTGCATCAGCGCGAGATATCAGGTCGAGCGCGGCGCGCTTGCCCGCGGGATTCTTCAGGTCCAGTGCCGCCGAAGGGCGGCCTCGCGCCAGCACGTCGAATTCCGGAGGAATGGTGCCGATGCCGGCCTTGCGTGCGCTGGGCCCGGGCTTCTGGTCTATGCGGATGACTTCCGCGCCCATGTCGGCGAGCATCATCGCGCAAAAGGGGCCAGGGCCGATACCCACGATTTCAACGACTTTCAAGCCTTGCAGTGGTCCGCCCATGGCCGCTCCTCACCGTGCTTACAGCGCACGTGCAATCAATTCCTTCATCACTTCATTCGCGCCGCCATAGATGCGGCCGACACGCACATCCGCATAAAGGCGGGCAATCGGATACTCATTCATGTATCCGTAGCCGCCATGCAGTTGCAGACATTCATCGACCACGCGGCATACCTGATCGGTGGCCCAGCATTTCGCCATCGAGGCTTCCGACGCGCTCAGATTGCCGCCGAGATGTTTTTCGACGCATTCGTCGACGAAGGCGCGCGTCACGCGGGACAAGGTTTCGCACTCCGCCAGCTTGAAGCGGGTGTTCTGCATGTCCATCAGCGCCCGGCCGAAGACCTTGCGCTCCTTCACATGTGCCAGCGTGAGGGAGATCGCATACTCCATCTGAGCCTGCGCACCGACTGCAATGGCCAGCCGTTCCTGCGGCAATTGCTGCATCAATTGTATGAAGCCGTAGCCTTCGCCGCCGAGCAGGTTTTCCGCCGGGACCCGAGCATCTTCGAAGAACAGTTCCGACGTGTCCTGTCCCTTGAGGCCGATCTTGTCGAGCACACGCCCGCGCGAAAACCCCGGGGTCTTTGCGGTTTCGACGACGATCAGGGAAACGCCTTTGGCGCCCGCGTCCGGATCGGTCTTGACCACGACGATCACGAGGTCGGCCTGGCTGCCATTGGTGATGAAGATCTTGGAGCCGTTCAGAACATAGTGCTCGCCGTCGCGCACGGCGCGGGTCCGGATGCCCTGCAGGTCGGAGCCGGCCGCCGGTTCGCTCATCGCGATGGCACCTACCATTTCGCCTGTGCACAGCTTCGGAAGCCAGCGCTGCTTCTGCCCTTCGTTGCCGTAGGCCAGCAAATAATGCGCGACGATGGTGCCATGTACCACCTGCCCGAAGCTGCTGCAACCGATATAAGCCAATTCCTCGGAAACGACTGCCTCGTGCGCGAAGCTGCCGCCGCTGCCGCCGTAGGCTTCCGGGATGCTGGGGCAGAGCAGACCCATTTCGCCAGCCTTGTTCCAGAAGCTGCGGTCGACATGGTGCTGCTGCATCCAGCGCGCGTCATTCGGCACGATTTCCGCTGCGAAGAAGCGGCGCACCGCATCGCGGAACATCGACAGGTCATCGTTTTCCCAGCGCGGGCGTCTTGTCGGATAGGACATGGAAATCTCCCTTATGTATGGTCAGGCAGAGGCCGATTTGTCGCCAGGCTGCCAGCCGACGGGCAGGGAAGGCGGCGCGAAGCGCGGGCCGAATTCCTCCGCCAGTGCGTGCGCCCGTTTCGAAAATTCCTGCAGGCCCTGCGCTTCGATGAAGCGGTAGGCGCCGCCGGTCCATGCCGGGAAGCCGATGCCGAAGATTGAACCGATATTCGCATCGTGCCCGCTGCGCAGCACGCCCTCCGCCAGGCAGCGCAGCGTTTCGACCGCCTGGCGATAGAGGATGCGGTCGCGCAGCTTGTCGAAGTCATAGGACACACGCGGCTTTTCGAACACTTCCTTCAGGCCCGGCCACAGGCGCTTCTTCTCGCCCTGCGGGTAATCGTAGAAACCGCCGCCCGCAGCGCGTCCGGCGCGCTTGAATTCCTTCACCATGCG
This sequence comes from Noviherbaspirillum massiliense JC206, assembly GCF_000312045.1. Lineage (GTDB taxonomy): Bacteria > Pseudomonadota > Gammaproteobacteria > Burkholderiales > Burkholderiaceae_D > Noviherbaspirillum > Noviherbaspirillum massiliense. Next base: position 1,576,850 of record NZ_HE978634.1, read on the forward strand.
CTCGATCAGCGCTTCGCCCGGCTGCTTCACATAGGTCTTGCCTTCCGCCGCGAGGTCGGCCATGGTCTGCTCCATTACATGCAGCGACAGCGACAGCGAGGTTTCATCGATGACTGCCAGCGGGCCGACCGGCATGCCGGCGGCAAGTGCCGCATTCTCGATCACCGAGGCGGGGATGCCTTCCTCCAGCATCGCCGCGCCCTCCATGACGAAGGTGCCGAAGGTGCGGCTGGTGTAGAAGCCGCGCGCATCGTTGACCACGATCGGCGTCTTGCCGATCTGAAGGACATAGTCATAGGCATGGGCCAGGGTTTCCTCCTCGGTCTCCTTGCCGACGATGATTTCCACCAGCTCCATCTTGTCCACCGGGGAAAAGAAGTGCAGTCCGATGAATTTTTGCGGCCTGGCGGAGGCTTTCGCCAGCCCGGAAATGGGCAGGGTGGAGGTGTTGGAGGCAAAGAAGCCGCCGGCGGCAAGCATGGGCTCGGATTCGCGCGTGACCTGGGCCTTGAGCTCACGCTTCTCGAACACGGCTTCGATGATCAGATCGCAGCCTTGCAAATCTTCCGCCTTGTCGGTCGGAAGGATGCGCGCCAGGATATCAGCTTGCCGCTCGGGGCTCATCGCGCCTTTCGCCACGCGCTTGTCGGTCAGCTTCTTCGTGTATGCCTTGCCTTGTTCCGCCTTTTCAAGCGATACATCCTTGAGCACACACTCGACGCCGCGATTCGCATTGGCATAGGCGATGCCGGCACCCATCATGCCTGCGCCAAGGATGCCGACCTTGCTTGCCTTCCATTTCGGAATGCTCCTGGGGCGGGACATGCCGCTCTTGATTGCATTCCGGTCGAAGAACAGGTGGATCAGGTTGGTCGTGACCGGATGCGTGAGCAGTGAGCAGAACGCGCGCGACTCCAGCCGCAGCGCGGTGTCGAAATCCACTTGCGCGCCTTCGACGGCGCAGGCAAGGATGGCTTCCGGTGCCGGCATCAGGCCGCGCGTCTTCTGACGCAGCATGGCTGGCGCTACGCTCAGTGCCGGCGCGATCTTCGGAGAAGATGGCGTCCCACCGGGAATCTTGTAGCCTTTCTCGTCCCATGGCTGCACCGCGTTCGGATGTGCGGTGATCCATTCACGCGCGGCGGCGAGCATGGCGGCTTCGTCGGCCGCCAGTTGCACCAGGCCGAGCCTCGACGCATCCGCCGGCTTCATGATCTTGCCTTCGAGCAGATAAGGCAGGCCTTCCAGCAGGCCGAGCAGGCGCACGGTTTTCGTCACGCCGCCAGCCGCCGGCAGCAGGCCGAGGGTCACTTCAGGCAGGCCGAGCTGGGTCTTCGGATTGTCGATGGCGATGCGGTGATGCGCGGTCAGCGCAATTTCCCAGCCGCCCCCAAGCGCCGTGCCGTTCACGCAGGCGACAACCGGGCGGCCGAGCTTCTCCAGACGGCGCATCTGCGCCTTCATCCTTTGCACGTCGTCGAAGACTTTCGCAGCATCTACCGGCCCGTGCTCCAGCATTTCCTTCAGGTCGGCGCCGGCAAAGAAGGTGTCCTTGGCCGAGCGCAGCAGTACCCCGCGTATCGCATCCCGGTCCGCTTCCAGCCGGTCGAGTGCTTGCGCGAGGTCCTCCTGCCATTGCTGGCTCATGGTGTTGACGGCCGCATCCGGCGCGTCGAATGTGAGGGTGGCGATCCGGTCGCCGTCGATTTCGTATCGAATGGTTTTCATGTTTTCCGCTCCGTTGAAGGCCTGCGCTTCGCGCATTACAGCCGTTCGATGATGGTGGCAATGCCCATGCCGCCACCCACGCACAGGGTGACTAGGCCGTAACGCAACTGACGCCGCTCGAGTTCGTCGAGCAGGGTCCCGATCAGCATGGCGCCGGTTGCGCCGAGCGGATGGCCGAGCGCGATGGCGCCGCCGTTGACATTCACTTTTTCATGCGGGACGCCGAACTCTTTCATGAAGCGCATCGGCACCGCGGCAAATGCCTCGTTCACCTCGAACAGGTCGATCTGGTCGATGCTCATTCCGGCCTTCGCCAGCGCCTTGCGCGTGGCCGGCATCGGACCCGTCAGCATGATGGTGGGATCGGAGCCGGCGAGGGCTGTGGCGACGACGCGGGCACGCGGCGTCAGGCCGAGTTCGCGGCCGATGCGTTCGCCGCCGATCAGCACCGCCGCTGCGCCATCGACGATGCCGGAGGAATTGCCTGCGGTGTGCACGTGGTCGATGCGTTCGACCTGCGGGTACTTGCGGATGGCGACCGCATCGAAGCCCATCTGGCCCATGGCTTCGAAGGAAGGCCTGAGCTTGCCGAGACCATCCATGCTGGACTCGGGCTTGATGAATTCATCCTGCGATAGGATGGTCAGGTCGCTGGCATCGGTTACCGGCACCACCGAGCGCTTGAAGCGCCCCTCGGCACGCGCTGCCGCAGCGCGACGCTGGGATTCCAGCGCATAGGCATCGATATCGGCACGTGAAAATCCTGCCAGCGTGGCGATCAGGTCCGCGCCTATGCCTTGCGGCAGGAAGTCGGTGGCGAGATTGGTCTGCGGGTCCAGCGCCCACGGGCCGCCATCGCTGCCCATCGGCACGCGCGACATGGACTCGACGCCACCTGCCACCACCAGGTCTTCCCAGCCGGAGCGCACCTTTTGCGCCGCGATATTGACGGCTTCCAGGCCGGATGCGCAGAAGCGGTTGAGCTGCAGGCCGGAGGCATTCCAGTCCCAGCCGGCGGCAAGCGCCGCGGTCTTGGCAATGCAACCGCCCTGGTCGCCGACGGGTGTGACGCAGCCCATCACCACGTCGTCCACCCGTGCCGTATCGAGTTTCGTGCGCTCTTCCAAGGCGCGCAGCAGGTTAGCCAGCAGGCTGATCGGCTTGACTTCATGCAGGGAGCCGTCGGCCTTTCCCTTGCCGCGCGGCGTGCGCAGCGCTTCGTAAATGATTGCTTCGCTCAAGATGTGTCTCCTCCATTTTCTGCCTGGCGCGGGTCCGGATACGGATGATAGGTCAGATGACCTAATGCGGCGATGGTACACCGCGCAAACCGAAAGTCAAGAAGCTTGTATTGTCTTAATAGGTCATTTGACCTATCCTTGCGAATGCCGGCATGTGTCGCCGTTCCAAGCCAGTCAGGGAAGCATGAAGAAAGCCAGGTCCACGCCGCTCGAAGGCAAGATTTCACAGACGACCGATCGCGGCCATGCGCGGGCAAGCGAGATCCTCGCCGCTGCCCACGAAGTGTTCGTGCGCGATGGTTACGGGGGCTTTTCGGTACGCAGCGTCGCGGCGCAGCTCGGGATGAGCTTGAGCAACATCCAGCACTATTATCCGAGCAAGGATCACCTGGTCCAGGCCATGCTGCTGTCGGCTGCCGCGCGCTACCAGACAGTAATCGATGAAATCGTTGCCGGCATGCCGGAGGCTTCGCAACTCGAGCGCTTCATGGCCGCGATGGAAATGTTTCTGGCGGATGCAAGGCAGCCGATGGTGGGCCGCACCCTGGTACAGATGTGGGCCGCCGCCCTGGTCGATCCGCTGGCTGCCAAGACACTTGCCAAGATCCAGCGACGTGAACGGAAAACCATTCTCGAGCTGATACGCGGAATTTCATCGGAATTGTCGGATGCGGAATGCGAAGCGCGCGCGGCGCTCATCGTCGCGCAGATCGAAGGACTGATCCTGCTCCATGCCGGCAACCGCATCACGCCGGTATCCGCAGCTGAACATATGGATGGGGCGGCGCGCCTGTCATTCAGGTGGCTTGCGACGCGGAAGGCATGACTCGACGGCGGCCCATTACAGACCATGCGGGAAAACAGCCGGCGTCCCGGAAGATCAATCCCGCGCGGCGGGACGCGGATCAACGAGATCCTTCTCCGGGTGAAACGCGCGCCTGCTGATGCGTTCGCAAACGCCGCGGATCCGCGGCCGGGCTTAAATCACCTTTCCGGACAGCGCGCCAATGCCCATCGTCACTCCCATTGCCAGCACGCTCCAGAACGTGACTCTGACCACGCCCTTCATCACGTTGGCGCCGCCGGCTTTGGCCGCCCAGCCGCCCAGGATTGCAAGGAAGAACAAGGACGCAAGGGAGACAAGCAGTATCAGGCGATCGGACGGCGCCAGTGCAGTGACCAATAAGGGGAGGAGGGCGCCGACTGAAAAGCTGGCGGCGGAAGCGAAGGCTGCCGGCAAAGGCCTCGCGCTCAGTGTTTCGGTAATGCCCAGTTCATCCCTCGCATGCGCGCCAAGCGCATCGTGCGCCATCAACTGGCTGGCCACCTGTTTTGCCAGCGGGCCGTCCAGGCCGCGCGCAACATAAATGCTCGTCAGTTCCTGGTGTTCGCCCTTGGGGTTTTCGGCAAGTTCGTCGCGTTCCGTCTTCAGGGCCGCTTCTTCGGTATCGGCCTGGGATTGTACAGAGACGTATTCTCCGGTGGCCATCGACATGGCTCCTGCGACCAGGCCGGCAACGCCGGTGACAAGAATGTCATGCTGGGTGGCATGGGCGGCCGCCACGCCGAGAATCAGGCTGGAAGTCGACACGATTCCATCGTTGGCCCCCAGGACGGCCGCACGCAGCCACCCCACATTTTCGAGCTTGTGCAGCTCCCGGTGACGATGCGTCATGAGTTGCATCCTTTCTTGTAGAAGACCGGAATTGAATTGCAGGGATGACTGGTCGGATATCGGAGGCATTATACGTGTCGCCCATACTGGCTGGCCCATAGCAGGTGCAAGCCGGCTCCGGCCGATCCGCTGTTCGCCCGGTTTCATCAATGCAAGCAAGCACGGCATCGCTGCCGTCCTTGCGCCTGTCATTCTGCCTGCTCGCGGCCGGTCAGGATTGCCGCGAGAGGTTTTCGCCACGTCCCAGGCTTCTCTGGGACTGCATTGAACAACCGGGGGTTGGGCGCAACCATCCTGTTTCCCGGATCCGGTGGAATTTCTGCGCGTCCTGAAACATGAGGCCCGGTTGGAAATACGGATAGGCAGGATTGCGAAGAGGAGCCCTTTGAGTGACCAATTGCGAACTTCCTGTTTGCTCCAGGAGAACCGGGCGGAAGATCAAAAGAGAGTGTCCATTGGTTAAATGGATCTCCTATTTAACATAATGCGAATTATGCGCGTTAAAGGTATGGGTCAGGCTCGGACGTTTCAGCGGGCTAAAGCCAAATACCGTCGTCCGATCAGTTCATCCGGCTGATTGCAATTGCCGCTTCAGTACCCGCAATACCAGAACACGCCGCCACATCTCATACAGAGAGAGCCGACATCAACCCACGGCCCGACCCGTGTGGCATTTATGCCGACTAGCCTGGCGCATCTCCGATGCATGCGCAGCCTTCCGGGCCGTCCTGCCTTTGGCTTTGACGATACTCAAGCTTTCCATCGCGCGCTTTCGATACGCTTGGACGACTACAACACGAATCATCAGGGAGACGACCAATGACCAAAGGCCCGATTCATGTATCAAGCATCCCTGAAAATAACAAGCATCCTTTTTTGCGGCCTGCTGGCTGCCTGCGGCGGCGGCGGCGGTGACAGCAGCGCTGCTGCGGCCAGCAACCTGAGCGCCAATCCCGCATCAGCCGACGCAAGCACCACCGGCAGTACATCCACTGGCAGCACAACCACCGGCACTACGACTACCGGCAGCACGACAACTCCCACGACAAGCCAGACCGGCAATGCCGCCAGCGTGAGCACGTCCGGCAACACGAACTCCGTCACCGTCACCCAAACCAGCAACGGCGGCAACAATACGACCACGGTACAGAGTTCCGACGGCTCCGGTCCAACGACCACCATCAACTTTTCCGCATCGGTGACCGAAGCGCCGCCGGACGGCGCGACCGTTTCGGGAGTGATCAGGATCGTGGTGCGCGGGTCCGCGATCGAAAACGTGGAGATGCTGCCGGCAACCGGCTACACGCCGATCCTGGCGACTTTCAACGTCTCGGCTGACAAGACCATGGCATGGCTGGATTTCGATACCCGCAGCTTGCCGAACGGTACCTTGCAGGTGCGGATCAGCGCCTTCAACCGAAGCGCGGGCGGCTCGGGCGGCATCGAAATCAGCGCGATGACCACGCGGAAATGGCTGATACGGAACAACGCGCCACCTGCGCCCGCGCAAATCCCGCCGGCATCCTACATGCCGGAAGTACTGGTCAGCTTCACCAACCTGCCCTATGTCGATCCGCAGCCGCTGATTGCATTGGTGCAGCGGGATGATGCAAGCTTCGACGCCATGCTGGCCAACGACTGGCCGCGGGTGGAAAGCACCATGCACCTGTATGTGCCGGCAAACGTCGTGCTCGACTTTCCCACGCCGCTTGGCTTCTACGGACCGTGGTATGACTGCCTCGGCACCCATACGCGGCCTTCATGCCGGGAAGGCATGAATTACATGATTGGATTCATGCAAAACAAGGGGGCCTGAGCAGCCAGCCGATCAATGGGCCCGGCGCAGGCTTTACGCGCCGGGAGCGGCTCGGTTGGGATGGTTTGCAAACCGAAACGGCCGGGGCAGGCACCGCCCTATTCCACCGCCAGCCAGCGGCGCTGCGTGACCCGGCGGATCAGTACGGGTCCAGCAGCGCCATCAAAGCGTAGCGTTCGCGGTCAATTTCTTTGCGCGTGCGCACGCCGAGCCGGCGCAACAGCGGCAAAGGCGGGCACCAGCCTTGCACGGCGTGCTGCAGCAGGAATGGCAGCACGATCCCCGGAACCGCCAGCCATTTCCGGTTGACAGTCAGCCCAAGCACAAGCCCTGTCAGCGCCAGCGTCGAGGCATTCATCTCGAGCACCCGTTCCACATCCCATTCCCTGTCCAGTTCCGCGATGCGGCTGCGGATGGCATCGCGTTCGCTGTCCTCGTAGCGCCGGATGTTGCGGTCCGTCCGGGCATCGATCTCGCGATTGATCCACGGAGCGGTGGAACTGCGTACCCGGTCGGCGCCGCCACGCGTCGGGTCCTCGGCAAAAGAAAGTGCCATGATGCGCTCCATAAAATGCACTGCCATCTACTTCACAGGCTGCGTATTGCCCTGCGCGCTCGCGCTCTTCTTGTCGACCACGCCCGGAATGTCCCGCGTCGGGCGGCCGAACTTGCCTTTCAGGTCATCCACGCCGGACTGCGGATGCGCCAGCTTTTGCAGGTCGGCACGCTCCCTGCGTGTCTTTGCGGTATCGATGTCCATCGCCCGGTCCCGCTTTACGATCAATCCGGGGGCGGCTTCGCCGTCGCGGCTGAACGACCAGGCCAGCATCGGGTCACCCAGCGGCAGCCTGTCTCCGGGCTGTCCCTCATGCCCGGTATTCCAGAAATGCCAGGTCTTGCCGTAGCTGTTCATCTTTTCCCGCATCAGCGACTTTTCCGCTACCCCGGGAATGCCCGGGGCCACCAACTGGCCGGACAGGATTTCCCCATTGTGCGGATGCCAGTAATTCCTTTCTTCCTGAGGCAAGGTCTCGAACAGCTTTTCCGAGATGATGTATTCGATGCCGTTCATGTTGGCCTTGCTGGTATTGCCGTCGAATAAGACGCACTGCGCAAAGTCCTGGTTCATCTGGTGGCAATAATGATGGGCTTCCATTTGCATGTCGGGCCGGTCCTTCATCGGATGAAACCCGACGAGGTAGATATCGAAGCCCTGTACCGGCGCATTGTCCTGCAGGGTTTTCGCGCCGGCTTCCAGGGTCTTCGTCTTTGCGGATTTTTCTCCGCCGGCGGGCGCGGTCTTGGGCGCAATTGCCTCCTGGGCCAGTGCCGGGCACAGAACAAAACCAGCGACGATCGCGATCAACAGACGCATTCCGGGAACGGTTTCGGCCTTGCTCATCATTATCCTTTCTCGTTATCCACGACAGCGTTGTGTTCCATCTTCAAGAAAGCCGATAATTAAGACAGCAGGCTGGCCGCGAGTTCTCGGCAGTTCTACTGCTTCATGCCGCAGGTCCGGCCGTCGACTGACCGGCAGCAAGAATGCTGCCTGGCTTTTCTGCTTAAATAGGCTGTTTGTTTTCCCTCAGGATCTTCCCGTGCTGGTGACGAATTGAGAGCGGCGTCCCACTTCCGGCGAACGCCATTGCGCATGTTGGCCGGAATCACTTGCGTGCTTTTCGGCCTGGCGAGCGCGTCGGCATCCGCAGCCTACCGGGTGGAACTCGATGCGCCCGATTCCCTGCGCAAGCTGCTGGAGGAATTCCTCGACCTGGAACGCTACAAGGACCGGGAAGACCTGAACGCCGATCAGCTCAATTTCATGGCGGCCACGGCGCCGGACCAGGTGGCGAAGCTGGCGGCGACCGAAGGTTATTTTTCGACAAAGACCACAGTCAGGGTGGATGAATCGTCCGGAAAAACGACGGTGAGGCTGGCGGTGGATGCCGGACCGCGGACGAGGGTGTCGGATGTCGGACTGCAAGTGAGCGGCGCTGCCAGCGAGGAATCGCCACGCCAGGTTGACAAGCTGCGTCAGGGCTGGTCGCTGAACCAGGGCGACCCGTTCAGGCAGCAGGACTGGGACAAGGCCAAGCAGGACGGCCTGGAAATCCTGCGCCAGCGGCGCTATGCGGCGGCACGCATTGCCGATTCGGAAGCGCGCATCCATCCGGAACGCCATGAAGCCGAGCTCTCGGTGGAATACGACAGCGGGCCGGCCTTCACACTTGGACCAGTGCAGGTCAGCGGCACCCAGCGCTATCCGCAGCGCATCATCGAAAACGTCAATCCGCTTCAGGTCGGGGAGGAATTCAGCACGGAGCGACTGCTCGAATTTCAGCGCCAGATCCTGCGCACGCCCTATTTCAGCAATGCCGTCGTGAGCATCGACCGTGATCCGGCGCACTCCGAACTTGCGCCGGTGAACGTCAACGTCACCGAATTTCCAACCCAGCGCGTGCGCGGCGGCGTGGGCTACGGCACGGATACAGGCGCGCATGTCGAAGGCCGCTATTCGCACTACAACATCTTCGGACGGGCCTGGGTGTTTGACGCGCAGACGCGACTGGAACAGCGGCGCCAGACCGGCTCGCTCGAACTGGCGATGCCGCCCGACGGTTCCGCCTTCGTCAACAGTGCCCAGGCCTCCATCGAACGCACCACGCTGGAAGGCGTCGACCTGAGCAGCCGGCGCATCGGACTGCGGCGCGCGCGCACCACCGACGAATACGACCTCGCCTTCACACTGGAATATTTCAACGACCGGCTGGAGCAGACGAGCGGCGCGGCCCTTCCATCCGACACCATCGTCCTGCCTGGCGTGCACCAGGCGCTGGTGGCCGGTTTTGCCCGCACCCATCGCCAGGTCGACAATCCGCTGTTTCCGCGCTCGGGCCATATCTCGACTTACCAGGCCGGTATCGCCGTCAAGGGTCCCCTGACGGACGAAACATTCTTCCGGCTCTACTGGCGCCGGCAGGATTTCCGGCCGGTAGGAAAAACCGATCTGGTGATCCTGCGCGGCGAACTCGGCGCCGTGATTTCCAAGGGGGGCAATGCGCAAATCCCCGCCTCGCTGCTGTTTCGCGCCGGCGGCACGGAATCGATACGCGGCTACAGCTACCAGAGCATAGGCAACGAGCAGAATGGCACCGTCTATCCGACCCGCTTTCTCGCAACCGGCAGCGTCGAATACCAGCACTGGTTCACCGCAAGCTGGGGCGGCGCCGTGTTTTACGACCTTGGCACCGCAACCGACAACTGGCCCGAGAAGCAGATCTTCCACGCGGTGGGCATCGGCGCGCGCTGGCGCAGCCCGGTAGGACGAATCAACGTCGACCTCGGCTACGGCATCCAGCGCAGCCAGATCCGGCCGCATCTTTCCCTCGGCGTGGCGTTCTGATGGCAGAAAAGACTCCCTCCAGACAAGATGAAAAGGCGAGCGCTCCGCGCCCCAGCCGTATCCTGCGCGCACTCGCATGGACCATAGTCACGCTGCTGGTGCTGATCCTGCTGCTTGCCGGACTGATACTGGGCGCGGTCTCGACGGAGACCGGCACCCGCCTGCTGTGGCGGGCTGCGACTCGGGCGCTGCCGGACCGGCTGTCGGGAGAGTTCGCCGGCGGCAGCCTGACGAGAGGAATCGAGCTGCGCAATGTCGGCTACCGGGATGCGACGAAACAAGTCCGGATAGACTCCGTGAACGGAGGCTGGGATCTGTCGTTCTCTCCCCTCGCCCTGACGGTAAATTACCTACGCACAGGCGACGTCGACGTCACGCTTCTCCCCTCGCCGCCAACGCCGCGCACGCCCACAAGCCTGCCGGACCAGATCACCCTGCCGCTGGCGATCGACCTGCAGCAGCTCAGCGTCAAACAAGTCCTGATCCACAAGGAAGAGTCCACCACCGAGTTGCGCGACATCCTGCTCAGGGCCGGCTCGGACCGCATGCAGCACAGGATCGATCTCGACAACGCCGTTACGCCTTACGGAACCTTGCGCGCCTCCTTGCGCTTGAATGGAAAGCGGCCATTTGCCACCAGCGGTTCGGTCAGCATGAACGGCCCGATCCGCGACGAGTCTTATCGCGCGGCTGCGCAGCTTTCCGGCAGCCTGCAGCACCTCGGTGTGCGACTCGATGTGATGGGGGACAGGCTTGCCGGCAATGCGGACATTGATGCCACGCCCTTCGATCCGGTTCCTTTCCGGCGTGCCCTGCTCCATGTGGCGCATCTGAATCCCCGCCTTTTCACCCCGGGCGCGCCGCAGGCTGACCTCGATATCCGTGCCGCGCTGGAGCCGGTTACCGGCAGCGGGCAAGCGGCAAGCCCGCAGGCGTTCGCAGTCGCCGGGCCGGTGTCGATCAGCAATGCGCGCCCCGGCACGCTCGATGCGCAATTGCTGCCGCTGGCCTCGGCCAGTGCCGATGTGCGACTCGACACCGAGCAACAGCAACTCTCCCGGCTGCAGATCAGGCTGCGCGGCGGCGCGAGCCTGGACGGCGGCGGCGAACTGCGCGGCAATGGCCAGGGGCGTTTCACCCTGCGTGCGAGCGGACTGGACCTGCATGCGCTGCATGCAAAACTGAAGACTACGCGGCTCGACGGCCCGCTCTCCATTCGGGTCGACGGAACCACCCGGGACATCAGCCTCGATCTTGCCGGGCCGGAGTTGTCTGCAAAGGCGGATGCACGGCTGACACCGCAGCAGATCGAACTGCAGGCGGCGCAACTCAAGTCCGGACCGGCGCAGCTGAAGTTGAGCGGCAGCCTGTCGCGCGACCAGCAATCGGCATATGCATTCAAGGGCAGCTTGTCCGATTTCAATCCTGCACACTTCCTTGCCACCATGCAGCCGAAAGGCGCGCGCGGCAAGTCTGGCAAACAGCTGCCGGACACCCGCATCAACATGAATTTCTCCGCGCAAGGCAAGCTGCAGCCGGAACTGAGCGCACAATTGCAGTTCGCCATCCGCGACAGCATGTACGCCAGTCTGCCGATGACCGGCGCCGGCACGGTGCATCTCGCGGGCAAACGCCTGCTGCCTAGCGATGCGAATCTGTCGATCGCCGGCAACCAGCTCCGGCTCAAGGGCAGCTTCGGCGCGCCGGGCGAGCGGATGGATTTCAATATCGATGCGCCGGCGCTCGATCGCCTGGGTTTCGGCTTGTCCGGCCTGCTGCAGGCGCAGGGCCGCCTGGGCGGCACGCTACAGCGCCCGGTAGTCGATGCCGACTACCGCGCCGAGCGGATCGCATTCGGCGAGCACCGGCTGGCGCAACTGTCCGGGCAGGCCCATCTGAACGGCGTTCCGGGCGAAGCGCCGGATGCGCGCGTGGCGCTGGGACTGGAAGCACGGGGCTTGCAAAGCGGCGAGATCCGTCTGGACAAGTTCACGGCCGACATCAGCGGCACCTATGCCAGCCACACGATCGGGCTGCATGCGAACGGCCGCCTGCGCGGCCAGGTCGTCGCTCTCAGTCTTTCCGCACAGGGCCGGCTGCGGGATTCGGCGCAGGGCTTGGCCTGGGACGGCATGCTGCGCAAGCTGGAAAACCGCGGCATTCCGCGCCTCGTGATGGAGGCGCCACTGACGCTCAGCGTGGCGCAGAACCGGATCGAGCTCGGCGCCACCCGGCTGGAAGTCGAGCAGGCACGCATCGACCTGAAAGGCCTGCGCTATGACGACGGCCAACTGCGCTCGGAAGGCGCGTTCAGCGCACTGAATATCGGCCGTCTGCTTGCGCTGCGGCGCGAGCTGACTGGCGCCGAGCCGCCATTCCAGACCGACCTGGCGCTCGACGGCAGCTGGAATGTCACGCTCGGCGACTCTGCCGCCGGATTCGTTCGCATCGACCGGCGCGGCGGCGACATCGCGATACCGACTGGCGCCGGCGAAAGCAGGCTCGGCTTGAATACCCTGTCATTGCGTGCCGACATGGAAGCGAATCGCGTCATGCTGAATGCGGACATCAATGCCACACGCATCGGCAGCCTGAAGGGCCAGGGACGGCTCACCCTGCAGCAGTCCGGCGGTCGGCTCACGCTCACGCCTGGCGCGCCGGTTTCCGCCGAAGTCACCGGCACCATACCGAAGCTGCAGTCCATCGCTTCCCTCGCCGGCCCGCGTGTCGCGCTCGATGGCAGCGCCGCGATCAACCTGAATGTCGCCGGCACCCTGGGCGATCCGGTCCTTTCCGGCACTGTGGCCGGCGACAATCTTGCGCTGACCCTGTTCGACCAGGGCGTCCGTCTGCATGACGGCATCGCCCGCATCACACTGGACAACAATATCGTCGAACTGCGCCAGGTGGAATTCCGTGGCGGCGACGGCACCCTGCGCGCCAGCGGCCGGATTCCGATCGACGAAAACAGTCCCGACATCAAGGCCAGCATCGTCGCCGACAAGCTCCAACTCCTCGCCAGCCCTACCGGCCAGCTCACCCTGTCCGGCCAGGCGGGCGTGTCGAACGTCGGCAGGCAGTTGCGGATCAATGGCGGCTTCACTGTCGATCATGCCTTGTTCAACCTGCGTGAAAAAAGCGCGCCGAAGCTGGGCGACGATGTCATGATCGTGCGCGGCGACACGCCGCAGAATGCGGGCGGCATGTCGAAGACGAGCGCGAAGGCAGCGGGCCCGTTTTCTCCCGTCGTGGATATCGAGGTCAATCTCGGCCGTGATTTCCGCTTCGAGGGATCGGGCGCGAACGTGCGCCTTGCGGGCACGATCGCAGTGCAAAGCGTTCCCGGTGAGGCTCCGCAGGCGAAAGGCACGGTGCGGGTGGTCGAAGGCAGTTACGAAGCGTTCGGCACCAAGCTGGCGATTGAGCGCGGCGTGATCACCTTCCAGGGACCGCTCGGCAATCCCAGCCTGAACATCCTCGCCATGCGCCGCGACCAGGAGGTTGCGGCCGGCGTGCAGGTTACTGGCACGGTGCAGCAGCCACGGGTGGAACTCGTATCCGAGCCCAATGTCGCGGACGAGCAGAAACTGTCCTGGCTGATTTTCGGCCGCGGCGGCGGCAGCAGCGAACAGGGCCAGGCACAGGCGGCCGCCCGGGGAGCGGCGACCGGTCTGCTCAACAAGTTCGGCGGCGAACGCATCGCCAAGGGCCTCGGGCTCGATCAGCTCTCGATCGGCACAAGCGAATACGGGCAGACGACGCAGCAGGTGGTCAACCTCGGCAAGGAAGTCTCGGACCGACTGACAGTGGGCTACGAACAAAGCCTGACCGGCGCGGCCGGCGTGCTGAGGCTGACCTATGAATTGTCACGACACTGGTCGGTGGTGGTGCGCGGCGGGACGATTGGAGGGCTGGATGTGTTTTTCAACCAGCGGTTTGATCGGATTAGGGGGAGGTAGAGGAAGATTCAGTTGTCATGCCTGTGCATGCGGAAATCCGGCGTTCCCCATGTACTCAAAACTCCATTCGCACATGCATTCGCTGACCTAACAATCGAAAGTCGGCCCTAATGCCGATGCGCATGCCCTTCCCCCGGCCCACCCGGAAAATGCTCTTCCCTGTCCGCCTCCTCGCAGGGCTCCAGCTCGCATTGCACCGTGATATGCGAAATTCCGAACTTCTCGTTCACCCTCCTGCGCATCGCATCGAGGACGTCAGCTGCCACCATTCTCTCGTCGTACACCGCATGCACGGTCAGGCTGACCTTACCGCTGCCGATGGACCAGATGTGCAGGTCGTGGATGCTGGTGACGCCGGGCGTGGCGAGCAGCGCCTGCTCGACTTCTGCCATGTCGATTTCTTCCGGCACGCCTTCGAGCAGGATGTGCAGGCTGGACTTGAGCAGGCTCCAGGTGCGCGGCAGCACCCATAGGCCGATGCCGACGGCGATGGCGGAATCGACCCAGGTCCAGCCGGTGGTGCGGATGATGATGGCGCCGATGATGACGCCGACGGAGCCGAGCATGTCGCTCCATACTTCGAGATAGGCGCCCTTGATGTTGAGGCTTTCTTCCTTGCCGCCGCTCAGGAAGCGCATGCTGACGAGGTTGACGACGAGCCCGAGCGCAGCGATCGCCAGCATGCCTGTGGAGTGCACTTCCGGAGGATGCTTCAGGCGCAGCCAGGCTTCGTAGACGATGTAGATGGCGACGGCGAACAGCAGCAGCGCGTTGAAGGCGGCGGCGAGGATTTCGAAGCGGTAGTAGCCGAAGCTGCGCTGGCGGTCCGCGGGTTTCTTGCCGATCTGGTTCGCCGCGAGGGAAATGGCGAGCGCGGCCGCGTCGGTGAACATGTGGGCCGCATCGGAAATCAGGGCAAGGCTGCCTGTGACGAAGCCGCCGATGACTTCGGCGAGCATGAATCCGGTGGTCAGTGCGAAGGCGATCCAGAGAGAACGTTCGTTGCGCTTGTCCGCATGGTGATGATGGTGGTGTCCTGCACTCATGGCTTTCCTGTTATCACAACTGCGAGCCTGCTTCAGGCCGCCGCCGAAGATCTCGATCTGGAGCGGGCAAAGTCGGCATCATAAACATTCATATGCGGCTCGTCATTCATGCTGCGGGAACGGACACCGAAGCCCGTGGGCCGCCAAAAACCGGAGAGGACGTGGTTTAAGGATCGCCTTCAGAGTGATGACTGGCAAGTTTATTTCGCGCATTGTTGATGGCTGTTCATGTCACGCGCTTTTTTGCCTTTGCGAGAACCGTTCCAGTAAAGGCAAGCGCGAATCGCGGAACCGTTTCCGGAAAAACAGACCAAACTGCATCAGATGGGATCAAACGTTCTTGCGGTCCGATGCGATGAAGAACACCCGGCACCGCTTTCGCCGGCAGCCGCATTATCAGCGGAAACCTGCCGCGCAGCTACAGCGATTAATTCGAGAAAGGATGTGCCTAATGTCTCTTTCACTTCGTTCCTGTGCGCTCGCTTGCATGCTTGCGCTGCCTGCGTCCGCCAATCTGGCGGGCGCCCTCGATGCCGTCGGCGGCGTCCGGGAAGTCGGCAATTGCGCCATACGCCCCGGCACGCTGTGCGCCGACATGAATCTGGAAGGCGCGGACCTGCAAAACGCCGACCTCTCCAATTCCCAGTTCACGCGGTCCAAGATGGCCGCCGTGAACCTGCAGCGCGCAGATCTCGAAAGCGCGAACCTGGAGTCGGCGGACCTTGCCAAGTCCGATCTGAGCCGGGCAAGCATGAAAGGCGTCAGCCTGCGTGATGCCATCCTGAGAGAAGCCGATCTGAGCGGCGCGAAAATGCAGGAAGCGAATCTGCAGAATGCGCGACTCGGGCAGGCGAAGCTGAGCGAAGCGGTCATGAACCAGGCCAATCTTTACACGGCTGAACTTCCGGGCGCGAACCTTGAAAACGCGCAGCTGGAGCGCGCCGACCTGCGCTCGGCCAACCTGAAGGGGGCGATGCTTGCCGGCGCCAATTTGCGCGCCGCGATACTTACCAATGCCGATCTGACGAATGCCGATCTTAGCGGGGCGAACCTGGAACTGGCCGATCTGAAAGGCGCGTTGACGGATGGATGCAAGGGGTGCCCGTGAATGCGCCTTCACAGGAGGAGTCCGAACCTGGGGCTGCCTGCAATGATGCAAGACAAGGCGCAGGCTGTCGATCGATTGCTTGCGAGTGTGCGTGGCACGAGATCAGTCCTTCCCGGCAGGCCGTTCCATACCTGACTGACGATCCAACATGAGATTCCTGCTGCGCGTTGCTGCCGCCATCCATTTTCTGATCAGCGCCTTCTTTGTCTGCGCCTGCCTCGTACTGATCTACATTGCCGTGGCGACCGGTGCGGCTGCCCTGGAGTCCGGTCCCACCGTGCAGGCGGCGCAAGGCGTGATCGAGGCAATCGGCCTGTTGTCCGTGGCAGTGGTGGCCCTGCAGATCGCGCAGACCATAGGCGAGGAAGAAGTCGTTCGCGAGGCGCATGTCAGCGCGCCCACGCGCGTGCGCCGCTTCCTGTCGCGCTTCATGGTCGTGGTAGTGGTGGCAATCGCCATCGAAGGGCTGGTCGCGACCTTCAAGGCCTTGCATGAAAATCCGGCGCAGCTTCCGCACGCTGCAACCATCCTGTTCTCGGTCGGCGTCGTGCTCGCCGGATGGGGCGCGTTCATCTGGTTCAACCGCAGCGCCGAGGAGCTCGAACCGGAAGCGATGCAGCAGGCGAAGAACGAGGACAAGAAGCTCAGGTAAGAGCTTCGATCGCAAAACACTCTCAGGGCCGATCCCCGCTGCCGGCGCGGCTGTCAGCAATTTGCCGCGGATTCCGGATTGCGTTCTTGCATCCTTTTCCGCAGCACACTAGCATGCATGTTCAGGCTTGAAATCCAGGGACATCTGCAGGAAAAGGAAGGAACAAGTGCATTACGAGATTTACAAGGATCTCCAGCAGCAGTGGCGCTGGAGGATTATCGATTCGCGCAGTCGGGTCGCAGCGACGAGCAGTGACGCTTACGAGAAACGGGAAGATGCGCTGCGCAGCCTCATGCAGATTCGACAGCATGCGGCCAGTGCCCAGATCTATGACCATTCGCTCAACAAATGGCTGGGGACGATGGAAACCAGCAACGAGGAATAGCGAAATGATCTTCCATTAAGAATGCCGCCACCTCAGGCGGCATGTTTGTTTTCATATCGGCAATTTGCCTAAAAGTTGATGGACATCCGCAACTCCGGCAGCATCATTTTATTCCCCAAAGGAACTATTTCTTGAAGGCAAGCTCCTAACGGTCTCTTGTACGCAAGTACCCGAAGTCACCGTTTCCGAGGAGCCTGCCTTGTTCATCCTGCATAAATCATCTTTTTACAAGACCACCCACGTCTGCCTTGCTACTGTACTCATGCTCGCCGCCTGCGGCGGAGGTGGCGGAGGCGGCAGCAATTCCACTGCCTCCGATGTCGCTGCCGGCTCCTCCAGCCTGCATTCCGGAGAGGCCGAGCCGGCATCGTCCACGCCGGATACCGCATCGCCCGGCACGGCCGCTCCGCAAGTTCCGACACCCGCACCCTCGACCTCCGACCCGACCCCTCCACCTGCACCTGCCCCGGCCACACCTCCGGCTTCCACTACGCCCGCGCCGGTATCCAGGCTGATCGAGTATTACGGCGATTCGACTGTGTACGGCTATGAGACCGGAAAAGGCGGACAGGTCGCCGAACCCGCGCCTGCAGCCTTTGCCAAGGCCCTGCCCGCTTCCGCCAATTACCAGGTGCGCAATGAGGGCGTGAGCGCCACCACTGCCTGCCAGCTCCTCAATGGCACCGACGGTGTGCATCCGGCATGGAGCAAGCAGATGGCATCTTCAAAAGCGTCCTACGTCATCATCAATCATGCGATCAACGACGAATGGCGCGAAGACCTGGCGACCTACAAATCCTGCATGCGCCAGCTGGCCCAGACCGCGAAGCAGTACGGCAAGCAGGCGATCTTCGAAACGCCGAACCCGACCCAGGATACCGGCGGCTCGCTCGATCCCTACACCCAGGGCATGAAGGATGTGGCAGCACAGGAAAACCTGCCGGTCATCGACCAGCACGCTTACCTGATGAACTACCTGAACGGCAAGGATCCGCACACCATCTGCCCGGACGGCCTGCATCCGACCCAGCAGGTTTACATCATGAAGGGACAGTATGCGGCGAGTGCGTTCGTGAAGCTTTTTCCGGGGAATTGAATGGGGGGATGAAAGGGATCCTGCTTGCGCACGGGTACCTTTCAAGGGTGGCTAAATGATGATCACGCACTGCCCCATCTCAACCGAAGAGGCAAAGAATGTAGGGTGCACCGTGCGCACCGGAATAGCATGGTGCGCATGGCGCACCCTACTTCCTCTAACCGGGCAGCCAGGAATCCTGCCGGTGCGGGATTTCATGCCGAGCATTGCGGACGGGAGCGCGAAGCCTGCACCTTCGTTCCGTACTACCAGCCATAACTTGCAGTCACGCCCACCGTGTAATTCCTCCCGGGCGCCGGCTCGAAGAAGCGCCGGTTGCCTTCGTTGACGATCACCGAGCCGATGTACTGGCGGTCGGCGAGGTTGTCGATGCGCGCGAATTCCCGCAACTGCCAGCGGCCGGCCTGCTGTTCCAAACCGAAGCGCAGATTGGCGGTGAAGTAGGCCGACGCCGCATCGCTGTTGACGTCGTCGACATACACCTTGCCGACATATTTGCCTTCCAGCGCAGTGCTGAATCCGGACGCGGGATGGCGCCAGGACAGTTCGCCATACGCCGTCTGGCGTGGTACGCCGGGAATGCGATTGCCCGAGGGGACTTGCGTGGATGCCGAACAGGGCCCCGAGCAGAAGGGATCCGCGTAGACCGCGCGAAGCAGCGAATAGGACAGCAGCGTGCCGATGCCGTTGTTCCAGTTGCCGTCCACCAGAAGCTCGATGCCATCCCTCCTCGTCTTGCCGGCATTCTGGAACACCGCGCGGCCGCCGGTGTTCGACAACACCACCAGCTCGTCTTCCGTATCGATGTGGAACACCGCAAGGCTGGCGCGCACGCGGCTGGCGATCCTGGCCTTGACGCCGACCTCGACGTTTTCGCTGCGCGCAGGTTTCAGGCCGAAGTTGAATCCGGCTGCTGCCGGTGCGCCGGGACGGTAGGACAATTCATTCAGCGTCGGCGTCTCGAATCCCTTGCCATAGGAAGCATAGAGGTTCACTTCCCTGTTCAACCTGTAGGTTGCGCCGAGCACGGGATTGAGCGCGTGATAGCCGGCCGAGCCGCTGTCGTCGCCATTGCCCGGCGCGATATAGTGGTCATCGGAGCTGATATGCACGCTGCTGTTGCGCACGCCGGCCAGCAGCAGCCAGCGCGCAGCCGGTTCCCACTGCGCCTGCAGATACTGGTCGAAGTTCCAGGCGCGATTGTCTTCATTGCGCCGCAACCGCCCTTTCACGCCGAGCTGCCCGTCGACGAAATTTTCAAAGCCGCGTCGATCCTCATTCAGGTCGTCATAGCTGATGCCGGCGGTCCATTGCAGCGGCCGGCCCGCCCATGTGCCCTGGTAGGTCCAGCGCAGGTCCAGTCCGCCATACTGGCGCGCAAGATCGATCACGCCGCCGGCACTGGTGGGCGCCGTCTGCGCCGCGACCGGTATCGCCTGGTACTGGAGCGTGGAGCGCTCCCCGCCGTACAGCACGGCGGTGACGCTGTTGGCGGCATCCAGGATGCGCTCGTAATTCAGGCCGAACTGGTGCTGACGTACCGACTTGCGGGTATTGAACGCGAGCGCGTTCGGATCGGCGGCGCGCGGATCGGCTTCGAACTGGGCGCGGCTCAGGCCGAGCGGGTCCTGCACGTCGACCATCCGTACCGCATTGGCGACCATGGTGAGGGAAGAATCGGCATCCGGCGTGATGCGCAGCTTCACGTTCGCCCGGTCGCGCCGCACCGCGCTGTGTTCCCGGTAGCCGTCGCTGTCGAAGCGCGCCACATCCTCGACGTGGTTGATATTGCCCTGCTGGCCGGACACCTTGAAGCCGTAATGCCGGGTGCCGTAGCTGCCGAACTGGACGTATGGCGACAGCGCGAGGCCGGGTTTGCCATTTTCGGTGAACACGGATATCACGCCGCCGGAGGAATTGCCGTACAGGGCGGAAAACGGCCCGCGCAGCACTTCGATGCGCTCCGCCGAACTCAGGTCGAAATGCGAGGTCTGGCCTTGCCCGTCCGGCATGGTGGCGGGAATGCCGTCGGCATACAGGCGCACACCGCGCACGCCGAAGGTGGAGCGGGCGCCGAAGCCGCGCGAGGAAACCTGCAGGTCCTGCGCGTAGTTCTGGCGATTCTGTACCACCACGCCCGGCACGCGCACCAGCGGCTCGGACAGGTTGACCATGGGATTGTTCTGCTGGATCGTTTCCGCGCCAATGACGTCAATCGACAGCGGCAGATCGAAGCCGGGCTGGCCGATGCGCGTCGCGGTGACGACGACCGGTTCGAGGGTTCTTGCGTCAGCGCCCTCGTTCGTGTTCGCCGGAGCCGTTTGCGCATGGCAGACGGAGCCTGCGATCATGACCGGCAGCAAAAGCAGCCGCGCCATGCGGCCCGGCGCTACCGGGATTGCAGTGTTCTGCTTCTTCATGCCGCCTCTCATCGCCGGACTGGCGTCACGCGCCAGATCGTATTGCCCACGTCATCGGCCACCAGCAGTGCGCCGGTGCGGTCGACCGCCACACCCACCGGCCTGCCCCGGGCATCGCCTTCGGGGCTCAGGAATCCGGTCAGGATGTCTTCCGCGCCGCCGCTCGGCATGCCGTTGGTGAATGGGACGAAGATCACCTTGTAGCCGCTGCGCGGCTTGCGGTTCCAGGAACCGTGCTGGCCGATGAAGGCGCCACCCTCGTAGCGCTTGGGGAACAGGCTGCCCTGATAGAAGGTCAGGCCGAGCGATGCGGTATGCGCGCCGAGCGCGTAGTCCGGCACGATGGCTTTCTCCACCAGGTCCGGGCGCTGCGGCTTGACCCGGTCATCCACATGCCGGCCGTAGTAGCTGTAGGGCCAGCCGTAGAATCCGCCCTCCTTCACCGAGGTCATGTAATCCGGCACGAGGTCGTTGCCGAGTTCATCGCGCTCGTTGACGGCCACCCAGAGCGCGCCGCTTTGCGGCTGCCAGGACAAACCGTTCGGGTTGCGCAAGCCGGAGGCGAACAGGCGTGTGCTGCCCGTCGCCGGATCGATTTCGAGGATGGCGGCGCGATTGGTCTCGTTTTCAATCCCGTTTTCCGCGGCATTGCTGTTGGAGCCGACCGTCGCGTACAGGCGGCGGCCGTCACGGCTGGCGATCAGGTCCTTGGTCCAGTGGTGATTGATCGGGCCGGCCGGCAGATCGGCTACCTTCACTCCGGGCTGAGTGATCTGCGTTGCGCCCGGCGTATAGGGGAAGCGCACGACGGCATCGGAATTCGCGACATAGAAGTCATTGCCGACCAGCGCCATCCCGAAGGGAGAATTCAAGCCTTGCAAGAAGACGGTGCGCGTCTCGGGGACGCCATCGCCATTGGCATCACGCAGCAGGGTGATGCGATTGGCGCTCGGCACGCCCGCGCCTGCGCGTTTCATCACCTGCTTGGTGATCCATCCCTTGATGCCCTTTCCATCCTCGGGCTTGGGCGGGGCATTCGTTTCCGCCACGAGCACATCGCCGTTGGGAAGCACATGCAGCCAGCGCGGATGCTCCAGGCCGGTTGCAAAGGCCTGCACGGAAAAGCCGGCGGCCGCCTGCGGCTTTCCTCCCTCGGGCCAGCCTTTTGCCGGGGCAATGTTCACCGTCGGAATCATGGATTTGTCGGGTGGCGGCAGGGTTGGCTTGGGCCCGATTCCCGCCTCCACCGGCAGCGTCCGCATTTCACTGCAGCCGACGAGGATGGCGGCGGTCAGGAAAACCGCCTTCATCCATGCACTCCCGCGGCTGGACTCGGTGGTGTTGTTCATCAGGATTCTCCAGTAATGACATAGGCGAGCTTGCGCGTCTTGCGCTAGAACATAAGCAGGCAGTGGGCAACGCGTAGGATGTTCGAATCGGGCACATGTGCAAAAGGGCCTGCCACGCATTGGAATCCGTTATTGTTCAGCCGGGGACTGATGATGGAGTTGACGACGATCAATTCACGATCCTTCCGCCCCACACTGCGCGGAATCATCCGGCTGGCCTGCGGATGGTTTCTGGCTTGGCTGTCCATTGCAGCCTGGGCCGCGCCGGCGCCGGTGCTGGCTCTGACGATCGACGGGGCCATCAGTCCCGCCACCGCCGATTACGCGGTGCGCGGCATCGGCCGCGCCGAACGCGACGGCGCACAGCTGGTCGTGCTCAGCATCGACACGCCGGGCGGCCTCGACACCTCGATGCGTTCCATTATCAAGGCCATCCTGTCGTCGCCGGTCCCGGTTGCCACCTATGTCGCACCGGGTGGCGCGCGTGCCGCCAGTGCCGGCACCTATATCCTGTATGCCAGCCATGTCGCGGCAATGGCTTCCGGTACCAACCTCGGCGCGGCCACCCCGGTGCAGATCGGCGGCCCCTCGTCGCCCGCGGAACCGGGAGGTCCGACCCGCGACAAGAATGAAGGAAAGAACAACGGGGACAAGAAAACGTCGGAGGATGCCACGACTTCGCCCATGACCCGCAAGCAGGTCAATGATGCCGCTGCCTATATCCGCGGACTGGCGCAGCTGCGCGGCAGAAATGCCGAATGGGCGGAAAAGGCGGTGCGCGAAGCGGTCAGCCTGCCGGCGCAGGAAGCCCTGAAGCTGCATGTGATCGACACCATCGCCGACGATCTCCCGGACCTGCTGAAGCAACTCGACGGGCGCAAGCTCAGCGTGCAGGGTCAAGCCCGGCAACTGCATACCGCGGGCGCCGCGATTCTCCATTACGAACCCGACTGGCGCGTGCGCCTGCTGGCGGTGATCACCGATCCCGGCATTGCCCTGCTTTTGCTGGCAATCGGCATTTATGGCCTGGTATTCGAATTCATGGCGCCGGGCATGGTGCTTCCCGGCGTGCTGGGCGGCATCTGCCTGCTGCTCGCCCTGTATGCGCTGCAGCTTCTGCCGGTCAACTATGCCGGCCTCGCGCTGATCGTGCTCGGCATCGCCTTCATGATTTCGGAAACCTTCCTGCCAAGCGGGGTGCTGGGGCTGGGCGGCGTTGCCGCCTTCGTCATCGGTGCCGTGATCCTGATCGATACCGAGCTGCCGGGCTTCGGCGTGCCGCCGGCGATGATCGCCACCATCGCCCTGCTCGGCGTCCTGCTGGTACTGGGAGCTGCCGGCATCGCCATGCGTACGCGCCGGCGCAAGGTCGTGATCGGCGAAGGCGAGATGGTGGGACTGGTCGCGGAAGTAGTGGCCGCCACTTCCGACGGCGGATGGGCCCACGTCCACGGCGAGAACTGGCGGGTGACGAGCAAGACGCCCCTGCAGCCGACGCAAAAGGTGCGGGTGCTGGCGAGACACGGACTGGTGCTGAACGTGGCGCCCATCGAACATCACACAGGAGACCAGGCATGATTTTCCAGATCGGTTCCATCGTCATTGTCCTGCTGATTCTCGCGGTGCTTGGATCGGCGATCCGCATCCTGCGCGAGTACGAGCGCGGCGTCGTGTTCCAGCTCGGCCGGTTCTGGAAGGTGAAAGGACCCGGACTGGTGCTCCTGATCCCCTACATCCAGCAGATGGTGCGGGTGGACTTGCGGACCGTCGTGCTGGATGTGCCGACCCAGGACGTGATCTCGCGCGACAATGTATCCGTGAAGGTGAATGCAGTCGTCTATTTCCGCGTGGTCGATCCGCAGAGGGCCATCATCCAGGTTGCGAATTTCCACGAAGCGACCAGCCAGCTTGCCCAGACTACCCTGCGCGCGGTACTGGGCAAGCATGAGCTCGACGACATGCTGGCCGAGCGCGAGCGCCTGAACCTGGACATCCAGCAGGTGCTCGATGCGCAGACCGATGTCTGGGGCATCAAGGTAACGAACGTGGAAATCAAGCATGTCGACCTGAACGAATCCATGGTGCGTGCCATCGCCCGCCAGGCAGAGGCGGAGCGCGAGCGCCGCGCCAAGGTGATCCATGCAGAGGGCGAACTGCAGGCGTCGGAAAAGCTGATGCAGGCGGCCCATGTACTGGCCCAGCAGCCGGGTGCCATGCAGCTGCGCTACATGCAGACCCTCAGCACCATTGCCGGGGATCGCTCGTCGACCATCGTGTTTCCGCTGCCGATCGAAATGCTGGGCGGCATGGCGGAGTTTCTGAAGAAGGGCGAGCCCAAGGCATGACCGCGCTGCAAGTGCGCGTCAGCCGGGTCAATGCGAGTCGCGAAATTTTTACAAAACTGCGTACAACTTGCTTCATCGCTGCCTGAGACTTTCGCGCCCTCGATTCCGGGAAAAACAAGATCGCGGTCCATTCCCCGGCATGTATTTCCCGTCCGCACGACATCTTTTCCTGATCGAAATGCATTTGCTGGAATGGGAAGACACGGCGAGGCAGGCATGCTTCTTTCTTGAGTTCGTCTCTTTCGAAACCGGATGATGCTCCGCCCCATAAGCCGGAGCGCCTCAGTCTTGAGCCGCTCTTCAACTCCCCTGCTCTGCGGCTACACTGAAATCGGATGAGGATCGCATTCCTCTGCAGCTCCCATTGCCCATCAAGTTTTTTTCGAAGGAGAAACGATTATGGCCAAAACCATAGGCATTGACCTCGGCACCACCAATTCCTGCGTGGCTGTCATGGAAGGCGGCCAGCCGAAAGTCATCGAAAATTCTGAAGGCTCGCGCGTCACGCCATCGATCGTGGCGTACCAGGAAGATGGCGAGATACTGGTGGGCGCGCCTGCCAAGCGCCAGGCCGTCACCAATCCGAAAAACACCTTGTTCGCAGTCAAGCGCCTGATCGGACGCAAGTTCGACGAAGCGGAAGTGCAGAAGGATATCGGCTTGATGCCCTACAAGATCATCCGGGCTGACAACGGCGATGCCTGGATCGAAGTACGCGGCAAGAAACTGGCGCCTCCCCAGGTATCAGCCGAAGTCTTGCGCAAGATGAAGAAAACCGCCGAGGATTATCTCGGCGAAAGCGTCACCGATGCCGTCATCACCGTGCCGGCCTACTTCAACGATTCCCAGCGCCAGGCCACCAAGGATGCAGGCCGCATTGCCGGCCTGAACGTGCAGCGCATCATCAACGAACCGACCGCGGCGGCACTCGCCTTCGGCCTCGACAAGACCCTGACAGGCGATCGCAAGATCGCAGTGTATGACCTCGGTGGCGGCACCTTCGATATTTCGATCATCGAAATCGCTGATGTCGGCGGCGAAAAGCAGTTCGAAGTGCTGTCGACCAATGGCGACACCTTCCTCGGCGGCGAGGACTTCGACCAGCGCGTGATCAACCATGTGATCGACGAGTTCAAGAAGATCAACGGCCTCGACCTCGGCAAGGACCCGATCGCCTTGCAACGGATCAAGGCCGCGGCGGAGCGCGCGAAGATCGAACTGTCGTCCTCCCAGCAGACCGAGATCAATGAGCCGTATATCGCCATGGCCAACGGCGCACCTTTGCACCTGAACATGAAGATCACGCGGGCCAAGCTGGAATCGCTGGTGGAAGACCTGATCGAAAGGACGATTGAGCCTTGCCGCACGGCGGTCAAGGATGCGGGGGTGAAGATCTCCGACATCCAGGATGTGATCCTGGTGGGCGGCATGACCCGCATGCCCAAGGTGCAGGAAAAAGTGCGCGAGTATTTTGGAAAGGAACCGCGCAAGGACGTGAACCCGGACGAAGCAGTGGCAGTCGGTGCAGCCATACAGGGTTCGGTGCTGTCCGGCGAGCGCAAGGATGTGCTGCTGCTCGATGTAACGCCGCTGTCGCTCGGCATCGAGACCATGGGTGGCGTGATGACCAAGATGATCCAGAAGAACACTACGATTCCGACCAAGTTCTCGCAGGTATTTTCCACGGCCGAAGACAACCAGCCCGCCGTGACGGTCAAGGTCTACCAGGGCGAGCGCGAGATGGCCGCCGGGAACAAGCTGCTCGGCGAGTTCAATCTGGAAGGCATCGCGCCGGCGCCGCGCGGCATGCCGCAGATCGATGTCACGTTTGATATCGACGCCAACGGCATCCTGCATGTCAGCGCGAAGGACAAGGCGACCGGCAAGGAAAACAAGATCACCATCAAGGCCAACTCCGGCTTGACCGAGGATGAAATCCGCCGGATGGAACAGGATGCGGCCTCGCACGCGGAAGAAGACAAGCGCCAGAAGGAACTGGCGGAGTCGCGCAACCAGGGCGATGCAATGGTGCATTCCGTGCGCAAGGTGCTGGAAGAACACGGCGACAAGCTGGATGCAGGCGAACGTCAGAATGTCGAGAGCGCGATCCAGAGTCTGGAAGAGGCGCTCAAGGCGAATGACAAGTCAGCCATCGACAGCCGGATATCCGCCCTGTCGACCGCGGCCCAGAAGCTCGGTGAAAAGATGTACGGCAATGCCCAGGCCCAGCAAGCGGCGGATGCCGCAGCCCAGGGCGCCGCGGGCGCAGGCTCGCAACAGCCGCAGGATGATGTGGTGGATGCCGACTTTGAGGAGGTCAAGCACAAGTAACACACATGGCCCATGCCGGGCCGGATACTCCGGTCCGGCATGTCTTCCGCAGTGGAGCCATGCTGCTTACACCGGTCGCGGCTGCGCGGACGAAGACCGCCGGTCCGGCGTGACCCGCCTTTCTACCGGCGGGCGGCGTGCTGCCATTCCCCGGATGCGAAACGCCGCCGCCAGCAGGAGCGCGCCGGTCAGAACCGCGTAGAAGCTGATCAGCCAGATCAGCGCGAGCGCGCCTGCGCCCGGGAACAGGAACGCCAGCACGCCGAATATCACGGATGCCGCTCCGTTCAGCGCCAGCATCCATTCATGGCGGATGGCCTTGCGCAGCCGGATGGCTGCGACGATGTCCAGCATGCCCGAAACCAGCGCATTGGCGCCGATCAGCAGCACCAGCACGATTGCCGTCAGGGCTGGATGCACGGCGGCGATCACGCCGGCACCGAGGGCCGCGAGGCCCAGCATCAGGAGCAGTCCCCAGTCTTCGTGGCGCTTGCGGTTGCGCAGCGCGCCGATCACCGACACCGCTCCGCCCAGCAAGGCATAGGCGGCAAACAGCGCGATCAGCCCGAGCAGCGTCAGGCCGGGCCAGATCAGCGCAAGCACGCCGAACAGGATGGCGATGACGCCGCGCAGCGCGAGTATCCACCAGGAAGCCGAAAGTATCTGATCCATGTTGTCTTCCTCCTTGGACACCCGGATCTCGCAATCCGCATGCCAGCAGCGGTGTCTGCGATTGCTTCATCCCCGGAAACCGGCAGCGACGATCGCGACCTCAGCTGGTGTGCACCCTGCCGCGCACCGCGACCGTCGCCTGCAATTCGGTTTCTAGTTCATGGATGCGCTGCAACAGCATGAGCGCGACCGCGGTGCCATGCCGGTCCAGTTCGAAGTCTTCGCGCAAGCGCCGTGCCGTGCGCGCCACCACCACGTAATTCAGATGAAAGGAAGGCGCGGGAGCCTGGACGTCGACCGGCGTGATCACGCCCCACTCCATCAGCTCGCGCAGTTCATCCAGGGACAATCCGGACATTTCCGCAAGATGTTCGATCGAGCAGGCATCCGTCTCGTTGAGCCAGATCGGATCGGTCACCTCTATCCTCATTGTTTCGCTCCTTGCGCCGGATGCTGGCGCGGATTGAAATGCGAAGCGGCGGCGAGCTGCTCGAACAGTTCCCGCTCGCGCGCACTCAGGACTTTCGGCACGTCGATATGAACGACGGCATACAGGTCGCCCGCGCTGCCATCGGCTGCCGGCAGGCCGCGCCTGGACAGCCGCAGCTGCTTGCCCGCGCCGGTACCCGGCTGGACTTTCAGTTCGACCGGGCCGCCCAGCGTCGGCAGCTCGACCTTCGCGCCCAGGACTGCTTCCCACGGCGCCAGCAGGAGGTCGACATACAAGTCGCGTCCGCTGACCCGGTACAAGGGGTGCGGCGCGAATTCGACGACGACATACAGATCGCCGGGCTTGCCGCCGTTCATTCCGGGGCCGCCCTTTCCGGGCAGCCGCAGCCGCTGCCCGTCCGTCACGCCTTTCGGCAGGTTGATGCGGAAGTTGCGCGGCACGCGATGGGTCAGGCCGTGCTGGTCCTGCTCCGGCAGATCCACCGTGACATCGATGCCGCCGCCGCGGTAGACCTGCTCGAGCGTGACGGTCGCCCTCACTTCATAGTCCTGGCCGGGTATCGGAAAGCTGGCACGTGCGCCGCCATGGCGGCGCGCACCGGCAAAGGCGGAAAGAATATCCGCCAGATCGACATCGTCGTAGAAGGATTCTTCCCCGCCGAAATGCTGTCTCCAGTCAGGCGGCGGCGTGAACTCCTCGCCAGCCTGGCGCCTGCCGAGGCTGTCGTATTCCCTGCGCTTCTCCGGATCCTTCAGCGTGGCATAGGCTTCCGCGACTTCCTTGAATTTCTCTTCCGCCTTGGGATCCTTGGAGACGTCCGGATGATATTGGTGGGCAAGCTTGCGATAGGCTTTCTTGATGTCGGCCTCGCTCGCCGTCCGTTCAACGCCGAGAATCTGGTAGTAATCCTTGAACTTCATGGAAAGTCCTGGAAACGCGGAAGATTGGGAGTGCCAGCGGGCCGCCGCTGTTTTCTCCTTTAGTCCGCGCAAGCTTGTTCGAGTTCATGAAGCCCGGACGGCGAACGCCATCGGGGGCCGCCTGTTCGCAAGGCAGGCCTGAAAGGTGCGGGCTGTCAGGCCCGGAGGGAGACGCTTGAAAGCCTTCCGCTTCGTCGTCTGCAGGGGCGAAGCGGAAGGATGGTTCGGGAGGGATCGGTGTTGCCGGAATCCGGAATTCAGACGGTGCTGCTGTTCCGGGACGACTTGCTGCGTGTCTTGGACTTGATGGCCAGTGCGGAAGCCTTGCGGTGCTTGGCAGGGCGCGATGCATAGCGCGAGGCCCTTCTGGGTTTGGCCGCAGGCGTCCTTGCCGCAAAGAGCGGCTCTCCGGAAACATAGCGGCGCACGTTTTCCGCATCCAGGATGCGTGCCGCACTTTCCTTCGCGTTGAGCAAGACCAGCGTGACGCGCTTGCCGGCAGCTTGCATGCGCATGATCAGGCAGCGGCCTGCTTCACGGGTGAAGCCGGTCTTGGACAGGAGGATGTCCCAGCCGTCACGGCCGACCAGGCGGTTGGTGTTGTGATACTGCACCGGCTGGCCCTTGATGGCGATCTGGTCGCTGGCTTCGGTGGTGATGCTGGCGATTTCCGGGTACTGCGCTGCCGCCGTTGCCATTTTGAGCAGATCGGCTGCAGTCGAACGGTTGTTCGGCGAGAGGCCGGTCGGCTCCTCGATGACGGTGTCCTTCATGCCGAGCACAGTCAGCTTTTCCCGCACGGCGGCGACAAAGGCCGGTTTGCCGCCGGGATAAGTACGCGCCAGAGCAGAAGCCGCGCGATTGTCCGACGACATCAGGGCGAGTTCCAGGATTTCCTTGCGCGGCAGGGTCGTTCCGACCGGCACGCGGGAAGAACTGAATTTGATGGTGTCGACGTCGGATTCCTCGATGCTGATCAGCTCGTTCATGTCCAGCTTCGCATCCAGCACCACCATCGCAGTCATGAGCTTGGTGAGGGAAGCGATCGGCACCACTGCGTGGGCATTTTTTTCAACCAGGATCTGGCCGGATTCCTCGTCGAATACGATCGCATGCTGCGAGCTGAAGGGGAGCGCAAACGCGACGGCACTCTGGCTTAGCAATAAGGCGATGATTGTTTTTTTCAACATACGCAGGCGGAAGATTGGTGGGTTGTTTCGCAAGAGCAATCATAACTTGTTAATGCGACGCAACGTTGCACAATCTCATGCCGGCGTGAAATTTTTTTCGCTTTGTTGTGAAGAAGCCTTGAGGATTTTCTAATTCCAAATCCGGCCTTGTGGTACGCCTGTCTGAGGAAGAAGGCGATGACGCTTCGGCTTTCCCATTACAATCGGGCATCCTCCGGTTCCGCACCGCGGCCGGCCCCCTTCCCGATCAATCAAGACAGACAGGAGTGCATTTCCCGTGAGCGTTTCCCAAGCATCCTCCAGCCGCATCCTCGTAGTCGGTGCCGGTGCCATCGGCAGCTTCTATGGCGCGGCGCTCCAGGCGGCGGGCGCAGAAGTTTCCGTTGTTTGCCGCTCGGAACATGACGCTGTTCGCGAGCACGGATTTTTCATAGAAAGCAAGTCGCTCGGGGACCGGCATTTCCGCCCGGTGCAGACATTGCGCTCGGTGCAGGACTACCAGGGCGGCGCGCCCGATTACCTGGTACTGAGCGTCAAGGTGGTGGAAGGCACCGATCGCGCTGCCTTGATCCGCGATGCCGTCGGCCCGGACACCGTGATCGTGCTGATCGAAAACGGGGTGGAGATCGAAGCGGAAATTGCCGAAGCCTTTCCGCGCAACGAGCTCATCAGTGCCTTGGCATTCGTGCAAGTCAGCCGTACCGGGCCCGGCCGCGTGAAGCACTTCGCCTTCGGCGACCTCGCCTTCGGCAATTTTCCGAGCGGACTGTCGGAGCGCGCGAAGCGGTTGGCAGCCATGCTGGAAGCGGGTGGCATCAAGGCCAACACCACCGAGGACGTGGTGTCCGCGCGCTGGCAGAAATGCCTGTGGAATGCGGCGTTCAACCCGATTTCGGTACTGGGTGCCGTGCTCGACACCGACGACATGCTGGGCCCGCCCGACGGCGAAGCACTGGTGCGGGCCGTCATGCAGGAAATCTGCGCGGTCGCCGCGGCAACCGGCCATCCGCTACCAGCCGCCCTGCCCGAGCAATACATTTCCGCAACCCGCAAGGCACCGGCCTACAAGACCAGCATGGCGCTGGATTTCGAAAACGGCCGCCCGATGGAGACTGAAGTAATTCTTGGAAATGCAGTCAGAGCAGGTCGCCGCGAAGGCGTGCCGATCCCGCGTCTGGAGATGCTGTATTCCCTGATGAAGATGGTCGAGCGCAAGACGGGAAAGACGCCGGCGAAACAATGAGAGCGTGCCGATCCGGGCCCTTTGCGCTAACCTGAAGACGTTGGACGACTTTCATCAATAAAGGAGAACAAGATGAATCGAGGAGACACTGCAGGCGGACACACGGCCGATCTGGGCAAGCTGGTCCTGCGCCTTTTGCTAGGCGGAATTATTCTTTTCCACGGCATTTCCAAGGTGATCAGCGGCCCGGCCATGATCACGGGACTGGTGGCCAAGGCTGGATTGCCGCAGGAATTCGGCTACCTCGTGTATGTGGGAGAAGTGCTCGCGCCCCTGATGCTGATCTTCGGCGTATGGACCCGGCTGGCCGCGCTGATCATCATGGTCAACATGATCGTGGCGGTTTGGCTGGTCCACATGGGACAAATCTTCACGCTCAACGAGACCGGCGGCTGGGCACTCGAGCTGCAGGGAATGTTCTTCGGCACGGCACTGGCCATTCTCCTGCTCGGTGCCGGACGTTACAGCCTGACCGGCAGTTCCGGCAGGCTGAACTGACGGCGGGATGCTTCAGCGCGCGGCCGATTGCATGCCTGCCAATTCTCCCCGGAAGCGCAGGTAATCTTCCGCGCTCTGCTGCGGCCGCTCCACCATCGGCACATGGCCGATGCCCGGCATCACGATCACTTCCGAACGCGGCATCAGCTTGCGCAGGATCTCGGCAGTGCCGACATGAATCACGCGGTCCTTGTCACCCCACACGATCAGGGCGGGCGTTTGCAGTCCGCCGATGCGCCCTTCGATGGGATCGCGGATGAGATCCTGGAAGATGCGCTCTTCCAGACCCGCATTCCGGATCCGCTCCTGGGCCAGGATGTTCATGACGGGACGCGGGATGAACGGCGGATCGTTCATGACCAGGTCGATCAGCTTCGCATAGTCTTCTTCATCCCGGACCAGCAGCGGGTTGCGCCCGCCCTTCGCCAGCGTCTGCCCGACGTCGCTCAGTGGGGCGTTCCAGATGCCACCCGAATCGAGCAGCCAGAGGCTCGCCACTTCCTTTGGATAGAGCGCGGCATAGGCAAGCGCGATATGCCCGCCCATGGAATTCCCGCCCAGATGCGGGCTCCGGATTCCCAGCGCATGGGCCAGCATGCGGATCCGTTCCG
Source organism: Noviherbaspirillum massiliense JC206 (assembly GCF_000312045.1). Lineage (GTDB taxonomy): Bacteria > Pseudomonadota > Gammaproteobacteria > Burkholderiales > Burkholderiaceae_D > Noviherbaspirillum > Noviherbaspirillum massiliense. Next base: position 1,608,992 of record NZ_HE978634.1, read on the forward strand.
CCTGCGCGGTGGGCCGGTAGTCTGCCTGCAGCGGGTGCGAGGATTCGCCGAAGCCGATGTGATCCGGAACGATGACCCGGTAATGCGGGGTCAGGTAGCGCGCCGTGCGCACGAAGTTGTCCTTGTTGCCGCCAAAACCGTGCAGCAGCATCAGTGCTTCGCCCTGCCCGCCTTCCAGATAGACATAGCGCAGCCCGTTTTCCAGCACGATCTCCTTGCGTTCCAGCCCGGCCCGCTGCCGGTCTGACTTGATTGCGTAGTCGGTGAGGCGCTGGAAGGTGGATGCGCAGCCGGACAGGATGAACAAGGCGCACAGGAGGGAAAGCGCTGTCGCCAGGCGCGGGACGCGGAGCAAGCGGTGCATGCAGGGTCTTCCTCGAAAAGTGATTGCGGTTGTAGGCAAGGGGTCACGCGTCGCGCAAGCGCGAAGCCATGCCATTTTTGCATCGAATCAGAAGACGATGTTGAGCCGGCGCGAAAAAACACTTGGCCGCACAGGCCAAGCTGTGGCGCCGTTTGCGAGGATTACCGGGAAAGCTGTGCCGGTGCCGAGGCGGCGAGCGTGCGCCAGGGCTCGGACGCGCTCCAGGATTCTATCCACTCGGGTGGAATGACCAGGCTGAGCGCGCCGACATCGGCCACGAAACTGCCGAGTGCCGCCGGAACGACGGATACGCCTTCCGTCAGCGCCGGCATGCGCTTCTCGAGTTCCTCCATCACTGCCGGTTTGAGCCATTCGCCGTGATGTGTCCAGATGCTGCCGCCGACAGCGAAGACGCGGGTGTCGAGTGTGGCAACAAGATTGTAGAGCGCGCGCCCGAACCAGCGCGCCGCGCTGATCGCCGCTTCTTCTGCCTGGCGGTTGCCTGCGCGCGCCTGCGCGAACAATTCCTCGGCAGACAGGTTCAGCGACTGGCCGATGTTCCGGCCCGAGATCACGGCTTCCAGGTCGCCCCGGTTGCCGCAGCCGCACAATGCCTGCGACTGCTCGCTCATCAGCATATGGCCCGCATGACCGGCATTGCCATGCTTGCCGCGCAGAATACGCCCGTCGACGCACAAGCCGAATCCGATGCCCGTGCTCCAGGTGGCATAGACGCAGTCCGGTTCATTGCGCACGGCCCCGAAGGTGCGCTCGGCCACCAGCGCCGCCACGCAGTCATTCTCGATCACGACCTTGTCGAACCGTTCCCGCAGCACCTGCTCCAGGGGAATGATTTCCCAGTCGTTCTGCAAATCCGGGCGCCGCAGCCTCCCGCCGCAGATGTTCGGCGTCGTCAGGCACACCATGCCATCGACGCGCAGAAAGGGACCGCAGGAACTCACGCCCACCGAGTTCAGCAGGCCAGGCTCCACGCCAGCCTGTTCGCAAGCCCGCTCCAGCAGGGAGAGCACCTGGTCTCCCAGCGCGCGCGCCGGTCCGCTTTTCACGGTGCGCTCGCTTACCTTGGCAAGCGGGCCTTTCGCATCCGCGATGGTCGCGGCGATCTTCGTGCCGCCGATGTCGAGTGCGCCGATATAAATGGTGTCCATTGCCGTCCCCTCTTTTCTTCGTCCGGCGCCAGCCGTTCAGTACGCCTTGTCCCATGTAATGCTCAGCCGGGCCGCGCACTGGATCAGTCCGACCATGCTGTAGGTTTGCGGGAAGTTGCCCCACAATTCGCCGGTGTCGGGGGCGACATCCTCGGCCAGCAGGCCGAGGTGGTTGCATTTGGAAAGCACGTTCTCGAACAGCTCGCGCGCCCTTTCCTTCTCGCCCAGCTGCGCGAGCGCGAGGATCCACCACAGGGTGCACACCAGAAATGCCGTCTCGGGCCGTCCGAAATCGTCCTCTTCGTCATAGCGCAGCAGGAATTGGCCGCGCCGCAGATGCTGCTCGATCGTGCGCACCGTAGCCGCGAAGCGCGGGTCGGAGGGCTCCAGGAACTGGACTTCCGCCATCAGCAGCAGGCTGGCATCGACCCGGTCGCCGTGGAAGGTCGACACGAAGCTGTTCAGATCCCGGTTCCACGCGGCTTCGCAAATCTCCGCGTGCATGCTTTCCGCATGCTGCTTCCAGTACTGCGCCCGTTCAGAAAGGCCAAGCCGCTCGGCGATGCTCCCGAGCCGGTCGCAGGCCGCCCAGCACATGATGCTCGACGACGTATGCACGCGCTGCGATCCGCGCAGTTCCCATATCCCCGCGTCCGGCACCTTGTAGCTGCGCACTGCCTGCTCCCCAAGGCGCTCCAGGTCGGCAAACATGAGCCGACCGGGCGGGCGTTCCAGTCGCGAGTCGAAGAAGGCGTGGGTGCTTGCGAGTATTGCGGACCCGAATACATCGTTCTGCACCTGGCGGTAGGCCAGATTGCCCATCCGGACCGGGCCCATGCCGCGGTATCCGGCCAGCGCAGCGGCGATGCTTTCATCGAGCTGAGTTTCGCGGCGAATGCCGTACACGGGCTGCAGCGGCGCATCGCGGGTATCGGCAATGATGTTGAGGATATATTCCAGGTAATGCTCCATGGTGTCGGTCGCGCCCAGGCTGTTGAGCGCATTCACCACGAAATAGGCATCACGGAGCCAGCAGTAGCGGTAATCCCAGTTGCGGCCGCTGTGCGGCGCTTCCGGGATCGAAGTGGTGACGGCGGCCACGATCGCCCCGGTGTCGTCGAAGGCATTCATCTTCAGGGTGATGGCGGCCCGGATCACGACGGCCTGCCACTCGAACGGGATGGCAAGGTTGCGCACCCAGCTTTGCCAGTAGCCGAGCGTGCTTTCATAGAAGCTGCGCCCGACTTCCCGCGGAGCGCCATCCACCGTTTCGTCCGGCCCCATCAGCAAAGTAATGCTGTCCTGAAGGAAAAACGGACGCTCATGCGTAATGGCCGAGACTGCCGCATCGGTAGTCAGCCGCATGGTCTGCAATGATCCGCCATAGGAGACATGGTGCGTACCGCAGCGAACCTCGGCCGGCATGCTGCCGTAATTGGCCGCGGGCCGCACCCGCAGCGCGATGCGCGGGCGTCCGGCGGTGCGGCGCACGATACGCACCAGCATCGAAGGCGCGAACAGCCTGCCGTGGTGGTAAAAGCGCGGGGCAAAATCGATGACCTCGATCCCGTTGCCCGCCGCATCGCGCATCCGGGTCTGCAGAACCGCCGAGTTGCGTTCGTACTGCTGCTCGATGGCGGCGACCCCGTCGAGCTCGATCCCGATCGACCCGAAAGCATCCTCCTCCGGGCCATCCTGCAGCAGCGAACAGCAGATCGGATCGCTGTCGAATTGGGGATAGCACCACCAGATGATGGAGGCGTTCCTGTCGATCAGCGCGCTGGTGCGCGAATTCCCGATCAGCCCGAGGTCGAGTGTTCTCATGCGGCATCCGATCAGCCAGGTGCGGCTGCCGTGACGGCAGTCCGCTCATCCATTGCTTGCGGGCTGTGGACGAATCCAGTTGCGCGCGCGTCCGGCACGCAGCCGGGCAGTCAGTTCATCCAGCAGCATCCCGATGTCCTGCCAGCGCTCCAGATACAGTTCCGCCGCGCTGCCGGCCGCCTCTTCCACCCGTACCGACAGCACGTCCGGCCGCTGGAGCCGGAACACGTCTTCGTCGGTTACGTCATCGCCGACATAAATCGCGCTGCCCGCGCCGCTGGAGCGCATGAGGTGCTCGAGCGCTTCGCCCTTGTTGCCGGCACCTTCGGGCAGCACGTTGAACACATACTTGCCGGCAATCACGTGCGGCAGCGGGTCCAGCTTTCTCAAGCGCTCTTCGAGCATGGCCTCGGCCTGTGCGGGATCCTTAGCCAGCCGGTAGTGCAGCGACAGGGAGTAGCGCTTGTCTTCAAGCCGGATGCCCTCGTCCTCGTCCAGCACATCCTGGAGTTGTCTGCTCCATTCCGCGCAAATCTGCCGGAAGCGCTGGGCGCGCGCCTCCCAGCCGGGCATGCCTTCGATGCCATGGTTGCCGAGCACGAAATCGGCATCCAGGCCAAGGCGGCTGTGAATATCCTCGACCGACCTGCCTGTGATGATCGCAACCGGCGCAAAATCGGACAAGGCGATCAGGCGCTTCTTGATGTCGCAAGGCAGGCGCGCATGGTCGGGATGCGCGACGATGGGCGCCAGCGTACCGTCGAAGTCGAAGGCACATAACAGACCGGGCTTGATGAGCTCATCAAGACGCCGCAATCCCTCCCGTGACAACAGTAAATTCATATGACCAAAGGGTGAGTGAGAATCAGACCACGCGACGCAGGGATTTCCGGCTGTGTGCGCGGATTTTTGTCATGATACGCTCGCGCTGGCGCAGGCGTGCGGCATCGAGCAACATGCGGCCGGCCCAGCGATAAATGTTGAAATCCTTTACCAGCGCACGCATGCTGCGCATGCGCTCGCGCTGTTCCACATCCGGCATCGTCAGTGCGCGGTAAATTGCTTCCGCGCCTTGCTCGACATGATAAGGATTGACGATCAGCGCTTCATGGAGTTCCCGCGCGGCGCCGGTGAACTGGCTGAGGATCAATACGCCGCGTTCATCCTCGCGCGCCGCAATGAATTCCTTGGCCACCAGGTTCATGCCATCGTGCAGGCTGGTCACCAGGCACACTTCCGCCGCCCGGAAATAGCGATTCACCTCATCCGGCTCATGATGCTCCGCCTTGAGGATGATCGGCAGATAGCTGCCATTGCCGAACCTGCTGTTGATCCGTTGCACCAGATTGCGCACTCGCGATTCGAAGTTCTGGTATTCATCCAGCGATGAGCGTGTCGGCGCCGCGATCTGCACCATGGTGAATTTGCCGATCATCGAAGGATGCTGTTCCAGCATGCGCTCCACCGCCTGGAAGCGTTCAATGATGCCCTTGGTGTAATCGAGCCGGTCGACACCGACGCCGAGCAGATGATCCGGCGGCAGGCCGAGTTCGGCACGAACCGCGACCCGGTCCTCCGCAACGGTCGACACCACGTTCTTGCTGTCCGGCCATGCAATCGAAATCGGATAATGCGCGACCTGGGTCAGCTTGCCGCCATAGGAAATGGTCGACGCCTCATGCTCGATGCGCGCTTCGAGGTAGCGGTCCACGGTTTCCAGGAAATTCTTGCAATGGAACTGAGTGTGGAAGCCGAGGATGGTACTGCCGAGCAAGCCTTCCAGGATTTCTTCACGCCACGGGCAAATGCCGAAGGATTCCGGGTTGGGCCAGGGAATGTGCCAGAACGTGATGATGGTGGCCTTGGGCAAGGCTTCGCGCACCATGCGCGGCAGGAGCGCGAAGTGGTAATCCTGCACCAGTACCACCGGATCATCGGTGCGCGCTTCCTTCACCACCGCATCGGCAAAGCGCTGGTTGATGGCTTCATAGTATTCCCAGTCGGAAGAGCGGAACACCGGACGCACGTGCGCAATATGACAGAGTGGCCACAGGCCTTCGTTGGCAAAGCCGTAGTAATAGCCCTGCTCTTCTTCCTTGGAGAGCCAGACCCGGCGCAGGGTATAGCTGGGATGGGAAGGCGGCACCGATACGCGGTCGTTGGCGTCGACTGATTCCCTGTCGGCATTGCCGCTGCCATGCGCAATCCAGGTGCCGGAGCAGGCACGCATCACCGGTTCCACCGCAGTCACCAGGCCGCTCGCGGGACGGCGCACTTCGACGCCCTTGCTGGTGCGGACATGCAGATAGGGTTCGCGATTCGATACCACCAGGATTTCATCGCCAGCGAACTCTTCGTGCAGCAGGGAACGCAGCTTGTCGGGCGTCCAGTAATGCGTGGAATCGTCACGGGTGCGGCGCTCGACATTGAACTCCCGCAGCAGCGCGCGCAGGTCGCCCTCGATCGGATGCGCCTCCGAGGAGACTGCCGGATGGGCGCGCGGGCCGGCACCGCGCAGGATGTTCTTCACGGATGACACCCAGTCACGCCAGCTGAGGTGGGCCACGAATACCGTGATCAGCGAAATCACCACGGCCATCAGCGCAAACAGCGAATAGATGTATTTCTTGGTGTCGGCGCTGCGGCGCTCGATGAAGCTCATGTCGTGCACCAGGATCAGCTTGCCGAGATGCGCCTCGTCGGAATCGAGCGAGCTTTCCGATACATGAAGCGGTCCATGCGGCAGGCGCACCAGGGACTGGCGCAACTGGTTCGGCGTCTGGGGCCCGCGGCAGCCCAGCTGCTCCGGATAAGTGGCTGTCTTGTACACCAGCCTGCCATTGGAGTCGCAGAATGCGAGGGCGTAAAGCCGTTCATCCTGCATGGCGCGGTCAAACAGCTGATTTATCTTTTTCCCTGCCTTCGCCGGCACATATTCAAGCAAGGGGTCCTGCAGGGCATTCGCCAGCGATTGCGAGCGTGTATCGAGGTCGCGCACGAACCAGCGCAGGGTAAGGTCATCGACCAGCGGTACGACAGCGTAGGCGAACAGGCCAATCACCACTGCCAGAGGCAGGACGAAACGCAGTGACAGACGAAGTAAACGGGATTGCATGGCTTTTCAGAATTCAGAAAGAAAAATGTCTGAGCCGCTCGCTGGCAGCGATCCGGACGCAAGGCGCGCGGAGCCCTGCCGGGCAGCAGGCAGACGGATGCCGCAGAGCGGCGAAGGCTTCATTGCACTCGGGCATTCGGCACCGGAATGGAACGTGCCGGGCAGATAGCGCAGGCGAATCAATGCCTTTGCAAAAGACATGCCACGCCCCGCCCTCCGTATACGGAAAGCGAGCTCCGTGGCGGCTGGCGCTGTTGAAGTCATCTGCGTATGCCAGCGAATACCGGGCTGAACCCATTTCGACCAGATGCCGGTGCGCCGGCCGCACCTAACAGCCTGCCATCGCTCATACCAGTGACGGCTTCATATGGCATGCCGGCTTGCGCCTCACGTACCATAGCGCTCCTGCAACAGGCGGTGAACGAGGTTTTCCGTTTCCTTGACGGTATCCGTACCGCCGGCATGGTCGAAAACGACAGTGTGACGGGAGGCGCTTTTCGGACAGCCATTGCTGACCGAAATGACTGCCATCAGCCTTCCTTCTTCCATTTCTTCTATCCTGGCATCTGCGTGCCAGTCTCCCAATGTATAGCTTGTGGTTTGCATTCAATATCTCCGCGATTCTTGAAAGGGGTTATGGCTGCGCATCGCCTACGCTCCGGTTTCCTGCGCCGGAGCAAAGCGGCCATGCACAGTCTCCCTTCTTTTCTAAGGTTGATACCGCATTCTGTCAGGCAAAACCCCGATCGGAAGGACTATGTTGGTTTGGAAGCGGCCAGTCTTTTCCGATCTTGCCCGTGTTCAACGAACGTCACGCCATTGCCATTGCAAGGCTGCTGTCGGCTTCTTCGGATTTCAATGACGATCCGCAGTGCAAGGCTCTCAAGGCGATTCTATTGAGAAGGCAGCACCAGGTATTGAGGAATTCGGCCTTGACAGGCTGCACCAAAACCGAAGCAAGCGCATCGTAGGGCACGCGCGGCTTTGTTGGTACAACGCAATGTGAGATGGCGCAAATACTAAGACTGCATTTCTGGAAACTGGTTCAGAAATGTAGATTGCGCTGCCGAAACCTGTCGGCGGGGAAATGACATGCAGCAGAACTGATGCATAAAGAGCTCAACATTCGCAACATGCATGCCGTTAGTGGAAATGATGGCGTTCCACGTGTGCCGATAATTGCAGGGGCATTCCTTGCCGCATCATGAATTGCGGCTTGCATCCGAAAAAGCTGGCCTGGCGCCGGCGGAACGGCAGACGACGCCAAGCCCTGCCGTGTTGCCGCTGTTAACGGCTGCCCGAACCGCTCGAGGTCCCGGAACCTGAAGTGCCGGTGCTGCCCGAGCCGGAGCTGCCGCTGCCGCTCATGCCACTCGAACCGGTGGTGCCGCTTGAGCCGGAAGTGCCGCTTGTGCTGGAAGGCGATGTGCTGCTGGACGACGAGCCGGAAGAACCGGGCACCATACCCGGTGGGCATGGATTCGCGCCGGAAGAAGACGAGGTGCTGGCCCCGGTGGAACCTGCCGATGCGGAGCTCGGTACGCAATCCGAAGCGCCTGAAGACCCGGAAGTGCCGGAGCTGCCCGATGTTCCCGAAGAGCCGGATGTACCCATGCTGCCTGATGTACCGCTGCTGCCCATACCTGAGCCGCCAGAGGTGCCCGAGCTGCCGCTGCTGCCCGATGTACCGGAACTGCCGCTGCTGCCGGACATGTCAGAAGTGCCGGTGGGAGAAGACGACCCGCCGCTGCTCATGCCTGAGCTGCCGGAAGTGCCGGAGCTGCCCGACGATCCGCCGCTCGTGCTCGATGCTCCGGAAGGATAGCTGCTGCCAGCGGCGCCCGGGCTGCCGGAACTGCCGGTGGAGCCTGTTCCCGGAGTCACGCTCGAGCCGCTCGAGCCCGTGGATGAACCGGAACTGCCGCTACTGCCCATGCTGCCGCTGCTGCTTTGCGCAGTCGCGATTCCAGCGGCGCTCAGCAGGGAAATGAAAAACACCAATGACGATTTCTTCATATTGCCTCCAAGTACAGGATAACTAGGATGGCTCCGGCAAAATGCCGAAGGTAAGCTTTAGACTCGGCAGCGGATGCGGGTTCGCTGATTTGTTGACATTTACAATTTGTAAAAACTTTACTGAAACTTTCTGCGCGTCCTGCCGATAGAGAATCCGCTCCCATTTGCTCCGTGCCGGCGCCCGGCAAGACCTTCCTCGAAATTACCTTGCTTCCTGGCCCTGCACGAACCGCCCCGGTTTGAGCAGGCGCGAGCCCGCTCCAGATTGGCGAAACTTTTTCCCGTGCCCTCCCTCGCACGCGGATACTCGCGCACTGAAACGGGAGCCAGGCATACCCGCCACAGCCCATCATGAGCCAGTTGCCTTACCTGACGACGAAGAAGACCGGTCCGGCGGAAGCGGGCAAGACCGCCGGGCCCCAACGCATGATCGGACTGCGCGAAACCATCGCACTGATCGTAGGCGTGGTTGTCGGCGCGGGCATCTTCAAGGCACCCTCGGTCGTGGCAGGCATGACTGGCACGCCTGCGTCGATGTTCGGCGCCTGGGCGCTCGGCGGCCTGATGTCGCTGATCGGAGCGCTGTGCTACGCGGAACTGGCGACCGCGTACTCGCATGCCGGCGGGGAATATCACTTCCTTCGACGGGCCTTCGGGCCCTCGGTATCCTTCCTGTATGGCTGGGCGCGCTTTTCTGTCATTGCCACCGGATCGATCGCCCTGCTCGCCTTCGTGTTCGGCGATTACATGAGCCAGCTGCTGCCGCTTCCCGGGCTCGCCCAGCAGCATGCTTCCGCAATGTATGCCGCGCTTTCCATCGTCCTCCTGTCGTGGCTCAACCTGCGCGGCCTGAAGGCCGGCACGTTCGCCCAGACCTGGCTGACCGCGGCCGAAGTGTGCGGGCTCTTGCTGATTGTCGCGGCGGCACTGTTCCTTGGCGACAGTGAGCCGGCAGCATTACCCGCCGCTGCATCTGCGCAGCCGCCGTCGTTTGGCCTGGCAATGGTGTTTGTCCTGCTCACCTATGGCGGCTGGAATGAAGCCGCCTACATCAGTGCGGAAATCAAGAACTTCCGGCGCGACATGGTGAAGGCACTGGTGCTGTCGATCCTGGTCATTACCCTGCTCTACCTGCTCGTGATATGGGCCTGCTGGAGAGGGCTCGGCATGGCAGGCATGGCGGCATCGGACGCCATTGCCGCCGACCTGCTGGCCGCCGCCTTCGGTCCCGTGGGCAGCAGTCTCGTCTCGCTGCTGGTGGCGATCTCCGCTTTGACCTCGATCAATGCGACCATGATCGTCGGTGCGCGTACCAGCTATGCGCTCGGGAGGGACTGGCACGCATTGCGGCGGCTCAGCCTCTGGGACGAAACGCGCGGCACGCCGGCCAATGCCATGCAGGTCCAGTGCCTCGTGGCCCTTCTGCTGGTACTGGCGGGCGCGTGGACCGGCAGCGGATTCCGCGCGATGGTCGAATTCACCGCGCCCGTATTCTGGACCTTCTTCCTGCTGTCCGGCCTGTCACTCTTCGTGCTGCGCTTGCGTGAACCGGGCACCGAACGCCCGTTCAAGGTGCCGCTGTTTCCTCTGCTGCCGGCCCTGTTCTGCGTGACCTGCGGCTACATGCTGTGGGCCAGCCTCTCCTATGTATATAGCCAGTCGCTGGGCAGCCTGAACGCGGCATGGGTCGGCGTCGCGGTGCTGGCACTCGGCCTCATCATCCTCGCATGCATGCGCCTGCGGTCAAGGCATGCCTTTACCCAAACCGAAGCTACCAAAGGAGAACAATCATGAATACCAGGCTTTCCTTCCACACGAAACGCCAGTCATCCATGACCAGTACGCTGGCAATGCTCGCACTGCTGGCATGTGCGTGGATGACGACTGCGCTCGCCCAGTCTTCATCCGATCTGAAGCTGGACGTGCCTTATGTTCCGACTCCACGGCCGATCGTCGATCGAATGCTCGACATGGCAAAGGTCGGCAAGAATGATGTGCTGTACGACCTCGGCTGCGGCGACGGGCGCATCGTCATTACCGCCGCCAAGGAACGCGGCGCCCGCGGCATCGGCATCGACCTGAACCCGCAGCGCATCGAGGAAGCGAAAGCCAATGCCCAGGCGGCAGGCGTCAGCAACAAGGTAAAGTTCATGGTCGGCGATTTGTTCAAGGCGAATTTCGCCGATGCGGATGTGGTGACGCTGTATCTGCTGCCCAGCGTCAACAGAGAGTTGCGCCCGCAACTCTGGAAGCAGCTGAAGGTAGGAGCGCGCGTCGTCTCCCACGACTTTGACATGGGACCGGAATGGCCGCCGGAGAAAGTCGAAAACATAGGCGGCAAAACCCTGTATTACTGGACGATCACGCCGGCCAACAAGGCTGCCGTTTCCTGAAGCTCCTTCCAAACGCTCTTCCCCCTGACAGGCGCCGGCAAGCACATTCCGCAGCACCACGTGCTTGCCGGCGCTGCGGTTTACGCTGATTTCTTTGTGCGCGTTACATGCCGTTCCGGCAGGATCCGGCGACGGAAAAGTGCGGTTCAGAAACGTCCTGAAAAAATATCGCCGCACGTCCTCGTGCAAAGACCGGCCTTAATCGGCTACATTATTCCGTACCTCAATCAAGAAGACGATTTATGGACCAGGACCATTATGTAGTGGATGCGGTAGTTGCCCCCGAAGGGCGGCTCGAAGTTCTTTCCAAATCGGAAGTAAGCAAGTTGCGGGACGCCAGCCAGGGCGGCTTGTATAACGTCTTCCGCAACTGTGCACTGGCGGTACTGAACACCGGCAACAACATCGACGACGGCAAGGAATTGCTGGAACGCTTCAAGTCCTTCGACATCACCATCCTCCAGCGGGAACGCGGCATCAAGCTCGACATCCGGGGCGCACCAGCCCGCGCTTTTGTCGATGACAAGATGATCAAGGGCATTCACGAGCATCTGTTCTCCGTGCTGCGCGACGTCATCTTCATTTACGATGAAATTCACGGCAACCCGAAGTTCGATCTGAACTCATCCGAAGGCCTGACCGATGCGGTCTTCCACATCCTGCGCAATGCGAACGTGCTGAAGCCGATGACCAATCCGAACCTTGTGGTGTGCTGGGGCGGACACTCGATCAGCCGCGAGGAATACGACTACACCAAGCAGGTCGGATATGAGCTCGGCCTGCGCGCGCTGGATATCTGCACCGGCTGCGGCCCGGGCGCGATGAAGGGGCCGATGAAGGGGGCCACGATCGCCCATGCGAAACAGCGCATCGCCAACGGCCGCTATCTCGGTTTTTCCGAGCCCGGCATCATCGCCGCCGAGGCGCCGAATCCGATCGTCAACGACCTGGTGATCCTGCCCGACATCGAGAAGCGGCTGGAAGCCTTTGTGCGTACCGGCCACGGGATCGTGGTATTTCCGGGCGGCGCGGGGACTGCCGAAGAAATCCTGTACATCCTCGGCATCCTGCTGCATCCCGACAATGCGGACCTGCCCTACCCGCTGGTATTCACCGGGCCGGCCAGCGCGGAAGCGTATTTCCGCCAGATCGACCAGTTCATCGGCGCCACCCTGGGACAGGAAGCGCAGCGGCGCTACAAGATCATCATCGACGATCCGGTAGGCGTGGCGCAGGCCATGCAGTCAGGCATCCGGCAGGTGCGTGAATTCCGCAAGGAGCACAGCGATGCCTATTACTTCAACTGGCGCCTGAAGATCGACCACGAATTCCAGGTGCCCTTTTTCCCGACGCATGAAAACATGCGCAACCTGCGGCTGAAGAAAAACCAGGAACGGCATCTGCTCGCAGCAAACCTGCGGCGCGCCTTCTCCGGCGTGGTGGCGGGCAACGTGAAGGACCAGGGCATACGCGCAATCGAACAGTACGGGCGCTTTGAGATCCATGGCGACGCCAGCATCATGGACCCGATGGATGCGCTGCTGGCTTCCTTCGTGGCGCAGCACCGGATGAAATTGCCGGGCAAGAAATACAATCCCTGCTACACCATCGTCAAATAGGCGGGGGCGCCGCCTGGTCCGGCGAAGCGCCGCTGCCGGACCGGCGCGCCCTTACTTCTGCTCCAGCTGGTCGTACACCGCCGTCGCAATCCTGGCCAGCGTTCCACGGTCGGCGCCCGCCGACAGCGCATAACCGAACTTTCCGTCGATCCAGTAGAACACATTGACCGGTCCCTGCTGCGCGAAGCGGAAACCCGTGCTGTCGGCGTTGCCGGTGTTTTCATTGGTGACATAGAGGGTCAGGCGCTGGCCGCTGCTGTCCTGGTACATGAATTGCGCGACCGGGCCGACGGCACCCGGAAGCAGGCGTCCGCCAATCAATTCATAGCCCAGCGGGCCGAGCTTGGGCGCGCGGATCTTCGCGCCGAGGCGCTTCGACAGCCAGGTCACCAGCTGGTCTTCCTGTTCGGCGCCGATCTCGACCGGCCGCCGCAAGTCGCGGCTGTAGACCGCATGCGCGACCGCTGCCTGGTGTGCAAGGCTGGCCACCTGCACGCCTGTTCCCGGTTGTCGTGCCCAGGCGAGGATCGGCGCGTCATTCAATTGTGCATGCGCCATCCAGCCGGCGATGGCACCAAGGAAGGCGATCGCGACACCGGCAGCCAGACGCTGCAGCAGCGGATGCCGCGCTCGCCGGGAAGACGGCGCCATCGCCGCATCGAGCAGGCGGGACGGAATCTGCTCATCCGCAACGGGATTGAACAGTGCACGCAAGGCGGCATTCTGGTCGCGGTAGGCGCGGATGCGTTCGGCCTCTTCCGGCCGCCCCGTCAGATAGCGGTCGATTTCCGAACGACGCCCATCCGCCAGCAAACCGTCGGCATAGGCATGGAGATCGGCTTCGGTGATCGGCGTGTTCACTTGACCACCTTCAATGGCGAAATCAGGGGGCGCCCTTCGGTGATCGCCCGCAGCTTCTCCCGGCCGCGCGCCAGCCGTGACATCACTGTGCCGGGCGGAATGCCGAGCGTCTTCGCTACTTCGTCATAAGTCATTTCTTCGATCGCCACCAGCAAGACCACTTCGCGCTGCTCGCTGGGCAGCAGCCGCAGCGCGGCATCCAGGTCCCGCACTTCGAGGCGGTCCGACTGGCTGGCACGGGTGGAAAGGAGTTCGTCTACCGCCTCTTCGGCGCTTTCCCGGGAGCGCTTGCGCGTATGGTCGATGTACAGGTTGTGCATGATGCCGAACAGCCAGGCGCGCATGTCGCTCCCGCGCCGCCACGAACCCATCTTGCGCCAGGCACGCTCCAGCGTGTCCTGCACCAGATCGTCCGCAGCGGCACGGTCGCCCGCCAGCGCCCGTGCATAGCGGCGCAGGCGCGGAATGCAGGCGAGCAGCTGAGCGCTTTCGTCATCCAAGGCTTTTCTCCCGCTTCATGCCCCTCCCTGAGTCGTTCTCATTCCTTGGCGGCGTGCCAGACATCCCTGAAGTTGTCGCCGCTCTTCTCGCCCGGCTTCTTGTCCGCCTTGTAAGTGTAGAGCGGCTTGCCCTTGTATGCCCACTGCTTGCTGCCGTCATCGCGGGTGATCACGGTGTAGTCGCCGGTGTTCTTGGCATTCGCCCCTGCAGCGAGCGGCGGCCAGTTGCTTGCACACTGGCCGGTGCAGGCGCTCTTGCCGTCCGTATCCTTGTCAAACGTATACAGGGTCATCCCGGACTGGTTCACCAGGGTATCGCCTTTCTTTTCCACGGGGGGATTTTCTGCATGCAGGCTGGCGCAGGCAAGCAGCATGGGCGCAATCACGATGGCCGGCAGGATGGGTTTCATCAGCTTCATTTCAGCCTCCTTCATTAGGTTGTTGTCGGTCGACAATGCATCCGTCGGGCGGGAAGCGGACCGCGAGTCCATTCAAGCACAGCCGGATACACGCGGTATACGGAGCATGAAACGGGTTTATTCCACATCAGGGCAAATAAGCGTCCTGTTTCATTCCTGCGACAAGGTCGGACGGGGTCTTTGCCGGCAGTTCGCCCTTGTTTTCCCCAGGCAAGAATTTCATGGGGAATGTCCATTGATAATTTCCTTGACCTTCCCATATTGGGAAGGTGCACACTGCAGTCAAATGGAAAACCAGAAGGAATCCCGCATGCGCAACACCATTTCCGCGCCCACCCGCGCCGCACCGCTCCGGGAACTTGCCGTCGGCATCGAAGGCATGACCTGCGCATCCTGCGTCACCCGGGTGGAAAAGGCATTGCGCGCCATCCCCGGCGTCAGCAAGGCCAGCGTCAACCTCGGGACTGAATCGGCTACCGTGGTCGCGGACCGGAATGTCGGCCTCGGCAGCATCGAGCAGGCGGTCGAGAAAGCCGGCTACAGCCTCGCCCGTAAGGAATTGGATCTCGCGATCAAAGGCATGAGCTGCGCCTCCTGCGTGGCGCGCGTGGAAAAGGCCTTGCTCAAGGTGGATGGTGTCATTTCGGCCAGCGTCAACCTGGCGACCGAAAGCGCCCGCGTGCAGGTGTCGCCTGGCGTGACGCCTGCAGCCCTGATCCAGGCCGTCGAAGCCGCCGGCTACGACGCGCGCCTGGCGCGCTCCCTGCAATCGGACATGCCGGCGGCAAAATCCGGCCAACGCGAAGCTTTCACCGTTGCCCTGGCGGCGGCCCTGTCCCTGCCGCTCATGCTGCCGATGCTGCTGGAATTCTTCGGCATCCATGCGATGCTCCCAGGCTGGCTGCAATGGCTGCTGGCAACCCCGGTGCAATTCTGGCTGGGCGCCCGCTTCTACCGCTCGGGCTGGAAAGCGCTCAAGGCGCGTACCGGCAACATGGACCTGCTGGTGGCGCTCGGCACCAGCGCCGCCTATGGCTTGAGCGTCTATCAATTGCTCGCCGCCGGCGGTGACGGCATGCCCCATCTCTACTTCGAGGCGTCCGCCGTGGTGATCACGCTGGTCCTGCTCGGCAAATGGCTGGAAGGCCGCGCCAAGCGCCAGACCGCGGCCGCGATCCGTGCCCTGCAGGTATTGCGGCCGGAATCCGCCCGGGTACGGCGTGATGGTGTCGACAGCGACGTGCCGGTGGATTCGGTGCGCGTCGGCGATCTCGTGGTGATTCGTCCCGGGGAACGCATCCCCGTGGATGGCACGGTCATCGAGGGCGACAGTCAGGTCGACGAATCGCTGATCACCGGCGAAAGCCTGCCGGTGGCCAAGCATCCCGGGGACAAGCTGACCGGCGGTGCAATCAATGCGGAAGGACTGCTGATCGCCCGCACCGATGCAGTCGGCGCCGAGACCACACTGTCGCGCATCATCCGGCTGGTGGAAAGCGCCCAGGCCGCGAAAGCGCCAATCCAGCACCTGGTCGACAAGGTCGCTGCGGTATTCGTCCCTGTGGTCCTCCTGATCGCGCTGGTCACGTTCGCCGGCTGGTGGCTGTACGACGGCGACACCGGACAGGCGATCATCACTGCGGTGGCAGTGCTGGTGATTGCCTGCCCCTGCGCGCTCGGCCTGGCAACGCCGACGGCGATCATGGCCGGGACCGGCAGCGGCGCACGCTACGGCATCCTGATCAAGGATGCGGAAGCGCTCGAAGTCGCACATGCCGTCACCACCGTGGTATTCGACAAGACCGGCACGCTTACCGAGGGCAAGCCCGCCGTGATGGATATCCTGCCGCTCACTATCGAACGCGACCGCCTGTTGCAGATCGCCTATGCCATCCAGGCTGGCAGCGAGCATCCGCTTGGCCGTGCCGTAGTCGAGATGGCGAAAGGCGAAGGATTGGCGCCCCTGCCGGCGCGCGAGATCAGAGCGTTGCCAGGTCGCGGGATGGCCGCAATCGTCGACGATCTCGACATCCGGCTCGGGAGTCCGCGCCTGATGCGCGAACTCGGCATCGACCTTGCCCCGCTGGCGGAAAAGGCGCAGGCAGCCGAAACAGCCGGGCATACGGTGTCATGGGTGGCAAGTGTCGGCAATGCAGGCCAGCTGCTCGGCATGATCGTATTCGGGGACAGGATCAAGGACAGTGCGCGCGCAGCCGTCGAGCGCCTGCATGCGCAAGGCATCGCCACCGTGCTGCTGACGGGCGACAATCGCGGCAGCGCCGAGATGGTGGGCCGCGCCCTTGGCATAGACCAGGTGATCGCCGAAGTCCTGCCGGGCATCAAGGCCGGCAAGGTGGCGGAACTCAAGCGTGACGGACAGGTGGTGGCAATGGTCGGCGACGGCATCAATGACGCGCCGGCACTGGCGGCGGCCGATGTGGGAATTGCAATGGCGACCGGCACCGATGTCGCCATGCATACCGCCGGCATCACGCTCATGCGCGGCAATCCGGCTCTGGTGGCGGACGCGATCGAGATTTCGCGCCGCACTTACGGCAAGATCCGCCAAAACCTGTTCTGGGCCTTCATCTATAACCTGGTCGGCATTCCGCTCGCGGCATTCGGCATGCTCAATCCCGTGCTCGCCGGTGCGGCAATGGCATTCAGTTCGGTGAGCGTAGTCAGCAATGCCTTGCTGCTGCGCCGCTGGAAGCCAGCCGGCAATGCCTGAGCCATGCATACACGCGCATGAACACGAAAGGAAGATCGCAATGAATATCGGGGAAGCTGCCAGCGCATCCGGTGTGACCGCCAAGATGATCCGCTATTACGAAAGCATCGGATTGATCAGCCAGACCCGGCGCACCGAAGCGGGTTATCGCACTTATGGCGACAAGGATGTGCACAGGCTGCGTTTCATCAAGCGGGCACGTTCGCTCGGCTTTTCCCTGGACCAGATAAAGGATCTGCTATCCCTGTGGCAGGACCCCGAGCGTGCCAGCGCGGATGTGAAAGCCATCGCGCAATCGCATGTGGCAGACCTCGAGCGGCGCATCGCAGAGCTCACCGAGATGCGCAACACGCTGGACCATCTTGCGCGTGCCTGTGCCGGCGACAATCGCCCGGACTGTCCTATCCTGCACGGACTGGAAGACGAGTCCGATGCTGCCTGCCATCATCATGCGCGAACCTGAGGGGGCCGGTCGACCGGCCCCGGCACACATCAGGATGCGGTACTGCCGGTCACCGGATATCCGGCCTCGATCACGGCCGATTTGATGTCATCCAGATCTGCCGCCGATTCCACCCGGACGCTGTTGGTGGCAAGATCCACCTCCACCTTTGCGGTGGCGTCGATATCCTGCACCGCTCGTTGCACCCGGCTGACGCAGTGATTGCAGGTCATTCCTTCCACTTGCATGACATACATCTGGCAATTCCTTTCAAGTTAATTGCAGGAAAATTTCGTATTTGCGGTGCTGGCTTTGCGAGCAAGGACAATTCGGAAAGTACTCCCGTTTTGCCCGCTACGACAAGGTATTCAATCATTGGGACGCTGCAACGGCTGTCCAGGTTCCTGAACGACACTTCTCCGCAGAACAGTATCTGCCCGCGACTTTTCCGTTCTTTCCGTTCCCTGTGCCGCTTGCACCCGCTTTCCGCTGGCAGGCGCGCAACTAGCCCCGGTTCTGAGCCTTTTCGCTCGACCAGTATTGACGCGGTCGCCGTGGAAAAGCGCGAGCTCCGTCCTTGTTCCCGGGAGAAAAACACATGAGCGTCCCAGCTCCGATACGCACGCTGTTCCTGCCATTGCTGCTGGTTCTTGCCCTTATCCCTGCTCAACGGCTGCGCAATGCCGGGACAATTGTGATCGGACGAGCAGCAAAGTATTGCCGGCAAAACCTATGTCATCACTGGCGCATCCGGCGGTTTCGGCCGCGGCGTGGCGCTCAGGCTCGCGTCGCTGCGCGCCAATGTCATGCTTGCCGCACGCCGCACCGGACTGCTCAAAAGTGGTGGTCGCCATCGTATGGGTGTCGCTGCATCTGCGCGAAGAACTAGCCGTCGGCTGGAAAGCGAATGCGCCAACCACCTCCCATCATTTCTTCCCGGGTCTCACCGAGCGGGCTTCCACCAATGTCTCCGCACAAGTACCAGGTCGAAATCGCCCCGCCGGCACCGCCGACATCGGGGACGCTGTACGAACCGATGCAATCCGGCAGGACAGTCGAAGGTGGTGCCAGAAAGCGCATGGAGCAGGAAGATGCGGACAGGGAGCGGATGGAACGGGAGCAAAGATGAGGCGGTGCACGCCACCGCAACTCAAGTCGCTGGCGATTCTTCTTGCAACGGATTGAACATCAATCTACGCCGGCGCGTTGTGCTTCTTCAGGCATTACTCTCAGGCACAAGCAATGCAAGCTGTTCGTCATCGAGATAGCACCACTCCCCTTCCTCCAGCTCCAGCGCATCCAGGGTCAGGCCGCCGATTGCAGTGCGGCGCAAGGCCGTGCAGTGATTGCCAGCAGCTGCCAGCATGCGCTTTACTTGGTGGTATTTGCCCTGCTCGAGCACAATCTCGATCTCGTGCTCGCCCACCTGCCGGCAAGACAAGGCCGCGAGCGGCGCCGGTTCGTCATGCAGTTTAACGCCGCCCAGGAGCTGCGCCACCAGTTGCCCGGTGACCGGAGCATGGGTAGTTGCCAGGTACAGCTTGGGAATATGGCGCCGCGGCGAGGACTGGGCGTGGATGAATGCCCCGTCATCGGAAAGCAGCAGCAAGCCGGTGGTATCGTGGTCCAGCCTTCCTACCGGCTGCACGTCGCGCCAGGCGAACTGCTCCGGCAGCAGGGTCATCACGCTCGGATGGTGGCTGGGCTTGCGGGAACATTCGAAATCGGCCGGCTTGTTCAGCGCAAGGTAGACATGCTCGCGATAAAGCCAGCTGACGCCAAAGATCGTGAATTCCAGCCCTTCCGTGTCGAAGACCGTCCGGTAATCGCTTACCACATAGCCGTGGACGGCGACTTCGCCGTCCACGATCAGTTCCCGGCACCATTTGCGGGTGCCGAATCCCTGCGACTGCAGGATCTTGTCCAGACTCAGTTTGCTCATGGCGCGCACTGTAGCAGAACAATGCACCGTCCTGCCAGGGCGACGCAGTTCCCGAATGGGCGCGCCACTCGGGCACGGATCGTGCAACACCGGCAGGATGGCACCGTTTCCTCTCGCTTCCCGCCGCATGTCTCTCTTATAATTATTGTCGTTTCGTCCATTTCTACAGCCCAAGGAGATATGTTTGAGCCAAGCAGCTGAAGCGCCGCATCGGATTGCAATTGTGGGAGGAGGAGCCGGCGGACTGGAACTCGCCGCCCGCCTCGGGAAAAAGCTCGGCAAGTCGGGAAAGGCGCACATCACGCTGGTGGATGCAGCCCGCACCCATTTGTGGAAACCGCTGCTGCATCAGGTTGCCGCCGGCACCCTCGACTCCTATTCGGATGAAATGGAATACCTTGCCATCGCGCGGGAAAATCACTTCAACTTTCGCCTTGGTCGCATGGATGGTCTGGACCGCGCGCGAAAGGAAATCTTTCTCGCGCCCACTCTGGATGAAAACGGCGTGGAGCTGTTGCCGCGCCAGTCTGTGCGCTACGACACGCTGGTACTGGCGATCGGCAGCCAGACCAACGATTTCGGCACGCCCGGTGCACGCGAGAACGCCATCATGCTCGATTCGCTGGACGCGGCAGAGCACTTCCATCGACAGCTGGTGAATTCCTGCCTGCGTGCCCAGGCCAAGCGCGGGCCGAACAATGGTCAGCGCTTCACGGTGACGATCATTGGCGGCGGCGCGACCGGCGTGGAATTGTCAGCCGAGCTGCACATGACAGCCAAGATCATCACCAGCTACGGACTGGCGAATTTCGATCCGGAGAAAGACCTGAAGATCGTCGTCGTCGATGCTGCGCCGCGCCTGCTGCAGGCCTTGCCGGAGCGCCTGTCGAACGCCGTCACCCGGGAATTGCAGGCCATCGACATCGAGGTCCATACCAATGAAATGGTGGTCGAGGTCAGCAAGGATGGCGTCAAGATGGGAAGCGGCAAGTTCATTCCCAGCGATCTCGTGGTCTGGGCGGCGGGAATCAAGGCGCCCGATTTCCTGAAGAGCCTGGATGGCCTGGAAACCAACCGCATCAATCAGCTGGTCGTCAAGCGCACGCTGCAAACCACGGCCGATCCTTCCGTCTTCGCGATGGGCGATTGCGCCGCCTGTCCGCAGGGAGACGGCCTGCCGCCGGTGCCGCCACGCGCGCAGGCAGCGCACCAGGAGGCAGCCTTGCTTGCAAGGTCGCTGCTACGCATACTGGAAGGCAAGTCACCACTGAAATTCACTTACCGCGACCGTGGCTCTCTGGTTTCGCTTGGCAACTACACGACCGTGGGCAGCTTGATGGGCGCGATCGCGCGCGGCTCGGTATTCATCGAAGGCAAGATTGCCAAGCTGATGTACTGGTCACTGCACAAGCAGCATCAGGTCGCGGTGACCGGTTTTTTCCATACCATGCTCGCGATCCTTGCGGATGCAATCGATTGGGCACGCAGCCCGCGCATCAAGCTGCATTAATGGCTGGCTGTGCCGCCGCAAGCCTTGCGGCGGCATTTTTTCCACGCTTGTGCTTCAACGGGGAGCGTGACGATGTCCATGGCCATGATCACGGCCTAGACCGGGGCGGAACTGCTCGTTGAAAATTTTTTGCTGTTCCGGCGTCAGGGTCGCATAAAACTGCTTGGTTGCCGCGACCCGCTCGGTCATCCTTGCCTCGCGCTCCTTCATCAAGGCCAGCATCCTGTCCATGCGCTCGGGCACGCTCAGCTTCGCCATCTCTTCGCGGCTCGGTCGCGCCGGCCGCTCTGCCGGCTTCATCTTCTCGGCAAAGGTTTTCCATGCGCCTTCCTGCGTCGCGTTCAGCTTCAGCTTGTCGTGCAGTTCGGCCTGGCGCTTGGCCATACGCTCCTGCATCTGCTGGCTGTCGACGCGACCACGTCCCGATTGCCCGTCCGCGTTCTGATCCGCATAGGCTGCGAAGGAGCCGGCACCGAAGGCGATCGTTGCCACACCAATCATGAGGGATTTGCGAAAATTAGCCATTGTCTTTCCTTTTCCTGAAGTCATTCATTGGTTCAGTGCATATCGCACGGTTCACATCCTGCGACCTGAATGTGTCCCGCACATGTCATGAATGTGCCATCTTGTAGAAATGTGCAAACAAATGTCCTGCCTTTGTATCGCACTGTATCAAGCCTCGCCGCAGGAAACGGTGCGATACAAATTCCTTTCCGGCCCCGCGCTCAACTTGCCATAATTCCGCACATGGAAACTCCCTCACGAATCCTGATCGTCGACGACGACCACGAGATCAGCCACCTGCTGGCCGAGTATCTCGAAAAGAACGGCTATCGCACCTTCACGGCGGGCGACGGCAAGGCGATGTGGAAGATGCTGGAGCACTCGCGCATCGACCTGATCGTGCTCGACCTGAATCTTCCGGGCGAAGACGGTCTTACCCTGTGCCGCAGCCTGCGCGCGCAATCCAGCATACCCGTCATCATGCTGACCGCGCGCGGCGAGCCGCTCGACCGCATCCTCGGCCTGGAAATGGGCGCCGATGATTACCTGCCCAAGCCCTTCGAGCCGCGCGAACTGTTTGCGCGCATCCGCAGCGTTCTGAGGCGTACCCATGCCCTGCCGCCCGGACAGCAGGTGCCGGAATCCAGGCAGCTGCATTTCGCAGGCTGGACCATGGATTTCACCGCGCGGCACCTGATCGGTCCCGACGGCGTCATCGTCGCCCTGTCCGGCGCCGAATACCGGCTGCTGAAGATCTTCCTCGAGCATGCCAATCGCGTCCTGAGCCGCGACCAGTTGCTCAACATGACCCAAGGCCGTGATGCCGATCCATTCGACCGCTCCATCGACCTGCAGATAAGCCGCCTGCGACAAAAGCTGGGCGACGATGCGCGTTCGCCTCAGATCATCAAGACCGTGCGCAATGAAGGCTATGTGCTGGCGAGCCCGGTGACCAGGGACCCGGAATGAGATTGCCCTTTCAGTCGATGGCCAGCCGCGTATTCCTGGCGCTGGTGGCCGGCGTCCTGCTGGCGACCGCGATCTCCCTCGGACTGGCGATGAACGAACGGCAGCGCATGATCGGCGAGTTCCGTGAATACCATGCCATCGAGCGCGTCGCGCAGTTCATCCTCTCGCTGGAGAATGTGCCCGCGGACTTGCGTCCGGCCTACCTGATGGCCGCGTCCGGGGTCGGAATGCGCGCGGAGATGTCCGGATCGGATGAAGCCGTGCCGCAGGCGCGCTCGCGTCTCGCCGAGATGCTGGACCAGCGCCTGCCGGAAGGCTACGAGGTGCAGTCGCTGGTCGCCGATCCGGCCCAGTGTCCTGTCCCGCCCCGGCGGAATATGCGTCCGAGATCGCCGGAGTTCCGGCCGGAATGCGAAGCGCTGTCGGTCGCATTGCGCGACGGCGCCCATCTGCGCCTGTATGTGCTGGCTCAAAGACCGCCACCGATGAGGCTGCCGCCGGACCTGCTTTACTACGGCATCGTATTCCTCGTCATCATCGGCCTGCTTGCCTGGCTGGTGTCGCGCATGACCACGCAACCGCTCAAGAAACTGGCCGACGCCGCGATCCAGCTTGGCAATGACATCGACCGTCCGCCGCTGCCCGAGCGCGGCGTACGCGAGATCCGGCAGGCCGCAGCGGCATTCAATGCTATGCAGATGCGCCTGCGCCACCAGATCCAGCAGCAGACCCAGATCCTGGCCGCCATCACCCACGACCTGCAGACACCACTGACACGGCTGCGCCTGCGCCTGGAAAAGGTGGACGATGGCGAACTGCGCGAAAAGCTGCTCGCCGACATGGGGGCCATGCAGGCGATGGTCAAGGAAGGGCTGGATCTGGCGCGCAGCATGCATTCCGCGGAACAGCCGAAGCGCCTGAACCTCGATTCTCTGGTGGACAGCGTCTGCGCTGATGCTGCCGATGCCGGCCAGGCGGTGAGCCTGAGCGGCAAGGCCGGGGCGTCCCTGATGGCGCGCCCTATCGCCCTGCGGCGCTGCCTGACCAACCTGATCGACAATGCAAGCAAGTATGGCGGACATGCCGAGGTGCATGTCGGGCTGGAAGATTCCTGGGCAGTGATCCGCATCCGGGATCGCGGCCCGGGCATTCCGGAGGCCGAGATGGACAAGGTATTCGAGCCCTTCTACCGTCTGGAAAGCTCGCGCTCGCGCCAGACCGGCGGCACCGGCCTGGGATTGACGATTGCGCGCAATATCGCGGAACAGCATGGCGGAACCATCCGGCTTGCCAATCTGGCGGCAGGCGGGCTTGAGGTCAGGCTGGCCCTGCCCGTGGGGGACGAGAAGCAAGGCCGGTGACGCGCGCCGCGACGGGACAAATGATTGCAAGCTGCTGGGCAACCTTCTAGCTCGCTTGCGCCATCCCGTCCTGGAACAGGACGAAATTGTTGCGCCCGCTTCGCTTTGCATGGTACATGGCGGCGTCCGCCTTTTTTAGCAGCCCCTGCCCGTCGCCGGCCTGATCCGGATAGATCGCGATCCCGATGCTGGAGGAAATCTGGAGCCGGTGACCGGCCACCACGAATTCCTCCTCCAGGGCTTTCAGGATTTTGTCTGCGACCGCCGCCGCGCCTTCGCTGCCCTCCACTTCCGCCAGCAGCACCACGAATTCATCACCACCCAGGCGCGACACGGTATCCGAATCACGCACGCAGGCGCGCAGGCGCTTTGCCACTTCCTGCAGCAGCTGATCACCGATCGCATGGCCGAAATTGTCGTTGACCGGCTTGAACTTATCCAAGTCGACGAACATCAGCGCAACCTGCTGCTTGCGGCGCCGGGCGGCGGATAGAGCCTGCTGCAGGCGTTCCGTCACCAGCTTCCGGTTCGGCAGGCCTGTCAGCGGATCGTACAGCGCAAGCTCCAGCGCCTGCCGCGCCACCCGGATCGCCTGGGCACGGTCGTCGAGGAAGAGCCAGGCAAGCAGGGCGAGCAGGATGCTGATGCCTATGCCGCTCTTAAGTACCAGCAAGGGCTTTTCCCTGTCGATATGATCGAGCATCAGCGGAGTGGGACGCGTCGCGATGGTCCAGTCCCGGCCGGCAATGCGGATGATGTTGTAGGTCGTGAAGCGACTGGCAGGCGACTCGGCCGCAAAGCCAGGCGCGCTCGAGTACATGCGCGCCTCTGGATCGAGCCTTCTGCCATCGTAGATTGTCAGTTCGATGTTCGATTCCTGCGGGCCGGCGACACCGCTCATCAGGTCCTTCATGCGAAACGCCGCATACACCCACCCGGTCAGGCTGCTCCGTCTGTCGTCCACGGTGGCTTGCGGTGCGCCGTTGCGATATACCGGCAGGTAAAGGAGGAATCCGGCCTGCACGTCCTGGTCCAGTTCCTGGATCAGCGTGACCTTGCCGGAAGCGGCTGCATCGCCGGTATCGCGCGCGGCTTCCATCGCCGCACGGCGCACCGGTTCGGAATACATGTCATAACCGAAGGCGCGCAGGTTCGTGCCGGCAAAGGGTTCCAGGTAAACGATCGAGGTGTAAGTCGGTCTATTCCCGCCAGGCTGGATGTCGTACTCCGGAAAGCCCTGGCTGCGCACCGCGGACACGTGGGCCCGCTTGTTCGCCTCCGGCACTACCAGGGCAAAGCCTATTCCCTGGATTCCCGGGTAATTCTCCTCCAGATCCAGGGTACCGATGTACTCGCGAAAAACATCTCTGCTGACGAAGCCGCTGGCGGCATACAGACCGACTGCGCCACGCAATACCTGCTCATAGGTTTTCATCCGGGCCTCGATCCGCTGGCTGGCATCGCGCACCCGCGCAGCGAAATCGGCGCGGAAAATCTGCTCCGCGGTTTCCTGCGCATTGCGCCAGAGCCGCTCGGTAATCAAAAGCGACACGAGCAGCACCAGGAATGGCAGCACAAAGGCTGGGTCAGCCCATCTCTTGTCGTCGTTTTTTTCCAGCATATCCTGGGGTACGGTTGCGCGCTTGCGACGCCGCTTGCGGCCTTCGTTATGCCATCCGCGGCGCATTCATTCGCATGAGGAGATTCCCGTATCTTGTAGCCCAAACATGGCGTGACGTATTGCGGCAATCGATATCCGCTTTGGCGGAACAACAGATCAAGCCGGTGGAAAAATGCGGCATGTCGGGATGGGAAACAGGATCGGAATGAGCGCGCGCCGGGAGGGCACGTTTCCCCATGCGGCAATATTGCCGCAGAGTTACAGCTTGCCTTCCTTCCTGAGGCGGTAGGTCAATCCTTCCGCGATATCCCTGTGCCCGCTTTTCTGTGCGATATCGATCGCGGTCAGCCCCAATTCATTTTTCAGGGTCGCATCCGCCCCGGCGTCGAGCAGCAGCTTGACGGTCTGGATATGGCCCATGTACGCCGCCATCATGATTGGCGTGGTTTTGTTCGGCGATTCTGCATTGATGTATGCGGAATTTTTCAGCAGCAGCTGCACGATGCCGTCACTACCGCTCGCCGCTGCATAATGAAGCGCAGTCCAGCCCGGGCGATTCACCTGCGCGCCCCTGGCGAGCAAAGCCTCGGCGGCCGGCTCGTTGCCGAGATAGCTCGCGATCATGAGCGCCGTATCGCCATTGCGCGCCTGCGCGTTGACATCAATGTCCTGCGTATCGAGCAGCACCGCAAAGACCTTCATCGATTTTTCGCGCAAGGCCACTATCAGGCCGGACTCGCCACGCGAGGGTTCGGCCAGGTTCGGATCCACCCCTTGCGCGAGCAGCGAGCGCAACCCGCGCACATCGTCGAACCTGACTGCATGGAAAAAGTCATCCCGTGCGCTGGCCGATGCCATGGATGGCAGCAGGCCGCCGAGGACCAGGGCGGGAACGCAGGCAAGACAGTGCCGGCGCAGGCGCGAACTGAGCAAGGCGCTGTCCGGCTTTGCTCCCGCGCTCTTCACGGCTTCACCCGCTTATCTTGAACAGCCGGAAGAAATTCTCGGTCGTCTGGCGCGCCACTTCCTCGACCGGAACGCCGTTGAGGTCGGCGAGGAATTGCCCCACATGAGAAACCAGTCCCGGCTCGTTCATCTTGCCGCGATACGGTACCGGCGCAAGGTACGGCGAATCGGTCTCGATCAGCATGCGTTCCAGCGGCACGGCGCGCGCAACCTCCTGCAAGTCTTTCGCATTCTTGAACGTGACGATGCCGGAGAAGGAAATGTAAAAGCCCATCTCCATTGCCGCTTCCGCGACCTGCAGCGATTCGGTAAAGCAATGCATCACGCCGCCCGCGCCGCCTGCATCCGTTCCCGCGCCTTCTTCCCGCATGAGCCGGATCGTGTCTTCCGATGCGGAACGGGTATGGATGATCAGCGGCTTGCCGGTCGCCCTGGAAGCGCGGATATGGGTGCGGAAACGGTTTCTTTGCCATTCCAGATCGCCTTCCAGACGGTAATAATCCAGCCCGGTTTCTCCTATGCCGACGATCTTTGGATGCTCGGAGAGGCGCACCAGTTCATCCACGTCGGGCTCCGGCGTGTCTTCATAATCCGGATGCACGCCGACTGATGCATAGACGTTCGGATATTGCTCCGCCAGTGCGAGCACCTGCGGGAAATCCGGCATGTCGACACAGACGCAGAGCGCATGGGTGACGCGGTTTTCCGCCATCTTGCTGAAAATCTCGGGCAGACGGGCCGCGAGTTCTGGGAAATTGATGTGGCAGTGGGAATCGATAAACATGGGCGGAATTGTACGCCCTTGGCATCCGGTTTTCAGCCTTGCAC
The DNA here is from genome assembly GCF_000312045.1 of Noviherbaspirillum massiliense JC206. Lineage (GTDB taxonomy): Bacteria > Pseudomonadota > Gammaproteobacteria > Burkholderiales > Burkholderiaceae_D > Noviherbaspirillum > Noviherbaspirillum massiliense. The sequence goes on from NZ_HE978634.1 coordinate 1,636,146, forward strand.
GACTCTTTTGCCGACGATCACCAGATCCCGGTCGATGCCATCCAGTCTCGCGACGCGCGGCAGGTGGGCCCAGCGCTCAAAGCCGAATTGCTCGAACAGTTTCAGGCTGGGGAGGTTGTGGCCGAAAATGAAGCCAAGCAAAGTGTGAACGGCAATCTTCGGCGCCTGCGCGATAGCTTCGCCCAGAAAATATTTGCCGAGCCCCTTGCCGCGTTCGCTCTCGTGAATATAGATGGAAAGCTCGGCCGTCCCGGAATAGGCCGGGCGTCCATAGAAATTCGAAAAAGAGAGCCAGCCGATGACCGTGCCCTCCCTTTCCGCGACCCATAACGGACGCCTGCCGGGAGCATGGTCGGTGAACCATGCATGGCGGGACTCCACGCTGACGGGTTCGGTATCCGCAGTGACCTGACGCGAGGGGATCGTGCTGTTGTAGATGGCGACGACGGCCGGCAAATCCTCGAACCGGGCCAGGCGGTGTGAGTAAGCCATCGGGGAAAGGGGCTTTACAGCGTGTGGGTGGCTCGCGACGAGCGCAAGGCCGCCCCCAGTAGTTCCTCAATGCGGAGCTTGACCCGTTGGCCGCTTTCGTCAGCGGAAAAATGGACGCCGATGCCCTGCGCCCGGGTACCGTGGGCGCCCGCAGGCGTGACCCAGGCGACCTTGCCGGCGATCGGATACTTGGTCGGATCGTCGATCAGGGTGAGGATCAGATAGATCTCGTCACCAATCTTGTAGGGTTTGTTGGTCGGCACAAAAATGCCGCCATTGGTCAGGTATGGCATGTAGGCGGAATACAGCGCGGCCTTTTCCTTGATCGGCAGCGACAACACGGAAGGACGTGCCACTCCCTGACTTCCTGCAGCACCCGGCCCTCCTACGGTTGTATCAGCCATAACTGTCCTTTAAGCCTTGTATCGTTATGCGGAAAAAATTTTCGAATAATCCAGCAGCATGTCTTCCATGAAAAGCCGCGCGGAAAGAGGATGTTCTGCAATCGCGCGGCGCTCACCGGCTGCCTTCAGGCCATCCAGCAGCTTGTCCATTTCCGCCCGTGCTGCCAGGGCCGCCAGTTCTTTTTGGTACCGGGGATAATACCGGATTCTGCCGGAAAGTTTGAGAGAAAACACATCGTACAGCCAGCGTTGCAGCCATGCGACTGCTTCGGTCGCCGGTATTTTCTGCAACTGCTCCCCGGCTTTCAGCGCCCCGTCCACGGAAGGACGCGCCAGCTGGCGGAGGAATTCCTCCATCACGGTCCTGCCTTCTCCCTGCGCCGCAGTCAGCGCGGCAAGCGGCGCGCCGCCCTGCTCCGCAAGCAAGGCTTCCGCATTCGCGACCTCCTGCGCCTTCAGCCATGCCACGCCTTCCTCGGCACTCGGCATGGACAGCGCGAACTTGCGGCAGCGCGAGACGATCGTCGGGAGGAGCCGGTCGAGGCTGTTGGAGGCCAGCAGGAATACAGTCCCGGGCGGCGGCTCTTCCAGTACCTTGAGCAAGGCATTGGCCGCGGCGGTATTCAGTGCCTCCGCCGGATACAACACAATAATGCGCATCCCCTGACGGTGAGTCGAGACGTTCATGAAATCCGCCAGCGCCCGGATCTGGTCGATCTTGATTTCCTTGGACGGCGCCTTGGAAGACTTCGATGTCTTCTTGCCGTCACCGGAATCACTGCCCTCATCATCCTGCCCCTGGGCCTCGTCCATGATCTCCGGGCGCACCCGGCGGTAATCCGGATGGCTGTACTGTGCGAACCAGCCACAGGATTCGCACTGGCCGCAGGCATGGCCTTCCGGCGTCCGGTTCGGGCACAAGAGCGATTGCGCCAGCCACTCCGCCAACGTGGATTTGCCTATCCCTTCCGGCCCATGAAACAGGATGGCATGCGGCATGCGCCCGTGCAGCCGTTGAAGCCGACCCCACGCCGCCGCCTGCCAAGGATAAAGCGGATTTTCCATTGAATTCAAATATTTAAGCCAGTTTTACAAGGCAAATTCTTTAAAGTAATACTGAAGCTCGCCTCTGCGGTAATCAGATACTTGCGAGCGCTTCTTCAAGTAATTTATGAACTTCCGGAATTGGCCTGGTCGAGTCGATGACGCGGAATCGACCCGGAAATTCGGCCGCCCGGCGCAGATAGCCTTCCCGGGTGGCAGCGAAAAATTCCGCCTCTTCCCGTTCAAACTTGTCCAGAGTGCGAGTAGCGTCGAGCCGGGTCCGGGCCACTTCCAGCGGCACGTCGAACAACAGGGTCAAGTCCGGCTGCAAGTGCGGATGCACCCATTGCTCAAGGACAGACAGTTTGCCGATATCCAGCTTCCTGCCCCCGCCCTGATAGGCGAAAGTCGCATCGGTGAAGCGATCGGAAATCACCCAGTCGCCGCGCTTGAGAGCCGGCTCGATAACCTGGGCGATATGCTCACGCCGCGCCGCGAACATCAGCAGGGCCTCGGTTTCCAGATGCATTTTTTCATGCAGCAGCAATTCACGCAGCTTTTCCCCCAAAGGCGTACCGCCGGGTTCACGCGTCATCACAACAGTATGGCCGCGCGCCGCGAGCAGATCGGCGACATAGCCCAGGTGAGTGGATTTGCCCGCGCCGTCGATGCCTTCGAAGGTAATGAATTTGCCCGCTGCTGCCATGGATCCCGTTCCCTTTCCTGTGCGCGTCTTATCGCTGGTATTTGTCGACCGCCCGGTTATGGTCAGCCAGATTGCTGGAAAATGCGCTCGTGCCATCGCCGCGCGCGACGAAATACAGCGCGTCCGTTTGCGCCGGATTCAGGGCTGCCTCGAGCGAAGCGGCGCTCGGCAAGGCAATCGGCGTCGGCGGCAGGCCCACCCGGGTATAGGTGTTGTACGGCGTGTCGGTTTCCAGGTCGCGCCTGCGGATGTTGCCCTTGAACTTGTCGCCCATCCCGTAGATGACCGTCGGGTCCGTCTGCAACAGCATGCCCTTCTTCAGTCGGTTCACGAACACGCCCGCGATCATGTCGCGTTCCGATTTCTGCCCGGTCTCCTTTTCCACGATCGACGCCATGATCAGGGCTTCGTAGGGTTTCTTGTAGGGCAGCGACGGATCACGGCGTGCCCAGGCTTCATTCAAGCGCTTGAGCAAGGCTGCATGCGCCTGCTTGTAGATCTGCAGCTCGCTCGAATTCTTCGCAAAGAGATAGGTGTCCGGGAAAAACAGGCCTTCGGGCATGCTGAAGTCGGCCGTGATTTTCGCCAGCAGTTCCTTGTCCGACAGGTTCACCGTGTCGTGCTTCAGGGCGGGATGCTGGGCGATGGCTTCACGCATTTGCTTGAAGGTCCAGCCTTCGATGATGGCGAGGGCCTCCTGCGCAAATTCGCCGCGCACCAGCTGATTGATCAGTCCAAGCGGGGTGGTACCGGGCTTGAGCTCATAATTTCCGGCCTTCAGCTTCGCACTCTTGGCAGTTGCCCGGGCCAGCACCTCCAGCAAGGTCGGATTCACCGGTACACCGGCGTCGGCAATCTGCTGCGCACTGCTCTTCACGCTGCTGCCGGGCTTGATTGCAAATTCGATCGGAGAGCGACCGGATGGAATGATCGGCTGCTTCGCCCAATAGAAGAAGCCTGCCGCGAATGCAATTGCCAAAATGACGATGCAAATCAGAAAATTTCTAAATGCCTTCATGCTTGAGCGGATCCGGAGAGGTGTTCGGACGGATTTTCACCACGTCACTATAATCGAGCCGTGATGATAATCGCTAAATGAATGATTCCCGAATTTATGACTGATCATATGAACGGATGGTTGCAATTTTTGACAGGCCAGGGGGCACAGGTCAACAGTGGCGATGTACCGGAAGTCGCGGCATTTGCATGTTCCGCTGCCGGCAAGGCTGCTTCCGCTTTCGTGGCGCCCCTGACGGACCTCGGCCTGATGGCCTTCACTGGTGCGGATGCGGCGAATTTTCTGCACAACCAACTGACCAATGATGTCGAGCACCTCGGCGAGGCCGAAGCACGGCTTGCCGGATACTGCTCGCCGAAAGGACGCCTGCTTGCCACTTTCCTGATGTGGCGCACAGGCGACACCATTTACCTCCAGGTGCCGAGGGAAATCCAGACTCCAGTGCAAAAGCGCCTGCAGATGTTCGTTTTGCGCGCCAAGGTCAAAGTCGCCGATGCGACCGAAGGCAAGGCTGTTCTCGGGCTGGCCGGCGCACAGGCGGCACAGGTTCTTGCCGGCCTGTTCCCTACCGTGCCTGCTGCACCCTATCAAAAGACAGAATCCGAACACGGCACCCTGATCCGGGTCGCAGACGCATCCGGCGAACCGAGATATCAATGGATCGCCGACGCCGACGCTGTTGAAAAGGCATGGCCTGCACTTGTGCAAGCCCTGACGCCGTCAGCCACCGCAGTCTGGCGGCTATCCCAAATCCATGCGGGTGTGCCACAAATCACCAGGCCGACTCAGGAACAGTTCGTCCCGCAGATGGTGAATTTTGAATTGATCGGCGGCGTCAATTTCAAAAAGGGTTGCTATCCGGGCCAGGAGATCGTCGCGCGCAGTCAATACCTCGGCAAGCTGAAGCGCCGCATGGTGCTGGCTTCGGCCGATGCACAGGACGTCGTCGGCGCAGCGATGGAAGTCTTTTCCAGCGCCGACCCGGAGCAGCCCTGCGGCATGATCGTCAATGCGGAACGCAATGCCAGCGGAGGCTTCGACTGCCTGGTCGAGATCAAGACCGCCGCGCTGCAGGAAGGTACCGTCCATGTCGGCTCGGCTGCCGGTCCCGTCTTGGGGTTCCGAGCACTGCCTTATCCGTTGCCGGAAGGCGCATGACGCCCATGTCCTCTCAGGCCTTCGTGCCTGCAGAACCAATGCACACCGATTTGTACATTTACTATCGCGTCCCGGTTGCGCATGCGGCAGTCCTGCAGGTGAAGGTCGCCGAGATGCAACAATCGATTGCGCAGGAATATGGTATCGTCGCGAAACTCAAAAGACGGCCAGAGGCGAAGAACGACCGGCATACGTGGATGGAAGTCTATTACGATGTGCCGGCAGGCTTCGACGCGATTGCATCGAACGCTGCTTTGCAGACTGGCGTGTCCGTTTTGATCGATGGCGAACGCCACACTGAAATATTTTTGGATTGCTCTACATGTGCCTGATCGTTTTCGCCTGGCAGGTCATTCCCGGCATGCCGCTGATTGCAGCCGGAAACCGTGACGAATTCTATGACCGCCCTGCCATGCCGGCCACCTGGTGGACCGATCATCCAAACGTTTATGCAGGAAGGGATTTGCGCTGCGGCGGCACCTGGATGGGCATCACGCGCGACGGACGATTCGCCGCAGTGACCAATATCCGTGCCCCTTCCCAAAAACGTGACAATGCTCCCAGCCGCGGTATGCTCGTGTCCGATTATCTTGCCGGGCACACGAGTGCCGAAGAATACATCGCAAGCATTGCCCCCAAGGCTGGCGAATTCAATGGATTCAATCTCCTGGTTGGCGACGCCGAAAAACTGATCTGGTATTCCAACGCCGCGCCCGACGATGAGCGCAACGGACGAACCCTTGCCCCGGGCATCTACGGTCTGTCGAACGCAACACTCGACACGCCCTGGCCAAAAGTCGTCAAGACCAAGGCGCAATTCGCCAGCCTGCTATGTCAGGGCGCGCCGGACGACGCGTATTTCGAGATGCTGACCGACTGCACCCGCCCATCCGATTGCCGTCTTCCCCGTACCGGAGTCAGCATCGAATGGGAAAGAATTCTGTCGGCGGTCTGCATCGATTCACCCGACTACGGCACCCGCACGTCGACCGTCGTCAAACTCCTTGCCGGCAAGACCGCCACGCTGCATGAACGGCCAGTGCGCGGCATTCAGGACGCCGGGTACGCGGTCGATCAGCGGAATCCGTGCCGCATCTGAATGTGGGGGATGCCGGCTTCCATGAAGTCCTCGCCTTCGCGAACGAAGCCGAAACGCTCGTAAAAAGGCGCGGCATGCACTTGGGCATTCAGCACGACTGAAGCATCTCCCCGCTGCTTCGCCGCCTGCATGAGTGCCCGCAGGATCATGCCGCCGATTCCGAGTCCGCGTGCCGCCGCCCTGACGGCCATGCGGCCGATATGACCGTCAGGCAGCAGCCGCCCCGTGCCAAGCGCATTTCCATTTGAATCGCGCACGAGCGCATGCAGGCATTCTGCATCCCATTCATCCCACTCCAGTTCGACCGGAACCTTCTGCTCCGTGACGAACACCTCGTAGCGGATCGGCTGGGCATCGTTCTTGAGAGCATCCCAGTCGCCGAGCGTAAGATGGTAAGTCACGCTTCAACCGGCGCGAGCCGCTCGAATTTCGTGATGACATCACGCCACCGCTCCGGAAAGGCGACGCCCTTGCGTGCAGCCGTATCGGCATAGACATACACGAGTTCACCCGAAATCAGGTGTTCCTCGCCGCAATGGATTTCGATCACGAAGCGCACTGAAGTCCGGCCGAACCCGGCGCAGCGCACTCCGATATCCAGCATGTCGTCGAAGTGCGCCGGTGCCAGATACTCGATGGTCGCCTTGCGCGCAAACATTTCGCGCCCTTCCTCCGCCTGCTGAATCACGCTTGGCAGTCCGGTCGCGCGCCAGTACTCCGTAAAAGCGACGTCGAAATACGTGAGGTAGTGGCCATTGAAAACGATGCCCTGCATATCCACTTCCGCCCAGCGAACGCGCAGCGGATGGAAGAAACTGAAGTCCTGACGTGCCATGTTAAGTATTGTGGGGGGATGAAAGGGAAATGCCGCCGCGCGGCACTTGAATCACTCGTTCAGGAATCGGCGGATGATCGCATTCACCCGGCCAGGCTGCTCGTGGACCACCCAGTGCGATCCTTCGGCGATGCGCTCCACCTTGAGATCATCGACCAGTTTGTCAAGGCCATCCAGCAAGCCTTTGGGCAGTGCGATATCCTGCTCGCCCCAGATCACCCGTATCGGCACCTTGACCCTGAAATCGGCCGGATTCAGCTGCAGCTTGAGCGGCCCCGAATTGGACTCGGTCGGCGGATGCAGTGGCGACGCCCGGTAATAGTTGACACCGCCGGTAAGCCCGCGCGACCAGCACGCATGGTATCTGGCACGCACGTCTTCGGTGAACCAGGGCGTCGGCGACTTGCCCATGCCGCTCAGCAGGCCCTCCAGTTGGGCGAAATCATCCTTCGCGAGCTTGTCCTCCGAACCTTCCGCGCGCAGCCAGTTCATGTACTGGCTTGCCGCCTGTTGCTCGGGCTCCGAAGCCAGGGCCTGCATGAAGAGATAGGGATGGGGCGCATTGATGATGATCAGCCTGTGCAGCAACTCGGGCAGCGCGATTGCGAAATTCCACGCAATTGCCCCGCCCCAGTCATGGGCCACCATCAGGAATTTCTTGTATTCCAGCTGCGCTGCCAGCAGGCGCAGGTCGTCGACGATATGTTTCGCCTTGTAGGCGGACAAATCAGCCGGCATGTCGGAGAGGTTGAAGCCTCTCAGGTCAGGCGCGACTGCAAAATGGTCAGTGCCGAATTCGGCCAGCTGCGCTTCCCACTCGTACCAGAACTCGGGAAAGCCATGGACGAAGAGGATCAGTGGCTTGCCCCTTTCGCCTGCGCTTGCGTAATGCAAGCAGATGCCGTTTGGAAGCGCGGCGAACTGGTTTTCCTGGATGGCGGCTGGCATGTTTCGGCTCCCATGCGATCAAGTGAATTACTGCTTTATGCGACGTTCAGCTTCTCCCGCAGCAGTTGGCGGATCTGCGGTGCCGACTCGAAGGGATCGCTCGGATTGCGCTGCTGGATAATGTCTTCCATCCGGGTCTGTACATTGCCGAGCGCATTCGGATGGGAATAGATGTAAAACCGGCCTTCCCTGATCGCATCAAAAGTGCGCCCCGATACTTCCGCGGCGGACACCTTCCCGGACGACACCGCTTTTTCGGACACGGCCTGCGCGACAAGCTGGCTCAGCGTCGGGCCGGCGTCGCTCTTCACATCCTCCGGCCGGTTGCGGTGCGACTGGCTGATCCCGGTCGGCACGAAATAAGGGCACAGCACCGAAGCGCCGATCGGAGCCTTGACCAGCTGCAGGTCGTGATACAGGGTTTCCGAGAGCGATACGACGGCATGCTTGGAGACGTTGTAGATGCCCATGTTGGGCGCATTCAGCAAGCCGGCCATCGACGCGGTATTCACGATGTGGCCCTCATAGCCCGGTTCGCGCTTGGCACACTCTAACATCAGCGGTGTGAAGATGCGCACGCCATGGATCACGCCCCACAGGTTCACGCCGAGCACCCATTCCCAGTCGGCTTTCGAATTTTCCCAGATCAGTCCACCGGAACCCACGCCAGCATTGTTGAACACAAGGTGCACCGCGCCGAATGTGTTCATCGCCGCGTCGGCCAATGCATGGACTTCCTCTTCCTTGCGCACATCGCAGGGGACTGCGATAACCTGCGCCCCCTTGGCCTCAAGCTCGGCCCTGGTCTTGTCGAGCGCGTCCTGCTGCACATCGGCCAGCACCAGTTTCATGCCAAGGCCGGCAGCGGTCAGCGCGAATTCGCGGCCGAATCCGCTTGCCCCGCCGGTGATCACGGCGACCCTGTTCTCGAAATTTTTCATGTCATCCTCCAGGAATGGATTTTTTCAGTTGACGGCGCAGATGCAGAAATCAGACAAGCTTCACCAATTGTTTCCCGAAGTTCCTTCCCTTCAGCAAGCCGATGAAGGCGTCAGGCGCCGCCGCCAATCCCTGGGCTATCGATTCCCGGAATTTCAGCTTCCCGCCTGCCACCAGCGCACCGAGTTCCTTCAAGCCCTGCGGCCACAAGTCCTGGTGCTCGGAAACGATGAAGCCGCGCATCGTCAGGCGCATGGTGAGGAAGGCGCGGACATTGTTGATCGGCATGGGTTGCCCGTCATAACCAGCGATCAATCCGCAGAGCGCAATGCGGCCGAATGGATTCATGCGCGCAAGGCATTCATCGAAAATCTTCCCGCCCACGTTTTCGAACACGGCATCGATCCCGTCTGGCGTAGCCGCAGCCAGGTCTGCAGCCAGATTGCCAGCCTTGTAATCCACGCAGGCGTCGAAGCCGAGTTCGTCGACCACATAGGCACATTTCTCCGCTCCTCCGGCGATGCCAACCGCGCGGCAGCCGCGCAGCTTGGCCAGCTGGCCGACCACGCTTCCCACCGCGCCGCTGGCGGCGGAAACGACAATGGTTTCACCTGCCTTCGGCTGCATGATCTGGGTCAGGCCGTACCAGGCTGTCATGCCGGGCATGCCGACCGCGCCGAGATACGCGGACAGCGGGATATGGCTCGTATCCACCTTGCGCAGCATCGAGCCGTCCGACACGCCCATTTCTGACCAGCCGAGCATGCCGAGCACCTTGTCGCCGACGGCAAACTTGGGGTTATTGGACCCGACCACTTCTCCGACGGTGCCGCCGATCATCACCTCGTTCAAGGCTTGCGGCGCAGCATAGCTCTTCACATCCTCCATGCGCATGCGCATGTACGGGTCGAGCGAGAGGAAATGGTTGCGAACCAGGACTTCGCCCGCGCCAATCGTTGGCACCGGCACTTGTTCGAGGCGAAAGTTTTCAGGGGACACCTCTCCCATGGGACGAGAGGCGAGTACGATGCGTTGGTAGGTTGCCATGGGATGCTCGCTGTTCTATTCAATGATTGATCGTCTTCACTGCACAATGCACAAGCCGGCCATGTCGCGCGTCTGTCTCCTCCGCTCCTTATCCGCAGATCGGATGGTCAGCCGTCACCCAGTCCTTCCTGCTCCATCTTCTTACCGGTGTCCAGGCGCTTCAGGTATTTGAATGTGCCCATTGCCTTGGCAACCAGCCGGTCGCCGTTCCAGACTTCGCCTTCGCAGAAGCACATGGTGGTCGAGCGATGGAAAGCCTTGCCCTTTGCCACCACGCGCCCGCCGGGCTGGCCGCCCGGCTGCAGGAAACTGGTCTTCATTTCGACCGTCACGCCGCCGCGCGCATCCGGATCGAGCGAGCGTCCCGCCATCGACATCACCACGTCCAGCAGGGTCATCGTCACGCCGCCGTGCGTCACCTGCCAGCTGTTCATATGCCGGGGCTTGAGGTCCAGCGCAATTTGCGCCTCGCCGTTGCCCATGCCCAGGAATTCCACACCAAGATCGTGCAGGAAGGGAATCTCTACAGGGAATGACTTCGGAGTATCCATCAATGCACCGCCGATACGCCGCCGTCGACCGCCAGAACTTGGCCAGTGATATGCTTCCCGGCGTCCGAGGCGAACAGCATTGCGGCGCCCTTCAAGTCTTCATCGTCGCCGATACGCTGCAGCGGCGCGCGCTTGGACAATTCTTCCGCTCCGAATTTCTCCAGCGTTCCCTTGGTCATCTTCGACGGGAAAAATCCCGGTGCAAGCGCATTGACCGTGATGCCGTAACGCCCCCATTCGCCGGCGAGGGTGCGGGTGAAATTTACGACCGCGCCCTTGGAGGTATTGTAGGCAATGGTTTGCATCGAATTCGGACCGTTGCCGGACAAGCCGGCGATCGAGGCGACATTCACGATGCGGCCGTACTTGCGCGGAATCATCGACTGCTTCGCGACCGCCTGCGCCAGCAGGAAAATGCTGCGCACATTCAGGTTCATCACCTTGTCCCAGGCTTCGAGCGGATAGTCTTCCGCCGGTGCGCCCCAGGTGGCGCCTGCATTGTTGATCAGGATATCGATATGGCCGAGCCGCCTGATGGCCTCTGCCACCAGAGGAGCGATCGCGGCTTCCTGCGATACGTCGGCCGCGATTGCACTCGCTTCGATGCCGCGCTGCTTGAGATGGGCGACCGCTTCATCGAGGTCGGCCTGCTTGCGGGAAGTCAGCACGAGTTTCGCGCCCTGTTCTCCCAGGGCTTCCGCGATCTGCAGGCCCAGGCCGCGCGAGCCGCCGGTCACCAGTGCCGTCTTGCCCTTGAGGTCGAATAATTGCTGGATGGTGCGCATCTTGTCTCCTTGCTTCGGTTGATTTCTGGTGCCGTCAGATTTCGTAATCCATGCACTGTCGGGCTTCGCGCACAGCGCCAAAGAAGGGCTTCAGCGCGACATGCTTCGGATGCTCCTGGTAGGCATCGAGAGCCGCCTTGGATTCGAATTCCGAATACAGCACCACGTCATAAGTTGCTTCCAGGCCGAGCTGGGCGACAGCGGTTTCAAACCGCAAGATACCCGGAACGATATCTGAGCAGGCGTCCAGCATTTCCTTCATCTTTGCGGCGTTGTGCGCCTTGTCGGCACCTTCCGCATGGTCCTTCAGTTTCCACATCACGATGTGTTTCAGCATTGCTATTCTCCGGAAAATCAGAACCACGCATCCTGCATATCGAGCGCGGTGGTATCGATGCTTTCCAACAGGTCGAGCTGCGTATGCACCTTCGGCAGTTCCCATTTAAAGAAGAATGCGCAGGCCTGCAGCTTGCCCTTGTAGAAATCGGCATCGTGTCCCGCCTTGCCGACTGCCCGCAGCGCCTGCTCAAGCCAGATCCAGGCGACAACGGTGTGGCCAAACGCTTCCAGGTAAACCGAGGCATTGGCCAGGGTCTTGTTCATGTCGCCGGCCGCATACAGCTTCTCGGTGACGGCAGCGATCCGCTGAATGGCGGCCCCGAGGGATTTGGCATAGCCCGCGAGTGCGGGCACGTCGATTGCCTTTGCAATCGTCTTCTGGACTTCGCCACCGAGCGCCTTGAAGGCTGCGCCGTTCTGCATCGACACCTTCCGGCCAAGCAGGTCGAGCCCCTGGATGCCGTGCGTGCCCTCATGGATAGGATTGAGCCGGTTGTCACGGTAAAACTGCTCGACATTGTATTCACGGGTATAGCCGTATCCGCCGTGGACCTGGATGGCAAGGCTGTTAGCTTCGAGGCACCATTGGGAAGGCCAGGACTTGGCGATCGGCGTCAGGATATCCAGCAGCAGCGCAGCATGCCTGCGCTCCTGCTCGGATTCGCCAGTCCTCTCCTCGTCGACCAGACGGGCGCAATAAAGGTTCAGCGCAAGGCCACCTTCCACGTAGGATTTTTGTGCCAGCAGCATGCGCTTCACATCCGTGTGCTGGATGATCGGGATCTGCGGGTCGGCCGGATTCTTTGCCATCGGATGCCGGCCCTGCGGCCGCTCGCGCGCGTATTCCAATGCATGCAGGTAGCCGGTGTAACCCAGCGTGACTGCGCCCAGGCCGACGCCGATGCGGGCTTCGTTCATCATGTGGAACATGTAACTCAAGCCCTTGTGCGGCTCGCCGACCAGGTAGCCAATCGCACCGGCCTTGCCCTTGGGCTTGAACTTGCCTTCGCCGAAATTCAGCAGGCAGTTGGTGGTGCCACGGTAACCCATCTTGTGATTCAGGCCCGCCAGCACCACGTCATTGCGCTCGCCGATGGAACCATCCGGGTTGACGAGTTTCTTCGGCACGATGAACAGTGAAATACCTTTCACGCCGGGAATGAGTTTGCCCTCGGCATCGGGAATCTTGGCCAGGACGAGATGCACGATGTTTTCCGACAGCTCGTGCTCGCCAGCGGAAATCCACATCTTGTTTCCGCGCAGGCGGTAGGCTCCGTCTTCCTGTAGTTCGGCACGCGTGGTGATGTCGGACAGCGAAGAGCCGGCCTGCGGTTCCGACAGGCACATGGTGCCGAAGAAACGCCCCGCCATCATCGGCTTGACGAAGGTATCGATCTGCTCCGGCGTACCGTGCTTAAGCAGCGTATTGGCATTGCCAATGGTCAGGAAGGGATAGGCGGACGTGCCGATATTGGCACCCTTGAAATAGCTCAGGCCGGCCTTCTCCACCAGCACCGGCAACTGCATGCCGCCGAGTTCATAATCCTGTCCGGCTGCCATCAGGCCGGCATCGCAGAACGCTTTCAGCGCGGTCTTCACTTCGGGAATGATGTGAACCGTCTCGCCATCGAAGTGAGGTTCCTGCTGGTCATTCTTCTTGTTGTGCGGCGCGAAGAGGTCGGTTGCGATCTGTTCGCAGGTATCGAGCGCAGCGTTGAACGTTTCGCGGGAATGGTCCGCATAGCGCGTGCGCCTGGTGAGCGATTCTGCGTCCAGCCATTCGTAGAGCAGGAAATCGAGGTCGCGGCGGGAAAGGATCTTGGATTGCATGTTGAGTCTCCGGCCCTGGCGCAGGCAGGACTGCCGCGCCAGGGGCGAACAGGAATTGATTGTCGTTGGAACTGCCTGACCGGAGGATCAGACCACTTCGAACAGGCCTGCGGCTCCCTGCCCGCCGCCGATACACATGGTGACGACGACATATTTCACGCCACGGCGTTTGCCTTCGATCAAGGCATGCCCGGTCAGGCGCGCACCTGACACGCCGTAAGGATGGCCGACCGCGATCGCGCCACCGTTGACATTTAACCGGTCCGCGGGGATGCCGAGCTTGTCGCGGCAGTACAGCACTTGCACGGCAAATGCTTCATTCAATTCCCACAGGCCGATGTCTTCGACTTTCAAACCGGCTTTCTTGAGCAGCTTGGGGATCGCGAATACCGGGCCGATTCCCATTTCATCCGGTTCGCAGCCGGCAACCGCGAAGCCGCGGTAAATACCGAGCGGCTGCAGTCCTTTCGCCTCGGCGACCTTGCTGTTCATGACGACGGTCGCTGCCGCGCCGTCGGAGAACTGGCTCGCATTGCCTGCGGCGATCACGCCGCCCGGAATCGCCGGACGAATTTTCGAGACACCTTCATAAGTGGTGTCGGCACGGATGCCTTCGTCAGCGGAAATCGTAACTTCCTTCGTCATCAGCATGCCGGTTTCCTTGTCCGCCACGCCCATGATCGTCGTCATCGGCACGATCTCGTCATTGAACTTGCCGGCCGCCTGCGCCGCTGCGGCGCGGAGCTGGCTTTGCACGCCGTACTCATCCTGGCGTTCGCGGCTGATGTTGTAGCGCTTGGCGACGGTTTCAGCCGTCTGCAGCATCGGCCAGTAGATTTCGGGCTTGTTCTTCTTGAGCCAGACTTCGGCCAGCATGTGCTGGTTGGCTTCCTGCTGCACGCAGGAGATGGCCTCGACGCCGCCCGCCACATAGATATCGCCCTCGCCCGCAATGATGCGCTGGGCCGCGGTAGCGATGGTTTGCAGTCCAGAGGAGCAGAAACGGTTGATCGTCATGCCTGCGGTGGTCACTGGGCAGCCGGCGCGCAATGCAATCTGGCGCGCGATGTTGCTGCCAGTTGCACCTTCCGGCGTGGCGCAGCCCATGATCACGTCTTCCACTTCGCCCGGCTCGATCCTGGCGCGCTCGATGGCTGCCTTGACGACGTGGCCACCCATCGTGGCACCATGGGTCATGTTGAATGCACCTTTCCAGGATTTGGCAAGGCCGGTACGGGCGGTGGATACGATGACGGCGTCAGTCATTTGAGTGCTCCTTGAGTGAGATCGGTATTTGGACCGGCGTGGCCGGAATGTCCTTGTTTTGATGAGTAGTCAGGGAATGACGAGATGCAGAATATCACATTATTAGCACGATCGTTCGCAAAAAATAAGGGAGCATAAGCGGTAAAAAACGACGTTAACCTAGGTCAAGAAAACGGGCATTCGGCCTTCTCTGTAAGGTTCTGTAAGTTTCAAGCAAGCTTGCCGTAAGCTTCGAGTCGCACACTCGTCCCGTGCAACATATGCGCGATCAGACTTTGCACATTCATATTATTAATTGAGGAGACCAGCATGGCGACAGCACAGACAGTACCTGCAACTGCTGCACGCGGCATGACAGCCGAAGAGCGGAAAGTGATTTTCGCATCTTCGCTCGGCACCGTGTTCGAATGGTACGACTTTTATCTCTACGGTTCGCTCGCTTCCATCGTCGCGAAACAATTCTTCGCGGGAACCGATCCGACCACGGCATTCATCTTCGCCCTGCTCGCATTCGCGGCGGGCTTCATCGTCCGTCCCTTCGGCGCTCTGGTATTCGGCCGCCTGGGCGACATGATCGGCCGCAAGTACACCTTCCTGGTGACGATCCTGATCATGGGTCTTTCCACCTTCATCGTCGGCCTGCTGCCAAGCTATGCATCGATCGGCATCGCCGCGCCGATCATCCTGATTTCGCTGCGGATCCTGCAGGGCCTGGCACTCGGCGGAGAATACGGTGGCGCTGCCACTTACGTGGCCGAGCATGCACCGCATGGCAAGCGCGGCTCGTTCACCGCCTGGATCCAGACCACCGCCACGCTGGGCTTGTTCCTGTCCCTGCTGATCATCCTGGGCACCCGGACTGCCGTTGGCGAAACGGCATTTGCCGACTGGGGCTGGCGTATTCCCTTCCTGCTCTCCGTCTTCCTGCTGGCCATCTCGGTCTGGATTCGCCTGTCGATGAATGAATCGCCGGCATTCGCCAAGATGAAAGCGGAAGGCAAGACTTCCAAAGCGCCGCTCAAGGAATCCTTCGCCGAGTGGAAGAACCTGAAGATCGTCATTCTTGCCCTGATCGGCCTGACCGCCGGCCAGGCAGTTGTCTGGTACACGGGTCAGTTCTACTCGCTGTTCTTCCTGACCCAGACGCTGAAGATCGACGGCCCGACGGCCAACCTGCTCATCGCCGGCGCGCTCGCAATCGGCACGCCTTTCTTCATCGTGTTTGGCTCGCTTTCCGACAAGATCGGCCGCAAACCCATCATCATGGCGGGATGCCTGATCGCTGCAGTCACCTACTTCCCGATCTTCAAGGCGATCACGCACTACGGCAATCCGGCCCTGGAATCGGCGATCAACAATGCACCGGTCGTCGTTACTGCCGACCCCAGCAAATGCCAGTTCCTGTTCAACCCGACCGGCACCAAGACCTTCACTTCTTCCTGCGACATCGCCCGTACCGTGTTGGCGAACTCGTCGGTAAGCTACGACACCGTTGCCGCACCGGCCGGTACCCTCGCTTCCATCAAGATCGGTGACAAGGTCATCCCGGGTTACGATGCTACCGGCTTGTCCAAGGAAGAAGCGGCGGCAAAGGATAAGGCATTCAAGAAGGATATCGGCGATGCGATCAAGGCCGCCGGTTACCCTGCGAAAGCTGATCCGGCCCAGATGAACAAGGGCATGCTGCTCGTTCTGCTGACGATCCTGGTGATCTACGTCACCATGGTGTATGGCCCGATCGCCGCCATGCTGGTCGAGATGTTCCCGACCCGCATCCGCTACAGCTCCATGTCGCTGCCCTATCACATCGGCAACGGCTGGTTCGGTGGTCTGCTGCCGACCACCTCGTTCGCGCTGGTAGCTTACAAGGGCGACATCTATTACGGCCTCTGGTATCCGATCATCATTGCCCTGGCCACTTTCGTGATCGGCACGCTGTTCATCAAGGAAACCAAGGACCGCGACATTTACGCAGGCGACTGACCATCGCTTGCAGTGGGCTGCAATAGCCCGTTCTCCGGAAGCCGCTAGCCTGCCTGGCGGCTTTTTTATTGCGAATCCAATTTCCAGTGACGCGGCCAAGCCGTGGCGGTTCCGGAAATTTCTCGGCGCAATCCCGGGTCCCTGTCTCCGGACTGGGCAAAAGCCGCCGGATTTGATATCGTCCCGCTGCGTTTGCAAAGCATATGCAAGTTCACGTCCGGCGCGCAGCCAGCACATTCCGTTCCGCAACCTCTACCCTGCCCACACCATGATGAAAACTCCATTCCGACTAGGCACGCCGCTTTCCCCCTCCTCCGTCAAGGTCATGCTTCTCGGCTCAGGCGAGCTGGGAAAAGAAGTAATCATCGCCCTGCAGCGCCTGGGCGTGGAAGTCATCGCGGTGGATCGCTACCCGAACGCCCCCGGACATCAGGTGGCTCATCGCGCCCATGTGATCAATATGGCCGATGGCGCAGCCCTCGCAGCGCTGATCGAACAGGAAAAGCCGGATCTGGTCGTGCCGGAAATCGAGGCAATCGCAACGCCTACCCTGATGGAACTCGAAAAGGCTGGCAAGGCGACCGTCATCCCGACTGCGCGCGCTGCCTGGCTCACCATGAACCGCGAAGGCATACGACGCCTCGCCGCCGAAGAACTCGGCTTGCCGACTTCGCCCTACCGCTTTGCCGACAGCCTGGAAGAGTTGCAGGCAGCATGCAAGGAGATCGGATTCCCCTGCGTGATCAAGCCGGTGATGTCATCTTCCGGCAAGGGCCAGTCGAAAATCGATGGCCCCGATGAAATGGAGGCAGCGTGGAATTACGCGGCGGCCGGCAGCCGCGTGAACGCCGGCCGGGTCATCGTCGAGGGGTTTGTCGATTTCGACTATGAAATCACCCAGCTGACAGTGCGTGCGCTCGGGAAGGATGGCAAGGTCGAAACCCATTTCTGCGAGCCGATCGGCCATGTCCAGGTAAAAGGCGATTATGTGGAATCCTGGCAGCCGCATGCCATGCGCCCAGCGGCGCTCGCCAAGTCGCGCGAGATCGCCAAGGCGGTGACCGACAACCTCGGCGGCCTGGGCATATTCGGCGTCGAACTGTTTGTCAAGGATGACATGGTCTGGTTCTCGGAAGTCAGTCCGCGCCCGCATGACACCGGCATGGTGACGATGGCAAGCCAGGTTCAGAGCGAATTCGAACTGCATGCGAAAGCCATCCTCGGCCTGCCCGTCAATACCGCCCTGAGGGCACCCGGCGCATCGGCGGTGATCTACGGCCAGCATGAGGCCAAGGGGATCGCATTTGAGGGTGTGGCCGAAGCGCTGCGCGTGCCGGGTGCCGACATCCGCCTGTTCGGCAAACCGGAGTCCTTCGAACGCCGCCGCATGGGCGTGGCGCTGGCAACGGCCGATGATGTGGACACTGCACGTGTCCGGGCAAAGGAGGCCGCCGCCAAGGTGAAGCCGGTCAAGGCCTGAGGCAGTTTCCCTTGAAGGCGTGGCGCTTGTCAGCAAGGCCGGCAAGCGCCGCCGCTCCCGAGCTCAATGTCTTGCCGGGTTGAGCGTCAGAGTGCCCAGCGCCCCCTTCTCGATATCCTCACGCCTGGTTTTCATCGGCAGGTAAGCCACCTCTGCCCAGCGCTGCGCAAAGTTCCGGTACAGCGGCGACAGCACATTGCCAGACTGTCCGGTGGAATGGATGAAGCGCGAGTTTTCCAGGTTAGACAAGTCGTACAATGCGCGCAGGCTGGACGCATGATGATTGGTGAATGGCTCCTTTTCATCCTTCAGGTTGTAGCGGCCGACATTCACCGTGTAGGTATCGCCAGGCGATTCGACACGGATATCGAACATCTTCGCGAGCGGCTCGACCTTGCTGAAAGGACGATGCTCGGAGCGTGCCATGTGCGCCTTGCCCCATTTCCATTTACCCATGTCGGCACCGTAGCGGCGTTCCAGGTCATCCAGCGCGGTCTCCAGCGATGCGGCCAGCAACTCTCCGCAATCCTGAGCCTTCGCCCCCTGCGGCTTGCTGACGTCGGCGCACCACCTGCCCTGCCCGTTCCTGTTCAGCAGAACGTTCACCATGGGCTGATGCACGTTGCGCTGCTCCCAGTAATCCCTCATCAGCGGCTCGCCCAATTCATCCGAAAAAATCTGCCAGGATGCCGCGCGCAGCCAGTCATTGAAAATCAGCGGCTCGGCCCGGTTGGCATCCATTGCGCCATCCCATTTCGCCAATAGGGCAAGCGCGTGTTTCGCACGCTCCGAACGCGGGCTGGTCTTGAGCAGAACCGGCAGGATTTCGCGCGCAGCCAGCGAGACATCGTCTCCCTGGATTTTGGCGAAGCTGCCCATGCTGTGCTTTGCCCATGCATCCAGCAATTGATTGATGCGGTCCGCGCGATAAGGCAGGCTCCATTCGCTGGTCAGGAAGTACGGATAATCCGGCCCGACGATTTTCTGGTTGGCGGTGGCGATGCGCTGGCTGGCGGGATTGTACTGGCGCGGCAAGCGCTCAAAGGGAATGAATCCGGACCAGTCGTAGCGGGCATCCCACCCGGGTGCCGGAGCCAGCCCCTTCAAGTCATTTTCCGGCTTGCGGATGGGCACGCGTCCCGGCGCGATATAGCCGATGTTGCCATCGACATCGGCATACACCATGTTCTGCTGCGGCGATGCGAAATCCTTCGCGCCTTCGAGGAACTCCTGCCAGTTCCGTGCCCGATTCATTTTCATCCCGGCCTGCAGAGTCAGGTCGTCAGGCCGCAGCGCCGTCCACGCAAAGGCGACTGCGTATTTCCGGGCGTCGAGCGAGGCCTTGTCCAGAATGGGCAGCGCGCCGGTGATGATGGGGCCATGGCGGGTTTCCCTGACGACGAGATCGACGTCGGGCTGCCCCTTGACCTTGATGATTTCCTTGTACACGGTGAAACCCGCCCATCCGTCCGGCGTCCGGTACTGCTCCGGATTCTCCGGATTGATCTGCTCGATGTACAAGTCCTGCACATCCGGCGCCGTGTTGGTGAAGCCCCACGCGATCCTGTCATTGCGGCCAAGCACCACGCCCGGAATGCCGGGCAGCGTGGCGCCGATCGCATTCAGGCCGGGCGCCGAGACGTGCGCGAAATACCAAAGCGCCGGCGCGGTCAGGCCGAGATGCGGGTCATTCGCCAGCAGGGGTTTGCCGCTTTCCGATAGTGCTCCGCTCACAACCCAGTTATTCGAGCCCATGCCTTCCACATAGGAAGGCGGAGCAATCGATGCCACCTTGGCAAGCTGCCGGGTGGTGCCCGCCAGTTCGCGGTAGAAGCGGGTGTAATCCCGGGTCTTCAGCGGTGCGTCCCCCGGATACGGCGGCAGGAATTCATTGATCTGCTCCAGCAACAGGCGCTGCGACAGTCGCATCCTCAGCAGTTCCTGCGACCAGTTGGCACCCAGGTCCCAGGCCATCATGGTCTGCCAGCCGATGGAGTCGACCGGCTCCCAGCGCGATGGGGCGGGCGCCCCGGTGAGCAGGAATTCCGGCGGCAGGGGCCCTTTGCGGTTGGCGAGATAGGCATTGATTCCCGCAGCATACGCATCCAGTCCGGACCGCGTTTCGTTCGAGAGATTGGCCAGGATTCTTTCCGCATTGCGCCGGATGCCAAGCGTGCGCAGGAAACGGTCGGTGTCCAGCACCTTCGGGCCGAGGATTTCCGCCATTCGGCCCGACGCGATGCGGCGATTCATCTCCAGTTGCCACAAGCGATCCTGCGCATGGACAAAACCGAGCGCAAAATAGGCATCGACAATCGTCTTTGCGTAGATATGCGGTATACCTTCGGCATCGCGCACAATGTCGACCGGCTCGTTCAGCCCGGACAGGGTTTGCGTGCCACTGATCTGCGGCTGGCTTGCACTGCGGTACCAGAACAGGGCTGCAGCCAGCGCCAGCACGAGAATGGCCAATGCGATGGCAATTTTTTTCAGCAATTGGGTCATGGTGTATCCAGGCTTGCAAACGGTGGTTTATACGGCGGTTCCGCACCCGCAGCCGCAAGGAATAAAAATTTCCAAGTGGTAAGATATCGGGCTCGACATTGTAATGAAAACACAATCCGGTAATAGCTATCTTATGAAATTTGACGTCGCCATCATCGGCAGCGGTCTGGCAGGCCTGTCTGTCGCGCTGCACCTGGCACAAAGCCGCAAGGTTGCCGTGATTTCGAAGCGCAGTCTTCTGGACGGCGCCAGCAACTGGGCGCAGGGAGGCATTGCGGCGGTGCTCGATTCGCGCGACAGTGCCGAACAGCATATCTCCGACACGCTGATTGCGGGCGCAGGCTTGTGCGACGAGGGCGCCACGCGCTACATCGTCGAACACGGACGCGCCGCGATCGACTGGCTGATCCAGCAAGGCGTGCCCTTTACGCGCGATCCCACCGCCGAACTCGGCTACCACCTCACCCGGGAAGGCGGCCACAGCCAGCGCCGTATCATTCACGCGGCGGATGCGACCGGCCATGCCGTGCAGGTCACCCTCGAGCGGCAGGCACGCTCCCATCCGAATATCACCATCCTCGAGAACCACATCGCGATCGACGTCATCAAGTCGGACCGTGTCACTCCGGGCATCGGCAATCCGCGCTGCGTCGGCGTGTACGTACAGGACATCGACAGCGGCAAGGTCATCACCCTCGCGGCCGACCAAACGGTGCTGGCCACCGGCGGCGCGGGCAAGGTGTATCTCTACACCACCAATCCCGACACCGCCACCGGAGACGGCATCGCAATGGCATGGCGCGCCGGCTGCCGCGTGGCCAACATGGAATTCATCCAGTTCCATCCGACCTGCCTCTATCACCCTTATGCGAAGTCCTTCCTGATCAGCGAAGCGGTACGCGGCGAAGGCGGCGTCCTCAAGCTGCCGGCGCAGGCAGGAGCAGCTGCAGGGAAGCGCTTCATGCCGGAACACGACGAGCGCGGCGAACTGGCGCCGCGCGATGTGGTTGCGCGCGCCATCGACTTTGAAATGAAAAAGCGCGGCCTCGACTATGTCGACCTCGACATCAGCCACCAGTCGCCGGAATTCCTGAAAGAGCATTTTCCGACGATTTATGCCCGTTGCATGGAGTTCGGCATTGACATCACCAGGCAGCCGATTCCGGTCGTGCCGGCAGCCCACTATACCTGCGGCGGCGTCGTCACCGACATGCATGGCCGCACTGACCTGCCGGGCCTGTATGCCGTCGGCGAAACCGCCTACACCGGGCTGCACGGCGCCAATCGCCTCGCGAGCAATTCGCTGCTGGAATGCCTCGTGCTGGGACGGGCAGCGGCGCAGGATATCGAGCGACAACCGACACCTAAGCAGATGTCCCTGCCCGCCTGGGATGAGAGCCGGGTGACTGATGCAGATGAGGAAGTGGTCATCGCGCACAACTGGGATGAATTGCGCCGTTCGATGTGGAACTACGTCGGCATCGTCCGCACCACCAAGCGCTTGGAACGCGCACAGCACCGCCTGCGGTTGCTGAAGGAAGAGATCTACGAATACTATTCGCACTTCCGCATCACGCCCGACCTGCTGGAACTGCGCAACCTGGTCGACGTGGCTTCGCTCATCGTGGACAGCGCACTGTCTCGGCGGGAAAGCCGTGGACTGCATTTCAGCCAGGATTATCCGGATACCTTGCCGAAGGCGCTGCCGACGGTACTCACGCCGGCAGGAAAGCAGGCGTAGGAGCTATCCGCCCGAAAACGAAACAGCCCGGATGCATGGCGCCATCCGGGCTGTTTCACATGCAGCGGAGCACTGGCCTAATCGATGATCCGCAAGGAATAATCCGTCGCCCGCACATCCTTGGTCAGGCTGCCGATCGAAATGCGATCCACGCCGGTCTCCGCGATCGCGCGCACCGTTTCCATGTTAATGCCGCCGGACGCTTCCAGCAGCGCGCGGCCGTTGGTCAGCCGCACCGCCTCACTCATCGCCTCGGTTGTGAAATTGTCGAGCAGGATCGATGTTGCGCCGGCGTTGAGCGCCTCCTGCAATTCGACGAGATTCTCCACCTCGATCTGGATCGGAACGCGCGCATTCAGTGCCAGCGCATTGCGCATTGCCTGCGTGATGCCCCCAGCCGCCGCGATATGGTTTTCCTTGATCAGGATGCCGTCATATAGCGCCAGCCGCTGGTTTGCACCGCCACCCACGCGCACCGCATACTTCTGCGCCAGGCGCAGGCCCGGCAGGGTCTTGCGGGTGTCGAGAATCTTCGACCGCGTGCCTGCAATCACATCGACATAACGGCGGGTGGCCGTAGCCACTCCGGACAGCAACTGCAGGAAATTCAGCGAGGCGCGCTCGGCAGTCAACAGCGACCGCGCAGGCCCCTCAATCCCGCAGACCTCGCTGTCGGCCGCCATCATGTCGCCCTCGGCATAACGCCAGGTGATTCGGATGCGAGGATCGACCTGGGTCATCACGCCCTCGAACCAGGGCGCGCCACAGAGGACCGCAGGCTCGCGTACGATCACCCGAGCCCGGAATACGTCATGCTCCGGCACCAGCAGGCCGGTCACATCCCCGGTGCCGACGTCTTCGGCAAGCGCGCTGCGGACATTCGCTTCAAACGAAGCCGCCAGCGCTTCGTCAAACGGTGCAAACGGATTCTTCAAGCTGCTCATGCGGGACCTATCCCAGAGAAAAGGTTTTGTTCTTTCGCCAGATCGCTGCCGGGGCGCACATTCGCCTTGCGTTCTGCCGCGAACGTCAGCATGCGGTCGATGCAGACATAAGCCTTACGGCCGATTGCGGGGTCGACGTGAATTTCGTTGCGTCCGGACTCGAGCACGTCGGCCAGGTTTTGCAGTCCGTTCATTGCCATCCACGGGCAATGCGCACAGCTCTTGCAGGTTGCGCTGTTGCCGGCGGTCGGCGCATCAATAAAGACTTTGCCGGGCGCCGCCATCCGCATCTTGTGCAGGATGCCATTGTCGGTCGCCACGATGAACTCCTTCGTATCGAGCGACTGGACTGCGGCGATCAGCTGTGAAGTCGAGCCGACCACATCCGCCTGCGCCACGACCGATTCCGGCGATTCCGGATGCACAAGCACTTTCGCCAGCGGATGTTCGCGCTTCAAAATTTCCAGCTCAATGCCCTTGAACTCGTCATGCACCAGGCAGGAACCCTGCCACAGCAGCATGTCGGCGCCGGTCTTCTTCTGGATATAGCTGCCGAGGTGCTTGTCCGGCGCCCACAGGATTTTCTTGCCCTGCGTATGCAGGTGCTGCACGATTTCCAGGCCGATCGAGGATGTGACCATCCAGTCGGCGCGCGCCTTGACTGCGGCGCTGGTATTGGCATACACCACCACCGTGCGGTCGGGATGGGCGTCGCAAAAAGCGGCGAACTCGTCGGGCGGGCAACCGAGGTCGAGCGAACAGGTTGCGTCCAGGTCAGGCATCAGCACCCGCTTTTCCGGGCTCAGGATTTTCGCGGTCTCCCCCATGAACCTGACACCCGCCACCACCAGGGTCTTGGCCGGGTGGTCGCGCCCGAAGCGCGCCATTTCCAGAGAATCGGAGACGCAGCCGCCGGTTTCCTCCGCCAGGTCCTGCAAATCGGCATCGACATAATAGTGCGCCACCAGCACGGCCTGCTGCTCTTTCAGGAGACGCTTGATCCGGGCCTTGAGTTCGGCTTTTTCCGCGGGGGATGGCGCAAGCGGCACCCGTGCCCAGGCATTCGCCACGCAACTGGTGCCAGTCTCCATTTGCGGGCGTTCAAACTCGACGGTTTTGATGGAAGTTGATTGCATAAGGCTTCAGAAACGGTAATTCGGACAGGACCCGGGCGGCTGAGAACAAGTAGGCGCCATATCGAAAATTTGGACGGCGCCCGTGTTCTTCAATACGCTGGATGCAACATCGATAAGAAAACGTTATTTACCTGCGTCAAGATTGATAGCATACTAAATTCCGGAGACTCCCACCTATCCCTGTCGCTCAAGCTTTTGGACAGATTGCCTGTTATTCCTCAGGTGGGCCATCGACCTCAAATTTTTTCCAGAACAATAAACACGATGAAAAATTTTATCTACGACAAGACTGACAAAGGCCGCGAGGAGATCGCAACCCGCAAGCATCAATTGGCACCGCGCCTGCGCACCCTGCTGTTACTCGTCGATGGAAAAAGCAGTGTGGCTGCCCTGCTGCCCAAGATCGCCGGCCTTGGACTGGACGAGCAAAGCATCACCGAGTTGCTCGAACAGGGTTTCATCCGGCAAGTGGCGACTCAAGCGGCAACGGCAGAAATGTTCGGTGCCGCCGATGCGCAGCCGGCGTCTTCCGCCCCGGATGCATCTGCTACATTGCCCGACTTGTCCGACAAGGAAAACCAGTTCCTGGCCATTTACCGCTTTTACAACGAGACGATCAAGAGTGCCCTCGGCTTGCGCGGGTACGGGCTGCAACTGAAGGTCGAACGTGCCAGCTCGATCGAAGAGTTTCGCGAGCTGCGCCAGCCCTATCTCGAAGCGCTCATGAAAGCCAAGGGCAAGGAAATCGCCAAGACATACCGCGATCGGCTGGACCCGCTACTGTACATGGGAGAGACCATTCCGAACACAACCATCGGACCGAATACGATCACGGCCGGATAATCACCTGCCAGGCGCAGCAACGTGTTCCCGCGCTGCGCCTTTCAACACCTGCCTTATTCAATGCCCTGGCTGGCCAGATACTCTTCATAGCTTCCGTGGAAGTCGATGACTTCGCCATCCTTCACTTCAAGGATGCGGGTCGCCAATGAGGAAACGAATTCCCGGTCGTGGGACACGAATATCAGCGTGCCCGCATACTTGTCGAGCGCAATATTGAGCGACTCGATGGACTCCATGTCCATGTGATTGGTCGGTTCATCCATCAGCAGCACATTGTGCCGGCCGAGCATCAGCTTGCCGTACATCATGCGTCCCTTCTCCCCGCCTGACAGCACCTTGACCGACTTCTTGACATCGTCGCCGGAGAACAGGAGCCGTCCGAGAATCGAGCGCACTGCCTGGTCGTCATCGCCCTCTTTCGTCCATTGCCCTATCCAGTCGGTCAGGTTCTTGTCGGTCGCAAACTCTTCGGTCGGGTCTTGAGGCATGTAACCCGGGTTCGCGTTCTCGGCCCACTTCACGATACCGGCATCGGCCTGCATCCCGCATACCTCTGCGCCGATGCAGCGCAGAAGCGTGGTCTTACCCGCTCCGTTGGCACCGATGATCGCAATCTTTTCCCCCGCCTCTACCAGCAGGTTGAAGTTGCTGAAAATCGTGCGGTCGTAGGATTTCGCCAGGCCTTCGACTTCCACTGCCTGGCGATGCAGCTTCTTCTCGCCCTCGAAGCGGATGAAAGGATTCTGGCGGCTGGAAGGCTTGACGTCCTCCACCTTGATCTTTTCGATCTGCTTGGCGCGTGAAGTCGCCTGCCGAGCCTTCGACTTGTTCGCGGAGAAGCGGCGGACGAATTCCTGCAATTCGGCGACGCGTTCCTTGGCCTTGGCATTTGCTGCCAGCTGCTGGGCGCGGGCCTGCGAGGCGGCGAGCATGTAATCGTCGTAATTGCCGGGATAAATCTTCAGCGTGCCATAGTCCATGTCCGCCATGTGCGTGCAGACCTGGTTCAGGAAGTGGCGGTCGTGCGAAATGATGATCATGGTCGAATTGCGCTCGTTGAGCACGTTTTCGAGCCAGCGGATGGTATTGATGTCGAGGTTGTTGGTCGGTTCGTCGAGCAACAGGATGTCCGGGTTGGAAAACAGGGCCTGTGCCAGCAGCACGCGCAGCTTCCAGCCGGGCGCGACGTTGCTCATCGGCCCCTGGTGCTGTTCGATCGGCACACCTACGCCGAGCAGCAGCTCGCCGGCACGCGCCTCGGCCGTATAGCCGTCGTATTCGGCGAATTTTGCCTCCAGCTCGGCGGCGCGCATGTAATCGTCGTCGGTGGCTTCCGGATTGGCATAAATGGCATCGCGCTCGGTCATGGCGGCCCACATTTCAGTGTGACCCATCATCACCACGTCCAGCACGCGCATCTCTTCATAGGCAAACTGGTCCTGACGCAGCTTGCCCAGGCGCTCGTTCTGGTCGAGCATGACCGTACCGGAGGACGGCTCGAGGTCGCCCCCGAGGATCTTCATGAAGGTGGATTTGCCGCAACCGTTGGCACCAATCAGGCCATAACGGTTGCCTTCGCCGAATTTGACGGAAATGTTTTCGAACAGCGGCTTGGGGCCGAACTGCATCGTGATGTTGGCGGTGGAAAGCACTGAAAAAACCTTTGCAGAATGGATTCGATCAAACTCTCCATTCTACCATTCCACGTCCACCGCGACGGCAGCGCCCGCAGGGCACACGCTCACCGGGATGCCAGAATTGCATCCCGCGCAAGCATGAAGTTTTTGGCCATCTGCCTCAATGCCTCCGCATCGACCCCCGGCTTGTAGAGCTGGCTGCCGATGCCGAAGCCGGTCGCGCCGGCGGCCACGTAGGAAGACATGCTTTCCGGCTTGATGCCACCCACCGGCAGCAGCGGCACATCCGGCGGCAACACGGAACGCATGGCCTTGACCGCCACAGGCGGGATCATCTCCGCCGGAAACAGTTTCAGAGCCTGCGCGCCTGCGTCGAGCGCACGGAATGCCTCGGTTGGCGTCGCCACGCCGGGCAAGGCGATCAGGCCAAGTTCCACCGCATGTGAGATGACTTCGGGTTCGCAATTCGGCGATACCATCAGCTGGCCGCCGGCCTCCTTCACCAGGTCCACGTCTTTTTTGGTCAGCATGGTGCCGCCGCCGACCAGTGCGTTTTCGGACGCGATGCGCCGCAGCACGCGGATGGTATCCAACGCACCCTCACGGTTCAGCGGCACCTCGAGCAGGCGGAATCCCGCGGAAAACAGGATTTGTCCAACGCTCTCTGCATCCTTGACGGTAAGCCCGCGCAGTATGGCCACCAGCGGACAGGGAGGAAAATCGAATGTGGTCATGGCTTGCCTACCTTTTCATTCCAGACAGCGCGTGCAGGGCTGCGACATAAATGTCATCCGGCTGCCAAGCCCGCGCCGTGACATTCAATAACTCCAGCGCACGGCGGTATCGCGCACCGAGCGCGGGACTGCCGATGATTTCCACCGGCGGTCGCATTTCCCCGCTCGAGCGCCGCAGGATGTCGTGCAGTTCCGTCCCGATCAGGAGCCCCGACAGGTAGGAATAAGCCTGCTCCTGCGGCATCCTGTCGGTGACGACCAGTGCACGACAGGAAAATGCCAGGTGAGTGAATGCGCCATGGCCTGCCGCTTTCAGTCCCGCCTCGAAGGCAGCTGGAACATCCTCGTGCACGTTCATCAGCTTGGCCAGCGTGCCCTGCTTGGAGAGTAGCGCGAACAATTCTCCGGTCATGAAGGTAAGGAATTCTCGGATACGCCCATCTTCCACCCTGACCCACTTGCTGTGCGTGCCCGGCAGCACGAACCAGCCATCGCTTGCGCCGAGTTCGAAGGCGCCGAAGACCTGCGTTTCTTCGCCACGCATCACATCCGGCATGCCGTTCGCATCGAGGTATTCATATCCCGGCACGATACGGCAAGGCATGGGCAGGGTCGATCCTATGTCGGCCGCTGCGCTCGCAAGATCGGACAGCGGATGATCCACGGAGAGATAAGGGATTTCATGCCAGCCGTTGCGGCTGCCAACCATGCCGGACATGAGCACCTGCGGCGGATGCACGTCCAAGTCTTCCAGCAGCTCGCGCAGCGAAGCTTCGAAATCGCCTGCCACGCTGAGAATGCCGAAGCCGTCCTCATGCCGGCGCACCAGCCTGCCTTGCCCGTCCAGTAGATAGGCGCGGCGATTGCTGGTACCCCAGTCGATGCCCAGCAGTGTAGTATCCGGCTCAGCCATGTTCACTCGGAGAACAGATTATGACCAGCCGCCATCCACGATGAATTCCTGCGCGGTGCACATCGCACTGTCATCGGCGGCGAGGAACAGCACCATGCGTGCGATATGCCAAGGCTGCAATCGCCCGGGCAGGCACTGGCTGGCGTCGATCAGTTTTTCGCCATCCTCATTCAGCCAGAGCTTGATCTGGCGTTCCGTCATCACCCAGCCCGGCGTCACGGTGTTGACGCGAATCCGATGAGGCCCGAGGTCGCGAGCCAGCCCACGGGTTAGCCCGCAGACAGCTGCCTTGGCCGTGGTGTACACCGGATAACCGCCTCCGGAGATGTGCCAGCTGATCGAACCAAGATTGATAATCGAGCCGCCGCCGTTTTTTTTCATGCCCCCGATGACTTGCTGGCAGGTGAAGAACATGGGCCGCTGATTGATGGCGATCATGTTGTTCCAGGCCTCGACCGTGACTTCTTCCGGCTTGTGCCGCTGGTCGTTGCCGGCGTTGTTTACCAGGACCTGAAAGTCCCCCATCTGTTCCGCCATGCTGCGCATGACATCCTGCAGTGCCGGGACGTCGCGGATGTCACACTCGCGAAACACCGGCATTTCATGCCCGGCCGCTGCAATTCTTTCGCAGAGAGCAAGGCTGGCATCCACCTCAATGTCGACGAAACCGACCTTTGCCCCCTGCTCCGCAAAGGCCACAACGATGCTCTCGCCGATGCCCGAGCCGCCGCCCGTCACGAAGACGCGCCGCCCTTTTAAGCTCGGATAGCTCGCCAGATCGCCCGGTGCCGACATGATTTCTCCTGAACTTTCGCTGCAAGGCTTACTCAATATTGATGCTGGCCTGAAACCTTCCTCTCCCTTTCTCCATCCATACCATCATGGCGACCCAACGTCCGAAGCGCCGCAGTCAGGCATGGTTCGAAAAGCAGGACCGCGATGGCTTCGTGCATCGAAGCTGGACCGGAAAACCCGGCTATCCCCAGGACTCCTTCGATGGCCGACCGATCATCGGCATCTGTAACACCTGGTCGGAATTAACGCCCTGCAATATCCATTTCCGTGAACTGGCCGAATTCGTCAAGCGCGGTGTACTTGAGGCAGGCGGATTCCCCCTGGAGTTCCCCGTGATGTCGCTAGGGGAAACGCAGCTGCGGCCGACTGCCATGCTGTTTCGCAATCTTGCCAGCATGGACGTCGAGGAATCGATCCGCGGCAACCCGATCGATGGCGTGGTGCTGCTCATGGGATGCGACAAGACGACGCCCGCCCTTCTGATGGGCGCGGCAAGCTGCGGCTTGCCGACCATAGGCATTTCCGGCGGCCCCATGCTCAACGGGAAATTCCACGGCAAAGACCTCGGCTCCGGCACGGGCGTCTGGATGATGTCGGAGATGGTGCGCGCCGGCCAGATGAGCCAGGAAGAATTTTCGGAAGCCGAAGTCTGCATGAATCGCTCCAGCGGTCATTGCAACACCATGGGGACCGCATCGACCATGGCCAGCATGGTGGAAGCCCTCGGCATGTCCCTGCCCGGCAATGCCGCCATTCCCGCATCCGACACTCGTCGCAACCGGCTTGCGCAACTGAGCGGACGGCGGATCGTGCAGATGGTGGAAGGAGACATCGGAATGGCGAAGATCCTGACGCGCGAGGCATTTGAAAACGCCATTCGCGTCAATGCGGCAATCGGCGGATCGACCAATTCGGTTGTCCATTTGCTGGCAATCGCCGGTCGCATGGGTATCGAGCTGACTCTTGATGACTGGGACCGGATCGGCAGCGAGATGCCTTGCCTGGTGAATCTGCAGCCTTCCGGCGAATACCTGATGGAAGACTTTTACTACGCCGGCGGACTGCCAGCGGTGTTGCGCGAAATCCGCCATCTCCTGCACGGCGATACCTTGACGGCAAATGGCAGAACGCTCGCAGAAAACATTGACGATGCACCCTGCTACAACCGCGATGTCATCCGCCCCTTCAACGAGCCTTTCAAGGAAAAGGCGGGTATCGCGGTATTGAAGGGTAATCTTGCGCCGGATGGTGCGGTCATCAAGCCGTCGGCTGCATCGCCTCATCTACTGCAGCATCGCGGTCCGGCCATCGTGTTTGAATCGATCGAAGAACTGCACAGCCGGATCGACGATCCGGCAATGGACGTTGATGAAAACAGCATCATGGTGCTGAAGTATTGCGGTCCGCGCGGCTATCCCGGCATGGCCGAAGTCGGAAACATGCCGCTGCCGCGCAAGGTGCTGCAGAAAGGCTTCACCGACATGGTGCGCATTTCCGATGCCCGCATGAGCGGCACCGCGTATGGCACAGTGGTGCTGCACACGTCGCCGGAAGCGGCAATAGGCGGACCGCTTGCGCTGGTCAGGACCGGGGACATGATCGAACTTGATGTGCCCGCACGTCGCCTCCATCTCGACATTTCAGACGAGGAGTTGCAGCGTCGCAAGGCGGAATGGAAGCCGCCATCGAAACCGGAACGCGGCTATGTCAGGCTGTACGTCGATCATGTCCAGCAGGCGCATCTCGGTGCCGACCTGGATTTCCTGGTCGGCCATAGCGGCGCACCGGTTCCCCGCGAATCACATTGATGGAGAGGCCGATGAAGACTCCGGAGTGTGTCTGGGACACTCATGCCCAACTAGGCGAAGGCCCGCTCTGGTCATCCAAGGCGCAAGCCTTGTACTGGGTCGACATCCTCGGGCGACGCCTGCATCGCTATTCGCCATGGGAGGGGCAGCGCAGCTGGGCCTTCGAGGAAGAAATTTCAGCAGTAGCGGAACGCGCAGGGGGGAATGGGTTGATCGTTACCCTGCGCCGCGGCTTCGCCTTCTTCGACCCCGCTAGCGGGCAACTGGAGCATCTGATCCAGCCGGAGACGGACCTGCCGAACAATCGTTTCAATGACGGCAAATGCGATGCGCGCGGCCGGTTCTGGGCCGGCAGCATGGATTTCGAGGGCAGGCAAACAAGTGGCTCCCTGTACCGTCTTTCGGCCGACCTCGCCTGTGTGCGCATGGATGGCGGCTATGCGGTGACCAACGGCCCCGCATGGTCTGCCGACAATCGGACGATGTATTTCAACGACAGTGCGAACGGCCGTGTCTATGCCTTCGACTTCGACCTTGATGCCGGCGGCTTGTCCAACAAGCGCCTGTTCCTGCAATTCCCGGCGGAGGAAGGCGTCCCGGACGGCATGACCACCGATGCGGAAGGCGGGCTCTGGATCGCGCACTGGGGCGCGGGAAAGCTGACTCGGCATGATGCGGCTGGCAAGGTGCTGCATGCGATCGACCTTCCCTGCAGCCAGGTATCGAGCTGCGCCTTCGGCGGACCGGACATGAAAACCCTGTTCATCACCACTGCACTCACCGGACTGTCGAACGAACAACTGGCGCGCGAGCCGCTGGCTGGCGGATTGTTCGCCGTCGATCTCGATATTGCCGGCGTACCCGCCAATACTTTCCGAAGCGAGCTGACATCCGCATGAACACCGATACCGTTTCTCTGCAGACTGGGTTCCAGCGCCTCATTCTCGTGCCGCGGCTTGGTGGCGGCATCGCCGCCTGGGATTGGAAAATCGGGGATGGATGGTCGCCCATCTTCCGCACCTGGAATGGCGCATCGGAAGATCGTTACACCCTAGCCTGTTTTCCACTGGTGCCATGGTCGAACCGGATCACGCAAGGCGGCTTCGAGCACGAAGGCTTGTTCTATCCGATCCGGAACAACCGGCCCGGCGAGCCCTACCCCATCCACGGGGATGGCTGGCTGCAGCCTTGGGAGGTGCTGGACCAGACCGATAATAGCATTACGCTTGCGCTGGAATCGCATCGCTTCGACGACAATCCCTATCATTACGCCAGCACTGAAACCCTGCGCCTGCATCCGGACGGACTGGCCATCGACCTGACGGTGACCAACCGCGGAAACCGCGCCCTGCCTTACGGCCTCGGGTTGCATCCGTATTTCATGCGCAATGAGCAGACGCGGCTGCAATCCACGGCGAGCGGAGTATGGCTATCCGGCGATGACCCCATCCCCGCGGCTTATACCAGGGACTTTCCTCCGACCTGGGACTACAACAAGCCAGCGCCGCTGGAGGGCCCTCTGATCGACAACTGCTTCGACGGATGGAATGGTGCCTCGGTGATCGACTATCCGGACCGGAACATGACGGTCACCATGTCGATGGCCAATTGCAGTGGTTACAGCCTGCTGTACCGCCCGCCTGGCCTGCCCTTTTTCTGCCTGGAGCCGATCACTCATCCGATCGATGCCCTCCACATGCCGGGACAGCCGGGGCTGGTCGTGCTGAAGCCGGGCGAAAGCTTCACCTTGAAAGCGAGGTTCTTCGTTGAACTCAGGCGGCCGGCGCACGAGGTGCAATGAAGGGATAGCCGCACATGGTGACGCTGGCGTGGCTTCCGTCCGATACCAGCCGGGCCTGGCAGCCGACGGGCAGCGTCACCTTGTCGCGGATGTGCCCGAAAGGAAGGCCGGTCAGCACAGGAATGCCGCAGCGTGACCGGAAATAATCCAGCATAGCAGCGAAGTCATACCCGTTGTCGTACTCGGCCAGCTGGTAATTGGAGAAAGCCCCCAGCACCACCGCCTTCTGGCGCGACAGCACGCCGGTATGGAGCAGTTGCAGCAGCATGCGCTCGACACGGTAAGGATGCTCGTTGACGTCTTCCAGAAACAGGATGCCTCCATCCACCTCGGAAAAATAAGGTGTACCGGCCAAGTGCACCAGCATCGACAGGTTCCCGCCCCACAGCATGCCCTCCAGTTCTACGGCAGGATTCTGGCCGGGTTGGAATTCGATGGTGTGCGAGGGGCTTGTCAGGCATTGCTGAAAATGCCGAAGCGTAAAACCGCTCGGTTCTTCCCGGGAAAAATCGGAACAGACCATCGGGCCCGAAAAACTGATCGCCCCGGTCTGTGCCAGCAAGCCCATGTGGAACGCAGTGAAATCGCTGTGCCCGACAAACAGCTTGCCGCTGTTCGCCAGCATCCGGAAATCCACCGCATGAAGAAGGCGAGACATGCCGTAGCCGCCACGCAAAGCCAGCACGACCTGTGTATCCGGGTCTTGTGCTGCTGCATGGATCTGCGCGACACGAGCGGCATCGGTTGCGCCAAAGCGCTGATGCCGTGCCTCATGCTCGTAATAGCTGCGTACGCGGCAGCCCCAGGATTCCAGCAGCGCGACGGCGCGTTCATGCGCAGCCTGCTCCGGCGCATAGCCGCTCGGCGCAACGATCGCTATCCCGACTCCTGACATCGGCGTGCTGGCGGTGGTCATCCATTCACTCCCATCGATTTCATGTTCCTATGCATCAAGGCATCACGCGCGCCGCGCCCGCGGTCCGGGTTCGCCCTTGCAATGCGTTGCGATCAGTTTCGCCAGGCTGGCTTCGAGCGCCGGCGGAATATCATGCCCCATGCCTTCGACTTCGTGCAACACTGCTCCGGGTATCCAGCGTGCGGTGTCGCGCCCGCATGCGAGCGGAACGAGCGGGTCATCGGCCCCGTGAATGACGAGTGTCGGTACGCTGATCTTGCGCAAGGCCGGGCTGCGATCGCCGGAAGCCATCACCGCCATCATCTGGCGTGCCGTGCCTTGAGGGCAGACATTGCGCCGGACGCTTCTTGTTACCTGCTCACGCAGCACCTCATCCGGGACCGGATACTTGGGGCTGCCAATGGTGCGGTATGCCCTTACGAAATACTCGATCACACTCTGCATGTTGCGCGGGTTCTCGGGCCTAGAGAACAGCGCATCGCGCGCGCTCGGCATCGGACCTGGCAATCCGGGCCGTCCGCTGGTGGACATGATGGAGGTCAGCGTCGAGACCCGCTCCGGATGATCGGCAGCGAGGATCTGCGCAATCATTCCGCCCATCGAAGCGCCGACGATGTGGGCCTTGTCGATGCCAAGGCCATCGAGCAGGCCAATCGTATCCCTCGCCATGTCCTGAAGGGTATAACCGGGGAACAGGGGCAGATGGAACATCGATTTGAAAACGGCCATCGGCAGGTTGGGCTTACCGAGGTGCTCCAGCTTGGTCGACAAACCGCTGTCCCGGTTGTCGAAGCGGATCACATGGAAACCCTGATCCGCCAGTTCCCTGCAAAATGCTTCCGGCC
The DNA here is from genome assembly GCF_000312045.1 of Noviherbaspirillum massiliense JC206. Classification (GTDB taxonomy): domain Bacteria; phylum Pseudomonadota; class Gammaproteobacteria; order Burkholderiales; family Burkholderiaceae_D; genus Noviherbaspirillum; species Noviherbaspirillum massiliense. Next base: position 1,670,688 of record NZ_HE978634.1, read on the forward strand.
ACGAAATCAGTTGGAGGCCGAGGCCGGCGATCAGGACGAGGGCTTTGCCGTTCGAGTCGCCCTGAGTGTCATAGGTCAGCGTAATGCCGTTGGTGTCGATGGTGGGCAAGTCGTATCCTTTGTACCGCCGCGGGTTAACCGCGGTCCGTTGGCACGACCACCGCAGCCTGCCGCACCGCCTGATTGCGCCGCTCCGCAAAAAATTCCTTGAGCAGCGCGCCGCACTCATCCGCCAGCACGCCGCCGATGACGGCTGTATGGTGATTCAGTTTTTGCTGTTCAAACAGGTTCACCACCGAGCCGGAAGCGCCGGTCTTGGGATCGGGCGCACCGAATACCACCCGCGCGAGCCGCGCATGCATCATCGCTCCGGCGCACATCGCGCACGGCTCCAGCGTCACATACAGCTCGCAACCCGGCAAACGGTAATTTCCGAGGACTTCGGCAGCCGCCCGCAGTGCCATGATTTCCGCATGGGCGGTCGGATCGTGCCGGCCGATCGGCTGGTTGAACCCACTTGCAATCACCTGGCCTTCCCTGACCACGAGCGCGCCGACCGGCACTTCGCCCAGCGCCCAGGCCTTGCGTGCCTGTTCGATGGCCTGGAGCATGAATGCCGCGTCATGCATGGCGGTCGTCGGCTTCATCGATCTCGGCCCAGCAATTGGGGGTTTCGTACAAGACCAGCCTGATGAGGCGCATTTCCCGGCCGTAGCGCCGGCGATAGACATCCTTCAGGATATCGAAGGCGACACGCACGAGGTTTTCCACCGTAGGGACCCGGTTCAGCACCACGGTCTTGTGGTCCGGCAGACTTTCGAGAAATTCCCTGACCGCTGCATCCTTTTCATAGACGAGAAATGCATGGTCCCAGACGTCGACCAGATGCGCCTTGGCGAGCGCCTTAACGTCGGAAAAATCCATGATCATGCCATTGTCGGAGCGCCCGTCCTGGTCGAGCACCTGTCCGGCAAGGGTGATATGCAGTGCATAGCGATGGCCATGCAGGTTGCGACACTGGCTCTTGTGGTCGGGAATCCGGTGGCCGGCATCGAATTCGAGCTTGCGTGTAATGGTCAGCATGCGAACTACGGGATTTGCAATAATTTATGGGTCTGCAGGCTCAGCTTCCAGCGCGGGTTCGCCTTGCAAACTTCGATCGCAAGACGAGTATTCTTCTCGAGATCGGGGCCGTCCATGGGCTGCACATAGAAATGATCGAACTCAAGATGCTCATAATCCGCCAAGTTCTGGCCAGCCTGCGGAATGACGACCTTCAGCTCGCTGCCCTTCTCCACGCACAGGCGGGATCCGGCTTTCGGGCTGACGCAGACCCAGTCGACACCTGGCGGCACCGGCAAGGTGCCATTGGTTTCGATCGCGATTTCGAAGCCCCGTGCATGCATGCTCCCGATCAGCGCCCCGTTAAGTTGCAGCAGGGGTTCCCCACCGGTGAACACGACGAATTTACTGTCTGCGAAAGCAGTCGGCCATAGGGCATTGATCGTCTCGGCGAGGCGTTCGCTGTCTGCATACTTTCCGCCAAGCTCGCCATCGGTGCCGACGAAATCGGTATCGCAGAATTTGCACACCGCCGTAGCCCGATCCTGTTCCCGCCCGGACCACAGGTTGCAGCCAGAGAAGCGGCAAAAAACCGCCGGCCGGCCGGCATGCGTGCCCTCGCCTTGCAGGGTATAGAAAATTTCCTTGATGCTATAAGTCACGACAAATCCCGCAAAGCCCCAAACGCGAAAACACCGATGCCACCGTTGACGATATCAATGGTCTGCCTCGCGCAGATGAAAACGCCATCACTCCCACTCGATAGTGGCCGGCGGTTTGCCCGAGATATCGTAGACGACACGGTTAATGCCGCGCACTTCGTTGATGATTCGGTTCGAGACCCGTCCCAGCAATTCATGGGGCAAGTGCGCCCAGTGTGCGGTCATGAAATCCTGAGTCTGCACGGCGCGCAGTGCGACCACATACTCGTAGGTGCGGCCGTCGCCCATCACCCCGACCGAGCGTACCGGCAGGAATACCGCAAACGCCTGGCTGGTCTTGTCATACCAGGAACGCCCTTCCTCATCGGTCGCCGCGCGCAGTTCTTCGATGAAAATTGCATCGGCGCGGCGCAGAAGGTCTGCATATTCCTTCTTCACTTCGCCGAGGATGCGCACACCGAGGCCGGGGCCCGGGAACGGATGGCGATACACCATGGCATGCGGTAGGCCGAGCGCAACGCCGAGTTCGCGCACCTCGTCCTTGAAAAGTTCACGCAGCGGTTCGAGCAGCTTCAGGTTCAGCGTTTCGGGCAAGCCGCCCACGTTGTGGTGGCTCTTGATGGTGTGCGCCGTTTTCTTGCCCTTGCCCGCGCTCTCGATGACGTCCGGGTAAATCGTGCCCTGCGCCAGCCATCTCGCATTCTTCAGCCTGGCAGCTTCGGCCTGGAACACCTCGACGAACTCGCGGCCAATGATCTTGCGCTTCGCTTCCGGATCGTTGACGCCGGCGAGCTTGCCCATGAATTGTTCGGTTGCGTCGACATGGATCACCTTCACACCGAGGTTTTTGCCGAACATGTCCATCACCATCTTGCCTTCGTCGAGGCGCAGCAGGCCATGGTCGACAAACACGCAGGTCAGCTGCTTGCCGATTGCGCGGTGGATCAGTGCCGCCGCCACACTGCTGTCGACGCCGCCGGACAGGCCGAGGATCACTTCCTCGTCGCCAACTTGCTTGCGAATCGCCTCAACCGCTTCGGCAATGTAGTCCGGCATGTTCCAGTCGGACTTGCAGCCGCAGATCTCGTGTACGAAGCGGCTGAGCATCGCCTTGCCCTGTAGCGTATGGGTCACTTCCGGATGGAACTGCACCGCGTACAGTTTGCGTTCCTCGTCGGCCATGCCGGCAATCGGACAATTGTCGGTGGAAGCCATCAGCTTGAAGCCGGGCGGCATTTCGATGATTTTGTCGCCATGGCTCATCCAGACTTTCAGCATGCCGTGCCCTTCCGAGGTCACGAAGTCGGCGATGCCGTTCAACAGTTGCGTATGGCCGCGCGCGCGCACCTCCGCATAACCGAACTCCCGGACCTTGCCGTTTTCGACTTGGCCACCCAACTGGGCCGCCATGGTCTGCATGCCGTAGCAGATGCCCAGCACCGGCACGCCGATTTCGAACACTGCCTGCGGTGCACGCGGCGTGTCTCCCTCGGTCACCGAATTCGGGCCGCCCGACAGGATGATGCCGGCCGCGCCATAGGTCCGGACGAATTCGTCGCTGACATCGTAGGGATACACCTCGGAGAATACGCCTGCCTCGCGCACGCGGCGCGCGATCAGCTGGGTTACCTGGGAGCCGAAATCAAGGATGAGGATCTTGGAATGCATGAACGGGGTTCGTAAAAAATATCAGGGTAATTCGGTGCTTAGGACATGCCTTGCCGCACTGTGCGAAACCTGCGCGAATTCATCAGCCCGCATCGACTGTGTGCCACCCTGATTCCAGGCTGGCACACAGTCGTATCGGGCCTCTGCAAATGCCTGAACTGCAGCAGCGCTTAGTCGGCGCGATAGTTGGGCGCCTCTTTGGTGATCTGCACATCATGCACATGCGACTCGCGCATGCCGGCTGCCGTGATTTCGACGAATTCAGCCTTTTCCCGGAACTCGTCTATCGTGGCACAACCGCAATATCCCATGGATGAGCGCACGCCGCCAACGAGCTGGTAAAGAATTGCCAGGACGCTGCCCTTGTAAGGCACACGGCCCTCGATACCCTCTGGCACGAGCTTGTCGGCATTGTTGGCGGCATCCTGGAAATAACGGTCGGCAGATCCCTGCGCCATGGCGCCTAGGCTGCCCATGCCGCGGTACGACTTGTAGCTGCGCCCCTGGTACAGGATCACTTCGCCCGGCGCTTCTTCCGTGCCGGCAAACATGCTGCCCATCATTACGCTCGATGCGCCGGCCGCCAGCGCCTTCGCAACATCGCCGGAGAAGCGAATGCCTCCGTCGGCGATGCAGGGAATCCCGGTCCCCTTCAGCGCTTCCGCCACGTTCGAAATCGCCGTAATCTGAGGCACACCAACGCCAGCCACGATGCGCGTGGTGCAGATCGACCCCGGGCCGATGCCGACCTTGACCGCGTCCGCGCCATGCTCTACGAGAGCAATCGCCGCCGCTGCCGTCGCAATATTGCCGCCGATGACCTCGACCTGCGGGTAATTCTTCTTGACCCACTTCACCCGGTCCAGCACGCCTTTGGAGTGGCCATGCGCGGTATCGACCACGATCACGTCGACGCCGGCCTTGACCAGCAGGTCGATGCGCTCGTCATTGTCCGGTCCCACGCCAACCGCAGCACCGACGCGCAACTTGCCATGCTCGTCCTTGGCGGCCTCCGGATGCTCCGTCGCCTTCTGGATATCCTTCACGGTGATTAGGCCGCGCAGCTCGAATGCGTCATTGACGACGATGACGCGTTCCAGGCGGTGCTTGTTCATCAGGCGCTTCGCTTCCGCCAGATCCGCGCCTTCCTTGACGTACACCAGCTTTTCGCGCGGCGTCATCTTGTCGCGCACTTCCGCGTCGAGCTCTTCCTCGAAACGCAGGTCCCGATTGGTAATGATCCCAACTACCAGCTTGCCTTCGACGACGGGAAAACCACTGATGCCATGCTGTTCCGAGAGCGCGATCACGTCGCGGATCTTCATGGTGGGAGGAATCGTGATCGGATCGCGCACCACACCGGACTCGAAGCGTTTCACCTTGGCCACTTCACGCGCCTGCTCTTTCGGCGTGAGGTTCTTGTGGATGATGCCGATGCCCCCTTCCTGAGCCATGGCGATGGCAAGACGAGCCTCGGTCACGGTATCCATTGCCGCGGAAAGCAGCGGAATGTTCAGCGTGATGTTGCGTGTCAGGCGGGTTTTGAGGGAGGTGTCTTTGGGAAGGATGCCCGAAAATGCCGGCACAAGGAGCACGTCATCGAACGTGAGTGCTTTCTGAAGTAGACGCATAGTGATTCCTATAGGCGCAAAAGCGAATTATACAGAAATCCGCCAAATACGTCGTTTTGACGCATGTTTTCAGGGCGGGAAAACGCTAAAACCCGGACTATTTGTTGACACCGCTTTCAAAGCATGGCGAAATCGCTTTTGTGTTTATGCCCATAAAGTCGCCTATGAAACAGATCTCGCTGAAACACCTGATTCTTGCAATTGCAATATCAAGCTTCGCGGGCGCCGCCTTTGCCCAATACGTATGGATCGATGAAAGAGGCGTCAAGCAATATTCCGACATCCCACCCCCCTCCTCTGTACCCAAGAGTCGCATCCTGAAGGAGCGTGGGCGACCGGTCGCGCCGGCAGCCAACGATCAGGCGGCGAATGAAAGCGCGACGACGGCGTCGCTCGACAAGAAGGCTCCGATGACAACCGCCGAGAAGAATGCCGAATTCCAGAAGCGAAGGACGGAACAGGCGGAGAAGGAGAAGAAGGCAAATGAAGAAGCGAAAATTGCCGCCGAAAACAGCAAGAATTGCGAGCGTGCCCGCAACTACAAGCGCACACTAGAGTCCGGCGAGCGGATCGCGCAAAACGACCAGAACGGCGAGCGTTCATTCATGACCGATGAGCAGCGCGCACATGAACTCAGGGAAGTCGGCCAGTTGCTCCAGAAATGCAAGTAGTAGTTGTTCAGGCAACAAAAAAGCCCGCCGTCAGCGGGCTTTTTTGTTTTCTTCCTTCTGGGCACGCCTGCGGCGCGTCTCCTTCGGATCGGCGACGAGCGGACGGTAGATCTCCACCCGATCGCCGTCACGCAGCACCGTATCGAGCGGCTTGAGCTTGCCATAAATCCCGACGCGGGCCACGGTCAAATCGATATCCGGGACTTCCGTCAGTATTCCGCTTTGCCGGATCGCATCCTGAATTCTCGTTCCGGGCGCGACCCGCAGCTCGCGCAAGATCTGCCGCTCCGGCCTCGCGTAAGATACCTGGACGCGAACCATATCAGGAGCGTCATCCATACACCGCCTCTGCCCTCTTGCGGAAGGAGTCGACGAAACTGTTGGCGATCATATTGAACACCGGGCCGATGATCTGCTCCAGTATCCTGCTCGAAAACTCGTAGTGCAGGTCGAACTCGATTTTGCATGCATCCTCGCGCAAGGACTTGAATGTCCAGGTGCCGTCCAGATGCTTGAAAGGCCCTTCGACCAGTTTCATCTTCATCAGGGATGGTGGCGCATTGGTGTTTTCGGTCGTGAACTTCTGCTTGACGCCGTGATAGTTGATGCGCAGGGTCGCTACCAGTCTATTGTCCTCGCGCTGCAGGACATCGACGCCATCGCACCAGGGCAGGAATTTCGGGTAGTCCTCGACCCGATCGACGAGCTTGAACATCTGTTCTGCGCTGTAACCCAAGAGCACGGATTTGTGTACGACTGCCATCGAATGGGTACCGTTTGATAAAATGTGAAGCCAAGATTTTAACCGACCCGCCCTTTTTCCGAAGCCATGACCATTGTTGACAATAAAAAAGCCTTCTTCGATTACTTCATCGAGGAACGCTATGAGGCGGGCATGGTGCTGGAGGGATGGGAGGTGAAGTCCATCCGCGCCGGCCGCGTGCAGCTCAAGGAAGCCTACGTCATCGTGCGCCAGGGAGAAGTATTCCTGTTCGGCGCCCACATCAGCCCCTTGCCCACGGCATCGACCCATGTTTCCCCGGACCCGGTCCGTACCCGCAAACTGCTCCTCAAGGAAGAGGAAATCAAGAGGCTGATCGGAAAAGTCGAGCGTGCCGGCTATACCTTGGTGCCTCTCAATCTCCATTACACCCGTGGCCGGGTCAAGTGCGAAGTCGGGCTGGCAAAAGGCAAGAAACAGCATGACAAGCGCGAAAGCGAAAAGCAGCGCGATTGGCAGAGGGAAAAACAAACAATCCTGAAGCAGCACCAGCGCTGATCGCCGCGATTCCGATCGAATTCCCAATAAGGCGATAGGCGAGCTACCACTCGCCTATCGTAGTCCGCCGCGCGCTTATCTCGGCTGCTGCGACTTCACGACCTGCATTGCTCCCGCAATTAGCCCGCTGATATCGCTCATGTTGGCCGGGACAATGATCGAGTTGTTGGTCTTTGCCAGCTGAGCGAAGGCATTTACGTATTGCTCGGCAACTTTCAGGTTGACCGCATCGGAGCCGCCCGGTTCGCGGATGGCGGCTCCCGTCTTGCGCAAGGCTTCGGCGCTTGCCTCTGCAATGGCGAGAATAGCGGCGGCCTGGCCTTGAGCGCGGTTGATCGCAGCCTGCTTTTCCCCTTCCGACTTGGCGATTGCAGCCTCCCGTTCGCCGTTGGCGATATTGATCTGTTCCTGCCTGCGCCCTTCCGATGCGGCAATCAGGGCCCGCTTTTCGCGCTCGGCGGTAATCTGTGCCTGCATCGCGTGCAGGATCTCCTTGGGCGGCGTCAAGTCCTTGATCTCGTAGCGCAATACCTTCACGCCCCAGTTCGCTGCGGATTCATCGATCGCGCTGACGACGGTCTTGTTGATGTGGTCGCGCTCCTCGAAGGTCTTGTCGAGCTCCATCCTGCCGATCACGGATCGCAACGTGGTCTGCGCGAGCTGCGTGATCGCCATAATGTAATTCGATGAGCCGTAGGACGCACGCATCGGATCGGTTACCTGAAAATAGAGGATGCCGTCCACCTGCAGTTGGGTATTGTCCTTGGTAATGCAAACCTGGCTCGGAACATCGAGCGGGATTTCCTTGAGCGAATGCTTGTAGGCGATACGGTCAATAAACGGCAGGACGATATTCAGGCCAGGCCCCAGCGTCGCATGGTATTTCCCGAAACGTTCAACGACCCAGGCATGCTGCTGGGGCACGACATTAATCGTCTTGAACACGAAGACGATTGCCAGAATAAAGATTACCAGGCCAAGATTGCCGAGGCTGAATCCCATTGTTTTCTCCCTTGTCAGTTGCTGTCCGCTCTGTTGTTGCCGACGATCAGGCGGCTCCCTCTTATCTCGCGGATGATGAAGAGCCCCGGATGCGGATCCGTGCCCGATTGCAGTTCGACATCCCACATCGCGCCGCGGTACGGAACTCGGGCAGTGTTTCTGCCCCCGCTGCCATGCCAGGCATCGACGCTGATCTGTTGCCCAATATCGAGGTTCACATTCGGATCCCGCGCCGCATCGACCTTTCCTTCTCTTCCGGCCTTAATACGGCGCAGGCTGGTCGTCGCAAGCATGCCGACAATCGCCGCCACCAGCAATTGAACAATACCTTCAGCCCCCGCAAGAGCCGCAATGCCGCCTACTGCAAGCCCGAGGCCGATCATCAGCAGATAAAAAGTACCGGTGAACAACTCGAGAATTATCGTCACCCCTGCCGTTATGAACCACAGGATCCATTCAGACATTGCTTCTCTCTCCTCACGCGATTGATGCTTCCTCGAAAAGAAAAACCCCCGGGACCGAAAGTGCCGGGGGTTCAAACCAACGGAAACAACTATTTTTGTTGGTTGTTATTCGAAAATAAACTGGCTTTAGTCTAATCCAAAATTTCTCTGCTTCCAATAAATTCGGCACTGTCATTTGTCGCCTTACAACAGCTTGCTCATAGCAAAAAGCGGGCATGAAGCCCGCTTTTTGTCCCGTTGGCCAAAGGACCTGGTCAGGAAAGCGACGCCAGCTTCTGCCAGGTATCGATGACGGTGTCAGGATTGAGCGAGATCGACTCAATCCCTTCCTTCATCAGCCATTCCGCAAAATCCGGATGATCCGAAGGGCCCTGGCCGCAGATGCCAATGTATTTGCCCTGCGCGCGGCAGGCAGCAATGGCACGCGAGAGCAAAGCTTTCACCGCCTCATCCCGCTCGTCGAAATCCGCAGCCAGCAGTTCCATGCCCGAATCGCGATCCAAGCCGAGAGTGAGCTGAGTCAGGTCATTCGAACCAATGGAGAAGCCGTCGAAATACTGCAGGAACTGTTCCGCGAGAATGGCGTTCGACGGTACTTCGCACATCATGATCAGGCGCAAGCCGTTTTCGCCGCGCTTCAATCCATTCTTCGCCAGCAGATTGACGACTTTTTCTGCCTGGCCGAGCGTACGCACGAATGGCACCATGATTTCGACGTTGGTCAGGCCCATGTCATTGCGCACCCGCTTCATCGCTTCGCATTCCATCTGGAAGGCTTCAGCGAAATCCTCTGCAAGGTAGCGCGCCGCGCCGCGGAAGCCGAGCATCGGATTTTCTTCGTCCGGCTCGTAGCGGGAACCGCCGATCAGCTTCTTGTATTCATTCGACTTGAAATCGGACATGCGCACAATTACCGGCTTTGGCCAGAAAGCGGCGGCAATGGTGGCAATGCCTTCGGCCAGCTTGTCGACGTAGAATGCGCGCGGCGATGCATGACCACGCGCGACCGACTCGACCGCCTTCTTCAGGTCGGCATCGATGCCCGGGTATTCCAGGATCGCCTTCGGATGCACGCCGATGTTATTGTTGATGATGAATTCCAGTCGTGCCAGTCCAACGCCGCCATTCGGAATGGCTTGGAAATCAAATGCCAGTTGTGGATTGCCAACGTTCATCATGATCTTGGTCGGAATCGACGGCAATTCGCTGCGCGGCACTTCCGACACTTCGGTTTCCAGCAAGCCGTCATAGATCTTGCCTTCATCGCCTTCAGCGCAGGACACCGTTACCAGCGTGCCATCCTTGAGCATGTCGGTAGCATTGCCGCATCCCACCACGGCAGGCACGCCGAGCTCGCGCGCAATGATGGCAGCATGGCAGGTGCGACCGCCGCGGTTGGTGACGATGGCCGATGCGCGCTTCATCACCGGTTCCCAGTTCGGGTCCGTCATGTCGGCCACCAGCACGTCTCCCGGCTGCACGCGTTCCATTTCCGCCGGATCGCGGATCACTCGTACCGGGCCCGCACCGATCTTCTGACCAATCGCGCGGCCGGCGGCGAGCACGGTACCCGAGCCTTTCAGCTTGAAGCGCTGCTGGGAATCACTGGCAGTCTGCTGCGACTTCACGGTCTCCGGACGCGCCTGCAGGATGTAGAGCTTGCCGTCACGCCCATCCTTGCCCCACTCGATGTCCATCGGGCGTCCATAGTGCTTCTCGATGATGACCGCATACTTCGCGAGCTCGACGATTTCCTTGTCGGTCAGGGAGTAACGATTGCGCAGCTCGATCGGCACATCCACCGTCTTCACCGAGCGCCCGGCCTTGGCCTCGCCGGTGAACTCCATCTTGATCAGCTTGGAACCGATGTTGCGCCGGATGATGGGCAGCTTGCCCTGCTCGAGCATCGGCTTGTGCACATAAAACTCGTCCGGATTGACCGCGCCCTGCACCACCGTCTCGCCAAGGCCGTAGCTGGAAGTGATGAACACCACATCCTTGAAGCCGGATTCGGTATCCAGGGTGAACATGACACCGGCAGCGCCGACGTCAGAACGCACCATACGCTGCACCCCGGCCGAGAGCGCGACTTCGGCATGGGTAAAGCCTTTGTGCACGCGGTAGGAAATCGCGCGGTCGTTATAGAGCGACGCAAACACATGCTTGATCGCTTCCAGGACATTGTCGATGCCGACTACGTTCAGGAAGGTTTCCTGCTGTCCGGCAAATGATGCATCTGGCAAATCCTCAGCGGTCGCCGAAGAGCGCACGGCAAACGACATTTCGGCCGCGGATTCGGTGACGAGCCGTTGGTAGTATTCGCGGATTTCCTGCTCTAGGCGCGGCTGGAAAGGCGTGTCGATGATCCACTTACGGATTTCAGCGCCCGCTTCCGCCAGCGCTCGGACATCGTCGATGTTAAGCGACGCAAGGCGATCAGCAATGCGCTGTCCGAGCGTCGCTCCCTTGTCAGGGCTGTGGGCGAGGAAATCACGGAAAGCCTGAGCTGTGGTGGCAAAGCCGCCCGGCACCCTTACTCCCGCTTCAGCCAGCTGGCTGATCATTTCCCCCAGCGATGCATTCTTACCGCCGACGGAATCGACATCCGTCATTCTGAGTTGCTCGAAGGAGACGACATAAGCCGACTCCCGGGAAACCCCGTTTTGTACTGCGTTGGACATAAAAACCCCTAGTTTGATGATGAGAAATCTTTTGCGGCGCATTCGCGGCCCGGCTCTTTTTGTTATTCTTCTGACGAGGCGGCATGCGCTCATCTGCTTGCCATCATTTTACATGTCGCAATTGGGTTTTGCCCTCCCGATTCCCATTTTTCCTTGACTTGCATACAGATTCTTTATGTCAGATCTTTCAGCCCTTCATCCACCCGCCGACCGCACCGTATTTTTTGTATCCGACGGCACTGGCATCACGGCCGAGACTTTTGGGCATTCCGTATTGACCCAGTTTGAATTGCGGTTCAAACAGGTCCGCCTGCCATTCATCGACACGCTCGACAAGGCATACGATGCCGTGCGCGAAATCAACGAGGCGTGCGAGACGGATGGCAAGCGCCCGATTGTGTTTTCAACTCTGGTAAAGGCGGAGTTGTCCACCGTGGTGCGGCAATCAAATGGCATGCATATGGATCTGATCCAGACCTTCGTCGAGCCGCTGGAACAGGAACTAGGCGTCAAGTCGACCCATACCGTTGGCCGCAGCCATAACATTGCCGATTCCGAAGATTACAAAAACCGGATCGAAGCAATCAATTTTTCCCTGGCCCATGATGACGGCCAGTCCAATCAGAATCTGTCTGCCGCCGATGTGATCCTCGTCGGTGTTTCCCGCTCCGGCAAAACCCCGACCAGTCTGTATCTCGCCATGCAGTACGGCATCAAGGCGGCGAACTATCCCTTGATTCCGGAAGATTTCGAACGAGGCAAACTGCCCGGCGACCTCATGTCATACAAGAAAAAGATTTTCGGCTTGTCGATTGCCCCGGACCGCCTGGCTGAGGTGCGCAACGAGCGCCGGCCGGGCAGCAAGTATGCATCGCTGGAAAACTGCCGATACGAAGTGAACGAAGCGGAAAAGATGATGCAGCGGGAGGGAATTCGCTGGATGTCGTCAACCACCAAATCGATCGAAGAAATCGCTGCCATGATTCTTCAGGAGATCAAGTCAAGCAAGCGCGGGTATTGATCGATTTGCATTAAAGACCAGGCCGCCAGGCATTTGCAGGCGACTTTTTTGTTTTCCACGGCGAGAAAAAGTATTTTCGAAGAAACCTTACACATTCCTTACAGTCTTATTTTTGATGATTAAGACATGTCGAATCGGAGTGTTTCAAGTGGATGCATTATTGCTCGAACTGGTTTTGTGGGGAGGACTGCTGTTCTTCTTCTGGGCGCTCAAGGATGGATTAGGCCGCGTCGAATCGGATATTGAAAGCCTCAAGCGGAGGGGCAAACGGCAAAAAGGTCACTTGGCTTTACGGTCAGGATTCGATCATCCCGAAAGCGTCACGGAAAGAATTGGCAGTTACAAGGGAGCGGCGATATACCGATTTGCCAAGTTTGATGGCCGTTGCTACGAATTTGATCGCGCCTGTCCTGAAGAATATCGGGCCACCGTAAGGGATGATGAACTGTACGTGGAGCCGGGTCTGGTCTATGCACCATTGCGCCCCGGTGCTCTGCCTTCCCCGGCAGCCTGACAAGGCCGCGTCGCCTGTTTATTTGCCGGCTCGCTGGCGGACCTGTTCAAAGAAGCAAACGGCGGCGCTCGCCGCGACGTTCAGAGATTCAATCTTGCCAAGGTGTGGAATCGACAATTGTCGTGTTGACAGTGCCATCAATTCGTCCGCGACACCTTGCCCCTCATGCCCGAACAGCCAGGCCACCGGTTGACGCAAGTCGGCCTCGTAGAGCGGCGTAGATGCGTGTGAGGAAGTTGCCAACACCGGAATCCGGCTGTTTTGCATCAACTCGGCCAGATCGACATTTTCAAAGATATTCAGAAAAAAGTGCGCGCCCATGCCGGCGCGCAGCACCTTCGGCGACCAGGCGAAGGCGGTTCCCTTGCCGCAGAACACGTCGCTGATCCCGGCAGCTGCAGCACTGCGCAGGATGGAGCCAAGGTTACCCGGGTCCTGCAAGTTGTCGAGCAACACGGCTGAGCGAGTGATGGCTGCAGGACTTGGATTGACGGGCGTATCAACCACGAACAGCAAGCCGACTCCGTGTTCCACCTGGCTTATCGGCGCATACAGAGCATCGGGCAAAACGACCTGTCGCGTGTCGCCACGGCTGCATCGTTCCAGCAAGGCAGCCACTTCCGGATGGTCAAGCGAAGATTCGCTTGCCACCGAGATTGGCGGAAGGCCTAACTGCTCAAGGTATGTCTGGCACAGGTGAACCCCATCCAGCAGGCTGCGCCCTGCCTTGCGCCGGGCCTGCGAACTGGTCGCAAGATGCTTCAATTCCTTGTAAAAGGGATTTTCCCGCGAAGTGATCAGCTTGGCTGCCATGTTTTCAAGCGACCTCGCCCTGGGTGGCACGCGGCTCCTGAGCGATGTTGAGCAAGGCCCTCACCGGAGCATAGGATTTGCGGTGGACTGGAGATACTCCGTGCTCCCGCAGGCGCTGCAAATGCAGCGCTGTCGGATAACCCTTGTGCTGGTCGAAAGCGTAATGCGGATAACGCTCGTGCAACACCATCAATGCGGCATCCCTGGCCGTTTTGGCCAGAATCGAGGCCGCGGAAATCGCCGGCACCTTGTCATCCCCCTGGATGATGGCTTCGGAACGTATCTGCAGCACCGGACAGCGATTGCCATCGATGAGGGCCAGGTCCGGCTTGATATGCAGGTCTTCGACGGCTCGTCGCATGGCCAGCATGGTTGCCTGCAGGATGTTGAGAGCATCGATTTCCTCCTCGGTGCAGAGGGCAATCGACCATGCCAGCGCCTTTTCCTTGATCTCGATTGCCAGGGCGTCGCGTCGCGCTTCCGACAATTTTTTGGAGTCGCGCAATCCCGCAATGGGTTTCGATGGATCGAGGATGACAGCCGCGGCGAATACCGGCCCGGCCAGCGGCCCTCTTCCGGCCTCATCCACGCCGCACAGCATTTTGCCGGCATGGGTGAACAGCGGCAGACTCGCCGCCTGCTTTTTCACGGTCGCTCCTGCCTCTGGCGAATCAGTTCCAGCACCGCCTGCGCACTTTCCTTGGCCGTGTCACGCAACAGCGTTCCGTGCATGTCGGCAAAACGTTGCCGCAATCGCTCCCGATGGGAATCATCGCGTAATTGCTGCCACAATGCGTCTGCCAATGCCTCGGGCGTCGCGGCATCCTGCAACAATTCCGGAACGACAAACTCGCGTGCGAGAATATTCGGCAAACCGACCCACGGCTGGTATCCCATATGCCGCAGAATTTCCCACGATGCGCGCATCATTTTGTAGGCAATTACCATCGGCTTCTTGAACAAGGCCACTTCAAGCGTGGCCGTCCCGGAGGCAACCAGCACCGCATCGGCGGCTGCGATGGCCACATGGGAGCGGCCTTCGAGCAACTGTAAAGGAACATCGTTCAAGTCCGCCTCTGCAATCAGCGCATCGAAGTAATGGCGCTGCTTGTTCCCTGCCATGGGCACCACGAAACGCAAGCTCGGATCGCGTTGCGCGAGCAGGCGCGCCGCCCCGATGAAGGCCGCGGTGTTGTACTTCAGTTCCGACATGCGGCTGCCTGGCATGATGGTGACGACAGTGGCATCGGCGGGCAGTCCGAGTGCGCTGCGCGCCGCCTGCACATCGGGTTCCATAGGAATCACTTCCGCCAGAGGGTAGCCGACATAGGTCACCGGGACGCCGGCCTTGCGGTAGATCTCTTCCTCGAACGGAAAGACCACCAGCATGTGCGACACCGCCTTCTGGATCTTCTTGATGCGGCCGCCGCGCCATGCCCAGATCGATGGTCCGATGAAATGCATGGTGGGTATGCCGGCCTGCTTCAGCTGCATTTCCAGGCCAAAGTTGAAATCGGGCGCATCGACGCCGATGAACACCGCAGGCTTTTCCGCGAGCAGCTTGTCGCGCAGCGCGCTCTGGATACCCTTGATTTCACGGTAATGCGCCAGGACTTCGAACAGGCCGCGCACCGACAGCTTTTCCATCGGCCAGTGGCTCTTGAATCCGTATTCCGCCATCTTCGGGCCGCCAATGCCATGAATCTCCGCATCGGGAAGCTCCGGCAGCAGACCGGACAGCAGGCGACTTGCCAGCAGGTCGCCGGAACTTTCGCCAGCGACCATTGCAATCGAAGTCTTAGCGGACGATGCCACGGCTTGCTGTGTCAAGGAATGAACGGATCAGGCGCAGGTGCGGCACCAGCTCGGGGCCGGCAACTGCTTCGTTTCTGGCCAGCGCCGCCTTCGCCTCTTCCAGCGTCAGGCCAGACTTGTAGATCGTCTTGTAGGCATTGCGTATGGCGCCGATCTGTTCACGGGTGAAGCCGCGGCGCTTGAGCCCTTCGAGATTCACGCCGTGCGCAGCGGCAGGATGGCCCGAAGCCAGCACAAAAGGCGGCACATCCTGCGTGAGGCTGGTGTTCATGCCGATGAAGGCATGCGGGCCGATCTTGCAAAACTGGTGGACGGCCGCAAAGCCGCTCAGGATGGCCCAGTCGCCGACATGGACATGCCCTGCCAACGTGGCGTTGTTGGAAAAAATGGTGTGATTGCCGACCCGGCAGTCATGCGCGAGATGGACGTAGGCCAGTATCAGGTTGTCGTTGCCGAGGCTGGTGATGCCTTCATCCTGCGCCGTGCCCAGATTGAATGTGCAAAATTCCCGAATCGTATTGCGATCGCCGATCACCAGTCGCGTCGGCTCGCCTGCGTACTTCTTGTCCTGCGGCGTTCCGCCGATCGAACAGAACTGGAAAAAGTTATTGTCGCATCCGATGGTGGTATGCCCGTCGATCACCACATGCGGACCAATCCTGGTCCGGGCTCCGATACGGACATTGGGGCCGATGATCGAATAGGCACCGACTTCGACCGACTCGTCCAATAAGGCATTGCGGTCGACAATCGCCGTTGGGTGAATACGTGCCATTACTGCTCCACTGGCTGGCTGGCGTCGTTTACGCTGCGCATCGTGCACATCAGTTCGGCTTCAACCGCCAGTTGCCCGTTGACCGTACCCTGGGCCTTGTATTTCCAGATGCCGCGCGTGCTGCGAAGCAGTTCCACATCCATCTTCAGCTGGTCGCCCGGCTCGACTGGACGCTTGAAACGGGCGCCGTCGATGCCGACGAAATACACCACGCTCTGGTCGTCGGGCTTGCGGCCTGCAGTCAGGAAGGACAGCAAGGCGGCCGTCTGGGCAAGCGCCTCGATCATCAAGACACCGGGCATGACCGGCTTGTGCGGGAAATGGCCGTTGAAGAACTCTTCGTTCACTGTAACATTCTTGATTGCGGTAATCGTCTTGCCCGATTCCCAGTTGAGTACGCGGTCGACCAGGAGCAGCGGATAACGGTGCGGCAGGTATTGTTTGATTTGGTTGATGTCGAGACTATTCATTGCTTTTATCGGTAAGCGATTTGACGGTTTTTTCCAGGTCGCGGATTTTCTCACGCATCGTGGTCAGTTGACGGACAAGTGCCGCAGATTTTTCCCAGTCTGCCTTTTTCGCAAACGGATAAAAGCCTGCATACTCGCCAGGTTCAAGAATGGAGCGGGACACCAGTGTGCCTGCAGTGACGTGCACACGGTCGGCAATGGTCAAATGCCCGGCTATCATCGCTGCGCCGCCGACAGTACAGTATTTGCCTATCCTGGCGCTGCCCGCGATTCCGACACAGCCGGCCATTGCGGTATGCGCGCCGATATGGCAGTTGTGGCCGATCTGGATCAGATTGTCGAGCTTGACGCCATCCTCGATGACAGTATCGGCCATGGCGCCTCGGTCGATCGTGGTGTTGGCGCCGATTTCCACGTCGTCCCCGATCACTACCCGGCCGGTCTGGGGAATCTTGATCCATCTTCCCTTTTCATTTGCGAAACCGAAGCCGTCGCCGCCGATTACCACGCCGGATTGAATGATGCCGCGCGCACCGATTTCACAGCCGGAGTGGAACACGACTCGTGCAAAGAAATGGGTCCCGGCACCGACTTTTGCATTCCGGCCGATGAAGCAGCCGGCGTCAATGACAGCGCCATCGGCGATAACCGCGCCGGCTTCGACCGTGACTTGCGGCCCGATGCAGGCAGTGGCAGCGATTTGCGCGCTCGGATCCACGCAGGCGCTCGGATGGATGCCGGGCACGACGGGGATCGCCTTTTCATCTGCGAAGAATTGCGCAGCCTTGGCGAAATACACGTACGGACTGTCCGTAACGATACGAGCGCCGGAATAGGAAGCGCCGATGACCTTGTCATCGGCATCCGACAGGATCAGGGCTGCAGCGGAGGTGCGCGCCGCCTGGTCACGAAACTTGGGATTGGAGAGAAAGGTGATCTGTGACGTGCTTGCTTGGTCCAGAGGTGCGATGCCGGATATTTCCAGCTCCGCATTTCCTATCAGCCGACCTCCCAAGCGTTCGACCAGTTTTCCAAGCCGAGTACTCATCTTGGGCCTTTTGAAACTTATTTGTTGAGCGCCTTAAGCACTTTATCGGTGATGTCGATGCGCGGGCTTGCATACACCGCTTCCTGGAACACGATATCGTACTTTTCGGACTCCGCGATCTGCTTGATCACCTTGTTGGTGCGCTCGAGCACGATCGCGAGTTCTTCGTTGCGGCGCTGATTGAGGTCTTCACGAAATTCGCGCTGCTTGCGCTGGAAGTCCTTGTCCATGTCGGCCAGTTCGCGCTGGCGACGGATCCGCTCCGACTCCGGCAGCACCGCCGCATCCTTGTCCAGCTTGTCTGCCATTGCCTTCAAGCGTGCAGCCATGTCCTGCAAATCCTTGTCACGCTTGGAAAATTCCTGTTCGATCTTCGCAGTCGCGGCTTTCGCCGGTGCAGCCTCGCGGAAGATGCGCTCGGTGCTGACAAAGCCGACCTTGGATTCTTGCGCCTGGGCGGCCAGACACGGAAGCATGCACGCCGCAAACAGCACCAGGCACTTCGAGGAAATGGATATGTTGTTAAAGGGCTTCAAGGTCATTCTCCGCAATTCAAATTACTATTGTGACATCAAACTATCAGAATCCAGTACCCAGCTGGAACTGGAAGCGCTGCGCTCTGTCTCCCGATTCCTTATTCAACGGAGTACCGTAGCTCAGCTTCAGCGGGCCGATGGGTGATATCCAGCTGATGCCGATACCCGCTGCGTATCGCAGCTTGCTAACGTCCAATCGTTCATTGTCTCCGAATACGTTTCCGCCATCAACGAAAGTGAACCATTTCAGGCTGCGGTCGCTACCGGATCCGGGAAAGGGAAACTGGAGTTCCACGTTGCCAATCAGGCGCGAGGTGCCGCCCAAGGGATCGCCGTTCGATGCACGCGGGCCAAGCGACGAGCCCTCGTAGCCCCGCACCGAACCGATGCCGCCGGCATAGAAATTCTTGAAGATCGGATACGGCTTGCCGCCGAATCCCTTGCCGTAGTCGATCTCGCCGTTGAGCGCCAGAATGACGTCGCGGAACAGGGGTTTGAAATACTGGTGCTGATACATCGTCCGGTAATACTTCAGGGTACCGACCGGCGCCACCTCAAGGTTGGCACGCTGATATCGGCCCCTGGTGGGCACGAGCGCACTGTCACGGCTGTCACGCTGCCATGCAATGGTAAATGGAAAACCGGTGGTCGTCGCGTCATAAGTACCGGGTACATTGAACGGGTCTCCGTTACCGAACTGCTGGACGTAACGCCTGAAGGCATCCGGACTGGTATTGAAGCCATCCACCTGGTTATACACCTGGACCTGAGTACGCTCGACACCTACACCGAAGAATACGGTATCCAGTTCGGAAAACGGCACGCCGAACTTGACACTGCCACCCGTGGTCTTGACCAGATAATCACCGGTATTCACTTCAGGCGGGCGCGAAGTCCGGTGAAACAATTCAAAGCTGCGGCTCACGCCATCGTCCGTAAAATACGGATTGGTCTGCGATACCGCAATCGTGCGATTGCGGCTGCTGGTATTGATGTCGAGGCCCAGCGTATTGCCGGTACCGAAGGCGTTCGCCTGCTGGATCGAGCCGGTCAGGGTCACCTTTTCGCTGCTTGAAAAGCCGGCGCCCAGCAAGATGTTGCCGGTCGGCTTTTCTTCCACCGCCATGTTGACGTCGACCTGGTCTGTCGATCCCGGGACTTCAGGCGTCTCGATATTCACTTCCTTGAAATAGCCAAGCCTGTCCACGCGATCGCGCGACAGCTTGATTTTTTCGCCGTCATACCAGGAATCTTCGAATTGCCGGAATTCGCGCCGGATCACTTCGTCGCGCGTTTTGGTATTGCCGGCCACATTGATCTTCCTGACATAGACGCGCTTGCCCGGGTCGATCAGTATTGTGAAGGCGACTTCCTTCTTCTGACGATTGATTTCCGGATTTGCGTTCACGTTGGCAAAGGCATAGCCGAAATTCCCCATCCTTTCGGAGATCTTCTTGATGCTCTCGGTCAGCCTTTCCCCGGAATACACATCGCCCTTCTTCAACTCCACCAGCGACTTCAGTTCCTGCTCGCGACCGAGCATCTCGCCTTCGAGCTTGATGTCGGAGACGGTGTATTTTTCGCCTTCGCTGATGTTGATCGTGATGTAGATGTCCTTCTTGTCTGGCGTAATGGAAACCTGGGTCGACTCGACCTGCATTTCGATGTAGCCACGGTTCAGGTAGAAGGAGCGCAGGGTTTCGATATCGCCGGTCAGCTTTTGCTTGGAATACTGATCTGCCTTGGTGTACCAGGTGAACCATCCCGGCGTGGTCAGGTTCAGCAAATCGCGCAGTTCCTTGTCGCTGAATGCCTTGTTGCCGACGATATTGATCTGCTTGATGCGCGCGACCTCGCCTTCATCCACCGAAAAGTTGATGTTGACCCGGTTGCGTTCAACCGGCGTTACCGTGGTCGTGATCTGGACGCCGTACAGGCCGCGCGAGAGATACTGTCGTTTGAGTTCCTGTTCGGCACGGTCAAGCAGCGACTTGTCGAAAATCCTTGATTCGCCAAGCCCGATATCCTTCAGGGACTTCGTGAGTTGATCCTTGTCGAATTCCTTGACCCCGGTGAATTCCACGCCTGCAATCGCGGGCCGTTCTTCGACCATGACGACCAGCACATCGCCTTCGACCTCGATTCGCACATCCTTGAAGAATCCGGTGGCATACAGGGCCTTGATTGCCGCCGCGCCCTTTTCATCGGAATAGGTATCGCCTACGCGCACCGGCAGATAGCTGAATACGGTACCGGGTTCAGTACGCTGGATACCTTCGACGCGAATGTCCCTTACCGTGAACGGCTCGACTGCCGCAGCCTGTCCGGCGCAGAGAACGAAGGCAGCGACAGCGATGATTCGACGAGGAAAAAAAGGCAGGGAGAAACGCTCGGAATGTAATTTCATCGGGTAGGTTGTTATCTAATGCTTTCCTTGCATCGGCGAAATGACACTCCGGTGTACATCCTCAGGACATCAGCCTGAGGATGTCATTGAAAACGGCAACGATCATCAGGGTCATCAGGATTCCCACGCCAGCACGCTGCGCGATCTCGCCAAATCGCTCAGGAATAGTTCTTCCAGTCAAAACTTCCAGCGAATAATACAGTAAAAGCCCGCCATCTAACACTGGAATGGGAAGCAGATTCATGACGCCGAGGCTGATGCTAATGAAGGCGATGAAGGTCAGGTAGCTGATCAGCCCGACACGGGCAGTTTGTCCCGCATAATCGGCGATGGTAATGGGTCCGGTAATGTTCTTCCAGGAAACTTCGCCGACCAGCATCTTGCCCAGCATCTTGAGTGTCAGCGTGCTGGTATCCCATGTTCTGTTCACCGCCTTGCCAAGAGCCTGCAGCGGAGGATCACTGTTCACGAGCATTTCCGGCGCCAGCGCCACTTCTGCCTTGATCCGGCCGAAGCTCTGGCCATTTTTTTCCTGCCGTTCCGGAGTCACCGTTAGGCTGAATTCCTGGTGATTCCGTATTCCCGTAATTTCCAGTGGCTGTCCCGGGGAAGACCGAATCTTTTCAAGGAATGCCAATCCATCCTTGATGGGCGAACCATCGATAGTCAGGATGAGGTCGCCTTCGCGCAAACCTGCCTGCATCGCAGGACCATCCGCCAGGATCTTTCCCAGTACTGGCTTGGGGCGCCCGAGATCCATGCCCAGCTTCTCGAGAAAATCCGCTTCCAGGTCCGCGGTCGACAGGCTATCAAGGCGCAGAGTGACTGTGTCGAGCAGTTTTCCGCCCGCCACATTCGGGTCAGGCCGCTCCGCGTCCAGACGTGCCGGCGCCTTCTCAATCGCGAGCCGCAGCAGCTTCCAGCGCATGTCCGACCAGATCCGCACCGGCTCGCCATTGACTGCGGTGATCAGCTCGCCGCCGCGCAATCCGGCTTCATATGCGGCCGTATGTTCGGGCACGGCGCGCAAACGCGGTGCCGGCTCGGGGATGCCGTGAATATAAAGTCCCGCGAACACCGCAATCGCAAGAAGGAAGTTCGCAAGCGGTCCTGCTGCAACGATGGCGATGCGCTTCCATACGGATTGGCGCGTGAATTCGCGGGCAAGGTCTTGCGGCGGCAGCTTGCTCACATCCTGCTCGCGCGCATCGAGCATCTTCACATAGCCGCCGAAAGGCAGGGCCGACAGCGCCCACTCGGTCTGGTCCGGCCCGAAACGGCGCGAAAACACGATCTTGCCCATGCCGACTGAGAAGCGCAGAACCTTGACGCCGCACCAGCGTGCTACCCAATAATGCCCCAGTTCATGCACCACGACCAATACGCCGAGTGCCACAATAAATGCAACTATGGTATGCAGTAGCGTCATGATTGAACTCAGAAAAGGTAGGAATGTGCCGCCTCCCTGGCAAGGCGGTCCTGCTCGAGTAATCCGTCTATATCATTGGCAGCGCCGTGCGGAAGCCGGTCCATCACCTGAGCGATGATGCGGTCGATCGCGCGAAAGCCGATCCGGCGTTCCAGGAAGGCCTGGACAGCAACTTCGTTGGCAGCGTTCAGTATAGCGGGCGCGGTACCACCCGCCGACAAGGCATCGTAGGCCAGTTTGAGGCAAGGGAAGCGTTCGAAGTCGGGACGCTGGAATGCGAGCTTTCCGATCTGCGCGAGATCAATGGCGGAGACACCCGATGCAATCCGCTCCGGATAAGCCAGGGCACAAGCAATCGGGGTGCGCATGTCGGGATTCCCGAGTTGCGCGAGTACCGAGCCATCCACGTAGGCCACCATGGAGTGGATCACGCTCTGCGGATGGATCACGACTTCGATCTGGCTAGCGGGAGCGCCGAACAGCCAGTGCGCCTCGATCACTTCCAGGCCCTTGTTCATCATGGTCGCGGAATCGACCGAGATCTTGCGCCCCATTACCCAGTTGGGGTGGGCCACCGCCTCCTCGGGCGTAACCGTATCGAGCGTATCGACCGCACGCGACAGGAAAGGACCGCCAGATGCGGTCAGCAGGATCTTTGCCACGCCATGGGTGTCAGGCGAGCGCTGATAACCGCTTGGAAGGCATTGAAAGATTGCGTTGTGTTCGCTGTCGATCGGCAGCAGGGTCGCACCACTGGCATGCACGGCATCCATGAAAAGCTGGCCGGACATGACCAAGGCTTCCTTATTCGCCAACAATACCTTTTTTCCCGCACGCGCGGCTGCAAGAGTGGGCGCCAGGCCGGCAGCACCGACGATGGCCGCCATAACGGTATTGCAGCCCTCGGCACTCGCAACAGCGCACAACGCGGCCTCGCCGTATTCGACCGAGGTTTTCACACCGCGTAGTTTCAGCAGTGCGCCAAGCTTGTCCGCGGCGGCCGACGAGCCGACGACTGCCACTTCGGGCTGGAACCGTTCGCACTGCGCAGCCAGCTCTTCCACCCGGGTATGCGCAGTCAGCGCATAAACCCGGTAGCGATCCGGGTGGCGTGCGAGGACGTCGAGCGTGGAAACGCCAATGGATCCCGTCGAGCCGAGAACCGTAATGTATTGCATCTGTGCCCTGCCCTATAACCAGGAATCAAACAAGACCGCGAGTGGCAGGACCGGGATCAGAGCATCGATCCTGTCCAGAACTCCGCCATGCCCCGGCAACAGGTTGCTGCTGTCCTTGAAGCTGGCGCGGCGCTTGAGCTGCGATTCAAACAGGTCGCCCACGATGCTGGCCGCAACCAGCAGGATCATGACGATGAAAAACCCGCCCCAGCCCCATGCTCCCCTCACTCGCGTTGCAAAGGTATCGGCCAGCAGCGGCCACATGGTCGAGCCTGCCGCAAGCACCAGGACCGCAATCGCACCGCCTGCCGCACCTTCCCAGGACTTGCCGGGAGAAATGGATGGCGCGAGTTTATGCTTGCCGAACGCCTTGCCGGAAAAATAAGCACCGATATCGGCAGCCCATACGATCGCAAGCACCGAAAGCAGATAGAGTGGCGAGTGCCGGAACAGCACTACGATCGCCAGGAAGCAGCCGAGCACGGCAATCGCGTAGATGCCAGTCAGGAGCCGGTTTCCGAAACTATCAGGCGAGGGCAATCCGACCCGCAGCGAGGGCACAAGGCGGATGAGCCAGATCGCGGCGCACAGGGCGAAAACCAGCTGCATGCGCGCCAGATCACCCTTGAACACCAGGAACAGGAATGCTACCGCCCACAGCACGGCTCCAATCGCAGGATGCTTGTTGCCGAACAGCCGAAAGCTTTCCCAGGCCGCCGCCGCATAGAACACTGCGGCGGCAATAGCGAAGAAGGCGAACGATTTTGCATACAGGACCGACAGCAATACCGCCAGCAGTACCACCGCGGTGATAATGCGCGTTTTCAGCATCCGGAAGCCTTTTTCTGTTCGGTCAATTGTTCGCTGGTGCGCCCGAAGCGGCGCTCGCGCTCACAATAGGATGCGATAGCCCGGTCGAGCGCCTGCCGGTCGAAATCCGGCCAGAACGTATCGGTAAAGTAGAGCTCGGTATAAGCGAGCTGCCACAGCAGGAAGTTCGATATGCGTTCTTCGCCGCCCGTGCGGATGAACAGATCGGGCTCCGGCGCATAGGCCATCGCCAGATGCGGCGCCAACTGTTCCTCGGTAAACGAGCTTGCACCCGGACAGCTTGCCACCATCTTGCCGACCGCCTGCATGATGTCCCAGCGGCCGCCGTAATTCGCACACACCGTGACCGTCAGGCGGGAATTTCCTGCAGTCCTGCGCTCGGCATTGGCGATCAGCCTTTGGAGATGGACATCAAAGCGGCTCAAGTCGCCGATGACCTTGAGACGGATGTCGTTCGCGTGCATCTTCGCCACCTCCCGCTCCAGGGCAGTGACGAACAGGCGCATCAATACCGACACCTCTTCCGGCGGGCGGCGCCAATTTTCCGAACTGAAGGCAAACAGCGTGAGGTATTCCACCCCGCGCTCGATGCAAGCCTCGATTGTGGTGCGTACCGCTTCCACGCCCTTGGCATGGCCTGCCACGCGCGGAAGAAAACGTTTCGTTGCCCAGCGGCCGTTGCCGTCCATGATGATGGCAATGTGGCGGGGCACCGAAGAGACGTTCGGAATCGCTTGCGTCGAGCTTAAATAGGTCATGAAAAGGAAGCAGTCAGAGTAAGGTCAGCGGCGGAACGCACCGTTCAAACGGTCAGCAATTCCTTTTCTTTTTCATGGATAAGCTTGTCGACCTCTGCGACGAACTTGTCGGTCAGCTTTTGCACTTCGTCTTGCGCACGGCGCTCGTCGTCTTCCGAGCACGCCTTGTCCTTCAACATCTTTTTCAGGCTTTCATTGGCATCGCGCCGGATATTGCGGATCGCAACCTTTGCATCCTCGCCCTCGCCCTTGACGAGCTTCACGAATTCCTTGCGGCGCTCCTCCGTCAGGGGCGGCGTCGGCACCCGGATCATGTCGCCCTGCGTGGAAGGATTCAAGCCGAGATCGGACTCCCGGATCGCCTTTTCCACCACCGCTATCATTTTCTTTTCCCATGGCTGCACGCCGATGGTACGTGCGTCGAGCAGCGTTATGTTCGCCACCTGATTGATGTGGGTCGGATTGCCGTAGTAATCCACCTGAATATGGTCCAGAAGCCCGGTATGCGCACGACCGGTACGCACCTTGGCAAGGTCTGCCTTCAGCGTCTCGATCGACTTGTGCATCTTTTGCTCGGCATTCTTTTTGACGTCACTAACTGTCATGCTGTTCTCCTCACTTGCAACGAGTAAGCTTATACGTGAACCAATGTACCTTCGTCTTCACCCTCGATCAGTCGCTTGAGCGCGCCCGGCTTCACGATCGAAAACACCTTGATTGGCAATTTCTGGTCGCGGCAAAGCGCAAAGGCGGTCGCGTCCATCACTTGCAGGTGCTTGGCGATCGCTTCGTCGAAACTGATCGTCGAATAGCGGGTGGCATTCCTGTCCTTGTTCGGGTCGGCGCTGTACACGCCATCCACCTTGGTTGCCTTCAATACGATTTCAGCGCCGATTTCGGAACCGCGCAGGGCCGCAGCCGTATCGGTGGTGAAAAACGGGTTGCCAGTACCGGCGGCGAAGATCACCACCTTGCCCTCTTCCAGATATTGCAGCGCTTTCGGCCGCACATAAGGCTCGACCACCTGCTCGATGCTGATCGCGGACATGACGCGCGCCGTGATGCCAACCTGACGCATCGCGTCGGCCAATGCAAGCGAATTCATCACTGTCGCCAGCATGCCCATGTAGTCGGCAGTCGCGCGGTCCATGCCCTGAGCGCCCGGCGCGACGCCGCGGAAAATATTGCCGCCGCCAATGACGATTGCCAGTTCCACCCCCATCCGGGCAATTTCGGCAACGTCCTTGACCATGCGCTCGATAGTAGCGCGATTGATGCCATACGCATCATCGCCCATCAATGCTTCACCGGAAAGTTTGAGGAGAACGCGTTTATACGCCGCTTGTGTCATGAACTAAAACTCCTTGGTTATCCGGGTCAATGCAAGATATTGATATTGTCTGATTTCTTCACCGATTTAGCCACGCCGAGGCTAAAGATTAGATGAAATACGCGCTTCATGCCGCCAGCCATTATTGCCAAAACACAAAAACTATCTTTATAGAAATTTTCCGGCGGTTTATGCCTTCTCACCTCGGCGTCGCTAGGCGCCGCAGATAGAAAAACGGGCCTTTCGGCCCGCTTTCTCTCGGTTACCCTTTCTTGGCCGCAGCCACTTGGGCTGCCACTTCGGCAGCGAAGTCGTCCTGCCTCTTCTCGATGCCTTCGCCTACCACGAACAGCGTAAAGGATTTCACGCTGGCATTGGCGCTCTTGAGCATCTGACCAACCGTTTGCTTGTCATTCTTGACGAAAGGCTGGTCGAGCAAGGAGACTTCCTTCAGGTATTTCTGAACGCTTCCCTCAACCATCTTGGCAACGATGTCAGCCGGCTTGCCGGATTCCGCGGCCTTCTGAGTAGCGATCGAACGCTCCTTTTCGATCAGGTCAGCCGGCACGTCCTGGGAAGACAATGCGACCGGCTTCATCGCGGCCACATGCATTGCCACATCCTTGCCGACCTGGTCGTCAGCCCCTTCGAACTCGACCATTACGCCGATGCGGGAGCCATGCAGATAGGAAACCAGCTTCGACTTGGTTTCGTAGCGTTTGAAGCGGCGAATCGACATGTTCTCGCCGATCTTGCCAACCAGAGCTGCACGCACTTCTTCCACAGTCTTGCCGTTCAATGGCAACGCAGACAATGCTTCGATATCCGCCGGATTTTTCTCTGCAACAAGCTTCGCAACCTCGTTTGCCAGCGCGATGAAATCATCATTTTTGGTCACGAAGTCGGTTTCGCAGTTGACTTCCACCAGAGCGCCCACGCCGCCAGAGATATATGCCGCAACCACGCCCTCGGCGGTTACGCGGGATGCCGCCTTGGATGCCTTGTTGCCGAGCTTGACGCGCAGAATTTCTTCCGCGCGAGCCATATCGCCGTCTGCCTCGGTCAGTGCCTTCTTGCACTCCATCATCGGCGCATCGGTTTTCGCACGCAATTCGCCGACCATCGCTGCAGTAATTGCCGCCATGTTATTTCTCCTAATTCAAGGTGCGCCGCACAGGGCGCATTCAATCAAATATGTTTCACCGGGATCAAAAAAAAGGGGCGAACCTTTGTTTGCCCCTTTCTGAAGCCCGACACATCAGGCACAGGCATTACGCCTGCTCGTTGACCTCGACGAACTCGTCTGCACCGCCCTTGGCCGCCTCAACCACTTCGTTCACGGCGTTTGCACGGCCTTCCAGGATGGCGTCGGCCACGCCGCGCGCATACAGGGTGATCGCCTTGGAAGAATCGTCATTGCCAGGGATAACGTAGGTCACGCCATCCGGGGAGTGATTGGTATCAACAACGCCGATCACCGGAATGCCCAGCTTGGCAGCCTCGGTAACCGCGCCCTTGTGGTAACCGACGTCGATCACGAAGATCGCGTCAGGAATGCCGCCCATATCCTTGATGCCGCCAATCGATTTCTGCAGCTTTTCGAGTTCGCGGCGGAACATCAGCGCTTCCTTCTTGCTCATCTTGTCGACGGAGCCGTCCTCGATAGCGGCTTCCATGTCCTTCAGACGCTTGATGGAAGTCTTGATGGTCTTGAAGTTGGTAAGCATGCCGCCCAGCCAGCGCTGATCGACGTAAGGCATGCCGGCGCGCTGGGCTTCAGCCGCGAGGATCTCGCGAGCCTGGCGCTTGGTGCCGACGAACAGGATGGTGCCGCGATTAGCCGCCAACTGGCGAATGTACTTCATCGCATCCTGGTACATGGCCAGGGTTTTTTCCAGGTTGACGATGTGAATCTTGTTGCGATGGCCGAAAATATACGGGGCCATCTTGGGGTTCCAGAAGCGGGTTTGGTGACCGAAATGGACACCGGCTTCCAGCATTTCGCGCATGGTAACGGACATGAATTTCTCCAGGGTTAGGTCTGGAATCCGATCAGTCACCCGTATGACGGGCACCCTTTGCGACCGGATTCGCGATTTTCAAGGTTTCACTTGAGACATCACTCAAGCTAACCCGAGATTCTACCCTATTCCCCCGGAATCTTTCAAGGTGAACGCGCTCCTCGCAAGCGGAGCCGCAGAGCGTCGACTATAATTCTTCATTGTCTTTATTGATCGATTTTTCGCGGAATAGCGCTTCGCAGCGCATCCAGACTCATTCTATGGCCTCCATTTCCATCAAGACCGAGGAAGATATCCGGGGAATGCGCGTGGCGTGCAAACTCGCGGCCGAAGTCCTCGATTTCATCGAACCCTACATCAAGCCCGGCGTAACTACCGGCGAACTGGACCGGCTTTGCCATGAATACATGGTCAATGTCCAGGGCACCATTCCGGCGCCCCTGAACTACTGCCCTCCCGGCTACACACCCTTCCCGAAAGCGATCTGCACCTCGGTAAACGATGTCGTCTGCCACGGCATCCCGGGCGACAAGGTGCTCAAGAACGGCGATGCGATCAACATCGACATCACTGTCATCAAGGATGGCTACCATGGCGATACCAGCCGCATGTTCTTTGCTGGCGAGCCTACCATCATGGCCAAGCGGCTGAGCGACATTACCTTTGAATGCATGTGGCTCGGCATTTCCAAGGTCCGGCCCGGCGCGCATCTCGGCGACATCGGCTATGTCATCCAGCAGCATGCGGAAAAGGCAGGCTACAGCGTGGTCCGGGAATTCTGCGGGCACGGCATCGGCAAGGTCTTTCACGAAGAGCCGCAGGTGTTGCACTATGGACGCCCCGGTACGCTGGAAGAGCTGGCTCCGGGAATGATTTTCACCATCGAGCCGATGATCAATGCCGGCCGCCGCGAAATTCGCGAAATGGGCGATGGCTGGACCATCAAGACCAAGGATCGCAGCCTGTCCGCACAATGGGAACATACCATTCTGGTGACGGAAACCGGCTACGAAGTGCTGACGGTTTCCCCCGGCATGCCCCCTCCCCCGGCCTTCATCCAAAAGACCTCGGACCAGCCGATCACTGCCGCCTGATCCACATGGGGTCTCTCGCACTGCCGCTCAAGGAGCAACTGAAAGCCGGGCGTCAGGCTGCGATCAGCGCATTCCAGAGCACGGGCAACCCCGAGCGGCTGCTCGTCAGGCTGCGCCAATGCGTGGACGCCGCGCTGATCGATGCATGGCGGGCATTCGACCTGCCGCGCGACGCCGCCCTGGTAGCAGTAGGCGGCTACGGGCGCGGCGAATTGTTTCCTTATTCGGATGTCGACGTGCTGATCCTTCTCCCGTCGCCGCCCGATGCCGAGCTGCAGGGCAAGCTCGAAGAACTGGTGCAACTGTTTTGGGACATCGGCCTGCAGCTTGGCCACAGCATTCGCACCGTCGATGAATGCCTTAGCGAATCGGCCGCCGACATTACCGTGCAGACGAGCCTGCTGGAGGCGCGCCTGCTTACCGGGAATCGCAAGCTGTTCCACCATTTGCAGGAGTGTTTCGACGCGGCAATGGATGCGCAGGCATTCTTCCAGGCCAAAGTACTGGAAATGCGGCAACGCCATGCAAAATATGAAGACACGCCGTACAGCCTGGAGCCGAATTGCAAGGAAAGCCCCGGCGGCCTGCGCGACCTGCAAGTCATCCTCTGGGTCGCCAAGGCAGCCGGCCTCGGCGACTCCTGGCATAAGCTCGCGGAGCGCGGCCTGATCACCAGAACCGAGGCGAGCCAGCTGAAGCAAAAGGAACGCGCATTCAAGGACATCCGCATCCGCCTGCATCTGCACACGGGACGCCGCGAAGACCGGCTGGTTTTCGACGTGCAAACGCCGATTGCCGAGACTTTCGGCTTCCGCACCACCGAGACGCGGCGTGCCAGCGAATACCTGATGCAGCACTACTACTGGGCAGCCAAGGCCGTGACCCAGCTCAATACGATCCTCCTGCAAAACATCGAGGCGCAGCTTTTTCCGCAGCCAGCCATTCCGCAGCCGATCAACGAGCGTTTCATTGAAGTCAACGGCCTGGTCGACATCGCCCGCGACGACACCTTCGAGGCGACGCCATATGCCATGCTGGAGGTCTTCCTCCTGATCGCGCAGCACCAGGAACTGAAGGGTATGACGGCGCGTACCCTGCGTGCGCTCTGGCATGCGCGATTCAAGATCAATGCCGCCTTCCGCCGCGACCCCGTTAACCGTGCCCTGTTTTTGCAGATTATCCAGGCGCCGCAAGGCATCACCCATGCGTTGCGCGGAATGAATCAGACCAGCATCCTAGGGCGTTACCTGCCGAATTTCCGCCGCATTATCGGCCAGATGCAGCATGACCTGTTCCATGTGTATACCGTGGACCAGCACATCCTGATGGTGGTGCGCAACGTGCGCCGCTTCACCATGACGGAACACGCGCATGAATATCCGTTCTGCAGCCAGCTGATGGCCAATTTTTCGCGGCACTGGCTGCTCTATATCGCAGCCCTGTTCCACGATATCGCCAAGGGCCGCGGCGGCGACCACTCGCAGTTGGGCGCGGTGGACGCACGCAACTTCTGCCGCGACCACAACCTGTCGAAAGAAGACACCGAACTGGTGACTTTCCTGGTCGAGCATCACCTGACCATGTCGCAGGTCGCCCAGAAACAGGACTTGTCCGATCCGGACGTGATCCGCAATTTTGCCAACGTGGTGAAGGACGAACGCCACCTCACCGCCCTCTATCTGCTGACCGTGGCAGACATTCGCGGCACCAGTCCGAAGGTCTGGAATGCGTGGAAAGGCAAGCTGCTGGAAGATCTTTATCGCATTACCCTGCGTGTCCTGGGCGGCGAGGACCCTTCGGTAGACCACGAACTGGAAAACCGCCAGGAAGAAGCGCTCAAGAACCTGCGCCTCTACGGGCTGCCGACCAATGCACACGAAAAGCTCTGGCAACAACTGGACGTGGCCTATTTCCTGCGCCACGATGCGTCCGACATCGCATGGCAGACGCGCGTGCTCCATGACAGGATCAATGTCGAAGGCGCGGTGGTCAAATGCAGGCTGGCGCCGATCGGCGAAGGCGTGCAAGTGACCGTCTACATCAAGGACCAGCCCGATCTGTTCGTCCGCATCTGCAGTTATTTCGCCCGGAAAAACTTCAGCATCCTCGACGCCAAAATCCACACCACCAAGCACGGCTATGCGCTGGATACGTTCCTGGTGATCGAACCTGCCTTCGCCAACAATTACCGCGACATCATCAGCCTCATCGAGCATGAGCTGAAACAATTGCTGGAATCGCAGGAAGCCCTGCCGCCGCCTTCCAAAGGCCGTCTGTCCCGGCTTTCCCGAACCTTTCCCGTCACACCTACGGTGGACTTGCGGCCGGACGAGCGCGGGCAATACTACCTGCTATCGGTTTCCGCGAATGACCGCAACGGCTTGCTGTATTCGATTGCCAATGTGCTGGCCAAGTACAAGGTGAACCTGCATACCGCGAAGATCATGACGCTCGGCGAACGGGTGGAAGACGTCTTCCTGGTCGATGGCCCCGTGCTGAACCATGCGCGCAGCCAGATCCAGCTGGAGACGGAATTGCTGGAAGCCCTGCACATCTAAACCGTTTTCATTGAAGCTCCTCTCATGACCGAACCCGTCCGCCTGTCCAAACGCATGTCCGAACTCGGCCTCTGCTCACGTCGCGAAGCCGATGAGTGGATCGAACGCGGCTGGGTGAAGGTCGATGGCGTGACCATTTCCGAGCTCGGCAGCAAGGTCCTGCCGCACCAGAAGATCAGCGTGGAACGACAGGCGAGCGCCGAGCAGGCGCGCCGCGTCACCATCCTGCTCAACAAACCAGTGGGTTATGTCAGCGGACAAGCCGAAGACGGCTACCAGCCTGCGGTGAGCCTGATCAATCCGGGCACCCGCTGGAAGGAGGACAAAGCGCCGATCCGATTCCAGCGCGAACAGCTGCGCAGCCTCGTACCGGCAGGCCGGCTGGACATCGATTCGGTGGGCCTGCTGGTATTGACGCAGGACGGGCGCATTGCGAAGCAGCTGATCGGCGAGAACAGCTCAATAGAAAAAGAGTACTTGGTGCGCGTGCAGTACACGAAGCCGGGCCGCTTGCCGGATGCGGACCTGCAACGCCTGAATCACGGACTGTCGCTGGATGGCAAAAAGCTGTTGCCGGCCAGGGTGCGCTGGCAAAACGAGGATCAGCTCAATTTCATTCTGCGCGAGGGAAAGAAGCGGCAAATACGCCGCATGTGCGAAGCGGTCGGACTGAAAGTGCTTGGCTTGAAGCGCGTACGCATCGGTCGCGTTACCCTCGGCGACTTGCCGCCTGGCCAATGGCGCTACCTTCACCCTGAGGAAAAATTTTAACGGGGCTAATCCCATCCATTGCGCCGCTCCGACCGCAAAGCCTCGGCATCGCGCGCGATCATCTGCTGCAATTCTTCGCGGGCCTGTGCCGAGAGCGAAATGTACTGTTCCTGGTCCTTGTAGTAGGGATACACTGCATGCAGGCTCTTGATGTTGTATTCCCGGAATCTCATCGCCGCCTGGCGTGCCTGAAAGGCACCGAATCCGACTTCGCGCAGCACATTGCGCCCCAATTGCAAGGCCGCCTCGAAGGTTTCCCGTTCGATCACAGTGACGCCGCGATCCATCAGGTCGTAGTAATGGGTCACGTTGCGGGCGCGCGCCAGGATCTTCAGATCCGGGAATTCCCGGCGCACTGCGTCAACCAGAGCAAGGCTGCCCTCCGCATCGTCGATCGCTACCACCAGCACTTTTGCCCTTGCCACGCCAGCGGAACGCAGCAGATCGATGCGCGTCGCATTTCCATAAAACACCTTGAAGCCGAATTTGCGCAGCAAATCCACCTGGTCTGGGTCATGATCGAGCACGGTGACTCCGATCCGGTTCGCAAACAGAAGGCGCCCGACGATCTGGCCAAAGCGGCCGAAGCCGGCAATGATGACCGGATTGTCCTGGGGCTCCATCCGATCGTCAGGCCGGTTCCGCTCGCTCCGGAAAAGCGGCTGGATAATCCGGTCATGAATCAGCAGCAGCAAGGGCGTGAGCGCCATCGACAAGGCGACCACGACGATCAGGAGCGATGCGGTGTCCGCAGAAAAAATCTGTGCCGTAGCGGCAGCGCCAAAGACGACGAAGGCGAACTCGCCACCCTGCGACAGCAGGAACGCGAACAAGGCTTGCTGGCCGCGCGGAATGCCGAAAAATTTGCTCAGCAAATAAAGCATGCCGATCTTCAGCGTCAGGAACACGGCAAGCAGAGCCGCGATCAGCAGGGGCTGAGTCAGGAGCACGCCGAAATCGATCGACATGCCTACCGCGGTGAAGAAGAGGCCGAGCAGCAATCCCTTGAAGGGTTCAAGGTCGGTTTCCAGCGCATGCCGGTATTCCGTGTCGGCCAGCAGCACACCGGCCAGAAAGGTACCGAGCGCCATCGACAGGCCGACGGATTGCATCAGCAAGCCGATGCCGATCACCAGCAGCAATGCAAAGGCGGTAAAAATTTCGCGCAGGTCGGTCTTGGCGATCAGGCGCAACACGGGACGCATCAGGTAGCGCCCGCCGAATACCAGCGCGCCGATGACCGCAATGGCCTTGATTGCCGTAATCCAGCCTTCTTCGGTACTGGCAGTGGCTGGTAAGGTTCCGAGAAAAGGAATGATGGCGATCATGGGAATGGCGGCGATATCCTGGAACAACAGGATGGAAAAGCCAGCCGTGCCCGCGGTGGTGGACTTGAGGTTGCGCTCCTCGAGGGTCGCCAGTGCGATCGCGGTGGAAGACAGGGAAAGGCCGAGTGCGGCGATCAATCCGATTTTCCAGTCGTAGCCGGCGCCGAGCGCCACGACAAACAGTAATGACGCCACGCAAATCATCTGGGCGCTGCCCCAGCCGAAAATCGAGCGCCGCATCGACCACAGCCGCTTTGGATCCAGCTCAAGCCCGATCACGAAAAGCAGAAGCACCACTCCGAATTCCGAGAAATGCAGAATGTCCTCGACACCGCTGATCAATCTCAATCCCCAGGGACCGATGGCGATTCCGGCCAAAAGGTAACCAAGCACGGCCCCCAACCCCAGGCGCTTCGCAATCGGCACTGCGATCACGGTAGCGGTCAGGTAAATCAGGGCATTCGGCAATAAACTGTTTTCCATGGTGATGATCATGCCAATCTGTGGCAGTCTGAGTTATCCAGCCTGGTCCGCCCAATGCGGAAAGCTTGCGAGGCGCTGCCGGTAGGCCTCGACATGTTCCCTCACCAGGGCATCGTCTGCACGGTATGCTCCGCGGAGGATCAACGGCGGCAGCCAGTGCATTTTGCATATCCGTGCCATTTGTCTGAACGGCGGCAGGAATACTGAAAAATCCGACTCTTCGTTACCGACATCGTAATCCTCGGAACCGCCGGCTGTGGCTGCCAGCCAGAAGTGCTTGCCCTTCAAGGCTTGAGCACCGCCGCCGTAAGCCCATCCCGGTGCGAGCACTACATCCATCCACTCCTTCAGCAGTGCCGGCGTGCCATACCAGAGAGCGGGATGCTGGAACACGATCATATCCGCCTGTTCCAGCAAGGCTTGTTCGCGCAGCACATCGATGTAGAAATCCGGATAGGTTTCGTACAGGTCGTGGACCTGTACATTGTCAAGGGATTGGGCAGCCTCGGCCATGCGCCGGTTGACCCGCGAGAGATGAGCTATTGGATGGGCGTAAAGAATGAGGATGTGCGGAGCGGGTTTCATGAAGACAGCCGGTTCTTGTTGTCCATACAGACGCTTCGGCGTGGCGCTCCATGCCCTCCCGATGCCCCAGGACAATGGGCACTGTCAGTCATCACTGCCTGCATCGAGACCGGGAAACAGAATCTCGGTGAAGCCGAACCGTGAAAAGTCAGTGATCCGCATTGGATAGAGAATGCCCGCCAGATGGTCGCACTCATGTTGCACCACGCGTGCGTGAAAGCCTTCGACATCCCGGCTGATTCGGCTGCCATGCTGGTCGAAGCCCTCATAGCGCAGCCTGGTCCAGCGCGGCACCATCCCACGCAGTCCCGGCACCGACAGGCAACCTTCCCAGTCCTCTTCCTTGTCCTCTGACAAGGGTGTCAGCACCGGATTGATCAGCACGGTTTCCGGTACCGGCGGCGCATCTGGATAGCGCTGACTCTGCCTGAAGCCGAAAATCACAACCTGGGAATTGACACCTATTTGTGGCGCGGCCAATCCTGCTCCGTTGGCCGCATGCATGGTGTCGAACAAATCGCGGATGAGCTGTTCGAGTTCGGGCGTGCCGAACGCGGTAACCGGCTCGGCCTGCCGCAGCAGGCGCGGGTCGCCCATCTTGAGAATTTCCCTGACGCTCATTTCACCGTTCGCAGATATTCAGAAAACGCCGCGCCCAATTCCGGATGTTTCTGTCCCATTGCCACCGTTGCCTTCAGATACCCGAGCTTGGACCCGCAGTCGTAGCGCGTTCCCATATAACGATAGGCAAGCACTGGCTCGGCGTCGAGCAATGCGGCAATGCCATCCGTGAGCTGAATCTCTCCGCCCGCGCCTTTGCCGAGCACTTCCAGGTAATCAAAAATCCTGTTGCTCAGCACATAGCGCCCGACTACGGCCAGCGTCGACGGCGCGTCTTCGGGCGCAGGCTTTTCCACGATTCCGCGCACACGGGCGGCGTCCGGCTTGTCCGGTGTCACGCTTACGATGCCATACTGCCTGGTCTCTGCACGGGGGACGTCCTGTACCGCCAGCAAACTGTTGCCTTCACGCGCAAAAACGTCCGTCATTTGCGCCAGCACCGGCTTTTCACCGGGCTGCACATCCATGAAATCATCCGCCAGCAACACGGCAAATGGCTCATCGCCGACCACGGGCCGCGCGCACAGAACAGCATGGCCCAGGCCGAGAGGCGCCGACTGGCGGATATAAATGCAATTGATCCCCTTCGGCACCGCGCTGCGCACCACTTCCAGTAATTTGGTCTTGCCCGCGGCATCGAGTTCCGCTTCCAGCTCATATGCCGTATCGAAATGGTCTTCGATCGCGCGTTTGTTGCGGCCCGTGATGAAAATGAGATCTGTGATGCCCGCCGCGACTGCCTCTTCCACCGCGTACTGGATCAGGGGCTTGTCGACGATGGGCAGCATTTCCTTCGGCTGCGCCTTGGTCGCCGGCAAGAAGCGGCTACCCAGGCCTGCAACGGGAAATACGGCCTTCCTGATTTTTTTCATTTTTCCTCCAGTAATTTGAGCAAGCCGGCTTCATCGATGATGGGCACGCCAAGCTCCTGTGCCTTGGCCAGCTTGCTGCCGGCTTCTTCTCCGGCCACGACGTAACTGGTTTTCCTGGACACGGAGCCGGCGACCTTGCCTCCGGCCGCCTCGATTTTTTCTGTTGCCTGATCGCGGGTCAGGGTCGGCAGCGTGCCGGTCAGCACAAGAGTCTTGCCCGCCAATACACCTTCGCTGCCCGCCTGTTCCGGCATTAGTTTCAGCAAATCCGCCTGCATCTCCTGCAGCGCACGCAGTTGCTCCCTGTTTGCCGGGGCATCCAGCCAGCCGGCGAGCGCCGTACCTATCTCGGAAGGCAGGCCATAAGCGTCTATCGCAGTGCGGTCGGCATTCGCCAGAGCGGCCAGGCTCACGCCCTTCGCGGCAAGCTGAGCTGCACGGGTTTCGGTCAGCTTCGGGATTGCGAGCGCACCCAGCAATTCCTGCGGCTGCAGCAGATTGCGCAGCTTTGCGCTTGGTGCATGCTCATCCGTGGGCACCACACCAGCGCGCAGCAATTCGTCCAGCGCTTTCTGGTTTTTTGGCTCGGCAAAGAAATCGGCAATCGATTCCGCCACCGCGCCACCGATATCCGGCAGCAGGCGCAGCAGCGGCGCCGGCGCGCGCCGGATCAATTCCAGCTGGCCCAGCCAGTCGGCAAGCGTCTTGGCAGTCGATTCACCGATATGGCGTATGCCGAGCGCAAACAGCAGACGTGCCAAGGTAGGTCTCTTGCTGGCTTCAATGCCATCAATCAAGTTCTCTGCCCACTTGGTGGCAATCTTCCCTTTCTGCACTGTCTCCGGTATGACACCGTCGCGCTCTTCGGCGCGCCGCTTCATCGCGAGCAAATCGGCCACCGTCAGCCGATACAGGTCAGCCAACGCATTCACATAGCCGAATTCGACCAGGCTGTCGATATAGCGATCGCCCAAACCCTCGATATCCATCATGCGGCGACCGGCAAAATGCGCGATCGCCTGCCTGCGCTGCGCCCCGCATACCAGGCCGCCGGTGCAGCGCCAGTCCGCCTCGCCTTCCTCACGGTGGATATGGCTGCCGCAGACCGGGCATTTACCTTGCAGATGGCGGAACATGTCGAACGGCTGGCCGGCATCCGCAGGACGCTTTTCCAGCACCACCGCAACCACTTCCGGGATCACATCGCCGGCGCGGCGCACGATGACCGTGTCGCCCACCCGCACATCCTTTCGCCGCGTCTCGTCCTCGTTATGCAGCGTTGCATTGGTGACGGTCACGCCGCCGACGAAAACTGGCTCCAGCTTTGCGACCGGCGTCAGCTTGCCGGTGCGACCGACCTGCACATCGATATCGCGCACGATCGTCATCTGCTCCTGCGCGGGATATTTGTGGGCCACCGCCCAGCGCGGTTCGCGCGACAGGAAGCCGAGCCGGCGCTGCAGCGCGAAACTGTTGACCTTGTACACGACGCCGTCGATGTCGAATGGAAGCGCATCGCGTATGGCTGCGACATGCGCATGGAATTCCACCAGGCCGTCCGCGCCCTGCACCACCCGTCGCTCGGCATTGACCGGTACGCCAATCTTCTCCAGCGCGTCGAGGGTACCGCTGTGCGTGTCGGGAATGCGCCAACCCTGCACGTCACCGAGGCCATAGGCAAAGAAACTCAATGGACGCTGTGCCGCGACCGCTGGGTCGAGCTGGCGCACTGCACCTGCCGCTGCGTTGCGCGGATTGACGAAGGTTTTCTCCCCCTTCTCGCGCTGGCGCTCGTTCATGCGTTCGAAGTCGTCACGTCGGATATAGACTTCGCCGCGCACCTCCAGCACGGGCGCGCTGCAATTGGTGAGCCTGAGTGGAATTTGCCGGATCGTACGGATGTTTTGCGTCACATCTTCGCCGGTCGCGCCGTCGCCCCGCGTTGCTGCCTGCACCAGGATGCCGTTCTCGTAGCGAAGGTTGATCGCCAGGCCGTCGAACTTCAGCTCCGCAGCGTATTCGACCGGCGGTGCATCGGCATCGAGTCCGAGCTCGCGGCGCACGCGCGCATCGAAGGCGATTGCTCCACCGCTGGTGGTATCGGTTTCGGTGCGGATCGAGAGCATGAGCACGGCATGGCGCACCGGCGCAAATTCCGGAAGCGGCTGGCCGCCCACGCGACGTGTTGGAGAATCGGCTGAGGCAAGCTCTGGATGAGCTTGCTCCAGGTCGACCAGTTCGCGAAACAGCTTGTCGTACTCCGCATCGGGGATGGTCGGATTGTCCAGCACGTAATAGGCATGGCTGTGACGGTTCAGCTCCGTCCGCAGCCATTCTGCGCGCACCTTCCAGTCGGCGGCATCGGGGCCTGCGGAATTCTTTCCGGCCCGCTCATCGCTTGAGAAGAGAT
Organism: Noviherbaspirillum massiliense JC206; assembly: GCF_000312045.1. Taxonomy (GTDB): domain Bacteria; phylum Pseudomonadota; class Gammaproteobacteria; order Burkholderiales; family Burkholderiaceae_D; genus Noviherbaspirillum; species Noviherbaspirillum massiliense. Next base: position 1,709,476 of record NZ_HE978634.1, read on the forward strand.
CTGACTGCATCGTTAACTGAACAGCCGCAATGCGCGCGTCGAACCGGCCGGAACATTCGCCGTATCCATCTGGCCGTAAAAGGCATAAACCTGGGCAGCGATCTCTTCCAGGGCCGCGTCTGCCAAAGGCTGATTGTCATCGTCGACGACCTTTCCGTCCAGCCTCGCCGCCAGCATCTTCGCGCAGGCCGTCATTGCCCCGAAGCCGTCACGAGCAGGTGCAACGCGCGGCACATCCAGGAGCAAGGTCAGCCGTGAAGTGGTCTCCGCTGCCAGCGGCGCGTTTACCGAAAGCGAAAACAGGCTACCTCCCTCGCCGTCGGGCATGACCAGCCGTCCGTCCGGTCGCAAGTCGAAACCCTGGCGTTCCAGAGCGGAAAGCAGGGTATTGACAGCCCATGGCGCACTATTCGATTGAACGTTCACGCTGAGCTGGGCATCGTATTCGGTCGCGAACTGGTGGAGCGAGCGTGCAGCCGCCATCACTTCCGCCATGTCCGGAACATCGAGTTCGGCATTCATTTCATCCGCAATCTGACGCAGGCGGGTAATGAATTCGGAATATTCCAGTTCGGTCAACGGGGTACTGCGGTTGGCAAGCTGGACGCTTGCGCGCAATCCATAATAAATGCTGCGGTAGGTGATCGGCTCCCAGTTGCCATCCTCGAGCTGCCCGATGAAATGCACCGGCTTGTTGCCCACATGCCGCAGCGACTGCAGCTTCGCCAGGACCTTGTCGCCACGTACCGGACCTTCGAGCGCCAGCGGAACGCAACAGTCGATCAGTTCATCGATGGGGAGGTCCCTGACAGGTACGCGTTGCGAAGGTACTGCCTCCACCGTAGCCGGATTGGACAGATCCGGCGGCATGACCGGCTCCGGAGCGATCGGCATCTGCTCCGGCGCGAAGCTCGGTTCCTGCCGCGGCTGCTCGTCCTCCACAAGTGATGCAGCCGGCTTCATCAGCACATCGTCATGCTCGGAACCGAAAACCCTCTCGACGCTCTTTCTGGCCTTGTACTCCTGCCATTTGTTGTAGGTAATGACAGCGGCCACGATGGTACCGCCGATTGCGATGAGGCTTGCCTGTAAGTCTGTCATGCCATTAATACCTCAAATCCGGATATCCATACTAAGTGCCGATATTGCGCAATGATGCGCAGCTGTAAAGCAAACATCATTTCATTCCATGCATAAAAATCTGCATAGAACGATGTCTATTCTGCCCTATTGCCCCCGCAACCAATACGGCTTCATTACGCACAGACGGGGCAACCGTGCCAAGGGATACCGTGCGACTATCCTGTCACTGTCTATCCAAGTCATGAATTCGCCGAAAAATAATTCCTTGTGCGCAATCTTTTTTTCGTGAAACAAAGTAGCCCCGCAACCCATGGGTTACAGAAACTTACGGTTGACTCTTGTCAATACGGCTACATACCGCTCGCTAATAAAATATGAATCATCGAGAAAACGATCTTGCTGGAAATTTCTGCCGAGGACGTTTCTTTTCAGCGAGAAGCCAGGGTCAAGAGGAAGCGTGCATTCAAGACTTCCTACCTTTCTAACACGGAGGATTGCATGAAGAATGATTATAAGGAAGGTGCGACAAAAACCCGCACAAGTTTTTTTTTCGGCAAGGAAGAACCGTTGAACCCGTACCGGCCGAAAGATAAACGTACCCTGGCCTATGCAAGCCTCGACAAATCCTCTCTCGGCATCCGCGCCAGCGGCACAAGTGGCGTTATGGGATCGAGGGAATTCAAATTTCAGGAGCTCGCCATGCTGTCGATCAGTCCGATTTTCCGCAGCATCCAGAACTGGTGGCTGCAGCGCGCCGAGCGCCATTATCTGATTTGCGCCGACGTTGAGCTGCAACGTGCCCGGGAGGCACAGCTGAATGTGGCTTACTACCAGAAGCGGGCGGCACTTGCGCGTTCGGCGCGCCATTGAATCAGGACTCCATCCTTATGGTTAGTCCAAGGCAGCTGACAGAACTACACCTCGGGCCCGAGGATATGAGGATTCCTCGGGCGACCATCTTGCCTTGATTCAAATCAGGCCGCCTGCGCTTCGGATGTAAGATTCGCGGCCGACTCCATATCCACCGCCACGATACGCGACACCCCCTGCTCCTGCATCGTTACGCCGATCAGCTGCTGTGCCATCTCCATCGCGATCTTATTGTGGGAAATGAACAGGAACTGGGTCTGCGACGACATGCGCTTGACCATGTTGCAGAAGCGCTCGGTATTGGCGTCATCCAGCGGCGCGTCCACCTCGTCAAGCAGACAGAACGGCGCAGGATTCAACTGGAACATCGAGAACACCAGCGCCGTTGCGGTCAGCGCCTTTTCGCCGCCCGACAGCAAGTGAATCGTTGCGTTTTTCTTTCCCGGGGGCTGCGCCATGACCTGCACGCCGGAATCGAGAATCTCTTCCCCGGTCATGATCAGCTTTGCATTACCGCCGCCAAACAAGATCGGGAACAATTCGCCGAAGTGGCGATTGACCTTGTCGAAGGTTTCCTGCAGCAGCTCGCGGGTTTCCTTGTCGATCTTGTTGATCGCATCTTCGAGCGTGTTGATCGCCTCGGTCAGGTCGGCGTTCTGCGCATCAAGGAAATTCTTGCGCTCCGACGCTTGTGCCAGCTCATCCAGAGCGGCGAGATTGACCGGACCGAGTGCAGCAATCGCATTCGTCAGCCGGGTTACTTCGCCCTGCAGGTAGGATGGCCGCATGTCCGGGTTCAGCTTCTCGGCAAGCTGCGCTTCATCAGCTTGGGCTTCCGCCAGTTGCTGCGCGTATTGTTCCTGGTTGAGGCGAGCCGCCTGTTCCTTGAGCTGCAGCTCCATGATGCGCTCGCGCTGCGGTTGCAGACCGCGTTCGCTTTGCAGGCGCAGCTCCTCCTGATGACGCAGTTTCTGCGTGAGCTGGTCAAGCTCGTGACGTGCATCGGCCAGCGCGCGTTCCTGCTCGGTGCGCTTCTCCAGCAAGGCCTGCAGGCCTGCTTGCGCCGCCTGGTCATCCAGGCTTTCAAGCTCCAGATGGCCTTGCTGCATGTTCTCGTACAACTGGGCCGCCTGCTCCAGCGCAGTGGCGATATTGCGCTTCAGTTCCTCGATCCGGTTGCGATGCGACTTCTCGGCAAATTCCGCTTCCTGTGCCGCACGCTCCAGTTCGCGCAAGCGTGAACGGGCATCATTGAGCTGCTGCTCTTTCGACAGGTAATCGGTCTGCCCTTGCTCATGGCTTTCCTGCAATTCCGCCAGCTCCGCATCGAGCTGCTCGAACCTGGCTTCCGATTCCGCCTTGATCTGCTGCTGCTCCGCTTCCTGGGCAGCAATTTCGGCCAGGTCGGTTTCGATCTGCGCACTGCGCTGATTGAACCTTTCCTGGACTTCCGACAGCTTCATCACGTCGATCTGCAAACCATGCGCCGCCTGGGTCAGCGCCGTGACGCGCTGGCGCAACTCCTGCAGCCGCTGCGTGGCCTGCGACAATGCCGCTTCGGCCCGGATGGCGCGCGATTTCGCTTCCTCGGCCAGCATCTGCTGGGCCCGTAACTGCTTGGCGAGATTCTCGATTTCCTGCTGGCGCGCCAGCATGCCGTCCTGCTCGGAATCGGAAGCGTAAAAGCGCACGCTCGACTTGCCGATCACATGGCCTTGCCTGGTAACGAAGCAGCCGCCGACTGGCAGCTTGGCGCGGTCGACGAATGCCGCCGCCGCATCCTCGATGGCAAATACGTTTTGCAGCCAGTCCTGCATCAGGACGCGCAGGCCGGGATCGTTCAGCTGCAGCAGGTTGATGAAGGGTTTCAGCCCCGGCACGGCCTCGGCTGGCGCCGCATTTGCAGCGCCAGCATTCGCGCTGTACAAGGCCAGCTTCGCTGGCGGCGCATCGTTGAAAAATGCCTTGGCCCAGTCGAGGTTGGACACTTCCAGCGCAGAAGTACGCTCGCGAAGGACCGACTCCAGCGCGGTTTCCCAGCCCTGGTCGATGTGCAACTTCTGCCACAGGCGCGGCAGATCGCCCAGCTCATGCTTCTTCAGCCAGGGCTGGACCTTGCCCTGCGTCTGCACGTTTTCCTGAAGCTGCTTCAAGGCACTCAGGCGCGCCTCGAGCTGTGCATTGTTGGCCAGCTCGGCATTGACCTGTTGCTGGGCGGCATTGCGCTCTTCCTCAAGCTTCGGCTGCTGCTCCTGTGCCGCCTCCAGCTGTACCCGCGCCTCTTCCAGTGCCGCCTGCTTTTCTTCCAGCTGCAGCTCCAAGTTGGACAGGTGCGAGCTGTCTGGCATGCTCATGCCATTCTTTTCCTGCGACAGCCGCTCCCTGCGGGATGCCAGGCCGGCAAGGATATTGGAAGCATTGCGCTGGTGGGCCGATTCCAGCTCGATCTGCTGCTGGACCTGCATGATCCTGCCGCGCGATTCAGTCGTCTTGAGCTGGGCTTCGCGCCATGCCTGCTCCAGCGCCGGCAACTGGTCGCTCTGCTGCTGCGCCGCCTGCTGCGCCTGCTCGACTCGGGCCGCATGCTCTTCGAGGCGCATTTCGGCCTCGACCAGCTCTTCCTGCTGCTGCTGGCCCTGGCGCTGCCATTGATCGCGCTGGGCAGTCAAGGAATTGATCTGCGCCTGCAGGCGGGTACGGGACTCGATCACGAACTTGATCTGCGCTTCCAGGCTGCCGATTTCGGAATTGGTCTGATACAGATGCCCCTGCGCCTGGTGCATCCTGTCGCCAGCCGCATAGTGCGCCTGCCGCATGTGTTCGAGTTCGGCCTCGACATGACGCAGCTTGGCGGTTTGCTCTTCCAGTTCGATCTGCGCCTTTTCGATATCGCGGAAAAACTTTTCCTGCTCGGCCTTGGCTTCGTTCTTGCGCAGCAGCCACAGCAGCTTCTGCTTTTCATCCTGGTCGGCCTGCAGTTCGCGGAATTTCTGCGCCACCGCAGCCTGTGCCTCGAGCTTTTCGAGGTTTGCGTTCAACTCGCGCAGGATGTCTTCGACGCGCGTAAGGTTTTCGCGTGTGTCATGCAGCCGGTTCTCGGTTTCCCGGCGACGCTCCTTGTATTTCGACACGCCGGCGGCTTCTTCGAGGAAGATTCGCAACTCTTCCGGGCGCGCTTCGATGATGCGCGAAATCATCCCCTGCCCGATGATCGCGTATGCGCGCGGCCCGAGGCCGGTGCCAAGGAAGATGTCCTGGATGTCGCGCCGGCGCACCGCCTGGTTGTTGATGTAATAAGTCGAGGTGCCATCGCGGGTCAGCGTGCGCTTGACCGCGATTTCCGCATACTGGCCCCATTGGCCTGCGGCGCGACCGTCGCTGTTGTCAAAAACCAGCTCGACCGAGGCGCGGCCGGCAGGTTTCCGGTTCGTAGACCCGTTGAAAATGACGTCCTGCATCGACTCGCCGCGCAACTCGGACGCCTTGGATTCGCCCAGCACCCAGCGCACCGCATCGATGATGTTCGATTTGCCGCAACCGTTCGGACCGACTACGCCGACCAGCTGGCCGGGTACCTGGAAGTTGGTGGGATCGACGAAGGATTTGAATCCCGATAATTTGATGGAAGTTAGACGCACTTTATCGACTATTCTTGGAGTAAGCAGATGTATAGACAAATGCTGCGCTCAAACGAGCAAGCTATGGACGCTGACCCGGTCCCCTGAAAGGGGCTTATCATATCATCTTAGGGTTGCTGGACAGCATTTACTGACAGGCAAGCATTGGCGAAACGCCCTTGAGAGCGGGCGGTATAATGCCGCGTTTGATCAGCTAGCCCCTCAATTGTTTCCGTTCTTCCCATCAATCCCGTGAATCCACTTCTCGACAAGCTTCAGCCTTATCCGTTTGAAAAACTGCGGCAACTGTTTTCCGAAGTCACCCCCAATCCGGCTTTTTCGGCAATCAGCCTCGGCATCGGCGAACCCAAACACCCCACGCCGGCCTTCATCCAGGAAGCGCTCGCCGCCAATCTGAGCGGGCTCGCAAGTTACCCGACGACTGCCGGCTCGGACGCCTTGCGCACAGCGATCGCCGGCTGGCTGGAACGCCGTTACGGATTGCCGCCGCCCGATCAGGCCACCCAGGTTTTGCCGGTAAACGGTTCCCGCGAAGCCTTGTTCGCACTGGCACAGACGGTCATCGATCCTGCCCGCGACGCACTCGTCATGTGTCCGAACCCCTTCTATCAGATCTATGAAGGATCGGCCTATCTGGCGGGAGCCGCCCCCTATTTCGTGAATTCCGATCCGCAGCGCAATTTCGCGCCGGATTACGGTCGCGTTCCGCCCGACGTGTGGGCGCGGGTCCAGCTTCTCTATGTCTGCTCGCCCGGCAATCCCACCGGCGCGGTTCTCACCCTCGACGACTGGCGCGAACTGTTTGCCCTGTCGGACCGCTACGGTTTCGTGATCGCCGCGGATGAGTGCTATTCCGAAATCTACTTCAAGGACGAACCGCCACTCGGTGCGCTCGAAGCGGCGCACAAGCTGGGGCGCAGCGGCTATCCGCGCCTGATCGTATTTTCCAGCCTGTCCAAGCGCTCGAACGTACCGGGCATGCGCTCCGGATTTGTCGCCGGCGATGCCGTCATCCTGAAGAAATTCCTGCTGTACCGCACTTACCACGGCGGCGCGATGAGCCCGGCAATTCAGGCTGCATCGATCGCGGCGTGGAACGATGAACAGCATGTCGCGGAGAACCGCGCCAAATACATTGCGAAGTTCAAGCAGATCACGCCGATGCTGCAGGAAGTGCTGGATGTCGCGCTGCCCGACGCCGGTTTCTACCTGTGGGCGAAAGTCGACAAATGCGTTCCCATCTCGGACACCGAGTACGCGAAGCGCCTCTATGCCGAATATAATGTGACGGTTTTGCCAGGAAGCTATCTCGCACGCGATGCGCACGGCGCCAATCCGGGCCAGAATCGCATCCGCATGGCTTTGGTGGCCGAGGTCGACGAATGCCTGGAAGCCGCTCAGCGCATCGTCGAATTCACTCAAAAGCTCGCCAAGATTCATTAACCAAACCGATACTCCATCCAGATGACTCAACAACTTCAACAGATCATTGATCAGGCCTGGGAAGACCGTGCCAATTTTTCGCCGAAATCCGCTCCTGCGGAAGTCCGTGACGCCGTTGCCCATGTACTTCATCAGCTCGACCAGGGCACGCTGCGCGTGGCGCAAAAGGAAAGCGGCAACTGGACCGTAAATCAGTGGGTGAAGAAGGCAGTGCTGTTGTCCTTCCGCCTGGAAGACAATGTGCCGATGCCGGCCGGTGCCAACATGCAGTTCTATGACAAGGTACCGACCAAGTTCGCCACCTACACCGCGGACGATTTCGCCAAAGGCGGTTTCCGCGTGGTGCCGCCGGCCGTTGCCCGCCGCGGGAGCTACATCGCGAAAAACGTTGTGCTCATGCCATCCTATGTGAATATCGGCGCCTACGTCGATGAAGGCACCATGGTCGATACCTGGGCCACCGTCGGCTCCTGTGCGCAGATCGGCAAGAATGTCCACCTGTCCGGCGGCGTCGGGATCGGCGGCGTGCTGGAGCCGATGCAGGCCAATCCGACCATCATCGAAGACAACTGCTTCATCGGCGCGCGCTCGGAAATCGTGGAAGGCGTGATCGTCGAAGAGAACTCGGTGATTTCGATGGGTGTCTACATCGGCCAGTCAACCAAGATTTACGACCGTGCAACCGGCGAAGTCAGCTATGGCCGCATTCCGGCCGGCTCGGTCGTGGTGTCCGGCAACCTGCCGTCCGCAGATGGCAAGTACAGCCTCTATTGCGCGGTGATCGTCAAGCGCGTGGATGCGAAGACGCGGGCTAAAACCGGCATCAACGAATTGCTGCGCGACGCGTGATTGCACGCCTTGCCGTGCGCTGACAAAAGGAGAGCATGATGGCGATGGATCGCTTGTTCCAGCTGATGAAGGACAAAAAAGCGTCGGACTTGTTCATGTCGGTGGGCTCGCCGGTCCACATCAAAATCAACGGCAACCTCGTCCCGATCAACCAGCAGAAGATGGACAATGCGACCATCCTCAACCTCTTGGGCCAGGTGGTCACGCCGGTACAGCTGGCGGTACTCCAGAGCAGCAACGAGCTGAACATGGGCATTCCGGTCGACGGGGTCGGCAGCTTCCGCCTCTCGGCTTTCCGTCAGCGCGGCACCTTCTCCGCCGTGTTCCGCTACATCCCCGGCGACATCCCGCCGCTCGAAACCCTGCATGTGCCGCCGGTGCTGTCCGAGATCATCATGGAAAAGCGCGGCCTCATCCTGGTCGTCGGTGCCACCGGTTCCGGCAAGTCGACCACTATTGCAGCCATGCTCGACCATCGGAACGCCCTCAAGTCGGGGCATATCCTGACGCTGGAAGATCCAATCGAATTCCTGTTCAGGAACAAAAAATCGATCGTGAACCAGCGCGAGATCGGCACCGATTCGGAAGACTTGAAAACTGCGCTGCGGAATGCGCTGCGTCAGGCGCCGGACTGCATCCTGATCGGTGAAATTCGCGACCGGGAAACCATGTCGGCCGCGCTTGCCTACGCCCAGTCGGGACACCTGGTGGTGGCTACCCTGCATGCAAACAACAGCTACCAGGCACTGACCCGCATCATCAATTTCTATCCGATCGAAACCCGCCCCTCCCTGCTGCCCGATCTCGCCGGCACCATCAAGGCCGTGATCTCGCAGCGGCTGGTGGCGACCGTCGAGAAGACGCGCCGACCGGCGGTCGAGGTACTGGTGAATTCGCGCCACATCGCGGAACTGATCGAACAGGGCGAAATCAGCCAGATCAAGGAAGCCATTGAAAAGAGCATGTCGCCCGGCTCGCAAACCTTCGAGCAGGCGCTGATCCAGATGATCCACGAAGGCGTGATCACCCAGGAAGAAGCGCTCGCCAATGCGGATTCCGCAACCAACCTGTACTGGCTGCTCAACAATTCGCAGACCAACAAGCAGGCCGAACCGGAGCCCGAAGAAAAGAAGGATGACGGCCCGACATTCACCGAATTCACCCTGAACGTGTAAGGCAATGACGACGACCCTGTACGGCATCCCTAACTGCGACCAGGTCAGGAAGGCCCGTACCTGGCTGGACGAAAAAGGCATCGCGTATCACTTCCACGACTTCAAGAAAGCCGGTCTCAGTCGCGAACTGGTCGATACCTGGCTTGGCGAAGTCGAATGGGAAACGCTCGTCAACCGCAGGGGCACGACCTGGCGCGCGCTGAGCGAGGAACGCAAGGCATCCGTCACCGATGCGGAAAGTGCCGCAGTCCTGATGCTGGAATCTCCTTCCATCGTCAAGCGCCCGGTCCTGTCCAGCGGCGGCAAAATCCATGTCGGTTTTTCCGACGCACTTTACCAACAGATTTTCAAGAACTGAACATGAGCAAGACGCTTGCGCTCACCGAAGAGTTGATCGCCCTTTCCTCAGTGACCCCGGATGACAAAGGCTGTCAGCGGCGCCTGGCCGAGTTGCTGACGCCGCTCGGATTCCACTGCGAGACGATTCAATCCGGCGAAGTCACCAACCTCTGGGCGCGCAAAGGCGATGCGCAGCCCTTGCTGGTGTTTGCCGGCCATACCGACGTCGTGCCGACCGGCCCGCTGGAGCAATGGCAATCCCACCCTTTTGCTCCGACACAACGCGGCGGCAAGCTGTACGGACGCGGCGCCGCCGACATGAAGACCTCGATCGCCGCCATGGTAGTGGCGGTCGAAGAATTCATTGCAGCCCATCCCGACCACAAGGGCTCGATCGGATTCCTCCTTACCAGTGACGAAGAAGGACCGGCGACCGATGGCACGGTCGTAGTGTGCGACAAACTGAAGGCCCGCGGCGAACAACTCGATTACTGCATCGTCGGCGAACCTACATCCACCGGAGAGCTCGGCGACATGATCAAGAACGGCCGCCGTGGTTCAATGTCCGGAAAGCTCATTGTCAAGGGCATCCAGGGCCATATCGCCTATCCGCAGATGGCAAAGAATCCTATCCATCTCGCGGCGCCCGCGCTGGCGGAACTCGTTGCCGAAAAATGGGACGACGGCAATGAATACTATTCGCCAACGTCCTGGCAGATCTCGAATATCCATGGCGGCACCGGCGCATCAAACGTGATCCCGGGCGAAGTGGTGATCGATTTCAATTTCCGGTTTTCGACTGCCAGCACTGTCGAAGGCTTGCAGCGGCGCGTGCATGCCATCCTTGACAAGCATGGCTTGGAATACGACTTGAAGTGGACTGTCAGCGGACTGCCCTTCCTCACGCCGCGCGGCGCCTTGAGCGATGCAGTCACGGCGGCAATCAAGGCAGAAACCGGTGTGACGGCGGAGCTGTCCACGACGGGCGGCACTTCCGATGGGCGTTTCATTGCACAGATCTGCCCGCAAGTCATCGAATTCGGGCCGCCGAACGCGAGCATTCACAAGATTGATGAACATATCGAAATTCGCTTCATCGATCCATTGAAGAACATCTACCGCCGCACGCTGGAAAATCTCCTGCTGTAGTTTTCGGACCAGCCTCGCCTGGCGAGGCCAACTCCTCGCGGTGGATACTTCTGCCGCATTCCATAGGTTCCGTCATGACCGCACATCCATTTTCAACCCTGCGTGACCTGTTGCGTTACGCAGTAACTCGCTTCAATACCGCGCAACTGTTTTTCGGGCATGGCAGCAGTAATGCCTTTGACGAAGCAGCCTACCTGCTTCTTCATACTCTCAAACTGCCGCTGGACAAGCTGGATCCTTTCCTCGATGCCCGCCTGCTCCCGGAAGAAATCGACACTGTGCTCAAGGTCATCGATCGCCGTGCAACCGACCGGTTGCCCGCCGCCTACATCACGCATGAAGCCTGGTTGGGGGATTACCGCTTTTATGTCGATGAGCGCGTGATTGTCCCCCGCTCCTTCATCGCCGAGTTGATCCCCGAGCAGTTTGCGCCCTGGATTACTGATCCGGAATCGGTCACGCACATCCTCGAGCTTTGCACCGGTTCCGGCTGCCTGCCCGTCATGCTGGCCGACGCCTTCCCGAACGCGCATGTGGATGCGGTCGATATCTCGCCGGATGCCCTGGCGGTTGCGCAGCGTAATGTTTCTGACTATAGATTGGAAGATCGGATCAACCTGATCGAATCGGACCTGTACGCCAACGTGCCGAAACGAAAATACGACCTGATCGTCACCAATCCGCCCTACGTCAATTCCACATCGATGTCCCAATTGCCGCAGGAGTACCAGCATGAGCCTCGGCTTGCCCTGGCGGGCGGCAGCGATGGCATGGATCTGGTGCGCAGGATTGTGGCTTGTGCCGGACAGCGGTTGAAAAAGGATGGCTTGCTGATCGTCGAGATCGGAAACGAGCGTGCGCATGCCGAAGCCGCTTTTCCCGAGCATGAACTTACCTGGCTGTCGACCAGCGCAGGCGACGACATGGTTTTCCTGCTGAGCGCGGAACAGTTGCAATGATCCGCTTTCAGAATGTCAGCCTGACGCGCGGCATCAAGCCGCTGCTCGAGCAAGCCGATGCAACGCTCAATCCTGGCGAAAAGATCGGCCTGATCGGCGCCAATGGTGCAGGCAAGTCGAGCCTGTTTGCCATGCTGCGCGGAGATTTGCATGCAGACCAGGGAGAAGTCAGCTTTCCATCAGGCTGGCAGCTCGCACATGTGGCACAGGAGACACCTGCGCTGGACCGTCCCGCGCTGGAATATGTGATCGACGGCGACACAAACCTGCGTCGCCTGGAAGCTGAGCTGGCAAGGGTGGAACAACTGCCGGAAGGCCAGGCCGACGGAATCCGCATCGCGGAGCTGCATACCGCACTGGCCGATGCTGACGCCTATACCGTACGCTCGCGCGCCGAGCAATTGCTGATCGGCCTGGGATTTTCGCTCGAGCAAATGCAGCAGCCCGTGGCAAGCTTTTCCGGCGGCTGGCGCATGCGCCTCAATCTGGCGCAAGCCCTGATGTGCCCATCCGACCTGCTGCTGCTCGATGAACCGACCAACCACCTCGACCTCGATGCCATCATCTGGCTGGAGGACTGGCTCAAGCGCTACAGCGGTACCCTGCTCATCATTTCCCACGACCGCGATTTCCTCGATGGTGTGGTGAATGTGATCCTCCATATCGACGAACGCAAGCTCAAGCGCTATGCCGGAAATTACTCGGCTTTCGAAAGGCAACGCGCCGCCCACCTTGCATTAAGCCAGGCGCTGTTCGAGAAGCAGTCGCGTCAGCGCGCGCACCTGCAATCCTTCATCGACCGCTTCAAGGCGAAGGCGAGCAAGGCGAAACAAGCCCAGAGCCGTGTCAAGGCGCTGGCGAAGATGGAAGAACTGGCTCCGCTCAGGGCTGCCGCGGAATTTTCCTTCGAATTCCGCGAGCCCCTTTCGGCGCCAAACCCGTTGCTGGTAATGGAAGATGTGGATGCCGGCTATCGAATCACAACGGAAGACGGAGAACTGGAAGCGTCCCGGACGATCGTTTCCGGTATCAATTTTTCACTTCAGAGTGGCCAGCGCATCGGCCTGCTGGGCGTCAACGGCGCCGGCAAATCGACGCTGATCAAGACCATTGCCGGGGAGCTGCCCCCACTGGAAGGCAAGGCGCATCTCGGCAAGGGCCTCGTCATCGGTTATTTTGCGCAGCACCAGGTGGAGATGCTGCGGCATGACGAATCGCCGCTCTGGCATTTGTCCCGCATCGCGCCCGACGTGCGCGAGCAGGAGTTGCGCAATTTTCTGGGCAGCTTCAATTTTCCGGGGGAGATGGCCACGGCCACGATCGCCCCTTTTTCCGGCGGTGAAAAGGCGCGCCTGGCGCTGGCACTGATCGTATGGCAGCGGCCGAACCTTTTGCTGCTCGATGAGCCCACCAACCATCTCGACCTCGAAACCCGGGAAGCCCTGACAACGGCGCTGGCCCAGTTTGAGGGAACGCTGCTGCTGGTATCCCATGATCGACATCTGCTTCGTGCAACCACCGACCAATTCATGATCGTGACCGATGGCCGGCTGCAGCCCTTCGACGGCGATCTTGACGACTATCGCGACTGGCTGTTCAAGACCAAGCTGAACAAGGCCGATGGCACTACTACGGGGAAAGACGGGGCCAATAGCGGTGCTGATCGCAGCATGAGCCAGGCGGGACCACGCGAAAACAGGCAAGAGAAGCGCCGCCTGGAGGCGGAAGAACGTCAGCGGCTCGCAACTTTGAAGAAACCGATCGAAGCACGGATCAAGCGACTGGATGAGCAGATGGCTAAACTGCACCAGCGCAAGCAGGCCGTGGATGAGCGACTGGCGGTTCCAGCGATCTACGATGACGCCCACAAGGAGGAGCTGAAAGCGCTTCTTCTCGACCAGGCTTATCTGGCCAGGGAATTGGAGCAACTGGAAGCCGAGTGGTTTGAGCAGCAGGAAGCATTGGAAGGGATCGCCGCAAATTCGACCTGATGATTGCCGAATCTGCTGTCGCCCTTGCTGCGCATGCATACCGGCATTTCGGCCGGGCACCGGCGATCAGCGTGTGGAAGGCTGATGCAGCGCAAGATCCCCGCTCATGGGGACAGCCGTTCGGCCGTAACTGCGGCGGTAAAATTCACGGGACGTGATGTCCAACCTGATGCCACTTGCCCGCCCTTTATGAAAATGCACCCGTCCTTTCCGGTACTCGCCACACCGCGTCTCAGGCTTCGGCAAATCCGTTCCTCTGATGCGGAAGCTCTGTTCGCCATTCACTCCGATGCGGAGTGGATGAAGTGGTACGGTGTCGACCCGGTGACTGAACTCAGACAGGCCGATCAACTGGCCGAATTGTTCGCAAGCTGGTTCCCTGCCGGAACCGGTTATCGCTGGGGGCTCGAGCGCCTTGCGGACAGGCGCCTGATCGGCACTTGCGGCCTGTTTCGCTGGAATAAGAGCTGGCACAATTGCGTGATCGGGTATGAGGTGGCACGGGATTGCCAGGGCCAAGGCTATATGCGCGAAGCACTGACGGCCGTGCTCGACTACGGGTTCGACGTCATGCATTTGCACCGGATTCAGGCCGAAACCCATCCTGACAACATCGCTTCCATTGGCCTTGCCACGCGACTTGGATTTCGCTTCGAAGGCGTGCATCGCGAGCAGGCATTCTGGGCAGGCCGCTACCATGACTTGAATTGCTACTCTCTCCTGGCTCGGGAATGGCATCAAAGCGCAGCCTGAAACCTGAGAATCCTGTCTTGTTATCCGTAAGGCATGGTGAAGCAAGACCGTGGTGAAGGAATACAGCCTTGAGCAAGACCCTGAACATTATTGGTGCTGGAAACGTCGGAAAGACGCTGGGGCGACTCTGGTCCATCCACCAGACATTTGCCATCCAGGATGTCATGTGCCGTTCGCTTGACAGCGCGCAGCGCGCCGTAACCTTCATCGGCGCCGGGCGGGCCGTCGACAAGAATGAGGACTTGCGTCGCGCCGATGTTTACATGATCACGACACCGGATGACCGGATAGCGGCTATCTGCGCAAGCCTGGCGGAGGCAAGCTTATTCTCGAATGAAAGCATCGTCTTCCACTGCAGCGGCGCCTTGCGCTCGACGGAATTGCAAGCGGCGCACGGCCGAGGCGCGGCGACCGCGAGCGTCCACCCCATCCGAAGTTTCGCCATGCCCGGGCAGGTTGCGAAGAATTTTGCAGGCACCTTTTGCGGTGTGGAAGGCGATCCGCAAGCCCTTGAAGTGCTTGCCAGTGCATTTTCAGCAATCGGCGCACAACTCGTGCCGATTCTTTCAGAGTCGAAGGTTCTGTACCATGCAGCTTCGGTTTTCGCCTGCAACTACCTGACGACCTTGCTCGATGTTGCCAAAGCATCGTATGTCAAATCCGGAATCCCGCCGGATGTCGCACTCAAATTGATGGAACCCTTGGTGCGGGAAACCGTCGACAACATCTTTCGCATCGGGACTGCGAATGCACTGACGGGGCCTGTCGCACGCGGCGACATGCAAACCGCAGAAAGGCAGCGCAAGGCGCTTGCGGAATGGGACGCGCGCTATGCACGGCTTTACGCGGATTTTATCGAACTGACATCCGAACTTGCGAGGAAAAAGCAGAGGCCGGAGGATTAATTCCCGGGATTGGTTTTGCACTTAGGCTTCGACGCTTTGTTGCCGGCAGCTTGCGCCTCTCTCCTGCTTCAAGCCTGAGTGGCCAATACTGCAATGTCGATGCGAGGCAGTGATTGACGAGAAACCTATGAACCACAGGGAATGCAGCTTCCCGGCCAATGGCATCAACGCTTTTGCGTATAGATATCGTGACTGGCTTCGTCAATCTGGCGACGCAAGGTCCGGCGATCCTCGGGTGACAATTTCCCTTGTTTTTTAGGACTATCCGAGGCACCATTCATGCCGTTTCCTCTTGCCACTTCATAGTCACCTGTCTCGTACAGGCTTTCGCGCAACCGGATGCGGGTGTTCTGCCGATTCGCTTGCTGCTCAATGCGTTGCACGTCGCTATCCGTGAACACTTGCTGAACAAATCGGGCGGACGGTGCTTCCGGCGACTCCCAGTGGCCGCCAGGGTTCGCAAAGGTGTATGCAGCACCTAAAGTCAACAGGAGAATTACAGTTAGTTTTTTCAGTACCGTGTTCATAAATCACTGTTTCCTGATACCCGGCACCAGTCCTCGATATCAGGAGAAGCGCCTTGTCCCGGTCAAGCGGCAAGATGAATCCTAGTGTATTCCTCATCATTGACTGTCATAACGGGTTTAACGTAAAGTCTGTAACAGTTTGTAATGGTTTTGACAACCGATATCGTTCTCCGAATTTCTGAAGTTACCATAGCGCCATGAATACAATGAATGCAACGACGACTCCGCCCAATCAGGGTTCCGGCGGCCACCAGGGCAAAATTCTTGTAGTCGACGACGACCTCCGTTTGCGCGACCTGTTGCGCCGCTATCTTGGCGAACAAGGATTCAATGTCGTCACCGCCGAAAGCGCCGCTGCAATGAACAAGTTGTGGATCAGGGAGCGCTACGATCTGCTGGTGCTCGATCTGATGCTCCCTGGCGAAGATGGCTTGTCGATTTGCAGGCGCCTGCGCGGGGCTGGCGATCAAACGCCGATCATCATGCTTACCGCCAAAGGGGAAGATGTAGACCGGATTGTCGGCCTTGAAATGGGCGCAGACGACTATCTCCCCAAACCGTTCAATCCGCGCGAACTGGTTGCCCGCATCAATGCCGTCTTGCGCCGCAAGGGGCCTGATGAAATTCCGGGCGCGCCTTCCGAAACTCCACAAACTTTCCAATTCGGCGATTTCGTGCTCGACCTTGGGACCCGCACGCTGAAAAAAAACGGCGAAACGATTTCGCTTACCACCGGGGAGTTTTCGGTGCTGAAGGTGTTTGCACGTCATGCCCGGCAACCGCTTTCCCGCGAAAAATTGATGGAGCTCGCACGAGGTCGCGAATATGAAGTGTTTGACCGCAGCCTGGACGTGCAGATCTCGCGCCTGCGCAAACTGATCGAGCCGGATCCGTCTAGTCCGATTTACATCCAGACTGTCTGGGGCCTCGGCTATGTCTTCATCCCTGAAGGGCAACCTCGCTAGCATCACTGGCGCGTCAGCACGGACTTCGATGCCGAATATCCAGCATCGCCTTAACTGGCTGAAGAGCGGCCTGTTTTGGCGGACGTTTTTTCTGCTTGGCTTCCTGATCACCGCCAGCCTCGCGGCCTGGATCACCAGCTTCCGCATGGTGGAGCGCACGCCGCGCGCACAGCAACTCGCAGCCCAGATCATTTCCATCGTCACGGTGACCCGTGCCGCCCTCACCCATTCAGCGCCGGACTTGCGCAGCGAACTGCTGTTCGATCTTGCCAGCAATGAAGGGATACGCATCTATCCGCTGGAAAAAACCGACGTGATCGAGCCGCCTACCGACAGCGCGCTAATGCCGGTGCTCCAGGATAATGTCCGAGCGAGACTCGGTGCCGATACCAAGTTCGCGAAGAAGGTCAATGATGTTGAAGGCTTCTGGATCAGCTTCAAGATCGAAGATGACGAATACTGGCTGCGGCTCGACCGGGACCGCATCGAACGCGTATCCAGCATCCAGTGGATAGGCTGGGCAACCATTACCCTGGTCCTGTCCTTGCTGGGCGCAGTATTCATCTCGCGCCTGATCAATCAGCCGCTTGCCAATATCACGAATGCCACGCGCGCCGTCGCCAAAGGG
This sequence comes from Noviherbaspirillum massiliense JC206, assembly GCF_000312045.1. Taxonomy (GTDB): domain Bacteria; phylum Pseudomonadota; class Gammaproteobacteria; order Burkholderiales; family Burkholderiaceae_D; genus Noviherbaspirillum; species Noviherbaspirillum massiliense. Next base: position 1,726,750 of record NZ_HE978634.1, read on the forward strand.
CAGCCGCCGCCACCGCTGCCGGAGAAAGGGCCAACCGAGATTCGGGAAGCGAATCGCAGCTTCAACCAGATGATCGCGGACCTCAACCGGGTCGAATCCGACCGCGCGATGATTCTTGCCGGCATTTCGCATGACTTGCGCACTCCCCTCACGCGGATGCAACTGGAAGTCGAGATGGCGGGCTTGCCCAGCGAAGCACGCGAAGGCATGAAATCGGATCTGGGCCAGATGGACGCGATCATCGGCCAATTCCTCGACTATGCAAGACCGACAGATGCAGGCAGTTTCGTAGCAGTCAATCTCACCGCGTTGCTCAATGAATCGGCCCATGAGGCGGCTCGCCTGCCGGACGTGAAGGTGGAGACCTATATCACCGGTGGCGTCGAAGTGATGGGCAACCCCGTCGACTTGCGACGCGTGATCAACAACCTGATCGAGAACGCGCGGCGCTACGGCAAGACCCCGGGTACGGGGATTGCGCATGTTGACGTGAACTGCCATGTGGAAGATGCCAAGGCGATTATCGAAATCGCGGATCATGGGGCCGGCGTTCCCGATAATGAAATCGACCGGCTGTTGCGGCCGTTCACACGATTGGATGCGGCCCGAGGCCAAGCCAACGGTGCCGGTCTCGGCCTGGCAATCGTTGACCGCATCGTCAGGCGGCATCAGGGCATTCTCGAGGTCAGCAATCGCGAAGGCGGTGGCTTGCTGATCAAAATTTCCATGCCACGCATCGCTCCCCGCCTCTAGGTCCCGCACCACTCGTTTTAAACAGGGGCAAGCTTCCCGCCTGCGCATGACCTCGCTGGTTGAACTTCAATCACTTTGATCAATCTATTAAGGGTTGCTGGATCTGCAAAAGCAGGCCGCAGAAAGCAGTATCGTGTTTTTCAGCCAGCCTCAATTCGATAGGAGGCCTCATGAATTCGTCATCTTCCGGTACACAAAACAACCAGACAGCCAAACCAACCCGGCTCAATCCTGGCGACGAGGCAATGCCGGGCGCGCCAGGCACGGGGGAGGATTTATGTCTGGAATGCAATGGCACTGGCAAGAAAGAAGGCGGAGCCAAATGCCCGGCATGCAATGGTACCGGCCGGGTTGTCCGGGCAATCGGCGGTGGCTGATTGCCGGTCCCGTTTCTCCCTTCGCCGTTACACGGCATGCGTGTAGAGGCAAGTGATGCTCTTACCGTGAGTTGAATCCGCGCGGACTCAGACTGCCTTCGGCTGGTGCACACACGGCAGCATCGTTCAAGAGGCAGTGAGCGGGCTGCCAGCCCCGTTACGTGCTGCTGGCATAAATCAGCGCCACGGCTTCTGCCGCAATGCCTTCCTCGCGCCCGAGATAACCCAATTTCTCGTTGGTCTTGGCCTTGATGTTCACCCATCCCTTCTCGATTTGAAGGTCTGCGGCAACGTGTTCGATCATCGACGGGATATGCGGTGCCATCTTCGGTGCCTGGGCAATGATCGTTGCGTCAATATTGCCGATCACATAGCCAGCCTGGTTGACCCGCTTGCACGCCTCGCGCAACAGTACCCGTGAATCTGCACCGGAGAATTGAGGATCGGTATCGGGAAAATGGCGGCCGATATCACCGAGGCCAGCCGCGCCGAGGATTGCATCGGTAATTGCATGCAACAGGACATCGGCATCGGAATGGCCGAGCAAGCCCGTTCTATGCGGGATGGTTACGCCGCCGATGATGAGATTGCGACCCTGGACCAGAGCGTGGCAATCATAACCCTGGCCAATCCGGAAGGGCGGTTGATTCATTCGATTCCTTTCAAATACAGTTCTGCCAGTGCAATGTCGTGCGGCAGGGTGATCTTGAAGTTGCGCGGGCTGCCCCCCACCAGTTTCGGCCGCAGACCCAGCGCCTCGACTGCGCTTGCTTCATCGGTGACCTCTTGCGCCTGTTCCAGCGCCCTGCACAGCAACGCATAGCGGAACATCTGCGGTGTCTGGGCTGCCCACATGCCGGCCCGAGGTACGGTTGCTTCTACACGCCCCTCGCCGTCAGCCCGTTTGAGCGTATCGACAACGGGCATGGCAAGCAAGCCACCCACTGCATCTTCCCGAAGCTCTTCCAGCAGACGCGCAACCAGATCAACGCTCAGGCCCGGGCGGGCAGCATCATGCACCAGCACCCAGTCGTCGTCGGCAAGCCGCTCACGCAAATGATGCAGGCCATTGAGCACCGATTGCTGCCGGGTTGAGCCGCCGTCGTAGATCACCGTCAGCCTGTCGGACAGGTGTTTCTCGGATGCCAGGACATCACGGATATAGGCATCGTCCGCATTCACCACCACATAGGTATGCGCGATCGCCGGCAGTGCCGCAAAGGTTTCGAGGGCATGCAGCAGGATGGGCTTGCCGGCAAGCGGCATGTATTGCTTGGGAATGTTTGTGCCCATGCGCGCGCCAACACCGGCGGCAGGGACGAGCGCATAAAAGCGGGAGGTAGTCATTGTTCGTGTTTGCAGGATTTCATGGCCGGCAACGTCGCCGTTTTGGAATGGCTGCAGCCTCAGCTTCGGAAAAGGGCTTAGTTTATAATCACCGGATCTTTTTCGACAATCCAGTCCAGCCGGAATCCCGATGCAAGTGCACTGTCCGGCCTCCATGACATTTTAGATGTCTCTGCTCGATGTCATTCGATTTAAAGAAATCCCTCCCCAAAGCCGGTAACCGTTTCGCCCTGCCTGCAGTCCACGGCTCTACCGATGCCTATGCACTGGCGCAGGCGGCAACGGAGCTCAAGGCGCAGGGACGGATGCTCGCGGTCGTGGCTGCCAGTGCGACCGATGCGCAACGGCTGCGCCAGGAAATCCCCTGGTTCGCTGACAAGGAAGCGAGCTTGCGCTGCCATCTGTTGCCCGATTGGGAAACCCTGCCTTACGACGCATTCTCTCCGCACCAGGACCTGGTATCCGAACGCCTCGCGACGCTTTACGAAATCCAGACCGGACAATGTGATGTCCTGATCGTTCCGGCCACGACGGCACTGGTGCGCATGGCTCCGCCCTCCTTCCTTGCCGCCTACACCTTCTTTTTCAAGCAGGGCGAAACCCTCGACGAGGCCCGGCTCAGGTCCCAGCTGACGCTGGCCGGCTATACCCATGTCAGCCAGGTCATGTCGCCCGGTGAATATTCAGTGCGCGGCGGCCTGATCGACCTGTTCCCGATGGGCTCTGCCCTGCCTTACCGCATCGACCTGTTCGGCGACACCATCGAGAGCATCCGCACCTTCGATGCGGATACCCAGCGCTCGCTCTATCCGGTCAAGGAAGTGCGCATGCTGCCGGGACGCGAATTCCCGATGGATGAACAATCGCGTACGGCCTTCAGAAGCCGCTGGCGCGAAGAATTCGAGGGAGACCCGTCCCGTTCTCCGATTTACAAGGATATCGGCAACGGGATCGCCCCCGCCGGCATCGAATACTACCTGCCGCTGTTCTTCGAAGAAACCGCGACACTGTTCCAGTACCTGCCGCCGGATGCAATACTTGCTCTGGTCGGTGACATCGATGGTGCCATCCGGCGCTTCTGGACCGATACCGAATCCCGCTACAAATTCCTGAAGGCTGACCGGGAACGCCCGCTGCTTCCCCCGGAAAACCTGTTCCTGACGGTGGATGATTTCTTCACCCTGGCCAAGCCGCATGGCAGATGGGTAATACAGCAGGGAGACACAGCATCCGAAATATCGGCGCCGATTCCCAATGTTGCCGTCAACCGCCGCCTCGATGATCCGCTGACCAATCTGCGCGCCTACCTCCTGCAAACCGGCAAGCGCGTGATGATCTGCGCCGACTCGGCGGGTCGCCGCGAAACGCTGCACCAGTATTTCAGCGAATTCGGCCTTGCCCTGCAGCTGTGCGAGGACTACGCCGACTTCGCTACCGCATCGGCCAAGCTGATGCTCGGCGTCGCCCCGCTTCATGCCGGCTTCGAACTCGGCGAATCGAACGGCAACCTCGCCTTCATTACCGAAACCGAACTCTATGCCGGGACCGGGCGCCGCGCCGGCCGGAGGAAGCAGGAAGGCGCAACCCAGGTCGAGTCCATGGTGCGCGACCTGTCCGAGCTCAAGGTCGGCGATCCGGTGGTGCATGTCAACCATGGAATCGGCCGCTACATGGGACTGGTCAGCATGGACCTCGGCGCGGGCGAAACCGAGTTCCTGCACCTCGAGTACGCGAAGGAAACCAAGCTGTATGTGCCGGTCTCGCAACTGCACGTGATCTCCCGCTATTCCGGTGCCTCGCCGGAAGATGCACCCTTGCACGCACTCGGCTCCGGGCAATGGGAAAAGGCCAAGCGCAAGGCAGCCCAGCAGATCCGCGACACGGCGGCCGAATTGCTCAACCTCTATGCCCGCCGCGCAGCGCGGCAAGGCCATGCCTTCCAGTATTCGGCACGTGACTACGAGACGTTCGCGGAAAGCTTCGGCTTCGAAGAAACGCCGGACCAGAGTGCTGCGATCAATGCCGTCATCAAGGACATGACCAGCGGCAAACCGATGGATCGCCTGATCTGCGGCGATGTCGGCTTCGGCAAGACCGAGGTCGCGCTGCGCGCCGCATTTGTCGCTGTCATGGGCGGCAAGCAGGTGGCGATCCTGGCGCCCACCACACTGCTGGCGGAACAGCATGCGCAAACCTTTGCCGACCGCTTTGCGGACTGGCCGGTAAGGATCGCCGAACTGTCGCGCTTCCGCACCGGCAAGGAAGTGACGCAGGCGATCAAGGGCCTGGCCGAAGGCACGATCGATATCGTGATCGGTACGCACAAGTTGCTGTCCGATGAAGTGAAGTTCGCCCGCCTCGGGCTGGTCATTATCGACGAGGAGCACCGTTTCGGCGTGCGGCAGAAGGAGGCGCTGAAAGCCTTGCGCGCCGAAGTCGATGTGCTGACCCTGACCGCGACTCCGATTCCACGTACGCTCGGCATGGCGCTCGAAGGCTTGCGCGACTTTTCGGTGATTGCAACCGCGCCGCAGAAGCGGCTCGCGATCAAGACCTTCGTGCGCCGGGAAGATGATTCGGTGATCCGCGAAGCCTGCCTGCGCGAACTGAAGCGCGGCGGCCAGGTTTACTTCCTGCACAATGAAGTCGAGACCATCGAAAACCGCAAGGCGATGCTGGAAGCCCTGCTGCCCGAGGCGCGCATCGGCGTGGCGCACGGCCAGATGCATGAGCGCGAACTGGAAAAGGTGATGCGCGACTTCGTGTCGCAACGTTTCAATATCCTGCTCTGCACTACCATCATCGAAACCGGCATCGACGTGCCGACCGCGAATACCATCATCATGCATCGTGCCGACAAGTTCGGCCTGGCGCAATTGCATCAGCTGCGCGGCCGGGTTGGCCGCTCGCACCACCAGGCCTACGCTTACCTGCTGGTGCACGATGTGCAGGGCTTGAGCAAGCAGGCCCAGCGCCGCCTTGAAGCGATCCAGCAGATGGAAGAACTCGGCAGCGGCTTCTACCTCGCGATGCATGACCTGGAAATCCGCGGCGCGGGTGAGGTGCTGGGAGAAAACCAGTCCGGCGAGATGCTGGAGGTCGGCTTCCAGCTGTATTCGGATATGTTGAATGAAGCGGTACGTGCCCTGAAGAATGGCAAGGAGCCGGATCTCGCTGCGCCCCTGTCGAGCACCACCGAGATCAATCTGCATGTTCCCGCCCTGCTGCCCAACGATTACTGCGGCGATGTGCATGAGCGCCTGTCGCTCTACAAGCGGCTGGCCAATTGCGAAACGCAGGAAGCGATCGATGACTTGCAGGAGGAACTGGTCGACCGTTTCGGCAAGATGCCGGACGCCGTGCGGGCGTTGATCGAGACCCACCGTCTGCGGATTGCAGCCAAACCGGTCGGCATCGTCAAGATCGATGCGCATGCCGAGGCGGCCTTGTTGCAGTTCGAACCGAATCCGCCGATCGATGCGATGCGCATCATCGAGCTGATCCAGAAGAACCGGCACATCAAGCTGAACGGACAGGACAAGCTGCGCATCACGGCCAACATGCCCGACCTGGCGGCGCGGGTATCGCAGGTGAAGGCGACTATCCGCTCGCTCGTATCTTAATTTTTTTCATCAACTCCAACGAGACTGCATGAGCAGCCCCAACATGAATCTGATTCTCCAAGGCCAGCAAGCCGACAAGACAAGCGTGGAACGCATCGCCGCCCTCGCCGGTGCAAAGCGCATCACCCCCATCCACGCGCATGCCTGGCGCTGCGAAGGCGTGGAACACTCCGGCGCGCTCAAGGAAAGAGTCTATGCCGCCTGCTTCGAGGCGAAGATCGACGGCGCCTTCATCCAGCCTGGCCGCAGGCTGACGGATTTCGGCTTGGTTGCAATGGACATGGACTCCACGCTGATCACGATCGAATGCATCGATGAAATCGCGGATATGCAAGGCCTGAAGCCGCAAGTGGCGGAAATCACCGAGGCTGCGATGCGCGGTGAAATCGAATTCCGCGAAAGCCTGACGCGCCGGGTAGCCCTGTTGAAAGGCCTCGATGCCGGGGCCTTGCAGCGCGTTTACGACGAAAGACTGAAGCTTTCGCCGGGCGCCGAGACGATGCTGCACGCAGTGAAAGCAGCAGGCCTGAAAACCCTGCTCGTTTCCGGCGGCTTCACCTTTTTCACTGACAGGATGAAGGAAAGGCTGGGTCTGGATTACACCCACTCCAATGTGCTCGAGATCATTGAAGGCAAGCTGACCGGGCGCGTGCTCAACGGCATCGTCGATGCGGACGAAAAGAAAAATACGGTAGAGCGGGTCTGCGCCGAACTGGGCATTGCGCCATCACGGGCAATCGTGATGGGAGACGGCGCCAATGACTTGAAAATGATGGGAATCGCCGGCCTGTCAGTGGCTTTCCGTGCAAAGCCGGTTGTCAGGGCACAGGCGAATGTGGCCTTGAATTTCGTCGGGCTGGATGGCATCTTGCCATTGTTCGAATGATCCATGCCATATGGCCTTTGGCCATGCAGAAGGAGCCGCAATGTCTCAGGAAATCGTGTTCGACAGCAATCTCCAGTCCACCAAGAATCTTGCCTGGTGGCTTTATCTCCTGCATGGCGCCAGCTTTCTGTTTTCGCTGGGCGCATTTTCCTGGATTCCGCTCATCATCAACTATGTGAAGCGTGATGACGCCGCCGGCACCTTTGTCTACAGCCATCACGGCTGGCAGATCCGGTCCTTCTGGTGGTACCTGTTCTGGATGGCACTCGGCGTGATCCTGTTCATGACAGTCATCGGCATCCCGCTCGCCTGGCTGGTATTTACCGCGGCCTGGGTGTGGAAAGCCTATCGCCTGATCAAGGGCTTCCTCTACCTGAACGACAACAAGCCCATGCCGACCTGAAGGAGGACGTTGCCTGCGCTTACAACACGGACAGCGCCTGCTCGATGTCGGCAATCAAATCCAGCGGATCTTCCAGACCGATGTTGAAGCGCACGAGTTGTCCCTTGTCAGTCCAGTTCCTGCGCATTCCCTGAATTCGGTAAGGCACGCACAGGCTGTGCGCCCCGCCCCAGCTGAACCCGATCTTGAACAGCTTGAGGCTGTCGACGAAACGATCAGTCTGCTCTTCGGTATAGCGCTCGTCGAAGATCACGGAAAACAGTCCGCCCGCGCCGCTGAAGTCGCGCCTCCATATCTCGTGGCCTGGACAGTCGGGCAAGGCCGGATGCAGCACGCGCGCGATCTCCGGCCGCTCCTTGAGCCATGTGGCGACCTTGCGGGCACCGGCATCATGTGCATCGAAACGCAGCTTCATGGTGGGCAGGCCGCGCAGTACGAGATAGGCGTCATCCGCCCCCACCCCATACCCCATGCGCATGTGTGCCAGTTCCAGCCGATGGATCAAGTCCTTGTCACGGGTGATGACGGCACCCATCAACACATCCGATCCGCCGGACTGGTACTTGGTCAGGGCCTGCATCGAGATGTCGACACCATGCTCGAAGGCGCGAAACCCGAGCCCCGCCGACCAGGTATTATCGATCGCCACGTACACCTTTTGCCCTTGCACGCTTCTCGCTTGCGCCGCCCTGCAAATGGCGGGAATGTCCGGCACTTCCATGGATACCGATCCCGGCGCTTCGGTCCAGATCAGGCGTGTATTCGGCTGGATCAGTTCGGCGATGCCGGCACCGATCAGGGGATCGTACACTCGCGCGCTGATGCCGAAATCCTGCGACAGCCACTTCGCGAGTTCACGATTGGGGTTGTACACATTGTCCGGGATCAGCAGGTCGTCGCCGGCCTTGAGCAGCGCAAAATCCACCATGGCAATCGCCGCCAATCCGCTGGGCGCCAGCAGGCAGTGATTTCCGCCCTCGATTTCGGCCAGACGCGCCTCCAGCGTGAAAGTAGTCGGCGTGCCATGCAATCCATAGGTATAAGCGCTCTTGTCCTGCCAGTTGCGCGAGCGCATGGCGGCCACATTCTTGAACAGCACTGTCGATGCATGATGAATGGCTACCGGCATGGCGGCAAAGCCTGCTGGCGCGGCGTAGTCGCTATGGATCAGCGCAGTCTGGATGGATTTGCGGTCAGTCACGCGGTTCTCGCTTGGATGAATGCGCTCGCCGGGGGAAGGTTTGTCCTCAGGCTTCGGCCCAAAGGTCATGCTCGTCGGCCGCGGTCACCTGGACTTCGACAAACTCGCCGACCCGCAGTTTCCGGTGCGGCTCGTACGGCGGCTTGACATAGACCACGCCGTCGATTTCCGGCGCATCGGCCGCCGACCTTCCCACGCCGCCACTGGCATCGATCTCATCGATCAGCACGCGGATGGTCTTGCCTACCTTTGCCTGCTGGCGTCTTTTCGAAATCTCTTCCTGCAATTCCATGACGCGCGCCCGGCGTTCCTCGCGCACCTCTTCCGGCACCGGGTCCGGCAACTGATTGGCCGTCGCACCTTCTACCGGCGAATAGGCGAAGCAGCCCAGCCGGTCGATCTCAGCTTCCTTCAGGAAGTCGAGCAGGTACTGGAATTCCTGTTCCGTCTCCCCGGGGAAGCCGGCGATGAAGGTGGAGCGGATCGTCAGGTCCGGGCACATCTTGCGCCATGCCTGGATGCGGTCGAGATTCTTCTCGCCATTGGCCGGACGCTTCATCCGCTTCAGCACGTCCGGATGGGCATGCTGCAGCGGCACATCCAGGTACGGCACCACCGTTCCCGCATTCATCAGGGGAATCACTTCGTCGACATGCGGATAGGGATAGACATAGTGCAGCCGTACCCAGGCGCCATACTGGGCCGCGAGCTCGCCCAGCGCAGCCACCAGCTGGGTCATGTGGGTCTTCACCGGCTTGCCGTTCCAGAAGCCGGTACGGAATTTCACATCCACGCCATAGGCGCTGGTGTCCTGCGAAATCACCAGCAATTCCTTCACGCCTGCCTTGAACAGGTTTTCCGCTTCCAGCATCACTTCCGCAATCGGGCGCGACACCAGATCGCCGCGCATCGACGGGATGATGCAGAAGCTGCAGCGATGGTTGCAGCCTTCGGAAATCTTCAGGTAAGCGTAGTGCTTGGGTGTGAGCTTGATGCCTTGCGGCGGCACCAGGTCGATGAAGGGCTCGTGCGGCTTCGGCAAATGCCTGTGCACCGCGGACATCACTTCGCCGACTGCATGCGGACCCGTGACTTCGAGTACTTTGGGATGGACGCTTTGGATGATGTCGTTGCCGGCCGCATCCTTTTTCGCGCCAAGGCAGCCGGTGACGATGACCTTGCCGTTTTCATTCAGCGCTTCGCCGATCGCATCGAGCGACTCCTGCACAGCAGCATCGATGAAGCCGCAGGTATTGACGATGACCAAGTCGGCGCCGTCGTAGGATTTGGCCGTCTCATAGCCTTCGGCACGCAGCTGGGTCAGGATCTGTTCCGAATCCACGAGTGCCTTCGGGCAGCCGAGCGAGACGAAACCGACTTTGGGAGATTGAGGAAGCTTGGACATAACAAAAAAGGGTACAAAGCGAATCCGCTATTGTACCCTTTCATCGACTAGCCTTTGCCCGGTGCAAACCCGGCGCGGCTTGCTCTTATTGAATCATTTCTTGTTCTTTTCGCCTGTCCCGAAGGGAAATGCGGTGAACATGTTCTTGGTCTGATTCTGCATCTGTTCCTGCATCTGGATGAACAGGTTCTTCGATTGCTCGATATAGTTGCTCATCATGCCCTGCATCATCGGCCCTTGCACGTTCATGAACTGCGTCCACATCTCCGGGCTGAAGGGCTTGCCTTCATAGAAACCCTTGGAGCTTTCGGCCAACTTGTTCTGGATGTCGATGAAGGCTTCGATATTTTTCTCCAGGTATGAACCCATCATGCCCTGCATTGCATGTCCGTAATAACGGATGATCTGGGACAAGGCATCGCTGGAGAACATCGGGGTGCCGTTCGCTTCTTCCTCGAGAATGATTTGCAAGAGAATGCTGCGCGTCAGGTTTTCATCCGTTTTGGCATCGACGACGGTGAATTCCTCCCTGTCCAATACCAGCTGCTTCACATCGGCGAGAGTGATGTAGGAACTGGTCTGTGTGTCATAGAGGCGGCGGTTTGGATATTTCTTGATCAAGCGCTCCGAAACCTTTTTTGCACTATTCATTGAATATTCCACATTTTGTATCGCAACAAGCTTTAGCCATGCGGCAGGAAAACGAACAGACGTTCGTCAACTCATGTTCCATTATAGTGCGAAAAAACAAAGATTTACGTCATGCTCATCAATTTGTCCGAGCATATTGCGACGCGGCAGACAGGGCCATGACTGCACTTATTTCAGCGCCGGGGCAGCTTCCGTACGCCAGCAGACAAGACTGCTCAAATGCCAGCAACCAGCCGTGTCAGCGCCGGAACCGCATCTGAGCGCAACACCGAATTCCTGCTAAGCCGCCTTCACCCTGACATAGCGTCCAGGCGCGGGCTCGATGGCCTTGTATTGGCTGTTGCCATAATTCCTGGGCGCCTCGACTTGCCGGCCTGCATGCTTGGCCAGGAATTTTGCCCATTCCTCCCACCAGCTGCCCGGATGCTCGGTTGCCCCGCTCATCCATTCCTGCGCGGAGGCAGGCGTCTTGTCATTGACCCAATAACTGCGTTTCTTCTTCGCCGGCGGATTGATCACGCCAGCGATATGCCCGGATGCGCCGAGCACGAAGCGGTTGTTCCTTTTCTTTTTGGGATTGAGCAGCTGTGTTGACTCGTACGCAGAAGTCCATGGCACGATATGGTCTTCCCGCGACCCGTAAACGAATGTCGGCACATTGATCTTCGACAGGTCGATCTTCTCCCCTGCAACCGTCGCCTTTCCCGGTTCCTTCAGATTGTTTTCGAGATAGGTGTTGCGCAGGTACCAGCAGAACATCGGGCCCGGGAGATTGGTGCCGTCGGCATTCCAGTAGAGCAAATCGAATGCCGGAGGTGGTTCCCCCTTCAGGTAATTCGAGCTCACGTAATTCCAGACGAGGTCATTGGCACGCAGGCTGGAAAAGGCGCAGTTGAAGTCCCGCCCCGGCATCAGCCCGCCCTGCCCGATCGTCTGTTCACGCAATGCCACCTGTGCCTCGTCGATATAGACATCGAGAACGCCGGTGTCCCCGAAATCCAGCAAGGTGGTCAGCAAGGTCAGGCTTTCTACCGGCTTCTCGCCGTGGGCAAAAGGAATCGCCAGGGCAGTGGCCAGGAGCGTGCCGCCGACGCAGAACCCGAGAGTATTGATCTGCTCCTGCCCCGTCACCTCGCGCGCCACCTCGATCGCCTTCATCACGCCTTCTGTTACGTAGTCATCCCATCCCAGGTGGCCCAGCGAGGCATCGGGATTGCACCAGGAAACCAGGAACACGGTGTGCCCCTGCTCCACTGCATAACGGACCAGCGAATTATCGGGCTGCAGGTCCAGGATGTAATACTTGTTGATACAAGGCGGCACAATCAGCAACGGCCGCTCGAACACGGTTTTGGTTAGCGGCTTGTACTGGATGAGCTGGAACAACTCGTTCTCGAAGATCACCGCGCCTTCAGTCGTGGCGACATTCCTGCCAACTTCGAATGCCGATTCATCGCTCTGCGAAATCCTGCCCTTCTGCATGTCTTGCAGCATGTGGGCAATGCCTTTCGCCAGGCTCTTGCCATTGGTCTCGAGCATTTTCTGCTGCGCTTCCGGATTGGTGACCAGGAAATTGGCCGGCGACATGGCATCCACCAGTTGCTGCACGGCGAACCGCACCTTCTGCTTCGCTCTTGGGGGCATCTGCACCGCCTCGGCCATCTCCATCAGGTAGCGCGCATTGAGCAGGTAAGCAGCCGCATTGAAGGCATACAGGCTATTCGCCTGCCACTCAGGTGCCGAAAAACGCTTATCCTTGATCTCCGGCGCCTTGGCGCTGACGAAATCCTGCCAGAGCGAGGAGAATCGCTGGATATAATCGTTCTGCAGTTTCAGAGCCTGGGTCGGGTCGAGCAATGCGCCGAAAGACTGGGTTGCCGAAGCTGCTGCATTTTCCGTGGAAGACTGCGCCTGTTGAAACCAGTTCTGCCAGATATTGGGATCGGTGAAAGGCAACATCCAGGATGGGGTGCCAGCTTGGGGGGGCGACATCTTCATATGCATGTCTCCGTGGGAATGAAGAACCAGATTTTTCCGGACTCGAACTCTATGTATATCGTTGCGCTTGCATGGACCTATGTCGTATTCATGATGTCGGTTGCTGAACAATCGGTCGTCGCCGGTGTTCTGACCTTTCTCATGTACGGACTCTTGCCAGTCACAATCATTCTATACCTCGCTGGCAGTTCCCGACGCAGGAAGCGCCTGCGGAATATGGAAACGCTGCAATCGGACACTTCCCATTTGCAAGGCGAAGAAAGACGCGAGGACTGAGCCGCAGCCTCTTCTATCTTTGATGAAATCTGGCGGTAGTTACTTGATCCAAATCAACGAGGCCATGCGCCCCGTCGTCTTTTCTCGCCGATAGGAATAAAAGCGGCGCGCATCGGTGACGGTACAAAATCCGCCACCATGTACCTTGGCAACTCCTGCGCTGTTCAAACGCATCCTTGCCAGCAGATACAGGTCCGCGAGAAATTTTCCAGGCTGCGCGGGAATCGGCTTGAATGCCCCACGAAAAGCGGGGTCTTGCTTGCGAAAGCAATCAAGGACATCCTCGCCGACCTCGAATTGGTCGGGACCGATCGCGGGGCCGAGCCACGCGAAAATCTGCCCCGCTCCGGCCCTGCGCATCATGCCGATGGTATTTTCAAGGACGCCATTTGCCAGCCCGCGCCAGCCGGCATGTGCAGCACCAACCGTGGTGCCCGTTGAATCGCACAACAATACCGGCAAACAGTCGGCAGTCTGGATCACGCACACGACGCCTCGTTGGGTGGAGACGCTCGCATCGGCTTCCGGCGCATCCTTGACGCCCGCAGCATCTAGCACCGTTGTCCCATGCACCTGGGACAGCCAGGCCGGTTCGGCCGGCAGCACGGATCTCAGCAATGCCCGATTTTGATGTACGTGTTCCGGCCGGTCGCCGACATGGGTGCCGAGATTGAGCCCTCCATCACCCAAGCCATCGTCGTAAGGTGGAAGACTGAATCCGCCGCTGCGCAAGGTAGACAGTGCGCCGATATTGGCAGGAGCACAAGGCCAGTCCGGAACGATGATATCCATGTGCACGCTCCCTGTGATCAAATGTTTTCCAGATGTGAAATGCCGGCCCGTGTGACCAGGTCCGCAAGATCGGCGGGCATGGGCGCCTGCCATTCGCACATCGCGTGGGAAGCCGGGTGGATCAGGCCCAGCCGGTAGGCATGCAGCGCCTGGCGCGGAAACACTGCAGCCAGGTGCGGCTTGCCATACAGGGCATCGCCAACCAGAGGAAAGCCGATCGATTGCATGTGCACGCGGATCTGATGGGTACGTCCGGTTTCGAGCTTGCAGCGGAGCAGGCTGACCGGGCGACCGTCGAGCTTTCCGGTAGCGAGTCGCTCGTAGTGCGTGATCGCCGGCTTGGCGCTCTCATGCCGACTGACCGCCATTCTGATCCGGTCGCGCGGATGCCGGCCGATTGGCGCCTCCACCTTGCCGCCAATCTGCGGCATTCCCCATACCAGGGCGAGATAGTCGCGCTTCACGCTGCGCGCTTGCAGTTGCCGCACCAGGTCGGTTTGCGCCTCCAGGCTTTTTGTCACCACCATCAGCCCGGTGGTGTCCTTGTCGAGCCGGTGCACGATGCCGGCCCGCGGCACACCGGCCAGCGCCGGAACATGATGCAGCAAGCCATTGAGCAGGGTGCCGGACCAGTTGCCTGCAGCCGGATGCACCACCAGGCCGGCCGGCTTGTCGATGACCAGAATTGCCGCATCTTCATGCAAGATCGGCAAGTCCATCGGCTCAGGCGCAAATGCACGGTCTTCCGGCGCGAGCTGCGGGCGGACGACGACTTCCTCGTCGCCGAGGACAATTGTCTTCGTGCGCGCCGGGCGACCATCCAATGTGACATGGCCGCCATCAATCCATTGCTGAAGGCGGCTGCGCGAATATTGCGGGACAAGCCGCGACAACACCTTGTCCAGGCGTTCCCCGCCCATTTCGGGACTCAGCTGCAGCGTAATAGGTTCGGTTTCAGGCAGCGATCCATCGTCATCTTCGAAGTCATCAAGGCTGCCATCAGAAAGGGTTTCAGTCAAAATCGGGTTTCCGGTTGATATCGGGCCAAGATCCATCGGCTATAATCCGAGGCTTGTCCAGATGTGTCCTGCAAAAGTCATGCAAAAAAAGTTGAAATTGGGCGCCCTCCTTCTCGCCATCTCTCTTTCCGGCTGCGGCGTGCTGCCGGAGAAGATGGACGAAACCAGAGGGTGGTCAGCCTCGAAATTATACTCGGAGGCTCGTGACGAACTGGCCGGCGGAAACTACGATAAGGCGATTCAGTATTTCGAAAAGCTCGAGTCGCGCTACCCCTTCGGCACCTACGCGCAGCAGGCCCAGATGGAAATCGCCTATGCATACTATCGCCAGGGCGAGCAAGCCCAGGCACTGGCAGCAGTAGATCGTTTCCTGAAGCTGCATCCGAATCACCCGAATGCCGACTACATGTACTACCTGCGCGGCCTGATCAACTTCAACGACAGGGAAGGCTTTCTGAATTTCCTGGCGAAGCAGGATCCGAGCGAACGCGACCCGAAAGCAACCCGCGACGCTTTCGACGCCTTCAAGCAGCTGGTCGAACGTTATCCGGACAGCATTTATGCCAAGGATGCAACTGCGAGGATGAAATACCTCGTGAATGCAATGGCTCAGTATCAGGTGCATGTGGCCAGCTACTATTTCCGCCGTGGCGCCTACCTGGCTGCGGCCAACCGCGCCGAGACTGCCGTCCAGGAATACCAGGATGCTCCTGCAGTCGAAGAAGCGCTGTCCATCATGGTTCGCTCCTATGACGCCATGGGCTTGACCGAACTGCGCGACGACGCCCTGCGCGTCATGAAAAAGAATTTCCCGAACAGTGCCTATTTCCATGGCGGTCCGCAGGAAAGCAAGCCATGGTGGAAACTCTGGTAATCGACTGGCCTATTCCGTCCTTTCCTGCTTAGTCTTCGATGCGGCGCCGGAACACCCAGCAATTGCCGCTGGATGCGCGCTCCTCAAATCGATATCCCTCGCTGTCGAATTCCTTCAGCTGTCCCGGCCGCGTGATGCCATGCTCTGCTGCATAGCGCGCCATCATGCCGCGCGCGCGCTTTGCATAGAAGGAAATGATCTTGTATTTGCCGTTCTTCCAGTCTTCGAATACGGGGGTGACCACCGGCACAGCCAGGAGCCCAGGCTTGACCGCCTTGAAATACTCTTCCGACGCGAGGTTGACCAGAGCGGAAGACTTGTTCTCTACCAACGCCTTGTTCAGGGCCGCCGTCGGCAGTTCGCCCCAGAAGGCATACAAATCCTTGCCGCGCGCATTTGCCAGCCTGGTACCCATTTCCAGACGGTAGGGCTGCATCAGGTCGAGCGGACGCAGGACGCCATAGAGGCCGGATAGAATACGGATGTGGGCTTGCGCAAAATCGAGCTGTTTCGCACTCATCGAGGGCGCATCCAGCCCTTCATACACATCGCCGTTGAATGCCAGGATCGCCTGCTTGGCATTTTCCTTGGTAAAGCGCGGTGACCAGGTGGCGTAACGCGTGGCATTCAGGGCGGCCAATGCATCCGAAATGCCCATCAGGCTGCCGATCTGGGCCGGCGACAAGGTGCGCAGGATGGCGATCAGTTCGGCGGAGTGTTCTATGAAGTCCGGTTTGGTATGGAGCGCGGTGTGTGCGGGTGTTTCGTAATCGAGGGTCTTGGCGGGGGAAAGAACAATCAGCATGCAAAACTCGGAATCTCAGGCATTCTCAAAAATTCCCGCAATGATACCTAAGCGCGTGGTGCTCGACACCAATGTCTGCCTCGATTTGTTCGTATTCCGGGATCCGCGCTGGATCGGTTTGCTGACGGCGCTTAAAGAAGGAAAAGTGGAAGCCGTCACCCGCGAGGACTGCAGGATGGAATGGCTGGCAGTACTCGAATATCCGCATCTGCCGCTCAGCAGCGAAACCCGCCCGCTAGCCGCGGCGGAGTTTGATGCCCTGATTTCGTTGCACCGTGCTTCCGAAACCGATGCTCGCACCACCGTACCGCTGCCAATCTGCCGCGACCCGGACGACCAGAAATTCCTCGAACTGGCACGCGACTCGGCTGCGCAGTTGCTGATCACGAAGGACAAGGCCTTGCTGAAGCTCGCGAAAAGGACGGCAAAGGCCGGACTGTTTGCCATCATCACCCCCGAGGCATGGAAGCCCGAGGAATAGCTACAATACAATTCCGGATTTCGCCAACGACCGAAAGAACAAAGACCATGCCCTCCTCCACTCGACCCGACACGACACCTCACCTGCAATCCAGGCTGCCATCGGTAGGCACGACCATTTTCACCGTGATGTCTGCGCTGGCGGCAGAACGGGGCGCGGTCAACCTCGGACAGGGCTTCCCGGATTTTGATTGCGACCCGGCGCTTGTCGGCGCAGTCAGCGCGGCGATGAAGCAAGGCTTGAACCAGTATCCGCCGATGGCGGGGGTTCCGGCCCTGCGCGAGGCCATTGCCAGGAAGATTGACCGGATTTACGGCCATGCCTACGATGCGGGCACCGAAATCACGATCACCGCCGGCGCCACCCAGGCCATCCTGACCGCCATACTCTGCAGCGTGCATCCCGGCGATGAAGTCATTGTCATCGAGCCCGCGTACGACAGCTATCTGCCCTCGATCGAGCTGGCAGGCGGCAAGGCGGTATTCGTGCAGATGGATGTGAGCGCGCAAGGTTACGCGGTGCCCTGGACAAAAGTTGCCAATGCCGTCACGAACAAGACCCGCCTGATCATGATCAACTCGCCTCACAACCCGACCGGCTCGGTGCTGCGTGAGCAGGACATCAAGGCGCTGGCCGACATCGTGCGCGGCACCGATATCCTGATCCTGTCGGACGAGGTCTACGAGCACATGGTGTATGACGGCCGCCGGCACGAATCGGTATGCCGCCATCCGGAACTCGCCAGCCGGTCATTCGTGGTTTCGAGCTTCGGCAAGACTTACCACGTCACAGGTTGGAAAGTCGGCTATGTCGCCGCACCGGCTGCGTTGAGCGCCGAATTCCGCAAGGTGCATCAGTTCAATGTCTTCACCGTCAACACGCCGGTGCAGCACGGCCTGGCCGCTTACATGGCCGATCCTGCACCCTATCTCGACCTGCCGGCGTTTTACCAGCACAAGCGCGACCTGTTCCGCAGCCGGCTGGAACGGACACGCTTCAGGCTGCTGCCGTCCGACGGCACCTACTTCCAGTGCGTCGAATACAGCGCGATTTCCGACCAGCCGGAAGCCGAGTTTGCGAAATGGCTGACCTCGGAAATCGGTGTCGCCGCCATTCCGGTCTCGGCGTTTTACCATCAGCCGAAGGAGTCCGGCATCGTCCGGTTCTGCTTTGCGAAGAAGGACGAGACGCTGAATACAGCGCTCGACCGCCTGGCAAAGCTCTGATGCCCTTAAACAATTTCGCCTGGAATTGCAGGCCCGCAGTCGAGGGCCTGTTTTGCATCAGGATGGCTTGCCGCGCGACTTGATCAATTCCTGGTTAACCTTGCGGTCCGCATTGACCTTCTGTGCCGTCGGTCGCTCGCCCAGCATCTTCACGTATTCCCGCACCGGCAGGTCTGCCAGAAGGTCTTCGCCGTAAATCGCCCTGGATGCCATGCTGACCACGGGCAGGTGCACCATCCCCGCGCAATCGGCCATGGTGAATTCCGAACCGGCGATGAAAGGGGAAAATTTCGCGAGCCGGGCAAAGGCTTTCACATTCCGGGTCAGGAGTTTCTTCGTTCTTTCCTTTTGCTCGTCGCTCACCGAACCGCCGAAGAATGCTTCCGGATACAGCTCCCGCGCCACCAGTTCGAGATGCAGTTCCATGAAGGTGATCAATTCCCGCACCTTCGCAGCGGCGAACGGGTCGCCCGGAAGCAGCGGCTTGTGCGGATAGGCCACCTCGATGTAGTCCATGATCACCTGGGACTCGCACAGCGGGCCATGCTCGGTCTCGATGTATGGCACCTTGCCAAGCGGTGACCGTTCCAGCAAGGCTGGGGAGCGGTCTGCCCACACCAATTCCTCTTCAAACTTCACGCCCTTTTCTAGCAGTGCGAACTTCACCTTGTTGTAGTAATTGCTGAGCGCGAAACCACAAAGCTTGAGCATCTTGTCTCCTCGGAATGATTGATGGTTGTTGATGCCACTTGCGTCTTGCAGGACAGAGTATAACGTGCGGCTGATCCACGCTGGACAGACATGGAAGTCCAATTCCTCCGAACGCGAAGCTAGGCCAGCATTTCGGCATGCCGGCTTTTCGCATTTCGGCAATAATATGACTTCAAACCTGAAAAATTCTGGCCGGTCTGAACCGGTCCAAATCATCGCGAAAGTTCTTCCCATGTCTGCCGAACTTCAAGCCTCCCGCCGTGATGCCACGCTGATCCTGACCCTGTCCAATCCCGGTGCAAAGAATGCGCTGCACCCGGACATGTATGCAGCCGCAATCGAAACTCTGGCAACCGCCGAGCGTGACAGCTCGATCCGCGCCGTCGTGCTCACCGGGGCCGACGGCTTCTTCTGCTCCGGCGGCAATCTGAACCGCCTGCTCGAAAACCGCACGAAGGCGAAATCGGCGCAGGCCGAATCGATCGACAGCCTGCACAGCTGGATCGAAGCCATCCGCGACTGTCCGAAGCCGGTTATCGCGGCGGTCGAAGGTGGCGCTGCCGGCGCTGGCTTTTCCCTCGCGCTGGCCTGCGACCTGATCGTCTCCGGGACGTCGGCGAAATTCGTGATGGCCTATGTCAAGGTCGGCCTGACACCGGACGGTGGCGGTTCCTGGTTCGTGTCCAAGGCCTTGCCACGCCAGCTTGCCACGGAAGTGCTGCTGGAAGGCAAGCCGATCCTGGCTCCGCGCCTGCATGAACTCGGTGTCATCAACAAGCTGGTCGCGGATGGCACTGCGCTGGATACGGCGCTGGAATGGGCGGACCAGCTTGCGGCGCAGTCGCCGAATGCGGTGGAACGCATCAAATCGCTGGTGCAGGAGGCGCAGACCGATACCCTCGCCCAGCATTTCGAATCCGAGAAGAAGAATTTCGTGGAAAGCCTGCATCATCGCGATGCGCAGGAAGGCATCACCGCATTCCTAGAAAAGAGAAAGCCCCAGTACAAATGAGTCCATCCCGGAGAAGACGTATTTACCTGATGCGTCACGGCAGCGTCACGTATTTCGATGAGGCGGGCAAGCCGTTCCTGCCGGAACAGGTTCCCTTGAACGAACTTGGTCGCTCGCAGGCGAGCGCCGCCGGCAAGGTGTTCGCCATGGAGAAAATCCATTTTGACCGGGTGATCGTGTCCGGTTTGCCGCGTACGGTAGAAACCGCTACCCGCGTGCTTGCGGAGACCGGGCAGCAGATCGAACTCGAGCGCTGGCCGGAACTGCAGGAAATACGGGGTGGAAAACTGTCAGCCATTCCCGACGAGCGCCTGACGGAAGCCTTCACCGGTGCCTTTGACGGCGTGGTTCCTGAGCACCGCCAGTTTCTCGCCGGGGAAAGCGTCGGACAGCTCATGGACCGGGTGCATCCCTGCATCGATCGCCTGCGCGCCGATACTTCCTGGGATACGGTATTGCTGGTGCTGCATGGCGGCGTCAATCGGGCGATCTTGTCCTACGCCTTGACGAACCAGCGGCTATTCCTCGGCAATCTCGCGCAGACCGCGGGCTGCATCAATGCCATCGATGTCGGTGCCATGCATGCAGACTGGGTGGTTCGCATGGTCA
The DNA here is from genome assembly GCF_000312045.1 of Noviherbaspirillum massiliense JC206. GTDB lineage: Bacteria > Pseudomonadota > Gammaproteobacteria > Burkholderiales > Burkholderiaceae_D > Noviherbaspirillum > Noviherbaspirillum massiliense. The sequence goes on from NZ_HE978634.1 coordinate 1,747,199, forward strand.
ATTATTCACCGCTGTCGCAGCTGCAGGGCGAATCGCGCAGCACGACCATGGAGGTATTGCTGGAGCAGTACAAGAAATTCCGACGCGCATGAAGGCAGCGCCTGCAGAAATATTGAATTGCAAACATGGCGACATGCCGCGCCATTCGAGACGATAGAGCCGGCCCGACCGGCCAACATACCGTAGGAGGAGCAATGTACGAAGAATTCATGGGCACCCGCCCCGTTTCCGAACGCCAGAAGTTCGACGTAGGGGCGATGGAAGAATACATGCGCCGGCATGTCGAAGGTTTCTCCGGCACGCTGAGCGTCGAACAGTTCAAGGGCGGGCAATCCAACCCGACCTTCAAGCTGACCGCCGATGGCAGGCATTACGTGCTGCGCACCAAGCCCGGCCCCGCCGCCAAGCTGCTCGCATCGGCCCATGCAATCGACCGTGAATTCCGGGTCATGGATGCGCTCCACAAGGCAGGTTTTCCCGCTGCGAAGCAATACGCCCTGTGTACCGAAGAATCGGTGATCGGCCGTGCCTTCTACATTATGGATTTCGTGGATGGCCGCGTGCTGTGGGACCAGTCCCTGCCCGGCATGAGCAAGGAAGAACGACGCGCCTACTACGATGAAATGAACCGCGTCATCGCGCAATTGCACACCATCGATTACACGGCGATCGGCTTGGCCGATTATGGCAAGCCCGGCAACTATTTCGTCCGCCAGATCGATCGCTGGACCAAGCAATACAAGGCATCCGAGACAGAAAAAATCGAGGCGATGGATGCCCTCATCGAATGGCTGCCGCAAAACATCCCGCCCGGGGATGAAACCAGCATCGTGCACGGCGACTACCGCCTCGACAACATGATCTTCCATCCGACCGAGCCGCGCATCCTGGCAGTGCTCGACTGGGAACTCTCGACCCTCGGGCATCCGCTCGCCGATTTTTCCTACCACTGCATGAGCTGGCATATTCCGCAAGGCCAGTTCCGCGGCATCGGCGGGCTGGACCTCGAAGCCCTCGGCATTCCGAGCGAGGCGGAATACATCGCGAAATACTGCGAGCGCACCGGCAAAACCATCCGCAAGGAAGATTTCGATTTCTACCTCGCCTACAACATGTTCCGCATGGCCGGCATCCTGCAGGGAATCATGAAGCGCTATGTGGACGGCACGGCCTCCAGCGAACAGGCCTTGAAGGCAGGCCTGGCGGCGCGGCCGATGGCGGAGATGGGGTGGCGCTACGCCAGTGGGAAGAAGAACTGATACCGGCAGGAACGAGCAAGCATACTAACAGGAGACAACATGGACTTCGAATATTCAGACCGTTGCAAGCAGCTGCAGGAAAAGCTCCTGCGATTCATGGACGAGCATATCTATCCGAACGAGAAAGCCTACAAGGAGGAAGTCGACCGCAACGGGCTGGAAAAAGGCAATCGCTGGCTGGCAACCAATATCGTCGAAGAACTCAAGCCCAAGGCGCGGGCCGCGGGACTGTGGAACCTGTTCCTGCCGAAATCGCCGCGCGCGCCGGAAGGCTTGTCGAACCTTGATTACGCGCCGCTATGCGAAATCATGGGCCGCGTGCCATGGGCAGCGGAAGTCTTCAACTGCTCCGCGCCGGATACCGGCAACATGGAAACCATCGAGCGCTACGGCAGCGAAGAACACAAGCGCCAGTGGCTGGAACCCCTGCTGCGCGGCGAGATCCGTTCCGCGTTCGCAATGACGGAACCGGCCGTCGCTTCATCCGACGCAACCAATATCGCTACCCGCATCGAGCGCGATGGCGATGAATACGTCATCAATGGCCACAAATGGTGGATTTCCGGCGCAGGAGACCCGCGCTGCAAGATCTTCATCGTCATGGGCAAGACCGATCCGAATGCGCCCCGCCATTCGCAGCAATCGATGATTCTGGTACCGGCAGACACCAAAGGCATCACCATCAAGCGCCCGCTGAACGTATTCGGCTATGACGACGCGCCGCACGGCCATTGCGAAATCCTGTTCGAAAACGTGCGGGTACCGGCCTCCAATATTCTCCTCGGCGAAGGCCGCGGCTTCGAAATTGCGCAAGGCCGCCTCGGGCCGGGCCGCATCCATCATTGCATGCGTTCGATCGGAGTCGCGGAGCGGGCGCTGGAATACATGTGCAAGCGGCTCAATGAACGCATCGCCTTCGGCAAGCGGATTTCCGAGCAGAGCGTCTGGCATGAACGCATTGCCGAGGCGCGCATCAGGATCGATACTGCCCGCCTCCTGACCCTGAAGGCGGCGTACATGATGGACACGGTCGGAAACAAGCATGCGAAAGCCGAGATCGCAATGATCAAGGTACTGGCGCCAAACGTCACCCAGCAGGTGCTGGACTGGGCGATCCAGGCGCATGGCGCCGGCGGCGTGTGTGACGATTTCCCGCTCGCCTATCAATGGGCAGGCAACCGCACCCTGCGTCTGGCAGACGGTCCGGACGAAGTGCACCGCAATGCGATTGCGAAGCTGGAACTGGCAAAGCATATGCCTATTCCTTCGCCCGAAAAAGAATTGCCGATTACCCGCTCGTAAATCGGACTCGGGCCGCAGCTCAACAGACTGGGCAGCGGCCCGCTCATCGAATAATTCGCTGAATTCCTCTGCACGACCCGAAGAAGGAGAATATGTGATCGACGTTTATTCCGCAGCTACGCCGAACGGCCACAAGGTGCATATCATGCTCGAAGAGTGCGGCCTGCCCTACCGCATTCATCACATCGACATCGGCGCAGGCGACCAGTTCAAGCCCGAATTCCTCGCGGTTTCACCGAACAACAAGATTCCGGCGATCGTCGATCCAGACGGCCCGGATGGCAAGCCGATGCCCCTGTTCGAATCCGGCGCAATCCTCGTCTACCTCGCGAGCAAGGTAGGCAAGTTCCTCGGCGACAGCGATCGGGATAAATTCACGACCCTGCAATGGCTGATGTTCCAAATGGGCGGGGTCGGCCCCATGCTGGGACAGGCCCATCACTTCCGCATTTATGCGCCGGAAAAAATCAACTACGCAATCAACCGTTATACGAATGAGACGAAGCGACTGTACGGCGTGATCGACAAGCAGTTGTCGAAGAATGCCTATCTTGCCGGCGACCAGTACACGATTGCGGATATCGCGACCTTTCCCTGGACCCGATCCTGGAAAAACCAGGGCATAGACTGGGATGACTATCCGCACGCCAAGCGCTGGTTTGATGAAATCAGTGAACGTCCTGCCGTCAAGCGTGGAGTGGAGGTGCTGGCGAATGCCCGAAAGTCCCTGGCGGACGACCCCAAGGCAAAGGAAATGCTGTTCGGCACCGCGCAATACGCGAAGCGCTGATCCCCTGATCTGAAAATTCGCCGCTTTCCATATTTCGGAAAGCGGCGTCTGGGGCCTTACCAGTACCGGCGCGTGATCGATTCCGCCACACACACCGGCTTGTCACCGCCCTCACGCTCCATCGTGACTTGCCAGACCATCTGCGCGCCACGGTCGATTTCCTCGACCGAAATGAGGCTCATCCTGCCGCGCACCTTGCTGCCGGCGGGCACGGGCGCCGGAAAGCGCACCTTGTTGAGCCCGTAATTCACGCCCATTTTGGCATTGGGCATGCTGATCGCGCTTTCCATCATCATCGGCAGCAGCGACAGGGTCAGGAAACCATGAGCAATGGTCGTGCCGTAGGGAGATTCCTTGCGCGCCCGTTCCGCATCGAGATGGATCCATTGATGGTCGCCGGTTGCATCTGCGAACAACTGGATGCGTTCCTGGGAAATCAGAACCCAGTCCGATACCGCCACTTCCTGGCCGACCAGGCTCTTCAATTCATCAAGCGAAGCGATTTCACGCATGTTGTCTCCTTTTGATTTTGAGTTTGATGGAGTCGCAGGTTGGCAGCGCTGCTGTCCTGCGGCCTCCGATGCTTCTCATGCAATGCGAATCACGCCGGGCGGCGCTTGAACATGCCCATGCCCTTGATCGTCGCAACCAGCTCGCCGTGCTGGTTTTTCGCCTGCCACTGCGTGACGACCACGCCACGGTCGGGCTTGCTGTTCGACGGCCGCTTCTCCAGCACGGTAGTGGAAACGGTGAGCGTGTCACCACCGCGTACCGGTTTCAGCCAGCGGATCTCATCCACGCCAGGCGATCCGAGGCTTGCCGCGTCGCGCAGCAAGCCATCTACCATCAGGCGCATGATCATGCCGCAGGTGTGCCAGCCACTGCCGATGATGCCGCCGTAGATCGACTTCTCGGCCGCAGCCTTGTCCACGTGGAAGGGCTGCGGGTCGAACCTGGCGGCGAAATCGATGATCTCTTCTTCCGTGACTTCGCGCGATCCGACTTCGATGGTCTGGCCGACCTCGAAATCGTCGAAATACCACTTGAATTGCGTCATATTGGCCTTTCGTCGTGAGATCTCAACGGTTATGCGGTTTTCCGGAAATCCGGCTGTGCCGCAAACCGTGCCAAGTGGTAGTCGGTATCGCCCAGGGTCACTTCGATTATCGCCAGGCGCTTGAAGTGGTGCGCCGCCGGTAATTCATTGGTAACGCCCATGCCGCCGTGCAGTTGCACCGCCTGCTGACCAACGAATTTCAGCGCCTGCCCGACCCGCACCTTGGCGGCGGAGACGACACGACGCCGTTCGGCAGCATCCGTGGACGTCGCCTTGACCGCAGCCAACGTCGCCATCGAACGCGCTTGTTCGAATTGCATGAACATCTCGGCCATCCTGTGCTGCAGCGCCTGGAATTTCCCGATCGGCACGCCGAACTGCTGGCGCGTTTTGAGGTATTCGAGCGTTGCCGCATTCAGCGCTTCCATTGCGCCCACCGCCTCCGCGCATAGCAGGGCAATGCCGTAATCGGTTGCCGCTTCGAGTAAGTCCCAGCCTGCGCCTTCCTTGCCCAGCAGCGCCGAAGCGGGAACCTGCACATTGTTGAAGCTGATGTCGGCAGCGCGCTGACCGTCAACGCTACGGTAATCACGGACCACCACCCCTTGGGCATCGGCAGGCACGACAAACAGCGAAATCCCATTGATGTCACGCTGGTCGCCGCTGCTGCGCGCAGAAACGATCAGCTTGTCGGCCTGTCCGCCATGAATGACGACGGTCTTGGTGCCATTTATGACATAGTTGCCGCCACTTGCCTTGGCAGTAGTGGCGATATCGAACAGCTCATGGCGGGACTGCTTCTCGCCGAGAGCGCTGGCGAGCTTCAACTCGCCGGACGCCACCTTTTCCAGCGTCGGTTCCTGGCCGCCCGCCAGTTTGAGGAACTGCGCGCCCAGCATTGTGGCGAAATAAGGCTCGACCACGAGGCCGCGTCCGATCTCATGCATCACCACCATCATGTCGACGGCGGAACCATTGAAGCCGCCCTGCTCTTCCGGAATGGGCAATGCCGTCATGCCGAGTTCGACAAGCGTAGCCCAGGCTTCCGCAGAAACGCCCTTCTCCGAATGGATGATCTTGTTGCGGTGCTCGAAGGTGTAATCCTTCTCGATCCAGCGGCGCAGCGCGTCGGAAAACTGTTGCTGCTCTTGGGTGAAATTGAAGTCCATGTTCTCCTCACAGTCCCAGGATCATCTGGGAGATGATGTTTTTCTGAATTTCGTTGGAGCCGCCGTAGATCGAAGTCTTCCGGAAGTTGAAGTAATACGGCGCAAGCGGCGCGGCATCGTCATTCTCCGCGACGCTATGCTCGCGCTCGCCCTCGAGGTAAGCCGGATCGAAAGGCAATGCGTAAGGCCCGATTGCTTCGACCATCAGTTCAGTCAAAGCCTGCTGGATCTCGGTGCCCTTGACCTTCAGCAGGGATGCTTCCGGCCCCGGTCCGCGCTTGCTGCTTTCCTGCGAGACAACGCGCAAGACCGTCATCTCCAGCGCCATGATCTCGATTTCGAGGCTCGCCACTTTGACGGAGAACACCGGATCGTCAAGCAATGGTTTGCCGTTCTTGCGCTGGTTGTTCGCGACCCGTTTCAGGAACAGCAGTTCGCGCTTGGCGCGGCCCACCGCAGCAATGCCGGTGCGCTCATGTCCGAGCAGGTATTTCGCATAAGTCCAGCCCTTGTTCTCTTCACCGATAAGGTTCTGCACCGGCACCTTGACGTTGTCGAAGAAGACTTCATTCACCTCATGCTCTTCATCGAGCATGATGATCGGACGCACGGTGATGCCCGGCGTGTGCATGTCGATCAGGAGGAAGGAAATGCCTTCCTGCTTGCGCACATTCGGATCGGTGCGCACCAGGCAGAAAATCATGTCGGCATGCTGCGCCAGCGTAGTCCAGGTCTTCTGACCGTTGACGATGTAGTAATCGCCCTGACGCTCGGCGCGCGTTTTCAGGGAAGCGAGGTCGGATCCGGATCCGGGCTCGGAATAGCCTTGGCACCACCAGTCGTCGCAGTTGAGAATGCGCGGCAGATAATGGCGCTTCTGCTCTTCATTGCCGAAGGCCATGATGACGGGCGCCACCATGTTGATGCCAAAAGGGAGAATGGGCGGCGTGCCGGCGCGGGCGCATTCCTCTTCCCAGATATGCCGCTGCACCGGAGTCCATCCCGTGCCGCCGTATTCCTTCGGCCATGCCGGTGCAGCCCATCCCTGTTTGGCGACGATCTTGTGCCAGCGGACATAATCTTCCCGGGCAAGGCGTTTATGGTTCAGAACCTTTTCCTGCAGGTCCTTGGGGAGGTTTGCGTCCAGAAATGCGCGGACATGGTCACGGAACGCCAGATCCTCCAAAGTGTAGTTTAAGTCCATGCTGTCTCCTCGTTGCGTTAGCTCAAAAAGCACGATCGTTCGCAAACGATTATACAGTGGATTTCAGGCAGGGAAGCAAGAAATTGCCGGATACAGAATCCTTTTTTACAATGCATACCTGCAGCAGTGGCACTGCAGTTCCATTGCCTGACGTCAGCACCAAATGAAGCTGTTTACTGCAAGGGTTCTTTGAGCGCGTTCGGCACCGAGAGTGACATCACCTCGATGCCCTCTTCCGCCAGTGCAGCGCATTCGTCAAGCGTGGCAACGCCACGGATTCCACGTTCCGCAGTCTCCCGGTAATGAATGCGCCGGGCTTCCTGCGCAAAGCGATCCCCGACATCTTCGGTGTTGTCCAGGACATGGCGCACCATTTCAAGGTACTTCGCTTGCAACTGGCTCATATCGGGCTGCGGCGCTTCTTCAGCATGGGAAAGGTTAAGGCGGGGGGCGGAAGGCAGCCTGCGAACTGTGCAATTGCCGCAAAACGGGCATTCGATCAGCTGGTCCTGTAGCTGTGTACTGCAATCCTCCTCGGAAGAAAACCATCCTTCGAAGCGGTGATCGTGCGCACAACTAAGGTTATAGACTTTCATGAATCTCGTGGGTGTTTCCGCCGCGGAGATGATCCCGCGCCGGGAGTCGGACAGAGGCAAACCATTGGAATTTCGCAAGGAGAATATTTTACTGTTTTCCCCTGACGGTGTTCCTTCCCTGTCTCAGACCCACGTTGCACAGGCTGACTAAGGTCGTCTGGCCGTATCAGACTCCGTACGCGCCGGAGAATACAGGCTCAATCCCACAATCGCCTCAGCCCTCATTGAATTCGAACTGTTGCTGCCGGGGCGTCGACATACCGGCGAGGCGATGAGCCAGCAGGGCTGCCTTTGCCCGGCGGCGGGCGGAGGGCGCTGTGATTTTGCCCGTCAGTTTCTTGACATTGGCCTTCATCTCCAGGATCTGCTCTGACCTCGCCAGCCGCACCAGCGCATGCAATGACTCTCTCAGCACATGTTGCTGGCGACTGCTCGCCTCTTCGCCACAAATGGCGACGATCAATTCCTCGATGACTTCATTGGTACCAAAAGCCTTCTTCATTACGGACCCTGCTCCAAATAGAGAAATTTTCTAAGTAGAAAGTTTGCCCAATTATTCGCAAGAAATGCTTGAGAATTATCAATTCTTCCCCCGCCCAATAAAATAATTCCACAAGGAAATAAAGTCGCGTAGAAATGCCCGGCACCATTTTGCCGCAAAATTCTGATACGTCGGCGTGCCAAGGGAGGTGGCCCATTTCCGCCTACTACAGGAATAACCTGAACAACTGCACACATGTACTCTACTGTGCGCGAGCTCAATATGGGCACCTGCGCTTTTGTTAGGCTTCAGTCATGCCCACATGGATGAAATGAACAAATGGTTGATGATCAAAAGCCTCTTCCCGTCCCGGCTCCAGATGAAGAGTCCATTTCAGAGCAGGATCAGCCACAGGACGAGGCGGGCGATCAGGACCCAACCTTGGCTCCCTCGCCAATCGCAACCCGCCTCAGCCTGCTGGGCAAGCTTGTAATTCCTCCGACGACCAAGTGAGCAGCGCTACCGGCCCGTACCGGTTTGCAGAAACGCACTGACAGGCGAGCAGGCGGGAATCCGACATCGACTGCCTTGCACCTCAGCCTGATTCCGCAACAGGCTGGAGCATCTGCGTTCGATGACAACTTGCTTGCCCCGGGACCTCGGCCACAAGCGTGACTCACTCAATTATTTTTTTCGCCTATGTTTTCCAAACATCACGTCACGGAAATCCTGCGCACCATTTCGTACATTGTGCTGGTGATCGCCACGCTGACTGCCACCTATTTCGTCGCGCAAATCTGATTCGTACTCTAGACCGAGCCCGCGCTTCGCATTGCCCGACACCGACTTCCAATTCCCAGCAAACTCCTGGCTGTACTGGAAAGGTACAACCTCGTTCCCAGTATCTTGAATAGGCTCGCTGCCGCTGCTCCACGGCGATGAAAGCGGTGGGCACCGCGGACGAACTCGACATACTTTCAAGCATCGCAACGAGCAAGGAGGCATAGCCGAAGCTCATCCGCCTGAGTTTTCCGGAATGATTGCGGCACACCTGCTTGCACCGCTTTGTCCTCCCCGTGCAACAAACGCTGTGCCATCCCGGCGAATATGCCTTCAATACCTCTACGGCAACGCCAAGGGGCAGCCTTTTAAGGTAAAGTTCTGGCAAATGGCCTGCACGCAGCACCCGTGCTCTTCCGGCGCTCTGCATGAGTACTACCTATCACGCCATTTGCCCGCGCCTTGTTTCAACCGCGAAGAACCAGTTTATGCAGGGATTTGATCCGCGTTCCTTTCTTATCATTACTGGGCTGCTTGGAACCCTGTGCCTGGTTATCCTGGTCGTCGTCATCCGCAACAGTTTTCCAAAGTCTATCGGTGGCATATCAGAATGGTCCTGGGCTTGCGGTCTCATGGTGGCGGCCGCATTTCTTTTCAGCTCCACCGACATACTTCCTCTGGGAGTGGCACGGCTAATCGCCAATATCCTCCTGCTGTTCGGACTTCTGATGATGTATATCGGCTTGCGCCAATTCGCGGGCCTCGCTCCCAAGCACCGGGGATTGCTTTATTTTCTGCTGCTTATTTCAGTTTTGTTCGGGTGGTACAGCCTCGCGGACAACAATTACCGGATAAGAGTAATCCTTGCGATGTTTGCGCATATGCTCCTGTTTCTTTCATGCGCCAGCCTCGTCTACCGGATGGATCACAAGGGTTTTCCGGAGCGATTCACGCTGGCCGTATTCCTGCTGCTGAGCGTCGCCTCCCTGGTACGCCTGAACGCAGCGGCGTCCCACTACGACAATTTGCAATTCATCGACAGCACTTCTCCGCTCCAGGTTGCCTATGTAGTGACGATCACTTTTTCAATGATCGCGCTGACTGTCGGCTTCATGCTCATGGTCAGCAGGCGTTTGCGCGATACGCTTGGCCATCTGGCCGCGAGCAGTGCGTTCGCGAAGCAACGATATGATGCCCGGATGGAGCTGGAAAGAGATCTGAAAGCCGCGGTGGCAAGCAACCAGCTTGTCATGCACTACCAGCCGCGCGTTGATGTAAAGACCGGCATGGTCGTGGGCGTCGAAGCACTGGTGCGATGGAATCATCCGACCAAAGGCTTGCTGGGTCCCAGCCAGTTCATTCAAACCTGTGAAGAGAGCGGCATGATCCTGCCAATCGGCGAATGGACCTTGCGGCAGGCAGTGTCCGTTCTCAATCGCCTGCAAGCAGAGGCGCGGCCGGGCATCCAGATGTCTGTCAATGTAAGCGCCAAGCAATTCAATTGCGCCTCGCTTGCCTCACAGCTTGAGCCTCTGCTTAAGGATGCCCTCTTCAAACCGCAACAGCTGGAACTGGAATTGACAGAAAGCGTCGTTATCGATGATCCCGCACGCGCAGAAGCGATCATGGGACAGCTCAAGAACATGGGCATCCGGCTGTCCCTGGATGACTTCGGCACCGGCTATTCATCCCTGTCCTACCTGAAGCGCCTGCCGATCGACGGCGTCAAGATCGATCGCTCTTTCGTGATGGACCTGCCGGAAGACCCCGGCGATGCAGCCATCACGCGTGCCATCATCGCAATGGCACATGCCCTGGAACTGCAAGTCGTCGCGGAAGGCGTGGAAAGGACAGAACAGCTTGCCTTCCTGCGCGATATCGGCTGCGACGAATATCAGGGCCATTTGTTTGCCAAGGCATTGCCAGAGCAGGAATTATTGGCATTGCTGGCAGCGAACCACCAGTAAGCTGCCGATTCTGATCCTGCAGACGTTGTAGTTCCCGTTTGCGGCCCGCCTTCCCGGCAACTGCATTCTCAAGTCACTCGCAAATTAGCTCCTCTTAGGCGGCGAGATCACAAGGGTAGTTGACATGGCCAAGTCAAAGATGAAAACTGGCTCCTCGGATCATCGAGACATTTACCAAGAATGATGTAGCTAGTCATCGCCATGGACGCGGGGGTGCGGAGCCGGGAAGCCGCGTTACAGGATGCGAGCGCGGAGCGCATTTGTAGACCGCCCTGGTCGCCAAGGCAAACTGAATAGCCGGGGGAAGCAGCAGGTCGAGCCTTCGAACGGCGCGCCAACGTCTGCAAACAAAAATGGCCTGCCAGGTGGCAGACCATTTTTTACATTACATGTGAAGGAAGCAGCTCGGTCACCTGCCTCCTTGTCGACTCACTGAGCGACCTTATCGCTTGGGAAGCGGATCGAATCGCGCAGCAGGAAGCTCATCGGCATATTCAAGGCGACATTGTTCAGCGCCGGCACCGGGGTCTTGAACCACTTGTCATACAGCTTGTTCAGTTCTCCGGCGTTCATGACTCGTGCCACTTCCCTGTCGACCACGGCCTTGAATGCCGGGTCCTCCTTGCGGAACATGATTGCATACGGTTCGGCTGAAAGCGGATCGCCAACAATATTGAAAGCCGACGGATCTTTCGCCTGCGCCCTCAAGCCGTACAGCACCACGTCACCCATCGCGTAGGCATCGGCCTGCCCTGCTTCCAGAATCTTGAAAGAATCGCCGTGGTTCTTGCCTTCGACGAAAGTCATGTTCAGTGCGCTCGATTCGTTTCTTTCTTTCACAACCCCGTATTGCACCGCGCCTTTCGTGATCACGATGGTCTTGTTGCGCAGGTCATTCCAGTTCTTGATCGGGGAATCCGCCTTCACCATCAGGCGTGCAGACGCAATGAAATGCGGTATGGTGAATGCAACCTGCTTGCGCCGCTCCGGCGTGTTGGTAGTCGTACCACATTCCAGGTCCGCCCTGCCTTCCACAATGGCTGCAATGCGGTTGGAAGAATTGATCGGGACATAGGCCACGTTCAACTGCGGCAGTTTCAATTCTTTCTGAATCGCGTCGACCACCTTCAGGCAAAGGTCTATCGCATAACCGGCCGGTTTTTTATTCTCATCCATGAAAGAAAACGGCACCGACGTTTCCTGGTAAGCAATCGTGACGGTTTTCGTATCGCGAATCTTGCTTAACGTGTCCTCCGCCTGCGCAGAAGCCGGCAGGACGGTAACCAATGCTGCGACGATAGTAGTAGCCAAAGATCCGCATGCGACAAGAGATTTCATGTTCCCCTTCCTTAGTTTTGAATCTTTTATAGTGCCAGGCACCTGTTTATGCTCTATTTCGGAAAAACAGTTTTTCCTGAAAGCAACGCAATGACATCATTGCTTTTTGACAGTGTCAATCGAAGCAATACATTTCGTTGCACTTTTCACAGCGGTCTGTAACAGGTCGTTCAAGATTGAAAGAAAACGTAACTGCGTTTGCCTGATTCAGCGCAAGCGTAAAATTAGTTCAGCTCAACGAGGAGCGAGCCGCCTTGCAGGAAGATTAGCCCACACCGTCGCACCAGGACGGATAACAAGACGAATGGGAGGAATCGATGGGCGCTCGGGCTTCGTGGGCAATGCTGTTCTGCGCACTTCTTGCATTGCATGGCTGCGGTGGAAGCGGAAACGATGGAAATTCCAACTCCGGAGCCAACAGTAACCCAGGTACCCAGCAAAACAACACCGATACGAATACAGGCGGAGACACCAATACCGGTGGCGATACGAATACTGGCGGAGATTCGGATACTGGAGGGAATCCCGGCAATGGCTCCGGCTGCAATGCAAGCATCAGCCGCTGCTTCGATCTCGCCAAAACGCGAGTGACGCGCTACCGGGACAACAAGCAGGCCGCGGCCTCCTATACGTTTGACGATGGCTATGAATCAAGCTTCAACATCGCCAAGATATTCGAAGACCTGAACCTGCGGGCAACCTTCTATATTGTCACAGGAAACGTCACAGACAACGCATGGCCGCGCTGGCAAGCCCTTGCGGCAAAGGGGCATGAGATCGGCAACCACTCGATGACGCATGAAGTCGACATGTCGCTGCCACAGACGGACGCTGTACTCAATACGGAGATCGTCGACTCGAAACATCTCATCGAACAGAAACTCGGGCCGGGACCGATGACCTTCGCCTTTCCCTGGCACGCCTATACGCAGCATGCATTGGACATCGCCAGTCAAAACCATGTCGCGGTACGCAAACTTTCCCTGCCGAACGAGCCCTACGAATTTGCCTTTTTTGATCGGGCAGATCATGAGACCGGTGCGGAAGACGCGCCTCCTGTTCCTGAAGATCAAGTTCTGGCAAGGGTGAATGGGCAACTGGACAGGATGGTACAAGCCGGTGGATGGTTTGTGGCGGGCGGGCATGGCTTGGATGGAGATGGTTGGAGTCCTGTCTCCTCCCAGTTCCTGAAGGATCACCTGAAACATGCAGGCAACTATGCCTCGAAGCTCTGGATCGATACCTTCCTCAACGTCACCCGCTACCGGATGTGCCGGAGCCAGGTCACACCCAAAGTGGACATCCTGTCTTCGGAAAAGGCATTGGTGAGCCTCTCGACCGCTGCCGATCCTGATCTCTGCACGGAGCCGCTGACAGTCGCCATGCCGATCACCGGCCTGTCAAGCGAAAAGATCCGCGTGCGTGATGAGGCAGGAAAGGATTTGCCCGTCAACTGTGACAATGGGACGCTGCTGTTGAATCTGCGCCCCGGCCAGAAGATGAAGGTGGAGATTCTTCAGCCTTGATCCCTGTCCGGTGCTGCAGCCATCCTCAGGTCTGCAGCGTCGTTTCCAGGTTGATCGTGGCGTTCAGCACGCGCGATACCGGGCAGTTTTTCTTGGCGTCGTTGGCGATTTCATTGAATTTATTCTGGTCGATACCGGGCACCTTGGCATCGAGTTTCAGATCAATCGTCGTGATCGTCCAGTTGCCCTGAACCTGTTCCAGGCTGATCGTTGCCTGCGCCGCCAACCGGTCGGGCTTGAAACCCGCACCGCCCAATGCTGCCGACAAAGCCATCGCAAAGCAGCCTGCATGGGCTGCGGCGATCAACTCTTCCGGATTTGTCCCGGCACCATTTTCAAAGCGGGTGGAAAAGGAATACTGCGTATCCTTGAGGACACCGCTCTGGGTGGAAACACTTCCCTTGCCTCCCTTGAGATCGCCTTGCCAGATGGCCGATCCAGTCCTTTTCATGTCTGCTCTCCTATAGAGTTCTTCTTACGATCAAGAAGCGTGGCATCGGCGAGCGTATCGGCCGCCGGTTCATTCGCTCAGACTCGTCCGTTTTCGTCCGGTTCCGGCGCACCCGCATCACGGGTAATGCACCGGCTTGCCGGGCAAGTCGGGCAAGGGGATGAATTCGGTCTCGCCCGGAACCATTGTGAATCTCTGCCTTTGCCAGTCTTCCTTTGCCTGCTCGATCCGGTCCGGCGAACTCGAAACGAAATTCCAGGTGAGATAACGCGGCCCGTCCATCGGTTCTCCACCTAGCAACATGAACCTGGCCGGCGTCTTACCCGATGCAAGCGTCACACCCGCACCGGGCTTAAAGACCAGCAATTGTCCTGCATCGAACACGCCATCGCGTCCCAGATCGAGCTGTCCTTCCACCAGGTAGAGAGCCTGTTCGCCATACTCCGCCGGGATCTGCATCCGTGCCCCGGCTTGCAGCAGCACCTCTACATAGAACAAGTCGGACAGGGTCGGTACCGGCGACTGCTGCCCGAAGAAGCGCCCGGCAATGATCCTTGCCCTGATACCTTCACCTTCCTCGATGGGCAATTTGTCTGCGCCAAAATGCTTGAAGGACGGTGGGGCTTCTTCCTGTGCTCTGGGCAATGCCACCCAGCACTGCAGGCCGAACAGCGAAGCTTCATGTTGTCGCATTTCCTGGGCCGTGCGCTCCGAATGGACGATGCCGCTCCCGGCGGTCATCCAGTTCACTTCGCCCGGCCGGATTGCCTGCACGCTGCCCAGGCTGTCGCGATGCATGATCTCGCCGTCGAACAGGTAGGTGACCGTGGCAAGGCCGATATGCGGATGAGGGCGTACGTCAAGGCCGCGTCCGGCCGAAAACACATGCGGTCCCATCTGATCCAGAAAGACAAACGGCCCGACCATGCGACGCCGGGTGGAAGGCAAAGCGCGACGCACTTCGAAGCTGTCGCCCAAATCATGGCTTCGTGGCACCACAACGGTTTCCAGACTGGTTTCAGCCGGCAATTGGTCATCCATGTTCCATTCCCTCTCTGTCACGATCGATGACTTCCATCATACCCAGCGATGGGAAACCACCCGCCTTCTTCATGCGGGATTGCCCTACCCCATTGAATTCGCTGGCAGAGATTGCCTCACTTCTGAGCCAGCCCATTGTGCGTGCCGCTCGCACCCGGCGGTGCTAGGCGCTATCTCGCTGTCTATTTAGCGGCCTGCTTCTTCGTAATTTGCGCTACGTGCCTCCCCTGGAAACGCGCTATCGCAAGTTCATTCTCGCTCGGCTGGCGCGATCCGTCACTGCCGGTAATGGTAGTGGCGCCGTACGGCGTACCGCCGCTCACTTCATTCATACCGGTCAGGCGCGGCTCCGAATAAGGTACGCCTACGACGATCATCCCCTGATGCAAAAGCGTGGTATGGAAGCTGGTAAGCGTGGTCTCCTGGCCGCCATGCTGGCTGGCTGTACTGGTAAATACGCTGCCAACCTTTCCGATCAGCGCGCCACTCATCCACAGTGCGCCGGTCTGGTCAAGGAAATTGCGCATCTGCGAAGCCATGTTGCCAAACCGTGTTGGGGTGCCGAAGATTATGCCATCCGCGTCCGCCAATTGCTCCGGCCGGATGATGGGGACATGGGCAAACGCCGCCCTTGCCGCCTTCGCCCCGCTCTTTTCAAGGATGTCGTCCGGTACCAACTCGGGCACTTGGTAGATCTGGACATCGACATCCGCCACTTCCCGTGCACCGGCGGTAATGGCTTCCGCCATTTTGTAGATATGCCCGTACATGCTGTAAAACACGACCTGAATATTGGTTGCCATGAAATCTCCTTCTGAAAGCGCCCCGCCCCGACCACAAAAACCTGTGTGAACACGTGCCCGGTGTCTTGACGGCACTCTGCAAGATGACAAGCGGCCAGCGATGACTGATATGGCACGGGATGATCGGAATCCGTGCCCACATCGATTTCAGCGGGGCAAGCTGCCTGGCTCGGAAGCAGTCAGTTCCATTAATGAAGATTGCAAGATCTATTCCCGAGCCCTTGCCGGCTCGGGCTGAAGAATCGGCCGGTCACCGCGCCACAACGCAAGTTCTTTTGCCAATGGCGTGCAGCGGCGTGCGGTGACAGGCGGGCAGTGTCTGCGCACAACTGCCCGGTTCAGACGTAAGTGGCGCGGCTAGCGTGAAGAGTCGGTGGCCGATTCCATCTGTTCCAGCTGGTCCAGCGGAATCAGGTGTCCAAGCTTGGCAGCCTTGGTCTTGAGATAGCGTTCGTTGAAGGGATTGCGGTTCACGA
The DNA here is from genome assembly GCF_000312045.1 of Noviherbaspirillum massiliense JC206. Classification (GTDB taxonomy): domain Bacteria; phylum Pseudomonadota; class Gammaproteobacteria; order Burkholderiales; family Burkholderiaceae_D; genus Noviherbaspirillum; species Noviherbaspirillum massiliense. The sequence goes on from NZ_HE978634.1 coordinate 1,763,439, forward strand.
TCAGGGCGATGCGTTCGACTACCTCGATGCCCAGCTTTTGCAGCGCATCCACCTTGCGCGGATTGTTGGTCATCAGGCGCAGGCTGGCAATGCCGAGGCGCCCCAACATCGGCCGGCAGAGGCTGTAGTTGCGCAGGTCTGCTTCGAAGCCGAGTTGCAGATTGGCTTCCACCGTATCGGCGCCGGCATCCTGCAAGTGATAAGCGCGGATCTTGCTGACCAGGCCGATGCCGCGGCCTTCCTGACGGAGATAAAGCAGCACGCCGCGTCCCTCGGACGCGATGTTCTTCAGTGCATTTTCCAGCTGTGCGCCGCAGTCACAGCGCTGGCTGAACAGGCCATCGCCTGTCAGGCATTCAGAATGAACGCGCGCGAGCACGGGCTCGCCGTTGGCAACGTCGCCCAGCGTCAGGGCAAGGTGCTCCTTTCCGCTGGAGTGATCGATGAACGCGTGCAATTGGAATGTCGCCCAGGGCATGGGGAGCTCGCAGGACGTGACGTATTCAATATTCTTGTCCGCGGCCAGGCCTTGCTGGCCGCCTTGTGAAGAGGACATGGAGGACCTTATACGATAGATAACATGACGGTTCCGGCGCAAGCTTTGAAGCATCCGCTTTGGAAACCGGCACCGGAAAACCCATCATTATATTGGATGCAAAAGTTCCAGGCGGATCTGGCCCCGCCTACCTTGCTCCTTCAATCCATGTCCTGGCTTGCCATGCTGCTAGGCCGCGACCGCCGCCCGCCTTTCGGCGAAATCTTCCCAGCGCCGCCGGGTATGCCTGCGATCGCGGGCATTGTTCAGGCCCATGTCCGGCGCTTCCGAGAGTTTGTGCATCTCCCCTTCGCGATCCACGCTGTAATTCTTGCAGACGATCATTTCATGCAGATGAACTTCCGGCAGTACGCGCGTGTATTCGAACAGGATGCTGCGCGTGACTTCTGCCTTGGCGCAAATGTGGCTGCCATGCCCGATCCAGGTAGGCCCCACTATTCTTGCGCCAGCCTCGATATGGCAGCCGGAACCGATATAGACCGGCCCTTCGATGCTCGTGCCTTCCCAGTCGATCCGGGTATTCAGGCCGACCCAGACGCCGTCCCGGATCTGCGTCCCGGGTACTTCCATCTGCGCGACTTCGCCCGTGAGGACGCCTTGCAGCACGCTCCAGTAATCCGTCACGCTGCCGATGTCGAGCCAGTTGAAGGGGCGCGTCTGTGCGTAGAATGGCAAGCCTTTCTCGGCCAGCAGAGGAAACAGCTGGGAGCCGATATCGAATACCTCGCCGGAAGGAATCAGATCGATCGCTTCCGGCTCGAAGATGTAGATGCCGGTGCTGGCAAAATTCGACTTCGCCACTTCCCGCTTCGGTTTTTCCTGGAAGCTCAGCACGCGCTTGTCCGCATCGGTGACCACCACGCCATAGTCCGACACCTTGTCCCAGGGCACTTCCTTGGTGATCACGCTGGCGATCGCACCCTTGCTTCGATGCTCTTCCAGCGCGGCCTTGATATCCAGATCGATCAGCGCATCACCGCATACCACGATGGTGGTCTCGTCGAAGAAATGGCCGAATTCCTGGATTTTTTTCATTCCACCGGCAGAGCCAAGAGCTTGCGGCACCACTTCCCCCTGATCGTCCACATACCCCTCGAAGGAATAGCCGATCTGCACGCCGTACTGGTGCCCTTCGCCGAAATAATCCTCGATCTTTTCATGCAGATAGCTGACGTTGACCATGATGTCGCGCACGCCGTGCTTTGCAAGGTGCTCGACGATATAGGCCATGACCGGTTTGCCAAGAACGGGAATCATCGGCTTCGGCACATCATAGGTGAGCGGACGAACGCGGGTACCTTTGCCTGCAGCAAGAATCATTGCTTTCATGTATTTTGACCTTAAACGAATAGAGAGTTGAACAGCTGCTTGATGCGGTGCGGCCCGCACGCTGTGCTGCGAACCGCACGTGGATATTCGTAAGAAAATCAGGCATAGCAACTCTGGTCAGACTGTCTATCTGTCAACAGGTTCCGTGTTTCTTGGTGCGACAGCAATCTTCCTCAAATGAGATTTCCGAACTTCATTTCATCGAGGGAAAACAGGGGCTGCCTCGTTGGCGGCCCGTCTCGTCAAGCCCGAAACTCGCTGCATGGCGCAAGTCGCGGCACACTCCTCCAATTGACTCGCGCTTGGCATTGGCCCGCAGGGCGGAAGACAGGCATCATGCATTTCGACATGCGGGGATAGCGCTCGAAGGCTTTTCGCTGTCGCGCCTTGAATCTCCTTAGTGCTGCACTAGACTCAAATCTTCTGGCCTGCGGGCCGGTAGATTTTTACCGAGCAACCAAGCCTCAGCCGCTGCCTGGAACAGGACATGCGGATAAACACACTCCACAAGCTCCTCGGATGCTTACATCCCGCCGCCTGTATCGATGCCGTTTGGGCAGTCGACTCAGACAGGAATGCCATGCCCCTCCTCCGGAGCATGCTGGCTGCGCATGGCGAAAGAGATGCCTGCCGCGCCGGCCCGGCATGGCGAAATTTGCGACGGATCAATAAAAGGCAAGAATGGTTGTCCAGTGGCGCCGTTCATGCTGCGAAGGTGTTACCGTTGGCAGGCTGATGCACGCGAACCCATTCATCCACGCCATGAAGAAAGTGACGCTTTACAGCAGCTCGACCAGAAACAGGCCAGCCCGGTCAACGGAATCTCCCCCTCGATCCCGGAATGCCGACAGTCAGGCAAGGCCGCCACAGGACGCCCCGAGTCAACCTCAGGTAAAGCAGAAACCAGGCCCCGGTCGGCTGCGCGGCTTCATTTCGCGTCATGAGCGCCTGCTGCTGGTTGCCTCAGCCGCACTGCTCAGCCTGTGCCTGCTGATTGCCTACATCGAAAGCAGGCCGCAGCCACGCAAGATCACCCAGCGCGACATCGACGCCGCGGTGCTCCATACGCTTGATCACAATGTACTGCCTTCACCGGAGGCCAAGGCCTTCGCAGCAGTGCAGCGCTCCGTCGTCCGGGTCCGGCAGCTCCATCATGTCCAGGGAAGCAGCGACGACAGGGTGACCGGTGTGGGTACAGGCGTGGTCATCGTCGACAACGGCACCATCCTCACCAATCTTCATGTGGTGGCAGGGGCGGAACGGGTACAGGTCATCTTCGCCGATGGAACGGAATCGGAAGCCGCGGTAGCCGCCGAGCAACCGGAAAACGACCTCGCCGTGCTGCAGGCAAAGAGCCTGCCCGACGATTTGGTTGCCGCCACCCTTCGTTCCACCAGCGACCTGTCCATGGGCGACCGGGTGATCGCGGTCGGGTTCCCGTTCGGGATCGGCCCGTCCGTATCCTCGGGCGTGGTGTCCGGCCTCAGGCGCGAATATCTTTCCCCGGAAGGCAAGCGTCTCCTGACCAACCTGATCCAGTTCGACGCGGCTGCGAATCCCGGCAATTCCGGCGGCCCGCTGGTGACGATGGACGGGCAGGTAGTGGGCATCGTGACGGCGATACTCAATCCGAGCGGCCAGGGTTTGTCCATCGGCATAGGCTTTGCAGTACCGATTGAAAATGCTGCGGCCGCCGTAGGCGAGCTGCCGTTCTGAACATGCATACGACACACTCAAAGGGCAGTCATTCATGAATGAGAGAGAACCAGGATCAAACGATGTTTCCCTGCAGATGGAGCACATCCTCTATGAGGTGAAGAAGGTTGTCGTCGGCCAGGACCATTTCCTCGAACGCGTGCTGGTCGCCATCCTTGCGCATGGCCACCTGCTGGTAGAGGGCGTGCCGGGACTGGCCAAGACGCTGACCGTCAACACCCTCGCCCACACCATCCGCGGCAGCTTCCGTCGCATCCAGTTCACGCCGGACCTGGTACCTGCGGATCTGGTGGGAACGCGCATCTACAACCAGAAAACAGGCGATTTCACGACGTCCTTCGGCCCGGTGTTTACCAACCTGCTGCTTGCCGATGAAATCAACCGCGCCCCGGCCAAGGTGCAAAGCGCGCTGCTCGAAGTGATGCAGGAACACCAGGTCACGATCGCCGGCGAAACCCACCCGGTGCCGGAGCCCTTCCTCGTCATGGCGACCCAGAACCCGATCGAGACGGAAGGCACCTATCCCTTGCCGGAAGCCCAGGTCGACCGCTTCATGATGAAGGTGCTGGTCGATTACCCAAGCGAAGAGGAGGAATTCGTCATCGTCAACCGCGTGACAGGCAATCCGCAGACCGTGAACCCCGTGACCACCACCCAGCAACTGGTCCAGCTCCAGCGCAAATGCCGCACCGGCTATGTCGATCCCTCGCTGGTGCAATATGCGGTTCGGCTGGTGGCAGCCACGCGCAGGCCGGAGCATTATGGCGTGCCGAACGTCGCCCCCTATCTCACGTACGGCGCCAGTCCGCGAGCGACCATCCATCTGGTGGAAGGTGCGCGCGCCCTCGCGTTCCTGCGCGGGCGTTCCTATGTCCTGCCGGAGGACATGACCGATATTGCGCCGGACGTTCTGCGCCACCGGCTTTCGCTGTCCTACGAAGCGCTTTCCGACGGCATGACCGCGGACCAGATCATCCTCCGCCTAATGAAGCACTTGCCGGCGCCTGAAAGACCCCTCGAAACCCATGTCAAACTGGATGCAAACGCCTGAAACCATCCTGCGCCGGCTTGAATGGACGGTGCTGCGCCGCCTCGACGGCGTCCTGCATGGCGATTACCGGACGCTGTTTCGCGGCCCCGGCGTGGACCTGGCCGACCTGCGCGAATACCAGTATCACGACGATGTGCGCCATATCGACTGGAATGTCACCGCCCGTCTGCAGGTGCCGCATGTGCGGGTATTCAACGAAGACCGGGACCTCACCGCCTGGTTCCTGCTCGACCTCAGCCCTTCGGTGGATTTCGGCTCCGGGCAGGTCAAGAAGCGCGGCGTGGAGATCGACCTGGTGACCATCCTTGCCAGCATGCTGACCCATCACGGCAACCGGATCGGTGCGCTGTTCTATGGCGGCGATGTCGACACGGTGATTCCCGAGCGCACCGGCAGGCGCCAGGTATTGCACATCCTGCGCCGCATGCTGGATCGCCCGGAGGCCTCGCAGGCCGCGCCGACCCGCCTGCAGGACTTGCTGCAAACCGCCTTTCAGGTGATCCGCAGGCGCTCACTGGTGTTCGTCGTGTCCGATTTCATCAGCATGCCGGGATGGGCCAAGCCGCTGGCGCAACTCGCGCAACGGCATGAGGTGGTGGCGGTGCGCCTGTATGACAAACTGGAGATGGAATTGCCGGACCTGGGCGTGCTTGTGGTGCAGGACGCGGAAACCGGCGAGCAATTGTTCGTCGACACGCATGACAGGCTGTTCCGCAGGCGCTTTGCGGCTGCGGCGGCACGCCGCGAGGAAAGCTTGCGCAGCGCATTCCGCGATGCCGGCGTGGATGCGCTGGAGCTCGCCACGAGCGACAGCATCATGGACGCGGTACTTCGCTTCGCCGAACTGCGCAAGGTGCGACAACGTCTGGCCGCAGGCGGCACCATGCCCCGGCACGTGGAGCAATCATGACCTTCTTCTGGCCCCAGATGCTATGGCTGCTGCTGCTCGTACCAGCGTTGGTGGCAGCCTACCTTTTTCTGCTCCGACGCAAGAAAAAGCTGGCGATACGCTATGCAAGCCTGTCCATCGTCAAGGAAGCGATGGGACCTGCGCAGGGAATGCGGCGGCATGTTCCTCCCTTGCTGTTCCTGCTTGCGCTCACCCTGATGATTGTCGCCATCGCCCGCCCGGCGGCGATCGTTACGCTTCCTTCCCAGTACGAGACCATCATCCTGGCCATCGATGTTTCCGGCAGCATGCGTGCCACCGATGTGGCTCCCAGCCGGCTGGGAGCAGCGCAGGAAGCGGTGCGCAGCTTCGTGGCTGATCAGCCAAGCAATACCCGCATAGGCGTAGTGTCGTTTGCCGGCACCGCCTCGGTCGTACAGCCGCCGACCTTCAACCGCGAGGACATTCTCGCAGCCATCGACCGTTTCCAGCTGCAACGCGGCACGGCGGTGGGGAGCGGCATCCTGGTGTCGCTGAAGATGCTCTTTCCGGAGATTGAATTCGACCTGAATGCCTCCAATCCGCGCCCCGAAAGTGCGCGTGAGTCGACGCGCGGCGCTTCGCTCGACAAAGAACCCAAGCCCCAGGCACCGGATTTCAAGCCGGTCGCGCCCGGCTCCTACACCTCTGCGGCCATCATCCTGCTGACGGATGGCCAGACCACGACCGGCCCGGACCCGATCGAATCGGCCAAGATGGCAGCCGAGCGCGGCGTGCGGGTATATACCGTGGGTGTCGGCACGGTCAATGGCGAGGTCATCGGCATGGAAGGCTGGTCGATGCGGGTGCGACTGGACGAAGATGCATTGAAGAGCATAGCGAGCGAAACCAAGGCGGAGTATTTTTACGCCGGCACAGCCACCGACCTGACGCAAATTTACAAGACTCTGAATTCCAAGCTCGTATTCGAAAAGAAAGCCACCGAGATCACTGCGCTGTTCTCTGCCGCTGCGGCCGTCCTGGCAGCGTTGTCGGGCTTGCTATCCCTGCTATGGTTTAACCGCATTCTCTGACGCCGTACTGCAGGCTCCGCAAGGCCCGCGGCATCCCCGGTGTGGCGTTTTCCCTTACGGGACTCAACGATTGCCTATAAAAAAATTGGCAATTATAGAACCTGCCAATGCATGCACGACGAGATCCGCGAGGGGATATCAAAAAGAAAAGGGGTTGCAAGCTCGAACTTGCAACCCCTCGTTTACTACAGCACCTGCGCGCCGGGCCTAGAAAGTCGCGGGATATGAATGCGACCTCTTGGCGATCTCCGAGCCGTGTGCCGAGTTAGCGGCGACCGCGGCCGTGGCCATGGTCATGATCGTCATGGTCGTGATCATGCTTCTTGTGCTTCCATTCCTTGCACTTGTGGCCCCTGCAATCCCAATGATCGCGGTCACGCTCGACGTATACCGGCTCCTTGACAACGACAGTCCTGGGCTGCACGTACACTGGACGCGGCTCGACGTATACCGGTCTGGGCTGGACAACAACCGGAGCCGGGGCCACGGGCACGCCGATATTGACATCGACGTCGACCCTACCAGCCATGGCTGGGCCGGCCGCAAGCATGATGACAGCCGTAGCGACAAGACCTAATGCAGTTGAGCGATGCTTCTTCACTATTGAACTCCCTGGTTGATGATTCTATTAAAACGCTTCACTGTCCTGTGCGGCCAGCCACAAAGCGTAAAAAATGTTGCAGGACGTATCCGTAAAATCGGCGCGCGACCTACCTGCGCTTATGCCTCAATCAGGACTGCATCCCTGCCACCCATTTTCTTCCGGGTGCGGCGGCCTACACTTTATATCAATCCGAAAATGGTTGGCATCTTCCGTGTCTGATTTTTACCTCAACGTAGCCCAGCCTGTGCCATGAAAAGCCGAACGACGGACCGCCACTCCCTTACCCCTAGGGCAAAACAGTTTGCGGCACCAGTCATTAATCGCCGCTTACTGTGATACTCTCCGCGACGGCGGGAAACTCGCCACATACATACTGTTCCGCGACGTTCCAAGGCATATGAAACTCATTCGCAATATCCCCCTGCTGCCGGCATTGGTCGGCGCCATTCTGCTGATCATTTACGCAATTACCCGTATCGGACTGGCCGTCTACACCGGTTTCGATGCCGTTCCACTGTCGCTGTGGCCAGGCATTCTTGTCAAAGGATTATTTTTTGACCTGGCGGTGGCATCCGCACTGCTTGCCCCGGTGCTTCTGTACGAAGCCATCGTGCCAAACCGCTGGCGCGCCTCGCGCGTGCATCATGTGGTGCGCATGGCCTGGCTTTGGGGCAGCATCGCTCTGCTGCTGTTTGGCGCGGTAGCGGAAACGACGTTCTGGATGGAGTTTTCCACCCGATTCAATTTCATTGCGCTGGACTACCTGATCTATACCCATGAAGTCATCGGCAACATCCTCGAATCCTATCCGGTCGGCTGGATCCTTGGTGGCATAGCCGCGCTGGCCGCGCTGATTGCCGGGCTGATTCGCAAGCCGGTCATCCGTGCCGACAGTATTCCCGTGAGCCGTTCGCAGCGGCTCGGCCTGGCCATCTCGGCAATCGCCTTGCCGTCACTGCTGCTGAGCTTCGCCAGCATCGACCAGATGGAAGGACAAGGCAATGCCTATGCAGATGAGTTGTCCGGCAATGGCTTGTTTACCCTGGCTGCGGCAATGCGCCGCAATGAACTCGACTACGACAAGTTTTACCGGACCATGCCTCAGGATGTCGCCGATGTCACGCTGAAAAAGCTGGGCGTGCAGCGTCAGCCCTTGCTTGCGGACGGTGGCCAGGCCTCACCAGAACCGATCTCCTACAAGACGCCTTTTGTGCGCCGGCCGCGCAATGTCGTCCTGATTTCCGTGGAAAGCCTGTCGGCGTCCTATCTCGGCGCATACGGTTCCGACAAGGGCCTTACGCCGAACCTGGATGAAATTGCGCGCAAGGGAATGAAGTTTGAACAAGTGTTCGCCACTGGCACGCGTACCGTCCGCGGCCTGGAAGCGCTGTCCCTCGGCACGCCGCCGGTGCCCGGCCAGGCCATCGTGCGACGCCCGAACAATGACCATCTCGCCACCATCGGCGAAATGCTCGAGCACCAGGGATTCAATACCTTCTTCTTCTACGGCGGGTATGGATACTTCGACAACATGAATGCCTATTTCAGCGCCAACGACTACCGGATCGTGGACAGGACCGACTTCCCCAAGGAGACGATCATGTTCGAAAACGTCTGGGGCGTGGCCGATGAGGCGCTGTTCGACAATGTGCTGCGGACGATGGATAACAAGACCGCTTCGGAAAAGCCGTTCTTTGCCCACGTTATGACGACCAGTAACCACCGGCCGTACACCTATCCCGATGGGCGGATCGACATTGCTTCGCCGGGCGGCCGCAGTGGCGCAGTGAAATACACGGATTATGCGATCGGCAAGTTCCTGAAGGACGCCGAGTCCCGCCCCTGGTTCAAGGACACGCTCTTCGTCATCGTCGCCGACCATTGCGCATCGGTTGCCGGCAAGAGCAAGTTGCCGGTGGAGAGCTACCACATCCCGCTGATTTTCTATGCCCCAGGTCTGCTCAAGCCGGGAAGCTATGCTCCCCTCATGAGCCAGGTCGACATCGCGCCGACCCTGTTGGAAGTCCTTGGAAAGAAAGGCGAAGAAGAGTTCTTCGGCCGCTCCGTATTCGCGGAAGGACCTGCGCCGCAAAGGGCATTCATCAGCAATTACCAGGAATTGGGCTACCTGCGCAACGGCATCCTGACCGTGCTGCTGCCGAAGAAGCGGGTGGAAAGCTATCGCATCGATCCGAAAACCTATGCGTCAACGCCGACGGCGGTCGACCCGCAACTGGTGAACGAAACGATTGCCTTTTACCAGACGGCTTCCCGGGCTTTCAAGGCGGGCGCGCTCAAGGCACCCTATTACGTGAAGCACTGACGGCGAGGTCAGTTCGCCGCGCTAGCCTTCGGCTCTTGCCGAGCGGCGCGGCACGACCGCCATGGTCAGGCGCGATATGCAGACCAGGTGGCCATCCTCGTCAGCAATGCGGATTTCCCATACATGCGTAGTCCGGCCGAGATGGTAAGGCCGTGCAGTACCGGTCACCCAACCATGGCTGGCCGGACGCAGGTGATTTGCGTTGATGTCGAGGCCGACGCAATACGCCTTCTCTTCTTCCACGCACAGATTGGCGGCGCAGCTTCCCACCGTTTCAGCCAGCAGCACCGATGCGCCCCCATGCAGGATGCCGAAAGGTTGTACGGTCCGCGAATCGACCGGCATGCGGGCGGAAAGCCAGTCCTCGCCGATTTCGGTGAACTCGATGCCAAGGCGTTCCGCTGCCGTGTTCGCATTCCATTTCTGGATATCTTCCAGCGATTTTTCTTTCTTCCAGATAGCCATTTTCCTGCTTGCCATGAACATTGATGAGGCAAGCATCTTATCGCATCTGTTCCGATGCGAAATGTCGGACCTGCAATATGGAATAAGGACCGGATACCTTGTGCCGGAGCGAATAGTGCTTGCAAGGCTTGGGCTGCAACCGTTTGCCAGGCGGTGGGCGTCCCTATCTGCCTATCCCGAGATCGATCGTCCCGCTCGGAGTTGTCCCTGACCGAATCGGCGCGCCCTGAACATCATTTCCACCTTGCACGGCCGCAGGCTGGCTGGACACCTGCGCGCCTTCGCGACTGATTGCACAGCCGCAAAGCAATACGAGAAGTACCAGGGGAATGCCAAGCTGTTTCATACGAACTCCGTAGATTGTTTGAAATTTAGATGCGCCCCATGTGTGCCGGTTCGGGCTTTATCGCCCTGTGCTTCGTAGCCGCGCTTGGATCATTCGCCTTCGATCTCTGGTCGATAAAGCGGTTTCCAGGAGCCTGCAAGGGAAAGAAGGTAGGGTGCGCCGTGCGCACCGGGATCGCATGATGCGCACGACGCACCCTACTTCCCATGGCAGATTGAAATTCGCTATAGAGCAGACATGATGGGGAAATGCGAATGCAGGCCAGCTGATTTGACGGCAAGCACGAATGCCACGGTGCTGCCGATTGCCCACACTCTTGAAGACAGTGACGGCCGCGAACGGGGCCTCACAAAATCTGAAGGGAAAAAAACTGAAGGGAAAAAGAATGGGGGGAAAAGCAAAAGGGCCTACCTTTCGGTAGGCCCTTCCTTTGATACTGGTGCGGCTGGCAGGAATCGAACCCACGACCCCTTGGTTCGTAGCCAAGTACTCTATCCAGCTGAGCTACAGCCGCGAAAGACCGAAGTATAGCATCGGTTCAATTAATTTTGGAAGCCCCTTTTTCAAATCAATTGTTTTTTCTTTCGACCGGTCAAAAAAGGATCGTGAAAAACTCCGCGCCTTCGATGGCTACGTCCTGCATTACGGGCAGACGATGAGCTCGTTCTGACACTGGTCTACGTTCTGATTGATTCCGGGAGTTTCCCCGCCATATCCGCCAACCTGCTGCCTCAACGATGCAGCGGGTGCCACCTGCTGCAGCCATAACCTGACCAATCGCCACTACTCATTTCTTTTTCCCTGTTTTCACGCGATTGATTTCAAAACTACTTGTGATAAAGTCCGTCATGACCTTTCCCTAGGGCAATCTTAAATGCGGTGCCTATATCGATTGCAACCGGGCACAAGGTTTTCATCGTCAGGCTAATGTCATTCGGGAACGAGTGTAAAGTTCCGAAGCCCCCCTTGATCCGTCACTGAGACGGACCCGGCTCACAACCCTGGCAAATGCCCGAAATAATTCATAACAGTCTAGCAACATGATGCATGCGGAATGGCTGCCCGTCCTGATGCAGGGCTCGTTCAGCGAAATCTACGTTTTCGATTGCGACACGCTGAGGTTTGTCGAAGTCAACCGTGCCGCGCGCGAAAACCTGGAGTACACGGAAGACGAGCTCGCAGCCATGACGCCCTTCGGCATTGCACAGAATCTTTCCGCCGAAGTGCTGGATCGGACTCTGCAATCCCTGCGCAGCGGCGAAGTCGAACAGGCGACGCTGAATGCCGTCCATGTCCGCAAGAATGGCAGCACTTATCCGATCGAGCTGCGGCTCTTCCACTGCCCTGCCCGACCCGCCTCCTTCTACATCGCCATCGCCAACGACGTCAGCGCGCGCGACGAGTCGGCAAAGGCGCTCAAGGCCAGCGAAGCACGCTTTCGCGCGATCGTCTCGAACACGCCCGGCCTGGTCTATCAGTTCCTCCTGCGTCCCGATGGCAGTGTCGCCTTTCCCTATCTGAGCGAAGGCTGCCATGCGCTGCTCGGCGTCACCGCCGAGCGGCTGCAAGCGAAGGCTTCGCTGTTTCTCGATCTGATCCTGCCGGAAGACAGGCAATCCTATCTCGATTCGATGGCCGCATCGGCTTCGGAACTGAAAGGCTGGAACTGGGAAGGCCGCATCTGGATCGAGAAGTGGAAAGACATCAAGTGGATCAACCTGCGCTCGACCCCGCGTGCGCTTCCCGAAGGAGGCGTGCAGTGGGAAGGCATCATGACCAATATCACCCAGAGCAAGCTGGAAGAGGAAGAAATCAAGCGCTCGCGCGCGCAGCTTGCGGAACTGTCGGCCCACGTCGAAATCGTCAAGGAACAGGAGCGCACCCGCATCGCGCGGGAAATCCATGACGACCTAGGCGGCAACCTGACTGCGATCAAGATGGCTTTGTCACTGGTGGTACGACGTCTGCCGCCGGACCAGAGCCAACTGGCGGACAAGGCGCGCTATGTCGATTCATTGGTGGACCGTACCATTGAAGCGGTACATCGGATTTCGATGGATCTGCGGCCCAGCATTCTCGATTTCGGCATCGTCGCGGCCATCGAATGGCAGGCGCGGGAGTTCGAAAGGCAGGCTGGCATTCCCTGCGAGTTTTCCTCGGACAGTGAAGATATCAGCCTGCATCCGGACCAGGCCATCGCCCTGTTCCGGATCTTCCAGGAAGCGCTGACCAATATCAGCAAGCATGCCGGCGCCAGCAGGGTCGTGGTGCGGCTGAATTGCAGCAGCGATGAAGCCATGCTCGAAATCGCGGACAACGGACGAGGCATTGCCCCCGCCGACCGCATGAAGCCGAAATCTTATGGCATTCGCGGCATGGTGGAACGCGCGAGCGCACTCGGCGGTGAGCTGACGGTAAGCCAGGCGCCGGAAGGAGGCAGCGTTGTCGCGATCCGGATTCCGCTTTCCTGAATCATCTGTCGCCGGCCAGGCACCGGCCGGCATGAGCAAAGAATGAAACCTGAAGAAGTACCCGATGAAAAAGAATGAAAAAATCAAGATCCTGATCGCCGACGACCACGCCATCGTCCGCGAAGGACTGAAACAGATCCTTGCCGATACCAAGGATATCGTCGTCGCAGGCCACGCCGAGAATGGCGCGGACGCCATCAAGCTGGCGCGCAAGGGCGACTGCAACGTCCTGCTGCTGGACATTTCCATGCCCGACCGCAGCGGGATCGAAGTATTGAAGCAGGTCAAAAAGGATGTGCCGAAGATGGCAGTCCTCATGCTGTCGATGCACCGCGAAGACCAGTACGCCATCCGTTCGCTCAAGGCAGGCGCGGCCGGCTACCTCAACAAGCAGAGCGCACCGAACGAACTGGTCGATGCCATCCGGCAGGTGGCATCCGGCCGCAAGTATGTCACCCCTGCCCTTGCGCAGGAACTGGCCAACCAGGTCAGCGACGAACGCCTGGAAAAACCCCCGCATGAAACCCTGTCGGATCGGGAATACCAGACACTGATCATGATCGCTTCGGGCAAGACGGTCAGCGACATTGCCGCCGAACTGTCGCTTTCGGTCAAGACGATCAGCATGTACCGCTCGCGCCTCTTGCAGAAAATGAAACTGCGCCACAATGCCGAACTGACGCATTACGCGATCAAGAACCAGCTGGTCGAGTAAGACCGCCTGCGCGGCCTTCGCTTCCGAAATCCGGAACTGGCCGCGCTTTCACGCCCTAATCCGGCCATTGCCGGTCCATGCCGCGGCATATCATGGTGCAATCCCTATCCTCGCCGGATTGCACACGCCGCAATGCAGGACAAGAACAGACAATCCGAACAGCAGAGCGCTGCCGATATCGCGCGAGAGGCGTTTCGCCGCCTCGCGCTGCGCCGCATTGCGCCTACGCCAGAGGCCTATCAGGAGGTCTACAACGAGATAGCCGGCATACCGGCTCAAGCTTCGGCCGAAAAAGTGCTGGCGGAATTTGCAGTGCGCCTGACCAAGGCTCCGCCCGAAATCGGGGTCGTGGCACCGCGCCTGGTCAAGGCGGTGGAAGCACGCAACTGGCAGGAATGCGGCAATTGCCTCGCGCTGCTGCTTGACCGGGGAACTGCTCATCCTCCTGCGCCGCAGTCCGTGACGGATGCCGGTGAGTCCTCGCCACGCCTCGACCCGATCCAGCGACTCAATGCACTTGGCGCATCCTTCGGAGACGGCAAGCAGACGCGCATGCTGCGCGACCTGCTGGCCCGCACCCTGACGCTCGCAGTTGCCGCCCTTCTGCAGCGTGCCCCGGAACTCGCGGAAGAATCGGAAACACTGGCTCGCCTGGTGAAGGAAGCGAATACGGAACAGGCGCTGAACGATGTCGCAGCGCGCCTGAAGCAACTGTGCTTCAGGATTGAGCTGAAGAGTGCCGACATGGCCGAGGAGCACGAACTGCTGCTGCGCCTGTTCCGGCTATTGCTCGAAAACGTCGGCAACCTGGTGGAAGAGGATTCCTGGTTCAGCGGCCAGGTCGCCACCGTACAGAACCTGCTGTCCGGTCCCATCACCTATGGCGCGCTGATGGATGCCACCCGCAGCATGAAGGAAGTGGTCTACAAGCAGGGCACGCTCAGGAACAGCCTGACCGAAGCCAAGGCCACCGTCCGCAACATGGTCCTCACCTTCATCGACCGCCTCGGCGCAGTGGCCGACAGCACGGCCAGCTATCACGACAAGATCGACAAATATTCGCAGAAGATCAGCCAGGCCAAGCACATCGGCGAGCTGAATGCCATCCTCCAGGATGTGATGCGCGACACCCGCACCGCGCAGACCGAAGCACTGCGCTCGCGCGACGAAATGATCAGCGCGCGGCAGGAAGTGCAGCAGGCGGAAGCCCGCATCCAGCAACTGGAATCCGAGCTCGAGCAGATGAGCGAACTGGTGCGCGAAGACCAGCTGACCGGCAGTCTCAACCGGCGCGGCCTGGACGACGTTTTCGAGCGTGAACTGGCCCGTGCCGAGCGCCGCCAGTCGCCCTTGTGCATCGCCCTGCTCGACCTCGACGATTTCAAGAAGCTCAACGACACCCACGGTCACAGCGCCGGCGATGACGCGCTGGTTCACCTGGTGCGCGTGATCAAGGACACGCTGCGCACGATGGACGTCATCGCCCGTTTCGGAGGCGAGGAATTCCTCATCGTCCTGCCCGACACGCCGCTCGAAGAAGCGAAGATGGTGGTGCAGCGCCTGCAGCGCGAACTCACCAAGCGCATCTTCATGTACAACAACGAACGACTGCTGATTACCTTCAGTGGGGGCGTGGCAATGCATCGCCCGCAGGAAGATCAGGCCTCGCTGGTGCGGCGGGCGGACGAGGCCTTGTACAAGGCTAAGCGGGCAGGGAAAAACCGGGTGGTTGCAGAAGAGTGATGCTGTCCCGGCTTATCCAATGCATAGATGCCAAACCAGAATAAGGACCAGTCATGGCCAAATTATTGATTGCCGTTGCTACACACAACCGCCCGCTCATCACTGAGCTTTCCCTTTCCATGTTGAACCAGATCAAGGGCCCGGAAGACACGCTGATCGTCTACGACGATGGCTCGACGGCGTACGGCGAGAAGTGGCTGAAGAGAATGGCCGACGAGGTAATCAGGATGCCAGTCTCCGGTGGCATTGAACGGCTGCGCGCCCGGAATTTCAAGGATTTCGCCACTGTATTCAGAGAGTACGATTTTCTCTATACGACTGACAATGATGCCGTCCATGATCCTGCGTTTTCCCTGATGCTGCGCGGGCTCTACAATCGTTACACATACGGCAACCAGAAACTGCCGGTCTGCCTGTATCACAGCACATTTCACAGCCACCAGGATAACGTGAAGTGGAGCAATGATGAAGTCAGCCTGCGTCTGACGGCACCCGGGATATCACAGATGTACGACCGAGAGATGGCTGAAGTCATCGTTACAGGGCTACGGGCCAGACCGGAACTGGAGTCGCGCTATGGCTATGACTACCATTTTCCCCTCATGCTGAAGCGGCCTTTCATCCAGAGCAACGTCTCTTATCTGGAGCATTTTGCACGGGATCGTTACGAGGGCGGCATTCACGCCGCGAATTCCGGCACAGGAGCTGAAGCGCTCAAGGATTTTGAAAGAGACCGCGCAATCCGCCCCACTGCACATCTTGAGGCATTAAGGCCGGTAATCATCAATTACATCCTGAATGGCGTGCCGAGCGAAATGGAGACGGAGCAATGATCCCGAAAACAATACATATCATCTGGGTCGGGGATGATGGCAAACGCCCTGACGACTGTATCCAGTCCTGGGTCGATCTCAATCCGGGCTGGCAAGTCGCTCTCTGGACAAATCAGGACCTGGCCGACTACGGCTGGATCAATGCGCGGCACATGCGCGAACTCGCCGATCGCGATCTTGCGGGACTGGCCGACCTGATGCGTTGGGAGATTCTGTACAACGAAGGCGGAATCGTCGTCGATGCCGATACAGTCTGCGTCCGTGCCCTCCCCGACTGGATAACCGAATGCGAGGCATTCGCCTGCTGGGAGAGTGAGACCGGCAACCACGGGCTGATTTCCACTGTGTGTGTAGGCAGTGAGCCCGGCAATGCCTTCTTCGGCCAGATCATCCTCGACATCGAAAACGAGCTGACCGTATGCGACCGGCCGGCCTGGATGAATACCGGCCTGCAGCGGCTTACCGGGGCATGGAAAACGCACAAGTACCAGAACCTGACCATTTTCCCTTCCCACTTCTTTTTACCGAGACATTATTCCGGGACTGCCTATACTGGACCCGGCCCGGTTTACGCGCACAAGAAATGGAATTCCAGGCTGTTTGCCACTAATGGCACTCTCCGCGCCGATTGCGCTGTGTTTACACCCGGCGCGCTTGACCGGCTCCCCGAACCATTGCTCACCGTCGGAATGGTTACCTGGAACCGGGCCGAATACATTGGCGAAGCAATTGAATCGGTGCTTTCCCAGGATTACCGGAATTTCGAACTGCTGATCGTCGACGATGGCTCGACTGATCATACGGAAGAAGTCGTTGCAGGCTTTTCCGACCCTCGCATCCGTTACATTCGGAAGGAACATTCCGGCCTTGCTCCAACCCGCAATCGGGCGCTGGCGGAGGCACGCGGAGACTACATCGTCTGGCACGACAGCGACGATGTGCTGCTGCCTGGTGTACTTGACGCCTATGGCAAGCTCGCCCGCACTTGGCCGGAAGTGGCGGTCGCCTATGGCGATCTGATCGTCGTTGGTGCTTCCGGCAACATGCTTGGTGAGCTCAAGTCAGACAATCACGCTGGCAACGCCCATTTCCTTGCCCGCCTTGCTAGACGTAACGCGCTACCGATTGGCGGCACCATGGTGAAAACCTCCGTCATGCGCGCTGTCAATGGCTTCGACGACAGCCTCACTGCAGCCGAGGATTACGATCTATGGGTGCGTATTGCAGCGCAACGCCTCCCCTTCATGCATCTCGACCGCTTCGTTTGCAAATATCGTCAACACGGCACCAACGTTTCATTAAAACGGGATGAAGTCCGCGCACAAGACCTTTTGGTGCTACGAAAAATGCTAAACAGCTATGACCTCAAAAGTCTCTGTTCCGATCTTGATTGGCGCTACCCCGTTCAGGCTGAAATCGCTGCATGCGGACGTGTCGCTTCGCTGCTGCAGCAAAAAGGCGACCAGCAGGCGGCAATCGACTGGTTGCAGCGCGGAACTGAACTGCTCGGCACCTACTGCAAACCTACATTTGCGATCGATCATTGAAGAAGGGTCCGTTGGTCCGCACTAGCGACTCTGCAATCAAGGAAAATTCGAATGTCAAAACAAAATTCTCGGCAGACAGGCAAGCACTCTTTGCAGGTTGGCTACACACAAGTGTTCGAGAAAGCCTTGGCACTACAAGAGGCAGGGAGGAAAACAGAGTCTGCTGCCATCTGCAACGAGATTCTGAAGAAGTTTCCACGGCATGCACATGCAGCACATCTGCTCGGACTGATCGCGCTGGATGGGAAGGACAATGCCACAGCCGAAGCCTGGTTCCGGAAAGCGGCTGCAGTGGATCCGCGCAACCCCGGATTCCTGTCGAATCTCGGCGTTTCCCTGCGACGTCAGGGCCGACTCGACGAAGCCATCAGCCTGTTCGAACAGACCTTGAGGATTGCGCCTCACCATACTCCAGCCCAGAGCGGCCTGACCTCTGCTCTGCTTGAGAAAGGCGATGCTGCTACCGCGGTTGCTCATTTCGAGAAGACGGTGAAGCAGTTTCCCGATTCGCCCGACGCATTCAACAATCTGGGTAGTGCATTAATCGATGCGGGCCGTTACCAGGACGCGGTCGACACTCTGCTCAAGGCCCTGGCGCTGAAAATCGATTTTGTCCCGGCGCATACCAACCTCGGCATCGCCTTCAAGCAGCTCGGGATGCTGGACGAAGCCATCGAATGCTACAAAACTTCACTGACGCTAGACCCGAAAAACGTTCTTGCATATAACCATTTGGGACTTGTGCATGCGAAGAAAGGCACATTGGAAGAAGCGTTTCAGGCATACCGCAAGGCGCTCGAAATCGCACCGGACTATGCGGACAGCTACAACAATCTGGGCACACTCCATCTGCAGATGGACCGTTACCGAGACGCGGAGCAATGTTTCAGGAGAGCGCTGGAGCTGAATGCCAAACATTACATGGCCCAGAACAATCTGGGCCTGGCCCTGCACAAGCGCGGTGCGCTCGCGGATGCGATACCGGCCCTGGAAGAAGCGGTGACGATGCGGCCGAATTTTCACGAAGCGCGCCACAATCTGGGCCTCAGCCAGTTGCTCGCCGGCGATTTGATTCCTGGCTGGGCCAATCACGAGGCGCGCTTGCTGATGAAGGAAAACGCAGCCAAGTACGCACGCTCGCGGGAAATCTTCGCGGCCATTCCGGAATGGGATGGAAAGTCCTCGCTGGCAGGCAAGCACGTGCTACTGGTTCCCGAGCAGGGATTTGGCGACATGATCCAGTTCGCCCGGTATGCGCAACTGCTTGCGGCGCAAGGCGTATCCGTGACACTCAACATTCCGAAGCCGCTCGAGCGCTTGTTCCGTTCTCTCGACGGCGTCCGGTTGGCAATCGACGGCGATCCGCTGCCAGAATGCGACTATGCCTTCCTGCTGATGAGCCTGCCGCATGTGATGGGCACGACACTCGACACGATTCCGTCAAAGCCGAGCTATCTGCTAGCGCCCACGGCCGAGGTCGAAGCCTGGCGCGAACGTCTCAATCGGATGACGGAAAACAGCGGTGACCTGCGCGTGGGACTGGTCTGGGCCGGCAATCCGGCCCACGCCAACGACCGCAACCGGTCCCTGCCGCTATCCTCCCTGGCCCCACTGGCGGAAATCCAAGGCGTTCGGCTGTTCTCGCTGCAAAAGGGAGCAGTGACCGACCTGGAGCACTTGCGGGAGCAGATGAACATCACCGACCTTGGAAGCAGCTGCAACGACTTCGCGGATACGGCGGCTGCCATCGCCAACCTCGACCTGGTCATCGGCGTCGACACCTCGGTCGTCCATCTGGCCGGCGCACTCGGCACGCCGGTGTGGACCCTGCTTGCCTTCTCTCCCGACTGGCGCTGGCTTACCGACCGCGAGGATTCGCCCTGGTATCCGAGCATGCGGCTGTTCCGGCAACCCCGCCAAAATGATTGGGAAGGCGTGGTTGGCCAGGTCTGCTCCGCCCTTTCCCTACTGGTGCAGCCGCCACAATTAACAAAAAGGTAATAATAAGCAACGACCGACCATCGGCCGGCAGGTAATACCCAAGTCGCCGGCCGCCGCATTCATCCTCCCCGCAGTTAACGCAATGTCGCCCGAAACAAGGAAAAGGCGGCTTGAAACCGCTCTTACCCGGGGCTCGCCAGGCAATAACTCCCCTAAAATGCAAAAAGACAATAAAAATTGATCAAGCCCCTAAACTTTTTTGGAACCCCTCCGATAAAGGAAGCAACAGCGGTCTGCATGGTACGAAAAATCGACGTAGACCAAAGTTAAAGACGCTTAGTCGGAAATCATCGGACCAAAATTTTAGGAGAACAATATGCCTGCTGTTATCAATACAAACATCGCATCGCTGAATGCCCAGCGTAACCTCAGCACCTCGCAGTCCTCGTTGAATACGTCGATCCAGCGCCTGTCCTCGGGCCTGCGCGTCAACAGCGCCAAGGACGACGCTGCCGGCCTGGCAATCTCTGAACGCATGAATGCCCAGATCAAGGGCATGAACGTGGCGATCCGCAACGCTAACGATGCCATCTCCCTGTCGCAGACTGCTGAAGGCGCGCTTGGCAAGGTGGGTGATTCTCTGCAGCGTATGCGTGAACTGGCAGTTCAGGCCGCGAACGGCACCAACGATTCCGGTGACCTTTCCAATCTGGATGCGGAATACAAGCAATTGTCCGAAGAGGTCAGCCGCGTGCTGAGCGGTACCAAGTTCAACGGCAAGGACGTATTTACGTCCGGCTCCCTGACCTTCCAGGTCGGCGCGAACAATACCAGCAACGACCAGATTTCCGTGTCCACCTCGGCCCTCGCGACAAACAGCAATATCACTGCAGCGACTTCTGGGACACTGTCAACCCAGAGCGGCGCGCAGGCTGCCATGGACGCCATCGACGACGCGATCACTGAAATCACCAGCGCCCGTGCTACTTTCGGTGCAGTCCAGAACCGCTTCGAGGCAGTTATCGGCAACCTGCAGATCGCTTCCGAAAACCAGTCCGCATCGCGCAGCCGCATCGTCGACGCTGACTTCGCAGCGGAAACCGCGAACCTTACTCGCGGCCAGATCCTGCAGCAGGCCGGTACCGCGATGCTGGCGCAGGCCAACTCGATGCCGAACAACGTGCTGTCCCTGTTGCGCGGCTGATGACTGACCACAAGTCAGTGCAGTAAGAAGTGCTGTACGGAGCGAGTGAAATCCTCCGTACAGCTTTTTCACAAGGAGTCGTGAAATGTCGATTTCATCTATCAATGGCTACGTACCGTCCGAATTTGCAGCCGAAGGCAGCAGGATCAAGTCTGCTCCGGATGCAAAGCCTGCCGCATCGGCAGCGGAACCGGGCTCGCCTGCTGGCGTCGCGCCGGCATCGCCGAGCAGAAGCGATGTGATAGATGCGATCAAGACTCTGAACAAGTTTGTCGGGACATCCTCCCAAGGCATCCAGTTTTCAATTGATGAGGAAACCGGCAAGACGGTCGTCAAGGTGGTCGATTCCGAAACGAAGGCAGTGCTGCGCCAGATGCCCAGCGCGGAGGCACTTTCCATTGCACGTTCGATCGACAAGTTGCGCGGATTGCTGATCCAGCAGAAGGCATAAACAGTGGCGCTTCGCCGGCTCCGGCC
The DNA here is from genome assembly GCF_000312045.1 of Noviherbaspirillum massiliense JC206. Classification (GTDB taxonomy): domain Bacteria; phylum Pseudomonadota; class Gammaproteobacteria; order Burkholderiales; family Burkholderiaceae_D; genus Noviherbaspirillum; species Noviherbaspirillum massiliense. The sequence goes on from NZ_HE978634.1 coordinate 1,784,722, forward strand.
GGCAAGCATGGGAGAAAGACATGGGAATCAGTTCCTCCGGCGTCGGTTCCGGCCTTGACGTCAACGCCATCGTCACGCAGTTGATGGCTGCCGAAAGCAAGCCGCTCACCATCCTGCAGCAACAGGAATCCAGCTACAAATCGAAGCTCTCCGCCTATGGCACCCTGAAGAGCACATTGTCGAATTTCCAGACGGCGCTCAAGGGCTTGAACGGCTCCGCATTCAATGCTCAAACCGCGACGGCCAGCAACACAGACATCCTGAGCGCGACGGCAGGCAGCAGCGCCACGCCCGGCACTTACGCCATTCAAGTCACCCAGCTTGCCCAGCAACAGAAGCTCACTTCCGCCGGCGTTGCTGACAGCTCGGCCAGCCTGGGCACCGGATCGCTGACCATCAAGGTGGGCAATGCAGATGCCATCACTATTCCGGGCACCGGAACGGCGAGCTATACCCTGCAAAGCCTGCGCGACGCGATCAATGCCTCCGGCGCGGCAGTGAGCGCGACCATCGTCAATGACGGATCTGCTGCCGGCAACCGGCTGGTACTTACCGCCAAGGATACCGGCGCCGTGAACACCATCAAGATCACCGGCAGCGGTGCCCTGGCCCAGTTTTCCTATGACCCGGCCTCCCCAGTCGTCTATGATCCGGCCAACCCAACTACCGGCATGAGCCAGCTTCAGGCTGCGAAAGATGCCAAGCTGACGATCGACGGCATTCCTGTCACGAAGTCATCGAACACGATCACCGACGCAATCCAGGGCGTAACACTGAAGCTGACGAAGGAGACTGCCGGAAGTGCCATCACCCTGACAGTGGCGCGTGACACTGCCACCGTGAAGTCCTCCATCGAAAGCTTCGTCAAGGCCTACAACGATCTCAGCGGCAAGATCAAGACGATGACGGCCTACGACCCGACCACCAAGACCGGGGGCGCGTTGCAGGGCGATTCCGGAGCAAAGTCGGTCCTGACCCAGATTCGCGGCGCCCTTGGTGAAGCAGTGGACGATGCCGGCAGCCTGCGTTTGCTGTCTGACATTGGCGTGACATTCCAGAAAGACGGCACGCTGGCGATCGACGATAAAAAACTGCAGAAGGCAATGGACGGCAAGTTCGACGATATCGCCAAGCTCTTCTCCTCCAGCACCGGATATGCCACCCGGTTGATCAAGCTGGCCGATGACATGCTGGGTGAAAAGGGCATCATCACAACGCGTACCGATGGCCTCAACGCCAGCATCAAGAATCTGACCGATCGCGAAGATGACATGCAGGCCAGGCTGGATGCGGTCGAAAAGCGCTACAGGGCGCAGTTCACTGCCCTGGACGCCGCACTCGCGAGCATGCAGAACACCAGTGCCTATCTGTCGCAGCAACTTGCGGCAATTGCCAAGAACAGTTAACCACCAGAGGAATTTCCATGTTCGGATCACTGCAACACGGCGCGAACGCCTATGCGAAGGTCGGCATCGAGACAGGCGTCCTGGCCGCCAGCCCGCACAAGCTGATTGTGATGCTGTTCGAAGGTGCGACTGTCGCCCTGTCGACAGCCATTCAGCAAATGAAAGCCGGCGACGTCGCGGGCAAGGGACAATCCATTTCCAAGGCGATCGCGATCATCGACAACGGTTTGCGCGCGAGCCTGGACAAGAAGGCCGGCGGCAGTATCGCACTGAGCCTGGACGCGCTGTATGAATACATGAGCAGCCGGTTGCTGACGGCCAATCTCAAGAACCAGCCGGAACTCCTGGAAGAAGTGCAGCACCTGCTGCAGGACCTGAAAGGTGCATGGGATGCCATAGGCACGACGGCTGACCCAGCGCCGCAGCCGATGCCCAAGGCGCCCCAGATGCCGGCGTATGAGACCGCCACTTCCTATCCATCCCGCTTAGTGAAGGCCTGAACAATAATGAATAACCAAGAAATCATTTCCATCTACGAGACAGTGGCGGGGATCACGGACCAGATGCTGGCGGCAGCGCGCAGCGGCGACTGGGAACTGCTGGCGGAACTGGAAACGCAGTGCAGCAGCCAGGTCGAGATTCTCAGGAAGAATGACCGGCCGCGCGAAGCGCTCACCGAAGCCGCCCGCGAGCAGAAAACCCGCGTCATCAAGAAAATTCTTGCCGACGACCGCGAGATCCGCAACCTCACCGAGCCCTGGATGGCACAGTTGTCCGTCATGCTCAATAGCGCCGGCACCGAGCGCAAGCTGTCCCGGACATACGGCGCAAGCCAGCGATAGCATCCGCAATGATCAACCGGACCGACCTCGGCGGCACCCGGCCTCCGGCGTCGGTGCAAGCGCCCGCGCGCGTGGCATCGGCCACGGACACGGGACAGGAAGCCTTCCGTCGGCTGTCCCGGATTGCCATCGGCAGCGAACTGCAGGCGAAAGTGCTTTCCCTGCTGGAGGATGGAACCCATCTGGTGCGACTGGCCGACACGACGGCGCGCATGGCGCTTCCCTCCGGTATCCGTGCCGGCGACACGCTGAACATGACGCTGCTGGCCCGGCAGCCCCGTCCCCTCTTCCTGCTGGCAGGCGGCGCTGAAAGCGCAACTGCCTCGCTCAGCTCGGCTGGCCGCCTCATCGATGCCCTGCTCCACGCCATTCCCGAGGGAGAGTCTGCGGCGCTCCGCGCGCAATCACCATTGCTGCCGGCAGCGCAGTTACCCGATCCGAAACAGCTGGCGTCGACCCTGCAACAGGCGCTTGACGTCAGCGGCCTGTTCTATGAATCCCATCTGCAGGAATGGCTGGCAGGCAGGCGCTCGCGGGAGGAACTGCTGCGCGAACCACAGGCGCAGTTCGGCAAGGACGCGGGACAGGAAGGCGCTGCAGAGGCAGACGATTTGCAGGGATTGCTGAGGCAGCTCGCCGAGATCACCCGGGCCGCGCAGGTCAAGACCGAAGCCGCAGCCAAGACAGGCATCGATGCACTCGCTGTCACCCGGCCCCAGGACGCACAACTCCAGATGGACTCGGAACAGGCACGCATGGTCGGGCTTCAACTCAATACCCTGGAACAGCGGCAGTTGCGCTGGCAGGGCGAACTCTGGCCCGGTCAGCCCTTCGATTGGGAAGTCGGGGAAGATCCGCCGGACGGAAACAAAGGCGATGCTGCGCCGTCCTCATGGACCAGCACGATGCGGCTTGAACTCCCGCAGCTTGGTCCGGTGTCGGCCTCGCTGCGGCTCACGGGCGACCGGGTGCTGATACAGATAGACGCGGCGAGCGATGCCACGGCAGCCGCAATGCGCACGCATGGGAAGGAACTTGGCGATGCGCTGGATGCGGCCGGCTCGAAGCTCGACGGATTGACGATCAGAGGAAGCCATGAACCCGGATAAGCGCTCGCGCAGTGCGGTGGCGCTGGCTTACCAGACCGGGGACGTGGCGCCGAAGGTAGTGGCGCGCGGACGCGGCCTGGTGGCCGAGCAGATCATCGAGCGCGCGCGCGAGCACGGGATATTCGTGCATGAATCGAAGGAACTGGTTGCTCTGCTGATGCAGGTGGACCTCGACCGGCATATTCCGCCCGCGCTGTACCGCGCGGTGGCGGAACTGCTGGCCTGGCTCTACCATCTAGAGCGGATCGAGGGCCAATACAAGGGTGGCGCTGCCCCGCTTCGGGATGCAGCGCAAGGCGCGGCGCGCGGGACAGGGTGGCCACCCGCCCAAGCGCCGCAACGTGGCGATCCGCCCGAAGAGGGGTAGCCCTGCGAGTGAGATCAAGGGCCGGCGATTGCGGCGTTGCGCGGCTTGCACTCCCCTGCCCTTGACCTCACGACGCCCTTGTATTGGCCCTCGATCCGCTCTGGAACCTGCCCAGAAGGCGGGCAACGCGGTATCATACAGCCCCGACGGCAGCCGGCAGCCATATCAGACAGCAGGGAATGATGGAATTCAATAGCAATTTGGAATCGGAGGATCTCAGCCAGTACGAGGTGCGTTCGCGCCGCGAAATCGTGGCGCTGCTGCGAGCCATCCAGGAACGCAAGCAGCTGGTGACGATGCTGATCGACGGCGGCCCGGAAGCGATCGTGACGTCCATCCTCGACGTGGACGAAGCCAGCGACATGGTCATCATCGACCAGGCGCCCAATCCTGCCATGAACCAGCGCCTTGTCAGCAGCAGCGATTCCTCCCTCGAGACCAGTCTCGACAATATCCGCATCCTGTCCTTCGCCTCCGGCATCAAGCCCTGCCTGTACGACGGCCTGCCCGCCCTGCGCTTCGCCATCCCGGGGAGCATGATCCGCCTGCAGCGGCGCGAACATTACCGCGTCGCCACGCCGGTGACCAACCCGCTGCGCTGCACGTTCGAGCTGAAGGACGCAGCCGGCAAGCCCGTAGGTCGTGTGGCCCTGCCCCTGCACAACATCAGCGGCGGCGGCATTGCCGTCATCGACGAGAAGAAGCAGCTCGACAGTACCGTGGGCCGGGTCTACAAGGATTGCAAGATAGAAATGCCGGGCGCCAGCCCGGTGGTGGCGACGCTCGAAATCCGCAGTTCCGTCGATCTGTCCCTCTCCAACGGCAAGGCGGTGCGCCGCCTCGGCTGCATGTTCGTCGGACTGTCGGCGCCGATGCTGGCGGCGGTGCAGCGCTACATTACGAAGCTCGAACGGGAACGCAACGCCAGAGCAACCGGTCTGGGTTGATCGCTCCCTTTTTCCCCAAGGGATAAATCGCGTCATTTCCAGGGTCAAACGGCAAGCTGTTCGCATGTGCGGACAGAATACGGACCCACGAGGCCGCCGATGCAGGCAGCGCTTGCGACGGAAATAATGCCGATATGAAACCCGACTCTTTCGAGACCTATTCTCGACCGGCAATTCTTCTCCACTGGCTGATCGCCATCCTGATCATCGGCATGCTCGCCCTTGGGTGGTACATGGGCAGTCTCGAAAAGGGCCCGACGCGGGACTGGTACTACAACCTCCACAAGTCGATAGGCACCGTCACCCTTCTCCTGGTGGCGTTGCGCATCGCATGGCGCATCGGGCACCGTCCGCCGGAACTGATAGCGACGATGCCCATGTGGCAAAGAACGGCCGCGCATGCGGTGCATCATCTCCTTTATCTCGCCATGACGGTCATGACCCTGACCGGATTTCTCGCCAGCATTTTCGGCCGAGGCATCGTGTTCTTCGGCCTGCCCCTGCCAAGGCTGGTTCCGGAAAACCGTCCGCTCGGGCACCTGCTCAACGAGGTGCATGAGTTCACCGCGTGGGCGCTGGCAGTCCTCGTCGGGCTGCATGTCATCGCGGCCCTCTATCACCAGTTTGTCCTGAAAGACAGGTTGCTCATGCGTATGCTGCCGGGCGGGTCGCGTAATTAAGCCTGTCCGCAAAACATCTCCAGTTGCAGGCACCGGACTTATTTTTCTTGATCCAGAGAAACTTCCTTCCGGACGGGAAGCGATACAGGCTTATTGTCTGTTAGAGATTTCACCCCGCTTCGAGCCCTACCTTACAATGGCGGATTCGCTTTCCGTTGCCCATCATGCCTTTGCCGTTCCCTGTTTCACCCACCACATCGAAAGACTCCCCTGCACCGGAGCGCAGGCCGGCGCAAAGTCCTTATCTGCCGCCACTGCTGGCCGGGATCATTCTCGTCCTGTCCCTGCTCGTTACCTACGAAATGTGGAACGGCGCGCAGCTGGCCGCAAAAAAGAACCTGCAGGCCGAATTCGATTTTCGGGTGAGGGAAATCATCGAGCGGATCGGGCAGCGTATGGCGACCTATGAAGAAGTCCTGCGCGGCGCAAAGGGGCTGCTGCTCGGCTCGGACGACGTTGACCGCGCCGAATTCCGCACGTATGTAGCGACGCTCCATCTCGAAGACCACTATCCGGGCATCCAGGGCGTGGGCCTCTCGGAGATCGTGCCGAAGGCGGAAAAGAATGCCCACATCGCCCGCATACGCGCACAAGGATTCCCGGAATACGCCATCCTCCCGCCAGGCGATCGCGATCCCTACACCGCCATCACCCTGATCGAGCCGTTCAACGCGATGAACCAGCGCGCCTTCGGCTTCGACATGTATAGCGAACCGGTACGTCGTGCTGCCATGCAGCAGGCGCGGGATACGGGCCAGGCGGCGCTTTCCGGCAAGGTCACCCTGGTGCAGGAAGGCCCGGCCAGCAGCCAGCCCGGCTTTCTCATGTACCTGCCGCTGTACCGTGAAGGCGTGCCTGTCGATACTGCAGAACAGCGTCGCAACGCCATCACCGGCTGGGTCTATGCGCCCTTCCGCATGAATGACTTCATGGAAGGCCTGGGCGGCGAGCGTTCCACCGACCTCGGGCTCAGGATCAATGACGGCGAAGACATGTCGGCCCGGGCGCAGCTGTACGACTCGTTCCCCGATGCCCAGGGCGGCGAGACAGGCGCCCCGCTCTTCACGGCGATCAGAAAGATCAGCATCGCCGGTCATCCATGGACGCTGGAAATCGCCTCCGGCCCAAACTTCGAAGCCCGGATGAACCGGGAAACGCCGCGCTTCATCGCCATTGCCGGCGCCGGTATCAGTCTGCTGCTTTCGATGCTGGTCTGGACGCTCGCCAGCGGACGCAGCCGCGCGCTGGAACTGGCCATGAACATGACGCGCGAGCTGAGGGCCAGCGAGTTCCGCTGGAAATATGCGCTCGAAGGCGCGGGCGACGGCGTCTGGGACTGGGACCGCGGGACCGGCGAGGTGAGCTTCTCCCGGCGCTGGAAGGAAATGCTGGGGTATGACGAGGATGACATCGGCAATACCCTCGGGGAATGGGAAAAGCTGATCCATCCGCAGGACCGGCAGAAGGCGATCGCTGCCCTGGAGGACTATCTGGACGGCGGGGTCGCAAGCTATGTCAATGAACTTCGCATGCGGTGCAAGGACGGTTCCTGGAAATGGGTACTGACCCGGGGCATGGCCGTCAGCCAGGACACAGACGGCAAACCGCTGCGCATCATCGGCACGCATACCGACATCACCCGCCGCAAGCATGACGAGGAAGCGCTGCGTGCCACGCATGAGCGGATTGCCGCGGAACAGCAGCGCATGAAGGTGATTCTGGAAAACTCGCACGACGCTTTCGTGGCGATCGACGCCGAAGGACGCGTCACCGACTGGAATACCCGGGCCGAGCAGACCTTCGGCTGGAGCGCGGAAGAAGCCATCGGCCAGGAACTGGCCAAGCTGATCGTTCCGGAAGACCGTCGCGACGCCCATCTTGCCGGCATGCAGCGCTTCGCCGAAAGCGGCACCGGCCCCATGGTCAACCGGCTTGTCGAAGTCATGGCCCTGCATCGCAGCGGAACACTCATTCCGGTGGAACTGGCGATCGCACCGATCAAAAGCGATTCCGGCTACGTCGCCAATGCCTTCATCCGCGATATCAGCGAACGCAAGGAGGCCGAGCAGCGGGAAGCGCGGCGCCAGCGGGCGCTGGAGGAAGCCCGCGCCGCGCTGCAGCATTCCCAGAAGCTGGAAGCGATCGGCAAGCTGACCGGCGGCGTGGCGCACGACTTCAACAACCTGCTTCAGGTCATCACCGGCAATATCCAGCTGCTGCTGGTCGACGGCGACAACGGGCAGCTGAGGGAGGAGCGCCTGCACAACGCCCTTACCGCAGTGGAGCGCGGCGCCAAGCTGTCGTCGCAACTGCTGTCCTTCGCGCGGCGTCAGCCCCTGCAGCCGAAGGTGGTCAACATCCGCCGACTGGTGCGTGACATGGATGACTTGTTGCGGCGGACATTGGGAGAGACGGTGGAAGTTGAAACCGTCGTTGCCGGCGGGCTGTGGAATACGCTGGTGGATCCTCATCAGCTGGAAAGCGTCATCCTGAACCTGGCCATCAACGCACGCGATGCCATGAAAGGCAGCGGCAAGCTCACCATCGAGCTGGGAAACGCGATGCTGGACGAAGGTTACGTGCAGGCCCAGTCCGAGTTAAGGCCGGGGCAGTATGTGATGCTGGCCGTATCGGATACGGGATCGGGCATGACGGCCGAAGTCATGGAACGCGCCTTCGATCCCTTCTTCACCACCAAGCCGGAAGGAGAAGGCACCGGGCTGGGCCTGAGCATGGCCTACGGCTTCATCAAGCAGAGCGGCGGGCATATCCGGATCTACAGCGAGCCGGGCCATGGCACCACCGTCAGGATCTACCTGCCACGCTCCTTCGAGCCGGAAGACGAAGTGGCGCCCAAGCCGAGCGAGCCGGTAGTGGGCGGCACCGAAACCGTTCTTGTGGTAGAAGACGACCCGGGTGTGCGAAAAACCGTGGTCGCCCTGCTCGCCGGATTGGGCTACCGCGTGCTGACCGCGCACGACGGCGAGAGCGCGCTGGCGGTCATCAGGAGCGGCACGGCCATCGACGTGCTGTTCACCGACGTGGTGATGCCCGGGTCGCTGCGCAGCCCCGACCTCGCAAGGCAGGCCAGGTCGATCCTGCCCGGCCTCGCCGTGCTCTTCACCTCCGGCTATACCCAGAATGCGATCGTGCATGACGGGCGTCTCGATCAGGGGGTGCAACTGCTGAGCAAACCGTACCTGCGCGAGCAGCTGGCTCGCAAGCTGCGCGAGATCATCGACGCCCAGCAGCAGGTCAATGCGTCGACAAAACCCGCCGTCGAGCCGGCCGCCCCCGAGGCGCCACAGGCGAGCAAGAGCAGGTCGCTGCGGATACTGGTCGTGGAAGACAATGACGATTTGCGCCTGATTGCCTGCGAACTGCTCTCCACGCTCGGGTACAGGGCGCAGGGTGCGCGCAGCGGCGAAGACGCGCTGGACATGCTGGCGAAGGACAGCTTCGATGCTCTGCTGGTCGATGTCGGACTGCCCGGCATGAGCGGCATTCAGCTGGCGGAAAGCGTCAGGAAGACAAGGCCGGGGGTGCGGATCGTGTTCGCAACCGGCCGGGGAGATGCCTTGCATGAACTGAAGGACTCCGGATCGCGGGTGCTGACCAAGCCGTACAATCTGAGCCGCTTGCAGCAGGCCCTGGAAGAGGGATAAGCCGGTCGACTACACGGGAACGACATGATGAACACTGACAGAAACGTGGCCATTCCGGCCTTCCTCTCCGGCGGCGGGGAAGCCGGAGAGCTGATGCGCTCGCGCGACTGGTCCACCTCGCCGCTGGGCGACCCCGGTACCTGGCCGCAGTCGCTGCGCACGGTCGTCGACCTCATGCTGCATTCCAAGTTTCCGATGTTCGTTGCCTGGGGGCCCGAGCTCGGTTTCCTCTACAACGATCCCTACGTGGACATCCTCGGGGCCAAGCATCCGGCTGCAATGGGCGCCCGCTTCAAGGAAGTCTGGGCCGAAATCTGGCATGACCTCCTGCCGATGATAGAACGGGCCCTGGCGGGGGAAGCAACCTACCACGACAATCTTCCGCTCCTGATGCGGCGCAAGGGCTACGACGAACCGACCTGGTTCACCTTTTCCTACTCGCCCGTGCATGACGAAAGCGGCAAGGTCGCTGGCATGTTTTGCGCCTGCACCGAGACCACGGCGCAGGTGCTGGCCGAACGCTACCGCGCGGAGGAGCTTGAGCGCCTGCGCGGGATGTTCGAGCAGGCCCCGGGATTCATGGTGCTGCTGCGCGGGCCGGAGCATGTGTTCGAGCTGGTCAATGCCGCCTATTACAAGGTGACAGGTCCACGCCCGCTGCTTGGCAAGCCGGTACGTGAAGCGCTGCCCGAAGTGGCGGGTCAGGGTTTCTACGAGTTGCTGGACCGTGTCTATGCGACGGGCGAGCCCTATGTCGGCCGCGCCATGGCGATCAATCTGCACCGTACGCCAGGCGGCGCACGGGAGCAGCGCTTCCTCAATTTCATCTACCAGCCGATCAGGGACGCAGCCGGGCAAGTTACAGGGATTTTCATCGAGGGAAGCGATGTCACCGAATCGGTCAAGGCTACCGCCGCCCTGCGCGAGAGCGAGGCACGCCTGCGCCAGCTGGCCAACACCATTCCGCAGCTTGCATGGATCGCGGATCCGGACGGTGCGGTTCACTGGTACAACGACCGCTGGTATGAGTACACCGGGACCACTTTCGACCAAGTAAAAGGCTGGGGCTGGCAGAGCTTGCATGACCCCGAGTTTCTTCCCCGTTTCGCACAGGAATGGAAGGAGGCGCTCGCCAAGGGAAGCTCGATACAGATGACATTTCCGCTGCGCGGCGCCGATGGCAGGTACCGCCATTTTTATACCTCCGTTGCGCCTTTGCACGACGCATCGGGCCGGATCGTGCAATGGTTCGGAACCAATACCGATATCACTCCCCTGCTGGAGGCGCAACAGGCCTTGAGTGAAAGCGAGGAAAGATTACAGCAGGGATTGCGTGCCGCCCGCATGGTGGTATGGGAGTGGGATCTGGCCACCGGCGGACTCGAGTATTCTTCCAACGCCGCCGAAGTGTTCGGCCAGGCCTGGAACAGCGAGGAGCCGGTCTGGGAGGCTATGCACCCGGACGACCTGCCGCAGGCACGCGCCGCAGTAAAGCATGCCATTGACACCAACGGCCACTACGACGTGGTGGTGCGCATGACCCGCCCGGACAATGGAGAAACAATCTGGATCGATTTCGAGGGCCGCGTCATCGCCGATGCATCGGGCAAAGCCACACGCGTCAAGGGCATTGCGCTTGACGTCACGCAGCGCAGGCGCGCAGAGGAAGAGCTGCGCATCGCCAATCGGCGCAAGGACGAGTTCCTGGCCATGCTGGCGCATGAACTGCGCAATCCCCTTGCGCCGATCAGCGCCGCCGCCCGGCTGCTCAAGATGAATCGCCTGGATGAAGCGCGCATGCGCCGCACCAGCGAGATCATCTCTCGTCAGGTGGACCACATGACCAAGCTGGTGGACGATCTGCTGGACGTATCCCGGGTGACACGTGGCCTGGTCACGCTGGACAGGCAAACGATCGATCTCAACGAAGTGGTCGCGGATGCGGTCGAACAGGTTCATCCCCTGCTCGATGCGCGCCGTCACCAGCTTACGGTGCAGACCTCGGGCCGGCCGATGATGATGGAAGGCGACCGCACGCGCCTGGTGCAGGTTTTCACCAACATCCTCAACAATGCGGCCAAGTACACGCCTCCCGGCGGTGCCATCACGCTCAGGATGGGCATGGAAAACGGCCAGGCCGAGATCGGCGTGCGCGACAACGGCATCGGCATTCCGGGCGAGTTGCTGCCCTATGTCTTCGACCTGTTCACCCAGGCCGAGCGCTCGCCCGACCGCTCCCAGGGCGGCCTCGGACTGGGCCTTGCGCTCGTCCGGAGCCTGGTCGAACTGCATGGCGGAAGCGTCGCCGCAAAAAGCGAGGGCGCCGGCAAGGGCAGCGAATTCATCATCCGCCTGCCGCTACTGGCCCAAGCAGCCGACGAGAATACAGAACAGCAGGACAACGCCGGCAGCGGAGGTTCGAACCGGGCACTGCGCCTGATGATCGTGGACGACAATGCCGACGCGGCGCAAACCCTTGCCATCCTGCTGGAAATGGATGAGCACAAGGTATCGGTGGAATATGATGCGCGCAGCGCCCTGGAACGCGCCCCGCTGGAACGGCCGCAGGTACTGCTGCTGGACATCGGCCTGCCGGATATGGATGGCTACGAACTCGTGCGCCGGTTGCGCCAGATGCCGGAGACCGCACAGGCGGTATTCATTGCGCTGACCGGCTACGGGCAGGAGCAGGATCGCGGCCGCTCGAAGGATGCGGGCTTCGATCACCACCTGGTGAAACCGGTGGACACCGCCCGGCTCGCACGACTGATTGCCGACATCGCTTCCGCGAAGCACGCGGCTGGAAAGAATACTTAGGAAACCAAGCATGGAATCGCCGACAAAGCTCCCGACCCGCACCCTGGTGGTCGAGGACAATCCGGATTTCGCCCAGCTGATCCGGGATATCCTGGAAATCAAGGGTTGCGAAGCGCGGGTTGCCTCGAATGCGCGCAACGGGCTCAAGGCTGCGCAGGAAATGCAGCCGGACATCATCTTTTGCGATATCGGCCTGCCGGGCGAGCTGAACGGCCTGGAATTCGCCCGTGCGCTGCGCGCGGACGCCAACCTGTCCCGCACTCCCCTCGTCGCCGTGTCCGGCTATACCAGCGAAGCCGACAGGCTGCGCGCCATCGAAGCCGGGTTCGACATGGTGTTTCCCAAGCCGGTGAAGTTCGCGGACCTGACAGCGGCACTTGAGCGGTTTGCGACCTAAGGCAGCTCGATCGGGCGACCGTCGCTTTTGCAACAGATCCCTGCGCAGGTTGCCTATCGGCCGCCGCCGGGACAAGCGCTTTCCACCGGACTGATATGAAAAGGAGGTAGGGTGCGCCATGCGCACCATGCAATTCCGGTGCGCACGGCGCACCCTACTTCCTCTCGGATTTGGCATTGGGCCTTGCGATTTTCATCACGCGGGACTGCACACGGCCTGATTGCCTGCGGCCGGGCATCCTGTTAACCTGCCCTGACGATAATGTGAAAAAGGAAGAATTGTGCGAGCGACGTTCCGTTATCAGCGTGGTGACCTGATCAGCGATCTGCAGTTGGGCGGCCTGCCGTATCGAATAGAGCGGCGGCTGCGTGACGAGGACACCGGTGTCGGCCTGTATGTGATCAAGCGTGTCGACAGTAACACCGAGCTGCTGCGAAATGGCAAGCTGATCGACAATTCGGCTTGCTTTGGCCTGTACAAGGAATAGTAATGGACAAGCCTGGTGCAGACACGGACCGGCAGGAGCTGGAAGCAGCCATTGTTCGCCTGACGGAAGGCAAAGCCGGCAAGGATCCGGAAACCGTCTACTATCGCAATCTCTTTGAAGTCATCCGGGAAGAGTACCGGTTGAGGCGGAACAGATCGGATGAAGAGTACGCAAAGTCGCACCCCATCCCGAAGTCGCTGGAACAACAACGGTTGGAATGGAAACCGATCATGATCAAGGCGGATGACGCCGACATGGCGTCATTTGAAGAGGCTGCGCAGAGCTGGCAGAAGCGAGCTGGGCAGAAGGACGCATAGAGGCCTTCCAGCGAGAACGGGCCGCCGACGCCTTGTCAGCATTCAGCTTAACTGCCTTCCAGTTCCCTCTACACAGCCTCTACACAAATCATATTCACCCCGGCGAAGTGGGTGAACAGCTTCTCAGATATTCCCTTCAAAGCCATTTTTCCTTCCCAATCAATGGGAAAGAACTCAAACCTGCATGTTCATGATGTCGTGATAGGCCGACACCAGCTTGTTACGCACCTGCACGGTGGTCTGAAAGGTAATGTTCGCCTTCTGCATTGAAATCATCACGTCCGACAGGTTCACGCTGTCGTCTCCCATCACAAAACGTTTGCCGAGCTGCTCGGATTGCAGCTGGACATTGTTCACCTGATCCAGCGATGCCTTCAGGGCGGTCGCGAAGTCCAGTTTCCCCGCGGGCTTCTCGGCCCGGATCGGCCCCGCCTCATCCTGTGGCCTGGTCGCAGCTGCCTTCAGCTGCGAAATCATGGACTGGATCCTGCTTGCATCAATCATTGCCGGTTTCATTGTTCGCTCGCTTCCCTCAAAACGGTCCTCGGGACTTTTTCACGCCGCTACAGTAGCACGCGCACCTTGCGGCCTGAACCCGATTAGCGCGGGAAATCTTCCTCTATTCGGGGGATCGGATCGCGATAACACAAGGACAATTCACGCTAAGCCGCAAACCCCTGCGCCGGGAATCGATCCGGCAAACGGACAGTGACATGGACCAGACAAACCTGAATTGCAGACCTCGCAGAGGCCGATCATGGAAGTAACAGAAACCAGCGCCCCCACCCCGGCGCTCGTCAGCTTCGCGCAAACGCCAGGCGGCAAGAACTTTTTCCTGATGCTGGGCGTTGCTGCCGTCGTGGCCGTCATGGCCGGCGTCTGGATGTGGGGCCAGCAGCCCGATTATCGCGTGCTGTTTTCCAATTACTCGGACCGCGACGGCGGCGCGATCATCGCCTCGCTGCAGCAGATGAACGTGCCGTACAAGTTTGCCGAAGGCGGCAATGCGATCCTGGTGCCGGCGGCCCAGGTGCATGACACGCGGCTGAAGCTGGCGTCCCAGGGCTTGCCGAAGGGTGGCAGCGTCGGCTTCGAACTGATGGAGAACCAGAAGCTGGGCGTGTCGCAATTCCTCGAACAGGTCAATTTCCAGCGCGCCCTCGAAGGCGAACTGGCCCGCTCCATCCAGTCGATCGCAGCCATCCAGGCTGCCCGCGTCCATCTCGCCATGCCGAAAGCCTCGGTATTCGTGCGCGACCAGCAGAAGCCCACCGCATCGGTGCTGCTCAACCTCCATCCCGGCCGCGGCCTCGATCCGCAGCAGGTGAGCGCGATCGTGCACCTCGTGGCGAGCAGCGTGCCCGACCTGCCGACGAAGAACGTGACCGTGGTCGACCAGAACGGCAACCTGCTGTCCGAGAACAACAAGCTCGCCAACAGCAATGGCCTCGACCCGACGCAGCTGAAGTATGTACAGGAGCTGCAGCAGAGCATCGTCAAGCGCATCGAATCGATCATCACGCCCATCGTCGGCGCGAACAACGTGCGTGCCGAGGCAACCGCGGACGTCGACTTCTCGCACACCGAACAGGCCGCCGAGACCTACACGCCGAACCAGGGACCGAATGCGGCGGCAGTGCGCAGCCAGCAGAGCAGCGAATCGCAGAACGGCGGCAATACGGCCTCCGGCGTGCCCGGCGCGCTCACCAACCAGCCGCCGGCTCCCGCGACCGCCCCGCTGACGGCGCCCGCCGTGCCGCCGGCAGCGAATGCGGGCGCAGCGCCAACGTCCAGCCACAAGGACATGACGGTCAACTATGAAGTCGACAAGACGGTGCGCTACGTGCAGCAGCCGATGGGCGGGTTGAAGCGCCTGTCGGTGGCGGTGGTGGTCAACTACCGGAAGGAAGTCGACAAGAACGGCAAGGTGTCGATGAAGCCGCTGAGCGAACAGGAGAAGTCGCAGATCACCGACCTGGTGAAGGAAGCGATGGGATACAGCAAGGAGCGCGGCGATTCCCTCAACGTGGTCAACAGCCCGTTCGCCGGTGCCGAGAAGGAAATCATCGAGGAGCCGCCGATCTGGAAGCGCCCGGAAACGATCCAGACCGCCATGGGCATGGGCAAGTACCTGCTGATCGGCGTCGCGCTGCTCTATCTGTTCTTCGGCTTCCTCAAGCCCCTGCTCACCCGGGTCAAGCACAACATCAGCCCGCCGCCGCCCCTCCCCGCTCCCGAGGCGGAGGATGAGGAAGACGCACTGGTACAGATTTCGCACGAAGCGGAAAACGCCGCGGAAAAGCCGCGCAACTTTCAGAACAACCTGGAGCATGCGAAGGAACTCGCGCGCCAGGACCCGCGGATAGTCGCCAATGTCGTAAAAAACTGGGTAAGCAAGAATGAGTGACGACGGAGTTCAGAAAGGCGCGATCCTGATGCTCGCGCTCGGCGAAGAGGAAGCGGCGGAGGTGATGAAATATCTCAGTCCGCGCGAAGTGCAGAAGCTCGGCGCCGCAATGTCCACCATGAAGGCGGTGTCCAGCAACGAACTCGACCGGGTGCTGAACGAGTTCCGCACCCAGACCGAGGAAAGCACCTCCTTCGGCCTGGATTCGGACGAATACATCCGCGCGGTGCTGACCAAGGCGCTGGGCGAAGACAAGGCGGCCACCCTGCTGCACCGCATCCTCGGTAGCCGGGATGCGAGCGGCATCGAGAGCCTGAAATGGATGGACGGTCCCTCGGTGGCGGACCTGGTGCGCAACGAGCATCCGCAGATCATCGCCACCATCCTGGTGCACCTGGAGCGTTACCACGCCTGCGAGGTGCTGAACTGCTTCTCCGAGCGGCTGCGCAACGACGTGGTGCTGCGGATCGCCACCCTCGACGGCGTTCAGCCGGCGGCATTGCGCGAACTGAACGATGTCCTGACCAAGCTCCTGACCGGCAATGAAAACCTGAAGAAGAAACCGATCGGCGGTGTACGCGCGGCAGCGGAAATCCTCAACTTCCTCTCCGGCGACATCGAAGCCTCGGTGATGGAAAACCTGAAGAACTACGACTCCGACATGGCGCAGAAGATCATGGACGAGATGTTCGTATTCGACAACATCATCGATATCGACGACCGCGGCATCCAGATCCTGCTGCGCGAAGTGCAGTCCGAATCGCTGATCATTGCCTTGAAAGGCGCCAGCCAGGAACTGCGCGACAAGATCTTCAGGAACATGTCGCAGCGCGCGGCGGAGATGATGCGCGAAGACCTGGAATCCAAGGGCCCCGTGCGCCTGTCGGAAGTCGAGACCCAGCAGAAGGAAATCCTGCAGATCGTGCGGCGCCTGGCCGACGAAGGACAGATCGTCCTCGGCGGCAAGGGCGAAGACACCTTTATCTGATAGCTTCCGAACAGGATCACCATGAGCTCCACCGTCATACCCAAGGAAAAACTGTCCGCCTACCAGCGCTGGGAACTCGCCTCGTTCGACGACTTCCGGCCGGCTCCCGCCGCGCCGCAGAACGAGGCCGAGAATGCCGAGATGCTCGCCGCGCTGCGCGAGCAGGCGACCCAGGAAGGCCATGCAGCCGGCCATGCGGAAGGCTATGCCGCCGGGCTGGAAGCCGGCCGTGCGGCAGCCGCGGAAGAGACGGCCCAGCTCCTGCGTCTCGCGGAAACCTTCGGCCACGAGATCGCCAAGGCCAACGAGATGATCGCGGACGACATGCTCAACCTGTCGCTCGATGTCGCCAAGGCAATGCTCAAGACCGCTCTGAATGTGCGCCCCGAGCTGATCCTTCCGGTCATCGGCGAAGCCATCCGCTACCTGCCGACGGTGCAGCAGCCCGCCCTGCTGTTCCTGCATCCCGAGGATGCGGTGCTGGTGCGCGAACGCATGGGCGACGAACTCGAAAAGGCTGCCTGGCGCATCACCGAAGACGCGCACATGGAACGCGGCGGCTGCCGCATCGAAACGCCAAGCAACCAGATCGACGCCTCGCCGTCGACCCGCTGGCAACGCATTGCAGCTGCGCTCGGCAAGGAATCGGACTGGCTTGCGGAGTAAGACATGAATCCCCCCGCATCCCCTTCGTTGCGCTGGCAGGCCTACCTGCGCGACTGCAGCGCGCTGGCATCGATTGCGGAGCCGATGCTGGTCTCCGGCCGCGTGACCCGCGTGGCCGGGCTGGTGATGGAAGCAGTCGGCCTGAAGCTGGCGGTGGGCAGCGCCTGCACGATCCCGCTGGCAAGCGGCGCGCGCATCGAAGCCGAAGTGGTCGGTTTCGAGGATGACAGGCTGTTCCTGATGCCGCAAAGCGATGTGGAAGGCGTGGTGCCGGGCACCCGCGTCTATCCGGTGGAAGTGGTGCAGACCCTGCCGAAGCCGGGTTCCGTCGAGCACCCGCGCCGCCGTCCGAGCGACCGCGGCCGGCATCTGCCGGTGGGCGACGAATTGCTGGGCCGGGTCCTCGACGGCGCCGGCCGGCCGCTCGACAATCTCGGCCCCCTGCGCGCCGCGCATGCCGCGCCGCTCAACGTGCGCCCCGCGAACCCGCTCAACCGCGCGCCGATCACCGATATCCTCGATGTCGGTGTGCGTGCCATCAACAGCATGCTGACCGTCGGTCGCGGGCAGCGCATGGGCCTGTTCGCCGGCTCCGGCGTCGGCAAGAGCGTGCTGCTCGGCATGATGGCGCGGTATACCGAAGCCGACGTGATCGTGGTCGGCCTGATCGGCGAGCGCGGCCGCGAAGTCAAGGAATTCATCGAGCAGATCCTCGGCACCGTCGGTCTCGCGCGTTCGGTCGTGGTCGCCGCACCAGCAGATACGCCACCCCTGATGCGCCTGCAGGGCGCCGCCTACGCCACTGCCATCGCCGAGCATTTCCGCGACCAGGGCAAGAACGTCCTGCTGATCATGGATTCGCTCACCCGCTATGCGATGGCGCAGCGCGAGATTGCGCTTGCGATCGGCGAACCGCCCGCGACCAAGGGCTATCCGCCTTCGGTCTTCGCCAAGCTGCCGACGCTGGTGGAGCGCGCCGGCAACGGCAAGCCGGGCGGCGGTTCGATCACTGCCTTTTACACTGTCCTGACCGAAGGCGACGACCAGCAGGATCCGATCGCCGATTCCGCCCGAGCCATCCTGGACGGGCACATCGTGCTCAACCGCACGCTGGCCGAAGCAGGCCATTATCCGGCGATCGACGTCGAACAGTCGATCAGCCGTGCCATGCACAACATCACCGGTGCCGATCATCAGAAGCAGGCGCGGCGCCTGAAGCAGCTGTATTCGCGCTACCAGCGCAACCGCGACCTGATCAGCGTCGGCGCCTACGCCGCCGGCACCGACCCGGTGCTGGACGAAGCAATCGCCCTGCAGCCGAAGATCGAAGCCTTCCTGCAACAGGACATCGACGAGCAGGCCGGCATATCCGAAAGCTTGGGGCAACTTTCCTCTCTGTTCGGACGATAGACGTCTCTCCGGAAGTTCTAGACTTGGGTCACTATGGCAACCAATTCGGCAATCGACACGCTTGTCGAGCTGGCGACGACCCAGGCGGATGAAGCCGCGAAGCGGCTTGGCCTGGCAATACGCGCCTGCGAAGACTCGGAACAGAAACTGGCACTGCTGCTGCAGTACCGCGACGATTACCAGGCGCGCTTCCAGTCCGGGCTCGTGTCCGGGCTCACGGCGGCGGCTTACCGGAATTTCCGCAACTTCATGGACAAGCTCGACCTGGCGATTTCGGGCCAGCAGCAGATCGTGGACGATGCCAAGAGACGCATCCAGCAAGAGCGCAGCACCTGGCAGGAAACCGAACGCAAGCGCATGTCCTATGACACCCTGGCCGGCCGCGCACTTCGGGAACAGCAGCGCAAGGAAAGCCGCCGCGACCAGAAAGCAATGGATGAATTTGCAACGCGGGCATCGCTCCCGAAGACTTAACCGACATCATGCAGACCTCGCCAATACTCAACCCGATCAACGCCCTGTCCAGCCCTGCACCCGCGCCAAAGCAGCCGGATAGCCCGGCTTCAGGCCCCGGCTTCAACCAGGTCCTGTCGCGTGAAGTGGCAGAGCGCAGGCCGGCCGCCGAAGCAGCCAAGGCACCCGCGAAGGAACAGGCCGGCAACGGCGCACCGAAGCAGGCGGAGGCAGCGAAAAATCCGAATTCGCCCGCCAAGTCCGCCGAAAACAAGACCGAACAGGACGGCGACAAGCCGGAAGAAGACACCGAAGCGACCGCGTCCGCCCCGGCTGACATGCTCGCGCTGGTTGCCAGTCTCGGCCAGGTGGCCGCGGTCCCGACCGAAGCGCGCGCCCAGGGCGCAAAGGCCGACGACGCTGCCGTAATTGCGACCGACAAGGATGGCCGGGCCTCCCGCGCCTCGCTGGCACAGTTGTCGCAGTCAATCGAAGGCACAGCGGCATCGGCAAAAACTGCGACCGACGGCGAAGCAGGTTTCGGCGCAGCCATGGACCAGGCCGCAAAGAAAATGCCGGCAGACGCCTTGCAGCCAGGAGAGTTGTCCGCCGCAGTAAAACGTTCTGTGGGCGAGCTCGCCGCCAAAACCCAGGAACAGACCATCGCCACCCAGCCGGCAAGCCTGACGGCGGCCGCGCAGCCGCTGGCACCGGCGGCGCTGAATGCGGCCCAGGCTGCCGGTGCGCATGCAAGCGACAGACTGACCCCGCCGGTCGGCAGCCCTGCCTGGGACCAGGCGCTTGGGCAGAAGGTGGTGTGGATGGTCGCCGGCGAACAGCAAAGCGCGTCCCTCACGCTCAATCCGCCCGACCTCGGGCCGCTGCAGGTGGTGCTCAACGTGTCGAATTCCCAGGCCAATGCGACCTTCATCGCCGCCCAGCCGGAAGTTCGCCAGGCGCTGGAAGCGGCCCTGCCCAAGCTGCGCGACATGCTGGGCGAGGCCGGCATCCAGCTCGGCCAGGCTTCGGTCAATGCCGGCACCCCGAACCAGCACGGCTCGCAGGGCGAACAGGCTTCGCAGGGCGCACGCCGGCATGAGACGGCGGGTGCGGGCGGCGTCGGTGGCGTCGATGCCCCATTGCGCACGGCCCGGGTCCGGCCGGCAAGTGGCGGCGTGGGGATGGTCGATACCTTCGTGTGAGCTTCCCTCTCCTTCGAAGGCGACATAGCAGTGGTAGGGTGCGCCATGCGCACCGTTCGTACGGTATTGAGCACACGGTGCGCATGGCGCACCCTACTTCTAGACGGATCAGGTCGGCAGCCGGCGGCGTGGGGATGGTCGATACCTTCGTGTGAGATTCCCTTCCCTTGAAGGGAAAGGAGCTACCAACTCGACCTTGCAAGGCCTCGGGGTGAGTCGGACGTGAAGCGGCGCTTCGCGAAACGCCCGACACCTCCCCCTCCAGGCAATGGTAGGGTGCGCCATGCGCACCGTCCGGACGGCGTTGGGCATATCCGGACGACGTTGGGCATACGATGCGCATGGCGCACCCTGCTTCTACTGAGCGCTAACGAAGCCCCGTCGCCTGCAAGGGACAGACAAATACGTACAGCAGCACCTTCACAAGCCAGAATATGCGCCGACTTCCTCCTTCTATTCGACGCATCCTGCCTGCCTGCTTTTCCCGATAATTAAAAAACAATGCTCCCAGCAGGACAAAGGAAACGCCATGGCAACCGCTCCGAAAGCAGCCCAGAAAGCCCCCTCCAAGGTCGTCGCCATCGAGGAAGGCGCCGCTGCGCCGAAGAAATCCAAGACTACCTTGATCCTGATCCTGGTCATCGTTCTGCTGGTGGCCGGCGGCGCTGGCGGCGCGTGGTATTTCATGAGCCACAAGGCCGAAGGCGCAAGCCACACCGAAGCCAAGCATGAGGCACCGAAACCGCCGGTCTTCGTCAACATGGACCAATTCATCGTCAACCTGCAACCGGACGACCTTGGCGAAAAATATCTGCAGGTGCAGTTCACCCTGCAAGTGCCCGATCAGGAAACGGTAGACCGGTTGAAGCTTTACATGCCCCAGGTGCGCAGTCGGCTGCTGCTTCTCCTTTCGAGCAAGACGGCGACGGAAATCTCGAGCGCCGAAGGCAAGAAGAAGCTGTCGGAAGACATCATCGCGCAGGTGAAGCAGCCGTTTGCACCCAACGCCAAGCCGCAGGAAGTCGGCGGCGTGTTCTTTACCTCATTCGTCATCCAGTAATCGGGATCGTGGAGTAAAACCATGGCGGACAGTTTTCTCTCCCAGGAAGAAGTCGATGCCCTGCTTCGGGGCGTGACCGGCGAGGAGGATGACAAGTCCGGCACGGAGGACAGCTCCGGCATACGCCCCTACAACCTGGCGACGCAGGAGCGCATCGTCCGCGGCCGCATGCCGACGCTCGAAATCATCAACGAGCGTTTCGCGCGCCTGCTGCGCATCGGCCTGTTCAATTTCCTGCACCGCACTGCCGAAGTATCGATCGGGCCGGTGCGTGTCCACAAATACAGCGAATTCATCCGCAACCTCGTGGTGCCGACCAACCTCAACCTGGTCCACATGAAGCCGTTGCGGGGCACGGCGCTGATCGTGTTCGATCCGAACCTGGTGTTCCTGCTGGTGGACAACCTGTTCGGCGGCGATGGCCGCTTCCATACCCGGGTCGAGGGCCGCGACTTCACCCAGACCGAGCAGCGCATCATCCATCGGGTGCTGCAGATCGTGTTCGAAAACTATGCGAAATCCTGGGAGCCGGTCTACCCGGTCGAATTCGAATACGTGCGCTCGGAAATGAATACTCAGTTCGCGAATATCGCGACGCCGAACGAAGTGGTGGTGGCGACCACCTTCACCGTCGAGCTTGGCCCGGTCAGCGGAGAAATGCATTTCTGCACGCCCTATTCCATGATCGAGCCGATCCGCGACATCCTGACCAGCAGCCTGCAGGGCGAAACGCTGGAGATGGACAAGCGCTGGATACGGCTGATGAAGCAGCAGATCCAGACTGCCGAAGTGGAAATCGTGGCCGACCTCGGCACCACGAAGATGACGCTCGGCGACGTGCTGAAAATGAAGGCCGGCGACGTCATCCCGATCAACATCCCCGAAATGGTGGAAGGCAAGGTGGATGGCGTGCCGGTGATGGAATGCACCTACGGAAAATTCAATGGCCAGTATGCGCTTCGCGTCGAGAAGCTGCTGACCTACAGTACCAGCGAATTCAATCAGGGAGATGACAATGGCTGACGATAACGCGAGCCAGATGAGCACCGACGACGACTGGGGCGCGGCCATCGCCGAACAGGCGAAGGCCGAAGCCGCTGCCAAGACCGCGCAGTTCAAGGACCTGTCGGCCGGCAGCGTCAACAGCGGCACCCATAACGACATTGATTTCATCCTCGACATCCCGGTCCAGCTGACCGTCGAGCTCGGACGCACCAAGATCGCGATCAAGAACCTGCTGCAGCTCGCGCAGGGCTCGGTGGTGGAACTGGACGGGCTCGCGGGCGAGCCGATGGACGTGCTCGTGAACGGCTGCCTGATCGCGCAGGGCGAAGTGGTGGTGGTGAACGACAAGTTCGGCATCCGCCTGACCGACATCGTCACGCCGTCCGAACGGATCAGGAAGCTGAACAAATGATGGCACGCGCCCTCCTCGTCGCAGCGCTGGCCGGCGCCAATGCCGCGGCATTTGCGGCGCAGCCGAGCGCGGCGACCACTGTGAGCACTGCCAGCACCGCCGGCAGCCTGTTCCAGGTTCTGCTCGGCCTCGGCGTGGTGCTCGGCCTGATGGCGGGCGCCGCCTGGCTGCTTAGGCGGCTCGGCATGGCGAGGGGCCCCGGCGCCGGCGTGGCACGCATCGTCGGCGGCGTCAGCGTCGGCAACCGCGAGCGGGTAATGGTGGTGGAAGTGGCCGACCAGTGGATCGTGGTCGGCGTGGCCCCGGGCCGCGTCAACGCCCTGTCCACCATGCCGCGCCAGGAACAGCCGGTTCAGACAAGCAATGCGCAGGCAAGCGGAAATTTCGCCGCATGGCTCAGGCAGAGTATTGACAAGCGCAATGGCGGCTAAGCAGATGTCCGAGATTGTTGAATTGGGGCGCGGCCAGGCTCACTCCCGTTCAGGGGGAAGGCGCAACTGGGGATGGCTTTCAATCGCTGCAAATGCCCCTGCCCGCCTCGCAGGAAGTAGGGTGCGCCATGCGCACCGCGCCGTCCCGGTGCGCATGGCGCACCCTACCTCCTTACCCCTCCAGGCTTGCGAAAGCCGCTTCAGAACATGAACCTCGCTCCATCTCGTCTCGTTCAGACCGCCGCACGACTGGCACGCCGCTGGCTTCCACTGGCATTGGGCTGCCTGCCGCTTCTCGCCAGCGCGCAGACCGCAGGCCTGCCGGCCGTCACCAGCACGCCTGCGGCAGGCGGCGGGCAAACCTATACCCTGAGCCTGCAGACCCTGCTGCTGCTGACCTCGCTCACCTTCCTGCCGGCAGCCCTGCTGATGATGACCAGCTTCACCCGCATCATCATCGTCCTGTCGCTGCTGCGGCAGGCGCTCGGCACCCAGACCGCGCCTCCGAATCAGGTGCTGATCGGGCTGGCGCTGTTTCTCACGCTGTTCGTGATGGGGCCGGCATTTGACAAGATCTACACCGAAGCCTACCAGCCGCTGTCGGACAACAAGATCACCATGCAGCAGGCACTCGAACGCGGCGTCGCGCCGCTCAAGACTTTCATGCTGAAGCAGACCCGGCAGAGCGACCTCGCCCTGTATGTGAAGCTGTCCAATGGGCCGCAGCTGGAAGGCCCGGAAGACGTGCCGCTGCGCGTGCTGATCCCGGCCTTCATCACCAGCGAATTGAAGACCGCCTTCCAGATCAGCTTCGCCATCTTCATTCCCTTCCTGATCATCGACATGGTGGTGGCCAGCATCCTGATGTCGATGGGCATGATGATGATGTCGCCCGCGATCGTTTCCCTGCCATTCAAGCTGATGCTGTTCGTGCTGGTCGACGGCTGGCAGTTGCTGATCGGCTCCCTTGCACAAAGTTTTTACTGAGGTATTGCCATGACTCCGGAAAGCGTAATGACCCTCGGCCGCCAGGCCATGGAAGTCACCCTGATGGTATCGGCTCCGATGCTGCTCGTGGCCCTGGTGGTCGGCCTCGTGGTCAGCATCTTCCAGGCCGCGACCCAGATCAATGAAATGACCCTGTCCTTCATTCCGAAACTGGTCGGCATCTTCGTCACCCTGGTGGTGGCCGGGCCGTGGATGCTGTCGGTCATGCTCGATTACATGCGGCAGATGTTTTCCAGCATTCCGAACATGGTCGGCTAGGCTGCCCCTCCAGGCGCGAGCCGCACAAATTCCTCTACGCAGCACCGCATGATCACCGTCAGCAGCGCCGAACTGAACGTCTGGATCGCGGCCCTCATCTGGCCGCTGACGCGCATCCTCGGCCTGCTCGCGGTCGCGCCGCTGTTCGGCAACCTGAACGTGCCGATGCGCATCAAGGTCGGCCTCGGCATCATGCTGTCGCTGATCATCGCCCCGACCGTTCCGGAATTGCCCGCGCTGGACCCGCTGTCGCTCGCCGGCCTTCTCATCCTTGCCCAGCAGCTGGTGATCGGCCTCGCACTCGGATTCGCCATGCGCATCGTGTTCGCCGCCGTGGAATTCGCAGGCGAGGTCGCCGGCCTCACGATGGGCTTCGGCTTCGCCAGCTTCTTCGACCCCAACACCCACGGCCGCTCGTCCGCGATCAACCAGTTCCTCTCGCTGCTGGCGATCCTGCTGTTCCTCGCGCTGAACGTGCACCTGATGATGCTGTCGACACTGGCCGAAACCTTCCAGATCCTGCCGATCTCCTCTGCGCCCTTCTTCGGCGGCGGCTTCCAGCAACTGGCGAGCTGGGGCGGTCGCATCTTCAGCGCCGGCCTGCAACTGGCGCTGCCCGTCATCGCCGCCCTCCTCATCACGAACGTCGCCCTCGGCATCCTGACCCGCGCAGCCCCGCAGCTCAACCTGTTCGCGATCGGCTTCCCGATCACCCTCGGCGTCGGGCTGATCGTGATTGCGCTGAGCCTGCCGTATATTGCGACGCCAATGGCGAACTTCTTTCAGGAAGGGATCAATATGATGGGGCGGATTGCGGCGGTTGCGGGTGGGCGGTAGCGGTTGTTACGCGGCGAATTCGGCAGATTCTATTTCCGACCGACAAAGCTCATAAGAGCAGAGAAAATCTCTTGCCACATAGACATGAGAGAGCTCATCCTTTAAGCTTTGACGCTCATTGTGAAGGCAAGGATGCTACCGACTAACCAGCGCCGGAGAAATTTGGAACCTGTTTAGTCAAGCCTTGTTTCACGTTTATTTATCACTGCATGGATAAACAGTGTCGCTTCAAAGCCAGCACTGGTGCGGGTAGCGGACAGTCGAGCTGCTTTGCATATCAGCTTGGCGCCATGCATAGCGGACACTGGGTGTCCATCTAATTATTCAGTTAGGCACCATACATGCGCGAGTTCATAGTTTCACTTGAAGGTGTTAATTCATTTGACGAGTTCGTGGCTGCTTTTAATTCCGGGTTTTGTAATGCAGTAGGCGGACATTGGAACGGGCGAAGCTGGGATGCTTTTAACGATTACCTATCATGGCCCGAAGAGAACGAGTATCGTTTGTCGTTTGAAGGCTGGCATAAATGCCCCAGTCTTAGTGCTGAGGACCGCAGAATGATTACAGAAATTGTGAGGGGCAATCCTCATGTTGCCGCTAAATATGCCTAACATTTCAATGGACACCGACGGCTGCGCCGCGGGTCATTTTTAACGTTAGAGCCAACGGTGCGACTCCAACCGTACTTCTGAATGAACCTCATGAGAAAGACCATAGAACAGCTAGAGGGCGCAGTGTGGCGCGAACCTGCGCATGGTTCGCATCTAGCCGCGACGTGCCACCAATTAAGAAAGAAGCCAATAAATCAGTTCAGCGTTGAAGATTTGCGACTGATGATTGGCCAAGATATCGGGTCGGAATATCTCGTGCCTGTCGCAATGGAAGTCCTGGAGAGGGACCTACTTGCCGAGGGCGACTATTACCCGGGCGACTTGCTCAAGTCCTTGATTACCCTGCCAAAACAGTATTGGGAAACACACTCAAAGCAGCTGCGGCAAGCGAGAGATGTGGCCTCACGCGCATTCACCAGGTTGGAAGAAGCCGCACAGCTGGACGCCCGCCCGAGCAACCGAGATTTGATGGCAGCAATTGAGAAGTTCTTGAACGAACCGCCCCTATAAGCGCTACCCGAGGTCGACCGGCGCTACCCTTCCCCTCACCCAATGTAATTAAACAGCGACAGCTTGGAAATCTGCACGAAGGTCTGCTGTGCCGCGTCGAGCGTGATTTTCTGCTGCGTGAGGTCGGATGCGGCCTTGGCGTAATCCAGGTCCTGGATCGTGGACAGGGCGTCGCTGTACTGGAGGTCGACGTCGGTGCCGAGATTGTCCAGGGACTCGATTTCCTTCAGGCGGGCGCCGACGGAAGCGCGCACCGTCAGTACGTTGTCGAGCGCCTTGTCGATATTGCCGTGCGCGGTATCCAGTCCGGCCGTCAGTCCGGCCGTGCCCGGCGTCTGCAGCAGGGTCACGAGGTCGTTGAGTGTCTTGAACACGTCCTGCGGTGTGCCGGTGCCGAACACGGTGTCGCCCGTCACGTTCATCGCGATCTGGCGCGAGCCGTCGACCTGCACCATCTGCTGCCCGCTGTCGCCGATGTAGGTCGCACCGGCGGCGGTCCTGGTGAAGGGCTGGGTGTCGCTCTTGTAGCCGGAGTACATGTAGTTGCCGAGGCCGTCGCGGGCGTTGGCCAGGCTGACGAGCTGGTCCAGCTGTTCCTTCAGGTCGATGGCGATCGAGTTGCGGTCGGCATCCGAAAATGCGCCGTTGCCCGCCTGGATCACGGCGGTCTTGGCGTCCTGCAGCAAGGTGGTGACCGATCCCAGGTTGCTCTCCACCAGGTTCAGCGCATCCTTGACGTTCTGCCGGTTGACGCCGTACTGGGTATTGACGGACTGCGACTGGGAGATCTCGAGCGCGCGTGCCGAGCCGACCGGATCGTCCGACGGTGCGAGGATGCGCCGGCCGGTCGCGATCTGCTGCTGGATCTTGGCCAGGCTGGTCTGCTTTTCCATGAGCCGGGCCACGCCGGTTTCGTAGAAGTTGGCTGTGCTGATGCGCATGATGATTTACTCCTAGTTGCCGATGCTGAGCAGGACGTCGAACAACTGGCTGGCGGTCTGCATCACCTTGCCCGCTGCCTGGTAGGCCTGCTGGTAGCGCAGCAGGTTGGTGGCTTCCTCATCGAGGTTCACGCCGGATTCGTTCTGCTGGGCGGCTACCGCCGATTCGAGCAGCTTGGCCTCCGCCGCGCTGGTCACTTCGAGTTCATGCGTCTTGCTGCCTATCTGGCTGACCAGCTGGCCGTAGGCACCCTGGAACGTGTCGCCGCCGAGCACCTTGCTGGTCTGCAGTTTCGCCAGCAGCAAGGCATTGTCGTTGTCCTTGGGGTCCGCAGGCGTTGACCCGGCAACGGCGATCTTCGTGGTATCACTGATCGCAAGTCCGAATTGCGAAGCGCCGTTCGCGGTGGGCCGCACCAGGAAACGGTCGCCGAGCGCCGGGGTGCCGGATGTCAGGTTGAAGTCCACGCCGTCGACGGTGACCGGGAAGCCGGAGAAGTTGGTGACCGTGCCGTCGGACACGCGGGTAATCCTGTATGCGCCCGTGCCGACGGCTTCGAGCATGTAGTCGCTGGTCGTCAGTGCGGACGGATTGCTGATGCTGGCGCCGACCATGGCGGCCGCCGTCTTGTCGTTCGTGCTGCTCGCATGTACCAGCGGCACGGCCGCCGTGAAGAATGCGCTCCCCGCTACACCGTTCTGGTCGTACCCTTGCGCATGCTGGGCATTGAAGGTCATCGCCAGCCCGAGCGCCACGCGGCCGAGCGCGTTCTGCGCCTGGTCCAGCGTCTTCGAGCGGAAATCAAAGAGGCCGCTCAGCCGGCCGCCCGTCAGGTTGCTTTCGGGCAGCACGGTCGTCGTGCCGTTCGAACGATAGGCCACTTCCAGACGCGTGGGGTCGGTATCCGACGGCACCGCCGCGAGTTCGTAATTTTTCGCGCCCATCACCACCGGCTGACCATTGCCGATGAAGACGTTGTAGCTGTTGCCCTGCTTGACCACCGAGACCTTGACTTCCTTGCTCAGCTCCGACACCAGGTAATCACGCTGGTCGAGCAGGTCGTTCGGCGCATTGTCGATGCCGCCCGCGCTCTGGGCCTTTTCGATGGAGTCATTCAGCTTGGCGATCTGGCTTGCGTAATTGTTGATCGTGCTGACCGAGGATGAAATTTCCCCATTCACCGCTTCGCGCATCTCGCTCAGTCTGCCGCTCATCGCCTGGAAGCGCGCTGCCAGGGCCGATGCATTCGACAGCGCTAGCTGGCGTGATCCCGAAGCATTCGGATTGGTCGTCAGGCCCTGGATGCTGTTGAAGAACTCCTGCATCGAGGACGAAATGCCCGACGAGGTATCGGCGAGCATGTTGTCGATCTGCTTGATCTGGCTGTAGTAGCTGTCGAGGGCGTTCTTCGAGGTCTGCGCGCTGAGCACCTGGTTGTTCAGGAATTCGTTGTAGACCCGCTTGACCGCGACGACCTCGGTTCCCTTGCCGACGAATCCGTATCCCGCATACTGGGCATTCGCCGGGCCCTGGATCACCACCTGGCGGCTGTAGCCGGGCGTATTCGCATTCGCGATGTTGTGGCCGGTCGTGGCGAGTCCCGTCTGGGCTGCCGCCAGGGCGCTTTGGCCGATGCTGAGGATACTGGAAGCCATAGGATCTTTTTCTTTATAGCGTTAGCTGCTTCAACGGCAGGCCGCGGGAAAACTTGAGGCGGCTGTCTTTCTTGTCAGGCCGACAACGAATGCTTGATGATCCGCGCCAGCTTCGTCGCATAATGCGGGTCGGTGGCATAGCCGGCCTGCTGCAGGCCGCGCGCGAAGCCGACGGCGTCCTGCGCGCTGGCCAGCACGTTCTCGTAGCGCGGATTGTTTTTCAGCAGCCTGGCGTAGTCGCGGAAGGCGTCGGCATAGGAATCATAGGCACGGAACTTCGCGATCCTGGTCTGCGGGACGCCGTTCACGTATTCGGTGGTGGCCACTTCCACCACCTTGCCCTTCCAGCCACCGGTGGCCTTGATTCCGAAGAGATTGTGGCTGTTGGTGCCATCGGCTCCCCGGATTTCCCGCTTGCCCCAGCCGCTTTCCAGTGCCGCCTGCCCGAGCATGAACTTGGCGGGAACGCCGGTGGCGCGGCTTGCTGCCTCCGCATGGGCGGCGAAGCGCTCCTGGAAGGCCCGCACATGCGCCGACTTGGAGGTCCTGGGCCTGACTGTATCGGCGACGGGTGCCGCCGTTTCACTGGCCGGCTTGCCCGACTTGACTGCTTCAACTGCATTCGCGGCCGCAGCTTCCTTGTCCGGCGCCGGCTGCGGCGTCCGGGACAGCTGGCGCACCAGCACATCGGCCAGCCCTACCCCACGCGAGGCCAAACTCTGGCTCAGCTGCTGGTCGAGCATGGAGGTGTACATGCGGCTCTGTTCGCTGTCGAAGGGACTGTCCTGCGGTGTCGCCTGCCGCATGCTCTTCATGACCATGTTCATGAACAGGGCTTCGAACTGCTTCGCGGTCGCCTTCAATGCCTCGGGCGATTCCTGCTTCGCCGCCTGGCGCAGCTCGTTCATGTCCTTCACATCGAGGGCGAACCGGCCGGAGAGATTGGTGGAATTGATCATGGCGCGAGTCCGTCAGATGATTTCCAGTTCGGCGCGCAGCGACCCCGCCGCCTTCATCGCCTGCAGGATCGCCAGCAAGTCCTGGGGCGTGGCGCCGATGGCATTCAATGCCTTGACCACGTCCGCCAGAGAAGCGCCGCCCTTCAGCATCAGGACCTGGCCCGGCTCCTTCTTGATGTCAATCTGCGAAGACTGGGCGACCACCGTCTGGCCGCCGGAGAATGGCGCCGGCTGGCTGATGACCGGCTCGGAATGGATCACGACCGAAAGATTGCCGTGCGAAACGGCACAGTCTTCCAGCGTCACTGCCTGATTCATCACGACCGACCCGGTACGCGCATTCAGGATCACCTTTGCCGCCATCTGTGCCGGCGTGACGTTCAGGCTTTCCAGCGCGCCGAGGAAGGACACGCGCTCATCGCTGTCGACCGGCGCACGAACGCGGATGACGCGGCCGTCGCGGGCGGCTGCGGTACCGGGGCCGAAATTCTTGTTGATTGCCTCCACCACCCGGCTCGCAGTGGAGAAGTCGGTTTCATTCAGTTCCAGATGGATGCTGTCGCCCTGGCCGAGCGAAGTCGGCACCGCGCGCTCCACTGTCGCTCCCGCCGAGATCCGGCCCACGCTCAGGTGATTGACCTGGGTCTTGCTGCCGCCTGCTGCCGCGCCCACGCCGCCCACCAGCACATTGCCCTGGGCCATGCCGTAAATCTGGCCGTCGG
Organism: Noviherbaspirillum massiliense JC206; assembly: GCF_000312045.1. Classification (GTDB taxonomy): domain Bacteria; phylum Pseudomonadota; class Gammaproteobacteria; order Burkholderiales; family Burkholderiaceae_D; genus Noviherbaspirillum; species Noviherbaspirillum massiliense. The sequence continues at coordinate 1,815,292 of NZ_HE978634.1, forward strand.
CACCTTTGAGCGGCGTCATCAGCAGCGTGCCGCCGCGCAGGCTCTTGGCGTTGCCCATCGAAGACACGGTGACATCCACGGTCTGGCCCGGCTGCGCAAAGGGCGGCAGCGAGGCCGTGACCATGACTGCCGCGACATTTTTGAGCTGCAGGTTGGTGCCCGGCGGCATATTCACGCCCATGCCCTGCAACATGTTGATGACGCTTTGCACCGTGAACGGCGTCTGCGTCGTCTGGTCGCCGCTGCCATCGAGGCCGACCACCAGGCCGTAGCCGAGCAACTGGTTCTGGCGCACGCCCTGGATGCTGGCGAGTTCCTTCAGGCGCTCAGCTGACGCGAGCGGCGCTGCCGCCAGGCAGAAGAGGCCGAATACGGCCGGGATGAATTTTTTTCTGAATGCTTGCATGCTGCGGTCCTCGGTTTACAGCGGCGCCAGGCTGAAGAAGAAGCGCGCGATCTGGGACATGAATTCAGCATGGTCGATGCGGCTGTTGGTGCGGTATTCGATGCGCGCATCCGCCACCTGAGTCGAGGGAACGACGTTACCGGCGGCGATGGTGTCGGGATTGACCACGCCCGAGAAGCGCACGTATTCCACGCCCTTGTCGAAGGCAACCTGCTTTTCGCCCACGACCACCAGGTTCCCGTTCGGCAGCACATCGGACACGGTCGCGGTAATGATGCCGGTGAAGTTGTTGCTGGAGCTGGCAGCGCCCTTTTCCTCGAACTTGTTCGCGGTGGAAGCGCCTGCGCCGATGTTGGCAAGCGTGGATGCCGGCACGCTGAACAGCTTGGATATCGAGGACGAGGTGCTGCCGTCCTTGCTGCCGGATGTCGCCGAAGACTTGCCGGCGCTGGTTTTCTCGTTGATGGCAATCGTGATGACGTCGCCCACCAGGCGCGCGCGCCGGTCTTCGAACATCGGGCGATAGGAGGAGGTCTGGAAGATCGCACCATTCGGCACGGCCGGCGCAGCCGCCTGCTGCGGGCGAACCATCGTCGGCTGCTGGACGATCGTGGTCGGTGTGGTGGTGCAGCCGATCAGGCCGGCGGCGACGGCAGCCAGCAAACCGCTTGAAGAAATCTTGTTCATCTCAGTCTTGCTCCCTTCGGGGACTGCGTGTCATCCCAGCCCCAGCCAGCCATCCTAGAGCTGCGACAGCCGCTGCAGCATCTGGTCGGATGTCGTGATCGCCTTGCTGTTGATCTCGTAGGCGCGCTGGGTCTGGATCATGTTCACCAGTTCTTCCACCACGTTCACGTTGGAGGTTTCGACATAGCCCTGCGCCAGCAGGCCCGCGCCATTGGTGCCGGGTGTGGTGGTGTTCGGATTGCCGGACGAGGCGGTCTCCACGTACAGGTTTTCGCCGCGGCTTTCCAGCCCGGCGGGATTGATGAAGGTTGCCAGTTGCAGCGCGCCCACCTGGATCGGGTTCACGACGCCGGGCTGCGTCACGGACACGGTGCCGTCACGGCCGATGGTGAGGGTTTGCGCATTGGCGGGAATGGTGATCGCCGGCTGCACCGGGTAGCCGCTGGAAGTCACCAGCTGCCCCTGGCTGTCCATGTGGAAGGAACCGTCGCGGGTGTAGGCGGTGGTGCCATCCGGCAGCAGCACCTGGAAGAAACCTGCGCCCTGGATCGCCACGTCCTTGTCATTGCCGGTTTGCTGCAGATTGCCCTGGGTGAAAATGCGCTCGGTCGCCACCGGACGCACGCCGGTGCCGATCTGCAGGCCGGTGGGCAACTGCGTCTGCTGCGAGGATTGCGCGCCCGGCTGCCGCATGGTCTGGTACAGCAGGTCTTCGAACACCGCGCGCGAACGCTTGAAGCCACTGGTGCTGACGTTGGCCAGGTTGTTGGAGATCACGTCCATCTGCGTCTGCTGCGCATCCAGACCGGTTTTGGAAATCCATAGCGAACGAATCATTTTCTTCTCCCGTCGGCCGCTGCCCGGCCGGCACTGTACCGGTTCACGTACCGGTGCTCATGGTGGATTATCTGCTGGCCGTGCTCAGCCCAAAGACAGGAGCTGGCTGGCTTTCGTATCGTTGCTCTCCGCATTCTTGAGCACGTTCATGTGGGCTTCGAACTGCCGCGCGAGGCTGATCATGTTGACCATGGCATCGACCACATTGACATTGCTGCCCTCCAGCGCGCCGCCGATCAGCGTCACATTTGCATCTGCATCCGCGGGATTGTCATCCTTCAGGCGAAACAGGCCGTCATCGCCGCGCGTCAGGTTCTCTTCCGGCGGATTCACCAGCTTGATGCGTCCAAGCACGGTCACCGACCTCTTGCCATCGGTCGGAATCGTCGAGATCGTGCCGTCCTTCGCGATCGTGACGCTGACATCGGGCGGAATGCTGATCGGTCCGCCGTCGCCCATGACGCTCAATCCGCTCTGGGTTTGCAGCACGCCGTTCTCGTTCATCTTGAGGCTGCCGTTGCGGGTATAGGCCTCGCCGCCGTCGGCCGTCTCGACCGCGATCCAGCCCTGCCCCTGCACTGCGACATCGAGGTCGCGGCCGGTGTTCTGGATCGGGCCGGCCCGGAAGTCGGAACCGACCGTGGCATCCACTACGAAGGCGCGCGTGGGCAAGCCCTCGCCCAGCACCGGCACGGCGCGGAAGGAATCGAGCTGGGCCCGAAAGCCGGTGGTGTTGGCATTGGCCAGGTTGTGCGAAACATTGGCCTGCTGCTCCAGGATATGCTTCGCGCCGGTCATGGCGGTATAGATCAGGCGGTCCATGTTTCTCCCTCGGCTATAGCCCGCAATCCTGCCCCTTCCCCCTTGCAGGGGGAAGGTCGGGATGGGGGTAATGAGTGCCGATCATCTATTGATCAATCAATAGCTCAAGCAAGCCATTACCTCAGGTTGACCAGCGTCTGCATCAGCTGGTCCTGCGTCTTGATGGTCTGGGCATTGGCCTGGTAGACGCGCTGCGCGGTGATCATGTTCACCAGTTCGGCCGTCAGGTCGACGTTCGAATCCTCGACTGCCGAGGCTTGCAGGGTACCGAGCTTGCCGGTTCCGGGCTGGCCGGCGACGGCGACATCCGAAGCGGCGGTCGGCGCCCACAGGTTGTTCCCCATCGGTTGCAGGCCGTTCGGATTCGGGAAGCTGAACAACGCCACCTGGCCCAGCGACCTGGTCTGCCCGTTGCTGTAGCGGCCGAGGACGATGCCGTTGCCGTCCACGGTGAAGCTGGACAGGTTGCCGTCCACGTAGCCGTTCTGGGTCAGGGTCCTCACATCGAAGGAAGAGCCGTATTCGGTTGTGCCCGCAATGTTGATCGTGATGTTCAGCGGATCGACGCCGGGAATGTTGATCGCGGGGACGGTAAGCTGCCCCGGGGACGGCGTGGCCAGGGAACCGTCGGTATTGAAGGTCAGTGCCCCCAGGTCCATCGACGGCCGCGGCGTGGGCGGCGGCTGGACCGTATCGTCCGCGGCATAGACATGCCAGTCGGTCGCCGTCTTCACGTAGTACAGTTGCAGCTGGTGCGAATCACCCTTGCTGTCATAGGTGATGATGGACGTGGAATTGTTGTAGGTCAGCGGATCGTCAGGATTGAAGGGAGAAACGGTCGGAGGTTTTGCTCCCGTCTGGAGATTCACCGCAGTCGTGATGGTGCTCGTCGCCTGCGGCGGCATGGCGGCCGATGGAATCTGCAGGTCGACGATCTGGCCGCTCGGCACGCCATTCGCATTGAGGTTGTAGCCGCTCAGCCGGAGCCCCTGGGAGTTGACGATGTAGCCCGACTTGTCGAGCGTGAACTGGCCGTTGCGGGTGAAGTACACCGTGCCATTGTCGTTCATGCCGAAGAAGCCGCCGCCGTTGATCGCGATATCCAGCGGATTGCTGGAAGAAGTGATGTTCCCCTGGGAGAATTGCTGCGCGATCTGCGTCACCTTGGTGCCGATGCCGACCTGCGATGTGCCGCCGCCGTTTAGCGAGCTGGCGTAGATGTCGGCGAACTGCGCCTGCGATCCCTTGAAGCCTACGGTATTGGCGTTGGCCACGTTGTTGCCGATGACTTCCAGATTCTTGGAAGCCGCATTCAGGCCGCTCAGTCCCTGTTGAAAGCTCATGTCGTTCTCCTGTTGTCCTGTTTCCCGCGGCGGTCAGATGATCTGCCGCACGTCATTCAGCGTCACCGAGCCGATGGCGGGCACGTTGAGCTTCACGCCCTGCGCGCCGGTCGTCACGCTGCCGACCACGCCGAACGCGAGCGACGTGGCTTGCACCTGCTGTTCCCCGCGCGTCGCGACGACCTGGAAGCTGTAGGCTCCCTCGGCCGCATCGGCACCGCTGTCGGTCTTGCCATCCCACTGGAAACCCTGGATGCCGGCCTCCTGCGAGCCGAGGTTGATGCTGCGCACGACGCTTCCCGATGCATTCATGATCTTCACTTCCAGCTTGTCGGCCGGTTCGGCAAGCTCCACACCGAAAGCACCGATGCCTTCGGCCAGGTTCAGGTTCGATCCCGGCACCAGCACGCCATGTCCGATCATGCCGGCCGCCTGCAGCCTCTGGTTGGACTGGTAGTTGCCCATCAGCGCTTCGAGCGAGCTGTTGAGCTTGTCGATGCCGGTGACGGTCGACAGCTGCGCGAGCTGGCTGGTGACCTGGGCGTTGTCGAGCGGATTGAGCGGGTCCTGGTTCCGCATCTGCGTGACCAGCAGGGTCATGAAGCGGTCCTGGGCATCGGCAACCGTACTGTTCCCGCCCGACTTCGTCGGATTCATCGTCGACAGCAGGTCGGAAGACACGGCATTGGATTGAATCGTCGTCATGGGAATCCTCTCTTACTGGCCGAGCGTCAGGGTTTTGAGCAGCATGGTCTTGGCGGTATTCATCGCTTCCACATTGGTCTGGTAGGAACGCGAGGCGGAAATCATGTTCACCATTTCCTCCACCACATTCACGTTGGGCATGGTGACGTAGCCGTTTTCATCGGCCTGCGGATGCTTGGGATCGAACACCTTTTTCAGCGGCGAGGCATCCTCCACCACCTGCTGCACCTTGACGCCGGTGGCTTCCTGGCCGGCGACCGGCACTGCGGAAAACACCACCTGCTTCGCCCGATAGGTCTCGCCGGTGGAACTGGTGGTGCTGTCGGCGTTGGCGATATTGCTGGCAACGACGTTCAGGCGCTGGCCCTGCGCGCTCATGGCGGAACCGGCGACATTGAAGATATTGAAGAGCGACATGATTATTGTCCCTGGATGGCACTAAGCATTTTCTTGATTTCGGCGCTGACCATGGTCAGCCCGGCTTCGTAGCGCACGGCGTTGTCGATGAACTGGTTGCGTTCGGCATCCATGTCGACGGTGTTGCCGTCGACGCTGTCCTGTCTCGGCGAGCGATACAGCAGTGGCACGCCTGCGGCGGTGCCGTTTGCACCCTGCCCCTGGAGATGCGCAGCGGTGGTCGTTGTCATTGCGCCGGGTGTCGCGCCGCCCTGCGACAGGGCCTGCTTCAGGGCGCCGCTGAAGTCGATGTCGCGCGCCTTGTAGTTCGGCGTATCCGCATTCGCAATATTCGATGCCAGCAGCTGCTGGCGCTGCGCCCGCAGGCTGAGCGCCGTTTCATGGAAACGCAGCGCTTGGTCGAGTTTTGTTATCATCACCGCCTCCGCAATGGTCCGGCTAAAGAGGCCGGGCCTCATGCCGATAAGGGATTCATCCGGATCATAGCGAAGCCCCCTTCCCCGGCATCGCATGATAAGAACGCGATTCCCGGGCCTGTTTGCTGGTTTGGATTGACGGCCGCCGTTTAGGATTCATCCTGGCGTCAATCCATCTGTGACCATGAAAACATTTTCCCGAGCCCTGTTTTCCCTCCTCCTTCTGGCCGTCGCGCATGGCGCGGCTGCACAGGAGTCGAGCGCACGCCAGGAGCATGACGCGCTGCGCCGGGTCGCGGAACAGTTCCTGCGCACCCAGTCGGCGGGCCTCCCGGGACAGGTCAACATCCGGGTCGGACAAATCGACAGCCGCCTGCAGCTCGCGGCCTGCGCGGCGCCGGAAGCCTTCCTGCCGCCCGGCAGCAAGGTCTGGGGCAAGACCACCATCGGCCTGCGCTGCGCGGCACCTTCTCCATGGACCGTGTATGTCGGGGCTACTGTCCAGGTGATCGGCGAATATCTCGTGACTGCCGCTCCGCTCGTCCAGGGGCAGCAGATCGGCAATGAACATCTGGCGAAGGTCAAGGGCGACCTGACCGCCCTGCCCCCCGGCATCGTCACCGATGCATCACAGGCGCTCGGCCGCTCGCCCGTGATGTCGCTGCGCGCCGGCATGCCCTTGCGCCAGGACATCCTGCGCAGTCCTTCCGTGGTACAGCAGGGACAGGTGATCCGCGTGGTGTCCGGCGGCCCCGGATTCCAGGTGACAGCCGAGGCGCGGTCATTGACGAATGCGGCGGCAGGACAGGTGGCGCAGGCCCGCACGGCTTCCGGGCAGGTGGTCAGCGGCATCGCCAGGGCGGGTGGCGTGGTCGAGGTTACATATTGAAACCCTGAGCCCCCTGCTTTTACAATTGAAGCTTCTAAAGTTTCCGGCAATTGCGTCGATAACGAGCATGACAAGTGGCAAAAACCGACGCAAAACCAACGTAAACTGATGACCAGACAAGGAAAATGCCGTGAAAATTGACGATTCGATCAAAAAAGCTGCCGGCCTGAGCGTCGGAACCACCTCGACCCGTTCCAGCAAGAGTGCCGACAAGGCCGGCGCTGTCAGCCAGCCGGCATCCGACAGCGTCAAGCTGTCACCCCAGCTGCAAGCCCTGTCCGGCCAGCTCGCCGATACCACGGTGTTCGACTCGAAGAAAGTGGAAGAAATCAAGGCCGCGATTGCGGAAGGCCGCTTCCAGGTCGATCCCGAAAAAGTCGCGAATGGCTTGCTCGACACCGTGACCGATCTGCTGCGCTCCCGCAAATCCTGAACCACCCTAAGAGTTCCACCGCCATGTCATCACGCACCCCAAGCCCGGCAAGCCATCTGAGCGAAGAGCAGCAGGCCGCACGCGCCCTGCTGCAACTGCTGCAACAGGAAGAGGCTTGCCTAGTGGAGTCGGACGCTGATGGTTTGGCAAAACTGACCGGGGAAAAGGCCCAGGCGGTTGCGCGCATGGCGGAACTTGCGGCACGCCGCTACGATCTGCTCGAAGCCGCCGGCTTCGAAGGCAAGGAAGCCGGCATGGAAGCCTGGCTGGAAATTGCCGCCTCCGGCGAAGCGGCCAGGAATGCCTGGGCGGACCTGCTGGCAGTGGCAAGATCGGCCAAGGAACTCAACCGTACCAATGGCCTGATGATCGGCCAGCAGCTGGCGCGCAACCAGAGCGCGCTCAACATCCTGCAAGGCGGCGGGCAAGGCGCCAGCCTCTACGGCCCGAATGGCCAGACCACCACCAGGACATCCAGCCGCGGCCTGGCCGTCGGCTGATTTTTTCTGCCCCATCTCCAGAAAGTAGGGTGCGCCATGCGCACCGTGCAATTTTGGTGCGCGCGGCGCACCCTACTTCCCGCGAAAAATGCTGCGGCGCTGAACAACTTCGGCGTCTGTATTCCAGTGACAGGCTGAGCACGCAATTCTGGCAGCATGCTGCCCGCCTGCGAAGCGGATTGCGCCTTCAAGGGGAGCGTCGGATGTGGGGTGCGCCGTGCGCACCATGCAATTCCGGGGCGCACCGCACCCTGCTCCCCTTATTGAATTGACGGCGCCTCCACCGGAACTTCCCTCACCACATCCGGCAGGCTGGACATGATGGTGACCGTGACGCGCCGGTTGCGTTGCCGTCCTTCCGCGGTATCGTTGGTTTCGGCAGGCTGGGTCGGTCCGTGGCCGACTGCAGTGAGGCGGGTTTCCGCCACGCCGCTGTCGACGAACAATCTCACTACGCTGCTCGCACGCACCGCCGACAATTCCCAGTTCGAGGGAAAGGCGGCATTGTTGATCGGAATGCTGTCTGTATGGCCTTCGACCTGGATCGCATGCCCGTCATCCTTCAGCACCTCGGCCACTGCCTTCAGCGCCGCGCTGCTCTCTTCCGTCAGCTTCGCTTCGGCGGGCGCGAACAGCACGCTCGCATTGATCTCGACGCTGACACCGCGGCTGGTCTGGGTCACGCGCACCTTGCCCTGGCTGACCAGCGGCGCCAGCGCCTTCATGATGTCGCGCGCGATGCCGGTCATCCGTTCCTTTTCGCGGCGCAGAGCTTCTAGGGCGCGCCGCTGTTGCATAGGTATCAGCTTCGGCTGCTGCAACTGCATGGGCGGCGGCTCCTCGCTGCGAATGGCGGGGGCATTGCCGAAGGCTGCGCCCAGGGACTCGGACAATGCCTTGTATTTGCTTTCATTGAGCGACGACAGCGCATACATCACGACGAAGAAGGCAAACAGCAGCGTGATGAAGTCGGCGTAGGAAACGATCCAGCGCTCGTGGTTCTCTGGTTCTTCCTCGTAGCGCTTGCGAGCCATGGGCTGCCTTATCGGTATGCAGACATCTTTTCCTGGATCACGCGGGCATTGTCGCCACCTGCGATCGAGAAAAATATGTCGGCCAGCATTTCGCGCCGGGAGACTTCCTCGGCCACGATGGCCTTGAGCTTGTTGGCGATCGGCAGGAATACCAGGTTGGCGAGGCCAACGCCGTAGATCGTCGCCACGAAGGCCACGGCGATGCCGCTGCCGAGCCTGGCCGGCTCCGACAGGTTCTCCATGACATGGATCAGGCCGAGCACGGCGCCGAGGATGCCTATCGTCGGCGCATAGCCGCCGGCGGCTTCCCAGATCTTCACCGCCTGCCTTTCCTTACGCTCATAGGAAGAGATGTCGACTTCGAGGATTTCGCGGATCTTGCCCTGCTCGGCACCGTCGACGATGAGGCGCAGGCCCTTTGCAACGAAGGGGTCGCGCGCGCTTTCCTGGAAGCGTTCCAGGCTGAGCAAGCCTTCGCGCCGGGCGGTCGCGCTCCAGGCCTGGATTTGCAGGCTGGCGGCGGCAAAGCCATCCTTCGGGGGCGCAATGATCCAGCGCGCCATGGCCACCCCGCGCAGGAAATTTCCCATGCCGCTTTGCAGCAGGACCGCGCCGACAGTGCCGGCGAAGACGACCACGAAGGCGGCGGGCTGCAGCAGCGAGCCGACATGACCGCCCTCCAGGTGCTGCCCGAGCAGAAGCGCGGACAGCCCGAGGAAAAGACCGCCTAGGCTAGCCCAGTCCATGCCTTCTCCTTCAGCCTGGTGCGCAGGCGCGCGATCGCCTGGCTGTGCAGCTGGCAGACCCGCGATTCGGACACGCCCATGACGGCGCCGATTTCCTTCAGGTTCAGCTCCTGTTCATAATACAAGCCCATCAGGATCTTTTCCCGTTCCGGCAGGTTCTCGATCGCCTCGATCACGGCGGCGCGGAAACCGCCGGCCAGCAGGCTTTGCAAGGGATCGCTCTTGTCGTCGACGCAGTAACGGTCGAGGAAGTGGTCGTCGCCTTCGCCGCCGTGGAAATCCTCGTAGTAGATCAGCTGGTGGCCGCTGCCATCGGTGAGCATTTCCTGGTATTCCTTCAGCGAGACCTTGAGTTCCTTCGCGATCTCCGCTTCCATCGGCATCCTGCCCAGGCGCTGCTGCAAGTTGTTCATGGCCTCCTCCACCTTGCGCATGTTCTGGCGGATACTGCGCGGCAGCCAGTCGCTGCTGCGCAATTCATCCAGCATCGCACCCTTGATGCGCTGAACCGCATAGGTTTCGAACTGCGCCCCGTGATGGTCTTCGTAACGATTGGCCGCATCCAGCAGCCCGATCATGCCGGCCTGGATCAGGTCGTCCACTTCCACGCTGGGCGGGAGCTTGGCCTTCATCTGGTGCGCCAGCCGCTTGACGAGCGGTGCATGCTCTTCCAGAAGGTTCTTCTTTTCCGATTTTCCGCTGACGGTATACATAAAAAACTTAGATTCCGAGATTCGCGCGCTGCACAGGCATTCCGGGCAGCGCAAACCGTCCGGCCAGCTGGCGGAAGGCGACGGAGGCATTTGCCAGCGGGAAGGCATCGATCACCGAGCGGCCCAGATGCGCCGCCCGCTTCAGGTGGTCGTCGGCCGGCACCGATCCCAGCGAATGCAGCTTGACGGCAAGGTAGCGGTTGGCAGCCAGCGCCATGTTGCGAAACACCTGCTGCGCCTCCTTGTCCGATGTGCCGGTGACGAGGATGCCGAAGGGCCTGCGGCCGAGCCTGCCGTTCAGACGCTTGATGAGGGAGTAGGCGGCGGTGATGGACTGCGGATTGTTCGCGACTTGCACCACGATTTCACCCTCGGCAACCGAAGGAAGCGCAAAGGCGTCCTGCCGGTCGAGTTCCGCATCCACGATCAGGATGTCGGCGCGTACGGCCAGCGCGGAAAATGCCGTCTCCACCCGGCGCTGCTCCTGCGGATCATCCGCGCCGGCACGCGGGCCGCGCGAGACCGTGACCACGCCGAAACCCTGCGACATCGGCTGGATTGCTTCATCGAGGGCGCGCTCCTGGCGCGCCACCTGCAGCAGTGTCGCACCGCGCACCATGTCCATCCGCGAAGCGATGCCTTGCGTTTCCATGCAGGCGTCCACCAGCAGCACATCGCTGCCCGAACGGGCGAGCGATGCCCCGAGATTCACCAGCATGGCCGCCTTTTCCTCGCCGGAAGTCGCGGACAGGATGGTGAACACGCGCGGCTTGGGGCCGGCGACCATGCGCCGCAAACCTTCGGCCTGGTCGAAATCGAAACTAGCCAAGGCTCACCTCGCGCAGCGACTTGTCATTCATGGTGCGCGCCGTGTTGGCGATCACCACGGGCAATTCATCTTCCTGGAAGCGGAACGGCGCGGTTTCGCGCTTGAGCTTGAAGGCACGGTCGATCAGGTAATGGCGGTTGGCCAGGTGCAGGTCTTCCGGCACGCGCTGGCCGTTCGCGACGTAATACAGGTTCAGTTTCTGACGGATCACGACATCGAGCGCGCTGCCGATGGTAGCGGCTTCATCGAGCTTGGTGATGATGGCGCCGGCCAGGCCGTCGCCCTGATAGGCGCGCACCACTTCATTCAACGTCTCGCCAGTGGAGGTCGCGGAGAGGCACAGGAGGCGCTTGACCTTCGTTCCGGCGCCCTGCAGCATCGCGACCTGCTCGGCCACCATCCTGTCGCGCTGGCCGACGCCGACGGTGTCGATCAGGACCGTGTGCTTGTTTTTCAGTTCGTCGAGGGCGATACGCAGGTCGGTTTCGTCCTTCACCGAATGCACCATCACGCCGAGGATCTTGCCGTAGATGCGCAACTGCTCATAGCCGCCGATACGGTAGCCGTCGGTGGTAATCAGTGCCAGCTTGCCCGCGCCGTGGCGCATCACGCAACGCGCCGCCAGCTTGGCGGTGGTGGTGGTCTTGCCGACGCCTGTCGGGCCGACCAGGGCATACACACCGCCCTTGTCGAGGATCTCGTTCTCGTTCTCCATCACGCCGATGTTGCGCGACAACACCGACTTGACCCACTTGATGCTGTTTTCCGGCTTCTCGTTGGCAGGCAGTTTTTCCAGCAGGTAGCGCGCCAGGCTGGCGGAGAATCCGGCGGCGAGCATCTCGCGCAGGATCACTGCCTTGAACGGCTCGCGTTTCTGCTGCGTCCCCCAGGCGATCTCGGCGAGCTGCGACTCCAGCATCCCGCGCATGGAGCGGATCTCGCCCATCATGGCGTTAAGTTCCTGCAGCGAGATTTCCCTTTCCCTCGCCTGTACTGCATCGAACTTTTCAGCCTGGGCCGCTGCCGGCACGTTGTGAACGCGTTCGGGAGCAAATAGGTTCGGTGCCGTTTTCGGCAGCGCTTCCTTCTCGACCGCGGGCTCGGCGAGCGAGGACACGTCGTCGCCGGCCAGCGCCAGGATTTCGACTGCGCCGTTGACGGTGCGGTTGGACAGGATGACGGCATCCGGGCCGAGCGCCTCGCGCACCAGGCGCCATGCCTCGCGCGAAGTGTTCGCGGTGAATTTCTTGACATTCATGCTTGGCCTCCAACTAGGCTGGTAACTCTAATCGTCTTGGAATCGGGCAGTTCTGCATGCGACAGAACCTTCAATTGGGGAATCGTCCGGCGCAGGAAGCGCGAGAGCAAGGCACGCAGGGGCGCCGGCACCACCAGCACCGGCGTCAGGCCGAGCTGCTCCTGATGGCGCGCCGCCTTTTCCGCCTGCATAGCGAGCGTGTCCGCGAGTCCGGGTTCGATGCCTGCGCCATCAGGCCCGCCGTTCTGCAGGGCTTGCATCAGCAGGCGTTCGAGCCGGTTGTCGAGGGTCATCACCGACAGCTCGTTCGCGGACGGGAAAATCTGCTGCACGATGGCGCGTCCCAGAGCCACGCGCACCTGCGCCGTCAGCTCATGCGGATCCTGCACTTGCGGCGCATGCTCGGCGATGGTCTCGATGATGGTGCGCATGTCGCGGATATGCACGCCTTCCGACAGCAGGTTCTGCAAGACCTTCTGCAAGGTGCCGAGCTGGATAGCCTTCGGCACCAGGTCTTCGACCAGTTTCGGCGATTCCTTGGCGAGGTGGTCGAGCAGTTGCTGCACTTCCTGGCGGCCGAGCAGTTCTGCCGCATGGGTGGTGATCAGGTGGTTCAGATGGGTCGCGACGACCGTGCCGGCATCCACGACGGTGTAACCCATGGCCTGCGCCTGGTCGCGCATGCCGGTGTCAACCCAGACTGCCGGCAGGCCGAACGCGGGATCGGTGGTAGCCGGACCGGGCAAGGCGCCGCTCACCATGCCGGGATTGATCGCGAGGAACTGGCCGACCTGCGCCTCGCCGCTGCCGACTTCGACGCCTTTGAGCGTGATGCGGTAGGCGCTCGGCTTGAGTTCCAGGTTGTCGCGGATGTGTACCGGCGGCGACAGGAAGCCGACTTCCTGCGCAAACTTCTTGCGGATGCCCTTGATCCGCCGCAGCAGTTCGCCGCCCTGCCCCTTGTCCACCAGCGGAATGAGGCGATAGCCGACTTCCAGCCCGAGCGTGTCGACCGGCACGATGTCCTGCCAGGTCGCTTCTTCCATTTCCGGAGCGGCCACTGCCGCTTCCGGCGTGGCTGCCTCGCTCGCCGGCGTCTGGGCACGCTGTGCCAGCAGGTAGGCGGCACCGGCCAGGATCGCGGCCAGCAGGATGAAGGCGACGTGCGGCATGCCGGGAATCAGGCCCATGCCACCGATGATGCCGGCGGTAATGTAGAGCACCTGCGGCTTGGCGAACAGCTGCCCGAGCAGCTGACCGCCAATGTCCTGATCGCTCGCCACGCGAGATACCACGACGCCGGCCGCCGTGGAGATGATCAATGAAGGAATCTGCGCCACCAGGCCGTCGCCGATAGCCAGCAGGGTGTAGTTCTTCAGAGCACCCGAGAAATCCAGGTCGTGCTGCAACATGCCGACGATGAGACCGCCGACGATATTGATGAGGGTGACCATGATGCCGGCCACTGCATCGCCGCGCACATATTTGGAGGCACCGTCCATCGCGCCGTAGAACTCGGCTTCCTGCGCCACCTCGGTACGGCGGCGGCGCGCCTCCTGCTCGCCAATCAGGCCGGCGTTCAGGTCGGCGTCGATGGCCATCTGCTTGCCCGGCATCGCATCGAGGGCGAAGCGCGCGCCGACCTCGGCGATGCGGCCGGCACCCTTGGTGACGACCGTGAAGTTGATGATGGTCAGGATCACGAACACCACGATACCGACGGTGTAATTGCCGCCGATCAGGAAGTGGCCGAAAGCTTCGATCACCTTGCCTGCCGCGTCCGCACCGGTGTGGCCTTCGGTGAGCACGACGCGGGTGGAAGCCACGTTGAGCGACAGGCGCAGCATGGTAGATACCAGCAGGACCGTCGGGAACACCATGAAATCCAGCGGCTTGACGGTGTACAGGCTGGTAAGCAGCACGATGACCGAAAGCGCGATGTTGAAGCTGAAGAGGATGTCGAGCACGAAGGCCGGCAGCGGCAGCACCATCATGGCCAGCATCATGACGATCAGGATGGGCGCAGCCAGTGCCTTGCCGGACGGGCCGGCCAGCCATGCGGGAATCTTCACGCTGTTCATCGCGCAGCTCCGGATTCAGCCGATGCCGCAGCGTTGAGCGGATCGAGTTGCGGCGGCACGTCGAGCTGGCGCGGTGCTTCCGGGCGCATGCCGCCATGCTTGTTATAGGCGCGCAGCTGGAATACATAGGCGAGCACTTCGGCCACCGCGGTGTACAGCGTCGGCGGGATCTCGTCGCCCAGTTCGGTATGCTTGTAGAGTGCGCGCGCCAGCGGCGGCGCTTCCAGCAGCGGCACCTTGTTCTCGGCGGCGATCTCGCGGATCTTTGCCGCCAGCTCGTCTGCGCCCTTGGCCACCACTTTCGGTGCGCGCATGGCGCCGTCGGTGTACTTGAGCGCCACTGCAAAGTGCGTCGGGTTCGTTACCACAACGTCGGCGTTCGGGATCTCGGCCATCATGCGGCGCCGCGCCATTTCGCGCTGCAGCGAGCGGATCTTGGCCTTGATATGCGGATCGCCTTCGGATTCCTTGGCTTCCTGTCGCAACTCCTCGCGCGTCATCTTCAGCTTGTTGGCGTAATGCCAGAGCTGGTACGGCGCATCGATGACTGCGATGAGAACGAGCCCCCCGGCCATCGCAATGAAGCTGGTCCACAGCAGCGATGCGAGGTGCGCGCCGCCGGACTGAAGCGGCTCCACGCTCAGCATCAGCATGGATTCGAACTTGTTCGATACGACGACCCAGGCGATGCTGCCGACCACGACGGCCTTGATGATGGCCTTCGCCAGTTCGATGCCGGCGCGCGCAGAGATCATGTTGCCCAATCCGTTCATCGGGTTCAGGCGATCGAATCTGGGCATCAGCGCCTTGGTGCTGAACAGCCAGCCGCCGATCAGCATCGGGGAAACCAGTGCCGTCAGGATCAGGAGCACGGCGAGCGGCAGGAATGCCAGCAGCACATCGCCGATTGCGGCGGCCAGATGGGTAAGCAGCAGGCTCGGGTCGAAAGCGAGTTCGCGATCGAAGGACAGGCCGGAAGACAGCAGCCGGTTCAGGTGCCGGACCACGCTCTCGCCGGAAAACCAGAGACCGCCTCCTGCCGCCAGCAGCATGGTGCACGTAGCCAGCTCCCGCGAACGGGGGACGTCGCCCTCTTCGCGTGCCTGGTCCAGCCGCCGCTGCGACGCTGGTTCTGTCTTTTCGAGATCGCTTCCTTCGGCCATCGCCGACTCCTGTCAGGGGCAAGGCTCGCGTCCGGTACGACGCAATACGCCCAATCAGGATGGATTATTGGCCAGCTGGAGGAAGGAGTATCGGCGGAATAGCCGCCGAAAGTCCCCGCTATTCGCGGGGACGTCCGGTTTTCGGTTTACGGCAGCAAGTGCCGGGAACTTTAGAGCTTGATGCTCTGGACCCAGGCCAGCGCCGCCAGATGCGCCTGGTTGACCTGGCCCGTACCAATGCAGAGGGAAGTCGCCATGGCTTCCACTTCCGGGCTGTTCAGCTCGCATGCCTCGGCAAGCGCCAGGAAGGGACCGTAGATGCCTTCGCGTGCCAGGAGGGCATGCGTGACTTCTTCCGGAAGCTGGATTTTCTCCAGCACATCTTCCATCGGCACGCCGAGCAGCCGGTCCAGCAGGGAAAACATGCCGGCGACGAACAGATTGTCCGCTTCGGTCTTGGGCAGGAATTCGCGGCCGAGCAGTTCCGAGAAACGGCCACGGATCACCGCATTCTGCAGCAGCACGGGCGAGTAGCCGGTGGTGCTGGCGCTCGCCAGCAGCAGCGACAGCCAGCGGTACAGCGGCGAATAGCCGAGCAGCGAAACGGCGTGCTTGAGCGACTGGATTTCGCATCCGAGACCGAAGCCGGCCGAGTTGATGTACCGCAGCAGCTTGTAGGAAAGCGCGGCGTCGCGCTTGAAGATCGATTCGAGCTGGCGGATGTCGGCATTCTTCCGCACCAGGTCCATCAGCTGCAAAATCATGGTTTGCGCCGGGTTCAATCCCTTGGAAACCGTTCCCTGGCGCGGCGACAGGTGCAACTGCCCCACGAAGGCATCGATACCGCGCCCAGCGCAGGCATCGAACTCTTGCCAGTTGCCCGCCTGACGGGCAGCCAGGCGCAGCGAGGACAGGCCGAGGGCACGATGGTGCTCCACCTGCGCACTGAAATCCGTGGCCGACGCCCCGATCTCGAAGTGGGTAACGGAAGCCAGTATTGCCTTGTCGATGCTGGCGAGGTCGCCGCCCCGCAGGGAAATCCCGTATCCCCTGCCCCGCAGTTCCCGGATCGCCTCCAGGGCATCCGCATCCACATCCGGTGCCCGCAAGGCAAGTACGGTGCCCTGCGCCGGCAATGCGGCAACCGCATCGCTCATCAGCAGTTGCGGAAGTACTTCCAGAAACAGCACCTGGTCGCCCAGCAATGTGCCGGACGGCCCGACGGTGAGATGTTCGGCAACGCAATTCAGCAGCTGCTCGACGTCCGCCTCGCTTGGCGCGGCACTGCCGGTGTGCTGCCACTTCACTTCGTAGCCCAGCACCCGCTCTTCAGGGTTGAGCAACGGTTCCCGAACAATGAAACCCAGGTCTTGCATAGTCAATCCGCGATTTATTCTTACGTTTGCTGCAAATGCCGGTTCTGGCAATCATGGCAAGGCCATATGCCGGCCCTGCATCGTATACGAAAAGGCTGCTGGCCTTAACCTGCCGTCCCGAGCTTTTCGAAAATCTTGGTCAGCTTTTCATCCAGCGTCGCTGCGGTGAAAGGCTTGACCACATAGCCGTTTGCGCCCGCTTGCGCGGCGGCGATGATGTTTTCCTTCTTGGCCTCGGCTGTCACCATCAGGACAGGAAGCTTGGACAACGCGGCATCGGCCCGGATGTTCTGCAGCATGGTCAGGCCGTCCATGACCGGCATGTTCCAGTCGGAGATGACGAAGTCGAACTGCTCGCTCTTCAGCTTCGACAGCGCCATTGCGCCGTCTTCCGCCTCGTCGACATTGGAATATCCCAGTTCCTTGAGCAGGTTGCGCACGATGCGGCGCATCGTCGAAAAATCGTCTACAACCAGGAATTTAGTATTCGGATCCGCCATGAATTGCTCCAGTGATTCTATAAACCGTTATCAGCTTTAACGGCAGCTGACATGCAAACTTGAATGTTGAATGGCCAATTTTTTTGCTCGCTATTATGCACGCACTCCCGTAGGCATAGACCCCTCGCCTGGCAAATTGACGCGAATTTCGCACATGCGCGCACGTCAGCGACACCAATATTTATCTTCTGATAATCACTACACCCGCAGCGCGCGGCTGCTGTTCGCCGCCAGATGTTCGAGCACCATGCCGGGCAATGCGTTCAATGCGCCGACTTCATGCACCGCGCCGACCGCGATCGCTTCGCGCGGCATGCCGAAGACCACGCAGCTCGCCTCGTCCTGGGCGAAATTCTGCGCGCCCGCGGCCTTCATCTCCAGCATTCCCGCTGCGCCGTCCTTTCCCATGCCGGTCAGAATCACGCCGACCGCATTCTTGCCCGCGCATTTCGCGGCCGAGCCGAATAGGACATCGACCGACGGACGGTGCCGGTTCACCGGCGGCCCCTGGTCGAGCTGGGTAATGTAGTTTGCACCGCTGCGCGCGAGAAGAAGATGGGAATGCCCCGGCGCGATGAATGCGTGCCCCGGCAGCACCCGCTCTCCGCCCGCGGCCTCGCTGACGGAAATCTTGCACAGGCTGTTCAGGCGCTGGGCGAAGGAACGGGTGAAACCCTCCGGCATATGCTGGGTGATCAGGATGCCCGGGCAATCGGATGGCATCTGCATCAGGAATTCCCTGATCGCTTCCGTGCCGCCAGTCGACGCGCCGATAATGATCAGCTTTTCGCTACTGGTCAGAGGATTGCGGATCTGGGGCAGCACGCCGTGGCCGGCTGCTGCGGAACCCGCTTGCGCTATCGTGCGCGCCCTGACCCTTGCCTTCGCCGCCGCCCGTATCTTGTCGGTGATCAGCTCGGTGTACTCGCGCATCCCGCTTGCTATCGACAGCTTGGGCTTGGTCACGAAATCGACCGCGCCGAGTTCGAGCGCACGCAGCGTGATCTCCGAGCCGAGCTCGGTCAGCGACGACACCATCACCACCGGCATCGGCCGCAGCCGCATCAACTTCTCGAGGAAATCCAGACCATCCATCTTCGGCATTTCCACGTCGAGCGTGAGCACGTCCGGGTTGGTTTTCTTGATCAGCTCGCGCGCAACGATCGGGTCGGGAGCGGCACCGACCACTTCCATGTCGGGTTGCTTGCCGATGATTTCGGTCATGACGCTGCGGATCAGCGCCGAGTCGTCGACGATCAAAACCTTTATCTTCATCGTAGGTATTTCCCGTATTCTTTTCTTCTTGCCGCCAGCTGTCGATCAAAACAATTCGACCGCACCCGCCACCGGCGTGGCGCTGAGCTGGTTCGCATAATCCTGCTCCCGGTTCACCAGCGTATTGTTGTTGAGCTGCTTGAGTTTCTTGACCAGCACCTTTCCGCTGCGCGGGAAGAAATACACCTTGCGCGGATAGATGTCGTTCAGGTCTTCGGCCAGGATGCGAATATTCTCGGCGCGCAGGTACTCGCGCACGAACTGGGCATTGCGCGCACCCACGTTCATTGCCACGAAGCCGCGCAGCACATTGCCGCCGCCGAACACCTTGGCCTCCAGATTCTCGCGGCGCGCGCCGGCCTTCAGCAAATCATTGATCAGGATTTCCATGGCATAGGTCCCGTAGCGCATGGATGCCGAAACCGGGCTGTCCCCGTCCGGCCCGCTGTCCGGCAGCATGAAATGGTTCATTCCGCCGATGCCGGTCACCCGGTCGCGTATGCAGGCGGATACGCATGACCCGAGCACCGTCACGATCAGCATGTCCTTGCAGGTGTGGTAATACTCGCCCGGCAGGATTTTCGCCGCGTCGCAGTCGAACGTCCGGTCGTAGTAGACGTTCGTGGCGAAATGCTTCTCTAATACATAGCTCATGGTTTATTTTTCGGGCGGGTGCTGCGCGGGCCGAGACGCCGCGGCATACTGCGGCGCGAGCTGGTAAACCGTCTTGCCTTTCAGCCTGAATGCATCGGACACATAGGAAAAGTTTTCCGAATGCCCGGCAAACAGGAGCCCATCCGGCTTCATCAGAGGCACGAAACGCTCGAGTATCCTGGCCTGGGTCGGCTTGTCGAAGTAGATCATGACATTGCGGCAGAAGATTGCGTCGAACGGCCCGCGTACCGGCCATTGGCCGGACAGCAGGTTAAGCTGCCTGAAACTGATCATGTCCCGCAGCTCCGGCCGCACCTTGGCATATCCTTCGTGCCTGCCCTTGCCTTTCAGGAAAAAGCGCCGCGCCCGTTCGGGCGCCAGCTTGTCCAGCCGCTCCATCGGATAAACGCCGGCCTCCGCTGTCGCCAGCACATTGGTATCGATGTCTGTGGCGATCACTTGCGCAGGCGGCGTCAGGGTATTGAATGCCTCGCACAGGGTCATGGCGATCGAATACGGCTCTTCACCGGTTGAACTTGCGGCGCACCAGATGTGGATCGGTTCCCTCCGTTGCCGCACATGCCCGGCCAGAATGGGAAAATGATGCTCCTCCCGAAAGAAGGATGTGAGGTTCGTGGTCAGGGCATTGGTGAATGCTTCCCACTCTGCATCTTCGCCGCGCTGCTCCAGCTGGTCGAGATACTCCTGGAACGAACGCAGGCCGGTCGCCCGCAGCCGGCGGGCAATCCGGCTGTACACCATTTCCCGCTTGCTGTCGGCAAGCGCGATGCCAGCCCGCTGGTATATCAATCCGCGAACACGCTCGAAATCCCGAGTGGTGAACTCGAATTCCTTGGATGTATCCAGCACAATTTTCAAACCTGATTCCGCCACAACCCGCTTTTCCTGTTTCTACCGATCGGCCCATGCCCTCGGCCCTCGCATTCGCGCCACATCGACATGAATGCCGATCTGGCTTGGGCCGCATGAGGCATGTTCGGCTTGCGTGGTTCCCATTCCGGCGACTTGGGAACCGGCAGGCCTTTGCCTTCTCAGCATCTTTCTCTATCGGCACCGGCTGACAAAACTTGAGTTCCGAAGAGGGCTTTTATCGCAGTCACCGCAATTTCGGCACCTTCCGAAGGCATTATGGGCTTGGATCTGCGAGACCGATCGCCTGAACAGACCCCTCTTATCCTGCCATTTACGACAAAAGGCGCGCCGCTTTCACAGCACGCCTTTTTCTCAGGGCACCTGTTCTGCCCGTTTCATGTCTTTCGGCTCTCCGGAAGCGGCGGGAGAAACGAAGCGGTATCGGCTTTCGCCGCTAAAACTCTTCCCAGCCCTCCGTGCTTGCGCGCGTGGCTGCAGCAGATTGATCCATCCGGCCCAGCTTGGCCCTTCCGGCGGCATGAAGGGCCGATCCGGAAGCAAGCTGCGGCGCCTGCCTTCCAACAGCGGGCAAGCCCAAAGGCGCATCGTGCTGCGAAGCATGTTCGCGCGCCTTGAGCTTGAATATCGCAACCGCGCGCGCAAGAATCTCCGCCTGCTCCTGCATGCTGCGCGCAGTGGCGGCAGCCTGCTCTACCAGCGCGGCGTTCTGCTGGGTAATTTCATCCATCTGGGTAATGGCCTGGTTGACCTGCTCGATGCCGCTGCTCTGTTCCTGGCTGGCGGCTGTGATTTCACCCATGATGTCGGCTACGTGCCTGATGGAATTGACGATCTCGTCCATGGTCTTGCCGGCTTCATCGACCAGTTTGCTGCCGGCATTGACCTTGTCCACGGAATCATCGATCAGCGACTTGATTTCCTTGGCGGCCCCATGCGAGCGCTGTGCCAGATTCCGGACTTCCGCGGCCACCACCGCAAAGCCTTTACCCTGCTCGCCGGCGCGCGCCGCTTCCACCGCTGCATTCAGCGCGAGGATATTGGTCTGGAAGGCGATACCATCGATCACGCCGATGATGTCGACCACCTTGCGCGAGCTTTCCCTGATCGAACCCATGGTATCGACAACCTGGCTGACCACCTGCCCACCCCGTGTCGCGATATCCGATGCCGAAGCCGCAAGCTGGTTTGCCTGTCGCGCATTCTCCGCATTCTGGCGCACGGTGGAAGTCAGTTCTTCCATGGAAGACGCTGTTTCTTCGAGCGAGCTTGCCTGCGCCTCGGTACGCGTCGACAGATCGGCATTGCCGCTTGCGATCTCGCGCGAGGCCTGGCTGATCGTGTCGGTTCCCGTACGCACGTTCCCCACCACTTCATCCAGGCTCTGGTTCATCCGGCGCAGCGCGTCCAGCAACTGGCCGATTTCATCGGATGTCCTGCTTTCTATGCGCGAAGTCAGGTCTCCCTCAGCGACGCGGTGCGCGACCCTGACCGCATGCCGCAATGGTCCGGTAATGCTGCGCGTGATCGTCCATGCCAGCCCGCCGCCGATGACAGTTGCGACCGCACCGAGCGCAAACAGAAGCAGGGTCAGACGGGTGTCGTCGGCGACCGACCCGGCCAGGAGCTCTCGGGATGCGACGTGCTGCATCTCGACCAGCTTGTCCATGTCCGCCATGATCTTCTGGCTGATGGGATTGATCTGTTCATTGATGACTCTTGCCGCTCCTTCGGTGCTGAGCATCAGGCCGAGATTGATGGCTTCCTTGACGGGCCCTTCCATTTCCGCATCCAGCCGGGAGATGTCAGCCAGGATAGTTTTTTCGGCGTCGCTCAGAGGAAGCTGCGACAGCTTGTTCTTCGCATCCGTGTATGCCTGGCTCTGGGCCTTGACCTTCGCGGCTTCGCTTTCCATTCCGCCAAGATCCGACTGCAGGCCGATGTTGCGCATGGCCATGCCGCCCTGGAGCGAAGCGCTTTTCATCGTCGCAACCAGCAGGGATTTCTCGCTGGCGGCCTCCAGGCCTTCGACGAGCTTCCGCTTGTTCTGCGTGTTGAGCACGGTGCAGATCACCACCACCAGGGCGAGGATCGCCAGGATGATGCCGAAGGCGCCGCCAAGCCGCACGCCAATACGTAAATTACGCAGTTTCATGCTTCTCCTCCCCAAATTTTTATAATGTGTCGGTGGCGGGAAGTCCCGCCTCCAGCCGGGCAGCCTCTGCGGGCCGCTTTCCGGCGGACTACGCTGCGACCTTGTCGAGCAGGCCCATCTCTTCCGATGTCATCAGCTTGTCGATGTCGACCAGGATCAGCATGCGCTCGTCGATCGTGCCCAGCCCCACCAGGTAATCGGTGTTCAGCGCCGTGCCCATGGCCGGTGCCGGCTTGACTTGCTCCAGCGTCAGCGTGATCACGTCCGAGACACTGTCGACCACCATGCCCACCACCCGGCTGCCCAGGTTGAGGATGATGACCACCGTGAACTGGTCATAGGTCGGGGTGCCGAGATTGAACTTGATGCGCATGTCGACGATCGGCACGATCACCCCGCGCAGGTTGATCACGCCCTTGATATAGTCCGGCGCGTTGGCAATCCGGGTCACCGCTTCATAGCCGCGGATTTCCTGCACCTTCAGGATGTCGATCCCGTATTCTTCCTTGCCCAGGGTGAAGGCAAGGAATTCCTGGCCGGCGCTGTCATTCGCACCGCTCTCGGCCACTGCGAGGATGTTGTTCTGGACGACTTGATTCATGGCAGTTTCCTATTCGATAAAAACGGATTCGTCGTTGAGCTGCCGGCTGGAGCGCAGCAATGCAGCGACATCGATGATCAATGCAACACCGCCATCGCCAAGGATGGTGGCACCGGAGATGCCGGCCACCTTGCGGTAATTCGATTCGAGGTTCTTCACCACCACCTGCTGCTGGCCGACCAGCTCATCGATCAGCAGCGCTGCTTTCCTGCCTTCCGATTCGAGGATGACGATGATGCCCTGCGATGGATCGGTAAAGCGCGGCTCGATGCCGAAAATCCGGTAAAGCGGGATCAGTGGCAGATATTCGCCGCGCACCCGCACTACCCGTCCCTGGCCGGAGATATCCTTGATGTCGTCGGGCGCCGCCTGCAGGGATTCCGCCACGTACGCCAGCGGCAGGATATAGATCTCTTCCCCGGTCTTGATCGACATGCCGTCGAGGATGGCGAGCGTGAGCGGCAGGGATATCGAGATGGTCGTGCCCTGCCCCTTCGCCGAGCGGATGTCGACAACTCCCCCCATCGCAGTGATGTTGCGCTTGACGACATCCATTCCGACGCCGCGTCCCGAAACGTCGGTGACGACTTCCGCCGTCGAGAAACCGGGTGCAAAAATGAGCTGCCACACATCCGCGTCGGACATGCCGTCCGATACGGGCAGGCCCTGCTGCCGGGCTTTGGCGAGAATCTTTTCGCGGTTCAGTCCGGCGCCGTCGTCGCTCACCTCGATGACGATGTGCCCGCCCTGGTGGCCGGCCGACAGGGTCAGCTTGCCCGCCTCGCTCTTGCCTGCGGCCCTGCGCGCTTCCGGCATCTCGATGCCATGGTCGATGCTGTTGCGGACCAGATGCGTCAGCGGGTCGACGATGCGTTCGATCAAGCCCTTGTCGAGTTCGGTCGCCGCACCTTGAGTCACGAATTCGATGCGCTTGCCGAGCTTGCTCGCGAGGTCGCGCACCATGCGCGGAAAGCGCGAGAAGACGTAATCCATCGGCATCATGCGGATGGACATCACGGCTTCCTGCAGGTCGCGCGTGTTGCGGGTAAGCTGGCTGACACTGTTGAGCAGGCGTTCGTGGAGGATAGGGTCGAGCGTGCTGGTGCGCTGCTCGATCATCGCCTGCGTGATGACGAGCTCGCCCACCAGGTTGATCAGCTGGTCCACCTTTTCTATGCCGACGCGAATCGATGTGGATTCCTGGCTGGCCGTGAATTTCTCCGGCTCGCGCCTTGCGGCCTTTCGTTCCTGCGGGGGCTGGCCCGGATTCGACACTGCCTGCGCCTGCGCTGCAGCGGCATGCGCCGCCGGCTGCAGCGGTTCGAAGAAGCCGTAGCCCGGATCTTCCCTCACCTGTCCTACCGGCTCGAAGAAGCCATACCCCAGCTCGTTTTCCACCTCCGCCTTGGCAGCGGCGGTCAGCTCTTCGACGGTCGGGCCGACTTCCTCGGTAATCTTCAGGTCATCCGGATCGAGGATGAAGGAACAGATCGCAACGATGCTGTCCGTTCCTTCATTGGTCATCAGATGGAAGGCGGTGCGCTGGTCGTCCAGCGTAGCGCGGCGTATGTCGCCCAGCAGGCCCAGCTCGGCCGCCAGCGCATCGACGTCGCGCTGCGACACCTGCGGCAGTTCGATGCGGAAGTAATGGATGGCCTCCGCCTTTGCCTGCGTCGGCACAGCTTCGATCGGCCTCAGGCTGACCTCGAGCGAAGCAGTCGGAGCAATCGCCGGAACCGCCCCCTGGGACAGGGACTGCAGCATCATGCGCGCGTCCCCCACCGCATCCTGGTCCACGGGCGTATGCAAGCGGTGCCCATCCAGCAGCATCTTCAGGATGTCCTTCGCCACCAGAAAAGCATCGATGTGCTCTGCGGTGAGTTCCATCTCGTGCTTGCGGATCTTGTCCAGCAAGGACTCGAGCACATGCGTCACCTCGGTCAGGTCGTTCAGGCCGAAAGTGCCGGCGCCACCCTTGATGGAATGGGCTGCACGGAAAATTGCATTCAGGTCTTCGGGATCGGGCGCCGACACGTCGACGGCCAGCAAAAGCTTTTCCATTTCAGCGAGAAGTTCTTCCGTCTCGTCGAAAAAGACCTGGAAGAACTGGCTCATATCAATGGTCATGATGAAACTCCGTGACTAACGGCTGGATGGATGTGGGAATGCGGTGCTAGCCGATGACTTTCCTGACCACCTCGGTCAGGCGCTGCGGGTCGAAAGGCTTGACCAGCCAGCCATTGGCGCCGGCTGCCCTGCCCCTGGATTTCATTTCCTCGCTCGATTCGGTGGTGAGCATCAGGATGGGCACCTTCTGGTAATTCGGGATGTCGCGCAGCGAACGGATCAGGGACAGCCCGTCCATGCCCGGCATGTTCTGGTCTGTCAGGACCAGGTCGAACACCTGCGCATTCGCCTTATCCAAGCCGTCCTGGCCGTCGACCGCTTCCGTCACCTGATAACCGGCAGCCTTGAGGCTGAAGCTGACCATTTGCCTGAGCGATCCGGAGTCATCTACCGCCAGTATTTTTTTTGCCATCTTGTTGCTCCTGATTTGTCGTTTGCGGGCCGCAAGCCCGGTCATCACCCGTTTGTAATACGTCAGAACAGTTCGATTTCGCCGCTTTCCAGATGCGTCTGGGCCACAGCCTTGCGCAAGGTGCTATCCAGGCCGGCGCTGCGTTCTTCCAGCGTCAGATTGATGGCGCTCAGCGCTGCCGTCAGCGTCTGCGTGTTGCATGCGCTCTGTATGGCAGCGCTGCCGGTTCCGACTGCGCCCAGCAGTGCACGCAACCCTGCAACCCGTCTCGCGGTGCGGTCAATCAGCTGATTCGTCATGTCCTGAAACTGCAGGCCGGTCACTGCTGCTCGCACGTGCCGGCCGATTTCCGACTGCTTGTCCTTCAGGACCTGCCTGATCTCTTCCGGCGACGCGCTCCCCGCGAGCAATTGCTCGACCGCAGCCTGCTGTGCCTCGGTGGCCTCGTTGAGCGCCAGGAAGCTCGCTGCAAGCTTTTCGATGGCTTCGCACAGCAGCAGGTTGGTCTGGGCCAGATCGATCTCGGCCTCGGTCAGGTGCCTGCTGCCGTGATCCGACAGGATGGACAGCAGATGCTTGACTTCCGGTGCTGGCGATTTCTTATCCGGCATGAAGATATCCTGTCGTCGGTCCTTGACGTCTCATTCGTTCCCGCCTGCGCTCATCTCGCCTGTGTATCCGCCGGAACGGTGGCTGGCACGGGAGCGGCCCCGGGAGCCGGTGCCGAGGCCGGCGTCAGCTCGGCCCTGACCTGTGCCTCGTTCGTAACCTCGATGGTTCCGCCGTCCTTGAGCGCGGTTCGTTCCGCCCTCTTGTTCATCACGATGATGCTGATGCGCCGGTTGACCGGATTGAGCGGATCCTGCTTGTCGAACGGCACTGCCGAGGACAGCCCAACCACCCGCAGCACCTTGGTGTCGTCCATTCCGCCCGCGATCAGGGCGCGGCGCGATGCATTGGCGCGGTCGGCCGACAGTTCCCAGTTGCTGTAGCCTTTTTCGCCGCTCGCATAAGGCGCGGCATCGGTATGTCCCGACAGGCTGATCTTGTTCGGCACGTCGTTCAGCACGCGCCCGATTTCGTACAGGATTTCCTTGGTGTAGCTCTGCAACTCGGCCTTCGCCAGTTCGAACATTGGCCGGTTCTGCTCGTCGACGATCTGGATGCGCAAACCTTCGGTGGTGATATCGAGCAGCAACTGCTTGCGGAACTGTTTCAGTGAGGGCCGGGCATCAATGGCAGCCTCGATGCGCTGCTTCAGGATGCGCAGGCGCGCCATGTCGGCGCGTTCGAGCTCTTCCTGCGCCGC
The DNA here is from genome assembly GCF_000312045.1 of Noviherbaspirillum massiliense JC206. Lineage (GTDB taxonomy): Bacteria > Pseudomonadota > Gammaproteobacteria > Burkholderiales > Burkholderiaceae_D > Noviherbaspirillum > Noviherbaspirillum massiliense. The sequence continues at coordinate 1,841,871 of NZ_HE978634.1, forward strand.
CTTTAGGTCGGCGACCGTCGGGGTGTGGGTCTTTCTTACGGTCGGCTCGTCGGCCTTGTTGATCTGCCCATCCTTGCGCGTGAGGTCGCGGCCGCCGCCCTGGATCACGCTCGAACTGTCGCCGCTGCCGGATCCGCCCGACATCGCAACCTTGAGCGGCGTCTTGAAATATTCGGCGATCCCCTGCAGGTCACCCTTGGCAGTCGATCCGAGCAGCCACATCAGCAGGAAGAAGGCCATCATCGCCGTGACGAAGTCGGCGTATGCGATCTTCCACGCGCCGCCATGATGGCCGCCTGCGGGCTTCTTCACCCGCTTTACGATAATGGGCCGGGCTTCGTCAGCCATGGTGCCTTTCCGCTTGTGCTTTCATCGCCGGACCGCCTATTTGGTCTTCGACTGCTTGATATGGTCTTCGAGCTCGCTGAAGGACGGCCGCTCGGTCGAGAACAGTACCTTGCGGCCGAACTCTACCGCGAGCGCCGGGGCGTAGCCGTTCAGGCTGGCGAGCAGGGTCACTTTCACGCATTCGAACATCTTTGACGACTCATGCAGCTTCTGCTCCAGCAGGCTGGCGAGCGGCCCGACGAAACCGTATGCGAGCAGGATGCCAAGGAAGGTGCCGACCAGCGCGTGCGCAATCAGCATGCCCAGCTCGGACGGAGGAAGACCGACCGATTCCATGGTGTGTACCACGCCCATCACCGCTGCCACGATGCCGAATGCTGGCAGGCCGTCACCGATCTTGGCAATGCAATGCGCCGGGATCTCGCCTTCGTTGTGGTGGGTCGCGATCTCGTTGTCCATCAGGTTTTCGATCTGGAACGCATCCATGTTCCCCGACACCATCAGCCGCAGGTAGTCGGTCATGAATTCGACGATGTGATGGTCGGCGAGGATGGCCGGATACTTGCTGAAGATCGGGCTTTCTTCCGGGCTCTCGATATCGCCCTCAATCGACATCAGGCCTTCCTTGCGTACCTTGCTCAGAATCTCAAAGAGCAGCGTCATCAGCTCCATGTAGAGCGACTTGGTGTATTTCGAGCCCTTGAACAGGCTGGGAATCGCCTTGAACGTCGCCTTGATTGCCTTGCCGTTGTTGCCGACGAAAAAAGCGCCGAAAGCGGCACCGCCGATCATCAGCAATTCCAGAGGCTGGAACAGTGCAGCCAGGTGTCCTCCGGCAAGGGCAAAGCCGCCGAACACCGAGGCGCAAACAACGATATATCCGAGAATGACTAGCAAGGATCTGTACTCCGGTCGTCAAAATGGGCGAGGTCACGGCCCTCGATTGGCCAATTCGCGGCCAGCATATCAGCGGGTTTGCAGCCGCAAACAGCCGAATAGCGGCGCGAAAACCGCTTTCCATTGAATTACGGCCAAAAAACAGGGAACTTGAGGGAAACGGCAGCGACTTTCGGCAGGTGGGGCTACATGTGCCAGCCGAACAGGGAGGGACGACCTGCGGCGCCGGGAATGATCAGGCTCGGCTCAACGCCGGGAATCGGGAATTCATGACTGAGCAGCAGCGTGCCGGGGCGCATTTCTGCACGAGCCTTGGCCCACAAAGCCGGCATCGCCGCCGGCGACAGGTAGGCGAACACCACATCGAAGCCGGCGAAAGCCAGGCGGTCATAGTCGCCGCGGATGAAGCGCCCCCGGCTGCCCGCAAGACGCGCACGCAGGGCGCTGATAAGCCATGGAAGTGGCGCGACTTCGATCCCGCTGAACTCGCCTTCCGGCCGCAGCCTTGCAAGATGAAGAATCAGGCCGCCGAGCCCGCTGCCGACGTCCACAACACGGACCCCTTCCTTTTCCGGCAGCAGCCCGGCGACTGCGTGCCAAGTTGCCGGACCGGACGGAAAGAACGGAACCTGGGTGCGGAAGGTGGTCCAGTACAAACAAGTCAGAGCCAGGAATGCGGCGAGAAACAGCCAGGACGGCAGGCGCAAGGCATGCACCGTAAGCAGCGCCACCGGGAAAATGAACTGGATCGGAAACCACCACGCCGCGAGGCGCCGCCAGTATGAAATCAGCGCAGCCGCCGCGCCATGAACCAGCGCGGCCGAAAGGATATTGAGATCGGTGCCGGCGAAGGTGCGCAGACCAACTGCCAGCAGCAGGACCAGAACGAACGCAGCCAGCTGTATCAGCAGCGCGTGGATGGCGGGTGTGCGCATCATCTGTCGGACTTGCACTCTGCCCATAGCGGGTCGACCCATCTCCGTCACTGCGCGCGGGATATCTGCAAGCAGCCTGCCGCTTATACGCTCGCAAGCGCTGCCTGGGCTGCCTCTTCCCTGGCCTTCTTGGTCTTGCCGGCACGCGAAGGCATGTGACACAGGCCGCAGGTGTAGTCGTTGTTCAGGTCGAGCTGGTGGACCACATAGTCGCCGCCGCATTTGCCGCAGCATGCAGTCGTCAGCATCTTGCTTTCGAAAAAGCGCACCAGGGTCCAGGCGCGTGTCAGCGAAAGAACCGGCTCTCCGTCAGGGCCCGGCCCTACTTGCTCGAGATAGAGTTTGTACGCCTTGATGATGGCCTGAATACCTGAAATCCGGGCGTGCTGAATCAGGTATTTGTAGATATTGATGAACAGCGAAGAATGGATATTCGGCTGCCAGGTGATGAACCAGTCGGTCGAAAACGGCAGCATGCCCTTGGGAGGCGACACACCCTTGAGTTCCTTGTAGAGCTTCAGGAGGCGTTCGCGGGACAACTTGGTTTCCGATTCCAGCAGTTGCAGGCGCGCACCAAGGTTGATGAGTTCGATCGCGAGCTGGATTTCCTGGGCTTCCGTAATTACGCTCTTCTTCGTCATGTTCGGACCTTTGCGAGTTTCTGGCTTCGTTGATAGCGGGTCGGTCAGTCAGGCGATGTCTTCAACCGGCTGGCAAGCCATCAGGATGGCCGCATGCGAATGCGCCAGTTCCCGGTCCTTGTGGTAATTGGTAAGCATGCCGAGAATTGCCCCGTCATCGAAACGGAAGCGCGCCAGCATCATGTTGCTGGTCGCAAGCTTGAGGATTTGTGCATTGTTCAAGCCCTCCAGCAGATCAGCGATTTCGGCGCTGATGCCGAGACGGAAAATCGCGGTCGCCTTGTCGGAACGGATCATCTGCTGGGCCAGCATCAGATAGCTCAGATTGGCATCACGAATCTCAGCCATCATGTCATTTTTGTTCATGTGAATCTCCCTATTGCGGTCGTCTGGCTTATCGTTTGCGTTGCCAGTGAAGCCATTCTGAGTTGGCTGACTGCGGGGAGAAAATAGGCGCCAGTCGGTTTTTGTCGTCGGCGCCAATAGCGCCGCCGTGTAGGAATTTGTCCTACACGAACACGATGATGATGGGGGCGCACTGACTGGAGAGCGCGGGAAATGGCTTGGCGTCTGGGTTTGCGGACGATGAGGAGCATCGTCCTCGGTCACGGATTTACTTGCTCATAAGCAATTTTTTTATGTGTTTTTTGTATCTATTTGTATCTACTTCCAACAACCAAAAACCTTAAAAGTGTTGCAGCAACGCAATACTTTCATCGCCTTCAGATGCTATATCGGCAGCATTTTTCCCAACTTTAGGGTTTCACAATAAATTTTTTCCTAATTTTTTCTTCTGTTTTTGCTTCTGCAGTTGTTTCCAAACAGAAATTATTCATAAGACTATTCCTGATAGGAAAAGTTCATTCTGATAAGCATCAAACCTTTGCACTGCGCTTCCCGCGAGAAATATCCGGTAGATTTGGGAACGGCAAGACCCGCCCTCTTCTGCAGGCTGACTGTCTCAGGTGCTGAACGGTCGGGGCTTGGAATTATCCGACGTTCTTTTCGACGGAGTGATTGGCGTTGAATTCGGCTTCTTCTGCCGCCGATAAGGCGTGGGTAAGAAATATGGAGCCACTGTCGCCGAACAATTCGAGCCCGCAGTGCGGGCAAGTGATCTTTCCACGTTCCCTGGAGGTTGAAAATTTCGGCCCGAACTGATTGATCTGGAACGGGCGCCTGCAGGTCGAGGATGGGCAGCGCTTGATTGGCATTTTTACAACCTCACTCTCAGAAAGGTTGAGATGAAAGAACACCCACGAAACCGAATTTTGTTTTGCCCTGCTAACTCTTTCTAAAGAAACACTGATGAATTTTCGACAATAACAAGAATGCGCCTATAATTACGCGATGTCTTGTCAGACAGAATATTGATAAATTACAAATAACACAAGTGTTAACGGATTTCTTGAAACAAATGGTTACCCACAAATATTTACCTTAAGTTCCGCTGAGTTTGTAGTTAGTTAATATCAAAGAGTTTTATTGCGGTTAACAGCATTCCAGAATCGGCCTCGCTAGCAACTCCGACACATTCATAGTGCGCTTTCAATGACAATCCGTAATGTCCTTTTCATCTGTACTGGAAATTCCGGCGGCAGTCTCATCGCGGAAGCCTTGGTTACAGTACTAGGAAAAGGAAAATTCAAGGGATTTAGCGCCGGAACCCGTGCTGCTGGATTGATTAATCCATATGCACTGGAGCAGATCCGGAAAATCGGTTATCCCTTGGAAAACCTGCGCAGCAAGAGTGTTAACGAATTTGCGTCACTGAATGCGCCGCAGATCGACTACGTCATTACCGTATGCGATTACGCAGCAGCCGAACTCTGCCCTGTCTGGACTGGTAACCCGCTTTCAGGCCATTGGCGAGTTGAACGGGCACTGGCGATGGCCGGCTCCCACGAAGAAAAGCGTGCGTCCTTCGAGAAGCTTTTCAATCAACTCCACGCGCGGGTAGAAGCTTTTGTGCGATTGCCGCATCAAAGCACCGATCGGCACGCACTGCAACAAGCAACGAAGTCGATCGACGACATGCTGGCCTGACACAGTCCCGCTTATCTTCTCGTATTCGCGCCTGCCGGCGAACTTCCTACCCTCCCCCGCCCAGACACCGGCCTCCGCATAGACATTAAAGACTACCAGGCCTCAATCGGACATACAGCTCCACCACTGCCTCATGGATCGCCTTCAGAGCACGGCTCTATAGGGCGTGTTAAGCATCATTGACGCCGGTCAATATGCGCGTTGCCACCTAGCCCAACATTAGACATTGTTCTTAATGCAACAAATTCTTTCCGGAACGGTCTAGCGGATGCCCTCTGCTCTCGTGGCTTACGGCCCAATCCGGACACGGACTTGAGGGGTGATGATCATGCGTTTTTTCGTGGACAGGAATTTCGTCGAGACCGACGCGAAGGTTTACGAATTTTCCACCTCAGCGCAAGCTGAAAATTTCATCAATTGCCTTATGGCTGAAAACGAAGTCTATTGCAGCCTGATTGTCAGGCCACTCAAGATTCATCCCAAGCCATCCGTTCTTCCCTTTACTTTTTGGGGCAAACTGCACCGATTCGTGCGCTATCTGCCGACCCGCTTTAACCTGCAAGATAAGCAGCACGCAGGCTAAACCGACTAGAGGATTGGCGCAGCCGCCTGCGCCGGTTCTCGACCTGATACAAAGGCTCTTCGCAGCACACGTCGGCAGCCCGATTCAGCACCCTAGAACTGGCCGAGTATTGGTAGCGTCATAATGGATTGCGCCCCACTTCCGATCATCACTTCACCTGATTCGCAGTACGCTCCCTTCCCGCACGATCAACACGATTCACGGCCTGCGGGCTTCATACGTCAGCATAAATACCTAGGGGAGAAATTCGACGCCACCTTGAGAGCTCGCGCGCAAGCCACTCTCCTCTCTTTATACCGACCGCGTAATGCGATTGCGCCTCCAAATGAAAAAAGCCCCTTACGGGGCTTTTTGCATTCCTGGCGGAGACGGAGGGATTCGAACCCTCGATACAGGTTTAAAGCCCATATGCTTCCTTAGCAGGGAAGTGCCTTCGACCTCTCGGCCACGTCTCCACACATTAGAGCGGCATTACTGCAAGTCCGCTCTAGTAAAGCTTGGCATGATAACTTCTCAGGGTAACTTGGTCAATGGAACTATGCACCCAAGTTTACTTTGATCAAGCTTTTTCCAGATCAAACGCCTTATGCAGCGCACGTACTGCCAACTCCATGTATTTTTCGTTGATCAATACGGAAATCTTGATTTCGGAAGTCGAGATCATCTGGATATTGATGCCCTCTTCCGACAAGGTCCGGAACATTTGCGAGGCGATGCCAACGTGGCTGCGCATGCCGACGCCGACGACTGACACTTTCGATACCTTGGTGTCACCTACGATGCTGGCTGCGCCGATATGTGCCTTGACGCTCTTCTCCAGGATTTCCATGGCTTTCACGTATTCGCCGCGTGCGACCGTGAAGGTGAAATCAGTTTTGCCGTCGACCGACTGGTTCTGGATGATCATGTCGACTTCGATGTTGGAATCGGCAATGGGTCCCAGAATCTGGTAAGCGATGCCAGGCTTGTCGGGCACGCCGAGCACGGTAATCTTCGCTTCGTCGCGGTTAAAGGCGATGCCGGAGATGACGGCTTGTTCCATGTTTGTATCTTCCTCAAACGAAATCAGGGTGCCGGAAGCAGCTTCTTCTTCCAGCGGAATCATTGGGTCGGTCAGCGATGACAGCACACGGGTCGGCACCTTGTAATTGCCGGCAAATTCCACTGAGCGGATCTGCAGCACCTTGGAACCGAGCGATGCCATTTCCAGCATTTCCTCGAACGTGACTGTCTTGAGGCGGCGTGCTTCGGAAACGACGCGGGGATCAGTAGTATAGACGCCGTCCACATCTGTGTAGATCAGGCACTCCTGCGCTTTCAGTGCGGCTGCAACAGCAACAGCCGAGGTGTCTGACCCGCCCCGCCCGAGTGTGGTGATATTGCCGGCATCGTCCACGCCCTGGAAGCCGGTAATGATAACGATCTTGCCTTCTGCTAAATCCTTGCGCACGCGCGCATCGTCGATCGACTGGATGCGCGCCTTGGTGTACGCGGAATCGGTTTTGATGGGCACCTGCCAGCCTGCATAGGAAACTGCTTTCTTCCCTGTCATCTGCAACGCCATCGACAGCAGCGCAACCGATACCTGCTCGCCGGTGGAAGCCAGCATGTCAAGCTCGCGTGGGTCCGGTTGCGGCATGATTTCCTTCGCAAGCGCAATCAGTCGATTGGTTTCGCCGGACATGGCGGAAGGAACAACAACGATTTGATGGCCGGCGTCATGCCATTTGGCGACGCGCTTGGCGACATTTTTGATGCGCTCGGTCGAGCCCATCGAGGTACCGCCGTATTTGTGAACGATTAAAGCCATGGGGGTTAAGGAACTGGGCTTGGAGATTAAGAATTTTGAAAAAAATCAACCCTTTACTTTACCTGTTGCAAGGCAAGATGACAAGGCCATAATGGCAAAAAGAAGGACGCAAGCCGGAATAAATTCAGAAAAAGAGGCTTTAGCTGGAGGTGCTTGTCCAGATGAAATGAATGCCTTGCTCAGCCCTCTTCTGGTTCGCAGACCAATTCATTCCTATTCCAGCCGCAAACAGCAAATCATCCGAGGCAGTCACAACAAGCGGCAATCGTTCACGCTCCCAGGCGGGGACATTCAAAGCCTGGTAATGCTGCTTCAGACTTCTCGTCGGCCGGTTTGCCGCCAGTTTCAGGCGCTCCCCTCCCTGCCGGAGTCGGATCACCATGTCTTCCCCACGCAACCAGTCAGGGTCGACGCCCCCCGCAGCCGATTCAACATGCAGGGTGCCGCCGAAATCCTCGAAATGCAAGCGGGCTTCACCATTCCAACGGAACATCACGGGAGCAGGAGTCGATACTTCGGCGAAGCTGCGAGGCGTGAGGAAGATTCGGTTGCGATGTCGCCGGATCTCGCAATCTGCGTGCGTGATACGGATGCGCGCATCTTCCCTGGCATTGAGCAACTGGACCCGCATCTCGGTCAACCATGCCGTGCTCGGCATGCGACTCCCGTGCAAATCAAGCCAATGGCGCAGAAGGTTATCCATCCTGTCTGCGTCAAGTCGTTTTAAGCGGTCGACAAGAATTGATTTCCCGTCCACGCAGGCCACAAGATCTTGTGCCGCAAGCTGATCCAGCAGGCGCTGCGCTGCTTGTGCATGCCGGGCAGAGCGCGCAAGCCGCTGCTGAAAGCCGGGGAAATAACGGTCAAGCTCCGGCATGACGTGTCGGCGCAATGCATTGCGGGCATAACGTGGATCGGCATTCGATTCATCTTCAATGAAAGCAATGCCGCGCTCGACAATGAATGCTTGGAGGTCGCCGCGGGTCACTGCCAGCAAGGGTCGCCCCATGAGCAAATCCGGATCGCCAAGAAGCTCGGGAGCCGTATTCAGTAAATCCATACCCGAGATGCCGGCGACGCCGGAGCCACGCAGAAGCTGCAGCAGGACCGTTTCAGCCTGGTCGTCCTGCTGGTGCGCAGTCAAGAGCAAGGGCACTTTATGCTTGCGGCAAAGCGCGCCGAGTGTGGCATAGCGCCCGACGCGCGCCGCCTCCTCCAAGCCGCTCCTGTCGCGATCCTTCAGACTGATGCGATCTGCATCGAATGCGATGCCGAGCTCGCGGCACTGCCGTTCGCAATGAGCGAGCCATGCATCTGCATTCGCACTGATGCCATGATGAACGTGAAACGCAAAAAGCTTGATGCGGTGGGCAGCCGCATAATCATGCGCAAGATGCAGCAAGGCGGAAGAGTCAAGTCCTCCGCTATATGCGACCGCCATTGATAAGGAATGCTCAGCCTGACCAAATGACTCAGACGGCTTATCCGCCGTGGCGTACAAATCAGTCCGGCTGCGGCCCGCACCAAGAGAAACGCGCGTTCGGATGATTCCCAACGCGCGTTCGAATTCTTCCGTGACCGACATTACCGGCTTGGACGCCACGAATTATTCCGGAGACGAAATTTCCTTGAATTTGCCGTAACTCATGAGTTTTTCATGGCGCGCGGCAAGCAACTCCTTCGGTTTCATGCCCTGCACTTGACGCAAGCTGTCGGCGAGCGCGCGCTTGAGCAGCACGGCCATTTGTTTCGGGTCGCGATGCGCACCACCCAAAGGCTCATTGACGATCTTGTCGATCAGATTCATGGCCTTCAGACGATGGGCTGTCAGTCCGAGCGCTTCGGCCGCATCCGCAGCACGCTCCGCGGTTTTCCAGAGAATCGAAGCACAGCCTTCCGGCGAAATGACCGAATAGGTCGCGTACTGCAGCATCAGCACCACGTCGCCAACGGCAATCGCCAACGCTCCGCCCGATCCGCCTTCACCAATGATGGTGGCGATGAGAGGCACCTTCAATTCGGCCATCACATACAGGTTGTGTCCGATCGCTTCCGACTGGCCGCGCTCTTCCGCATCAATGCCGGGAAAGGCGCCGGGAGTATCAACGAAGGTGAAAATCGGCAGGCCGAATTTTTCGGCAAGCTTCATCAGGCGCATTGCCTTACGGTAGCCCTCCGGCTTGGGCATGCCGAAGTTGCGTAATGCACGCTCTTTCGTATCCCGGCCCTTCTGATGGCCGATCACCATGCAAGCTTGACCATTGAATCGAGCCAATCCGCCGACGATCGACAAGTCGTCGGCATAACTGCGATCGCCATGCAATTCATGAAAATCCGTGAAGATTTCATTCACATAGTCCATGGTATAGGGACGTTGCGGGTGGCGCGCAATCTGGGAAACCTGCCATGGAGTCAGCTTGGAGTAGATGTCCTTGGTCAGTTGCTGGCTCTTCTTCGACAGGCGATCGATTTCTTCGGAGATATCGACTGCCGAGTCATCCTGTACGAAGCGCAATTCCTCGATCTTGCTTTCCAGTTCGGCAACTGGTTGCTCAAAACCGAGAAAAGTGGTTTTACTCATCGTGGCTCCTTTGCCTCAATGCGAGTAGATATTTGTAATTCAATATGTGACAGGTGCCGGATCCAGGCTGCGCCACAAATACCAGGTAGCGACGGTGCGCCACGGCTCCCAGTTGGCCGCCACTTCACGCGCATCGCTGCGCGACACCGGTTCGCCTGAAAAATAATTGATGCTGATGCCTTTTAGCAGGCCCAAGTCATCCAAGGGCAGAACATTTGGGCGGAGAAGATTAAATATCAAAAACATCTCCGCTGTCCAGCGTCCGATGCCGCGAATCTGGATCAACTCCGCGATGACGTCTTCGTCCGCCATCTCTGCCCATTTATCGACATGGACCCGCTTGGCTTTGAAATGTTCTGCCAAATCAATGATGTACTCTGCCTTGCGCTTGGACAGACCGCACAAGGCAAGCTTCTCGTTTCCCGCCTTTAGAAACTGCGCAGGCGTGCATTTTGGACACACTTCAATAACGCGTTGCCAAACGGCATCGGCCGCCTTTACAGAAATCTGTTGTCCAACAATGGAGCGAGCCAAAGTTGTAAATGGCTCACCGCGCCCGACCAGATGCAAATCGCCAAACTGCGGGATCAGCTTGCGCATGATGCGGTCGCGCTTCATCAGCTCGCTCTTTGCATCCTGCCAATATGCAGGCACGGAAATGCTCAGCTCGGCGTGTCCGGATTTCCCCATGCCGTCTACGCCCTTCGCCACTCAGTAACACCGCCCGGCCTGTCCTCGAGGATGATTCCTTCGGCAAGCAGTTCAGCGCGGATGCGATCCGCCTCAGCAAAATTCTTTGCTTTCTTCGCCACCGTCCTTGCCGCAATCCTGTCGAGAATCGCTGCCTCATTGGTGGCCTCATTCCCGGCGCTTGCGGGACCTGCGTGGAGAAACGCTTGAGGATTGCGCTCGAGCAACCCAAGCGCGCCGGCAAGCATTTTCAGCTGGCGTGCCGCGGCCTTCGACTTGGTCTTGTTGACTTCATTTACCAGATCGAACAGCACCGCGATTGCAACCGGTGTATTGAAATCATCATTCATCGCTTCAAAAAACCGCTGCGCATGCGGCTCTTCGCGATCCAGCGGAGCTGCATCCGCATCTACCTCCTTGAGCGCCGTGTACAAGCGCGTCAACGCATGTTTTGCATCATCAAGATGCGCATCGGAATAATTGAGCGGGCTACGGTAATGGGCGCGCAGAATAAAGAAGCGCACCACTTCAGCATCGTATTCTTTCAGCACATCGCGGATCGTGAAAAAATTGCCGAGGGATTTCGACATCTTTTCATTGTCGACCCGGACGAAGCCGTTATGTATCCAGTAGTTGACGAAGGTCGCGCGATTCGCCCCTTCCGACTGGGCGATTTCGTTTTCATGATGGGGAAATTGCAAATCCTGTCCGCCGCCGTGAATGTCGAAATGCTCTCCAAGCAAGTCACAACTCATTGCCGAACATTCAATATGCCAACCGGGTCGTCCCTTGCCCCAGCGCGATTCCCACTTCACCTCATCAGGCTCGGATTCCTTCGCTGCCTTCCACAGGACAAAATCGAGCGGATCGCGCTTGCCCGTGTTCAGATCGACGCGCTCCCCGGCGCGCAAATCATCCAGCGACTTCCCTGACAACTTGCCATACCCCGGGAAATCCCGTACTGAATAATTCACGTCGCCATCTGCGGCCTGATAGGCCAGACCGTTTTGCTCGAGCTTTTCGATCATGCCGAGCATCTGCGGCACGAACCGGGTTGCACGCGGCTCATGATCCGGCTTTTGTACGCCGAGGGCTGCCGCATCTTCTTCCATCGCAGAGATGAAGCGTTGCGTCAGCTGAGAAATCGATTCGCCGTTCTCGACGGCACGCTTGATGATCTTGTCATCGATGTCGGTAATGTTGCGCACATAAGTGACTTCATAACCGGAAGCGCGCATCCACCGCTGGATCATATCGAACACCACCATCACACGCGCATGCCCGAGGTGGCAGTAGTCATACACGGTCATGCCGCACACATACATGCGCACCTTGCCGGGCTGCATGGGAATAAAGATCTGCTTTTCACGCGCAAGCGTGTTGTAGATTTTGAGCGCACTCATGAGTGATGTCCGTTTCGGCAGGAAGTTATCTCGATTGCCTGTTCATCTTCCTGAATCGAGCAAGTGAAGAAACCCAATAGGGCCGCCGCCGCCCTTTGTTCATGCTTATTTTGATAAAATGCGTCTTTTCGTTGCAGTATAACATTGATGAATCCGTGCTCTTCCTGTCAGGCAGGCAATGCGATCTGAATATGCGTCGCAAGAGCCAACCTTGGTTGGGACAGGAACGGATGCGGGGCCGGATGAAGTGCGCATCCGTTTTGCGGTCGGCGTGTTCTCATTTTGGCACAGAGAGCAATCGCCTTTTCAGCCTTCCGATCCGAACGGCGCCCGCCGCAAGGGACAGGGAAGATACACAATCAAAAATCGTCTGTAAAGAGATCAAGGATAACCATGCAACATTCCCGCCGCCGCTTTATCAATCTTCTAGCAGCCATTACCCTAGCAGGCGCCGCAGTAACGTCAGCTGCTGCGGATAATCCGCGCGTCTTGATGAAAACCAGCATGGGTGACATCGTTCTGGAACTGTACCCGGAAAAGGCACCCAAGACCGTGGACAACTTTTTGCAGTACGTAAAAAGTGGTCATTACAACGGCACGATCTTCCACCGGGTGATCGACGGTTTCATGATCCAGGGTGGGGGCTTCGACAAGGACATGAAGCAGAAGCCGACCATGGCGCCGATCGAGAATGAGGCAAAGAACGGCCTCAAGAACGACAAGTACGCGGTCGCGATGGCCCGCACTTCCGCCCCCCACTCCGCTTCCGCGCAGTTTTTCATCAACGTAAAGAACAACAGTTTCCTAGACTACCCGGGCCAGGACGGCTGGGGCTATGCCGTGTTCGGGAAGGTCATCAAGGGAACGGATGTCGTCGACAGAATCAAGACGGTCGAGACGTCGAATCAGGGAATGCACCAGAACGTTCCGGTCAAGCCGGTCGTCATTGAATCTGCAAGCGTATTGAAATAACCCATCGTCAACCAATCGACAGGAACTCCCATGGCCGTCCTCCTCACTACCAATCTAGGCAACATCAAGCTCGAACTCGATGCCGACAAGGCACCCAAAACCGTGGAAAATTTCCTTTCCTACGTTCGCTCCGGCCATTACAACGGCACCATCTTTCACCGCGTCATTGACGGCTTCATGATCCAGGGCGGCGGCTTCGAACCCGGCATGAAACAGAAGCCGACCAATGACCCGATCGAGAATGAAGCGAAGAACGGCTTGAAGAACGAGCCATACACCATTGCGATGGCTCGTACTTCCGCACCGCACTCCGCATCTGCGCAATTCTTCATCAACGTGAAGAACAACAGCTTCCTCGATTATCCGGGCCAGGATGGCTGGGGATACTGCGTGTTTGGCAAGGTAGTGGAAGGCACGGACGTAGTCGACAAGATCAAGTCCGTCAAGACGACCCGTACCGGGATGCATGCCGATGTTCCGGTCGAGAACGTGGTCATTGAGAAGGCCGAAGTGGTCTGATCCATTTGCCTGCACAATCTTCCCTCATGCTCGATTCAAGCACCACGTCTGGCAGTTCGGCGAACAGAAAAGCGCAACCGGAAACCGTTGCGCTTTTCATTTCTGACCTGCATCTGCACCCCTCCCTGCCGCGCACTACGCAGGCCTTCATGGATTTCCTGGCCAGGCACGCGATCAAGGCAAGGCAGTTGTACCTGCTGGGTGACATGTTCGAGTACTGGGCCGGCGACGATGACATTGCCGCGCCGTACAACACGCAAATCGTCGATGCCATCCGCGATGTCGCTAATGCCGGAACTCAGATTTTCTGGGTCGGCGGGAATCGCGACTTCCTGGTTGGCGAACGCTTTGCGCAGGCGGCCGCCGTCACGCTCCTGCCCGATCCGTTCATTGCACCGATTGCAGGTCAGCGCATCATCCTGACCCATGGCGATGCGCAATGCACCGACGATCACGACTATATGGTCTTCCGCGCACAGGTACGCAACCCGGCGTGGCAGCAGGAATTTCTTTCAAGGCCGCTTGAACAGCGCAAAGCCATCATCGAAGGTCTGCGGCATGGCAGCCGCGAAGCTCAGCGTGCCAAGTCTTACGAGATCATGGACGTGAACGCGGGTGCTATCGACGCCTTGTTCGACGAGTACGGCAGCACCATCCTGATACACGGCCATACTCACCGTCCCGCCGTGCATCAGCACCAACTCCACGGTGTCACATACACGCGCCATGTTCTGCCCGACTGGGATTGCGATACTGAGTCGCCGCGCGGCGGCTGGATCGCGATCGATGCCGACGGGACAATCAGGCGCTTTTCCCTGGACGAATTGGATAAATAAAGCAGGCGGGAAAGGGGCCAGGTTACGCCAGGCTCATTCGAACTGCTTCTTGAAATTTTCGAGTTGCTCGCTCAGGCCCTGCACGACCTGGCGCAGCTCGGCCACTTCCTGTTCGAGCTCTGCCAGACGATCGCTCCTTCTGGCCGTTCCCGCCGAAGAAGCGTTGATTGCCTCTCCCTCGGCGTCTGCCTGGCTCGAACCGGAAAGCAGGTGGACATAACGCGATTCCTTCGTACCGGGAGTCCGCGCAAGACGCGCCACCAGCGGCGGAAACTTGTCGATCAAAAACTGTAGCCCGGTTTCCACTTCAGCCACTGATGCAAAATCATGCAAGCGGCCGCTGCGCGCCCGGATTTCCCCGGCAGTCTGGGCACCGCGCAGCATCAGCAAGCTCAGGATGGCGAGCTTGTCCTGTTCGAGGAGCCAGACGATGCGCATCCGGTGCTCGTACTTGGCCACGCGCGCATTCGCCTGGCGCACTTCGGCCACCAGTTTTCTCCGGATCAACCGCTGCAGCACTTCCATCACCGTCTCTTCCGACAGTGACATCACCGGTTCGCGGCTCGATAACTGATTGCAGCCATTCGTCAGCGCATTCAGTGACAGCGGATAGCTGTCCGGCGTCAATGCCTCCTTTTCCGCCAACACGCCCAGCACCCTGACCTCGTTCGGATCAAGCAGCAATTGATCGCTGCCGGCTTCGCCCGCAGCCTGATTCATGTCGGAATCGCTCATCGCACTAGTTCTATTCCACCAGCCTGTTCAACTGCTCCGGATCGAACTTGTCCAGTTGGGGAAGCACATCGCAGGTAATTCCTGCCGCCTTCAATGCAGCAATGATTTTCTGCAGCTGGTGCTCCTGCGTGGCGGCCTGGTCGATCAGGCCTCGCAAGGCGGACGACAGTGGATCGTCGCCGTTCGGTGTTACGCCATAGGCGGCAAACATGCGAGCGGTCGCTTCCTCCCGCGCCTTGTTCGCATCCTTCTGCACAATGTGGGCAGGATTGCCGACCGCGGTCGCGCCCGCTGGCACTTCCTTCACGACGACTGCGTTGGAACCGACTTTCGCCCCTTCTCCGACGGTAAAACCACCCAGCACCTTTGCGCCCGCACCCACAATAACGCCGCGCTCCAATGTCGGATGGCGCTTCGTGCCCTTGCTGAGGGATGTGCCGCCGAGCGTGACACCCTGATAAATCGTGCAGTCATCACCCACCTCGGCTGTTTCGCCGATAACGACACCAAAGCCGTGATCGATGAACACTCGCCGTCCAATCTTTGCGCCAGGGTGAATTTCGATGCCGGTCAGACCGCGCGCAACATGCGAAATGAAGCGGCCAAGCCATTTCCATCCATTTTGCCAGCACGAGTGCGCCCAGCGGTGCATCACGATCGCATGCAGGCCCGGATAACAGGTCAGCACCTCCCATGCCGTGCGAGCGGCAGGGTCACGCTCAATGATGCTGGCAATGTCTTCACGAAGGCGGCTGAACATAAGGGATTCGACTGTTTACTGGGTGTGTAATGTTACTGCGTTGCACGAAGATTTGCTGGTGACAGCCGCCGCTTCGACGCCGGTAAGGCCATCTTCTGCGGCAGGCTGGGGATGGAAGAGCGCGCTCAGGACTTGGCGATACGCTGGCGGCGCGCCTCGAAAAGACAGACGCCGGATGCGACGGAAACATTCAGGCTTTCAACAGCACCAAACATCGGGATGCTGACGAGGAAGTCGCAGTTCTCGCGCGTGAGCCGGCGCATGCCCTCGCCTTCGGAACCCATGACGAGTGCAACCGGCCCGGAAAAATCCGCCTCGTACAGGCTTTTCTCGGCTTCGCCGGTCGTGCCGATCAACCAAATGTCCCGCTCCTTCAATTCCCTCAGCGCGCGTGCAAGATTGGTGACGGTAATGTAGGGAACGGTCTCAGCCGCTCCGCTTGCCACCTTTGCCGCGGTCGCATTCAGGCCCACCGCGCGATCCTTCGGCGCAATCACTGCATGGGCACCGGCGGCATCGGCGACCCGCAGGCATGCGCCGAGGTTATGCGGGTCGGTGACGCCATCCAGTACCAACAACAAGGGAGGCCCTTCGACCGCATCCAGCAATTCGTCCAGGTTGCGCGCCAGGGAAAGATCGCCCGCCTTTGCGACTACCCCTTGATGCCGCCGCGTTCCCACCATGCCGTCGAGGCGCTGGTCATCGGCATGAATGACGCGAACTTTGGCCGCTTCGGCCGCGCGCAGCAATTCCTGCATGCGTCGGTCATGGCGAGTCGCATCGATGTAAATCTCTTCGATCGATGAAGCATCATGGCGGATGCGCGCGGTTACGGCATGAAAGCCGAAAATCATTTTGCTTTTCATGGTTACCGTCTTTTCTTGCCAGGCTTCGATTGTGCTTTCGCAGTGCGCTTTCTATCCGTGTTCGCAGAGCCCGCTTTCGTACGCTTCGCCGCTCCTGACTTCCCGGAATTGGCAGCCTTCTTTGCAGCTTTCGGCTTGCTTTTCTTTTCGGTGGCCTGTTCCGCGCGCCGCGCTTCGTTTTTCAGCTGGGTCTTGATGCCCGGCTCGGATACCAGGCGCAAATCGATCTTTCGCGCATCGAGGTCTACCCGGCTGACCTGCACAGTTACCCGGTCGGTCAACTGGTAGCGAATGCCGGTGCGTTCGCCGCGCAATTCATGCCGCGCCTCGTCATATTGAAAGTAATCCGCGCCCAACTCCGTGACATGCACCAGACCTTCAATGTAGAGGGAATCGAGCTGCACGAAAATGCCGAACGAGGTGACTCCGGAAATGGTGCCAGTGAATTCCTCGCCCAGCTTGTCGCGGATGAAATAGCATTTCAGCCAGGCTTCGACGTCCCGTGAAGCTTCGTCCGCCCGCCTTTCATTGGCGGAGCAATGCACGCCCAGCGCTTCCCAGATCGCGAGATCGCCTTCCGACTTCTTCTTGCCTGCAGCCTTGTCCTGCGCCTGCATCTTGCGCGCCGCGGGTGACAGCATCGTGTTCAGCACGCTGGTATCGATGCCTTTGGGCTCGTACCGCTTGCCTTGCAGGACCGCCTTGATGGCGCGATGGGTAAGCAAATCAGGATAGCGGCGGATCGGGCTGGTGAAGTGGGCATAGGCCTCGTATGCCAGTCCGAAATGGCCGATGTTGTCCGGACTGTACACCGCCTGCTGCATGGAACGCAGCAGCATCGTCTGCAGCAGTGTCGCGTCGGGGCGATCCTTGATCTTGGTCATCAGCTCCGCATAATCCGACGCAGCCGGGTTGTCGCCGCCGGCCAGGTGCAAGCCCACCTGCTTCAGGAAAGTCCGAACCTGATTCAGCTTCTCCTTGGTTGGACCGGCATGAACGCGGTAGGTGGTCGGGTGCTTGTGACGCTCGAGCAAATCGGCAGCACAAACGTTTGCCGCCAGCATGCATTCCTCGATCAGGCGGTGCGCATCATTGCGGGTGCGCGGCAGAATCTGTTCGATCTTTCCCGCCGCATTGCAGACGATGTAGGTTTCCGTCGTCTCGAAATCAATGGCGCCGCGCTTGTGCCGCGCCGTCAGCAGCGCCTGGAACACGTTGTAGAGATTCTGCAGGTGCGGCACCAGTTCCTGGCGCCGCGCCGCCTCGATTCCCTTGGTGTTGGCAAGGATGGCCGCCACCTCGGTATAAGTCAGGCGTGCTGCCGAGTGAATCACGGCCGGATAGAACTGGTAAGCCTTGATGTCGCCTTTTCCGGTAATGACCGCGTCGCACACCAGCGTCAGGCGGTCGACATCCGGATTCAGGGAGCATAATCCGTTCGACAGCTTCTCCGGCAACATCGGAATGACCCTGCGCGGGAAGTAGACGGAAGTGCTGCGCTCCAGCGCGTCGGTATCGAGTGCGTCGCCCGGCTTCACATAATGGCTCACATCCGCAATCGCAACGATCAGGCGGAAGGCATTGCTGCGCCCGATCTTCACCGGTTCGCAGTAGACGGCATCGTCGAAATCCCGCGCATCTTCGCCATCGATGGTTACCATCGGAATGTCGCGCAAATCGACGCGGTCGGCCAGGTCTGCCTGGCGCACCTCGTTCGGCAACTTCGCCGCAAGCTTCTTGGCCGCCTCGGAAAATTCATGCGGCACGCCATATTTGCGCACGGCGATTTCGATTTCCATCCCCGGGTCATCGATATCACCCAGCACCTCGACGATCTTTCCTACGGGCTGGGTATAGCGCGATGGCTGCTCGGTCAGTTCGACGCTAACTACCTGACCGGTTTTCGCCTTCCCCGGCGAACCGGCGAGCAGGATGTCCTGACCGATGCGCTTGTCTTCCGGGGCGACAATCCAGACGCCATTTTCATTCAACAGGCGTCCGATCACCCGCGTATTCGCACGCTCCACGACTTCGACGATCGTACCCTCCGCCCGCCCTCGCCTGTCCGTGCCGGAAATGCGCACCTTCACCCGATCGCCATGCAGAACCTTTTGCATTTCCTTCTCGGGGAGAAAGATATCCTCAGTACTGTCGTCCGGGATGAGAAAGCCATAGCCTTCCCGATGGCCGCTTACCCGTCCTTCGATAAAGTTCGAGTGGTGGGCTAACTGGTAGTGACCATTGCGATTCGGCTTGATCTGGCCATCACGTTCCATCGCATTCAAGCGGCGCATCAGGCCGTCCAGTTCGTTTTGCTTCACGCCGAGAGCCGCGGCAAGGGAATCCAGGTCCTGCGGTTCCGTCGCGGTACGTAAGATGCCGAGAATCTCCTCTCGGCTGGGAATACTGTATTGATATGCGCTCAAAAGAATACTTCGATTATTTTTTTGTTGGTTCAAAAGCTAGTGTAACGGAGTACCGTAATATTTACCTAACATCTGGTTTTAGAGACAGTGCAATTGAAAGCGTTCAATTGCACGAATGAATTGACTTGGCCGTTTTTTCGGTTATAATCTCTTTCTTCTGAGATGCCCAGATGGCGGAATTGGTAGACGCACTAGGTTCAGGTCCTAGCGGTGGCAACACTGTGGAGGTTCGAGTCCTCTTCTGGGCACCAAGTTTATGAAATAAAGGCTCGCTTTGCGAGCCTTTATTTTTTCGGCTCAGAAAGCAGTTGGTTTCACCGTTGACTTAGATTCAAAAGGCACGCTTGCAAGTCCAAGCCGTGCACTCCATGAAACTGGGACTGCTTCCTCAAATATCTAAAAAGCCCGTCGATTCCTCGGCGGGCTTTTTTTTTGCGCTCCGGTTTCACTAATTGAAGTGGTGAATCAGTCCGCTTTTCCTTTCTTGATCCAGGCAGCAAGCTGGTTCGGACGCAGACTGTCATATTCCTCGAACGGCTGATGGATCCAGGGATTGGTCGGAAGATATTGCAAGTAATAATCCGGACGCAGCGCCGAACAAGCCTTGCACCAGATGACGGCAGATCTGACCTCGGTCACGGCCGGGAAATTCTCTTTCAGATGATGCTGAACCTTTTCCAGAGTGACTCCGGAATCAACCAGGTCGTCTAGCAGAAGCACCTTTCCGGAAAGCCCTCCCGAAGTCGTGGTGATGTACTTCGAGATATTCAGCTCTCCCTGCTGAGTGCCCGCCTCCTCCCGATAAGAACTCGTGGACAAAATCGCCAGCGGAACGTCGAAGATCCGCGAAAATATGTCTCCCGGCCGCAGCCCGCCGCGAGCCAGACACAGCACTTGGTCGAATTTCCAGCCCGACTCATGTACCAGCGCCGCCAGTCCTTCGATGGCACGATAGTACTCGTCCCAAGATACCCACAGGTGTTTGTCGTTCGACACGTTCATGATCTCTGTTTTCCTGGCGATTCTTATTTGAATGGATGACGCAAAACAATGGTTTCTTCCCGGTCGGGTCCGGTGGAAACCATGTCAATCGGGACGCCAACCAGCTCTTCGATGCGCTGAATATAAGCGCGGGCATTGGCAGGCAGTGCCCCCATGGATTTTGCGCCAACTGTCGATTCCTTCCACCCAGCCATCTCTTCATAAATTGGCTGGCAGCGTGCCGCGTCTTCTGCTCCTACCGGGAATATGTCGACCTTTTTACCGTCCAGCATATAGCCAGTGCAAAGCTTGAGGGAGTCCAGCCCGTCCAGTACATCGAGCTTGGTTAAGCACATCCCGGATACGCCATTGATTTGCACTGAGCGGCGCAGCAATGCCGCGTCAAACCAGCCGCAGCGGCGCGCGCGGCCGGTAACCGTGCCGAACTCATGTCCAACCGTTGCCAGATGCTTGCCTACGCCTTCACTGGTAGCCAGTTCCGAGGGGAATGGGCCGGAGCCAACCCGAGTCGTGTACGCTTTGGTGATGCCGAGAATGTAGTGCAGCATGTTCGGCCCCACCCCCGAGCCGGCGGCTGCATTCCCGGCAACGCAATTGCTCGAAGTAACGTAAGGATAGGTGCCGTGATCGACGTCGAGCAGGCTGCCCTGCGCGCCTTCGAACAGCAGCTTCGCACCGGCATTGTGCGCGGCATACAGGGCACTCGACACGTCCGCCACCATCGGCTTGAGACGGACAACTGTAGCCAGCGCGTCATCGAGAGTCTTTTGACAGTCGACTGCAGGTGCCTTCAGATACTGGGTAAGGACAAAGTTGTGATAGTCCAGGTTCTCCTGCAATTTCTCGGCAAAGCGCGTTTCGTTTAGCAGGTCGGCGACACGGATGGCGCGCCGCGCCACCTTGTCTTCATAGGCTGGTCCGATTCCTTTGCCCGTAGTGCCGATCTTGGCCGCACCGCGCGCGGCCTCGCGTGCAGCGTCCAGCGCAGTGTGATATGGCAGGATAACAGGACAAGCTTCGGAGACCTTCAGGCGGGAGACCACCTCGACACCGCTTGCCTGCAGCTTGTCTATTTCGCGCAGCAGGTCAGGCACGGACAGCACGACGCCATTGCCGATATAGCAGGCGACACCGGCACGCATGATGCCGGAAGGAATTAGTTGCAGTGCCGTTTTCTGCCCGCCAATCACCAAAGTATGGCCGGCGTTATGTCCGCCCTGGAAGCGTACGACGCCCTGCGCATGATCCGTCAGCCAATCGACGATCTTCCCTTTTCCTTCGTCGCCCCATTGCGTACCTATGACGACCACATTTTTGGCCATGCTATTGTGTGACATTGCTTAATCCAAGTTTTTTAGAATCCAGTTTCCATTCTCGAAAGCGAGAGTGCGGTCACAATCGAATTCGTCCTGATCGTTTTCGTGGCCGGGCAGGCTTTGGATCACTATTTCACCGCCCCCCCGCAATTCAGCGATTTTCGCACGCAAATCAGCATCGGTTCCCCATGGCGCCAGGATGGCACGCTTGCGTCCCCCTCCCTGAACCAGGCGCGCCAATTCGCGCAGGTCCATGGAAAATCCTGTTGCCGGTCGCGCACGGCCGAATGCTTCGCCTACGTGGTCATACCGGCCGCCGCGCGCTACTGCGTTTGGGAGACCTGGCACATAGGCAGCAAACATCGCGCCGCTATGGTAATGATATCCCCGCAAATCAGCCAGATCGATCGTCACGTCCGCCGGGCCGGCAAAACTTGCCAATGCCTGCAATTCATCGAGCGCCTGTGCGACGCCCGGCAGTTGCGGAAGGATGCTGCGCGCACGGTCAATCGTCTCGACATCCCCGTACAGGGTGGGAAGCGCCATGAGGGCTGCCCGGGTGGCAGGTTCGAAATTCGAAGTGATGGCCCGCAGGCCCGGAATATCCTTGGCCTCGAGCAAGGAAAACAATTCATCTTCCCGCTTGCCTGCATTCTGGTCCCGGGCAAGGATGGCGCGCAAAACACCGACATGGCACAAGTCCAGGCGCACCTGTGAAATCCCGGCCAGGGCCAGCGAGGCCATCGCCAGCTCTTGAATCTCGGCGTCGGCCTCGAGCCCGGCATGTCCATAGATCTCGGCACCGATCTGCAACGGTTCGCGTGTCGTATGGAAGCCGGACGGACGGGTATGCAACACGCTGCCGGCATAGCAAAGCCTGGTGACGGAATTGCGGTTGAGCAAATGCGCATCGATGCGGGCCACTTGCGTCGTCATGTCCGCGCGCAGCGCCATCGTTCGCCCCGACAACTGGTCGATCAGGGTGAACATCCGCAAATCCATGTCTTGTCCCGCTCCGGTCAGCAAGGACTCGCGGTATTCGAGCAGCGGAGGCATGACAAGCTCGTACCCGTACAGGCGGAAATTATCCAGCAAGGCACGGCGCAACTCTTCGATCTTGCGCGCCTCGGACGGCAGGACATCGGCGATATTTTCAGGAAGGAGCCAATTCGGCATGACTAGAAAGGCGATACTTCAGGACAGAAGGTGAACCAGGGCCAGGATTGCCGCTCCAGAGAGCAATGTTGCCAACCCCACGAAACGGATTTGTCCGTCGGACAAGCGGAGAAGGCGGCTAAAAGTCTCCCGCCATTGCCTGGGAAAGAAAAAAGGAACAGCCCCTTCCAGCAGCAGCATTAGTCCGAGCGCGACTATCCAGGAGCCATTCACGGTATGGACAGGTCATTTCTTGGGATTGACGGGTCCCGAAGCCGGATTCCTGAAGTACTTGAAGAATTCGGAGTTAGGGTCGACAACCATCATATCGGAGCGATTCTTGAAGCTCGCACGATAAGCTTCCAGGCTTCGGTAGAATCGGAAAAACTCGGGATTCTGTCCGAAAGCCTGCGCATAGATCTGTGATGCTTTTGCATCGCCTTGGCCACGGATATTTTCGGCTTCGCGATAAGCCTCGGCAAGAATAACCGTCCGCTGCCTGTCGGCGTCCGCGCGTATCTTCTCAGATTCGGCAGCACCAGTCGAGCGCAATTCATTGGCAACGCGCATGCGCTCTGCCTTCATCCGCTCATACACTGAATTATTGATCTGTTCGACATAGTCGACGCGCTTCAGACGGACATCGATGATTTTCACGCCGATCTGCTGTGCCTCATCGGCGACCTTCTTCCCGATGGCATCCATCACCTTGCTGCGCTCCCCGGAAATGACTTCCCTCACAGTGCGCTTTGTAATCTCTTCGTTCAGTGCGGCCTTGATGATCTGCAGCATACGATCATGCGCCCGGCGCTCATCGCCACCGAAGCTCACGAAATAAAGCTTGGGCTCGACGATTTGCCATTTCACGAAAGCGTCAACCAGGATGTTTTTCTTCTCGGCGGTGATGAACCGGTCAGCATCAGGTGTGTCCAGCGTCAAAATTCGCTTATCCAGAAATACCACGTTCTGGAATGGCGGCGGCAGCTTGAAATGCAGCCCTGGTTCGCTGATGACCTTCTTGACTTCGCCGAGGGCGAATACGATCGCGTACTGGCGCTGGTCAACGATGAACAACGTCGAAAAAAGTACCGACAGTGCGATGAGAGCAACGATTGCAAGCGAGATCAACCGGTTCATTATCTCGTCTCCCGTTCACGGGAATCGCGGCCATCCCGATTCCTTCCATCCCTTTGCCTCTCCGAGTCCGCCGATGGCAAGGCATCAGATTGATTCGTTGCCGGAGCCGATACGCCGCTATTTGCCCTTCCAGCTACTCCAGGTTCGCCCGATGCTGATTGGGCAATCAGCTTATCCAAAGGCAAATAGATCAGGCTGTTGCCCGCTTTCGCATCCACCATGACTTTCGTCGCGTTCGAAAAAATCTGCTGCATGGTTTCGATATACATGCGGTCGCGCGTGACGGCAGGCGCTTTCTGGTATTCGGTGAGCACCTGCTTGAAACGCGCGGCATCACCTTCGGCATTGGCGATCACCCGCGCCCGATAAGCTTCGGACTCCTGCAACAGGCGCGACGCCGAGCCGCGTGCTCTGGGAATGACATCGTTAGCATAGGCCTGGCCTTCATTCTTTTGGCGCTCCCGGTCCTGTCCCGCCTTGACTGCATCATCGAAGGCAGCCTGAACCTGTTCGGGCGGTTGCACGCCTTGCATGGTCACGTTGGTAATTTGCGCACCGGTCTTGTAGCGGTCGAGGATTTGCTGCATCAGTTGCGCGACATCGAGCGCCACCTTCTCACGGCCTTCGTAGAGCACGAAGTCCATTTTGCTGCGGCCGACGATTTCGCGGATCGCAGTTTCAGCCACCTGCCGAACGGTCTCTTCCTGGTCTCGGTTATTGAATACCCAGTCGGACGCATTCTTGAGCTTGTACTGCACGGCGAACTGAATATCGATGATGTTCTCGTCGTCGGTGAGCATCAGCGACTCTTTCGGCTGCTTGTTGCGAACATTTGAACGGTAACCAACTTCCACTGTACGAACCTGGGAAACGTTAACCACTTCATGGCTCTGGATTGGAAACGGCCAGCGCCAATTAAAGCCCGCTGGCGTCATGTGGCTGTATCTCCCGAAGGTCATGACCACGCCGGTCTGTCCTTCCTGGACAATGAAAAATCCACTGATGAGCCAGAGAAAAAGGATGACGACTGCGATCGCGCCAATTCCTAGACCGGCACCGCGCATGCCGGAATTGTCGCCACCGCCATTCCTGCCACCGGTTTTATTGCCGAGCAGGCGGTTGAGCTTTTGATTGAAATCTCGCCAGAGTTGATCAAGATCAGGCGGGCCGTCGTTTGGCTTTTTTCCTTCCTGGCTTTGATTGTTTTCCTGCGAACCTCGTCCCCAACGGGGATCGTTCAATGAAAGCTTGACGCCTATTTTTTCTAGTATGGGAACGAGCATTCTGTCGCTATCCGGCTTTATGTATTTGGTTGGAATGCCAGTTGATCTATCATGTTCGCGCGTCATGGATTTGCCCGGCTGATATAGGGGGAACGTCAGGCATTCCATCCGCTTTCGCGTATTCCGCTATGGCTTCACGCAGAAAATCCAGACCGGATCCAGCCTGCGCGCTGATAAAAACACGCCGGATTTTATCATATTCATCACGTTCCACTGCGGGCTCCAGGCCGGCGGCATCAATCTTGTTCCAGACCAGAATCTGCGGGATATGGTCGGCGCCAATTTCTCTCAGGACTTCATTCACCTGCTCGATCTGCTCCATGCGTACCGGGCTTGCAGCGTCCACCACATGCAGCAGCAGGTCGGCATGGATCGTCTCTTCAAGCGTGGCCCGGAATGCTGCAACCAGCTGGTGCGGCAATTCCCGGATGAATCCAACCGTGTCCGAAATAACGATGTTTCCGGCCTCACCCAGATAGATACGCCGCGAGGTTGTATCCAGCGTCGCGAATAGCTGATTGGCGGCATACGCGCGCGCCTTGGCAAGAGCGTTAAACAATGTCGACTTCCCCGCGTTGGTATAGCCGACGAGGGAAACGGAAAAAGCATTGTTGCGTCCCCGGGCACGACGCTGCGTCTCGCGCTGGCGCTGCAACTTTTCGAGGCGGGACCTCAAGGCCTTCACCCGGTCTCCCAGCAATCGACGGTCGGTTTCGAGCTGGGTTTCACCAGGGCCTCGCAAGCCGATGCCGCCCTTCTGGCGCTCCAAGTGAGTCCAGCCACGTACCAGGCGAGTGGAAAGATGCTGCAACTGAGCCAACTCGACTTGCACCTTACCCTCATGACTCTGGGCACGCTGCGCAAAAATATCGAGGATCAGGCTGGTCCGGTCAACCACCCGAGTCTTCAAATGTCGCTCAAGATTTCGTTGCTGGGCGGGCGATAATGCGTGATTGAAGATCACGATATCGATTTGATTTTCCGCGATAGCTGAGGCGATTTCCTCTGCCTTGCCGGAACCCACGAAGAGGGCCGCGTCCGGACTGGAGCGCTTGCCCGTGACCGTGGCCACTGGCTCGGCCCCCGCAGATTTTGACAGCAAACTTAATTCTTCGAGGCTCGCAGCAAAGTCGCCTTTGCCGAAATCGACGCCGACTAACGCAGCGCGCATGGGAGAGACGAGCGGAGTAACGATACCTTATTCCGCTTCAGATTCAAGGTTGAGATTGACGGCACGTGCCGGAACCACTGTAGAGATGGCATGCTTGTAAACCATTTGCGTAACGGTGTTACGCAGCAGAACGACATACTGGTCAAATGATTCGATATGCCCTTGCAGCTTGATCCCATTGACCAGGTAAATTGAAACGGGGACATGCTCTTTGCGTAAGGCATTGAGGAACGGGTCTTGTAACAGTTGCCCTTTATTGCTCATGGCAGCTCCATTGTGTAGTTGTGATTAGGAGTTGGAGACGACTTGGAAAATTTCAAGCGCCTTTGTGCAGTACAGTACGAATGTAATCGATTTTTGCGTTTCTTGCCACGAAAAAACTAGCTTTCCCCTTTGGCGAAAGGGTTCTTGCTCGAGCGCAGTTCGATACGTAATGGAGTTCCGACTAATGAAAAAGTTTCACGAAAATGCTTTTCCAGATAGCGCTTGTAGTTTGCGTCAATGGCTTCCAAAGAGTTGCCATGGATAACGACAATCGGCGGATTCTGTCCACCCTGATGGGCATAACGCAGTTTCGGCCTTACGCTACCCTTGCGGCGCGGCTGCTGATGCTCGACCGCCTCGGCCAAGGCTCGCGTCAGCTTCGGTGTCGGCAGTTTTGCCATTGCGGCGGCATACGCTGCATCAACCGACTTCATCAAGGGACCAATTCCGGTGGATTTCAATGCTGAAATGAAATGGAACTTGGCGAAGGACAGGAAATTCAGTTTCCGTTCCAGATCCATCTTGATCTGATCACGTTTGTCCGAATTCAATCCATCCCATTTATTGACCCCCACGACCAATGCCCTGCCGGACTCCAGAATGAATCCCGCGATGTGGGCATCCTGTTCCGATACATCCTGCTGAGCATCAATCAGGAGCACCACCACATTCGCCTCGGAAATCGATTGCAGTGTTTTGACGACCGAAAATTTTTCGATCGCCTCGAACACTTTTCCTCGGCGCCGTATGCCAGCCGTATCGATCAGAGAATATTGCTTGCCGTCGCGCTCGAAAGGAATTTCAATCGAATCGCGTGTCGTGCCAGGCATATCGAATGCGATCACGCGCTCTTCACCGAGCAAGGTATTAACCAGCGTCGATTTGCCCACGTTCGGGCGGCCGACGATGGCGATCCTGATCCCTTTGCCGGGAGCCTCGTCAGGAATTTCCTCGACAGCCGGCCGCTGTGCTGCAACCGAGTCAAGCGCCTCACCGACCAGGTCCGCTACTCCATCGCCATGAGCGGCAGAAATTACATATGGATCGCCGAGACCTAGTTCATAGAAATCCGCGGTGACCGCGGTGTATCTCATGCCCTCCGCTTTGTTGACCACTAGCATCACAGGACGCCCGGATTTTCGCAAAAAGTCCGTAATGGTCTTGTCATGCGGCGTCAGGCCCTGACGTCCGTCAACGATGAACAGGACCACATCCGCTTCAGCCACGGCCTGCCTGGTCTGCTTGGCCATTTCATGCATGATGCCTTCTTTGGCGACCGGCTCGAAACCGCCGGTATCAATCACGAGAAATGGCCGTTCCCCAATGCGTCCCTCACCGTAATGGCGGTCACGCGTCAGCCCCGGCATATCAGCGACGAGCGCATCCCGCGACCGGGTCAGCCGGTTGAATAAGGTAGATTTGCCGACATTCGGTCGGCCTACAAGTGCAATTACCGGCTTCATCAACTTATTACTCGGTCGTCAGAGCGACCAGTTTTCCTGCCTGGGTTTGAAAGATCAGATTGGAACCGGCAATCAAGGGCGAAGCCGGGATAATGGGACTGCCATCCGTACGGGCACGAGCAAGAAACGAACCATCTTCGCGGGAAAGGAAATGGACAAATCCCTGCATATCACCGACTACGACCGCACGTCCAAAGGAAACCGGCACCGACAAACGGCGGTTTGCCAATTTATCGTTCCGCCATACGCCGGTGCCTGTATCCCGGGTGAAAGCATTGACGGCGCCTCGGTCATCGGGAACGAATACAAAGCGTTCATCGACGGCCAGACCAACATCGCTGGAAAGCTCCCTTGCCCAGCGCGGCGTGCCGGTAACTGCATCAAAGCAGGCAACGCGCCCCTGATAGGCAACTGCACATACATCCCGGCCTGCCGCAACGGGCGCACCGGACACGTCTGCAATGCGTTCTAGCTCCGTCGTGCCGCGCGGATCCCCAACGGCAGCCTCCCAGCGCGCGCCTCCGTTGGAAAGCGCCAAGGCCACCAATCTGCCACCCGGCAGCGCAACAAAGGCGCTCGGGCCTGCAATTGCGATTCCCGGCGCAGTCCGCAAGGTCAGGGGCGGAGTGCTTCGTTGCACCACCCAGCGGCGTGTTCCGGTGTCTGCATCATAGGCAGCGATGCGATTGTCGACGCTGCGCACAATGACCAGCCCTTGCCCGACTGCCGGTGCAGACAGGATTTCGCTGGAGGCCTGGGCTTTCCAGCGTAATTTCCCCTCGGCGTCGAACGCCAGCAGCACTCCCTTCTCACCGGCTACGGCGACGGTAAGGCCATCGCTGCCCACTCCCGCAGAAAGTCGCGTACCGGCATTGATGCGCCAGATTTCATTTCCGCTGGCGGGATCCACGCGAATCAATGTCCCATCCGCACCGGCAGCAAACAGGTTGCCGTTGGCAAACGCTGGAGAAAAGGTAAATGCCCTGGCCTTGGCAACCGGAACAGTCCATGCAGTGCGTACTGCAAGTGTCGGCTTGAAATCGACCAACGGGGCAGGAGGATTACGCTCTTTATCGGCAAAGGGATTCAGCGATGACAACGCCGAACAGCCACCGAGCAGGACGGACATGCCTATCCATGCGAGTTTTACCGCAGTACGCATCTATTCCCCTTCCCTGACGATCAGCCTACGGATTTTGCAGAAGTTCCGCCGATGGCATCCAGCTTCAACTGGATCAATTGACGGGCCGGATCATTCGTATCGGATTTATCCAGCGCCAGTTGATATGCGGACCGGGCTTCCTGCACCTTGTTCTGCGCAACCAGAATATCGCCCTTCCGGTCTGCGACAGCGCCTGCAAACGCCGCAGGGACGTCGCCAGAAAGTACCTTCAGGGCTTCATCGTAGGCTTTCTCATCAAGCAGCACGCCTGCGAGCCGGATCCTTGCAATCGCCTTGTATTCTTCATCGCGGCCATTGCTGACGACCCATTGCAACTGCGCTCTAGCGACTTTCAGGTCGTTCGCATCGAAGGCGGATTTGGCAGCCGCCAGCGCGCCCATTTCTGCATAGGCAGTACGACCGAACTTGTCGGTCAGGTCCGTCGCTGCGCGCTGCACTTTAGCAGCGTCTTTTGCCGTGACCGCTTTCTGCAGTTCCTCGTACAACTGCCCGGCTTGCGCTGCCTGGTTGCGCAGATAGTAATTCCATCCGGACCATCCGGCATAAGCGGCGAGCACGATGATCAGGACCCAGCTGATCAGGTTGCCGTACCGATTCCACCATGCCTTCAAGCTAGCCAGTTGTTCCTGTTCTTCGTGATCGTATGCCATGTTGATGCCTTCAGTGATGATGTTCAGGATGATCGCAATCGTCGCCGCAAGTAATCTGGTCAACGATGTAATCCACCACGGTATCGAATGCGACGCTGTGTTGATTGTTTTCAGTATCGGCCGAGCGCATGGCCTTCACGGTCGCCACGCCCTTGGCAACTTCATCTTCCCCAAGGATGACCGCAAAGCTGGCACCACTGCCATCGGCTCGCTTCATTTGGGATTTG
The DNA here is from genome assembly GCF_000312045.1 of Noviherbaspirillum massiliense JC206. Lineage (GTDB taxonomy): Bacteria > Pseudomonadota > Gammaproteobacteria > Burkholderiales > Burkholderiaceae_D > Noviherbaspirillum > Noviherbaspirillum massiliense. The sequence goes on from NZ_HE978634.1 coordinate 1,871,770, forward strand.
AAGCTACCGCCTCCGCCCGCCGCCGCGCAATGTAGCACGACATCCAGTCCGGCATCCCGCAAGCGCTCAGCGATGACGAAAGCATGCATCTGCGCCTCATTCCCCTGGTGCACGATATAGACATCGCATTGGTTCGGCGCGAAATGATCGCCGTTTGCTTTCATCAGTTCCAGCAGACGTTCGACGCCCATCGCAAAACCGCATGCCGGAGTGGGCTTGCCGCCGAACATTTCGATCAGCGGATCATAGCGCCCGCCACCGCACACCGTTCCCTGGGAGCCCAGCTGATCGGTGACCCACTCAAATACAGTGCGGTTGTAATAGTCCATGCCGCGGACCAGGCGCGGATTGATGGAAAACGGGATATTGTTGTGCCGCAGGATCTTCTGCACGCCTTCAAAATGAGCGCGCGATTCTTCGCCGAGATAGTCGAGCAGCTTGGGCGCCCCGTTGACCATTTCCTGCATGGTCGGATTCTTGGTATCCAGAATACGCAAGGGATTGGAATACAGGCGGCGCTGCGCATCCGTATCCAGAACGTCCTTGTGGCGCTCGAAATACGCAACCAGGTCAGCGCGATGCCGGTTGCGCTCGTCCGCATTGCCGATCGAGTTGAGTTCGAGCCGAACATCCCGCAGGCCGAGGTCATCCCAGAGCCGCTGGCACAACATGATCAGTTCAGCATCGATGTCCGGCCCGGTAAACCCGAGTGCTTCGGCGCCGACCTGATGGAACTGACGATAGCGGCCGCGCTGCGGACGTTCATGACGGAACATCGGACCAGCGTACCAGAGGCGCTTGGGGCCATCGTAGGTGAGATTATGTTCCAGCGCGGCGCGCACCACGCCAGCCGTGCTTTCCGGGCGCAGCGTGAGCTGGTCGCCATTCATCGAATCGACGAAGGAATACATTTCCTTTTCGACGATATCGGTCACTTCTCCGAGGCCGCGCGCGAACAATGCCGTCGGCTCGACGATGGGCGTGCGGATCTGCTGGTAGCCGTAGCTCTTCAGCACGGACTGCACCGTGTTCTCGAACAGTTCCCACAAAGGCGCATCGGCGGGAAGAATGTCATTCATTCCCTTCACGCCGGCGATCTTTTCTACTCTCTTGTTTTCTGACATTCTCTTCTGAGGACAGGCACGCGGGCGCGATCAGACCGCCGCCTTCTCTTTTCCATAACGGGTTTTCACATAGTCCAGCACGATGGCCTGGAATTCCTCTGCGATGCGCTCGCCGCGCAGGGTCACTTTTTTCTCGCCATCCACGAATACCGGTGCCGCAGGCGATTCGCCAGTTCCCGGAAGGCTGATGCCGATGTTGGCGTGTTTCGATTCCCCCGGTCCGTTGACGATGCACCCCATCACGGCGACATTCATGTTTTCCACGCCAGGGTATTGCTTTTTCCAGACCGGCATCTGGTCGCGCAGGTAGGTCTGGATCTTGTCCGCCAGATCCTGGAACACGGTCGATGTGGTACGACCGCAGCCAGGGCAGGCAATGACCATGGGCGCAAACTTGCGCAAGCCCATGGTCTGCAAAATTTCCTGGGCCACCACGACTTCCCTGGTGCGGTCGCCTCCGGGTTCCGGCGTGAGCGAAATGCGGATCGTGTCGCCAATTCCTTCCTGCAGCAAGACGGCCAGCGCGGCCGTCGATGCCACGATGCCCTTGCTGCCCATGCCCGCCTCGGTCAGACCGAGATGGAGCGGATAGTCGCAACGACGAGCAAGCTCGCGGTAAACGGCAATCAGGTCCTGTACGCCAGAGACCTTGCATGACAGGATGATGCGGTCGCCGCGCAGCCCCAATTCCTCCGCGCGCTGCGCATTTTCGATCGCCGACGTTACCAGGGCTTCGTACATGACCGCTTGCGCATCCCACGGCTGCGACCGCCGCGCATTTTCATCCATGATGCGCGCCAGCAGCGCCTGGTCGAGGCTGCCCCAATTGACGCCAATGCGCACCGGCTTTTCGTACCTGCACGCCGCTTCAATCATTTGCGCGAACTGGGTATCGCGCTTGGCACCCTGCCCGACGTTTCCGGGATTGATCCTGTATTTGGACAGCGCCTTCGCGCACTCCGGAAAATCATTCAGCAATTTGTGACCGTTGTAGTGGAAGTCGCCCACCAGCGGCACATCAACGCCCATCCGGTCCAGCTGTTCCCGAATCGCCGGCACAGCAGCGGCCGCTTCAGGATTGTTGACGGTGATACGCACCATTTCCGAACCTGCGCGCGCAAGGTCCTTTACCTGGATCGCCGTACCGATGGCATCTGCAGTGTCGGTATTGGTCATGGACTGGACAACCACCGGCGCACTGCCACCAATGACAATCTCGCGATCCTGGTAACGAACTGCCACCTGGCGCGTCACATGACGGGTGAGCGGTCCGGATACGATCGGGGCATCGGTTGTAGGCTTGTTCATGATCATTTCAGGTCCAGTCGGACCACGTTGCTCTTTGTCCCTGTTTTCAACGCGAGTGGCGCACCACGCCAAGTTGCATCTACCCCCGCGGCATTGCCGATTACCAGGGATACCGGGCCGGAAATCTTGACTGTTTCGGTCGAGCCTGCCTTGGCCAGCCGAGCAAGTAGATATTTCCCATCAGCACGCTTGATTTCTACCCACGAATCCTCTCGGAAATTCAGTACGAGCGCATCCTTTGCAACTGCTGCATCGTCACGCCCCGGAGCATTTTCCTCCTTGACGGGACTGTTTGCAGCATCGGACGACGAAGATGGAACTGGCGTCTCGGGTGTTGAGCGCGCAGGCTGCACGACAGTGCTGGCCACGTTCTGCTCGTCATCCGCATGCGGCTGCAATGGAGGCGGTGTCTCCGCAAGCGTTTCCGCTGCGCTTTCCGGAGCAGATGGCGCCGGCTGGATTCTCTCCTTCCCTTTTACAAAAGCCAGAGCCCTTTCTGCCTGGGTCGAGATGGCCACCGGAATGGCAGACAGTTCCCCGCGATTCAAGAACGCCGCCAGCGCGACAAGCACAATGACAAGCACCAGAACTTCCGCCTTCCAGTACCTCGTAAAGCTGCGCTCCTCCATGGGAGAGCCGAAACGCGGTTCCTGGAATGGCGTATCCAGGGCGCTCCGCTTCGGAGTCGGATCACTCGCCGCGGTCGGTTCACCCGGAAGTGCGGCGAGCAAAGGCGTCGGATCGAGCTTGAGGAGCTTCGCATAGGCGCGCATGAAACCGCGCGTGATTGCCATTCCGGGCAACGCAGCGTAGTCGTCGGCCTCAAGCGCTTGCACCTGCCTTACGGCAAGGTTGAGTTGGCCGGCAACGTCTTCAACCGTCCAGCCCTTCGACTCGCGGAGTGCAGCAAGCTGTGCACCCGGGCTCTGGGCCGGGGCCTCCGGCTCTTGCGACGCCGCCTCTGCCCCCGTCAGTTCGCTCGCTTCCAAATCCTTATTCATCAAATGCTCCACGCTGGTAAGTCGCGTATTCACGTGAATTGGGGTGTCGCCTGCGCAGCTGGGTTGCAAGGCTGGTCTCGGTCAAGCCATCCCCCTGCTTATGCGCGGTCCTGATCGCAAGCCACAGCACTTCCGGAGTCATGATCTCCGATTTCAGCACGCGATTGATATAAAAGCGCGCCCTCTCATAATCACGTCGCTCGTAATAAATCTTCGCGAGATTGGTATTCGTGACCGAATTGGCTGGATCGAGTTGAAATGCCCGGCTCAAATACTGCTCTGCGGCCGCCATGTTCTTCAGCTTCAGGGAGCAAACGCCTGCATTGTTCAAGGCCTTGGCCGGAGACTGATAGGCACGGTTCTTCAGCACGGCCTCGAAATAATCGATCGACTGCCGCTCACGCCCGGTCTGACACAAGAACCAGCCGTAATTGTTATTGAAATCCGGGTTATTCGGCATTAGTTTGAGCGCCTGCTGAAAGCTCTCTTCCGCCAGCCTGTTCTCGCCCATGTCCATGTAGATCAAGCCGCGCATGCTGTGTGCGTCGGCCGAGTCCGGGTCTGCCTGCAGCGCCTTCTTGACTTCATCGAGAGCAATTTCCAGTTGATGTTGCTCGTAGTAGCCTACCGCCAATCGCAGGCGAATGCGGGCAAGCTTCTGATTTTCCGTCTGGTCGGAACTGGTTTTCAACTCGCCTTGCGAGCCAGCCGATGGATAGGATGCACATCCTCCCAGCAGCACGAAAGAACAGACCGCAGCAACTGCCAAGCCTTGCCGGATTTTCCTCACCTAGGCACCTCCACAATACGCCCGAAATTCTTTCCGAATTTTTTCTGATATTCCGCCATTTTTTGCATCCGCTCCTGCACACGCGTGCGGTCCTGTACTTCGCCCGCAAGCTGCCCGCAAGCTGCATCGATATCGTCACCCCGGGTTTTTCGGATGGTCGTGACAATGCCGGCATCCATCAGGATCTGGGCAAATGCCTTGATGCGCGGATTCTTGGATCGGGTCAAGCCCGACTCCGGGAATGGATTGAAGGGAATCAGGTTGAATTTGCACGGAACTGTATTCTCCCCGCCCTGTACCAATTCCACCAACTCGCGAGCATGGGCGTCGGTGTCGTTCACGCCATCGAGCATGCAATATTCAAAGGTAATGAAGTCGCGCGGCGCGAATTCCAGGTACCGCTTGCAAGCCGCCATCAATTCGGAGAGTGGGTATTTCCGGTTCAAGGGCACCAGCCCATCGCGCAACGCGTCGTTGGAGGCGTGCAGCGATACTGCCAGCGCGACCGGGCATTCCTGGGCCAGTCTGTCGATCATGGGCACCACGCCGCTGGTGGAAACCGTGACGCGCCGCCGTGACAGCCCGTAGGCGTTGTCGTCGAGCATGAGCCGCAATGCGGTGACCGTTGGCTCGAAATTCAGCAGGGGTTCGCCCATGCCCATCATCACCACATTGGTGATCTGACGCTCACCCTTGGGCCCAGGCTCGATGCCCTTGGACTTGCGCAGCTCGAATTCCGCCATCCAGAGCTGGCCGATGATTTCACCGACTGTCAGATTGCGACTGAATCCCTGCTTGCCGGTAGAGCAGAAACGGCAGTTGACTGCGCAGCCGGCTTGAGTCGAGATGCACAGCGTGCCCCGGTTCTCTTCAGGGATGAAGACGGTTTCGACCGCGTTACCCTGTCCGACATCAAGCAGCCATTTGCGTGTGCCATCGGCCGAGGTGTGGTCGCTGATCACCGCCGGAGCGGCAATCGTCGCGCGGGTCTTTAATTTCTCGCGCAGTGATTTGGCAAGATCCGACATCGCGTCAAAATCGCTGACGCCGAATTGATGAATCCAGCGCTGAAGCTGTTTGGCGCGAAACGGTTTCTCACCCAACTCGCCGCAATAGGCAACGAGTTGTGCGGGATCGAGGTCCAGCAAATTGGTGAGAGACGTCATAGCAATATTTCATCAAGCCATTCATCCTTGAAGCAACATACTGCGCACAAGGAGAATGGCAATTCAATCAGCGGGAATAAACATTCAATGCCGGGAAGAAATAGGCAATTTCAACCTTGGCAGTTTCGGGGGCATCCGAGCCATGGACCGCGTTGGCATCGATGGAGTCGGCAAAATCGGCACGGATAGTGCCTTTCTCCGCTTTCTTCGGATCGGTGGCGCCCATCAGTTCACGGTTTTTGGCGATCGCATTTTCGCCTTCCAGAACTTGCACCATCACCGGCCCGGAAATCATGAAATCCACCAGGTCCTTGAAGAACGGACGTTCGCGATGCACGGCATAAAAGCCTTCTGCTTCAGCACGCGACAGTTGCGCCATACGGGCGGCCACGATTTTCAGTCCTGCATTTTCAAAGCGGGAATAGATCTGACCAATCACATTTTTTGCGACAGCATCAGGCTTGATGATTGACAGGGTGCGTTCGATTGCCATCTGTAAAAACTCCAATAAAAATAAAGGGTTAAGATAAGGAATGAAGAATTAAACTAACCTTCTATTCTAGCATGAAACACCTTCCGTACGGCAGGGAACCGAAATCCACCATCCGGAGATTCGGAACCCCGGCATGCTCCCGCTGCTCTGACGTGGAAGTGGTCATGTTATTCTTTCGGAACGCAATCTTCTCGTAAAACCTCGGATTGGAGGCCCAATATGGACCAAAACCTGCAGCGTGCCTACGGCACAAGCACTGAATCGCTCGTCGTACGCAACCGGGTACTGCGCAATACCTACTGGCTGCTCGCGATCTCGATGATTCCCACGATCCTGGGCGCCTGGCTTGGGGTGCAGTTCAGGTTCTCTTTCTTCCAGGGGAGCCCTGTTGTCGGATTCATGCTTTTCCTTGCGATTGCATTCGGATTCTTCTATGCGATCGAAAAAACGAAAAATTCCGGACTGGGCGTCGCTATCCTGCTTGGCTTCACCTTCTTCATGGGGCTGATGCTGTCCCGTCTGATCGGCCACATCCTTGGCTTCACGAACGGTGCGGCGCTCATCATGACGGCGTTTGGGGGAACGGCTGGAATACTGGGCGTGATGGCCACGATCGCCACCGTTTCGAAGCGGGATTTTTCCGGACTCGGGAAATGGCTGTTCGCCGGCGTGCTAGTGATCCTGGCGGCTGCCCTGGCAAATATCTTCCTGCAATTGCCGGCGCTGTACCTCGTCGTATCGATCATGGCGATCGCCATCTTTTCCGCCTACATCCTGTTCGACGTGCAGCAAATCATCAATGGTGGAGAAACCAACTACATTTCCGCCACGCTGAACATCTATCTGGACGTCTACAACATTTTCGCCAATCTGCTGGCCCTGCTCGGCATTTTTGGCGGCAGCCGCGATTGAAGCGATTGAAGCTCTAGAGAGGTAAAAAAAGCCGGCCCGCGGGCCGGCTTTTTTGTTTCCAGGCTCGGCTAATTTGCCAGTTCGAATACCGCAATCGATTCCACGTGGGCCGTGTGCGGAAACATGTTGACCACGCCCGCCTGTTTCAGGACATATCCTCCCAAATGGACTAGCACGCCGGCATCGCGCGCCAGCGTCGCCGGATTGCAGGACACATAGACAATGCGTCTCGGCTTCATGTCAGGATGCGCTTCCCCCAGACCCACGACGGCCTGACACACTGCGATCGCACCTTCACGCGGAGGATCGATCAGCAAACGGTCGAATTTTCCGAGCGCGACCAGGTCTTCGGTCGTCGCTTCGAACAAATTGCGGCAATGGAAGCTGGTCTTTTCCGCCAGGCCGTTGGCCCTGGCATTTTCCAAGGCGCGCTCCGTCAGCGTTGTGCTACCTTCAATGCCGACCACTTCGCGTGCCTGAGTCGCGAGCGGCAGCGTGAAATTCCCGAGACCGCAGAACAGGTCTGCCACCCGTTCGTCCGGCTGCACTTGCAACAAGCGCAAGGCGCGCGCCACCAGCACTCGGTTGATATGGTGATTCACTTGGGTAAAGTCGGTCGGCTTGAACGGCATCCTGATGCCGAATTCGGGCAAGGTGTAAGCCAGCTCAACATCAATCGGATAAAAGGGGTGGACAGTATCCGGCCCTTTGGGCTGCAGCCACCACTGGATCTGGTATTCGTCCGCAAACGCCCTCAGCTTGTCCTGATCCTCCTCTGTCAGCGGCGCCATGATCCGTAACACGAGCGCTGTCACCTTGTCGCCGACGGCCAGTTCAATCTGCGGCATCTGCTCAAAAATGGTGAGCGATTCCACGAGGCGTCGCAGCGGCACCAGCATCGCCGAAACATGCGGGGGCAGGATTTCGCAGGTCTCCATGTCGGCGATGAAAGAGGATTTCCGCTCATGAAAGCCGACCAGCACGCCGCCCTTCTTCCTGACATTGCGCACTGACAGTCGTGCGCGGTAACGGTATCCCCAAGTGGGGCCATGGATCGGGCGCAGGATAGTCTCCGCGCGCACCTTTCCGATGTGCCAGAGGTTGTCTTCCAGCACCCGCTGCTTGATCGCGACCTGCGCTCCCGCTTCCAGGTGCTGCATCGCGCAGCCGCCACAGATACCAAAGTGCCGGCACTGGGGCTTGGCCCGCAGCGAAGACTCGCTGTGCAATTGCGTCAGGACGGCAGCCTCCCATTTTGGCTTCCTGCGGAACGACTCGAAGCTGACACGTTCGCCAGGCAGCGCTCCCTCCACAAAAATCACCTTGCCTTGCGTGCCGTCTTCGTTCTGCAGATGGCCCACGCCTCTGCCTTCCATGTCCAGGGATTTGATTTCGATGATGTCGTGCTGCATAAGGATATGAATTGCCGGAGCGGCGTTCGTCCGGGTCCGGGTATGAAAAAGAAAATTCTCGCCGTGAATTCAGGGCCGAGCTTGCGGCTGCCAGGCAGCCAGATATTCCTTCCAGTGGGCCCCATCGAGTGCGGAAAGCGAGGATCGCACCAGGTCGATCTCCGCGTCATACGCAGCGCGTGTCAGGGCGCCACGCATGAGCTGGTAGCGGCAATAGACGAGGTAGGTATTGACGACGTCAGTTTCGCAGTAATTGCGGATTTCTTCGAGCCGCCCTTCCTGGAACAGGGGCCATACCTGCGATCCGTCCACGCCCAGCTTGCCGGGAAAGCCGCACAGTTTGGCAAGTTCATCCAGCGGGGCATTTGCGCGGCCCGTATAAAGCGCAAGCATATCCATCAAATCAAGATGACGGGTATGAAAACGGTTCAGGTAATTGTTCCACTTGAAGTCGCGGTCGTCGTCGCCCATTTCCCAGTAGCGCGACGCGCACACGCCGTTGACCATGGCACGGTAATGCAGGACCGGCAGATCGAAGCCGCCTCCATTCCACGAAATGAGCTGCGGGGTGTACTTGTCAATGATACGAAAGAAGTCTTGTACCAGCTTCCCTTCCTGGTCCTGCAGGCTTCCCAGAGAACGCACGCGAAAGCCCTCGTCATCGCGGAAGACGCAGGAAATCGCCGCGACACAATGCAGGTGATGCTGCAAGAATTCCGATCCCGTCCTTTCACGGCGCGCGTCGAATGCAAGCGCAGCAACTTCGCTATCCGTCATGGATTCCGGATGCCCGTTCAAGGCGCGCAAGCCAGCAACATCGGGAATCGTCTCGATGTCGAATACCAGTACCGGAATCACAACAAGGCATCCTTTCCGACTCCGCGCGCGGTCAGTGCGCGCTTGAGCTTGACCAGGGCTTCCTGCTGGATCTGCCTGACGCGCTCCCTTGTGACGCTCATTTCTGCCGCCAGTTCTTCGAGGGTGGCCGGATCGTCGTTATCAAGGCCGAAGCGCCGGATCACCACGAGGCGCTGCTTGTCCGGCAATTTCTTCAGCCAGTCACGCACCAGCACCGTCATCTCATGCGTCTCCGCACGGGAATCCGGCGAGTCGTCGGAATCACCAGGCAGCATGTCCATCAGGCTGGCCTGCGGATCATTGTCGAGCGGCGCGTCGAGCGACGTCGCATGTTCGGACAAGGCGAGAATGTCCTGCACGTCTTCCACCGGCCGATCCACCAGATGCGCGATGTCCTCCACGCTGGCGTCCTTGCCGTCATGGTGCTGTGCCTCCAGGTGATACTTGGCGCGCAGGATCTGATTCAATTCGCGAACCATGTGTACCGGCAGCCGCACGGTGCGCGCCTGGTTCATGATGGCGCGCTCGATGCTCTGCCGGATCCACCAGGTCGCATAGGTAGAAAAACGGAAGCCGCGCTCCGGCTCGAATTTGTCGATCGCACGCATCAATCCGAGATTGCCTTCCTCGATCAAATCCAGCAGCACCACACCGCGGTTGATGTAATGCTTGGCGATCGATACCACCAGGCGCAGATTGTGCTCAATCATCTTCTGCCGGGCTTCGAAATCACCCTGCTTCGCCAAGGTGGCGAAACGGATCTCCTCTTCGGCCGACAGCAGAGGGCGAGCCCCAATCTGGTTCAGGTAATGCTGCGTGGTGTCGGTGGACAGTTCAGCCGCAAGCACCGTCTTCAATTCATCCACCGGGTCGACCGTGGCCACGTTGGGATCGGCGGGGTCGACTTCGCGCAAGTCGTCAATCAGCGCAGCCCCTGTTTCCTCCGCGCTGCCAAGCGACATGTCGTCGGACAGGTCGTCCGAAGGCGTTTCATCTTCCAGAGGCTCTCGGTGGTTGCGTGTCATTTAACGATCCGGCAGATATTTCGAGGGATCAACCGGCTTGCCTTGCTGGCGAATCTCGAAATGGAGTTTCACAGCGTCAGTGTCGGAATTTCCCATTTCGGCAATTTTTTGCCCTTTGCTGACGGTTTGACCCTCTTTCACCAGGATGGTTTTGTTATGCGCATAAGCGGACAACAGATTATTGGAGTGTCTTAAAATCACCAAATTTCCGTACCCGCGCACGCTGCTGGCGTACATCACCTTTCCCGCACCTGCTGCCAGCACCGGCTGCCCGATTTTTCCGGCAATATCGATGCCCTTCTTGCCTTCGCTAAAGGCGCTGACGACCTTGCCTTCGGTTGGCCATACCCAGCTGAGTCCCTCGGTATCGGCATTGGAAGCAGGAGGCGTTTCCGGTCCTTTTTCCGACGCTTTTGGCTCCTCGCCCTTGTGCGCATCCGGCTTGATCGATGCGACCTGCGACGAGTTGGTGGTGTCGGGCTTTTGCAGCTCTGCCAGCGACTTTTCCGAATATGGACGCTTGTCGCCGCGTGGAACACTCTTATTGGGGGCGCTGGCATGGGCGGCTGCGCCCGCAGCCCCCAGAGGCCTCACCTCTACTCCAGAATTTGTGGAAACGCTGCCCACCTGAGTGCCGCCCGCGCCAATTCCCGGCTCGGGAGGCGCAACCCGCAACATCTGGTCGACCTTGATGTCGTTCGGATCTGCCAGATTGTTCCACGCAACCAGGTCGCGATAGTTTTGGCCGAACTCGAGCGCGATCTGGATCAGCGTATCGCCTTTCCTGACGATGTAATAACCACGTTCGGCCTGCTTGGCTGGTGCCTGCGCTGTCGAACCGGCTGCCGATCGTGCAGTGGAAGTCCGGTCCACGACTGGCGCAGGATGGCGTGGTGTCATGCAGGCCGCAATTAGGCTAGACAACATCGCGACGGATACTAAACGTGCTGTTTTCATTCTCATGCAATCAATTATCTTGTGGCGGCAGCGATGCCCGATCAGAAGTGGAGCGATGTCAGATCACGCCGGAGCGCAGCGGCACAAAATGGCAATCTTCCAGTGTGGCCGTCGTCCACTCGAATTTGCTGACTCGTTCGATCAATTGAAGCACTTGATGCTGCGCACCTACTGGCGCGACCAGTCTTCCCCCGATACTCATTTGCTCCAACAGGGTCTGCGGGACTTCCATTCCGGCGGCGGCCAGAATGATACCGTCGAATGGCGCCACCTGGGGAAGTCCAAGCATACCATCTCCATAGTGCAAGCGAATATTGGCAATGCGCAGCGGCCTCAAGTTGGCCTTTGCCAATTCATGCAAGGGCTTGATGCGTTCAATCGAATACACCTCTTTCGCGACCAGCGACAGGACGGCTGCCTGGTAGCCGCAGCCCGTGCCGATCTCAAGTACGCGGTTCAGCGTTCCGCCATTGCCGTTATCGCGCATGACTTCAATCATGCGCGCCACAATATAGGGTTGTGAAATCGTCTGGTGATGCCCGATCGGCAAGGAGGCGTCGATATAGGCTTGACTGGCAAGCGCCGGTTCCACGAAGAGGTGGCGCGGCACGGCTTCCATGGCCGCCAGTACTTTCGCATCCTTGACTCCCTGCTTCGCGACGCGAGCCACCATCGCCTTCCGGACTGCATCGGATACCAGCGATGCCGAACGATCAGCCGGTGGTCCAGGGGGATTGATCCGTGGCTCGGTCGATGTTGCCAGATTCGCGCCGGAGGCAGCACGGCTTAGATTTTGCAATGCATTCTGCGTCGCGGTTTGCGGTGTCGCAATCTTGACGATAGCGGAGAGTTTTTCCGGCACCGTCTTTGGGGCTTTTTCAACAACAGCAGACAATGACAGCGGAAAACGCTTGCTCTTGCCAGTCATAGCAATCCCCTCCTGAGCGCATCCAGTTGTTCCCTATGTGTCAGATCCATCTGCAAAGGCGTTATTGATACATAGCCATGCGCCACCGCATGAAAATCGGTACCTTCTCCGGCATCTTTCGCTGCTCCCGAAGGGCCGATCCAGAAGATCTCGCGGCCGTGAGGATCCTGAGTTTTGATGACCGGTTCGGATGGATGCCTTTTGCCCAGTCGGGTTGCCACCATGCCCTTGATCTCGTTGTATGGCAAGCTTGGAATATTGACGTTAAGTAAATACGGCTTGCTCAGCAATTCCGCCTTATGCTCGACAATGTCTCGCGCCACTCGTGCCGCCGCATCCAGGTGCGCCCATCCCTTCTCCACCTGGGAAAATGCGATTGCCGGAACGCCGAACAGAAATCCTTCGGTTGCAGCGGCCACCGTTCCTGAATACAGGGTGTCATCTCCCATGTTCTGGCCCTGGTTGATGCCAGAAACCACAAGGTCTGGCTTGAATGCGAGTCCGCCGGTCAAGGCCACGTGCACGCAATCGGATGGTGTGCCATCGACGAAATAGGCGCCGCTTTCCGATCGATAAACCGACAAGGGCCGGTTAAGTGTCAAGGAATTCGAACTGCCGGACCGATTGCTGTCCGGTGCGACGACCACAATATCTGCAATCGGAGCAAGGGCATTGGCCAGAGCAATGATTCCAGGCGCCAGATAGCCGTCGTCGTTACTGACAAGAATTTTCATAAGGCGCGATTTTACCCGAAGCAAACTTTGCTTCTCATCTGAGTCCGACCATTTTGAGGCATAATCGTAAATTCAAACGACCGTTCGTTTTTCCAAATAAAGAGGAGACTTCATGAAAGCCATCGTTTGCAAGACTTGGGGACCGCCCGATTCGCTTCGAGTCGAAGATTTGCCCGATGTGGTTCCCGGCCCAGGCCAAGTCTCCATCGATGTCCAGGCAGCAGGCGTCAACTTCCCCGACGTGCTCATCATCCAGAACAAGTACCAGTTCAAGCCTGAACTGCCCTTTACCCCGGGGAGCGAACTTGCAGGCGTGGTGCGCGCGGTGGGCGAAGGCGTGACGCAATTCAAGGCGGGCGATAAAGTGATTGCCTTCGTCAGCACAGGCGCGTTTGCGCAGCAAATCGCCGCCCCGGTCCAGGCCCTGATGCCGATGCCGCCAGGTCTCGATTTCGATACCGCCGCCGCCGTCACCCTCACTTACGGCACGTCGCACCATGCTGTGGTCGACCGGGCGCAGTTAAAGGCCGGCGAAACCATGCTGGTGCTCGGCGCGGCCGGCGGAGTGGGTCTAGCGGCAATCGAGATCGGCAAGGCACTGGGCGCACGCGTGATCGCCGCCGCCTCGACCGACGAGAAGCTCGAAGTGTGCAAAGCCCATGGCGCCGACGCGACGATCAACTACAGCACACAAGACTTGCGCGAGGCGATCAAGGCCGCGACCGAAGGCAAAGGCCCCGATGTGATCTACGACCCGGTCGGCGGCGTCTATGCCGAACCGGCATTCCGCTCCATCGCGTGGCGCGGACGCTACCTGGTGATTGGCTTTGCCAATGGCGAGATTCCCAAGCTGCCCTTGAATCTTCCGCTGCTCAAAGGCGCTTCGCTAGTTGGCGTATTCTGGGGCGAATTTGCCCGGCGCGAGCCGAAGGCCAATCTGGCCGCGATGCGCGAGCTGATGGGCTGGATGGCCGAAGGCAAGATCAGGCCGCATATCTCGCACCGCTACGCCCTGGCTGAGACGCCGCAAGCCCTGAACGACATGGCGGCGCGCAAAGTCACCGGCAAGGTCGTCATCCAGCCGCAGAGATAATCAAGGGCTCAACCCTTCGAAACGCCCTTGTTCCCGCTGCGGAGCAAGGGCGTTTTCATTCCGCCTCGCGCGGGGAGAAGAATGCCTTCGCCACTTCCGCATCCCTCGTCCGCTTGAATGGCGGCAGGCTCTGCCAGATGCGCCTCCCATACGGCTTGGAGATCAGGCGGGGATCGCAGATCATCAGGACGCCGCGGTCGCTCTCGTCCCGGATCAGCCGCCCTGCTCCCTGCTTCAGATTGATGATCGCTGCCGGCAACTGGTGATGGACGAAGCCGTTCAATCCCTTCTTTTCCAGTGCCTCAATGCGCGCGGCCAGCACCGGATCATCCGGCGGCGAAAATGGCAGTTTGTCGATGATTACCAGGGACAGCGCCTCTCCCCGCACATCCACGCCTTCCCAAAAACTCTGGCTTCCGATCAGCACCGCATTGCCGGCGGCGCGAAAGCGATCAAGCAATTCGGTACGTCCTGCCTCACCCTGCACCATCAGCGGAAAAGGCAGCTTGCGCTTTTCGAATTCCTCGCGCAGGCGTTCCGCGGCGCGATTCACGGCGCGCAGCGTCGTGCACAGCAGGAAGGCACGGCCGCCAGACGCCTCGATCATAGGCAAGGCGGCATCGATGACTGCATCGGTATAGTCATAGGAATTTGGTTCCGGAAGATTGTCCGGCACATAGAGCAAACCCTGTTGCCCGTAGTCGAACGGACTGGGCCATGCCTGCGCCGGCTCGTTCCACAAGCCCATCTGCGATGCGTAATGGTTGAAATCGTTTTTGACCGCGAGCGTCGCCGAAGTGAATATCCACGCACGTGGCGCACCTTCGCGCTGCTTGCTGAAAATCGGCGCAATCGATAGCGGTGTCTGGTGCAATTGCAGGGAAGATGTAAATGCCTCGATCCAGAACACCCGGTCCTGGCCCGCCGCGGAACTGCCATCCTCGCCTGCCGCATTCCATTTTTCAAGCTTGGCAACGATATCGACAGCGCGCGTCCGGCATTGCTCGATGGTTTCCGCACGCTCTGCCTGCTTTTCCAGGACAGCAACCATGCCTTCCAGTTCATCCTTCAGCTTTTCCAAGGCAGGAAAGAACGGACTGGATGGGGCAATCTGATTGACGGCGAGACGCACCAGGTCCTGCGGAAAGGCCAGACGCAGATCCCGTGCCGCACGTTCCACCGGAGCGACGACTTTCGGCCACTCCGCGCCATCCCGCGCATGCGCCAGGCCTTCCGCCAGGACGTCGCGACACAGTTCCAGCACTTGCGACGTCGAGACGGTTTCTCCGAAAAACAGCGTGGCGGTTTCCGGCAGTTGATGTGCTTCGTCGAAGATGATCGTATTCGCAGACGGAAGCAACTCGGCCACACCGGTGTCCTTGAGAGCCACATCGGCAAAGAACAAATGGTGATTGACCACCACGACATCGGCCTGCTGTGCCTCGCGGCGCGCCTTCATGACGAAACAGTCCTGGTAGTACTGGCATTCCGCACCGAGGCAGGTATCGCGGGTGGAGGTAACGAGATTCCATACCGTTGCCGACTCCGGCACCTTCGACAGTTCCGCCTTGTCGCCGGTCATCGTGGTCTTCACGAAGCGCGATATTTCCCGCAAATAGCCCACATCTTCCCGCGCAGTGAGCCTCCCATTCTGCAATGTCCGTTCAAGGTGGAAATGGCAGACGTAATTGGCTCTTCCCTTCAGCAGGGACACGGAAACCGGCGCATGGAGCGCCTTGCGCACGGTAGGAATATCGCGCAGGTAAAGCTGATCCTGGAGGTTCTTGGTGCCGGTCGAGACGATCACCTTGCCGCCCCAGAGAAGCGCAGGCACCAGATAGGCAAACGTCTTGCCGGTCCCGGTGCCCGCCTCGGCGATCAGGGTCTTTTGCTGTGCGATTGCATTCGCGATCGCCTTGGCCATTTCGGTTTGTGACTGCCGTGGCCGAAAGCCTGCGACTGCCTGACTCAAGGCGCCATTTACGCCAAACAGTTGCTCGATATCGCCATCATGTGTGGCCGGTACAGGTGAAATAGAAGCGTTTTCGGTCAAAGCGTCGACAATCTTGGAAGGATGCTATACATACCCATACGGGGAGGATTTCAGGCAGGAACGTCGGGCACGAGTTGCATCTTCAGCAATGTGATATGGTCCTTCAGCTGCAGCTTGCGCTTTTTCAGGCGCCGCAACTGCAATTCGTCATGCAGAGGATCGCGCGCGAGCACTTCGATCACCATGTCCAGATCACGGTGTTCGACTTCGAGTTCGACGATGCGTCGCCGTATCTCTTCCTGATCGACCATAATTCGTTAAGGAAGGCTATTTATGAGATATTGTAGGACCGCTCGGGCTGGTGTAAAACCGTCACTACGCCCTTCGCACGTTTCCCGGTCACTGCAGTGCAAATTGCCTTTCCAGTGCCGGCATACAATTCGCACAAGGCTCGCCGCTTCAACCAAGCAAGTGGCTCGCAGCCTTTCAAAGCTCTCCCGGTTCTCGGCGCAGGATTATCGGATTAATGTAACAAAAGCCAACAAAGCGGATGTTGAAATTTTCCACATGCAATAATCCGTCGCCAGCCAGAAGTGTAATCCACCCGGACTTATGAGCCAATACAAGATAGAGGCAGCGACAGGCCAGCATATTGGCGATCGGCAAGAACAGCAGGATCGCGTTGCCCTGTTCGCTTCCCCGCGCGCTCCCGGCTACATGATGGCTGTCGTCGCAGACGGCATGGGTGGATTGAGCGGCGGCACCCTGGCTGCGGAGCAGGTCATCAGTACCGCGAAGCAGGCATTCGAGGGATTCTCTCCCAAGACGGACAGCGTCGAAGCCATGCTGACATCGATCGTGCAGGAAGCCCATACCGTCATCAAGCTTACTGCCATTTCCTCAGACAAGAAGCCGCACAGCACGATGGTCGCGTTGGTGCTGACCCCCGAAAAGAGCGCCTACTGGGTACATGTCGGCGATTCGCGCCTGTATCGCTTCCAGGGGGCAAACTGTATGGAGCGCACGGCCGATCATTCCTACACCGCTCAGCTTGCGCAGGAAGGGAAGCTGAGCCGCAAGCAAGCGGAAAATCATCCGCTGTCGAACATGCTGGTCAACATGCTCGGCTCCGATTACATCGAGCCGCAAGCCAGTCTGGGCCGTCATGATCAGCTCAAGGCGGGGGATGCATTCCTGCTCTGCTCGGACGGTCTCTGGCACTACTTTTCGGATGCCGAATTAGGGGTCGCGGTGGCGATGAATTCGCCGCGCCACGCATCGGAGATGCTGATCAACAAAGCGCGCGAACGTGCGACCGGCACGTCCGCGGATAACTGCACACTAGCGATTGTCAGGCTGGTCGAGGCGCCGGAAGAAGCCGCAAGCGCCGCTGCCAGAAAAACCCGCCGAACAAGTTGATCCTCGAGCGCCGTCAGGCCTCCCCGACAGTCTGGCCCGTACACCGGTCGTCATGGATTGCGTGCAGCTTCCTTGTCAGCCCGCTTCTTGTTCTTCTCCGCCTTCCTTGCTTCCACTTCCCGCTGGTGTTCCTGAATCTTGCGGATCTTTCTTTCATAGGCGGCGACATTTTCCGCGCGCTTCTTTGCCTCCGCGGCCACATGGTCAGGATCAGGTTCCGGCATTGATTTGTGGGCGCGGCTATGCTGCGGCTTGCTTGGTTCCTGGCCCCTTTCCTTGGCATCAGTCTCGGTAGCGGCACCTTTTCCTGCTTCAGACGGACCGGGGGCAGAATCGGTCCGCGCAGAATTTCCGCTCTGGTCCAACGGATTCGCTCCCCCATCCTGTGCCTGTCGGTTGGCCAGTGCCTGATCGCGTGCATCTACCTTGGCCTGGCGCTTGAAAGCATTGGCTTCGATTTCCACCGGACGTATCCGCGCAAAGGCAGCACGCCGCCTTTCCTTGGCATCGTCAATGCATGCGCTCGCAAAGAAGCGCCCGTAGCAGGCACGTTCCTCCTGGGTGTAGCGCTCCTTGACCGCAGCGCGCGCCTTGCCCGCTTCCGCCAGCGCCTGGTCTGCGGATTCGACGGTACGGATCGAGCCTGCTGGATAAGCCGATGCGACCCTCGCGGCAGGATCGGCATTTTGTGCCATTGCAGATGACAAGAGCAGTAAGGCGGCGATGGCCGCGACAGCGCCCGGCAATTTACGTTGGCCGGAAAGACGTGCCGTGTCGGGGCTTAGCAATAAGTTCATCATGCCAGTCTGTCCGCGATGTCGCGGCGCTCGGATTCCATGTATTCGGACGATTGCATCTCGATGATTCGCGAAACCGTTCGGTGAAACTCGTTTGAAAGCGTGCCCTCAGTATACAGTTCATCCGGCTCCACTTCGGCCGACATCAGCAGCTTTACCCTGTGGTCGTACAACACATCGATCAGCCAGGTAAAACGGCGTGCTTCGGACGACATGGCCGCCGACATGCGGGGCACGCCCGACAGGATGACGGTATGGAACAGGCTGGAAATCTCAAGATAGTCATTCTGCGAGCGCGGCCCGCCGCACAAGGTGGCGAAATCGAACCAGACCACACTGCCCGCGCGCCGCAAGGCCCTGATCTCGCGCGCTTCGATATGTATGCGCGGATCTTCGTCTTCGGTCTCCGCAAGCTTGGAAAACGCGGCGCGCAGCGCACGGTCGGATTCCGCATTCAATGGCGTATGATAGGCCGCCACCTGTTGCAAGACCCTCTTCCTGTAATCGATCCCGGCGTCGATGTTCATCACGTCCAGCTTCTCCTTCAGCAGAGCAATCGTCGGGAGCATGCGGTCCCGATGCAGCCCTTCCGGGTACAGCCCGTCCGGATGATAGTTGGACGTCATGATGAATGACACACCGTTGTCGAACAATGCCTTCAGGAGGTTGTAGAGGATCATTGCATCGGCGATATCCGACACATGGAATTCGTCGAAGCAGATCAGGCGATACTTCCTTGCCACACGTCGTGCAACTTCATCCAGCGGATCGGCGCGCCCCTTCAGTTCGTCCAGCTGGTGATGCACTTCACGCATGAATTCATGGAAGTGCAAGCGCGTCTTGCGCACCACCGGCACGACCGAATAGAAGCTATCCATCAGAAAGGACTTGCCGCGCCCGACGCCGCCCCACATATAGACGCCGCGCGGCACCTCCGGACGGCTGATCAGGCGCATCAGCTTGCTGGACCGCTGGGACTTGAAACGCACCCAATCGTCGTATGCCTGCTGCAAGCGTTCCACTGCCGCGCGCTGCGCCGGATCGGCCTTGAAACCGCGCTCCGACAGCGCATGTTCGTAATACTCCCGGACGTTCATGTCGTTCTGCTCGTTTGTTGAATTCTTGCTTTTCAGCTCTGCTGAGTGAGCTGCATGAAGTGCATGTCGCCGATCAGGCCAAGGACGAAAAAATGGGCGAGACTGCGCTCGCCCATGGAATTGCTGATCTCCGACAAAGCAGCTCGATCCAGCTTCTGATCCGGTTGATTTGCTGTTGCCGATCGGCGGCTTACTGCGAATTCATTTCGATCGTCACGCGCGAAGGATAGCCTCCGCCACCCAGCCGCACCGGCACGCTCAAGCCCACACCCACGCCCACATTGCCGCCGCCACCGCCTACGCCCAGGCCAACGCTCGATCCATACGCACCGGAGGGGCGGAAAATCATTTCGGACGTGCGGTAGCCTTCCTTGTTGCAAACGACATGCAGGTCGCCATTCGCCGGCCCCACCGCTACCGAACCAGGCGTCGTGACGGCCCAGTTGCCGCTGTTGGTGCTCACGCTGCAACTGGCACCCGGAATCGCCTGCCCCTTGCTCGCCGTGTCGACCTCGACAATGCCACCCGATCCTGTCGTTGCGCAAGCTGCAAGTGCAATCGGCAACGCCAGGATCAGGGTGCGCATGTCCGACTCCTCAGAAATTGAGCGAGCGCTTGTCAACCGCGAGCGC
Source organism: Noviherbaspirillum massiliense JC206 (assembly GCF_000312045.1). GTDB lineage: Bacteria > Pseudomonadota > Gammaproteobacteria > Burkholderiales > Burkholderiaceae_D > Noviherbaspirillum > Noviherbaspirillum massiliense. The sequence goes on from NZ_HE978634.1 coordinate 1,891,509, forward strand.
CGCTTCCTTGGTCGCTTCAGCCAGCGAAGGATGAGCGTGGCAGATGCGCGCGATGTCTTCTGCCGATGCCCGGAATTCCATGGCCACGACAGCTTCGGAAATCAGTTCGGACACCATGGGGCCTACCATGTGCACGCCCAGGATTTCATCCGTCTTCGCATCCGCCAGGAATTTGACCATGCCGGAAGTGTCACCGAGCGCGCGGGCACGTCCGTTGGCCATGAAGGGGAAGGTGCCAGCCTTGTAGGCGACGCCTTCGGCTTTCAACTGCTGCTCGGTCTTGCCGACCCAGGCAATTTCCGGAGAAGTATAGATGACCCAGGGAATCGTGTTGAAGTTGACATGCCCATGCTGGCCGGCGATGCGCTCGGCAACCGCGACACCCTCTTCTTCTGCCTTGTGGGCCAGCATCGGGCCGCGCACTACGTCGCCCACCGCCCATACGTTCGGAAGATTCGTCCGGCAATCCCCATCGACAGAAATGAAGCCACGATCGTCCAGCTTCAATCCAATTCCTTCGGCATTCAAGCCGTTGGTGTTCGGCACCCGTCCAATGGAAACGATCAGCTTGTCAAACACCGCCTTTTGGGCATTGCCCTTCTCGTCGGTGTATTCCACGCTGACATTGTTCTGCCCAGGCGTGATTGCACCGATCTTGACGCCAAGCTGGATCGCCAGACCCTGCTTGGTCAGCAGCTTGTGCGCTTCCTTGGCGATCTGCTCATCGACTGCGCCGAGGAAGGTCGGCAAGGCTTCCAGAACCGTCACTTCGGCACCGAGACGGCGCCACACGCTGCCCATTTCCAGGCCAATCACGCCGGCACCGATGATGCCCAGCTTCTTCGGCACGGCCTCGATGGACAGGGCGCCGTCATTCGACAGCACCAGCTTTTCATCGAAGGCAACATCGGACAAGGCGCGCGCGTTCGAACCCGTCGCAACGATGACGTGCTTGCCGCTGATGGTTTCTTCGCCCGCCCCGGCAATCTTGATCTCGTATCCGCCGTCGGAGCTCTTCACGAAAGAACCGCGACCATGGAAAAAGCTGACCTTGTTCTTCTTGAACAGGTACAGAATGCCGTCGTTGTTCTGCTTCACGACGGTGTTTTTGCGTGCCAGCATCTTGCCAACATTCAGGCCAAGGTTCTTGACCTCGATACCGTGTTCGGCAAATCCATGCCCTGCATGCTCGTAATATTCCGACGATTGCAGCAGTGCTTTCGAGGGAATGCATCCGACATTGGTGCAGGTGCCGCCCGGTGCCGGGCCGCCCTTCTCGTTTTTCCATTCGTCGATACACGCCGTGCTGAAACCCAATTGCGCAGCGCGAATGGCCGCCACATAGCCACCGGGTCCGGCACCGATGACGATTACATCAAAATTTTTAGACATATCCTGGCCTGAAAACCGCAATTCTCTAGGGATACCGGCTGCGGCGACGAATTGTGCCGCAGCCTGGGCGCTTTACTTACAGATCCAGCAACAGACGGGCCGGATCTTCCAGCGCTTCTTTCATCGCGACCAGACCCAGTACGGCTTCGCGGCCATCGATGATGCGGTGGTCGTAAGACATGGCGAGGAAGTTGATCGGACGGATCACGATCTGACCCTTCTCAACGACAGGACGCTCCTTGGTCGCATGCACGCCGAGAATCGCCGATTGGGGAGGATTGATGATCGGTGTCGACAGCATCGAACCGAACACGCCACCATTGGAAATAGAGAAGGTGCCGCCCGTGAGTTCTTCCAGCGTCAGCTTGCCGTCCTTGGCTTTCGCGCCGAACTCTGCGATCTTCTTCTCGATTTCGGCGATAGTCATCTGATCCGCATCGCGCAGGATAGGCACTACCAGGCCGCGCGGCGAACCGACGGCGATACCGATATCGAAGTAACCGTGGTAGACGATATCGTTGCCATCTACCGAAGCGTTCAGGATCGGGTACTTCTTCAGCGCAGCGACTGCCGCCTTGACGAAGAAGGACATGAAGCCAAGCTTGACGCCGTGCTCCTTCTCGAACTTGTCCTTGTACTTGTTGCGCAGGTCCATGACCGGCTGCATATTGACTTCGTTGAAGGTCGTCAGGATGGCATTGGTGGACTGGGATTGCAGCAAGCGCTCGGCGATGCGGGCACGCAGGCGGCTCATCGGCACCCGCTCTTCCGGTCGGTTGGCAAGGCCTTTCAGGTTCACCGGCGCAGCCACTTGTTGCAGTGCAGGTTTTGCCGCAGGTGCGGGAATGGGAGCAGGCGCTGCCTTGTTTTCCAGTGCGGTGATGACATCGCCCTTGAGAATGCGGCCATCCTTGCCGCTGCCAGCAACCTGACCCGCTGCGAGATTATTATCAGCCAGCATTTTCGCGGCAGCCGGCATGGCAACAGGAGATCCTGCGTTCGATGCAGTCACTTCAGCAGTTACCGGTGCGGCGGCCTTTGCCGCAGCTGCCACGGGAGCCGCGGCGGCGGCAGGAGCGGCCGCACCAGCCTTGGCTTCGGTATCGATCTTCGCGATCACTTCGCCCGCGACAACGGTGCTGCCATCGCCCTTGATGACTTCGGTAATGACACCGCTATCCGGTGCCGGCAACTCAAGCACCACCTTGTCCGTCTCGATGTCGATCAGGTTCTCGTCGCGGGTGACTGCATCGCCCACCTTCTTATGCCACTGCAGCAGCGTCGCCTCGGCGACGGATTCGGACAACTGCGGGACTTTTACTTCAAGTATTGCCATGTAACGCTCCGTTTCGGGTTGTTCGGGCGGCATGCCAGCTTCTGACATGCCGTCGGGTCATTATTTCGTCAGCACAAAGCCCTTGAGCTTTGAGAATGCAGCATCGATCAGCGCCTTCTGCTGAGCGTAGTGCTTGTCGTAATAGCCGACGGCCGGCGATGCACTTGCGGGGCGGCCTGCGTAAGCAAGCTTCTGGCCCTCTTCCAGGTTCTCGAAAATGTTGTGCTGAATCTGGAACCATGCACCCTGGTTCTGCGGCTCGTCCTGCGTCCACACAAACTCGTTAAAGTTGGGGAATTTCTTCAGTTCGGCAGCAAGAGCCTTGTGGGGGAAGGGATAGAGCTGCTCGATGCGTACGATCGCCACTTCCGACTGGCCACGCTCCTTGCGCGCATTGACCAGGTCGTAGTACACCTTGCCGGAGCATGCGATCACGCGCTTGACCTTTTTCGGATCGATCTTCTCGTCCACTTCGCCGATCACGGTCTGGAACGTGCCCTTGGCCAGTTCGGACAGAGGCGATCCGGCATCTTTGTTACGCAACAGCGACTTCGGCGTCATGATGACCAGCGGCTTGCGGAACAGGCGAATCATCTGCCGGCGCAGCAAGTGGAAAATCTGCGCCGCGGTAGTCGGTTGCACGACCTGCATATTGTTTTCGGCACACAGTTGCAGATAACGTTCGAGGCGGGCGGACGAATGTTCCGGCCCCTGCCCTTCATAGCCATGCGGCAGCATCATGACGAGGCCGGAGGCGCGCCCCCATTTCACTTCGCCGGAGCTGATGAACTGGTCGATCACTACCTGCGCACCATTGGCGAAGTCGCCGAATTGCGCTTCCCAGATAGTGAGGGTATTCGGCTCAGCGGTCGAATAGCCGTATTCAAAACCGAGCACCGCTTCTTCCGACAGCACGGAGTCGATGACGGTAAAAGGAGCCTGGTTCTCGGAAACGTTTTGCAGCGGAATATAACTGCCTGCATCCCAGCGTTCGCGGTTCTGGTCATGCAGCACCGCGTGCCGGTGCACGAAGGTTCCGCGGCCAGCATCCTGGCCGGTCAGACGCACGGCATAGCCCGACGACACCAGGGAGGCATAGGCCAGATGTTCGCCCATGCCCCAGTCAAGATTCAGTTCACCACGACCCATTGCTGCGCGGTCGGCAAGCACCTTCTCGACCAGCGGATGCAGCTTGACATGCTCGGGTGCCGTAGTAATGCGCGCGGCGAGGCGTTTCAGTTCCGCCAGCGGCACCGCGGTATCGGCCGCATCGGTCCATTTGCGGTTGAGGAAAGGCATCCAGTCAACCGCATACTTGCTCTTGAAGTTGGAAATCACCGGATCGACGGTGTGACGGCCCGCATCCATCGCATCGCGATAGGCCTTGACCATTGCATCCGGCGTGTCGGCAGATATCGTGCCCTGCGTAGCCAGCTTGTCTGCGTACAGCTTGCGGGTGCCCGGGTGCTGGCCGATTTTCTTGTACATCAGGGGCTGGGTCAGCGCCGGAGTATCCTGCTCGTTGTGGCCCAGCTTGCGGAAGCAGACGATGTCAAGAACGATATCCTTCTTGAATTCGAGCCGGAAATCGAGTGCGATCTGGGTCGCGAAGACGACCGCTTCCGGATCGTCGCCATTCACGTGCAGCACCGGTGCTTCGATCATCTTGACGACGTCGGAGCAGTACAGGGTCGAACGGGTATCGCGCGGATCGGAAGTGGTAAAACCGATCTGGTTGTTGATGATGATATGTACCGTTCCGCCGGTGCCGTAGCCACGGGTCTGCGCAAGGTTGAGCGTCTCCATCACGACACCCTGTCCGGCAAACGCGGCATCGCCATGCACGAGAACAGGCAGGACTTGCGAGCCATCCTTGTCGCCGCGCCGCTCCATGCGGGCCTTGACCGAACCTTCGACAACCGGGTTGACGATTTCGAGGTGCGAGGGATTGAACGCGAGTGACAGGTGCACCGGTCCGCCAGGCGTGGTCAGATCGGAAGAAAAGCCCTGGTGATATTTCACGTCGCCGGCCGGCAGGTCGTCCGCATGTTTGCCTTCGAATTCGGCAAACAGGTCCTGCGGCATCTTGCCCAGCGTATTGACGAGCACGTTAAGACGGCCGCGATGCGCCATGCCGATCACGATTTCCTGGACGCCTTTTTCACCGGCGCGCTGAATGATTTCATCCAGCGATGCGATAAAGCTTTCGCCGCCTTCGAGGGAGAAGCGCTTCTGACCGACATACTTGGTATGCAGATAGCGCTCGAGTCCTTCCGCGGCGGTCAGGCGCTCAAGAATATGCTTCTTCTTTTCGGGAGAAAAATTCGGGGTGGAACGTACCGACTCCAGGCGTTCCTGCATCCAGCGTTTTTGTGCCGGGTCACTGATGTACTGGAATTCCGGGCCGATCGAGCGGCAATAGGTATCGCGCAATGCGTTGAGCAGATCGCGCAAAGAAGCGGTTTCGGAGCCGAAATAGGTATTGCTGATATTGAATACCGTGTCCATGTCGGCGTCGGCGAAACCGTAGAAGCTCGGCTCCAGTTCCGGAATGCTAGGACGCTCCTGGCGCTGCAGCGGATCAAGATTCGCCCAGCGGTTGCCGAGAAAACGATAGGCTGCAATGAGTTGGGTGACTGCAACGCGCTTGCGGCCCATATCGGGATCGGCAGTTGCAGTTACCGTGCGAATCGGGCCCTGCTTGGCACGTTCTGCAAACGAGGCGATTACTGGCGCATGAGCCACATCCGGCCGGGTTGAACCATCGACGGCAGGCACATGCTGCATGGCGTCGAAATAAGCACGCCAGTTTTCGGGAACGGAACCGGGATTGTTGAGATACGCCTCGTACAGTTCTTCAACGTACGGTGCATTTCCGCCAAACAAATAGGAATTGGAAAGATACTGCTGCATCATCTTGCTCACCTTTCTTCGCGTTTCGCGAGATTAGCGGGTTAATCTAACCTTCCGCGACACGGCCTGACCGGTTAGCGGATTGCACATCAAGTTGTGGGGGGAAGGGCTAAGTGACCTGAAGTGTTCTTACGAAATTCAGGCGCTAGCATATCATATTTGCCTCTGGCGGCAGGCGAAAAAAAAGCGAGCCACAAGGGCTCGCTTCATTACTGCAACGGGCAGTTAGCCGCGCTTGGACATCGCCGGCACTTCGCGGGGAACAGCACCCACATACAGCTGGCGCGGACGGCCGATCTTTTGCTCCGGATCGGAAATCATTTCGTTCCACTGAGCGATCCAGCCGACGGTACGGGCCATGGCGAAGATTCCGGTGAACAGCGAAACCGGGATGCCGAGCGCGCGCTGCACGATGCCGGAGTAGAAGTCGACGTTCGGATAGAGCTTGCGCTGCACGAAGTAGTCGTCTTCCAGGGCGATCTTCTCCAAAGCCATGGCAAGCTTGAACAGCGGATCGTTATGCAGGCCGAGTTCGTTCAGCACTTCATGGCAGGTTTCACGCATCAGCTTGGCGCGCGGGTCATAATTCTTGTAGACACGATGCCCGAAGCCCATCAGCTTGACATTCGAGTTCTTGTCCTTGACCTTGGCGATGAATTCACCGATACGCTCGACGCCGCCCTGGCGCTGGATGTCTTCCAGCATGTTCAGCGCTGCTTCATTCGCCCCACCGTGGGCCGGACCCCACAGGCAGGCGATGCCGGCGGCGATACAGGCGAACGGATTGGCGCCGGAGGAACCAGCCAGACGCACAGTCGAAGTCGAAGCGTTCTGCTCGTGATCGGCGTGCAGGATCAGGATGCGGTCGAGAGCGCGCACCAGCACGTCGTTCACCTTGTACTCTTCACAGGGCGTCGAGAACATCATGCGCATGAAGTTTGCGCTGTAGGACAGATCGTTGCGCGGGTAAACGAAAGGCTGGCCGACGGAATACTTGTAGGACATTGCCACCAGGGTCGGCAGCTTCGCGATCAGGCGGATCGCCGAGACTTCGCGGTGATGCGGATCGTTGATGTCGAGCGAGTCATGGTAGAACGAAGACAGAGCACCGACGGTACCGACCAGCACCGACATCGGGTGCGCGTCACGACGGAAGCCGCGGAAGAAAAACTGCATCTGCTCATGAACCATGGTGTGCTTGGTTACGGTATCGACGAAGTTCTTCTTCTGGGCCGCGTTCGGCAGTTCACCGTTCAGCAGCAGGTAGCAGGTTTCAAGGAAGTCGCAATTGACCGCCAACTGCTCGATCGGGTAGCCACGATACAGCAGCTCGCCCTTGTCGCCATCGATATACGTGATCGAGGAATTGCAGGCAGCCGTCGACATGAAGCCGGGATCATAGGTGAACTTGCCGGTGGCGTTGTACAGCTTGCGAATGTCGACTACGTCCGGGCCGATTGTTCCCTTGTAAATTGGCAACTCAAGCGACGGGGTGCCATCGGAAAACGATAGCGTGGCTTTTGAATCAGAGTTTGGCATGGCTCTTCCTTCTCTAAAGAGGTGAGTCTAATTAATGAAGTTGCAAAAAGAACAGAAATCCGAACAACAATCAGGCACTGCGCAATCTCGCCAACAGCGCGTGGACGTGCGGCAAATCTAGTTCGCCTTCCGGTTCCGTGCGCGCCAGCAGCAAATTCATCAAATCGTTGTCTGGCAGTTCCATCAACCGAGAAAATGCATCCACCTCTTCGTCGGTCAGTTCGGTTTCATGCGCATCCAGAAACCGTGTAATGATCAAGTCATTCTCGAGCAAACCTCGGCGTGCCCTCCAGCGGAGGCGGGCACGTTTGACTGGATCGGCTTGGTGGGTGGTTGGCATAGTCTCTCATTCATGTCGAAGCGCTAGGAACCCTCCCTGCCCGGCCGCCAATGACAGGCCGTTAGAAATGCGCTCGACCGCCTAGTGAATTTCCAGGCGTTGCCCGGTTGAAAGTCGCTAGTGTGCGGGAGAACAACGTCTCCCGCCTCGTGCCGTCAAAATTACACGGTGCGGCGCACCATCAGTTCCTTCACCTTACCAATCGCGCGTGTCGGATTCAAGCCCTTCGGACAAACGTCCACGCAATTCATGATGGTATGGCAGCGGAACAAGCGGTATGGATCCTCCAGGTTATCCAGGCGCTCACTGGTCGCCTGATCCCGGCTGTCGGCGATGAAGCGGTAAGCCTGAAGGAGGCCCGCCGGACCGACGAACTTGTCCGGATTCCACCAGAATGATGGGCAGGAGGTCGAGCAGCATGCACAGAGGATGCACTCATACAGTCCATCCAGCTCTTCGCGCTCCGCCGGTGTCTGTAAACGCTCCTTTTCGGGAGGAATCGACTCGTTGATCAAATAAGGCTTGATCGAATGGTACTGCTTGAAAAACTGGGTCATGTCCACGATCAGGTCGCGGATGACCGGCAGGCCAGGCAGCGGCCGCAATACGATGGGCTCGGTCAGCTCATTGAGGTTGGTGATGCACGCCAGGCCATTCTTGCCGTTGATGTTCATGGCGTCGGAACCGCATACGCCTTCGCGGCAGGAGCGGCGCAGCGCGAGGGAGTCGTCCACGTCGGCCTTGATGCGCTGCAATGCATCCAGCAGCATCTTGTCGGTGTCTTGCAGTTCGACAGTCAGATCCTGCATGTATGGCTTCGCATCCTTGTCCGGATCGTAGCGATAGATCTTGAATTTCAGAGTACGTGGCATGTTCTACCTTGTTAGAAAGTGCGTGCTTTGGGCTTGAAGGTTTCGACTGTCAGCGGCTTGGTGTTGACCGGCTTGTAGTCGAGGCGATTGCCTTCGGAGAACCACAGCGAGTGCTTCATCCATTTTTCGTCGTCGCGATTCGGGAAGTCGCGGTGGGCATGCGCGCCGCGAGATTCCTGGCGAGCGGCTGCGGACACGATGGTTGCTTTCGCCGTCTCGATCAGGTTGTCGAGTTCCAGCGCTTCAACACGAGCAGTGTTGAATACCTTCGACTTGTCCTTGAACGACACATGCTTGCGGCGCTCGTCCAATTCCATGATCTTCTGCACGCCGGTCTGCAGCAATTCATCCGTGCGGAACACGCCGCAATATTGCTGCATGCTCGAGCGAATCGCGTTGGCCACATCCTGGACACGTTCGGAGCCGGTGCTCGACTCGAGCTTCGCGAGGCGCGACATCGCCATGTCGGCGGCATCCGCCGGCAGAGGCTTGTGGCTCTTCGCCTTCAGGTTGCTTGCAACGATATGATTGCCCGCTGCGCGGCCGAACACCACGAGGTCGAGCAGCGAATTGGTGCCGAGGCGGTTGGCGCCGTGCACCGAGACGCAGGAGCATTCGCCGATGGCATACATGCCGTTGACCACTTCATTGGGATTGCCATTCTTCGGCGCCACGACCTGGCCGTGGATGTTGGTCGGAATGCCGCCCATCTGATAGTGGATGGTCGGAACGACCGGGATCGGCTCCTTGGTTGCATCCACGTTGGCAAACTTGTGCCCGATTTCCAGGATCGACGGCAGGCGCTTGCGGATGGTGTCCGCGCCGATGTGGCGCAGGTCTAGCAACACATGGTCCTTGTTCGGGCCGACGCCGCGTCCTTCCTTGATTTCCTGGTCCATGGAGCGCGACACGAAGTCGCGCGGCGCCAGATCCTTCAGGGTCGGCGCATAGCGTTCCATGAAGCGTTCGCCGTTCGAGTTGATCAGGATGCCCCCCTCGCCGCGTACACCCTCAGTGATCAGCACGCCGGCACCAGCCACTCCGGTCGGGTGGAACTGCCAGAATTCCATGTCTTCCAGCGGCAGGCCGGCACGCGCAGCCATGCCGAGGCCGTCGCCGGTATTGATGAACGCGTTCGTCGATGCCGCAAAAATGCGCCCTGCTCCGCCGGTGGCGAACACTGTCGTCTTGGCTTCGAGAATCATCACATCGCCGGTTTCCATTTCCAGCGCAACGACGCCCAGCACATCACCATCGGCATCGCGAACCAGGTCGATCGCCATCCACTCAACGAAGAAGTGGGTCCGGGCGCGCACGTTGCGCTGGTACAGCGTGTGGAGGAGCGCGTGGCCGGTACGGTCGGCGGCCGCGCAGGCGCGCTGTACAGGCTTTTCGCCGAAGTTCGCGGTATGGCCGCCGAACGGGCGCTGGTAGATCGTGCCGTCCGGATTGCGGTCGAAAGGCATGCCGAAATGTTCGAGTTCATACACGACTTTCGGAGCCTCGCGGCACATGAATTCGATCGCATCCTGGTCGCCGAGATAGTCCGATCCCTTGACGGTGTCGAACATGTGCCAGTACCAGTTATCCTCGGACATGTTGCCGAGCGAAGCGCCAATACCGCCCTGCGCAGCCACGGTATGCGAACGGGTCGGGAAAACTTTCGACAATACCGCGACATTCAGGCCGGCTTCAGCCAGCTGCAGTGACGCACGCATGCCGGAACCGCCGGCACCGACGATGACCGCATCAAAACGGCGGGAAGGAATGGAAGTCTTGATTGCTGCCACGATTAAACTCTCCAGATAATCTGCGCCGCCCATCCAGCGCAACCGATCAGCCACAGGAGTGTGGCAACTTGCAATGCGAACCGGATCGACACGGGCTTGATGTAATCCATCCAGATGTCACGCATGCCAACCCATGCGTGATAGAAGAGCGAAAGGAAAGTCACGAAGGTGGCAATCTTGAACCATTGCTGGGCAAAAAGTCCTGCCCATCCCTCATAGCTGAAATTCCTGCCCGAAAAGAATGCCACCAGGAGAATGATCGTGTAGACCGCCATCACGATGGCGGTGGCACGCTGAACCATCCATTCCTTGAGTCCGTAATGCGCGCCCACCACCAGGCGCTTTGGACCAATATTATTGTTCGCCATTTAAAACGCTCCAAACAGTTTCAGTGCAATCAGTGCGGTCAGCACCAGGCTGAAGGCAAGCACGCCTGCCGCAGTCTTGCGGGCGGAGTTCTTGTCCAATCCTACGTGGGTATCAAGCAGAAGATGGCGCAGGCCGGCGCTGAAATGATGAAGATAGGCCCAGACCAATCCAAGGAGCACCAACTTCACGAACCAGTGCGAGGCAATGCCCTTGAAGTGCTCGAAGGAAATTTCCGATGTCAGGCTCTTGTCAAGCAGATACAGGACAAAAGGCAGCAGCAGGAACATCAGGAAGCCGCTGATTCGGTGAAGAATCGAAATCAGGCCCGCCAAGGGCAAGCGGTACTGAACGATCTGCGTGATATGGATGTTACGGAACTCCCGCCGGCTTTTTTCTACGGCTTCGGACATGACAGAACCTCTCTAAGCTTAATAAACCCGTAATTTTCGCTGATTTCGCTGCCTTTGTGCAGCACGTAAATAGACTTCATTCATCGAAACCAAGCAATTCCAGCACTTCGAATACGCAACAATCACGTCACCTGCCGGCTCAGCTCAACTCGTTCTGATAGTGATGGCGAGTAGTCAGATACAGGCCTCGCCTTACTTCCACCGGCCGATCGCCATAAGTGAAAGATACTCGCTCCACGCTAAGCAATGGGGTGTTCGCCTGCACACCCAGCAGCTCGGACGTTTCCTCATCTGCGCTGACCGCTCGGATTTTTTCCGTGGCACGGATCATCCGGGTTCCGAATTCGGTTTCGAACAAGCCGTACATCGGCCCCTTGTATTCGACAAGACGCTCCGCCGTCAGCCCTTTGAAAATAACTCCCGGCAGCCACAATTCCTCGACGATTGTCGGCACTCCGTCAAATGATTGCACGCGCTTGATAAATATCACCGAGTCGCCTGATTTAATATCAAGCAGACGCGCGACTTCTGCGGGCGCGCGCAAGCGCTTCACGTCAATAAATTTGCTTTCCGCGTAATGAGGCTCGCCCGCATCCGGCATCAATCGCAGAAAACGGAACTGCGCGCGTTCTTCATGATGAGTCGCGACGAACGTTCCCTTCCCCTGGCGGCGCACGACGAGGTTTTCGGCCGCAAGCTCATCGATAGCCTTGCGCACCGTACCCTGGCTCACCTTGAACCGACTCGCAAGCTCGATCTCGCTCGGAATCAACTCGCCCGGCTTCCACTCGCCAGACTGCAGACTTTGGGTAATGAGGGCCTTGATTTGCTGATAAAGCGGGCTGAAGGTGGGAGAAGTTCCGATGGGAGAAATTCCCGCCCCTGCGTTGAAAACGCCATTGCCGGTCAAGTTGGACGGATTGGAACTCATAAATGGATATTTCACCACAAAACACCGTTTGCCGTCCAGAAAAAAGTAAGAGGTAATATGTCTTATATAAGATATAAGATAAGCATTGACAGAGTCTCTATGTGCACCTACACTCGCGAGCAACATTTTACGAAAGGCAGGAATTTGGCCAGCCACGAGAGTTTGGATATTCCGCTGTCATGGCGGTTACCTGGCTGTGCCTGAACAGGCTTTCGACGGTATCATTACAAGCTTTCGGAATCACCCCTGCAGCCCCGACACCGTTTCATCATCACTTTGGAGATTCATCATGGCTAAAGCCCCCATGCGCGTTGCCGTTACCGGCGCCGCCGGCCAAATCGGCTACTCCCTGCTATTCCGTATCGCTAACGGCGACATGCTGGGCAAGGACCAGCCGGTCATCCTGCAATTGCTCGAGATCCCTGACGAGAAAGCGCAAAAGGCGCTGAAGGGCGTGATGATGGAGATCGACGATTGCGCATTCCCGCTGCTGGCCGGCATGACTGCTCACAGCGACCCGATGACCGCGTTCAAGGATGTCGATATCGCCCTGCTCGTGGGCGCTCGTCCGCGCGGCCCGGGCATGGAGCGCAAGGACCTGCTCGAAGCAAATGCAAAGATCTTCACGGTACAGGGCAAGGCCCTCGACGCAGTCGCTTCGCGCACTGTCAAAGTGCTGGTCGTCGGCAATCCGGCGAACACCAACGCCTACATCGCGATGAAATCCGCTCCCAGCCTCCCGGCCAAGAACTTTACCGCGATGCTCCGCCTCGACCACAACCGCGCGCTGTCGCAGGTCGCTGCAAAAATCGGCAAACCGGTTTCCTCGATCGAGAAACTGTGCGTGTGGGGCAATCACTCTCCGACCATGTACCCGGACTACCGCTTCGCGACTGTCGACGGCAAGTCCGTCAAGGACACGATCAATGACGAGGAATGGAACAAGAACGTGTTCCTGCCCACTGTTGGCAAGCGTGGTGCGGCCATCATCGAAGCGCGCGGCCTGTCTTCCGCCGCATCGGCAGCGAATGCCGCCATCGACCATGTGCGTGACTGGGTGCTCGGCACCAACGGCAAGTGGACCACCATGGGCATCCCGTCCGACGGCTCGTATGGCATCCCGAAAGACACGATGTTCGGCTTCCCGGTCACCACTGAAAACGGCGAATACAAGATCGTCCAGGGACTGGATATCGACGCATTCTCGCAAGAGCGCATCAACCTCACTCTGAAGGAGTTGATGGAAGAGCGCGAAGGCGTCAAGCATCTCGTCGGCTGATCCTGAGGATGGGACAAGTGGCACATACTGGTGAAACCGGAATTTGCCGCTTGTCCCTCCGCTCAGGCCATTTCAACTGAAGCATCCGTCGCACATGCACCCTTCCGAGGTCTTATTCCAGGGCACCCGTCAGCCCGTATCAATTCCGGCATGCGATCACTACGCCGGTTCAGAAAAATTGATGCGCAAGTCGATTGCCCTGCAACAAGAGCTTGGTCCTGTTTTCGATATCACCTTCGATTGCGAAGATGGTGCCAGTACCGGCAATGAAGAAGCCCACGCAAAGCTGGTGGCGTCCATCATCGGCAGCGAAGACAACCGCTTCAACCGTATCGGCGCCCGCGTCCATGACGTGACCCACCCCGGTTTCGAACAAGACGTTGCGATCATCTGCACCCAGGCTGCGCGGCTTGCCTATCTGGTGCTGCCCAAGGTGGACGGCCTGGACGACGTGGTACGTGCCATCGGCCTTGTCAACCAGTACGCTGCCAAGGCCGGACGCAAGGATCTTCCCATTCACGTGCTGATCGAATCCCACGGCGCCCTCGCCGCTGTGCGTGAAATCGCAGCACTGCCGCAGGTGGAATGCCTGTCGTTCGGCATCATGGACTTCGTATCTGCGCATTACGGCGCCATTCCCGGCAGCGCCATGCGCTCCCCCGGCCAGTTCAGTCATCCTCTCGTGGTTCGCGCAAAGCTCGAAGTCGCTGCGGCATGCCATGCGCATGGCAAGGTCCCCTCTCACAATGTCACGACCGACATCAAGGACATGGCTGTGGTCGCCGGCGACGCCAGGCGGGCTGCCAGCGAATTCGGCTATTCCCGGATGTGGAGCATTCACCCGAACCAGATCAGGCCGATCGTTGAAGCACTGGCCCCAAGCATGTCGGAAGTCCAGGAAGCCAGCGATATCCTGACCGCGGCACGGGACAACCAGTGGGGGCCAATTCAGCACAAGGGCACGCTGCACGACCGCGCCAGTTACCGTTATTACTGGACGATCCTGCAGCGGGCAAAATCGAGCGGACTGGCTTTGCCGGATTCCGCTCTTGAATTACTGTAATGATGCGCGACCGTCACGATATCGTGTCCGCGCACGGAGAAGAACTTATGAAAAAGCTGCCTGTATTGTTTTTCCTGGCTGTCAGTATTGCGGCAGGAACGCCGGCGTTGGCAGCAGAGTCGGCACCACAAGCAAGCCATACACAGAAGAAGCCTGCAACGAAAAAAGCAGCCTCTTCGAAAAAACGCGCTGCAGCGGCGAACAAAGACGATCAGACGCCAGATATCAGCGCTTCGCAACCTGTCGAGTACGACTGCGAGCTCGGCAACAAGCTGACCGTTTACCGCCAGGCAGATAATGACCAGCAGATCACAGTCCGCTGGAAAAAGCGGCTGCTGCGCTTCGAGCGCGTACCGACGACAACTGGCGCGAACCGGTTCGAGAACCGCAAGAATGGTTTGGTATGGATCGATATTCCGGCCAAGGGTATGCTGCTCGATGCCAAGAAGGGTCGTCAGCTGGCCAACGAATGCCGGAACGCCGATCAGCTAAAAGCACAGGCGATGTAAAGCCTGAGAACACAGATACAGAAGAAGAACCGTCCAACGGATATTCGCCTGTCGCAGCACGATTTGAAGTATTTTTCATCAGTTGAATTGCACCCAAGGAGAGGTCATGTCACGCAACACACTGAACACGCTGAAGGAATTCAAGATTTCGGATTCCAAAAAAGGCAAGTTCTACTCGCTTCCCGCCCTGGAGAAAAAACTCGGCGTCAATATTTCGCGCCTGCCAGTATCGATCCGTATCGTCCTGGAATCGGTGCTGCGCAACTGTGACGGCAAGAAGGTCACCGAAGAGCATGTCACCCAGCTGGCGAACTGGAGCCCCACGGCTGCACGGGTCGATGAAATCCCGTTCGTGGTGGCGCGAGTCGTGCTGCAAGACTTTACCGGCGTTCCCCTGCTGGCCGACTTGGCTGCCATGCGCGGCGTCGCTTCCAAGATGGGCAAGAAGCCGAAGAACATTGAACCGCTGGTGCCGGTTGACCTGGTCGTCGACCACTCGGTGCAAATCGACCACTTCCGCGAACCCAAGGCGCTCGACCTCAATATGAAACTGGAATTCCAGCGCAACAACGAGCGCTACCAGTTCATGAAATGGGGCATGCAGGCATTCGACACCTTTGGCGTGGTGCCTCCCGGCTTCGGCATCGTGCACCAGGTGAACCTTGAGTACCTGGCACGCGGCGTGCACCTGAAGGACGGCGTGTACTACCCGGACACCTTGGTCGGAACCGACTCCCACACCACGATGATCAACGGCATCGGCGTCGTCGGCTGGGGCGTCGGCGGCATCGAAGCTGAAGCGGGCATGCTCGGCCAGCCGGTGTACTTCCTGACCCCTGACGTGGTGGGCGTGAACCTGACCGGCCAGCTGCGCGAAGGCGTCACCGCAACCGACCTGGTGCTGACCATCACCGAACTGCTGCGCAAGCACAAGGTCGTCGGCAAGTTTGTCGAGTTCTTCGGCGAAGGCACCGCTTCGCTCTCGACCACCGACCGTGCGACGATCGCCAACATGGCACCGGAATACGGCGCCACCATGGGCTTCTTCCCGGTGGACGAAAACACCATCGAATACTTCAAGGGCACCGGCCGCAGCAAGGCGGAAATCGACGCGTTCGCAAACTATTTCAAGGCCCAGAATCTGTTCGGCATCCCGAAAGCCGGCGACATCGATTACTCGAGCGTAGTGGAACTGGATCTCGGCTCGGTCGCACCCTCGCTGGCCGGCCCGAAACGTCCGCAGGACCGCATCGAAATCGGTAACGTCAAATCGACCTTCACCGACCTGTTCTCCAAGCCGGTCGCGGAAAACGGCTTCAACAAGAAAGCGGAAGACCTGAATGCCGCCTACGAGACGGCCGACGGCGTGCAACTGAAGAACGGCGACGTGCTGATTGCCGCAATCACTTCCTGCACCAACACCTCGAATCCGAGCGTACTGCTGGCCGCTGGCCTGCTGGCGAAGAAAGCCGTCGAGGCTGGCCTGAAGGTCGCGCCGCACATCAAGACTTCGCTCGCGCCCGGATCGCGCGTCGTGACCAAATACCTGGAAGCGGCAGGCCTGCTGCCCTATCTGGAAAAGCTTGGCTTCGGCGTGACGGCCTACGGCTGCACCACCTGCATCGGCAATGCCGGCGACCTGACCCCGGCCCTGAATGACGCCATCGTGAAGAACGATGTGGTCGCTGCTGCCGTATTGTCCGGCAACCGCAACTTTGAAGCGCGCATCCATCCGAACATCCGCGCCAACTTCCTGGCATCGCCGCCGCTGGTAGTCGCTTACGCGATCGCCGGCAATGTCACGAAGGACCTGATGACCGAGCCGGTCGGCAAGGGCAAGGGTGGCCGCGACATCTACCTCGGCGACATCTGGCCGAGCTCGCGTGAAATCGAAAAGCTGATGAAGTTCGCGATGAACGCGAAGACCTTCAAGGAAAACTACGCCGACGTGAAAGGCGCCCCAGGCAAGCTGTGGGAGCAGATCAAGGGCGTGGCACAGGGCGAGGTCTACAACTGGCCCAAGTCGACCTACATCGCTGAACCGCCGTTCTTCCAGGACTTCGATATGCAGCCGAAAGCAGCGGCAGCCGGCATCACCGGCGCTCGTGCACTCGGCATCTTCGGCGATTCGATCACCACGGACCACATCTCCCCGGCCGGCTCCATCAAGGAATCCAGCCCGGCAGGCAAGTGGCTGATCGAGAACGGCGTCATGAAAGCCGACTTCAACTCCTACGGCTCGCGTCGCGGCAACCATGAAGTGATGATGCGCGGCACCTTCGCCAATGTTCGCATCAAGAACCTGATGATCCCGCCCAAGGCCGACGGTTCGCGGGTGGAAGGCGGCGTGACCGTTTACCAGCCGAGCGGCGAACAGATGTCGATTTACGATGCAGCGATGAAGTACATCGACGCGGGTGTGCCTACCGTGGTGTTCGGCGGTGAAGAGTATGGCACCGGCTCCTCGCGTGACTGGGCTGCCAAAGGCACCCAGCTGCTCGGCATCAAGGCCGTCGTCGCCCGTTCATTCGAGCGCATCCACCGCTCGAACCTGGTTGGCATGGGCGTGCTGCCGCTGCAATTCCTCGGCGACGACAGCGTGCAATCGCTGGGCATCAAGGGCAATGAAACCTTCGACCTGAAAGGGATCGAAGGCGAGATCAAGCCGCAGCAAAAGGTCACGCTGGTCATCAACCGCGCCGATGGCAGCAAGCAGGAAGTTGCGCTGCTGCTGCGTATCGACACGCCGATCGAAGTCGACTACTACAAGCATGGCGGCATCCTTCCCTTCGTTCTGCGCCAGTTGCTGGCAGCCTGACCGCGGAATCATGCCGGCCCAGCCGGCATGATTTGTCGCAACACAGTCGCGAGAGCACGCAGGTATTCTTGCGGATAAAAAAACGCCGGGTTTTCCCGGCGTTTTCTTCTTTGTCTTCCACCATAGAAGGACAAGTGCGAGCACATGCGACATTTCCTGCTTCAATCCTGTCCGGCGAGAAACGTCTCCACACACGAACAGGTGTTCAAGATATCTTGATGCTTGTCGAATCCACTACAATACGAGTTCCAGGCTTCATTCCTATCCTGCCATGCGCCGCCCGTCGAAAGCTTCTTCCCGCAAACATTCTGGCGAAAGCCAGCGTCTGATCACCCTGATCGAGGGGCAGATCCTTGCCGCGAGCCGGCTTGAGGAGCGCACATGGGAACGCAACGTCGATTCCCAGCTGAACAAACTCCTGAAAAGCGGCTACCAGGATGTGATCGACGCAGCGTTGGACCAACTGTTCAAATCTGACCTGGAAGCCTACGATGTGCTGATGGAAGCGGTCGAGGCGGCAAGCGAATCCTGTGTCGTCGAACATGATGGCGTGCAGTATGAAGGCTTGCTGATCGCCGCCCCTATCCTGGCCTGGACGCGCTTCTCCATCCCATCCGGCTCCATCCCGGCGGACATGGTGGTAACTTTGTCTGCCCATCTGCATGGCCACTTGCTGGTGCCCGGCGCTCACCTGGCCTTGGCTCCGACGCTGTTTTCAATCGACCAATTGCCACGCAGCCATGTCGAACTGTTTGCGATCACGCAGCGCATGGTGCAGGCGGCAGTGAAAAACACTCCCCTGCGCCCGCTCGCACACGCGCCGGAAACAGCGCCATTCCTCGCTGACACGCGCTACCTGCTGGCCGCCGTGGCCGCTCCCGCAGGCGAGCCGCTGTTCCGCTGGCAGGCCAGCCTGTCTCCATCGGAGCGCGATGCCGCATTGAGGCAATGGCGGACGCAGGCGATGCCTAACGTGATGAAACTGCTGCCAGGATGCGGTGTCGAGTTGCTGCTGCCGGAGGCCTACTACGTCGCCTGCCGCGAAGCGGACAAGCTGATCCGCCCTGCTTCGATCCGCGCCGCCGTGCATTTCCTGACTCACACGCTAGGCGTCGAGGCGTCCGGGCTGCGCGCTATCATCGGGGACTTCAGCGAGGATCCGCTTGGAGGCCGGGTTGACGAATACCGCATCAGCTTCACTCTGCGCCATAGCGAAGAAGTGCTGTATGGCGTGGTTTGGCCGCTCTATGGAGACGAGGACGACGAGGAGTCGGCCAAGGTGATGGCAGGCTCCCCTGCCAGCCCGGACATCATGACGACAAGCGTTCGCAGCTCACCGATCGAGGAAGTTCAAGCACTGCTGAAGGAATGCGGCATCGTCCACATCAAGTACCATACTGAGCGCTTTCCGATGGAATTCTGCGACGATTGCGGCACGCCGATGTACCCGGATCTGGAAGGGGACCTGGTACATCCCGAGATGCCGGAGGACGTACCGGCCGGCAGCGGCCATTTTCACTGAAAGACGACTGCATCCCTACCACCTCGAGTAGGGATGGCGCAGCAGGTTGGCATTGAAATAGCGCGCGTCGTGCGTGACTTCTTCACCAACCCATTCCGGCCTGGCAAACGCCTGATCTTCGCTCTGCAATTCAACCTCGGCCACCACCAGGCCGGCGTTCTCGCCGAGGAATTCGTCGACCTCCCACACCATGCCCTCGTGCGAGATCCGGTAGCGGTATTTTTCGATGATCGGCCGCTCGCACAACCCATCCAGCAAGGCTTGCGCATCTTCGGGCGGAATCGGATATTCCCACTCCCCGCGCGTCGCTCCTTGCGTGCGGCCCTTGATCGTCAGCGTCGCCGCTGTTCCTTCGACGCGCACCCGCACTACCCGGTCCGGATGCGAAGACAGGTAGCCCTGGCGCAGCAATACACCCTGCCCCAGTGCCTTCCACCGCTCGTCGCGCACCAGGAACTTGCGCTCGATCTCGACGCTCATGCCCGGCTTCTTTCCAGTGCACGAAGAATAGGCTGAAGGATGGCCTCGCCCAGCTTCGCGCTGCGCGCGCCACTCCAGCCGACACGGGCATCAGGCAGGAGCGCGTTGTCCTTGAAAGGCATTTCCAGCGTCAGCGACAGGCATTTGAAGGTGTGGCCAACGTATTTCGATGCGAGGCTCAGCATGTCTTCCCGGTACTTGGTCGCCTCATAGCCGTGTTCCGCCTGAAAATCCGGGCTGGCAGCCTTGAAATCCTCGATGAACGCCTGCTGCTGCGCCATCTGTGCCTCCGTGAAGCCTTCGAGCATTTCCGATCCGGCGACAAATACGTAAGGCAGACTTTCATCGCCGTGGATATCGAAAAACAGGTCGCATCCGGTCTCGTGCATTTTCTTCCGGACGAACAAGACTTCCGGGCTTTTCTCGATCGACGGCGACATCCATTCGCGATTCAAGTTGGCGCCCGCAGCGTTGGTGCGCAGATTGCCGCGCACCGAGCCATCGGGATTCATGTTTGGCACGATATAAAACACTGCCTGCAGCAGCAGGCGCCGCGCAACCGGGTTCGCGCTGTCGGTCAGCGCATCCACCATGCCTTCGACAAACCATTCGGCCATGGTCTCGCCCGGATGCTGGCGTGCGATCACCCACACTTTTTTCGCCGCAGCCGGATCGCCGATCACCAGCAGGTCAAGATCCCGCCCGTCCACGGTGTTGCCGAGGTCGGTCAGGCATGCTTCCGGAAAGGCTTGCGCCCGACCCAGCATCTGCAAATGGCGCTCCCAGGAATACGGCTCGAAATAGGCGTAATAGATGCTGTCGTGCTCCGGCACGTGCCGGATCGTCAGCACGCCGCCGTCGTACTCGGTCGGCACCCGGAACCATGTCTGCCTGTCATAACTGGCAACTGCTTGGTAGTTGTCCCAGCCGTGGGGAAAGGCTGCCTGCGCGGCATTCAGGAAGCGCATTGCGCACGGCGTATTGCGTGCGCCCTGCAGGCGGAAATAAAACCACTGAAGAAAGTCCGCATGCGAATCCTTGCGGATATTGAGTTCGATGGCCTGCGGGTCCTCGGCGCGCACCACTTCAATGGCGCCGGCGTCGAAATGGGAACTGATCTTGATTGACATGGATGAGAATGCTGAAGTTGTGCGTGTAACGGGAGAAATGGCGCGGGCCGGCATGCTACGTAACCGGGCGCTGGCATGGATGCTATTCTGCGGCTTTTATCGATTCCGGCAAAGTCTCTGATGAAATTCCTCGCCTTATTGTCAGCATTGACATTCAGCGTCGCCACCAGCCTCGCTCATGCGGATACATGGCCGTCCAAACCGATCCGCCTGGTCGTGGCAGCGCCCGGCGGTTCCTCCCTCGACATCATTGCGCGCACCATCGGCGACAAGCTGAAAAGCCGCCTGGGCCAGGCCATCGTCGTCGACAATATCCCTGGCGCGTCGGGCACGATTGCCACCGCCAACGTCGCCAGGGCGGCACCCGATGGCCACACCCTGCTCATGTCCTACAACGGCCCGCTCTCATCCGCGCAATTCCTGGCGAGACTGCCCTACGACCCGCAGAAAGACCTGGCTCCGGTCATCCTGACGAGCTCGCAGCCGAATGTGCTCGCGGTGAACCCCGACGTGCCGGCAAAGAATGTCCCCGAATTGATTGCTTACGCAAAGGCAAATCCCGGCAAGCTGAATTACGCCTCGGTCGGCAACGGTTCGTCCTCGCACCTTACGATGGAGCTTTTCAAAACCATGGCCGGCATCGATGTGCTGCATGTCCCCTACAATGGTGCCCCGCCAGCCGCCATGGCAACCGTTGCCGGCGAATCGCACATGCTCTTCGGAGTGCCTTCGGTCATCCTGCCCCAGGTCAGGAACGGCAAGCTCAAAGCCATCGCCGTCACCAGCGCCAACCGCTTCCCGCTCCTGCCGCAACTGCCCACGATGTCGGAAGCCGGGTTGCCCAAATTCGAAGCGCTGGCCTGGAACGGAATTCTCGCTCCCGCGCGGACGCCCGCCGGCATCGTCAGCCGACTGAATCGCGAGATCGACAGCATCCTAAAAATGCCGGACGTGAAAGCACGCCTGAACAATGTCGGACTGGAGCCCGCGGGCGGCTCGCCCGAATCCTTCAAATTGCTGATGTCCTCCGAAGCCCAAAAATGGTCCGAAGTGATTAAAAAAACCGGTGCCAAGCTCGATTAAGCAATTTGTTGGCCGCTGCGTAGCGGAAATCATTATCGCTCTGCTATAATACGCGGCTCGTCGGGGCGTAGCGCAGCCTGGTAGCGCACTTGCATGGGGTGCAAGGGGTCGCGAGTTCGAATCCCGCCGCCCCGACCAATAGAATCAAAGACTTACGAAAAGCCGCCTTGTGCGGCTTTTTTTTGCCTTGGATTTGGTAAGAAATCTGATAAGAAAGAATCCAAGTACGAAGCGAACGATCGAGAGTCCCGTTCGCAGTTCGGTGCCGCACTAGTTCGTCAAAAATTCCTTTGCGAAAATACCAACCAATACGATTGGCCTTTTATTCTCGGAACCAGATACATCCCTATCCAACCTATTCCCTTGGAATTCACTTCAGGTTCGCGCCTCTTCATAAGACACATCGACCAAATTTTCCAAATTTTTCAACGTGCACGCGGCAATAGGATGTAACGTTTCGCCGCCCACGATTCACTTTGGCTCAAAGCGCCACCACTCAGCATTTTTCCATTAGCGTTCGAGCAATCAAATAGCGCCTGCCGGATTTCCCTAGCCACAGCGGCTCGAAACAGGACCGCTTGCGAAGTGTTTGTTAGGAGCGCGCGGATGTACCTCGCTCATGGCGTATTTAACCTGCGGTCCGCCGTTGGCAATTCGTTATCGTTGTCCGCAAAGAACACCTTGTTTCGCAGTTAAATTCAATAACACCAGCTGCTAACAGGATCAGGCTGATCTAGTACTTAGGCATTTTTAGAGCGACCATTCACACGTCATTAGGTCTTCCATCATGTTCACAAAGTGCGAATATGAATCGGACTTAAGCCGGTTTGCGGTATCGGCCAATAACTAAAGAAGCGTCACGTAAGAAAGAAACAGTACCGCATGGGTGATGTGCGAAGAAGCCTTTCATCATTGATCACCCTCAAACACCGCCTTCAATTCGGTGGATTATGTGGCCAATCGTTTTTACTGTAATAACTAGTCACTGTTTCAATGGGATTGCTGTAATAAATAGTCACCATCTCAATGAGAATTACGCTCTAACGCTAAATGGCACTTTGGAATGGCAAGCCGGCCAATGCAGTAGAAAGGCATTCTCACTCTTCGACCACTCAATGACATTAGTGCACACGCAGTAGATGCTTATGCCGCACTATTCCGAGATTAGTGTGAGTACCCATATGACTTATGCCGTTAATCACGTCAAACGACGGGGCGAGGCGATTCAAGGCCAACAGAGAATGCCTCCACTCATCCTCTGAAGGACGGAATAGACAGGATCCTTCAGATACGACATAGCGCATCGCAGAGGTGATTAGCATCAACGAGGAGGTGTCGTGGTTACACCCAATATACCCCTAGAACGTAGCCTCGCCCCCGTTCATGAGTTAGGTGATCGAGCACCTCAACCGGGAATTGGCCTATGTCTCTCTGGAGGGGGTTATCGGGCGATGATTTTCCATTTGGGAGCACTCATTCGGCTGAATGAAGCCGGCCTACTTTCTCAATTAACACGCGTTTCCAGCGTTTCCGGCGGCTCAATTACGGCTGCCGTGTTAGGTATGAAATGGCAGAACCTTCGATTCATAAATGGAATCGCGTCAAATCTCATTCGCGAAGTAATCGATCCGATCCGGCGCTTCGCCCAGCATACAGTTGATATTCCGTCGATAATTACTGGCACCCTCTTGCCTGGCACTGCTAGCGATAGAGTGGCACGGGCTTACAGTGAATACCTATATGGCGATGAAACACTGCAATCGCTGCCAGATGACCCACCCCGCTTCGTTATTAATGCGGCGAACATCCAAAGCGGGGCGCTCGTAAGGTTTTCAAAACCCTATATCCGGGATTATAAGGTGGGCGAAATACGTAACCCCGCCGTTTCGTTGGCCATGGCGGTCACAGCCTCTTCCGCCTTCCCGCCCGTGCTATCCCCTGCTGTAATGAAGTTCACCCCCAATGCTTTCAGTCCCGTCAATAACGAAATGCTGGCAAGCGAAGAATTCCGTAAACAAATGGTGCTAAGTGACGGGGGCGTTTACGACAATCTTGGGTTGGAAACCGTATGGAAACGGTTGGACACGGTGCTGGTATCCGATGCTGGTATGAAATTCGCCCCGGATCATCACCCTGCCGAGGACTGGGTGCGGCATAGCAGGCGTGTGTTGGAACTAATTGACAACCAAGTGCGCGGCCTGCGCAAAAGGCAATTGATCAGCGCATTTCAAGCCGGCCTGCGTCGAGGATGCTACTGGGGAATTGGAACAGACATCAATAGTTACGGGCTGGATGATGCACTGCCCTGTCCTCCGGATCGCACAGATGAGCTTGCCCATGAGCCTACCAGACTGGCAAAACTTCCGGATGAAGTACAGGAGCGGTTGATTAACTGGGGGTATGCCGTATGTGACGCGGCAGTGCGACGTTATCTGGATCCTTCCCTGGCACCGCCGACGCAGTTTCCTTATGCATCGGGAGTTTGAGTCGTTTACGTACAGTTAGCGCTATTTCAATTTGACAGTACATGGTAATTCCGGATTGGCCATTGACTGCCGAATCAGTTAGGAGGAAGGCTCATGTTCCCGAACACCAGCAAGGAATACCGCGAAGAGCCGGCTGACCATCTACCCAATCTACCGCCGTTTCGACGGCTCAAGGCGTACGCGTTCGACCCAAGCCTATCCCTTCGCCTAGAAACAGCGGCAATCAACCACACGACCTTTGAAATACCGTGGGACAGCAAATTAAAACCCGGGCCACGAGGCGACTATATTGAAGTGGTGGACTATGATCCAGCGAGCGGGTGCTGGTATGACCCCGTCGACTTGAATGCGACGCATATCCTTGCCCAGGACGGTCTCCCGCCGTCGCAGGGCAATCCACAGTTTCACCAACAAATGGTCTATGCCGTGGCTATGAACACGATTTCAAATTTTCAACGTGCACTTGGGCGGCAAGTCATGTGGTCATCGCGCGACGTCCCTGCATCAAAAGCCACGGGGGCCCAGCGCGATCAATATGTGCCAACTCTGCGTATCTATCCCCATGCATTGCGCGCAGCTAATGCCTATTACAGCCCGAAAAAGAAAGCCTTGCTCTTTGGTTATTTCCAGGGCCCGACCGGCACCGTATTTTCATGTTTATCACAGGATATTGTCGTACATGAGACGACGCATGCTCTGCTTGATGGAATGCATCGAAGGTACGTGGAGGACAATCACCCCGATACGTTGGCCTTCCATGAGGCGTTTGCAGATCTGGTCGCCCTGTTCCAGCATTTCACGCTGCCTGAAGTCCTTAAGCATCAGCTGGAACGGACACGCGGCAACCTCGAGGCGCATACATTGTTAGGCGAGCTTGCTCAGGAATTCGGGGAAGCGACGGGTCGCTACGGGGCCCTGCGCAGTGCTATTGGAGAAATTGGGCCTGATGGCGAGTGGCACCTTATCAAACCGAATCCCAGGCGCCTGCATGAGGCCGCAGCTCCGCATGAGCGGGGCTCAATTTTAGTGGCCGCCGTGTTCTCGGCCTTCCTAGCCATTTACAAGGCACGGACGAAAGGCCTACTTGCTATTGCAAGCGCGGGGTCCGGGAAATTACCTGAGGGCATACTTCATCCTAGCCTGATCGAAGCCCTTGCCCTCCAGGCTACGAAAACGGCAAGGCACTTTTTATATATGTCGATTCGCGCGCTAGATTATTGCCCGCCGTTCGACATTACATTTGGTGACTATCTGCGCGCACTGATCACTGCAGACTATGACATGGTTCCCAATGACAAATACGGGTACCGGGTGGCCTTGATTGAATCGTTTCGCCGTTGGGGCATTGTGCCGGAAGGGCTCAAAACGCTGTCAGAAGAGCAGTTGCGCTGGCCCTACGCCAAGCTCGAGTATGAACATGGTTGGAATGCGCTCGCGGCGGTGGCCGACAATTTAAAAGAACTCATAAGTAATGCGCTGTATGTCGACGAACGCAAAAATGTATTCGACTACTTGAAAGATGCGCGAATAAAAACGCATGAGTTTTTGCGTGGCGCGCTGACGAGAAAGGAAGAACAAGCTCAACGCGAAGCGTTCATGAAAGTGACAGGACTAAATTTGTCGCCTGAGATAAAAGAGGTCGCAAGCCAACTCTATCGTCGACCAGAAAAAGCTGTGGAGCTACCTTCTTTTGAAGTGCATTCAGTATTGCCTACGCTGCGCGTTACCCCTGACGGGGAGATTAAAAAACAATTGATCATTTCGGTAACCCAGAGGGTCGCCGCGGACATTAATCGTGATGATCCAAGCTGCGGGACATTCGATTTCCGCGGTGGAAGCACGCTTATCTTTGATATGGACGGCGATCCGACCCTGCGGTATGCCATCACCCGTCCGATTGGCGATCAAAAGCGCCTGGAGGCGATTCAAGCCTATAAAAGTGCCCGCAGCGAAAAGCGCTTTTCACTGCGGGAGACCTACTTCAGCGGTCTTTCGCTGTCATTGGAAGAAGAACCATTTTGTTTCTTGCATGACGAGTACTAGGAGATCGAAATGGCTCCAAGGACAAGAAATGCGCCAGGGAAAAAACCATTGGAACATCAAACCGTTTCCGGTCGCCGCAGCACAGACCAGAAAGGTGATAACCCAATCGCGGAAACTCCACGCTTGCGTATCCGCATGTACCGACATGGCTTGGGAGATTGTCTCCTGCTCCGCTTTGCGCAATCTTCCGACCGCACATTCAATATCGTCATTGACTGCGGCTTAATCGGCGTCGCACGAAACCCGAAAGAGACAATGGCAAGGGTAGTGCAAGATATATCAACCGCTTGCGACAAGCACATCGACGTCGTGGTGATGACGCACGAGCACTGGGACCATGCTTCCGGATTCTCGGCTCAGCAAGCTAGAGAGATATTTAGCCAGATCACGATCGGCGAAGTTTGGTATAGCTGGACGGAAGATCCATTGAACGCCCTCGGCATCAAGTTGCGTCAGGAGCGTGCTGATAAAGTAGCCGCATTGGCACAAGCAGTGCGTTCTCTCTCGGAACTGACTGGGGAGGAAATTGCTGCCGAGCGATCAAGAGACTTGACTGCGATGCTCGGTTTTTTTGGAGTGGAATCGCCAGAAGATTTAGATGAAATGCTAGATGCGCCCGACGGCGGGTTCGGTCTGGCAGGACGTCCTAAGGCAATCGGCAAGACTCGGGATGCGTTCGAATATCTGAAGAACAGCAAGACGGTCAAGACACGGTTTTGCTACCCGGAACAGCCGCCTTTCTCACTCTCAGGTGTGAAAGGCGTTCGTGTGTATGTCCTTGGACCACCACAGGATGAAGCATTGATTAAAAAAAGTGCGCCAACGAAAACGGGACGTGAAGTATACGAAATGGCATCTGAGTGCAACTATGCATGCAACCTTGCCACCGCCTTTTCGCGATTAGGCGCGGATAGCGCCATACAAATGAGTAACAGTGATGACTGCCCATTCGATGTCATCCATCGACGAATACCAGGATGCAATGACCATGACTCTCCGGAACTCGGCGAACTGATTCACGACACCTGGGCGGATTCGGAGCAGGAGTGGCGCAAGATTGAGTACGATTGGACCCAGGCGGCCGAGACATTAGCACTCAACTTGGACACCCATACCAACAATTCTTGTTTAGTACTTGCATTCGAATTCATCGATACCGGAGACGTGTTTTTATTCCCCGCAGACGCGCAAATCGGTAATTGGATGTCATGGCAAAACCTGCAGTGGGAGATCCGAACCTCATCAGGACCATCAATAGTGACCGGCCCTGACCTTCTGAGACGAACGGTGTTTTATAAAGTCAGTCACCATGGAAGCCACAATGCGACGTTACGTGCTTTAGGCCTTGAACAAATGACGAGTGACGATCTAGTTGCCTTTATTCCTGTAGTCAGGGAAGACGCGCAAAAAAACCGATGGATGGGCATGCCGTTTGAACCTCTCGTCAAACGGCTCAAAGAAAAGACGGGCGGACGGCTACTACGTTCCGACGACGCGGAACCACCGAACGCGGAAGACTTGGCGAAGCTCCCGTCAAGGGCACAAGATACTTTCCTTAAAGCGATAGAAATCGGCCCTGATAAACTTTATTTTGAATACCGCTATCAATGAATCCGAACAGGATCGAGAGTGATGCTAACCGAGCACTGCCATTTCCAGTTCGTGCAGCCGTAGCTTGGTGCGGGCGAGGACTGCGCTCCGTCATTTCTCTCTATCAGAGAATGCGATCGTCGCCCGCTGTTTCCGTATCCGTTATAGCTCGTTGCGTCTACCGATCACTCACAATCATTCACAGAGAAATGGCGAGTAAACAAACGGCCTGATTTACTCGTCAAATTGACCGAAAGGACATACTAGACGACTTCTAAGCGTACTCACCAGAGAGTCTACGCAATTTCTCCGCCCAATTACAAAGTGCGGTTTCTACTATAAAAACGGGTTCGAGGGTGCTATCGCCTCGTGAACATCTCCGATATCCGACAAACGTGGCACGATGCATGGGAATGTTGGATGTATGGCACGCCATCACAATGCTCCTGTTGCACTACTCCTCAATCAAGGAATAAAGAACCATGTTCGAAGGAATAGTCTTTGCGCTGGCCTCCGCTTCCCTACTGGCCTGGATAGTCCTGACGTTGTGGCACGGCAGTTTCTGGCGGATTCGCTTCCCTCGACCATGTGCCGAGCCGCGCCGCTGGCCCACCGTCGTCGCAATCGTGCCGGCACGAGACGAGGCCGACGTGATCGACGCAACTCTGGAAGGCCTGTTGCAACAGGAATATCCGGGCGCCTTCCATGTCATCCTTGTCGACGACCATAGCACCGATGGGACGGCATCGGTCGCTGCGGCCGCTGCTAAAAAACTGTCCCAGGAAGCGCGCCTGACGATCGTCACCGCACGAGACTTGCCTGCCGGATGGGTTGGCAAAGTCTGGGCGCAGTCCGAAGGTCTGGCGGTACAGCAACAGAATTTTCCCGAAGCCCGCTATGTGCTGCTAACCGATGCCGATATCGGCCACGACCGGCAGGCGCTGAGGCGTCTGGTTGCGCGCGCCGAAGCCGAGCAGCGTGTATTGACCTCGCTGATGGTGCGTCTGCAATGCGCATCGCCGGCGGAAAAGGCATTGATTCCCGCGTTCGTATTCTTCTTTACGATGCTGTACCCATTTTCCCGCGTGAACGATCCATGTAGCCGTGTGGCAGCTGCCGCGGGCGGCTGCATGCTGGCGCGAGTCGACACATTGATGGAAATCGGAGGCTTTGCCGCAATCAAAGATGCGCTGATCGACGATTGCGCATTGGCCAGGCACATGAAGCGCCATGGTCCGATCCGACTCGACCTTGCACAGGATAGCTATTCACTGCGCTCATACGGCTCCTGGTCCGGCGTATGGAACATGATTGCCCGCAGCGCTTACACGCAGTTGCGTTATTCGCCTTGGCTGCTGGCCGGCACGGCGCTGGGCATGCTCCTCATGTACATGGTCCCGCCTGCGCTCACTCTGGGATTGACATTCACCGGTAGTTACCCCGTCTGGCCGGCACTCCTCGCTTGGCTGATCATGTCCGTGATCTATACACCGATGCTGCGTTACTACCGGCAATCGCTATTGTGGGCGCCGGCATTGCCCCTGGTCGCCATGTTCTATCTGGGTGCCACTGTTGCCTCCGCCTGGCGATACTGGCGGGGCCGAGGGGGTCAATGGAAGCAGCGCTCACAGGCGATCCGGCAACCGCCCTACCTGAGATAACCCTCGCGGCCGAACCACTCGAGCGCGGCGCGCAGGGCCGGCAGGTGCGGTCCTGGCCGATAACCCAGATCGCGCTCGGCTTTGGCCGACGAGAAAAACATCCGGTTCTCCGACATCTTCAGGCCATCCACCGTTACGAAAGGCTCCTTGCCGGTCAGGCGAGCCACGGCTTCGGCGGTTCGTGCAAGCGGATACAAGGGCCATACCGGCAATTTCATGCGAGGCGCGCGCCGCCCCGTCATCTCGGCGATTTCGCCGAGCAAATGCTGCAGGGTGACATTGTCGCCGCCGAGGATATAGCGCTCTCCGATCCGCCCATGCTCCAGTGCCAGAAGATGGCCTAGCGCCACATCTTCCACATTGACCAGGTTCAAACCGGTATCCACGAAGGCGGGCATCTTGCCGGTCGCTGCTTCGATAATGATGCGTCCGGTCGGCGTCGGTCGGATATCTCGGACGCCGATCGGCGTAGATGGATTGACGATGACCGCCGGCAGTCCGCAACGAGTGGCCATCTGTTCAACCAACCGCTCGGCCAGGACCTTGCTGCGCTTGTAGGCGCCAATCGCCTCGTGCACTGCTACCGGCTCATCTTCGGTTGCCGCAATAGTGCTCGGGCCGACTCGCAGCGTGGCAACACTGCTGGTATATACCACGCGTTCGACGTGATGCGCGAGCGCCGCCCGCATGACAGCGCCCGTGCCCTCGAGATTGTTGCGTTCGATTTCGCCAGGGTCGCGTGCCCACAGCCGATAATCTGCTGCCACATGGAACAGGTAGCGCACGCCTTCGAGCGCGCGGCTGACGCATGCCTGGTCTCGCATGTCGCCTTCCACAATCTCCGCATCCAGTCCGTCCAGGTTGCGTCGGGGACTGCTGGGGCGAACCAATATGCGCACGTGGTAGCCGCGCTGTTGCACTGCCCGCGCCACTGCTGACCCGACAAAGCCGGACGCGCCTGTAATGAGTACCCGGTCTGGCATAGACATGCCTCATCTCTGTGTTTGCAAATAATCCGAAACACCCTCAAGAACATATTCCGCCAAGCCTTAAAGTTCGGCCTTGATCGGTTTCGCAACATGTGTCCAGATTGGCGCAACACGTGTTGCGCAACAAAAACTCCGTGCCGCCGGGCCAGATGATTGCGCCGGCATATCACCACTATTCAGTACGGCAACCAGGTGCAACACCGTGCTGCTGTCTTCATCTCGGTAGCGCAGGAACAGAACGAACCTGATCCGATCGAATCAATCTAATTTGTTTTTCATGCAAGGGGAAGGCCATGTCACCCCAGGAAGCCAAGGACGTTGCCAAGGCCAAGGTCCCGCTGCGGGTCATTCTTGCCCAGCCGCGCGGATTCTGCGCCGGCGTCGTTCGTGCCATCGAAATTGTCGAAAGATCGCTGCGAAGGCATGGCACTCCCGTGTATGTCCGCCACGAAATCGTTCACAACAAGGCGGTGGTCAACGACCTCAAGGACAAGGGCGCCATATTTGTCGAGGAACTGGATGAAATCCCGAAGGATGCAGTAGCCATCTTCAGCGCCCATGGCGTAGCCCGAACGGTCGAAGCCAACGCCAAAGACAGAGGCTTGCATGTCCTCAACGCCACCTGCCCGCTGGTAACAAAGGTCCATATCCAGGGCCGGCAATATGCTACCCAAGGGCGGGTCGTGATCCTGATCGGGCATGCCGGCCATCCGGAAGTCGAAGGCACGATGGGCCAGATCGACGGCCGGGTGCTACTGGTGCAGAACGAGCGCGAAGCCGAACTGCTGGACCTGCCCGCCGATACGCCGCTGGCCTACGTAACCCAAACCACGCTGAGCGTGGATGACACCCGCGGAGTCATTGCCGTACTGCACCGGCGTTTTTCCAATCTCGTCGGCCCGGACACCCGCGACATTTGCTATGCCACGCAAAACCGCCAAAGCGCGGTGCGCGATTTATGCAAGCAAGTGGATGTGCTGCTGGTCGTCGGTGCCAAGAACAGTTCGAACTCGAATCGCCTGCGCGAGATTGGTACCGAAGCCGGGATCCCCAGCCATCTGCTAGCAGATGGCAGTGAACTCGACCCGGCCTGGGTACGTGATGCCCGTGCAGTCGGCATCACTGCCGGCGCATCGGCGCCGGAAGCAATGGTCGCGGATGTGATCAATGCCTTGCGCAAGCTGGGAGATGTCGAAGTTTCGACGATGGATGGGCATGAGGAACATGTCGAATTCCGTCTGCCTTCCGAGCTATCGGAAGAAGTGTCTACCGCGCCCGGTGCGCCCTGATGACGAGGAGCTTGATTTGGCTATTCCCATATTGCAAAAAGCGGTGGTAGGTGCGTATATCCTTCGCAAGCATGTGTCCGGGCAGAAGCGCTATCCGCTCGCCATGATGCTCGAGCCCCTGTTTCGCTGCAACCTCGCGTGCTCCGGTTGCGGCAAGATCGATTATCCGGACGACATTCTGAATGAGCGCCTGTCCTTGCAGGAATGTCTGGAGTCGGTCGATGAATGCAATGCACCAGTCGTGTCGATCGCAGGCGGGGAACCACTCCTGCACAGGGAAATGCCGCAAATCGTGCAAGGCATTATTGCCCGCCGCAAGTTCGTCTACCTGTGCACCAATGCTCTGCTCATGGAGAAGAAGCTCGATCAATACAAGCCGAGTCCCTTTTTCGTCTGGTCGGTCCATCTCGACGGCGACAGGCAGATGCATGACCGCTCGGTCTGCCAGGAAGGCGTGTATGACCGCGCGGTCGCGGCAATCAAGCTGGCAAAGGATCGCGGCTTTCGCGTCAATATCAATTGCACCTTGTTCAACGATGCGCAGCCGGAGAAAGTCGCCGCATTCTTCGACACCGCCAAGGACATGGGCATTGACGGCATCACGGTTTCGCCCGGCTATGCCTATGAGCGCGCGCCGGAGCAGCAGCACTTCCTGACGCGCAGCATGACCAGGCAATTATTCCGCGACATACTGAAGCTCGGCAAGGGCGGCCGGAATTGGGCCTTCAGTCAATCCAGCCTGTTTCTCGATTTTCTCGCCGGGAACCAGACTTACCACTGCACTCCCTGGGGCAATCCGACGCGCACCGTGTTCGGCTGGCAGCGGCCGTGCTATCTGCTTGGCGAAGGGTATGCCAGGACTTTCAGGGAATTGATGGAAGAAACCGATTGGGATGCATACGGCACGGGCAACTACGAAAAATGTGCCAACTGCATGGTCCATAGCGGCTACGAAGCGACCGCCGTCATGGATACGGTGAAGCGCCCCCTTGCCGCACTCAAAGTCGGCTTGAAGGGCGTGCGCACCGAAGGCGCAATGGCGCCGGATATTCCGCTTGATAAGCAGCGGCCGGCGCAGTATGTCTATTCACGTCAGGTGGAGATCAAGCTGACTGAGATTAAAGGACGCAAGGCGACCGCAACTGAAATCAAGGCCGCCAGAACGCATTAACAACAATTGCGGGATATGAGGAATCGCAGCATGGCAGTCATGGCAGCTCGAACTTGAACCGCTGATTCCGTGGATGTCCCATCTTCTTGCCGGTGGGCTTATGTCGACATTATTGACAGGCGCGGGATACGCCCTGACACTTCTCGCTTCGCTTTATGCGTTCGTCGCGCTGTTCTGTCACGCGCGTACCTATCGCATCGACGCAGCCGGCCGCCGTGACCTGTCTCCTTCCCGCTTGCCGGTTACCGTACTCAAGCCATTGTGCGGCCTGGAACCCCGGCTGGAAGAGAACCTCGCCACACTGTGCGAGCAAACCTATCCTGTCTATCAATTGCTGTTCGGTGTGCGCGATCCGCAGGATCCGGCGATCGCAGTGATAGAACGCCTCAAGGTCCGCTTTCCGATGCAGGACATCCAGCTGGTCCTGGACACACGCATACATGGAAGCAACCTCAAGGTCAGCAACCTGATCAACATGATGCAGGCCGCGCGCCATCCCTGGCTGGTGATTGCCGACAGCGATATCGCGGTACGGCCTGACTACCTGGAAAAAGTCGCGGCGCCGCTGGCCGACCCTGCCGTCGGCATCGTCACCTGCCTGTACCGCGGGCGTTCGCTCGATACCTTCTGGAGCCGGCTGGGCGCGCTGTTCATCGACACCTGGTTCACGCCTTCGGTGCGCGTGGCCAGCGCTTTCGGCAGCAGCTCCTTCGGCTTCGGCGCGACCATCGCGATGCGCGCCAGCATGTTGAGCGCGATAGGCGGCTTCCATGCCATCCGCAATCGCCTCGCCGATGATTACTGGCTCGGCCAGCTGAGCCGCGATCTCGGCCATAAGACGGTCGTATCCGAGGTGTGCGTGACGACCGATGTGACGGAAAGCGACTTCCCGACGCTGTGGTCGCGGGAGCGGCGCTGGATGCAAACCATACGGGCGATCAACCCGATGGGTTATGCGTTCACCTTCGTGACATTCACCTTCCCGATGCTTGCAGTCGGTTTGTATCTGGCACCTACCGCATGGAACTGGGCCTTTTCCCTGTCTGGCGTGGCAGCCAGATTAGGTTTGCATCTTCGCAAACCCGCTCCCGATCTTCCCGCGGCTGGCCTTGCTCATTACGCGCCCCTGCGCGATGGCTTGCTGTTCCTGACCTGGGTGAGCGCATTCTTTGGTGACACCGCGCAGTGGCGCAAACAAACGGTGCCGATCGACGATCCCGCGGAACCGGCAGCCTAGGAGGCTATTCCGGAGTCCGGCACGGCGAGCGATTTGGCGGAAATTTGAATGGTTTGAATTTCATTTAGACGGCAGATACCAATGAAAACTCTATTCCTGCAAGCGCCCTCTTTCGAGGGCTTCGATGGCGGTGCCGGCTCCCGGTACCAGGCCAAGCGCGAAATCAAGTCCTTCTGGTATCCCACCTGGCTGGCGCAGCCGGCCGCGCTGGTGCCGGGCAGCCGATTGCTGGATGCTCCTGCCGACGATCTGAACGTCGAACAGACGCTCGCGATCGCGCAGGATTATGAACTGGTGATCATGCACACCAGCACGCCATCCTTCCCGACCGATGCGAAATTTGCCGAATTGCTCAAGGAGCGCAAGCCCGGAATCATGATCGGCATGGTGGGTGCCAAGGTTGCAGTCGATGCCGAAGAGTCCTTGCTGGCCAGCGATGCCATCGATTTCGTGGCTCGGGAGGAATTCGACTACACCTGCAAGGAAATTGCCGAAGGCATGCCGCTCGACCAGGTGCTGGGCATCAGCTACAGGCAAGCCGACGGCAGGATCGTGCACAATCCTGCACGGCCGATGATCGAAGACATGGATGCGCTTCCGTTTGTCGCGCCGATCTACAAGCGAGACCTCAACATCAGGAATTACTTCATCGGCTACCTGAACTACCCGTACGTATCGATCTACACCGGGCGCGGCTGCCGTTCGCGATGCACCTTCTGCCTGTGGCCGCAGACCGTGGGCGGACACCGTTACCGTACCCGATCCCCCGAGAGCGTGCTCGCCGAAGTGAAATGGATCAAGGAGAACATGCCCGAGGTCAAGGAAATCATGTTCGATGACGATACCTTTACCGATTTCCGGCCGCGTGCTGAAGAAATCGCCCGAGGCCTCGGAAAACTCGGCGTGACCTGGTCGTGCAATGCGAAGGCCAATGTACCGTACTCGACCCTGAAGATCATGAAGGAAAACGGCCTGCGACTGCTGCTCGTCGGCTATGAATCCGGCGATGACCAGATCCTGCTGAATATCAAGAAGGGTTTGCGTACCGATATCGCGCGCCGCTTTTCCGACGATTGCCGCAAGCTCGGCATCATGGTGCATGGCACCTTCATCCTCGGGTTGCCAGGTGAAACACATGAAACGATTGCAAAGACCATCGCCTTTGCGAAGGAGATCAATCCCCATACGATCCAGGTGTCGCTCGCCGCACCCTACCCTGGCACGCGACTGTATGAACAGGCGGTGGAGAACAACTGGATTCCTCCGAACAAGACTATCCACCTCGTGAATGAAAGCGGCGTGCAACTGGCCGCCATCAGTTATCCCCATTTATCCAGCGAAGAGATTTACCACGGCGTCGAAGCTTTCTACAAAAGCTTCTACTTCCGGCCCAGCAAGATCTGGGAAATCGTCCGTGAAATGCTAGGCAG
Source organism: Noviherbaspirillum massiliense JC206 (assembly GCF_000312045.1). Taxonomy (GTDB): domain Bacteria; phylum Pseudomonadota; class Gammaproteobacteria; order Burkholderiales; family Burkholderiaceae_D; genus Noviherbaspirillum; species Noviherbaspirillum massiliense. The sequence continues at coordinate 1,927,181 of NZ_HE978634.1, forward strand.
CTGGGACATGACGAAGCGCCGGTTGCGCGAAGGCGTGGAGTTTTTCCGCTTCCTGCGGGCGCACGGTGCCTGATGTTGAAAATTGGTCATCACAACAGGGAGTGGCACGCCAGCCGCGCTCGAGTGATTGCCGATTCCAGATCGGGCAAGGAAGCAGCGTGACGAAGCGCGCACCGGGCCTGATCATCACAGCCGACGATTTTGGTCTGCATGCGAGCGTCAACCTGGCGGTCGAACGCGCTCACCGCGAAGGCGTGCTCAGTGCCGCCAGCCTGATGGTGGCAGCGCCCGCAGCCGCCGATGCAATTGCACGGGCGCATGCCTGCCCCAAGCTGCGCGTCGGCTTGCACCTGGTACTGGCCGACGGTCACGCGATATTGCCGCCCCATCTGATCCCGGACCTCGTCGATGCCCATGGCCGCTTTGGCGACCGCATGGCCTATGACGGCGCGCGGTTTTTCTGCATGCCTTGGGTGCGGCGCCAGCTTGCCGCCGAAATCCGCGCGCAGTTCGAAGCCTTTGCCGCCACCGGATTGGCGTTGGATCACGTCAACGCCCATAAGCACTTTCACCTGCATCCCACCATCCTCTCGCTGATCATCGCCATCGGACGGCCCTTCGGCTTGCGCGCGGTGCGCCTGCCGCGCGAAGCGGGCACGCCTCTGTTGCTCAGACCCTGGCTGGCACTGCTGCGGCGCAGGCTGGCTGCAGCCGGCATCGCGCACAACGACTACATGGTAGGCATCCGGCACTCCGGAAAATTCGATGAGGCAGCCTTGCTCGACACGCTGGCCCGGCTGCCGGGACAAGGCGTGGTGGAAATCTACCTGCACCCGGCGCTGGAATCCGGCGCCGCGATCGGCGCATCGATGCCGGATTACCGGCATGCGGATGAGTTTGCCGCCCTGATTTCACCGCGCGTGCGCCAGGCGCTGGAGCAACTGGGCCGGCACGGTGTGCGCCTGGGTGGTTTCACGGACCTGCTTGCGTCGACATGAAACGGCTTGCCTACCTGAGCGGTCTGGCTGGCCTGTTGCTGCTGATCATACTGGTCGTCCGCGAGGGATGGCCGGAAATGCTGGCAGCCTTCAGGCGCGCGGGCTGGCCCTTGCTGCTGCTGCTGCCGGCGCATCTCGTGCCGCTGGTCTTCGACACGCAGGCTTGGCGCGTGCTGCTGGAGCCGGTGGATCCGAAAAGAATTGCCGGATTTCCCTTTCTGCTGTGGGTCGCCGCTATCCGCGAGGCGGTCAACCGCTTGCTGCCGGTGGCAAACATCGGCGGGGAAATCGTGGGCGTGCGCCTTGGCCTCCTGCGCATGTCTGATACAAATGCAGTCACCGCGACCGTAATCGTCGAGGTGCTCGTGACTATCGTGGTGCAATACCTGTTCTGCGGCTTGGGCATCGTGCTGATGATGCATATCGCTGCCGGCATGAACCAGGTCTGGACAATAGCCGCCGGCCTGCTGCTGTCATTGCCGCTGCCCGTGCTGATCTACCTGCTGCTGCGCCATGGCGCGGTGTTTGAACGCCTGGAAGCCTGGGCCGACCGCCTGCTAGGCGAATACAACCGTTTTTCCCTGGGCCTGGACGGCGTGAAGCTGGATGCGGATATCCATCGCCTCTTTGCCGATCCGTGGCGCCTGATACGTGCATTGGCCTGGCAATTGGCCGGCTATCTGGTCAGCACGTTTGAAACCTGGTTTGCACTGACCTTGCTCGGCCATCCGGTGAGCCTGAGCACTGCCCTCGCCATCGAAGCGCTGACCCAGGCGACCCGTCATGCCGTCTTTATCGTCCCGGCCGGGCTCGGCATACAGGAAGCAGCGGTGATGCTGTTTGGCCATCTGGCCGGTGTCGGCAGTGACGTGTCTCTGTCGCTGGCGCTGATCAAGCGGGCACGGGAGATTCTGTTCGGCGTGCCGGTGCTGCTGTGGTGGCAGTGGGTGGAGGCACGCCAATTGCGCAAATCGAAATCGCCTCCTGATACCGGGATTTCCGATTCAGCATGACCATCGATCCTGTTCGATGGAGCGAGCCTTGGCCAAGGCTACGATCGGGCGACATGGACCGGATGAAGCACCAGTTCCCCGCTATCGTTCATTGTGCGCCTGCAGGAATTTGATCAGCCCGTTGATGCCGCCCTTGGCAATCTGGTCGGCGAACTGCTGGCGATAAATTCCGATCATCCAGGCGCCCATCATGTTGATGTCATAGATCTTCCAGCCCGCATCGCTCCTGTTGAGCCGGTAATCGATATTCATCGTGTCGCCGTTGTTGTTGACGATGGTCTTGACCACGGCATCCGTCGCATTGGAAGGCAGCGACGCCGTCGGCTGGAACTTGAATTGCATGTTCTGGCCGCTAACCTGGGCGAGCTGGGTTGCATAGGTATGTACCATCAGGGTCTGGAATTGCTTGAACAATTCATCCTGCTGGGCCGGCGTGGCCTTGGACCAGGCATTGCCGACCGCGAAGCGGGTGGAGCGCCGGAAGTCGGTGTGCGGCAGGAATTTCTGCACGACCACGCGATTAAGCGCATCCGGGTCGCCTGCGCTTGCAGCGGGATCGGTCTTGATGGACGACATCACGTCTTCGATCGCGCGCTTGACCACCGTGTCCGGGCTCTGGCTGTTGGCTTGTTGTGCATAAACATAGGGCGCGGCAGTCAGCACGATCAATGGCGCCCAGAAAGATGGATTCATTTGCATTTTCCTTTGCAAACGGCTGGTTGACAGAAATCGACGGCCGAATCGGCAAATCACTTTCGTCAGAAAAGAGTCGGGAACGTCATGGACAGAAAAGCAATCAACACTAGCGTCTCGTCCGCACGTCCTTTTGCCGGAAGGAAAATGCGTGTTGCCGACGCTGGCCTGTCCTGCATCCGTAAACGATATACATGAGATAGTAAACCACGTAACGCATGCTCACTGCCGCCATCGCCAAGACCGTCGATTTTTCAGTTCGCCACGCATGGCGGGTGATCGGCGTGTCGGTGTTGCTGGTGCTGGTCTGCGCCGTGTATGCCGGCCGTCATTTCGCAATCAATACCGATGTCGGCCGGCTGCTCGACACGGACGCGCCCTGGGCACAACGCGAAGAGGCGCTCAGCAAGGCGTTTCCACAGCGCGGCGACGTGACGCTCGTCGTCGTGCACGCTCCGGCACCCGAGTTCGCCGCGGAAGCCGCCCGCGAACTTGCGGCCCGCCTGCAGCAGCAATCCGGTTTCTTCCATTCGGTGACGCTCGCCGACGCCGGTGATTTCTTCACGCGCAACGGCTTGCTCTTCCTCGACCTGAAGGACGTCAGCGACCTTGGCAATAAATTGACCGAGGCGCGCCCCCTGCTGAACTCGCTCGCGCGGGATCCCTCCTTGCGCGGTCTGTCGAATTTGCTCGCGGTGACATTGCTCGTGCCCCTGCAAACCGGCCAATTGCATCTACCCGACATGGCACCCTTGCTGGCCCACAGCGCCGACGCGGTAGATGCCGCATTGGCCGGCCGCCCGGGGGCTTTATCATGGCGCACGCTTGTCGACCCGGGCGAAACGGGCAACGGGAAAGGCCGCAGCTTCATCGAGGTCAGGCCGGTTCTGAATTACAACGATCTCGAACCCGGCGCAGCATCGGCGGATGCCATCCGTGCGACAGCGGCGGATTTGCAACTGGCCCGGCGCTACGGCGCCAGCGTCGCACTGACCGGCGCTGTCCCCTTGTCGGATGAAGAGTTCTCTTCGGTGCAAGAGGGAGCCGTGCTCAGCGGGATTGTTACGCTGATACTGGTCCTGCTGATCCTGTGGTTCGCCCTGCGTTCAATGAAGCTGGTGGCCGCGGTATTCCTGACCATGATCGGCGGGCTCGTGGTGACGGCAGCGCTCGGCCTCCTGATGGTCGGCGCGCTCAACATCATTTCCGTCGCGTTTGCAGTGATGTTCGTGGGAATAGGCGTCGACTTCGGCATACAGTTCGGCGTGCGCTTCCGCGAGAAGCGCTACCACGAACAGAATGTGCGGGATGCGCTGGTGGAAGCCGCGCACTCGATCGCTTTTCCGCTGACGCTCGCGGCCACTGCCACGGCGGTCGGTTTTCTGGCGTTCCTGCCCACCGATTATCGCGGCGTGTCGGAGCTTGGCCAAATCGCGGGCGTCGGCATTTTGTTCGTGGCCTTCCCCTCATGCATGACCTTGTTGCCGGCCTTGATCGCCGTCCTGCATCCGAAAGGCCGCGAGGTCATGCCGGGCTATGCCTGGCTGGGGCCGGTCGACCACCTGTTCCAGGCGCACCGCAAGCCTCTGCTGTTCGGCACGATCGCGGTGATTCTCGCCGGACTACCCTTGCTGCGGCATTTGCATTTCGACTTCAATCCCCTGCATTTGAAGGACCCCAACAGCGAGTCGATGGCCACCCTGCTCTCGCTGGCCGACTCCCCGCAAGCCGGGATGGACAATCTGAATGTGCTGAGCCCGTCGCTGGCCGCCGCGCAGACGCTTGCCGCCAGGCTGGAACAGCTTCCGCAAGTGGCCAAGGTCATGACCCTCGCCAGCTTCGTGCCGGACCGGCAGCCGGAAAAACTGCAACACATCGCGAAAGCGGCGGGCAGCTTGCTGCCGGTGTTGCAGCAAAAACCTGCCGCCGACGCCAGCGATGTGCAACGGGTAGCGGCGCTGCGCCGTGCCGCCCGTGCCTTGCGCAACGCCGCCCTGGACCACGAAGGCCCGGGTGCGCCCGAAGCGCGCCGCCTGTCTGCAAGCCTGACGGCACTGGCGCAAGCCGATGCTGCTGCGCGCGACCGCGCGGAAACGGCGGTTGCGCTGCCGCTCAAACTGGCGCTGGCCGATTTGCAGAAAGCCTTGCAGCCCCAGACAATTACTCTGAACAATCTTCCTCCCGAATTGATCCGCAACTGGATCACGTCCGACGGCCGGGCGCTGGTCGAGATTGCACCGAAAAAAGCCGCCGCTACGGAGTCGAGGGATGGTGCGCAACTGCGGGATTTCACGCAGGCAGTATTGAAGGTTGCGCCGGACGCGGCCGGCGGACCGATTACCGCCCAGGGATCCGCCGACCTCATCATTCGCGCCTTCATCCATGCAGCCGCACTGGCGCTGGTCGCGATCACCCTGTTGCTCTGGGCCGCCTTGCGGCGTTTCGACGACGTATTGTTCACCGTGGTCCCGCTGCTGGTGTCCGGACTGGTCACGCTGGAACTTTGCGTGGTGTTCGGCATTTCCCTGAATTTCGCCAATATCATCGCGCTGCCCTTGCTGCTGGGTATAGGCGTGGCGTTCAAGATTTACTACGTCATGGCCTGGCGCAGCGGCGAGGGAGAGCTGCTGAAGTCCGGCCTGACGCAGGCGATCATTCTGAGTGCGACAACGACCGGCACTGCCTTCGGCAGCTTGTGGCTGTCGGCGCACCCGGGCACATCCAGCATGGGCAGGCTGCTGGTCTTGTCCCTGGTGTGCACCTTGATCGGCGCAGTATTTTTTCAGCCCATCCTGATGGGCAAGCCGCGCCACGCTGCGGGATCGGCATAAGCGAATGCCGGATTCGGAACGGAACCCGGTATCGCGCATTCATCACAAGAACATCGCGGAGATGACCATGTATCGAACACAGCGTCCGAGAACAACGAAGAGCATTCCGGCCCTGGCAATGTCGATCGCCGTGCTGAGCGCCGTCAGCGGCTGCGCCACCGGCCCTGACAGCAACCCCAATGATCCGCTGGAACTTCTCAACCGCAAGACATTTCAGTTCAACGACGCGGTCGACCAACGGGTGGCAATACCGATTGCAAAACGATACAACGAGTACGTCCCGGGGCCGGCCCGAACCGCGGTCAGCAACTTTTTTTCGAACATCGGCGACGTGACGGTGATGGCGAATAACTTTGCACAAGGGCGTGGTGCCGACGGCCTTTCCGACATGATGCGCATCCTGACCAACACATTCTTCGGAATCGGCGGCCTGATCGATATCGCCACCCCCGCCGGCCTGCCGAAGCACGACCAGGATTTCGGCTTGACGCTTGGGCACTGGGGGGTGCCGGCCGGCCCCTACCTGGTATTGCCGCTGTTCGGGCCGAGCAGCTTCCGCGATTCAGCCGGTTTTGCAGCGGACCAGCAGATCAATCCGACCAACTATGTCGAGGGGGGCCCACGCTATGGTTTATGGGGAACGAATTTTGTCAGCACGCGCGCGCGCTATCTTGGCGTGACCAACCTGCTGGAGGCGGCTGCGCTCGACAAGTATTCCTTCGTCCGCGATGCCTATCTGGCGCGGCGAAAATCCCGGGTGAACGAGGGAAAGGAGGAATCCTTGCCGAACTACGACGGCGAGGAGGTGCCGGCCGATAAGGGCACGGACGAAAAAAATCCGGCCGGCGAAGCCGGGACGAAGGGCGCTCCGCCGCAACTGGGACCAGCCACTGGACAGTGATCGCGAACAACCGGCACGCCACGAAAACCGGATGCGCGGCCCGGCGCTATCCGCCGAACTGCTTCATCACCCCAATTCGGAACAGATCCCGGTCATTCTTTTCCCTGAACGTCTGGACGCGGCTGAAGCTCGCATAGACCTTCACACTGTGGGAGAGAAGCCGCTCGGCCTGGAACGTCAGCAGCCCATCCACACGGAAATTATCATCCGATGCGCGTTCATTCCTTGCAAGATAAGGTCCTACCCCGGCGCTGACGCTCCATTTATCGGTGAGCGACTGGACATACCATCCTTGCGCCGCGATACCGTACCGGTTCACACGGGAACCGTCGTCGCCCTCGGCCAGTGCGGAAACGGATGCGGCCCATTGCCCCCAATACCGCTTGCCTTCGAGCGAAATTCCGTACGTCATGTCGGTCATTGTTTGGTTGGTTTTCGAACTGCCGGTGGCTACACCGAGCCAGAACGGATGTGGCCCGGAGCCCTCGTCGGGATAGGCCGGCGCTGCGTCGAAATACTTGCCGATTCCCGCCATCAATGCGGTGGATGAATGCGCATCATGCACGACCGCATGATTGATGCCGATGCGCAGGTGCAGGCCGGGAGAATACTGGTCCAGTCCTACCCTCAGCGCAGCGGAAATCAGGCCGCCCCAGTGGGATTCGTCGATCTCACGGCCATCTATCGTAGTGGTATTCATGTTCAGATACGGCCCGATGCCGAATTCCACGGCGAGATTCCTGCGGAAGCGGTTGGCGTAGACCAGCTGTGCGGCGAAGCCGTCCCGGTGATTGTTGTTCGGGTGGCCCTCGTTGTAATACACCATGTCTGCACGCAGCTTCTCCCGGTCGGACAAGAGTGACGCTGGGTAAAAGAACGAGGGAGAGAGATCTCTGCCGAAACGCACATCCATTGCTCGCCAATGCACGGTCGTGTCGCTGCCCACATTTTTCCCGTAGGCTTTGCCATTCCCGAAAATGGCCGACACATAAGCTCCGTTCCCGTCGGCTAGCGCTGCCTGGACGGAAGTGCCCTCGTCTGCAACGAAATGCGAACGGGAGGATTCAGCAGTGCCGGCCAGAGCATCGAACGTCCAAGGCAGGCAAGCGAAAAGACACAACACGGACAATTTCATGGCTCGCGGCAAAATGAAATTCGGCAGGCCGTGTTGCCGCTGCGCCGGCCCTGAAATGACAGACTAGCTTACGCATTGCGAAACACAATGATGCGCCTGCGATTTTTCCTGCCGCCCCTGATCACGCACAGCATGTGATGCCGTGATCCAGAATGACAGCGCCGCAATGCGTCAACAGGACTTACGTTGCTGTAACGGCATGGCAAACGCCAGGCCGGTGCGCAAGCGGACGGTCCGCAATGTCCGTTTGGCCGCACCGGCATCGGCCGTCAGCTGCATCAGTTTCGGCAATTGCCCCGGATGGCGGATCAGGGACCGCAGAATGCGCATGAGCGCAATCCTGCCGTCGTCGCGCAAACCAGCCACGGCAGCGGGCGGCAGGCTGCGCTGTGCCGGGTCGACAATCACCCGGCACGCGGCAAACGGCAGCCCAAACCGTTGCGCAATGCGTGCCGAGTGATGGGATTCCATATCCACTGCGCAGGCGCCGCTGCTTGCACGCAGACGAGCCTTGTCGGCTGCATCCAGCACAGGTCGGTCCGTGCCGGCAAGCGTACCCCGAATCGCCTGCGGCAGGCAGGCATGCAAGGCACTCTGCCAGGTGGACTCGACAGGAAAGCGCCGATCCGGTGCCGCGATTGCGTCGGCAACCACGCAGGTGCCCGACGGCAGCGCAGGATCGAGGCCGCCGGCCGTGCCGAAACTGATAATGCCTCGGCACCGCTTGCCTTCCCGCATGACCAGCTCTTCCAGTCGCATTGCAAGCCGACCCGAGCCGAGCCCGCACAGCGTCACGACGCCGGCTCCCGAGGCGATTGCCGCTTCGGACGCCATGCCGCATACCGCGATCACACACGATGCGCCAGTGCCTTCACTCGAGGGTTGCAGGGGGCGAGGCATTACATCCCTACGTCTACCTTGCGTCGGCCCTGCTGATTCAGGTTGCGATAGCGCGCCAGTGCCCACAAGGGAAAATACCTGCAGTAACCGTAATAGCGCAGGTAAAACACGCGGGGAAAGCCTGTCGCGGTGTAGTGCGGTTCGCACCACAGGCCGTTGCTGTCCTGCTGGTCGACCAGCCAGGCGATGCCGCGCGCGACTGCGGGATGCTCCACCGCCCCGGCAGCCATGAGACCCAGCAAAGCCCATGCCGTCTGCGATGCGGTGCTTGGCGCCGGTTCATAGCCCTGGTAGTCGAGTTTGTAGCTCATGCCATCCTCGCCCCAGCCGCCGTCCGCGTTCTGGATTGTCGCCAGCCAGTCGGCGGCGCGTCGCATCACGGGCGAGTCGTGCTTGAGACCCGCCGCATTGAGTGCGCACAAGACAGTCCAGGTGCCGTAAATGTAGTTCATGCCCCAGCGCCCATACCAGCTGCCATCCTTTTCCTGGCCGGCCAGAACATAGACCAGCGCGCGAGCCGCCGGAGAACCATCATCCGGCACGACCGGCCTGCCCGACAACTGCGCCAGCATCGAGAGGCAGCGCGCCGAGACATCGACGGTCGGCGGATCCAGCAAGGCGCCGTGGTCCGCAAACGGGATATTGTTCAGATACAGCTGCGTGTTTTCCGGCTCGAATGCCCCCCACCCTCCGTCACTGCTCTGCATGCCAATGATCCATTCGGTGGCGCGGGAAATCGCTTCCCGGTAGTCCAGTTTCGGATCCTGGGCACTGGCGCGATGCATGGCCATGACTACCACCGCGGTGTCATCGACATCGGGATAATGCGGGTTGGCGTACTGGAAGGCCCAGCCGCCCGGTCGCACGCCGGCCCGGCGCACCGTCCAGTCGCCGTACGTGTCGAGAATCTGCAGCGGGCGCAACCATTCAAGCGCACGTTGCGCAGCCTGAACAGCCGCCGCATCGCCGGTCTCCAGCAAAGCGTGGCTCATCAGGGCCGTATCCCAGACCGGGGACAGGCAGGGTTGGCAAAATGCCTCATCGTCGTTCACCACCAGCAGCTTGTCGATTGCCCTGCGAGCGGTTACGAACTCCGGGCTGTCATGTGGTAAGCCAAGTGCGTCGAACATCAGGACCGCATTCGCCATCGCCGGGAAAATCCCGCCGAGTCCGTCCTCGCCATTGAGCCGTGCACGGACGAACTCGACCACGGAACCGATGGCGCGCGTACGCAGAGATGCAGGGGAATATGGTTCAACGGTGCGAAGCACGGTATCGGCACCACGGAAGAATGAGAACCAGGCGAAACTCTGGTGCGGCGATTTCGGAAGCATGCCGGTTTCGGACGGCGGCCGGATGAACAGCTCGTCGATACCGACACCCTGGGGATTGCGTGCACGCGGCTTCAACGCGCCGAGCACCAGCAGAGGTGCAACCACCGTGCGCGACCAGTATGAAACCTTGGACAAATGGAACGGAGACCATTCTGGCAGCAAGGCAATTTCGACCGGCATGGCCGGGACCGCCCGCCAGGAGACAATGCCAAATAGCGCCAGCAGTATCCGGGTGAACACATTGCAGGTCTCGGCACCTCCGCGCGCGCGTATCGCTTCGCGGGCTTTCAGCATGTGCGGCGCGTCTGGTGAATCGCCTGTCATTTTCAGTGCGAAATAAGCTTTCACGCTGGCACTGACGTCGGACGCTCCTGTATGGAAAAGCGGCCATCCCCCGTCCTCGTTCTGGATGCGCCGCAGGTATCTCGCGATCTTGGATTCCAGCAAGGGATTCGGTGGCTCGGCGAGATGATGCACCAACAGCACGTATTCAGCCGAAATGGTTGCATCCGCTTCGAGCGGATAGATCCAATGACCATCCGGTTTCTGGTCCGCCAGCAAGGTGTTCGTGGCACGGGTGATTGCTTCATGCAGTTCAGCAAGCGTTACCGTTGGCATGTTTGCAGCGGCATCGGATGACGCAAATGAATAAGCGGAATATTGCATATCGATTTAACGTATCTCTTTGTCCGGTACTCGGTAGCGTGTAGCTATGCCTGGGGCTTGTCTATCGATTGAATCAATATGCATCGCAGTAGGATGCCGATGCGTTGCAGCCTGGGGGCTTTCACCGGATATCACCGCATGAAAATCGACACGTTCCAATGCGAATGCAAGGACTTGCCGATGTAGCCCAATTAAATGCGGCGGCGGATTGCCGCCATAGCAGGCGCCGGCGCGCCAATCTTCCGCTGGGCATCACAGTCAGCAATATCATCCACCGCACGGCCAGACGTATAAATTTCAAACATGGCTTGCCGCTGCATGGCAGGCAGGATGCAAATGGCTGTTTGGAACGAGCCGCGATCTGCGGGTGGCGCAGCCTCGCTTTCGACGTGTGAAATGGATGCAGAAATGGGCACGGATCCTCGCATTGCACATGGCGCTGCTCGACCAAAGAGCAAGTCGCGTACCAGACGCGAGGAGAAGGAGCTCCCCGAATGCGGCCCTTCTGCATGCATGCTGCTCGGGAAGACCCGCGATTGCCGAATAAACCAATCTGCCGTTAAGGCGGTCATAACGAAAGGTCGGTTGCATCTGAAACCGTGCCGTTTCCAGATGCGATGACTGCCTGCGGGACATGAGAGCATGAAGCGCGATGCTTTCAATCACGCATGATGCGGCGGCTTCAAGCAATTATCGACAAGCAGGAACAAGAATGCGTGAACAGGCAATGGATGCGTTTGACATCGAAGAAATGATTCCCGGCTTCAGCGCGCCACGCTTGCGAACTTGGGGAGAAGCCCGTCTGGCGATGATTGAGGCTGCCGAACAGCGGAGCCGCCAATGGCACAGCCGGATCGAGGGGCCGATTGTGCCTGGCTCCGATGTTCATAAACGCGAAGTGTGCCGGATGTTTCACGAGACATTCAATCCCTACCGTCCGTCCGTGCTCGACTGGCCAGTACTTGATCCGGAAGCACGCCAGCGCATTCTCTCTCTGCCGATCTGGGACATCGCGGTGCAGACGGAAGGCAAGGCGCGCTTGCGCATGGCGGCATATGCAAAGACGGTATCCGATCCTGACATGCGCAGTGCCCTGGCCTTGAATGCCTGGGAAGAAAACCGTCACAAGGAAGTGCTTTCCAAAATGGTAGAGGCTTACGGCATCCCTCTTGCCGCCGAAGCTCCATACAAGTTCCCGAGAGACGCGGAATGGGCGTATCTCGTCACTGGCTACAGCGAATGCATCGACAGCTTCTTCGCGTTTGGCCTGTTTGAATTGGCGCGGCGCTCAGGCATTTTTCCACCGGACCTGGTGGATACCTTCGAACCCGTCATGCAGGAGGAATGCCGCCATATCTTGCTGTTCGCCAATTGGGTTGCATGGCATCGCGCCAATCTTTCCTGGTGGCGGCGCATCTGGTTTGAAGCAAAGGTGATGGCGGTATGGGGATACCTTGGCTGGGAACGCATCGGTCTTGCGCGCACGCTCGATGCGGACGGCAACAAACAGCAGCAGGACCACAATTTCACCGTAAGCGGGGCGCAGTCGGTCTCAAGCGATGACATCAGCGTGCACGAACTCATGGTGCTGTGTCTGCACGAAAACGACCGTCGATTTTCAGGCTATGATCCGCGTCTGCTCCGCCCGACGACCATGCCGCGAATCGTCAGGTTCGTGCTGCGATTCATGGGCGCGCGCGGAAATCCACAGAAAGCTGCATAAGTTTTCCCCACGAATAATGATGCGCGTCGCACGAGCAACACATGCTCGTGCGCCGGGTTTGCCGCCCCTTTTGTTCAGGTAATCGGCGCCGGGTTGAACAAGGCGAGCGAGTTGTGCAGCTTCCAGTGCTCTGCCCAGGTTTTCTTCCGTCCGCTGGCGACGTCGAGCATCAGGTGGAACAATTCCCAGCCCACGTCCTCGATGCTGGCTTCGCCGGTGGCGATGCGGCCGGCGTTCACGTCCATCAGGTCGTGCCATCGGCGCGCCAGGTCACTGCGTGTGGCGACCTTGATTACGGGAACGGAGGCAAGACCGTAGGGCGTGCCGCGTCCTGTCGTGAATACATGCATGTTGATGCCGGAAGCAACCTGCAGGGTGCCGCAAATGAAGTCGCTCGCTGGCGTGGCAGCATAGAGCAAGCCTTTCTGCTTCGCCTTTTCACCCGGAGCAAGCACGCCCGAGATGGGGCTGGTGCCGGACTTGACGATGGAACCCATCGCCTTCTCGACGATGTTCGACAAGCCGCCCTTCTTGTTGCCCGGCGAGGTGTTCGCACTACGGTCCACGCCGCCTTTGCGCAGGTAGTTGTCGTACCACTCCATCTCGCGCACCATGGCTGCAGCAACCTCAGGGTCCGCCGCCCTTGCCGTCAGCTGGTCGATGCCGTCCCGGACTTCGGTCACTTCCGAAAACATCACCGTCGCGCCGGCACGCACCAGCAGGTCGCTTGCAAAGCCCACTGCAGGATTGGCCGTCACGCCGGAAAATGCATCGCTGCCACCGCACTGCACGCCCACCACGAGATCCGACGCAGGACACTCTTCACGCTGGCGCCGGTTCAATCGGGCGAGCTGCCTTTCCGCGACGCGCATGATGGACTGGATCATGGATTCGAATCCGACATGCTCGGCATCCTGGAGAATGACGAGGTTGGACTCGCTATCCTGGATCGGAATGCTGCCGGGAGGGAATAGCCGCACAGGCTGCAGCTTTTCGCATCCGAGGCTGACAACCATCGGCTGCCCGCCGAAATTCGGATTCATGCTGATATTGCGCAGGGTCCGTATCGGTATCTCCGCGCCGGGAGCGTCAATCGCAACGCCGCAGCCATAGCTGTGCTCGATGCCGATGACGTCGTCCACGTTCGGATACCTGGGCAGCAACTCTTCCTTGATACGCTTGACGGCAAAGTCGACGACGCCTGATACGCATTGCACCGTCGTGCTGATGGCGAGGATGTTACGGGTGCCGACGCTGCCATCCGGGTTGCGGTAGCCCATGAAGGTATAACCTTCCAGCGGTTCCTGCTTCGGTACTGCACGCGTGGCCACCGGCAGGTTGGAGAGTTCGCGCGCGGGCGGCAGGCGTACCAGGGATTCGTCGATCCAGCTGCCCTTCGGGATGTCGCGCATGGCGTAACCGATCGTGACGTCATAGCGCACGATAGGATCGCCTTCCGCAAAATCCTTGAGTGCGATCTTGTGCCCTTGCGGTACCCGGTCATGCAGGGTCAGCCCGCATGGAAACACGGTTCCCGCAGGCAGTCCGCCATCATTGACGACGATCGCGACGTTGTCATTGCGGTTCATTAGGATGTAGCGCGGGGCTGCGGCGTCCCCTGCGGATGCGAGTTCCGCGGATGTGCATTCCGTATTCATTGGCGTTTTCCTTTCTTCTGCAAGCTGCTAGTTCCGTCATTGCTGCGCCGGATCCGCGAGCCGGAGCTGCGGCGTGATCTGTCTCGGATCGACACGCAGTTCCAGCAATGCCGGCCGACCCGCCTCCCGTGCCCGCGCGAAGGCTGCCGGGAATGCTTCCGTCGCTTCGACCAGTTCGGCATGCGCGCCGAAGGATTGTGCCATGCCCACGAAGTCCGGCGTCGTCAGCTCGGTCGCACTGATGCGGCCGGGGAAGCGCTTTTCCTGGTGCATGCGGATCGTCCCGTACATGCCGTTGTTGACCACGATGACGATCACCGGAACTTGGTATTGCAGCGCCGTCGCCAGTTCCTGCGGATACATCAGGAAGCAGCCGTCGCCTGCGAAGCAGACTACGGTGCGCTCCGGATGCCGCAGCTTGGCCGCGAGCGCCGCCGGCATGCCGTACCCCATTGCCCCGCAGGTTGGCGCCAGCTCGGTTCGCGGGCGGCGGTACCGGTAAAAGCGATGGACCCAGACGGTGTAGTTGCCGGCGCCGTTGGTCAGGATCGCGTCTTCGGGCAGGATCCGATCGAGATGGGACACGACTTCTCCCATGTCCACCCCCTGGTGCCGGGAATGCAGTACAGGGATGGCGGAAAACTCCAGCAGGTCGCGATGAGCACTGGCTGTCCATGCATCCCATGGCCGATCCGCCGGTGCCGGCAGCGATTTGAGCAGCGCCGCTCCGGATGCCGCGCCGGCATGGATCGCCAGGTCAGGCTGGTACACGCGCCCGAGTTCGGCGGCGTCGGCGTGCATGTGTACCAGTCGTTGACGGCTGCGCGGCGGCTTCAGGAGCGTATAGCCGTCGGTGCTGATGTCACCGAGCCGGGTGCCTACGGCAAGGATCAGGTCGGCATCGCGCACCCGCTGTGCCAGTTTCGGATTCATGCCGAGACTCAGGTGGCCGGCATACTGTTCACGCCGATTGTCGAACAGGTCCTGGCGCCGGAACGATGCGGCGACGGGTAGGTTCCAGGTGGCGACGAAGCCGGCAAAATCTGCGCATGCCTGATCGTTCCAGCCCGCTCCGCCGACGATGACCAGCGGCTGGCTGGCCTGCTGCAGTTCTTGCATCAGGGCTTCCCGATCCGCCTGCGAGGGCGATGCGGCCACAGGACGATATGCCTGGCTATCTTCCGTTGCGCACATCGCACCCAGTATGTCTTCTGGCAGGGACAGCACCACCGGGCCGGGACGGCCGGAGGTCGCGCATTGAAATGCGCGCGCAACCAGTTCGGGAATCCGTGCCGGGTCGTCGATTTCCGCCACCCATTTGGCGATGGAACCGAACATCGATACATAGTCGACTTCCTGGAAGGCTTCCCGGCCGCGATGCTCGCGTGCGATCTGCCCGATGAAGAGAATCATCGGTGACGAATCCTGGGCGGCGATATGCACGCCGATGCTGGCATGGGTGGCGCCCGGTCCGCGCGTGACGAAACAGATGCCGGGGCGACCGGTGAGCTTGCCGTCTGCTTCTGCCATGTTCGCGGCAGCGCCTTCATGCTTGGTAACGACGACCTGGATTTCCGGATGATCATGCAGGGCGTCGAGCACGTCGAGATAACTTTCTCCGGGAACGCAGAATATGCGGTCCGCTCCATGCACGCGCAGCGCATCGACCAGGATGCGGCCGCCGGAACGCATGACAGTCGAAGAAGCGGATGAGGAATCGGCGGCACCGAAGGCCGGCACGGGCTGGTTCATGAGGATATCCATCGGAATATGGGGAATGCAGGCATTGTCGCAAAGCGCACCGTGCCCGCTTCAAGGTTTTTCGCATTTCTGCTATGCCAAAGTTCGATAACACCTGCCTTGAAGGGACGCTAGAGTTCATATCCGCCATCCTCCGGCAATGATTCCAGGAGAACAGCATGCACACCCTTGAGACTCCCGTTTCCGACATCCATATTGCCGCTCCGGAACTGCATCGCTTCGTCAGGAAACTCTGGCAGCAGGCAGGCAGCAGCGAAACCGAAGCAGCGCTGGTCGCCGACCATCTCGTGATGTCCAACCTGACTGGGCACGACTCCCACGGCGTCGGCATGATCCCGCGCTACGTCCGGGCTCTGAACGAAGGCTTGCTGAAACTGAACCGGCATGCCGAAATCGCGCGCGACGCCGGCGCCGTGCTGACGGTGGAAGGCGGACTCGGATTCGGCCAGGTGATTGCGCACGAAGCGATGGAACTTGGCATTGCACGCGCGAAGAAGATTGGCATTTGCGCGGTCGGGCTGCGCAATGCCCACCATATTGGCCGCATCGGGCACTGGGCGGAACAATGCGCCGCTGCGGGCCTGGTTTCTTTTCACTTCGTCAATGTCGCAGGTTTTGCGCAGGTTGCTCCCTTCGGCGGCTTTGGCGGGCGCTTCGGCACCAATCCGTTCTGCGCCGCCTTCCCGCGTAGCGGCAGGCCGCCGCTGGTGCTTGATTTCGCGACCAGCAGCATCGCGGTCAACAAGACGCGCGTCGCTTACAACAAGGGCGTGCCGGTCCCCCAAGACTGCCTGATGGACCATGAAGGGAGGCCGACCACCGATCCGAAAGTCATGCACGAAGCACCCTTCGGGTCTCTGCGCACCTTTGGCGGACACAAGGGTTACGGCATGGCGGCGATGTGCGAAATATTCGCCGGTGCCCTCACCGGCGGCTACACGACGCACGAAGAGACGAAGGTCAAGGGCAGTGCCATCGTCAACTGCATGCTCTCGGTCATCCTCGATCCGCAGGCATTCGATGCGGCCGATGCCGAAGTCGAAGCCGACGCTTTCGTGGAATGGGTCAAGGCCTCGCCCCGGCTGGCGGGGCATGGCGAAATTTACGTACCGGGCGAGCCGGAACGCCTGCGCAAGGCCGAGCGCAGCGAATCCGGCATCCCTATCGACAGCACGAGCTGGAGGCAGATCACCGAAGCGGCGCTGGCGGTGGGCATGCGCCCCGGGGAGATCGAGTCAGTCGTGCGGTAAGGAGTTGCGAACTGCGCCGACGCCGTCCGCAACTGCCCTGCCCTACTTCTTGAACCGTGCGCAAAGCGCGCTGCTCGCATTTTTCAGGAGGCCGATGTCGCTGCCTACTGCGGTGACATGAATGCCCATGCCGAGATAACGCTGCGCGTCGGCTTCCACCGGGGCAAGGATGCCGACCTGCTTGCCCTTGGACCTGGCGGTCTCGGCCACGTGGCGGATCGCTTCCTGCACCTCCGGATGCTGCGGCTGCCCGAAATGGCCGAGTGCGGCCGACAGGTCGGAGGGGCCGATGAACAGGCAATCGATCCCGTCCACCATCGCGATCTCGGCGCAGGCGTCAACTCCCTTGCGGCTTTCGATCTGGGCCATGACGCAGATGTTGTCGTTGATCGTCGCAAAATAATCCGGCTCGTAGCCGAAGCGGTTGCCGCGGTTGGCCACCGATACGCCCCGTATCCCCTGCGGAGGATAACGGGTGGCGGAAACCGCCGCCTGCGCCTGCTCCGCGGATTCGACGAACGGGATCAGGAAATTGAAGAAACCGATGTCGAGCAGGCGCTTGATGCGGACTGGTTCATTCCAGTCCGGCCGCACTACCGGCGCGCTGCTGCTGTCCTTGAGCGCCTGCAGCTGGGCAACCAGTGAGTTGAGATCGTTCGGCGCATGCTCACCATCCAGCAGCAGCCAGTCGAAGCCTGCGTAGCCGACCACTTCGCTTACCAGGTTGTCAGCCAGCCCGAGCCAGCAGCCGATCAGCCGCTCGCCGGCCAGCACGCGCTGCCGGAACCTGTTTGGCAGACGGTTGTGTGCATTGTTCATCCTTCCTCCTCCATTTTCTTAGCATGCTGAATTTTCACCTGCCGGAACGCCCACAGCCCACCGGTGGCAGGAAATGCGATGGCGACAGTCATCAAGGTACTGTTGGCCGTTTCATGGCATACCGGGAGATTATCGTCGAAGCCAGGTTGCGGGTTCCGGCATTTGCGCATTTCTGCTATGCCTCCTGCGCAAGATCGTGCCTGCGGGACGAGTGTACATTTTGAAGCACCGTTCTGGGCATGCGCCGCTCCCGCGCAAAACCAGGGCGCAGATTAAAACTACACGAAGGAGACAATCATGCAATTCAGCAAGTATCTTGCTGCGCTTTCCTGTGCCGCAGCAGTCATCGCAGCAGGCTCCGTCCAGGCACAGGACAAGTGGCCGAGCAAGCCGATCACTTACGTGGTACCTTTTGCGGCCGGCGGCACCACTGACGTACTTGCGCGACTGATCGGAAACAAGCTCGGCCCCGTGCTCGGCACGACGGTCATTGTGGAAAACAAGCCGGGCGCCGGCGGCAACATCGGATCAGACTACGTCGCCAAGGCAGCGCCGGACGGCTACACCATCCTCGGCGGCACGATCAGCTCGCATGCGATCAATGTCAGCCTGTACTCGAAAATGCCGTATGACCCGGTCAAGAATTTTCAGCCGGTCACGCTGATCGGCACGCTTCCCAATGTCCTGGTCGTCAGAGCCGACAGCCCCTTCCACTCGGTCAAGGATGTCATCGCTGCCGCCAAGGCCAAGCCGGATGCGGTGACCTACGCTTCATCGGGCAACGGCACTTCGCAACATCTCTCCGGCGAATTGTTCCAATCCCTTTCCGGCACGAAGATGCTGCACGTGCCGTACAAGGGCAGCGCCCCAGCCATGCAGGCCCTGCTCGGCGGTGAAGTCAATCTCGTCTTTGAAAACATCCTCGCCGCCGTGCCTCATATTCAGGCCGGCAAACTGCGCGCGCTCGGCGTGACCTCGGCCAAGCGCGCGACCGGACTGCCCGACGTGCCTCCGCTGGCGGATTTCCTGCCGGGCTATGAAATCGTGTCATGGCAAGCCGTCTTCGCACCGGCCGGGACGCCCCAGCCTATCGTGGACCGCCTCGCGAAGGAAATCGGAAAGATCATTCATGACCCCGAACTCACCAGCCGCCTGATGGCCCTCGGTGTGGAACCGTCCGGTGCCGGCCCGAACGAACTGGGCAGCTTCCAGAAGGCCGAAGTCGCCAAATGGGCGCAACTGATCAAGTCTGCGAAGATCACGATGGAGTAAGAAGCCCGGACGGACCGATCGCGCTCGGAGACCCGGTGCGATCGGTCCGTCTTCGAGCGAACCGGATCGCACAACAGGCTTTTCCTTCAACCCAAATCACTTTCGACTGTGGCTCAACATCTCATCCCCACTTCTGCCCTGCACCGCTGGGTTACCGATCTCTGGCTGGCGGCAGGCAGCGAACACCGTGAAGCCATCCTGACCGCGGACCACCTGGTCGGCGCCAATCTCGCCGGCCACGACTCGCATGGCGTAGGCATGGTGCCGCGCTATGTCAATTCATGGCTGGCGGACGAGCTGCAGCTGAACCGGCATGCGCACGTGATGCAGGATTCGGGCAGCATGCTCACTCTCGACGGGCAGCGCGGCATGGGTCAGGCAGTCACGCATGAAGCGATGGAGCTCGCAATTGCGCGGGCCCGCGAGCATGGAGTGTGCGTGATGGGGCTGAGGCACTCGCATCACCTCGGCCGCGTCGGCCACTGGGCGGAACAGGCGGTTGCCGCCGGCATGGTGTCGGTGCACTTCGTCAATGCGGTCAGCAAGCCGATCGTCGCTCCGCATGGAGGAAAGCAGGGGCGCTTCCTGACCAATCCGTTCACGGTCGGCATTCCGGTTCCCGGACGGGAACCGGTATTGCTCGATTTCGCGACCAGCGCCATTGCACTCGGCAAGGTGCGCGTGGCCTACAACAGCAAATCCAGGGTGCCGCCCGGTTCGCTGCTCGACCATGAAGGAAGCTTCACCGACGACCCGGGCGTCATGTTTCCGCCGCCCGGTTCTGCCCCAGGTGCGCTGGTGCCGTTTGCCGGACACAAGGGCTATGCACTGGCAATGGTGTGCGAATTGCTCGGCGCCGCACTCATCGGCGGCGATACCACGCGTCCGCCGAATGCCCAGATGAAGCATGCAATCTGGAACAACATGCTGACCATCGTGTTCGACCCGCAGCGGATGGGAGCGACTGAGGTTTTCGGCAGCGAATTCAGTGCCTTTGTCGAATGGGTGCAATCGGCGCCTCTGCAGGAAGGCAGCCCGGGCGTGCTGCTGCCGGGAGATCCCGAGCGCGCAACCAGAAAGGCGCGGGCGCAAGCAGTGCCGATCGACAGCGGGACGCTGGCGCAGATGGATGAAGCCGCGGCTGCGGTTGAGCGTGCGAAAGGAAATTCGCCCGGGCCTCTGTCGCGACTGGAAATCGCGGCACATCGGGGGAACATGGAGAGATAAGGCTGCCGCCTTTATCCACCCTATGGGCAAAGCCGCCGGCTGGTGCTATTCAAGCAGTTGCGCGTCCGGCCAATTGCCTTCGGCGACGATCTGAGTCACTTCCTGCCGTATGGTTTGCATCACGCCCCACAGCTGCGTGACCGGGGGGCGATTTCTGGCGGTGGCGATGGCCACCTCGCGCATCACCTCGGGGCCGGTCAGGCGTGCAGTGCGCAGGCTTCCCTTCGCCACTTCATCCATCACCGATGCCAGCGGCAGCAAGGTGCATCCGCAGCCCTCCTCCACCAGCCGGCGCGTGACGTTCGTCGAAGCGTCGCACTCCATGGCAATATCCAGGGACACGCCCGCCTTTTGCGCCAGCGACTCGGCAAGCAGCCGCAATCCGTGCGGCGTGCTCGGCAGGATCAGCGGTACCTGGCCAAGCTGCCTCACATTGAACTCCGCACCGATGTGCGAATAACCGGCCGGGACCACCAGCCGGATCGGTTCGCGCAACAAGGGGTCGACCTTCAGGCCCCCGGTGTGCATCGGCACGTAGAGAATCGCAATGTCCACCTCGCCGGTTGCAAGCCACTCCACCATATGCATGCCGAGGCCTTCGACGAAGCGCAACCGGGTCTTGGGGAATTTCTTCTTGAGCGCCTTTCCGACCGCGCCATATGCCATGCGCGCGATAGTCGGCTGCGCCGCAATGACAACCCGCGCCGGCCCCTGTTCCGAGAAGCTGTGGATGGCTTGTTTCGCTTCCTCCAGCGCAGCCATGACCTTGCGCGCCTGCTCGAACAGGGCAAGGCCGGCATCCGTCAGCACCACGCCGCGGCCGCTGCGGTGAAACAGCCGGGTCTCTGAAGCTGCCTCCAGCCGCGCCATCTGCCGGCTTACCGTCGACTGGTCGGTGCCGAGCTCCATGGCTGCACGGGAAATGCTGCCGCAATTGGCGACACGGATGAAGCATTCAAGATCGTCTGAATTCATGGTAAGCCAGGTACAAACGCGAGCCGGACGGCTGAAGCGGGTAATAGTACCTCCAATCAATTCCCTCATGTAACGAAGCTGCGGCGCCGGCGAAAGCGCCGGGACGATGCACGGATCGCTGCACACCATGAAAAAGCCCCGGGCTTGCAAACCCGGGGCTTTCCGCCTTCCACGTCATGCCGCATACCCCGCGCCCCGGGGTATGTGAGCATTCCTCACTTCTTGGTCGTCCGGATCCTCACCACGGTGCCTCCGATCTCGACGTTCCGGATGGTTACGTCACCGAAACTGGGGCCACCCGAGCCGCGCACATGGATGTGCCTGAATCTCAGCTCTTCGATCGAGCTTGGCAGGCGAACGAGCGCAGTGCCGTTTCTGTCGACGATGGTGGCTGGATTGTTCGGATTGTAGATGGCATTTCTGAAGCTCGTTTCCGCGTCCACCAAATCCCATACGGGGTTCAACAAGCTCGCTATTCCACTCCATACGTCGACCGCATTCCCGCCCGGCGACGAATATCTGGAAACATTTCCAAACAGGCGTTCGGGATAGCGATCCGTGAATCCCTGGGCTGAAACGCGCCTTAGGTCTTCCTCGGCCATCCGGCGCCAGCCGCTCCCGGATGCAAATGCCTGCGGCGCATCGCTTGCCAGTGATCCCGGCTCGAACGCATGGACGTGTATGGGATTAAACAGGATTGTTCCGATAAACACTGCCAAACCGAGGCAGCCTTGCCTGCTGCCGCGCTGATGCTCTTGGCGTTGCCCTAGCCATTCCATAATCTCTCCATAGGTGAAGAATCATGATCGCGCTCTGACGTCGCTGTCCGCCCCCTGCCAGATGCGGTTATCCTTTGCCATTCGGGCCGGCTGACTGCCATGATGGCAATCCAAACGAAAGCGCCATTTGTCCAACCGCATAATTTTGGACATGAAAAAATGGAAATAAATCCGCTTCATAAGAACCTATGGAAGCGGGATCCAAAAAATCACGCAAACTGAAATATTCTGAGAATACTTCACGGAATCAAGAATAGAGAAAAGACGAATTCCGAAAGATAGTGCGTCTTGTCTTCAATAAGCGATACTTTAAAAACAGAAAAGACGTTTGTTTATTTAGAGCAACATTCAAAAAGAATAATTGTGCGGGGATGAGGGCTGGCGCAGCTAATATATTTCTTTCGTGCAATAATTGGTAAATTGTTTTGACATGGCGCCGGCCCGAGCGAGGCAAACATCCTTGCTGGAGTTGTGCGAACCCTCATGCATTGCCTGTGCACGACGTAGTTATGCATAAACTTTCTCCAGACACCGTCGACGCGCTGCTGGCCCATCCTTCCCGGTTCCTTACCTTTCCCGCGGAAATCGAGAGCTATTTCCAGCAAAAGATCAAAAAGGAGCGCACGCGCCACGTCGTATATGCCTCCTGCGTCGGCATTCTGGTCTACCTGCTGTTCGCACTTTGCGACCGGGTGCTGCTGCCGGACGTTTACCTCAGCGTTTGGAAAATCCGGCTGTTCGTGGGATTTCCCCTCCTCGTCTTCGCCTGCGCCCTGTTTCCCTTCATTGAAAGTTATCAGCTGCGCGAGTCGTTTGTCGCAGGCGTCGCCTGGTTCGTTGGGGGCATTACTTGCTGGATGATGCTGAAAAGTACGGCACCGCTGGTAGTGCAGGAAGTCGTCGGCTTCATTCTCTTCATTGTGTATGGAAATGTCGTCATCAGATTCCGCTTTACCCTCGCCCTACGGTCTTCCATCATCTTCCTCGCGTTTTTTGCGCTCATTTCGTTCACTGCAAACCATATCCCCACAGCCTCGCACGTCAACAACTTTGTTCTGTTCCTTGCCACCACGGTACTGACGCTGATCAGCAATTATCGGCAGGAACTGGACGAAAGGCGCAACTTCCTGCTGGTTGAACGCGACGCCGCGCGCAAGGAAGAGCTTCAGAATGCGAACGCGACCCTCGCCGACCTGTCCTATCGCGACGGCCTCACTTCCGCCTACAACAAGCGCTATTTCGACATCCGCTTTCCGCTCCTGCTCAGCAGCGCCCAGCAGGCAGGAACGCCCCTGTGCGTCATGTTCATCGACGTCGACCACTTCAAGGCGTTTAACGACAGCTACGGACATGTCGCCGGCGACAAGGCACTGATCTCGGTTGCAGCCCTGCTGAATGCGAGCTTCCGACGCAGGGATGAAATACTGGCGCGCACTGGTGGCGAAGAATTTGTCGGCCTGGTTCCCGGCATATCGCCCGAGCAAGGCCGCGAAATGGCAGAAATGATACGCGAGCAAGTCCAGCAACTTGGCATCCCGCACGAACGTTCTTCCGCCGCCAAGGTTGTCACCGTCAGCATCGGCGTGGCCTTCGCCATGCCAGGGCTCGGGCGCTCCACCCAAGATCTGCTCACCGCCGCCGATGTTGCCCTCTACAAGGCCAAGCAGCGGGGGCGAAACCAGGTA
The DNA here is from genome assembly GCF_000312045.1 of Noviherbaspirillum massiliense JC206. Classification (GTDB taxonomy): domain Bacteria; phylum Pseudomonadota; class Gammaproteobacteria; order Burkholderiales; family Burkholderiaceae_D; genus Noviherbaspirillum; species Noviherbaspirillum massiliense. The sequence continues at coordinate 1,950,801 of NZ_HE978634.1, forward strand.
GTGGTTCACGAACAGCATGCTGCACTGGAACCGCCAGGCGAGTAACTCGATGGTTTCGCCTGCCGCCTTGCCTGTTCCCTTCATCTGCGCAAGCCGCGCAGCATCTTTTCAAGTCCGCGCCTCTCAGCATCATTTCCATTCCGCTTGAGCCGCTCCCCCGCGCATCATGGCAGGCATCTTGCTTTAGATATTTCATGCTATGCCAGGGAGATGGCAATGGGATCCTTGTCCAAGCGCGTCGATGAAGTCCGGATCGGGCCGAGCAAGCTTCCCGGCCTGCTTGGGCTTGTCGATGAACCCAAAGGCATTGTGCTCTTCGCCCATGGAAGCGGTAGCGGCCGGTTCAGCCCGCGCAATAACTTCGTCGCTTCCGGCCTGCGCGAAGCCGGATTGGCCACCCTGCTGCTCGATTTGCTGCAACCGGAGGAAGAAGACAACCGGAGCAAGGTCTTCGACATCGAATTGCTCGCATCACGCCTGCAGGAAGCAAGCCTTTGGAGCAGACAACATGCTCCGACCGCGCAACTGCCCATCGGCTATTTCGGCGCGAGTACCGGTGCGGCGGCGGCACTGGTCGCGGCAGCAAGGCTCGGCACTGAAATCGCAGCCATCGTCTCGCGCGGCGGGCGGCCCGATCTTGCCGGCGCCATGCTGGAGCAGGTGCAAGCACCTACCCTGCTGATCGTGGGCAGCCTGGATGCCGCCGTGCTCGATCTCAATAGGCAGGCACTGGAACACATCCCCGCGCATAAGCAGCTATCTATCGTGCCCGGCGCAACGCATCTCTTCGAGGAACCCGGCACCCTGAACCAGGTTCTTACATTGGCTGCCAACTGGTTCATCCAGCATTTGCCGGGCAAGTACAGCGGGAGGTAGAAAGTGGACTTCAGCCATGCTCCTTTTAAAGACAGGCGCGATGCCGGACGCCAGCTTGCGGCCGCCCTCATGCATTTGAAGGACAGCCATCCGGTCGTGCTTGGCCTGCCGCGCGGCGGTGTGCCGGTCGCTTATGAAGTGGCGCGAGCGCTCGAGGCGCCGCTGGATGTCCTGCTGGTGCGCAAGATCGGCGCCCCCTATTTTCCGGAGCTGGGCCTGGGTGCAGTCGCGGATGGCGCGCATCCCCAGCTGATCCTCAATGAAAACGTGGTCCGGCAGGTCAACCCGCCTCAAGGCTATATCGAGGAAGAAAAGCAGCGCCAGCTTGCGGAAATCGAGCGCCGTAGAAAACTCTATTGCGGCGATCGTCCGCCGGTTCCGCTGCAGGGGCGCACGGTTCTTATCGTCGATGATGGAATTGCAACCGGCGGCACCATGAAAACGGCCCTGGCGGCAGTGGCCAAGGCAGGCGCACGCGAAGTGATCTTTGCCGTGCCGGTAGCGGCAAGAGAAGTGCTCGATACGCTCTGCGACTCCGCGAATGACGGCATCTGCCTGCTTGTTCCGCGCGACTTCCGCGCAGTCAGTCCCTATTACGCGGAATTCGATCAGACCAGCGATGAAGAAGTCATTGCACGGCTCCACGATGCAGCGCAGGAACACAATGGCAGTGCGCAAGCCGAGGGAAACGACATGCACGCGTCGTCCGGCATCATGACCTTGCCGCCATCGAACCCTGCGACACCATCGGACATGCCGCGCAAGCGATGAATGACACGCAGCTGGATGCGATGGCGTCGCTTCCCGGTATCGCAACGCGGGACAACGCAGACGTGGACAGCAGACGGGAGAACGTCTCCACGCCAGCAGAGCCCGGCTGCCCGACACAAAACGGGAAGCCTGCGCGGTCGACCTGCCTTTAAGAAGAAGGTGGCAAATTGGCTCGTCGGCGGCTGAATGTCGGCGCAGGCAGACAATGAACCAATCTGCGCCGGGCCTGCGCTGCCAAAGGCATACGCAGGCAGTTCAGCGCAAAGCCTTCGCTGCCGGCAATCAGGAGTTGAGGGGCGGCCGATCGGGCGTGGAGGGCTTCGAAATGTCTTCCAGCGTCCAGTCCACTTCGGCCGAATGCTTGGTCGCGAGGTCGCCGAGGGAGACAATGCCGATCAGGCTGTGCGTAGTGTGATCCATGACGGGTATGCGCCGGATCTGCACGTCGCGCATCTGCTCCATCACTTCATCGACGGGCTGATCGTCGAAGCAGGTTCGCACGTCGCTGCTCATGACCTGTTCGACCCGGGTGTTCTCCGGCATGGCCCCCGTGGAGGTGGCCCGCACCGTGATGTCGCGGTCCGTCACCATGCCTACCAGTTTTCCTCCGTCGCATACCGGAAGCGCACCCACGTTCATCTCATCCATCATCTGCGCTGCCCGCTTGATCGTTTCCTGGGGCGATACGCTCATTACATCGCGCGTCATGATGTCGGCAATTCTCTGCATCGCATGCTCCTTGTCTAGGCAATTTGCATTCTTCGTTCCATTTAATCCGCTGCCGTTTCAACTGCCGGCACGCGTAACCAGTCTAGTACAAACTTCTTCCATGAAAAGACACGGACAGGAATTGGACTGCACGAACTGCATCCTGATTCCCATGCCTCTCGTTATTGCCTTCTTTCAAGGAAACGTTGGCACTGCTGGCTATTGGATGCACGGCTGAAAAATGCAGGAAATCGGTTGAACTATTGCGGCCCGGTACGGCCGAAAGGCTTATCAGGAATACAGCGCGGCGGCCGATGCAAGGGCAGAACACTTTGCCTCGTCCTTGACCGCCGTGCGGCACGGAGGAACAGGCCATGTCCCGACAACCAATCGTCGAGGATCTACGGCGTGAAGCGCATGCCTGGGGCCACAATGAAGGCTTCAATCCGCTCATTGAACAAATCGGCGACGCGTCGGTTGTTCTGCTTGGCGAAGCAACACACGGTTCTCACGAGTTCTACCGGGCCCGGGCAGAAATCAGCAAGCGGCTCATCTACAGCAAGGGTTTCGACGCCATTGCAGTGGAAGCCGACTGGCCGGATGCATTGTGCATCAGCAGATATGTCCAGTCCTCGGACCAGAACGATGGAACAAGCAATCCGGCTTCGGACAGCACCATTGCTCGCGACAAGATTGCCGATGAAGCGCTGCAGGGATTCACCCGCTTTCCGCGCTGGATGTGGCGCAATACCGAAATCGTCGAACTGATCGGCTGGCTGCGTTCGCACAACATGCGGATCGCGGCTCCGGACAGGCGCATCGGCTTTTTTGGCCTCGATCTGTACAGTCTGCGCAAGTCGATGGATGCAGTCGTGCGCTACCTTGACCAAGTCGATCCGGCAGCGGCCAGGAATGCGCGCTACCGCTACAGCTGCTTCGATCATCTTGCGGAAGATCCTCAGCGTTACGGCTATGCGGCCACATTCGGCACGAAGAAGAACTGTGAAGAAGAGGTGGTTCAGCAGCTGGTCGCATTGACTTCGGAAGCCGGCAAATATCTCGCGCATGATGGACGAGCCGCATCGGACGAGCTGTTCTATGCGCAGCAGAATGCCCGGGTGGCACAGAATGCCGAAGCCTATTACCGCTCCATGTTTCATGGGCGCGATGAGTCATGGAATCTGCGCGACACGCACATGATGGAAACCCTGTACGCCTTGCGCGAGCACATCGGCCAGCGCAAAGGCAGTCCCGCGAAGATCATCGTGTGGGCACACAATTCCCACATCGGCGATGCGCGTGCGACCGAAATGGGTGATCACGGACAGCTCAACCTCGGACAACTGGTGCGGGAGCGCTTCGGAGCGGAAGAGACTTTCCTGCTCGGCTTTTCCACCCACGCCGGAACAGTAACAGCGGCCTCGGACTGGGACAGCCCGGCGATATTGAAGACCATCATCCCGTCGCGCCAGGACAGCTTCGAACGCCTGTTCCACAACACCGGTCTGGGCAACTTCATGCTGCCGATCCGCGGCAATGAAGTCGTCTCAGCTCTGCTGGACGAGCGCCGCCTGGAGCGAGCCATCGGAGTCATTTACCTGCCGGAGACCGAGCGCCTCAGCCATTATTTTCATGCATCGATGGCGCGGCAGTTTGACGCGGTAATCCACTTGGATCACACCAGCGCGCTCAGACCGCTTGATCCTTCCCCTTACTGGAAACACGAAGAAGTGCCGGAAACCTACCCGTCCGGAATCTGACAATGCCTCATTCTTGCGTCATGCAAATGAAAGGAGCCAGCCATGAGCAGCGGCAATCGAAACAGGAATGAAATCTCCAGCCTGCACCAGCATCAGAACAAGAAATCCGGCGATCAGCATATCGAACCCATGGATGAACCGATGGAAGCGCCACACAGGCCGCATCGCGTGAACCGGGAAGACATGCAAAAGGTCGAGTCCGGCAGCTCCCCCAACCCGGAAGGCCGCCAGCCTGACTGAGGAAGGACCACATTTGCGCAGGCATCCGGCTTCGAGCTTCACGAACCCGCCTGCGGGTATGCTGCACCTTGTTTTTTCGCTTGCCCGGGTGCCGCTGGAAGAAAGCGGCAAGTGCAGCCGTGCAGGCAATGGCATGAAGCCAGCGCTGCACGGCGACGCATGACGCCTAATGCATGAAGCTTAGTCGGGAATAAGCAATGTGTTGCGAACAAAGGAGATCGCATTTCCCGGGGACGGCACATCCGCGATGGGCGGGACGTTCGCCCGGGTGATCGCAGGCGCCGCACCGGGCACGCCTCCGCGTGGCACCGTGCGCACCACCTGGCTCTGGGGAAGCGTGGCGCCGGCCGTTAGGTGCGCCCACATGCGATCCAGCGCCTGGATCATGTAGTAATGCATCGGGATCAGCCTGGAGTCGTAGCCGCCGAGGAGCGGATTGTCGATGAAGGCATCGAAGTGATTGCCGTTCTCGACCTCGATGAAGCGGGTGCTGGCGCCTGAGCCGGATAGCTGCGCCTTGCCGTAATAGGCGCGCGAGTTGTGATTCAGCGGCAGCAGGGTATCGCTCCGCCCGGCCACGATGATGGTCGGTTTGCCGCGCAGCTTGCCTGTGAGCTGAACTTCGGACACGCCCTTGCGCACCCGGCGGGACTGGGCCGCCAGTTCGCCGGTCAGTGGTCTTCCGCTCACCGGATCGACGCCGGTTGCAAGCGCGCGCTGGCAAAGGGCACCGTCAAGTGCGAAATCGGCCGTCCCGCTGCTCGGGGACATGCTCAGCAAATCCAGCCGCGGGCCGCCCACCGAATCGTTATAGACGATATTCACGCCGCTGGTCGGCGGAACGCCATTGCCGCTGCCGAACAGCCCTGCCTGGACCACGGCATCCTGCGGTATGACTTCGCCTGTGGCATTGGTATTGGCCAGGCTGAAGCCACACAGGTTGTCAGTCACACCAAACCGTCCCAATGCATTGGCATAGGTGAAGGCGATGGAAGGCGTGGCGAGGCGCCAGTGTGAAAGCTGCAAGACGTCCTGCTCCGATTCCCACCCGTATTCATGCAGCCTGGCCAGGGCGTCGGCCGCCTGCTCTGCAGTCGTGCCGCCGTTGACCAGTCCCTTGCTTGCCAGAGCCGCGCAGCGGTTGGCCGCATTCGCCGTCGAAAAGAGCAGCGCGCCCGGGCTGCCCGGAACGGCAAGCGCGGCACAGGGCTGATAAATGTTGGCGAAGGTGAAGTAGTCGATCAGCGGCTTGCTGTGCGTGGTCACCACCCGGTTGCCGCGCTTGATCACCAGTCCGTTGTTGGCGTCCGGCTGCGCATTCGGCTCCGATACCACGACCGCGTCGATCAGGCCGTCCTTGTCCTGCTCTGCCGCGGCCAGCGCAGCGCCGCCGCCGTTGGAGACGCTGGAAGCGATCACCAGGGTATTGGATGGGACGATGGTGCGCAGCTTGTAGCCGCCGACCGTGGTGCCATATTGCTCATTCAGGATGTAGAAAGCGAATTCGATGGCCTGCAGGGTATTCTTGCCCCAGTCGCTTTCCGGATTTTGCCGGGAATGGGCATGCTTGTAGGCGACCCGGTTCGGGAAACGGGCGTTGTAGGCCGCACGCTCCGCGTCGCTCAGGCTGGCGCGGAAGTGGATCGCCGCGCCAGCCATGTCCGCATCGGCAATGGTCCCGTCGATCAGCGTTGCCTTGTTCGTTTCCAGGTCATGGAAGCCATTGCCGGTGCCCTTGTCGGTATAGGCCACTGCACAGCCGCGCTTGAGCCCCCATTCGCCCGACGTGCCGATCGCGCCGTAAATCCCGCGCGAACCGGACGAAGTCGCGGTCACGATGCAAGGTCTTCTCGCGTCGAAGCTGTCGGGAACCTGGACCATCAGGACGACATTCTGCCGTCCGCTGCCGTCGTCGGCATACGCAATATATTCCTTCCCGGGGATCTTGCCCGACCCGCTCGTGGCCACGCCATCGATCGTGATGTTCGGTCCGTAGAGCGTTCCGTAGCCGCCATTCGGGACGACATCGACCAAGGCACGGTAATTGTTATAGATTGCCGAGCGGCGCAATTCGCTTGCGGTGGGACGAGCCGGATTGGCGAAGAAGGCCGGCGCGGGCCCCGCTAGCCCGCTCGCGCCCAAGCCGGCAGTCAACAGGTCGTCGCTGTTGCCGTCGTAAGTCTTGGCGCTGATGCTCCCCTTGATGAACTCGGGCAGTCTGTTGATTTCAAACCGGTTTGCGGCCTGCCCATGACCGGCCAGCATGCCTGCTGCCAGCATCGATGCGACCCCGATTCTTTTACTTGTTTTCATGTTGTCTCACTCCATAAAGTTGCCATTACACTGCATCGGAAAGCGGCTTTTCTTTTGGTAACTACGTGCTGCTAATGCTTGTGAACGAGGAAACATTCCTGTGCCGGCATCGACGCTTCCGTCGTTGACGCGACCGGCCTCATCCGGAATGCATCCGTAAAAATGGCTGCAATGTCTTCTGACTTTTCCTCTCTGCCAGTTGCAATTTGTTCTTTTTATCTTGCAAGGGGTTTTTGCTTTCGTGAGGCAGGACGGGTTCCCTGTTGCCGGAGCGCACGGCAAGGGACGCCGGCCAATATTGGCATGCCGGAAATCAAACATTATGAGATAGCGCAATTGAACGGTTCCGGCCAGCACTTCAGTGGCGACGGATGGAACGGCAGAGATGAAATGACATGCAGATAGAATCGCGAATGCGGGACAATCCGGGCCGCGAGAATGCAACCCACATCCGAAACGTGCATTCAGGATGTCGTAGAACTCGGGTGATGCTTATTTCTTGAGCAGATCGAGGATTTCGGACAACTCGTTTCGAATGGCAATCGTGTCCATCTCGAGTGCAGGCAATCCGGCGGAGAGAGTGGCCACCTCGTCGGCGATCACGCGGTTGTCCAGGCGGTTGCGTGCGCCGCTGATCGTAAAACCCTGTTCATACAGGAGTTCGCGGATACGGCGGATCAGCAAGACTTCATGATGCTGGTAATAGCGCCGGTTGCCGCGGCGCTTGACCGGCTTCAGCTGCGTGAATTCCTGTTCCCAGTAGCGCAGCACGTGCGGCTTCACGCCGCACAGGTCACTCACTTCGCCGATGGTGAAATAACGCTTCGCCGGAATTGGCGGCAGGACGACAGACTCCGGCTTGCTCGCGCGGTCGTTCATTGCTCAGTTCAGGCCAGTCGCGCTGCGGCCGCTGCGCGGGTAGAGTTTTCAACCATGCCCTTCAGTTTTTGACTTGCATGGAAAGTCACCACCCGACGAGCAGTAATCGGGATTTCCTCCCCGGTTTTCGGATTGCGGCCTGGGCGTTGCGGCTTGTCGCGCAACTGGAAATTCCCAAAACCGGAAAGTTTGACGGCTTCACCGCGTTCCAAGGCATTGCGGATTTCATCGAAAAAGGTTTCCACCATGTCCTTGGCTTCACGCTTGTTCAGGCCGACTTGCTCGAACAACAATTCCGCCAGTTCCGCCTTCGTCAGCGTCGGCAGATCCTTTTCTGCTTGGGAACGCGCCCGGGCTTCCAGTACTGCCCGATTGAGGTCGGCGGCTAAAACGGATTGGAGTTCGGCTGAGTTCACGTCATTCATATGTAGTGGTCCCTACCTCGCTTGTGTTTCGTCTTCAGGAGCGCAGTTTTGCGCCGAATTTTTTCTCGACAGCGTCGACGAATGCGCCGATTGCGGCATCCACCTTGTCGTCTTGTAGGGTTGTTTGAGTATCTTGCAAGGTGAACCGGAAAGCAAGGCTTTTTTCGTCATTTTCCAGCCCTTTGCCACGATATTCATCAAATAAAACAACGGCTTGCATGATGTTGCACAGCGGATTCGCCTGCTTTTCGGCAATAAAGGAATTTATCAGATCCTGGGCCGAAATGCTCTGCTTGACCACGAGCGCAATATCTCTTTTAACCGGCGGAAACTTGGAGATTTCCCGGTAAAGCGGAATTGGCCGTTCCTGCAACGCGTCGGCCGCGACCTCGAAGACAACCGGTGCCAAGGGCAACTCGTATTTCTGCTGCCAACGCGGATGCAATTCCCCGATTACGCCCACTGGTTTGCCATTCAAGAGAACTTGTGCCGCCCTGCCCGGATGCAGCGCGGGATGGTCGATCCTGGCGAAAGTCAGAGCCCGGGGCGCAAACAGCGCTTCCAGGTCGGCTTTCACATCGAAAAAGTCGACATTGCGTGTCGGCTGACCCCACTGCTCATCGGCGACCGGGCCGTAGGCGATCGCGGCAATCCGCTTGGGCTGGTCGAAGCCCGCAACCGACAAGGGGCCGTCCTGAGCTGCGGCATTGCGCAGGAATACCGCGCCCACTTCGAAGACGCGCACCCGGCTGGCCTTGCGGTTCAGGTTGTAGCGCACGTTCGCCACCAGGCCGGCCAGCAGCGAGGAGCGCATGACGCTCATCTGGCTGGCGATCGGATTGAGCAATTGGATGGGATGGGCATTGCCTGCGAAATCGGCTTCCCAATCCTTTTCGACGAAGCTGAAGTTCACGACCTCCTGGTAGTCGAGATCCGCCAGCTGGCGCCGGATGGTGAACAGGGAGCGCCGGTTTTCGGGCTCGATGCGCATGGTATTCGGTTCCACGGGCGGCAACGCCGGGATGTTTTCGAAACCGTAGACGCGCGCGATTTCCTCGATCAAGTCCTCTTCGATTTCGATATCGAAGCGATACGATGGCGGCGTGACGGCAAAGCCGCCCGCCTCCTGAGTAAATTGCAGCCCCAGACGGGTAAATATGTCGGCAATCTGCGCCTCACTGATCTGGACACCGATGATTCTTTCGGCGCGTGCGGTACGCACCCGGACCGGATTGCGTTGCGGCAGATTGATGATCTGGTCATCGATGGGACCGATCGCGGTTTCCTTGCCGCCGCAGATTTCGACGATCAGTGCCGTGATGCGCTCGATGTGTTCGACTGTAGTGGCGTAGTCCACGCCGCGCTCGAAGCGATGGGCGGCGTCCGTCGAAAAATTGTAGCGGCGCGCACGGCCCTGGATCGCCTGCGGCCACCAGAATGCGGCTTCGAGGTAGATATTCTTCGTATCGAGCGAAACCGCGGTCGCATCGCCACCCATGATGCCCGCCAGCGACTCGACTTGGCGCTCGTCGGCAATGATGCCGACCCAGCTGTCGACTTCCACGGTATTGCCGTTCAGGAGCTTGAGCGATTCCCCCGGCTTACCCCAGCGCACCTCCAGTCCGCCATGAATCTTGTCGAGGTCGAAGACGTGGGTTGGCCGTCCGAGCTCCAGCATGACGTAATTGGAGATATCGACCAGGGCGGAAACCGGGCGCTGGCCGCTGCGCTCAAGGCGCCTCTTCATCCACTCCGGAGTCCTGGCGCGGGCGTTGACGCCGCGGATGATGCGGCCCGAAAAACGGCCGCACAGATCAGGCGCCGAGATCCTCACAGGCAGCTTGTCGGTCAAATTTGCAGCGACCGGCTTCCAGGAGGGCTCCTTCAGCGCGACTCCGGTCAGGGCCGACACTTCACGGGCGATGCCCAGCACGGACAGACAATCCGCCCGGTTCGGCGTCAGCTTGATGGTGAACTTCAGGTCGTTCAGCTGGTAATAGTCCCGGAAATTCTGGCCAACCGACGCATCCTCCGGCAGCTCCAGCAAGCCTGCGTGATCCTCCGAAAGCTTGAGCTCGCGCGCGGAGCAAAGCATGCCCTGCGATTCGACGCCGCGCAGCTGGCCGACCTTGATCTCGAAGGGTTTGCCATCTTCGCCGGGAGGCAGCTTCGCGCCCGCGAGCGCGCACGGCACCTTCATGCCAGCCCGTACATTGGGCGCACCGCACACGATGCTCAGCAAGGTGCCGGTGCCGGCATCGACCTGACATACATTCAGGCGATCGGCATTCGGGTGCTTGGCGACTTCAACGACTTGCGCGACGACGACATTGGAAAACGGAGGCGCAACCGGATCGATGTCTTCGACTTCCAGGCCGGACATGGTCAGTAGATGCGCCAGTTCGTCCGACGTCATCTTTGGATCGGCCAGAGTGCGGAGCCAGCTCTCGGAAAATTGCATAGTAAAACCCTTACTTGCTCTGATCGGAGTCGCTCACTTCGGAAACGGGCCAGGCCAGGGATGGGGGATGGATTGCGCTGCCATCCCGTCCCATCCGTACCTGTCCGCCTGAAGGGAGCAATCGGATCGATTGATGATCAGTTGAACTGTTTCAGGAAACGAAGATCGCCCTCGTAAAACAGGCGCAGGTCGTTGATCCCATAGCGCAGCATCGTCAAGCGCTCCAGCCCCGAGCCGAAGGCGAAGCCGATGAATTGCTCCGGATCGAGTCCCATGTTGCGCACCACTGTCGGATGCACCTGACCGGCACCGGAGACTTCCAGCCAGCGCCCCTTGAGCGGCCCGCTGCCGAATGCGATATCGATTTCCGCCGATGGCTCGGTGAACGGGAAATACGAGGGACGGAAACGGACCTGCAGATCCTCGGTCTCGAAGAACGCCTTCACGAAGTTCAGGTACACGCCCTTCAGATCGGCAAAGCTGATGCCCTCGGCGATCCACAGACCTTCAACCTGATGGAACATCGGCGAATGGGTGGCATCGCTGTCGACACGATAGGTGCGTCCTGGTGCGATCACCTTGATCGGCGGCTTGTTCATGCGCGCATAGCGCACCTGCATGGGACTGGTATGCGTACGCAGAAGCAGCGGCTTGCCTTGGCTGTCCTTCTCTTCGATGTAGAAGGTATCCTGCATCGAGCGTGCCGGATGATTTTCCGGACTGTTCAATGCGGTGAAATTGGTCCAGTCGGTCTCGATCTCCGGCCCGTCGGCCACGTCGAACCCGATGGAACGGAAAATCTCTTCGACACGCTGCCAGGTGCGCATCACCGGGTGAATGCCGCCCATGCCCTTGCCGCGACCAGGGAGGGTCACGTCGATTGCTTCCGCATTCAGGCGTGCCTGCATCTGGGCATTGGCCATTTCCTCGCGCCGTGCATTGAGCGCGGCTTCGATCTGCTCCTTGGCGGCATTGATGACAGCGCCCTGAGCCTTGCGCTCTTCAGGGGGCAGCTTGCCCAGCCCTTTCATCTGTTCGGTGATCTGGCCGGTTTTGCCGAGATACCTGGCTTTTGCGTTTTCGAGCGCAGCCGCATCTTCTGCAGCAGAAAAATCGCTCCGGGCCTGGCTTACGAGTTGTTCTAGGGAAGTCATGCGGTCATTCCCGCTCTTGAAAAGAAAACCGAAATTCAAAATAAAACGGGGCACAGGTTTCTGACCTCTGCCCCGCTCGAATCGCGGCATCGCCATACGGCGATGCTTGCTCTCACAACACTCAAGCAGCGATGCTGGCCTTTACCTGCCTGACGATGGCGGCAAATGCCGGCTTGTCCATCACAGCCATGTCGGCCAGAACCTTGCGGTCCAGCTCGATGTTGGCCTTCTTGAGTCCGTTCATGAATACGCTGTAGGTGACGCCATGTTCACGCGATGCAGCATTGATGCGGGTGATCCACAATGCACGGAACACGCGCTTCTTGTTGCGGCGGTCGCGATATGCATATTGACCGGCACGCATGACCGCTTGCTTGGCAATGCGGTAAACATTGCCACGACGGCCGCGATAGCCTTTGGCTTGGTCGAGGACTTTCTTATGACGGGCCCGCGCTGTGACCCCACGTTTTACTCGAGGCATGATTGCTCCTTATGTGAGGTTAGGCGAACGGCATCATCGCGCGCACGGAAACCATGTTCGTGTCATGGACATCCACTGCACCGCGCAACTGGCGCTTGTTCTTGGTGGTTTTCTTGGTGAGAATGTGGCGCTTGAAGGCTTGACCTCGCTTGACGGTACCGCCCGGACGCACGCGAAAGCGCTTTTTGGCGCTGCTCTTCGTCTTCATTTTAGGCATAGCAAACTCTGTCCTTTGGACAGCTCCATTTCATATGATTGCAGGTGGTAACACTACGTTACTCTTGGATGCCTGCTCTCACTTGTTTTGCAGCGGCATTGATGCCGCTGCCATTACGCCAACCGCCCATTGCTGCGCGGCTGCGCAAATCCTACTTTTTCTTTTTAGGCGCGATGACCATGACCATCTGACGCCCTTCCATCTTCGGAAACTGCTCGACCTGGCCGTAGGGATCCAAGTCAGCTTTCAATCGCTCCAACATACGCATGCCAATATCCTGGTGCGCCATTTCGCGCCCACGGAAACGCAGGGTGATCTTGGTCTTGTCGCCCTCGTCCAGGAATTTGACGAGATTGCGCAGCTTGATGTTGTAATCGCCTTCATCGGTGCCGGGACGGAATTTGACTTCCTTGACCTGAATGACCTTTTGCTTCAGCTTGGCTTCGTGAGCTCGCTTCTGTTCCTGATACTTGAACTTGCCGTAATCCATCAGGCGGCAGACCGGCGGTTGCGCATTCGGCGCGATTTCCACCAGATCCACGTTTGCCTCTTCCGCCATGCGGAAGGCTTCAGTCAGGCTGACGATGCCAAGAGGTTCGTTGTCGACCCCGGATAAACGCACTTGCGGTGCTGAAATTTCACCGTTGATGCGATGCGACTTATCTGTAGCTATTGCAGTTTCCTTTAAAAATTAAATAATTTAGCCGTGCTTTTGCGCATCGGATTTACCGGTCAGGCTTTGGTTTCCGCCTCGTTCTTCAGGCGCTCCACCAGTACATCGACGGGCATCACACCCAGATCGACATTGCCCCGCGCACGCACGGCCACTGTGTTCGCATCCCGCTCCTTGTCGCCCACAACGACGATATAAGGCAGCTTTTGTATCGAATGCTCCCGTATTTTATAGGTTATTTTCTCATTGCGCAAATCGAGGTGCGCCCTAAACCCTTGTTTTTTCAGGTTTTGTGCGACGGCTTGCGCATAATCAGACTGGGCATCCGAGATGTTCAATACAGCAACCTGCACTGGCGCCAACCACAGCGGCAATGCACCGGCATGGTTTTCGATCAGGATGCCGACAAAGCGTTCAAGCGAACCGACGATTGCCCGATGCAGCATAACCGGTACCTTGCGGGTATTGTCATCCGCGACATATTCGGCACCCAGGCGGCCCGGCATCGAGAAGTCAACTTGCATAGTTCCGACCTGCCAGGAACGGCCAAGTGAATCCTTCAGGTGGTACTCGATCTTGGGCCCGTAGAAGGCGCCCTCGCCCGGCAATTCTTCCCAGCTAACGTCGCAGGCACGCAAGGCCGCACGCAGAGTGCTCTCCGCACGATCCCAGGTTTCATCCGATCCAATGCGGTTTTCCGGGCGCAGTGCAATCTTGATCGCGATTTCCGAGAAACCGAAATCCTGATAAACCTTCATCGCCTGCTGATGGAAAGCCTTGCACTCGTCCTGAATCTGGTCGTCCGTGCAGAAGATATGGCCGTCGTCCTGGGTAAAGCCGCGTACCCGCATCAGGCCATGCAAAGCGCCTGACGGTTCGTTGCGGTGGCACTGCCCGAACTCGCCAAAACGTAACGGCAGATCGCGATAGCTGCGCAGTCCGGCATTGTAAATCTGCACATGCCCCGGGCAATTCATCGGCTTCAGCGCATAGTTGCGGTTTTCCGATTCGGTCACGAACATGTTTTCGCGGTAGTTCTGCCAGTGCCCGGTCTTTTCCCACAGGCTGCGGTCGAGAATCTGCGGCGCCTTCACTTCCTGATAACCGCTGTCGCGGTAGACCTGACGCATGTACTGTTCAACCTGCTGCCAGAGCGTCCAGCCCTTCGGATGCCAGAACACCAGGCCCGGCGCCTCATCCTGGAAATGGAACAGGTCGAGCAGCTTGCCGAGTTTGCGATGGTCGCGCTTTTCCGCCTCTTCCAGCATGTGCAGATAGGCTTCCTGGTCTTCCTTCTTCGCCCAGGCTGTGCCGTAGACTCGTTGCAGCATCTCGTTCTTCGAATCTCCGCGCCAGTAGGCGCCGGCGAGCTTCATCAGCTTGAAAACCTTAAGCTTGCCAGTGGACGGCACGTGCGGGCCGCGGCACAGATCAGTGAAATTGCCCTCGCTGTAGAGCGACACGTCCTCGTTCTGCGGGATCGATTCGATGATCTCCGCCTTGTACTGCTCGCCGATCGACTTGAAATAGGCTACGGCCTCATCGCGTGGCAGGACTTTGCGTATGACCGGCTCATCCTTCTTCGCCAGCTCGGCCATCTTCTTTTCGATCGCCTGCAAGTCTTCCGGCGTGAATGGCCGCTTGTAGGAGAAGTCGTAATAGAAACCGTTGTCGATGACCGGACCAATGGTTACCTGGGCATCCGGGAACAGTTCCTTCACTGCATAGGCAAGCAGGTGCGCCGTCGAGTGGCGGATCACATCCAGGCCTTCTGCATCCTTGTCAGTCACGATGGCAAGATCGGCATCCCGCTCAATGACATAGGAAGTATCGACCAGCTTGCCATCCACCTTGCCAGCCAGTGCCGCCTTGGCAAGGCCGGCACCGATACTGCTTGCAACCTGGGCAACCGTGACTGGCGCGTCGAATTGGCGTTGCGAACCATCTGGAAGTCGGACTGAAACCATGTTGAGCTCCATGTAAGGGCAGGATGCCTGCTGCCAGAATTCAGAATTAATGCGAAAAGTGCAGACGAAAAAAAACGCGGGCTAGCCGCGCTTTTTCAAAAAATGTAATGCAGAAAAAGACCCCGACTAGCGTCGACCCAAAACCTTTGCGGTTGTAGTTCGCGGTGTCATAACCGGGACTGCCTTTCTCGTTCTTACAATAATATTCGTTGGTAGGCTCGATTGGACTCGAACCAACGACCCCTACCATGTCAAGGTAGTGCTCTAACCAGCTGAGCTACGAGCCTAAAGAAGGGAAATTATAACGGCAATTTTTTATTTCCGCTAGTACCCACCCAAACCATTCGATTGAGCAGGACCACAAATATGTCGGAAAGGCCGCAAACTGAAGTTGCGATCTGTCAAACCAACGGTGATCAGTGACGCATGGCGGTAATTACACCGCCAACGTCGCGAATGATCATCAACGCTTTCTGCAACTGGGCGGTGGATGCAATCTCCGCCGTGAAGGCCATGCGCGCCTGCCCTCTCGAACTCTGCGTACTGACACCGACGACATTGATTTTTTCACGCGAGAAAATTTCGGAAATGTCGCGCAACAGGCCCTGCCGGTCGTTTGCCAGAATGAATATATCTACGGGATACACTGTCTCGCCACCCAGCGCCCCCCAAGTCGTCTGGATCACACGCTCATGGGCCTTGAGCCGCATCTGGGCAAGATTCTTGCAGCCGACCCGGTGGATCGACACGCCCTTTCCGCGCGTGACGAAGCCGACGATTTCGTCCGGCGGCGCGGGCTTGCAGCAGCGCGCGAGCTGCGTCAGCAAGCCCTCCGTGCCCACGACCAGCACGCCCGGCCGTGCACCATGCGTCACGCTGGAGGCGCGACTCTTGTTGGTAATGAGTTCTTCATCAATCGGCGCAGCTTTGGCTGCCCCTTTCACTTCGTCGTCGCTGTGCAGAGCTTGCTCGACCTGGCGCAAGCTGAAAGTTTCCTTGCCCAGGGCCAGCAACAATTCGTCGAGCTTGGGAAAGCCCAGTTTGTGCGCGAGCTCTTCCAGGTTGACCGCCGTCTTTCCTTCACGCTGCAGAGTCTTGTCCAGCAAGGCGCGGCCGTGGGAAAGCGTTTCGCGCTGTTCAATGGCATTGAACCACGCACGCACTTTCGCCCGCGTGCGCGGACTGGCCACATACCCCGGACTGAGCCAGTCGCGCGAAGGCCCGACAGCTACCGACGCGCCACTGCCCCTTGCGGTGATGATTTCTACCGTCTGCCCGTTCTTGAGGACAGTATTGAGCGGCACCATCACGCCATCGACGCGGGCGCCACGGCAGCGGTGACCAATATCGGTGTGGAGGTAGTAAGCGAAATCGATGGGCGTGGCGCCCGCCGGCAATTCAATCACGCGCGCTTGCGGCGTCAGGACATAGATGCGGTCATCCAGAGCAGCGGACTTGAGCTTTTCCACCCATTCCCGCTGGATGTCTTCCTGGCCCACGACCGCATCTGCGATCTCGCTGCGCCAGGCAAGCAGTTGCCGCAACCAGGCGATCTTTTCATCGTATTTTTGCGCGGCGAAATTCGAACCGCCCGTTTCCTTGTAGCGCCAGTGTGCCGCCACGCCGTATTCGGCGAAGCGGTGCATTTCCTGGGTACGGATCTGCACTTCGAGCGCCTTGCCGTCCTCCGCCACCACCACCGTATGCAGCGACTGGTAGCCGTTCGGCTTCGGCCGCGAAATGTAATCGTCGAGCTCTTCCGGCACCGGGGTCCAGATGTCGTGCACCAGGCCGAGTACGGTGTAGCAGGTCTTGATGTCATCGACGATCACGCGAAAGGCGCGCACATCGTACAATTCGGAGAAATCGAGCGACTTGCCGCGCATCTTGTTCCAGATGCTGTAGATGTGCTTCGGCCTGCCGGTCACCTCAGCTTTGATTCCCGCAGCCGCAAGTTCCGACTTCAGGCGCGCAATCGCGGCTTCGACGAAGCCTTCGCGCTCCACCCGCTTTTCCTCGAGCATCTTCGCGATCCGCTTGTAGGTTGGCGGATCGATGAAGCGGAAGGCGAGGTCCTCCAGCTCCCATTTCAGCTGCCACATGCCGAGCCGATTCGCCAGCGGCGCATACAAGTCGAGCGTGATCTTTCCGTACTGGTAGGTGCGCTCGTTTTCCAGCCGCAGCTCCGCGAAATAGCGCAGCGTCGTGATGCGCGACGCGAGCCGGACCAGCACGACGCGCATGTCGGTAGCCATGGCCAGCAGCATCTTGCGCAGCGTCTCGAGCTGTTCCGCCGCCTGTTGCGACGCATTCTTGCCGCGAGCCACTTCCTTCTGCCCGAAGGCCTGCTCATGCAGTCGCATCAACTGGCGAATGCCTATGACCAGGTCGGCAATCTCCTTGCCAAAACGAGCCTCCATGTTTTCGCCGGCCTTGGGGTCGAGCACCGGCAGTTCGACCAGCAGGCCGGCGATGCGGGTATCAGCATCGACATTGAGCTGGGCAAGGACGGTCGCCGTGCCTTTCGCATATTCGAAGGCATCCTGACCGTTGCCGGCCGGCCGGCCTTCGTAAATCGGCTTGATGTATGCAAGCGCATCGATCACCCGCGTGCCGTCCTCGGCGCTCAGGCCGGAGGACAGTTGCGTATGCGTTTCAGTTTGCGCTGTAGCCGTTGAAACCATGAATTTCTTATTTCTGGGCTGCGGTAACGACCATCTCAACCAGCCATTCCGGCTTAGCGAGCTTCGCTTCGACGGTTGCACGAGGCGGCGCATTGCCGTCTGCCACCCATTCATTCCATACCGCGTTCATCGCGGGGAAGTCCTTCATGTCCGCCAGGTAGATCTGGCACATCAGGATGCAGCTCTTGTCACTGCCTGCCTCTGTCAGCAGGCGGTCGATATGTCCGAGCACCTCCCGCGTCTGGCCGGCGATATCCTGCTTCGCGTCTTCGGCAATCTGCCCCGCAAGATAGACGACTCCATTGTGGATCGCCACTTCGGACAGCGTTTTCCCCACATGCAAGCGCCGAATATTCTTCATCTTCAGATCCATAAACCCCAGCTATCGATCAATCCATCAACCAAGCAAAAAATCCCGCGCGAGCGCAATCTGGTCGGCATGCATGAATGTCGGCGCATGCCCCACGTCAGGAATTTCCACCAGCTTCGCTTTCGGCCCTCGCCGCGTCATCTCCTGCGCGGCTTCATGCGTCAGCAGGTCCGACGCCGCACCGCGCACCACCAGCGTCGGACAGGCAATCGCATCATAAGTCGCCCACAGCGCAGCTTCCGACTGCCGCGCCATCTCTGGCGTCACCGACTTGAAGGGCACGGCAAGCCCGAGGTCGTAATGCTTGATCCACTTCCCGTCCTTATCCTGGCGCAACACGTCCCGTGCCAGCTTGTGCCATTCTTCCTCAGTGTGTCTGCCGAAGGGCCGCGAAATTTCCCGGATGTACTGCAATCCTTCATCGAAGCTTGCGAACCGCACTTCCTGGCCGATGTAGTCGCCGATGCGTGCCAGCGCGCCGGGATTCAATGCCGGTCCGACGTCATTGAGGACCAGCTTCTTCACCGGCGTATCGGGCAGCGCGGCCAGCCCCATTCCGATCAAGCCACCCATCGAGGTACCGAACCAGTGGACAGTGTCTGCCTCCAGCCGCGCCAGCAAGGTCACCATGTCGCTCACATACTGCGGCACCTGGTAATGGCGCGGGTCGCGCAACCGGCCGGAGCGCCCTCGTCCGACGACGTCGGGACAGACTACCCGGTAGTCACGGCACAATTCCTGCGCCAGGCTGTCGAAATCATCCGAAACCCGTGTCACGCCATGCACGCACATCAGCACCTTCGAATTGCGCGGATCGCCCCACTGCTTGTACACCATGGTATGCAGCCCGGCCGGAGAAAGGCATTGAACGGACTTGGTCTGGACTTCGCTCATTTCCTGGTTTCCCGCTTTCGGAAGTGACATTTTACTGTTCGTTACGCTTAAAATCCCGTGCAGGCAAAAATCGCCTTCAGGAAACCCAGAGCGTCTAACAAAATGTGCAAGCCAACAGGTTTGCGGTCGCTGCAAGCGTAATGCGGAGGTTCCGCAGGATGCACGTCACAAGTCAAATGTGCCACCGCGACCAGTAAGCCCGACAGGCAAAGAGATGCAACGCCGCCAGCAACATTTTGTTAGACGCTCTTAACTCGCAGAGGACATCATGCAAGCTACTACGCTCAAAGGCAAGACGGCATTGGTGACGGGCTCGACTTCCGGCATCGGCTTGGGCATGGCGAAAGCGTTCGCGGCCCAAGGCAGCAACCTGATCTTCAACGGCTTCGGCGACGCCCGGGAAATCGAAGCGCTGCAAACCAGCGTCAAACAAGAATATGGTGTTCAGGTGGCATATCACAATGCCGATATGTCCAAACCATCTGAAATCGAAGCGATGATGCGTTTTGCCGAAGAAAAATTCGGAGGCGTTGACATTCTCGTCAACAATGCCGGCATTCAGTATGTAGCCAACGTCGAGGATTTTCCCGTCGAAAAATGGGATGCGATCATCGCCATCAACCTGAGCTCGGCCTTCCATACCACCCGACTTGCCTTGCCCTCGATGAAGCGGAAGAACTGGGGCCGCATCATCAACATTGCGTCGGCCCACGGACTTGTAGGTTCAGTGCAGAAATCAGCCTATGTTGCCGCCAAGCACGGCATTGTCGGCTTGACCAAAGTCACGGCGCTGGAAAACGCTCACACCGGCATCACCTGCAATGCGATCTGCCCCGGCTGGGTCCTCACACCCCTGGTGCAGAAGCAGGTAGATGCGCGCGCCGCCCAGCAAGGCATTTCCGTGGAAGAGGCGAAGAAAGGCCTGGTCGCGGAAAAGCAGCCTTCCGGCGAATTCGTCACCCCCGAGCAGCTGGCGGGACTAGCTGTGTTTCTCTGCAGCGATGCCGCTAGTCAGGTGCGTGGCGCAGCGTGGAGCATGGACGGAGGCTGGACTGCACAATGATCGGCCGCAGCCCGACGTTGAAGATGCTGGTGCGGTCCGTGCTGTTTTCGACGGCCGCACTGCTGTTCCATGCTCCGCTCCTCGCGACCGGGCTGGGATCGCCTAAGTCCGTCCCGGTGACCGTTCCGGCCGACATGAAAGCGAAGCCTTTCAACGTCCCGCGGTCACTCAAGATACCGCAAGGGGCAAGCATCCGGGTGTTTGCCCGGGTCCCGGGAGCACGCTTCATGGCGCTTGCTCCCAACGGCGACTTGCTTGTATCGAATCCAGGCGCCGGCACGGTGACCCTTTTGCGCCCCGGAGACAAGGGCACTCCCCAGCGCCACACCTTCGCCTCCGGCCTGGATCATCCTCATGACATCGTCTTCCATGTGCTGGGCGACACGACTTATGTCTATACCGCAGAATCGAACCGCATCGTTCGCGCGCCTTACCAGCCAGGCCAGACCAGAATCGGAAAGCTGCAGGTGGTGGTCGACCATCTTCCCGATTCCTCCAGTCCGGGGCTGAAAGGCAGCTATGGCCATCAGCTCAAGAACATCGCCCTGCGCGGCAATAAGCTGTATTTGTCGATCGCTTCCAGCTGCAATGCCTGCCTGTCCGATACCGAATCAGATCCTATTCGCAATGCGATTTATGAATACGACGCCAATGGCGGCAACCGGCGGCTGTTCGCGCGCGGCTTGCGCAATGCGGAAGGCCTGGCATTCAAGCCGGGAACCGATGAGCTCTGGGCGGTGGTGAACAATCGGGACAACATTGCCTATCCGTTTCATAAGGACTGGGATGGCGATGGCAGCGACGACTATGGCAAGGTCATGCAGAGCTATGTCGACGGGCACCCGCCGGATTTGCTCGTCAAGGTAAAAGATGGCGGCAATTACGGCTGGCCCTTCTGCAACTCCAATCCGGACAAGGGCGTGGACCACATGCCGTATGACCGGGATGTGCAATTCAATGCGGATGGCAACAGGCTGGATTGCGACAAGATCGATCGCGCAACGAAAGGCATTGAGCCGCATTCGGCGCCGCTCGGCCTGAGCTTCCTGCAGGATTCCGGCCTGCCTGCTCCCTACCGCAATGCGCTTGCCACCGCGCTGCATGGATGCTGGAACTGCAGCAAGCTCAACGGCCACAAGGTGGTGCTGTATCCGTTCAAGGGCGACGGCAGCCTGGGCGCGGCGGTCGATCTGGTCTCCGGCTGGGTCACTGACGAGAAGAACAGGGAGCGCTGGGGCCGCCCGGTCGACGTCATCCCGGATGGCAAAGGCGGCCTGTACATCTCGGATGATTATTCCGGAACAATCTACCTGCTGAACGGCCTTCAATGAAAAACGGCGCCTGTCATTGACAGGCGCCGCTCGGCTTGCGTATGACGCGATGCGGTCTTACTGTACGCCGCTCATGTCAAGCTCGACGCCGGTTTTTTCCGCAATTTCCTGCTTGCTCACGCCGGGCGCCAGTTCCACCAGCTTCAATCCCTTCTGCGTGACATCGATCACGCCGAGATCGGTGATGATGCGGTTGACCACGCCCACGCCCGTCAGGGGCAGGTTGCACTCCTTCAGGATCTTGTGCGAAGTGGTGCCATCCTTGGCCTTCGCCACATGCTCCATCAGGACCACAACACGGCCGACGCCAGCCACCAGGTCCATCGCGCCACCCATGCCCTTCACCATTTTCCCCGGGATCATCCAGTTCGCCAGGTCGCCCTTCTCGCTGACCTGCATGGCGCCGAGGATGGCGATATTGATTTTGCCACCGCGGATCATCGCAAAGGAATCCGCCGAGCTGAAGAACGAGGAGCCGGGCTGCGCCGTCACGGTCTGCTTGCCGGCGTTGATCAGGTCGGGATCCACTTCATCGTCGGTCGGGAAAGGTCCGATGCCGAGTAAGCCGTTCTCCGACTGCAGCCATACCTTGATATCCTTCGGCACATAGTTGGCCACCAGCGTGGGCAAGCCGATGCCGAGGTTCACATAGAAACCGTCCTGCAGTTCCTTCGCCGCGCGCGCGGCCATTTCATCACGAGTCCATGCCATGTCGGTTCTCCGCTTTATTTGGCGCGCGTGGTGCGCTGTTCGATGCGTTTTTCAGGCGTCGGGTTGACCACGATGCGGTGCACGAAAATGCCGGGCGTATGCACATCGTCGGGATCGATTTCGCCGATTTCCACCAGCTTTTCGACTTCGGCGATCGTGACCTTGCCGGCCATCGCCACGTTCGGATTGAAGTTGCGCGCGGTCTTGCGGAAGACCAGGTTGCCGGACTTGTCGGCCATGTAAGCCTTGACCAGCGCCACATCGGCTACGATCGAGCGCTCCATGACGTATTTTTCACCGTCGAATTCGCGCACTTCCTTGCCTTCGGCGACGATCGTGCCGACACCGGTCTTGGTAAAGAAGGCCGGGATGCCGGCACCGCCGGCGCGCAGCTTTTCCGCCAGCGTGCCCTGCGGCGTGAATTCCAGTTCCAGTTCACCCGCCAGGTACTGGCGCTCGAATTCCTTGTTTTCGCCGACGTAGGACGCGATCATTTTCTTGATCTGGCGCGTCGTCAGCAATTGGCCCAGGCCGAAGCCGTCGATGCCTGCATTGTTGGAAATCGCAGTCAGGTTTTTGACGCCGGAGTCGCGCAATGCGGCGATCAGCGCCTCCGGAATGCCGCACAGGCCGAATCCGCCGACTGCGATCTTTTGCCCGTCCTTGACCACGTCGGCCAGGGCGGTCGCGGCGTCAGGATACACTTTGTTCATATCAGTCCCCTCTTGTCCCAGAAGTTTGGAACGCCTAACAGAATGCCGCTGGCAGCGGTCGCGAACCTGACGGTCAGCGCATTTCGTTGGACGCTCCAAGTTTTTGATACACCACCTGTCAGCATATGATGGTGGACTGCGGCATGCAATACGGTAAAAATACGCACATGATTCCTGATTCAGTGCCTGAGCCGATGGGCGAAGTCCCGGCTATCAATTTCGAGACCATCTTCCGGCATGCGCCGGTGGGTATGTGCGTATCGCGGCAGCGCGTCATTATCGCCTGCAACGAGGTACTCGCAAAAATGTTCGGATACCGGGCAAGCGAACTGGTCGGACAGTCCTTCCGCATTCTCTACCCGACGCTCGACGAATTCGAACGTACCGGCGCCCGCATTGTTCCGATCATGAGTGCTACCGGGCAATATTCAGACGAGCGGATCATGAAGCGGGCCAGTCAGGAGATGTTCTGGTGTCATGTCAGCGGACGGGCACTGGTGCACGACGAGCCTCATGCCCTTGGCATCTGGACATTCGAGGACTTGAGCGAAAAGCGTCCGGTGACGGCGCAGCTTACCGCACGCGAGCGGGAAATCGCCGCCCTGCTCGTCGAGGGCAAAACCAGCAAGTTGATCGCCCGCGAGATCGGACTGAGCCCGCGTACCGTCGAAATGCATCGGGCGCGCCTGATGCGGAAGTTTTCTGCCGCCACTTCCGGCGAGCTGGTGCATCGACTGGTGGCAGGTGCCGCCTGAGCAAAGACGGCAGGAAAGGCTGGTTCTACTCCTGCGGTTCGGCCAGCAGCTTGCGTATCCTGTCTGGCAGAGGCGCCGACTTTTCTTTCGGGAAATTAACCCATACCACCTTGGCTCCGCCAGACGCGGCGAGAATGTGCGGCTCATCTATGCGCCGGATTTCCTGGATCGTTTCGAAGCTGGATCTGCCGGGTGGTCCGGCATAGGTCAACACCTCGATCTCTCCGGGGTATTTCAACTGCTTGATGAAAGTGCAATGGGTGTTGATGATGACCGGCCCTTCGCCAGACGGATCCGGGGCGCAGCCGACCTCGCAAAACCATTCGACACGGGCAGTTTCGAGATAGCGGAAATAGACGGTGTTGTTGACATGGCCCATTGCATCCATGTCGCCCCAACGGATAGGGATGCGGATGGAATGAACCAGTCTCCTGCCGGCAGCTTGATTGTCCACGCTGTGTTCGGCCGGCGTGGCGGAGAACGCTCTCATTGGGCCGCCATGCCATCGTCCGCACTGACAATGGCGCCGTTGATGAAGCGCGACTCATCCGATGCAAGCAAGAGCAGCAAGCCGTCGAGATCTTCCGGTTTGCCAAGGCGCTGGCGTGGCAGCATGTTGATCAGGGCCTGGCCGCGTTCGCTTTCGAAATAATCGGCATTGATTTCCGTCCTGATATAGCCGGGGCAGATAGCATTGACATTGATGCCGTAACGCCCCCATTCCGCCGCCATGGCTTTGGTCATGTGGATGACCGCTGCCTTGCTCACGCAGTAGATGCCGATCTGCGGCAGCACGCGCAAGCCAGCGGTGGAGGCGATATTGATGATACGGTGCTGCTTTGACGGATCGCCCTTGGCGCGCGCAATCATGCGCTTGGCTGCCTCCTGGGCAACGAAGAACGCGCCGCGCTGGTTGGTGTCGATCACATAGGCGTAATCTTCGGGCGTCACATCGACGAGGCGCTGGGTTGTGGACACGCCCGAATTGTTGACCAGGATATCGATCGGCCCTGCCTCGGTTTCGGCGTGGGCAATTGCCGACTTGATGCTGCCGTAGTCGGTCACGTCAAGCGCGACGACATGCGCTGCGCCGCCTTCGGCTTCGATTTCGGCACGCAACTCCTTGAGGCGCTCGGCCCGGCGTGCCGCCAGGACGACCTGCGCCCCGGCCTGTGCCAGCACCTTGGCAAAACGAGCACCGAGGCCACTGGATGCGCCGGTAATCAGCGCGGTCTTTCCATCAAAATTGAATTCGATCCCCACAACATCCTCCTCACCGATGGACTGTCACTGATGATGCCTTCACTTCACGAACTTATCATTAATCGGAACAGCCCGGATTGCATAATGTGGCTAGTATTCTTGAGCAAAATCCACGACAATTAGCACACTCGTTCGATATTATCATTTTATCTGGTGAAACCATGACGCAGACCTCAAGCATCCTAGAACAATACGGGCCGCGCGAAGCGATGGAATATGATGTTGTCATCGTGGGCGGCGGACCTGCCGGCCTCGCCGCGGCGATTCGTCTCAAGCAGCTGGCCGCGGAAAAAGGCAATGACGTGTCCGTCTGCGTCCTGGAAAAAGGCGGAGAACTGGGCGCGCATATCCTCTCCGGCGCGGTGATGGACCCGATCGCGATCTCGGAACTGTTCCCGAACTGGAAGGAACTCGGTGCGCCGCTCAATACGCCCGTGAGCGAGGACCGCTTCCTGTTCCTCACTGAAAACAAGGCTTACAAGACGCCGAACTGGATGCTGCCCGGCTGCTTCCAGAACCATGGCAACTATGTCATTTCACTGGCCAATGTGGTGCGCTGGCTCGGCCAGCAGGCGGAATCGCTCGGCGTCGAAATCTTCCCGGGCTTCCCGGCGGCCGAAGTGCTGTACAACGACGATGGCTCGGTCAAGGGTGTCGCCACCGGCAACATGGGCGTTGACCGGCACGGCAATCCGACCGACGCTTTCCAGCTCGGCATGGAACTGCATGCGAAATACACCATGTTTGCCGAAGGCGCACGCGGCCATCTCGGCAAGCAGCTCATCGCCAAATTCGATCTGAACAAGGGCAAGGATCCGCAGACTTACGGTATCGGCATCAAGGAATTGTGGGAAATCGATCCGAAGATGCACCAGCCGGGATTGGTGATCCATACGGCCGGCTGGCCGCTTGATACCTCAACCTATGGCGGCTCCTTCCTCTACCACCTGGAAAACAACCAGGTTGCCGTTGGCTATGTGGTCGGCCTCGCCTATGAAAACCCCTACCTCTCGCCCTACGAGGAATTCCAGCGCTACAAGACGCATCCGGAAATCCGCAAGTTCTTCGAGGGCGGCAAACGCATTTCCTACGGCGCGCGTGCCATCGTCGCCGGCGGGCTGCAGTCGCTGCCCAAGCTGACCTTCCCGGGCGGTGCCCTCATCGGCTGCGATGCCGGCTTCCTGAATGCGAGCCGCATCAAGGGCAGCCATGCCGCGATCAAGTCCGGCATGCTGGCTGCGGACGCGGCCTTCGAAGCGGTGGGCAGCAACCGCCAGCACGACGAGCTGGCGGCCTATTCCCTAGCGTTCGAGCAGTCCTGGCTGCATGAAGAACTTTACAAGGCGCGTAACTTCAAGCCGTGGATGAGCAAGGGCCTGTACACCGGCACCCTCATGGTGGGCATCGACCAGGTGCTCTTCCGCGGCAAGGCGCCGTGGACCCTGCACCACCAGCACGCGGACCATGAATGCCTGCGCCCTGCTTCCGAGTTCAAGCCGATCCAGTATCCCAAGCCAGACGGCAAGCTTACCTTCGACCGCCTGTCATCAGTGTTCATTTCGAACACCAATCATGCGGAAGACCAGCCGGTGCATTTGACCCTGAAAGACCCGACCATTCCGGTCAAGGTCAACCTCGAGAAATATGCCGGCCCGGAACAACGCTACTGCCCGGCCGGCGTGTATGAATTCGTTAAAACCGACAGTGGTGACGAGCGCCTGCAGATCAATGCGCAGAACTGCGTGCATTGCAAGACCTGCGACATCAAGGATCCAACCCAGAACATCGTCTGGGTCACCCCGGAAGGCGGTGGTGGGCCGAATTATCCCAATATGTAAGGAAAGTCACGAGAGCGGCCACTCGAGGGCCGCAAGAACACAAAAGGCGCCGCAAAACATTGCGGCGCCTTTTTTGTTTTGACGGAAAACCGGAGCTTTCTTCTTGCGTGCGGGGTTCGGAACGCGTGTAGCCTGCACGAGCACTACGGCCGCCATTGCCCCCCCAGGATCTTTTCCAGCCAGAAGGCGCCGATAATGGTTTTTACGTCGGTGATCTTCCCTGTCCGTATCCACTCCAGCATTTCGGGCAAATCGAGCTTGAAGGTATCCAGGAACTCACCGTCATCCAGCTGCCTTTCGCCATCAACCAGTCCGCGCGCGAGAAAAATGTCGAGATGCTCGTCCGAATAGGCGATTGCATTGTGAATGGTGCAGACGTAAGTCCACTCGCTCGCGGTATAGCCGGTTTCTTCCTGCAACTCGCGCTTTGCGCATGCCAGCGGATCTTCCTGCGGATCGATTTTCCCCGCCGGGAATTCGATGAATACCGAATGGTGTGGATAACGGAACTGGCGCTCGAGCAGGATCGAGCCATCATCGAACACCGGCAGGATCACGACCGCGCCGGGATGCCTGATGAATTCCCGCGTCGACTCCTTCCCATCGGGCAGTTGCACCTTGTCACGTTGCACCTTCAGGAAATGGCCATCGTAGGCGAGCTCAGTGTCGAGCTGGGTTTCGGTCAAATGGGCATCCATGCAGGAACTCCGGGAGGGGAATCAAGCTATCCACTATAGCAGTGCCCTGCCTGGTGGTTTTACATGACATCAAGCATGCTGCTTGCGCAGGTAGCGATAGACAAAGCCAGGATAGCCGAGCACGAGGAAAAGGCAGGCAGTTACCGCGTAAAACTCCCACTTCTGCTCGAAGGCGTTGCCCATGCGAGATTCGATCATGCGGGCAAAAAGGATCACGAGCGCGTACAGAATGACCAGTTCGCATAGGCGCAGCCACGCCGACTTGCGTGGCATACGCAGCGGAACCACGGCGAACAGGCGCTCATTCGCAAACGGCAGATTGGCGGCGAGCGCCGCCAGCAGAATCACGAACCAGCTAGAAAGAGAAACGTCCACCGGAATTCAGCAAGCGCTCGCAGCGGTACTTGATCAGGAAGCGAGCGTCTTGACGATGGCGTTCGCGCAAGCCGTCATCAAGGGGCCGGGCAACAGGCCCAGCACCAGGATGGCGAGACCGTTCACGCTCAAGGCGAAGCTCATGTCCTTGTTGACCACGATGCTGCTCTTGTCGGCCGGCTCGTCGAAATACATCATCTTGACGACACGCAGGTAATAGAATGCACCGATCAGGGAGAACAGCACCGAGACCACCGCCAGCCACACCTGGCCGGTTGCCAGCACAGACTGGATCACGGCCACTTTCGCATAGAAACCAACAGCGGGCGGGATACCGACCAGCGAGAACATCAGAATCAGCATGACGAAGGCAAACCACGGGCTGCGCTGATTGAGGCCCTTGAAGTCCTCGATGTTCTCGGCTTCGAAGCCGCTACGCGCAAGCAAGAGAATCATGCCGAAGGTCGCCAGTGTGGTCAGCACATAAGTGATTGCATAGAACATTGCCGAGCTGTAGGCATTCGCGGCGGAAAACACGTTCCCGTTGACCACTCCGGATAGCAGGCCCAGCAGCATGAAACCCATTTGCGCAATGGTCGAATAAGCCAGCATGCGCTTGAGATTGGTTTGCACGATGGCGGTGATGTTGCCGATCGCCATGGACAGAACGGCCAGGAAGGTCAGCATCTGCTGCCAGTCGATTGCAAGCGGCAGCAAACCTTCGACCAGCAGGCGGATACAGATCGCAAAGGTTGCCAGTTTCGGTGCTCCCCCAACCAGCAGGGTAACCGGGGTCGGTGCGCCCTGATACACATCCGGTGCCCACATGTGGAACGGCGCTGCACCGAGTTTGAATGCAAGGCCCGCCACAATGAACACAACCCCGAACACAAGCACCGTCTTGTTCACGGTTCCGGATGCGGTCACCTTCGCCACTTCGAGCAGGTCGAGCGATCCGGTTGCGCCGTACAGCATCGAGATGCCGTACAGGAGGAAACCGGAAGACAGTGCACCAAGCACGAAATACTTCATCGCGGCTTCGGTGGAAACCATGTGCTCGCGACGCAATGCGACCAGCGCGTACAGGGACAAAGACATCAGTTCGAGGCCGAGATAAATGGCCAGGAAGTTGTTCCCTGAGATCATCACCATCTGCCCGAGCAGGGAGAACAGCGCCAAGGCGTAATATTCTCCACCCAGCATGCCGCTGACCATGCCGCGATCACCTACGTAGCGGCGTGAATAAATCAGGGACAAGCCGACAGCGAGATACGAAAACAGCTTCAGCAGGCTCGACATCGGGTCTGACACGAACATGTTGTGGAAGGTGTAGACCGTCGTCCCGCTGTTGAAGTCGACGAAGCTCAACGCGCCGCAAACCACGAGCGTCAGGAGCGTCAGCGCATAGGTGATGTTGCGCTTTGCATCCGACAGGAACATGTCGATCAGCAAAATCGCCGATGTCGCAATCAGCAGGAATATTTCGGGATAAAGCGGAGTCAGGTTTGTGGTATTCATTTCATCGTCGCCAAATTGCGCTCACTTGGTCGTTTCTTACTGCAGTTTTGAGACTGCGACATGCTTGAGCAGATCCGCCACCGATGTCTGCATGGCATCGGTAAACGGTGCGGGGTAGACACCCATTGCGATGACTGCGATCGCCATCAGGCCAAGCATGAAGAACTCGCGCCCGCTCAGATCCTGCAACTGCGCGACCTGCTTGTTGCCAACATCGCCGAAGACGACCCGCTTGACCAGCCACAAGGAGTAGGCCGCACCCCAGATCAGTGCCGTGGCAGCCAGCAAGCCGATCCAGAAGTTGAATTTGACCGCGCCCAGAATGACCATGAATTCGCCCACGAAACCGGAGGTCGCAGGCAAGCCGCAGTTCGCCAGCGAGAACAGCACAAAGAACGCGGCGAAACGGGGCATGGTATTGATGACGCCGCCGTAGTCGGCGATCTGACGCGAATGCATGCGGTCATACAACACGCCGATGCAGAGGAACATTGCGCCGGAGACGAAGCCGTGGGAAATCATCTGCACGATGGCGCCCTGCACCGACATGTCGTTGAACATGAAAAATCCGAGCGTGACGAAGCCCATGTGCGCCACGGAAGAATACGCTACCAGCTTCTTCATGTCGGCCTGCACCAGTGCCACCAGTCCGATATAAATCACTGCAATCAGCGAAAGCGTGATGATGAAGCCGGACAGCGCATGGCTGGCGTCAGGGGCAATCGGCAGCGAGAAACGCAGGAAGCCATACGCGCCCAGTTTCAGCATGATCGCCGCCAGCACTACGGAGCCACCGGTCGGCGCTTCCACGTGGGCATCCGGCAACCAGGTATGCACCGGCCACATCGGGACCTTGACGGCGAATGCCATCAGGAAGGCCAGGAAGATCAGGATCTGCGCGTTCAAGGGCAGCGGCAGAGCATGCCAGTTCAGGATTTCAAAGCTGCCGCCGGACTTGAAGTAGAGGTACAGGATTGCAACCAGCGTCAGCAGGGAACCGAGCAAGGTATAGAGGAAAAACTTGATGGCGGCATAGACCCGGTTCGGCCCGCCCCATACACCGATGATGATGAACATCGGGATCAGCGTGGCTTCGAAGAACACGTAGAACAGCAGGCCGTCGAGGGCACAGAACACGCCGATCATCACTCCCGACAGAATCAGGAAGGCACCCATGTATTGGGCGACCCTTTTTTCGATGACTTCCCATCCTGCAATGATGACGATCACCGTGATGAACGCGGTCAGCAGCACGAACCACAGCGAAATACCATCGATGCCAAGGAAGTAGTTGACGTTGAAGCGCTCGATCCAGACGGTCTTTTCGACGAACTGCATGCCGTGCGCGGCATTATCGAAGCCCCGGAGCAAAGGCAGGGTAACGAGGAAACTGATCACCGAACCGGCAAGTGACAACCAGCGTACCAGCGACGGATTCTCGTCCCGGCCGACCGCCAGCACAAGCAGACCAAATGCGATCGGACACCAGATCGCGAGACTCAGCAAAGGAATAGTTGACTGCATCATGGTTTGAATGGTTTTACTTCGCCAACTTATTTGGCAAACGACGGGAACGGCATGAAGTAAATCAGGAAAGCCAGCACGCCCAGGATCATTACGAAAGCATAGTGATAGATATAGCCGGACTGGAGATGGCGGATCAAGGCGGAGAACCATCCCACCACCTTCGCGCTGCCATTGACGATCAGGCCGTCAATCAACCCCCTGTCGCCGACATTCCAGAGTCCACCCCCGAGCAGACGTGCGCCTCGTGCGAAGACGACTTCGTTCAGCTTGTCCATGTAGTACTTGTTGTCCAGCACGGTGTAAATTCCATGGAACTTGCTGTAGAACCAGGCCGGCACCTTGCGGTTCACCATGTAGCAATAGTAAGCCGCGACCACGCCTGCTAGGGCCAGCGCAAAAGGCACGGTGGTAAATGCATGCAAGCCCATCGCCACGGCGCCATGGAATTCCTTCGCGAGCTCTTCCATTGCGGGATGTGCTTCGCTCACGAAAATCACTCCCTTGAAGAAATCACCATAGAGCATCGGTTGAATAGTGAAAAAGCCGATGATCACGGAAGGAATTGCCAGCAGTATCAGGGGTACCGTTACTACCCACGGCGCCTCGTGCGGCTTCTCACCCGGAGCGAGGCCATGATGGTGCTCGTCGGCGTGTTCATCATGGCTGTGATCCTGATGCTCGGCGTGCGGCTTGCCGAAGCGCTCCTCGCCGTGGAATACCAGGAAATACATGCGGAACGAATAGAAGGCGGTCACGAATACACCTGCCATGACTGCGAAATAGGCAAAACCCGAGCCTGGAATGTTGGACAGCTGCACCGCCTCGATGATCGTGTCCTTCGAATAGAAGCCGGAGAAGAACGGGGTGGCGATCAGGGCCAGCGAGCCGATCAGCGAGGTGATCCAGGTGATCGGCATGTATTTGCGCAGACCGCCCATGTTGCGGATATCCTGGTCGTGATGCATGCCGATGATAACTGCGCCGGCGGCCAGGAACAGCAAGGCCTTGAAGAAGGCGTGTGTCATCAGGTGGAACACGGCAACGGAGTAGGCTGAAGCGCCGAGCGCCACAGTCATGTAGCCCAGCTGGGACAGGGTCGAATACGCCACTACCCGCTTGATATCGTTCTGGATGACGCCGAGGAAGCCCATGAACAGCGCCGTGATTGCACCGATCACCAGCACGAAGGACAGCGCGGTTTCGGAAAGCTCGAACAGCGGCGACATGCGCGCCACCATGAAGATTCCGGCCGTCACCATGGTTGCGGCGTGGATCAGTGCGGAAATCGGGGTCGGGCCTTCCATTGAGTCCGGCAACCATACATGCAGCGGGAACTGCGCCGATTTGCCCATTGCACCGATGAACAGGCAGATGCAGGCAACCGTCAGGAGCATCCAGTCAGTACCGGGGAAAATCAGCGTTGCCAGCTCTTCCCTCTTGGCGAACACGTCGCCGTAATTCATGGAGCCGGCGTAGGCCAGCAGCAGGCCGATGCCGAGGATGAAGCCGAAGTCACCGACGCGGTTCACCAGGAAGGCCTTCATGTTGGCGAAGATCGCGCTCGGCCGGGTGAACCAGAAACCGATCAGGAGGTAGGACACGAGACCCACCGCTTCCCAGCCGAAGAACAGTTGCAGGAAGTTGTTGCTCATTACCAGCATCAGCATCGAGAAGGTAAAGAGCGAAATGTAGGAGAAGAAGCGGTTATACCCCGGATCGTCTGCCATGTACCCGATGGTGTAGATGTGCACCATGAGGGACACGAAGGTCACTACGCACATCATCATCGCAGTCAGACTGTCGATCAGGAAGCCGATTTCCAGCTTGACGCCGGCCACCGTCATCCACTCGTACAGCGTCCCGTTGTAAGTTGCTCCATCCATCACGGCCAGCAGTGTCTGGAACGAGATGATGAAAGCAACCAGCACGCCGAGGATCGTCACGGTGTGAGATGCCGACCGTCCGATCTTGTTGCCGAAAAACTTGGTGCCGAACAAGCCCGCGAGCGCGGAGCCTGCGAGAGGCGCCATCGGCACGGCCAGAAGGAGGTTAGGGTTGAGTTGCCCCGCCATAGTAAACCTTAATATTTTTTGTAATTAACCCTTGAGGCTGTCGAGATCTTCCACATTGATGGTGTCCAGATTGCGGAACAGCACCACCAGAATGGCAAGACCGATCGCGGATTCCGCCGCAGCCACCGTCAGAATGAAGAAAACAAAAATCTGCCCCGCCGCGTCGCCCAGATAGTGAGAGAAGGCGATGAAATTCATGTTGACCGCGAGGAGCATCAGTTCGATAGCCATCAGCAAGATGATGATGTTCTTCCGGTTCAGGAAAATGCCAACAATGGAAATTGCGAACAGAATCGCACCGAGGATCAGGTAATGTGCAAGCGATAAGGCCACGATGCTTCCCCTTTATTGTTTTTCAGCTGCGCCTGCAGCCGGTCGCCCGTTGCCGCTGCCACGTGCCGATTCGGCTTTCATGCTGACGATCCGAACACGATCATTGCGCTTGACCTTGACCGCCGCAGCCGGGTCCGTATACCTGATGTCCTTGCGGCGCCGTAGCGTCAATGCGACTGCGGCGACGATCGCAACCAGCAGCACGACCGCTGCGATTTCGAAGGCGTAGATGTACTGGGTATAGATCAGTTTGCCCAGTTCCTTGGTGTTGCCTATGTTCGCGGCGACTGCCGGAACCTGGGCATCCGGAGCCCAGAAGCCATGCAGCAGTACTGCGGCCATTTCAAGGACGATGACCACGCCTATGGTGGCGGCGAGCGGGAAATATCCCCAGAAGCCTTCACGCATCCTGTCGAGATTGATGTCCAGCATCATTACGACGAACAGGAATAGCACCATGACGGCGCCGACGTAAACCAGAACCAGCACGATGGCCAGGAATTCGGCTTTCAGCAGCATCCAGATGCCTGCTGCGGAAAAGAATGACAGCACGAGAAACAGTGCTGCATGCACCGGATTGCGGTCCGTGATGACACGCGTCGCGGCGAGAATCAGGATCGCCGAGAACGCGTAAAACAGGGCAGTTTTAAATTCCATGATGGGCAGAAAAGTCGACTAAATGCACAGCGAGGTCAAACGGCATTACCGGTACTTCGCGTCGGCTTCACGTGCCGCTGCAATCTGCGGCTCGTAACGGTCACCGATCGCCAGCAGCATCTCCTTCGTGTAATAAAGGTCGCCGCGCTTTTCGCCGTGATATTCCAGTATGTTGGTTTCAACGATGGAATCGACCGGGCAGGATTCTTCGCAAAATCCGCAGAAAATGCACTTGGTCAGGTCGATGTCGTAACGTGTCGTGCGACGGGTACCGTCGTCGCGTTCTGCCGATTCGATCGTGATAGCCAGTGCCGGGCAAACTGCTTCGCACAGTTTGCAGGCGATGCAGCGCTCTTCACCGTTTGGATAACGACGCAGCGCGTGCAGGCCACGGAAGCGCGGTGATGCAGGAGTCTTCTCTTCCGGGAACTGGATCGTGATCTTGCGGGCAAACATGTAGCGGCCGGTCAAAGCTAATCCCTTGACCAGTTCGCGCAGCATCAGGCTGCTGAAAAAATCCTTTATGGCTTCCATTTACTTGATCAGCCTCTTAATCTTTACTTCCAAATATTCCATGGCGTTTGCATCCAGACCGCCACGATCAGCAGATAAGCGAGCGTCAGCGGAATGAATACTTTCCAGCCAAGGCGCATGATCTGGTCATAGCGGTAGCGCGGGAATGAGGCGCGCGCCCAGATGAATAACGACACGACAAAAATGCCTTGATGCCCAGCCAGATCCATCCCGGGATGAAGTCAAGGAACGCAAACGGCGCAGTCCAGCCGCCAAGGAACATGACCGATGCCAGAGTGGAAATCAGGATCATGTTGGCGTACTCGGCGAGGAAGAACATCGCGAAGGACATGCCTGAATACTCAACCATGTGGCCTGCAACGATCTCGGACTCCCCTTCGACGACGTCGAACGGATGGCGGTTGGTTTCAGCGATGCCGGAAATGACGTAGATGACGAAAATCGGCAGCAACGGCAACCAGTTCCAGGACAGGAAGGTCAGTCCCTTGTCGGCGAAAAATCCCCTCGCCTGCCCGAGAACGATTTCCGAAAGGTTCAGGCTGCCCGACACCATCAGGACGATGACGAGAGCAAAGCCCATTGCGATTTCATATGAAACCATTTGCGCGGACGCTCGCATGGCGCCCAGGAAGGCGTACTTGGAATTCGACGCCCATCCGGCAATGATCACACCATAGACTTCCATCGACGTGATTGCCATGACAAACAGCAGGCCGGCGTTGACGTTTGCCAGCACGCGATCCGGGCCGAATGGCACGACGGCCCAGGCTGCCAGGGCCGGCATGATGGTCATGATCGGAGCGATCACGAACAAGGCCTTGTTGGCGCGGGCCGGGACGACAATTTCCTTCAGCAGCAGTTTCAGCGCGTCCGCGATCGGCTGCAGCAAGCCCGCCGGGCCGACGCGGTTCGGGCCGATGCGGACGTGCATCCAGCCGATCATCTTGCGTTCCCACAAGGTCAGATAGGCTACGAGGCCCATCAACGGCAGGACGATGCAGACGATCTTGGCCAGATTCCAGACCAGCGGCCAGAGGACGCCGAACCAGTTCTGTCCGTTCGCGTTAATGGTCATGAGCATCTGGTCCATTATGCTTTCTCCACACGAATCGAACCGAACATCGCACCAAGCGTCGCAGTCGAGGGATGGGCCGCTGCCACGCGCACCAGGTTAGCCGGGAGGCGCTTGTCAATGGCCGCAGCGAGAACGGCACTGCCCTGCCCCTGGATCACCCTTACATTACCGCCTTCAGCGATCCCGAGTTGCTCGGCCAGAGCGCTGGACAGCCATGCCTTTGGAGCCTGGGCGTCGTTGGTCAATTGCAGAGACGTCGCGCGACGCACGATTGCATCGGTAAAGTAAATCGGCACGTCGGCAATGCGCTCCAGTTGTTGCTGGGCCGGCTTCGCAACTGCCTTTGGC
The DNA here is from genome assembly GCF_000312045.1 of Noviherbaspirillum massiliense JC206. Lineage (GTDB taxonomy): Bacteria > Pseudomonadota > Gammaproteobacteria > Burkholderiales > Burkholderiaceae_D > Noviherbaspirillum > Noviherbaspirillum massiliense. The sequence goes on from NZ_HE978634.1 coordinate 1,986,485, forward strand.
TGGATGTCGGCGACATTGTTGAGCCTTGGCTGCAGGTCGGCCTCTTCCGCCTTGCTGGCACCGAGGACCTCGTTTCGGATCGCTTCAGAGCTGTCGTAATCGAAACCCGACAGTCCGAGCAGGTTGCCCAATACGCGCAATACCTTCCATGCCGGACGGGTTTCCATGTATGGCTTGACGCTGCCATTGAAGCTTTGAGCGCGGCCTTCGCAATTGACGAAGGTGCCCGAAGTCTCGGCAAAAGGCGAAACCGGCAGCAGCACGTCGGCATAATCGAGGCCGTTCTTGTACGGAGACATGACGACGACCATTTCTGCCTTATCCAATGCTGCCCGTGCAGTCTGCGGATCGAAGCAGTCGAGTTCCGGCTCCGCGTGCAGCAATACATAAGCCTTGCGTGGCTGGGCAAACATCTGCAGTGCGTTCGCGCCCTTGCCCGGCGTTGCGTTGGCGAGGTAGCCGCCGACGGTATTGGCTGCCTCGGTCAGATAGCCGAACTTGGCATCGGTGTGCAGCGCAATCCACTGGGCTGCGGCATGAAGCTGGGACGCCTGCGGATGCTGTGCTGCCGCATTGCCGAGCACCACGCCACGACGTTCGCCGGACAGCAGGTCATCGGCAATCCGTTTCGCTTCCTGCGACGGCTGGGTATTTTCAAAACCGGCCGGAGCAGCAATGCCCTTGGCATGGGCCACAGCCACAACGACTTCGCCGAGTGCCGACAGCCATTCGGATGGAGCCTTGATCATCCTGGTGGCCAAAGGCATCAGCAGGTCATCGTCGGTGCCATGCAGGATGCTGACCTTGGCGCCGTGCTTGGCGACATGCCGCAGGCGAGCAGCCAGCAGGGGATGGTCCTTGCGCAGGAAGGAGCCGATCACAAAAGCCCGATTCAGTTGACCGAATTCGGTGATCGACATGCCCAGCCATGGGGTAATTTTGCCATCCAGGGCGAAGTCGGATTGGCGCGGACGGAAATCGACGTTGTCCGAACCCAGGCCGCGCATCAGTTTTTGCAGGAGCGACAACTCTTCCAGAGTGGAATACGATGCTGCCAGTGCGGCGATCGCGTCGGCGCCATGTTCGTGCCTGATGTTCCGCAAGCCGTGCGCGACGTATTCGAGCGCGGTCTGCCAGTCGGTTTCCTGCCACTTTCCGCCCTGCTTGATCATGGGCACGGTCAACCGGTCTTCGCTGTTCAATCCTTCGTAGGAGAAGCGATCCTTGTCAGAGAGCCAGCATTCATTGACTGCTTCGTTCTCGAGAGGCAGCACGCGCATAACTTTTGCGCCCCTCACCTGTACGATCAGATTCGAGCCGAGGCCGTCATGCGGGCTCACGGATTTGCGACGCGACAATTCCCAGTTTCGGGCGGTATTAAGGAAAGGCTTGGAAAGCAAGGCACCGACCGGGCAGAGATCGATCATGTTGCCCGAAATTTCGGAATCGACAGTTTTACCGACGAAAGTCGTGATTTCCGAGTGCTCGCCGCGGTTCAGCATGCCGAATTCCATGACACCGGCGACTTCCTGACCAAAGCGAACGCAGCGTGTGCATTGAATGCAGCGCGCCATGCCCTTCATCGAAATCAGGGGACCCACCTCCTTGGGAACGACGACGCGCTTTTCTTCCTCGTAGCGCGAAGATGAGGATCCGTAGCCAACCGCCAAGTCCTGAAGCTGACACTCACCGCCCTGATCGCAGATCGGGCAATCGAGCGGATGGTTAATCAGCAGGAACTCCATCACGCCCTGCTGCGCCTTTACCGCCTTCTCGCTGTGCGAGCGGACGACCATACCGGGAGTAACCGGCGTGGCGCAGGCCGGCAAGGGCTTCGGCGCCTTTTCGACTTCGACGAGGCACATGCGGCAGTTGGCCGCGATGGACAATTTTTTGTGATAGCAAAAATGCGGGATATAGGTGCCGGCTTTATTGGCAGCATCCATAACCATGCTGCCCTCGGGTACCTCTACCTTTTTACCATCAATTTCGATTTCAACCATGGCTGTCTCGCCTATGTATTCTTAACTACGCTGTATGACAGGTGCGACTTACAGATAAGCCGGCACCAGGCATCGCTTGTGTTCGATGTGATATTCAAACTCGTCGCGGAAATTCTTGATCATCGCGCGCACCGGCATCGCAGCCGCATCGCCAAGTGCGCAAATGGTGCGCCCCTGGATATTGTCCGCAATCGAATTCAACAGATCGAGGTCCTCCGGACGGCCTTGACCGTGCTCAATGCGATGCACCATCCGGTACATCCAGCCTGTGCCTTCGCGGCATGGCGTACACTGACCGCAGGATTCCTCGTAATAAAAATAGGAAAGCCGCAACAGCGAACGCACCATGCACCTGGTTTCATCCATCACGATGACCGCTCCCGAGCCCAGCATCGAGCCGGCTTTCGCGATCGAATCGTAGTCCATGTCGAGCGACATCATGAGGTCGCCGGGCAGCACGGGCGCAGACGAACCGCCGGGAATGACGGCCTTGATTTTCTTCCCGCCGCGCATGCCACCGGCTAGTTCCAGCAGCTTCGCGAATGGCGTACCTACCGGCACTTCATAATTGCCCGGCCTTTCGATGTCGCCTGACATCGAGAAGATCTTGGTGCCGCCGTTGTTCGGCTTGCCCAGCGCGGCATATGCTTCTCCGCCCATGCGCATGATGAAAGGCACGGCCGCAAAGGTTTCGGTGTTGTTGATCGTGGTCGGCTTGCCGTACAAGCCGAAGCTGGCCGGGAAAGGCGGCTTGAAGCGCGGCTGGCCTTTCTTGCCTTCAAGCGATTCCAGCAGTGCGGTTTCCTCTCCGCAGATATAGGCCCCATGCCCGTGAAAGGCATGCAGCTGGAAGCTGAAGTCGCTGCCCATGATCCTGTCACCAAGGAAGCCTGCGGCTCGCGCCTCTTCGATGGCTTGCTCGAAGCGCTCGTATTCCGCCCAGATTTCGCCGTGGATGTAGTTGTAGCCGACGGTGATGCCCATCGCATAAGCGCCAATCGCCATCCCTTCGATCAGGGCATGCGGATTGTAGCGAATGATGTCGCGGTCCTTGAAAGTGCCAGGCTCGCCTTCATCGGTATTGCAGACGAGGTATTTCTGGCCCGGGAACTGGCGTGGCATGAAGCTCCATTTCAGGCCGGTCGGAAAGCCGGCACCGCCACGTCCGCGCAGCGACGAAGTCTTCAGTTCGGCAATCACCTGCTCCGGCGGAATCTTCTCGGTCAGGATGCGCTTGAGCGCCTCATAGCCACCGCGCTTCACATAGTCGGCAAGATGCCAATTGTTGCCATCCAACCCCGCGAGGATCAGGGGATTGATGTGACGATTATGCAGGCTCGTCATTTCTTCAATTCCTCCAGCAGCGCATCGAGTTTGTCATTCGACATGAAACTGCACATGCGCTTGTTGTTCACCAGCATGACCGGCGCATCGCCGCAGGCGCCCATGCACTCACCTTCGATCAGGGTGAACTGGCCGTCGGGGGTCGTTTCCTTGTAATCGATTCCAAGTTTCTGCTTCAGGTATTCGCCCGCCCTGTCGCCGCCGGACAGCGCGCACGGCAAATTGGTGCAGACCGATATCTTGTACTTGCCGACCGGCTTGGTGTTGAACATGTTGTAGAACGTCGCGACTTCCTGCACGGCGATCGCTGCCATGCCAAGGTAGTCGGCGACATCCTGCATTACTTCGGGAGAAAGCCAGCCCTTCTCGTCCTGTGCGATCGCAAGCGCCGCCATCACGGCTGACTGTTTCTGGTCGGCCGGGAATTTCGTGAGTTCGCGATCGATTTTTCTGTACGCTTCTTGACTTAACAGCATATTGTTTGCCATTCGTGCGCGTTGGTTAGCGCGGTTATCGGTCAATCTCACCAAACACAATATCTTGCGTTCCGATGATGGTTACTGCGTCGGCAATCATGTGGCCCTTGGCCATCTCATCGAGGCCCTGGAGGTGCGGGAAGCCCGGCGCGCGGATCTTCAGTCGGTACGGCTTGTTGGCGCTATCCGATACCAGGTAGATGCCGAATTCGCCTTTCGGATGTTCGACGGCTGCGTAAGCCTCTCCGGTCGGAACATGCATACCCTCGCTGAAGAGCTTGAAATGGTGGATCAGCTCTTCCATGTTGGATTTCATGCTCACCCGGGACGGCGGCGCCACCTTGTGGTTGTCCGTGATCACCGGACCAGGATTGTTGCGCAGCCACTCTATGCACTGCTTGATGATACGGTTCGACTGGCGCATCTCTTCCACGCGCACCAGATAGCGGTCGTAACAGTCGCCATTGACGCCGACCGGAATATCGAAGTCGAGCAAATCGTACACTTCATACGGCTGCTTCTTGCGCAAGTCCCATGCGATGCCGGAGCCGCGCAGCATCGGGCCCGTAAAGCCCATCGCCAGTGCACGCTCGGGTGAGACAACGCCAATGCCGACCAAGCGCTGCTTCCAGATACGGTTATCGGTCAGCAGTGTTTCGTATTCGTCGACGTAACCCGGGAAGCGGTTGGTGAAATCTTCGATGAAGTCGAGCAAGGACCCCTGCCGGTTCTCGTTGAGTTGCGCTATCGCGTTTTCATTGCGCACCAGCGATGCCTTGTATTGCGGCATGGTGTCCGGAAGATCGCGGTACACACCACCGGGACGATAATACGCTGCATGCATGCGAGCACCCGATACCGCTTCATAGCAGTCCATCAGATCTTCGCGCTCGCGGAAGGCGTACAGGAAAACTGCCATTGCGCCCACGTCCAGGGCGTGCGCACCGATCCAAAGCAGGTGATTCAGCAGTCGCGTAATTTCATCGAACATCACGCGGATGTATTGCGCACGCAGCGGCACTTCGATGCCGAGCAGCTTCTCGATGGCCATCACGTACGCATGCTCGTTGCACATCATCGACACATAGTCGAGACGATCCATGTACGGCACGGACTGCAGATAGGTTCTCGTCTCAGCCAGCTTCTCGGTTGCACGGTGCAGCAGGCCGATATGCGGGTCGGCGCGCTGAATGACTTCGCCGTCGAGCTCAAGCACTAAGCGCAGCACGCCGTGCGCCGCAGGGTGCTGCGGACCAAAGTTCAATGTGTAATTCTTGATTTCAGCCATTATTTCATCCCGTACTTTTCTTCACGAATGACGCGCGGAATGATTTCCCGCGGCTCAATGGTGACGGGCTGGTAAATCACGCGCCTCTGCTCAGGGTCATAACGCATTTCAACGTAGCCGGAGACGGGGAAGTCTTTTCTGAAGGGGTGGCCGATGAAGCCGTAATCAGTGAGAATGCGACGCAAGTCGTTGTGGCCCTCGAACAGGATGCCGAACAGATCGAAGGCTTCGCGCTCGTACCAGTTGGAAGAGGACCAGACGTCGATCACCGACGGCACGATAGGCATATCATCGTCCGGGGCGAACACCCTTACCCGCACGCGCCAGTTATGGGTCACCGACAGCAGGTGCGACACGACCGCAAAACGCGGGCCGTCCCATGCACCGTCACTGTACGTGGAGTAGTCGATACCGCACAGATCAATCAACTGCTCGAAGCGCAAATCGGCATGATCACGCAAGGTGCGCATCGCGGACAGATAATCCGCCGCTTTTACCACCACGGTGATTTCACCAAGTGCATTCGTCAGGCTTTGAATCTGCTCGCCTAGCGCATTGCGCAAGGCGTTTTCGAGGGCTTCCAGTTTCGTCGTCATGTTCTTAATCGGCCGCTCGCTTAGCGTGCAATCGTGTTGGTACGCTTGATCTTATTCTGCAGCTGCATCACCCCGTACAGCAGGGCCTCTGCAGTCGGCGGGCAGCCAGGTACATAAACATCGACCGGCACGATGCGGTCACAGCCGCGCACCACCGAATAGGAATAATGGTAATAGCCACCGCCATTGGCACAGGTGCCCATGGAGATCACCCAGCGCGGCTCCGCCATCTGGTCATACACCTTGCGCAAGGCAGGTGCCATCTTGTTGCACAAGGTACCAGCGACGATCATGACATCCGACTGACGCGGGGACGGACGGAAAATAACGCCGAAACGGTCAAGGTCATAACGCGATGCACCGGCGTGCATCATCTCGACCGCGCAGCAGGCCAATCCGAACGTCATTGGCCACATTGAACCCGTGCGGGTCCAGTTAATCAGCTTGTCTGCGGTTGTGGTAACAAAACCTTCGCTCAACACACCATCAATTGCCATGACTCACTCCCAATCCAGAGCGCCTCGTTTCCAGATGTACCAGAATCCGACGACAAATTCAGCGATGAAGACCAGCATCGTCAGGAAACCCTGCCAGCCGAGGTCGCGCATGGCGACACCCCACGGGAAGAAGAACGCAGTCTCTAGATCGAACAAAATAAACAGGATCGCCACGAGGTAGTAACGCACGTCGAACTTCATGCGCGCGTCTTCAAAAGCCTCGAAGCCACATTCATAAGGGGAAAGCTTTGCCGCATCAGGCTTATGCGGACCAAGCACGCGACCGAGCACTTGCGGCACCACTCCAACGCCAATGCCCACAAGGATAAAGAGAAGAATGGGGAAGTAATTTTCGAGGTTCACGGTCTGCTACTGATGTATTGATGATCCGATTGATTTTCAAGTGCCTTGAAAATCAATCGGCATCTTCGACAAAAAGCCAGCTCAGGCATCCGCCTTGCTGGCTTTGCTCTGTTGGTGCCGACGGCGAGACTCGAACTCGCACAGCTTTCGCCACTACCCCCTCAAGATAGCGTGTCTACCAATTTCACCACGTCGGCTAAAGACGTATATTTTACTCTGTTTTCGAAACTTTATTCAATGCACTATTGCATTGAATCAAGACAAAAATTCAATACAACTTACTTCGGAATCTGATTGACCTGACCCGCACCACCCTCAGAAGAACCAGCGGAAGCAGAAGGCGCTCCTGCAGTATTCTCAGGACCATTTGCCGGAGCGGATGAACCCACCCCTGCAGGCGCTGCGGAAGAGGGAACAGCGGGTGCATTCGGCGTCTGCACGGGCAGATTTTCCATTACACCACCACCTGCGGTGGAATGCTTGTTTCCAATAAATGCCAGCGCCAAGGTGGCCGCAAAGAAGATGGCAGCAGCGACAGCGGTTGACTTTGACAAAAAGTTAGACGATCCACTCGCGCCGAAAAGGCTGCCTGAAGCGCCAGAACCGAAGGCAGCGCCCATGTCAGCGCCTTTGCCATGCTGAAGCAGGACAAGTCCAACAATGGTCAGTGCCGCCAACACCTGAATCACAACGATAAGGGTGAACAATGTGTTCATTCCGTAATATCCAATCTCGGTAAATCTCTTAATACATCCTGCTTACGCGGCTCGCACGATAGCAAGAAAATCTTCAGCCTTCAGCGATGCACCGCCTATCAGACCCCCATCGATATCCGGCATTGCGAGCAAGTCCTTCGCATTGTCCGGCTTCATGCTGCCACCATACAAAATCTGCACGAGTGCCGCGGCCTGCGAATTTTTTTCGCGTAGCCTTACTCGCAAAGCCTGGTGAACCTGTTGCGCCATCTCGGGAGTCGCCGTCTTTCCGGTACCAATCGCCCAGACCGGCTCGTACGCGATGACGATTTTTGCAAGGTCCGCCGACTCAATTGCTGCCAAAACTGCACCGATCTGCCGCCCGATGACGACATCAGTTTGACCGGCCTCTCGCTCAGACAGCGATTCGCCCACGCAAACGATCGGCGTCAGGCCGCACTGCAACGCGCGTACGGTTTTCTGCGCAACGAGCTGCTCGCTCTCCGCATGATAAGTACGACGTTCGGAATGCCCTACGATCACATAAACACATCCGAAATCACGCAGCATTGCCCCCGAAACCTCACCGGTGTAAGCACCGGACTCATGCACTGACAGGTCCTGCGCCCCCCAGTTCACCGTCGTGCCGGACAACTCGGATTGACACTGCGCCAAATAAGGTGCTGGAGCGCACACTGCGACACCGCACGCGACAGACTGTCCCGCCAATTCCGCCTTGATTCCATTCAACAAAGCGGCATTTGCAGCGAGGCTGCCATTCATTTTCCAGTTTCCGGCAATCAGTTTGCGGCGCATATGGTCTCGAAATTTAACAACCGTTCATTTTAGCTCAGCGCACTCGCTGAGGTCAAACCAAGACGAGCAGGCGTGACAGAAAGCTGTTAGTAGTGGAGCCGTCGATACCTGCCGCTGCAGACAGCGCTATTGAAGCGTGAGCACGATCTTGCCAACATGGGTGCTGCTTTCCATCAGCCTGTGTGCTTCGGCCGCTTCTTCCAGACGAAAGGTTTTGAAGATGACTGGCCTGATCTTGCGGGACTCCAGCAGCGGCCATACGCGCTGATGCAGTTGAACCGCAATCGCCGCCTTGAATTCTACCGGGCGCGGACGCAGCGTCGATCCCGTGATCGTCAGGCGTCGTCTCAGGATCTGACCTGTATCGATGTTCGCCTTCGACCCGCCAAGCAGCGCAATGATGACAAGCCGGCCATCATCCGCCAGGCACTCCAGTTCGCGCGCGACATAATTCCCGCTCACCATGTCGAGAATGACATCGACGCCCTTCCCATTCGTTTGGGACTTGATCACCTCGACAAAATCCTCTGTTCGGTAATTGATGGCACGCTCTGCGCCAAGCGCCTCGCATGCCCGGCATTTTTCATCGGAGCCTGCAGTGGCGAATACGCAGTGGCCCAGGGCAGAGGCGACCTGGATCGCGGTTACTCCGATGCCGGAACTGCCACCCTGCACCAGCAAGGTCTCATCCCCGGATAGCCTGGCTCGATCGAACACATTGCTCCAGACGGTAAAGAAAGTTTCGGGCAAGGACGCCGCCTCGATTGCACTCAGGCCTTTGGGAATCGGAAGGCATTGTTTCACGGGCGCAGCGCAGTATTCAGCATAGCCGCCACCCTGCACCAGTGCACATACCATATCGCCATTGCTGAAACCGCTTCCGGACAAGTCGCCGTCGACAATCTCGCCCGCAACTTCAAGCCCCGGGATATCGGATGCACCGGGAGGAACCGGATAATGCCCGGTGCGCTGGATCACGTCAGGGCGGTTGATACCTGCGGCATGCACCTTGATCAAAACTTCTCCCGCCTTAAGGACGGGGAGCGGCCTTTCGCACAACTGCAGCACATCGGGAGGTCCCGGTTGGGTAATTTCTATGGCGCGCATCGTCATCCCATCGAATGGAAAAAAATTCATTGTACGCCACGGAAACCGGTCCGATTGTGAGTTGGCTCATCACTTCCTGCAGGAAAATAAAAAGCCGCCTGAGCACTTGCCCAAGCGGCTCACGAATGGCTTCGCAAGAACGCCTGCCGAAGCCGATCGTGTCTTTCCTTTACTGCTGCGTTGCGGCCTCGCCCGCCTCTTCCGCTGCAACTGCCTTCATCGACAGCTTCAGACGGCCACGGTCGTCAGTCTCCAGAACCTTGACGCGCACCTGCTGGCCTTCCTTCAGATAATCCGACACGGCGTTGACGCGTTCATTGGCGATCTGGCTGATATGCAGCAAGCCATCCTTGCCCGGAATCACCTGTACGATCGCACCGAAATCCAGCAGCTTGAGCACGACACCGTCGTAGACCTTGCCGACTTCCACGGATGCCGTCAGTTCTTCGATGCGGCGCTTGGCTTCCTGACCAGCGGCAGCGTCGACCGATGCAATCGTCACGATGCCCTCGTCCGTGATGTCGATCTGCGTACCCGTCTCTTCGGTAAGGGCACGGATCACGGCACCACCCTTGCCGATCACGTCACGGATTTTCTCCGGGTTGATCTTGATGGTGATCAAGCGTGGTGCAAAGTTGGACAGCTCGGTTTTACCGTGCGGCATGGCTTCCTGCATCTTGGCGAGGATGTGCATGCGGCCTTCCTTCGCCTGGGCTAATGCAACCTGCATGATTTCCTTGGTGATGCCCTGGATCTTGATGTCCATCTGCAGCGCAGTGATGCCATTGGCGGTGCCGGCCACTTTGAAGTCCATGTCGCCGAGATGATCCTCATCACCCAGGATGTCGGTCAGCACTGCGAACTTGCTGCCTTCCTTGATCAGGCCCATCGCGATACCCGCGACATGCGCCTTCATCGGCACGCCGGCATCCATCAAGGCCAGGCAGCCGCCGCAGACGGATGCCATCGAAGACGAGCCGTTCGACTCGGTAATTTCGGACACGAGGCGCACGGAATAGCTGAACTCTTCCGGGGCTGGCAATGCTGCCTGCAGTGCGCGCTTGGCGAGGCGGCCATGGCCGATTTCGCGACGCTTCGGCGAGCCTACACGGCCGGTTTCGCCCGTGGCGAACGGAGGCATGTTGTAGTGGAGCATGAAGCGGTCGGAATACTCACCCATCAGCGCATCGATCTTTTGTTCGTCGCGTGCAGTACCGAGAGTGGCAACCACGAGTGCCTGGGTTTCGCCGCGGGTGAACAGTGCGGATCCGTGGGTGCGTGGCAGCACGCTGTTGCGGATCGAAATCGGGCGCACCGTACGGGTGTCGCGGCCATCGATTCGCGGCTCACCGTCGAGGATTTGCGAGCGCACGATTTTGGCTTCCAGGTCAAACAGGATGCTGCCCACTTCAGCCGTATCCGGAGCGGCGGCGCCGGCTGCAGCAGCCTCGTCTGCCAGGGCGGCATTGACTTCTGCAGCAACGGTATTCAGCTTGGCTGTACGTGCCTGCTTGTCCTTGGTTTGATAGGCGTCGCGCAGCTTGGCTTCGGCAAGCTGAGTTACGCGGGCAATCAGCGCTTCATTCTTCGGTGCCGGCTTCCATTCCACTTCTGGCTTGCCGCCGTCGCGCACGAGCTCATGGATCGCATCGATCACCGCTTTCATTTGCTCATGGCCGAATACGACTGCGCCAAGCATGACTTCTTCCGACAACTGGTTGGCTTCCGATTCCACCATCAATACTGCCTGCTCGGTACCAGCCACGACCAGGTCCATCTCGGACTTGGCGAGCTGAGACACGGTGGGGTTCAACACATACTGGCCGTCGACGTAACCGACGCGGGCCGCACCCAGCGGGCCATTGAACGGGATGCCGGCGACGCAGATCGCGGCGGACGACGCAATCATCGATGCAATGTCGGGGTCGATTTCGGGATTGACGGACAGGACATGGACGATGACCTGCACTTCGTTCAGATAACCCTCGGGGAACAGTGGACGAATCGGGCGGTCGATCAGCCGCGAGGTCAGCGTCTCTTTTTCAGAGGGACGGCCTTCCCGCTTAAAGAAGCCACCCGGGATGCGGCCGGCTGCATAGCTCTTCTCGACATAATCAACGGTCAGCGGGAAAAAATCCTGACCCGGCTTGACGTCCTTCTTCGCCACGACTGTTGCCAGCACGACGGTGTCTTCAACCGAGACAAGCACGGCGCCCGAAGCCTGGCGTGCAATCTCGCCGGTCTCCATCGTGACTTGGTGCTGGCCGTACTGGAAGGTCTTGGTAACTTTATTGAACACGGTGTTTCCTTTCTATTTTTGCCGACAGATTTTCAGGCGCTGTCGTTCACCTCACCACGGATGAAAGCCACGTATGACTTGTCACCTTTTACTTTCGAATCACAAACTGCAAAATGGCAAAATGCCTGCATCAGCTAACTGATACAGGCATTTCCACTATAAACCTGGCCAAGAATGCTGCAACCGGATTACTTGCGCAGGCCGAGCTTTTCAATCAGGGAGCGATAACGGTTTGCGTCTTTGCCCTTGAGATAGGAAAGCAGGCTCTTGCGGCGATTAACCATTTTGATCAGGCCACGACGGGAGTGGTGATCCTTGGTGTGAGCCTTGAAATGGTTGTTGAGTTCATTGATACGGGCGGTCAGCAATGCAACCTGCACTTCCGGGGAACCCGTGTCGTTCTGGCTACGCGCGTTGTCCGCAATGATGGCGGCCTTGTTGATGCTTTCGACTGACATAAGTAGAACCTTTCACATGCGGTGCTCAGAGTCGCAACCCCGTTCACCGTGAATAAACAATAAGAAAATTTGGTCAAATTGACCAAGACGCGCAGTATATAGGAAATGCCCTGCCGTTTCAAACACTTAAGCGCTTTTCGAAGATAAATGCTTCAGGAGAAACTAGTGAGAGCTCTATTTTTCGCGACGGCAATTGCATTCTCGACAATCATGAGTGGCTGCGTAACTTCCCCCTCCCTTGGAGCATCTGAAGCCGAAGTCGTCAACAAGCTGGGACAGCCAACCCATCGTTATCAGGACGGGAATGACCATTTGCTTGAATACATGCAGGGCCCTTGGGGACAGTACACCTACATGGCAAGAATAGGTGCAGACGGGCGGCTAATTTCTTATGAGCAAGTTCTAACTCCCCAAAAATTTAGCAGCCTCAAGATCGGCGAGGCAACCAAAACCGATGTGCTGCATACGGTGGGCGCACCGAGCGACACTTCCTATCTGCCACGGCAAGACCTTGAGGTCTGGTCTTATCCATACAAAGAAAATGGCGTATGGGATTCCATCATGCACGTCGAATTCGACAGGGCGGGCATTGTGCGCAAAATGCAGAACGGCCCCGACCTGCGACGCGACCCGGATACCCGCTGGCCTTTCCGCATGATGCTCCGGTAAAAGCTGCTCCTTGCGAACCGGCTCTTGAAATTGTTTTCGGACTTCCTATATAGGAACCAGCAGAGCGCAGGCTCTTTACTCTTCATAAGACGAAGGAATATTTGAGAAAGGAGTACATCATGAATCTCGTTTTACGCAACCGTATTCCGCTTGCTGCCGGTTTCCGTCCCGCTAGTTTCGATGCGCCCATTGAACGCCTGATGAATAACATGCTGGAAGAATTCTTCTCCCCGTACGGGATTTCTTCCGCGGGTCGCAGCGAGCAGGATGGTGTCTCGGTTCCCCGGCTGAATGTCGTCGAGAATGAACAAGCATATCTGGTGGAAGCGGAACTGCCTGGCGTTTCCAAGGAAAACGTGAAGGTTTCCGTCCATGAACATCAAGTATCGATCGAGGCGGAAGTCAAGCGCGAGGAAGAAAAAAAGGAAGGCGAAAACGTCGTCTACGCCGAACGCACGGTAAGGAAGTTTTCCCGCAGCTTTACGCTTCCAACTGAAGTCGATGATGCAAATGCGCAAGCGAAGCTGGAAAACGGCATCCTGATACTGACCTTGCCGAAGAAAGCCGCTGCACAAGCGAAAATGATCACGGTTCAGTGATCGGCCAATAAAAAAAGCGCCTGTTCACACAGGCGCTTTTTTCTTTTTCGCCGGGACCTGTCTTGCCTTCCGCGAGGGAGGCAGGCTTTTTCCCTTACAACTGCGGATTGAGCCGCTCTGCCTTGGAATGCAACTTGTTCAACGCGGACAGATAGGCCTTGGCGGAAGCGACCACGATATCGAGGTCGGAGCCGACACCGTTGACGATCCTTCCTGCCTTCGACAGGCGCATCGTCACCTCGCCCTGCGATTGCGTCCCCGTGGTGATCGCATTCACCGAGAACAGCAGCAACTCTGCGCCGCTGGCCGCCTGCGACTCGATCGCGTTCACGGTAGCGTCGACGGGACCGTTGCCCTGCCCTTCGCAAACCAGTTCCTTGCCGCCCATTGAAAACACCACCTTGGCGCGCGGCTTCTCCCCGGTTTCCGAATGCTGCGACAGCGACACGAAACGGAAAAATTCATTGTCGTGCGACTGCTGCTCATCCGACACCAGGGCAATAATGTCTTCATCAAAAATCTCTGCCTTGCGGTCGGCAAGCTCCTTGAAGCGGGCAAAGGCGGCATTGACCTCCGCCTCGGACTCGAGTTCGATACCGAGTTCTTCAAGGCGCTGCTTGAATGCATTGCGGCCGGAGAGCTTGCCAAGCACGATCTTGTTGGCAGTCCAGCCTACATCCTCGGCACGCATGATTTCGTAAGTGTCGCGCGCCTTCAGCACGCCGTCCTGGTGAATGCCGGAAGCATGCGCAAACGCATTGGCGCCGACCACGGCCTTGTTCGGCTGTACTGCAAAGCCCGTGATCTGGGATACCAGCTTCGAAGCCGGTACGATTTGTGTCGTATCGATGGAAAGATCGAGGTTGAAGTAATCCTTGCGGGTCTTGATGGCCATGACAACTTCTTCCAGCGCCGTGTTGCCCGCACGCTCGCCCAAACCGTTGATCGTGCATTCCACCTGACGCGCGCCTCCGATGACGATGCCAGCCAGGGAATTCGCGACGGCCATGCCGAGATCGTTATGACAATGCACTGACCAGACTGCCTTGTCTGAATTGGGAATCCGCTCGCGCAGGGTCTTGATCATGTTGCCGTACAACTCGGGAATTCCATAGCCGACGGTGTCGGCAAAATTGATGGTGCGCGCACCTTCTGCAATCACCGCTTCGATGACCCGGCACAAGAAATCCATATCCGAGCGGCTGCCGTCTTCCGGACTGAACTCGACGTCATCCGTGAACTGGCGGGCAAAGCGAACCGCCAATTTGGCCTGTTCATATACCTGATCCGGCGTCATCCGCAACTTCTTTTCCATGTGAAGCGGCGACGTGGCAATGAAAGTATGGATGCGCTTTCTGGCTGCCGGCGCAAGCGCTTCTGCGGCACGGGAAATATCGCGATCGTTGGCCCGAGAGAGCGAACAAACCGTCGAATCCTTGATGATGCCTGCGATCGCCCTGATCGACTCGAAATCTCCTGGAGAGGCCGCCGCAAAACCGGCTTCGATGACATCCACCTTCAGTCGCTCCAGCTGCCTGGCGATGCGGATCTTTTCATCCTTGGTCATGGAAGCGCCCGGGGACTGTTCGCCATCCCTCAAGGTAGTATCGAAGATTATCAATTTGTCGGCCATGCTGTGCTCCTTGGGAAGTTTCGGTAAACGCTCATCTTTAAATGATTATTCGCCCGCCCCCACCTTTGCCGGCAGGAGCGCAAAAACTGCGCGAATTGGGGGATAGGGGATTTAGCGCGCTTAGCGCACTAGGAAAAGCGATAGCAGCAGGCCTAGCAGCAGGCTGCCAAATGAAGAGATTGCAGGGATGCAGGTTTGGGGAAGCATTGAAAAACTATAAGCGCAATTCGGGAAAAGTGCAACGTCCTGCAGTGAAACGTTTGCAGAAAGGGCAAGCAACAATATCAGGCCAGCTTTCGAATTGCCGCGCCTCTTTCGCTAGCACGGCGATCAATTAGCTTGAGCGGCA
Source organism: Noviherbaspirillum massiliense JC206 (assembly GCF_000312045.1). GTDB lineage: Bacteria > Pseudomonadota > Gammaproteobacteria > Burkholderiales > Burkholderiaceae_D > Noviherbaspirillum > Noviherbaspirillum massiliense. The sequence continues at coordinate 2,001,677 of NZ_HE978634.1, forward strand.
GGCGCGGAGACTCACGGAGCACATCCGCGCGATTAGGCCACTCAAGAAAGGAGTCCTATTTTTCGTCTGCCGGTTCAGTCTCCATCTGAACAATGCTGACAGGCTTGCCCTTGAACAAACGCCAGAAATAAACCACATAGCCAGACAGACCATAGAGCACGAACATGCCGAAAAGCACTTTCGGTGGATCGCCCGCTATCAGGACGAAAATAAGGACAATTACGAGCGCGGCAATGAATGGCACAGATTTGCGGAAATTCACATCCTTGAAGCTGTAAAAAGGAATGTTGGTAACCATCGTCAGACCCGCATAAAGCGTAATCGTCCATGAGAACCAGCTGAGCTCCGGGCCGGCGAATCCGAGATCATCCATCAGCCAGACGAAACCTGCCACCAGCGCCGCTGCAGCCGGACTTGGCAAGCCTTGGAAATACCGCTTGTCAACGACAGTGATATTGGTATTGAAGCGCGCCAGGCGCAGAGCAGCGCCCGCGCAATACACGAAAGCGGCGAGCCATCCAAGCTTGCCCAAGCCGCGCAAGGACCATTCATAAACAACCAGCGCAGGCGCGGCACCGAATGACAGCATGTCAGACAGGCTGTCGTATTGAGCGCCGAACTCGCTCTGGGTGTTGGTCAGGCGCGCCACCCGTCCATCAATGCTGTCCAATACCATTGCTGCAAAAATACCGACCGCGGCAAAATCGAACTTCAGGTTCATCGCCATCACAATGGCAAAGAATCCGCAGAAAAGATTTGCGGTGGTAAAGGCGTTAGGCAGCAAGTAAATGCCCCGCCCGCGCGGTTTCGGATGGTTGAACTCATCGCCCTCGTCCAAACGAGGAGGTTGCGCCATCTGCTTGTTTTTCCGCATCACTTTGGCGATCGGACCTAGTTTGCTTTTTGCCTTACGACGGTGGAAAGTTGCCATGCGTTTCCCATTTCATTCTGGTGATATATACAGGGAGGAAAATCAGAATTCCGCCAAAATAGTTTCGGTCGCCGATACCTTGTCGCCAACCATTACCTTTGGCCGGGCGGACAATGGTAAATAGACATCAACGCGGGACCCGAAGCGGAGAAAGCCGTAACGCTGCCCGCGAGTCAAAATCTCGCTCGCCTTCACATAACAAAGCATGCGCCTCGCTATCAAGCCCGCAATCTGCACGCATGTCACTATCTGCCCATTTGGCGCGGTAATAGTCATCGCGTTGCGCTCAGCTTCATGCGCGGTCGTGCCGGGAACGGCATTGGCAGATTTGCCGGGAAAATACTGAACGCTTTCAATCTTTCCATCGACCGGTGCGCGGCTTGACTGCACATTGAACACATTCATGAAGACGCTGATCTTGAGCGCCTCGCGCCTGGCATAAGGGTCCTGGACTTTCTCGACCACCACAACTCGCCCGTCGGCCGGGGATAGCACCGCATTGGCTTTTTGCGGAACATTTCGCACAGGATCGCGGAAGAACTGCAGGATGAATAGCGCAATAATCCAAAACAGAATCGACCATGCACCGAATAGATAACTTGCCATGGCCGCAACAGCTACGGCAGCCGCCAGGAACGGCCATCCCTCGCGGACAATAAAGGGATGCGGATATTGGTTAAACGTCATTCCAATGCGTCAAGAAAGTCAAAGCGAGCCTATTCTAGACGAGCGGTCGCCAAATGTAACCCCCGGAGCAAGGCCGGCTTCACCGAGACAAACGGAACATCTCCATTTTTTATTTACGCTCTGGCCGCATTCACACCCAGACTACGCTGTCGTACCTGATCTCTGCCATATCAGGCACCACCTGCCAAACTCGCCCCGCTCTTCCTGTCAAAGGCTGACAGGTCGCGGAGTAGTGTATGTGAACCAAGTCACTTATTGGTCAGAGGAGCGCGAGCCGGAAACGTTCATCTGAACCTAAGCTTCCCGACAATACGCATGCCCAGCGTCGCCTCTCCCGGCTCGAAGCTCGGTTCTTCGACGGGGGCTGCCTCCATTGCAGCAGACCGCATCGCCTTCGGTGCCTGAATATCCTGTTGCGGCGCATAGGCACCCGAAGCCTCCAGATCCACCATCTCCAGTACCGCGTCCGACGGATTGCGACCCATTGCTTTCGCTATCGCCGCAACGCGTTCACCAAGGTTCGCATAGGCCGCCTCGATCCGCTTCGCATCAAGCTTCCTGCTGGTTGGCTCGGTCAAGCTGAAATACAGCCCGTTAAGCGCCAGGACACGCTGCGCAGACGCAGCCGTCCTCGACAAGCCGGTCAAATTCGTCGTCGTCATTTCGAGATAGTGGCCGACCCGCCAGGCTGACGGCTGGCGTGGCCTATTGCTGACGCGGGGCTGGTCGTCCGGGTAAACCGGATAGGTGTAGTACCCTCTCGTCCTCAGGGTGGCTTGCGGATCTTCGCGCCTGATGATGTCGATACCTTCTTTCATTTTCTGATTGACGCGCGACGCTGCTACCGACTTGTCCTTGTCCTGTTCTTCGATCATGAACGTGACGTGCGCTTCGTCATTCGGGTATTTGACCTCAGCGTAAGCAGGAACGATCACCAGGGTGCCGGCGGTCTGCACCGGCGCTTGCGCACAGGCATTCCATCCCGCCGCAGCCAGTACGAGCATAAGAAGATGTTTGTTCCAGCACGCCATAGTTTTCTCCCATGAAAAAAATGGGGCACACATAGTGTTGCCCCATTTAAATTGCGGCCGAGATTCGAGTCATCTCGAAATTTCAGAAACTTAATTCTCGGATTGATTAACCAGCTCGCTCTTTGTCCAAGGCACGAGGCCGATAAAAAAGCCGTGCCCGCGCACAGCTTTCGAACGAGCACAGGCGCCGTTTGCAATCGGCACCTGCATGACGCCATCTCAATCCGGGCTTAGTTTTTCGATTGATCAACCAGCTTGTTTTTCTTGATCCAAGGCATCATCGCACGCAGTTTTTCACCGACTTGCTCGATCTGATGTTCGGATGTCAGGCGGCGACGGGAAATCAGGGTCGGCGCGCCAGCCTTGTTTTCCAGAATGAAGCTCTTTGCATATTCGCCAGTCTGGATGTCCTTCAGGCACTTGCGCATTGCGTCTTTGGTTTCCTCGGTCACGATACGCGGGCCGGTCACATATTCGCCGTATTCTGCGTTGTTCGAGATCGAGTAATTCATGTTGGCGATGCCGCCCTCATAAATCAGGTCGACGATCAGCTTCAGCTCATGCAGGCACTCGAAGTAAGCCATTTCCGGCGCATAGCCGGCTTCAACCAGGGTCTCGAAACCTGCCTTGATCAGTTCCACCGTGCCGCCGCACAGGACAGCCTGCTCGCCGAACAAGTCGGTTTCGGTCTCTTCACGGAAGTTGGTTTCGATGATGCCTGCACGGCCGCCGCCGTTGGCCATTGCATAGGACAGGGCGATGTCGCGGGCACTGCCGGATTTGTCCTGGTACACCGCAACCAGATGCGGCACGCCGCCACCCTGGGTGTAGGTGCTGCGCACGGTATGGCCTGGAGCCTTCGGCGCAATCATGATGACGTCGAGGTCGGCACGCGGAATGACTTGGCCGTAGTGAACGTTGAAGCCATGGGCAAATGCAAGGACTGCACCCTGCTTCGCGTATGGAGCGACGTTTTCGTTGTAGACCTGGGCGATGTTCTCATCCGGCAGCAGGATCATGATGACGTCGGCGGACTTCACAGCCTCGTTGACTTCTGCAACATTGAGACCGGCATTCTTGGCCTTTTCCCAGGAAGCGCCGCCCTTGCGCAGGCCGACGGTTACCTTGCAACCGGAATCGTTCAGGTTTTGTGCATGGGCATGGCCTTGGGAACCGTAACCGATGATGGTGATGTTCTTACCCTTGATCAGGGACAGGTCACAGTCTTTGTCGTAAAAAACTTTCATCTAATTTCCTAACAAGTTGTTGTGCGTGCTAAATCAAACCTTGAGAATGCGCTCGCCACGACCGATGCCGGAGCCACCAGTACGAACGGTTTCCAGAATGGCAGTACGGTCAATCGATTCGATAAACGCGTCGAGCTTCCCTTTGTTGCCTGTCAGTTCGATCGTGTAAGTCTTCTCGGTGACGTCGATGATGCGCCCGCGGAAAATATCCGCCGTACGTTTCATTTCTTCGCGCTCCTTGCCGACGGCCCGGACCTTGATGAGCATGAGTTCGCGCTCGATATGCGCACCTTCGGTCAGGTCCACTACCTTCACCACTTCGATCAGGCGGTTCAAGTGCTTGGTGATCTGTTCGATCACATCATCCGAACCGCTGGTGACGATGGTCATGCGCGAGAGGGTCGCATCTTCTGTCGGCGCGACAGTCAGAGTTTCAATATTGTAACCGCGCGCAGAGAATAAACCCACCACGCGCGACAGGGCGCCCGGCTCGTTTTCGAGAAGAACGGAGATGATGTGTCGCATTTACAGATCCTCCGAACCCAGGAGCATTTCAGTCAAGCCTTTGCCCGCCTTCACCATCGGCCAGACATTCTCGGTTTGATCCGTAATGAAGTTCATGAACACGAGCCGATCCTTCATTGAGAACGCCTCCTTCAATGCGCCTTCCACATCATTCGGCTTTTCGATTTTCATGCCGACGTGGCCGTAGGATTCCACCAGCTTGTTGAAGTCCGGCAGGGAGTCCATGTACGACTCCGAGTAGCGCGAGCCATAGTCGATTTGCTGCCACTGGCGCACCATGCCGAGGAAGCGATTGTTCAGCAGGATGATCTTTGGTGTCAGGTGATACTGCTTGCAAGTCCCCAGCTCCTGGATGCACATCTGGATCGACGCTTCCCCGGTGATGCAGGCAACCGTCGCGCCCGGATTGGCCATCTGCACGCCCATTGCATAGGGCAGGCCGACACCCATGGTGCCCAGCCCGCCGGAATTGATCCAGCGGCGCGGCTTGTCGAAGCGGTAGTATTGCGCAGCCCACATCTGGTGCTGCCCCACATCGGAAGTAATGAAGGCATCGCCTTTCGTGACCTCCCACAGCTTTTCGACAACCGACTGCGGCTTAATGACTTCCTTCGAAGTCGGATATTTCAGGCATTCGCGGCCGCGCCACTCGTTGATCTGCTTCCACCACTGCGTCAGCGCAGTTGCATTCGGCCTGGAGCCTGCCGCTTCGGCGGCATCGAGTTGGGCCAGCAGCTCCTGCAGCACATCCTTCACGTTCCCGACGATGGGGATATCCACCTTCACGCGCTTGGAAATCGAGGAAGGATCGATGTCGATGTGGATGATCTTGCGCGGATGGGTGGCAAAGTGCTTGGGATTGCCGATTACGCGGTCGTCAAAGCGGGCACCGATGGCGATCAGGACGTCCGAGTGCTGCATCGCCATGTTCGCTTCGTAGGTGCCATGCATGCCCGGCATGCCGACGAATTTATCACTCGAAGCCTTGTACCCGCCCAAGCCCATCAAGGTATTGGTGCAGGGGAAGCCCAGCCTGTCGACCAGCTTGTTCAATTCGGGCGCCGCATCGGCCAAGATCGCGCCACCACCGGTATAGATCATCGGGCGCTCGGCGCTCATCAGCAGTTGCACTGCCTTGCGGATCTGGCCGGCATGCCCCTTGTCGACTGGTTTGTAGGAGCGCATCTCGATTTCCTTCGGATATTCGAATGCGCATTTCTGAACCGTGATGTCTTTCGGGATGTCGACCAGGACCGGGCCCGGACGGCCGGTTTTGGCAATGTAGAAGGCTTTCTTCATCGTCTCTGCCAGATCCTTGACATCCTTGACGAGGAAGTTGTGCTTGACACAGGGCCGTGTAATGCCCACCGTATCGCACTCCTGGAACGCGTCCTGCCCGATGGCATGCGACGGTACCTGCCCCGAGATGACCACCATCGGGATCGAGTCCATGTACGCCGTCGCCAGTCCGGTGACCGCATTGGTCACACCAGGCCCGGAGGTCACGATGGCAACGCCGACCTTCTGCGAGCTGCGCGAATAGGCATCAGCCGCGTGGATCGCCGCCTGTTCGTGGCGCACCAGGATATGCTGGAATTTGTTCTGATTGAAGATTGCGTCGTAGATGTAGAGCACTGCTCCGCCGGGATAACCGAATACATGCTCGACACCTTCCTCGGCCAGGCAGCGCACGACTATATCCGCGCCTGTCAATTCGATACTCATGCTAAGTTCCTTTCAAGGTCCATAGGAAATTGATCGGATGCCCTCTCCTTGCGAAACCGCGCGGAACAACAGTGCCCAGGCTTCCCTTCTTTGTGCGGTCACGCCGGTTCGTTGCGCACCCGTAGATGCGATTCAAAGCGGCGCTAAGCGCGACTCGTTCAGCCAAGGTATCCGAGGTCCGCTACGGATTTCTCGCGCTTGTGGCGCGGGTTAGAGCAAACAGCTTTTTAAATAAGCGCGTCTGATTCGGGGGCGGCATCATGGGCCGCGCGAAAAGACAATCCTTCAGGTTTGCGAAGGGATTAATAAGTTAATGCGTTGCAGCATTTTGGTCAAGTTAAATTCCACCAAAAGCATTTGAAATCAAGCGGTTTGCGCAAAAAACATGCACAAGGACCGGCTTTTTTGCTAGCATGCGCACTGTTTTGAAGCAGCCCACCCCAACGGCAGCCCCTATCAGCCTGCCACCCAAAAGAGAAGCGAAGCAGCCGCCGCATCGCATGGCAACAGACAAAGAATTATCCGATTTTCTTGAAAGCGCAGAACGCAAAGCCTTCAAGCAAGCCGTATACGCGGTTCGAAAAGATGAGGCGGCCCTCGACATCGTGCAGGATGCGATGATCAAGCTGGCGGAAAAATACGGGGACAAGCCGGCTGCGGAATTGCCTTTGCTATTCCAGCGGATCCTGCAAAATACCATTCATGACTATTTCCGGCGCGAAAAGGTGCGCAACACCTGGGTTAGCCTGTTTTCGGGCCTAACCGGTGAAAGCGAGGATCAGGAAAATTTCGATCTGCTGGAAACCTATGCGGCGGAGGAAGGAACTCAGGCCGCCGAGTCCAGCGCCGACAAGCTCGAACGGGAACAGGTACTTGCGGTCATAGAGGCGGAAGTTCAAAAACTGCCAAGCCGTCAACGGGAAGCATTCCTGATGCGTTATTGGCAGGATATGGATGTGGCCGAGACTGCTGCAGCAATGGGGTGCTCGGAAGGTAGCGTAAAGACCCACTGCTCTCGAGCGACACATGCTTTGGCCCAGGCACTAAAAGCCAAAGGGATCACCTTATGAACACCAGAGAACTCAACTTCGCTTACAAGATCCGGCACGCGCTGAATGAAAACGCCGATAATTTGCCCGCATTAACAGTAGAAAAACTGGCATCGGCCCGCAAAATCGCGCTTTCCCGTAAAAGGAAGGAATCCGGGCTGCGTGCGCTGGCGAACCGTGTTGTTATGGCGGGGCATGCCGGGCAATTTTTTGGCGGACCGCTGTCCTGGCTTGGGCGCGTGAGTCTGGCATTGCCACTGGTGGTACTGGTCCTGGGGCTGACCAGCATTTACAAATTCGAACAGCAGCAGCGCATCAACGAAACAGCCGAAATCGATGCTGCAGTTCTTTCGGACGATTTGCCGCTGTCCGCATATCTGGACAATGGCTTTAACGCGTATCTTGCCGGGCACGGGGAGCGAGGGGAGTAAAGTGGCACGCATGGCTTCCCTTTCCACCGCCCGCTTTTTGCGGGCGGCCTGTATCGCGGGTGGAATCCTGGCCGCCGCCGCTGCATTTGCAGCCATTGGGAATGCTCCGCTCATTTCCGAAAATGCCGGATCGACAGCGCCCGGCGTTGCGTCCCAGTCCGGCACCGTTATACCGGCTGCGGCAAAACAGCAATCAGCGGCCAGGCCGATGTGGCGTGAGCTGACGCCTGATCAGCAACAAGCACTGGCTCCCCTGGCAAATGAATGGGACAAACTGGATAGCCAGCGCAAGAAAAAGTGGCTCGCCATAAGCAAGAAATTTTCTTCCATGAGCCCGGAAGAGCAGCAGCGCGTACAAGAACGCATGCGCGACTGGGTGAAACTCACGCCCGACCAGCGCCGGCTCGCGCGTGAAAGCTATGCCCGCGCCAAGAAGCTGAACCCGGACCAGAAGTCGGCACAATGGCAGCAGTACCAGCAATTGCCTGAAGAGCAAAAGAAGGCGCTGGCAGCCCGTGCGGCTGAGAAGAAGAAGGTCGCGACATTGCCGACGGCTGCGCAACGCAAAGCCAAGACCGTGCCCCCTATCAAATCGACTCCGAAACCCGTGCTTGAACAGTCGGTGACGCCCAAGGCGGCAAACCATTCTGCTCTCAAGCCGGTGGCTCCAATGGCGCCGGAACCAAGCAAGTGACCCGCCCTTGAAAAAAACGACAACACCCTCCTTGAAGCGGCGTCTGGCCAGCATGCTGTATGAAGCCATGCTGCTGTTCGCTGTCGTATTCATCTCCGGCTGGCTGTTTTCCACGCTGCTGCAGCAGCGCCATGCTCTCTACCTGAGGCATGCACAACAAGCCTGGCTATTTTTCGTAGTCGGCATCTATTTCGTCTGGTTTTGGACGCATGGCGGCCAGACTTTGGCCATGAAGACGTGGCGGATCCGTCTGGTGACGGCTGACGGCAATGCAATTCGGCTATGGCATGCAATCATTCGCTATCTGCTTGCCTGGATGTGGGTCCTGCCCGGACTGGCCCTGGCATGGGCGCTTGATGCAAAGGCCTGGATGCTTGCCCTGATCCCCATGGGCAACGTCGCACTCTGGGCACTCACCGCCTACCTCGATCCGCAACGCCAGTTCCTGCACGACAGGCTGATCGGCACCCGCGTGGTCAGCGCTGCGGATTCTGCGGAACCCGCGGCAAGTCCGAAGGTCGTGTAAAAACCGGGGTTCGATACGCTGGTCCCAGAGCAATTCCTGGGCGAGTGCTGGCTGCGCCATAATGGAGAACATCCCCGGCAATCGATGCAGCTATCCTTTCAATCGTTCCATGATTACCCGCATCACCAGAATCCTGCTCGCCCTGCAACTCGGTCTTGCCTTCGGCCTTTCCGCTGCGTTTGCAAAGACGTTTCACATGGACAGCCTGATGCTGGCGGCATTGAGCGGCTTCGGCCTCGTTGTCCTCCTCCGCATGCTGATCACGGCAAATAACTTCCTGATTGCATGGATCTACCGCAGCAGCACTCCCGTCGGGCACAGGATCAAATGGCACCAGACATGCCGCATGTTCTTCGAAGAATTCGGTGCGACAATGCTTTCATCGTCCTGGACCATGCCCTTCCACGCATTCAAGAACCATGTCTCGGCCTTCCCTGCCGGTCTGCCCGTACTCCTGATACATGGCTACGGTTGCAACAGCGGATATTGGCATTCGATGAGCAAGGCCTTGGTACACGCGCACATTACCCACCATGCGGTGAATATGGAGCCGGTATTCGCCGGCATCGATGAATTCGTGCCGGCAGTGCATCGCGCCATCGAGTTACTCTGTCAGCAGACTGGGAAGGACAAAATCATCATTGTTGCGCATAGCATGGGCGGTCTGGCGGCTAGGGCCTATCTTCGTGCTCATGGCAGTGCGCGAATTGCGCGGGTCATTACGCTGGGCACGCCGCACCAGGGTACGGGCCTCGCCAATTTCGGCAAGGGCTTGAACTGCGAGCAGATGCGCTGGACCGGAAATGCGGTCGAAGGCATGTCCAGTGCCTGGCTGCGCGACCTGGCTGCGAGTGAAAGCGGGGCTGTCCGCCGCTTGTTCACGTCGATTTATTCGCACCAGGACAACATCATTGCCCCGCAGACTTCATCCCATCTTGAAGACGCGCGCAACATTGAATTCCATGGCATCGGTCATGTGGCGCTTGCGCTGAACCCGGCCATCCAGAAGTGCGTGATCGAAGAAGTCATGAAAGCCTCATCCGCGCATCCGGTATTCCGGTCGCTGTCCGCAGGCGAAATGCGGCACGGCTAAGCCAAAGAGGCATCTACAGCCAGCCGGATTTCTTGAAGCGGTAATACAGGAAGCCGCAGACGATCGTCACCACGCACAAGGCAAAGGGGTAGCCGTATTTCCATTTCAGCTCCGGCATGCCCTCGAAGTTCATGCCCCACACGCCAAAAAATGCAGTTGCGACCGCAAAAATGGCAGCCCAGGCGGCCAGCCTTTTGCTCACTTCACTTTCCTCAATGGTCACCATTGAAAGATTGACCTGTATTGCGGTGCTGATCGTGTCACGGATCGCGTCTATCGACGTATTGATCCGATACAGGTGATCATATACGTCGCGAAAGTACTCCTGCGTATTCACGCACATGGGCGGCACCCTGCCCCCGTAAAGCCGGGTGACGTTCTCCATGAGCGGGGCAACCGCGTGCTTGAGCAGCGTGACCTGCTGCTTGAGCTGATAGAGGCTTTCGATGTTGGCACGCTCCGAACCCTTCAGGAATATCCGCTGCTCGATGGCTTCCAGTTCCGATTCCAGAAAATCGAGGACCGGAAAATAGCGGTCCACCACCGCATCCATCAAGGCATAGAACACAAAGGCAGCCCCCTGCTTCAGGAGATGCGGTTCACGCTCGCAGCGCTGCCGCACAGCGGAAAATCCCTGCTGACTTTGGTTGCGGACCGACAGTACATATTTTTCTTCGACGAAGACGTCGAGTTCTCCGACACGCAGCTCGCCGTCAACTAGATCGATCGTGTGCATCACGCCGAACAGCGAATCACCGTATTCCTCGATCTTCGGCCTCTGGTGACCATGCCGGGCATCCTCGACCGCCAATTCATGCAAGCCGAACTCCTTCTGCATGTGCTCCAGTTCGCCCGGCTCCGGGTCTTTCAGGGCGACCCAGACAAAGCAATCCGGCCGGGCGACATATTCGCCTATTCTTTGCACCGGGACGTCCGCCAACTTCCTTCCATCCTGGTAAGCAGCACAATTAATCAGCATGACTTCCCTTCCCTGCCAACTTTGGCGCAGCACACGGGTGTAACCGAATGAAGCTCCGACGCGTCATGAATAAACAATTCCCGCTCTTCTCCGTCTCGTCATGAACATGCCAAGGCAGCCGCACAGTTCTTCAGCCACCTTAATTCAAAGATCGGATTCTGGCAGTTTATTACCTGCGCTGCGACTGAAATGATTCGTTGGCCTTCCACCTGCGTTCTCCGGAAAACGCATTCGCAGTCTGCAAGCTTATAGCGTGATGCTTCCATATATGCAAGGAGCATATTATGAAGCGATTTATCTCCCAGCCTTTAACCTATCACACGGTCCCGGGAATGCCGACGGTCGAAAGCGGCCAATTGACGGATATCTCAGACAACGACAAGGGAACCGTCGATGAAACCAATATGATCGAAAGCGATGTCGCCGTCGAAAAGTGATCCACGCAATCGATTCAGTCATCTTGCAGAAATTGCAGTGCACCTGCATTTTCACGGGTGGAGAGGCAGTATATGCAATGCGAAAGAGCGGCCAGATCTCTTTTCCAGGGATAGCAGGCATACCGCCAGGGATGCCGCATCGCACCCGCCTTTCCAATCCGCCTTTCCGGCCTTGCACTCCTTCCCGTCGGCTGCCGTGAACATTGACAGCCGGATTTCCCGGCAAGAGGTTCTATTGCCCGCTATCAGTGGTATCCTCGCAAAAAATGCAGGAAGGGATGGGAGAAAACTGGCATGCAACACAAGGCTCCACGGCGCACGCGCGAACGGATACTGGAATTGTCGCTGCGGCTGTTCAATGAGTTTGGCGAGCCCAATATCACAACGACGGTGATTGCCGAGGAGATGAACATCTCTCCCGGGAATCTTTATTACCATTTCCGTAACAAGGACGATATTGTCAATTCCCTGTTCGCCCAGTTCGAGTCGGAAATCGGCCGCATGCTCGCGGTCCCGGCCAACCGCCGCGCCAACATCGAAGACGTCTGGCTTTACCTGCATCTGATGTTCGAACTGGTCTGGCGCTACCGCTTCTTCTATCGCGACCTGAGCGACCTGCTGTCCCGCAACCGGACGCTCGAGCTGCGCTTCAAGGAAATCGTGGCACACAAGATCAAGGTCGCGCAGCAACTGTGCCTAGGACTGCGCAGCGACAAGGCTTTCGAAGCCAGCGACGCGGAGATCGATGCGCTTGCCACCAACATGGTCGTGGTGGCGACCTACTGGCTGTCATATGAATACGTGCGCAATCCTCGCAAATACACCGAGCAGCAGGCGATGGCAGAAGCCCTGGCCCGCGGTTGCTACCAGGTGCTGTCCCTGATTCGGCCTTACCTGCGCGGTGAGACGCACCGGGTGTTCGAGAAGCTCGCGGACGAATACCTGCAGAAGCTGAAGTGAACCTTCTTTCAAGGCAAGCAGTATAAAATGCTGGAATCCTTGCCTGACCGCCCCGCAGTAGGGAGTGATTCCAAAGGACGCCGTTCTGGCGGACCGGGCTTTTTCAACCAATCTGTTTTCTGCACAATCCCGTGAAATCAATCTGCATCTATTGCGGTTCATCTGTCGGCGCCTTGCCGGTCTACGCGGAAGCCGCCCGCGCCATGGCCAGGGAACTGGTCGACAACAATATTGCGCTGGTTTATGGCGGCGGCAATGTCGGCCTGATGGGGATTGTCGCCGATGAGGTCTTGCGGCTTGGTGGGGAAGCTACTGGTGTGATTCCCCAGGCGCTCATGGAAAAGGAAGTGGGACATCGTGGACTGACTCGGCTGCATATCGTGAAGGACATGCATGAGCGCAAGGCCATGATGGCGGAGCTGTCAGACGGATTTGTTGCCATGCCAGGCGGCATAGGTACGCTGGAAGAGCTGTTCGAGGTGATGACCTGGTCGCAGCTCGGTTTCCACGCCAAGCCGATCGGCCTGCTGAATGTGCAGGGTTTTTACGATGGCCTGGTTGCCTTCCTCGACCACGTGGTGTCCCAGCGTTTCCTGCGGACTGAGCATGCCTCCCTGCTCATGCATGACTCCGATCCAGCCGCATTGCTCTCTGCCTTCAGGAATTATCGACCGCAGCACCACATCAAATGGCTCGACCGCGAGGAAGCCGCGAAGATTATCTGAGGCAGGAAGCGTTCGGGCATACAGGCCAGGAAAGCGCTGAGTCTGTTCGCCCGTGAGGACGCCGTCATCCGGCTTAGCGCTGCAATTGCTTCAGCTTCGCGTCCACGAACTGAACGAGTTCCGGCGACAGGTTATTTGTCGCTTTCGCCCGGTTGTAGGCTTCCTGCGCCTCCAGCGTCCGATTCTCCGCCTGCAGGGAAATTCCGAGCCCCATCCACCATACGCCGCTTTGCGGCTCCGTTCGCAGTGCTTTCAGATAGTGTTCGACCGCGTCCTTGTGACGCCCGTCGCGCTGCAGCAATGCGGCCAGGAAGGCCTGATAATCGGCGCGCTCCGCGGCATGAGGAAGCGTGCGTTGCAGGGTTTCGATGGCGAACTTCAGCTCGCCCCTTTCCAGCTGCAGCCGCGAGAGAATCATCGCCAGACCCGGCTGTGCGGGATCAAGCGCCAGCCCCTCCCGCGCCTTGCGCAAGGCATCGTCGGCCCGGTTGTCCTGCAGGAGCACCGCAACCAGGGCCTGGCGCGCGGCGGAATGCAGAGGATCGAGCTGCAATGCCTGCTCCAGGCTGGCAATGGCTTCAGAAGCCCTGCCCTGCTGGATCAGTACGGTCGCCTTGCGGTACTCGTTTTCCGCGCGCTGTTGTGGCGTCAGTTCCTTGATCTGCTTGTTGACGGTAACAGCGGGCGCGGGATTCGCTGGCCTGGAAGCGGGCATAAGGGCCGTGCCTGCAATTAACTGCCTTGCCGGCTGAACAGGCTTCGCTTCCGTGACTTGTGAAGCCACATCGGTGGTCTGCATTCTCGTCTGGGAAACTTCCGTCAAGTGTGCGTTCCTGGCAGACGGCATGGTCACCGGCTCGAGGTTTACCTTGATGGGCTCGGCGGCAGCGACCGCTGGCGCCGCAGGCGCGGTAACTTCCTGGCTTTCCTGTGCAGCAGCATCCTGCGCAAGCGACGCGGGCGCCGCATTCATGTCCGTATCGAGCCGCAAGGGCAATTGCGGTTTGGGCGCGAGCTGCGCAACTGCCACTGGAGCCGGAGCGGCAACCGGAACCGATTGCGAAGGACGCAAGAAACTCCATGCGAGGACCGCAATCAGTAATACCGCCAGCAGCAGGACCAGCCACCACGCAGCATGGATACCATGCCGCTCCGGCACCGCCCGCACCTGCTGTCCAAACGCGTTGGTTTCCGGAGCATCGGAGCGCCGCGCCTCCAGGTCTTGCAGCATTTGATTGATCAGGCTCATCGGAAATACGCCCATCCCACGCTTGTGCTCGCCACGAGCAGTGCTGCCGCGGCAAGCCAGAACTTGACCCAGGAGTACTTCCAAGCCGCACCGGTGTCTCTTGCGGCAGCACGCACGTGACGGGCCGAAATCATCTGCCGGCCTTCCCCGAAACCGAGCATCAGTGATTTGTGAGCTAGTATGTTTACCAGGCGCGGGATGCCACCGCTCGCCGCATGCAGCGCCCTGATCGCGCCGCGATCAAACAGCCTGCTCCCCGCAAAGCCTGCGATCTTCAGCCGATGAGATACATAAAAGTTCATATCGTCCTTGGTCAACGGTCCGAGATGATAGTGAAACGTGATGCGCTGGTTCAATTGGCGAATCGCCTCCTGCTGCAGTTTGCGGTCCAGCTCCGGCTGACCGAACAGGACGATTTGCAGCAGCTTGCGCTTCTCGGTTTCAAGATTGGTCAAGAGGCGCAAGGCCTCCAGGCTTTCGATCGGCATGGCCTGCGCTTCATCGAGGCACAGCACCACGCGCTTGCCTTCACGTGCCAACACCAGCAGACGATGATTGATCGCCTTCAGAAGCTGGTGCTGATCGGCGTCCTTCTCGATCGGCGTTTCCAGCTCGTCCGCCAGCGCCATCATCAGTGTGCGTGGCTCCAGGAAAGGGTTCGGGATATAGGCCGTCACGAATTCCCTGTCGAGGGAAGCCATGAACTTGCGGCACAGCAGGGTCTTGCCGGTCCCGACTTCCCCGGTAATCTTGATGAAGCCCTCGCCATTTTTTGCAGCAATCAGGAGCGTGTTCAGCGCCGCCTGATAATTGGAGCAGGCAAAAAAATAACTTGTGTCCGGAGTTATGCCAAACGGCAATTCGCGCAAACCGAAGTGAGCCTGGTACATACGTCAGCTCATTGTTCCTGAGAGCCGCGGGATTCCATCCCCTGAATACGGCGCTGGCTCTCCATGACGTCGTCGGCCCATGTATTGCTGCCCTGGACGATGGTAGGTTTCAGCAGGATGACCAGCTCACGCTTCTGGGTAGTCTGCTTGGTGTTGCGGAACAAGCCGCCGACCACGGGCACCTCTCCCGCGCCCGGCACCTGGGCACGATCCGACGTGCTGGCCTGGCGCATCAGTCCTCCGATCGCCACGATCTGGCCGTCCTGACCGCGCACCACACTGTCCGTCTCCGAAATGCTGCTGGAAGCCAGAGGCAGGCTGAAGGTGCCGGCAGTGCCGAGATTGAGCGGCTTGTCCACGGTCGTGACATTGCTTACCGATGGATGGATATGCAGGATGATGTTGCCGCTCTCGTCGATCTGCGGCATCACATCGAGAGCGACGCCGGAGAAGAAGGGCTGCACCGTGACAGTCGGGCTCGTCACGCTGGTGTTGCCGGTAGCAGTCGTGGTCGTGCTGACGTTCGTGACGAAAAACTCGTCCCGGCCGACTTTCAGCACCGCTTTCTGATTGTTGAGCGTCGCGATTCGCGGATTCGACAACACATGCACCTTGCCCTGGGTTTCGAGGAATGAAATCAGGGCGGCGAAATTGCTGGTCTGGAAGGCGAGCCCGAACAGCGAGCCCGCTGCGGCGCCCGCCGCCTCGGCTCCTGCCGCTACCGCGCCGGTTGCCAGCGACTTGCCGGGCACGCCGCCAATGGATGGCGTATTGGCTGTACTCGAGAGTGTTCCGGGCAATGTGGACAAGGTAGTACTGGGCGAGATGAAGCCGGTGGACAATGCGCTGTTGCCGCCGATCCTGAATGCGGCCCAGTTCACACCGGACTGAAATTCGTCATTCAGCTCCACTTCCATGATCTTCGCATCAAGGATCACCTGGCGATCGACTGCGAGCTGGGTCGCCTTCAGATAGGCCTCGACATTGCGCAGCTCATCCCACATGCCCCGGACGACAACCACACCCGACTGCGGGCTGACGACGACGCTGCGTCCTTCCTTGTTGTTGCCGACGATCGCTTCCAGCGAGGCCTTGAGCTCGCTCCAGAAATCCGTGGTGGAAGACGTGCTGATCTTGCTGGTGTTCAGTGCCTGTGAAGTCGTTGCGGGCGTCGCAGATCCCGGAACGACCGCTCCCGGCGTGCCGGCACTTCCGGAATAGGAAGAATCGCTGATCGAACCGGAGGTCACGCGGATGTCGGAAGTGCCCTTGCGGCTTCCCGTCAGATAGTTGACGTGGAAAACGCGCGTCTGCATGGTCAGTGGCTTGATGTAAATCCGGTTGCCTTCCACCTTGTAGTCATAACCGTATAGTTCGCGTACGGCATCGAGCGCTTCCAGGACCGTCACGTCCTTGAGGTTGACGGAAATCGTGCCCGTCACTTCGGGGTGAACCAGCATGCTGTAGCGCGTGCCGGAAGCGATCCCCATAAAAAACTGCGGAGCCGGCACGTTGTTGAAAGTCACGCTGAACCGTTCCTCCAGAGGCTGGCGGGCCTTCGGAATTTCGATCTTCAGAGGTGGAAGCAACGCAGCCGCAACGGCATCCGGCTGGGCCGACTGCGATTTCGGCTGAGCTGCCTTCGCCAGTTCGGTATTGATCAGGTCGGATGTCTCGCCCTTCTGGGACACGGAAGCGCAACCGACCAGGCTCGCGATCAAGAGGGCTGTTGTAACGTTTTTCACTCTCTACCTTGTCTTTCTTGTTTGGGGGCGGCCGGCCTGGACTGCGTTCCACGCCGCGCCACTCTCTTTTCCATTCCCGGAAAAAGCTTCAGGACCTGCCTGTCCTTCCCGTTACGCAAAACCACCTCCGACTCGGCAATGGACACTACGCGGGCCTCGCCGAATTTGCTCCCCAGTCTGACCGTCTGCCCGCTGATGATCGCCTCCCTGCGGCCTGGGGCAATCAGGACGGATTGCAGAACCGGGCCAGCATTGCTGGTTCGGCCTGCATTTTCTTCCGAAACCGTCGCGCCCAATGACGCCGGCGGACGAGTGGGATCTGCCAGTCCTTCGGCAAGGACAGCAGATGCCGCTGCCGAGAGCATCAGTGCGAGGCAGGCCTCGAGCGCAACGATGGGAATTGTCCTGATCAAAGGTTCAGCCATTTTTCATCCAGGCTCAAGGTGAAAAGTGTGAGGGTAAGCGTCGACCTCGGATATTCGTCGACATTCAGGGCTGCCTTGCTCCAGAACAGTTGCCAGGGCATTCCTTCCAGCTGGGTCAGGTAATTCAGGAGATCAGCGTAGGTGCCCAGCACCACAATTTCGACGCCATGCTTGTAGACGGCGGCAGTAGCCGGCTTGGCTGCAGCCTTGGGGGCCTTGTCATCCTTGCTTGCCTCCGTTCCCGCTTCCACTGCGGTCTCGCTCAAAGAAACCGGCGGAAACGTCTTGAGGGAAACCAGGCGCAGGCTGCCATTCTGTTTCAGTATGTCTTCGAGCAGCGCCGGCATTCTATCAGGAGGGACCAGTCCTTTTTGCATGTCGTGCAAAGCCAGTTGCATGCGAACAGCCTCCTGCTTGAGCTGCTCGAGCCGGGCCTTGTTCTGCTTGTCGGGATCGTCTCCGTCATGCAACACCTTGTTCTGGATTTCCGCCTGCAGGGCAGCCACCAGGGTCTGTTCCTGCTTCACGCGCTGGGACAACTGCTGCTGCTTTCTGTATTGGGTATCGAGCAGAAATGTGTTGACCAGCACGACCAGGGCCAGAGCCACCATGGCGAAGATGATGGCGCGCTCGCGCAAGGTCAGCGCATCGATTTTTTCCGCTGACTTTTGCCAGTACTGCTTCATTTGCTTTTTGCTCCCGGAGCAGCTGCCTGCATGCCGGCCGTGCCGGAAGACTGCAGGTTGAACTCGACGTATGCCCCATTTACATGATGCTTGGCAGCAGGCGAGTCATCCTTGCCTGCAGTTTCCACACGTGGCGCATGCACTTCAAGACTCGCAAAGGATTTGCCCTGCAGAGCGGGCTCGTGCTTGAGACGGCTGATATACACGGGTACCAGATCGGGCTTCAATGCCCGTCCCTGCAACCCGATCTCGCTTCCCGCGCCGCTGATGCCGAAGCCGGTCAGCCAGACTCCGCCAACGATCTGGCGCGCAAACGCGCGCATGTATTCCGCATAGCCTTTCGTATTCCCCAGATCTCCCCTCCTCAGGGTATCGAGGGCCTGCTGCATCGAGCGGATTTCGGCCTCGGCCTTCTGGACATCTTGCTCGAGCTGCTGGTTCCTTTGCCGCTTGCCGAATTGGGCGTTCAGGCTGGTCAGTTGCGCCTGGGTCGAAGCCAGCTGCGCCGAGGTAGCCTCCACTTCCTTGCTCAGCGCGGACACCTGGTAGCTCGTATAAGCCCCCAGAAGCAGCGCTCCCGCCAGGATCATCCCCAGGGCCTGCGCCATGGTTGTCGCGGAAAAATACTTCTTCTGCTTGAGGAAGATGGGATTGAACAGATTGATCTGCTGGCTCACAGCGCGACCTCCTCATGGCGCAATGCCGCTCCCAGGGTGAGGAAATAGCGCTGCTGGCTCTCGGGCGACTTCAATGCCGGGGCATTCGAAATGTCGAGCACGGATTCCATGTCGAAGGATTCGACCGGAATGTACAGATTCGCCGCCAGATAATCCTTGAGCGCCTCGCCCGACATCCCCAAGGGTGCCAGCACAAGCTTGGACACCGTGATGAAGTGATACTGACGGTCGAAATGGTCGAGCGAACGCTGCAGTTCCAGCGTCACGCGGTCGAAGCAGGCATTCTGGGGCTCGGTATCGCCTTGCCTGATTTGCGCCAGCGTGATGTCGATTCGGCGCGACAGGTAAAGCTCGCCGGAATAGGTGATCGTCAGCAAGCCGCCCGTTGAATCGAAGGACAGCATGGCGACGCCCCTGCCCTCCGGTTCGAGCATGGCGGAGAAATTTCGTTGCGCGGTGTCCGGAATATCGATCACGCTGAGTGGAATCTTTGCTTCGCCGAACAGGTTCTGGCAGCGCTGCACGACATGATTGCGTGCCGCCACCGCAAACATCGAGTGATTGCGCGTCGGTGCATTCTTGTCAACGGGGACGTCCAGCACATCGATGGTCGCGTCGTCGATATGAAAATCGAGCATGTCCTTCAGTCGCCAGCGGATGGCCGTCTTCAGCTCGTCCGGCGGCACGTTCGGCGCATCGACCGACAGCAGCTGGTATTCATTCGGCGCCAGCAATGTGCCGCACTGGTAGGCGCCTGCGTCGATTTCCTTCGCAAATTTTTCGAGAGCAGCTTCGTTGACGGGATGTTCGAGCGCGTGAAAGCCCATCACGCCGACTGCAGGGCGGGACGAGGCGGAACGATTGATCTGGACGGCGCAAATCCCGCCGTCGATGAAGCTGATGGCGAGGTAGCCAGCATTTCTCCTGGATTTCTTGAAAAGGCCCATGCCGACAAATGTAAGAAAGAGTTACAGGAAGTTAGGCTATTAGATTATTGCTGTCAAGAAAATTGCCATCCCTATGATCCATAAGGAACATTTCCATGGAAGGCACTCTGCAAAATGTGGTTTTCATCATCTTGGTTCTGCAGCCGCCTCAGTAAATTTCGCGCACATAAATCACCCTCCCGGCCTTGTACACACCGAAGGTTTCGCGGCCGATCCCTGGCAGATAGGGCAGATTCGCGCTGTTCGACCTGAGGTCCACGCTGCCGTTTTTGGTGGGCCTGGGACTGGGTGCATTCAACACGATCTTGCCGCTGCCCCCACTCAGTGCAAGCCCGCCGGCGATATTGGATGCATTCATGTTGCTGGCATCGAGACCGCCCGTGTGATTCAATAGCTCGAAATTGCTGCCGGCAAGCGGGCTGCAATTGTCCAGGGTATTCCTTGCATAGGCCTTCCCGTTCCAGTAGTCGGCAGTGACCGGGACAGACAGCTTGAGCAATTCCGAGCCATAGGCGTTGTCGATGCGCAGCCGCCCGTAGCGCAGTTCGGTCGTCCCCAGCATGCCGTGATCAAAAACCAGGGCACTGGGCGTGTTGGTCGTGCTCGTCGTATCGATATCGAGAGGAACTGTCACACCATCTTCGTCCATGGGATTGATGCCGATATCGACCGCGCCATAGGCACCTTCCGGCGATGCATTCCGAGCAAACTTGAAAGCCACGTCGATATCTGCCGCAACACCCGCCTGGAAGCAGGGCGTAGTCCCGCATTTGATGGCCGGCATGCCATCGGCTGTAGGTGTGAGCCGATAAGGCGGCGCCGAGGCTGGCGCGGGCAGGCTCGTGGTACGGTCCGCCGCCGCCATTCTCAGATTCGCAAATACCGTGGGGTCGAGCTTGGCAAGATCGCCTGTGTAATTCCTCGTGGTGGAGCCGTCCGCAGCCTGTGCCGTCAGGGTGAATTTCGCATTGAGCTGTTCGCCGAAATAGGTGAATGAATCCGGACACGAAGACAGGTCGGCGCGGTTGGTTAGGGTGCTGGAAAGCGCGAAGCGGTAGGGAATGAAACGACCCAGGGTCGCAGTAGCGGAAGTAGAACTATTGCCGAAGTTGCAGCCGTACTTGCCGCTGGCATCCTTGGCATTCGAAAAGCTGTCGGCGACACAATCGCCCTTCCCGCTGATGCTGTCGACACCGGTCCAGGTCGCGGCTTTCAGTGTGTCGCATTGGGCAGTCGTTTTCCCCTGACATTCGCTGGTGGTTACCACGCCGTCAAATACGCTATAGGGGGGCAGAACGAAGGCGCCGACCTCACTATAGGTAAAGGTTTTATCTCCCAACGCGGTGGACGAGCCAGTGCCCTTGGTCGCTGCAGGAAAGCTCAATGGCGAAACCGTGCCGGCAACAGTGGCAGGACTGAGCGCCTGTATCAAGTCCTTGTTGATCTTCAGCACGCCGTCGTAGCCGCTTGAGCTTCCTGCCACACCGGCGACCGTTGCTGTCAGCGAGAATTTGTCTGCGCCAGCCTTGAACGTTCGCCCTCCCGAAGTGCCGAGGTTTGTTGCATCACTGGAGGTCACAGAGGTAATGCCGGTCGGCCGTACGGAAAATGCATCGATAGAACAGGCGGCCGTCGTACCGTCATCGACAATCGCCACCAGGTTGCGATAGGCTGAATTGAGAGTGAAGTTGGCTGACTGTTTTTGCCCCTTGTCGGAAGCGGTGAAGGTCAGCGTCTGGCTGCCGCTGGAGACGGCAGTCTTGCTGATGCAGGCGCTGTTGCAATAATTTGCCTGCGTACTGTCGAGCACGCATTTACCATCGCTGTTGTCGACCAATTTGACTGTGACCGATTTGTTCGCGCCAGCCGCATAGATGGTTTGAATCTGGCTGTTGCTGAGCGCTGCTACGTTAAGCTTGAAGGCCGTTCCAACCAGCTTGGTATAGATATGGCCAGTCAGGTAATTCTGCACTGCGAGCGCTGGCGTACCGTACCCTTCATCAATCACGCTGAAACCGCTGGCTGTTCCGCCGCTCGGCGGCACCACAGTCTGGGCGCAGATCCTCAATCCGCCGATTTCATGGATATTCGTCGAGCCGCCAGTCGAGCCAGTAAAGGAAATCTGCCAGTTTTCGGGAACCGGTGCCTGAGTAAATCCGCGGTTTGCCGCCGCCGTATAAACATTCGGGATGCTGATAAGCGAAGTGTAGCCTGCCCCGGTATCGCGATTGACGGAGACAGCGGCGCTGGTCGGATTGCGGGCATCGACGATCACCTGGTAGTAGTAACCGCGCGAAGGCGTCGTCGAAGTCCTGTTGTCGATGCCGGGATTCAGGCCGTTGGTGCCGGCGAGCCAGTTGTAGCCGCTCACGCCTGAGCCGGAGCCGCGCACACCGACAGACTGTGCGATAGTTCCCTGGCCACCGATGCGACCTTCGGTCGCGCTCTGGAAATTTCCGTACTCGTCGAGTGCAACACCGATCCAGCCTCCGGCAAAGCCGGGAATGTTGGCGGTAACGGCCGGCGGTGTTTTTTGTGCGTAGCCGAGGGAGCCGCCGAAAGCACCGGGAACGGGCGGCACCAGATAATCAGACAGCGTCACCGCAATGCCATCCGCACCAGGGTTGGTATTGCTGCCGTAGGCGTAATGCTGGAATTCCACTGAAATGTAATTGCCTGCTGCCGGGAAGATGCCCGGCACGGTGACCGCCTTGGCATTGTTCGTAGTGTTGTTCGTCAGCCTTAAGTAACCGGGATTGACGATGCTCGGCACGATGCCGGTCGTGTCGCTGGTGGATACAATCCAGTTCGCTCCGTAAATCGTCGAGGGATTGAGATTGCTTCGGCTGAATGTATCGCAGACGCAGGTCAGCGTCACACCCGCGGGTGCATTGGCCGGCGGCGAACAGAACGGCGGCTTGATGGTATACGCCGCTCCCGTGAAGTTTCCGTTGCCAGCCCCAGCTCCGCCAAGTTTTGTGCCAGATACATCGACAATGGTATCGTCGTCCACCAAATTGAGCCCGAGGGATCCGCTGCCGCTGCCGGTATTGGCAGAAACAGTCCAGGTCGTTCCGCTGCCGGTTACCGAAGTGATGGAAGCGCCGGTGACGCCTCCTCCCGGGACGAGGGCGAAATCCGCCTTGTCCACCCCCGTCACGCTTCGATTGAACACCACCGTCCACGACACCGTAGTCGCGGAACTGGTCGGATCGGCGCTGGCCAAGTTCATCGATACGACTGCCGGAGCGGGAATCGTGTACGCCGGCCCGGAATAATTGCCGTTGCCGGCTCCCGTTCCGCCCAGTCTGGCACCGTTGGCAACGATGCTGTCGTCGTCCACCAGGTTCAACCCCAGCGTGCCGTCCCCGCTGCCGGTCTTGGCGGTGACAGTCCAGGTGGTTCCGCCGCCGCTCACCGACGTGATGGAAGCGCCTGTGACATTCCCGCCGGTCACCAGCGAGAAATCCGCCTGGTCCACTCCTGTTACGGATTTGTCGAACACCACTGTCCAGGAAACGTTGGTCGAAGGATTGGTCGGGTTTGCACTGGCCAGACTGATGGAACTCACCGAGGGATAGGCAATGACTCTGAGCGCATTTGCCATGGTATAGGTGTCCTGCAGATCCTGATTTCTGCAAGTACCCCTCGTATCGTAGACACCAAAATACACGGTATAGGTACTCTCCGTACTGGGCGCCGTGATGTTGAAGGTTTCGGTGAATGTTCCCCTTCCGCTATGGTTGGGCGTGTCCTGGCAATCCGACACCTGATTTCCCTGTCCGTCAGTAATGAGCCAGCCGGTGGAAAACCAGTCATCCCCATTATTGCTGTGGGACACCGTTATCGTGACCGAAATGGTGGCACCCGGCGTAACGTTTAAGGTTGTTGCGCCATTAAGCGTTGCCGATGCGATCGTAACGGCGGCGTGGCTGGACGCTGCGGCTGACATCAAGCTGGTGAAAATGACGCCGGCGAGGAAACCCCATAGGATTTGCAGACAGCCTGCTTTCATTTTCATGTCATTTTCCTTTCCTTGGGCCCGGCCCGCAGTGCGAGGATCGCGAACAGGGGCAAAACGCAGTCCGGAGCGTCTCCATTCCACCTGCACTCAAAACTGCACCTGCAATCTTCTTTCCACATAAGCCCCGTTCTGGCCCGGATTTGGACATATCCCGGTTGCAGTGGGCTGATTGCAGGCAGTCGATGTGATGAGCCAACGCTTGAGATTCGTGCCCGCTCCCGATACCGGTCCATCCTTGGATGAGCACTCCACGGTCACAGTGAATGCGCCCAAGGTAGAACCCGCAGGCAGCTGGAAGGATGTCGTGTTGTTGCACTTATTTTCCTGCAGTTGCTTGTACATGCCCCATTCAATGCCGGCCCGTGCCGCTTGATAAGCGCGCGCGCCCTGCACGTCCAGCGCGGAACTCATGTGCTGCGCGGTCGAGATATTGAGGATGGCCGCGCCCAGCGTGGAGAGCACCACCAGCAGGAACATGGCGCTCACCAGGCTGAATCCCCGCTTGCCGGCTTTGCCGGCGGCACGCAGGCGCATGAACTTGTCGGGACGCGGCATCATGGCGTGTTATCCACGTGGACCTGATGGAACAGGGTTACTGCCCCACTGTTGCTGTTCGGGACCTGCAACGTGATAGTGAGGCCGACCAGCCCACTGTGGATGTTGCGGAGGTTGTCGTAATCGAAGCTGCAGCTCACTACACCTGTCGCCAGCAATGCGCTTTTCGGGCTTGTTCCCGCACTCAGATTCACTGGTGGCGGGCCTTCCTGGATCGTGTAGTCCCAGTAGCGAGTCAGCGTACCGCCGAGGCCACCTGCACTGCCGTCGCAGTAATAAGTCACCGGTGTTGCGACGACCTGGAAGCGCATCGAAGGCGATTTCATGCGCGGCTCCGGCTGGGCGCAAAAGGGATTGGAATCGAGCCTGATCGTGTTGTCGGTTGGAGTGCTGCTTACTTGAGCTCGATTGCAGGACGCGGTGCAGTTGTAGGCGTCTGCGGGCGCTTGCCCGAGGTTGTAGACGACGACGTAATCGCCGGAGGCAATCTGCTGTTCTGGGCCGAACGGCGACCCCGAATTGCCGGCCAGGGCAGCGCCGACCACATCAAACTGGCGGTCGCCCGAGGTGCCGTCGCAAGTGTCGAACCTGAGGGGATTACCAGTCGCCATGTCCTCTTCCGCAAGATAGCGACCACCCGTCTTCGTCAGGAGCAGTTCGAGATACTTACCGTCGGCCGACACCCGTATGCTGTTCGGCAGCGCCAGGCGC
The DNA here is from genome assembly GCF_000312045.1 of Noviherbaspirillum massiliense JC206. Lineage (GTDB taxonomy): Bacteria > Pseudomonadota > Gammaproteobacteria > Burkholderiales > Burkholderiaceae_D > Noviherbaspirillum > Noviherbaspirillum massiliense. Next base: position 2,026,626 of record NZ_HE978634.1, read on the forward strand.
AGGTCGCGCGCCATGCGGCGCAGCGCAGTGTCGGCAACATCGGTCAGCGCAGCCCGGTCCGCGGAATCGAAGTAAGCCTGCACCGGTTTAGGGATGAAGATGGCGACCACCGCGGCGATCACGGCGGTGATGACGATCACGATGATCGCCTCAACCAGAGTGAAGCCGTGCTGGAAGTGGAGTCTGTCGACATGCGAACCCGCAGCTTGCTTTCCGCGTGCACGCTGCCGGTGATGTGATTGCTGGGCCACGTCAAACAAGGAATCGGAACCTGTCTTCATGGCAGCGCGTTCGGAGCATACCGGGTGCGATACCCGTCGAGAGTAATGGAATTGCCCTGGCTATCTGTCACTGTCACCGTGATCATCAGCGCACTGTCCGCGGGAATCGCGTTCGCGCCATCGGGGAATGCAGCTTGCCGAATCGTCACGCTCGCGTTGTAGGTATTGCCGTCGATGATGAACGACTTGTTGTTCGCGTCCGTCGAGTAGGCCTTGGGAATGCCGAACTGATTGACGTAGTCGTTGACGTTGTCGTAAGGGCGCTCAGTGCTGCTGCCAGCCTCTATCCCGGCGTTTTCCAATGTGGCGGCGCTAGTGCAGCCACCGGCAACCACGCCGACGATCGACTTTGTCGCGGTCTCCGCTGCCGGATCAGTCGGATCGCAATAGGTAAAGCGGGCCAGCTCGATTTCTTCCAGCATCGCTTCGGCTATCGACAATGCCTGCTTGCGCACTTGCGGATCGGCGCTCGACCTGCTCGTCACGTTCAGCACTGACAGGATGCCGGCGATGCCCACGCTGACGATCACGATGAAGAGAACCAGCTCGATCAGGGTCAGCCCCTGCTCGTGCCTGTTCCGGATGGATCTGTCAGAAATGCACATAACCCGTTTCACGTTCTACGAATATGTCGCGCGTCACGCCGCCACCGGAAACCGAGATGCGGAGAGTGGCATTGAAGGTGGAGACCGGCGTGGTATCAGTCGAATTGAATGGCCTGCCGAGCGCATTGAAGTAAAACATGCCGATGCTCGGGAATACGGCATAGGCGACACCATTCGGATTACCCTCGCAGAACCAGGCTGAATTGTTCGCGCATGCGGCTTTGGTGGTGGCGCTGCCGCTGTTGGCGCCTGCCGGAGCGGGCACGGTGCTGTTGCAGGCTGCATCGAAACAAAGTGCGGCGCTGCTTCCGTTTAGGCGGACATACACATTCCGGCGCTGGGCGATGGCTACTTTTTGGGCGTAGCTGAGCATGGATTGGACGGTGTCACCATAGCTGCGAGCGTCGAAGGTGGTACGGTCAAAATAGCGAGGGACGGCGACTGCCGCCAAGATGCCTACGATGATCATCGTGGCAACCAGCTCAACAACAGTAAAACCTTGCTCCCTGATCACTCGTCTCTGCTTTTTCAATTGTTGAACCCATCGTCCTTCGCGGGAGACTTGCATGATTTGACGCAAATGGAGTTTGCATCAAATCCGGTGCACATTTCGTGCGAAGTCGAATATTGGGCGGCCACAATACGAAAGGACGCGCCCGCACCAATTCATGGTGTAAGAGCGCGCCCTCGGAACAGCACTACTTAATCGTTATTCAAACATCAGTTAGTGCAAGGCACGTACGCAGTAGCCGTTTTACCGCCCTTGCTGGTAACCGTGCATTGAATGACAGTACTCGCACCAGCGGTACACACTCCCTGCCCTGACACCGCCGAAATTTTGTACTCGTTCGTAGTGTTCGGCGTGGCATTCACCAAGCTAACACTACCGGTCAAGAACGTTGTTCTGGCTGCATAAACACTATTAGTGCCTGCGCATGCGTCAGTAGCATCGTCAATCGCTTTCGCACCAGTAGAGGTACCGCTTGCCGCCTTATATTTTGCATAATTCACTGAACCTGCAGATGAGATCGCCCCAGCAACACCTTGTGTCGTCGCCGTTTCGGCTTCAGAAGACATATCCACAAACTTCGGCAGCGCGGTCGCCGCCAAAATCCCCAAAATCACAATGACCACCACCAACTCGATCAGGGTGAAACCCTGTTGTTGTTTGACGCGCATGACTTTCTCCTAAAAAAAGCGCTTCTTATTTCAGGGCTTCCGCCCCGTGCCCGGGTAAAACCTTAACAACCGTCCGTGACGACACTCATGACAGGCGCGATCACGCCGCCGCTGGCGCTTGTCGTCGCCGCTGAATACGAAATCCTGCAATTGGGTACATTGCCGCCGACCATATCGATCAGGATCGGGTCGGTTGCCGCAGCACCGGCGGTGATCGTCACTCCATCCGAAGCTGCATTGATCTGGGAGGCGGCGATAATGCCTTCCATCGTCGGCGCGGGAAACTGGTTCACCATCTGTATCGCGACGCCATCCATGTTGGTGGTGCCGCCGGTGGATGTGCAAGCAGCCGGGTTGGTCAGGCCAGCCAGGTCGACCAGGCAGTTGGCGCGCGCCAGAGAGGCGGCAGATTTGACAGAGCCGAAGATCGCCTTGGCTTTTGCGGCGCGCGCCTGGGATTGCAGGCCGATGAAACGCGGAAGCGCGACGGCTGCCATGATGCCGATGATAGCGATCACGACTACCAGTTCGATCAGGGTGAATCCGGTCTGCCTTTGGCGCATTTCAGAAAATTTGTTTCAATTGGTAACAGGTCGAATCATACCCGTAAAGAAGTGACCTCAGGAAACATTGTTGCGCAATACAGACGACTTCCTACATGAAATTTCTTGTAAGGATGGACGGATCAGAACCAGATATAGGAATGCACAGGAACGATGGCTATTCCCTGGGCTTTTGCTTGGGCTTTTCCGTTTCCGGAAGGCGACGAAAATATCGCAGTGACCCTGAAACGGATTGCCGTTTCTGCTCCGGGGTCGGCTTCGAAGTAGCGTGCAAGCCGGGGAAGGTAAACGAGTTCACGTCGTGCCGTATCGAAGTACCAGTTCCCTGCCGGGATGTCGGCTCGGGTGGAATCGGCCATCTCGCCAAGGTAGTTGGGCGGCGGCGTCTCCAGCCAGTTGACAGGGTTTTCCTGGAGCAGTGTGCCGGCTTCATTCATCCGGTCGAGCGTCATCAATTCGGCAATGCGCAGGCGTAGACCGCTGCGCATGTTGATGACCGTGGTCTCCATGGCGATCTTTTCCGCCTGTTCCTGGTAACGCAGCAGGTAATGAAGGAATACCGCTGCCAGCACACCGGCCAGGATGGTGCACACCCCGAATTCGAAGCGGGAAAAGCCGCCCTCCCGGCTCTTGCGCCCCCTGCGCAAAAGGCGGTTCGGCTCCGTCATGCCCGGCATTGCCGTCATTTGTGGATCGCGACCTTGCCAAGGTCCCAGATCGGGAGGAATACGCCGAGCGCGAGGATCAGCACCAGGATGCCGAGGCAGACGATCAGGATGGGCTCGATCTGAGACGACAGCGTCTTCAGCTCATAATCGACTTCGCGCTCGTACATGTCGGCGATTTCATCCATCAGCTCGTCGAGCTCGCCGGTTTCCTCACCCACCGCGACCATTTGCAGCACGACCGGGGTGAACACGCCGGTCGTCACCGCGGTGCGAAGGATGCTCTCGCCCCGCTCGACGCCATCGCGCATCTGTTCGATGCGGCCCGAGATATAGGCATTGTCGACCGTTTGTGCCACCACATTCAGGCCTTGCACGATCGGCACGCCGCTCTTGCTCGCCAGCGCGAAGCTGCGGGCGAAGCGCGCCAGCGTGGCTTTCTGCATGATCTTGCCGACGATCGGGATCCGCAGCTTGGCCTTGTCCCAGCGATACCTTCCTTCCGGGGTGCCGATATAGAACCTGAATCCAAAGAAGGCGGCGATGAGCGCAACCAGAATGTAGGGCCAGGACTGGACGGTGAAATTCGAGGTGTTGATCAGTATCCGCGTCATCAATGGCAGCTGGGCATTGAAGCCGGCATACACCTTGGCGAATGCAGGAATGACGAACAGGTTGATGACTGCAATTGCCACCGTCATGGAGATGACGACGAACATCGGGTAGCGCAGCGCGGTCTTCACCCGCTCGCGCATATCCCGATCAAACTCGAGCTGACCGAACAGGCGCAGAAAAATCTCTTCCATGCGGCCGGTGGTTTCACCGACGCGCACCATGTTCACGTAAAAGGAGGAGAATACCTCGGGATGGCGGCGGAGCGACGCCGACAGCTCACGCCCGGCGTCGAGTGATTCGCGGATGTCCTTCAGGACGCGCGCGAACGACTTGTTGATCGCCGACTCCTGCAAGCCCGCGAGGGCGCGCATGATGGGTACGCCGGCCTTGAGCAAAGTGTGCATCTGCCGGCTGAACATCTGTACGTCGATCGGCCGCACCTTTTCTTCGAACAGCCGCTCCCGCCAGCCGCCCTCCCCTGCGATGACAGGCTTGCTGGTCGCCACGATTTCGATCGGGGTGAGACCGGTGTTGAAAAGCTGGTCCGCGATCGCGCCGCTGTCCGCGCTTTCGAGCACGCCTTGCAACAACTCGCCGCGGGCGTTGCGCGCTTTGTAGGCAAAGAAAGGCACCTTAATCCTCGAACTGGTTGCTGACTCGCATTGCTTCCGACACGGTGGTCTTGCCCGCCACTACCAGCGCGACTGCATGCCTGCGCAGGGTCTGGCCGGCCATTTGCATATGGGCGACCTTCATGAAATGGGCCGGATCTTCATGGTTGGCGGCATCGGCGACCGCCTCGGTCATTTCCAGCATTTCATACACGCCGGTGCGTCCCCTGTAGCCGGTTCCGTTGCAGTGCGAGCATCCACGACCATGCAGGTATTGACGCTGGGCCACCGTTTCCCCGAGCTCGGCCTTCAGCCATTCCTGTTCACTGGCTTTCAGGGTATAGGGTTCGGCGCAGCTTTCGCAGATCACCCTCACCAGGCGCTGCGCGAGCACTGCCTGGAGCGAAGTCGCTACCATGTAGCGAGGCACGCCCATGTCCAGCAGGCGAACCGGCGTACTAACGGCGTCGTTGGTATGGAGGGTGGACAGCACGAGGTGACCGGTGAGTGCGGCGCGCATGCCGATCTGCGCGGTTTCCTGGTCGCGCATCTCGCCCACCAGCACCACGTCCGGATCCTGGCGCAAGGCGGCGCGCAGAACGCGAGCGAAGGTGAGGTCGATCTTTTCATTGACCTGAACCTGGTTGATCCCGGGCAGCCGGTATTCGACCGGGTCCTCGACGGTAATCAGTTTTCGTTCAGTGGAATTCAGCTCTGCCAGCGCGCCATAGAGGGTGGTCGTCTTGCCGCTGCCGGTCGGTCCGGTGACCAGTACCAGCCCGTTCGGACGCTCAAGGATGGCGCGAAACCTTTTCAGCATCGCTGCCGGCATGCCGATGGAATCCAGCCTGAGCGCCCCGCCGCTCTGGTTCAGCAAACGCATGACCACCGATTCGCCATATTGGGTTGGCATGGTCGAGATACGCACATCGACCTGCTGCTGCTTCACCTTGATGGCGAAGCGCCCATCCTGCGGAAGCCGCTTCTCGGAGATGTCGAGGCCGGACATGAGCTTCAGGCGCAGCGCCAGGGCCGGCGAGATCTTGATGTCGGCTTCCGTCTGCAAATGCAGGACACCATCGATGCGGAACCGGATGTGCAGGCGCGCTTCCTGCGGCTCGATATGAATGTCGGATGCCCTGACCTGGGTGGCGTCGTCGAAAATCGACTGGAGCAGCTTGACGACCGGCGCTTCCTCGATCCCCGGCGCCCCGCCCAAGCCGCCGAAATCCACGTAGCTGTCTCCCAGGTCCTGCTCCAGCTCCCGGGCGAAGTCGGTGATTTCCTCGGTGCGGCGATAGATGCGGTCGACCGTCTGCAGCAGTTCGCTCTCATTGACCACCGCCAGCTCGATGACTCTGCGGGTCAGGCGCGTGATCTCGTCATATGCGAACAAGTCGGTCGGATCGGCGACACCGACGAGCAAGGCCGAGCCGCGGTCTTCCAGGGCAATCGCGCGGAAGCGGCGCGCCTGGGTTTCCGGCAGCAGACGGACAATGTCGGGATTGACGTTAAAGAACTTGAGGTTGATGTAAGGGAGATTGAGCTGCTTGGCGAGCGCGCCGCAGATCTCCTCTTCGGTGACGAAGCCGTTTTCGATGAAAATCCGCCCAAGCTTGCGTCCGGTGCGCTTCTGCTCGGCCAGCGAAAACTGAAGCTGCTCTTCGGAGAGCAGCTTCTGCTGCACGAGAATTTCACCCAGACGGACTTTTTCCGGCCTTGCCATACACGTTCCTTACAAAAAGTTACGTGTATTTTAGGTCCAAACTAGTTGCCGTAGCGAATTGTTTTTGTTGAGGATTTTGGATAATGGCGCTTATGCGACATCCAGCGCTTGCCGGAAGTCCTCGACCAGATCAGCGGTGTCTTCAATGCCCACGGAAACCCGGATCAGTGATTCGGCGATGCCCATGCTGGCGCGCCGCTGTGCCCCCATCTCATAGAAAATCGTGTGCGCAACCGGGATGACCAGGGTTCGGGTGTCGCCGAGATTGCTGGCCGGGATGGCGATTTTCAGGCGGTTCAGATAGTCGAAGCAATCGATGCCATCTTTCAGCTCGAAGCTGAACAGGCCGCCATAACTCGCGAAAAGCTCGCTCGCAATTCCATGCTGCGGATGCGAAGGCAGGCCCGGATAGTGGACGGCGGCCACGCGCGGGTCCTGGCTAAGCATGGTGGCCAGTGCCATCGCATTCTGGCATTCGCGCTCGATGCGCAGTGCCATGGTTTCAGCGCCGACGGCAATGTGATGTGCCGCTTCCGGAGCAAGCGTGCCGCCGAAATCGCGCAAGGCCTTGGCACGCAGCTGAGCCATGCCCCATTGGGCCGACGGATAACGCTTGTAGTTGTCGAAAATGTTGGGAAAGCCCGACCAGTCGAACACGCCGGTATCGGTCAGGGCTCCGCCCAGTGCATTGCCATGGCCGCCAATCGATTTGGTCAAGGCATTCACCACCAACCCCGCGCCCACTTTCTTAGGCTGAAACAGATAAGGCGACGTCATGGTGTTGTCGACGATGTACAGAATGCCGCGGTCGCGGCACAGTTCACCGATACGCTTCAGGTCGGCGACCTGGGTGCGCGGATTGGCGATCGTCTCGACGAACACGACCCGGGTGGATGGCGTGAGTGCCGCCTCGACCTGGCACACATCGGTCGCGTCCACGAAGGACACATCGATTCCCAAGCCTCCGGCAGTCTGCCACAGGCTGTTGGTGTTCCCGAACAGGAAGGATGACGACACTACATGGTCGCCCTTGCGCAGCAAGGCCTGCACGACCGCGCCGATGGCTGCCATGCCGGTGGAAAAGCAGACCGTTGCCACGCCCTGCTCCATTTTGGTGATCTTGTCTTCCAGTGCGGAGACCGTCGGATTGCCTTGCCGCCCGTAGCGGTAGCCGGGCTGCCTGCCCTGGAATACTGCCGCCAGTTCGTGCGCATCCTTGTATCCGAATGCAACCGAGGTATGGATGGGTTTGTGCAGCGATCCGTGTTCAATCGGCTTCTGCCGGTCGCCGTGGAGTATGGTGGTGGTGAAGCCGTGCTTGTTTGCGTCAGTCATGTTCAGAAAAAACCGTAAAACCTGTCTCAATCGGCTGCCAGTCAGTCCACCTGCGCCAGATTCAAATTGAGCTGCGACCGCACGACATCCTCGCTCGATGCCTTCGGCGTATTGCGCACCAATTCGATGTGTTCCAGGTAATCGCGCGATACATCGCCCGTGACATAGACGCCGTCAAAGCAGGATGCCTCGAAACTCTTGAGCGCCGGGTTCACGTCGGAAATCGAGCGCCGCAAGGCTTCCACGTCCTGATATACCAGTCCGTCGGCGGTGATCTCCCGGCACACCTCTTCCTCCGTGCGGCCGTGGGCGATCAACTCGCTGCGCGTAGGCATGTCGATGCCATATACGTTCGGGAATTTCACCGGCGGCGCGGCGGACGCGAAAATCACCCGCTTGGCGCCCGAGTCGCGTGCCATCTGCACGATCTCGCGGCTGGTGGTGCCGCGTACGATGGAGTCATCGACCAGCAGGACGCTCTTGCCCTTGAATTCGGCGCCGATCGCATTGAGCTTCTGGCGCACCGATTTCCTGCGCACTCCCTGCCCGGGCATGATGAAGGTGCGGCCGATGTAGCGGTTCTTGATGAAGCCTTCGCGATAGTTCAGGTTCAGCTCCAACGCCAGTTCCATCGCTGCCGGCCGGGAGGAATCGGGGATAGGCATCACGACATCGATATCGCCGAGTGAATATTCGCGCCGGACCTTTTCGGCAAGGTACTCACCCATCTTCAGGCGGGTCGCATAGACCGAGGCGCCATCGATGATGGAATCGGGGCGGGCCAGGTAAACGAATTCGAACGCGCAGGGATTCAGCGTCGCATTTTCCGCGCATTGCTGGTTGTACAGCCTGCCTTCCAGGTCAATGAAAATGGCTTCCCCTGGCATCACGTCGCGCAGGAAGCGGAATCCCAGGCCTTCCAGCGCAACCGACTCGCTGGCGACCATGTATTCGGTACCCTGGTCGGATTCATTGAAGCCGATGCACAGCGGGCGGATCCCGAACGGGTCGCGAAACGCAAGCAGGCCGTAGCCGGCAACCTGCGCCACCACTGCGTAGGAGCCGCGCACCCGCTTGTGCAGCATCGACACTGCCTTGAACAGCGAAGACGGATCCAGCGAGTAGCCGGTGGTCGCCTGCTGGATCTCGTGGGCCAGCACATTCAGCAGGACTTCCGAGTCCGACGCGGTATTGATGTGGCGCCGGTCATTCTTGAACAGTTCTTTCTTGAGCTGCTCCCAGTTGGTGAGATTGCCGTTATGTGCCAGAGTGATGCCGAATGGTGCATTGACGTAGAAAGGCTGCGCCTCTTCTTCGCTGTCCGAGCCCGCCGTGGGATAACGGCACTGGCCGATGCCTGCATTGCCGGGGAGCGAACGCATGTTGCGGGTGCGGAATACATCGCGCACCAGGCCGTTCGCCTTGTGCATGTAAAACTTGTCGCCATGGCCAGTTGCAATACCGGCCGCATCCTGGCCACGATGCTGCAGCAGGAGCAGCGCATCGTAAATAAGCTGATTGACGGGACTGTGGGAAAAGACGCCAACTATGCCACACATGGTGGACTCCTCAACGAGAACAATTCAAAACTGTACGTGCCGCGCAAAATCGCCAGGCAGGAAAGGCTTGATGGTACGTGCCGCGGTCTCTGCCATGGGGCTGAGCAAGGCATTCTTCCAGAACGGCTGCTTGGGAATCGCAGTCATGCCGCACAATAAGACCGCTGCGATCACGATCACCAGGCCGCGCCCGAGGCCGAACAAGCCGCCGAGCCCGCGGTCGGCAAGCGTCAGGCCGCTCGCCTTGACCAATGCATCCACTGCCATCGACAGCAGCATCATCAGGCATCTTACGCCGATAAAAAGAACGATGAAGGAAACGATCAATCGGGTAGTACTTCCCGGGAGCAGACCGGCCAGCATTCCGGCCAGGTCTTCGCTGTATGCATTGGCAAGCACGAACGACACGATCCAGCTCAGCAGCGACAGGATTTCCTTCATCAAGCCGCGCAGCGTACTGATCACGACCGAGCAAATCAGTACGAACAGAACCAGATAATCAAACAGCGTCACGACTCAAACGACTCAGGCTGAAACCAGGGTGCCTGTCAGGCCCAGTTTTCCCAGCTTGGCGCGCATCCTGTCGGCCTCTTCCCTGCTCGCAAACGGACCAACTCTGACCCGGATCTTGCCTCCCGCGCCGGAGTCGATTTTTTCGGTATACGACTTGATCCCGGCGCCCTTGAGTCTGCCCTGCAATTCGCTTGCCTTTTCCTTGGAAGCGAGAGCAGCCACCTGGATGATGAATTTTCCGGACTTCGCGGTGCTGGCCTTGACGATCTCCCCTCTGCTTTCAGCTTTCCCGTCGAGGATGGCCAAGGCACGCGTTGCTTCAGTGTCCTTTGCCGCAGGCTTCACCTCCGGCTTGCTCTCGATCTTGGCTGTCGCATGCTGGGCCGGCTTGTCGTTGCCAGCCTTGGCCGGCTCGGACGGTTTTTCGCTTTCCCTTGGTTTTGCAGGTGCTGGAGTTTCTGATTGAGGAGTGGAGACCGCTGCACGCGGCGCTTCCAGCGTAACACGACTAGCCGGGTTCGGTGATGGCGTGCGCGCTGCCGGTTGTTCCGGTATTTCTTCCTTGGGGTCGAGGGCAGCCACTTCGTCCGGCGCCGCTTGGGCGAGAGATGCGTTACCACCCTTGCCCGCATGAGACGGCTTGTCCCTGGAAGGGATCTGAACGACGACGTCTTCTGCCAGCGGCTTGGGCTCCGAATCGAGGATCATGGGCAAGCCGATCACGGCCGCCAATACCAGGGCGATGACGCCGATCAAACGCCGGCGCGCGCGTTTCTTCTCCGGCAATATGGGGTCGGCCGCTTGATCAGCTGCATTGGACTTGCGTCTCGCGCGAGGACGTTTGGGGCTCGGGCTCGACGCCTCTTCGGCACGGGGAGAAAATCCGCTTTCGTCGGACTCGACGTCCTGCTTGTCTTTGCTGAGGGACGATAACAAGCTCATGCGCTAACCGTGAAATTTATCAGTGAGATCCGGATTTTCTGGCTTCCATCACTCCGGCAACGGTGAGGAAGGATCCAAAGACCACAATTCTATCATTCTCGCCTGCCCGATTTCTTGCATCGGCGAAAGCCGCGGCCGGTGAAGGGAAGGTTTTGATCGTCGTTTCGCTTCCCGGTTCATTCTTTGGAATAATTTCCACCTCGGCCAGCTTGGCCTTCAATTGCTCCGCCGTCGCAGCGCGCGGCAGTGGCAAATCCGTCAAGCACCAGTGGTCGATCCGCCCCTTCAGGTGATTGAGGATGCCTGCAATATCCTTGTCCTGCATCGCGCCAAACACGGCAAACGTATAGGGATGAAATCCCATGTTATCGAGATTCTGCGCGAGTGTTGCTGCAGCATGCGGGTTGTGGGCCACATCCAGGATGACTGTTGGCCGTCCCGGCAACACCTGGAAGCGCCCTGGCAGATCGACAAGGACCAGGCCGTTACGCACTTCCTGTGCACCCACCGGCAACCTGTTGCGCAAGGCTTCCAGCGCTGCCAGTACAGCGCATGCATTCAGCAACTGGTTCGCGCCACGCAGGCTGGGGTAGCCGAGCGAGTTGCGACGCTGCCCCCGGCCGCCATAGTTCCATTGCTGCTTGTCACCGGCGTAATTGAAGTCCCGCCCCAACAGCCACAAGTCGGCGCCGATGGCATGGGCGTGATCGATCAGGGATTGCGGCGGCATCGGATCACTGCAGATGGCAGTCTTGCCTGGGCGGAAAATGCCGGCCTTTTCGAACCCGATCTGCTCGCGTGTGTTGCCTAGGTATTCGGCATGGTCGATGTCGACGCTGGTGACGATTGCCACATCGGCATCGATCACGTTGACCGCGTCCAGCCGGCCGCCCAATCCGACTTCAAGGATGACTGCATCCAGCTTGGCTTCGGCAAACAGGTGCAGGATGGCCAGAGTAGTGAATTCGAAATACGTGAGAGACACATCCCCCCGCTTTTCTTCCACAGCTGCGAAATTGGCAATCAGGACATCATCCTCGACCGGCTCACCATTGATCCGCGCCCTTTCATTGAAGTTCAATAGATGCGGAGAGGTGTACAGCCCGACGCGATAGCCGGCCTGCAGCAGGATCGACTCCAGCATGGCGCAGGTTGATCCCTTGCCATTGGTGCCACCTACGGTGATGACCGGGCAATCGAACGCAATGCCCAGGCGCTCTTTCACGTGGGAGACACGCTCAAGGCCCATGTCGATTGCCTTCGGATGCAGCTTCTCGAGCGCGGCCAGCCAGTCTGTCAGGGTGGTAGGAAGATTTTGCATGCTCAATACGGTACAAAGATTGTTAGGACCGCTGCAAGCAAAAAGCCCGGACAGAAATCGCCCGGGCTTGAAGTGTGCGTCGGCCTGATTAAGCCACGACGTCGGCCGGCTGATTCTGTAGCAATGCCAGCAGGCGGGCGAGTTCTTCCCGCATTTTGCGACGATCGACGATCATGTCAATGGCGCCTTTTTGCAACAGGAATTCGGCGCGCTGGAAGCCTTCCGGAAGTTTTTCCCGCACGGTATTTTCAATGACGCGAGGACCGGCAAAGCCGATCATGGCTTTCGGCTCCGCAATGACGACATCGCCCAAGAATGCGAATGAAGCTGATACGCCGCCGGTGGTCGGATCGGTCAGGATCGAAATGAATGGCAGCTTTTTCTCCGCCAATTTAGTCAGCATGGCTGTCGTTTTCGCCATCTGCATCAGCGACAGCAAGCCTTCCTGCATGCGCGCTCCGCCGCTTGCCGTGATGCAGATGAAGGGGACTTTCTGTTCCAGTGCCGTCTGCGCGCCGCGAACGAAACGCTCGCCGACCACCGAACCCATTGATCCGGTCATGAATTCGAATTCGAAGCAGGCAACCACCACCGGCACTGACATGATGGCACCGCCCATGACTACCATGGCATCGGTTTCGCCGGTGGCTTCCATGGCCGCTTTCAGCCGGTCCGGATACTTTTTGTTGTCCTTGAATTTCAGAGTATCAACAGGCAGGGTTTCCTGGCCAATCTCATAACGTCCGCCGGCATCGAGCAAGGCATCCAGCCGTTCGCGTGCACGGATGCGCATGTGATGATCGCATTTCGGGCAGACATGAAGATTCGATTCGAGGTCTGTGCGATACAGGACGGCTTCGCAGGAGGGGCACTTGACCCACAGTCCTTCCGGCACCGTCTTGCGGTTCGCAGAATCGGAACGCTGAATCCTCGGAGGAAGTAATTTTTCAAGCCAGCTCATGGTGCCTTCTTTCAGTTTTTTGCTTGGCGCATTGTACCGCTCGTGTTGGCATAAGCCAATATGGCTTACAGGCAATACTTCCCGCCCTTCTGTTCCCATTGGAACAGTTATGCATCTAACGCTTTCCGGATTCCTGCAATAAATTCGCGGACCGCCTGCACCGCCCGTTCACGCGGCGTGTTTTCCAGTTCCTGAATGATCCGGCTGCCGATGACTACCGCGTCCGATACCGAGGCGATTGCCTTTGCCGTTTGGGCGTCACGAATTCCAAATCCCACGCCGACTGGCACATGCACATGCTTTTTAATCTTCGGCATCGCTGCCGCAACCGCGGCCAGGTCGAGGTGGCCGGAGCCGGTCACCCCTTTCAGTGACACGTAATACACATAACCACTGGCCAACTGTCCGACCTGCTCGATACGTTCATCTGTCGAAGTGGGCGCCAACAGGAAGATCGGATCCATGTTGCTGCTGCGTAGCGCTACTGCAAATTCCTGGCATTCTTCCGGGGGGTAATCGACCACCAGTACGCCATCTACCCCGGCCTCCTTTGCGGCCTGGATAAATTCCTTTACACCCATTCGCTCTATCGGGTTGGCATAACCCATGAGCACGATGGGCGTGGCCTGATTGACAGTTCGAAATTCATGCACGTACTGCAGCACATGGCACAGGCTTACTCCATGCTCGAGGGCCTGCTCCGAGGCGCGCTGGATTACCGGTCCGTCCGCCATTGGATCGGAGAAAGGTATGCCGAGTTCGATGATGTCGGCACCACCCTCTACCAGTGCATGCATCAAGGAAACGGTCAGCTCGGGCACTGGAAAGCCCGCTGTGATGAAGGGAATCAATCCCTTCCTGTTTTTCTCTGTCAGAGCAGACAGGGTGGTTTGGATTCTTGACATGGTCGATTCGGTAGTTCGGAAAGCGTTCCAGCGCGCTGGTGCCCGGCAACATCTTTTAAGAAAGCCAGGCGGGCCTCACAGGAACGGCGTAATTATTGTTATTGTGGGGATCGCCAGGCGATAGCATAAAGAAACTATTTGAGAGTCTTCTTCATACGCTCGGCCACCGTATGCATATCCTTGTCCCCACGGCCCGACAGGTTGGCCAGGATGATCTTGTCCTTCGGCAGCGTCGCAGCCAGATTGGCAGCGTAGGCGAGCGCATGGCTCGATTCCAGCGCAGGAATAATGCCTTCTATCCGACAGCACTGATGGAAAGCCTCGAGCGCCTCATCGTCGGTAATGGACACATATTTCGCCCGGCCCGCATCCTTCAGCCAAGCATGCTCGGGGCCGACGCCGGGATAGTCCAGACCCGCCGAGACGGAATGCGTTTCGATGATCTGGCCATTCTCGTCCTGCAAGAGGTAGGTACGGTTCCCGTGCAACACGCCAGGTGAACCTGCGATCAGGGAGGCGGAATGCTTTCCGGTTTCCAGCCCTTCTCCCGCGGCTTCTACGCCAATCAGTTGCACATCCTTGTGGTCGATATAGGGATAGAAAATCCCCATCGCATTCGATCCGCCGCCAATGCAAGCCACGACGTAGTCCGGCTGGCGGCCGGCGAGTTCCGGCATCTGCACCAGGCATTCCTGGCCGATCACCGACTGGAAATCCCTCACCATCATCGGATAAGGATGGGGGCCAGCCACCGTACCGATGATATAGAACGTGTTCTCCACATTCGTGACCCAGTCGCGCATGGCTTCATTCAGCGCATCCTTCAGAGTCTTCGAACCGGATTCGACCGGCACCACCTTGGCGCCCAGCAGTTCCATCCGGTAGACGTTCTGCACCTGGCGCTTCACATCTTCGCTGCCCATGTAGATCACGCATTCCAGCCCGAAACGGGCACAGATCGTGGCAGTCGCCACACCGTGCTGCCCTGCCCCGGTTTCCGCAATGACGCGCGGCTTGCCCATGCGCTTGGCGAGCAGGGCCTGGCCGATCACGTTGTTGATCTTGTGCGCCCCCGTGTGATTCAGGTCTTCGCGCTTGAAATAGATTTGCGCGCCGCCCGCCATTTCGGACCAGCGCTTGGCGTGGTAAATCGGACTGGGCCGGCCGACGAAATGCTTGAGCTCGTTCTCGAATTCGGCCAGGAACTCGGGATCCTTGCGAAAATGGGCATATCCCTCCTTCAGCTCGGACAGCGCATGCGTCAAGGTTTCCGAAACAAAGGAACCGCCATACTGGCCGAAGTGGCCGCGTGCATCTGGAAGATTGTAAGTGGCAGACTGATAAATGGCCGTGGTCGGCACGGCTTGACGCTCGGAATAGTGATCGAGCGGGTTCAACTCTTTCATTGTGAATCTCGCTTTATTCGGATAATGCGGCATCTGCCTGGTGCACTGCGCCGATGAAGGCGCGGATCTTAGCGTGCTCCTTGATGCCTTTTTCGAACTCGACGCCACTGCTGACATCGACCGCATAAGGGCGTACCCGGCTGACAGCTTCAGCCGCGTTTTGCGCGTTCAAGCCACCACTCAAAACGACCCGAGGCGCGAGTTCTTTTGGGATCAGAGACCAATCGAATACCTTTCCTGCGCCACCATAAGCTTCCACGAATGCATCGAGCAACAATCCTGCAAACAATGGGCTGGCGGCGTGACATTGACGTTCGTATTCTAGCAAATCACTGCCCCCGCCATCAGGGCGCATTCGCACGGCTCGCAGAAAGCGCCGCTTCGCCGCATTTGCCGCCGCATGGCATTGCTCCGGGCTCTCATCCCCATGAAACTGCAACAGCGACACGCCGGTCCGCTCTACGATGTCAGCCACCTCACCGGGTGCCGCATTGACGAACAGACCGGCGGCGGTCACGAACGGCGGCATGGCGCTGATCAATTCCGCGGCACGGTCCGGGGATACGTAGCGCGGGCTCTTGGGGTAAAACACGAATCCGAGCGCGTCCGCCCCTGCGGCCACTGCCGCATGCACATCTTCCAGCCGTGTTAGGCCGCAGATCTTGATCCGGGTACGATGTTCCATTTCAGTGTTCAAATGAATCCAGTTGACGATTATGTTCCATGCCGCTTCCCGGCCCGTTAGGCGGTAGCTGTATTGTTTTCGATGTCCGCTCAAGACTGCAGACCAAGGCGCAAGAGCACGTCGCAAGCCGCTTCCTGCGGCAAACCCCATCGGGCATCGTAATCGATCCTCGACAAATACAAGCCATCGGGCATGAATGTCGGCGCCGCCCGACTGCGGTCCCGCCCCGCCAGCAAATCCTGCAACCATTCCGGCGGTTGATTACCGTTTCCAACCACAATCAGGGAACCGACGATATTGCGTACCATGTGATGCAAAAAGGCGTTGGCCTTCAAAGTAAAGACAATCAGATTGCCCTGCCGTTCGATCCGGATTTCATGCATGGTCTTGACGGGCGACTTGGCCTGGCACTCGGCTGCTCTGAATGCCGAAAAGTCATGATTCCCGAGCAAGTACTGCGCCGCCTTGCGCATGGGTTCCACCTCGAGCGGGCGGAATACCCAGCCGGCCTTGCCTGCTAATAGCGGTGCCCGCACCGGATGGTTATACAGCACGTAATGATAGGTGCGCGCAGTGGCGCTGAAGCGTGCATGAAACTGTTCCGACACCCCATCCGTCAATTGGTGCGCCCATCGCACTGCAATTGACGAGGGCAAAAACGCGTTGACACCTCTTACCCAGGAAAATGACTCGCGTTCAAGTTCGGTGTCAAAGTGGATGACTTGCTCCAGCGCATGCACGCCAGCATCGGTGCGACCGGCACAGGTGGTGGCAATGCGCATCAAGCTGAATTTCTTCAGTGCTTCCTCGAGCGTATCCTGCACCGTCCCGCCGCCCGGCTGAGTCTGCCAACCGCGCCAGGGGGTTCCATCATATTGAATGCCCAGGACAATACGTTTCAATTCAGGTCCGTTTTCATTAGGCGGCAGCAAAACAAAACGGGCGCAGGCAAAGCCTTGCGCCCGTATTCCGCCGCAAAGAGGAATTACGCGAGTTCAAGCAAGAGAGATTTCGCTCTTTCGCTTTGCTCCGGCGTACCGCCTTTCAGAACTTCATCCAGCAGTTCGCGCGCGCCTTCCTTGTCACCAATTTCCCGATACGCGACCGCCAGGTCCAGCTTGGTCGCCATTTCCGAATCGCCGGAGGAATCGTTCTGCATGGGGGCGATGTCATCCATGCTCAGGGATACGCTTTCCTCCTTTGCCTCCGGCGCCGCGTCCAGTTCAAGGCTGATTCCGGAAAGATCGAAGTCGTGAGATTCCACAGGCGCATCGGTCTTTGCGTTGGCACTAACCGGCTCAGCCTCAGATGCATTCAGCTCCAGCGGAGCAAGATCATAGGCCGACAAATCGATGCTGCTTGCGGCAGGAGCCGGCGCCGGAGTTGGGCTGACCTTCGCGGGCGCAGCAGGTGCTGCCTTTACAGCAGGCTTTTCAGTTGCTTTTGGCGTTTCGAGAAAATCAAAATCAATGGAACCCAAGTCGGCATGAAGCTCCGTCGGCGCCGGACGAGGGATGGTGTTGGGCACCTGCACCGTGCCCAAATCCATTTCCGCCAGATCAAAATCCAGCTCGTTAGCCGGTGCTTTTTCATTTTTCCGTTGCACCGACGGTTTTTCCTCCACTACTTTTGGAGCAGCCGGCTTTTTCGCCGGAACTTCAATTTCCGGAGCGGCATCTTCGACCAGCGAAGTGTGGTCGAAATGGGACGAGTTAGCTTCCAGCGACTGAACGACTTCAGGTACTGCGGCCGGTTGAGCGGGTGCAGGAGCAGCTTTGGGCTTCTCGCCCGACTTCTTGCCGCCCGCATACAGCGGATTGTTAGGATCAACCGAAGCGCCCAGAAGAGCAGCTTGCGCCCAGTCGGCTCCTTCGCCCTTTGTCATCCCATAGAGCTCAGTTGCCAGCACTTCAAATGCGCGCAAATCCTTGCGGCTGGCATAGATCTCAAGGAGCTTTACGCGCACTGCATGACGTTCCGGCTGGGTGCGAAGAGCTTCCTTCAGGATTTCCTCGGCTTGTGCATCGCGACCGTAGGCAATGTAGACGTCCGCTTCCGCAATCGGATCCACTTCGTTCGTGTCCAGTTGATTTGCGGATGGCGCGAAGTTGGAGTTAAAAACGCTGTTATTCGTGTCGACACTCTGGCCGCCGGTGGAGCCGAACAGCGAGTTTGCCTTCAGGCTCGAGTCCGTAATAATGCTATCGCCGAATTGCTTGCTCTGCTTCCTGCGACGCGAGATGAAAATTCCCAGGGCCCCCAGTCCGACCAGCAGAATTCCCGCACCCGGCAACAGCAACGGATTGTTCATCAAATCATCGAAAAAGCTTGGCTCCGGTTGCGGTGCAACGGGAGGCGCGACTTTCGGTTTCGGCTTCACTGGCGCGGGCGCCGGTTTCACAGCCGCTGGATAAACAGGTGCTGCGGGATGTGCCGGGTCGGGCTGTTCCGCTTTTGCCTGTGCTGGCTCAGCCTGAGCAGGCGCAGCGGGCTGTTGTTCTGATGCTGGTACGGCATCCACCTTTGTCGATGCCGAAGGCGCAGTTACCGGTACGGATGATGCAGTTGCATTACCCGGTGCAGCCGGCGCTTTTTCGTTAACTACGGTGTCGGGCTTGGCAGGTTCCTGTTTTACGGGATCGGCTTTTGCAGCGGCGGCCTGCTGTTGCTGTTCGGCGAGGCCCTTGTTTTTGACTTCCAAAACCTTCTGCAAGTCGTTGACATTCTTTTCGAGCTCCTTGACCCTCGCATCAGCTTCCGCTAGCTCCTTCTCTTTCGCAATCTTGTCTTCTTCGCTGACCGTTGCGCCACCTTTGGTTGCGCTGGCTTTGTCCTGACCCGCATTTGCAGCAGGAAGCGCCTTGGACAGTTTCAGCTTGTCTTTCGACTCGCTGGCCGGTGTAGGCTGCTCTTCCACCTTGGCAGTGATCTTGCCGGTCGCGCTTTGCTTGTTCTCTTCCGATTTCTGGGGAGTTGCCTCAGCGACCTGGCTGGCCAGCTTGTTACGGTAATTCGCGAAGTCGGCAGACTGCGCGACAACGATACTGTGCGCCTCCGCTTTGCTGACGCTGCGAGTCGTATCCGCATCCGGCACCGACAATATCTGGCCCGCCCGCAAGCGATTCATGTTCTTGCCCGCGAAGGCATGTGGATTCGCGCGATACAGCCCGACCAGCATCTGGTCCAGAGATACGCCGCTCGGCTTCACCTGGTTGGCGATCTTGACCAAAGTGTCGCCACTCTTAATCTTATGTTCGGTCGGGTTCGGCTCGCTTTTTCCTTCTCCTGCCGCTGCTGTCGCAGCCGGCTTGACAGGCTTCAGTGCAGTCTTTGCTTCCTGTCCTGCAGACGTCTTGGCCTCTTCAACTTTATTGGCAGGCGCGTCCGTGAGCTTCTCTTCAGATTTTCCGTTCGGCTTGTCCTCGGCTTTGTGCTCAATCTGTGCGGGAGCCTCCGCCTGGACAACGGGCTGTGCCGGCTTGATTGTTCCTTGGGCAGGAACGGGAATCGACGCAACTTGGGCCGGCTGCATGGCGCGCATGTCGGCGGGGTCAAGCAGGAAAGTATATTCACGAACGAGGCGTCCATGCGGGCCGCCTACCTCGAGGAGCAAGTCGACAAACGGCTCGTTGATCGGCTGGCTCGATGTAATACGAATGAATTTGCGGGTGCCACGCTCATCGATCGCAAACCGAAGCGACAGCAAGGTTGGGTTCAAATCAATGCTGGCTTGGTGAAAAGCTTCCGGGGAAGCAAGCTTTGCGACAAGTGCACCGGCCTCGTCCTTCGATACTGAACTTAATTCGATTTCGGCATTGAGCGGTTGTCCCAGGGACGACAATACTGTCAGCTTGCCCAGTCCTGCTGCATATGCATTGGAAAACAGCAGCGCCGAAACAACTGCGGCACTAAGTGTCTTCAGGCTAAACGAGACCGATTTTGAGCGTGTGTTTGAATGCATGTTTAAGGACATTGGTTGGCATTCCATTAGCGTATGTTGTGACGTGCACGGACACCGCTGCAATTTATCATTATTCAGGGAACTTTCACCATATCATCATGGACTTACACGCGCAAGTGTATCCAACTTGCTAACTTCGCCAAATCGCACGGATCTTTGTGGCTATGACAGGCAACGCCTGTTTTCCTGTTGTGCGTTGACAACGAGGGCCTATCAGCAATCCGTACCTCTTGATGGATTGCCAATAGGCCCTCGACTCACGACCACGACTAAGGAATTATTTTTCCAACACGATGCGCAGCATGCGCCGCAGCGGCTCAGCGGCACCCCACAGCAACTGGTCGCCAACGGTGAATGCGGACAGGTACTCACCACCCATCTGCATCTTGCGCAGACGTCCCACCGGGATGGTGAGTCTGCCTGTGACTGCAGCCGGAGTAAGATCCTTCATCGAAGCTTCGCGGGTGTTCGGTACCACTTTTACCCACTGATTGTTCTCGGCGATGATGCCTTCGATCTCATCGAGCGGCACGTCTTTCTTCAGCTTGATGGTCAGTGCTTGCGAGTGGCAGCGCATTGCGCCGATCCGAACGCACAAGCCGTCGACAGCAATGGCCGGCTTTGCATCTTTGCCGAATGTTTCGCCCCGGCCGAGGATCTTGTTGGTTTCAGCGCCACCCTTCCATTCTTCGCGGGACACGCCATTGCCCAGATCTTTGTCGATCCACGGAATCAAATTGCCGGCGAGCGGTACGCCGAATTGCTTCGTTTCCTCGGCAGTGAATGCATGCTGCTTGGCGAGCACCTTGCGGTCGATTTCGAGGATTGCAGAAGCGGGATCGTCCAGCAAGGATTTGACTTCGGCATTGATCGAGCCGAACTGGGTCAGCAATTCGCGCATGTGTTGTGCGCCGCCGCCAGAAGCAGCCTGGTAAGTCATCGATGTCATCCACTCCACCAGGTCCTGCTGGAACAGGCCACCTAGGCCCATCAGCATGCAGGACACGGTGCAGTTGCCGCCGATGTAGTTTTTCACACCGCGAGTCAAGGCATTCTTGATCACATCAAGGTTGACCGGATCAAGCACGATGATGGCGTCGTCCTTCATGCGCAGCGTGGAAGCCGCATCGATCCAGTAGCCGTTCCAGCCGGCCGCGCGCAGCTGAGGATAAATTTCGGTCGTGTAATCGCCGCCCTGGCAGGTAATGATGATGTCGCACTTCTTCAGGTCGTCGATATTGCTTGCGTCCTTCAGGGTGGTTTCATTTTTCGCCATTGCAGGCGCCTTGCCACCTGCGTTCGAGGTCGAGAAAAACACCGGCTCGATATGCGCGAAGTCGCCCTCTGCCTGCATACGCTGCATCAGGACCGAACCCACCATACCACGCCACCCTACCAGACCGACTAACTTCACGATTTTCTCCTTCAATTCAATTAACCTTAACCCAGCGCCTTCACCACCGCGTCACCCATTTCCCGGGTACCGACTTTGGTGGTGCCTTCCTCGTAGATGTCCGGAGTGCGCAATCCCTGCGCCAGCACCTTCTTGACCGCGGTCTCCACCCGATCGGCCTGCTCTGCCTTGTTCAGGGAGTAGCGCAGCATCATCGCAGCCGAAAGAATCGTGGCCAGCGGATTGGCAATGCCCTTGCCTGCAATATCCGGGGCCGAGCCATGCGAAGGTTCGTACAAGCCCTTGTTGTTCGCATCGAGCGAGGCGGATGGCAGCATGCCGATCGAGCCAGTCAGCATGGCTGCAGCGTCGGACAGGATATCGCCGAACATGTTGCCGGTGACGATCACATCGAACTTCTTCGGCGCGCGCACCAGCTGCATTGCTGCATTGTCCACATACATGTGGTCGAGCGCGACGTCCGGGTAGTCCTTGTGCACATCGGTGACGATGTCTTTCCAGAACTGGAAGGTTTCCAGCACATTGGCCTTGTCGACGCTGGTCAGGCGCTTGCCGCGCTTCCGAGCCGCCTGGAAGGCAACATGCGCGATGCGACGGATTTCCGTCTCGGCATAGCGCATAGTGTCGAAACCCTCGCGCTCGCCTTTGAATTGGCCGTCGGGAGCAGTACGCACGCCGCGCGGCTGGCCGAAATAGATGTCGCCAGTCAGTTCGCGAATGATCAGGATGTCCAGGCCCGATACCACTTCCGGTTTCAAGGTCGATGCACCAGCCAGTTCCGGATACAGAATCGCCGGACGCAGATTGGCAAACAGATTGAGGTTCTTGCGCAGGCCAAGGATTGCCTGTTCCGGCCGCAATGCACGTTCAAGCTTGTCATATTTCCAGTCGCCGACCGCGCCGAACAAGACCGCGTCAGCTTCCTTGGCGAGCTTCAGCGTTCCTTCGGGCAGTGGATGCCCCTGCGCTTCGTAACCGGCACCGCCCACTGGAGCGGCTTCCATTTCAAATTTTTCATCAAGCGCGTTCAGCACCCGCACGGCTTGTTCGATGATTTCCGGACCAATGCCGTCGCCCGGCAGGATTGCAATTTTCATTTTTCGGTTTTGCTTGGATTACTGACGAATCAGATGGTGTTGACCAGCCAAGGCTGCGCCGCCAGGTACCTTTCTTCAAAGGCGCGGATCTTGTCGGCATGGCGAAGTGTCAGGCCGATGTCATCCAAACCGTTGAGCAGGCAATACTTGCGGAATGCGTCGACTTCGAAGGGGTAAGTCGTGCTGCCGTTGGATGTGGTGACAATCTGTTTCTCGAGATCGATCACCAAGCGGTAACCCGGAAATGCCTTCACCTCGTCGAACAGACGGTCGACCTGGGTTTCGCCCAGCACGATCGGCAGCAAGCCGTTCTTGAAGCAGTTGTTGAAGAAGATATCGGCAAAACTCGGCGCAATCACTGCGCGAAAACCGTATTGCTGGAGCGCCCAGGGAGCATGCTCGCGCGAGGAACCGCAGCCGAAGTTCTTGCGTGCAAGCAGGATGGAGGCACCCTGGTAGCGCGGCTGGTTCAGCACGAAGTCCGGATTCAGCGGCCGCTTGGAATTGTCCATGCCCGGCTCGCCATGATCCAGGTAGCGCCATTCATCGAACAGGTTGGGACCGAAGCCGCTGCGCTTGATCGATTTAAGAAACTGCTTGGGGATGATGGCATCGGTATCGACGTTCGCGCGATCCAGCGGCGCTACCAATCCATCGTGTACGGTAAATTTGTCCATGGTTCTTACTCTTTCATCCTGATTCCGGAACTGGCCTCAGCGCAAAGCGCGCACGTCGACGAAATGACCGGCAATGCCTGCCGCGGCGGCCATCGCCGGCGACACCAGGTGCGTGCGGCCGCCCTGCCCCTGACGGCCTTCGAAGTTCCGGTTGGAAGTGGAGGCGCAGCGCTCGCCCGGTTCCAGGCGGTCGGCGTTCATCGCCAGGCACATGGAACATCCGGGCTCGCGCCATTCGAAGCCGGCCTCCTTGAAAATCTTGTCCAGGCCTTCGCGTTCTGCCTGTTCCTTCACCAGGCCGGATCCGGGCACCACCATCGCCAGCTTCACATTCGATGCGCGGTACTTGCCGCGCACGACCGCTGCCGCAGCCCGCAAGTCCTCGATACGGGAATTGGTGCAGGATCCGATGAACACCTTGTCGATGCGAATATCGGACATCGCGGTATTCGGCTTGAGGCCCATGTAGCGCAATGCCTTTTCCATCGCATCTCGCTTGACGGCATCCTTTTCCTTGTCAGGGTCGGGCACGCGACCATCCACGGCGACCACCATCTCGGGCGAAGTACCCCAGGTGACCTGAGGCTTGATTTCCGCGGCATTGAGCGTCACCACCATGTCAAACTTGGCACCCGGATCGGAATGCAGTGTGCGCCAGTATTCCACCGCGCGATCCCAGTGCGGGCCGACCGGCGAGAAAGGACGGCCTTTCACATAATTAATCGTCGTATCGTCCACGGCCACCATGCCGGCGCGTGCGCCAGCCTCGATTGCCATGTTGCAGACAGTCATACGGCCTTCCATCGAGAGCGAACGGATGGTGGAACCGGCGAATTCGATTGCATACCCGGTGCCGCCCGCAGTACCGATCTTGCCGATCACCGCCAGTACGATGTCCTTCGCAGTCACGCCTGTAGGCAGCGGACCATCAACCTGCACCAGCATGGATTTGGATTTTTTCGCCAGCAGTGTCTGGGTCGCCAGCACATGCTCGACTTCGGAAGTGCCGATGCCATGCGCGAGGCAGCCGAAGGCGCCATGGGTCGAGGTATGAGAGTCACCACAGACAACTGTCATGCCGGGAAGCGTTGCGCCCTGTTCCGGTCCGATCACATGCACGATGCCCTGGCGCTTGTCGCGCATGTTGAAATAGGTCAGGCCGTATTCCTTGGCATTCGCGTCCAGAGTTTCGACCTGCAGTCGCGACACCGGATCGGCAATGCCTTGCATGCGATCGGTGGTGGGCACGTTGTGGTCCGCAACCGCGAGATTGGCGGACACGCGCCATGGTTTGCGGCCGGCCAGCTTCAGGCCTTCGAATGCCTGCGGGCTGGTGACTTCGTGCACCAGATGGCGGTCGATATACAGTATCGATGTCCCATCTTCTTCAGTATGGACGACATGCGATTCCCAGAGTTTGTCGTAAAGCGTTTGAGCCATGGGTCGAAATGTGCAGGACGAAACGATGAAAATAGCCTTTGATTATGCCATATTGTGCAATGCGGAACACGCGGGACGCACGGATGCATGAATGAAAACGCCCGCAGCACATGCTGCGGGCGCTCAAGTTTCGGCTGATTTCGTCAGTACTTTTTGTCAGTACTTCTTTTTCGCCTGCTGGTAGAGAGGCGCCACCCGCTGAGAATACGCTGTCAGGTCCCTGAGCCTGTCCTCGTTCGACGGGTGAGTCGAGAGGAACTTCAGCGGTTCGCTGCCGCTTAGCTGTCCCATTTTTTGCCAGAGTGTCACAGCGGCACGCGGGTCGTAGCCGGCACGCGCTGCCAGTTCCACCCCGATGCGGTCGGCTTCCGTCTCTTGGAGCCTTGAATGGGGCAATCCGACCAATCCCATGTAGGCGTATTCCGCCCCCTTCTGGCCAAGGTCTCCGAGTCCCAGCAAGGCCGAGCCGATCGAAATCAGGCCGCCCGCCACCGCCTGTTCAGAAGCACGTTCGCGCGAGTGCTCGCGCAATGCATGGGAGATCTCATGGCCCAGCACCGCCGCCAGCTCATCGTCGGTAGGATGCAGTTTTGCCAGCAAGCCAGTATAGACGGCAATTTTTCCGCCGGGCATGCACCACGCGTTGACCTCTGACGAGGTCAGCACATTCACTTCCCAGTTCCATTTGGGCGCATCCGGGCGAAAAGCCGCGGTCTCGGGAATGAGGCGCTGGACAATCTTGCGCACCCGCTCGACCTGCGCCGGGTCCTGGTTCACCAGCCCTTTCTTGCGTGCTTCCGTCATCAATTCTGCGTATTGCTGCTGGGCCGCCTGATCCATCTCCTGCGCAGAAAGTGCCATCCTTTGCTGGCGGTCGACACCGACCACACCGCCCTGCGTCGTTTGCACGGTTTGGCAGGCCGCCAGCCCGAGCACAAACACCGCGAGCATCATGCGTTTCAGAATCATTGGCTTGATGGCGAAATTCATTTTCCCTCCTCTTGATCACGTGACTGCCAGCGATATGAAAGGACTGCCGCACCGGCACCCACAAGCGAAAACAGCGCCGCTGTCAGATAGACTGCGCGCGGCCCCAATGTATCCCATAATTCCCCTAAAACAAGGCCGCCGAGAGTGCCGCCCAAACCATAGGAAATGCTGGTAAAGAGCGCCTGCCCCCTTGCCTGCAAGGGCCCCGAAAACCAGCGCTGCAGGCTGGCGATCGAAGCCGAATGGTGAACGCCGAAAGTTGCGGCATGCATGAGCTGGGCGATCGACAGCAACAGCAGCGACTGGGCGCCGTAACCGATCAGCAGGAAGCGGGCGACCGCAATCAGCAGGCTGGCCACCATCAGTTTCCTGATGCCAAAACGCCGGAAGATGGGTGCCTGGTAATAGAAAAACGCGATTTCGACCACCACTCCGAGCGACCACATTAAACCTATCACCGTGTTGCTGTAGCCGATTTGCGCCAGATACAAGGAATAGAAAACATATAGCGACGCATGCGCCGCGATCATCAGGAAAGTCGACGCGAAGAATGCGGCGACCTCGCGCCGCTTCAGCAGGCTCATGACCGAGGGGCCATTCATGGAAGCCTGGCCGGGCGGCGATTCCTCCATCCGCAGGCAGGCGACCAGCATCAGTGCGAGCAGGCCAATCGAAATCCAGAGCATGAGACCAATGCCGTACCAGTCGAGCAAAGGGCCGGCAAGCGTGACGGCGAGGATGAATCCGACCGACCCCCACAGGCGCAGTTTGCCGTAATGCGTCAGGTCCCCGCGCATTTCAGACAGCATCAGGGCTTCGGACAAGGGAACCTGCGCGCTGGTGAACAGGTTGACTGCCACCATCACAACGAAGAACTGGGCAAATGTGTGTCCAAAGAAGATTCCGGTAAAGCTTGCGAATGCGGCCAGCGCGGTGATGCGCAGCACAGCCACCCGCTGCTGCCTGCGGTCCGCGATCCAGCCCCACAGGTTGGGACCGAAAATCCGCATCACCTGCATGAGCGACATCAGCGCGCCAATCTGCGTTGCCGTCATGCCGTGATCGGCAAAATAAAGACTTGCATAAGGCGAAAAGATGCCGATGTAGCCGTAGTAGGCAAAGAAGAACAGCGCGAAGCTGACCCACTGCCTCGACCAGGATGCGTGCGCCATGCGGCGGGGATCGGGATGCGGCAGAATCGGTTTGTTGCGCAGGCTCATCTGCCCTTCATCCTCACGACGGGCAAAGCCGCGCCAAAGCGAAACCGCGGCTTCGCCTCATCCTTGCGAACCATTCCTTGCAACTTCTAGATGCTTGCCGCGATTTTCGGAGTCGTCACGCTCACGTCGCCGCACTGGGCCCGATGGCGCAACGCATGATCCATCAGGACCAGGGCCAGCATCGCTTCGGCGATCGGGGTCGCCCGGATGCCGACGCAGGGATCGTGCCGGCCGAAGGTTTCCACGTTGACCGGATTGCCGTTCTTGTCGATCGAACGGCGCGGTGTGCGGATGCTGGAAGTGGGTTTGATTGCGATCGATACCGTGATGTCCTGGCCGGTCGAAATGCCGCCCAATACGCCGCCTGCATTGTTGCTGGCAAAGCCCTGCGGCGTCAGTTCGTCACCATGTTCGCTGCCCTTTTGGGCGACCGACTTGAAGCCGGCACCGATTTCGATGCCCTTGACGGCGTTAATGCCCATCATCGCAAAGGCGATGTCGGCATCCAGCTTGTCGTAGAGCGGCTCGCCCAGACCGACCGGCACCTGCTGCGCAACTACCTCGATGCGCGCGCCGCAGGAATCGCCTTCCTTGCGCAAGCCATCCATGTACGCTTCCAGCTGCGGGATGATGGTCTGGTTCGCGGCAAAGAAGGGATTGGTCTGGACGAAGTCCCATGATTCGAAGGGAATCGCGATTTCCCCCAGTTGGCTCATGCAACCCTTGAAGCTCGTCCCGTACTGCTGTTTCAGCCATTTCTTGGCAATAGCAGCGGCGCCGACGATGGGCGCGGTCAGGCGTGCCGACGAACGTCCCCCGCCACGCGGGTCGCGAATGCCGTACTTGTGCCAGTAGGTGTAGTCCGCATGTCCCGGGCGGAAGGTTTCGGCGATATTGCCGTAATCCTTGCTGCGCTGGTCTTCGTTGCGGATCAGGAGCGCAATCGGCGTGCCGGTGGTTTTTCCTTCGAAGACCCCTGACAGGATTTCAACGGTGTCAGATTCCTGACGCTGCGTGACGTGGCGCGAAGTGCCGGGCTTGCGCCGGTCGAGCTCCGGCTGGATATCCGCTTCCGACAGCTCCATTCCCGGCGGACAGCCATCGACCACGCAGCCGATTGCCGGCCCGTGGGATTCGCCGAAGGTAGTGACGGTGAAGAGCTTGCCAAAAGTGCTGCCGGACATGTTATGCGTACTATCTCGAATTGAAGAGGGAAGGCTCGATTTTAGCCTATCCCTCGCAGGTTACGCGGCTAAAAATTATTTCCAGTCCCCGCGCAAGGCCAATACCTGTTCCTGCAAAAGCTCTGGAGTCGCTTGGGCCGGCGCCACCGGCCGCCCGACCGCCAGCGACAGCCGGGAAAACGGTCCGCGCTTGAACGAACGCTCGAAAGGATTGCCTTTGCCGCGTGTCAGCAGGCTACCCCACAAGCCGCGCAAGGCCATCGGGATCACCGGTACCGGCGTGCGGTCGAGGATTTTCCTGACGCCCCCTTTGAACTGATTGATTTCGCCGTCCATTGTCAATTTTCCTTCCGGGAAGATGCACACCAGTTCGCCCTCGTGCAGCGCCTGCGCGATATCCACGTACGCTTTTTCCATCAGCCACGGATCTTCCTTGGCCGGCGCGATCGGTATCGCCTTGGCTGTCCTAAAGATCCAGGACAGCACCGGGATCTTGAAGATGCGATGGTCCATGACGAAGCGTATCGGCCGCGGACTCGCTGCCATGATGACGATCGCATCCACATAGCTGACGTGGTTACAAACCAGCACGGCCGCTCCTTCTTCCGGAATGCGGTCGGTATCCACTGTATGCACCCGATGCAGGGTATGAATCAGCAGCCATGCGAGGAAGCGCATCAGGAACTCCGGCACCAGCGAGAAGATGTAGATTGCAACGACCGCATTCATCAGGGCCGTAGCCATGAAGATCTCCGGGATCGTAAAACCGATCCTCAGCAGCACCATGGCCACGCCGGCCGCAGCCACCATGAACAGGGCATTCAGGATGTTCATTCCCGCGATGGTGCGAGATACATGCTGGCGATCGCAGCGGGTCTGGATCAGCGCGAACAGGGGAACGATGTAAAAGCCACCGAACACGCCGATCATCACGCAGTCGAACAGGATGCGCCAGCTGCCCTGCTGCACGATGAAACCGGCGGCATCCACCATTGCAGCATTCGTGTAATGCAGGCTCGCGAGATAGAGGTCGAAGCCGAAGATCGACAGGCCGATCGAGCCAAACGGCACCAGGCCGATTTCCACCTTGTGTCCGGACAGCCGCTCGCACAGGAGCGATCCGGTGCCGATTCCGAGCGAGAACACCGTCAGCAGCAGCACGAATACGCTATGGTCGCCATGGAGATAGTCCTTCGCATAGACCGGAAACTGGGCGAGGATGATGGCGCCATAGAACCAGAACCAGGAATTGCCCAGCATGGACAAGAACACCGTGCGGTTCTGGCGTGAAAAGCTGATATTGCGGACGGTTTCGGTCAGCGGATTCCAGTTGATCTTCAAATCCGGCGCCGGCGCCGGCGAATGCGGAATGCGCAGACTGAACAGCCAGCCGATCACGGCACATGCGATCGTTCCGCCAGCCACCAGCTGCACGCCCCAGGGCTTGTGCAGCACCAGCACGGCGCCCAGCACTTCGCCTAGCAGGATGCCGACGAAGGTGCCCATCTCGATGATGCCATTGCCGCCGACGAGCTCTTCCGGCTTCAGCTGCTGCGGCAGGTAGGCGTACTTCACCGGGCCGAACAGCGTCGAGTGCAGGCCCATGCCGACGATGGCTCCCACCAGCAGCCACAGGTCATGCCGCAACCAGCCGATTGCCGCTAGCAGCATGATGCCGATTTCCAGTATCTTGATGTAGCGCGCGAGCCGCGACTTCTCGAACTTGTCTGCCAACTGCCCGGCGCTCGCCGAAAACACCACGAACGGCAAGATGAACAGCCCGGGAATCAGATTGTTCAGCAGACCCGGATCCAGGTCGGTCCAGCTCAAGGCTTCGTAGGTCAGGATGGTCAACAGGGCTGTCTTGAACAGGTTGTCATTGAAAGCACCGAAGAACTGGGTCCAGAAAAAAGGGCCGAAACGGCGCTGTGCAAGCAAGGCAAACTGACTGGATTGACTCATGTCGGTTTAATCAAAAGAAGAAAAATGGAATTTGAGGCGCGCGTCAAAGCAACCGTGATTCGCTTTGACGGCAGAAGTGTAGAGGACAATGAAGCCGTTTTCGGGAGCTTTTCCCAAAAGTGTTGCCGGGCGATACCCGGTGTGTCGTTTTCTCCGCATCCGGATGGGAGCGTCGGCCCCTATTGAGCGCCTGCCTGTCCGGGAGAATCAGATCTGCGGGCACATGCGCGTAGTGGAAGAAGCCGCCTGCCAACTGCCCGGTCAGTGCAAAAGGCCCTGTCCGTGCATCCGGCCAGCCTACTCCTCGCCCTCGCCTTCGGCCGGCCAGTCGCGGATGTACGCCTTGAGCATCCTGTTCTCGAAACTCTGCGCTTCCAGCACCGCCTTGGCCACGTCATAGAACGAGATCACGCCGAGCAAGGTCTTGGCGTCGACCACCGGCACGTAGCGCGCATGCTTTTCCAGCATCAGGCGGCGCACTTCATTGATTTCGGTGTCAGGGGTAATCGTGATCGGATGGTCGTCCATGTGCTTGCGCACCGTGCCAGCGCCGATGGAACCCTTGTTGGCATGCAGGGCCTTGATCACTTCGCGGAAGGTCAGCATGCCGACCAGTTCGCCGAATTCCATCACGACCAGCGAACCGATGTCCTTTTCAGCCATCGTGCTGGCCGCTTCCGCGATGGGCATGTCGGGGGTCACCGTGTAGAGGATGTCGCCTTTGACCTTCAGGATTTCGGATACTTTCATGGGTGCCACCCGGGAGAAATGGAGTTTGTTGTCACATTAGAAATTTAGCCCAAGCCGGACTAAAAATCCAGCCGCGCCGGGCTATTTTGCCTCTTAGATCAGGAACGGGTTCAATGCTAGGATGACAAAATCGCTTGATCGACAAGAATGCCCAACCAGGCTGCAGGAGACAAATTTCACATGAACATTCCGAAATACCCAGGCTTCGATACCCTGTCGCTACATGCCGGCGCGGCGCCGGACCCGGCGACCGGCGCGCGGGCTACGCCGATTTACCTGAGCACTTCCTTCGTGTTCAAGGATTCGGATCATGCCGCCTCGCTGTTCAATATGGAACGCGCGGGCCATGTCTACTCGCGCATCTCCAATCCGACCAATGCGGTACTGGAAGAACGCATCGCCGCTCTGGAAGGCGGCGTCGCTGCGATCGCAGTGGCAAGCGGGCAGGCTGCGCTCCATCTTGGGCTGGCAACGATTGCCGGTGCCGGTTCCCATGTGGTCGCTTCGCGCGCCCTGTATGGAGGCTCCCATAACCTGCTGGCCTACACCATGAAGCGCTTCGGCGTCGAGACCACCTTTGTCGATCCGCGCGACCTCGATGCGTGGCGCAATGCGATCCGTCCGAATACGAAGGTATTGTTCGGCGAAACCCTCGGCAATCCGGGCCTGGATGTGCTGGACATTCCGAAGCTTGCCGACGTTGCGCATGAACGCCATCTGCCGCTGATGGTCGACGCGACCTTCACCACACCCTACCTGCTGCGCCCATTCGACCATGGCGCCGACCTGATCTTCCATTCCGCGACCAAGTTCCTGTGCGGCCACGGCACCGCCATTGGCGGGCTGCTGGTCGATGGCGGCACCTTCGACTGGCAGGAAGCATATGAAAAAACCGGCCATTTCGCCGAATTGTGCGAACCGTATGAAGGCTTCCACGGCATGGTGTTTTCGGAAGAGTCGACGGTTGCACCATTTTCCCTGCGCGCCCGGCGCGAAGGCGTGCGCGACTTTGGCGCAGTGATGAGCCCGCACAATGCCTTCGCCATCCTCCAAGGTATCGAGACACTCAGCCTGCGCATGGAAAGGCATGTGGCAAATACCCGCAGGATCGTCGAATTCCTTGCTACCCATCCCGCAGTGGAAGCGGTCATGTATCCCGAACTGGAAACCCACCCGGACCATGAACTCGCCAAGACCTTGCTGCCGAAAGGCTGCGGCGCGGTATTTTCCATCAATATCAAGGGCGACCGGGCTGCCGGCCGGCGCTTCGTAGAATCGCTCAAGATCTTTTCGCACCTGGCCAATGTCGGCGACGCGAAATCGCTGGTCATTCATCCGGCGTCCACCACGCATTTCCGCGTGCCGGCGGAACAGCTTGCCGCTGCGGGCATTACCGAAGGCACCATTCGCCTTTCGGTCGGACTGGAAGATGCCGATGATCTCATCGAAGACCTCGGGCGCGGACTGAAAGCTTCGCAAAAGGGAAAATGACATGCTGCTGAATGTTCACGGGCACGATGCCTATTGCTATACCGGCGGCAAGACCTTCGATCCCTCCCTGCCGACGGCCGTTTTCATCCACGGCGCACAGAACGACCATTCGGTCTGGGCCCTGCAAACCCGTTATTTCGCGCATCATGGCTTCGGTGTGCTGGCGGCGGATCTTCCAGGACATGGCCGCAGTGCCGGAGCACCGCTGGCGAACGTCGAGGAAATGGCCGCCTGGCTGCTTACTCTGTTGGACGCTGCCGGCGTCAAAACAGCAACGCTGATCGGACACAGCATGGGCTCGCTGGTAGCGCTGGAAACCGCGTACCTCGCCCCGACACGGGTCGACAAGCTGGCTCTGGTCGGCACCGCCTATCCGATGAAAGTATCGGAGGCACTGCTGGATGCCGCCAAAAACAATGAACAGCTTGCGATCGACATGGTGAATATTTGGAGCCATTCATCCTTCGTGCAAAAGCCATCCTGCCCGGCCCCCGGCTTTTATGTATTGGGGGGCAGCCAGCGACTGATGCAGCGGCTATCAAAGCTGAACCTGGCGCCAGTCTTTCACACCGATTTTTCCGCCTGCAATGCGTATGCGAATGGAGAGATTGCCGCAAGGTCGGTGACCTGCCCTGCTCTATTCCTGCTCGGGAAGAGCGACCTGATGACCATGCCAAAGGCAGCAGGGCCCCTGATCAAGGCGATTTCGCATGCCAAGGTCGTCCAGATCGAGAAATGCGGGCATTCGCTGATGTCCGAGCAGCCGGATGCCGTTCTCGATGCCTTGTTCGGATTCGCCGCTGGATGAAACGCAGCTATGCTTTCTTTGCTTTGGGGAATGGAGTTGCATCCGCGCGGGACCGGAACTAATCTATCGTTGCCAATACACCAAGGAGGATGACATGAGCACCATCGCGGAAACGAAATACGAAACCTTTACCGATTTTTATCCTTTTTATTTAAGCGAACATTCCAACCGCACCTGCCGCGAGCTGCATTTCGTCGGCTCCACGTTGTCGCTCCTCTGTGTTGCCGCACTGGTCCTGAGCGGGAATTTCTGGTGGCTGCTGGCCGCACTCTTGTCCGGCTACGGATTCGCCTGGGTCGGCCATTTCGTATTCGAAAAAAATCGGCCAGCCACTTTCCAGCATCCCCTTTATTCGTTCATGGGCGACTGGGTCATGTATTGGCAGATGCTGAAAGGCCGGTCTGCATTCTGAGCCGGCCTAGGCTGCCATGTCCTGCCTTGACGACGCAAAGTGCGCGGACAAGGTCTGATCCAGGCCTTGTTCGATCACGCTTTCCACCTGTTTGACAACGGGCTTGCCGCTCGCAGGACTGAAGACGAAGACCCGGTACACATCCGCAAGTTTCAGCCGCTCCGGATTGGCAAGCAGGGTCCAGGTGTCCAGCCCTTCCGAGATGCGCTTGCCCAGTTGCACTCTACTGGGTCCGCTTGCCCGAATGCGCCCCACCCAGCCGGCATCCAGCATTTTCTCGAGAAGGCTCTCCGCTTCCTCGAAGCCAAGGCGCGTCCTTGAACGTATGGTGCCGGCATCGACTGCAGCATTCCTGCCGCTTTCCCGCGCCTCATACAACACTTTCAGCACCGACATTGCGTCGACAAAAGCGCTGCCGGGCGTCGGCACATGCCACCAGCGCTCATACTTCACGACTGGCAGCGCAGCCGCCACGACCGCTCCCATCAAGGTAATCAGCCAGGACACATAGACCCAGATCAGGAAGATCGGCACCGCGGCGAGCGCGCCGTAGATCACCGTGTAAGTCGGAAACTGCTTGATGAATACCGCGAAGATGCGCTTTGCAATTTCGAACGCGACTGCGGCGAACAGTCCGCCCCAGGCTGCGTCCCGCCAGTCGATCACCCGGTTCGGGACGATCACATACAAGAGGGTAAAGGCTGCCATGGTCAGCAGCACCGAAATCACCGTGTAAATGGCATTGCCGAGCAGAAGCAGCCGGGTGGCAAGTTCGTTGGTCGCGGTGAACACATAGGAAGTGGCCGTGATGGAAGCGCCGATCAGCAACGGACCGAGTGTCACGATTGCCCAATACACCACCACTCGCTGAGTAATCGGCCGCGCTTCCTTGACGCGCCAGATTTCATTGAATGCGCGATCAATCGTCAACATCATTGCAACTGCAGTCACGATGAGACCGGCCGCCCCGATCGCGGACAACCGCGTCGCCTTTGCCGAGAACTGGGTGAGATAGCCGAGTATGGTATTGGCAATGGTTTTCGGCATCAGGCTCTGGATGAAATAGGCCTCCAGTGATGCACGGAAAGTATTAAACAGGGGGAAAGTGGTGAATATTGCCAGTGCAATGGTCAGCATCGGCACCAGTGCAAGCACGGTGGTAAAGGTCAGGCTTCCGGCCACCTGCGGCAGGCGTTCTTCATTCAGGCGCCGTCGCGCGAATCGGAGCAGGCTGCGCAAATCGTCCAGCGAAAGGCGCTGAAATATTGCTGGAATATGTTGGAAAAGGAAACGGAACATAAGAGAGGTACCGTCAAAGGCTGCAACATGCAGGCGTGATACGGTTGGCAACTCAAAGCGCCCTATAATACCAAGCATGAATGCACCCGACCTGACTATTCTTGTTCTATATTATTCGCGGCATGGCGCCACGCGGAAGCTTGCGGAACTGATTGCGCAAGGCATTGAAAGCGTGTCGGGTTGCGACGCCCGCCTGCGCACGGTGCCGGCCGTTTCCACGGTTGCGGAAGCGGTTGAGCCGGAAGTGCCGAAGGAAGGCGCGCCTTATGTGGAACTGCGCGATCTCGAGGAATGCGCCGGCCTTGCGCTGGGATCGCCCACCCGCTTCGGTAACATGGCCGCTCCCATGAAATATTTCTGGGATGGCACGTCCTCGCAATGGCTGTCGGGCACATTGAACGGCAAGCCGGCCTGCGTGTTTACCTCCACCGGCAGCCTGCACGGAGGTCAGGAAACCACCCTAATGTCGATGATGATTCCACTGCTGCACCATGGCATGCTGTTGCTCGGACTGCCTTACACGCAGCCGGAATTGATGACCACTTCCAGCGGCGGCACACCCTATGGTGCCAGCCACTGGGCCGGCGTCAATGGCACGCATCCGATCAGCGAGGAAACCAGGATTCTGACAATTGCGCTGGGCCGGCGCCTAGCCCAGACAGCCCGCAAGTTGAGAGAGAACTGATGCAATATCCAGCGCAGAAGGTATTTTATTTCGGCAGTGCCGGCAGCCTGCTGGCCTTGATCGCATTATGTGTGGCCTGGGAACTGGTGCTGGCACCGCTGCGGCCAGGCGGTTCCTGGCTGGTGCTGAAGGCAGTCCCGCTGCTTGTGCCGCTGCACGGCGTGTTGAAGCGCAACCTCTACACCATGCAATGGGCATCGATGATGATCCTGCTTTACTTCGCCGAAGGAATCGTAAGGGCCACCAGCGACAAGGGATTGTCGGCCACCCTGGGCTGGGTCGAAGTCGGGCTGACCAGTGTGTTTTTCCTGTGCACCATCCTCTTCCTGCATCCCTACAAGAAGGCTGCCAAAAAGCTGGCCCAACAAGTCATCCAGAAAGCGTCCAAATGAACGATTTTCTCAATCTGTGCCGCGACGCGGTCGGGGCAGCCCATGTATTGACCGCCGAAGCGGACGTCGCTCCCTACCTGACCGACTGGCGCCGCCGCTTTACCGGCAAGGCGCTTGCGGTGGTGAAGCCGGCCTCGCCGGAGGAAGTGGCGGCGATCGTCCGCCTGTGCAGCCAGTTCCGCGTGCCTATCGTGCCGCAGGGCGGCAATACCGGCATGGTGCTGGGCAGCGTCCCCGATGCAAGCGGCACCTCGATCGTCCTGTCCCTGACCCGGCTCAACCGGATCCGGGGGATCGATACCGTCAACAACACCATGACCGTCGAAGCCGGATGCGTGCTTGAGACCATCCAGAACGCCGCCGCCGATGCGGGCCGCCTGTTTCCCTTGTCACTGGCAGCCGAAGGCAGTTGCACCATCGGCGGCAATCTCTCGACCAATGCGGGCGGCGTTGCCGTCCTGCGCTACGGGAATACGCGCGAGCTGTGCCTCGGCCTCGAAGTAGTCACGCCGCAGGGCGACATCTGGAGTGGGCTGAAAGGCCTTCGCAAGGACAATACCGGCTACGACTTGCGCGACCTGTTCATTGGCGCGGAAGGCACGCTCGGCGTCATTACCGCCGCAGTCCTGAAACTGTTTCCGCAACCGAAGGCAAAGCTGACGGCGCTGGCCGCCCTGGAAACGCCGGACGACGCGTTGCGCCTGCTGTCAATTGCCCAAGCGCGCTGCGGGGCAACGCTCACTGCATTCGAACTGATGTCGGAAATATGCCTGCACCTGGTCACCAAGCACTTCCCGCAGATACGCCTGCCGTTTGCGCAGCACTATCCGCAATATGTCCTGCTGGAGCTGTCCGACAGCGAATCCGAGGAACATGCGACCGCCATGCTGGAAGGCCTGATCGAAGAGGCGCTGGAACAGGGATGCATAGTGGATGCGGTGGTCGCCTCTTCGATCGCCCAGTCGAACGCGCTGTGGAATCTGCGCGAGCATATTTCGATGGCGCAGGCAGCGGAAGGCAAGAATATCAAGCACGATATCTCGGTACCGATTTCCCGCATCGGCGAATTCATCCGCATCACCGACGTGGCCCTGCAGGATGCCTTCCCCGGCTGCCGCATGGTCACTTTCGGCCATCTCGGGGATGGCAACCTGCATTACAATGTGTCGCCCCCGGAAAACGGTTCGGATGAAGAATTCATCCGCCATCAGGAGGCAATCAACCGCGTGGTGCATGACAGCGTCGACCGTTTCGGCGGATCGATTTCGGCGGAACACGGACTGGGTGCGCTCAAGCGCGATGAAGTCCGCCGCTACAAGTCCGAGACGGAAATGGCCTTGATGTGGACCCTCAAGCAGGCGATCGACCCGCTCGGCATCATGAACCCGGGAAAAGTCATATAAACAAACAAGGACAATCAAGATGACCCGAACCCTGCTGCTGTGCGCGCTCCTGTGCCTGTCCGCTCCTGCAATGGCCGTCTACAAGTGTGAAGCGGGCGGAAAGGTCACCTACAGCGACAAGCCCTGCGCTGGCGGCAGGCAGATCGACCTCGGTCCTGGCGTTTCCCCTTCCGATACGACGCAGGCGAATTCCCAGCTCGCCCAGGAGAAGGCAAAACTCGCACAGCTGGAAAGCGAAAGGCACAAGCGCGAGGCGAAGGAAGAGAAAGAACAGCAAAAGCTGGCGCGCGTCGCAAGGGCCAAGCAGAACCGATGCATGGCAATGGCACGCCGCAGGAATGCAGCGGATGAAGATGCCGCCGCCGCTACCGGCAAGGCCCACGACAAAGCCATGCGCAGATTGCGTCGCATTGTCGAGGAATATGAGGCGGAATGCAGGAAATGAGCTGGCGCTTGCCGGGAAAGGATTGACCACCCCATCCACGCTATCAAGCACTTCCCGGTCGCCCGCCTCGCCTGACTTTCCCAGACCATCGGTTTTCTCCCCCTTGGGCTGACTTGCTCGCCAGCCCAGCATCTCCCCTACTCCTGCCTCAAACATCGCCGAATAACTTGTTCCCGGGTCAATGATGGTCTTCGTGCGTCACAACATGGAGCGCTTGAATTTATTGCTTTTATGCAACAAATTCCCGATAGAATGCAAACAAGCGGTCATAATTGCCTGTATCCAGCAAGCGCCGGCAAAGGCATCGAAACCGGATTCATCCAATCTCTGCGGGGACCAACTTGAGCATTACTTCTGGCAAGCACGAGGGGGACGCCTACAAGCACCTCGCCACCATGTATGCCGTGCTCGGCGCCATCAATGAAGCCATCCTGCACGCGCAGACGCCCGCAGAGCTTTACCAGCGTGTTTGCGAAGCCGCCGTGGAAGACGGCAAGCTCCTGACTGCGGCGCTCATGGTCCCCGACCCCGCCACGGCCCGCGTCAAGGTGGAAGCTGTCGTCGGCATGGGAGAACAGGGACTGCACCAAGCGCGCATCTCGATTGACCCGGACTCACCTGAAGGGCAAGGCCTGGTAGGCCTGGCTTTCCGCACGCAAAAATCCGCCGTCAGCAATGATTTCCTGAAAGACGAACGCACGCGCCCCTGGCACGTCTTGGCCGAAAAGGCCGGCATTGCCGCAGGCGCAGCGATTCCCCTCTTGCGCGACGGGCACCCGGCCGGCGTGCTGCTGTTCTATTCAGCGCAGAAAAACGCCTTCGACCACAAGACGGTTACCCTGCTCGATCGGATTGCCCGGAATATCGCTTATGCGCTGCACAATTTCGAGCGCGAAGCCGAGCGCAAGCGCACCGAGGAAGCGCTGCGCGCAAGCGAGGAAAAATACCGGACCATCCTCGAAACCATGGAAGAAGGCTATTACGAGGTCGATCTGAAAGGCCGGAGCCTCTTCTTCAACTCCTCGACCTACAAGGCCCTGGGCCTGACTGCCGAAGAATTCAAGGGCCTGAGCAATCTTAATTATCAGACGCCGGAAATGGCAGCGACGGT
Source organism: Noviherbaspirillum massiliense JC206 (assembly GCF_000312045.1). GTDB lineage: Bacteria > Pseudomonadota > Gammaproteobacteria > Burkholderiales > Burkholderiaceae_D > Noviherbaspirillum > Noviherbaspirillum massiliense. The sequence continues at coordinate 2,065,239 of NZ_HE978634.1, forward strand.
ATACAAGGCCTTCAGCGAGGTCTACCGCACCGGCCAGCCCTTGCTCAATCAGGACTGGGAGTACCGTCACAAGAACGGCAGCATCGTACGGGTGGAAGGTTCGGCCCATCTCATCAAGGATGCCAACGGCACGCCGGTCGGATTCCGCGGCCTCATGCGCGATGTGACGGCGCGCCGGAAAACCGAGGATGCGCTGCGTGCGAGCGAGGAACGATATCGCACCATTATTGAAAGCATCGGGGACGCCTATTACGAAGTCGATCTGAAAGGCAATCTCGTTTTCTACAACGATGCCTTCGTCCGCATGCTCGGCTATGCCCATAGCGAAATGGCGGGAGTGAACAACCGGGATTACATGACGCCTGAAGTGGCAGTGACGGTGTACCAGGCGTTCAACGAGGTTTACCTTACAGGCAATTCCAAGCACAGCCAGGACTGGGAGCATATCCGCAAGGACGGCAGCAAAATCCAGGTGGAAGGCTCGATCCACCTGGTCAGGAACAGTTCCGGAAATCCGGTCGGATTCCGCGGCATTCTTCGCGATGTGACCGAGCGCCGCAAGATGGAGCAGGCGCTGCGTGAAAGCGAAGCGCGTTTCCGCGCCTTGACCAATCTGTCCTCGGACTGGTACTGGGAGCAGGATACAGAATTTCGCTTTACACGCCTCGAAGGCCGGCACGCGAAAGCGGCCGAGATACAGGGCTATTTCCTTGGCAAGCCAATCTGGGAATGCGGCTTCGAGGTGCAGGCCGAAGGCGGATGGGATGCGCATCGCGAGTTTCTTGCTGCGCAAAGGCCATACCGCGACATCATCATGTGCCGGGTGCTGACTGACGGGAGCCCGTTCTACATCAGCGCCAGCGGGGAAGCGGTGTTCGACGGCGAGGGCCGCTTCACAGGATACCGCGGCGTATCGCGCGAAATCACCGACCAGAAAGTCGCCGAAGAACGCATCCAGTATCTTGCCACCCATGACGGCCTCACGGGCTTGCCGAACCGCGCGATGTTCAGCCACCTGCTGAATGCGGCCATCTCGTCGTCAAGCCGCTACGAGCGCAGCTTCGCGGTGCTGTTCATCGACCTCGACCGGTTCAAGTTCATCAATGACACCCTCGGTCATGAAGCCGGCGATGAACTCCTGAAGGAAGTCACTGCCCGCTTCCAGAAGACATTGCGCGCAAGCGACACGATCGCCCGGCTTGGCGGAGATGAATTCGTGGTGTTGATCCAGGAAACAGACCACAAGGACCAGGCCGCCACGGTCGCCCGCAAGATCCTGGCGGCCGCCATCCAGCCCGTGACGCTGATTAGCCAGGAATGCCGGGTGACGGCCAGTATCGGCATTGCCATGTTCCCGCAGGATGGCGAAGACGAGCAGACACTGATGAAGAATGCCGACATTGCGATGTACTTTGCCAAGGAAGAAGGCAAGAACAACTTCCAGTTCTATTCCAAGGAAATCAAGTCGCAATCCCTCGAGCGCCTGCTGCTGGAATCCAACCTGCGCCGCGCGCTGGAGCGCAATGAATTCACGTTGCACTACCAGGCCAAGGTCGATCTCAGGAACCGCAGGATCACCGGGGTGGAAGCCTTGCTGCGCTGGCACAATGCCGGGCTCGGCGCCGTATCGCCGGCACACTTCATCCCGATCGCGGAAGAAACCGGATTGATCGTCCCCATCGGCAAATGGGCCCTCCGGACAGCCTGCCTGCAAAACGTGGCATGGCAAAAACAGGGCTTGCCGCCGATATGCATGGCGGTCAATCTCTCGGTGCGCCAGTTCGCCGACGAGCACCTGCTGGAGGACGTCGCAGCGGTACTGAAGGAAACCGGCATGGCGCCCCATCTGCTGGAGCTGGAAATCACCGAAGGCATGGTGGTCCACAACCCGGAGCGCGCCATCAAGCTGCTTACGGCGATCAAGAAAATGGGAGTGCGGCTGGCGATCGATGATTTCGGAACAGGCTATTCCTCGCTCGGCCAGCTCAAGAGCTTCCCGATCGATACCCTCAAGGTGGACCGCTCCTTCATCCGCGATCTCGCCACCAGCACCGGCGACAAGGCAATCACCGAAGCCATCATCGCAATGGGCAAGACCCTGAGCCTGACAGTGATCGCAGAAGGTGTCGAAACCGTCGAGCAGGAAACCTTCCTGCGCGAGCACGCCTGCGACGAGATGCAGGGGTATTACTTCAGCAAGCCTATTGGCGCGGACGAGTTTGCCGCGCTGTTAGCGTCACATGCTCTGCCGCCGCAGAAGTAATGGTAGTGACTTGATTGGCAATTGGCATTGACCTGAAATCGGGCGTGGCAGCGCTTAACGAGGATGTGGCCTGCCCAGCAGGAGTCGAACCTGCGACCTACGGCTTAGAAGGCCGTTGCTCTATCCAGCTGAGCTATGGGCAGTGTGTAGAGAAATTTCTGGAGCCGGCATGCAAGGTGCGGCATTCGGGTTGGCCCGCATGCATGGACTGCTTGCGAAGCCGTGCGAATATTACCGCTAATGCCTTGCGCTTTCAACCAAGCACGGGGCATCCCCAAACAACGCGGCAGGTCCGTTATGCCCTTCGATAGCAAAAGCGAAACCGATATTCGGACTCGCCGTGCTTTTACCGAAAAAGAAAAAGGGTTAGCGATAAAGCTAACCCTTTGAATACTGGTCGGAGTACAAGGATTCGAACCTTGGACCCCCTGCTCCCAAAGCAGGTGCGCTACCGGGCTGCGCTACACTCCGAAAAGAAAGGCATGATACTCGACCCGTTTGCCCAGGTCAATTTATACGTGAGGACCGAAGTAGACAACCTATAAGACCATGCTAGGCAGAACCAGGAGCAGCGTCAAGACAGATTATCCCAAGACAGTTGTCGACAGCTTTCGAAATACTGTTCCCGGCCTGTAAATGGATCCTGAAAGGAAATGGCTTTCGCCAATAGTTTGAGCGGCTGCGACATGTCATCGCCTTTGCAGGCTTGCGCTTCGGGATAAAAATTATCATTGACAATCGGGATCCCGAGTGCGGAAAGATGCAGGCGCAACTGATGCTTTTTCCCGGTGACGGGATACAGGCGGTAAAGACTGATGTCACCGCGCTTTTCCAGCACTTCGATCCGGGTTTCGGAATTTGGCGGCCCTTCCACTTGTTTCATGCGGAAAAACTTGTCCCCCTCCACCATACGGCTCCGGTAAGTAAGCGGAAAACTTAGACCCGGCAGGCAACCGGCCAAGGCTTCGTAGGTTTTTTTCATTGCCCGTTTTTGGAACAGGGACTGATAACTGCCGCGCGTAGCCGGATTATGGGAAAAAATGACAATTCCCGCAGTTTCCCTGTCGATGCGATGGATGGGTGTCAAATGCTCAAGGCCGGTTTTCTTCTTCAGGCGGACAAGGAGGGTTTCGTGAAGAAAGCGGCCGGAAGGAATGACCGGCAAGAAGTGCGGCTTGTCGGCGACGAGGATATGTTCGTTCTGATAGAGGATTTTTTCTTCGAAAGGGATCGGCGTCTCCTTTTCGAGCTCACGATAATAAAAAATGCAGTGTCCCTGTCGATATGGGCTATCGGGACTCAATCGATTTCCCTTGGCGTCGACGACTTCCCCTCTGTTCATGCGGGAAATCCAGGTTGCCAACGACACGTCAGGAAACCGCTTTTCCAGAAAGGCAAGAAGGCTTGGCCAGGAGCCCACAGGCAAACACAGGTAGCTCGGACTCACGCCAGACCGCATTGGCAACGGCGTCATCACATCCTGCCAGCCTTGCGTCCCGCGTTTGACCGTTTCATGTGCCCTGCGAGCTGGCTCAGGCATTCACCCTGGCGGCAATACGCTGCGCCATCTTCTCGGCGGTTTCGGCGCTCTCCGCCTCCACCATGACACGGATCAGGGGTTCGGTACCGGATGCACGGATCAGTACCCGCCCCTTGTCGCCCAGCTCCGATTCGACGATTTCCTTTTCTGTCAGGAGCGCCGCATTCTTCTGCCAGTCGAATCCGGGCGCCACTTTCACGTTGACCAGGCTTTGCGGATAAAGCGCGATGTCGGCGGTGCATTCGGCGAGGGTCTTGCCGCAGCGCTTCAATGCAGACAGCACTTGCAGTGCGGAGACAATACCGTCGCCTGTCGTATGCTTGTCCAGGAACAGCAAGTGTCCGGAGCCTTCTCCGCCCACCAGCCATCCCCGTTCCTGCAGGATTTCCAGCACATAGCGGTCGCCGACTTTCGCACGTGCAAAACCAATGCCCATCTTCTTGAAGGCAACTTCCAGCGCCATGTTGGTCATCAGCGTGCCAACCGCGCCTTCGATTGGCGCGGTGGCCATGCGGTCCTTCACCATGACGTAAAGCAATTCGTCGCCATTGTAGATCCGCCCAGTGTTATCGACCATCAGCAACCGGTCCGCGTCCCCATCCAGGGCAATACCAAGATCGGCACCATGCTGAATCACTGCCTTCGACAGCGCTTGCGGTGCGGTGGCGCCAAGCTTGTCATTGATGTTCAAACCATTCGGCTCGTTGCCGATCGCGACGACTTCGGCGCCGAGCTCGTGGAATACATCGGGCGCGATGTTGTAGGCAGCCCCGTGGGCACAGTCAACCACGATTTTCAGGCCGCGCAGGTCCAGCTCATTCGGGAAGGTGCTTTTGCAGAATTCAATATAGCGGCCCTGGGCATCGAACAGACGCTTGGCCTTTCCCAGCTTTTCGGAAGGCACGCATTCCATGGGCATGTCGATGGCAGCCTCAATCGCCGATTCGACAGCGTCCGGGAGCTTGCTGCCCTGGGCAGAGAAGAACTTGATGCCGTTGTCATCGTATGGATTGTGCGAGGCGGAAATTACGACGCCTGCAGACAACCTGAGCGCGCGGGTCAGGTACGCTATCGCCGGAGTCGGCATTGGCCCGGCCAGCATCACGTCCACGCCAGCCGCAGCAAAACCAGCCTCCAGGGCGGCTTCAAACATGTAGCCGGAAATGCGGGTGTCCTTCCCGATCAGCACCGTTGGCTTGGCCGGGCTTGTCCCTTCCTGCACCAGCACCTTGCCAGCGGCATAACCAAGCTTCATCACGAAATCCGGCGTGATTGGAGCAACCCCTACTCTTCCCCGGACACCGTCGGTGCCGAAATATTTACGTGTCATTTTTGATTCCTGTCTGTATTCACGAGGCTGCGCGCCAGACTGTCAGTGCATCGACCGTTTCCGCCACATCATGAACACGCACGATGCGCGCGCCATGTGCTGCAGCCGCCAATGCAGCGGCAAGACTTCCTGCAAGCCGCTGCTCCACCTGCCTCCCGGTAATGGCGCCGATCATTGATTTGCGGGACAGGCCAGCCAATACCGGCAAGTCGAGCTCCTTCTGCAGCCAGTCGATATTTTTTAACAGGGCAAGATTATGCTCCAAGGTCTTGCCGAATCCAAATCCCGGGTCGATGCATAGTCGACGGCGATCAATGTTTTCTTGTTCGATCGACCTGATGCGTTCTCGAAGATAAGCCGTGACCTCGCGCGTGACATCCTCGTACTCCGGCTTCAATTGCATCGTCTGCGGATCATTTTGCATGTGCATGATACATAAGGCACAGTCACTTTCCTTGACGACACTCAACGCACCTTGGGCGGTAAATCCCTTGATGTCGTTGATCATGTCTGCTCCCGCCATAATTGCCTCGCGCATGACCTCCGGCTTGCAGGTATCGACAGAAAGCGGCTTTCCGCAGTCGCGCAAGGCGTACAAGACAGGCATGACTCGCTGCAACTCCTCTTCGACCGAGACCGGGGGAGCACCTGGCCGGGTGGATTCGCCGCCTATATCGATAATGTCAACGCCGTCGGCAATCATTTGTTCGGCATGAGACAGGGCGCGTTCCAGGGAATGGTGTCTGCCGCCGTCGGAAAAGGAATCCGGCGTCACATTCAGGATGCCCATGACATAAGTTCTGGACTCGCTCTGGTCCAGAGACAGGCGGTAGCGCCCGCATTGCAGATAGGTTTGCATTGCTCGAATCTTTTGGTTAACAAAAAAGGGCGAGGATTGCTCCTCACCCTTTTATTCAAGTACTTCGGTAATTGCTCGAACCAGCCCGGAATCAGGCCGGTGCCGGCGCATTCGGAGAAACACCGCCCGAAGCATTGTCGGAAGCGGACCGTTTGGGCGGCACGCCAGCCTTCGGCGGACGCGGTTCACGGCCTTCCATGATGTCGTTGATCTGGTCGGCATCGAGCGTTTCCCATTCCAGCAATGCATTTGCCATTACTTCAACCTTGCTCCGGTTTTCTTCCAGCAGGCGGCGCGACAAGGCATATTGCGTATCGAGAATCGAGCGGATCTCGTTGTCAACCTTTTGCTGGGTCGCCTCGGATACAGTTTTGGAAGTCATGCGGCCGAAATAGGCGTCCTGCTCCGTATCCTCGTACACCATGGTGCCCAGGGTTTCCGACATGCCGTAGCGTGTCACCATCGCACGTGCAAGCTTCGTTGCACGTTCGAAGTCGTTCGATGCGCCGGTAGACATTTGATGCATGAAAATCTCTTCAGCAATACGTCCACCGAACAGGATGGCAATTTCTTCCAGCATCTTGTCCTTGTACATGTTGACGCGGTCGTGCTCGGGCAATTGCCAGGTAAGTCCCAGCGCAAAACCGCGCGGCATGATGGTCACTTTATGCACAGGGTCAGCCTTCGGCAAAAGCTTGGCAACCACTGCGTGACCGGACTCATGGTACGCAGTATTGCGGCGCTCTTCTTCGCGCATGACCGCCGACTTGCGCTCCGGCCCCATGACGATCTTGTCCTTGGCATCCTCGAAATCCTGCATTTCCACCAGGCGCTTGTTGCGGCGGGCTGCAAACAGGGCTGCCTCGTTCACAAGATTCGCCAGATCGGCGCCGGAGAAGCCCGGCGTACCACGGGCCAGGATGTCGGCCTTGACGTCCGGTGCAATCGGCACCTTGCGCATATGGACGTACAGGATCTGCTCGCGGCCGCGGATATCCGGCAAGCCGACCATCACCTGGCGATCGAAACGACCCGGGCGCAGCAGTGCCTTGTCCAGCACATCGGCTCGGTTGGTTGCTGCAATGACGATCACGCCTGAAGTTGCCTCAAAGCCATCCATTTCCACCAGCAACTGGTTCAGCGTCTGCTCGCGCTCGTCATTGCCACCACCCATGCCGGCACCACGATGGCGACCGACCGCATCAATTTCATCAATGAAGATGATGCAGGGCGAATGCTTCTTGGCATTTTCAAACATGTCGCGTACGCGGGATGCGCCGACACCAACGAACATTTCAACGAAGTCCGAACCGGAAATCGTGAAGAAAGGCACTTTTGCCTCGCCAGCGATTGCACGTGCCAGCAAAGTCTTACCGGTACCCGGAGGGCCGACCATCAATACGCCACGCGGAATGCGGCCACCCAGCTTCTGGAACTTGGTCGGGTCACGCAGGAAGTCCACCAGTTCCTGGACTTCTTCCTTTGCCTCGTCGCAACCGGCGACATCGGCGAACGTCACGGTATTGCTCGCCTCATCCAGCATTCTGGCCTTGGAGCGGCCGAAGGAGAAAGCGCCGCCTTTCCCGCCTCCCTGCATCTGGCGCATGAAAAAGACCCATACGCCGATCAGGAGCAGCATCGGGAACCAGGAGATAAAGACTTGTGACAGGAAGGACTGCTCTTCCGGTTGCTTGACGTCAAACTTGACGCCATTGTTGATGAGGTCGCCGATCAGTCCGCGGTCGAGATAGGTGACCGCCGTCTTGACTTTCTTGCCGTCCGTCGTAGTCGCGATGATGCTGCGGTCTTCGATGGTAGCTTCCTTGATGTGCTTGGATTTCACCTCGTCCAGGAAGTCCGAATAAGCAACCGGCGTTGCACCGCCAGCAAGCGTACGGCCATCGAACTGCTTGAAGACAGTGAAAAGCACCAAGGCGATGACCACCCAGATGGCGGCTTTGGAAAACATGTTGTTCACTAGAACTCCTTAGACGCTGGCGCGCCCATTTACAAATCTTGTAAGGTTGATTCTACCCCCATTGCGTGGGGCTTACTAGCTTGCATGTGTGGCTGAACCCTTTAAAGTCAAGGGCGAAAAGTCATTCATGCCGGATTCAAGCGGGATTCTTGAGTATTTTACCGAGCAAGAAAATTTCAGAGGATTTATCCCTGCTGGCCTTAGGCTTCTTGGACAGGACTGTCTTGAATTCTCTCTTGAATTTCTCTACCAGCTGGCTGTAACCCGTCCCATTGAAACATTTGACGAGCAGGGCCCCGGAAGGTTTCATGTGTGCACGGGCAAATTCGATTGCCAGATCGATTATATCCTCCACCCGGGCGGCGTCCGTCACTGCCACGCCGGACAGATTGGGAGCCATGTCGGACAAGACGAGATCAACCTTGCGGCCCGCGACCACTTGCTCGAGCTGCTCCAGCACATCCTGTTCCCGAAAATCGCCCTGAATGAAATGGACATCGGCGATCGGCTCCATTGGCAGAATATCCAGGCCAATGATGGTTCCATGAATTCCGCCACCCGCCTGACCCGCCAGCTTGTTGCGGATGTATTGCGACCAGCTGCCGGGCGCACAGCCGAGATCGACGATGATCTGGCCCGGTTTGATCAGCTTTTCCGCCTCGTCGATCTCTTTCAGCTTGTATGCCGCCCGCGCACGATAGCCCTCTTTCTGGGCCAGCTTCACATACGGGTCATTGATGTGCTCGTGCAGCCAGCTTTTGTTCAATTTGTTCTTTGCCATTCGCGTAGAATACCGTTTTTAGGAAATTTATCATGCTTAAATTATCACCCGCCGAGCGCAGCGCACTTCGCTCCGAAGCGCATGCGCTGAATCCGGTCGTCATCATCGGTGAATCCGGTCTGACGCCGGGCGTCCTGAAGGAAATCGATGCCAGCCTGAATGCGCATGGCCTGATCAAAGTTCGTGTTTTCGGAGACGACCGCGAAGCCCGTACCGGCATCTATGAAACCATTTGCAGCGAACTTGATGCCGCGCCTATCCAGCATATCGGCAAGCTGCTGGTCATTTACCGCCCCAGGAAAGAAGAACCGAAGGAGCGCAGCGAGAAAAGAGGCAAGGGTCTGCGCGAAGTCACGATCATCAAACCCAGCGCAAGCGGCACCAAGCGCCCAACCGTAAGCAAGGTCATTCTCAAGGGTAACGAGCGGGTCACTGCCGGCGGTTCAATCAAGCGGGCCAAGCCGCGCCAGAAAAGCACCAAGAAATCGGCATTGGGCCGCTAAGCGGATCGCAACAGTCTCTGCCTGGAACAACAGGCTTGCCTACCTGCTTTTGAAAACCAGGGCCGCCCCGAGCAGGCTTTGAATCAGGTAAATGGCACTCGAGATGCCATGCAGGATTCCGAACTTCATCCGGGCATCCGGGTCCGCGATGCCTCCGGGACCTGCGGCGGCACGAATTTCGGCCATGAACGGCTGAAGGCCGAAATAGCCGATGAGCGTACATGCGAGCATGGCCAGAACCAGGCCAATCCGGATGCGCCGCCCTCTTTCATCACCATCTCGGTCCATCCTGGCCAAGGCAAGCAGAATCAGCGCGCAACCAACCGACAGCCACGCTTCAATGTGAAACAGGCTGCCCGCAATGGTGCCCGCCAGCCCTCTGTCCGCCAGCGTGGCAAACAGGGTCGGCGCGACGACATAGCCGATGGCCCACAATCCTCCTACCCAGAAGGTCGTGATCAGCACCCGCACGCGCGCCGCCAGCATGGACATCAGATATAGAGCACTTCGAGAATTTCGTATTCGCGGATGCCGGACGGCGCATTGACCTCGACCACGTCGCCGGCATACTTGCCGATCAAGGCGCGTGCAATCGGCGATGTGATTGATATCTTGGACTCCTTCAGGTCGGCCTCGTCCTCGCCCACGATCTGATATTTCACCTTCTGCCCGGTTTCCAGGTCTTCGAGGCAAACGGTGGATGCGAACACTACCCGGCCTTCGGCATCCAGCAGCTTCGGGTCGATGATCTGGGCAGCGCTCAGCTTGCCTTCCAATTCGGCGATCCGGCCTTCGATGAAGCTCTGGCGCTCTTTCGCCGCATCGTATTCGGCGTTCTCGGACAAGTCGCCTTGCGCCCGTGCTTCCGCAATCGCATTGATCACAGCCGGACGTTCTTTGGATTTCAAGCGCTGCAGTTCTTCCTTCAGCAGTTCTGCACCAAATTTTGTAATGGGAACGGTACTCATGATTTCTTTTGGCAAAATGAAAACCACAGAGGTCACAAATAGCATCGAACATGTCGATACCGTCTGTGACCTCTGTGGCTAAACTCGAATTGTCTGGCTAGTTTAAGGTTTTATGCAAGCCTTGTAAATCGTAGACGTGCAATTCATCGAGATGATGCATGCCTTCCACCGCCGCTTCCGCACCCGCGATAGTTGTGAACGTCGGCACCCGTGCTGCCAGCGCGGAGGTACGGATGGTGCGTGAATCCGCGATGGCGGAGCGCTTTTCCTCGACAGTATTGATCACGAGAGCAATTTCATTGTTTTTGATCATGTCGACGATGTGCGGCCTGCCCTCGGCAACCTTATTCACGGTCGCAACCGGAATGCCCGCAGAAGCGATGGCTGCTGCCGTGCCTTTGGTTGCCACCACCGAGAAGCCCAGCTCGACCAAGTCCTTGGCGACCTGCACTGCGCGCGGCTTGTCGCTGTTCTTGACGCTGAGGAACACCTTGCCCGATTTCGGCAGCTTCACGCCGGCGCCCAGCTGCGACTTGACGAAAGCTTCGCCGAAAGTCTTGCCGACGCCCATGACTTCGCCGGTCGATTTCATTTCCGGTCCGAGAATCGTGTCCACGCCCGGGAACTTCACGAACGGGAACACTGCTTCCTTGACACTGAAGTAGCCCGGTACCACTTCGTGCTCGACACCTTGGCTCTCCAGGGACTGCCCCACCATGCAGCGCGCGGCGATCTTCGCCAGCTGCAGGCCGGTCGCCTTGGACACGAAGGGCACGGTACGCGAAGCACGCGGATTCACTTCCAGCACGAAGACCACATCCTCGGTCTGTCCGTCGACTTCCTTCTGCTGGATCGCGAACTGGACGTTCATCAGGCCGACCACGTTCAAGCCCTTGGCCATCAGCGCTGTCTGGCGCTTGAGTTCCTCGATGGTCTCTTTCGACAGCGAATAAGGCGGCAGCGAACATGCGGAGTCGCCGGAGTGCACGCCCGCCTGTTCGATATGTTCCATCACGCCGCCGATGAAGGTGCGCTGACCGTCCGACAGGCAGTCGACATCCACCTCGATCGCGTCGTTGAGGAAGCGGTCGAGCAGCACCGGCGAATCATTCGACACCTTGACCGCTTCGCGCATGTAGCGCTCGAGGTCGCGCTGCTCGTGCACGATTTCCATCGCGCGCCCGCCCAGCACGTAGGATGGACGAACTACCAGCGGATAGCCGATTTCCTGTGCGAGAGCCAGGGCCTCTTCCTCGGTGCGCGCGGTACGGTTCGGCGGCTGGCGCAGGCCCAGGTCATTCAGCAGTTTCTGGAAGCGCTCACGGTCTTCCGCGGCATCGATCATGTCCGGCGAAGTGCCGACGATCGGCACGCCATTCGCCTCCAGGTCGAGCGCGAGCTTCAGCGGCGTCTGGCCGCCGTACTGCACGATCACGCCGTAAGGCTTTTCCTTGTCGACGATCTCGAGCACGTCTTCCAGCGTCAATGGCTCGAAGTACAGGCGGTCCGACGTATCGTAGTCAGTTGAAACGGTTTCCGGGTTGCAGTTGACCATGATGGTCTCGTAACCATCCTCGCGCATTGCGAGAGCCGCATGCACGCAGCAGTAATCGAACTCGATGCCCTGCCCGATGCGGTTCGGCCCGCCACCCAGCACCATGATCTTCTTCTTGTCGGTCGGCTGCGACTCGCACTCTTCATCGTAAGTCGAGTACATGTACGCAGTCTTAGTCGCGAACTCCGCAGCGCAGGTATCGACGCGCTTGTAGACGGGACGAACATTCAGCTCGCGGCGCCGTTCACGCACTGCCTTGTCGGTAGTTTTCATCAGCTTGGCCAGGCGACGGTCGGCGAAGCCTTTTTGCTTGAGCTTGTACAGCGTATTCCGGTCGAGCGACTCGAGCGACTGCTTTTCCAGCCACAATTCGATATCGACGATTTCCTTGATCTGCGCCAGGAACCAGGGATCGATGTGGGTCAGCTGGTGCACCTCTTCCAGCGAAAATCCCTTCGCGAATGCATCGCCGACGTACCAGATGCGTTCTGGTCCCGGCTCGCCGAGCTCTTCCTCGATGGTTTCGCGGTCGGTCGTCTTTTCATTCATGCCATCGACACCGACTTCCAGGCCGCGCAGCGCCTTCTGAAAGGATTCCTGGAAGGTGCGGCCAATGGCCATCACTTCGCCTACCGACTTCATCTGCGTTGTCAGATGGCTGTCGGCCTGCGGGAATTTTTCGAAGGCGAAACGCGGCACCTTGGTTACGACATAGTCGATCGACGGCTCGAACGAGGCCGGGGTCGCGCCGCCGGTGATCTCGTTGCGCAATTCATCCAGCGTAAATCCGACTGCCAGCTTGGCCGCCACTTTCGCAATCGGGAAGCCGGTGGCCTTCGACGCCAGGGCGGAAGAACGCGAGACGCGCGGATTCATTTCAATCACGATCATGCGGCCGTCTTTCGGATTGACCGCGAACTGCACGTTGGAGCCGCCGGTGTCAACGCCGATCTCGCGCAGTACGGCGAGCGAGGCGTTACGCATGATCTGGTATTCCTTGTCGGTCAGCGTCTGCGCCGGCGCCACCGTGATCGAGTCGCCAGTGTGCACGCCCATCGGATCAAGGTTCTCGATCGAGCAGACGATGATGCAGTTGTCCTTGCGGTCACGGACAACTTCCATCTCGAATTCCTTCCAGCCGATCAGGGACTCTTCGATCAGGAGTTCGTTGGTGGGCGATGCTTCCAGCCCGCGCTTGCAGATGGCTTCGAATTCTTCCGGGTTGTAAGCGATGCCGCCGCCGGTGCCACCCATGGTGAACGAGGGGCGGATGATGACCGGGAAGCCGATTTCCTGCTGCACTGCCCATGCATCTTCCATCGAATGCGCAATACCCGAGCGCGCAGAGCCGAGACCGATCTTGGTCATGGCTTCCTTGAACTTGGAACGGTCCTCCGCCTTGTCGATCGCTTCAGGTGAAGCGCCGATCAGTTCGCAGCCATATTTTTCCAGCACGCCGTTGCGATGCAGGTCGAGCGCGCAGTTCAATGCAGTCTGGCCACCCATGGTCGGCAGGATCGCGTCCGGACGCTCCTTGGCGATGATGCGTTCCACCACCTGCCAGGTGATCGGCTCGATGTAGGTCACATCGGCCATTTCCGGGTCGGTCATGATGGTCGCCGGGTTGCTGTTGACCAGGATCACCCGGTAACCCTCTTCGCGCAGCGCCTTGCAGGCCTGTGCGCCGGAATAGTCGAACTCGCAGGCCTGGCCGATAATGATCGGGCCGGCACCAATAATCAAAATACTCTTTATATCTGTACGCTTAGGCATATTTCTTCTTCTCCGTCATCGCCTTGTCCATCAGTCCAATGAAGCGATCAAACAGTGGGGCGATGTCCATCGGACCAGGAGACGCTTCCGGATGTCCCTGGAAACAGAACGCGGGTTTGTCGGTGCGTTCGAATCCCTGCAGCGACCCGTCGAACAGGGATACATGGGTGACGCGGCAATTTGCAGGCAGCGTGGCCGGATCAACTGCAAATCCATGGTTTTGCGAAGTAATCATCACCTGCCTGGTATCGAGGTCCTGGACCGGGTGATTGGCGCCATGGTGGCCAAACTTCATCTTCAGCGTTTTCGCGCCGGACGCGAGTCCCATGATCTGATGGCCGAGGCAAATGCCGAAGGTCGGAATGCCGCGGTCGATCAATTCCCGGGCGGCCTTGATCGCGTAATCGCAGGGCTCCGGATCTCCCGGGCCGTTTGCGAGGAAGATGCCATCAGGATTGAGTGCAAGTGCGTCGGCTGCGGTCGATTGCGCGGGCAACACCGTGATCTTGCAGCCGCGCTCGGCCAGCATGCGCAAGATGTTGCGCTTGACGCCGTAATCGAATGCAACCACATGGTATTTGGGCGACGACTGCTGACCGAAGCCCTTGCCCAGCTTCCATTCCGTCTCGTTCCAGACATAGGGCTTGGTGGTCGACACCACCTTGGCCAGATCCATGCCGGCAAGGCCGGGAAAGGATTTGGCGAGCGCCAGCGCTTTTTCGGCATCGGCTTCGCCAGCCAGAATGGCACCGTTCTGCGCACCCTTTTCGCGCAAGATTCGAGTCAGCTTGCGGGTATCGATACCGGCGATACCGACGACGTTCTCGGACTTCAGGTAATCTGACAGGCTCTGCTTTGAACGGAAGTTGGACGTCAACAAGGGCAAATCCTTGATGATCAGGCCGGCTGCATGGATCTTGTCGGCCTCGACATCCTCGGGATTGACGCCGACATTACCGATATGCGGGTAAGTGAGCGTGACGATCTGGCGACTGTAGCTGGGATCCGTCAGGATTTCCTGGTAGCCGGTCATGGCCGTGTTGAACACCACTTCGCCGATTGTGTGGCCGGATGCACCGATGGAAAAACCTTGAAAGATGGACCCGTCTGCGAGCGCAAGTATGGCCGGAACTGAATGGCCAGAAAAAAATGGCAGCAAGGGTAACTCCTAAGATGGTTACCGCCGCTGCGCTGCGCCGAACGACCGCCAACCAAGCAGCTTGCGCTTTGGATTTCGCGGGTCTTTTCGGGACGGAAAGGAAGGGGTATGCGCTACGGCGGGCTAAATTGGTTAAACCTTGCAATTATAGCCGATACCGCCCTTGCCGGCAAATTCTCTAACTGCGGCAAGGGCAATATGAGTGTGAAGGGATACGTTGATTAGGCTGTAAGTGCAGCGATTCCAGCCTTGGCAATCTGAGCGTCTTCAGTAGACTTGACGCCGGACACGCCGACTGCACCTAGGCACTGGCCGCCGACCGTGATGGGAACGCCGCCTTCAAGCATGCCTTCCAGGACCGGTGCAGTGATAAAGGAATAACGGCCGTTATTGATCATGTCTTCGTAGACCTTGGACTCGCGGCGGCCGAGCGCTGCGGTCTTCGCCTTGGCCGGCGCAATCTGGGCAGAGATCGGAGCAGCGCCATCGAGACGCTGCAGCCACAGCAAATGACCGCCATCGTCAACGATCGAAATGCTGACCGCCCAGTTGTTTGCCTTTGCTTCGGCTTCCGCCGCTGCTGCGATTTTCTTGACGTCGTCAAGCGTCAGGTATTGCTTGGATTGCATTGCGCCTCCTTGTGAAAGATGGCGGAATTTTACGTGAGTCATGCAAGGGATGCACGCGCGGAATCAGAACGCAATGAACCGCATTATTTTTTTGTCATCATCATATTTATAAGCGGCTGCAATTCATTCGCCAGCTTCCCGATATAAGGCCTTACCTGCTCTTCCTTGCCTTCTTTCAGCCATTGCAATACGGTGGCAAGGTCCGGCACGCCTCCAGGGGCAGCATCCGGTTCCGAGATATCGCCGCCGACACCACCACCCTGCTGCATTGCCCCGTCATCAAGCGCACCGGCCTTAGTGTCGCCAAGCAAAAAAGATGCTTCCTCCTCCGCACCCACCACGCCTGTTACGGCGCGCTCCATGCCGAGCACAGCGCGACGGTTTGCGGCCTCGTTCATCGCGTCAAATGTGATGGCAGACGGGTCCGAACCGCTGTCACTTAGTGACGCGAGCCCGCAGCTTGCAACCAGCGCAACATTGTCATCCTTGAGCAGGTTGGCATTGGCGATCGCCTTGCAAACCCGCAGCGCAAAAAAACGGGCCGAATCGAAATTGATGCTTCCCGTTGCCAGGGTATAGCTGGCCTCGCCGGTTTTCGCGACATGGTCAGTCTGGCGGATCGTGCGACGCAGAAGCTGCCCGATTGCATCGATGATGGCGTCCGGAGGCTGCTGAATCCCCCCTTCATGGCCAACATGTTTCAACCCAATGGAAACATTCAGGATGACGAAGTTCTTCTTGTGCTTGGCTGCGTTCGCCAGCAGCACTTCGGCCTGTGTTCGCAACTCCTCGGGAGAAGCCAGCTTCATCACAGCCGCATCCGGCGTATCGCTATGCACAAGGGCTTCCAGGCCGCGCTCGAATTCCCGCTGAGTGCTGACCAGCTTCGAAAGGATATCAAGACGCGACAGCAATTGCGCCGTGCCTATGCCTTTCGTGATCAGGTCAGTGGCGCCCGCCGCCTTGGCACGCTCGCACTCCTGCCGCTCATCGCTGCCTGAGATCACGATGACCGGGATGTCGCGTATGCGGCTGACCTTTGAACCGCGGATCCGCTGCAAAAGCCCGTATCCGTCAAGCTTGGGCATCGTCAGGTCGGTGATGACCACGCGAATGCTTGGATCAAGCAGCAGCACTTCCCAGGCCTGCTCCCCGTCGAGCGCCTCCCGGAATTCAAACATGCCTTCGATATGCTTGATTAGCGTGGCGCGCACAATACGCGAGTCATCCGCGATCAATATCCGTGGTTTGACTGAAATCTCTCCTGGTGTTTGCATAGGCCCGCACATGTCTTCCAACTATTTCAGTGCAAGCATACCTTCAGGCAACAAATTTTGACAGCATTGCCAGATTCGCTTACCCTCCGTTGGCCAAAGAATGCAACAATCGGCCGCACACAATGGCCAGCGTGAATGTGAAGGAGACTGTACATGCGACTCTGCGCCCTGATCCTCGGCTGCTGTTGTGTTTTTGGCGCCGCTCATGCCTCGGATGAACCTGGCGAAGCAGTCGAGGCAAACGCTGAATTGCCGGTCCATGCGGACAAGACATCCGAACTGACGATGCGCGCAATCGGCATGATCGGCACCAGATATAGATACGGGGGCGATGTTCCGGAAACCGGGGTGGATTGCAGCGGACTTGTGCGCTACCTGTTCAAGGAAGTATGGGACGCCGACCTGCCGCGCACCTCGACGGAAATCAGCCGATTCGGAAGGAAGATTCATCTACGCGATCTGCAACCGGGTGACCTTGTGTTTTTCAACACTTTGCGCCGGGCATATTCACACGTCGGCATTTACCTGGGCGACAACAAATTCATTCATGCCCCCGCTTCCGGCGGCCATGTCCGGATTGAAAGCATGACGCTGCGGTACTGGAAAAAACGCTTCAATGGAGCGCGCCGCATGAATGAACCTGAAGCGGATTCTGCACCTGCAAGCGACCAGGCGGCAATGGCGGCGGACGCCGGCAGACAGCATGAATGAAATGCCGGCAAGCCGTATGACGCGCCTGTTTATTGCTCCCGCTTCGCCTTCAGTTTCTGCTTGATCTCGGGTATTGCTGCTGAAGCGACCTGTTCCCCGGCAAGAATCGCCAGATTCCGGCTTGGAAAATCATTCCCCTTCATCGATCCGAGCTTAGGCTGCAGAACGATGTCCGCATCCTTCAGCTCATATTGATTGATGCTCTTTCCCATGATTGCAAAAGTTTGCAGCAGCACATCGAAAGAACTGTCGGAGGGCTGCATTTCGGGTTGCGCGGAGATATTGACCGCAATCACGAAGTCCGCGCCCATTTCACGTGCAAACCTTACCGGCACTGGAGAGACGAGGCCGCCATCGACATAGGTATGGCTGCCGATTTTCACGGGCTGGAAAACGCTGGGCACTGCAGATGAGGCCCGCACCGCAACACCGGTGTTGCCCCGCCTGAAAAGAATTGGAGCGCCGGTATGAAGGTCGGTGGCAACCGCGCCGAACGGAATCTTCAGTTTCTCTAGCGGCACGTTGTGCAGGGTCCGGTTTACGTAATTCTGCAGCGCCTCACCTTTCAACACCCCGCTCGCCTTGGCAAAAAACGGAATCGACCAGTCGGAAATTGCGGCTTCATCCATTTGCAATGCAAGCTTGTGCAGGGCGAATCCATTGTTGCCGGCTGCGTACAGAGCGCCAACCAGGCTACCCGCACTCGTCCCAACGACGATGTCGGGATAGATTCCCTGGGCTTCGAGCGCTTTGATGACGCCGATGTGGGCAAATCCGCGTGCAGCCCCTCCGCCCAGCGCCAGGCCGATCTTGATGTTGCGCGGCGCTTTTGGAAGCACTTCCGGGGGGACTACCACCGGAGCGACCGGAACGGTCTGAACAACAGCTTGTTGCGCCGTGACGGCAGATGAAGTTGGGGCGACCGGGGTCACCGTTGCACAAGCGGCAAGCGCCACGGAAACAACTAGAGCGGAAACAAAAGACAAGCGAAGCATGATGGACATGACGGAAAACTAGCGTCGTCCATTGTAGCGGAAGTTGGCGGAAAGAAATTTGTGCGGCCAGGAATTAACTTTTCCGCAATAATCTTCCGCTTTCCAGATCAGCCTGTCTTCCAGTTGGATCAGCCGATGACAGCCGCTTTCTTCGGGAATGTCGCAATAAAAGTGCTTCCCTCGCCGGGCTTCGATTCGATGGCAAGAGTGGCATCGTGTCGCAACAGGACATGCTTGACGATTGCCAGACCGAGCCCGGTTCCCTGCGTTTCCCTGGACCGCCCCTTGTCAACGCGATAAAAGCGCTCGGTCAGGCGGGAAAGATGCTCGGACGCGATACCAATGCCAGTGTCGCGCACAATGAATTGGAGACCTGATTCCGTTTCCTGCCACCGGATGTCGATGCTGCCCTCCGCCGGCGTGTAGCGCACCGCATTCGATACCAGGTTTCCAAATGCACTTCTCAACTCCTCGGTACTTCCGCTGATATCCGGGCCAGCAACTTCAAGCGAGATGCGGTGTCTTCCTGCAGACAGCGCTAGAGCCTCCTGACGGACCTGTTCAAGCAGGCCGCGGACATCCACCCTTTCCGGCCGCAGCGGATGGTCCAACGACTCCAGGCGCGTCAGGGTGAGCATGTCCTCGACGAGGTTTTGCATTCGTTTTCCCTGCTCCGCCATTAGCTTCAGGTGCGCCCCTCTCGTCTGAGAATCAAGGTCTGGCTGACTCTGGGCAATCTCCAGGAAGCCGTTGATGACGGTCAGAGGGGTGCGCAACTCATGCGAAGCGTTCGCAACAAAGTCGCGGCGCATGGTTTCAATGCGCTCGAATTCGGTCACATCATGTGTCACCAGAATCTGTCGTCGGCTTTCAAATGGAATGATCTGCACAATCAGCTTCCGATTCCGAAAACTGAGAGTCAGCGCCTGGTCGTAACGGCCAAGAATGATGTAATCCATGAATTCGGGACTGCGCAGCAGATTGGTTACGCGCATGCCCTTGTCCCGGCCAAGATCGAAACCGAGATGCCGTTCCGCGGCCGGATTGCACCATTCCAGGAACAGCACGTCATCCATGATGACCACGCCGTCCGGCAGCAGCGACATGGCTTGCCTGAACCGGGCCAGCCATTCACTCAGTTCAGCCCGGTTTTTCTCGTCATCGCGCCGCAGTTTGTACAGGCGGGCAAAAATCTCGGTCCATGCCCCCCACCCGTCCGGCAGCTTTTCACTGGCTGGATGTTCAAGCCACTCGGCGAGCTGGTCAAGATAATGCAGCTGCACGATCAGCAATGCGCACATGACCGCCATACCGGCAGCCAGCGCAGGGACCGGGCCATAAAAATATCCCAGGATGCCGACACCAACCAGGATCAGTGCAAGCCGCAGAAAGACGGGAATCCAGAACAACAGGCGCTGGCTCATGATTAGACTTATTTTTCCGACAGCATGTAGCCCACGCTACGCACTGTTTTGATCAGGGATTCTGCGTCCTTGAGCACCTTGCGCAGACGCAGCACATGGACATCCACGGTCCGCTCTTCGATCGCCACATGGTCTCCCCAAACCCGGTCCAGCAACTGGCTCCGCGAGAATACGCGCTCAGGATGCGCCAGCAAGAACTTCAGCAACTTGTATTCGGTGTTGCCGATATCGATCTTCTGGCCATGAAGCGTGACCGTGCAGCTAACCGGGTCAAGGGAAACGGCGCCTGCGCTCATCAATTGCTGCGCATGTTCCGGACTCTTGCGGCGCAATAGCGCCTTGATCCGGGACGTCAGCTCGCGCGGAGAAAAAGGCTTCGTTATATAGTCGTCCGCGCCGCTGTCCAGGCCGGCAATCTTGTCTTCCTCCATGCCCTTCGCCGTCAGCATGATGACAGGGAGCGCATGAAACTGCCGGTCATTGCGAATCCTCGTCAATAAGCTCAAGCCGCTCTGGTCCGGCAGCATCCAGTCCAGCAACATCATCTGCGGCATGCGGTGCTGGATAGAGGTCCATGCTTCCGCCGCCGTCTGCGCTACGGAGACATTCCACCCGCCAGCCTTGAGAGTAAAGCTCAGCAGCTCGGCAATCGCCGGCTCATCTTCAACAATAAGTATGGTGGCTTTCTCAACTGCCATGACTATACAGAGCTTTCCGGCTTGGAATGCGCGTAACCGGTATGGCGGATATCCTTTCCCTCAACGATATAAACGACATATTCGGCGATATTCTTCGCATGATCACCAATGCGCTCGATCGCCTTGGCAACCCAAAGGGTATCCAGGGCCGACGAGATGGTTCTCGGATCTTCCATCATGAATGTGATCAGGGTGCGCATGATGGAACGGAATTCATGGTCGACAACCTCGTCCTGCGCGATTATTTTCGCCGCCTGCTCCTGATCGAGACGCGCAAAAGCATCCAATGCATCATGCAGCAAATCGGCGGCCCGGCCCGCCAGAACCCGGATCGTCTCATAATGATTGAGCGCACCCGCTATGCCCCGTTCATGGAGCTCCTTCGCCGTGCGCGCAATCTTCGTCGCCTCGTCGCCGATGCGCTCCAGGTCGGTAATGACCTTGACGGTCGCCATGACAGTACGCAAGTCATTTGCGGCAGGCTGGCGCCTGACGATCAGGTGGCTGCAGGAATCGTCCAGGGTCACTTCGAGCCGATTGACCTGTTCATCCGCCTTGATCACCTCGTCGGCCTGATTCGAATTCCCGGTGCGGAAACAAGCGATCGCGTCATTGAACTGGCTCTCGACCATTCCGCCCATGAGCAGCACTTTGGAGCGTATTGCCTCCAGATCCAGATCATATTGTTTTGAAGAGTGGTCACCCGGCATCAGATTCTCCTAAATGCATCATTCATTGCTCATGCTCCGAAATTATCCAAAGCGGCCAGTAATGTAATCCTGGGTCTCCTTCTTCGCAGGATTCATGAAAATCTGGTCGGTTTCACCGAACTCTACCAATTCGCCCAAATACATGTAGGCCGTGTAATCCGAGCAGCGGGCCGCCTGCTGCATGTTGTGCGTCACGATCGTGATGGTGTAATCGTGTTTCAACTCGTTGATCAATTCCTCGATTTTCGCAGTCGAAATGGGGTCGAGTGCCGATGTCGGCTCGTCCAGCAACAGCACGTCCGGCTTGACCGCGATGCCGCGCGCGATGCACAGCCGTTGCTGCTGGCCGCCAGACAGGCTCAGGCCGCTCTTGTCCAGCTTGTCCTTGACCTCATCCCATAACGCGGCTTTCCTGAGTGCCCATTCCACCCGTTCATTCATTTCGCCACGAGAGAGTTTCTCATACAGGCGCACGCCGAAGGCGATGTTCTCGTACACCGACATCGGAAAAGGCGTCGGCTTCTGGAACACCATGCCCACTTTCGCACGCAGGATATTCACATCCTGATCAGGGTCGAGAATATTGCGGCCCTGGTAGAAAATCTCCCCTTCCGCGCGCTGACCGGGGTACAAGTCGTACATCCGGTTCAGCGTGCGCAACAAGGTAGATTTGCCGCAGCCGGATGGACCGATGAATGCCGTCACCTTTTTCTCATGAATATTCAGGTTGACATCCTTGAGGCTCTGGAAATTACCGTAATAAAAATTGAGATGCGAGATTTCCAGAATGGCCTTCGCGGCAGAGGAAGATAGGGATTGACTCATTTTAATTAGGAATCTTTTGTCTGAACAAGGTACGTGACAGGATGTTCAGGCCGAGTACGCTGAAGGTGATCAGCAGTGCTCCGCCCCAAGCCAACGTGCGCCAGTTTTCATATGGGCTCATTGCAAACTGATAGATCACCACCGGAAGATTGGCCAGAGGCGCGTTCATGTTGGTACTGAAAAACTGGTTATTCAGCGCGGTGAATAAAAGAGGCGCGGTTTCCCCGGAAATCCTTGCAACTGCGAGCAGCACACCTGTCATGACGCCGGCTCTGACCGCGCGCAGGCGCACCATCATCGCCACTTTCCAGCGTGGCGCACCGAGCGAAAATGCCGCTTCCCGCAGGCTGTTCGGCACCAGCCTGAGCATGTTGTCGGTAGTTCGCACGACAACCGGAATGGCGATCAGTGAAATGGAGAACGTGCCGGCCCATCCGGAAAAGTGCTTGACGTTCGCCACGTAAATCGCGTACACGAACAATCCGACAACAATCGATGGTGCAGACAGCATGACATCCGTGACGAAACGCGTGACACGGGCCACCCAGCTCTGCTCGCCATACTCGGCGAGGTATATTCCTGCGAGAATGCCGACCGGTGTGCTGATGAGCGTTGCGGCTCCCACCATCATCAAACTGCCGACAATCGCATTCAACAATCCGCCACCTTCATCCCCGGGCGCTGGCGTCGTCATGGTGAACATCGCGGGATGCACTGCGCCTATGCCCTTGAGCAGCAGTGTCATTAAAATCCATGCCAGGAATGAGAGACCGATTACCATTGCGGCAACCGACAGCGCCATTCCAAGTCTGTGCTTCCATAAACGCCTGCGGTAGACCGGATTCATCATTTGGCTCCCTCTTTCCGTGCCAGGCCCATCAGCATGAATTTCGCCAGCGACAGCACCACAAAGGTGATCAGAAACAGAATCAGGCCGAGCGCGAACAGCGAGGACAGATGCAGCTTCGATTCCGCTTCCGCGAATTCATTGGCCAGCGTAGAGGCAATGCTGCTCCCGGGAGAGAAAAGCGACCACGACAATGCCTGGGCATTGCCGATGACGAAGGTGACGGCCATGGTTTCACCCAGCGCCCGTCCAAGGCCCAGCATCACACCTCCTACCACGCCGGTTTTCGTATACGGGAGAACAACCCTTCTCACGACCTCCCACCTGGTGCAGCCGAGGCCATAGGCGGATTCCTTCAACACCGCGGGAACGACCTCGAAGACATCGCGCATTACCGAGGCAATGAATGGAATGATCATCACGGCCAGGATCAGGCCGGCGGTCAAGGTGCCAATTCCCATCATCGGCCCTTTGAACAATTCGCCAAGGAACGGGATCTGGCCCAAAGTGTTCTTCAATGCAGGCTGCACATAGTCTGCGAAGACGGGCGCAAATATGAACAGCCCCCACATGCCATAGATGATGCTCGGTATTCCCGCAAGCAGCTCCACTGCCATCCCGAGTGGGCGACGCAGATTTACCGGACAGATTTCGGTAAGGAACAGTGCAATTCCGAAACTCAGGGGCAAGGCGATCGCAAGCGCAATGAATGAGGTGGCCAGCGTGCCCACGATGGCGATCAGGGCGCCATATTTGTCATTCACCGGATCCCATTCAATGGTTGTGATGAACGATGGACCGAATTCCTTGAACGCCGGCCAAGCGCCGATGACGAGGGAAACGATAATACCGCTCAGGACCAGCAGGACGCTCAATGCGAATGCCAGCGTGATTTTATGAAACAGGAAATCCTGCAGCCGCTGCATGCGGACAGTCGAAGCGAGCGCCTTCGCTGCAGTTTCGGCTTGTTCTGTCATGCGGCCTGACTGCTTGGCGCAGGCCGCAGATGAAGGCGTGTGTACATTCATGGTTTAAAAGGCAGATCGAACGAACTGGCCGCGTCCTTGCGAATTCATCGGGATGCGGCCAGTTTCGGTGCAGGGCAAGCTTCCAAGCCTTACCAGATGGCCTTGCCGGTGCTGTCTTTCAATTGCGCTTTCCACGCATCCTGCACCAGCTTGGCTACCGAGGCAGGCATGGCGACATATTCAAGTTCCGAAGCCATCGCGCCGCCATTCTTGTACGCCCAGTCGAAGAACTTCAGCACTTCCTTGGCTTTTGCCGCATCGGCCTGCGTCTTGTGCATCAGGATGAACGATGCCCCGGTAATCGGCCAGCTGCCCTTTCCGGCCTGGTCGGTCAGGATGACTGCGAAGCCCGGAGTTTTTGCCCAGTCCGCGCCGGCTGCAGCCGCTTTGAACGCCTCGTCGTCAGGTTGCACGAATTGTCCATCGCGGTTCTTCAATTGGACATGCGCCATATTGTTTCTCTTCGCATAGGCATATTCGACATAGCCGATCGAGTTCTTCATCCGCTGGACGTTTGCGGCAACGCCCTCATTCCCCTTGCCGCCGATGCCAGCCGGCCATTTGACCGCCGTGGACGCGCCCACCTTCGACTTGAATTCGGGATTGACTTTGGACAGGTAGTCCGTGAACAGGAAAGAGGTGCCGGATCCGTCGGCGCGGTGTACCACTGTAATGTCTTCTGCAGGAAGTTTGAGCCCGTCATTGAGAGCGGCAATTTCGGGAGCGTTCCATTTGGTGACTTTCCCGAGGTAGATATCTGCAAGTACTTGCCCGGTCAGTTTCAATTGCCCCGGCGCGACTCCTGCCAGGTTAATCACGGGCACCACCCCGCCCATGATTGCAGGGAATTGGGTCAGGCCGTCCGCATCCAATTCTTCCGCCTTCAGAGGCATGTCGGATGCGCCGAAGTCGACAGTCTTGGCCTTGATCTGCTTGATCCCGCCACCTGAGCCTATTGACTGGTAATTCAGGCCGACGCCGGTAGCTTTCTTGTAGGCTTCCGCCCATTTTGCATAAATCGGATAGGGGAATGTCGCACCTGCCCCGGTGATATCTGCTGCAATGGCGGAAGAGAAAGCCATTGTAGCGGCGGCCGTTACTGCCAAAGACTTCAAGAATCGGTTCATACCTGCTCCTTTATGATGGGAAAGCAGTTCGAACTCTAATGAAGATTTATGACAGGTTTATGACAACTGAAATAATCAGTGTCATAAAGGCAGGCCGGCGGAATAAGAGTCTACAGTGCCAGGGATATGACATGCAGCCCTAACCCGACCAGGCCGCCGACCAAAGTGCCATTGATTCGGATGTATTGCAAGTCTTTCCCGACGTGTAATTCCAGCTTGCGCGACACGGTTTCCGCGTCCCATTTCCGGATGACGCGCGCCACCAGGTCTGCAATCATCTTCCGCCGCTCTACGATCACTTCGGTCGCCAGCAGGCGGATCCCCTGATTGATCTTGCTTTGCACCTTGGCGTCGCGCAGCAGGTCTGCGCCAACATTGCGGAATGCCTGTTCCAGCCTTGCGCGCATCCTGGAATCCTTGCTGGCGGCATCGGCGACAAGCCTTTCCTTGATTTCAAGCCAGACGTGCATGACGTAGTCGCGAAACATGGGATGGGCGAGTACTTCCCTGACCAATGAATCGATCTTCGCCTCATATTCCGGCGACGTTCGCAGTTTTTCGATGAACGCATTGGTCGCATGCTCGAAGCGCAGGCGCCATTCGCTGTCTTCATCCCGCATTTCGGCAAGTGTGCTTTCCAGCGCATCGAGCAATCGCTGGTACAGCTTGTCATCGATGGTTTTGGGCAGCCAGCGCGGGCTCGCTTCATGGATGCGCCAGCGGATATACGACTTGTTGTGATCCAGTGTTCCTGCCGCCATCTCGATCAGCTGGCTGAACAATTCCTGGTGATGGTTCCTGGCGGCCATGATTGTCAGCACTTCAGCGCATATCGGCGCGAATTTCACGCCTTCCAGAGCCGAACTGATCCTGCCCTGAATGAAATGCTGTATATCCTCATCCTCGACGACGCGCAGCAGCGCGGGAACACCCTTCATGATCTGGCGTGCAACTGCAGCACTGTTTTCCGACCGCGCCAGCCATTGCGCGGCAGCGCCGGCAAAGTCAATCGTACGCAACTCGTCCCGGATGATTTCCTGGGTGATGAAATTATTCTCAAGAAAGTTGGCGAGGCTCTCTCCTATCCTTTCCTTGTTCCTCGGAATGATGGCGGTATGCGGAATCGGCAACCCAAGCGGAGCCCTGAACAAGGCGGTGACTGCGAACCAATCCGCCAGGGCGCCCACCATCGCGGCTTCCGCAAAGGCGCTGACAAAAGACAGATAACTCCACTTCGGCTGCAGCAGCCTTGCGGCAACAAACACCACAGCCATCAATACAAGCAGACCGGTCGCAAGCCGGCGCATTCTTCTAAGCTGTATCAGTTGCTCGGATTCCTGCATCGATGGATACACCTTTACTTGTTTATTCAGGATAACAATTCGAGCATCAAATCATTCAAATAGTTCGGCTTTGACAACATGAACCGCACTTTCGCCCCTGCCGGAAGATGAAAGCCCCGAATAGATGTCTGCGGCACATCAAGGCACCAGCGGATAAGGAGGAATGTACCTGCCCCTGCAGCAAGGCCCATGTCATGATGTCCAGTAAGATCAGAGATTGGCAATGCCAATCGGCCGTTTTCAATGAAGCCGTGGTTGCCGCCAGGTGATTACGCGAAGCAAGGCTGTACAAGCATGACCCGTTACGCACTCTACTTCACTCCTGCCCCTGATTCTTCCTGGTGGCAGGCAGGTTGCAGCTGGCTGGGACGCGACCCCGCACGCAATATCGAATGTTCTCGCCCCGCGATCGTCAATGTGCCAGTTGACATATTGAACCGGTTGACGGAGGAAGCCCGCCGGTATGGGTTTCATGCGACGCTGAAGGCGCCATTCCATCTTGCAAACGGCTTTACCGAAACGCACGTGAATGCGATGGCAGATGCATTTTGCGCCGTCCAGCAGCCTATCATCCTGCACGACGTGAAAGTTCGCCCGCTTGGCGAGTTTCTGGCACTTCGGCCGGCCGGCCCCGTCCAGGATATCTGTGCGCTGGCTACGCGTTGCCTCGACTATTTCGACCTGCTGCGAAAGCTACCGGATGCAGAAGAATTGGATGAACATCGTCGTGTAGGCTTATCGGAGCGTGAAGAGGCCTTGCTGCAGCGCTGGGGCTATCCATACGTCGAAGAAAAATTCCGCTTTCACCTGACGCTTACCGGCCCGCTGGCCGGCTTGCCTTCCGATGCTGCGTTGGCAGTAAAGAGCGCCGCCCAAGCCTGTTTTGCGACTGCCCAGGCTGCGGAGCCGCTCGTCATTGACGGGTTGAGCCTATTCAAGGAAGAGCACCCCGGCGAGCCCTATGTTCTCTTGCGCCGCATTTCTTTTGGAGCAAGACCGCCGGCAAACTTGCTTCCCCCGCGCGGCAAGCTGTTTTACATCGTCGGTCCTTCCGGAGTCGGCAAGGACACCTTGATCCAGTGGGCGCAACAGCGCGTGGGTGCCAGGCAGCGGGTTGTGTTTGCGCAGAGAATATCCACCAGGCCGGAGGCTTCAAGCAGTGCACAGGACTTCGTGGACAGGGAAACCTTTTTGCGACTGGAAAAATCTGGCCACTTCGCAATGACCTGGTCGGCACATGGCTTTTTCTACGGAATCCCGCGCAGCATTGAAGCCGACCTTGCAATCGGATGCAACGTCGTTGTCAACGGTTCGCGCGAATACCTGCCGCAGCTGCGACGGCAGTTTCCCGGCACGCGAGTCATCTGGATCGATGCAGATGCAGCGCTGATCCGACAAAGAATCGAAGCACGCAGGCGGGAATCCGGTATCGCCCTGCGAAGCCGGCTGGAACGGACCAGCCGCTTTCCGCGCCCAGACAGTCAGGAAATCATCCATATCGATAATAGCGGGCCGCCGGGAATCGCCGGGCAGCGCCTGCTGCAAATATTGGAAGATGAAAGCAAGGCGAATTTGAATACATGATTTTCCGCAGCCAAGAGGTTGGCAGCACGCCGCCTCGTGGGATTAAAGCGTCACGTGCGCCCTATCTGAATGAAAAATACTCATACTGCAGATTGCCCTCGGGGATGCCGCTCTTGCGCATCTGCAGCCGAATCTGTTCCAGCAGACCCTGCGGGCCGCAAAAGCTGATGTTGACTTCCCTCGCGCCGGCGACCTGGACAATTTCGGCGAAGCGCTTGGTGAAAGCCGGGCTTGCGGCTCCCTCTGAAATGGGGACGAATTCCGCGCCCCGCTCCCGAGCCATTTCGCCCAGCACTTCGGCGCTCGGAAACTCGCGGCCCGGCGTAAAGAAATAGAAGAAGGTGACCTTCTCAAAGCCCTGTGCGGCCTCGTCCTTCAGCCAGGCGACGAACGGCGAAATTCCGACACCCCCCGATCCAGACTTCCCGCTTCGCGGCACCACGACGCTTGAAGCGCCCATAAGGTGCATAGATGTTGGCCCGCATTCCGATTTTAGTCCGGGCAATGAGCTTGCGGGTATGGTTGTCCAAATTACGGATAAGGAAGTCGACCTGACCATCGGAGCCGCTGGCGCTGGCAATCGTGAATGGATGGGGCTCGCGCATCCCGTCTTCGGTCATTGTCAGAAATCCGAATTGACCAGGCTCGAAACGGATTGGGCTCTCCACCGGTTTGAGCATCAAATGCACCGCATTGCTGCCGGGCGCGACTCCAGTCACCTCCTATTCGGCATGACTTGATACGAAGCGATACAAGAAGAGCTTGTAAGCGGCGGCCACGATTCCCACCGAAGAGACACCCGCCAGCCAGATTCCTGCCGGACTCGCCAGCTCGATGGGCGTTTTGATGCTCAACGAATGCAGGACTACGATCAGAAACAACGGCCCGGAAAGCTTGTGCCACCAGCGCCATGATGGGTGCCGTATCCCATCCCTGCATGCCGGCTCTGAACAACAAGTGAAACGAGGCAAAGCCTAGCGCCCATATCCCCATCCACTTGCGTGCCCTGTAAACCCGGTCGAGGCCTCCGAACCAGGACTCGATGAATCCCCCAGCGCTCTCCCAGAGTCGCCGCCGTCGCCATTAATGCCAGAGCGGTAACGCCGGAAGCGAGACTGAAGGCCGCTGTAGAAAACCAGTCCCGGGAAGGGATTTCAGAAAATGTCAGCAGAAAACTGATTGCCGCGGGTAACAGGACGGCTTGCCATAGCCTGATATGCATATCGTCAAATCTTGTGCGTTTGAATTGATGTCGCGGAAATGCGCTCAACTTTCTTTATCGACATATCACAACCGTGAAGTTCGACAAGTTCCAATTTGATAGTTCCCAAGGTACTCCATGGACCGGCAAGCCATTCCCCCTGTATTGAGACCAGTCAGAATGATGGTAAATAGCGTGCGGCGAAAATTGGAGCAGCGGCAGACTAAGAGCTTCGTCGACTGGAGCAGCGAAAAGAGAAGAAGTGCTGCAAACCCGCGTCAGAACTCAGTTAGTGCACCAAGCCGAGGATCAGAATTGAAAATCCTCACCACCCTGGCTTTTGGACATGTATGAAATGCACCCCAGGCGCGTTTTTGCGAGAGACGGAATAAAGCGCTGCATGGAAGCACCAAACAAGATGATGCACTGGAGCTTTTTGGGCAATGATGGAGAAGCCACTTATTCCCGTCGTGATTGTCGGCATTCAAAACAGAATCGGCCTGGCCCTGGTCCGGGACCTGGGCCGACACAGAGTGCCGGTGTATGGGTTTTCCACCGATCCGGCGGCTCCGGCCCTAGTATCACGTTATCTCCACAAAGGTTACGTCCGGGCTCCCGAAGAACCAGCGTTCATCGATCAGCTTGCTGCCTTGGGACACAGATTGGGACAGGCATGCCTCATTGCCCATGTCGAATGCGACATCGCCCTGTTAAACCGCCATCGACACCAGTTGCATGCCTTCCGGTTCTTATTTCCTGATGATGCGCATATGCAAAGAGTGGTCAATAAAGAGCAGACCTATTTGACTGCTCAAAAGATCGGTATTGCCGTACCCCGTACTGCTCAGATCCGCTCTCTCGACGAGATCGCCCACGTTTTGGGAACCTGGCAATTTCCCGTGGTGCTGAAATGGCCCAACCCTTACGCCGTCATGCCTGCATTAGCCAAGGTCGGACTGCCCTTTGAAAAATCGCATTACTGCTATTGCGCAAGTGAGCTCCTGCACTATGTGCGCCAATTCGCGTCCATCAACCAGTTTCCCTTAATTCAGGAGTATTGCCCGGGCGACGGGCTTGGCATTTCCATGTTCGTGGCAGGCGGTCATGCTTGTCAGGTATTTCAACACCGAAGAATTCATGAATGGCCGCCGGAAGGCGGTGTATCCAGCATGGCGCAATCCGAAGCGCCCGCCCCTGCGCTTGTCGCGCAATCCGTGGCGCTGCTAAGGGCATTAGATTGGGAAGGCATTGCCATGGTGGAGTACCGGATGGATCCGACGACGGGTCAAGCCGTCCTCATGGAAGTCAATGGCAGATACTGGGGGAGTCTGGCGCTTGCCAGCCATGCCGGCGTATCCTTCCCTTGGCTGGCGTATCAGGCCATGATACTGCATCAGCCAATCAGACCGATCCCGTACCGCAGCGGCATCCGGTTGCGGTGCATGATTGAAGAAACCAAACGCTTGTTGCGCATCCTGTTCCAGCAACACCGAATAGCCGACCAGAGCTTAAGGTATTGGCGCCTGCCCGAACTCTGCCGATACTTCATCGATTTCTTTCGGCCACACACTGCATACCCCTTACTCCAGCGGGACGACCTGATGCCGTTCGTACGCGATACCCGCGCTTTGCTGTATCGCCTGGCGCAGCGCTTGTTCCGTTAATGCAAACGAATACACCCACGCAACATCCCGTTGCCCGGATTAGCGAGCAATAGCAGGCGGCTTGATGAAGTCATTCGAACCCGAAAAATGCGGTCAAGCCTGAGGAACCGGAGCGCGATTGTGCCTGCCGACACCAACATCTCCTGATAGCCAGACGCCGCTGCCACCCTTTTATTCGCCGGTGCTCGCCGCGGGCGGAGTCCGTCTCAGAAAAGGAACAATCATTTGCCCCCAAAAACTATTCGGCATCGATTCGCTGAGACCGTATCTGTTCGGCGGGACTTTACCTTGTGGGATATGTGCTGTTCGAAACAAAAAATCGAAAAGCACCAAGTGCGGTGCGAAATCTTTGTTGTACGCCTCCGGAACAGAGCAATGGTGCCAATGATGAAATGTGGGACTGGCTATGATCCAGCGCAGTGGCCCATAATCCACCTTGATGTTCGAATGGTTGAGAAAGCCTTGGAATCCCAACACTATTGTGTAGGCAAGCAGTGGAGTATTGGAAAATCCGAGACCAAAGATCGGCACAAGCTGGAAGCAGTCTCCCAATATCTTGTCGAGTGGATGCACACGCACATTTGCGAGCCAATCCATTCGCACTGACGTATGGTGGATCTTGTGGAATCTCCATAGCCATACGTATTGATGCGCACCTCGATGATAGAAATAGGCGAGAAAGTCCGCCAGAAGCACAATCTCGATGAACTGAAGCCATCCCGGTTGTTGTCCCGCTATACCATCAGACTCAAACCCGAATGCCCACCGGATGATCAGTATGGCCGATACGGTGATGGCATCTGAAAGGCGGCCGACGAAGCATCCCACGACGTAGTAGGTGACATCAGTCATCCAGCCCGGTCGCAGCACGCTCTGATGCCGAAAAGGAAGATATCGTTCAAGCGTTACAAATACCAACGCGAACATTGTAAAACCCGCAAAGATCTCAAGGATGATCGGCGCGGACATGAGAGTCTATGCACCCGCAAAAAGGAAACAAGACGAGGATCGCAGAAATGGCGTCAGGGCCACTGAGCGTCTGCTTTTTAAGCTATTTGACCAATTGCTCGTGTCAAGAATCGGGCTCGCACGACACTGCGGCATCTCAATAACGCATGAATTCCTGTGTACGAGGCGAATGCAATTCGAACCGTACTACGCTTCATGCAGGGGTCCCAATAAGCTTGCACATCGCGCACCCGTGTTGCTTGGGTTTAAGAATTCCCAGCTGATTGCAATACGCCTACAACGAAAACAGAAACGGCCTTCGGATGAGCCCGTGAAGCATTGCCTGATCAAGACAGTGGCGTGATTGATGAGAAGAAAAAGGCGCGGGGAGAGGCAGGTTTTCCCACGCCAGGCAAAATAAAAGCCGCTTGGAAGCGGCTTTGAGTGTAATGCTAAGTACTTGATATTCTTGGCGGAAAGGGAGGGATTCGAACCCTCGATACGCTTGCACGTATACTGGATTTCGAGTCCAGCGCATTCGACCACTCTGCCACCTTTCCTGGTCGGTCATTTGCAGCGGGTACATGCCGCAAAGCGCGAAATTATAACAGAGTCTTTTCCTGTTCGTAACCCCTGGCGATTTTTGCATGCGCCCTCTGCCGCATTTACATACGGCAAATGGCACCAATCACCCTTGAGCTTCCGGCGACAAACGCTTCAAGCCACCCATATACGGCTGCAATGCTTCCGGGATCTCGACACTGCCGTCCGCCTGCTGGTAGTTTTCGAGAATGGCGACCAAAGTGCGTCCTACCGCCAGGCCGGAACCGTTGAGGGTATGGACCAGTTCCGGTTTGCCTTGGGCATTGCGGAAGCGCGCCTGCATGCGGCGTGCCTGGAAGGCTTCGCAATTCGAGATAGAAGAAATTTCGCGATAGGTGTTCTGCGCCGGCAGCCAGACTTCGAGGTCGTAAGTCTTAGCGGCACCGAATCCCATGTCGCCGGTGCACAGAGCCACCACGCGGTAAGGCAGGCCGAGTTTCTTCAGGATGTTTTCCGCATGCCCGACCATTTCTTCCAGCGCGTCGTAGGAATTTTCCGGGTAGACGATCTGCACCATTTCCACCTTGTCGAACTGGTGCTGGCGGATCATGCCACGAGTGTCGCGGCCGTAGCTGCCCGCTTCGGAGCGGAAGCATGGTGTGTGCGCAGTAAGCCGGACCGGGAGCGCATCGGCGCCGAGGATTTCATCGCGCACCATGTTGGTCAGCGAGACTTCGGAGGTCGGGATGAGGTACAGAGCCTCGCCCTCACCTTCCTGCCCGCCCTTCTTGACAGCGAACAGGTCGGC
The DNA here is from genome assembly GCF_000312045.1 of Noviherbaspirillum massiliense JC206. GTDB lineage: Bacteria > Pseudomonadota > Gammaproteobacteria > Burkholderiales > Burkholderiaceae_D > Noviherbaspirillum > Noviherbaspirillum massiliense. Next base: position 2,098,310 of record NZ_HE978634.1, read on the forward strand.
TTCGAATTTCGGCAACTGTCCCGTGCCGCGCAGGGAGTCGGCATTCACGATGTACGGCGTATAGCATTCAGTGTAATTGTGCTCGATGGTGTGCGTGTCGAGCATGAATTGCGCCAGCGCCCGATGGAGACGGGCGATACCGTTCTTCATTACGGCAAAACGCGAGCCGGCCAGTTTGGCGGCGACATCGAAGTCCAGGCCCAGCTTCGCGCCGATGTCCACGTGATCGCGCACTTCGAAATCGAAAGCGCGCGGCGTCCCCACCTTGCGCACTTCGACATTCGCGCTTTCATCCTGTCCCACCGGGACCGATTCGTGCGGCAGGTTGGGGATGGACAGCATGAATTCGCTGAGCTTGGCCTGAACTGCATCGAGGCGCTCGGCCGACGCCTTCAGTTCATCGCCGATGCCGGCGACTTCGGCCATTACGGCGGAAGTGTCCTCGCCTTTTCCCTTGAGCATGCCAATCTGCTTGGACAAGGCATTGCGCTTGCCCTGCAATTCTTCCGTACGGGTCTGGATTTGCTTGCGCTCGGCTTCAAGCGCATTGAAGGCGGCGACATCGAGCTGGAACTTGCGCGTCGCCAGGCGGGCAGCAACGGCATCGATGTCCTTGCGGAGAAGTTGAATGTCGATCATGGAATTGCCGGTTTCTGATTGCGAAACCGCCATTGTACCAAGCGCTCGCGAGCACAAGCGCGGCCGACAAGCGGCTGGCTGTTGATTATTGCCAAATCAGATGGATGAAAACCGGTGAGATGCGCGTGAGGAATCTGACCGACACGCAGCGTGACCAATAGCATGAAGCGCTTGGCGCGCAAGAAACTGGCGCTAAGCCTTGACCTTCTTCGCCTCGCGATCCAGCGCACGCAAATACGCCAGCTTTTCCCCGATCTTTCCTTCCAGGCCACGCGGCGTGGGCTGGTACCAATGCGGCTCCTTCATCCCTTCAGGCAGATAGGTTTCCCCGGCCGCATAGGCATCCGGTTCGTCATGCGCATATCGATACAGCTTCCCGTAACCGAGTTCCTTCATCAGCCTGGTCGGAGCATTACGCAAATGCTCGGGCACCGGGCGCGACTTGTCCTTGGCAACGAAGGCGCGGGCGGCATTGTAGGCGTTGTAGACAGCATTCGACTTGGCTGCGCAGGCGAGATAAACCACTGCTTCCGCCAGCGCCAGTTCGCCCTCAGGCGAGCCGAGCCGCTCGTAGGTTTCGGCGGCATCGAGCGCTAGCCGCAGTGCACGCGGATCGGCGAGCCCGATATCTTCTGCCGCCATGCGAATGATGCGGCGCGCGAGGTAGCGGGGGTCGGCGCCACCGTCGAGCATGCGCACGAACCAGTAGAGCGAGGCATCCGGATTCGAGCCGCGCACCGACTTGTGCAATGCCGAGATCTGATCGTAAAAGGCATCGCCGCCCTTGTCGAAGCGGCGCAGATTTTCCGACAAGGCAGTGGACAGCAATGCTTCATCCACCTCCTGTTGTTCGTTTGCGGCGGCAGCACGGGCGACGATCTCGAGATTGTTGAGCAACTTGCGTCCGTCGCCATCGGCGCTCGCGATCAGGCTGGCCTTCGCGCCTTCGGTAAAGCGCAGGCCACCCAGTTCTTGGGAACAGGCGCGCTCCATCAGCGCCGCCAGGTCGTCCTCGGTCAACGACTTGAGCACATATACCGCCGCCCGCGACAGCAGTGCGCCGTTCACCTCGAAGGAAGGGTTTTCAGTGGTCGCGCCGATGAAGGTGAACAAGCCGCTTTCCACATGCGGCAGGAACGCATCCTGCTGGCTCTTGTTGAAGCGGTGCACTTCGTCGACGAACAGGATGGTGCGACGGCCGGAAGTGGCGCGCACCAGTTCCGCCCGCTCCACCGCCTCCCGGATGTCCTTGACACCCGACAGCACGGCCGACAATGCAATGAAATCCGCATCGAAACTGTCCGCCATCAGACGCGCCAGCGTCGTCTTGCCCACACCCGGCGGGCCCCACAGAATCATGGAATGCGGTTCGCCGGATTCGAAGGCAACGCGCAGAGGCTTACCGGGCCCGAGCAAATGCTGCTGGCCGATGACGTCGTCGAGCGAGCGCGGGCGCAAGCGCTCAGCTAGGGGAGGAAGCGACATGGCTTTGGCAGGGTGACAGGCATGTGTCGAAATCAAAGGCGGGCAAGAGGCATGGATGGCAAACTTTTCCGCGAGGTGTCCATTCCCGGCTGGCCAGGAATGCGGACAGACTTATTGCTGGAATACGTCCGCCCCCTTGGGCATCACGAACTTGAACTGGTCCGGCGCCATGGGCGGATTCTTTTCAAACTTGCTGAATGTCAGCTGTGACACCTGGCCAAATGAATCGCGCAGTTCCATCGCCTGCGGCACACCATCCTTCAGGCCGATCAGTATGCGATCGAAATTCGTGTCCTTCGCCTTCGGCGTTGCTTCCAGCCACTCCAGTCCATCCCTGGTTCCCGCCTCTTTCAAAGCGAAATTCTTTTCCAGGTCATTGCTGCCGAACAGGATCGCGGCCGGCGAAGATCCGAGGGCATTTCCGAGTTTTTTGACCGTGACCTGGTTCAGGTCCTTGTCATAGATGTAAAGTTTTTCACCGTCCGCCTGCAGAACCTGCTCGTACGGTTTTTGATAGGTCCAGATGAATTTGCCGGGGCGGGAAAACTTGAATGTGCCGCTCGCAGGATTGGACACCTTGGTCGTGCCATCCATGGTCTTCACCTGACGCTGAAGGAATTCGCCCCTGGCGGACTTGGTGGCGGACACGAAGGACTTGAACTGGTCCAGAGCCGATGCATGGGCAAGTGCAGGCAATGCCGCAATACAGGTGGCGGCAATTGCCGCAAGCAGTTTGGTACGCCGGAAAAATCCGGTCGACTGACAGGGTTCGATGCGATTCAAAACGTTTTCCTATTCGGCATTATTCCCAGCAGGAACAAGGATCTCGCGGTTGCCGTTGGATTGCATGGATGAAACGAGGCCGCTCTGTTCCATCTGCTCCAGCAGGCGCGCAGCGCGATTGTAGCCGATACGCAGATGGCGCTGCACGAGAGAGATCGAAGCGCGGCGGTGCTTGAGGACCACCGCGACAGCCTGATCGTACATTGCGTCCGACTCGCCGCTGGCTCCGCCTTCTGCACCACCCAGAACAGGGTCGCCGCCCTCTTCCGCCGTGCCGCCTTCCAGGATGCCTTCCACATAATTCGGCTCGCCCTGCGACTTCAGGTGCTCGACCACCCGATGCACTTCATCGTCGGACACGAAGGCACCGTGCACGCGAATCGGCATGCCGGTACCGGGCGGCATGTAGAGCATGTCACCCATGCCGAGCAGTGTCTCGGCGCCCATCTGATCGAGAATGGTGCGCGAATCGATTTTGCTGCTGACCTGGAAGGCGATGCGGGTCGGGATGTTCGCCTTGATCAGGCCGGTAATCACGTCGACCGAAGGACGCTGGGTCGCGAGGATCAGGTGGATGCCCGCGGCACGGGCTTTCTGTGCGATGCGGGCGATCAGTTCTTCCACCTTCTTGCCGACCACCATCATCAGGTCAGCCAGTTCATCGATAATGATCACGATGGTTGGCAGCTTTTCCAGCGGCTCGGGCGCATCAGGCGTCAGGCTGAACGGATTCGGGATCTTTTCCTCATTCTTTTCTGCGTCGGCGATCTTCTGGTTGTAACCGGCCAGGTTGCGCACGCCAAGCTTGGACATCAGCTTGTAGCGGCGCTCCATCTCGGCCACCGCCCAGTTGAGCGCATGACCGGCCTGGCGCATGTCGGTGACGACCGGCGCGAGCAGATGAGGAATGCCTTCGTAGACCGACATTTCGAGCATCTTCGGATCGATCAGGATCATTCGCACGTAATTCGGGTCGGACTTGTACAGCAGCGACAGGATGGTCGCATTGATGCCGACCGATTTGCCGGAGCCCGTGGTACCGGCGACCAGCAGGTGCGGCATCTTCGCCAGGTCGGCAACCACCGGATTGCCGGCGATATCCTTGCCGAGCGCCACTGTGAGGCTGGACGGACTGTCGTTATAGACCTTGGAACCGAGGATTTCCGTCAACCGCACGATCTGCCGCTTCGGATTGGGCAATTCGAGTCCCATGTAATTCTTGCCCGGGATGGTTTCCACCACGCGGATTGACGTCAGGGAGAGAGAGCGGGCAAGGTCGCGCGCAAGATTGACGATCTGGCTGCCCTTCACGCCGGTTGCCGGCTCGATCTCGTAGCGCGTAATCACCGGGCCCGGATAGGCCGCAACCACTTTCGCCTCGACGCCGAAGTCGGAGAGCTTCTTCTCGATCAGGCGACTGGTGAATTCCAGCGTGTCGACGCTGACGGTTTCCTGGGCCGCCGGCGGCTCATCGAGCAGCGAAAGCGGCGGCAGATTGGTGTCCGGGAGGTCGTTGAACAGAGAAACCTGCTTTTCCTTTTCGACGCGCTCGGATTTCGGCACGGCCACCACCTGGGGCTCGATGCGGATCGGCGGCGCTTCGACGATCTTTGCACGCTCCTGCACCACCACTTCCTCGCGCTTGACCGCAGCGACATGGCCAACCTTGCGATCCTGGCGCTCCACATAAAATTTGCGCATGCGTTCGATGACGCCTTCGATCATCGCACCGATACGCTCCGCAACCGACAACCAGGATATATGGAAAAACAGGCTGAAGCCGACGCCGAACAACATCAGGAACAGGAGCGTGGCGCCATTGAAACCAAATGCAGCCTGTGCCCCATCGCCGAAATACTGGCCAAGCACGCCACCGGGTGCCCGCGGCAATTGCGCCTTCAAGGTGTACATCCGCGTATGCTCGAGAGCGGTGCTGCCGATGATCAGCAGGACGAATCCGATCGCCCGGATCCATGCCTCGTGCGGGTGCTCCGGCTCCGGCTCCTTCTGAAACAGGAACCGGTGCGACAGACGTCGGTACCCCTTCCACACGGACCGCAGCAACCATACGCAATACCACCATGCCGAAAAGCCGAAGATGTACAGCGTCAGGTCTGCCACCCAGGCCCCGGTAAAACCGCCCCAGTTATTCGGCTTTGATACCACGGCCGACTGTGACCAGCCGGGGTCGGCCTTGGAATAGGTTGCAAAGATGAGAATTAAATAAATGGTAATGCCGGTCAGCACGAACCAGCGTGCCTCCGATAACAGGCGCACCAGCCGGTTCGGCAATGGCGCCGCCTCCTGCGTCTTCTGCGCCTTCGCATTGCGCGTATAAGCTTGGGTTGTCCGGGTCATAAGATGAGAAATGGCATTCGTGAAATGCTGGAATGCGGCGGGTGTTCGGGCGCTGTCCGAGGGACTGCCGGTGCTCGCAAGGCATGTTCGACTATAATCTTAACCAGTTTTTCGGGCGCAAAACCGAATAAGCCGGGATGCAGTTGCAATTTTGCCCTTCGACCCCATATGCAAAGCTCTGCCAAACCGGTATTGGCACCGTGTATCGTCCTTGACAACCCTTACTCGTAATTCCTATGGCTACCACCAAACATGCCCAAGTCCTGATTCTCGGCTCCGGTCCCGCCGGCTATAGTGCCGCCGTCTATGCTGCCCGCGCAAACTTGAAGCCGGTCATGATCACCGGCATGGAACAGGGCGGCCAGTTGATGACCACCACCGATGTGGAAAACTGGCCCGGCGATCCGATGGGCGTTCAGGGGCCGGAGTTGATGCAACGCCTGTTGCAGCATGCCGAGCGCTTCAATACCGAAATCATTTTTGATCATATCCATACCGCGAAGCTTACTGAAAAGCCATTCCGTCTCATTGGCGACGTCGGCGAATACACCTGCGACGCGCTGATCATTGCGACCGGTGCCTCCGCCCAGTACCTTGGCCTGCCTTCCGAAGAGGAATTCATGGGCAAGGGTGTGTCGGCCTGCGCCACCTGCGACGGCTTCTTCTATCGCGGGCAGGAAGTGGCCGTGGTCGGCGGCGGCAACACCGCAGTCGAAGAAGCGCTCTATCTGTCCAACATCGCGCGCAAGGTAACGGTCATTCACCGGCGCGACAAGTTCCGTGCCGAACCCATCCTGATCGATCGCCTGAAGGCAAAAGTCGAGGAAGGAAAAGTCGAAATCAAGTGGAATCACACGCTGGAAGAAGTCACTGGCGACGCGAGCGGCGTGACCGGCATCAGGATCAAATCCACCGTGGATGGCAGCGTCCATCCGGTTGCCGTCCATGGCGTCTTCATTGCAATCGGCCACAAGCCGAACACGGGAATTTTCGACGGCCAGCTGGACATGCATAACGGCTATATCAAGACCAGGGCCGGACTGGAAGGCATGGCGACCTCGACCAGCATTCCGGGCGTATTTGCAGCTGGCGACGTGCAGGACCATATCTATCGCCAGGCGATAACCAGCGCCGGGACCGGCTGCATGGCGGCGCTGGATGCGCAGCGCTATCTGGAAAGCCACGCCGGGTAATTACTCTCCGGGCTTTGCAAAGGCTGCCACGGCAGCCCGTATCGGAAAGCAGAGCCGCCCGCAGCAGTGAAGTGCCCATGCGGGCGGCACATGGACACATTCATCATGTCTGGCATCATCAAGGATCTCACGGCTCTCAAGTCACTGCGCGAGCAACTGAAAGCGCAGGAGCAGGCGCGCAAGGAAGCCGAAGCCGAACGCCTGCGGCGGGAGCAGGAAATCCGGCGTGAAGCCGAATTGTTCCGCCGCAGCATAGGCAATGTTGCGCCCCTTCCTCCTTGCGACAAGGCCCCCTTCTCGACGCCCCGCCCTCTGCCGATCCCGCGCCAGCATCTTGCCGACGAACAGGCGGCATTGCAGGAGTCCCTGTCCGATGAATTCAATGTCGACACCCTGCTCGACACCGATGAAGCATTGAGCTTTGCCCGCAACGGCATCGGTCGGGATGTGCTGCGCAAGCTGCGGCGCGGACACTGGGTCATCCAGGGCCAGCTGGACTTGCACGGCATGCGCCGCGATGAAGCACGCGAGGCTTTGGCGGAATTCCTGCGCGCTACCGCGAAGCGCGGCTTGCGCTGCGTGCGCGTCATTCACGGCAAGGGCTTAGGCTCCGTCAACAAGGAACCCGTGTTGAAGAACAAGGTCCGCAGCTGGCTGGTGCAGAAGGAGGAAGTGATCGCCTTCTGCCAGGCCAGGGCCGTGGACGGTGGGGCCGGGGCCCTGATTGTTTTGCTGAAGGCGCAAGGGTAGGAAAAAGCCTGAATCCGAATGGAGCCGGGATGGATGCCTTACCGTGGCTTAAACCGCATCGGCTCCGGTTTCACCGGTGCGGATACGGATCACCTGCTGCACATCCTGCACAAAAATCTTGCCGTCTCCAATCTTCCCGGTACGTGCGGCCTTGATGATGGCATCGACTGCCTGCTCGACCGAACCGTCGTCGATCACCGCTTCGATTTTCACCTTGGGCAGGAAATCGACGACATATTCCGCGCCGCGATAAAGTTCGGTATGGCCCTTCTGCCGCCCGAAGCCCTTGACCTCGGTAACGGTGAGTCCGTTGACACCAATCTCCCCGAGCGCCTCACGAACTTCATCGAGCTTGAAGGGCTTGATGATTGCAGTAACAAGCTTCATGACAATTTCTCCAGTAAATATCGTTCGTCAAACCCCGGCCCTAGGGTTTCGTACAATGCCCTGCGCAGCAAGCCATTCGACCGGCACTGCAGCCTCTTCCTGGGGGCAAAGGCACTGAAATGGAAAGTGAACTGTTAAACGCAGGAAAATTTCATGCTGAATTATCGCACGCGAATTGTTTCTTCTCTATCGGATATTGGACAAGCGGAATGGGATGCGCTGATTGCAGCCCAGCCGGACCGGAATCCCTTCCTGTCGTACGCCTTCCTGCATGCGCTGCATGAATCCGGCTGTGCTTCCACGACCACCGGGTGGACGCCGCAATATCTGACGGTATGGCAGGCCAACCGGCTGGAAGCGGCCCTTCCCCTCTATGCAAAAGACCATTCCTACGGAGAGTATGTATTCGATTGGGCATGGGCCGACGCCTACCGCAGAAACGGCCTCGATTACTATCCCAAGCTTCTGTCCGCCATTCCCTTCACGCCTGTCAGCGGCAGCCGCCTGCTGTCCCGCTCCCCTCAGGCACAGGCGGAATTGATCAAGGCACTCTGCGCCCTGCAGGAAGCCAGCGGCACGTCATCGACTCATATTCTTTATCCGCCCGAAGAACAGGCAGAGGCGCTGGAAAAAGCAGGCTTCATGTTGCGCGCCGGCGTGCAATTTCACTGGATGAATGGCGGTTACCGCGACTTCGACGATTTTCTGGAAACCCTGGAGCAAAAGAAAAGGAAGAATATCAGGCGGGAGCGCCGCATCGTGCAGGAAGCGGGCATTGGCTTTCGCCATGTACGCGGCCAGGAAGCCAGCGCGAAAGACTGGCGCTTCTTCAAGCGCTGCTACGACCGCACCTATGCCGAGCACTATTCGACTCCCTATCTCGACCTGAACTTTTTTCAGCGCATTGGCACCGCGATGCCTGAGAATATCCTGCTGGTGATCGCTGAACGTAAAGGGCATCCGGTAGCATCCTCCCTCCTGATTCATGACAGGCGTGCCCTGTACGGCCGCTACTGGGGTGCCATCGAATTTGTGCCTTGCCTGCATTTTGAAACGGCGTATTACCAGCCGCTCGAATTCTGCATCGCAAACGGAATACAGCGTTTCGAAGGCGGCGCGCAGGGGGAGCACAAGATGGCGCGCGGCTTCCTGCCGCAAAAGACCTGGTCAGCTCATTGGCTGGCACATCCCGCGTTCGCCAATGCGATTGAGCAGTTCCTGCAAAGGGAAACCGGCGGCATCGAAGCCTATATCGATGAATTGAACGAGCGCAGTCCCTTCAAGGCTGGATGACGCTGCTGCATGATGCGCAGCTATGCGCAATAAACAACACGACATGCAGGTTGGAGCAAAAGTGAACAAGAGCTGTGTTTATAATCTCCAGCGACTAAACAGGACCATGAGGAATTTGCCATACGATGACATATCCTGCTGCAGCTCCTGCCAATTCGGACAATTCCTCGATCAGTCGTATCGGCCGCTTCTCCATCACGCGTGAACTGGGCCGCGGTTCGACAGGCCGCGTCTATCTGGGACATGATCCTGTCATTGCGCGCGACGTCGCCATCAAGACTTTCCATCCAGGCCTTTCCGGCCCTGACAGAAAGCCGCACGAGCAGCAGCTCATCAATGAAGCGCGTGCCGCCGGGCGCCTGTCTCATCCCAATATCGTGACAATTTACGATGCCTCGAGCGAAGGCGGAACGACTTACATTGCGATGGAATTGCTGCAGGGCTGCGAACTGCAGAAGATGCTGGATGGCGGAACGCGCTTCAGGCCTGGAGAAGTTGCGGCCATTGCGTGGAAGCTTGCCGATGCGCTCGACCATATGCACCGGAATGCAGTCATCCACCGCGACATCAAGCCGGCCAACATCTTTATGGTCGAAGACAAGCAGCCGAAGCTGATGGATTTCGGAATTGCGCGCAGCCCTAATCGGACCTCCGGCATGTTGGCGCAGGATGACGCGCCCTACACCATCTTCCACAATGATCTGCTGGGCACGCCCAACTACATGTCGCCGGAGCAGGCATCCGGAATTCCGGTGGACGAGCGCACCGACATTTACTCGCTCGGCACCGTAATGTATGAAATGCTGGTCGGGCGCAAGCCCTTCCAGTCGGACGAGACGGACAAACTGCTGCACCAGATCACCCACAAGACACCGCGCACGCCGCACGAGATTGATTCGAGAATTCCGCCAGCGCTTTCGCAAATCGTGATGAAGGCAATGAGCAAGCGCCCCGAAAAGCGTTACTCGGATGCCGCGAGCATGGCACTCGATATCAAGCGCTACATCGCGCACCAGAAGCGGGCGCGCCGCGGAAGGCAGATCCGCAAGGCCACGCTGGAAAAGCGCGGACCGCTTGCCGCGCTCCTGCAGCAGGATATCCTGCACTGGATAGGCTATCTTGGGCTGGCTGGCGCTCTGGCGCTTGCTGCGCTCAGCCTGGTGAGCCGGTGATCATTGACCGCAGTCGGCCGGCTAGCGCGATTGCAGCGCGGCGAGGACTTGCCCCTTCAAGGTCTTGATGAGCGCAGTCTCATCCGGCGGCACGCCTTCCGGTGCAGGCTCGGCACGGTCCGCATAAAACAGGCCGATCGGTTTTTTGTTCAATACCAGCGGCAGTACGATGAAGCTGCGGGCATCGGGCAACAGATCCGTATGCCATGCCGGAAGCAGATTCCTGATCTTCGGAGCACGCGCGTCGGAAATCATCAGGTCCGCATCATTTTCCAGCGCAAGATGAAACAGGTCGCGCGCCGGCGAGCCTGAAAACAAGAATCCCGCCTGGCGTGTGCCGCTTTGTTCGCCCATCGCAATGCGCGCGCGAAACTGACCGGACTGAAGATCTTTCAGGCAGACGGCACCGAAACGAAAGCCCATGCCGCCATAGAGCGTTTCCAGCACCAGCAGCAAGAGATCGTTCAGCTTGCAGCGGCTGGACGCCATCATCTGTGTCACATCCTGCACGCCTGCCAGCAACAGGTCGCGCGCGTTGATCGGCTTGCCGCTCGCATGCCGCGCGCTGCTACCCAGGGCGTCGCCATCGGGTGCACTGAGCAGCAGCTCATCCGGCAATCCTTCCGAATCTGCCGTTTCCTCCAAGAGGCCACCGTCTATATCCGCGCTTTTCCCTTCGGGACCGCACTCTAGTTTCGCGAGGCTGGCCAGCAGGCGGGTTTCCTGCGTCGTCACCGAAAGAAGTTCCTCCAGTTTGGACTGATCGAAGTTCAGGGCCGCACCGAACCGTTCCAGCAATGCCTTGCCCGCGGCTGCATCCCTGTCCGCACCTCCATTGGAAATCAACGCGGCCGCCGCGGCGCAGAAAGCAGTAGCCTGCTGCAGCCATTCCTGCCGGCCTTTGGCGGGTTTCAGGACGCCGGCAGCAGGCGCGGCATGCGCCTTGATGATCGTGTCCGGCATCTTCCATTCCTGCAGTACGGACTCCCCCACCGCCTCCACGCTGCAACCAATCACGTTCACCGCTGCCTGTGCGGGCGTATGGGTACTCGCGTCGACCAGAGATGTTATCCGTGCATAAAGATCCGGTTCATGCGATGCGAGCAGCACACGCCCAATATTCTTGAACAGAGCTGCCACCGACACCTCTTCCGCATCCTTGAAAGGGCTGCGCCGCGCCAGCTCGCGTCCCACGATGCTTGCAGCCAGTGCGCGCATCAGTTCCATACGCACACTTTGCGCATGTTTTCCCGACATGCCGTCCACCAGCAGCATCGCCAGCGCAATGGCTCTGACCGAATCGAATCCCAGCAGAAAAATTGCTTTGGAAATCGTGGCAATCGGCGCACCCGACGCCGTACGGTAACTTACCGTATTGGCCATCCTCAGGATTTTCTGCGTTAGGGCGACATCCGACAAAATGAAATGCGCGAGATCCCCCACAGCCTCATCATCCGAAGACGCCATCTGGATCACCCGGGACACAGAACTGCCCAATGCCGGCAATTCCGTATCGGCCCGGATCTTCTGCATCAGCCTCTCACGTGCAGTGCGCGCATCCTCTTCGTCCAAAACGCCGGGTGAAGCTAGTGGCCGGGTTGCCAGGGTGTCGGGAAAAGCCACTTCTATCTGCTCCGGGCGTTGTGGATTAATTTACGCTGCACGATTGATGCAATTCAGTTGAGGGCTGGCTCGTGCAAGGAATGTTGCGTTCCAAGGAGATTGTCAGTGGCATGCCATGCGCGAGACGCCTGCCTGAATAATGTCGGCAAACCTTTGAAAAACTTTATTCCGGCTGCGGACTTTATTTCATCCCTGGGAGCGCCGGCGGCCCGGGCATGCCGGGATAAAAAAAAGCGCATCCGAAGATGCGCTTTTCGTGCGGGAAGATAAAGGACCAAGCTTACTTGGCGACTGCTTCTTTTTTCTTGAAGGCCTCGACACTGGCCAGGATTTCCGCCCGTGCTTCATCCGGACCATACCATCCCTCAACCTTTACCCATTTGCCTTTTTCCAGATCCTTGTAGTGCTCGAAAAAGTGCTGGATCTGCTGCAGACGCAGATCGTTCAGGTCTTCCGGTTTTTGCCAGTGGGTGTAGATGGGCAGTACCTTATCAACCGGCACCGCCAGCAGTTTCGCATCCTGGCCACCCTCGTCAGACATGCGCAGCAAGCCGATCGGACGGCAGCGCACCACCACACCGGGGATCAAAGGAAAAGGCGTTACGACCAGCACGTCGACCGGATCGCCGTCATCGGAAAGAGTTTGCGGAATATAGCCGTAGTTGCACGGGTAATGCATGGCCGTGCCCATGAAGCGGTCTACGAAAATTGCGCCGGTTTCCTTGTCGACTTCATACTTGATCGGGTCGGCATTCATCGGAATTTCGATGACCACATTGAAATCATTGGGCAGGTCGCGTCCTGCCGGGACATTATTCAAGCTCATGATGCAGCCTCACTGGTGATGGGAATTTGTAAAAAACGGTGGATTATAACGACTTTCAATTTGGCCTTGTGCGCCGCAACAAGAACGTCTGCGGCAGCTCAAGCGTCAGTCGCTGCTGCCTTTTGGCGGGAAGCAACGGAAAACGGGTAGCGGAAACGCGATCGGTCAATTGGCAGAGGTCCGGAGTCATTCAGTCTGTCACAACATCAGGGTCAAGGCGCACTTTCGGTAATGCGCGGCTGCCTGTTCCCGCTGATTCAGCGCTTCATGCAACTGCGCCAGCTTGAGGTGTGCTTCGCGTACCGTAGCCGCCTCCGTAGCGTCTGACAAAGCCTGTTCCAGGTGCCGCTGTGCCTTGCCCCAGAGCTTTTGCCTGAAGCATAGCGTCCCCAGGGTCAACTCCACCTCCGCGTCGCCCGGATGCGCGCGGCACCACTCTTCGCAGCGCTCGATCTGCGCCAGCAACTCCGGTGAGCCTTCGGGGCCGGCGGATTCGCGATAGGCACGCACCAGCCGGTCGTCCCATTCGGTCTCGACCGCCTTTTCCACGATGACTCGTGCCTCGTCATGCAAGCCATTGGCATTGAAGGTGCGCGCCGCCCGCAATGCGACGAAGGGGCGGATACGGTCTTCGGCGGGAATGCTGGTCCAGATGCGCTTGATCGAGTCCGCATCATGCCGGCGCTCCGAAAGCAGATCGTCATACGCGAGTTCACGCAAGCGCCTGGACAGGGCTGGATGGAGAGCCTTGTGCTTGTCCAGCTGGCGCACCAAACGCAATACTTCTGGCCAGTTGCCAGCCCGCTGGTTGGCCTTCAATGCCAGCCGCAAGGCGTGAATGTGACGCGTGCCGGTGCTATTCAATTCCCTCATCGTTTCGAGGGCAGCTTCCGACTGATGATCGTCGACCAGCAACTCCGCAGCGACCAGGAGACGGGCGGAACGCAGTGACGGGTCATCCTGGACCTTGGCAAGCCAGCTATCCCTGCGATCCGGTTGGCGCAGGCGGTGTGCCGCCCGCGCGCCGATCAGCGCCGCCAGGCCGGCGTTTTCCGGGCTTTCGGCAGCGCGCGAGGCTGCCTTTTCCGCATGGCCGAAGCGTCCCTCGAACAAGGCTTTCAAGGCATCGCGCAAGGACCGGTTGCCTTCACGTTCACGTTTTTCCCGCCGATAGGCTGCGACGCGCTGCGGCATCTGGCGCGTGGCCCGGATGGCGCTCAGGATGACGTAGGCCACGATGAAGGCCAGGACAGCCAGCGCCAGAAAAAGATTCAGCGACATGTCCACCCGGTAGGGCGGATAGAACAGCACTACGTTGCCCGGATTGAAGCGGGCGCCGAGGGCCAGGCCGATGGCGGCTGCGAACAGGATGACGATCGAAAGAAAGATGCGCATTGTCCGGAATCCTTATGGCTTCGCCTTGTAATTGCGCACCGCTGTAAGGCTGTCGTCCAGGGTCGGCATTTCGATCGACAGGTTGCCCGACTGCACTTGCTTCAGCAGGGATTGCACGGTCTGTGTCTGTTTCGCATGCGGGTCGAAATATTTGACGATCGCATCCTGCGCCGCGACGATGTCATTGCGGAAGGCCGATTCATTGCGCGACAACAGAGCCAGGCGTGCGCTCAACAGACGCAGCTTGAGATTCTCCCGGACGTAATACGCCTGCGCAGGAGACAGCAGCAAGGCTTCCGGCGTGTCGACATTGCGAACCTGAATCAGCTGCTTGATCTCGGCCCACATTTCGCTGGCCCAGCTGTTCCATTTGTCTTCCAGCCTGGCGGCCCAGTCCGCAGCCGCACTGGCTTTCGCTGCGGCTACTGTCTGGTCTGGGTCAAGCTTCGGCTGGCGCCGCGAGTTTTTCGGAGGCGTTGGTGCCACGGCCGGCTTTTCATCGGACAGCAGCGGCATCTGGTCGATCAGAGTGATCGCACTGTCGAGCCGCAGCGCCATGCCGGGCAGATCGACTGTCGGCAGCGCTTTCAGCCTTTCGATATCCCGGGCAATCGCCCGGCGAATCCCGATGAACTGCGGCTTGTCCGAATGGGACAGGCGGCTGTCGGCATTCTGCAGGGCGATCAGTGCGCCTTGCACATTCCCGGCGAGCTGCAACTGCTGGCTGGCAGTGGACAGCACCTGCTCGATTTCCGCCAGCGCCCAGTCATCGCGGTTCTTGGACAAGTCCTGATACAGCTGCTCCAGCGCGAGCTGCTGGCTCTGCGCTTCGGCCTGCTTGCTCTCCAGGACATTCACCTTGGCCTGCAACTCCTTGGTGGCTTCCTGCACCGACTTGGTCAGGATCTTCGTTTCGGTATTGACGGCATCGCCGGCCGACAGGCGCCGCGCCAGTTCCTGCCGCAGGCCGCGGATTTCCTTGTGCGTGTTCCACCACAGGCCGGCAAGCAAGAGCGTCAGCACGCCGAGCGCGACATAAATCCACTTGGCCGCGGATACCGCGCGGCGCCCCTTTTCATTCATCTGGAAGTTGCCGGGTGAAGCGCCCTCCTGCAGAGGAGGATCTGTTGTACCGGCGGCCTGCTGTGATTGGGAAGCGATTGGCATTTCGTTCATATGTGGGATTGTAACGCGGCAAGCAGCTGTTCGTCGCCTGAACCGGTCAAGGTGATATGTTGAAAACCGAGAATACGCGCCGTTTCTTCGATGCGGATGTGGGGCACGATGAGATGCTGTTCTTGCAATTTCCGAATGAGGTCATCCTGGCCGATCTGCCCGGACAACTGAATAAGGTTCCGCAATGCTTCCGAACTGGTAATGATCCAGTCGCAGGACCCATCGATCAGTTGCTTCAGCAGTGCCGTTTTTTCCTCATTGAGTTCCGGCGCAGCCCGCCGGTAGGCAGCCACCTTCCGGACTTCCACGCCGGAGTCCTGCAATGCGTCGGCCAGCAATTCGCGTCCGGATTCGCCGCGGATGATCAAGACGCGCTTGCCACGCAAGGCTTCCACATCCAAGGCCTGCAACAGTCCCTGCGAATCACTGCGCCGGGGATCAGCCGGGCTGATGATCCTGGCATGCTCCACAGTCACGCCGTGCCGGGCCAGCGCCGCCTTGCTGCCCTCGCCCACCACTGCAATCGCAGCGTCCTGCGGCCAGTCCTTGATCCAGGCGAATGCGGCATCGATCGCGTTCGGGCTCACAAATGCGACCATTGCATAGTCATGCAAATCCGCAAGCGCTTCCTGCAGCGGCCGGGAATCCGGCAAGGGAAGAATGTCCAGCAGCGGGAAAACCACGGGTACGCGCCCGACATCCCGCACCCGCTGGGCGAGCGGCACGGCCTGTGCAAGCGGTCGTGTGATCACGACAGGATGGGAAGCATTCTTCATCATTGGGCAAGGCAGTTGCGCATGGGTTGCGGGCTGGATCGGCTGGTCTTTTGCTGAAGGCCCAGACTATCAGGCATCCATGGCCTTGCACGCCTCCAGGATTGCATGCGCGCCCTGCTGCTCCAGGTTCTTTGCAATTTCCCGGCCCAGCACTTCCGGTGCGTTGGCCGGGCCGGACGCTTCGGCGCTGGCAATGCGCCGGCCATCAGGCGTGGCGATCATGGCACGCAGTCGCATCTTTTCGCCTTCCACCATGCCGAAAGCTGCGAGTGGAATCTGGCAGCTTCCGCCGAAGGTCCTGGATACGGTGCGCTCCGCGCTGACTGCGAGCGCCGTCGGCTGATGGTTGAGCGGCACGAGAAGGCGCCGCAAGTCTTCGCGGCCGGCGGGAATTTCTATCGCCATCGCCCCCTGGCCAGGCGCAGGCAGGCTTTGCTCCGGGTCCAGCAGGCCGCGGATGCGCTGCTCCAGTCCCAGGCGCTTCAAGCCTGCGGCAGCCAGGATGATCGCGGCATATTCGCCCCGGTCCAGTTTCGCCAGGCGCGTGTCGAGATTGCCCCGCAACGGCCGGATGACAAGGTGCGGATAACGGGCGGAGATCAGCGCCTGGCGACGCAGGCTGCTGGTGCCGACGACGGCGCCGTCGGGCAAGGCATCCAGCGAAGCGTAGTCGTTGGAAACGAAGGCATCGCGCGGATCTTCGCGCTCCAGCACCGCTCCCAATGCGAAGCCCTCGGGCAATTCCATCGGCACGTCCTTCAGGCTGTGCACTGCCAGGTCCGCGCGCCCTTCGGCCATGGCCACTTCGAGTTCCTTGACAAACAAGCCCTTGCCGCCGACTTTGGACAATGTGCGATCGAGGATCTGGTCGCCTCGTGTCGTCATCCCGAGAATGTCGACGGAGCACTGCGGATACAACGCGGAGAGCCTGCTGCGAACATGCTCGGCTTGCCACATCGCAAGGCGGCTTTCACGAGACGCGATGATGATTTTCGAGGGAGGTAATGCGTTCAAAACGGGTTCTTTCGAAAAGCGCGGGCGCGGTTGCGCCACTTCAATCGGAAGCGCAGATTTTATCATGCGCATGCAAGCCTTCTTACCGCACCAGCGCCTTCACAACCGGCCATTGCCGTCTTGAAATGGGGAGCTTTTCATCCACATCGCGCAGGATTACCTGCCAGGATTCCTGCACCTTGTCGCCATCGGCGTCAATGACCTGCGCGCCGCGCTCGACACCGATGATCGCACTGCGCGCAACCAGGGCATTGCGATGCACCCGCACGAATGTCGAAGCAAATTCTTCCTCTATCGAAGTCAGCGACTCTTCGATCAAGTGCTCCTGCGCCCTGGTACGCAGGGTCACGTATTTCAGCTCGGCCTTGAGATACAGAACCTCTGCAACCGGCACCAGCAGCACCCGGTCGCGCTCCTGCACGGAGAAATGCTGGCGCCTTGCCTGCATGGAAGCGGCCACGGCGCTCACGGCATCCTTCTGCGAGATGGTCTGCGCGCGCAATTCGGACGCGCGCCGGATTGCATCGGCAAGGCGCGCGGCGCGTACCGGCTTGAGCAGATAATCCAGCGCATGCACCTCGAACGCTTTCAGCGCGAATTCATCATAGGCCGTGACGAAAATCACCGCTGGTGCGGTGACTGGATTGCGCGTCAGATGGGAGGCGAGCTCGATGCCGTTCATGCCCGGCATCTGCACATCCAGCAGGACGATGTCGGCTTGCGCGTTCGCGATCAGCCCCAATGCGCCGAGCGCATTGGCGGTCTCGCCTGCAAGTTCATGCGGGCACTCCTGCGCAATGTCTGCGAGCAGGGTTTTCAGGCGGCTGCGCGCAGGTGCTTCATCATCCACGATAAAAATTCTTGGCTTCATCCGGGGCTCTTCATGTAGGGAAAACGCAGGCGCACTTCAAAAACTCCGCGCCCAACCGTCGTGGTCAGCTGTGCCTCCACGTCGTAAAGCAAAGCGAGGCGCTCGCGAATGTTGTTCAAGGCCATGTGATTGCCGGATGCCGCCACGGACTTGCCCTGATACGGATTGACGACGACCACTTCGATACGGTCGATCGAGCGGCTGACATGCACCTGCACTTCGACTGGACCGCTTGCCGGCTCGACGCCGTAATGCACGGCATTTTCCAGCAAAGGCTGCAAAAGCAAAACCGGGATTTGCGCTTTGCGCAACACTTCGTCACTGATGCCTTCCATTTCCCATCGTGGCTGCAGGCGCTCGCCGAGGCGGATCTTTTCAATTGACAGGTATTGGTGACAGAGCTCGATTTCCCTTGCCATGGTCGTCATGCTGTGCGGATCGCTCATCAGGACCCGGAACAAGTCCGCAAGGTCTTCCAGCGCGGCTTCGGCGCGTTTGGGTTCGGTCCGGATTAACGACAGGACCGCATTCAAGCTGTTGAAAAGAAAGTGCGGCCGGATGCGCGCCTGCAGCGCCTGCAGCCGTGCTTCAACCAGAACGGGGGAAAACGCGCGCGTGCGCAATTCGAAGTAATGCTGAAACAGGATGCCGAGCAGCGCTGCGGTAAGAATGCCCTTCACTGCGGTGAAATGCTCGAAACTGCTCAGGAACCAGTCGAAGGATGTCAAAAAACTCATGATGACGCCGGTCACCAGCGCCGGCACGAGCACGCACAGCAGTCGCTGCATGGGCGGGGTTACGCCATGCATCAGCCCGGCATGCGTCAGCACGCGCCGCACGCCGCACAAGGCAAACAGCGACCACAGGCATGCCAGTTCCACCAGCATGGAAGCTTCGACGAATTCCGTCAGCCCCTGCTCCACGCTGTTGGTCTGCAACAGGATGCCGGTCAGGACAGCGGCATTCACCGCCAGCAGCGCCCGGAATACCACGCCGATATTGCAGCAGTCGGGAATCACGACTTCCATGGGTGCGGCGGCTGGCGTTGCTGTTGGCGGCATAGAATGAACGTATCGGGGGAAGCCCGCAGGACAAGCTGGTGTTTTATAATCGCGTATTCAACGCGGAACCCGAATTATGACAGCACAACTCTCCAAAAAAAGCGAGGCCTGGTCGGCGCGCTTCTCCGAACCTGTATCCGATTTGGTAAAGCGCTACACGGCATCGGTTCTCTTCGACAAGCGCCTTGCGGCAGCCGATATCGAAGGCTCGCTTGCCCACGCCGAAATGCTGGCGCACCAGGGCATCATCAGTGCGCAGGATTATGCGGACATCCAGCGCGGCATGGCGCAAATCCAGTCCGAAATCGCAGCCGGGAAGTTCGAGTGGCTGCTCGACCTGGAAGACGTGCACCTGAACATCGAAAAGCGGCTGACCGAGCTGGTCGGTGATGCCGGCAAGCGTCTGCATACCGGCCGCTCGCGCAACGATCAGGTCGCGACCGACATCCGGCTGTACATGCGTTCCGCGATCGACGATATCCTCGGCCTGCTGCGCGACCTGCGCCTGGCCCTGCTGGACCTGGCCGAACAGCATGCCGACACCATCCTGCCCGGCTTCACCCACATGCAGGTTGCACAGCCGATCACCTTCGGCCATCACATGCTCGCCTATGTGGAAATGTTCAACCGGGACGCCGAGCGCATGGCCGATTGCCGCCGGCGTGTCAACCGCCTGCCGCTCGGCGCAGCCGCGCTGGCCGGCACCACCTTTCCGATCGACCGCGAGCGCGTCGCCAAGACGCTCGGCTTCGAAGACGTCTGCCGCAATTCACTCGATGCGGTATCGGACCGCGATTTCGCCATCGAATTCTGCGCCGCTGCAGCCCTGGTCATGACGCATATCTCGCGGATGTCGGAAGAACTGGTGATCTGGATGAGCCCGCGCGTCGGCTTCATCGACATCGCCGATCGCTTCTGCACCGGCTCGTCCATCATGCCGCAGAAGAAGAATCCCGACGTGCCGGAACTCGCGCGCGGCAAAACCGGGCGGGTCAATGGTCATCTGATCGGCCTGCTGACGCTGATGAAGGGACAGCCGCTGGCCTACAACAAGGACAACCAGGAAGACAAGGAACCGCTGTTCGACACCGTCGACACCGTCACCGACACGCTGCGCATTTTTGCCGACATGGCAGGCGGCATCACCGTCAAGCCCGAAGCGATGCGCGCGGCTGCATTGCAGGGCTATGCAACGGCAACCGACCTTGCCGACTACCTGGTGAAGAAAGGCCTGCCTTTCCGCGACGCGCATGAAGCGGTTGCCCTGGCAGTCCGTACCTGCGTCGACCGGGGTTGCGATTTGAGCGACCTGCCGCTGGAAGAGCTGCGCAAGTTTTCATCACTGATCGATGCCGATGTCTTCCAGGTACTGACTCTGGAAGGATCGGTCGCCGCCCGCAATCACATTGGCGGCACGGCGCCCGCACAAGTCCGGGCTGCCATTGCGCATGCGCGCGCGCAGCTGAGCTGACTCTTCCGCCATCACGCAAGGGGGCCGGATCTTCGTCGCTCCGGCCCCCTTGCCTTGCGCGCCTGACGCTATGCGTTGCCACGTCGGCCGGCGTTGTCTGAATTGCGTGGCCCGCGCCTACGCTTTCGGGCAACTACCACGGAGAGGCCACTCCACCCTACGTACTTTCACGTATACAGCAGAGGGGAAAACCGCCGAATATCAAATCAGACAGCCTTTTTCGTGCAGCCACGCAAAAAACAGGCGCCCCGCGGGAGTAAAGTACTTGCTATCGAATTGAAATGGCATATACTCCCCAGCCAAAAAGTTTCCCTATTGAAAATTAAATGCGATCCCATTCCTTTAAGGATCAGAGGATTTTTGTTACTGGAGACTAACCATGTCGTTTTTACTGTCAATATCGAAGCTCATTGACACGATCAATGAAAAGATAGGAAGCCTCGTCAGCTGGGCCCTTCTGATTTCGGTCCTCATCTGCAGCGGCAACGCCTTCGTCCGCTACCTTTTCAACACCAGTTCCAACGCCTGGCTGGAAGTCCAGTGGTACCTGTTTTCCGCGATCTTCCTGCTGGCTTCGGCCTACACGCTGAAACGGAACGAACATGTGCGCATCGACGTGGTCGCGGGCCGGCTGTCGAAACGCACCCAGGTCTGGATCGACCTGCTTGGCTTCCTGTTCTTCCTCCTGCCCATGTCCCTGATCATCCTGTACTACGCGATCCCCTATGCCTGGATCTCGATCCAGAGTCAGGAAATCTCGAGCAATGCGGGCGGCCTGATCGTCTGGCCTGCAAAAATCCTGATCCCGATCGGCTTTTTGCTGCTGACCTTGCAAGGCGTCTCTGAATTGATCAAGCGCATCGGCTACCTCCAGGGCAAGGTGGATGCAAGCGCGTTTGAAAAGCAGGCCGCTACGCCGGAAGAAGAAATCGAGGCGATCAAAGCCGCAAACAAAATCAACTGAGCGCCCGGAGACGAAACAATGGAGCAATTTCTGATTGCAAATATGGCGCCGATCATGTTTGGCGCACTGGTGATATTCCTGCTGTCCGGTTTCCCGGTGGCCTTTTCGCTGGCCGCCAACGGTCTGTTCTTCGGTTTGGTAGGCATCGAACTTGGGCTGTTGACGCCTGAACTGCTGCAAGCCCTGCCGAACCGGATCTTCGGCATCATGGCCAACGATACCCTGCTCGCGATTCCATTCTTTACCTTCATGGGATTGATCCTGGAGCGTTCCGGCATGGCCGAAGACCTGCTCGACACCATCGGCCAGCTGTTCGGCCCTGTTCGGGGCGGCGTGGCTTATGCGGTGATTTTCGTGGGCGCCCTGCTGGCCGCAACCACCGGCGTGGTCGCGGCTTCCGTGATTTCGATGGGGCTGATCTCGCTGCCGGTGATGCTGCGCTATGGCTATGACAAGAGACTGGCGTCCGGCGTCATTGCTGCCTCCGGCACCCTGGCCCAGATCATCCCGCCGTCGCTGGTCCTGATCGTGATGGCCGACCAGCTCGGCCGCTCGGTAGGCGACATGTACAAGGCCGCATTCGTGCCGGGCCTGCTGCTGACGGCGATGTATGCCGGCTACGTGCTCTCCCTCTCGATCTTCAAGCCCAATGCCGTGCCGGCCCTGCCCCTGGAAGCGCGCAACCTGCGCGAGCCGAATGGCAGGAGCGGCGTGCTATCCCTGCTGGTGCTCGTAGTACTGGCCGTCGTAGGCTCCTACGCCTTCGCCTCTTACTACGGCTCCACCCACCCCAATGCGCCCGGCGACGAGGTCGGCATTTATTCGGCCGGCGTCGGCATTGTCGGAGCCTTCATCCTTGCCGTCATCAACCGGCAGTTGAAGCTGGGCCTGCTTTCGCGCATGGCGGAAAAAGTGGTGTTCGTCATGATCCCGCCGCTCGCGCTGATCTTCCTGGTCCTGGGCACGATTTTCGTCGGTATCGCCACACCGACCGAAGGCGGCGGCATGGGTGCATTGGGCGCCCTGATCCTCGCGCTGATGAATCGACGCCTCTCATGGTCATTGATGAAGCAGGCCATGGATTCAACCACTCGCCTGTCCTGTTTCGTCGTCTTCATCCTGATCGGGTCGAGCGTGTTCAGCCTGGTATTCCGCGGCGTCAACGGCGACCTGTGGGTCGAGCACCTGCTGACCTCTCTGCCCGGCGGCAGCACCGGCTTCCTGATCGTGGTCAACCTCCTGTTCTTCGGACTGGCCTTCTTCCTCGACTTCTTCGAACTGGCCTTCATCCTGGTACCGCTCGTCGGCCCCGTCGCCGAGAAGCTCGGAATCGACCTGATCTGGTTCGGCGTGCTGCTCGGCGTGAACATGCAAACCTCCTTCATGCACCCGCCCTTTGGCTTCGCGCTATTCTATCTGCGCTCGGTGGCGCCGAAAGAAGTGAAGACGTCGGACATCTACTGGGGCGCAGTACCCTTCGTACTGATCCAGGTCATCATGGTGGCGCTGATCATCAGCTTCCCCAGCATCGTCTCGGTCGGCAAGAAGACTGACATGAAAGAGCAGCTCGAACTCCGGATCGATGCACCTTCGATGAACCCGGGCTACAACTATTCGGCGCCCAATTTCTCTACCGAGCCGGACACGAAAAATGAGGGCGCGCCGGAAGATGGCGCACCACAGCTGAACTTTTCCACGGACGCAGACAAGAAGTAATCCTGTTCCAGCGAATCAAGCCCCCGCAAGGTGATTCTTGCGGGGTTTTTTGTTTTCAGGGAATTCGTCCATTGGCTCTGCCAGGCACAATAAAAAACCCGCAGGGCTTCCGCGCTGCGGGTTGACGCAAGAGTCTGTCGGCTTACTTGCGATTGATCATGAAGTTCTGCATCGGCGCTTCGGCTACCGAGAACCACTGGTTCTGGTCCCGCTGGAAACGCTTGTACGGTTCGTAGATCTTCTTGAACTTCGCATTCTTGGAGGCTTCTTCTTCCATGGTGGTGACAGCCGCCTTGTAGCAGGCTTCCATGATCTCCCGAGAGAAGAAGCGCAGTTTCGCACCGTTCTTGATCAGGCGCGCCAGGGCTGCCGGATTCTTAGAGTCGTATTCGGCCTGCATGGTGACGTGGGCATCATAGGCTGCGGCTTCGACCGCGTACTGGTATTCCTTCGGCAGTTTTTCCCATTCCTTGATGCCAACATAGAAGGACAACTGCGCACCGGATTCCCACCAGCCCGGCGCGTAGTAGTACGGCGCAACCTTGTAAAAGCCGAGCTTCTCATCGTCATAAGGCGTAGTCCACTCGACCGCATCCAGCGTGCCTTTTTCCAGCGCCGGGTAGATATCCGCGCCCGCCAGTTGCTGAGGCACGAGGCCGAGAGGTGCCATGACCTTGCCGGCGAAGGCGCTGATGCGCATCTTCAAGCCCTTGATATCGTTCAGCGTCTTGATCTCCTTGCGGAACCAGCCGCCCATCTGTGCGCCGGTATTCCCGCCGAGGAAATTGACGATGCCGTAGTCCTTGTAGAACTCGCGCAGCAGCGCCTTGCCGCCGCCCTGCTCGAACCACGCGGTCTGCTGGCGCGAGCTCATGCCGAAGGGGACGGCGCAGTCGAATGCGAAGGTCGGATCTTTGCCGAAATAGTAGTAAGGCGCGGTATGGCCCATTTCCACCGTCCCTGCCTGAACCGCGTCCACTACCTGGAGCGCCGGAACGATTTCACCGCCGGCAAATACGCGGATATTGAATTTGCCGCCGGTCAGCTGCGACACGCGCCTGCTGAACACTTCTGCGGTGCCATAGAGCGTGTCGAGCGATTTCGGGAAGCTCGAGGCGAGGCGCCAGTTGATGGTGGGCTGGGTTTGTGCCAGCGCCGGTGCGGCAACCGCGCCTGCAGCTGCGCCGGCAGCTGCCTTTTTCAGAAAGGAACGACGTTCCATTTTTTCTCCTGCAGGATTAAACAACATTCAATATGTGCCAGATAAAAAAACCCGCGGAGCCTGCGCACTGCGGGTTGATCGAGCAAGAATGCTTTACTTGCCGTTGATCATGAAGTTCTGCATTGGCGCTTCTGCCACCGAGAACCACTGGTTCTGGTCTTGGCGGAAGCGCTTCCAGGGCTCGTAGATCTTCTTGAACTTGGCATTCTTGGATGCTTCCTCTTCCATCACTTCGGTCGCCGACTTGTAGCAGGCCTCCATGATTTCCCTGGAGAGGAAACGTAGCTTCGCGCCGTTCTTGATCAGGCGCGCCAGAGCTGCCGGATTCTTGGCATCGTATTCAGCCTGCATGGTCACATGCGCCTCGTAGGATGCAGCCTCAATCGCGTACTGGTATTCCTTCGGCAGTTTTTCCCACTCCTTGATGCCAACATAGAAGGACACCTGCAGGCTCGGCTCCCACCATCCCGGGGTGTAGTAGAACGGTGCGACCTTATTGAAGCCCAGCTTTTCATCGTCATAAGGTCCGATCCATTCCGCCGCGTCGATCGTACCTTTCTCAAGCGCAGGATAGATATCGCCGCCGGCAATCTGCTGCGGCACCACGCCAAGGCGCTGGAGCACGCGGCCACCGAATGCGCTCACGCGCATTTTCAGGCCCTGCAGATCCTTGGCAGTCTTGATCTCCTTGCGGAACCAGCCGGCCATCTGGGTGCCGGTATTACCGCCCAAGAAATTGATGATGCCGTAATCCTTGTAAAACTCGCGGGTCAGCGCCTTGCCGCCGCCCTGCTCGAACCAGGCGGTCTGCTGGCGCGAGGTGAGCCCGAACGGCACTGCGCCGTCAAATGCGAAAGTCGGATCCTTGCCGAAATAATAGTAGGACGCGCTATGCCCGATCTCGACGGTGCCGGCCTGGACAGCATCCAATACCTGCAGCGCAGGGACGATTTCACCGCCGGCAAAGACACGGATGTTGAACTTGCCGCCAGTCAGTTGCGCGACGCGCTTGGAAAACACTTCCGCTGCGCCGTAAATCGTGTCCAGGGATTTGGGAAAGCTGGATGCCAGACGCCAGTTGATGGTGGGCAGGGTTTGGGCCAGTGCCGGCGCAGCGATCGCGCCAACCGATGCACCAACAGCCGCCTTCTTGAGAAATGAACGACGTTCCACTTTGTCTCCTTGTTTTGTTACGGAAAATCGGTACTGCGGGCCTGTATGTTACCCCAATTTCTACTCTTTCTTGATATCTAATTTTTCAGCCGTTCATCGAAATGATGAGCGCAACCGCTCTTCTGCGCAGCCTTGTAGGAACAAGTCCGTAGCATGCGCCGGCGGGGCTTCCTACTTCTCATTCCTGCATGGCCGGCGACCAGGCGGAACACACCTCACACCCTGTGGAAATTCCCGCGTCTTGGCATCAGTCCTGCTTGCTTTTTCAGGATGCGAAACCCCGCAAGGGGAACAGAAGGCCAAATGAAAGGAGACACGCCATGAAAGGGAAACCGCTTTACAAATCTCTGTACTTTCAGGTGCTGACGGCCATCATCATCGGGGTTCTGCTCGGGCATTTCTATCCGGCGCTCGGTGCGGAAATGAAACCGCTGGGCGACGGCTTCATCAAGCTGATCAAGATGATTATTGCGCCCGTCATTTTTTGCACGGTCGTGATTGGGATTGCCGGCATGGAAGACATGAAGAAGGTCGGCAAGACCGGGGGCCTGGCCCTGCTCTATTTCGAAGTGGTGAGCACGATCTCGCTGATCGTCGGCCTGATCATAGTCAACCTGGTACAGCCCGGCGGCGGCATGAATGTCGATCCGAAATCGCTCGACACGAAGAGCATCGCGGCCTATACCGGCCCGGGGAAAATGCAGTCGACCACTGAATTCCTGCTCAACATCATCCCGAGCAGCGTGGTGGATGCCTTTGCCAAGGGGGACATCCTCCAGGTCCTGCTGTTCTCGATCCTGTTCGGCTTTGCCCTGCATCGATTTGGGGGCCGCGGCACGTTGATGTTCGACTTCATCGAAAAGCTGTCGCATGTGCTGTTCGGCATCGTCGGCATCATCATGAAACTCGCACCGCTCGGCGCATTCGGCGCCATGGCATTCACCATCGGCAAATACGGGGTAGGCAGCCTGGTATCCCTGGGCAAGCTGATGGGCACCTTTTACCTGACCTGCCTGATCTTCATCTTCGGCGTGCTCGGCATCATCGCCTTCCTGCACGGCTTCAGCATCTGGAAGTTCGTCAAATACATCAAGGAGGAATTGTTCATCGTGCTCGGCACTTCCTCATCCGAAGCGGCCCTGCCGCGCATGCTGGCCAAAATGGAGAATCTGGGCGTCAGGAAATCGGTCGTCGGCCTGGTCATTCCCACCGGGTATTCCTTCAACCTGGACGGCACCTCGATTTACCTCACCATGGCTGCGGTCTTCATTGCCCAGGCGACCAATACGCCCATGACCCTGACCCAGGAGCTGACCCTGCTCGCCGTGCTGATGCTGACATCGAAGGGCGCCGCCGGCATCACCGGGAGCGGGTTCATCGTGCTGGCGGCCACCCTGTCCGCGGTCGGCGGCGTGCCGGTTGCCGGCCTTGCGCTCATCCTCGGCATCGACCGCTTCATGTCTGAAGCGCGGGCGCTGACCAACCTGATCGGCAACGGCGTGGCGACGATCGTGGTCGGCAAATGGACGGGCGATGTCGACATGGAGCGGTTGCACGCGCACCTGAACAATGAAACGCCCGACGAAGCCGACGAGCCGGAAGAAGTGCTGGATCACAACGAAGCCCACATGCCCGAAGTCAAACCGGCTGCGCGCCAGGAAGCATGAAATCACAGCCCGGTACTGCCCGCCGACTTCAGGCGCCGGCTGAGTGCTTACGGCCTTGTCAATTGCCGGCGATCGTCATGCTTTCGATCAGGATGGACCCGGTTTCCTTGGTACCACGAACCAGGGTATCGGTACCGACCGCAACCATCTGGCGGAACATGTCCTTCAGGGTGCCGGCAATGGTGATCTCTTCCACCGGATACTGGATCACGCCGTTTTCGACCCAGAAGCCGGAAGCGCCGCGCGAATAGTCGCCGGTCACGTAATTGACGCCCTGCCCCATCAGCTCGGTGACCAGCAGGCCGGTCCCCAGCTTTTTCATCATGGCCTCGAAGTCGTCCGTGGGCGCAGTCAAGGACGAGACCAGGAAGAGGTTATGCGAGCCGCCGGCATTGCCGGTCGTTTTCATGCCCAGCTTGCGCGCCGAATAGGTGGACAGGAAATAGCCCTGCACCACGCCATCCTTCACCACTTCGCGCCGGCTGGTCTTGACGCCTTCCTCGTCGAAGGGTGAAGAGCCAACGGCACCGATGATATGCGGGTCTTCGATGATCTGGATATGCGGCGCGAACACGTCCTTGCCGAGGGAATCGAGCAGGAAAGTCGACTTGCGGTAAAGGGCCCCTCCGGATACGGCCTGGACGAACGAGCCGAGCAAACCTGCTGCCAGGGGCGCCTCGAACAGCACAGGACACTTGCGCGTCCCGAGCTTGCGCGCATTCAGACGAGCCAGCGCGCGCTCGGCTGCATAGCGCCCGATCGCTTCCGGCTGCGCCAGCTTTGCCGGGTCGCGCGCCGAGGAATACCAGTCGTCGCGCTGCATGTTGCCGCCCTTGCCAGCAATGGGCGCCACCGACACGGTATGACGGGAATAGGGGTAGCCGCCGATGAAGCCGCAGCTGTTGGCCGACACGAATTGCGACTGCTGGGCATAGACGCTCGCGCCTTCGCTGTTGGTGATGCGCTTGTCGACTGCGAAGGCGGCCGCCTCGGCACGCTGCGCAACGTCGACCGCTTCTTCGGTCGAAATCCGCCAAGGATAGCAGAGCTGCAGGTCGCGCGGCTGCATTTCCAGAGTGTCCGGATCGGGCAATCCCGCACAGTCGTCTTCCGCAGTGAAGCGCGCGATGTTATATGCCGCTTCCACCGTATCCCGCAAGGACTTCTCCGAAAAATCCGAGGTGCTGGCATTGCCGCGGCGGATGTGGCCTGACTTGCCGAGATAGACCGTAACTCCGATACCCTTGTCCTTGTTCTGTTCGATGGTTTCGATCTTGCCCTTGCGCACGGTAACCGCAAGGCCATTGCCTTCACTGATTTCGACTGCGGCATCCGACGCGCCTTTTTCCTGTGCGAAACGAAGGACATCTCTTGCAAGCTGCCTCAACTGGTCCTGGGTATAGGTGAAAACGGAGTCGCTCATGGTCTTGTTTTTTTCGCAGTGGATTTAAAACAGTTATCATAGCAGTCGTTTACAGAACGGCCTTGCGCCACATTGCTTTTACCATGCCGAACTCCAATCGAGGCTCGGTCGGTTTCCGCTCCAACGAGTTTGAACAGGAATACGACCGCCCTTCCAAATCCCAGTTGAAACGCGAAATGACCGCCCTGCAAGAGCTGGGCGAAGAACTGGTCAATCAGCCCAAGGATCGCGTCATGCGCGTGCCCATGCCGGAAGATGTGCGCGAAGTCATTCTCGAATGCCAGCGCATCAAGGACCATGAAGGCCGACGCCGCCAGTTGCAGTATGTCGGCAGGAAGATGCGTACGCTGGAACCCGAGGAAGTCGCGGCCATCCAGAAAGTGCTGGACGGCTGGAAAGGCCAATCCAGGGCGGATACGGCGGCATTGCATGCGCTTGAACGGCGTCGCGACAAGCTGCTGGCGGATGACAAGGCCCTGACCGACCTGATGGCCCAGCATCCGGAACTCGATGTCCAGCAATTGCGAACCCTGATACGCAACGCGCGCAAGGAACAAGCCGAGAACAAGCCGCCCAAGGCTTATCGCGAAATCTTCCAGATCCTGAAGGAATTGCAATCCTCTTCCGCGAAGCAGACGAACGAGCAAGATGACCAAGAAAACGAAGAATGATCCCGATGAAGTGCTGATTGGCCTGGTGTCGATTTCCGACCGCGCCTCCAGCGGCACCTATGAGGACCAGGGCATCCCCGCTCTGCGCGATTGGTTTTCCGCCGCACTCGCCAGCCCGTGGCAAATGGAAACCCGGCTGATTCCGGATGAGCGTTCCCTGATTGAAAAGACTTTGATCGAACTGGTCGACGACCTCGGCTGCGACCTGGTGCTCACGACTGGCGGCACCGGCCCGGCCCGGCGCGATGTAACACCGGAAGCCACACTTGCGGTCGCCACCAAGGAAATGCCGGGCTTCGGCGAACAGATGCGGCAGATCAGCCTTAGATTCGTACCGACTGCCATCCTGTCGCGGCAAGTGGCGGTTATTCGCGAAACGCCGGACCATGCGGCGCTCATCA
The DNA here is from genome assembly GCF_000312045.1 of Noviherbaspirillum massiliense JC206. Taxonomy (GTDB): domain Bacteria; phylum Pseudomonadota; class Gammaproteobacteria; order Burkholderiales; family Burkholderiaceae_D; genus Noviherbaspirillum; species Noviherbaspirillum massiliense. The sequence continues at coordinate 2,127,820 of NZ_HE978634.1, forward strand.
TGAACCTGCCGGGACAGCCGAAGTCGATCAAGGAAACGCTGGAAGGCTTGAAAGACGCGGACGGCAAGCAGATCGTACCCGGCATCTTCGCCGCCGTGCCCTACTGCATCGACCTGATCGGCGGACCGTATATCGAAACCCATGAAAGCATCTGCAAGGCATTCCGGCCGAAGTCGGCGATCCGGCAGCGCTGATCCAGCCTGAACATCTGGCCGACCGCACTGAGCCGGGCGGCCTGGCATGTAAGCGGGACCATTTTCCACACTGCCTCTTTTGATTACCGCAAGATCCGCTCCATACAGAACATGACAGACCTGCTTGACTCCATCCAGATAGAAACCGCGCCGAATCCCACCGTCTCCGTGATCTGGCTGCATGGCCTCGGTGCCGACGGCAATGATTTCGTGCCGATCGTGCATGAGCTCGACCTGAGCGGCTGCCCGCCGATCCGTTTCGTCTTCCCGCATGCACCGACGATGCCGGTGACTGTCAACAATGGCTACGTCATGCGCGCCTGGTACGACATTCTCGGAACCGACCTCGCCCGGCGCGAGGATGAAGCCGGCCTGCGCAAATCGCAGACCCTGGTGGAGCAGTTGATTGCCCGGGAAAAGGCGCGTGGCATTGCTTCGAATCGAATCATCCTCGCGGGCTTTTCGCAGGGTTGCGCAATGACGCTGCAGACTGGCCTGCGCCATCCGGAAAAACTCGCCGGCCTGCTCTGCCTGTCCGGCTACCTGCCTATCCATACGACGGTCGAAGCGGAACGCCATGCGGCCAACCATGACACGCCGATTTTCCTCGCGCACGGCCGCAGTGATCCGGTGATTCCGATCGACCGCGCGGAAAAGTCCCGCGACATGCTGAAGAAGCTTGGCTACCGGGTCGAGTGGCATGAATACATGATGCCGCACTCGGTATGCATGGAAGAGCTGGATGACATCAGCCGCTGGCTGAAGCAGATCCTGGCTTGAGGGACGTCCTGCAACGGCCGGCACGCGGCCGTTGCAGGACACTCCGATACGTCAAAGCGCCTTCTGCCCGCCGGGCAGAACGGCCGCAAACTTCCTTACTTGAACACCACCGTCCGATGGCCGTTCAAGAGAATCCGGTGCTCGACGAACCATTTGACGGCACGGGCCAGTACCACGCATTCGACATCGCGTCCGATCGCGGTCAGAGTGTCCGGGTCCATTGAATGGTCGACCCGCTCCACATCCTGCTCGATGATCGGCCCTTCATCCAGGTCGCTGGTGACGAAGTGCGCCGTGGCGCCGATCAGCTTGACGCCGCGCTCATGCGCCTGATAGTAGGGCTTCGCGCCCTTGAAGCTGGGCAGGAAGGAGTGATGGATATTGATGGCGCGGCCGGCCAATGCCTTGCACATCGCCGGTGACAGAATCTGCATGTATCGCGCCAGCACCACAAGGTCGATATTGTTCGTCTTGACGATTTCGAGCACCCGCTCTTCCTGCGCCTGCTTGGCTTCCGGTGACGCCCCGGCTGCCAGCGGCAGATGATGGAAAGGAATGTTGTAGCTTGCCGCCAGCTGGTAGAAATCCATGTGATTCGACACGATGGCCGGAATCTCCACCGGCAGCAGTCCGCTTCGGTAACGGAACAGCAAGTCGTTCAGGCAGTGGCCGATCTTCGATACCATCAACATGACGCGCGGCTTCTTGTGCGCATCATGCAATTGCCAGTTCATCCGCATCGCGCCGGCCACCTCGGCAAAATCCTTGCGCAAGGCCGCATCGCTTACTGAAGAATCTTCCGCGGCAAAATGCACCCGCATGAAAAACAATTGCGACTGGGCGTCGCCAAACTGTGCCGAGTCGATAATGTTGCAGCCATGTTCGGCCAGGAAGCCGGATACGCGATGAACGATGCCACGCTGGTCGGGGCAGGACAGTGTGAGGATAAATTCGGGATACATGATGTAGGTTATTCGGTGACAGGGCTTGGCAGGGCAGCAAGCCAAAGGCCGCTATTTTCGCACGCTTGCGCTTCGCAAACAAAAACCCGGAAACGCCCAAGGACGCTTCCGGGTTTTGCATGGCTTCCCGATGGGCAGCCGTCGCCTTCCGAGATGGCCTCGCCGGCTTGCATCCGCCGGCGAACCTATAGGAATGGCAGGGGCGGATTAACCGACTTTCGCGACGGTCAGGCCTTTGGTTGCGGCAGCTGCCGTGCCAACCTGGATATCGCCGGACAACTGGCCACCTTCTTCAATAACTACCTTGCCATAGCGCACTTTGCCGGTAACCTTGCCGGTGGAATGAATCACCAGCTTCTGGCGTACGGTCAGGTCGCCTTCGAAATCACCACGGATTTCGGCGATGTCGATTTCAGCGGAACCCTTGAATGCGCCGTTCTGGGCGATCTGGATCACGCGGGAATCGATGGTCGCTTCGACGCGGCCTTCGACGACCAGGGTGTCGCAGTCGGTGATTTCAACGCCCTTGAGCTTGATGTTCGGCCCGACGATCAGCTTGCTGCCGCCTTCGTTGGCAGTCGCTACAGGAGTGTCGGTGCTGGGCGCATTTACCGGGCTGCCCAGAGGCGAAGCCGGCTTCGAAATGCCCGATGCGCCGCTCGAAGCGAAGCCGCCGGCATTATTGTTAAGAGAAGAATTTGGCGTATTGGCGTCGCGCTTGCCAAAAAGCGAATCGGATCGAAGCATGTGATCTCCTGAAGTAAATACGTGACGAGAAGTTTTTCAATGAATAGGAACGCTTTCAGCTTTCTCCTGTTCGCGGGCGTCTGCATCGTATGCCACACCCGCATTTCAGGACACGCGATCCCCATCCCTTGAACCGCGGCAATTTACGGCTCCAGCATTGGTCTGCTTGCCTGATGGAAAGTTCCGTCGCTGTTACACTTTTTAATAATTTAATAAAAAAAGAACGACCGTTCCAATTCCGGTATAGTGAGCACCTGTTTCAAGAAAGGCATCTGAAGCATCCGCTTCGGGCCTGCCCGAACATGCGCGTGCCAAGCTGGCCAACGATGGCTGCAATCCGGATTTCTCGTTTGTCCAGGCTGTCGCAATCGAGCGCACCCCGACATCACCCCTGAATGGAGCAAGCATGAACACGACGTCTCTCACGAACCGGCAATTTCTCCTCGCCGCCCGCCCGGTCGGCCTGCCCAAGCCCAGCGACTGGAATTTCACTACCGAACCGGTCAGGGACATCGGCGACGGGGAAATCCTCGTCAAGCTGCTTTATCTGTCGCTCGATCCCGCGATGCGCGGCTGGATGAATGAAGGCAAATCCTATATTCGCCCGGTTGGCATCGGCGAAGTGATGCGCGCCGGTGGCATAGGCAAGGTGATCGCTTCAAAGTCGCCGAAATTCGCCGTCGGCGATCATGTATCCGGCAGCCTAGGTGTTCAGGAATACTGGGCTGGCCCGGCAGATGACAAAGGCGCAAGCCTGCACAAGGTCGATCCGAAAGTTGCGCCCCTGCCGACTTACCTGAACACGCTCGGCATGCCCGGGATGACGGCCTACTTCGGCCTGCTCGAAGTCGGGCAGCCGAAAGCGGGTGACACAGTGGTGGTGTCCGGGGCAGCCGGGGCGGTAGGTCAGGCAGTAGGCCAGATCGCCAAGCACAAGGGCTGCCGGGCGGTCGGCATTGCCGGCGGCAAGGAGAAGTGCGATTTCGTCGTCAAGGAACTCGGCTTCGATGCCTGCATCGACTACAAGAGCGGGTCAGTCAAGGAAGGCCTGAAGCAGCATTGTCCCAACGGCGTGGATGTCTATTTCGACAATGTCGGCGGCGACATCCTCGATGAGGTCCTCACACGCATCAATATGAAGGCGCGGATCGTGATTTGCGGCGCAATCTCGCAGTACAACAACACTACACCGGTCAAGGGCCCGGCCAACTACCTGTCCCTGCTCGTTAACCGGGCACGCATGGAAGGCATGGTCGTATTCGATTATGCGAACCGCTATCATCTCGGCGTTGCCGAAATGGCGAAATGGATGAAGGAAGGCAGTTTCAAGTCGCGCGAAGATGTCGTCACCGGGCTGGAGAAATTCCCGGAAGCGCTGCTGATGCTGTTCGAGGGCAAAAACTTCGGCAAGCTGGTACTGCAGGTGGCGCAGGACGACTGAAGACATGCATTGCCCCGCTGGATCGGCAAGCGGGGCAGGCAACAAAAAAGGCGCTGCAGATTGCAGCGCCTTTTTCTACAAGCCTTTAGACAGAACCGATTACTTGCTGCGGCTCTTGTATTCGCCGGTGCGGGTATCGATTTCGATCTTGTCCCCGATGTCGACGAATAGGGGAACCGGGATTTCGAAACCGGTCGAGATCTTGGCCGGCTTCAATACCTTGCCGGAAGTATCGCCCTTGACGGCCGGCTCGGTGTAGGTCACTTCGCGTACGACCGTGGTCGGCAGCTCGACAGAGATCGGCTTGCCATCGTAGAACACGACTTCGCAAGTCATGCCGTCTTCCAGGTAATTGATCGCGTCGCCCAAGTTCTCGGCTTCGACCTCATACTGGTTGTATTCTTCATCCATAAAGACATACAGCGGATCGGCAAAATACGAGAAGGTCACCGGCTTTTTGTCGAGCACGACGATGTCGAACTTGTCGTCGCCACGGAATACGTTTTCCAGCGGCGCATTCGTCAGAAGATTTTTCATCTTCCACTTGTAGGTGAAGCCCGTGCGGCTTGAACCGTTAACGTCGGAACGGAGCACGATGAAAGGCTTGCCGTCGACCATGATGATATTGCCAACACGAATTTCTTTTGCAAATTTCATAGAGATTGAACGTAAAAAATGGGTTGCGTAAAAATCATCTCTCGCTCATGGCCAACAGCACTTCCCGCTCACGTCAGATAGAGAGAATCTCAAAGATTAACCGCGCATTATACCTTGTTTTCCGTAGTGAATGACCGAATCGAGCCAGCAAACTTCAGCAAGTTGGACGCCAGATCGCCATTCGCCAGGATTTGCTGCTGCCATTCGGCCGCTCTGCGCGCAATAGCCGGCATATCGGCCGCAAAGCGCGACCACAGCGCAGGCCAGTCGCCCCTCTCTTCTCCACTTCCGACGCGTGCATCGTTCCAGCGCAGGGAGAAGTTCCTCAGACTTTCAATGTCGGGAGAATAGCGCTGCAAAAACGCGCGCAGTTTCTTGTGATGCAGGTTCTCGTCCTGAGGATAGATATGCCAGATGAATGGCTGCCCCGCCCACTGGGCACGCACAAAGGAATCCTCCCCGCGCACGAAATTGAGGTCGCACGCCCATAGTAACTTGTCGTAATCCGGTTGAGCGACAAAAGGCAGCACGCGTACGGTGAGCGCATTGCAGGTACGTGCCGCACCCGGCCTTGCTTCTGTTCCGAGAAATGCCTGAATAGCCTCTGTTGCAACCCCTTCCGGGGCGAGGCAGGTTATTGCCTTGTCGCCTCTTTGCCAGACATCGAACAGCGCCGGGACTGGCGCGTGCGGATAACAAAACAGGGATGCCTTCAACGATGCCATTTCCTCCGGACTCAGGCCGACTTGCGCAAGAAAGGCCTTGATGGCAGTCTGATCCGATTGAAATTGCCGACGCTGCTTTTCCAGCGAGGATTCATGCAGCAGGCCGCCGGTTTTATTCGTAAATCCGGGAAAGAAAAAGTATTTCGTTATCGGCAGGCGCGGATGCGGCGAAGGCAAGGCGTGGCACCCCTCAACCCACTCCTCGGCACTCAAGCCTTCGAGGTTGAGCCATACCGGACGCGGATTGCACTCTGCCATTGCGGCAATGTAGCCGGGCGGGATATCGCAGCCGAAGAATTCAATGACGATATCGGCAACATCGTCCGTCGAAAACACACCGTCCTGATTGCGCCAGTGGAGCACGGTCACACCAGCAAGCTCCTGCACTTCCGCGTCGGTCACCACATCCGGACAAATCCGTTGAAAGCTCCGCAGATCATCCACCCACAAGGTGACGCCGATGCCATGTTCATGCTGCAGCTGCCGTGCCAGACGCCAGCAGATGCCGATGTCGCCATAGTTGTCGACAACTTTGCAGAATATGGCCAGGGTGGTTGCCTGGATTTTGTTGGAGTACATTTTTGACATTCACACCGGCAGGCAAATGCCTGCCCTGATTTTCTACTTGCCCTGAGCGTTGTCTTTCTTCGCCGAGGGGAAGAATACCTGCTGGCCTTCCACCCTGAACTGCGCGATCTGCCTTTGCCCCTCGTCCGAGGTGATCCAGTCGATCAGCTGCATCGCTCCCTTGTAATTGATGTCCTTGTACTTGGCTGGATTGACAGCAATGATCCCGTAGGGATTGAACATGCGCGGATCTCCTTCCACTTCCACCGCCAGCCCCGTCTTCGCCCGATAGGCATTGAAGGTGGCGCGGTCGGTCAGGGTATATGCCTTCAATTCCGAGGCCATGGTCAGCACCTCGCCCATGCCCATGCCGGCCGAGACGTAGGAGCTGCCCTGTGGTTGGGTGCCGACCTGCTTCCAGTAATTCTTTTCCATCTGGTCGGTACCGGAATTGTCTCCGCGCGAAATGAATTTCGCCTTGCTGTCGACAATCTTCTTCATGGCGGCCAGCACATCCTTGCTGCCCTTGATGCCGGCCGGGTCATCAGACGGGCCGACGATGATGAAGTCGTTATACATCACGTCGCGGCGATTGACGCCATGTCCCTCGGCGACAAACTTGTCTTCCGAAGGCCGCGCATGAACCAGGGTGACATCCACGTCGCCATTTTTTGCCAGCTCCAGCGCCTTGCCGGTACCCACGGCAATCACCTGCACCCGGCTGCCCGTCTTCGCTTCGAATTTCGGCAACAGGTAATTGAGCAGGCCGGAATTCTCGGTACTGGTCGTGGTCGACATCTTGATGACCGATTGTGCTTGCGCCAGAGGCGTGACGAGGGAAATGCAGGCAAGGGCCGACAACCAGAACAGGGAAAGGCGTCGTTTCAATCTCATCGCAATCTCCTTCAAAGTTTCGCATTTTTCAAAATCGGCCGTGCGGTACGATATTCAAGGTGGCCGTCTCGCAGCTTCAGGCGCTGCATGCCATGCAAGCCGATCAGGTCGCGGTCGTGGCAGGCGATGATGATGCTGCTTCCTTCGCCGACCAGCCCCGGAATCAGTTCGATCACCTTCTCCCGCGCCGCGCCATCGAGGTTCGCCGTCGGCTCGTCCAGCAGCAAGAGTCTTGGTGCCAATACCTTTGCGCGCGCCAGCGCGACACGCTGCTTTTCTCCGCCGGACAGGCTGTCGGGCTTGCTGTCTCGCAGATGAACGACATCCGCCCATTGCATTGCCTGCTCGACGCGCGTTGCAATCGCCCTTTTCGGCAAGCCGCGCGCCTTCAGGCCATAGCCGATATTGGCAGCCACACTGGTTGAAAACATCACGGGATGCTGGTGCACATACACCACCGCGTCGCGCATGGCAGCGGCATAGGGATGCCAGCTAACCGGCTGGCCGAGAAAATGCGCCTGTTCCACCTCGGCGCGCTCAAGACCGGCAAGGATGCGCAACAGAGTGCTCTTGCCGGCACCGTTCCTGCCGGTCAGGACGTAGGCCGTGGCAGCTTCGATAGCCAGCGCCTCGATGTCGAAAAGAATCCGCTCGCCGAAGCGCTTGCGCAGGCGATGGAGCGTCAGCAGGGAAGTCATGACGCCAGCCTGGAGATGCGGGTATCGCCCTGCAGCAGTAGCAGGGCGGCATTGATCACCAGCGCGATCGTCATCAGCACTATGCCGAGCGCAAGGCCCTGGGCAAATTCTCCCTTGCTGGTTTCCAAGGCGATGGCCGTGGTCATGGTCCGGGTTTCTCCCGCTATATTGCCTCCTACCATCAGGGCACACCCGACTTCGGACAGCACGCGGCCGAAGCCGTTGATCACGGCTGCCATTACACCGAAGCGCACTTCATGCAGCACCGTCGTCATCACGCGCCAGCGCGAAGCGCCATGGGTGAATGCTGTTTCCGCCAGACGCGGATCGGCAGCCTGCACTGCAGCAAGCACGAAAGCAACCAGCACCGGCAAGGCGATCAAGACCTGCCCGACGACGATGCCCGATTGCGAAAACAACCAGTGCAGCCCGCCCATCGGCCCCTGCCGCGACAATAATCCGTACAACAGCAGGCCGATCAGTACGGTAGGCAATGCGAGCGCTGCCTGCACCAGCCAGATTAGGATGCGGCGGCCCGGAAAGGAAGCGGTAGCGAGCACATAGCCTGTGAGCACGGCAATCGGTGCGGCGATGATCAGGGCGACAAGGGAAGTCTTCAGCGATACCCAGATAATTTGCCATAGCGCAGCATCGCCGGAGAAAAGCAGGACGAATGCATCGCCAGTGGCTTCGAAGAGTTGCATGGGCAATCTACCAAACGTCGAGTTCAGGCGAGCTTGAAGGCCGGATCCAGCACGTCCGGCTCCATGACCAGCCGCTCTTTTCCGGTCAACAATAAAAAATGCTTGCCGGTGCAGCGCGCAAGAAGAGACATGCCGACTTTTTGCGCAACTGCATGCCCCATTTGCGTCGTGCCGGAACGCGACAGCAAGAACGGGATGCCCATCTGGGCACCCTTGATCACCATTTCCGACGTCAGCCGTCCCGTCGTGTAAAAGACCTTGTCAGCGCCGGAAATATCCTCCAGCCACATCTTTCCCGCAATCGCATCCACTGCATTGTGACGGCCGACATCTTCGACGAAGTACAGCATCTCGCCGTCGGCATTGAACAGCGCGCAGCCATGTACCGAGCCTGCCTGCTTGTAGATGGATTGCTGCGTGCGTATGGTGTCGACAATCCGGTAAAGCGTGGATTGCCTCAGGCGCGCATCCGGCGGCAGGCTGATCGCATCGACCTCATCCATGAGGCCGCCGAACACCGTACCCTGGCCGCACCCTGTGGTCACGATCCGCTTGGATGTGCGGTCTTCGATATTGCTGATGCCGTTGCGCGTGGTGACTGCCACCGCTTCCACGCTCCAATCCACCTGCACCGTAGCAATCTCCTCGATCGACCTGATCAGGCGCTGATTACGCAGGTAGCCGAGCGTGAGCGCTTCCGGCGCACCTCCAAGCGTCATGAGCGTCACCAGCTCGCGCTTGTCGAGATAAATCGTCAGCGGACGCTCGGCGGGGATCGCGATGGTCGACACCCGGCCGCGTTCGTCCATGGCTTCAACCGGATGGGTAAGATCGATTGCAGCATTGGACAGGAACGGACGACGCGGCATGATGTTCAGATCAATTGATGCTTGCCAGCAGCTGGCCACCGCCATAGCTGCTTTGCTGCGGCGCTACTCCTCCAAGCGAAATGCGGATGGCGCAATACTTGAACTCCGGAATTTTGCCGAACGGATCCAATGCAGCATTGGTCAGTTTGTTGATCGCCGCTTCATAGTAGCAGAAGGCAACGAACACGGCGCCACGCGGTGAGCTCTCGTCGGCACGGGCATACAGCGACACCTTACCGCGCCGCGACTCGACGGTGATGATGTCGCCCGGCTTGCCGCCGAGGTCCGCCAGGTCCAGCGGATGCACCAGTGCCACCGGATCCGGCTCGATCGCATCCAGCACACTGGCGCGGCGGGTCATGCTGCCGGTATGCCAGTGTTCCAGCTGACGCCCCGTGATCAGCACCATCGGATAATCCGTATCCGGCCGCTCTGCCGCAGGAATGATGTCAGCGGGGACAAAGCGCGCGCGGCCGGTCGCCGTCGGGAAGTGCTCGGTGAATACCACCGACTGCCCGGGGTCGCCTTCCTTGGCGCAGGGGTAGGTCACGCCATGCTCGCGCTCCAGGCGGTCCCAGGTGATGCCGGCAATGCTCGCCATGCTTAGTCGCATCTCGTCAAAGACTTGGGAAACATGGGTATATTGCCAATCCAGGCCCAAGCGCTGCGCGATCTGCTGGATGATCCAGAGGTCCTGCTTCGCCTGTCCGGGCGGATCGATCGCCTGCCGCCCGAGCTGGACCACGCGATCGGTATTGGTGAAGGTGCCGGTCTTTTCCGGGAAGGCGGATGCCGGCAGGATCACATCGGCAAGATAAGCGGTCTCGGTCAGGAAGATATCCTGCACCACCAGATGGTCCAGCGCCGCCAGTGCTTCCCTGGCATGATTGGCATCGGGGTCGGACATGGCCGGGTTCTCGCCCATGATGTACATGCCGCGCACGGTTCCGGCCTTGATCGCATGCATGATTTCCACCACGGTCAAGCCCGGCTTGTCATCCAGCGGCATGCCCCACAGCTGCTCGAACTTGGCTTTTGCTGCCGGATTATCGACCCGCTGGTAATCCGGATACATCATCGGAATCAGGCCGGCGTCGGACGCCCCTTGCACATTGTTCTGGCCGCGCAGCGGATGCAGGCCGGTGCCGGGACGGCCAATCTGGCCTGTCATCAGGGCCAGCGCAATCAAGCAGCGGACATTATCGGTTCCATGCACGTGCTGAGATACGCCCATGCCCCAGAGGATCATCGACGCTTTCGAAGTGGAATATAGTCTTGCCACATAGCGGATGGTATCGGCATCGATGCCGCAAATCGGCGCCATGGCCTCCGGGCTGTACGCTTCGACATTCCGCTTGAGATCTTCATAACCGATGGTACGGCCGTCAATGAAGCTGGGATCGACCAGGTTTTCATGCACGATCACATGCATCATCGCGTTCAGGAGGGCCACATCGGTATCGGGCTGGAATTGCAGATAACGGTGCGCCATCCGTGCCAGGTCTGAACGTCGGGGATCGCACACGATCAGTTTCGTGCCATTCTTGACCGCATTCTTGATCCAGGTAGCGGCAACCGGATGATTCACTGTCGGGTTCGCACCGATTACGATCACCACTTCTGCCTTGGCCACGTCCATGACCGGATTGGACACCGCACCCGAGCCTATGCCTTCGAGCAGTGCGGCGACCGAAGAAGCGTGGCACAGACGCGTGCAATGGTCGACGTTGTTGGTGCCAAAGCCGGTACGCACCAGCTTCTGGAACAGATAGGCTTCTTCATTGCTGCCCTTGGCCGAACCGAAGCCGGCCAGCGCGCGTGGGCCATGCGTGTCGCGGATCATGCGCAGCTTGCCGCCGGCCAGCTCCAGAGCCTCTTCCCAGCTCGCTTCACGGAACACCTCAAACAGCTTGTCCGGGTCCATCACCATGTCGGCGCGCTTGGGCGCATCACTGCGGCGAATCAGAGGTGTTTTCAGGCGCTGGGGATGGTGCGCGTAATCGAAGCCGTAACGGCCCTTGACGCACAGGCGCTTGTGGTTGGCGGGTCCATCGCGTCCTTCGACATAAAGGATCTTGTTGTCCTTGACGTGATAGGTCAGCTGGCAGCCGACGCCGCAATACGGGCATACCGACTCGACCTGTTTGTCCGGCGTGGTCTGGGTGGCGCCATTGCGCACCAGCTGGGCCGGCATCAAAGCGCCCGTGGGACAGGCTTGCACGCATTCGCCGCAGGCCACGCAAGTCGATGCGCCCATCGGATCATCCATGTCGAACACGATCTTGGCGTCCTCGCCACGGAAGGCGAGCCCGATCACGTCATTGACCTGTTCATCCCGGCAGGCGCGCAGGCAGCGGGTGCACTGGATGCAGGCATCGAGGTTGACCGCAATCGCGGGATGCGACAAATCCGCCTTGATCTGTTCGCGAGGCGCGAAACGCGGTGTGCCCACCTGCAGCTTTTCGGCCCACTGGTCGACTTCATTGTGACGGGTGTAATCGGTCTCCGGCATGTCGGATTGCAGCAGCTCCAGTACCATCTGCTGCGCTTTCACCGCGCGTTCGCTATTCGTGGTAACCGCCATGCCATTGGCAGGATGACGGCAGCAGGAAGGTGCCAACACCCGCTCGCCCTGGATTTCCACCATGCAGGCGCGGCAATTGCCCGCGGTATCCAACCCCTCCTTGTAGCACAGGTGCGGAATCTCGACGCCTTCGCGCTGCGCCACCTGAATGATCGATTCATGCGCGCTGCCACTGACTTCCTTGCCATTCAAGGTGAACGTCACTTGCGTGGCTGCGGCGGCTTGTGCCAGTTCATTACGGGTAATTGCGTTCATGCTGTCTTTATCCTTGCCTTTCGCTCATCGTCACGCCAGCTCTTGCGGAAAGTATTTGATCACGCAGTCGATCGGGTTGGGTGCTGCCTGTCCCAGGCCGCAGATCGAAGCATCGCGCATCACGGCTGACAGTTCTGCCAGCAAGGTTGTATCCCAGTGAGGCTGTTCAATCAGTTGCAGCGCTTTGGCTGTGCCGACACGGCAAGGCGTGCACTGCCCGCAGGATTCTTCCTTGAAAAACTGCATCAGGTTGCGCGCGGCAGCCACTGCGCTGTCCTTTTCGGACAGCACGATGATCGCCGCGGATCCGATGAAGCAGCCATACGGCTGCAAGGTATCGAAATCCAGCGGAATGTTGCTCATGCTTGCGGGCAGGATGCCACCGGACGCGCCGCCCGGCAGATACGCATACAGGCGGTGGCCGTCCTGCATGCCGCCGCAGTATTCCTCGACCAGTTCCGCCAGCGTAATGCCGGCCGGTGCGAGGTGCACGCCCGGCTTCTTGACCCGGCCCGATACCGAGAACGAGCGCAAGCCCTTGCGGCCGTTCCTGCCATGCGATGCGAACCAGTCACCGCCCTTTTCCAGCAACTCGCGCACCCAGTACAGCGTCTCGAAATTGTGCTCCAGCGTTGGGCGCCCGAACAGGCCGACTTGCGCCACGTACGGTGGACGCAGGCGCGGCATGCCACGCTTGCCTTCAATCGACTCGATCATTGCCGATTCTTCGCCGCAGATATAAGCCCCCGCGCCTCGACGCAAATGAATTTCCGGCAAACCGGACACCGGAGGGGCCGCGCGCAATCGCGCCAGTTCGGCTTCCAGCATCGCGCGACAGCCATGGTATTCATCGCGCAGGTAAATGTAGATCGCAGAGATTCCCACTGCCCAGGCGGCGATCAGCATCCCTTCCAGAAAGCGGTGCGGATCGCGCTCCAGATAGGTCCGGTCCTTGAATGTACCCGGTTCGCCCTCGTCGATATTGACTGCCATCAGGCGCGGCCCCGGTTCATTGCGTACGATGCGCCACTTGCGCCCGGCAGGAAAGCCTGCACCGCCCAGACCGCGCAAGCCCGACGCTTCCATCGTCCGGATCACGTCTTCCACATCACGCGCGCCGGACATGCATTCTTTCAGCAGGCGATAGCCGCCCTGCTCCTGGTAATCGCCATAATCGATATAGCGCTCTACGGATGGGTTCACCGAACCTGCCGCCACTGCGGCCCTGACGGCATCGTTGCTGGCATTCGCGATCGGATTCTGCCCCACCACAGCTACCGGCGCCTGTTCGCAGCGGCCGACGCAAGGTGCCGGGATGACGCGCACTTCCTTGCCCAGAATTGCCGGCAGCTTGGCGAGCAATTCGCCGGCTCCGGCCAGTTCGCATGACAGGCTGGCACACACCCTGACCGTCAGGCTGACCGGGCTGGCCGCCTCGTCACCTTCCTTGATGACTTCAAAATGATGGTAAAAGGTCGCCACTTCATACACTTCCGCCTGAGCCATGCGCAGTTCCTGCGCCAGTGCCGCCAGATGCGGGGCCGACAACCGGCCATAGCGGTCGTTGATGAGGTGCAGGTATTCGATCAGCAAATCTCGGCGGCGCGGAGAGGAAGCCAGCAGGGATTGCACTTGTTCCAGCGCGACTGGGTCGACGCGGCGCCCCTTGGGAGCCTGGCGCTTGCGCTCCTTGCTAACAGCGGGCGCAATTGGTATGACGGTTCGGTTCACGGTGACCTCGGCTTTGGAGAGGCGCAGAATGCCGTGCTGCAGAGTATTTGCTCTGCAGCACGGACAAGCCGAGCGCCCTTAAGGATTATTTAAACAGGATCACGGCCTTCTGCAAGGTGATCCAGACGCCGACTGCGAGAGGAATGCCCACCGCGAGCCAGGCAAACAAGGCCAATACTGCACCATTTGCGACAGTCGGAGTAGCGATGGCAACGGCCCCACCGGATGCACCGGCATAGCCAGCCTGAGTCGAGCCAGCATTGCCTGCCGTCGAACGTTCATGGGCAAGCTTGCGTTCGCGCGCCAGTTCTTCGTCGGTCATGAAATTCTTCTCGGCGACCGGGCGGACAAGCAGGTTGCAGATGAATCCGAGCACCAGCATGCCGGCAAGGATATACATGGTGATGTCATATGCCTGAGCCTTCGGCACCCCATGCGCAATCTGGTACTCGCGGATGTAATTCACCAGCACCGGACCAAGCACGCCTGCGGTCGCCCAGGCAGTCAACAGCCTGCCGTGAATCGCGCCTACCATCTGGGTGCCGAACATGTCAGCAAGATACGCCGGAATGGTTGAGAATCCCCCGCCGTACATCGAGAGGATGATGCAGAATGCCAGCACGAACAAGGCCAGGTGGCCGCTCTTGGCCATGGTCGGAATCGACACGTACAGGACGAAGCCGAGCGCAAGGAAGACGAAATAAGTCATCTTGCGTCCGATGTAGTCGGAGAACGATGCCCAGACGAAACGTCCGCCGATATTGAACAGGGAAAGCAGACCGGTGAAACCTGCCGCAATGGCGGCAATCTGCCCCTTCTGGGCCGCAGTCAGGTCATTGAACGGCACATCGAGGCCGATCAGCTTGCCGCCGAACACTTCCTGCAGCAGCGGAGAAGCCATGCCGAGAATGCCGATACCCGCTGATACGTTCAGGGTCAGCACGGACCAGATCAGCCAGAACTGCGGAGTCTTCCAGGCAACATTCAGATGAACATGCCTGCTGGTGATCATCGCATTGTTGGCTTGTGTTGCAGGCGGGGTCCAGCCCTCCGGCTTCCAGCCGGTCGGGGGCACGCGATAGCCCAGTGCGCCCGCCATCATGAATACGAAATAGATGGCCGCCAGCGCCAGGAAGGTTTCCCACACGCCGACCGAGGTTGGTGTTGCAAAAAACTTCATCAGCATGTCTGCCAGCGGTGCGCCGATCATGGCGCCGCCGCCGAAGCCCATGATTGCCATGCCAGTCGCCATGCCGCGGCGGTCCGGGAACCATTTGATCAGGGTCGACACCGGCGAAATGTAGCCCAGGCCGAGACCAATGCCGCCGATGACGCCGGCTCCCAGCCACATGAGCCAGATCTGGTGGACATAAATGCCGAATGCCGAAATCACCAGGCCGCCGCACCAGCAGATGGTGGCCACGACACCCGCCTTGCGCGGGCCCGCATGTTCCAGCCAGCCGCCGAACAGTGCAGCGGCGGCGCCGAGGAACAGGAAGAACAGGGTGAACATCCAGCCCAGCATGGAAATTTTCCAGTCGCAAGTCGTCGCGAAAATCTCCGCGAAGAAGCTCATGTCCTTCGGACAGGCGATGGATTCCTTGATGCCAATGGCCTTGGACAAGGGCAGCCAGAAGACTGAAAAGCCGTAGGCCATGCCGATGCACAAATGAATCGCCAACGCCGCCGGCGGGACCAGCCAGCGGTTGAAGCCAGGCTCCGCGATGGTGCGTTCCTTGGACAGCCAATCTGATAAAGCCATTTCTCCTCCTTGTTTGGGGTCACGAGTCAGGCCGCCATTACCAATATGCTATAAATGGCATATAGTTCCGGCAACATTACTTTTATTGCCACGGGAAAATATCATTGATCCAAGGAAGCATCAATAAGCTTTATGTTTCATAATGTTTAAGATCACCATCGACCCTCGTTGGGAAATTGCGCGCGAAGCCCAGCCATGGCTGGATACGACTTTCCTGCTGCGCTTATTGCTGTCGATCCAGGAAACCGGATCCATTGCGCAAGCAGCGAATGAAGTCGGACTGTCCTATCGTTACGCATGGGGATTGCTGCGCGATGGCGAAAAGCTCTTCGGCCATGCACTCATGCATACCGAGCGCGGACGCGGCACCCGGCTTACTACGCTGGCGGAAAAATTGATCTGGGCAGACCGCCGCGTCAAGGCGCGCCTGACGCCGATGCTCGAAAGTCTTGCCTCGGAAGTGGAAAACGAACTGGAAAAAGTGTTTGGCGAAAAGCCGGCAGCCATCCGGCTCGATGCAAGCCACGGCTTTGCCGTTGCCGCCCTGCTCAATCACATGGATGGCAACGGGCTGCCGGTCAATCTGCGCTATCGAAACTGCACGGACGCGGTCGCCGCCTTGTGGCAGCATGAATGCGACTTGGCTGGCTTTCATGTACCGATCGGCAAATTCGAACGGGCTGCAGTCGACTGGTACGCGAAATGGCTTGATCCCCGCACCCATTGCCTGCTGCACCTTACGACGCGCAAGCAGGGATTGATCGTCGCACCCGGCAATCCGAAAAACATCGTCGACCTGCGCGACCTCGTTCGAAGCGATGTGCGTTTTGTTAATCGCCAGGCTGGGTCGGGCACACGGATGCTGCTGGAATTGATGCTCACCAAACAAAAAATCCCGTCAGGTCAGATCAACGGATTTGAAAGCGCCGAATTCACCCATTCCGCAGTGGCGGCCTACATCGCAAGCGACATGGCCGATGTGGGGATTGGCGTACAGGCGGCGGCACAGCGATTCAAGCTGGATTTCGTTCCGCTGCTGCAGGAACGCTACTTCTTCGCGCTGACAACGTCTTCGATCGAGAATCCCCTGATGCAAAAGCTCATCGGGATCATGCGGTCGCCTGCATTTCAGAGCAGCGTGAATGGGCTGGCAGGATATGACGCGACCGGCGCCGGAACACTCCTGTCGCTTGACGAGGCATTTGCCACGCTTTCGACACCGCAATAACGCGAGAAGAAATTGCAGGCCATATTTGGAAAGGGCAAAAAAAACGCCACGCAAAGCGTGGCGTTTTTCATTTGGCGTCCCCACGGGGATTCGAACCCCGGTTATCGCCGTGAAAGGGCGGTGTCCTAGGCCTCTAGACGATGGGGACAGAAACCTGTCAGTACTACAGCCTATCTTCACATTTTGCTGGTGGAGGTAAGCGGGATCGAACCGCTGACCTCTTGCATGCCATGCAAGCGCTCTCCCAGCTGAGCTATACCCCCTTGCGAAGAAACGGAATTATAGCAAAGGTTTTTCTCCAATGTAAATCGTCTTTTGAAAAATTATTTGGAGAATTTCGCGAGGCGTGCCAAAACCGTTTCGCGACCAAGCAATTCGAGGACTGCGTCGATGGCCGGCGTCTGCAATTGCCCGGTCAGGATCAGGCGCAATGGCATGGCGAGTTGCGGCATTTTCAGCTTGTTTGTTGCAAGCACCTCCTTCAACAGCGCGGACAAGGCGGCCTTGTTCCACTCGACGGTTTCGCATTGTTTCCCAAATTGCGCGAGCGCCGGCTTCACCGCATCCGTGACATGCTGGGCAAGCAGAGCCGCATCGGGTGCCGGCTGGCGATAGAACAGCATCGCGGCATCGGCCAGTTCATTGATGGTGCTGGCACGTTCCTTCAGCAAGGCAATGACTGCCTGGAGGTCGGGACCGCCTTCGAATTGCGCACCTTCACGCTCCATCACCGGCCGCACCAGTGCTTCAAGGCGTGCGTTGTCGGACTGCTTGATGTAATGGTTGTTGAGCCAGGCCAGCTTTTCCGGATTGAACTGCGCCGGCGATTTCGACAAGTGGTCGAGGTCGAACCAGGCACAGAATTGTTCCATCGAAAAAATCTCTTCGTCGCCATGGCTCCAGCCGAGGCGAGCCAGGTAATTCAGCATTGCTTCCGGCAAATAGCCCTGCGCCGGATATTCCATCACGCTGACGGCGCCATGACGCTTCGACAGTTTCTCGCCGTCGGCACCGAGAATCATCGGCACATGGCCGTACTGCGGCAGCGACGCGCCGAGCGCGCGCAGGATGTTGATCTGGCGCGGCGTATTGTTGACGTGATCGTCGCCCCGGATTACGTGGGTGATCTGCATGTCCCAGTCATCAACCGACACGCAGAAATTGTAGGTTGGGGTTCCGTCCGGCCGCGCAATGATCAGATCATCCAGTTCGCGATTGGAAATGGTGATCGGCCCTTTCACCAGGTCATTCCAGGTGACGTCGCCATCGAGCGGGTTCCGGAAGCGCACCACCGGCTTGCGGCCTTCCGGCACCGGCGGCAAGGTCTTGCCGGGTTCCGGACGCCAGGTGCCGTCGTAGCGCGGCTTTTCGCCGGCCGCGCGCTGACGCTCGCGCATTGCCTCCACCTCTTCTGGCGTGCAATAGCAGTAATACGCACTGCCCGCTTCCAGCATCTGGCCGACGACTTCGCGGTAGCGGTCCATCCGCTGCATCTGAAAAAACGGACCTTCGTCATGGTGCAGGCCCAGCCAGTTCATGCCATCGAGGATGGCCTGCACCGCTTCCGGGGTGGACCGTTCCAGGTCCGTGTCTTCAATGCGGAGGATGAAGGTGCCACCGAAATGGCGGGCATAAGCCCAGGAAAAAAGCGCGGTGCGCGCGCCGCCCAAATGAAGATAGCCGGTAGGACTGGGAGCGAATCGGGTGCGAACTGTCATGGCAAGTGCAAATAAAAACGGCCTTGGGTCGCCAAAGCCGTTGTTAAAAAAGAGCCCACATTTTACCGTGCCGGGGAAAAGAATGGAAACCGCTTCATCCGCCCCGGCACGTTCCGCGGCTAGTCATTCTTGATGACGATGCTGGGGAATTTGCTGGTCATGTCCTTGGCCTTTTCCGCCACCTTGACCGCAACGCGGCGCGCGATGTCCATGTAGATGCTGGCAACCGGGCCATCCGGGTCCGCCACCACCGTAGGCTTGCCGGAATCGGTCTGCTCGCGGATCGACATCGTCAGCGGCAATGCGCCAAGGAAGTCGACGCCGTATTCCTCGCACATCTTCTCCCCGCCGCCGACGCCGAATATCGGCTCGGCATGGCCGCAGTTCGAGCAGATATGCGTGCTCATGTTTTCCACCACGCCGAGAATCGGGATGCCGACCTTTTCAAACATCTTGAGGCCCTTGCGCGCGTCCAGCAGCGCAATGTCCTGCGGCGTGGTCACGATTACCGCGCCGGTTACCGGCACCTTTTGCGACAGCGTCAACTGGATATCGCCGGTGCCGGGTGGCATGTCGATGATCAGGTAATCGAGGTCGCGCCAGTTGGTCTGCTCCAGCAGCTGCTGCAGCGCCTGCGTCACCATCGGACCGCGCCAGACCATCGGCTGATCAGGATCGATCAGGAAGCCGATGCTCGATACCTGCACGCCATGGTTTTCCAGCGGTTCCATGGTCTTGCCGTCGAGGGATTCCGGGCGACCGGAAATGCCCATCATCATCGGCTGTGAAGGCCCGTAAATGTCGGCATCCAGAATGCCTACCTGTGCACCTTCGGCGGCCAGTGCCAGCGCCAGATTGACGGCGGTGGTGGACTTGCCGACGCCGCCCTTGCCGGACGCCACCGCAATGATGTTCTTGACGTTGGACATCAGCTTGACGCCGCGCTGGACCGCATGCGCAATGATTTTCGAATGGACATTGACCTTTATATTCCCGACGTCGCCAGCGCCGCGAATGGCGGCAGTGGTCATGTCGCGAATCGTGGCAAGCTGGCTTTTTGCCGGATAGCCAAGTTCCACGTCCAGCGACACATCCGTGCCGCTCACCTGGATATTCTTTGCAGACTTGCTGGATATCAAATCCTTGCCGGTGTTGGGGTCAATCACCTGGGACAGTGCCGCCTTGACGGCGTCGATCGTGATGCTCATCGCTTCTCCTGAATAGTTACATAAGTCTAAACGAAATCCGCGATGACCTCGTTCGAGTGAAGTCCGGCGCATGGCAATCGGCACGGGACGGGGCTGTGTGCCAATGCGGCAAGCGCCCCCGGACTGCTAAAATGCCAGTTTTATTCCCATCCGCACTGCAAAATGAGTTCCACTACGCTTCGCAAGCTGTTCGTTACCACTGCCCTCCCCTACGCCAACGGCGCTTTCCATATCGGCCACATCATGGAATACATCCAGGCCGACATCTGGGTCAGGTTCCAGCGCATGCAAGGCAATGAAGTGCATTTCGTCGGGGCGGACGACGCACACGGTGCGCCGATCATGATCGCCGCGGAAAAGGCGGGCGTCACGCCGCAGGAGTTCGTCGCCCGGATCGCCGCTGGTCGCAAGCAGTATCTCGACGGCTTCCATATCCAGTTCGACAACTGGAGTTCTACCGACAGTCCGGAAACGCATGAGCTCTCGAAAGAGATCTACCTCCGCCTGCGGGACGATGCAAAACTGGTCACAACCAAGACCATCGATCAGTTCTTCGACCCGGTCAAGAACATGTTCCTGCCGGACCGCTACATCAAGGGCGAATGCCCGCGCTGCGGCGCCAAGGACCAATACGGCGACTCCTGTGAAAACTGCAGCGCCGTCTATTCGCCGACGGAGCTCAAGAATCCGTATTCCACCCTGACCGGCGCCACACCGGTGCTGAAATCATCCGAACATTTCTTTTTCAGACTGTCCGACCCGCAGTGCGTCGAGTTTTTGCGCGGATGGGCGCTCGACCCGAACCGGTTGCAGCCGGAAGTTGCCAACAAGGCCAAGGAATGGCTGGAGGGCGAAGGCGGTCTGGGTGACTGGGACATCAGCCGCGATGCGCCCTATTTTGGCATTGAGATTCCGGATGCACCCGGCAAGTATTTCTATGTCTGGCTGGACGCGCCGATCGGCTATCTCGGCTCGCTGAAAAATTATTTCAACAAGACCGGCCGCGATTTCGACGCCTTCATGGCCGACCCGAACACCGAGCAATACCATTTCATCGGGAAGGACATCATTTATTTCCACACGCTGTTCTGGCCGGCAATGCTGCACTTCTCGGGCCGCAAGGTACCGAACAACGTGTTCGTCCATGGCTTCATCACCGTCAGCGGCGAAAAGATGTCCAAGTCGCGCGGCACCGGCATTTCTCCGCTGCGCTATCTCGATATCGGCATGAACCCGGAATGGCTGCGCTATTACATCGCCGCCAAGCTGAATGCCAAGGTGGAAGACGTCGATTTCAATCCGGAAGACTTTATCGCCCGGGTGAATGCAGATTTGATCGGCAAGTATGTGAACATTGCCAGCCGCTCCTCGAATTTCCTGACGAAATATTTCGACGGCAAGCTGGATTCTGCTACCTCCGAAACATTCCTGAAGGAGCGGGAAGTCGGCGTGGAAGATGAAGTCGCCCATGCCTACGAGCAGCGCGAGTATGGCAAGGCTTTGCGCATCATCATGGGATATGCCGACACCATCAACCAGTATTTCGATGCCAACAAGCCTTGGGAACTGGCAAAGGATGAGAACAAGCGCGCCCAGCTGCATGAAGTCGTCACCAGGTGCATGCTCGGCTTCTACCGCCTGACGATCCTGCTGAAACCGGTATTGCCGGCGCTTGCCAAACAGGCGGAAGCTTTCCTGCGCGTCGGCGACCTGTCGTGGCAGGACCTGAACCGTGCGCCCGCATCCATCGGCGCCTATTCTCATTTGATGACGCGCGTGGATGCGAAGATGCTGGACGCCTTGTTTGATATTCCGGTGGCTGCGTCTGGCCAAGCGCCGTCTTCCGGTTCGACCTCCGCACCCGCATCCCGGCCTTCCCCCTCCGAGGGGGGCGGTGAGAACGGCGCGGCGATCGAGCCGATCGCCGCGGAAATCAAGATCGACGACTTCGCCAAGATCGATTTGCGCATCGCGAAGATTGTCAATTGCGAAACAGTCGAAGGCTCCGACAAGCTGCTGCGCCTGACGCTCGACGTCGGCGAAGGCCGCATGCGCAACGTGTTCTCCGGAATCAAGTCCTCCTACAAGCCGGAAGACCTGATCGGCAAGCTGACGGTCATGGTGGCAAACCTTGCACCACGCAAGATGAAGTTCGGCGTATCTGAAGGCATGGTGCTGGCGGCTTCCGCTGCCGATGAAAAAGCCAATCCCGGCATTTATGTGCTCACCCCCTGGCCTGGTGCCGAGCCGGGCATGCGCGTCCGATAAGCGGCTCGCTCGACTGCCATGAATCTCCTGGTACGCGAAGCCCATGTCGACGATGCGCAACTGATTGCAGATCTTACGCGCGCGGCATGGGCAAACCGGGTTACGCCGACTTCCAGCGGCCATCGCGAAACCGCCGTGCGGGTACGCGAGGATTTGCAGACAGGTGGCGGTTTTCTGCTGCTGGTCGATGATATTCCCGTCGGCTCGGTGCGCTGGCTGCCGGTCGACACTGAACCGGGCGTATGGGAAATTCTGCGCATGGGTGTGATCCCGGGTTACCGCGGCACACACCTGTCGCAACACCTGGTGGAAGCGGTCATCCACCATGCCCTGGCATCCGACGTCGACGAATTGCGCCTTGCGGTCCGCCCGGAGCAGCCGCGGCTGCTCGACCTGTATGCCGCGCTCGGATTCGAACTGGCGCCGGAACTGGAATACATGCATGCCAATCCGCTCGAACCCGCACCTGTGGTCATGCGCAGAAAGCTAGACCGATGATTAGCCTGCCCATGCGCCCATTTATTCGCGGCGCCTGCGTCAAGACAAGGTAAAATAACGCCCGGAACATACTGTTATCAGACCAGCCATGAAACTCAGCAAGCAACAGGGATACGAATCAGATTTCACAAAGTTTCTCAAGGATTTGAAGGAAAAGAATCCCGATATCGAGCGCAAGCAGCGCGAAGGCCGCGCTATCTGGTGGGACAGGCCGCCGCTTGACCTCGACTCCCGCAGGCGTCTCAAGGAATCGTCGGTAAAGCAGCAGGCTTACGTCTACCAGACCAAAGTGTAAATCGTGACTACCCCGCAGGACGCGCAGTTAGCGCATTTGCCGCCAGATGCGCCCGAGCTCAAGCTTGCGGGCCAGCCTGATTCCACTCCGGATGTGATCGATGGCGTGGCGCGCGCCCGTCTCTATGGCGAGCCGCTGTTCACGCTGCCGAACGACTTGTACATACCGCCGGATGCCCTGGAAGTCTTCCTGGAAGCATTCGAAGGTCCACTGGACCTGCTGCTCTACCTGATCCGCAAGCAGAACTTCAACATCCTCGACATTCCGCTGGCCCAGGTCACGCACCAGTATCTGGACTATGTCGAGCAGATCCGCACGCACAACCTGGAACTCGCCGCCGAATACCTGCTGATGGCAGCGATGCTGATCGAAATCAAGTCGCGCATGCTGCTGCCGGTGAAAAAAGCAGATACCGGCGAAGAAGCCGAGGATCCGCGGGCCGAACTGGTGCGTCGCCTGCTCGAATACGAGCAGATGAAGCTGGCGGCGCAGCAGCTCGATACCCTGCCGCAGATCGGCCGCGATTATGTGCGGGCCCAGGTTTTCATCGAACAGACCATGGTGACGCGCTGGCCGGACGTGAATATCGTCGACCTGCAATCAGTCTGGGCCGATATCCTGAAGCGCGCGAAGCTGACCGCTCATCACACCATCAGCCGCGAAGAACTGTCGGTACGGGAACACATGACCGGCATTCTGCGCCGGCTGCAGTCCGCCAAGTTCGTTGAATTCGCCGACCTGTTCGATCCGTCGCGCGGCGTGCCGGTAGTCGTTGTCAACTTCATCGCCATGCTCGAACTGGCAAAGGAAACCCTGATCGAGATTACTCAGGCCGAGCCTTATGCGCCGATCTACGTGCGCCTGGCCTATTCGCCGACCTGAACACGCCGAAACCACATCCCTTCCCGCTGCACTGCAGCCAGGTTTTCAAGGATACCGACCGCTCATGAAAATCATCTCTTCCATCGAAGAACTGCGCGACCATTTGCGTGGCCAGTTGCGCACCGCGTTCGTGCCCACCATGGGCAACCTGCACGAAGGACACCTGTCCCTGATGCGCCTGGCGCGCAAGCATGGCGATCCCGTGGTCGCGTCCATCTTCGTCAACCGTCTGCAGTTTGGCCCGAACGAGGATTTCGACAAGTATCCGCGCACCTTCCAGGCCGATGTCGCGAAGCTGGAAAAGGAAGGCGTGTACGTGCTGTTCGCGCCGACCGAGAAGGACATGTATCCCGAACCGCAGGAGTACCGGGTGCGTCCGCCCGACGACCTCGGCAATATCCTGGAAGGCGAGTTCCGTCCCGGCTTCTTTACCGGTGTGACCACCGTGGTCATGAAACTGTTTTCCTGCGTTCAGCCGCGGGTGGCGGTGTTCGGCAAAAAGGATTACCAGCAGCTGATGATCGTGCGCAACATGGCCCGGCAGTTTGCACTGCCGACGGAGATCATCGCAGCCGAAACCTTTCGCGCAGAGGATGGCCTGGCGCTCTCATCCCGCAACAGCTATCTGTCAGAGCAGGAGCGCGCGGAAGCGCCGTCCCTGTACCGCCTGCTGAATGAAGTTGCCGACGAAGTGCGCAGCGGCCATCTCGACATGTTCGAACTGGAACGCCATGCCATGGCGAAGCTGGCGGGACGCGGCTGGAAACCCGACTATGTGTCGATCCGCAAGCGCGCCGACCTGCAGCCGCCGTCTGCCGGTGACCTGGCCAAAGGCGAGCCTCTGGTGGTCCTGGCCGCTGCCAAGCTCGGCATTACCCGCCTGATCGACAATCTCGAGATTTGAACCGGGCCAGCCACCGGCTCCCAGGGAAGCCGGCACGAACCGGCTTGCGTTTGCTGCTTCGCGCAGGGCTCGCATGCTGCGCTGCCCTGCTGCTCTCCCAGGCCCGCGCCGCCATTTCCGTTCTCGACGACGAAAACCATAGCGTCATCCTCGTCCGTCCGGCACATCGCATCGTCAGCCTCGCACCGCATGCCACCGAATTACTGTATGCCGCCGGCGCCGGGCCTTACATGGTGGGCGTTTCCGAATACAGTGATTTCCCGCCCCAGGCGCAAAAGCTGACTTCGGTCGGCGGAGTGTCCTCGCTGGACCTGGAGCGCGTCATCGCCCTGAAGCCGGAACTGGTGATCGCCTGGGGCAGCGGTAATTCGGCAGCGCAGGTCGCACGGCTGCGCGACTTGGGCATCCCCGTGTTCATTAGCGAACCGCGAAACTTTGCGACGATAGCTTCTTCGATCGAGCGCCTGGGACGCCTTGCAGGAACGGAGAAAGTGGCACAGGATGCGGCGACGGCTTTTCGCATGCGTCTGAACAAGCTCCAGCAAACCTACCGGCACCGCCCGCCGGTGAAAGTCTTTTACCAGATCTGGCGCGCGCCACTGATGACGCTCAACAATGCGCATCTCGTATCCAGCGTGATCCGCCTGTGCGGCGGGCAGAATATTTTCGGCGGATTGCCGCAACTGGCGCCGACGGTGAGCCTGGAAGGCGTCCTGCAAGCGAATCCCGAAACCATCTTCATCACCGATGCCAGTGACGATGCATTCGAGGAATGGCGCAGATTCCCGAAACTCACAGCTGCTGCGCGCGGCAACCTGTTCCGCCTGGACGGCAACCTGATGAATCGTGCCGGCCCGCGCATACTGGATGGTGCCGAGGCGTTGTGCAAGGACCTGGACGTCGCCCGCAGCAAGCGTTGAGCCTAGAATCAGTCCGGCATCAGCATCAGGTCGGTAATCCCCGGATCGATGCCAAGCTGCGACAGCAGCGTAGTGACTTGCCCGCGGTGATGGGTCTGGTGATTGAACAAGTGTGCCACCAGCAGCCAGGCCGGCTTGGTGCGCATCGATTTCGTCGAGCCGCTGTACCAGCTGAAGTCACGCGCCAGCCAGTCCGCATCCAGCATCGCTGCCCAGGAAAGGATATCGGCGTCCATGGCAACGCGTGCGGATTTCAAGGCATTCCAGTCTTCGTACAGGTCGACCCCGACGGCGGATTTCGGATAATCCCGAGCGAGGGGCGTGTCCTGCGCAAAGCGCGAGACCCAGACATGGTCGGCCCAGATCACATGATTCAGCGTCGAATGGATCGACCTGAAAAACGCACCGCGGTCCGCCTTGCGTTCCTCGTCGGTCAGCCGGTCGCAGGCGGCATAAATGCCTTCATTCATCCAGCGGTTGTAGCGCGCCATCAGCTGTGCATGTTCCGGTGTGATCATGTCTTTCCCTGTTGATGATTGCCCTTGAACGATAGCATCAAATCCGCCCTGACGCCGGCATACCCGAACGCTTCCGCAAATGCGCTTCAGAGCGGAAAGAACAATCGTCCTTGCGCTGTCTGTACTGCCTCGAAGGTACAGCCGAAGACCTCGTGCAGCAAGGGTGGCAACAGCATTTCCTCGGCCGGGCCAAGCCAATGCCGCCCATCCGCCATCATCAGCACATGGGTCGCAAAGCGGGACACGAGATTGATATCGTGGCAGGCGGCGATGATCGCCTTGCCCCCTTGCCCCGGCGCCAGATTCCGCGCCAGCATCTCCTGCATCAGTCTCATCACCGCAAGCTGGGCTGCCGCGTCCTGGTGCGCAGTCGGTTCGTCAAGCAGCAGCAGGTCGGGGTCCTGGGCAAGCAAGGTCGCCAGCGCAACCCGCTGGCGCTCGCCGCCGGATAATTTGACAACATCCTTGTGTGCGGCACCCGCCATACCGACTGCTGCAAGCGCCGAGCGGGCAGCCGTTCTGTCGGCATCGGATTCCCAGCCGAAGCCAGATTGGTAGGGATGGCGACCGGCCATGACGGTATCGAGCACGCTGCTCGAAAAGGCATCGAACTGCTGCTGCGCCAGCAGACCGCGGCAGCGGGCAAGCGCGATTGCCGAAATGCCGCGGATATCCGAGCCGTCGAGGAGGATGCGTCCGTGCTGCGGTTCGCGCAATCCGGCGAGCGTATGCAGCAGCGTGCTCTTGCCTGCGCCGTTCTTGCCGACGATGCACCAGAATTCACCCGGATGAACATGCAGGTTCAAGCCGTCGCACAAGAGCTTTTCGCCGGTGCGAATGTGCAAGGATTCGGTGCTGAGCAAGGCGTGCCTCATGCCCGGCTCCTCGACAGCAACCACAGGAACAGCGGCACGCCGACCAGGGCGGTAATTACGCCGACCGGCAATTGCGTGGGCGCCACGGCGGTACGGGCCAAAAGATCAGCGATAGTCAGGAAACTGCCTCCGGCAAGCACGCTGGCCGGCAGCAGGATGCGCTGGTCGTTGCTGAACACCAGCCTGATCGCATGCGGCACCACCAGGCCGACGAAGCCGATGGTGCCGGCAGCCGTCACTGCGGCAGCCGTCGCAAGGGATGCCGCGCACAGCACCATGATGCGCAGGCGCACCACCGGCACGCCGAGCAACTGGGCAAAGCTTTCTCCCCGCGACAGCAGGTTCAGGGACTTCGCATTGAGAATGGACCAGACAGCGCCTGCTGTCAGCACGATCCATGCCGGCAGAAGGAAGGCGCTGCCTTCGAGATCGCCCAAAAGCCAGAAGATCATGCCGCGCAATTGCGCATCCGGCGCGAGGCTCAGCGCCAGCGTGACGAGGGCGCCGGATCCGGATGCGATCATCACGCCAGTCAGAATCAGCCGGTGCCCGGCGGCGAAGGGCGTATCCGGCAGGTGGCGCAGCGAACGGTGCGCCAGTCCGAACAGCAGCAGCACCGTAGCGGCGGCGCCCAGAGCCGCGCCGACGCCTGCCGAATGCTGCACCGAGATGCCGACATGGATGGCGAACAGCATTGCCATCAGCGCTCCTGCTGCCGCGCCGCCAGAAAGGCCGAGCACATAGGGGTCGGCCAGCGGATTGCGCAGCAAAACCTGCATCAATGCCCCGGCGAGCGCGAGCAGGCCGCCTACCGCGAATGCCGCGAGCACGCGCGGCGCCCGCAGTTGCCAGATCATCTCGTTCACATCAGGCACAGGCATGCAGCCAGTGCTGCCGCACAGGGAGGACACGGCGAGCACAAGCACCGCCAGCACAGACAAGCTAACCAGGATGACGATGGCACGCCGCATCGCTTTTCGCCTTCTCAGGATTTCCAGTTGACGCCCACGAACACGCCGCGCGGTGGCTGGTTGTACCCGTAGGCAGTCTGGTAATCGCGGTCGAACAGGTTTTCGATCCGACCAAACACGGAAAAAGCCTTGCTGACTGCATATCGCGCATTCAGGTTTGCCACCCAGTACGCGCCCAGCCAGCTTGCACCGTCCGGCCGGCTGCCGCTGTAATCCACGTTGCCACCGATCTCCCAGCGTTGGATCGCCCTGCTTGCCGACACCGATGCCAGGGTGCGCGCACGACGGCGCAGTCGCTCGTCGGTCACATCATCGCGCGGGTCCTGGAGAGTGAGGCTGCCGCGCAAACTCGTATCGAACCATTTTCCACTGGCGCTCAATTCCAGTCCTTTGTTGCGGGTGCGGGCGATGTTCTCGAAGCGGTTGCTCACCGGGTCGTACTGCAACTCATCCCGGGTGCGGGTGGCGAACACCACGGCGCGCAAGAGCACGTCCTGCAACGCGTATTGCAGGCCGGTTTCGACCGAACGTGCATGCTCCGGCTTCAGGTCGGGATTGCCGAATCCCGGCGCATAGAGATAGCCGAGGGGCGGTGCGCTGAAGCCTGTCGATACACTGGCCGTCGCCTTGAGCGCCTCGGTCAGGCTGTATCCATATCCGAGATATCCGGTGGTGGCGGAATCGACCCGGTCGAGCTGGTCATGCCGCACGTTGAACTGCCACTGGTGCGCCCCGGACTTGCCCTGCAGGCCGGCATAGACGCTGTCCGCATTGCGGTTGACATCGAAAACCGTACCGTAGCCGTCATCGCTGTCAAGCATCTGCCACTGGCGTTCGACGCCGGCGATCACGGCCCAGGCTGCGTTCAGCGCGATCTCGTTGTTCCATTGCAGCGCACGCGTCCTGGTCCGGAAACTGTCTTCGGTCACGCCAAATGCGCTTTCGTAGCGGTTCTCATTCTTGTCACGAAATTCGGAATACGAGAGCTGCGACGACCAGTTCGCGGCAAGGCGGTTCCGGGCGAACAGGCTGAACATGCCGAGATCGGTCTTGCTAGTCTGGACATCTTCAGGCGCCCCGAAATTCTGGTCGAAATCAGCTTTCCCCCGTGTTCCAAGAAAGCGCAGGCCGAACTCCTGCCCTTTCGCCCACTCCTGCGAAATCGTGCCGCTGGCGCTGGTATTGCGATAGCCGTCATGGTCCGGATTGGCACTCGGAATCTGCGCCGGGTTGAGCGCGGAGAAGCCGCCCGTGTGGAAATTCGATGCGGAAAGCGAATAATGCAGGCCCTCGGAGGAACCGCTTATGCCGGCCGACACACGGTTGGTATCGCGCGATCCGGCTTCGGCGCTGACGCTGGCCTGCGGCGGGCCTTCCCCGCGCTTCGTGAAGATCTGGATCACGCCGCCGACTGCGCTCGAGCCATAAATGCTGGAGACATTGCCGCGCACGACTTCGATGTGATCGATCTGGTCGAGCATCAGATGCTCGATGCTCACCGTTCCGGTCGCATCCTGTTTCGTCATCGGCACACCGTCGATCAGAACCAGGGTTTGCCGTGTTTGTGCTCCCCGCAGGAACAGTCCGCTGGCTTCGCCATACCCGCCATTCTGCGTGAACTGGATGCCGGCTTCATGCTTGAGCAGCGACGGCAGGTCGACAGCCTGGGAATTGCGGATTTCTTCCGGCCCGATGACCGTGGTATGCGGCAAGGCGTCGGTCTGGGATTGCTCGATGCGCGAAGCGGTGACAACGACCGGCGCAAGCGTGCGCTCATTGTCGGTTTGTGCCGATGCGGATGAACAGGCAAGGATGAACAAGGCAGGCAGCAGCGGATGCATTGCTGCGCCACCGGTGCGGGGTGTGAAACGGTTCATGTAGTTGATTTTCGATAGCAAGCTTCCAGCCTGCTTCCCCGCAGGCCGGATTCAACGGAAGGCGCAACAGGGCTGTCGAAAACGAATGAACATAGTCTGCGCATGGCTGCCCAGGCGGGACCGATCGATTCGTGTTTGCGAAAACCCCCGTCCGCAGCACTTCCCCCTGTCCTGGCCGGTATCCGGGCTAACAAGTCGGGCAAGCTGCCTTCCCATGCAGACTGCACAGTGGCTCGAAGGCTTGCCGGTCACGATGAGGCGGTGACGCTTGTTTTACCGTTGCGGGGGCAGCACACGTTGGCTGTGTCATGCACAGCGCCGTGTTTCCCGTTTAACTGCACGCATGGACATGCGCGCGGGCACCAGAACCCGGCCATTGTAAGCTTGTCAGCATTTGCCCGCAAATTTCATTGGAAAAATCTGCATCTGCCACGACAGCAAACAAAAAGGGCGCCACGATGTGGCGCCCCTTGTCCGGCGGCTCGCCCGAAGCAAGCCGTCTCCCGGTTCCTGCAACTTCAGTTGATGAATTTTTCGTTCTTGGTGATGGCCGTCATGTCGACAAATGTCGATCCGTTGTGACTGCTTGCGGAGAAATTCACCGGGAAGCCGATGTCGTAGTTCGACAGGTTGATGGTTTCGAGTGCCTTGATGAATTTGTCGCGTGTCAGGTCAGGACCGGCACGGCGCAAGCCTTCGACAAAAACTTTCGCGGCAATGAAACCTTCCAGGCTGGAAAAGTTCAGGTTGTCGATGCCGGCCTTCTTCATTGCCTTGGTGTATTCGTTGACTATCGGATTGGCCTGGCGCCACGGAAATGGCACCACCTGGGAAACACCCACGCCTACGCCGTCATTACCAAGGGCACGGGCAAGTGCCTGGCTTCCCACGAAGGAAACATTGTGGAACTGGCCGGTGTAGCCGCCCTTCTTCATCTCCTTGATGAAGGCTGCACATGAAGCATAGGCGCTGATCTGGATGATGGCGTCCGGGCGCTTCGGCAGGAGTTTCGCAACGGCGCTGGAGACATCGGTGCTGTTGCGCTCGACGGTGGCCGTGCCGACGACCGAGAGGTTGCGTTTCTTCAGTGCGCGCTGAACGCCATCCAGACCAGTCAGGCCGTAGGCATCGTTCTGGTAAAACACGGCGATATCGTTGATGCCGAGCTTGACGAGCTGGTCTACCAGATGTTCCGTCTCTTCAAAATAGCCGGCGCGGACATTGAAGATGTAGCGATTGAATGGCTCGCGCAGAGATTGCGCGCCGCTGAAAGGAGCGAAAAATACCATTTTCGCCTGGCTGAAAATCGGAACCACGGCATTGCTGGTCGGGGTTCCCACATAGCCGAACAGGGCGAACACCGAACCGCTCTCAATGAAGCGCTTGGTATTGGCCACCGCAAGCTGCGGCTCGTACTTGTCGTCGGCTGTCTGGATCGAGATCTTTCTGCCATGGACGCCCCCTTCCTCGTTCACCATGTCGAAGTAGGCTTTGGCGCCGGCATGCAGTTGAATGCCCAGTTCGGCGGCGGGACCGGAAAACGCCGCCGACTCGCCCAAGGTAATGCTGTTCGGGGTAACGCCCACCTCTGCCAGACACGTACCGGCCGACATCGCCAGCATGACAAGGCTGCCGCCCACCCATTTACCCAAGCGCATCCACATCTGCAACCACTCCTTATCAATTGGTCAACTACCTGACCTTGCAAAACCACGGATTTGTGAGCAATGAATCATCAACGATTCTTTTCTCGCAATTTTCGGACCCAGAAATGTAAGGCCAAGTTGCTATATGGCAAAAATTTGATACGATTTGTTTCAATTTATGGATGCGCAATGATGCGGAAAGGCAGGACCTTGTCGGACGGGCTTGTGGCGGTTGCCCTTTTGCTTGCCAACCGGTCAACGCTGCTGCAGTTGCGCCTCACCAGAGTCCCTTCAATTTGCAGATCTGCTTGCGATTTCTCCTTCATTTTTGCGAACCGGGCCGCAGGTCCAACACCTACCATTGCATTGCACCGGCAGTTTCCCCCTGCCGGCAACTAGAAACATGAACACTTCCGCGGAATACTACGACCGGCAATTCAATGTGCGCGCCCACGTCAGGGACCATGCGTACGTCTATACCAGGTGGATGAAGGAATCGGCGCGGGTGCGCCGCATGCATGCGGCCATCCTCGATGTCGCCTTTGGCGAGGCGAGCGGCGAGCGTCTGGACTTCTTCCCGGCCAATCGCGGCGGCGGTCCGCTCCTGGTCTTCATCCATGGCGGCTGGTGGCGCTCGCTCGACAAATCGGATTTTTCCTTTATTGCGCCCGCCTACACTCAAGTTGGCTTCAATGTTGCCGTTACTAACTACACGCTCGCTCCGGCGGCATCGGTTGCAGAAATCACAAGGCAGCAATTGCGCGCAATCGCATGGCTGTATCGCAACGCGGATCAGTACGACTTCGATCCGAATCGCATCGTGGTTTGCGGCCATTCTGCAGGAGCGCACCTGACCGCGATGATGCTGGCGGCGATATGGCCAGAGTGGGGAAAGGATCTGCCGCCGGACCTGGTGAAGGGAGCAATCCTGCTGTCCGGCGTCTATGACCTGGAACCGGTACAGCGGTCCGACTTCCTGAATGCCGACCTGAAACTGGGGCCGGAAGAAGTCGGCCTGCTGT
Organism: Noviherbaspirillum massiliense JC206; assembly: GCF_000312045.1. GTDB lineage: Bacteria > Pseudomonadota > Gammaproteobacteria > Burkholderiales > Burkholderiaceae_D > Noviherbaspirillum > Noviherbaspirillum massiliense. Next base: position 2,160,220 of record NZ_HE978634.1, read on the forward strand.
CGCCGGCACGCCTGCCCCACGCAGGAAAGACGCCTTTCATCACCGCGGTCGGAGGATTGGAATCGGATGAATTCAAGCGGCAAAACATGCTGATCGGGGAAGCCTGGAAAGCGAACCATGCAGGGGACATCCCCCTGCCCGAAGCAAATCATTTGACGATTTGCGACGCCTTCGCGACCCCGGGGCATCCCCTGCATCAGGCAGGCGCCAAACTTGTTTCCAGGATGTGAGCCAGACAACGTAGAACTGAAAGACCGACATGACCGACGCAGCAGATGATCTAGAAGCACTGTTTGAACAAGTAGCCGCTCAGCGCACCCAGGAGGCGGCGGCCGAACCGGCCCCGGCCCAGCCTGCCGGGCAGTCCGCCGGCGAACAATCCGATGCGGCCGCGCAACTGGCAATGGATGACGACCAGTCCGCCAATCCCATGTATGAACGCCTCGGCGGCATCGTCCGGCTGCTGCACGATTCGCTGCGCGAGCTCGGCTATGACCGTTCGCTGGCGAATGTGGCCACGCAGATCAACGATGCGCAGGACCGGCTCGGCTATATTGCTTCGCTCACTGAGCAGGCGGCGAACAAGGTACTGAATGCGGTCGATGTCGGCATGCCGGCGCAGGAAGCGCTGCAGAAGCAGGCGAAGGACATGGACAGCCGCTGGGCCCAGCTGTTCGAGGGCAAGATGAGCATCGAGGAATTCAAGGCGCTCGCTGGCGATTCAAAGCAGTTCGCTGCGGTGGTGATGGAAGCAACTGACGCGGAAAAGGCGCGCCTGCTGGAAATCATGATGGCCCAGGATTTCCAGGACATTACCGGCCAGCTGATCAAGAAAATCGTGGCCATCGCCAATGCCGCGGAACGGGAACTCGCGCAGCTGCTGCGCGACTATGCACCGCCCGAAGTGAAGACTGCGATGGCGGCGGCAGATAACAAGCCGGCCGAGCTGATGAACGGCCCTTCCACGCCGAACGCGGCGATGGCCCAGAATGACGTCGACAGCCTCCTTGCCGAACTGGGGTTCTGATGGACGACATGCTCAAGGAATTCGTCGTCGAGGCGCTCGAGCTCGCCAACAATGTGGAAGAGCACCTGCTCTCCCTGGAGCGCCGCCCCGACGACAGCGATACGCTGAACGCGCTGTTCCGCTCCTTCCACACCATCAAGGGCGGCGCGGGTTTCATGAACCTGCCGGCGATCGTCTCGGCCTGCCATTTGACCGAAAACCTGTTCGATGCGCTGCGAACCGGACAGGTACCGGTTACGCCGGCGGCGATCGAGGCCGGATTGCAGGCGAGCGGCTTCGTCGCCGACCAGCTTTCTCAGCTTGCCAATGGCGCCGCGCCTGAAAGCCTTCCCGCCATGCCGGCGGTGCTGGAAGAATTGCTGACCAGCGCCATCAACGGCAAGGCTGATGCGAGCAAGAAGACAGTGGCGGCTGCCGAAGGCGCCGCTGCAGCGAGCTCCACGCAAGTTCAAGTTTCTGCAGCGGACGGCGTCGACTGGGAAGCCCTCTACCGCGCAGTCGTGCCGGGCCATGACGCGCCCGCGTTCGCGCATCCTGCGCCGGCAGCGAAGGCCGCGACGGAAGATCCGGGATTCAAGCCGATCACCGCAGCGGTCAAGGAAGACAGCATCCGCATCGACGCGGTCAAGCTGGACGCCTTGCTGGAAGTGGCAGGCGAATCGGTGCAGGCAGCCAACCAGGCCAGCGTGCTTCTTGAGAAACTCGCGCAGTTCAAGTTCGAAGGCCAGGCCGCGGCCCTGATGGCAGCACTCGCCGAAACTCTCGGCCGCGCCTCGCGCTATTCCACTGAGTTGCAACGTGCCACGCTGGCGACCCGGATGCAGCCGGTCGGCCGCCTGTTCCAGAAATTCCCCCGCCTGGTGCGCGAACTCGCGAAAGACCTCGGCAAGGATGTGGAACTGGTGATCGAGGGCGCCGAAACCGAAGTGGACCGTGTCGTTGTCGACAGCCTGTACGACCCGCTGGTGCACATGCTGCGCAATGCGCTCGACCATGGCGTCGAGGAAGCGCAGGAGCGCGCGGCCGCAGGAAAGTCTGCCAGGGCGACTATCTCGCTGAAAGCCTGGCAGGAAGGCAATAGCGTGATGATCGAACTGGCCGACGACGGCCGCGGCATGGATGCCCAGAAGCTGCGCGCCAAAGCGATTGCCAAGGGACTCATCGGCGAATCAGCGGCGGCCACGGCTGAAGAAGCCTATCAACTGGTGTTCCTGCCCGGCTTTTCGACCAAGGAAGTGGCTTCCAGCGTTTCCGGCCGAGGCGTCGGCATGGATGTGGTGAAAACCGCGGTGGAAAAGCATCGCGGCGCAATCCGCATCGATTCGACCCTGGGCAAAGGCACCCGCTTCACCATCCGCCTGCCGATCGAATTGTCGATCGTGCCGACGCTGCTGGTGCGCGCCTCGGGTGCCGCACTCGCGATGCCGATGGCAGTCGTGCAGCGGGTGGTCGAGTTGCCGGAAACCTTCATGGAAGTGGGAGGCGAGCCGGTCCTGCGCGACCAGGGGCGCCCGCTTGCGGTGCGTTCTCTGGCCGGCATCCTCGGTTATGAAGCCAGCAGGGAAAAGGTCGGCATCGTCATCGCCGCGCCGCAGCCCTATATCCTCGCAGTCGCCGCAGTCGACGGTACCGCCGACCTGGTGATCAAGCCGCTGACGGCGATGGCCGTCCCCGGCATCAATGGCACGGCCCGCTCGGCGGAGGGTGAACTGGTGCTGGTCATCAGCCTGTCTTTCCTGCTGGACGGCTGCAAGACCAACACGCTGCGGCTGGCCGCATAAGATTCCTCGCGCACGGACGGTGCATCCGTCCGTGCGCGAGGCCCGATCAGGGATTGGTGAGCTTGAGTCCGACGATGCCGCCGATGATCAGGCAGACGCACAGGATCCGCCCGGCCGTGGCCGGCTCGTTGAACAGCATGATTCCCAATATCACCGTGCCGACTGCGCCGATGCCGGTCCAGACAGCATAAGCCGTACCCACCGGCAGGCTGCGCATCGCAAGGCTCAACAAGACTACGCTCGCCACCATGGAAACACCGGTGGCGAGCGATGGCCACAGCCTGGTAAATCCGTTGGTGTATTTCAATCCGATTGCCCAGCCGATCTCGAACAGACCGGCAATGAAAAGCACTACCCAAGTCATGCAACAACTCCTGTGAAGCGGGGCCGTCCCCGGTTATCGATGCAGGAAGGGGTCGTCCCCTCCCCGACAAGGGGCACGCTCCCGCAACAGGAATGCCGCCTTATTCCTTGTCCGCCAGCCGTGCCGCTTTTTCCTTCGACCAGGCGGCGACTTTGTCATGGATGCCCTTCTGTTCGCTGAACATCTGGGAATTGGAAGCGAGCTGCGCGCACAACTCCAGCCGGATGCCGTTCGGGTCGAAAAAGTAGATGGACTTGAACACCCGATGGTCGGTCACGCCCAGCACTTCGATGCCATGCGACTGCAGTCGCGCCTTCATCGTTTCCAGCTGCTCCACGGTGTCGACGCGCAGGGCAATGTGGTTGACCCAGGCCGGCGTGTTTCCCGAGGGCGCAGGCGCGACATTATCGCCGAGATCGAAAAACGCGAGGCAGGAACCGTCAGTCATGCGGAAGAAGATGTGGACGTAGGGGCAATATTCGCCGGTCGAGGGCACGATATCGGAACGGATGAAGTGAAACAGCGGCAAACCGAGAATATCTTCATAGAAATGCCGGGTTTCTTCCGCATCGCGGCAGCGATAGGCGAAATGGTGCAAGCCATGGATGGGAACTGCAGCCAGGGCGGCAGCCTGGCCGATGGCGGTGCTGGCAAGCGTATTCATGGAGACCTCCTGCGATTCGGCATGTCCGGGCGCTTTCCATGAGAAGAAAGCGTCATCCCGTGGAAACCCGGCCCTTCGGTACAGTCATTCATATCGGAAGGACCATCTAAATCAGGGGCAGTTCATGGAGCGGATTTGTGCGCAGTCCTGTCCGCTGCATATTGCGCGACGCGCTGCTCGATCGCCCCGAAAATCGACTTGCCTTGGGCGTCCAGCATTTCGATGCGGATGGTATCGCCAAACTTCATGAACGGCGTCTTCGCTTCGCCATGTTCAATCATTTCCAGGCAGCGCTTTTCCGCGATACAGGTATACCCCTTGGCAGCGTCCTTGTTGGACACCGTGCCGGAACCGACGATCGTGCCGGCACGCGCATTGCGGGTTTTCGCCAGATGGGCAATCAGCTGCGGAAAGCTGAATACCATGTCGACGCCCGCATTCGGCTGTCCGACCAGCGTGCCATTCCATGTGGCGCGCAGCGGCAGGTGTACCTTGCCGTCCTGCCAAGCCGACCCGAGCTCATCCGGCGTGACGGCCACCGGCGAAAAGCTGGATGCCGGCTTGGACTGGAAAAAGCCGAAGCCTTTCGCGAGTTCGGCTGGAATCAGGTTGCGCAGGGAAACATCATTGACCAGCATCAGCAGCTTGATATGCGTGGCAACCTGTTCCGGCCGGGTACCCATCGGCACGTCATCCGTGATGACGGCGACTTCGCCTTCGAAATCGATGCCCCATTCTTCCGAACCCACCAGGACGTCGTCACAGGGCCCCAGAAAATCGTCGGAGCCGCCCTGGTACATCAACGGCTCATGCCAGAAGGATTCCGGCATCTCGGCATTGCGCGCCTTGCGTACCAGCTCGACATGGTTGACGTAGGCGGAGCCGTCGGCCCACTGGAACGCCCGTGGCAAAGGCGCCATGCAGCGCTTCGGATCGAAGGCGAAGGGCCGCGCGGCCTTGCCGTCGTTCAACTGGTCATACAGTGCCTGAAGCTGCGGCGCCATGAAATTCCAGTCATCCAGCGCACGCTGCAGGGTCGGAGCGATGCCATCGGCAATATGGGCGGTCTTCAGGTCGCGTGCCACGACGGCCAGTTGGCCATCGCGGGTACCATCTTTAAGGGTGGCAAGTTTCATGCAGTTCCCTCACGCAATTGATCCGAAATACGGATCGTCAGAGCTCGTAGGACTCTCGCTCGCCGCTCATGATCTGTTCGACCAGTTTGCGGTTCAGAGTCGGCGACAGCAATTCAATGAAACTGTATACATAACTGCGCAGGTATCCGCCCTGCTTCAGCGCAACCCTGGATACATTCGTGCCAAACAAATGTCCCACTGGAATTGCCCGCAAACCCTTGTCGCGCTCGGAATCGAAGGCCATGCCGGCAATGATGCCCACGCCTAGGCCAAGCTCTACATAAGTCTTGATCACATCGGCATCGATAGCTTCCAGCAGGACATCCGGCTTCAGATGCCTGACCGAAAAGGCGTGGTCAATCTTGGCCCTGCCGGTAAAGGCACTGTCATAGGTAATTAGCGGGTAAGCGGCGATTTCCTCCAGCGTCACGCTCTTGGATTTCAGCAAGGGATGCTCGGGCGGCACCACGACCACATGTTCCCACTGGTAGCAGGGCAGGGAAATCAGTCCATCGATATCGGCAATGGATTCGGTTGCCAAGGCGAGGTCGGCCTGGTCCTTCAGAACCATGTCGGCCACCTGCCTGGGATTGCCTTGCAATAATGACAGCCTCACTTTCGGATATTTCTGGGTGAAGGCATGCACGACCTTGGGCAGGGCATAGCGTGCCTGTGTATGGGTGGTCGCGATAGTAAAACTGCCACTGTCCTGAGCCGCGAATTCCTTTCCGATCTGCTTGAGTCCATCGATTTCCTGCATGATCAGCTCGACGGATTTCAGGACCGCCCTGCCCGGCTCGGTCAAGCCGCGGATACGTTTTCCGTGCCGCGTGAAGATGTCGATGCCAAGCTCCTCCTCCAGTTCGATGATTGCCTTGGAAACGCCAGGCTGCGAAGTGTAAAGCGCCTTGGCTGCCTCGGTCAGGTTGAAGTTTTGCCGGACGGCCTCGCGCACGAAACGAAGTTGATGCAGGTTCATATTCCCCTTGCTCCTATATCCTTGCTCGCCCAGTTTTCATAATCGGGGAGCATATAAGCAAATAAATTCTATGTAGTTTGGAATAATGAATTAGTTTATTACGATTCATGCTACTTTGTGCGAGGTAACATGACTGTTTCTTATGTTGTTTCAGGTTTTGCAGTAGGCATGCTGGTCGGACTGACCGGCGTGGGCGGCGGCTCCCTCATGACGCCGCTGCTGACTCTGCTGTTTGGCGTCTCGCCATCGGTGGCCGTCGGCACCGACCTCGCCTTTGCATCCGTTACCAAGGTTTCCGGCACTTTCGCGCATAAATTCGGCGGCAATGTCCGTTGGCCGATCGTCGGGCGTCTCTGCGTCGGCGCCCTGCCCGCGGCTGTGCTCGCCACCTTCGCCATCCGGCACTTCGGAACGCTGAACGAGGAAATCGGCCAGTTCATCCGTTATGCAATCGCGACTTCGGTCCTGCTGACCGTGACTGCCCTCCTGTTCCGTAGCCAGCTGCTGGCATGGGTGAATGCCCATCCGGGAAGGCAGTTGCAAGGACGCAAACTTACCATTGCCACCATCGCTGTCGGTGCATTGCTCGGCACGCTGGTGACCATTTCCTCGATCGGCGCCGGTGCCATTGGCGCCACCCTGCTGGTACTGCTCTACCCGCGCCTGTCGCCCGCCGAGATTGCCGGCACCGATATCGCCTATGCAGTTCCGCTGACCGCCATCGCTGCAGCTGGCCACTGGTGGCTGGGCTCGATTGACTGGACACTGCTGGCTACCCTGCTCCTGGGATCGGTACCGGGCATCATCATCGGCTCGCTGGCCGCCCGCGCTGTACCGGAAAAGATCTTGCGAGGCCTGTTGGCGACGACGCTGACGGGTGTCGCCGCGAAATTAGTTTTTTAAGGACGGAAGATGTATCGCTACGACCAATACGACCACCTGATTCTCAAGGAACGCATCGCCCAGTTCCGGGACCAGGTCCGCCGCCGCCTGGCGAACGAACTGACCGAGGAAGAATTCCTTCCCCTGCGTCTGCAGAACGGGCTGTACATGCAGCGCCACGCCTACATGTACCGCATCGCGATTCCCTATGGCCTGCTGTCGTCGACGCAACTGCGCAAGCTGGGCTACATTGCTCGCACCTATGACCGTGGCTACGGCCATTTCACCACCCGCCAGAACATCCAGTTCAACTGGATCAAGCTGGAAGAAGCGCCGGACATCTACGCGCATCTCGCCTCGGTGGAAATGCACTCGATCCAGACTTCGGGCAACGACGTGCGCAACACCACCGCCGACGAGTTCGCCGGCGTGGCTGCAGACGAGATCGTCGACCCGCGGCCGTATGCCGAGCTGGTGCGCCAGTGGAGCACCTTCCACCCGGAATTCGCCTACCTGCCGCGCAAGTTCAAGATCGCCTTCAATGCCGCCGCGGAAGACCGTGCCGCCATCATGATGCACGACATCGGCATTCAGATCGTGAAGAATGAACAGGGCGAAATCGGCTACCGGGTGCTGGTCGGCGGCGGACTGGGGCGCACGCCCATCCTCGGCAGCTTCATCCGCGAGTTTCTGCCCTGGCAGCACCTGCTGACCTATATCGAAGCCATCCTGCGCGTCTACAACCAGTACGGCCGGCGCGACAACAAGTTCAAGGCACGCATCAAGATCCTGCTGAAGGCAACCGGCGTCGAGGAATTCGCGCGCATGGTGGAAGAAGAATGGGCCGACCTGAAGGATGGCCCGGGCACCCTCACGGAAGAGGAGTTCCAGCGCGTTGCCGCCTACTTTGCGCCGCCAGCATACGAAAGGCTGGCCAACGAAGATGCCCTGCTCAAGCAGCAAAGAACCGAAAGCAAGGCGTTCGACAACTGGATGAAGCGCAACGTCAAGCCGCACAAGGTCCCGGGTTACGCTGCCGTCGTGCTGTCGCTGAAGAAGCCGGGCGTGCCGCCGGGCGACGCGACCGCCGAGCAGATGGACTTCGTGGCCGACCTGGCAGATCGCTACAGCTTCGGCGAAGTGCGCGTGACGCACGAGCAGAATCTGGTCCTGGCCGACGTGAAGCAATCGGATCTGTTCACCGTATGGCAGCAGGCCAAGGCGCATCAACTGGCGACGCCGAACATCGGTCTCATTACCGACATCATCTGCTGCCCCGGTGGCGATTTCTGCTCGCTGGCCAATGCCAAGTCGATCCCGATCGCAGCCGCCATCGCGCAGCGCTTCGAGGATATCGATTTCCAGCATGACATCGGCGAAATCGAGCTGAACATGTCAGGCTGCATCAATGCCTGCGGCCATCACCATATCGGCAACATCGGCATTCTCGGCGTCGACAAGGATGGCTCCGAGTGGTACCAGGTGTCGATCGGCGGAGCTCAGGGTAATGACAGCTCGCTCGGGAAGATCATCGGCCCTTCATTCTCGGCCAAACAGATGCCGGAAGTGATCGACAGGCTGTTGCAGGTCTATGTACAAAACCGTCATGAAGGCGAGCGTTTCATCGAAACCGTGCGCCGCATCGGCATGGAGCCGTTCAAGCAGCATGTCTACGCGACACCGATCGAGGACGGCGAACTGGTAGGAGAAGGCGCTTATGCGTGAAATCATCAAAGACAAAGCCATCGTCAATGACGACTGGATTGTGCTGCGCCTGGAAGAAGGCGCAGCACCGGAAGCGGTCGCCGTCCCGGCCGGCAAGACCATCGTGCCGCTGGCCGTATGGGAAGCGCAGCGTACGAAGCTGCAACAACGCGGCGACATCGGCGTCTGGATTGCCAGCCATGAACGCCCGGAAGTGCTGAAGGAAGATGTTGCGAAGCTGCCGGTCATCGCCGTGGATTTCCCGAAATTCGCCGACGGACGCGGTTACTCGATCGCCTACAACCTGCGCGCACGCCTGGGCTATACCGGCGAACTGCGCGCAATCGGCGACGTGCTGCGTGACCAGATGTTTTACATGCAGCGTGTCGGCTTCAATGCATTTGCCACCCGTGAAGACCGCAGCATTCATGAAGCATTGAAGGGCTTGTTCGATTTCTCGGAAGCCTACCAGGCTGCCTGGGACCAGAAAATGCCGCTGTACCGCCGTGCCGAGCGCGGGCAGAAGGCCACGCAGGAATGACACGATGAATGCTTTCGATGCTCTGGTGGCAACCACCCGGGATACGCTGAACAGGATCGCCAGCGATTTCACGCCGGCCGTGTTCGCCTCCAGCCTGGCTGCGGAAGACATGGTTCTGACCGACATGATCCTGCGCGCCGGCCTGCCGATCGGAGTCTTCAGCCTGGAAACCGGACGACTGCACAGGGAGACCCTTGGCGTGCTCGACCGGATCAGGGAAACGTACGGCTACGAAGTGAGGCTGTACAAACCCGAACAGGCGGCGGTTGATGCCTACGTGCGGGGCCATGGCCTGAACGCATTCTATGACAGCGTCGACATGCGCAAGGAATGCTGCCGCATCCGCAAGGTGGAACCGCTGAAGCGCGCACTGGCCGGCAACAAGGCATGGGTGACAGGCCAGCGCCGCGCCCAGTCGACTACCCGTGCCACGCTGCAAGTGCAGGAGAACGACGAGGCGCACGGAATGGTGAAGTTCAATCCGCTCGCGGACTGGTCGGAACAGGACGTATGGCATTACATCCGCAGCAACGATGTGCCGTACAACCCTCTGCATGACAAAGGCTACCCATCGATCGGCTGCGAGCCCTGTACCCGCGCCATCCAGCCGGGCGAGGACATCCGCGCCGGACGCTGGTGGTGGGAAAACCCGGATACGAAAGAATGCGGCCTGCATGTCGTCGACGGCAAGCTCGTCAGAATCAAATCAGTAGCGTAATCAACATGAATACCCCTGTCGAAAAAATTTTCCTGGATGCCGCGAGCAATCGTCATCTTGATTGGCTGGAGTCGGAAGCCATCCACATCATGCGCGAGGTTGCCGCGGAATGCTCCAACCCGGCATTGCTGTTCTCCGGCGGCAAGGACTCGGTAGTCTTGCTGCGCATCGCGGAAAAAGCCTTCCGCCCCGGCCGCTTCCCCTTCCCTCTGGTGCATATCGATACCGGACACAACTTCCCGGAAGTGATCGAGTTTCGCGACCGCCGTGCCAAAGAGCTGGGTGAACAGCTGATCGTGCGCTCGGTGGAAGATTCGATCAAGCGCGGCACGGTCCGCCTGCGCAATCCGCAAACCGATTCGCGCAATGCAGCCCAGGCCGTGACCCTGCTGGAAACCATCGACGAATTCAAGTTCGACGCCTGCATCGGCGGCGCACGCCGTGACGAGGAAAAGGCACGCGCCAAGGAACGCATCTTTTCCTTCCGCGACGAATTCGGCCAGTGGAACCCGAAGGCGCAGCGCCCGGAGCTGTGGGACCTTTATAACACCCGTGTGCACCCAGGCGAGAACATGCGGGTCTTCCCGATCTCGAACTGGACCGAGCTCGACGTCTGGCAATACATTGCGCGCGAAAGGCTGGCGCTGCCCCCGATTTATTTTGCGCACGAGCGGCAGGTCATCCCGCGCAACGGCCTGCTGGTGCCGCTGACCGAACTGACGCCGCCAAGGCCGGGCGAAGCGGTCGAAACCCGCACGGTGCGCTTCCGCACCGTCGGCGACATTTCCTGTACCTGCCCGGTAGCCTCGGATGCCGCGACCGTCGATGCCATCATCGCCGAAACCGCGGTGACCCAGATTACCGAGCGCGGCGCTACCCGCATGGATGACCAGACATCGGAAGCCTCGATGGAAAAACGCAAGAAGGAAGGATATTTCTGATGAACGCAGTGCTTTCAGAAAAAACTTTGTCGAACCCCGTTGCCCAGGAGCGCGGCCTGCTGCGCTTCATCACTGCCGGCTCGGTCGATGACGGCAAGAGCACGCTCATCGGGCGCCTGCTGTTCGACAGCAAGGGGATTTTCGCCGACCAGCTGGACGCGATTTCGCGTGCCAAGCACAAGCGCACCGTCGGCGACACCGTCGACCTGTCGCTGCTGACCGACGGCCTGGAAGCGGAACGCGAGCAAGGCATCACGATCGATGTCGCCTACCGCTATTTCGCCACGCCCAAGCGCAAGTTCATCATTGCCGACACGCCCGGCCATGAGCAGTACACCCGCAACATGGTCACCGGCGCTTCCACCGCCGATGCCGTCATCATCCTGATCGACGTCTCCAAGGTGAAGATGGGCGAAGACGGCGGCGTCGAGCTGCTGACCCAGACCAAGCGCCACTCGACCATTGCCCATCTGCTGCGCATCGAGCATGTGATCGTCGCCGTCAACAAGATGGACCTGGTCGACTACGACGAGGCCGTGTACGAGCGCATCATCGGCGCCTACCGCCAATTCGCGCAGCAGCTTGGCCTGCAGGACGTCCATCCCATCCCGCTGTCGGCACTGGCCGGCGACAATGTGGTCGTCGCGAGCGACAGAATGCCGTGGTACAAGGGGCCGACGCTGATCGAGCTGCTGGAATCACTGAGCGTATACGACGAGTCGCATGAACAGCCGTTCCGCTTCCCGGTGCAGCTGGTGGCGCGCCACAACGGACATGAAGCGAACGACTTCCGCGGCTACATGGGACGTGTCGAGGCAGGCAAGGTCAGCAAGGGCGACAAGCTGGTGGTGCAGCCGGGCGGACAGTCGGTAACGGTAAAGGACATCGTAACCCTGGACGGCTCGCTGGAAACGGCAAGCGTTGGCCAATCCGTCACCGTCCTGCTGGAGGAGTATGTCGACATTTCTCGCGGCGACATGCTGGCCGCTGCCGACAGTCTGGCGAGCCTGGTGAAGACCGTCAACGCCGACATCTGCTGGCTGTCGGAAGAGGCGCTGGACGTGCGGCGCAAGTACTGGCTGAAGCATACGACCAAGCAGGTTGCCGCACGCGTGACAAAGATCGACACCCTGCTCGACATCAATACCCAGGAACGGCGTCCCGCGGAATCCCTGAACCTCAACGACATCGCCAGCGTGTCGATCAATGTGCAGCAGCCGCTCGCGGCAGATGACTACGATGCCATCCGCTCGACCGGCGCCTTCATCCTGATCGATGAAGTGACGCACCAGACGGTCGCGGCGGGAATGATCAGGCTTGCCTGAAGGGCATACGGCTTCATGTCCTCACCCCCGAGTGGCCGGAACAGCACCGGCAAGGTGTATCTGCTGGGTGCCGGTCCTGGCGCCGCGGACCTGATCACAGTGCGCGGCGCCCGCATACTTGCACAGGCCGAAGTCGTCCTGCATGACGCCCTGGTCACGGAAGAGGTATTGCAACTGTGCCCGCAAGCGGTCAGGATTTCCGTCGGCAAGCGTTCCGGCCAGCGCTCCACAGCGCAGGCGACCATCAACCAGCGCCTCGTTGAATGCGCAAGGGAGTACCGGCTGGTAGTGCGTCTGAAAGGCGGCGACCCCATGCTGTTCGGACGGGCCGACGAGGAGTTGCGCGCGCTCGAGGCAGCAGGCATCGAGGTCGAAGTCATTCCCGGGATTACCACCGCACTGGCGGCGGCAGCTTCCACCAAACAGCCCTTGACCAAGCGTGGCGTGGCGCGCAGTGTTGCCTTCTTCACGTCCAGCGTCGCCCCCGGCCATCCGGAGCAAAGCACCCTGCCGGATTGCGATACCCTGGTCCAGTACATGGGCGGCAAGGAAGCAGTTGCCACCGCACGCAAGCTCCTGTCACAGGGACGCTCGCCACGCCTGCCGGTCATCGTTGTCGAAAATTGCAGCCGTCCCGACGAGCGCATTCTGCGCTTGCGGCTGGATGAGCTGGAACAGGGCTTGTCGCATTGCCATGGACCGGTGCTGGTGATGATCGGGGAAGCCTTCGCTGCCCGCACCTATGCGGAACACGCTGCCACGCTGGCCATGCAGGAAGAGAAATGAAAATAAGCCGCGCGGCTTATTGATTGTCCAGGGTGCCCAGACAATAGCGGGCGATCGCATTCAATACGTCCGGGCTTTCGCCGACCGCTTCTGCAGCCCGGATATTCAGCCCGGGATACTGCTTCTGCAGCTGGCTGATCATGAGCGGCAAGTCGCGCAAGACATGGCCGCCCTGCCCGAAAAATACCGGCACGATCATGATGTCGTCACATCCCGCCTGCTGCAATTGCAGCACGACACTCGCCAGCTCGGGCGGCATCATCTCCAGGAACGCCAGTTCAATCGGAACATCCGGCGCCTGAGCCTGGACAATTTGCTGCAAGCGCCGGAACGGCGTGGCCCACCTCGGGTCGCGCGCGCCATGCGCAAACAGGATCATCGCGCGCCTTGTCATGCCTGCCTCACCGCCTCTGCATCCGCCACAGCGTGGCGATCGCCGCCAGCAGGAACATCGCGCTCGGCAGCATCGCCGTGGCTGCCGGCGGCCAGGTATTCAACAGCCCCAGGTGCGAGAACAGGCTGTTGATCAGTTGGAAGCTCACGCCAATCATGATGCCGATAAAAATCTTCAGACTCACGCCGCCAGTGCGGAAATGCAGATAGGCAAATGGCAGCGCGAGCGCCATCATTACCAATATTGCCAGCGGATAAACCACCTTCTTCCAGAAGGCGATCTTGTAGCGCTCGGCATTCTGCTTGTTTTCGGTGAGATACCGGACATAGGAAGAAAGATCCTTGGCCGACATGCGGTCGGGATCGGCAAACAGCACCGACAGGATGTCGGGCGTGATTTCGGAAATCAGGTTGCGGTTGGGCGCCGTGGTGGTCGAAACCGCAGTCGATATGTTTTGCGTACTGCCGGAAAAGCTGGTTTCCGACACGTTAGCCAGGCGCCAGGTATGCTCGCCCGCATAATTGGCAGTATCGGCCGAAACGATCTTCGTCAGGCGGAATTCGGGGTCGAACTCGTAAAGACGGATGCCGCGCAGCTGGCCGTCCGGCCTCACCTCGCGCACATTCACGAAACGCGAGCCGATGGCTTTGCCGGTCATTCCGTTCTGCCTGATCACATCCTTCGTCCACAAACCCGAGCGGAACTGCTGCGATACTGCGGCACCTTGCACTCGCAGCTTCAGCTTTTCCGCCATTTCGCTGCTTGCGGGAGCGACGATTTCGCCAAACAGGAAAGTGATCACCATGAGCACGATACCCACTTGCGCCAGGATCCAGCCCGCCATCCTGGGCGACATGCCGGATGCGCGCATGATCGTGAATTCGGAACGGGCCGCCAGCTGGGACAGCGCGAAAATCGTCCCGATCAGGGCAGCCGTCGGCATCAGCTCGTAGATGTAACCCGGAAAGCCCAGCAGCACATACAGGAATGCATGATGCAACTGATAACCGCCGCGGCCCACCCTTGGCAATTCCCCAATCAGTTCGAAAAACGCGAACAGCGCCAGGAAGGCCAGCAGCACGAATACGACGGAGCTGAAGAGCTGGGCGGAAATATATCGCTGCAAGACTTTCATTGCGATTGCAACTCCGCCTTGTTCGTTGCCACTGTCCGCTTGAACGCCGCCCACATCCTCGAAGGATGATAGGGACTGTTGATCGTAAGCCGCCATGCGAACAGCAGGGAAACCGCCAGTATGGCCACCAGGTGGATCGGCCACCATCCCATTCCAAAGGAGACCCGGCCCTGCACCACCATGGTCTGGAATACGCTAACCATATTGCTGTACACCACGAACAGCAATATTGCAATGATCAGGTTACCGGAACGGCCGCCGCGCGGATTCACGAAACTCAGGGGAATCGCGAGCAGCATCAGGAACACTCCCATCAGAGGCAGCGCGATGCGCCACAACAATTCACCCATGTTGTAGTTGGTCCTGTCTTGCAACAGAACGGATGTAGGCTGCGAGCGCGCGGATTTATCACCGGCCACGGCTGCCGATTGCGGCGCAACCAGGACGCCGTAACGCTCGAACTCCATCACCCGGAAATCCGATTGCGTGCTGATGCCGTCATAGCGGCGCCCCCTGCTCATGACCAGAAACTTGTCGCCATGTTCATCGAGCGAGACCGTGCCTTCCTGCGCCACGACGATGCTGTTGCGCCCGTTGTTCATGGTATTGACGAAGATGTTCTTCACTTTGGTGCCATCCTCGGAAATGCCTTCGACGAAGAAGATGCGTTCGGCCGATGCGGATTCCTGGAACTTGCCCGGGGCGACCTTGGCAATGTCGCCGCGCTTTTCAAAGCGTTCCCGGAATTCGGCGCTTTGCCGGTTTGCCCACGGCGTGGCGACGAAGCTGAGCAAGGCGGTAAGCGCCACAATGGGCATGCCGAAGGACAATACTGGCCGTATCCATTGCGCTAAACTGAGCCCGGAAGCGAACCAAACAACCATCTCGGAATCCTGATAACTGCGGGTAACAACAAGCAGGACCGAAATGAATCCGGTAAGAATCAAGATGATGGGCAAATAGTTAAGCGCGGCAAAGCCGATCAAGGCAACCACGTCCTGGGATGCGACTCGTCCACCCGCGGCCTGGCCGAGAATGCGGATCAGCATCACTGTGATGACAATGGTGAAAAGCGTGGTGAAGACAGCGCCGGCGGTACTTACCAGTTCGCGTCGGAGAGCGCGCCGAAAAATCATTGAAGGCTATAATTGCATATAGATAAGGAGCAACCCATGGACTTTAGCATAAAAACTATCGACGCAAAAACCGGCACCACGGGCATCAAAACCGATTGCATCGTGGTCGGCGTGTTCGAAAACAAGAAACTGTCCCAGGCCGCGCGCGAACTCGACCGCAAGGGCGATATCGCCGCCGCGCTCAAGTCGGGTGACATCTCCGGCAAGCCCGGCTCCACGCTGCTGTTGCGCAATACCGATGGTATTGCGTCCGAGCGCATCCTGCTGCTGGGCATGGGCAATGAAGAAACCATCAGCGAAAAGAATTTCCTATCCGCCGCACAGGCGTTGGCACGCAGCCTGGCTGGCCTTGGAGCAAAGGATGCGACTCTCGCCCTGCCCCTGGACTCGGTGAACAAGCGCGACGCCGCCTGGGCGATCCGCTCCATCATTCTTGCCATTCGGGACAACGCCTACCGTCCGGATACATTGAAAAGCCAGAAGGATGCCAACTCGAACGGCGTCAGAAAGCTTGCCTTCGCTACCGGCACGACGGACAGCGCTGCCGCCAAGAATGCAGTGGCACAAGCAGTGGCTCTGGCCAATGGCATGGAACTGACGAAAGACCTGGGCAATCTGCCCAGCAATGTCTGTACGCCCACCTATCTTGCCAATACTGCCAAGAAGCTTGCGAAGGATTACAAGTTCGGCATCGAAGTGCTGGACCGCCGTCAGCTCGAAGCCCTCAAGATGGGCAGCTTCCTGTCAGTGACCAAGGGCAGCGAGGAACCGCCGAAGTTCATCATCCTGAAGCACATGGGTGGCAAGACGAAGGATGCGCCGGTCGTACTGGTCGGTAAAGGCATCACTTTCGACACCGGCGGCATTTCGCTCAAGCCGGGCGCCAACATGGATGAAATGAAATACGACATGTGCGGCGCCGCGTCGGTGCTCGGTACTTTCCGCGCCATCGGCGAAATGGGCTTGAAGCTGAACGTGATCGGCATTGTCCCGAGTTGCGAAAACATGCCATCCGGACGCGCATCCAAGCCGGGCGACATCGTGACTTCCATGTCGGGCCAGACCATCGAGATCCTCAATACCGATGCGGAAGGACGGCTGATCCTGTGCGATGCGCTGACCTATGCCGAGCGCTTCAAGCCGGCTGCGGTGGTCGATATCGCCACTCTGACCGGCGCCTGCGTCACCGCCCTCGGCCATCACAACACCGGCCTGTTCACGCGCCATGACGATGCACATGACGAGCTTGCGGATGAATTGCTGGCCGCCGGCAAGGCGACCGGCGACACCGCATGGCGCATGCCGATCGAAGACAGCTACCAGGAACAGCTCAAGTCGAATTTCGCCGACATGGCGAACATCGGCGGCCCGCCGGGCGGCAGCATCACCGCCGCCTGCTTCCTCGAGCGCTTCACCCGGAAGTACACCTGGGCACACCTGGACATCGCCGGCACGGCATGGAAGAGCGGCGCCGCCAAAGGCGCCACCGGACGCCCGGTGCCGCTGCTGACCACCTTCCTGCTGAACCGTGCTCAGGCCGGCAGCGGCAGGAAAGCAGCATAAAGCCGGCAAGCTGCAAGGGCGGTTGATGTTTCGCTGCGTTCCCTAGTGCAGCTTCTCCGGCCCGACCTGCGTCTTGCGCTTCTGTTTCCGAAAGCGTCGCCGTGCTTTGCGGCGTCGATTCGGGAATGGAATTCCAATTCGGCAGGCCCAGCTTGTTGGCTAAGGTGCGACAGCGCGGCTGGTATCTACAGAGCCCCGATCCGGATCGAAGCGTAGTCATAACACGCCGCCTTCCCTGCTCCGCAAGGATAAGGCAGGTCAAGCCGGCCCTGCCGCTCTATCCGGCTGTCGGGATAGGCATCCTGCAGCTTCTCCATCCATCCGTCTGCGACTGCGCCGCGCATCAATACGATCACCTGACCTTGCAGGTGCGGACGCTGCTTCAGGACATCGTCCAGCAGCAGCGTCCGGCGCGCAGGCTGCTGTAGGTACAGACTGGCGGCGGCACGTTGTTCGCTGACGACCAGAACGGACGCATTCGGAAACAGCCTGTCCAGCTGGGCCGACATGTCCGAATAGGGAGGATCCGTCCGCACCTTCTTGCCTATCATCGGACCAAGGTATCCACGCACGGGAAACGCCAGCAGGATGATGACACCGGCCACTTGCGCGATCTGCAGAATGCGCCGGGTCACACCGCGCTGCAGCAATACCGGCCACAGCACCAGCCAGGCAAGCGGCAGGGAAAACAGCAGCGGCTGCAGCCATCGCCCCCTCATTGCGCTGACTTCGCCTGTCAGCACGATTGCAGTGACATAAACACAGAAGGCGGCATGCAGGAGGGCGAAAAACCGCGCCTCGGGATGGATCATCCCCGGCACCCTCTTCTTTCGGAAGCGCAGCGAAAAGAAACCGTAGACCAGCCATTGCGGAGCGCTGATCGTCAGTGTCGTCAGCAGTACGCTGGAAAGGCCGCTTGCCACGTTCGACAGGTAATCGGCGTGACCGCCTTCCCGCATCTTCTCCAGCGTACCCGCGGTCGCGATGCCCAGGTGGTCGAACAGCCATACGGCATGCGGCAGGAAAATCAGCAAGGCAACGCCGGCCGCAAGCAACATCCGGCGATTCCACAAGACCTGCCGGTAATGCGCAACCAGCAGGCTGGCGGTCGCAAGCCCTGCAAGGAAGACTGCGAAATTGTACTTGGACAGCAGCCCCAGCCCGACCAGAAGACCCATCAGGGCATGGCGCCACATGGCAGGACGCCGCACAAGCGTGAAATAAAGCCAGAGCGTGGCGGCCGCGATCGCGGTCGACAGCACAGTGTGTGTCAGGTCTCTTTGTGCCTCCCAACTGAATTGGGGCATCAGCAGCAAGGATGCCGAAGCCGCCATGGCGCCGCCAGCGCCGACCAGCGGTTTGGCCGTGAAATAGATGCAGACATAGAGGGAAAACAGCAACAGGTTCTTCAGCGCCGCGAGAGCAAACAGGTTTACGCCGAACATCTGGAACAGACACCACTGCAGCCAGTAGTACAAGGGAGGCTGGGTACCGTATCCCAGACGCAGCTGCTGCGACATCAGGATTTGCTCGGCTTCGTCAAAACTGAGCGGAGCCGCCAGCCCAATGCGGAACGCGACCTGCAGCACGAAGTAGGCAGCCAGGCAAAGCAGGAATCCCCTGCCGGAACGGATCAGTCCGGAATCCACGATTGATTTTCGTTCACTCAAGAGAAGAGGCATATGTTCGCTTGGATAGTGGCTTTTTGTCGGTGGATATACTGCAATTAGAAGTCGGCCAGCAATGCTTTCCGTCGACTAGCAGGAATGGCAGAATCTAAAAATTAAGCGGAATCCGAGTTGGATATTTGATCGAGCTCTGCAGGAAATTTCCGTTCGCCATATTGCTGCGCCCTTGCCAGCATTACGCATTCCGACACCGCAACCCAAGGCCAGCGCGCCATGAATGGGGTACCATCGGCATTCCGCGCCCGAGCATCCAACCAAATCGCCGGTCGGATTTCCGGCCTTTGCTCCTGACTATCAAAAAACAAAAGGAATTGCCCAGTATATGAAGCTTGCCACTTGGAACGTCAATTCACTCAAAGTCCGCCTGCCCCAGGTGTTGCAGTGGCTGGCAGACAATCCGGTGGATGTCCTGTGCCTGCAGGAGACCAAGCTGACCGACGACAAATTCCCCGTCGCCGAGATCGAGGCTGCCGGCTACCAGGTTGCCTTCACCGGTCAGAAGACCTACAACGGCGTCGCCATCCTGTCGAAGCATCCGATGAGCGAAGTGGTCAAGAACATCCCGAGCTTCGAAGACCAGCAGCAGCGCGTGATCGCAGCCACCATCGGAGGCATGCGCATCGTGTGCGCCTATATCCCGAACGGGCAATCCATCGATTCCGACAAGTATCAGTACAAGCTGCAATGGTTGAACGGTTTGCACGACTGGCTGGTGGAACAAGGCAAGGCTTACGACAAGCTCGCCCTGCTCGGCGATTACAACATCGCCCCGGAAGACCGCGACGTGCACGACCCGGCCGGCTGGCAAGGCCAGGTGCTGGTGTCCGACCCGGAACGCGCCGCATTCCGGCGCCTGCTGGACCTTGGCCTGAAGGACGCCTTCCGGCTGTTCGAACAGCCGGACAAAATGTTCAGCTGGTGGGACTACCGTCAAATGGCATTCCGCCGCAACATGGGCCTGCGGATCGACCACATCCTGCTCTCCCCTGCCCTGGCGTCCCGCTGCAGCAGCTGCGTGATCGACAAGACGCCACGCAAGTGGGAACAGCCTTCCGACCATACGCCGGTGGTCGCGACGCTGGATTAATAAGTAGCCTTGGCAGGCATCGATATCCAGGCATCGATATCGTATGCGTGCGAAGCACGCAAGTCTGTCCCTGGATCAAATTTCAATATGCCATGCGGAAGTAGGGTGCGCCGCGCGCACCGGAATGGCATGGTGCGCACGGCACACCCTGCTTTCTTTTCCGTTCATCGTTGCGAAATCCCGCTTTAGTCCCCGGATGCCCTGGCAGTTGTCCGTTCCATCTTGATCAGGTAAAGATTGCGCAGATAAATGAAAACACCGAGAAGCTGGCCGGCAATGAATACCGGATCGCGACGGTGAATGGAATATACCAGCAGCGTCAGGCCACCCAGTACGCTGAAATACCAGAATGCCACCGGAACCACGCTTCTTCTCTGCCGCTCACTCTGAATCCACTGGATGACGAAGCGCATCATGAAAAGTCCCTGCCCCGCAAAACCGATCACCAGCCACCAGACATCGTTTTCCATTTCAGTTTTCCTCCGCACTTCCGCGCATGCTTCGCCGCGGAAGCATCAGGATCATTTCGCGCGCGCCCCAGACCAGGCAAATGATGCCAAGCACCCGCTGGAATGCGAGCGCATTGGGATATCTCATATGATTACTTACCAATAATGCCGCCGCGATGGCGAGCAATACGATGCCCGCGAGGTAGCCGCCGATCCCGGAGGTTTTCCATGTCCGACGCCCCACCAATGCCAACCCGGCCCATGCCGCCAGCCAGCCGCCGAGCATCCCGCCCAGCAGGTCGAGCGGCCAATGGACTCCGACCATGACGCGCGACAGGCTGACCAACACCGCAAGAATGAACAACAGCGTGCGCAGCAGGTAATGCCGGCTCAGACTCATGATCCAGATTCCGGCAACCGCGAAAATCGCGGCGGCATGGCCCGACGGGAAGGCCCGGGCGCGAAAGGCGGGGCCATAATGGAAGAATTCCTCCGGCGGGAACACTGCCAGTGGACGCGGCACGTTGATCACATGCTTGATGCCTTGCACCCATAATGCGGCAAAGACTGCCGCAAACAGTGCCGCCCAGAAGCGCTGCGGCGATCGCTTGATCCAGGGCGCCACCAGCGCGAGCGCCACGGCGCCATCCCCGAGAATGGTCAGGTTGGCCCACCAGACATCGCCCAGCACATGCCCGGAACGATTCAAGGCAAGAAAGAGTTCCCGGTTGCTGTCAGTGAAATAAACGACTCCCAGCAAAACCGATGCGATCAGCGGAGGCAGCCATGCCCAGGGTGAGTTTCGGTAGCTTTGCATGATTGTTCAGGAAGGAATCCTTACCAGGACGACACCGCCCTTGCCGTACAGGATTTCCGCTTGTCCCAAGTTCGGTAATTCATCGCTTCGGGTCAGGACCACATCTCCCGGTGCGGGAGCGCTGACCCGCCTGGTCACCGCTTGCCGGTACACGCTGAAGCTTGGCACGTTGATCCGCCACGCCACCACCGGCACGTTCAGTCTTTGTGCGACCGCAGCGGCTTCCTTCACCGGCCCCTGCTGCAGTTCGCCGACGGCGGGCAGGACCAGGCCGCCAGCGGCCGCAGCTCCCAGCAGTCCCATCGCGATCAGCCGCTGCCACACTGCGATGCGCGTGGCAAAGACGAGGGCTAGCATTGTCAGCAGCAGGATCAGGGCGGCCACGTAGTAGGACTGCCCGAACACATCCGGGCGCGTCAGCATTTCGCGTATATAAGTGTTGCGGATGCGCGGTCCGCTCCATTGCAGCAATCCGGGCAGCGCCAGCACGATGCCCAGCATCAGCAGAGGCGGCGTGAATGCCAGCCAGCGCGACTGCAGGGATTCCCTGCGCATCGCCATCAGCACGAACAGCGGTGAAATGCCATACAACAGGTAATGCGGCAGCTTGGTGCCGGCCAGCGAGAAGAAGATCAGCACCAGCAGAAACCAGGTCCACAGGAAAGTATCAAGCGGATGCGCCCACATGCGCCGGATGCCCGGCAAGACGCGGAGGAACAGGCCGCTGTAGGGCAACAGCAGCACCAGGCTCATCGGCAGGTAGTAGAGCATGTTGCCGCTGTGCCCCTGGAGCGGGGACATGAAGCGCTCGACATTGTGGCGCATGAAAAAACCCGCGAGGAATGCCGAACCCTGTTCACGGTATTCGAGCAGGTACCAGGGGCCGGCCACCACGAGAAAAATGGCCCAACCGACCGGATCGGTCACTGCTTTCCACCAGGAGCGCAGCTTGCCATGCAGCAGAAACGCGATCGCGCTCGTGGCAAACGGAATGAAGAGCGCGATCGGTCCCTTGGTGAGCATGCCGAGTGCCATCCACAGGAATGCGCGATACCGGTACTTCTGGAGCGGCTGCTCCAGATAACGGTACACGTCGAACATGGCGAGGACAAGAAACAGGTTCAGCAGCGCATCGGCTGTCGCGGCACGCCCGATGACATTGAAGCCGAGCGTCGTTGCCGCGATCACGGCAGCCGCATAACCGGTCGTGCGGCCCGCCTGATGCCAGGCAAAGCAAAGGATTGCCAGTATCCAGCCGATGCTGGCCATAGCGGACGGTAGCCTGAACGCCAATTCATGAATGCCGAACAGCGATACGGAAATCGCCTGCAGCCAGTAGATGAGAATCGGCTTGTCGAAGCGCAGGTTGCCGTTCAGGTAGGTGGTCAGATAATCCCGGCGCTCCAGCATTTCACGCGTTGCCTCGCTGAAGGCTCCCTCGTCCACGTCGAACAGCGGAACCTGGCCGAGCTGGACCAGCAGGCCGACGCAGATGGCGAGCGCCAGCAGCACCGGAAGCGCCGCCGGGGATTGCATCACCCGGGACGGCAGGCTTGCGCCTTTCCCGGGCAGGAAATCGGTACGGTCGGAGCCGGTCCGGTTCATGACATGCGTTCCATCATCCGGCCTCGCGTCCCCGCACAGGCGCAGGCTGCCTCGATGCCTGCAGCGTGACTTCGCCTTCCGGCTTGGGTATGCCATGCTGGGCATCGTTCGGGTCGCCGAGGACCGTGCGCACTGCATAGGTTTTCGTGCCGGTCGATTCGAAATAGGTACGCGCCAGCATCTCGGTCACGATGCCGGTGCTGATGAACTGCACGCCGATGACTGCAAGCAGCGCGCCCAGCAGCAGCAGCGGACGGTTGCCGATCGCCTCGCCATCGACAAGCTTGGCCCATGCCAGCGAGGCGAGAATCAGGAAGCCCGCCAGGCCGAACAGCATGCCGATGCGCCCGAAAAAATGGCCGGGCTTGGCGCGGAAGCGCATGAAGAAATACACCGAGAGCAGGTCGAGCATCACCTTGAAGGTTCTCGACAGGCCGTACTTCGACTCTCCATGGATGCGCGGGAAATGGCTGACCGGTTCTTCCTTGATGCGGGCGGGAGAAGTCACGGTGGCCATCCATGTCGGAATGAAGCGGTGCATCTCGCCATACAGCCTCACCTGTCTGATGACGGAAGCGCGGAAGACCTTCAGCGAGCAGCCGTAGTCGTGCAGCCGCACGCCGGTGACCGCGACGATCAGGCGGTTCGCCAGCCAGGACGGCACTTTCCTGAACCACAGGTTGTCCTGGCGCTGATGACGCCAGCCGACCAGCAGGTCCAGGTCTTCCGCCAGCAGGCGGTCGACCATGCGCGGAATGTCTGAGGGATTGTTCTGCAGGTCGCCGTCCATGGTAGCGATGATCGTGCCCTGCGCTGCGTCGATGCCGGCTTGCATGGCTGCCGTCTGGCCGAAGTTGCGTTGCAGGATGATGGCCGAGACATGCTCCGGATAACGCGCGACCGCCTGGCTCAGCCGTTCCGCCGTGCCATCGCGGCTGCCGTCATCGACCAGGATCAGCTGCCATGGCCAATGCGCCGGCGTCAGCGCGGCATGGACTTGCTCCACCAGCGGTCCGATGTTGTCTTCTTCGTTATAGACGGGCACCACCACCGACAGCCGGTGCTGCCCGTTGCGCTGCCCTCGCTCGGCATCTGTCTTCGTCCACATTGGCAAAGGTCCGGTTAAGAATGATAGCTTTTGTACCAGTCGGCAAAGCGGGCGATGCCAGCGGCGAGCGGCGTGGCGGGCGCCCAGCCGGTGGCTTTCGCCAGTTCGCTGGAATCCGCGCTGGTGGCGATCACATCGCCCGCCTGCATCGGGCGGAAAATCATTTGCGCCTTGCGCCCGAGCTCCTTCTCGAGGGTCTCGATGAAGTCGATCAGCGCGACGGGCTGCTGATTGCCAACGTTGTAAATCCGATAGGGCGCGTGGCTGGTCGCGGGGTCGGGATGGAAGGCATCGAAATCCGGATCCGGGTTTGCCGGATGCCGCATGATGCGCACGATGGATTCCACCACGTCGTCCACATAAGTGAAGTCGCGCAGCATCTTTCCTTCATTGAATACTTCGATCGGACGGCCCTGCGTGATCGCATCGGCAAACAGCATGGGTGCCATATCCGGGCGTCCCCATGGTCCGTACACCGTGAAGAAGCGCAAGCCGGTGGTCGGCAACCCATATAAATGACTGAAACTGTGCGCCAGCAGTTCATCGCTTCTCTTGGTTGCCGCGTATACGCTGACCGGATGATCCGCCGGATGATGCTCGCTGAAGGGCATGAGCCGGTTTGCGCCGTAAATGCTTGAGCTGCTTGCATACACCAGATGCGACACCCTATGTTTCCTGCAGCTGTCGAGGACATTGGCGAACCCGACCAGGTTGCTCATGATGTAGCGCTGCAGGTGTTCGGCCGGGTGCCGGACACCGGTCTGGGCGGCAAGATGCACGACAGTGGTAAAACCGCCGGAACGGAACAGCTCATCCACCGAGTCCGCGTCCGCCAGGTCGAGCTCTGCAAAGCGGAAGCCGGCATGACGAGAAAGCACTGCAAGACGGGCCCGCTGCAGGCCGCCATGCGATGGACCCTGTGTGGCCTGCATGTTGTCGATGCCGACCACCTGCTGCCCATCCTGCAGCAGGCGGTGTGCCAGGTGCATGCCGATAAAGCCTCCTGCTCCAGTAACAAGAATCATCCCGATGTGTCCAATGCAGTTAAAGACGGCCAAGCGCCGCTTCCTTCAGCCTTCGCGGCGCACTACGTACTCTTTGATTCCGCTGCGCTCGTCAGGCCCGAAAGAACGGACGCGCACGCCCGCCATGCTGCTGACCGCTTGCGTTTAAACTGGCCGGTCCTCCCGAAATGTCGGCAAGCCGCGTGGAGAAATGCGCCACCGCCCTTGTTCCTGCATTGGAGTGCAGCCGATTTCGAAGCGGCGCCTGGTCCTGCAGGCTTCCCCGAGGATTCCCAAGCCTCCGGAAAGCGGGTCGGGTTCCCGAGTGGCACGTCAGTGTGGCTTGTACTTGTCCGCCATCTCATGAAGTTGCGCATGGCGGTCAGCCGGCTGTCATAGCGCAAAAGAAATCTTCGCCCCGTGTTTATATAAGAAGCAGCATAAGAGACTTTGCTTTAACGCAAAGGCAAGGCATGTCATATCTGCGCGTTTTCCGCAGGGAAATGAAGCGGGATTGCCGGGCACTGGAAAGCGGTGCCCGGCATGGGGAAATAAGGCGTGCGGCGTCAGCTCTTGAGTGCGCCTTCGATCTGATGAAGGGCTGACGGATCTTCGATCGTCGGCAAGTCTCCGGGATCACGGCCTTCGCAGATCGCCTGGATGGCCCGGCGGAGCAGCTTGCCGGAGCGGGTTTTCGGCAGCAGCGTCACGAAGTAGATCCGGGCCGGCCGGCCAAGCGCGCCCAAGCGTCTGTCGACCACTGCCATGATCTCGCCTTCCAGCGTCCGCCGCTCTTCGGCTGTCGTTGCCGCCTGTGCATTCTTCAGTACCGCGAAGGCAACCGCGACCTGCCCCTTGAGCTTGTCCTCGATGCCGACCACCGCCACCTCGGACACGTTCGGATGGCTGGAAATGCTTTCCTCGATCTCGCGCGTGCCGAGTCGGTGTCCCGCGACATTGATCACGTCATCGGTACGGCCAAGGATGAAGTAATAACCGTCCGCATCGCGGATGCCCCAGTCGAAGGTCGAATACGCCTGCTGGTCCGCGAAGTTGGACCAATAGGTATCGAGGAAGCGCCGGTCGTCGCCATACACGGTCTGCATGCATCCCGGTGGCAGCGGACCTTCGATCACCACCACGCCCTTCTCGTTCGCGCCGCAGGTCTTGCCCGTCCCTTCATTCAGGATCTTCACCTTGTAGCCGTACATTGGCACGCCCGGGCTGCCAAGCCGCGCCGGCCGGTCGTCCACGCCGCGCGCGATCGAGAGGATGGGCCAGCCGGTTTCAGTCTGCCAGTAGTTGTCGATCACCGGCACATCCAGCGCGGATGAAATCCATTCGGAAGTCGATTCATCCAGCGGTTCGCCGGCGAGGTAGAGCGTCTTCAGGGAAGACAGGTCATGTTTCTTCATGAATTCCGGCGGTTGCTTCTTCAGCACCCGCACCGCCGTCGGTGCCGAGAACATGCGACTGACCTTGTATTTCTCGACGATGCTCCACCAGATTCCCGCATCAGGGCGGATCGGCAGTCCTTCATACAGGACGGTCGCCATGCCGGCGATCAGCGGGCCGTAGACGATGTAGGAATGGCCAACCACCCAGCCGATGTCGGACGTGCAGAAATAGGTTTCCCCCGCCTTGCCGCCGAAGATGTAATCCATGGAAGCAGCGAGCGCCACCGCATAACCGCCGACATCGCGCTGCACGCCCTTGGGCTTGCCAGTCGTACCGGAGGTGTAGAGGATGTAGGAGGATTCATTGGACTCCAGCCAGGTAACGGGAACCTGCGCATCGGCGTGCTTTTCGCGCAGCTCCGCATAATCCACGTCCCGGCCTGGCACCCTTTCCATTGCTGCCAGGCCGCGGTCGACGAGCAGCACATGGTCGGGCTTGTGCTGCGCCATGCGGATCGCCTCGTCCAGCAAGGGCTTGTAGGCGACGACCTTGCCGCCGCGCGAACCCGCATCGGCGGACACGACCAGCTTCGGCGTCGCGTCCTCGATGCGGCTGGCCAGGCTGTTGGATGCAAAGCCGCCGAACACGACCGAATGGATCGCGCCGATGCGGGCGCAGGCGAGCATGGCGAATACCGCTTCCGCAATCATCGGCATGTAGATCAGGACGCGGTCGCCCTTGCCCACGGCGAGCGACTGCATCATGGCCGCCGCGCGATTGACTTCGGCATGCAGTTCGGCAAACGTGTATGTCTTTTCGCTGCCGGTTTCGGTGGAGATGGCGATCAGGGCCGGCTTGTCGCCCTGGCTGCCCGTCCACCGATCGACGGCGTTGTAGCAGAGATTGGTCTTGCCGCCGACGAACCAGCGGGTGAATGGCGGCTTCGAATAATCGAGCACCCGGGAAAACGGCTCCTGCCAGTGAATCCGCCTGGCCTCGTCAGCCCAGAATCCGTTCGGGTCGTCGACAGAGCGTTGGTAGAAATCTGAATAATTCATTGTCTCCTCCGATTTCACTTCAAATGCAGCCGGATGCAAGCCAGTTTCGTCGATCCGCCTTACTGTGCGCTTACAAGGCATGCGCGAGTCAAGCGAGATCAAAGGAAGGGACGGGAGCCAGACGGAAAGATTCGTTGCGCGGGAGGAGCGCCTTCCGGGCTTATTTCCACGCGGACAGGTCAGATGACGTACAGGTCGACATATTCGTGCACCGGCATGGCTTCGAGCTTTGCCTGGTCGAGCGAGATGTCGAGGATCATCTGTTGTTGCCTGGGGGGGAAGCGGCGTGCCAGGTTGGTGCGGAACTTCGCTTCCAGCAGAGGGATGCCTTCCGCGCGACGGCGCGCATGGCCGATCGGATACTCCACCACGACTTCCGGCAGCACTTCCCCGCTGTTCAGTTCGACCGTCAGCGCATTCGCAATCGAGCGCTTGTGCGGGTCGTGGTAATCGGCGGTGAAGGCCGGATCTTCAACGCACACGATCTTCTCGCGCAATGCATCGATGCGCGGGTCGGCAGCCACTTCATCCTCGTAATCGGCGGCGGTCAGATGGCCGTACAGCAGCGGAACGGCCACCATGTACTGGATGCAATGGTCGCGGTCGGCCGGGTTGTCCAGTGGGCCTTTCTTGTCGATGATGCGGATGCAGGCTTCATGGGTGCGGATCGTGATTTTCCGGATGTCATCGGCCGACTTGCCGTCTTTCTTCAATGCGGCGTGGATTGTCATTGCCGCTTCGACCGCCGTCTGAGCATGGAATTCGGCCGGATAGGAAATCTTGAACAGCACGTTTTCCATCACATAACTGCCCCATTGCGCCGACGGGCGCTGGAAGCGGAACGGGTGGCCCTTGAACAGCACGTCGTAGAAACCCCAGGTCCTGGCGCTCAGCACCGAGGGATAGCCCATCTCCCCCGTTTTCGCGATCAAGGCGAGCCGTACCGCACGGGAAGTCGCGTCGCCGGCCGCCCATGACTTGCGCGAGCCGGTGTTTGGCGCGTGGCGGTAGGTGCGCAAGGACTGGCCATCGACCCAGGCCAGCGATATCGCATTCAGGATTTCCTCGCGCGACAGGCCGAGCATCTGCGCGACAACGGCGGTCGAGGCCACCTTGACCAGCACCACATGGTCGAGGCCGACCTTGTTGAAGGAATTTTCCAGGGCGATGCAGCCCTGTATCTCGTGCGCCTTGATCATGCCGGTCAGCACATCGCGCATGGTGAGCGGCTTCTTGCCCATCGCAACGGCGTTGCGCGACAGCCAGTCGGCCACCGCGAGGATGCCGCCGAGGTTGTCGGACGGATGGCCCCATTCAGCCGCCAGCCAGGTATCGTTGAAGTCCAGCCAGCGGATCATGGTGCCGATGTTGAATGCGGCCTGCACCGGGTCGAGCTGGAATTGCGTGCCCGGCACCTTCGCACCGTTCGGCACCATCGTACCTTGCACGATCGGCCCGAGCAGCTTGGCGCAGGCCGGATACTCGAGGGCTTCGAGGCCGCAGCCGAGCGTGTCGATCAGGCAGTTGCGCGCCGTCTCGTAAGCGAGCTCTGAACGGACCTCGGTGTTCAAGACGTAATCGGCAATGTCGACCAGGACCTGGTCCCAGTCGGGGCGGGTGGCAGATTCCATGCCATTTAGGACATGGAATCGCCTCCGCTGTTCCTTAAAACGCGTCGCCCGGCACGCGCACCCATCCTTCCATCAACACCCGCGCGCTGCGGCTCATGATGGCCTTGGTCACGCTCCATTCTCCGTTGGCCTGGCGCGCTTCCGCACCGACGCGCAAGGTGCCGGAGGGATGACCGAAGCGCACCGCATTGCGTTCGCCGCCGCCTGCGGCGAGATTGACCAGCGTACCGGGAATCGCTGCGGCGGTGCCGATGGCAACCGCTGCCGTGCCCATCATTGCGTGATGCAGCTTGCCCATGGACATCGCGCGCACCAGCAGGTCGATCCCGTCCGCCTTCACCGTCTTGCCGCTGGAAGCGACATACTCCTTCGGCGGCGCGACGAAGGCAACCTTGGGCGTGTGCTGGCGTTTGGCGGCCTCGTCGAGGTTCCTGATCAGCCCCATGCGCATCGCGCCGTAGGCCCGGATGGTCTCGAACTTCAGCAGTGCTTCGGGATTGCCGTTGATCGCTTCCTGCAGTTCGGTGCCGTTGTAGCCGATCTCGTCGGCATTCACGAAGATGGTTGGAATGCCGGCATTGATCATGGTGGCCTTCAGCGTGCCGACACCCGGCACTTGGAGATCGTCCACCAGATTCCCGGTCGGGAACATCGCACCGCCTGCACCCTCTTCTTCCGCGGCCGGATCGAGGAATTCCAGCTGCACTTCCGCAGCCGGGAATGTCACGCCGTCGAGCTCGAAGTCGCCGGTTTCCTGCACCTGCCCGTTGGTGATCGGCACATGCGCAATGATGGTCTTGCCGATGTTCGCCTGCCAGATGCGCACCGTGGCGATGCCATTCTCGGGAATACGGCTGGCATCGATCAGGTCATTGCTGATTGCGAAGGGACCGACCGCAGCGGACAGGTTGCCGCAGTTGCCGCTCCAGTCGACGAAGGGCTTGTCGATGGAGACCTGGCCGAACAGGTAATCTACATCATGCTCGGGCCGGCCGCTTTTGCTGACGATGACCGTCTTGCTGGTGCTGGACGTTGCGCCGCCCATGCCGTCGATTTGCTTCCCGTACGGGTCGGGGCTGCCGATGACGCGCAGCAGCAGCTTGTCGCGGGCTTCGCCCGGCACCTGCGCGCGCTCGGGCAGATCCTGCAGGCGGAAGAACACGCCCTTGCTGGTCCCGCCACGCATGTAGGTCGCGGGGATTTTGATTTGGGGGATGTGAGCCATGTTTTTTTATCCTGTGGATTTTCCCTCCCCCTTCAAGGAGAAGGGATTGCAACAGCTCTACGCTGCCTTTGCGTCGGACGACGCAAGAAAGTCCTGCGCAAACCGCTGCAGCACGCCACCGGCTTCGTAGATCGACACTTCTTCCGCGGTATCGAGACGGCAAGTCACCGGCACTTCCACCCGTTCGCCGCTCCTGCGGTGGATCACGAGGGTAAGGTCACAGCGCGGCTTGCGCTCGCCGATCACGTCGAAGGTTTCAGTACCATCGATGCCAAGCGTGAGGCGGTTGACGCCAGGCTTGAACTCCAGCGGCAGCACGCCCATGCCGATCAGGTTGGTGCGATGGATGCGTTCGAAGCCTTCGGCCACGATGGCTTCCACGCCCGCGAGGCGCACGCCCTTTGCCGCCCAGTCGCGCGAGGAGCCCTGGCCGTAGTCGGCGCCGGCGATGATGCACAGCGGCTGCCGGCGTTCCATGTAGGTCTCGATCGCTTCCCACATGCGGGTCACCTTGCCTTCCGGCTCGATGCGGGCGAGCGAGCCGGGCGTCACCGCGCCGTGGGCATCGCGCACCATCTCGTTCTTCAGCGTCGGATTGGCGAAAGTGGCGCGCTGCGCGGTGAGGTGGTCGCCGCGGTGAGTTGCATAGGAATTGAAGTCTTCTTCCGGCAGCCCCATTTTCGCCAGGTACTCGCCGGCCGCCGAGCTCGGCAGGATGGCGTTGGATGGCGACAGGTGATCCGTCGTGATGTTGTCGCCCAGTACCGCCAGGGGACGCATGCCAGTCAGCGTACGCGGGCTGGCCGCAAGCGCGCCCTGCCCTTCCCTGTCCCAGTACGGCGGGCGGCGGATGTAGGTGCTCATCGGACGCCAGTCGTAGAGCGGCTTGACCGCTTCCGTCGACGCCGCCTTCTTCTCGAACATCGGGATATAGACATTGCGGAACTGTTGCGGCTTCACGCAGGACTTCACGATTGCATCGATCTCTTCATCGGTCGGCCACAGGTCCTTCAGCAGGATGGGCTTGCCGCTGGCATCGGTGCCGAATGCATCGCGCTCGATGTCGAAGCGAACGGTGCCGGCGATCGCATAGGCCACGACCAGCGGTGGTGAGGCAAGGAAGGCCTGCTTGGCGTAAGGATGGATGCGGCCGTCGAAGTTGCGGTTGCCGGAGAGGACGGCGGTCGCATACAGGTCGCGGTCGATGATTTCCTGCTGAATCTTCGGGTCGAGCGCGCCGGACATGCCGTTGCAGGTCGTGCAGGCGAAGGCCACGATGCCGAAGCCGAGCTTTTCCAGTTCCTTCTTCAGTCCGGCTTCTTCCAGGTACAGCTCCACCGCCTTCGAACCGGGTGCCAGCGAAGTCTTCACCCATGGCTTGCGGACCAGCCCCAGGCGATTGGCATTGCGCGCCAGGAGAGCCGCCGCAATCACGTTGCGCGGATTGGAAGTATTGGTGCAGCTGGTGATCGCGGCGATGATGACCGCGCCGTCCGGCATCTGGCCCGGGACTTCCTCCCACTTGCCGGCGATGCCCTTCGCCGCGAGGTCGGTGGTTGCCACGCGCGCATGCGGGTTCGAGGGGCCGGCCATGTTGCGCACGACGGAAGACAGGTCGAACTTCAGCACGCGCTCGTATTGCACATTCTTCAGCGTGTCGGACCAGAGGCCGGCTTCCTTCGCATAAATTTCCACCAGCTTCACCTGCTCTTCGCTGCGGCCGGTGAGCTTCAGATAATCGAGCGTCTGCTGGTCGATCGAGAACAAGGCCGCCGTGGCACCATATTCCGGAGCCATGTTGGAAATGGTCGCGCGGTCGCCCAGCGTCAGTGACGAAGCACCCTCGCCATAAAACTCGAGGTAGGCGCCGACCACCCTGGATTTGCGCAGGAACTCCGTAAGCGCGAGCACGATATCGGTGGCGGTGATGCCAGGCTGGCGTTTGCCGGTCAGCTCCACGCCGACGATTTCCGGCAGGCGCATCCAGGAAGCGCGGCCCAGCATCACATTCTCGGCCTCGAGACCGCCGACGCCGACGGCGATCACACCCAGTGCATCGACGTGCGGCGTGTGGCTGTCGGTGCCCACGCAAGTGTCGGGGAAAGCCACGCCATCAATGGCATGGATGACCGGCGACATCTTTTCCAGGTTGATCTGGTGCATGATGCCGTTACCCGCGGGGATCACGTCCACGTTCTTGAACGCTTCCTTGGTCCATTCAATGAAGTGAAAGCGGTCCTCGTTGCGGCGATCCTCGATCGCGCGGTTCTTGGCGAATGCATCCGGGTCAAAGCCGCCGCACTCCACGGCCAACGAGTGATCGACGATCAGCTGCACCGGCACCACGGGATTGACCTTGGCCGGGTCGCCGCCCTGCTCGGCAATCGCGTCGCGCAGGCCGGCGAGGTCGACCAGCGCAGTCTGGCCGAGGATGTCGTGGCAGACCACGCGCGCGGGGAACCAGGGAAAGTCGCGCTCGCGCTTGACTTCGATGATCTGCTTCAAGCAGTCGGTAAGGATTGCCGGATCGCAGCGGCGCACCAGGTTCTCGGCGTGGACGCGGGAGGTATAGGGCAGCTTTTCCCAGGCGCCCGGCTGGATCGCTTCGACAGCGGCGCGCGCGTCGAAATAGTCCAGCTTGGTGCCCGGCAGGTTTTTGCGGTATGCGGTGTTCATTACTCGTCAATGAAAAAGGTGTTGCGTAGGGTGCGCCATGCGCACCGCATTTTATGTACGGCGGGCAAGGTGCGCGCGGCGCACCCTGGTCCTTTACTTGCGCTTGTTGATGGGCACGAACTTCAGGTCTTCCGGCCCGACGTAATTCGCGCTCGGGCGGATGATCTTGTTGTCGATACGCTGCTCGATGATGTGGGCGGCCCAGCCGGAGGTGCGGGCGATCACGAACAGCGGCGTGAACATCGCGGTCGGCACGCCCATCATGTGGTAGGACACGGCGGAGAACCAGTCGAGGTTCGGGAACATCTTCTTGATATCCCACATCACGGATTCCAGACGTTCGGCGATGTCGAACATCTTCATCGAGCCGGCTTCCTTCGACAGCCTGCGCGCGACTTCCTTGATCACCTTGTTGCGCGGGTCGGCGATGGTGTAGACCGGATGGCCGAAGCCGATGATGACTTCCTTGTTTTCCACGCGCTTGCGGATGTCGGCTTCCGCCTCGTCCGGATTGTCGTAGCGCTTCTGGACTTCGAACGCGAATTCGTTGGCGCCGCCATGCTTGGGGCCGCGCAGTGCGCCGATCGCGCCGGTGATGGCGGAATACATGTCGGTGCCGGTGCCGGCGATCACGCGACTGGTGAAGGTCGAGGCATTGAATTCATGTTCTGCGTACAGGATCAGCGACGTGTGCATTGCCCTGACCCACTCGTCGGAAGGCTGTTCGCCGTGCAGCAGGTGCAGGAAGTGGCCGCCGATCGAATCGTCGTCGGTTTCCACCTCGATCCGGTTGCCGTTGTGGCTGTAGTGATACCAGTAGAGCAGCATGGAGCCGAGCGATGCCATCAGCTTGTCGGCGATGCCGCGCGCATCTGGCACATTGTGGTCATCCTTTTCCGGCAATACGCAGCCGAGGGCGGACACGGCGGTGCGCATCACGTCCATCGGGTGGGAAGAAGCCGGCAGCCATTCCAGCACCGCTTTGACGTTGGCCGGAATGCCGCGCAGCGACTTGAGCTTGGCCTTGTATCCCTTCAGTTCGGCGACGGTCGGCAGCTTGCCGTGCACCAGGAGGTACGCAATCTCTTCGAACTCGCAGGCCTCCGCCACGTCGAGGATGTCGTAGCCGCGGTAATGCAGGTCGTTGCCGGTCCTGCCCACCGTGCACAAGGCGGTATTGCCGGCCGTGACGCCGGACAGCGCGACGGATTTTTTCGGTTTGAAACCTGTTGCTTGTTGCTCGCTCATCAAGATCTCCCGGTAAATTACTTGGACTTCTGCTGCGCAAACAGCGCGTCGAGCTTTTGCTCGAATTCGTGGTAGTTGATGCGTTCGTACAATTCCATGCGCGTCTGCATGGTATCGACGACATTCTTCTGCGTGCCGTCGCGGCGGATCGCGGTGTAGACGTTTTCCGCTGCCTTGTTCATGGCGCGGAAAGCGGACAGCGGATAGAGCGCCAGGCTCACGTTCGCCGACCGCAGCTCGTCCACGGTATAGAGCGGCGTGGCGCCGAACTCGGTGATGTTGGCAAGCACCGGTACCTTCACCGCGTCTGCGAACTTCTTGTACATCGACAGCTCGGTGATCGCTTCCGGGAAGATCATGTCGGCGCCGGCTTCCACGCAGGCATTCGCCCGGTCCAGTGCGGCTTCCAGACCTTCGACGGCAAGCGCGTCGGTGCGGGCCATGATGACGAAATTCTCGTCGGTGCGCGCATCGACCGCTGCCTTGATGCGGTCCACCATTTCCTGCTTGCTGACGATTTCCTTGTTCGGACGATGACCGCAACGCTTGGCGCCGACCTGGTCCTCGATGTGCATGGCGGCAGCGCCGAACTTGATCATGGACTTGACCGTGCGCGCGACATTGAAGGCCGAAGAACCGAAGCCGGTATCGACATCCACCAGCAGCGGCAGGTCGCAGACATCGGTGATGCGGCGCACGTCGGTCAGCACATCGTCGAGATTGGAAATGCCGAGGTCGGGCAAGCCGAGGGAGCCGGCTGCGACACCGCCGCCCGAGAGATAAATGGCCTTGAAGCCTGCGCGCTTGGCGAGCAATGCATGATTGGCATTGATGGCACCGACGACTTGCAGCGGCGCTTCTTCTTTGACCGCCTGACGGAAGGCGGCACCTGCGGAATGGAGACTCATTGTTTTTCCTTGTAGTCGGGTGTTTCATGAAACGTGAACCATCCCTTTAGTGCAATCGACATGCCAGCCAGTAATGCTGGCCATAAGCGCCAAATATCAGTTCTGCAACTCCCGGAGAAATGCTTTTTCCTCAGGAGGTTATGGCCGCCAAAGCCGGGCAGCTCCCATCCATGCCCGACCACCGTCGTTTCAAATGACGTTACAATTGAAACGTTGAAACGCACGTTTGAAACATGGCTCGCTCCCCCTCCTTCCCTCGTACACCCGCCGACAAGCCGGTGATCTGGACTGTCTCGATCTCCCGGCTGTCGGAGCTGTTCCGCGACATCACGCCGGAGTTCGACGATCGCGCCATCATCGAGCCGATCAACCTCGGCTTCGAGGAGGCGGTGCGCCACATCCGGGAAAGGATGGACACCGAACGCTGTGATGC
Organism: Noviherbaspirillum massiliense JC206; assembly: GCF_000312045.1. Classification (GTDB taxonomy): domain Bacteria; phylum Pseudomonadota; class Gammaproteobacteria; order Burkholderiales; family Burkholderiaceae_D; genus Noviherbaspirillum; species Noviherbaspirillum massiliense. The sequence goes on from NZ_HE978634.1 coordinate 2,195,631, forward strand.
GGTGATTTCCGCAGGCTCGAATGCCGCCTACCTGAAAGGCCGCCTGTCAGTGCCGCTGGTCATCGCCAAGGTCAGCGGCTTCGACCTCATGCAGGCACTGGCACGCGCACGCCGGATCAGTCCGGACATCGCCCTCGTCTCCTACCAGGAAACCATGCCCGAGCTGGCAGAATTCCAGACGGCTTTCGGCCTGAAGATCGTGCAGCGGACCTATACCACCGAGGAAGACGCAAGATCGCAGCTCAGCGAGTTGAAGGCCGCCGGCATCAAGGTTGTCGTCGGCGCAGGACTGGTGACCGACCTGGCGGAGGAAGCGGGACTGGCAGGCGTATTCGTTCATTCGGAAGCATCGATCCGGCAAGCCTTCGAGGATGCGCTGGAGATTGCGCGCTATACGCAGCTCGAGTCCAGCGGCAAGAAGCGTCCGGTCGCCGATGCCCTGCGCGCCCGGCACGGGCTGAATGCCTTGCGCGGCGAATCGACGGCAATGCAGGCGGTGCGCGATTCGGTCGCGCTGTTCGCAAGATCGCCGGCCACTGTCCTGATCCAGGGTGAGACAGGCACCGGCAAGGAACTGGCGGCGCAAGCGATTCATCGCGAAAGCCCGCGCGCGCGCCAGCCGTTCGTGGCGATCAATTGCGGTGCCGTCGCGGAATCGCTGCTGGAATCCGAGTTGTTCGGCTATGAGGAAGGCGCCTTCACCGGTTCGCGCCGCGGCGGGCATGCCGGCCTGTTCGAAACGGCCCATCGCGGCACGCTGTTTCTCGACGAAATAGGCGAAATGCCGCTGGCCTTGCAGACACGGCTGTTGCGAGTGCTGGAAGAAAGAGAAATCGTGCGGGTGGGCGGCACCCGGCCGGTTCCGGTCGATGTGCGCATCATCAGCGCCACCCATTGCGACCTGGCCCAGCGCGTCCGGGATGGATTGTTCCGCGCCGACCTCTACTATCGCCTGGCAGTGCTGCGCATAGCAATCGCGCCCTTGCGCGAGCGCATGGAAGACCTGGTGCCGCTGGCGGAATGGAGCCTGAAGAATGCGCTGGCCGCACTCGGCGTGCGGCCGCACGCCAACCTGCATGCAGAGCTGTTCGCCTGCGCGCCGCTGCTCGGCACCTATGCGTGGCCTGGTAATGTCCGGGAATTGCGCAACCTGATGGAGCGAGTGGCGCTGTTCCTCAGTGCCGAGCCGCTGCAGGCATTGACGCCGGGCTTCCTGGCGAAGCTTGCGCCGGAGCTTTCCGGCACCATCGCTTCCTCGGAAAAGCGGCGGCCAGCGACCTCACCGGAAACCATCGCGCAGGTACTGGCCCGCTTCAATGGGAATCGGGAAGCGGCTGCCAGGCATCTGGGGATCAGCCGCACCACGCTCTGGCGCAAGCTGAAGGAGGAAGACCGCATCTCGCGCTAACCCTAGTACAGCGGTTCTTGCAAGCCTTCGCTTTCGAATGCGCGCTGCACTGCCGGACGCGCCGCGATCAGGGCGAGATGGTGGCCAAGATGCATGCGCTCACGTGCGGGCCGCTGCATGAAACGCGTCCAGCGGCCCAGCATCAGCAGGTAGGGATCGGCAGCGCTGTAATTTTCACCGAGCAGGTATGGTCCCCTGCCCTTGTCCGTATTCCGTGCCAGCGCAGATTCGATCAGGTCGAGCATGCCGCCGACTCGGCGCTCCGCATGTGCCTTCACCTGCGCTGCCGCACCGGCATCGTCAGTCAGCCGCTCCGGATAGAAATAGGTAAGCAGCTCCGCCTGCAGAGTGTTGGTCAGGTAAACCAGCCACTTGTAGAACTCGGCGCGCGCATCGGTACCAACTGGCGGCGCCATTCCCGCTTCCGGGTGACGATCGACTAGGTGCAGGCAGATGGCCGCCGTTTCGTAGAGCACGAGATCGCCGTCGATCAGCGTAGGGATGCGCCCGTTCGGATTCAGCTTCAGGTATTCCGGACTGGTGTGCGCATTCCTGTCCCTGTCCACCAGTACCAGTTCATAGGGAACGCCGAGCTCCTCCAGCAACATGTGGGGCGCGAGATTGGCATTACCTGGGTAATAATAGAGCTTGTACATTGTTGGCCTGTGCCTCGTTTCAACCGATTCCAATTATGCAAAATTCTTCGCCAAAGCGCCCCGATACTCCCTGCGTCGCCGTCTGCTCGACCACCTTCGACGAGGTGTGCCGCGGCTGCGGCCGCACCGTGGATGAAGTCGCGCAATGGGTATTCATGACTGACGAGGAAAAGGAAAAGGTCTGGCAGAGAATCACCGCACAGGGCTATCCGCGCCGCCAGTCCTGACTGCCTGCGGTCTGCCGACTCGCGGCAGGCACATCCTCGGCTAATCGTCCTTCGCGCCGTCGATTCCCAGCTCCTGGATTTTCCGTGTGATGGTGTTGCGGCCGATACCGAGCCGGATCGCCGCATCATTCTTGCGTCCGTGAGTATGCTTCAGCGCCACCTTGATCAGCGCTGATTCGAACTGCCGGCCGAGCGCATCCATTACCTCCGGCTGACCAAGGGCAAGCATGTGCGCCGCCTCGCTTTCCAGCAGCGTGATCCAGTTTTCCGCGTCGACGGAGTCGTTGTCTTGCGCGAGCGAGGCGGATGACGGCGCATGCACTGCGCCATTTCCTGCGCCTTGTGTCGCATTGTCCGAATGCGCAATGGCCGGTACTGGCACCAGCACAGTGACTGCCGCCGCAGATGCCGCAGGCAGGGATTCCCCATGCGTCAGGTCGGGCGGCAAATCCTTGATTTCCACGGTTTGCCCGGGCGCCATCACGGTGATCCAGTTGCACAGGTTTTCGAGCTGGCGCACATTGCCCGGGAAATCGAGGCTGGAAAGGAATTGCATCGCACTGTCGGACATCCGCTTGGCTTCGACGCCGAGCTGCTTCGCGCTTTGTGCGAGGAAGTGCCGTGTCAGGAGCGGGATGTCTTCACGCCGCTCGCGCAGGCTGGGCAACCGCAGGCGGATCACGTTCAGACGGTGATACAAGTCTTCGCGGAACAATCCTTCGCGGACCCGCTGCTCCAAGTTCTGATGAGTCGCTGCGATCACGCGCACGTTCGCTTTCAGCGGCTGATGGCCGCCGACGCGATAGAAATGGCCGTCCGACAGCACACGCAGGAGCCGCGTCTGCAAGTCGAAAGGCATGTCGCCGATCTCGTCCAGGAACAGCGTGCCGTTCTCGGCCTGCTCGAAGCGGCCGCGGCGCGTCGCCTGGGCGCCGGTGAATGCGCCGCGCTCATGACCGAACAGCTCGGACTCGAGCAGGTCCTTGGGAATTGCTGCGGTGTTCAGGGCGATATAAGGCTGCCCGGCACGCGGACTGTGCCTGTGCAGCGCCCGCGCCACCAGCTCCTTGCCGGTACCGGACTCACCGGTGATGAGCACAGTGACATTCGATTGCGACAGGCGGCCGATGGCGCGGAACACGTCCTGCATGGCAGGCGCCTGCCCGAGGATTTCCGGCGTGTCCGCGGCTGCCTGTTCGACCTCCGCCTCGCGCAGGCTTTCATCTAATGCCCGTCGTATTAGTTCCACCGCCTTGTCGACGTCGAAGGGTTTTGCCAGGTATTCGAAGGCGCCGCCCTGGAAAGCCGCCACTGCGGAATCAAGGTCGGAAAAGGCGGTGATGATAATGACCGGCAAACCGGGATGTTTCGCCTTCACAGCCTTCAGCAGCTCGAGGCCCGAGTCACCCGGCATGCGGATATCGGAAACCAGCACCTGGGGCGTGCCCTTTTGCAGTGCATCCATCGCATCGCGTGCATTGGAAAAGCTGGTGGTGGCCAGGTTTTCGCGCGCCAGCGCCTTCTCGAGCACCCAGCGTATCGATTCGTCGTCGTCAACAATCCAGATCGGCTTCATTCGTGTTCCAAGTCATATTCGAGCGGCGCTTCAGTCCGTCGCTCAAGGCAGCGGTATCAGCAACCTGAAGTCCGTGTATCCGGGGCGACTCTCGCATTCGATCATGCCCATGTGCTGCTGCACGAAGGTTTGCGCCAGCGTCAACCCCAGGCCGCTTCCGCCCTCCCGTCCCGATACCAGCGGATAGAAAATGCGGTCCCGGATCTCGGCCGGAATGCCCGGTCCGTTGTCGATGATATGCAAGTCCAATGCCAGCTTGTAACGCACCTTTGCAATCGTGACCTGGCGGGCCACGCGGGTCTGAAAAGTGAGCACGGCATCGCCGGCCTCGATACGTTCCGTCAGTGCATGCGCGGCATTCTGGGCAATGTTCAGCACCGCCTGGATCAGCTGCTCCTTGTCGCCGCGCAGCTCCGGCACCGACAAGTCATAGTCGCGCCGGATCGTCAGGCCGTGCGGAAACTCGGCGACAATCAGACTGCGCACCCGCTCGCATACCTCGTGGATGTTCACGTCGCCGACGATATGGGGCCGCTTGTGTGGCGCCAGCAGCCGGTCCACCAGCGTCTGCAGACGGTCAGCCTCCTTGATGATCACTTGCGTATATTCGCGCAGCTCCTTCGCATGCCGTTGCGGCAGTTCGAGCTCGAGCAGTTGCGCGGCGCCGCGTATGCCTCCCAGGGGATTCTTGATCTCATGCGCCAGGTTTCGGATCAATTCCTTGTTGGCCTGGCTCTGGTCCAGCAGGCGCTCTTCGCGATCCGTCTTCAGCTGCTGCACGTTTTCGCGCAGCTCGATCAGGACCGGCCGCTCGGAATTGTCGAGCGCCGTGACGATCACATGCACATGCAGCGGGTCGCGCCCCGGTCGCTCCAGCGTCAAGTCGAGCCGCTTGTCGGCAAACTGGTAGCCGACGGCCTGCTTGTAGGCCGCCGCCAGCTCGTCACCATTGAGAAACAAGGCGTCCAGTTTCTGGTTGGCCAACACCTTCGATGAGCTTTCGAGAAGATTTTCCGCGGCAGCATTGACGAAGGCGATGCGGCTTTGAGCATCGAGGATAAGGACTGCCGACGAAAGCAGATCCAGGCCATCCAGGGGAGGAAGTGGTGTTTTCATGGAAGCCTCAAAAAACAAAGGCCGCTTCACGCGGCCTTTCACAAGCAAGCGCAACCCTATTTTAGATTAGCCAGTTCGCGCCTCAACGCTTCGATATTCTTTTCGGTACGGCTGATGTCTTCCTTCATCGTTTCCGTCCGTTCCTGGTACTTTGCGTAATTGCGCTCGTCGCCGCGGCGCTCCGGTTCGCCGTTATTGAATTCTTTCTGCAGGTTGGCGAGCTTTTGTTCCTCGGCCTTCATCTCGTCAAGCAGGATCTGCCTGCGATCATTGTCGCGCGTCTTCTGGGCATTCCCGTCCACTTTCGGGAAGTCCGACGGGGAAGATGCGGGCTTTGCCGCAGCCTGGACAGCGGGCCTCTTCGGCGCCGTAATCATGGTAATGCTCGGCAAATCGACTTTTTTGCAGCCCTTGGTGGCGCCGGTATTCTTGTACTCCTTCTTGCCGCTTTCATCGACGCAGAGGTACACCTCGCTCTGAGCGTAGACATGGCCGGTTGCGGCAGCAAGCAAGAGCAGTCCGGAGAGATATTGTTTCATGAGATTTCTTTTAGGAAACTATGGAGGCGCCTATAGTTTAGGATAAGAATCAAGGCTTTACAAACGACAAGAGCCGGAACCCGGAGTCGGCACAACAGTTCTGCAAACAAAAACGGGGAAAGCGCCTGCTTTCCCCGTTTTATCTGCCTGCTGGCAGGCTCCCCCTTACAGGGAGTAATACATGTCGAACTCGATCGGATGGGTCGTCATGCGGAAGCGTTGTACTTCCTGCATTTTCAGTTCGAGGTAGGCGTCGATCATGGTGTTGCTGAACACGCCGCCGCGGGTCAGGAACTCGCGATCCTTGTCCAGGTACTCGAGCGCTTGCTCAAGCGAGGAGCACACGGTCGGGATCTTCGCATCTTCTTCCGGCGGCAGGTGGTACAAGTCCTTGGTTGCAGCTTCTCCCGGGTGGATCTTGTTCTGCACGCCATCCAGACCGGCCATCAGCAAGGCCGAGAAGCACAGGTAAGGATTGGAGAGCGGATCCGGGAAACGTGCTTCGACGCGGCGTCCCTTCGGATTGGCCACGTGCGGAATGCGGATCGAGGCAGAACGGTTCTTGGCCGAATAAGCCAGCTTCACCGGTGCTTCGAAACCTGGCACCAGACGCTTGTATGAGTTGGTGCCCGGATTGGTGATCGCATTCAGCGCGCGGGCATGCTTGATGATGCCGCCGATGTAGTACAGCGCGAATTCGGACAGGCCGGCATAGCCGTCACCCGCGAACAGGTTCTTGCCATCCTTCCAGACCGACTGGTGCACGTGCATGCCGGAGCCGTTGTCGCCAACGATGGGCTTTGGCATGAAGGTGACAGTCTTGCCATAAGTGTGGGCGACGTTCCAGATCACGTATTTCATGTTCTGGGTCCAGTCGGCACGTTCCACCAGGGTGGAGAACTTGGTGCCGATTTCATTCTGGCCGGCGCCCGCCACTTCGTGGTGGTGCACTTCGACCGGGATGCCCAAGGCTTCGAGGATCAGGCACATTTCCGAACGCATGTCCTGGAAGCTGTCGACCGGGGGAACCGGGAAATAGCCGCCCTTGACGGTCGGACGGTGGCCACTGTTGCCGCCTTCGATGTCCTTGCCGGTGGTCCAGGAAGCTTCTTCGGAATTGATCTTCACGAAGCAGCCGGACATGTCGACCTTCCAGCGCACGCTGTCGAAGATGAAGAATTCGGGTTCCGGACCGAAGTAGGCGGTGTCGCCCAGGCCGGAGGACTTCAGGTAGGCTTCGGCGCGCTTGGCGATCGAACGCGGGTCGCGGTCGTAGCCCTTGCCATCGGAAGGCTCGATCACGTCGCACTGCATGAACAGTGTGGTCTCTTCCATGAAGGGGTCGATCCGGGCGGTATTCGGGTCCGGCATCAGAAGCATGTCGGATGCTTCGATGCCCTTCCAGCCGGCGATCGAGGAGCCGTCGAATGCATGGCCGGACTCGAATTTGTCCATGTTAAATTGAGAAACGGGAACAGTCACGTGCTGCTCCTTGCCCCGGGTATCAGCAAAACGGAAGTCAACGAATTTGACTTCGTTTTCTTTCGCCATCTTCAACACTTCTGCGGCCGTCGTTGCCATGCGAATCTCCTAAAATATGCAGGTACTACAGAATTTTGCGGTTTGGTTGTGAGCCGACTGCGTGCGGCGTATCGTGCGAAGCGCTACAAGACGAAGTACGACCAGAACTCGGAAGGCATTCTTAGCAGGTTCCGTGCCAGCAAATTTACCGCCGGCAAATTTGCCTGCCCTTACTAAAACCGGAAAATCGAATGAAATAAGCTGCTTTCAAAGCACAAGGATGATAACAGGCAAGACCATGCATCACCAAAAATGTGCATCTGGGGATTTGAGCACCATTTTGGGGCGTTGCATATTTTATTCGACAGAATTTGCACCAATATTGTGCGCAGGTTGAAATCTGCCGCATCTCGTCCAACAGTTAACAATCGGGAACGAACATGAGCAAAGACATTCTTTCGACCGCACGCCAGCGCGCCAGCGAAAAGCAACTACCCTATGCCGGCGCAGTCACGCCGCAGGAAGCCTACGAGCTGCTGCGGCAAAATCCGGAAGCGAAACTGGTCGACGTGCGTACCAATGCCGAACGCGACTGGGTAGGACGGGTTGCGATTCCCGAGGGCCAGCACGCCGCGATACAGTGGAACCTCTATCCGGGAGGGATGCAGAATCCTGATTTCCTGGCGCAGCTTGATCAGGTGGCGCGCAAGGACACGGTGCTGATGTTCCTGTGCCGATCCGGCGTGCGTTCACGGCATGCAGCCAAGCTCGCGACGGAAAACGGCTACGCCAACTGCTTCGACATCCTGGAAGGCTTTGAAGGCGACAAGGATGCGGAAGGCCATCGCAAGACGGTTGCGGGCTGGTGCAAGGCCGGCCTGCCATGGATCGGAGCCTGAGCTGGCTCCAAGTGCCGCGCAATTCACGCAAGGAACACGGCACCAGCCGAAAACCGCCACTCCAAGCGCACAGGAATATCCTCCTCAAAGAGCTGGGGCATGCGAGGAGGTGCTGCCTTGCGTCATGAACTGGGCATGTGACGCATCGCGCCGTCGCTGGCGGGCCATTGCGTCCTCGGAGAGGAATTTGGCAGCCATTGCGAACCATTCATCCATCGACAACAGGCGTTCCGCCAGGGGAAACAAATGCTCCTCTTCCCTTGCCAGCCTTTCCAGCATTTTCCGGCAATAGACCTGCATGGACAGGCAAACTTCCCTGGCGCTTTCAGCCATGTCGTGACCCATGCCCGACAGCTTGCCGTGTGCCCAGGCGAGGAGGTCACTTGCGGCGGCAGCAAGGAAGTCCAGTTCGGCCAGCAGAGGCACAGTAACGGCCTTTGTCCGGATTGCGGGCAGCAGATGCACTTCGACCTTGCGATTGCGGCAATGCTGGTCGAATTGGACCAGCTTGTTCATGATCGCTTTCATCAGGGGAAGATCCACTTTCGGCAGCTTTTCCAGAATGTTCCGGATTCCCTGCTGGAGTTTGCCAAGCATGTTTTTTGTAGCTTTGTGTTCATTGGTAATGGCTACCAGAGAATAGGTCGCGGTCAGCACGCGGACTCCTTCTTTCCATGAGTGCAATGAATAAACGATGACCCGCAGCAGCTTGATCAGCCGCCGGGAATGCACAGTGGCGAAAAAATGTTGAAGGAGTATAGGAGGCGGCGCCATGCGCCGTTTGATTTCACGCAAAGGCCGCCAAGATCCAATTTACTGGCGGACAATCCATGCCTGAATGCAAAAAACAAGAGATGAAGTATGGCGCGCTGCAACTATTCAAGCCTGGTCGCAGCGCGCGTCATTTGCGGCGTCAATCGAGTTTCGCCGCATGCTCCCGCGTGGTGTGGAAGGTGATGTTCGGCCAGCGTTCCTGGGTCAGTTTCAGGTTGACGCCCGAAGTCGCAAGATAGGCAAGATTGCCTGCGGCATCATGTGCAAGATTGGCACCGGCCGACGACTTTTCGAAGTCGGCGAGCATGCGCTTGTCTTCGCACGAGATCCAGCGCGCGCTGCTGATGCTGGTGCCTTCGAACACCGCATCGACTCCGTATTCGTTCATCAGGCGGCTCGCCACCACTTCGAACTGCAGTACACCGACTGCGCCGAGGATCAGGTCGCTGCCGTGCACCGGCTTGAAGACCTGCACCGCACCCTCTTCGCCGAGCTGCTGCAAGCCTTTGTGCAATTGCTTGATCTTGAGCGGATTGCGGATGCGTACCGAACGGAAAAAGTCCGGCGCGAAATAGGGAATGCCTGTGAACTGCAACAACTCTCCTTCCGAAAAACTGTCGCCGATCTGCATGTTGCCGTGATTGGGCAATCCGATGATGTCGCCGGCATAGGCCTCTTCCACCTGCTCACGGCTGGACGCCATGAAGGTGACGACGGACGACACCTTGATTTCACGGTTCAGTCGCAGATGCTTGATTTTCATGCCGCGCTCGAAGCGCCCGGAACACACCCGTAGGAAGGCGATGCGGTCGCGGTGCGCCGGGTCCATATTGGCCTGGATCTTGAACACGAATCCGGAGAATGGCGCTTCCGTCGGCTCCACCGCACGTACAGTTGCATCGCGCGGACGCGGGGCCGGCGCCCAATCCAGCAAGGCGTTCAGGATTTCACGCACGCCGAAGTTGTTGATCGCCGAACCGAAGAACACCGGCGTCTGCGTGCCTGCAAGGAAGGCATCGAGGTCGAAGGGATGGGATGCGCCATGGACCAGTTCGACTTCCATCTTGAGCTGTTCCATCTCGAGGGGGAACATCTCTGCCAGCTTCGGATTGTCGATACCCTTGACGACTTCGAATTCCTGGTCGGCCCGCTCCTCGCCCGGCGTGAACAGCAGGATCTCGTCGCGCAGAAGGTGATACACGCCGCGGAAACTCTTGCCCATGCCGATCGGCCATGTGACCGGCGCGCACTGGATCTTCAGCACCGACTCGACTTCATCGAGCAGTTCCAGCGGATCGCGGGTTTCGCGGTCCATCTTGTTCATGAAGGTCAGGATGGGCGTATCGCGCATGCGGCAGACGTTGAGCAGCTTGATGGTCTGCTCTTCCACGCCCTTGGCGGCGTCGATCACCATCAGCGCGGAGTCGACCGCAGTCAGCACGCGGTAAGTGTCTTCCGAAAAATCCTGGTGGCCCGGCGTGTCGAGCAGGTTGACGACGTGATCACGGTACTCGAACTGCATGACCGAACTGGCAACCGAAATGCCGCGCTGCTTTTCGATCTCCATCCAGTCGGACGTCGCATGCCTGCCGCTCTTGCGCGCCTTGACCGTACCGGCAAGCTGGATCGCGCCTGAGAACAGCAGCAGCTTTTCCGTCAGGGTCGTCTTGCCGGCGTCCGGGTGCGAAATGATGCCGAAGGTGCGCCGACGTGCGACTTCGCGCGCAATCGCATCGCCGGAACCGGCGCGCACGGCCGGAGCGGCATCGGGAGTTTCGGTCGAGGGAAGTTCGGGTGCTGCTGACATAATGGCGTCTTGCAAAAAGTAGTAAGCCCCGATGACGGGGCGTGAAAATTACATCATCCGGGAATGGTCTCGTGCCGCATTGGCATCTTGCAAGCGGCCGCCGGACGAGCCGCGGCGATTCTGCTTCAAGCCTTGATGAAATGCTCGCGGTAATAGCGCAGCTCTTCGATCGACTCGACGATGTCCGCCAGTGCCGTGTGCATCTGGTGCTTCTTGAAGCCTGCAGCGACTTCCGGCTTCCAGCGCTTGCACAATTCCTTTAGCGTCGAAACGTCCAGGTTGCGATAGTGGAAAAACGCTTCCAGCTTCGGCATGCCACGCGCCATGAAGCGGCGGTCCTGACAGATCGAATTGCCGCACATCGGTGATTTTCCGGCAGGCACATATTGCTTCAGAAAATCGAGCAATGCCGCTTCGGCATCCGCCTCGGTTACAGATGAGGCCTTTACCCGATCAATCAAGCCTGACCTGCCATGCGTGCCCTTGTTCCAGGCATCCATGCCGTCGAGAATTTCATCCGGCTGATGGATGGCAAACACCGGTCCTTCGGCCAGCACATTCAATTCGGAATCAGTGACAACCACTGCCACTTCGATAATGCGGTCCTTGTCCGGATCGAGTCCGGTCATTTCCATGTCGACCCACACGAGATTGAATTCATTCGGCCGCACAGGCGCCTGGGCCGGGGAATGGGATGGATTGGCTTGTGACATAATTTGTTTTCCGTATTCGAATCCGCCATTTTCTCACAGGCATAGAATGTATTCACTCGCGTTTTCGCTTTTGTTTGTTGCCTTCCTCGCCCTCACCCTGCTGGTCCGCTTCTGGCTCGCTTCACGCCACATCCGGCATGTTCTCGCCCACCGGCATGCGGTGCCTGCGGAATTTGCGGACAGGATTCCGCTGGATGCGCACCAGAAGGCGGCCGACTACACCGTCGCGAAAACCAAGCTCGGCTTGCTGGAATTGCTTGTCCATACCGCCGTTCTGATCGGGTTCACGCTGCTGGGTGGCCTGCAACTGCTGTCCACCACCCTGCTCGGCATTACCGGCCCCGGCATGACCTACCAGATCGCCCTGCTGGCCGCCTACGCGGTCATCACTTCCGTGATCGATCTCCCCTTCGACTATTACCGCCAATTCATCCTTGAAGAGAAATTCGGCTTCAACAAGATGACGCGCCGCCTGTTCTTCACCGACATGCTGAAGGGCGCCGTGCTCGGCGCCGCCATCGGATTGCCGCTGGTCTGGGTCATCCTGACACTGATGGAGAAATCCGGCGACCTGTGGTGGCTGTATGCGTGGCTGGTCTGGACCGGCTTCCAGCTGCTGATGCTGGTGATTTACCCAACCGTCATCGCGCCCCTGTTCAACAAGTTCACGCCGCTTGCCGATGACAGCCTGCGCGCCCGGATCGAGGGCCTGATGCGGCGCGTCGGATTTGCCTCCAAGGGTTTGTTCGTGATGGACGGCTCCAAGCGCAGCGCACATGGCAATGCGTATTTTTCCGGCTTCGGTGCCGCCAAGCGCATCGTGTTTTTCGACACCCTGCTGGCGCGCCTGGCACCGGAAGAAATCGAGGCGGTGCTCGCCCATGAACTCGGGCACTTCAAGCTCAAGCACATCATCAAGCGCATCGTCGTCATGTTCGCCGTGTCGCTCGGCCTGCTCGCCCTGCTCGGCTTCCTGAAGACCCAAACGTGGTTCTTCACCGGACTGGGGGTCGATCCCCTGCTGAGCGGAAGCAACGATGCCATGGCGCTGATCCTGTTCACGCTGACTTTGCCCGTATTCACTTTCCTGCTCTCCCCGCTGACTTCGATCACATCGCGCAAGCATGAGTTCGAGGCGGATGCCTTCGCGGCCCGCCACACCGATGCCCATAACCTGGTGTCGGCGCTGGTGAAGCTGTACGAAGACAATGCGTCGACCCTGACGCCGGACCCGATCCATTCCGCCTTCTACGATTCGCACCCGCCTGCCAGCGTGCGGATCCATCACCTGCTTGCCGCACGATAGAGGTGATTGCCATGGTGACTACGAATGAACTGCTCCAGAAGAGATGCCGGCATCTCGATACCGGCTTGAGCGACACGGAAATTGCGCAGCACCTCGCCGCCGTTCCCGGCTGGGCGCTGCAGGAAGGCAAGGTAGCAAAGACGTATTCGTTCGCGAATTATTACGAGACCATCGCCTTCGTCAATGCGATCGCCTGGCTCATCCATGCCGAGGACCATCATCCCGATCTGACCGTCACCTACAACCGCTGCATCGTGAAATTCGACACCCATTCCGTCAACGGCGGCCGCGGCGGCATTTCTGAAAACGACTTCATCTGCGCCGCCAAGGTCGACGCGGTGTACCAGCAAGGCCGGCATCAGGGATGATGCGGGGTATCGTGATCGCGGCACATGGCCGCCATTATCTGGTCCAATGCGCCGACATCCGGCTGCAGTGCGTTACCCGGGGCAAGAAGAGCGATGTCGCAGTCGGCGATGCCGTCGACCTGAAGCAGACTTCCCCCGACCAGGGCGTGATCGAATCCATCGGGGAGCGCAAGACCCTGCTCTACCGCTCGGACCAGTACAAATCCAAGTTGCTCGCGGCCAATGTCACCCAGCTGTTCATCGTGGTGGCAACCGAACCGGGCTTTTCCGACGATCTGGTATCGCGTGCCCTGGTCGCTGCCGAGGCGGCCGGCATCGCGGCGCATCTCGTGCTCAACAAGATCGATGTCAGCCATGCACTGGAGCGCACCCGGCAACGGCTGGACTTGTATGCTGCGCTCGGTTACCCGGTGCACGAAGTTTCGGCGCTTGCCGCACCGGAAACCACGCGCGCAGTGCTCGAACCGCTGCTGCAGGGCGAGTCGACCATCCTGATCGGCCAGTCGGGCATGGGCAAATCCTCGCTGATCAATCTCCTGGTGCCGGATGCGGATATCGCCACCCGGGAAATCTCGGCGGCGCTCGATTCGGGCAAGCACACCACCACCTTTACCCGGCTCTACCAGATCAACGATGATACGAGCGTGATCGACTCGCCGGGCTTCCAGGAATTCGGCCTGTACCACCTGAGCGAAGGCATGCTGGAACGTGCATTCCGCGATTTCAGGCCGCATCTGGGCAAATGCCGGTTTTACAACTGCCATCACCAGACTGAGCCGGGATGCGCCATCCTGGCGGCGGTCGATGCCGGCGAGATTTCGCCGATGCGCCACGCCCTGTACCGGCAGCTGGTGCACGAATCGTCGCAGAAGCTGTACTGAGCCGTACCGGCGCATTCCCGGCGGTTTGGCTATTCTGACCAAAAATCTCTTATAATTGAATGGCTTGCAAATTTCGGCGGCGGCGACCGGGCCGCCGTTTCCATTTATGGCAATCAAACACTTCCTCCAATTCTCCGACTTCACGCTTGCCGAGTTCGAACATGTGATCGAACGCACACGCATCATCAAGCGCAAGTTCAAGAATTACGAACCGTACCATCCGCTGGCAGATCGTACGCTGGTGATGGTCTTCGAAAAGAATTCCACCCGTACCCGCCTGTCCTTCGAAGCAGGCATGCACCAGCTCGGCGGCGCGGCGATTTACCTCAATACCCGCGACAGCCAGCTGGGACGGGGCGAGCCGGTCGAAGATGCGGCCCAGGTGATTTCGCGCATGTGCGACATCATCATGATTCGCACCTTTGGACAGGAAATCATCGACCGTTTTGCCGCGCATTCCCGGGTTCCGGTGATCAACGGCCTGACCAATGAACACCATCCCTGCCAGGTGCTGGCCGATATCTATACCTATATCGAGCATCGCGGCTCGATCGCCGGCAAGACCGTGGCCTGGGTGGGCGACGCCAACAACATGCTGTACTCCTGGCTGCAGGCGGCACAGGTGTTCGGCTTCCACGTCAACGTGTCCACGCCCAAGCGCTACGAGATCGACCCGACGCTGGTGGCGCCGGACAACAATCACTACACCACCTTCGTCAATCCTTCGGATGCCTGCGTCGGCGCCGACCTGGTCACCACCGACGTCTGGACCAGCATGGGCTACGAGGAAGAAAACGCGGTGCGCATGAAAGCTTTCGCCGGCTGGATCGTGGATGGCGAGAAAATGAAGCGCGCCCATCCGGATGCCTTGTTCATGCACTGCCTGCCCGCCCATCGCGGCGAAGAAGTGGCCGCCGAAGTGATCGACGGCCCGCAGTCCGTGGTATGGGACGAAGCGGAAAATCGCTTGCACGTCCAGAAGGCACTGCTCGAATACCTGGTCCTGGGCAAGGTCGATTGATCATCGAAGCGCCCCGTTCCTCATCGTCTTAACCATCATCTCAAGCACGCGAAGCAGAAATCATGTCGACCATTCTCCAGTCCGTTCCTGTCAATCAAAAAGTGGGCATCGCCTTTTCCGGCGGGCTTGATACCAGTGCAGCACTCCACTGGATGCGCCAGAAAGGCGCGATCCCGTACGCCTACACTGCCAACCTTGGCCAGCCCGACGAATCCGATTACAACGAGATTCCGAAGAAAGCCAAACTGTACGGCGCCGAGCAAGCACGCCTGATCGACTGCCGTGAACAGCTTGTCGCAGAAGGCATCGCCGCACTGCAGAGCGGCGCCTTCCACATTTCGACCGCCGGCAACACGTATTTCAACACCACGCCGCTGGGCCGTGCCGTTACCGGCACCATGCTGGTCGCTGCGATGCAGGAAGACCAGGTGAACATCTGGGGCGACGGCAGTACCTTCAAGGGCAACGACATCGAGCGCTTCTATCGCTACGGCCTGCTGGTCAACCCGGCGCTGAAAATCTACAAGCCCTGGCTCGATCAGCAATTCATCCAGGAACTCGGCGGACGCAAGGAAATGTCGGAGTTCCTGCTCAAGTCCGGCTTTGACTACAAGATGTCGGTCGAGAAGGCCTACTCCACCGACTCCAACATGCTCGGCGCGACGCACGAGGCGAAAGACCTCGAACACCTGAACAGCGGCATGAAGATCGTGGAACCGATCATGGGCGTAGCCTTCTGGCGCGACGATGTCGAAGTCAAGCGCGAGGAAGTCACCGTGCGTTTCGAGGAAGGACGCCCGGTTGCACTGAATGGCATCACCTTTGCCAATGCAGTCGACCTGATGATGGAAGCAAATCGCATCGGCGGCCGTCATGGCCTCGGCATGAGCGACCAGATTGAAAACCGCATCATTGAAGCGAAGAGCCGCGGCATCTACGAAGCTCCCGGACTCGCGCTGTTGTTCATCGCGTACGAGCGCCTGGTCACCGGCATCCACAATGAAGACACGATCGAGCAATACCGCGAAAACGGCCGCAAGCTCGGACGCCTGCTGTACCAGGGCCGCTGGTTCGATCCGCAGGCGATCATGCTGCGCGAAGCCTCGCAGCGCTGGGTCGCGCGCGCAATCACCGGCGAAGTCACGCTGGAACTGCGTCGCGGAAACGACTACTCGATCCTGAACACCGATTCACCCAACCTGACCTACCATCCGGAACGCCTGACGATGGAAAAAGGCGAAGGCGCATTCTCGCCGCAGGACCGCATCGGCCAGCTGACGATGCGCAACCTCGACATCACCGACACGCGTGACAAGCTCGGCATCTACGGCAAGGCCGGCCTGCTCTCCGCAAATCCGTCGGTTGCTCTGCCGCGCCTCGGCAAGGACAGCGACAAATAATTCCTCAACATCGAACTCGACATCATGACCACACAATTCGACAACGTTTCCGTCGTCAAGAAAGCCAACATCTACTTCGACGGCAAGTGCGTTTCGCACACCGTCCTGTTTGCCGACGGCACGAAAAAAACCCTTGGCGTGATTTTCCCGTCTTCGCTGACCTTCAATACTGGCGCGCCGGAAATCATGGAACTGAATGCCGGCAAGTGCCGCATTCGCCTGAAAGGCCAGACTGAATGGAAGACGTACGAAGGCGGCCAGCGCTTTGAAGTGGCGGGCAATTCCAGCTTCGATATCGAGACGCTGGAAACGCTGGATTACGTATGCCACTTCGGTTGAAGTGCGCATACGAAGCCGCGCGATGATGTGAAAAAAAACGGCCGTTGCGGCCGTTTTTTCATATGAAGACCGGTTCCGGCTCCAGCACGACGCCGAAGCGTTCCTTCACATCCGCCTGTATGCGCGCTGCAAGCTGCGCAATCTCCTGCCCGCTGGCGCCTCCCCTATTCACCAGAACCAGAGCCTGCCTTTCATACACGCCAGCGGCTCCCAGGCTTTTGCCCTTCCAGCCGCACTGGTCAATGAGCCAGCCGGCTGCCAGCTTGAAACTGCCGTCCGGTTGCGGATAGCTGACGAGTTGCGGATAGCGCTCCGATAGCGCGTCGCACTGCCGGGACGAGACCACTGGATTCTTGAAAAAGCTGCCCGCATTGCCGACCACGGATGGATCCGGCAGCTTGCGGGTACGGATGGCGATCACCGCATCGCTGACGTCCCGCGGTGTCGGCGATGCGATGCCGCGCGCGGCGATTTCCCGCTCCACGTCGGCATAGCGCAGGTTCGGCTTCCAGCGCTTCGGCAATGCGAAAGTGACATCGAGGATCACCGCGCGCTCGCGCAGCGCATGCTTGAAGATGCTGTCGCGATAGCCGAAGGCGCAGATGGCCTTGTCGAGCCGGATGATTTCGCCGGACTCGAAATCGAAGGCCGTCAGTTCAAAAAAGCAATCGCGGACTTCCACGCCGTAGGCACCAATGTTCTGAATCGGCGCGGCGCCAACGCTGCCCGGTATCAATGACAGGTTTTCCAGTCCGCCCAATCCCCGTTCCAGCGTCCATTGCACGAAGCGATGCCAGTTTTCGCCAGCTGCGGCGCGCACGTATGTCGAGTCGTCATCTTCTCCAACGACATCGATGCCCTGGCTGCACATGTGAAGCACCAGGCCCGAGAAATCCTTCGTCAGCAGGATGTTGCTCCCGCCGCCGAGAACCAGGCGCGGCAGCCCCGCCAATGCTTCGCTGTTCCTGACATGAGGCAGCATGTCGGCAGACGTTACCTGCAGGTAGGCATGTGCCTTCGCATCGATGCCGAAGGTATTGTGAGGACGCAAAGGATAATCGTGTCGGATCGGAAGCTTCATAGCGCAGGGATTATATGCCACCGCCCTGCCGGGCATGCCTAGTCACCCGCTTTTTTGTCCGCTAGAATGGCCCGTTACTCGAATAGCAAGTTGAAAGGAATGCACCATGCCATCGTTTGACGTTGTTTCCGAAGCCAACGCAGTCGAGGTGAAGAATGCCGTCGACCAGGCCAACAAGGAGATTTCCACCCGTTTCGATTTCAAGGGCAGCGATGCGCGCGTCGAGCAGAAAGAACGCGAACTGACTGCCTATGCAGACAGTGAATTCCAGCTCAATCAGGTGCGGGATGTCCTCACGGGCAAGATGGCCAAGCGCAATGTCGATGTCCGCTTCCTCGACATGGGCAAGATCGAAAAGATCGGCGGCGACAAGGTGAAGCAGGTCATCAAGGTGAAGAACGGCATCGAGTCCGACACCGCGAAAAAGATCGTCCGTCTCGTCAAGGACAGCAAGATCAAGGTCCAGGCCAGCATCCAGGGCGATGCGGTACGGGTGACGGGCGCGAAGCGGGATGACTTGCAGGCGACGATCGCCCTGCTGCGCAAGGACGTGACGGACTTGCCACTGGAATTCAACAATTTCCGCGACTGAAAACCGAATCCGGTTAGCATGCGGAATGTATGTACTTCATCCTGACCGATACAGCCTTTCGAGTCTTATGCGTCTACATTCCGCAGCTCTTCTCTTGATCCTTGCCGGCGCCGCTCAGGCGGCAGACATCAGCGTTGTCGGCCTGTTTCCCAACAAGGCAGTGCTGGTCGTCGACGGCAAGGCGCCAAAGACCTATTCGGTGGGCAGCACGATCGCGGATGGCGCCCGGCTACTCGCGGTGAACGGCTCGGCTGCGGTCATCGAGGCCAACGGCAAGCGGCAAACCATCGGGATCGGCGAATACGTCAGCCGTGGACGTTCTGACGGGCCGGCGAGCGTGACGCTCCAGGCCGACACCCAGGGCCACTACATCGCTCAGGGACAGATCAACGGGGGCAGCGTGCGCATGCTGCTCGATACCGGCGCCACCATGATTTCCCTGCCGGCATCGGATGCGACTCGCCTCGGGATCCGGTACAAGCAGGGTCAGGTGGGTTATCTCAATACGGCAAACGGCACCGTTCCCGCTTATCGCGTCAAGCTCGATACGGTCCGGATAGGCGATATCGAACTCAATCAGGTCGACGCGGTGGTGCAGGAACAGGGCCTGCCCATCATCCTGCTCGGCATGTCTTTCCTGAGCCGCATGGAAATGCGCCGCGAAGGTGAGCAGATGACGCTCACCAAGCGATTCTGAGTGATTCCATTTTGAAGGAGGCGTGAGAAGAGCCGCGCTTCCTGCGGCTCCTCCGCTTCAGGCATCCGCATCCTGGTGCAGGCGGCGCTGCCTTACTGCTTCCGCCAGGCCTTCCAGTACCTTCACGCTTGTCTCCCAATCGATGCAGCCATCGGTAATCGACTGGCCATAGGTCAGTTCCTTTCCCGGTACCAGATCCTGACGACCCGCTACCAGATGGGATTCGACCATCACGCCGACGATGCGCGTGTCGCCCGCGGCAATCTGGCGGCCGATGTCGGCACAGACCGGCACCTGGTTTTCCGGCTTTTTCGAACTGTTCGCATGGGACGCATCGATCATCAGGCGCGAAGCCAGGCCATTGCTGGCGATATCCTTGCAAGCAGCCTCGACGCTTGCCGCATCATAGTTGGGCGACTTGCCGCCGCGCAGGATGACATGACAATCCTCGTTGCCATTGGTGGATACGATGGCCGAGTGTCCTCCCTTGGTGACGGAGAGGAAATGGTGCGGCTGTGAAGCGGCCTTGATGGCGTCGATTGCGATTTTCACGTTGCCGTCGGTGCCGTTCTTGAAACCGACAGGGCAGGACAACCCGGAAGCAAGTTCGCGGTGCACCTGGGATTCGGTGGTACGCGCACCGATTGCCCCCCAGCTCACCAGGTCGGCAACGTATTGCGGACTGATCACATCCAGGAATTCGGTGCCGGCTGGCAGGCCGAGCTCATTGATGTTGAGGAGCAGTTCGCGCGCCATGTGCAAGCCATCGTTGATGCGGAAGCTGTTGTCCATGTAGGGATCGTTGATCAGGCCCTTCCAGCCGACGGTCGTGCGCGGCTTTTCGAAATACACGCGCATCACGATTTCCAGCTCATTGGCGAAGCGTTCCCGCTCCTTCACAAGCCGGCGCGCATAATCCATCGCCGCCCTGGTGTCGTGGATCGAGCAAGGTCCGATCACCACCATTACCTTGTCATCCTGGCCATGCAGGATGCGGTGCAAGGCGGTACGGGCATGGGCTACCGTCTTGGCCGCCTTCTCGGTACAGGGAAATTCGCGGATCAGGTGGGATGGCGGAGTGAGTTCTTTCAATTCTCGTATGCGAATGTCGTCCGTGCGCAGCATGTTTTCTCCAGGTAAAAAACTTAAAAATCCTAATCTTAAAAACCTACAAACGAAAAAACCGCCATCGCTGGCGGTTTTCATGAGAAATTCGGTTTTGGCTGTCTGCGCGCTTACCGCTTTTCCACCGCCCTTGGGCTGGAATAGCTAAAGTAAAAATAAAAGAAAAAGCGCGCGAAAGTCATGATTACTGTGGGTTTTCGGGTAGGGCCAGACCAATAGTGCAATAAATCAAGGCATTTGGCAAGCGGCCCGTCATGCCGTTCCGCCCACGGTCATGCCGTCGATGCGCAATGTCGGCTGTCCTACTCCGACCGGCACGCTCTGCCCTTCCTTGCCGCATACGCCGATGCCGCTGTCGAGCCGCATGTCGTTGCCGATCATGGTCACGCGGTTAAGGACGTCGGGCCCGTTGCCGATCAGGGTCGCGCCCTTGACCGGGTATGTCACCTTGCCATCCTCGATCATGTAGGCCTCGCTCGCGGAAAAGACGAACTTACCGTTGGTGATATCCACCTGGCCGCCGCCGAAATTCACTGCGTACAAGCCGTTCTTCACCGAAGCGATGATCTCGGACGGATCCTTGTCGCCGCCCAGCATGTAGGTGTTCGTCATGCGCGGCATGGGCAGATGCGCAAAGGATTCGCGGCGCGCATTGCCGGTGACCGGCATGTTCATCAGGCGCGCATTCAGCGTGTCCTGGATGTAGCCCTTCAGGATGCCGTCTTCGATCAGGGTCGTGCACTGGGTCGGATTGCCTTCGTCATCGATGTTCAGCGAACCGCGGCGGTCGGCCAGTGTGCCGTCATCCACCACGGTCACGCCCTTAGCCGCCACCCGTTCACCGATGCGGCCGGAAAAGGTGCTGGAACCCTTGCGGTTGAAATCACCCTCGAGGCCGTGGCCGACTGCTTCATGCAGCAGGACGCCTGGCCAGCCCGGCCCGAGCACCACCGTCATCGGGCCGGCCGGCGCCGGGCGCGCTTCGAGGTTCACGAGTGCCGATGCGACGGCTTCACTCGCATATTTCTCAAGCAGCTCATCGGTGAAGTAGCCATAGTTGTAGCGGCCACCGCCACCGCTCGATCCCATTTCGCGGCGTCCGTTCTGCTCAGCAATCACCGTCACGGAAACCCGCACCAGCGGACGGATGTCGGCCGCGAGCACGCCGTCGCTGCGCACCACCAGCACCACATCGTATTCGCCCGCGAGGCCGGCCATGACCTGCACCACCCGCGGGTCCTTGGCGCGCGCAATGCGCTCCACCTTTTCCAGCAGGCGGACCTTTTCGGTCGCGTCGATGGAAGACAGAGGATCCTTCTGCAGGTACAGCGAGCGTCCGCCGGCCGGCTGGATGGCCGAGGCCAGCTTGATCTTGCCGGCACCCTGACGCGCGATGCTGCGGGTCGCCGCGGCGGCTTCGAGCAGGGCGCGTTCGGAAATCTCGTCCGAATAGGAAAACGCGGTCTTGTCGCCCGACACGGCGCGCACCCCGACGCCCTGGTCGATGGAAAAGCTGCCTGTCTTCACGATGCCCTCTTCCAGGCTCCAGCCTTCATTCTTCGTGAACTGGAAATACAGGTCGGCATAATCGACGCGATGGGTGAAGATTTCATCCAGCGCCTTCATCAGCTTGCCTTCATCCAGTCCAAACGGAGTCAGCAAGACATCGCGGGCAATCGCCAAGGTCGACAGGTTGGGCTCAAATGCTTTCATGGTTCAGGCAGTCGCGCACCAGCGCGAAGATGGATTCAAGGGATTGGTGGATTGTAGAGCATCTGGGAGCAAGCCGTTGGCGCATGCCTTGGCGCGCCTGGATTTATCGAGAGCAACGTGCAGGCCTTGCAGCATGGGCTTCACAACTTGCGATGCTGCAATGCAGGCAGGCTCTCGCGCACCCGCCGCAACTGCCCGAGATCGAGCTCGTCAAGGACGACGCCTTCGCCCTCGGCCCGCATCGCCTTGATCTCCCCCCATGGGTCGATCAGCATGCTGTGGCCCCAGGTGCGGCGCCCGTTCGGATGCTTGCCTCCCTGTGCGGCGGCAAGCACATAGCACTGGTTCTCGATGGCGCGGGCGCGCAGCAGGATTTCCCAGTGTGCCTGCCCGGTGGTATAGGTAAATGCCGCAGGCATGACGATCAGGCTGCAATCGCCCATCGCCCGGTAAAGCTCGGGAAAGCGCAGGTCGTAGCACACTGACAGGCCGATCTTGCCGAACGGTGCGTCGAAGACCGCGACGTTCTTGCCATGCACGATGGTCCGTGCCTCGTCATACGATTCCTCGCCTTTCGTGAAGCTGAAGAGGTGGATCTTGTCGTAGCGTGCGACCTGCCTGCCTTCGGGGTTGTAGACCAGCAGCGTGTTCAGCACCCTGACGGGATCGGGCGCTACGATCGGCAGGGTCCCGCCGACCAGCCAGATGCGATGTTCGCGCGCAATGTCCGCCATGAAGGCCTGGATCGGGCCCGAGCCCGGCTGTTCCGCATGCGCCAGCTTGTCCGACTCGTGCATGCCCATGACCGGCCAGTACTCGGGCAGCAGCACCAGCTGCGCGCCCTGCTGCGCCGCCTCGGCGATATGCCTGCGCGCGGAGGCGAAATTCTCTTCGATCTGCGGCGTCGATACCATCTGCACCGCAGCGATTTTCGTGATCTGATCTGTCATCGTCAGCCGCTCCTGTCAGGTTGTTCGTTTGCCTCGCTTGAATTAGGGGTCACGTTCGGCTTGCGCACCAGCTTGGTCACCACAGGCTCCTTCCACGGACCGGTCACCTGGTATTCGAAGGTGAAAGCTTTCATCAGCGGTTCGCGCAGGAACAATTGCGCAAGGAAGCTCCCCACGCCGATCGCCGGATTGATTGCCAGTCCATACACCACCGATGCGGCACCGACGTTGATTTCCGGGATCACCACCACATGCAGATTTTGCGATTCCTTCGTGATATCTGCACTGCCATCGATCAATACCGTCGCCGCCACACTGCGCATCTTGAAATTGTCGGTCCTCGCCACCCCCTGATTGATGGTTGCGTTTGCCGTCACGCCATCGAAGGCAAAGCCTTCCGAGAACACGTCGCGGAAATCCAGGATCAGGCGCCGCGGCAGCGATTGCAGGCTCAGCACGCCGAGCAGTTTGGCGGCCGCCGGATCGACTTTCAGGAATTGGCCTGACGCCATGTCCAGCCGGATCTGGCCGGACAGGCTGGGAATGTCAAAGGAAAAAGGCATGTCCTTCCAGCTCACCTCGCCTTCCATCTTTCCCTTGCCGCCACGCAGCACATTGGCGAAGCCGAAGCGGTTGAGCAGGCGGCCGGCATCGGCGATGTTGAAGGTATAGTTCAAGGCCGTGACGTTCTGGCCATCACTGCTCGTCCATTTTCCCGACGCCTTCAGGTCCGCATCCGGGTTTGCAATAGAGAGCCGGTTGATGCGCCATTCGTTCCCGGCAGGCGTGCGCGCATTGTGGGCGACGAGTTCCAGATGACCGAACTTCGTGCCGGACAATTCAAAGTTTTCCGCAACGATGTCGAGGGCTGGAATTTGTGTCGTCGTGCCCTTGCCTTCCAGCAGATCGGTCACGTCGGACGCGGCAGACTTCGGAATGATGAGCGACGCCAGCCGCGCAGTGACCTTGCCCAGCCCTCGTCCCGAACGCGATTCGTTCCAGGTGACGTAGCCGGACGCCTGGTCGGCGTCGATATTCGCCTGCCACATGCCTTCCTGATGGGAAGCGCCGACCACCACGTTGTCCAGTTTCTTTCCCATGATGATGAGTTCCACCGCCCTGGCAGCGAGGACTTCCGGCTCGACGTATTGCGCGATGTCAGGCGTGCCCTGCGCCTCGGGCACATTCGCGTCGGCCTTGTCCTGGTCCCCGGAGGCAAGCGATCCCGCCACCTTCTTCCATGCATCCACGTTCAGCACGCCGAGATTGACGTTCGCAACCAGGCCGGAATCCGGCTGCGGCGGAGGCGCATTGACGCCGATCCCGCCCCTGAGCACGCGCCACTGCGCATCCTTGCCTGCACTCTTTTCCCGCTCGTAGCGAGCGGCGATTGCCGCGCCGAGCGACAGTTTCAATTCATCGCGCGAGAGGGCGGGGTCTGCGGACGGCAATCCCGTCAACTCGAATTTCAGCGGCATGGTTTCCTGGGCGGACTTGCCCACCGGAGCCGGGAAATCAAGCGCGATTCCTTGCAGGCCCGACTCCACCACCACCTCGGGATGCTTGTTCCTGACGCGGATGGTCGTGCTGTAGCGCGTGCTGCCGCTGATGCGCGCAGTCATGCGCTGTGCGCCGGGCGCCGGATAATTCTTGCGTATCCCTTCGGCGGTCAGGCTGCCCTCGCCTTTCACCAGGATGGATCCGTCCCGCAGGGATCCGCCGGAGACCATGACCGGCCCGCCGAGAAAGCCCGCCCGGATGCCATTGAGGTTAAACCCCTTTTCGGAAAAATCGAGCCTGCCGCTGGCTCCCGAAAGAGGCGGAAGTGCATTGAAAAGCGTGACAGTGTTGTTCGCGAATTGCAACGAGCCTTCGACCTTGGCATTTTCCAGATGTGCAAGAGGCAGTTGCAGCTTCAAGGCCAGCGCCGCGTCGCCGTTCGCCCGGGTTTCTTCGGTGAAGTGACCGATCCATTCGGTGACCGGGCTGTCGTTCACGTAGCGAACGAAATCCTGCAAGGGGCCGTTGGCACGGCCGTCGATGTCGAGAACCCGGTCCGGTGCCGGCAAATCGGGAATGACCGCTCTCACGTTCGCCAGGTCCACGCCGTGCGTCTTCGCGCTCTCCGCATGGATCTCCATGCGGGTGCGGTTGAACGCGATCGTGCCCCTGATTCCTTCCAGCAGAGGCCAGAGTGGCGCCTTGACATCCTTGCCGAACCTGCCGGGCGCATAATTCAGCCGCCCATCCTCGATCCTGCCCACCACGCTGAATTCGCCCCTCGCCTTCTCGGCCGGCACCAGCGCGGAGAACGGGAAATGCGCAAGGTCACCCTTGAGCCGGATGTTCACGTCGCGTGCGGTGCCGCCGACCAGCGCGCCGGTCAGCCAGTGGCGCAACTCTTCCGGCGTCTGCAGCGGCAGGTAGCGCCCGATGTTTTCCAGCTTCAGGCCATTGACCTTGCCCGACATGTCGATCACGCCGGGCGATTTCGATTGCTGGCGGTTCAGCGGCATCAGGTGCCTGCCGGACAGCGAGCCGGACAGCCCGTCCTGGACGAACTCCATCCTGCGCACATCCAGCAACAGCTGGTCGTTCTGCTGGAAGGTCCAGTTTGCCTGCATGTTCAGGCGATCGAAGAGCATGACCGGATCCTCGAAATAGCCCGGCATCTGCAGCTTGAGCTGTTCCGACGCGAGGCTGAAGCCGCCTCCGCGCTCATTGGCATCGATCTGGCCGGTCAGGTTTTCAAAACCGGGGATGGCAGGAATTGCAACCTGGGCCGGCGCATCCGCAGTCTTCGGCCGTGCCGGCCGGGCTGGCTGCGCGTTCAGCGACAAGCCGGCGAACTGGCCCTTGATGCTGTAGGCCGAGATGTCGGGATACGTCCCTTGCCACTGTGCCGAGAAGTCTTTCAGTTTTCCGCGCGGCGCAAAGTCGGCCAGCATCTTGCGCTGCTCGGTCGGCAGCGGCAGGCGCTCCGCGAAATTCGCGAGTGTCTCCAGGTCCAGCATCCGGGCGGCGAATTCCGTCCTGGCCGGCTTGCCGCTCCTTGCAGGTATATAGCGTTCGCTGATGCTTGTTTCCGGCAATGTCAATCCGTCACTTGTCTGCATCGAAAAATTCGTCAGCGACATGCTGTGACCGTTGGCCCCCAGGGTTGGTTTGCCGTCCTGGACGAAGGGATTGAATTCCTCGTGCACCGAGACACGTCCGTTCACCCGTTCCAGGTTCAGGAGTTCCAGGTCGCTGCGCAGCCGCGCCGAGACCCGCGACAGTGTCAGGTCCGCGGTGAAATTGGCAACTCGCGCATGATCGAAATCCAGCCAGGCGCGCACCGATCCCCTGCCTTGCAGCAGTTCGAAGGGATAATCGACATAGGTTTTCCAGACTGGCAGGTCGGTATCCTGCAGATCGACATACAGCTGGCCTGTCCAGAGCGCGGCATTGGAAATCCTGTTGGTGAAGCGTGGATGCTCGAACAGCCCACGGACATCCAACGGCGCAGCCAGCGCGCGCGGCGGCGTGGCATGGAGGGTGAATTCGTGGCTCTGCCATTGGTTGCGCAGCAGGAGATCGACGTTTTCCAGCAACAGTTCCGGCGCGCCACGCTGCACATCATTCCAGCGGATGCGCCCGTCACGGATGACGATTTCCCGCTGCGACAATACCCAGTCCGCGCCCTTGCCATTGCCGCTCTTGCGGTTGTCGATGAAGATCCCGGCAACATAGAGATTGCCGCTTGCGTCGCGCATCACCTCCATCTCGGGCCGCTCGATTTCCAGCGCATGCAGCCGCAGGTCGGCGGCGGGCACCGACCACCACGAGAGGATGGCCGATACCACCGGCAGGTTGAGCGCGCGCTTGCCGGCATCGTCATATACCGCGACACCGCCAAGCGTCAGATGCGGACGCAATCCGGTCCATGACGCTTCGATGCTGTCGATCGACACCCGCTTGCCGAGTGCGCGCGCGGCCATCTGTTCCACTTGCGGCTTGTATTCGGCGATGTTGGGCAGGACCAGATAGCGCAGGCCGAGGAAGAGGATGCAAAAGAGGAAGTAGATGACGGCGACCAGCTTCAGCATGAAGCCGGCCGCATGATGGGTGACGGTGTTCAGTGTCCGGTACCCGTCTCGGAAGGCATGCCAGTAGAGAGCAAGGCGGCCGGCAGCCGGCTTGTTATTTTGTTGGTCGATGGACATCAATCAGAGAAGGCAAATGGGGACACCGGGCGTACAATAGGATCGCCTCGATTATGCCGAACAATGTGTTCGATTAGACAACGCAGGCCGGATATTGCCCGCCGTTTTGCAATAGCGCCACGCAATCGGCAACAGCTTCCGCTTGAAAAAACGTACAACTTCCCGACCGATCATCGTGACGTACTCCTCTTTGACCAGCAATCTTGCCTCCCGGTTCTATTCGCGCTGGGTAAATGCCGCCCCGGCCCGCGCCGGCATGGTAAAGGAACTTGCCGAATTATCCATGAAGCCCGAGGCCTTTGCGACACTTTTACAGAAGGAAGTCGAGGCCGGCCTGCCCCTGCCGAGGGCAATGCGGCGCCTGCGCAACCTGGTCATCTGCGCCCTGATCGAGCGCGACCTGAGCGGGCGCGCCGACCTGGCGGAAGTACTGGATACCATCAGCGGCTTTGCCGACTTCGCGGTGCAGACCCATGTCGCCGCCCTGACGGCCGAAATGATCGAAGCGCATGGCACGCCGGTCGGAGAGGAATCCGGAGAGCCGCAGGAACTGATTGTCCTGGGCATGGGCAAGCTGGGCGGCGGCGAGCTGAATGTCTCGTCCGACATCGACCTGATCTTCGTCTACCCGGAACAGGGTGAAACCCAGACAACCTCGCCGGAGCAGCGCCAGTTGTCGAATCATGAATTCTTCACCCGGCTCGGCAAGAAACTGATCGGGGCCCTGTCGGAAATCACCGAGGACGGCTTCACCTTCCGGGTCGACATGGCGCTGCGGCCGAACGGCAATTCGGGGCCACTGGCGGCAAGCTTCGCCATGCTGGAGGAATACCTGCTGGTGCAGGGGCGCGAATGGGAGCGCTATGCCTGGGTCAAGGCACGGGCGCTGACCGGCCGCGCCAGCGACATTGCGGCACTCGAGCAGATCGTCCGGCCCTTCGTCTACCGGCGCTACCTCGATTTCGGTGCCATTGAAGCCTTGCGCAATATGCATGCGCAGATCCGGGCCGAAGTCATCCGCCAGGAAGCGCGCCATCCCGACCGCAGCAATAACGTCAAGCTGGGCCGCGGCGGCATCCGCGAAATCGAATTCCTGGCCCAGGTGTTCCAGCTGATCCGCGGCGGGCGCGATCCGGAACTGCGCAACCGCTCCACCCGCAGGACGCTCTCCACCCTGGCCCGCAAAGGCTTGCTGAGCACGGCTGAAGTGGACCAATTGCAGCAGGCCTACGTCTTCCTGCGCAATCTGGAACACCGGCTGCAATACCTCGACGATGCGCAGACGCATACCATGCCGGCCAATCCTGAGGATCGCCTGACGGTGGCCCGCATGATGGGTTTCGCCGACGAACAGTCATTGCTGGACGAGCTGAACCGGCAGCGGGCGATCGTGGCTGCCCAGTTCGACGCCATGTTCAGCGACAAGAGCAACGGACGCGTGGCCGAATCGGAAGCAGCCCAACCGGCCCCTGCCGATACCAGCCTTTCGGACCAGGACAGTCTCGAAGCGGTGGCCGCGCGCCTGATGGCGCTCGGCTTTGAAGACGCGCCAGCCGCGGCCCAGCGCCTGCAAGCCACCTGGCAATCCTCGCGCTTCCAGTCGCTGCCGGAAAACAGCCGCGCAAAACTGAATGCGCTGATCAATTCAGCCCTGCCCGTCATCGGTGCCATCGGCAGTTCGCGGTCCGCGACGCTCAGCCGACTGCTGGACTTTTTCGAGGCCATCGCCCGCCGTGCCGCATACCTCGCGCTGCTGACCGAATTCCCGCACACCCTGGAACGCGTCATCCGGATGATGCACGCAAGCGACTGGGCGGCGAAATACCTGACGCGCCATCCCATCCTGCTCGACGAGCTTCTCGAAACCCGCAGCCTGAAGGCGGCGCCGGACTGGCCGGCCTTTGCCGCCGAATGCCAGCGGCAGCTGGATGCCGCGCATGGCGATACCGAGTTGCAGATGAACGTGCTGCGCGACCTGCACCATGCCCAGCTGTTCCGGCTGCTGGCGCAAGACCTGGAAGGTGACCTGACGGTGGAAAGACTGGCCGATCACCTGTCGGCCCTGGCCGACATCCTGGTGGCGGCGACCATAGGCGCGGTCTGGCAAACCGTTCCGAACCGGCACCGGGAAACGCCGCTCTTCGCGGTCATCGCCTACGGCAAGCTTGGCGGCAAGGAACTGGGCTATGCCTCCGACCTCGACGTGATCTTCCTGTTCGACGACGAGCATCCGGACGCGGCCGCCCTGTACGCCAAGCTGGCGCAGCGCTTCATTACCTGGATGACCATGCATACCTCGTCCGGCATCCTGTTCGATGTGGATATCGCCCTGCGTCCGGATGGCGCGAGCGGCCTGCTGGTTTCGCGCTTTGCCGCATTCGAGAAGTACCAGGCCGAATCGGCCTGGCTATGGGAACACCAGGCCCTCACGCGCGCCCGCTTCTGCGCCGGCGATGCCGACATCGGCGCACGCTTCGAAGCGCTGCGCGTGACCATACTCCGCAAGCCCAGGGACGAAGAGAAGCTGAAAGAGGAAGTCCGGGCGATGCGCAGGAAGATGCATGACGCGCATCCGAACCGCTCCGGCCTGTTCGACCTGAAGCATGACGCGGGCGGCATGATCGATATCGAGTTTGTCGTGCAATTCCTGGTGCTGCGTCACGCCGAACGCTACCCGCAACTGACCGACGACATCGGCAACATCGCCCTGCTCAAGCTGTGCGGTGAACTTGGCCTGATCGACAAGACACTCGCCAACGGGGCGGCGGATGCCTACCGCAGCTTCCGCAAGCTGCAGCACCAGATCAGGCTGCAGGGCGAAGAGCGGGCGCGCGTGGAAACCGAACGGGTTTCGCAGGAAGCGGCAACCGTGCGCCAGCTCTGGGCCTCGATTTTCGAAGGCTGAGGAGCGGCTGCAGCCGGGAGCGGGATTTCAGGCAGACGCTCCCGTCGGCTGCCTGGTCCCGGCTTGACCGTTCCAGAACAAGGCCTGCCCGAGCACGTATTCCATCGCGGTAGCGGCGGCCAGCAGGCTGGAGCCGACCACGAGCAGATAGGTTGGCGACAGCACCTTCGCCAGTCCCCAGAACATGAACAGCGATACCATGCGCAGCACCCACAAGGTGAATTCACGGGCAAAGATGCGGTCTGACAGGTCACCGCGAATGTCCATGGTCCGCTGGTTCAGCACCTGTTCGCTGGCCGACAGGAAGGGCCCTCCGGCCGCCTTCAGCACTGAATAGCCGATGTACAAGGCCGGCACCCAGGCACTGGCGCCCAGCAGCACGAAGGCGAGCGCCACCACCAGGCAGGAGCCGCCGAGCCAATGGCTGCGGTTCTGCACATCCCGGTTCTTCCGGGTGAAATAGAGCGCAATGCCGCCGGTCAGTCCCGCTATCGTCGAGACCCAGCCGAAATGGCTGGCCGAATGCAGAGCCTTGACGGCGCCGGCGGAAGCCAGCGCCTGGGTCACCCCGAACAGGCCGGATTCGAGGAAGAAGATCGGCAGGCAGGCGATGAATTCGGGCTGGCGGATGACGGAAAGCGGATCATTGATGGACACCGGCGCGGTATGCGGTATGCCCCGGCCGAAGACGAGCGCGCCGAGCAGGCAGAGCGCACCGTAAAACCAGAAGACATAGCGGCTTTGCTCGGCGGATCCCGCCAGCAGCAGGGTTGCCGCGAGGGTCGCGGCAATGCCGCAGATGACGGTCAGGGTTCCCGAATGCGAGGCATAGCCATCCCGTTCGCCGTCCTCCAGGAAGGACATCTCCAGCCAATGGCGCGCGCCCCAGGTCAGGCCGATGAACGAGCCATAGGCAAACGCCAGTATCGCTACCGAACCGCCCCCGAACAGGATCAGCAGCCCCGGAATCAGGAATCCGAGCCTGAGCAAACGCCTGCCCGACAGCCGCAGGCGCGGGCCGAAGAAAAAGGCGAAGAAGGTAGACAGCATGGCGACGGTCAGCATGATCGCCGTGAAGCGGAACATGGCATTCACGTTCTGTCCACCGACAACGAAGTATCCGATGAAGCCGCCCAGGGTGCTGACTGCTCCCTGCAAGGCGATCAATGGCAACAGGGAGCGCGCGCGGGAAAAAGCCTTCATGAATATGGGATCGGATAGACAGCCGGTGACGAAAAACGCGCCGGACGAGGGCGAAGACTCCGGTGCAGCAATTGCCTGATAGCAAGGCGTAATCATGCAATACGCCCTTGCGGTGTTACAAGCATTTGCTCGGCCTTGTCTGCTGACGGCAACGCCGGCAAGTCCGTCGCTGCATCATCCATGAAGAAACGGCAATGAAAAGTCGAGGTAAGGCGATTGGCTCATGCCATCGCGGCATCGCCGGGTTGCGGCTGTCGCCAGGTCTTTGGCCGCAAAAAAAAAACGCCCCGGATGCCGGGGCGTTTTGATCAGGGAAGCTTCCTGAATTACTTCGCGTTCATCAACGCAACCGTGGTGTCCAGCATGCGGTTGGAGAAGCCCCACTCGTTGTCATACCAGGAAGAGACTTTCACCAGGCGGCCGGAGACCTTGGTCAGGGTGGCGTCGAAGTTGCTCGATGCCGGGTTGTGGTTGAAGTCGACCGATACCAGCGGCTCGGTATTGTAGGTCAGGATGCCCTTCAGGGCGCCGTTGGCGGCTTCCTTCATGATGGCATTGACTTCGTCCACGGTCGTGTCGCGTGCGGCGATGAAGGACAGGTCGACGATCGAGACATTGATGGTCGGGACGCGGATGGCATAGCCGTCGAGCTTGCCGTTCAGTTCCGGCAGCACCAGGCCGACTGCGGCGGCGGCGCCGGTCTTGGTCGGGATCATGCTCATCGTCGCGGAGCGCGCACGGCGCAGGTCTTCGTGGTAGACGTCGGTCAGCACCTGGTCGTTGGTGTAGGCATGCACGGTAGTCATCAGGCCGTTCAGCAGACCGATCTTGTCATGCAGCGGCTTGACCAGCGGTGCCAGGCAGTTGGTGGTGCACGAGGCGTTCGAGATGACGGTATCGGAAGCCTTCAGCACGTTCTGGTTGACGCCGAATACGACGGTGGCGTCGACATCCTTGCCGCCCGGTGCGGAAATGATGACTTTCTTGGCGCCGCCCTTGAGGTGGGCCGATGCCTTTTCCTTGGAGGTGAAGAAGCCGGTGCACTCGAGAACCACGTCAACTTTCAGCTCGCCCCATGGGATTTCTGCCGGATTGCGCTGCGCGAAGACGCGGATCTTGTCGCCGTTGACGATCATGAAATCGCCGTCGACTTCAACGGTGCCCGGGAACTTGCCATGGGCAGTGTCGTAGCGGGTCAGGTGGGCATTCGTCTGAGCATTGCCCAGATCGTTGATCGCAACGATCTGGATGTCGTTCTTCTTGCCGCCTTCGTAATGGGCACGAAGGATGTTGCGGCCGATGCGGCCATAGCCGTTGATTGCAACGCGGATGGTCATGGTTTTCTCCTGAAGATAATTACGCTAAAACCGATTTCACCTTGGCCACGACGTTTTCCGTCGTGAAGCCGAAATGCTTGAACAGCACGCCTGCGGGTGCGGACTCGCCGAAGGTATCGATGCCCACCACTGCGCCTTCGAGGCCGACATACTTGTACCAGTAATCGGTCACGCCGGCTTCCACGGCGACGCGCGGCAATCCTTTCGGCAGGACGCTCGCCTTGTACGCGGCATCCTGGCGCTCGAACACGTCGGTGCTCGGCATCGACACCACGCGCACCGGGATGCCCTGCAAGGCCAGTTCGCCCGCTGCCTTGACGGCAAGCTCCACTTCGGAACCGGTGGCGATCAGGACCGCCTTCGCATCCGCGGCATCCTTCAGGACGTAGCCGCCGCGCTGGATGTCGGAAATCTGCTGCACGCTGCGTTCCTGGAACGGCAGGTTCTGGCGCGAGAAGATCAGCGTAGTGGGACCGTCGCTGCGCTCGACCGCATGCTGCCATGCGACGGCCGACTCGACCGTGTCGCAGGGGCGCCAGTTGTCGAGGTTCGGGATCAGGCGCAGGCTGGCTACATGCTCGACCGACTGGTGGGTCGGGCCGTCTTCGCCGAGGCCGATCGAATCATGGGTGAACACGAAGATCGAACGGACTTTCATCAGTGCCGCCATGCGGATGGCGTTGCGGCTGTAATCCGAGAAGGTCAGGAAGGTCGCGCCGAAAGGAATGAAGCCTCCGTGCAGCGCGATGCCGTTCATGATGGCGCTCATGCCGAATTCGCGCACGCCATAGTTGATATGGTTGCCCGGATGGTCGGCGCGCAGCGCGATGGCTTCCTTCCAGTTGGTCAGGTTGGAGCCGGTCAGGTCGGCGGAACCGCCGAGGAATTCCGGCAGCACCTGGGCCAGAGCCTGGATCGCGTTCTGACTGGCCTTGCGGGTGGCGATGGTTTCCATCTTGTCGGCGCAGGAAGCGATGTAAGCCTTCGCCGTCTCCTTGAAATTGCCGGGCAGCTCGCCCTTCATCCGGCGCAGGAATTCGCCCGCTTCATGCGGATAGCGTTCGTCATACGCCTTGAACAATGCCTTCCACTCCTCTTCCCTCGCCTTGCCAGCTTCTTTCGCATCCCATGCGGCATACACGTCGGCCGGAATCTCGAAGGGTACATGGCCCCACAGGATCGCTTCACGGGTCGCGGCGATTTCCTTGTCGCCCAGTGCGGCGCCGTGCACCTTGTCGGTGCCCTGCATATTAGGCGCTCCTTTGCCGATGATCGTCTTGCAGCAGATCAAGGTCGGCTTGTCGGATTTCTTCGCTTTCGCAATCGCGGCATCCACCGCGGCGACATCGTGACCGTTGACATTGCGGATCACATTCCAGCCATAGGCTTCGAAGCGCTTCGGCGTATCGTCGGTAAACCAGCCCTCGACATTGCCGTCGATCGAAATGCCGTTGTCGTCATACAGGGCGATCAGCTTCGACAGGCGAAGGGTGCCGGCCAGCGAGCAGGCTTCATGGGAGATGCCTTCCATCAGGCAGCCATCACCGAGGAAGACATAGGTATGGTGGTCGACGATGTCGAAGCCGGGCTTGTTGAATTCGGCGGCGAGCAGCTTTTCTGCGAGCGCCATGCCGACTGCATTCGCCAGGCCCTGGCCGAGCGGACCGGTGGTGGTTTCCACGCCGGGGGTGATATGCACTTCCGGATGCCCCGGGGTCTTGGAATGCATCTGGCGGAAATTCTTGATCTCCTCCATCGACAGATCGTAGCCGGTCAGGTGCAGCAAGGCATAGTGCAGCATCGACCCATGGCCATTGGACAGGATGAAGCGGTCGCGGTTGTTCCAGTGCGGATTGGCCGGATTGTGGCGATAGTGCTTGGCCCACAACGCGACGGCAATATCCGCCATGCCCATGGGCATGCCAGGATGGCCGGAATTAGCCTTTTGTACTGCGTCCATCGCCAATGCACGAATCGCATTGGCCATCTTGTCGGTGGGGAGTGAGGAAGTCATAACGTTCAGATCGAATAAATGGCGGGTATTCCAGGAATTGCGAAGCCTTCAACAATTGCCGTGTCAGGCGCGTGCCGGCAGGAGTGCATGACAGGATTTTTGATGGCGACGGAATGGAATGGTGCAAAGCCCGGTATTTTACCAGAGAGCAGCATCCCGATTTAAAATCAGGCTTGGCAATCTGGCATTCCGGGTGAATGCCCGGACTGTGCAAATCATTCATCAAGAAAATCAACATGCCCCGCTTTTACATCCCGCAGCCGCTTGCCGTCGGCGCCCTCGTCAGCCTGCCGGAACCGGTTGCCCACCATGTGCATGTACTACGGCTGGAACTGGGGGCGCAGATCATCCTGTTCAACGGCCAGGGCGGCGAATATGTCGGCGTCCTGACGAGCATCGAGAAGAAGCGGGCCACCGCGGAAATCAAGACTTTTTCCCCGCGCGAAGCGGAATTGCCGCATGCGGTCACCCTGGCGCAGGCCTTGCCGGAAGCATCCAAGATGGACTGGATCGTGGAAAAGGCGGTCGAGCTGGGTGCATCGGTCATCCAGCCGCTTGCCGCGCAGCGTTGCGTGGTGCGGCTATCGGCGGATCGCGCGGGCCGGAAGCTGGCCCACTGGCAGGCGATCATCCAGGCCGCCTGCGAGCAGAGCGGCCGCAACCGCCTGCCCCAGCTGAATGATCCGGCCGATTTCAGCGCCTGGATCGGTCGCCAGGACTTGCACCGGCGCATTCTCCTGTCGCCTCACGCGGAACAATCGCTGTCGGAATGGGCAAAACATCATCCACCCCAGGCAGTCGCGCTGCTGGTCGGACCGGAAGGCGGCTTTACGGAACAGGAAGAAGCGGCCGCGGACGCGCAGGGCATCCTGCGGCTGTCGATGGGCGCGCGCGTACTGCGTACCGAGACGGCAGGACTTGCTGCCATTGCCGCACTGAATGCTGTCTGGGGCGAAATGTAGGCCGGGATCAAACAATCCTCCGATTTCCTTTCATCAGTCCGGCGTGTCTTATATCGTTGGATTTTCCAATCAGACTCCGGAGGAAATGGATGGGATTGTTCAACAGCGCGTTCGACATGTCTGGCGGCAAGCAGCCGCCCATTCCCCAACTGCTCGATTCTGACTCCCGGCTGCTGCAGGCCGCGCTCGCATTACTGGCTGACAACGGACAAGCCGGCGGGTTGCCTGGACTGACGGAGCGTTTCCGTGCCGCCGGACTGCAGCATGTCATGGATTCCTGGATGGATTCGGATTCGCCCTTGCCCATGTCGGCGGAACAGCTGGAAGAAGTGCTGGATACGGGTTACCTCAGACAGATGGCGGAGGAGACCGGACTGACCGAGCATGAAGTGGCGGAGCAACTGAGCGGAATGCTCCCCGACATGGTTCATCGGCTGGCCATGGATGGGCAGGTCCGCGCAAGCGGCGCGGGCGAACTGAGCGCATTGCTGGAATGGTTCATGAGTGGAGGAAACGGGCTGCGGGAAGCCTGAGAATCCTTGCCGCGCCGGACCGCTTTCCGCGACAATCGCTGCATGCGATGGCTTCGTCGAATTTTCGGGCGCCCGGCGCCGGCAGTCATTCCCGATGTGCTCTGGGGCGCCTGCGTGTCGGATCTGCCTTTTCTCCGGCAACTGCCGCAGGCGGATCTCGCGCGGCTGAAGCGCCTTTCCGAGGAATTGCTGGATACCAAGACCTTCACAGGGGCAGCCGGGCTGGAACTCACCGACGACATCGCAGTGCATATCGCTGCCCAGGCCTGCCTGCCGGTACTGAATCTTACGCTCGACCTGTACGGCGACATGGCCGGGATCATCGTGTACCCGGCTGAATTCATCATTCCGCAAACTGAAGTTGACGAGGCCGGCGTGGTGCATGAATGGCACGCACCGGTGTCCGGCGAGGCGCTGGATGCAGGAGGCGCCGTGGTGCTGTCCTGGGAAGACGTGGCAGATGCCGGCGTGCCGGGCTATAACGTCGTCATCCATGAATTCGTGCACAAGATCGACATGCGCGACGGCAGCGCCAACGGCTGTCCGCCGTTTCTTGCCGCCTATCACAAGGAAATCGATGCGCGCGCCTGGCAGCGCACATTTTCCGACGCCTATCGCGATTTCTGCGTGCGCATCGATGCACTGGAACGGCGCCTCTCCGCCAGATTCGACCCGGACGACGAGACCGGCACCGTACACTACGACGAAGCATTCGCATCGCTGCCGCTCGATCCGTATGCGGCCCGGCATCCCGCGGAATTCTTCGCGGTCGCGTCCGAAGCGTTTTTCGTGCTGCCCCAGCCGCTGGCACAAGACTATCCCGACATCTTCCGCCTGCTCAGCCTGTATTACCGTCAGGATCCACTGCAGCGGCACAGCCGCCAAGGGCTTGCGCACCCCCCTGTTTGAGCAAAGGATCCGCGGGTGCAGATGATAAAATCCGCGCATCATGTCATTAGGCTGGATCATCCTTCTCCCGTTTGCGGGCAGTGTGTGTGCGGCCTTCCTGCCGTCCAATGCCCGCAACTCTGAAGCGTGGCTCGCGGGCGCTGTGGCCTTGTGCTGCACCGTGCTCGCCGCCGCGCTGTATCCGCAGGTGATTGGCGGCGGCGTGGTGCGCGAGGTCTTGCCGTGGGCGCCTGCGCTCGGCCTGGAATTTTCACTGCGCATGGATGGCTATGCCTGGCTGTTCACCATGCTGGTGGCGGTAATGGGCGTGCTGGTGGCAATCTATGCGCGCTACTACATGTCGCCGCAGGATCCGGTACCGCGCTTTTTCTCCTTTTTCCTCGCGTTCATGGGCGCCATGCTGGGTGTGGTGTTATCCGGCAACCTGATCCAGATGGTGCTGTTCTGGGAACTGACCAGCCTCGCCTCCTTCATGCTCATCGCCTACTGGCATCATCGCGTCGATGCCCGGCGCGGGGCGCGCATGGCATTGGCCGTCACCGCCGCTGGCGGCCTGTGCCTGCTGGCGGGCGTCCTGATACTGGGACGCATTGCCGGCAGTTACGACCTGGATGCAGTCCTGGCTTCGGCAGATCGGATTCGCACGCATCCCTGGTATATGGCGGCACTGGTCCTGGTTGCGCTGGGCGCGCTCACCAAAAGTGCGCAATTCCCCTTCCATTTCTGGCTGCCGCATGCGATGGCCGCGCCCACGCCGGTATCGGCCTACCTGCATTCGGCGACCATGGTCAAGGCCGGGGTATTCCTGCTGGTGCGCCTGTGGCCGGTGCTGTCCGGCACCGAAGCCTGGTTCTGGATCATCGGCGGCGCCGGCCTGTGCTCGCTGGTTCTGGGCGCCTACGCCGCGATGTTCCAGCTGGACATGAAAGGCGTGCTGGCCTATTCCACCATCAGTCACCTGGGCCTCATCACCTTGCTGCTCGGCTTGAACAGCCCGCTTGCGCTGGTGGCCGCGATTTTCCATATCGCCAACCATGCCACCTTCAAGGCTTCGCTGTTCATGGCGGCGGGCATGGTCGACCATGAGACCGGCACGCGCGACCTGACACGCCTGTCCGGGTTGCGCCATGCGATGCCGATCACCGCCACGCTGGCGATCGTCGCCGCCGCCTCGATGGCGGGCGTGCCGCTGCTCAACGGCTTCATCTCCAAGGAAATGTTCTTCGCCGAGACGGTTTTCATCAGCAGCAACCAGGCCATCGAATTCGGCCTGCCCGCAATCGCGGTGATCGCGAGCACGTTCAGCGTTGCCTATTCGCTGCGCTTCATCCTGCAGGTGTTTTTCGGCCCGCCCGCGCAGGATCTGCCGCGAAAGCCGCACGAGCCGCCGCTCTGGATGCTGTTTCCCAGCGCGCTGCTGGTCATGGCCTGCCTGGTGATCGGCATGCTGCCGGAACAGACCGTCGGCCCGCTCCTGCGGGACGCCGCCCGGGCGGTGCTGGGACCGGACCTGCCGTCGTACAGCCTGGCGGTATGGCATGGCTGGAATCTGCCGCTGATGATGAGCCTGCTGGCCATGGCCGGCGGCATCGCGCTGTACCGGCTGCTGGGCAAGTACCAGCGTCGTGCGCCCGGCGTCGCGCCGCTGATCGATCCCTTCGACGGCAAGCGCGTGTTTGAATTCCTGCTGAACAGCCTGACCTCGGCGGCGAACCGGATGACGCAACTGCTGTCCTCGGAACGCATGCAGGCGCAGTTGCTGCTGCTGGTCGGCGTCGCCTTTCTGATCGCGCTGACGCCGCTATGGCGAAAAGGCTTGCCGTCCGGCGACTTGCCGGTGTCGCCGGCGGATCCGGCGTTCGCACTGATGTGGATCGCAGGCGCGGCCTGCGCGATCGGCACCGTGTTGAAGTCGAAGTACGAACGCATGGCCGCACTGATTCTTGCGGGTGGCGCCGGGCTGGCCACCTGTCTGACCTTCGTCTGGTTCTCGGCGCCTGACCTGGCACTGACGCAACTTGCGGTGGAAGTGGTGACGGTGGTCCTGATCCTGCTCGGTCTGCGCTGGCTGCCGCAGCGGATCGAGCACAACCTGCGCAAGCCGCGCAGTCCGCAGGCGCGCTTGCGCGACCGCAGCCGGCGCATCCGCGATCTGGTGCTGTCCATCGTGGTCGGCGCGGGTATGGCGGCACTGGCGTATACGGTGCTGACGCGGCAGTTGAACGGCGGCATTGGCCCCTTCTTCGTCGAGAATGCCTTGCCGCTGGGCGGCGGCGCCAATGCCGTCAACGTGATCCTGGTGGATTTCCGCGGCTTCGATACGATGGGTGAAATCACGGTGCTGGGAATCGTCGCGCTGACGGTTTATGCATTGCTGCGGCGCTTCCGCCCCGCACGGGAGAGCATCGCCCTGCCGCGTCAGCAGCGCGTCCCGGGCCAGGGCGAGCTGGCCGAGGCCGCATCGGCGCCCGACCCGCATGCGCAGCTGCCCGCGGGCCAGATGATGCTGCCGGCGGTGCTGGTGCGGTTGCTGCTGCCGATCGCCGGAATGGTATCGGTGTTTTTCCTTCTGCGCGGACATAACGTGCCCGGAGGCGGCTTTGTCGGCGGTCTGGTGATGGCCACCGCCGTCATCCTGCAATACATGGTCGGCGGCACGGTATGGGCGGAGTCGCGTACCCGCATCCATCCCCAGTACTGGATCGCTGCCGGCCTGTTCTGCGCGATGGGCGCCGGCCTGCTGGCATGGCTGTCGGCACGCGCCTTCCTGTCCGCGCTGACCTGGGATGCCACGCTGCCGCTGCTCGGCGAATTGCACCTGTCCACCGTTCTGCTGTTCGACCTGGGCGTATACATGCTGGTGGTCGGCGCAACGGTGCTGATCCTGGTGGCGCTGGCGCACCAGTCCCTGCGCACCCATCGCAAGGCAGTGCCCCTGCCCGAAGCCAGTGCGGAGGCGGAGGCCGGACTCCAAGCAAAGACTGCTCGAGGAAGCTGATGGAAATCATTTATGCAATGGCAATCGGCGTGCTGACCAGTTCCGGCGTGTGGCTGCTGCTGCGGCCGCGTACTTTCCAGGTCATCATGGGGCTTTCACTGCTGTCCTATGCGGTGAACCTGTTCATCTTCGGCATGGGCAGGCTGACGATCGGGCGTGCGCCTATCGTCGACGTTGGTGAGGCGGCCGAGCCCTCCCTGTATGCGGACCCGCTGCCGCAGGCCCTGGTGCTAACGGCGATCGTGATCGGCTTTGCCACGACCGCGCTGTTCCTGGTGGTGCTGCTGGCTTCCCGCGGGCTGACGGGCACCGACCATGTCGATGGCCAGGAGCCCGACTGATGATCGACTGGCTGCGGCACCTCCCCATTCTCCCCATCCTGCTGCCGCTGGCGGCCGGCACGGCAATGCTGTTCCTGGGCGAGAGCCGGCGCACCCTGCGTGCAGCGATCGCGCTCTGTTCGACCTTCCTGCAACTGGCGGCGGCGATCGCGCTGCTGGGCATGGCCGGCGGGATTTTTCCCGACGTCTGGCCTGAAGGCATCGCCGTCTATCTGCTCGGCGGCTGGCGCGCGCCTTTCGGCATCGTGCTGGTAGCAGACCGTCTGGCGGCAGTCATGCTCGCGCTGACCGCGGTGCTGGCCACGGCGTCGCTGCTGTATTCGCTGGCGCGCTGGGACCGGCTCGGAGTGCATTTCCATCCGCTGTTCCAGTTCCTGCTGATGGGTATCAACGGCGCATTCCTGACCGGCGACCTGTTCAACCTGTTCGTGTTCTTCGAAGTGCTGCTTGCGGCTTCCTACGGCCTGATGCTGCACGGCTCCGGCGCGCCCAGGGTAAAGGCCGGCCTGCACTACATCGCGGTAAACCTGGCAGCCTCCTTCCTCTTCCTGATCGGGGTCGCCCTCATCTACGGCGTGAGCGGAACCCTGAACATGGCACACCTGGCGGTGCGCTTCCCGCAACTGCAGGGGGGCGACCGCGTGCTGTGCGAACTCGGCACCGCCATCCTCGGCGTGGCCTTCCTGGTCAAGGCCGGCGCCTGGCCCCTGAACTTCTGGCTGCCTGCCGCCTACGGCACGGCGGCCGCGCCGGTGGCGGCGGTATTCTCGATCACCACCAAGGTCGGCGTGTATGCCCTGCTGCGCCTGACCGCGCTCCTGTCCGAGGCGGGAACGACTGCGCCGTTCGACACCGGATGGCTATGGCCGATCGGGCTGGCTACGCTCGCCTTCGGTTCCGTGGCGATGCTGACCGCGCAACAGCCCCAGCAACTGACCTCATATTCCGTGCTCGTATCCTCCGGCACGCTGCTGGCGGCCCTGGGGCTGGGCGATGCGGGCATGGTCGGCCCGACCCTGTTCTACCTGATCAGCTCGGTCCTGACCACCGGTGCCTTCTTCCTGCTGTCCGAGATGATCGAACGCAGCCGACCCTTCGGTGCGAATATCCTGGCAGTGACCTTCGAATCCTTCGGCGTCGAAGAGCCGCTCGATCCCGACCGGCCGGACGAAGTGGTGGGCACGGTCATTCCGGCGGCGATGGCGTTTCTCGGCCTGGCCTTCATTTCCTGTGCGCTGCTGGTCACCGGCCTGCCGCCCTTGTCCGGCTTCGTCGCCAAATTCTGGATGCTGTCCGCGGCGCTCGGCTGGCCGTCTGCCGGAACGCCGACGGCATCGGCATGGGTGCTGACGGCCGCCGTGCTGGCATCCGGACTGGTGGGCATCGTTGCCCTGAGCAGGATGGGCACGCGAATATTCTGGGGTGCGAGCGAGCGCATCAAGCCCAGACTGCGGGTCATCGAAGCCGGCCCAGTCGCCTTCCTGGTCCTGCTGTGTGCCGCACTTGCGGTACAAGCGGGGCCGGTGACCGACTATCTCGGCGCTACCGGGAACTCCCTGTACACGCCGCGCACCTA
Source organism: Noviherbaspirillum massiliense JC206 (assembly GCF_000312045.1). Lineage (GTDB taxonomy): Bacteria > Pseudomonadota > Gammaproteobacteria > Burkholderiales > Burkholderiaceae_D > Noviherbaspirillum > Noviherbaspirillum massiliense. The sequence continues at coordinate 2,237,323 of NZ_HE978634.1, forward strand.
TATCGATGCAGTACTGTCGGCCAGCCCCATGGGCCAGCCGGTGCCGGGAGCGCAACCATGAAGCGCATGCGCTTTCCCCTGCTGACGGCATTTCTCGTACTGATCTGGCTGCTGCTCAACGATACGCTGGCACCCGGCCAGATCGTGCTCGGCCTGGCGCTGGCCGTCGCGCTGTCGGCCGCCGTCGCCGCGATGCGCCCGCTGCGCGCGCGGCCGCGCCGGCTGGGGGTGGCGATCGCGCTGCTGTTCCGGGTGCTGGTCGACATCGTCAAATCGAATATCGCCGTCGCCGGCATGATCTTGGGAGGAAAGGAGCGGCGCGCGCATGCAGGCTTCATGGAAATTCCGCTGGACCTGCGCGATCCGCACGGCCTGGCGATGCTGGCCTGCATCATCACCGCGACACCGGGAACCGTTTGGTCCGGCCTGTCGCCGGATGGCGGCACGCTCAGGCTGCATGTGCTGGAATTGCTGGACGAGGAAGCCTGGGTTCGCACGATCAAGCACCGTTATGAACGCCCGCTGATGGAGATTTTCGAATGAACATGATGATGCTTTCCTGGGCAAGCAGCTTCGCCCTGATTGCTTTTGCGCTGGGAATCCTTTGCGCGGCCATCCGCCTGGTGGGCGGGCCGACCGCGCAGGACCGGGTGCTGGCGCTGGACACCCTGTATGCCAATGGCATGCTGACGGTGCTGACACTGGGCATTCGATTCGGCTCCAGCGTGTATTTCGATATCGCGCTGATCATCGCATTGTTCGGTTTCGTCGGTTCCGCGGCGATGGCGAAATTCCTGCTGCGCGGGGAGGTGATCGAGCCATGACGACGGCAGCCATCCCCCTCTGGGCAGCGCTGCCCGCCTCCATCCTGCTGGTGGCGGGTGGCCTGCTGGCGCTGATCGGCTCGTTCGGCCTGTTGCGGCTGCCCGATTTCTTTGCGCGGATGCATGGCCCTACCATGGGCAACACACTGGGAATCGGCTGCGTGCTCCTGGCGTCGATGCTGGTGAGTTCCGCACAGGAACAGCGGCTGGTACTGCAGCAGATCCTGATCAGCCTTTTCATCGTCCTGACTTCCCCGGTGACGGCACTGCTGCTGATGCAGGCGGCGATCTACCGGCACCGCCGCAGCGCGGAATGAGCGCGCCTGTCCTGAAAAGTCCATGCGGCATGATTGCCGCCCATTGATTTCCGGTCAGTCGGCCATACCTGAATAATGAGTGTTCTTGATGTGAAGACGACAATTTCGTCCCCGGCGCTCACAGATGCCGGGTCGCCGGCGATTGTCATCCCGTCATGTTCGGGATGACATTTCCCAATGCTGCGATCCTGGTGCGAAAAAGAAAACCGGTGGAAAGCATTTATAATCCAAGGTTTTGCGATTGTTTTCCCGGCAAAACCGTATGAAGGTATTTCGCGGACTTCCCAATGCCGTGTCGCGGGCGCCCTGCGCGCTTACGATCGGCAACTTCGATGGCGTGCATCGCGGGCATCAAGCCTTGCTGGCGCACGTGCGCGATGCGGCAACCCGACTGGGAGTGGAAGCGGCGGTGATGACCTTCGAACCGCATCCGCGCGAGTTTTTCGCACGCCTCGCAGGCGATCCGTCAAAAGCACCGGTGCGCATCGCCAACCTGCGCGACAAACTGCAATCCCTGTCGAATGCAGGCATAGACCGGGTGATCGTCGAACATTTCAATGCCCACTTTGCCTCCCTGGCGCCCGAAGAATTCATTGAAAAGATCCTGGTGCAGGGCTTGCACGTGAAATGGCTGATGGTAGGCGAAGACTTCTGCTTTGGCGCCAGGCGCGCCGGCAATGTCGCCCTGCTGGTCGAAGCCGGCAAGAAATTCGGCTTTCAGGTGGAAGCGCTGCCGGCAGTGACCAACCAAGGCGAGCGCATCTCTTCCTCGGCGGTGCGGACGGCGCTGGCCCGGAGTGATTTCTCGCTGGCGAAGGAATTGCTCGGCCATCCCTATGCAATATCCGGCCATGTCATTCATGGCAAGAAGCTGGGACGCACGATCGGCTTTCCGACCATGAACCTGCGCATCGCACACAAGCGCCCCGCCCTGTCCGGCATCTTCGTGGTGCAGGTACATGGCCTGGCCGACCGCCCGCTGCCAGGCGTGGCCAGCTTCGGCGTGCGGCCGACGGTGGAAGACAGCGGCCGGGTGCTGCTGGAGACGCATGTCTTCGATTACGACGGACAAGCCTACGGCAAGCTGATCCGGGTCGAATTCCTGCAGAAGCTGCGCGACGAGGAAAAATACGCCGACCTGCAGACGCTGACCGATGCGATCGCGCGCGATGCCGGCAATGCGCGCGCCTACTTCGAGCGGCAGAGTGCGCGCGTGGTCTCCGCCACCGACCGAATTTAGCGATCAGACATGCAAGCCATCCCTGTCCGATCCACCGATTTTTTGAAATTGACCTCACCATGTCCGAACAGAAAAACAAGTATCCGGTCAACCTGACCGAAACCGCCTTCCCGATGCGCGGCGATCTTGCCAAGCGCGAACCGAAATGGGTGAAGGAATGGCAGGAGAAAAAGATCTACCAGCGCATCCGCGAGGCGTCGAAGAACCGGCCCAAGTTCATCCTGCATGACGGCCCGCCCTATGCCAACGGCGACATCCACATCGGCCATGCCGTCAACAAGATCCTGAAGGACATGATCGTCAAGGCCCGCAACATGGCCGGCTTCGACGCGCAGTACGTGCCGGGCTGGGACTGCCACGGCATGCCGATCGAGATCCAGATCGAGAAGCAGTTCGGCAAGAATCTGCCGACCGCGGAAGTGCTGGCCAAGTCGCGCGCCTATGCGAGCGAGCAGATCGAGCGCCAGAAGAAGGATTTCATCCGCCTGGGCGTGCTGGGCGACTGGGACAATCCCTACAAGACGATGAACTTCCGCAATGAAGCGGATGAAATCCGCGCGCTCGGCGCCATCCTGGAAAAGGGATACGTGTACCGCGGCCTGAAGCCGGTCAACTGGTGCTTCGACTGCGGCTCGGCGCTGGCGGAGGCGGAAGTCGAATACCAGGACAAGCGCGACCCGGCGATCGATGTCGGTTTCCCGTTTGCCGAACCGGAACGGCTGGCCCAGGCTTTCGGCCTGCCCAAGCTGCCGACCGAGCACGGCTATGCGGTGATCTGGACCACCACGCCATGGACGATTCCCGCCAACCAGGCGCTGAATGCGCATCCGGATTTCGAATACGCGCTGGTCCAGACCGAGCGCGACGGCCAGCCGACCCTGCTGCTGCTGGCGAAAGACCTGGTCGAATCCTGCCTGCAACGCTATGGCCTGCAGGGCAGGATCATCGCCACCTGCCGCGGCGAAGCGCTGTCAATGATCCGTTTCCATCATCCGCTTGCCAAGGTTGACAAGGGCTACGACCGCCTGTCGCCGATCTATCTCGGCGAATACGTGACGCTCGACACCGGCACCGGCATCGTCCACTCCTCCCCGGCCTATGGCGTGGAAGACTTCAATTCCTGCAAGGCGCACGGCATGAAGGATGAAGACATCCTGAATCCGGTGATGGGCGACGGCCGGTATGCATCCTGGCTGCCCCTGTTCGGCGGCATGACGATCTGGGAAGCCTCCAAGCCGATCTGCGGCAAGCTGGAGGAAGCCGGTTCGCTGTTCAAGCTGGTGATGTTCGACCACAGTTACATGCATTGCTGGCGGCACAAGACGCCGATCATCTATCGCGCGACTTCGCAGTGGTTTGCCGGCATGGATATCACACCCAAGGATGAGGGCCCGACGCTGCGCCAGACCGCGCTCGAAGGCATCGATGCCACCGCTTTCTATCCGAGCTGGGGCAAGGCGCGCCTGCACGGCATGATCGCCAACCGTCCGGACTGGACCCTGTCGCGCCAGCGCCAGTGGGGCGTGCCGATGGCCTTCTTCGTGCACAAGGAAACCGGCGAACTGCATCCTCGTACGCCGGAATTGCTGGAGCAGGTCGCCCAGCGGGTGGAGAAAGGCGGCATCGAAGCCTGGCATGCGCTCGATCCGAAGGAATTGCTCGGCCACGATGCCGAGATGTATGTGAAGAACAAGGATACGCTCGACGTCTGGTTCGATTCCGGCACCACCCATCAGACGGTGCTGCGCGGCTCGCATGCGGCCGAGTCGCAATTCCCGGCCGACCTCTACCTGGAAGGCTCGGACCAGCACCGCGGCTGGTTCCATTCCTCGCTGCTGACTTCATCCATGCTCAACCGCTGCCCGCCCTACAAGGCGCTGCTGACGCATGGCTTCGTGGTCGACGGCGAAGGCAAGAAGATGTCCAAGTCCAAGGGCAACGTGGTCGCGCCGCAGAAGGTGTCGGACACGCTGGGCGCGGAAATCCTGCGCCTGTGGGTGGCATCGACCGATTATTCGGGCGAATTGTCGATCTCCGATGAAATCCTCAAGCGGGTGGTGGAAGCCTACCGGCGCATCCGCAATACGCTGCGCTTCCTGCTCGCCAACACCTCCGACTTCGACATCAACAAGGATGCGGTCCCGGTGGCGGACATGCTCGAGATCGACCGCTACGCGATTGCACGCATGGATGAACTTCAGAAGGAAATCGGCAGGCATTTCGAAGCCTACGAATTCCATCCGGTGGTAGCCAAGCTGCAGATGTATTGCTCAGAAGACCTCGGCGGCTTCTACCTCGACATCCTGAAGGACCGGCTGTACACCTGCCGCACGACTTCCCACGCGCGCCGCTCGTCGCAGACCGCGCTCTGGCACATCACGAACGCACTCCTGCGCGTGATGGCGCCGATGCTGTCCTTCACCGCGGAAGAAGCCTGGGCAGTATTCGCGGACAAGGAAACCTATGCCGCCAGCGGCGAAACCATCTTCACGCAGATCTATTACACCCTGCCCTCGGTCGCCGATTCCGACGAACTGCTGAAGAAGTTCGCCGACCTTCGCGAGTTGCGCGCCGAAGTCATGAAGCAACTGGAAGAAGTGCGCATGGCCGGCAAGATCGGCTCGTCGCTGCAGGCGGAAATTGAAATCCGCGCGAGCGGCAAGAAATATGCGCTGCTGGAAAGCCTGGGTGAAGACGTGAAATTCGTCTTCATCACTTCCCAGGCGATGATCACGAAAGTCGCCAGCGAAGCAGAGGAAGCGGTGCTCGTCACACCGTCGCCCAACCAGAAATGCGAGCGGTGCTGGCATTATCGGGCCGACGTCGGCAGCCATCCCGAACATCCTGGCATTTGCGGACGCTGCGTCAGCAACCTGTTCGGCAAGGGCGAACCTCGCAAGTTTGCCTGACGGTCCCGCATGCCGGCGCAAGCCGGCATGCCTTTCCCATAACAACACGGCACAACATGGCAGACAAACACACCCTCTCCTTCCGCACCAGCACCAGCATTGCTCCCTGGCTCGGCATCTCGGCGATCGTCATCCTGTTCGACCAGATCACCAAGATCGCCATCGCCCGGATGTTCCAGTTTGGCGAATCCCTGACAGTCACCTCTTTCTTCAACCTGGTGCTGGCCCATAACAAGGGCGCGGCCTTCAGCTTTCTCGCCTCCGAATCCGGATGGCAGCGTTATTTCTTTACCGCGATCGGCATCGCCGCCGCGGTTTTCATCGTGCATCTGCTGCGGCGTAATGCCGGCCAGCGGCTGTTCTGCTGGGCGCTGGCGCTGATCCTCGGCGGCGCGATCGGCAACGTGATCGACCGCACGCTGTACGGACACGTGATCGACTTCCTCGATTTCCACGTCGGCGCATGGCACTGGCCGGCCTTCAATGTCGCCGACAGCGCGATCTGCATCGGCGCGGCCCTGTTCATCTACGATGAACTGCGGCGAGTCCGCAAATAGCAGGCATGCCCGCGCAACTGCTACACTAGCGCGTCCTCATTCTTGGAGCATCAATGGATCTCGCTGGCAAAAGAATCCTTCTTGGCCTGACCGGAGGCATTGCCTGCTACAAGGCTGGCGAATTCGCGCGCGGCCTGGTCAAGGCAGGCGCTTCCGTGCAGGTCGTGATGACGCAGGCGGCCATGCAATTCATCACGCCGGTCACCATGCAAGCGCTCTCCGGCAATCCCGTCTATACCGACCAGTGGGATGCGCGCATCGCCAACAACATGCCGCACATCGACCTGACGCGTGATGCCGACGCCATCGTGATCGCGCCCTGCTCGGCGGATTTCATGTTCAAGCTCGCGCATGGCGCCTGCGACGACCTGCTGTCCACCCTTTGCGTGGCGCGCCCGGCGACGGTCCCGCTGCTGGTAGCGCCGGCGATGAATGTCGAAATGTGGCAAAACCCCGCCACCCAGCGCAACCTGGCCCAGCTCAAGGCCGACGGCATCCGTATCCTCGGCCCGGAAGCGGGCGACCAGGCCTGCGGCGAAACCGGCATGGGACGCATGCTGGAGCCGGAATACCTGCTGGAAGAAGTGATTGCGGGACTGTCCCTCAAGCTCCTCGCCGGAAAGCAGGTGCTGATTACTGCCGGGCCGACCTTCGAACCGATCGACCCGGTGCGCGGGATTACCAATCTCTCGTCCGGCAAGATGGGCTACGCCATTGCCCGCGCCGCCCGCGAAGCCGGCGCCGACGTGACCCTGGTTTCCGGCCCGACCATGCTGAACCCGCCCTATGGCGTTCATCGCATCAATGTCCATACCGCGCAGCAGATGCATGACGTGGTGATGTCGCATGTCACCGGCAAGGATGTCTTCATCGCGGTGGCCGCGGTCGCCGACTGGCGCGTGGCCAATGTTCGTGAGCAGAAGCTGAAGAAGAGCGACGGCGGCATGCCGCAACTGCAGTTCGAACAGAATCCCGACATCCTCGCCGCGGTCGCCGCCCTGCCCGACCGGCCCTACTGCGTCGGCTTTGCAGCAGAATCGGAGCAGCTCCTGCGCCATGGAGAAGAAAAGCGCCGGAAGAAAGATATTCCCCTGCTGGTTGGCAATATCGGACCGCGCACCTTTGGCAAGGATGACAATGAACTGGTGCTGTTCGATGACCATGGCCATCTGCAGCTTCCGCGCGCGGACAAGCAGCAGCTGGCGCGCCAGCTGGTTGCAGAGATTGCGCGCCGCATCTGATCCATTAATCCGGATGCCCGCATCCTTGCAGTCGTTTCCCCTACCGTCAAAGAACATGAAAACCATCGACGTAAAAATCCTCGACCCGCGCATGCGGGAACAAATGCCGTCCTATGCCACAAGCGGCAGCGCCGGGCTTGATCTGCGTGCCTGCATCGATGCCCCGCTCGTCATCCGTCCGGGAGAAACGCATCTGATCCCCACCGGGCTCGCCATCCATATCGGCGATCCCGGCTATGCCGCCATGATCCTGCCGCGCAGCGGCCTGGGCCACAAGCACGGCATCGTGCTGGGCAACCTGGTCGGACTGATCGATTCGGACTACCAGGGCCAGTTAATGGTATCGACCTGGAACCGCGGCCAAACCGAATTCACGCTGAATCCGATGGAGCGCCTGGCGCAGCTGGTGATTGTCCCGGTGTTGCAGGTCGGGTTCAATGTCGTGGACGAATTCACGAGCAGCGAACGCGGTGCCGGCGGATTCGGCAGCACCGGAAAGCACTGATCGACAGGAGGCTTCATGCGCAGGACACGGACTTTCGCTTCACGCACGCTGCGGCGCCTGGCCGCAAGCCAGGTTACGACGCTGCTGCCGGTCGCCCTCTTGCTCACGGCCTGCGCAACGGTCGCTCCTCCTTCCGGCATCGGCGTCCCGCAGGAGCAGGTGCCAACCGTCACCGCGCCTTCCAATCTCGAGGAAGAAGCGCTGCTGTCGCTCGTGACGCAGCAGGACCGCCTGTACCGCGTCGCGGCGCCGCTGCTGGTCAACAATACCGAACTGTGCCGGGGCAATGCCCGCAATCTCCTGGGCTTCAGCGCAAAAACCAAGTATTCCTATTCTGCCGAATACACGGACGAAGCGGAGCGGATCCTCGGCTTGGGTGAACGCCTGCAGGTCATGAATATCTTGTCGGGCAGTGGTGCAGCCCGCGCCGGCGTTCGGCGCGGCGATACGCTTGTCACGGTGGATGCGCAGCCGCTGCCGCAGGGGCCGAACGCGGAGCGGGAAGCAGCGGCGATCCTCGCTCCACTGGTCAGCGCTCGCTCCAGCGTCAAGCTCGGCATCCTGCGAAACGGCGAAAGCATGACGCTGAACGTTCCCCTCACGAATGCCTGCGCATTCGGCATCGAACTCGGCAATACCGATATAGTCAATGCCTATTCCGACGGACGCCGCGTACTGGTCACGCGCGGCATGCTGAAAGCGGTCCGCTCGGATGAGGAGCTCGCCTATGTGATTGCCAAGGAGATGGCGCACAACGCGCTCGGCCATGCCATCAAGCAGCGCATGGTGGCCACCGAAGGCGGCATCATCGACAACCTGATCCGGGTACATCCGGACATGAGCACCATGAGCGGCATGGCCGGCCTCAAGCCCATGCCGCAGGATTTCGATGCCGCGGCGGACAAGCTTTCGCTCTACATGCTGGCGCGCGCGGGCTATCGCATCGACAACGTCGTGCCGTTCTGGCGGCGCATGGCGAGCGAATACCCGGCGAGCATGCTCAACAGCTATACCGCACTGCACCCGGCTACCGATTACCGGCTGGCCGCCATGGAAACGGCGCTTGCGGACATCCGGAGCAAGCGCGCCGCCAACAAAGTCATCTTCCCCTGAGCGGATTGACCATCAATTCGCTTTAGGACCCGACGCTCAAGGCATTCTCGATCTCGGCGCGTTTCAGTTCGGGCGCGAACTGCAGGATGAAGTCGTAGATGTAGGAGCGCAGGTAGGCGCCGCGCCTTACCGCCAGCCGCGCCACATTCGGCGCAAACAGGTGGGCCGCCTCGATCGACTGCAAGCCCTGCGTGCGATTCTGGTCGATCGCCATCGAAGCAATGATGCCCACGCCCATTCCAAGCGCCACATACTGCTGGATCACGTCCGAGTCCATGGCTGTCAGGACGATGTCCGGCTCGATGCCTGCTTCCCGGAAGGCCTCGTCGATATGGCTGCGGCCGGTGAAACCGATGTCATAGGTAATCAGCGGATAGGCCGCGAGGTCCTGCAGCCTGATGTGCGTGCGCGAGGCCAGCGGATGATCCTGCGGTACGACGACTGTGTGACTCCAGCTGTAGCACGGAAAGGAAACCAGCTCGTCGAACCGGCTCAGGCCCTCGGTGGCGATGGCAATGTCCGCCTTGCCCGAAATGACCCATTCGGCGATATGCTCCGGCGTGCCCTGCTGGAGCGCGATGCGCACCTGCGGGAAGGCAGCACGGAAGCCCTGCACCACGCGCGGCAGCACATAGCGCGCCTGGGTGTGGGTAGTCGCGATCTTCAGCACGCCGGTTTTTTCCCCCGTGTATTCCCGGCTGGCCTGGCGCAGGTTTTCCGCCTCCAGCAGCAGGCGTTCGATGATCTGCAAGATGCCCCTGCCCGGCTCGGTCAGGCCTGTCAGCCGCTTGCCGTTGCGCTCGAACACCTCGACGCCAAGTTCCTCTTCCAGTTCCCGGATTTGCCGGCTCACGCCGGGCTGCGAGGTAAACAGCACATTGGCGACTTCGGTCAGGTTGAAACCGCGTCGCGCCGCCTCGCGCACGGAACGCAATTGCTGGAAATTCATGCGATGCCTCCTGCTAACTTACAAAGACTGACGGTCGACAAAGACGTGCAGCCGCTTCGGCCGCACCACCAGCGTCTCGCCTTCCTTCAGCTGCAACTGCCGGAAATGCTCGGCGGGGATCACCGCCTCGATCGTGTCCGGGCCGTCTTCGCGCTCGAGCTCGAGCTGGGCCAGCGGGCCAATTGCATGGGCGCGCCGCAGCTGCACCAGGATGCCTTCGGCCCCCGGTGCATAGCGATCGACTTCAATGTCGTGCGGCCGCACGAAGCCGATGCCTTTTGCATCCTGGGTGCGGGCGTGATCGGGCGCGGCGAATGCCTGACCAGCCGCTTCCAGCACGCCTTCATGCACGCGGCCATGGAACAGATTGACGTTGCCGAGGAAGCCGTAGACGAAAGGCGATGCCGGATGGCTGTAGACCTCGTCCGGCGCGCCCGCCTGCTCGACCTTGCCCTTGTTCATCAGGACGACCCGGTCCGCGACTTCGAGCGCTTCTTCCTGGTCGTGCGTGACGAAAATGCTGGTGACATGCAGTTCGTCATGCAGGCGGCGCAGCCAGCGCCGCAACTCCTTGCGCACTTTCGCGTCCAGCGCGCCAAAAGGCTCGTCCAGCAGCAGTACGCGCGGTTCGACCGCGAGCGCGCGCGCGAGGGCGATGCGCTGGCGCTGGCCGCCCGACAGCTGCGAAGGGAAACGGTCCGCCAGCCAGTCCAGCTGCACCAGCTCCAGCAATTGCATGACCTTGCTGCGGATTTCGGCTTCCGACGGCCGCTGCTTGCGTGGCTTGACGCGCAGGCCGAAGGCGATGTTCTCGAACACGCTCATGTGCCGGAACAGGGCATAGTGCTGGAATACGAAACCCACCTGCCGCTCGCGGGCGTGGCGGCCGGACGCATCCTCGCCATCCAGCAGCACCCGTCCCGAATCCGCGTGTTCCAATCCTGCAATGATGCGCAGGAGCGTGGTCTTGCCGCAGCCGGAAGGACCGAGCAAGGCTGTCAGCTCGCCGGACGAGAAATCCAGCGACACGTCGTCCAGCGCGACGAACTCGCCGAAATGCTTGTTGATGTTCCTGACTTCGATTCCCATGCTCAATGCTCCTGAAAAGCCGGCAGCACCTGCACCCGGCTGGCGCGCCACTCGATGAATGATTTGACTGCCAGCGTCACCAGCGCCAGCAGGGCCAGCAGCGAGGCGATTGCAAATGCCGCCGCGAAGTTGTATTCGTTGTAGAGGATTTCCACCTGCAAGGGCATGGTGTTGGTCTGCCCACGGATATGGCCGGACACTACCGATACCGCGCCGAACTCGCCCATGGCGCGCGCATTGCAGAGAATCACGCCGTACAGCAAACCCCACTTGATGTTCGGCAGCGTCACGCGCCAGAAGGTCTTCCATCCCGACGCGCCAAGCACGAGCGCCGCTTCCTCCTCGTCCCTGCCCTGCGACTGCATCAGGGGAATCAGTTCGCGCGCCACGAAAGGAAAGGTGACGAAAATCGTCGCCAGTACGATGCCGGGCACCGCAAACAGAATCCGGATGTCATGCTCCTGCAGCCAGGGCCCGAACCATCCCTGCGCGCCAAAAAGCAGCACGTAGATCAGACCGGAAATCACCGGCGACACCGAGAACGGCAAGTCGATCAGGGTGAGCAGGAGGTACTTGCCGCGAAACTCGAACTTCGCGATGGTCCATGCCGCTGCCACGCCAAACACCAGGTTAAGCGGCACGGCAATTAGTGCCGTCAGCAGGGTCAGCCTGATGGCGGACAGGGCATCCGGCTCGACGATCGCCTCGACATACGCCTGCCAGCCTTTCCTGAACGCTTCCGCGAAGACCGCGATCAGGGGGACAAACAGGAACAGGGTGAGGAATGCGAGTGCGACGCCGAGCAGCAGTGCGCGCACCCACAAGGGTTCGACCGTCGCCGCAAGCGCGCGCTCCGGCTCGGCGCGCGGCGGCAGGGACAAGGTGGAAGCACTTGCAGTCATCTCAGACTCCTTCCGCCTGGCCGCGCCTGCGGGTCCAGGCTTGCAGCAGGTTGATGGCGAACAGCAGGCCGAACGAGACAAGCAGCATCACGAGGGCAATCGCGGTCGCGCCGGTGTAGTCGTACTGTTCCAGTTTCGTGATGATCAAAAGCGGCGCGATCTCGGACACCATCGGCATGTTCCCGGCGATGAAGATCACCGAACCATACTCGCCGGTGGCGCGGGCAAATGCGAGCGCAAAGCCGGTCAGCAGCGCCGGCAGGATGGTCGGAAAGATCACGCGGGAAAACGTCTGCAGCCGATTGGCGCCGAGGCTGGCCGCCGCCTCTTCCAGCTCGCGCTCGGCTTCCTCCAGCACCGGCTGCACGGTACGCACGACGAAGGGCAAGCCGATGAAGGTCAGGGCGACGACGACACCGAGCGGGGTAAATGCCACCTTGATTCCGAACGCTTCAAGATAGCGCCCGATCCAGCCGTTCGGCGAATACAGGGCTGTCAGCGCGATCCCGGCCACGGCGGTCGGCAAGGCAAACGGCAGGTCGACCAGGGCATCGATCAGTTTCTTGCCTGGAAAGCGGTAGCGCACCAGCACCCAGGCGACGACGGCGCCAAACAACACATTCAGCAGCGCGGCAATGAACGAGGCGCCAAAACTCAGGCGGTAGGACGCCAGCACCCGCGGCGCCAGCACCGCATGCACAAAGGCATCCCAGGTCATGGCGGACGTCTTGAGCAGGATGGCCGACAGCGGGATCAGGACGATGAGGCCAAGGTACAAAAGCGTAAATCCGAGGGACAAATGAAAGCCCGGCAGCACCGGCGCCCTTCCCCGAGCGTTGTTTCTTCGTATAGGAACCCGCATCACCATTCTCTTTATTACCAATGCAACTATAGATGCCGAATATTTGCATTGCATCGTTATAAAAAGAACGATTTTTTTCGTATTTCAATAAGCGTTTTTTGAATAAGCCGCTGCGGGCAAACCTGCCGCCTGGAAAATCGGACCATGGCCAACCGCTTGCCCTTCATCGCGGAGCGCGGCGCGGGGATGGGCCTGGATTGCTTTCCGGGGAACTGCGCCAGGCCTGTTCAGGGCCTCGCCGCTTGCTAGACGGCTGCATGTCTCCGGAAGTCAAATGCGTCTCCGGCATCGATCAGGCAGGACAGGAGTTCGAGTCCGTCGGCCCAGTCTCCCAGCCCGGAATCGGCATTGATATGCCCCGCGCGACCGGCATTGACGAAGGCGCATCCCCATCGCCTTGCCCACACCGCAGCGTCGGCGCTTGCCATCCATGGATCGTTGAGGCTGCCGACCAGAATTGCCGGGCAAGGCATCCTTGCATGGCGCAGTGCATCCGCCAGCCCGAATTTATGCGGATCGGCTGGCGCCACCAGCAGCGCGCCAGCAAGGTTTGGCGATTGGAAGCGGGCCTGGCGCACGACAGCAAGGCAGCCGAAACTATGCGCCGCGATCCACGTTGGCCGGCTTGAACGGGCCAGTTCCTCTCCTACCCGGGCCGCCCATGTTTCCAAGTCCGGCACACTCCAGTCCGCCTGCTCGACTCGTTCAAAATGCGGGAACAATTGTTGCCAGCGCGATTGCCAGTGCGCCGGCCCGCTGCCGTTCAGGCCGGGAACGAGCAATACCCGACGCTCAGGAAACTGCAGCACCGTCATGCCAGGCCGGCTATCTCAATACCCGCGCCAGAATGCGTTCTTCCAGTCGCGCAAATGCCGCGCTTCCGCGCGCGCGGGGCCGGGGCAATTCGATCCTCACATCGAGCGCGATCTCGCCGTCCTCGATCAGAATGACGCGGTCGGCGAGCGCAATCGCTTCCTGCACGTCATGCGTGACCAGCAATGCGGTAAAGCCGCGCTGCTGCCAAAGGGTTTCGATCAGTTGCTGCATTTCGATGCGGGTGAGCGCATCGAGGGCACCGAGCGGTTCATCCAGCAACAGCAGTTCCGGGTCATGCACCAGCGCGCGCGCCAGTGCGACCCGCTGGCGCTGGCCGCCGGACAAGGCTGCCGGCCAGTCACCGGCCCGGTCCCGCAGCCCCACGTTCTGCAGTGCACGCGTCGCCTTGCCGGTACCCGCCGGAAGCCCCAGTGCAATGTTATCGATGACCTTCTTCCAGGGCAGCAGCCGCGCATCCTGGAACATGATGCGGGTTTCCGGCTTGGGTACCGCATCGGTTCCCCGGGTAACTGCGATATTCCCTCCGGTGGCGCTCTCAAGCCCTGCAATCAGACGCAGCAATGTGCTCTTGCCGCAACCGCTGCGCCCGACGACTGCCACGAATTCGCCCGCCGCGATGTCGAGGTTTACGGAGCGCAGCACCTGCCTTCCCGGGAAGGACTTGGACAAGTCCGACAATGCGATGGCCACGCCGCGGGCGCCTGCGACCGCGTGCAGCTGTTCCTGTTCTGCCAGATTGATTTTCATGAGCGATTCTCCGTTTTCATTGCGTTCATGCGCTTATCGATATCCGGGATGCCAGCGCAGCCAATAGCGTTCCAGCCTGCGTGCCAGCACATCAGCCAGCTTGCCGAGCAGCGCATAGAGGAGGATGCCGACCAGCACCACGTCAGTCTGGAGGAATTCGCGCGCATTCATCGTCATGTAGCCGATGCCTGACTGCGCGGAGATGGTTTCCGACACGATCAGCAGCACCCATACCAGGCCAAGCGAAAACCGTACGCCCACCAGAATGGAAGGCAGCGCCCCGGGCAGGATGACATCCCGGTACAGCGCCCATCCCGACAAGCCGTAGCTTCGCGCCATCTCGACCAGGCCCTGGTCCACAGTGCGGATGCCATGGAAGGTATTGAGGTAGACGGGAAAGAAGACGCCGACCGATACGAGGAACAGCTTTGCCGTTTCATCGATGCCGAACCAGAGGATGACCAGCGGGATCAGGGCCAGTGCCGGGATGTTGCGGATCATCTGGAGCGTCGAATCCAGCAGGGTTTCGGCCTTGCGGAAGCTGCCTGTCAGCAGCCCGAGCAGCAAGCCTAGTCCGCCGCCGACCGCAAACCCTGACAGCGCACGCCATGCACTGGTTCTGAGGTGGCCCCACAATTCCCCGGAAGCGCCAAGCTCCCAGCCGGCGCGGACGACGGCAAGCGGCTCGGGCAAGATCCGGCTGGATAGCCACCCGATATGCGCGGCGAACTGCCAGGCAATGAGCAATGCCACCGGCACCGCCCACGCAGTCAGGATATCCAGCGTGCGCCGTGTCCAGGGCAATCGTCCTTCCCTTGCCGGCACCGCATCCGCGGTCCCGTTCGCATTGAGAAATGCCATGCTGCCTCCTCAGCTCTGCGAGACTTTGGGATAAAGGCTGTTCGCCACCACCTCGCCGAACGGTCCGGTCAGTGCGTCCTGCTTTCCCTGCTGTCCGCCTTTTCCGAGCAAGGGAAAAACCAGTTCCGCAAACCGGTACGATTCCTCCAGGTGCGGATAGCCGGAGAGGATGAAGGTATCGATGCCCAGGTCCGCATATTCCTTCATGCGTGCCGCCACGGTCTCCGGATCGCCCACCAGCGCAGTGCCTGCACCGCCGCGCACCAGGCCCACTCCGGCCCAGAGATTGGGCGACACTTCCAGCTTGTCGCGCCGGCCACCGTGCAAGGCCGCCATGCGGCGCTGGCCCTCGGAATCCATTTTTGCAAACGCCGCCTGCGCGCGAGCGATCACGTCATCATCGAGATGGCTGATCAGCTCGTCAGCCGCCTTCCATGCCGCCTCGCTGGTTTCGCGCACGATGACATGCAGCCGGATGCCGAAGCGCAGGGTTCGTCCATGCTTTGCAGCCCTTGCCCGGATATCCGCAATCTTCTCGGCGACTGCTGCCGGCGGCTCGCCCCAGGTGAGATAGACATCCACCTGCTCCGCCGCCAGATCATGCGCCGCCGCGGAAGAACCGCCGAAATACAGCGGCGGGTAAGGCTTCTGTACGGCAGGGTAAAGCGTTTTCGCGCCCTTGACCTTGATGTGCTTGCCCTCGAAATGAAAGCCGGCGTCGCCTCCTTCCCCAGCCAGCGCCGCGCGCCAGACCCGCAGGAATTCCGACGAGATTTCATAGCGCGACTCATGATCGGCGAACAGGCCATCCCCTTCCAGTTCCGCCTGGTCGCCGCCGGTGACGACATTGACCAGCAGTCGCCCATTCGACAAGCGGTCGAATGTCGCCGCGGTCCGTATCGCCAGTCCCGGGCTGCTCAGACCGGGACGAATCGCGACCAGGAATTTCAAATTCTTCGTCGCGCCGATCAGGCTGGATGCCACCACCCATGGGTCTTCGCAGGAGCGTCCGGTCGGGATCAGCACGCCGTCATAGCCCTGGGTGTCGGCGGCGACGGCCAGCTGTTTGAGGTAGTCGTAATTGACCGGGCGGGCGCCGCGCGTCGTGCCCAGATAGCGGCTGTCGCCATGCGTGGGAAGAAACCAGAAAACGTTCAGACTCATCATGTATTCCTTTCGTATTGTGTATTTTTGATGCTTCAGTTGGATCCGGCTTTCCCTTGCGGCTGCCAGAACACGTCCTTGACGCGGATCGGTTTCGGTATCAGCTTCTGGCGGAAGAAGGCATCTGCGATTCCCTGCTGTTCATCGCTCATCGCTGCAGTCAAAGGGCCGACCGGCGCGCGGGGGCGGCGACGGATATACACATCGATCGTTGCCGGATCGAGGCCGGTACTGCCAGCGACGATCCGGACCGCCTCGGCATGGTTTTGCTGAACGAACAGGTCACTCCGGGTCAGCTCGTCAAACAAGATGCCAATGATGTCCGGATGCAGGTTTGCGAAATCGCGGCTGGCAAGGTAGTAGCTGTGATTGCTGACCAGCCCCCTGCTCGTCGTCAGCACGCGCGGGTTCAGGCTTTTTTCAATTGCCGCCCAGTACGGATCCCAGATGGCCCATGCATCCACACTGCCCTGCTCGAATGCGGCACGCGCATCGGCCGGGGCGAGATAGACCGGGGTGATGTCATTCCATTGCAGACCGGCCTGCTCGAGTGCTCACACGGTCAGATAGTGGGCGCTCGATCCCTTCTGCAAGGCCAGCTTCCTTCCCTTCAGGTCCGCCACGCTTCGCACGGGCGACGCTTGCCTCACAAGGATGGCGCTGTTGTCAGGCTTGGGCGGCTCCGCTCCGACATAGACCAGGTTGCTGCCTGCGGCTTGCGCAAAGATCGGCGGCGTGTCTCCGGTCATGCCGAAATCGATGCTACCGACTGATAAGGCCTCAAGCAGTTGCGGGCCGGCGGTGAATTCGAACCAGGCAACTCTCACACCGGGCAAGCGTTGCTCCAGCGCCTTGCGCTGCTTCAGCAACGTGAGATTGACGGAACTCTTTTGAAAGCCGATCCGCAACTGCTTCGGCAATTCATCCGCCGCAAAGCTCGGCCGGGCGGCAAGGATCAGGCAAGCCGTTACCACGATGCCCGCGGCAGCGACGGCGAGCGCTCTGCGCAAGGAGAATGATGTATCCATGAGCGAGCCTTTTAGAGTGTTGCAGGCAGAACGGCGTCCTTGATGCTGATTTTTTTCGGAATCAGCTTCAGGCCGGCAAATACATCTGCGATTTTCTGCTGCTCATGGATGACTTCCGCACTGACAGGCCGGATGCCATAGCTGTAGCGCTGGGCCGCCAGTTCCACAATTGCCGGCTCCAGCCCTATCTGCCCTGCGAGGATGGCGGCGACTTCCCTGTAGTTCTGGCGTCCCCAGTCATCGACCTTGGCGAGTTCCTCGATGATTGTCTGCAAAGTGGTCCGGTTCGCTTCCGCATACGGGCGCGCTGCGAGGTAGAACTGGTGATTGCTGACGAGCCCCTTGCCATCTACCACGATGCGCGCGCCGATCTGCCTTTCGGCTGCAGCCAGGAACGGATCCCAGATCACCCATGCATCCACGCTGCCGCGCTCGAAGGCGGCGCGGGCATCGGCCGGAGTCAGGAATACCGTATTGATGTCCTTGTAATCGACCCCGGCCTTTTCCAGTGCCTTCACCAGGAGGTAATGCACATTCGATCCCTTGTTGAGCGCGACCTTTTTCCCCTTCAGGTCGGCGACGGTTTTCAGCGGCGATCCCTTCGGAACCACGATCGCCTCGCCCAGCGGTGCCGGCGGCTCATTCGCCACATACACCAGGTTGGCGCCTGCCGCCTGCGCAAAAATCGGCGGCGCCTCGCCCACCGTGCCGAAATCGATGCTGCCGACGTTCAGGCCTTCCAGCAGCTGCGGCCCCGCCGGAAATTCGATCCATTTCACCTCGATGCCTTGTTCGGCGAGGCGCCGGTCGAGCGTGCCGCGGCCCTTCAGGATGGTGAGCGTGCCGTATTTCTGATAACCGATGCGCAGCACCTTGCTTGCTTGCGCCCGGGAGATTCCCGGCCAGGCCGCAAGCATGGCTCCTCCTATCGCTGCGGACAGCAAGCCGAGTGTGCGTCGTCTGTCATTGCGCCTGTTGCTGAAGATGGTCATGGCTTTCCTTTTTGTGCTTTGAATTGAATAAAGAACTCCCGTCCGCTCCAGGGGAGCGGTTGTGGTGCGGCGACGGAACCGCCGGATTACATGGGTGAAGCTGCGGGCTTGCTATGCGTTACATCGCATGCGGAGAACGGAGGCCGATGCGGTCTCGGCCTGAGCGGAGGAGCGCTGGCTCAGGAGACTGGCGGACAAATGCTCGACGCCTGTGGCAATGCGTTGCGCAATCGCGGGGTCGAGAGCCAATCCGTCGCCGGCGCTCCAGTTGACTTGCGCGTCGGTTGCGTAAATGCTCGGCAAGACATACCTTGCGCCGAGCGCCGACAGCACCGGGCGCAATGCGTAATCCAGCGCAAGCATGTGCGACTGGCTGCCGCCGGTCGCAAGCGGCAGCACGAGCTTCCCGGACAAGCCATCCTGCGGAAGAACGTCCAGAAATGCCTTGAGAATGCCGCTGTATGCCGCCTTGTACACCGGCGTGGACACTACCACCGCGTGTGCCTGTGCGACTTGCGCCTTCGCCGCCATGATCCCGGCATCGCCGAAATCCGCTTGCAGCAGCGCCCGGGCCGGCAAGTCGAGCACATGCAAGGCCTGATGGCGGTGGCCCAGGGCGGCCAGCCTCTCGCCAACATAGTGCAGCAGCCGGGTCGAGCGGGACGGCGTCGAGGGACTGCCGGCCAGGAGAAGAATGGAGGTCATCATTGTCCCCGTGATCGAGATACGGGCCGCTTACTTCCTGCCCGGCTCATAGATTTGATCGAAAGTGCCGCCGTCGGCAAAGTGAACTTTCTGGGCCTTGGTCCAGCCGCCGAACACGTCATCAATGGTGAACAGGGTCAGCTTCGGAAACTGCGATGCATATTTCTTCGCTTCCTTCTCGACGGTCGGACGGTAATAGTTCTTCGCAATGATTTCCTGGGCTTCTTCGGTGTAGAGATACTGCAGATAGGCTTCCGCTACCTTGCGGGTGCCGCGCCTGTCGACCACCTTGTCGACGACGGCGACCGGCGGTTCGGCCAGGATGCTCACCGGCGGCGTGACGACGTCGAACTTGTTCGGGCCGAGTTCCTTGATTGCCAGCAGGGCCTCGTTTTCCCAGGCAATCAGGACATCGCCGATGCCGCGTTCGACAAAGGTCGTGGTCGCGCCGCGGGCGCCGGAATCCAGCACGGGCACATTCCTGAAAAGCTTGCCGACGAAGTCGCGGGCACTTGCATCATTGCCGCCCGGCTGCTTGAGCGCATAGCCCCATGCCGCGAGATAGTTCCAGCGCGCGCCGCCCGAAGTCTTGGGGTTGGGGGTAATGACGGAGATGCCGGGCTTGGCCAGATCGCTCCAGTCCTTGATGCCCTTCGGATTGCCCTTGCGTACCAGGAAGACGATGGTCGACGAATACGGCGTGCTGTTGTTCGGCAGGCGCTTCTGCCATTCCTTCACCACCAGGCCGTGCTCGGCAACGGCATCAATATCGTAGGCCAGCGCGAGCGTCAATACGTCTGCATTCAGTCCGTCGATCACGGTCCGGGCCTGCTTGCCCGATCCGCCATGCGACTGCCGGACGGTAACGTTATCCCCGCTCTTTGCCTTCCATTGCTTGGCGAACGCCTGGTTGATGTCCTGGTACAGCTCGCGCGTCGGGTCATACGACACGTTGAGCAGAGTGATGTCCGCAGCGTATGCCGATTGCGCCAGCAATGCGATGGCAGCGGCGGCCTGCAGGAATAACTTCGAAAACATCTGACTTCTCCTTCATGGTGGTTCGTTTCGGAGTCGACAGACTAAACAGCTGGCAAAAAAATAAGAACGAATACTTTTGCCGCGTCTTATGAGGATTGCGAATATGGCTTGTGGACGGCGTCCGGGGAGGCACGCCTCTGACGCCCGGCTTACTCACAATTCTTGTGGTCAATTCTGTGGATAAGCTGGGGCAAGATTTCTCAAGTTCATGATCTTGTTGGAAATTTTTCCCTTGATCATAATCAAGGCAGGACTGGAGAACCGCGCTGCCATCTTCGTTGAGCGTCGTACATTCTTGTTCGGGAAGGTGCTCGAGCCAGAATGGCATTTCATTGCGATTAGACATCCAGTCCCGCTATGCGTACACTTTCCCGATATTGCGTAGCGGCATCGATGACCTCAACCAGACAAAACAAGGACTTGTCGGATCCACGTTCTGTTTTGCCCGGGATTGAAAGCGATGCGCTTTTTTATCAATTCAATCGGCAACGCACAGCGTCATGAACATGTGGTTTTTCATTGCTGCGGTGGCCTGGATTGCCCTGTGCATCCCGGCAGCCCGCGAAGTGTGGCGCAGGTATAACTGGGGACGGGTCAACGCCGTCGTGATAGGCCATCCGCCCCAGCGAGATGACTCGGACCATGGCGCTCTGCTGATCGCCTTCCATGAAGCACGGAACAATGCCTTGATCCATACCTATCTTCATAGCCGCAATCCCCGGGTGGTGCTGCAGGGGCGCTGGCCCCTCAAATGCGCGGTGGAAGTCTTCTACAATCCCCTGTCCCCGACCGTAGTGGCCTGGCCACGCAGCCCGAGATTCATCGCGCTGTGCTGCAGCGTTTTTTCAGTCCCGATTCTGACGGGACTGCTCGCATGGCTCTGGCACGCTTTGCACTAAAGCTGACAATCGCCCGCCGCTTCCTCCTGATCTCTTCAGGCAAAAAAAAGCCCGCGATGCTTTCGCTGGCGGGCACAAACCAATCTCGAGAAGAGTTGGAGGAGACAGAAAAAATATATCTCTTCTCAATTCATAATTCCGCTTTCATTTGGTAATAACAGCTATCAGTTAATTTAATACCAATAGTTGCAATGCCGGTGCTTGCCCACCGCCTCGGCCTTTCCGCTTCCTCGGCCGATCCTTATCAAGAAAAACACAGTTTTCATCCGGTTGAAGCCTTGGCGCCCCGCCGCTCGACTCCTCATTGAACTGCACTTCCCGCATTTGCAAAAGAACAAACCGCACACTGAATATGTCTACGCTCTTTTCTCTGCGCGTCATTGCATGCTTTGCACACCATGCAAGCGCTGCAAATTCTCACGATTTCCCTCTCGGAAAGGAGCACCATGAGTTCACCGAAAAATGTTGCCGTCCTTGTCGGCAGCCTGCGCAAGGAATCGCTGAATCGCAAGATGGCCAATGCCCTGATCGCCATGGCGCCGCCATCACTCAAGCTCGGGATCATGGAGATCGGCCAGCTGCCCTTGTTCAACCAGGATTTCGAAGCCGATCCGCCGCAAGTCATCCGGGATTTCAAGCAGCAGCTGGAAGCAGCCGACGCCGTGTTGTTCATCACGCCGGAATACAACCGCTCGATCCCCGGGGCATTGAAAAATGCGATCGATGTGGGCTCACGCCCTTATGGAAAAAGCTCCTGGAACGGCAAGCCAGGCGCCGTGATCAGCCTGTCGCCGGGCGCCATCGGCGGCTTCGGCGCGAACCATCACTTGCGCCAGTGCCTGGTCTTCCTGAATGTTCCTGCCATGCAGCAGCCTGAGGCCTATATCGGCAAGGCGGCGAACCTGTTCGATGAAAAAGGCGCGATCGCGAATGAATCCACCCGTGAATTCATGCAGAAATTCCTGCAGGCCTTCGAACAGTGGATCGACCGGAATTTGCCACAGAAGCAATGAGGACGGCTGCGCGGAAGACCCCACGCAGCCCTTCAACTGCAGGGACGTGCCCTACCCCAGGAACAAGGGCAGCACGATGACGGCCCAGCTTGCCGCGGCAAGCAACAGCGCCAGGCATACGGCGGCACTGCCGAAATCCTTGGCATTTTTCGATAGCGGATGGCGCTCGAAGGAGATGCGGTCCACGACGGCTTCGATTGCAGAATTGATCAGTTCAACAATCAGCACCAATACCAGGACGCCGATCAGGACCAGCTTGTGCACTGCCGGCACCGGCAGCAGCAAGGCGACGATCGCTGCCGGTATCGCCAGCATCAGTTCCTGGCGAAACGCATGCTCGCTCCGCCATGCCGACTTGAAGCCTTCCATGGAATAGAAAAAAGCGGAGTAAATCCGTTTTACTCCGCTTTTGCTCTTGAATTCGCTGACTTGGGTTTCGTGCTCAGTCATTTTCGTTGTCGATAAAGTTCACGGAAGGTCTTGCCGGTCGGCGCAGGCATGTCCCGGTAATCGGTCCATCCACCACCGAACGGCAGCTTCGCGATCAGCTTCCTGCTACCCCCCATCGCCCGCAGAATACGCACACCCATTCCCGTGGCCAGCCGGTACAGTGTCGGTCGTTTGGCGAGAAAGGCCCACGCTGCCAGGCCCAGGCGCTCGCTTGCAGGACGCAGATGCTTCTCGACCTGCTTCTCGCGCAGTTTGCGCAGCAAGTCCGGCAGCGGGATTTTAACAGGGCATACCACGTGGCATTCGCCGCACAGGGTTGAAGCCTGCGGCAGGTCGAGCGCATTTTCGACACCGACATACGATGGCGTAAGCACGCTGCCCATCGGCCCGGGATAGACCCAGCCATAGCTGTGGCCACCGATCTTCTGGTACACAGGGCAATGGTTCATGCATGCACCGCAGCGGATGCAACGGAGCATGTCCTGGAATTCGCTGCCGACCAGGCTGGTACGGCCAGCGTCCACCAGCACGAAATACATTGCTTCCGGGCCGTCGAGATCGCCCGGACGTTTCGGTCCCGTCAGCAGCGACACGTAGTTGGAAATCGACTGACCGGTGGCCGAGCGCGGCAACAGCCGCATGACCGTCGCGAAATCCTCGAGCGTCGGCAAGACTTTCTCGATACCGGTCACTACCACATGCACCTTGGGGGGCATCACGGTGCACATGCCCTCGTTGCCTTCGTTGGTGACGACGGCCACCGATCCGGTTTCGGCGATGATGAAATTGCCGCCGGTAATACCCATGTCCGCCGACAGGAATTGCGGGCGCAGCATCTCGCGCGCCTCATGCGTCATCTCCGGAATGTCAGTCAGGCGTGGCCGCTGGTGTACGCGCGCAAACAGGTCGGAGATTTCTTCCTTGTCCTTGTGGACCACGGGCGCGATGATGTGGGACGGCGCCTCGTTGTTGTTGATCTGCAGGATGTACTCGCCGAGGTCCGTTTCGACGACTTGCACGCCGGTCGCTTCCAGCGCCTTGTTGAGCGCCATCTCTTCCGACACCATCGACTTCGACTTGATGGCTTTTCTGACCTGGTGCTTTTTTGCGATTTCCACCACCAGGCGAGACGCATCTTCAGCGGTCTCGGCATACAGCACGGTGGCGCCGCGCCGGGTCGCCTCCTTCTCGAAGGTATCCAGCCAGACATCGAGATTCTCGATCGCGCGCATGCGGCGCTCGATCGCGGCGTCGCGCGTGCCTTCGAAGTCATCGAGCTCGGTGATGGCCGAAGCGCGCCCCGACACGAACTTGGAGGAAAGCTTTTTCAGGTTTTGCTGCAGGCGCTGGTCTGCCAGCTTTTGCCCGGAGCGCGCCTTGAAATGCATGGACTGAACTTGCATCAGACGTCTCCTGCCAATACTTGTGCCACATGCAGCACGCGCGTCTTGTCATCGCCGGTGCGGCGCAGTCTGCCTTCGATATTGAGGATGCATCCCAGGTCGCCGAGCACGACGGCATCGGCGCCGGACGCATGGATGTTCGCGCATTTTTCATCGGCAATTGCCGTCGAGATGTCGCCATACTTCACGGCGAACGTGCCGCCAAAGCCGCAGCAGGCACGGCTGTCCTTCATCTCCTTCAATTCCACACCGGGGACCTTCTTCAGCAATGCGCGCGGCTGCGCTTGCACGCCCAGTTCACGCAAGCCGGAGCAGGAATCGTGATAAGTGATGCAGCCTTGGAATCCGCCCTTTTCCGGAAGTGGCAGTTTGTCCAGCTTCACCACGTTCTGCAGGAAGTCGGTCAGTTCATAGACGCGCGGCGCCATGCGCTCCATCCGCGCCAGCCAGGACGGGGAATCCGAGAACAGGTCGGTGTAATGGGTTTTCACCGTTCCGCCGCAGGAGCCGGAGGGAATGACGATATAGTCAAAGCCTTCGAACTCGCTGACGAATTTTTCGGCAAGCGCGCGCGCCGCCTTGCGATCGCCCGAACTGTATGCGGGCTGGCCGCAGCAGGTCTGAGTTTCCGGAACGATCACTTCGCAGCCGGCGGCTTCCAGCAGTTTCAAAGCTGAAAACCCGATTTCCGGCCGCATCATGTCTACCAGGCAGGTAACAAATAATCCGACACGCATGCTTGATTCCTGATCATAGAGAGTCGTTATTATGATGCGCCCAACGTCTCATGGGACCAATGCTTGGGATGAAATAATTTGCCGAAAACACGCAAATTTCTTTACAACTCTTTTTGATTTTTTCACAATGTGGTATAAATAAGCTATTGCAACGCACCAATTTCAGCATGAAAAAAGAGCAGTCTAGCGATAACAATCAGATTTCGATCCAGGTTATCGAGCGCATGATTTCCCTGCTGGATGCGCTCGCACAATATCCTGACCCTGTCAGCCTCAAGGAATTGTCGACGGTAACAGGCTTGCACCCATCCACGGCGCACCGCATTCTGAACGATATGGTGGTCAAGCGCTTTGTCGACCGGGCGGAAGCAGGATCTTACCGGCTGGGCATGCGCCTGCTGGAATTGGGCAATCTCGTGAAAAGCCGCCTGAACGTGCGTGAAGCCGCACTGGATTTCATGCGCGCGCTGCATCGGAAGACGCACCAAACCGTCAATCTGTCGGTACGGCAAGGCGACGAGATCGTGTATATCGACCGCTCGTTTTCCGAGCGTTCCGGCATGCAGGTGGTACGTGCGATCGGCGGACGCGCGCCGCTGCACCTGACCTCCACCGGCAAGCTGTTCCTCTCCATCGAAGATCCGAAGCAGGTCCGTTCCTATGCGACCCGTACCGGACTGGCGGGCCATAACAAGAATTCGATTACCGACCTCGCCAAACTGGAACGGGAACTCAGCCTAGTGCGCGCGCGCGGTTATGCCCGCGACAATGAGGAGCTGGAACTCGGCGTGCGCTGCATGGCCGCGGGCATCTACGATGACTCCGGCAAGCTGGTTGCAGGCTTGTCAATCTCCGCGCCTGCAGACCGGCTGCAGGACGAGTGGGTGGAAGACTTGCTGAGTACCGCAAGTCAGATTTCCGCGGTACTGGGCTATGTGCCGCAGGGAACCGGCACCTAGCCCGTATTGAAGTCGAACTCGAAGCGGCGCAGGCCACCTGCTGCCGCGCTTCCCGTTGACAGGCCGCGACGCTCAGGCCATGCGTCGATACAGACCCTGGTTTGCACAAATCGACTTGTAGCGTGACGCGAAAGGCTCGCACGCCATTTCATTGGCTTGGTCGACGCTCAGCATGCCGAACACTGGCAGGCTTTCATGGAACAGCTGCAGGGTCCTGCGCCGCAATGGCGCCCCGAATTCGCCCAGCGTCCCGCGGCAGACTATCAGTTCGAATTCATTGAATGAGGCATTCGTGGCGAGGCTGTACTGCGCCCAGGTAATGTTGCTGAGCATCCGGGGCAGCAGCACTATGTGCCCCTTGTCCTCGCGGCAGTAGTCGGCAAGAGCATGTTTGCCCCCGCTGCGACGGTAGTTGTCTTCATACTCCCGGATGCGCTCCGCTGCAAGGATGCCGCGGCTTGCCTCCTCCAGCAGACCTTCATTCGCCGCGGTCGCGAACACCTGCGTCTTGTCGTAGACGCCTTCTTCCGCCAGCAGGATTGCGAGCGTGGCGATGTCTTCGGCGGACGTGCATTCGGCGATCCAGACCTTCGGCGAAGGACAGGATCGCAACCATGGCCCAAGGGCTTCGCGCAATGCAAGGAAATGGGCAGGATCGTCGAACAATCCTGCCGTCTTTGCACCTAGCATCCGCAGCAATGTCTCGAGCATATGGGGATCATGCAACACCCTGTCCTGCAGCATCGACACACTGTTGAGCTTAGCAGCCTGCATCAGGGCATGCAGTTTCCGGGCAAGCAAGCCTCGCCGGTAGCCGCGAAAGTCGTGGCCGGAGAGCTGGAATACGCCTTCGAGCAGAAGGTCGATTTCCAGATCTTCTATCGATTGGGCTTGCTCCATACCGTGCGCTCTTATTCCTTATGCAGCCACACCCGCATCAGCGAGAGCAGCTGAGCCACATCCACCGGCTTGGTAATGTAGTCCGAAGCACCTGCGGCGATGCACTTGTCGCGGTCGCCCTTCATCGCTTTCGCCGTCAGCGTGATGATGGGCAGCGACTTGAATTTCGGAACACGCCGTATCGCGCGCATGGTGTCATAGCCATCCATCTCCGGCATCATGATATCCATCAGCACGATTTCAATCGAAGGGTCCTTTTCGAGCACTTCGATGCCGTCGCGGCCGTTTTCGGCAAACAATACTTTCATCTGATGGCGCTCGAGCACGGAACTCAGGGCGAAGATATTGCGCAGGTCATCGTCCACGATCAGTACCTTGCGTCCTGCAAGGCCGCCGTCCGCCGCATGGATTTCATCCAGCATGCGCCGCTGCGGTTCCGGGAGGCTTGCGTGCACACGATGCAGGAACAGCGCAGTTTCATCCAGCAGGCGTTCCGGCGAGCGCGCATCCTTGACAACGACCGTTTTCGCGATGCGCTTGAGACGCGTCACTTCCTTGCGGTTCAAGTCCTTCGCGGTATAGACCACGATCGGCAAGTCGCGCAGGCCTGAATCCGCCCCAATCTTGTCGAGCAGGTCAAAGCCATTGATATCCGGCAGGCTAAGGTCGAGCACCATGCAATCGAAACGGGAGGCCTTCAAGGCATCCAGCGCTTCCTGTCCGCTTGCCGCCGCAACGATATTGACATCGTTACTCCCGATCAGGTTGACGATGGCATCGCGCTGCATCTGGTCATCCTCTACCACCAGCAGGCTGCGCTTGCCTTTTACCAGGAACTGCTGGATGCGGTTGAATTCCTCCTGCAGGCGTTCGCGATCGATGGGTTTCTGAAGATAGGAAATCGCACCATGCCGCAGTGCCCGCTCGCGTTCCTTCATGCTCGACATGACATGCACAGGAATATGGCGGGTGCTCGGGTCACGCTTGAGGCGGTCGAGCACCGTAAAGCCCTCGATATCCGGTAAATCGATGTCGAGCAGAATCGCCGCAGGCAGATAATCCCTCGCAAGCGCGAGTGCGGAGTCACCCTGATAGGTGACGACCCCCTTGAAGCCCTTTTCCCTTGCGTACTCAAGCACGATGCCGGCGAAGCGACGGTCATCCTCCACGATTAGTACCGTCGGCTCTCCCGGTACGATCAGTGCCCTGTCGTCGAAAGTCTCGCCCGCTTCCTCTGGTTGCAATTCGACGGCAGGAGCGACCGGCTCCACTTCATCCAGAACTTCAATCGCCTCGGCTTGGGCCACCACCACATTTGTCGGCAAAGTCGGCATATGCGATTTTGGAACAGGCAATGACTGCGGATGACGAATGAAGTCGTGTGCCATGAAACCCGCGCGGTTGTACGGAAGGTAGAGCGTGAAGGTGCTGCCGACGCCAATGACGCTCTCCACCCGGATCTCGCCGCCGAGCAAACGCGCCAGTTCGCGGCTGATCGACAGGCCCAGCCCGGTGCCGCCATATTTGCGGGCAGTGCTGCCGTCGGCTTGCTGGAAGGCTTCGAAGATCAGTTGCAGCTTGTCGGAGGCGATGCCCACGCCGGTATCCGTCACGGCAAAGGCCAGTACCGCATCGGCTTGCGCAAGACTTGGATGATCGGGGGTCCAGCCGGATTCCACCAGTCCGATACGCAGCGATACCTGACCGTGCGCCGTAAATTTGAAAGCGTTCGACAGCAGGTTTTTCAGGATCTGCTGCAGGCGCGTGCTGTCCGTCATCATGGATTCCGGCAAGGAGTCGGACAGGTCAATCGAGAATCCGAGGTGCTTTGCCTCGGCCATGTGACGGAAGGTGCGCTCGACATAACCCCGCAGAGTGCGGAAGCGGCACTCGCTGACTTCCAGCGTCACCGTGCCGGATTCGATCTTCGACAAGTCGAGGATGTCGTTGATGAGTGTCAGCAAGTCACTGCCGGATCCGTAAATCGTCTTGGCAAATTCCACCTGCTTGTTCGAGAGATTGCCATCCGGGTTGTCGCTCAATTGCTGGGCCAGGATCAGCAGGCTGTTGAGCGGCGTGCGCAATTCATGCGACATATTGGCCAGGAATTCCGACTTGTACTTGGACGACAAGGCCAGCTGCGTCGCCTTTTCTTCCAGCGCCCGCTTGGCTTGCTCCACTTCCCGGTTCTTGCGCTCGACTTCGATATTCTGATCCGACAGCAGGCGCGCCTTTTCCGCCAGTTCCAGGTTGGTCTGCTGCAGTTCCTGCGCGAGCGACTGCGATTGCCGTAACAGGCTTTCAGTGCGGCTGTTGGCTTCGATGGTGTTCAGCACCACGCCGATCGATTCCATCAACTGGTCGAGGAAAGACAGGTGGGTCTCGGTGAAACGGTCGAGCGAGGCGATTTCGATCACGGCTTTCACCTGCTGCTCGAACAGGATGGGCAGTACCACGATATTGGTGGGTGGTGCCGCGCCCAGGCCGGAGGACACCATGATGTAATCGCGCGGCACGTCGGTCAGCCAGACGCGCTGCTTTTCCAGCGCGCACTGCCCGACCAGGCCTTCACCCGGCAGGAAGGAAGTCGGAAGCTTGCGATCGGAACGGTAGCCATAACTTGCGATCATGTGCAAACGCGCATCCGCATCCTGCGAATCCATCATGTAGAACACGCCATGATGCGCCGACACCAGCGGCGCCAGTTCCGACAGGATCAGCGCGGTCACCGTCGACAGGTCGCGCTGGCCCTGCAGCAGGCGGGTAAAGCGCGCCAGGTTGGTCTTCAGCCAGTCCTGCTGGGCATTCTTTTGCGTGGTTTCCTTCAGGTTGCGGATCATTTCATTGATGTTGTCCTTCAGGTCCGCCACCTCGCCGCGCGCTTCCACCTGGATCGAGCGCGACAAGTCGCCGCGCGTCACCGCAGTCGCCACTTCCGCAATCGCCCGCACCTGGGTCGTGAGATTGGCCGCCAGCTGGTTGACGTTTTCCGTCAAGTCTTTCCAGGTGCCTGCTGCACCCGGCACCGAAGCCTGGCCACCGAGCTTGCCTTCCACACCCACTTCACGCGCCACCGTGGTGGCCTGGTCGGCAAACACCGCCAGGGTGTCGGTCATTTCATTAATGGTGTTCGCCAGAGCCGCAATCTCGCCGCGGGCCGCCACCGTCAGCTTTTTCTTCAGGTCACCGTTTGCCACCGCTGTCACCACACCGGCGATGCCGCGCACCTGTGCAGTCAGGTTTGCCGCCATGAAGTTGACGTTGTCGGTCAAGTCTTTCCAGGTACCGGCCGCGCCTTCCACCTGCGCCTGGCCACCCAGCTTGCCTTCGGTACCCACTTCCCGCGCCACCCGCGTCACTTCCGAGGCAAACGACGAAAGCTGGTCCACCATCACA